>NZ_CP017752.1:0-3360852 GCF_001854285.1 Cupriavidus sp. USMAHM13
CGTGGTGGTGGCGACCCCGGCCTTCCTGCGCCGGCACGGCGTGCCGGCGCACCCGCGCGAGCTGGCGCAGCACAACTGCGTGCGCTTCATCGGCAATGCGGCGCACTGGTGGACCTTCCAGGAGGACGGCGAGTCCTTCCACGTCCCCGTGAGCGGCAATCTCGAATTCAACCAGACCGCGCCGGCGGTGGCGGCCTGCGCCGCCGGCGCGGGCTTCGGCAACTTCCTCTCCTACCAGGTGGCGCCGCTGGTGGCGGCGCGCCAGCTGCGCATCGTGCTGCAATCGTTCGAGCAAACGCCCTGGCCCCTGTCGCTGATCTATCCGCACGCGCGGCTGCTGCCGGCGCGCAGCCGGGCCTTCCTCGAGTGGATGAAGGCCGACCTGGGGCCGCGCTTCCGCTAGCGTCGCAGCAGAATCCGCCGCCGCAGCCGCCGCACCAGGCGCTTACTCGAGCACGATGCCGGCGCTGCGGATCACCTCGCGCCACTTGTTCACCTCGGCATCGATGAAGCCGGCGAACGCCGCGCTCGAGCCCGGCTCGGGCTGCAGGCCCAGCGCCACCAGCCGGTCGCGCGTGCCGGCGTCGGCCAGCACCGCGCTGGCATCGCGATTGAGCTGCTGCACGATGGCCGCCGGCGTGCCGGCCGGCGCCAGCAGGCCGAACCAGCCGTAGCCCACCACGCCGGGGTAGCCCTGCTCGGCGAAGGTCGGCGCCTGCGGGTAGACCGGCGTGCGCTGCTCCGACGCCACGGCCAGCACGCGCAGCTTGCCGGCCTTGACGAAGGGCAGCGCCGACGTGATGGCCGTCAGCGTGGCATCGACGCGGCCGGCCAGCAGCTCGGTGTAGGCGGTGGCGTCGCCGCGGAAATGCACGTTGACGTCGCGGAAACGCCCTTGCGCGGCGAACAGTTCGGCAGCCAGGTGCGGCCCCGAGCCCGCGCCGGGCGAAGCGAAGGTCGCGCCCTCGCGCTGCGCGCGCGCCAGGCGCACGAAGTCCGCCACGTTGCGCGCCGGCGAATCGGCCCGCACGATCAGGAACAACGGCCCCAGCACGCGCGGCCCGATGGCGGCGAAGTCCTTGCGGATGTCATAGGGCTGCGGCAGGCCGGCGGCAGTATTGATGGCGAACGGTGCCGCCGCCCACAGCAGCGTGTAGCCATCCGGCTTGGCATGGGCGACCTGCTCGTTGGCCAGGCGCGTGCCTGCGCCCGGCTTGTTCTCCACCACGAACTGCTGGCCGTAGCGGCGGCTCAGCGCCTCGGCCAGCAGGCGTGCCGAGGTATCGTTGGAGCCGCCGGGCCCATAGGGCGACAGCAGCCGCACCGCGCGGGAGGGATAGTCCTGCGCGCGTGCCGGTGGCACGCCCCCGGCCAGCAGCACGGCCAGCGCCGGCACGCGCGCCAGCAGGTCGCGCCGCGTCAGGCGCGCGCTCATTGCCCCACCTCCACGCGGCGCAGGGGCGGATAGGCGAAGCGGTTGTCGAGGTGGGCCGGCGCGGGAATGTACAGCCGCAGCACCACGTAGAACGGACCGGACGGGGCCGGCAGCCAGTTGCCACGGCATGCCGGGTCTGCCGGCGGCGCGGCCGACAGGTGCAGGCGCAGGCCGCCATCGGCCTCGTGGCGCAGGCCGGGCGAGCGGTCGCCCAGTGAGTAACGTTGCAGCGGGTTCTCCACCAGCATGCAATCGCGCTTGTCATACAGGGTCAGCGACCAGAAGGCGCCCACCTGCGGCAGCCCGCCGGCGGGAAAATCCAGCACGTAGGCCTGGCGGCCATCGAGCGGCACGCCGTCACCGTCGCGCTCGGCGATCACGTACATCGCCTCCTCGATGCCGAGCGCGCCGATATAGTTCCTCGCCACCTGGGCCCGCTGCAGAGTCTGCGCGCCGAAGGTGGCACGGATCGCCACCGGCAGGCTCCAGCCGCCGCCAGGGCGGCTTCGGCCGGCACGTCCAGTTCCGCCAGCACGGCCTGCAGCGCGGCCGCCAGTTCCGCCAGCTGCGCTTCGCCCAGCGCGCCCGCCTCGCAGCCGGCACCGATGCCGACCTGCGCGAAGCGCGCCACCAGCGGCGCCTCCTGCGCGTCGGGCGGATAGTCGCGCAGCGCGCGGTTGACCACCTCGGCAAAGCGGCGCGCCTCGCCGGGACGCTCGTCCGGGCGCATCGCCACATCGAAGGCGAAGGCCGCCGGCTGCCCGTCGGCACGGCTCAGCCGGATGCCGTCCTGGAAGGCATGCACGGCGGGCAGGTCCGCCTCGCCCTCGGCCAGCAGGCGGCCGATCATCCAGACCGCATCGGTCGGGCAGGCGATGGCGCGCGCGCCGTCCGGCACCCTGCCCTGCCAGCCCGGCGCATGCAGCAGGAAGCGGCCCGGCCCGCGCCGGTGGTACGCGTGCTGATGTAGCCGAAGGGATTGGTATAGAAATCCAGCAGGCCCAGCACGTAGTAGCGCCCCAGGCTGTCCGGCACCTCCAGCAGCAGCGGCCCGCGCGACAGGTCCAGCCAGGCATTGGTGTACAGGGTGTCGTTGTTCGGCGTCACCACCTGGCGATGGCGCGGCCCCAGCAGCTCGCGCGTGTGGGTGATCTGGTTGACCCAGCGCAGCGTCGACGCCGGGCCGTCGCCGGCGAAGCGGCCCGCCGCATCGCGGCGCGGGCAGGTCGCCGCGCGCATGCGCGCCATTTCGTAGAGCGGCAGGGTGTGCAGCACCGCCTCGCGCGCCAGCGCCTGCTGCGCAGAGAGCGAACCGGAGTGGGGTGCGTGCGGGTCATGGGGGGTCGGATGGGAGGTCATCGTCGGTCTCCGGATTCAGTCGAGGCGCACCACCGCGGGAATGGCGTACTGGCCGGCCATGAAGGCCGGCGACGGATGGTAGAGGCGCAGGATCAGGTAGAAGCGGCCGGCCGGCGCCGGCAGCCAGTTCGCTTCCACCTCCGGACGGCCATGCCCGATCGGGATCACCAGGCTGCCGTCGGGCTCGAAGCGCAGCCCGGGCGTGCGGTCGCCGACCGCATAGCGGCCGATCTCGTTGGCGGCGAAGTAGCGGTCCTCGCCGTACAGCGACACCGACCAGAAGGCCTGCGCCGGCGGCAGCTGCCCGGGCGCGAAACGCAGCGCGTAGCGGTGGCGGCCGTCGAGCGGCTCGCCGTCGGCGTCGAAATCGGCCATGGCGTAGACCGCCTCGTCGGCGCGCAGCGCGCCCAGGCCCTTCATCGCCGTGGTGGCCCGCAGCAGCCAGTCGTCGCCCTCGTCGCCGAAGCGGCCGAGCTGGAGGCTGTAGCCCCAGCTCTTGCGCTGCTGGCTGCGCGTATGGGCCTCGATCAGCGCCATGCCCTGGCGGTAGGCGCCGGCCAGTCCGGCACGCACCGCCGGACGCAGGCGCAGCGACCTCGGGAGCATCCTCCAGGCGCACGCCGACCTTGCGCAGCAGCGTCAGCAGGCCTGGTCGCGCGGCGCCGGCGGAAAATCGCGCAGGCCGTTGAACAGGTTCTGGAAGAAGTCCATGGCCTCGTCGCCGGTCTCGCTCCAGGCTTCGATGCTGGGCGGGCGGCGCCGGCCCGGCGCGGCGGCGATGGCCGAAGCCACGCTCGAAGGCCAGCGCGCGCGGCAGGTCGGCCTCGCCCTGCACCAGCACGCGGCCCAGCAGCCAGACCAGCGGCGTGGGGCAGTTCACCACATGCGCGCCGCCGGCCTGCCGGCCGGGCCCGGCCAGCACGACCTCGCCGCCCTCCGGCGGGATGTTGCGCGGGCCCAGGTTGGCGAAATTGTGCGTGTAGGCGTCCAGCAGCTCGATCACGTAATAGCGCTCGCGCTCGGGCAGCGGCGGGATGCGCAGCGTGACCGGCCCGTCGGCCAGGTGGATCCAGCCGCAGAAGTACAACAGGTCGTTGGCCGGCGTGACGATGTCCGGTCCTCGTGGGTCCACTGCCGCTCGCTGGCGGACAGCACGTTGACCGGCGCGCGGCCGTAGCCGGTGGCCTCGCGCGCCGAGGTCTGCAGCCGGCAGGTGCGCAGGCTCTCCACCAGCGGGTAGCCGTACAGCACCAGCGGCAGCGCGGCGGCGGCGGCCAGCGCCTCCTGCGGGCTGGCGGCGGAAAGGAATGGGGGCATTCATGCGGGAGTCTCCTCGTCTGACTTCGTTGTCCTGCTTGTGCTGCTTGTGCTGCTTGTGCTGCTTGCCTGGCGCGGCCTGCGCTGCCGTGGCGCGCCTCACTCGAAGGCGGCACCGCTGGACTTGACCAGGGCCGCCCAGGCCTGCGCGTCGTCGCGCATCTGGGCCGCGAAGGCCGCGCGCGTCACCGGCGTGTAGCGCATGCCGAAGGCGGCGATCTGCGCCTGCACGCCATCGTCCTGCATGGCCGCGCGCGTGGCCTGCTCCAGCTTGTCGACGATGGCTGCCGGCGTGCGCGCCGGCACGAACAGCGCGAACCAGCTATCGAGCCGGAACGGCACGCCGGCCTCGGTGAAGGTGGGCACGTCGGGCAGCGCCGGCGAGCGCTGCGAGCCGCTGACGGCCAGCGCGCGCACCTTGCCGGCCCGGATCAGCGGCAGCGTGCCGGTCAGGTCCGACATCGCCAGCGGCAAGGTGCCGCCGATCACGTCGGTCAGCATGGGGCTCACGCCCTTGTAGGGGATGTGGCGCAGGTGGATGCCGGCCGCGGTGTTGACGGCCTCGCCGGCCAGGTGGCCGCCCGAGCCATGGCCCCACGAGCCGAAGGCGATGTCGGCGCCCGGGCGCCGCGCCATCGCCACCAGGGCCCGGCAGGTCGTGCGCCGCGAAGCCCGGATTGGCTACCAGCACGTTGCCACCGTAGGCCAGCCGTGCGACCGGGGCAAAGTCGCGCAGCGGCGCATAGGGGCAGACGCGGGAACACCGAGGGAGCGATCGCGTGCGTGGCCGAGATGCCGAGCAGCAGCGTGTAGCCGTCGGGCGCGGCGCGCGCCACCTGCGCCGAACCGATGGTGCCGGTGGCGCCGGCCACGTTCTCCACCACCACGGTCTGCTTGAGCTCGGCGCCCAGGCGCACCGCCACCAGGCGCCCGAGCACGTCGGTGCCGCCCCCCGGCGGGAACGGCACCACCAGGCGGATCGGCTTGTCCGGGTAGCCGCCCGCGCGCGCGGGCCCGCTGGACGCGAGCAGTACGCAGGCACTGCCACGCCGCCCAGCCGCCCAGGCCGGCCACGCCGACCGCTCCTGCCATGCCTGCCGCGCCCAGACTGCCCCGCATGCGGGCGAGGCGCCCCGCAGCGTCCATGCTGCCGATCGTTCCATCGTTGTCTCCAGTTGTCTTGGGTCCACGGAATCCCTGAAATCGGTCGGTGCATGCGGTGTCCTTCACCGCCCATGTCAAGAATTCAGTGGACCAGGATCGGCGTCCGTCTGGCGCGGACGCTCGCGAGCCGTGCCTCTCAGGCCGGTGGCCGCAGCGTGATCACGGCGTCGGCCGCGCACAAGCCGTCGGCGCCGATGATGAAAGGATTGATCTCCAGCGTATCGAGCCGCTCGCCCAGCGCCACCGCGCAGTGCGAGACGCGCACCAGCACCTCGGCGATCGCGTCGAGGTCGAGCGGCGCATGGCCGCGGTGGCTCTCGCACAGGGCTGCAGCGCGGCTGCGTGCCAGCATGTCGCGCGCGCGTGCCGGCGACAGCGGCGCCAGGCCGAAGGCGGTCTGCCGCAGCACCTCCACCGCGGTGCCGCCGATGCCGGCCAGCGCCACCGGCCCGAACACCGGATCGCGCCGCACCCCCACCATCAGCTCGCCCCGGCCCCGCACCATGCGCGCCACCAGCACGCCTTCGAAACGCGGCGGCCGGCCGCTGGCATCGCGGCAGCGTGCCAACGCCGCCCGCGCCTGCGCGAAAGCGGCACGCACCCCGTCCGCGTCGGCCACGCCTAGCACCACGCCGCCCACATCGCTCTTGTGCAGCACTTCGCGCGAGCACAGCTTGACCGCCACCGGGAAGCCGATCTGCGCGGCGATGGCCGCGGCCTCGTCCGCATCGTCGGCCAGCCCGTGCGCGGCGACCGGCACCCCCGCCGCCGACAGCAGGCGCAGCGCCTCGAACTCGGACAGTGCCGCGGCGTCGTCCGGCAGCGCCGGCAATGCCGGCAACGAGGTGGCCTCCGGCATCGCGCCGTGCCCGCCCGCCTCGAGCGCCTCGAGCGCCTCGAGCGCGGCGGCGCGCGCCAGCGTCACCACCGCCTCGACGGCATGCGCGGGCTCGCGGAACACCAGGCAGCCGCGCGCTTCCAGCCAGGCGCGCTTGTCGTCGTCGACCAGCCCGCTCAGCAGCAGCGGCGCGCCGCCACGCGCCTGCAGCGCTGCCACGCTCTGCTGCAGTCCGCTCCACAGGCGCGGCGAGTTGAGGCCTCCGGCCAGGAAGGCCGCCACGCAGCCGTAGGCCGGGCTGTCCGCGACGGCCTCGAGCGCGCCCAGCAGCACGGCCGGCTGCGCCATGATCTGGCCCGTCACGTCGATCGGGTTGGCGGTGCTCGCGAAGGGAATCGCCTCACGCAACGCCCGCGCGGCTTCCGGCGGCATCGGCGGCAGCGGCACGCCGAGGCGTTCGGCACTGTCGGCCATCATGATGCCGACCCCGCCCGACACGGTGACGATGGCGAGCGGCGCCACCGCGCCGGCCGCCAGTCCCGCGGGGCTCGACCAGCGCGCCGGGCGGCGCCCGCGCGACAGCACATAGCCGAGGCGGAAGAACGCTTCCAGCGTGTCGGCGCGATGCACGTTGTATTCGTCGAAGACCGCCTGGTAGACCGCGTCTTCGCCGGTCAGGCTGGCCGTGTGCGACTGCGCCGAGCGTGCCCCGGCCGCGGTGACGCCCACCTTGGCCACCACCACCGGCTTGCCGGCCGCGCGCGCCGCCGCCAGTGCGCCGCGCAGGCGCGCGCCGTCGCGGCAGCCCTCCATGTAGACCAGGATCACGCGCGTGGCGTCATCGCGCGCCAGCCAGGCGATCACGTCGGCCAGCTGCAGGCCGGCCTCATTGCCGGTCGTCACCCAATGGCTCAGGCCGAGGCCGGCCTCGCGCGCCAGCGCGAAGGCGTAGGCGCCGAAGGCACCGCTCTGGCTGACCAGCGCGACATCGCCGACCGGCGGCACGCCCGCCAGCGGCACCGGGGAAAAGGTCGCGAACACACGTTCCCGGAGGTTCATCGCGCCCAGGCAATTGGGGCCGAGCAGCAGCACGCCGTGGGCTTGCGCGGCGCGGGCCAGCGCCTGCTGCAGGCGCGCGCCCCGCGCATCCTGCGCACCCTGTGCATCATCGTCCGCCCCGCCGGTCTCGGCAAAGCCGGAGGTGAAGTACACCGCGGCGCGCACGCCGGCCTGGCCGAGCTGCGCCATCACGTCAAGCGCGGCCGCCGCCGGCACCGCCACGATGGCCAGGTCGACCGGCACGCCGATGGCGGCCAGCGAAGGATAGGCGCGCAAGCCCTGAATCTCGCCCGCATCGCGGTGCACCGGGTAGATCCGGCCCGGGTAGCCGAGCTCGCGCAGCAGCCGGATCGGCATGCCGCCCACCTTGTCGGGCTGCGTCGAGGCGCCGATCACGGCGATGGAACGGGGCTGCAGCAGGGCATCGAGATCGTGCATCGGCAAAGGTCTCCTCGTCTTGGGCGGCGGCGCCGTCCGTTTTTCGTTGTCCGCGCCGGCCGCACGGCGCGCGGCTGCCTCGGCGGCGCTAGCGCTGCAGGCCCGCGGCCGCCTCCACCGCGCGCACCATCTCCATCAGCATCGGCGCGATGCGCCGCTCCAGCGTGCCGCGACGCAGTTGCGAGCCCGCCAGCGCGCAGTTGAACAGCAGCGGGCGGTTCAGGTAGACGATGCGCGAATAGACGCCGGCGCCATGCACCCCGCTGCCGGCATCGCCTTCGTTGATGGCGAAGCCGCGTTTCGGGTAATGGGCCACGTTGTGGCAGACGCGGTCGTAGCAGGCCTCGTATTCCTCGGGCCGCTCCGCCTTGGCCGAGGCCATCAGCTTGCCGAACTCCTGCTTGGACAGCGTGCACAGGAAGGCGCGCCCCATGGCCGTGCGCATTACCGAGCGCACTGCGCCCACGCCGGGCTTGGCCGGCGTGCCCTCGTTGTGGGTGCAGGACAGCAGGTAAGTGACATCCAGCCGGTGCGCCACGCCCATCGACACCGCGCCCTCGACGCGGTCGGCCAGCGCCTGCATCAACGGGCGCGCCAGGTGGCGCACCTGCAGGCCGGCCAGGTAGGGGTAGCCCAGCGCCAGCACCTGGGCGCTGACGAAGTACTTGTCGAGCTTGGGATCCCAGTCGAGGTAGCCGAGCTCGAACAGCGTGCGGCAGATGCGCGACACGGTGGCGCGCGGCAACTGCAGGCGCTGCGCCAGCTCCCCGTTGCCGAGCGGCTGCGGCTCGTCGATGAAGCAGCGCAGCAAGGCGAAGCCCTTGGCCAGCAGTCCGCCGAAGGACGGGTCCTCGAGGCGGCGCTCGGCGATGAATTGTTCGACCGGCGTATTCATGTCTTGTCTCCTCCGACCAGTTTGGGTCGTCCGGTTCCGCAGTGTCAAAGTCCGGAATTCATTTCCAGATATTGGAAATGAGTCTAGTCGCTTGACGTGGAACGCGTTGAACCATATGGTTCGAAAACCGAACGAAGATTCGAATTTCTGGAGACAGCTTCATGCACACCTCACCCGCGCGCAGCGCGTCAGGCGGGTCCGCCTTCCCGACCGTTGCCACGCCGACCATCCTGCAGCCGCCGCGCCAGCGGCGCGCCCGCGAGACCGAACAGGCCCTGCTGAGCGCCGGCCGCGACCTGCTGGCCCAGCGCGATTTCGCCGCCGTCTCGGTGGCGCAGATCGCCGCCGCCTGCGAAGTCTCGGTAGGTGCCTTCTATGGCCGCTTCCGCGACAAGATGGCCTTCTTCGAGGCCCTGCGCGCCCTGGTCATGGAGGAAACCGCCGCTTCGGTAGCGCGCTACCTGAGCCAGGAACGCTGGATCGAGGTCTCCACCCGCGAGATGGTGGACAAGACCATGCGCTTCCTGGTGCGCGGCGTGCAGGCCAACCGCGGCGTGATCCGCGCTTCGCTCAAGCATGCCTCCACCCGCCCGGAAGAATGGTTGCCGCACCGCGAGAGCGGCGAGGACGTGGTGTGCCGCATGGTGGAACTGCTGGTACCCCGCCTGCCCTACGCCGCGGACCAGGCAGAGCTGCGCGTGCGTTTCGCCCTGCAGGCCGTCTTCAGCGTGCTGGTCAATGCCGTGATCAACGATCCCGGCCCGCTCCAGCTCGACGACGAGCGCCTGCCCGCCGAACTGAGCGGCATGGTGACGCGCTATCTCGACCTGCCCGCCTGAGGCAAGGCCCGCGCCTGCCGTAGCCCGCGCGAGGGACGGCGCCGCCCCTCGCGCAGGCAGCGACAATGCAGGCGGGAAATGACCGCTATGAATCCTGCGCGGCTTGCTTTGGCGCGCTGCGGCATCACGCCTACAATGGCCCCGCATCCCGCGCGGCCGTCCACCACGGCACGGCCCCGGCACCCTTTCCACCCAATCGATTGCGGGCGCCTCGCCGCGCCCTTGCGGACATGGCTACGCTTTTCCTGGTGCGACATGGTCAGGCCTCCTTCGGCGCGGCCAACTACGACTGCCTCTCGGCCACCGGCCGGCAACAAGCCCGCTGGCTGGGCGAATACTTCCGCACGCGCGGCCTCGCCTTCAGCCGCGTCTTCGCCGGCACCCTGGTGCGCCAGCAGGACACCGCCAGCGAGATCCTGGCCGGCCTGGGCGGCCCCGGCGCCACGGTGCAGACCCACGCCGGGCTGGACGAATACGATGGCGAGGCGCTGTACCGCAGCTACACCGGCGGCGGCGACCATCGCGCCCACCAGAACGGCGACTACAACGACTACTGGCGCACCTTCCGCGCCGCCTACCAGGCCTGGACCGAAGACAAGCTGAACGACATGCCGGAGTCCTGGGCCGACTTCGGCCGCCGCATCCGCGCCGGGCTGCAACAGTCCCTGGAAGGCGCCACGCGCGACGACAACATCCTCGTGGTCAGCTCCGGCGGCGCCATCGGCCGCGCCACCGCCGACCTGCTCGGCGCGCCCGCGCAGACCGCCATCGAACTGAACCTGCAGTTCCGCAATACGGCCTTCTGCGAGATCATCGCCGGCCGCTCGGCCCAGCGCCTGCTCAGCTTCAACAACCTGCCCCACCTCGACCAGCCCGAGCGGCGCGAGGCCATCACCTTCGCCTGACGGCGCGGTGCGGCGGCCGGGCAAGGCAACGCGCCATGCCAGCGCCCGCCCTCACCCCCGGCCCCTCTCCCGCAAGCGGGAGAGGGGAGCGAACCAGGGAGCACGCCAGCGAGCCACGGCGCCCCGCACCGTCAAAGAAAAAGGGACCGGTCACCCGGCCCCTCTCGTTGCGCGCGACGCCGTTTCAGCCCCGCAGCCTCACAGCCGCTCGACGATGGTCACGTTGGCCATGCCGCCGCCCTCGCACATGGTCTGCAGGCCGTAGCGCTTGCCGCGCTGGTGCAGCGCGTGCACCAGCGTGGTCATCAGCTTGGCGCCCGAGCCGCCCAGCGGATGGCCTAGGGCGATCGCGCCGCCGTTGACGTTGAGCCGGTCCGGATCGGCGCCGGTGGTCTTGAGCCAGGCCAGCGGCACCGGGGCGAAGGCCTCGTTGACCTCGAACAGGTCGATCTCGTCGATCTTCATGCCGGCGCGCTTGAGCGCGTGCAGCGTGGCCGGCACCGGCGCCTCCAGCATGATGACCGGGTCGTGGCCCAGCATGGTCATGTGATGCACGCGCGCCAGTGGCTTGACGCCCAGCTTCTTCAGGCCCGCTTCGTTGACCACCATCAGGCCGGCCGCGCCGTCGCAGATCTGGCTGGCGGTGGCGGCGGTGACGCGCCCGCCTTCGGCGATCAGCTTGACGCTGCCGATCGACTCCAGCGTCGCATCGAAGCGGATGCCCTCGTCCACGGTATGCAGCTCGCCGTTGGTGCTGCCGTCGGGCAGGCGCACGGCCACCGGCACGATCTCCGCGGCAAACACACCGGCCTGGGTGGCGGCGATGGCGCGCTGGTGGCTCTGCAGCGCATAGCGGTCCAGGTCCGCGCGCTGCAGCTCATACTTGCGCGCCATCATCTCGGCGCCGGTGAACTGGCTGAACTTCACGCCGGGATAGCGCTGCTGCATGTTGGGGCTCATCGAGCTGCCGAAGCCGTTCTGCGCCGGCAGCGTCGACGGCAGCCCCATCGGCACGCGCGTCATGCTCTCCACGCCGGCGGCGATGACGATGTCCATGGTGCCCGACATCACCGCCTGCGCGGCGAAGTGCAGGGCCTGCTGGGAGGAGCCGCACTGGCGGTCCACCGAAGTGCCGGGCACGCTCTCCGGCAGGCGCGAGGCCAGCACCGCATTGCGCGCGATATTGCCCGACTGCTCGCCGGCCTGGCCGACGCAGCCCATGATCACGTCCTCGATCAAGGCCGGGTCGGCGCCGGTGCGCTCGACCAGCGCGTCCAGCACCTGCGCCGCCAGGTCGGCCGGATGCCAGCCGGACAGCTTGCCGCCCTTGCGTCCTCCCGCGGTGCGCACCGCGGCAACGATGTATGCCTCTGCCATGTGATCTCCTTTGTCCCCAGTTGTCGTGGTCGTGGCGCCGCCGCATGGCGGCGCCGGGCGGACGCGGCCGGGCACTGCGCGGCCCGCCGTCCGATGCCTCGATTCTGCGGCGCCCGCCGCGCGCGTGGCGTCGTCGGAAGCGACGATTGCGCGGCTAGGTGCATGGGCAGGTGCACGGGCAGGTGCCTGCCGGGGTGTGCGCCTAGGTGCGCGGCTGCAGCACGGAAAAGATCGCCGTCGCGCGCAGCAGGCAGCGCTCGCCGGCCAGCAGCCGGCAGCTGCCGAAGCGCAGCCGGTTGCCGAGCTTGTCGAAGCTCACGTGCGCCTCGACCCAGTCGCCGACCCGCGCCGAGTCGAAGAAGTCCAGGCTCAGGTTGGCCGTCACCGCGGTGGGACGCTTGCTGCCTGTCTCCAGCGACATCATCATGCCGATCGCGGTGTCGGCCAGCGTGGCCAGCATGCCCCCGTGCGGAATGCCGAGCGGGTTCAGGTGCTGCGGCCCGATGCGGATGCCGACCGCGCGCCTGGCCGGATGCACGTAGAGCTGGCCGAAGTTGGCCAGGAAACCGCTGGTGCCGCGCAAGGCGACGAAGCCTTCCGGCGGATCGTCCGCCGGCGCCCCGTCGGCCGCTACGGCGGCCAGCGCGCGGCCGTCGGTGCTATCGCCGCCCATCTCAGGCGGCGAAGTACTGCGAGGCCGCGCCGAGGCGTTCGCGGCACTCCGCGACCATGCGCTCGATCAGCTCGGCGCAGGTCGGCACGTCTTCGATCAGGCCCACGCACTGTCCGGCGCTGACGATGCCGTCGTGTACGTTGCCGGCCTGCAGCGCGGCCTTGCCGCGCGCGCCCGCCACCAGGTGGCGCACTTCCTCGAACTGGGCGCCGCCGGGACGGCGCTCGATCGCCACCACCTCTTCCGAGATGGCGTTCTTCAGCACGCGTGCGGTGTTGTGCAGGGTGCGGAAGATCAGCTTGGTGTCACGCTCGCTTGAGTCGACCAGGGCCTGCTTGATGTGGTCGTGGATGGGCGCCTCGCGCGTGGCGCAGAAGCGCGTGCCCATGTTCACGCCCTCGGCGCCCAGCACCAGGGCGGCAGCCATGCCGCGCCCGTCGGCGATGCCGCCCGAGGCGATCACCGGGATGCCCAGCCGCCGGGCCGCCAGCGGGATCAGCACCAGGCCCGGCACATCGTCCTCGCCGGGATGGCCGGCGCACTCGAAGCCGTCGATCGACACAGCGTCGACGCCCAGGCGCTCGGCCGACAGCGCGTGGCGCACCGCCACGCACTTGTGGATGACCTTGATGCCGGCCGCCTTGGCGCGCGCGATATGCTCCTTGGGATTGTTGCCGGCGGTCTCCAGCACCTTGATGCCGCTGTCGATGATGACGTCGAGGTAGCGCGCGTACGGCGGCGGGTTGATCGACGGCAGCAGCGTCAGGTTGACGCCGAAGGGCTGGTCGGTCATCTCGCGGCAGCGGCGGATCTCGTCGGCCAGCGCCTCCGGCGTCGGCTGGGTCAGTGCGGTCAGGACGCCGAGGCCGCCGGCATTGGAGACGGCCGCGGCCATCTCGGCGTAGCCGACCCATTGCATGCCGCCCTGGATGATCGGATAGCGGATGCCCAGCAGCTCGGTGATGCGCGTTTTCATGGAATTCCTTGATGAAACGAGTTGAATACGGAAGCGAAGCGTCCGGTGCGGCGGGTGCCGCCGGCGGACCGGCCCACCCGCGCGGGCACGCGCGGGTCGTCGTCTTGCGTGGGCCTATATAGTGGGCCTGTACGGCTGCCAGTCTAGCTGCGCCCCGCCCGGCGGGCTTCGTCGGAAGCGACGATTACAAGCGGCGCGTGCCGCACTAGGCTGTCGAGCATCGGCCACCGCCGTGCCGCCCGCCGCGGCCGGCCCCTCCGTCACCTCAACCCTGCCCCTCGCGCGAGACCGCCATGCCAGACGCCAGCCCCCCGAACTTCGAAACCCTGCAGTATGCCGTCGAGGACGGCATCGCCACCCTCACGCTGAACCGCCCGGACCGGCTCAATGCCTTCACGCCGCAGATGATGCACGAGCTGATCGCCGCGTTCGACGCCACCGATGCCGACGACGCCGTGCGCGCGGTCATCGTCACCGGCGCCGGGCGCGCCTTCTGTGCCGGCGCGGACCTCGCCGCCGGCGGCTCCACCTTCGATTTCGAGAAGCGCTATGGCGCCACGCCTGCCAATACCGCGCACCGCGACGGCGGCGGCCGCGTCTCGCTGCGCATCTTCCGCAGCCTCAAGCCGGTGATCAGCGCGGTCAACGGCGCCGCGGTCGGCGTGGGCGTGACCATGCAACTGCCGATGGACATCCGCCTGGCCTCGACCGAAGCCAAGTTCGGCTTCGTGTTCGCGCGCCGAGGCATCACTCCCGAAGCCGCCTCCTCCTGGTTCCTGTCGCGCGTGGTCGGCATCTCCACGGCGCTGGAGTGGTGCTACACCGGGCGGGTCTTCAGCGCGCAGGAAGCGCTGGAGCGCGGCCTGGTGCGCTCGCTGCATGCGCCCGAAGACCTGCTGCCGGCCGCGCGCGCGCTCGCACGCGAGATCGCCGACAACGCCGCGCCGGTCTCGGTGGCCATCTCGCGCCAGCTGATCTGGCGCATGGCGGGCGCCAGCCACCCGATGGAAGCGCACAAGCTGGACAGCCGCGCCATCCAGTCGCGCGGGCGTTCGGCCGACGTCAAGGAAGGCGTGGATGCCTTCCTCGAGAAGCGCCAGGCCGCGTTCCCCGAGCGCGTCTCGCACGACATGCCGGACTTCTTCGACTGGACCGGCGAGCCGCCCTTCGCCTGAGCGCGCCGCCGCGCGCAGAAGACCGGCGGGCGGAAGGCAGGCCCGCCGCCAAGCAAGAACGAAGGAGAACTGGCCATGCGTGTCAGCGAAGCGGTGGACAGCCGCAAATCGGTGCGGGACTTCCTGCCCACCCCGGTCGATCCCGCCCTGATCCGGCGCGTGCTCGACAGCGCCGCCCGCGCGCCCTCGGGCGGCAACCTCCAGCCCTGGCACGTCCACGTGGTGGGCGGCGAGTCGCTCGACCGGCTCAAGGGCCTCATGCGCGAGCGCGTGGCGGCAGCGCCGGGCGGCGAACGGCGCGAGTACGACATCTACCCGCCCGAGCTGGTTTCGCCCTACCGCGAGCGCCGCTTCGAGGTGGGCGAGGACATGTACCGCTGCCTCGGCATCGCGCGCGAGGACAAGCGCGGCCGGCTGGCGCAGTTCGGCCGCAACTTCGAGTTCTTCGGCGCGCCGCTGGCGCTGTTCTGCAGCGTGGACCGCCGCATGGGGCCGCCGCAATGGTCCGACCTGGGCATGTACCTGCAGACCGTGATGCTGCTGTTGCGCGAGGCGGGCCTGCACAGCTGCGCGCAGGAATGCTGGGCGATCTATCCGGAGACCCTCGCCGGCTTCCTCGCACTGCCGCCGGAGCGCATGCTGTTCACCGGTATGTCGATCGGCTACGAGAACGAAGCCGCGCCGGTCAACCGCCTGCGCGCCGCGCGCGCGCCGCTGCAGGAGTTCGCCGAGTTCCTCGGCATCTGAGCGGCGCGGGCCGCAAAAGGCAAAGGGCGGAACCGTTGCCGGTTCCGCCCCTGCCCTGCCCGCCAGCCCGGTGCGGGCTGGCGTCGCAACGGTACGGTACTTAGTTGTACTCGTACACCGCGGTCTTGTTGCTGCTGTCCAGCATGCGGTAGCCGAACAGGAAGCCGCGCGTCGTGGTCGTCGTGAAGGCCGGCACCGCGGCCTTCACCACCACGGACGTCGCCCCCTTCGGCACCGGCGTCGAAGCACCCCAGTTACCCTTGGTGTCGACCGTCACCTGCACGTTGCCGATCTGCTCGGCGGCGGCATTCTGCGCCCAGTCCGCGCTCAGCGATGCCTGCGCACCGTTCAGGCCGCCGTTGCCCGGGTCGAGCGCCGCCAGCGTCGTGCTGCCCGGCGTGTTCCATGCCAGGTTGACGCCTTGCGTGGCCTGCACCAGGTCGGTCAGCAGGGTCTTGTTGTAGGTGTAGGTCGGCGTGGCGCTGGTGCCGTAGAACAGCTCGACCTGGTAGCGCGTGCCCTTGACCACCAGCGCCGGGTTGGAACCGTCGCCGGACTGCGCCCACACGGTATTGCCGGTGATGCCCGAATTGTTGGCCGGGTTGGCCGCCAGCGTGGTGGCGCTGCCGCCGCTGACGCCGGCGGTACGGTAGAGCCAGAAGTTGGGGCAGTTGTAGGACGGCTGGCTGGCGCTCGGCGAGTTGCCGCAGCGCAGCGGCGCCGTCGGCGGCGTGGCGCTCAGCGCGGACAGGATCGCGGTGATGTCGCCGCTCGTGTTGCTGACGTCCATGTAGGACTGCCCGCTTTCTGCCGCGACCGGCGCCACGTACACGACGCCGCCCGACGGCAGGCCCGGACCGGTCACGCGCGCGAAGTTGAGCGGGTTGCCGTTGCCATCCACGCTGCCCGGCCCCATCGCATTGATCGAGAACTGCAGGCCGCTCTGGAAGCGGCTGAAGTTGCCCGTGTTGCTGGCATTGAGCTGCTGCACGCGGCGGATCAGCGTCTTGAGCGAGACGTCGACCGGTTGCTGGTTGCCGGTCAGCCACCAATTGCTGGCATGCGCGCTGGTGGCACTGTTGGGGATGCTGCGGGCCAGCGTGATGAAGTTGCCGGGATTGCCGTTGCCATCGGCATACTTGATGTTCAGCACGGCCTCGTCCTGCCCGGAAGCGGAGTTCGCGGCGGGATAGAAAGCCATCACCTCGGGCACGCCGAAACGGGCCCCGGTCATGCTGTCGGCGGTCAGCGTGTTGAACAGGAACTGGCCGGCCTGGTAGCCGTTGTGCAGGAAATCCACGCCAGCCGCATTGCTGCTCGATGCCGTGAGGTTCTGGCAGGCCCCGGCGACGGATGTCACCGAAGGACCGCCCTGCGCGGCGGGAATGGTGGTATCCGTGGCCAGCACGCGCTGGCTGGCCGGCAGTGCGAAGCAGCTGCTCAGGGCCTGGGCGACCGCCTGGATGGCCTGCGGGAGGCTGGCCACGCCGGCGGCCGGCGCGCTCAGCGTGCCGCCTGCGCTGGTGGCGGTGGCCAGGGTGATCGGCGTCGGATTGTCCACCGTGGCCAGGGCGGCCTTGCCGGTGGCCGGGTCCTTGACCACCTTGACGATGTCGAGCAACTGGTCGGCCGTGTTGCCGGCGCCGGAGGCGGTCGCGGCCGTGATGGCGGTGGTGAACGGATCATAGCCCGCCGGCGCGCCGATGGCGGCCAGCACGCTGCTCAACTGCGCCACCACGTTGGCGATGGTCTGCTTGAGTGCCGCGGCATCCACGGTGCCGCCGCTGACCAGGGTGAGCGCATTGCCATCCGGCGCCAGCTGGGCGGCGATCGCCGTGGTCAGCGGCGTGGCGTTGACCGTCAGCGCCGCGCCGGCAGCCGGCGTGGTGGTGCTGACGCTGACCAGGGGCTGGGTGTTGCCGGTGGGATCGGTGACGACGATGAAGAACGGCGCCGCTTCGCCCGCCTTGAGCGTGCAGGTGTAGGTACCGAAGGCACTGGTGGTGATGCTCGATTCCTGGCAGGGCGAATTGCCGCTGCTGTCCGTCACCGCCACGTTCGCGTTGGCCAGCGCGCTGCCGGTGGCCGCGGTACCGCTCAAGGTGGCCGCCGCCGCCGGCGTAGCGCTGGTCGTGGTGGTGGTGGTGCCGCCATCGCCGCCGCATGCCGACAGCGCCAGCACCGCGGCGCCGCCCAAGGCGGCGCCGATGCTCTGAATAGGTCTGCTCACTGGACTTCTCCCTGAAGTTGGCTCTTCACTCGTCTTGTTGATTTGCGCTATCCGGCCGCGCGAACGCCCCGGACAAGACGGTCTACGGAGCGCGCAGGCGACTCCTTGAGTGATATTTGAAAGTCGCGTCGTATGCGCCACTTTTCATGTATTGCAAGCATCACATCAGTGAAACGAGAGCTGATGGACATGCCATGCGGGAAGCGCCGCCAGGCGCAATGCGCACGATGGCGAGCGTTTGCCCCCGCCCCGCGGCGCGCCCGCACGGCGCGGCCGGCTCCGGCCGGCTTCCGTGATTCCGTGGACTACAGCAACCCTAGCTGCCGCGCGATCGCCACGGCCTGGGTGCGGTTGCTGGCGCGCAGCTTGGCGCTGATATTGCGCAGGTGGGTGCGCACCGTGGTCTCGGACACGAACAGGCGCTCGGCCATGGCCACGTTGGAGAAGCCCTCGGCAAGCAGGTGCAGCACCTTCTCCTCCTTGGGGGTCAGCGGCTCGGGCAGCGCCGCACGCGTGGGCGCCGCCTGCGGGGCCGCCGCCTGCTCAGCGGACCGCTCCGGCGCGCAGGCCTGCAGCAGGCGCTGGACATAAGCGGCGGGCAAGGTGTCGCCGGCGTCCTGCACCGCCTGCGCGGCGAGACGCCGTGCCACCGCGCCTTCGTCGGCGACGATGCGCACGAAGCCTTCGGTGGCACAGAAGCGCACCGTCTCCGCCATCGCCTCGCGCGCCCTGGCCTCGTCGCCCTCGCGCTCCCACGCCACGGCCTGCAGCACGCGCAGCTTCAGCGCGCGCCGCATCAGCTCGCCGCGGCGGGCCGCGGCGAGCTCGCGCGTGATGGCCTCGCGCGCGGCCGGCGCTGGCCCGTTGGCGAGATCCAGGCGCAACTGCGCCAGCGCGACATTCTCCACGTCGTTGGCGAATGAAGTCACGCCGGCGCGCGTCTTCCACAGGTCCGGATCGCTGGCGCGCTGCAGCGCATCGGCCGCCGCATGCCGGTTGCCTTGCAGCAGGGCCAGCCGGCCGCGCTCCAGCAAGGCGCTCTGCACCAGGCGCGGCAGGCTGCGATGATGGCCGAGATGCTCCAGGCCGGCGAGCCACTGGTAGGCCTGGTCGGCCTCGCCGCGCTCGAAGGCGATGCGCGCCAGCACGATATGGCCGGAGATGATCTGATCGGGCAGGCCCAGGTCGCGCGCCAGCGGCACATAGACGTTGAGCAGGCGCTCGGCGCGCTCGCAGTGGTTGCTTTCGTAAAGCGCCTCGGCCAGCAGCAGGCAGGCCATGGCATTGCCGTTGGTCGGTCCGTAGCGGTTGGGCAACATGGTGCTGGCGGCCACGCGGAAGCGCGCCAGCGCCTGTTGCAGGCGCCCTTGCCGCAGGTCGATCAGGCCCTCCACCGACTCCGAGAAGATCTTGTTGAAGTTGCTGTCCGAACCATGCACCGCCTGGCGGGCCAGCGCCAGCAGGCGGCGTGCCTCGCGGTAGTCGCCCCTGACCGCGGCCAGCCGTGCCATGGAGGTGGCCAGGATGGAATCGGGGAACGGATAGCCCATCGGCAGGGGCAGCGGATCGTCGCGGCTGGCGGCGCGCGCCTCGTCGAAGCGGTCCATCATGTGCAGCAGCATATGGCGCAGCGCGCGCACGTGGGCTTGCACCTCGGGCTCGCACGCGCCCGGGTCGATGGCCTGCAGCAGCGCGATGGCATCGGACGGCCCCCGCGTGAAGGACACCGCCCACACCTGCGCGATCTGCAGCTTGGGCCATGCGGCCAGCCCGCCGGCTGGCACCGAGCCCAGCCAGCGCGCCAGCAGGCGCATGCGGCCCTGCGCCAGCAGGTCGTCGACATTGTCGCGCAGCAGCGGCAGCGCGCGGCCGCTGTCGCCGGCGGCCAGCGCATGCTCGATGGCGGGCACCGGCCGGCCCTGCGTGGCGAACCATTGCGAAGCCGCCAGATGCATCGCCGGCAGCTGGTCCGGCCCGGCAGCGGCCGGCTGCGCGCGCAGGAAATCCGAGAACAGGCTGTGGTAGCGGTACCAGCGCGCGGGTCCGCCCGCGACGGCGGCAGGGCCGCCGGCTGCCTCGCGGGCACCGTCGAGCGGGATCAGGAACAGGTTGGCGCGCTCCAGCCAGGCCAGGATCTCGGCGCTGTCTCGCGCCTCCCCGGCGGCCGCGCGCAGCGCATCGCACAGCGGCGCACTCAGCTCGTCGAGGACGGCCGTGCGCAACAGGAAGCCGCGCACCGCCTGCGGCAGGTGCAGGAAGACGTCTTCGAGCAGGTAGTCGGCGATGGCCGCGTCGGTACCCGAGAAGCCGGCGATGAAGGCATCCGGGTGCGGGCGCCGCTCCAGCGCCACCGAGGCCAGCCACAGTGCCGTGGCCCAGCCTTCGGTGCGCCGGTGCAGGCTGTTCACCGCCGCGGCCGGCAGCGCCAGGCCGCGCGCCCGCACCAGGAAGGCGGCGCTTTCCGCGGCGGTGAAGCGCAGCTCGGCCGGTTCGATCTCCAGCAGTTCGCCGCGCGCGCGCAGCCGCCCCAGGCCGCGCTGCGGCACCCAGCGGCTGCCGAGCACCAGGCGCGCGCCGTGGGGCAGCGCTTCCACCAGCTGCCACAGCAGGTCGGTCACGGCCGGATCCTGGATCGCCTCGAAGTCGTCCAGGAACAATGCGAAACGGCCATCCTTCCCGCCCAGCCCCGCCATGCGGTCGATCAGGGCCAGTGCGCGCTCGCCGGCCGAACGCCCGGCGGCGGTCCGCGCGCGCGGCCGGCCGGCGGCGCGCCGCATCTGGTCGAAGGCGGCCTCGAGCGAGGCGAGGAACCTGCCGACGTCGTTGTCGGCACGATCGAGCGTCAGCCAGGCGGTGGGCACCCCGCCCGCCTCCAGGCGCGCCCTGCACTGCAGCATCGCCGTGGTCTTGCCGAAGCCGGCCGGTGCCCGCACGAGCACCAGCTTGACGAAGTCGGCCGCGCATACGGACTCGCAGATCCGCTCGCGCTGCACCTGGTATGGACTCGGCACGGGCGGACGGAGCTTCGCCAGCAATGCTGCGCCACTCCTGTCCGGGGCCGTGCGCCCACTGGTCTCCTCGCTACTCGCCATGCGCCATTCGCCGTGTCGCCGCGCGGCCTTGCCGCGCCATCCGTGCCATCTCGTCGGGTCAGTTCATCGCGCGGCCGGGCATGCCGGCCTGCGCGGGGAAAGACCGGAGGGCCGAAGGGCCGCCCTGTGCCGGCCGGCTTCCATCTTGTCGAACCAAGGATTATGGCGTAAATCCGCCCGAGGCAGCGGACACGGGCCGCGCTCACACCAGCTTGCTGCCGCGCCCCTCCCAGTAGCGGTCGCGCAGCAGGCGCTTGAGCAGCTTGCCGGTGGGCAGGCGCGGCAGTTCCGGCACGAAGTCCACCGAACGCGGGCACTTGATGGCGGACAGCTGCGCGCGGCAGAAGGCCACCAGCTCCTCGGCCAGTGCCGGGCCGGCCTGCGCCATGTCGAGCGGCTGCACCACCGCCTTGACCTCCTCGCCGAAATCGTCGTTGGGCACGCCGATGACCGCGACGTCCAGCACCTTGGGGTGGGTCATCAGCAGGTTCTCCGCTTCCTGCGGGTAGATATTGACCCCGCCGGAGATGATCATATTGGCCTGGCGGTCGGTCAGGAACAGGTAGCCGTCCGCGTCGAGGTAGCCGATGTCGCCCAGCGTGGTCCAGCCGGCCTGGTGCGGATGGCGCGCCTGCGCGGTCTTGTCCGGGTCGTTGTGGTACTGGAAGCTGCGCCCGTCGGCGAAGTAGATGATGCCCGGCTCGCCGGGCGGCAGCACCTCGCCGCCGTCGTCGCAGATGCGCAGCGTGCCGATCGACGCGCGACCCACGGTGCCCTTGCGTGCCATCCACTCCTTCGAGTCGACCGAGGTCGAGCCGTTGCCTTCGGTGCCGGCGTAGTACTCCCAGATGATCGGACCCCACCAGCCGATCATCTGCTCCTTGACCTGCACCGGGCACGGCGCGGCGGCATGCACGGCGAAGCGCAGCGAGGACAGGTCGTAGCGCTCGCGCGCCGCCTGCGGCAGCTTCAGCATCCGCGAGAACATGGTCGGTACCAGCTGGGTGTGGGTGATGCGGTGCGCCTGCACCAGCTGCAGGTACTGCTCGGCATCGAAATGATCCATCACCACCGAGGTGCCGCCCAGCGCCTGCACCGCCAGGTTGTAGCGCAGCGGCGCCGCATGGTACAGCGGCGCCGGCGACAGGTAGCGCGAGTCGGCGCTGAAGCCGTAGCGGCCGCGGCACAGCTCGACCAGCGAGGTCGGGGCATCGATGCGGGGATCGGCGGGCGGCGAGAACACGCCCTTGGGCCGGCCCGTGGTGCCGGACGAATAGAGCATGTCGCCGCCGGTGGTCTCGTCCTCGATGCGCCAGGCCGGGTACTGTGCCAGCGTGGTCTCGTAGGCATCGTAGCCGTCGATGGTGCCGTCCATCATCAGCAGCGCGCGCAGGCCGGGCAGGCGCGTGGCGAGCTCGCGCGCGGTGGCGGCCTGGGCATGGGTGGTCACCAGCAGCTGCGCCCCGCTGTCCTGCACGATGTAGGCGGCCTCGGCGGCGGTCAGGCGCGTGCTGATGCAGACGTAGATGATGCCCGAACGCTGCGCGCCCCAGCACAGTTCGAACAGGCGCGGGTGGTTCTCCGTCAGGAACGCCACGCGGTCGCCCGGGCGCAGCCCGAGGTCGCGCAACAGCCGGGCCACCTGGTTGGAACGTTCGTCGAGCTCCCGGTAGGTGACGGTGGCGCCGGACGACATGATCACCGCCGGTTTCTCCGGGCTGCGCTGCGCATGGACATACGGATGCATGGAACCTCTCCTCGGCTAGGTCTGGCGGGCCGCGACGGCCGTTGCGGGCATTCTCGGCAGCGCACCCCGGCGCCGGCATCGTCGGAAGCGACGATCGCGCCGATGCTGCGCCGCGCCATGCGCGGCCGCCGGGCGCGCCGCGCCGGCCGGGATTCGTCGCAACCGACGATGCGGGCCGCCGCCGCACCGGGATAATGGCCGGATGCCGCGGCATGCCCGAGTGCCGCGCCCAACCCGTGGAGGACAGCGGTGGATTTCCAATTCAGCGAAGAACAGGCGATGCTGCGCGACACGCTGGCGCGCTTCCTGGCCGACCACTATGACTTCGAGGCGCGCCAGGCCGGCGTGCATTCGGCCGCCGGCTGGCGGCCGGCCATCTGGAAGGCGCTCGCCAGCCAGCTCGGGCTGCTGGGCGCCGGGCTGCCGGAGCGCTTCGGCGGCCTGGGCGGCGGCGCCGTGGAACATGCGATCGTGATGGAGCTGTTCGGCCGCCACCTGGTGGTCGAGCCCTACCTGTCCAGCATCGTGCTGGGCGCGGGCGCACTGGCCGAAGGCAGTCCGGCGCTGGCGCAGGCCTGGGTGCCGGCGCTGATCGGCGGCGAGGCGGTGGCCGCCTGGGCCCACGCCGAGCCGGCCGGCCGCTACTGCCTGAGCGACGTGCAGACCCGCGCCGAACGGCAGGGCCAGGGCTGGCGCCTGTCCGGCCGCAAGCGCGGCGTGGTGGCCGCGCCCTGGGCCACCCATTTCGTCGTCAGCGCACGCAGCGCCGGCGCGCGCCGCGATAGCGACGGCATCAGCCTGTTCTGGATTCCGCGCGAAGCGCGCGGCCTGAGCCTGCGCGAGTACCCGACCATCGACGGCGCCCGCGCCGCCGAGCTCGACCTCGACCAGGTCGAGGTCGGCGCCGCCGACGTCATCGGCGAAGCCGGCGCCGCCTTCGCGCTGGTCGAGCACCTGAACGACCAGGCGCTGGCCGCGCTGGCCGCGGAGGCCGCCGGCGCCATGCAGCGCATGCTCGCCGACACCGTGGACTACGCGCGCCAGCGCAAGCAGTTCGGCGTGCCGATCGGCACCTTCCAGGCGCTGCAGCACCGCATGGCCGATATGTACGTGCAGGCCGAGCAGGCCTCGGCGCTGAGCCTGGTGGCCGCGATGCAGGCCGGCGCCTCGCCACGCGAGCGCGCGCTGGCGGCCAGCGCGGCCAAGGCCCAGGCCGGCCTGGGCGGCAAGTTCGTCGGCCAGGCCGCGGTGCAGATCCATGGCGGCATGGGCGTCACCGAGGAACTGGCGGTGGGGCACTACTTCAAGCGCGTCACCGCGATCGACCTGCAGCATGGCTCGGCCGAACACCACCTGCGCCGCTACGCCGACCTGCTCTATCCCGCCGGCGCGACCGGCCTGGCGCACGCTGCCTGAACGCCGCCTGGGCGTCTGCCTGAGCGCGGCCCGACCGCACCGCATACCACCGGATGAGGCCGGACACGACCGGCCCCATCCGCCAGAACCGAACGAGGCCTGACCATGCAACTCGAATTCTCCGCCGAAGAGCTGCAGTTCCGCGACGAAGTGCGCGCCTGGATCGACGACGCCTACGACGATGAACTCAAGACCCTGATGGCCCAGTCGAAGAACGGCTATCTCGACAAGGCCGGGCAGGTGCGCTGGCAGAAGAAGCTGCACGCGCGCGGCTGGGCCGCGCCGAACTGGCCGCGCGAATACGGCGGCCCCGGCTGGACGCCGGCGCAGCGCTACATCTTCCAGGCGGAGACCGCCGCGGCGGGCTGCCCGACGATATCGCCGATGGGCCTGAAGATGGTGGCGCCGGTGATCATGAAGTTCGGCACGCCCGAACAGAAGGCGCGCTTCCTGCCGCCCATCCTGAGCTCGGACGTGTGGTGGTGCCAGGGCTACTCGGAACCCAATTCGGGCTCGGACCTGGCCTCGCTGCAGATGCGCGCCGACCACGGCCGCGATGCGCAGGGCGAGCACTACGTGCTGAACGGCTCCAAGATCTGGACCACGCACGCGCAGTGGGCCGACTGGATGTTCTGCCTGGTGCGCACCGGCCGCGAGGCACGGCGCCAGGACGGCATCAGCTTCGTGCTGGTCGACATGCGCACGCCCGGCATCACGGTGTCGCCGCTGCCGACGCTGGACGGGCCGGTGCCGGGCCAGCAGGAGGTCAACCAGGTCTTCTTCGAGAACGTGCGCGTGCCGGTGGAGAACCGCATCGGCGAGGAAGGCATGGGCTGGACCTACGCCAAGTACCTGCTCGAATTCGAGCGCGGCGGCAGCCATGCGCCGACGCTGCGCCAGCAGCTCGGCAAGGTCGCCCGCATCGCCGCCGACCAGCCGGGCGACGGCGGCGGCACCGTGCTGGACGATCCCGCCTTCCGCCGCAAGCTGGCCGAGCTGCACCTGCGCGCCGCCGCGCTCGAGGCAGTGGAGCTGCGCATCTTCTCCGGCGTGGCCTCGGGCACTTCGATCGGCGCCGCGTCCAGCATGCTCAAGCTGGTCGGCACCGATACGCTGCAGGCCATCAGCGAACTGGCCGTCGAGGCCGCCGGCCCCGATGCGCTGCCCTTCGTGCAGGACACCTGGGCCGAGGTGCAGGGCCGCCCGGCGGCCCCGCGCGTCGGACCGGACTACGCCGGGCCGGTCGCGCCGCGCTACTTCAACTATCGCAAGGCCTCGATCTACGCAGGCTCCAACGAGATCCAGCGCAATATCATCGCCAAGCTCGTGCTCGGGCTGTGAAGGCGGGCCGGCGCTGCCGGCCTGCCCTCCTCCCCCATCTCGGCGCCCCCCTCGCCCCCCTCAGGCGTCCCCCTCAGGCGCCGCAGGCCTCGAGGGCATCGGCGCGCAGGGCATCCGCCTTCAGCCGCAGGCGCAGCGCGATGTCCGCGCCGCGCTGCTCGGCCACCCGTTCGACGAAGGCGGTGCGCGCCGGCTCCTCCAGCGTGGCCACGTGAGCGGCTTCGCACAGGAGCTGCCAGGCCGCCGGCTGCCCGGCGAACTGGCTGCGCCGGCCCAGCAGCACGCGGTCGATGGTGGCCGTGATATCCGCCTGGCCCGGGCCTTGTCCTGGTGTCCTGCCTTGCATGGTTCCCTCCCTCTGCGTCATGTCTTCCGTTCCACCTGCGTGCCCCGCGGCCGCCTGCCCCTGCTCATGCCCCCGGCACCGCCGACGCCTCGGCCAGCAACAGCCTGGATCCCAGCCTGCGCGCGGCGTACACGGCCTCGCCCTTGTTGCGCGCGCGCAGGCGGCGGTAGACCATGCGTGCATGGGTCTTCACGGTCGCCATCGAGATATTGAGCATGCGGCTGATGGTCTTGAGCGGATACCCGCGCGACAGCAGCACCAGGACCTCGTACTGACGGACCGTCAGCTGCAGCCGGTGCGCTTCGGCGATGATCCAGCGCCGGTCCTTGCCCGCACCTTGCCCGGCATCGGCACTTCCGTCCGCGTCGTCGACTTCGCGCGCCGCATCCGGGGCGCCGCGGGCACCGCCCTGGCCGAGCACGCCGGCGAGACAGCGCTGGATCGCGACCTCGATCACGGCGGGCTCGGCCGAGCGGGCCGCCCACGACAAGCGGCCGGCCACCGGCGCGGCCGGCATCTGGCCCGGCGAGGACAGATCGGCCAGCAGCAGCACATGGCGGGCGCCGATGATGCGGCAGATCAGCTTGAACATCTCTTCGCCCCGGGGATCCCAGCGCGCCACGCCGAGCACCAGCATCACCTCGTCGCGGGGGGCGGTATAGCCGCCGAGCAGGTCGACCAGTTCCACGCAGAGAACCTGCTGGATGCCGGGCGTCGCCAGCAGCATCTGTTGCAGGGCGATGCGCAGCAGCGGGCTGGACTCCAGCAGCAGGGCATTCATGGCATACCGCCATCTGCGCAAGCGATTCTCGTTTGCATGGCTCACCCCTCGGTACAGGTTGGGCTGTGAGGACATCGGCAACACGGCCGTCGTCTTCTCTCTGCAAACCTCATGCCCAAACGCTCGTGGCGTGGCGGGGTGCCTGCGCGGGGTCGCTTGCATGGCCGGAGGGCCGCGCCGGGGCTGGCTTGGCGGCATGCAACCCCTCGTTGTCCGGGCGTCTCGTTGCTTGCCTGTTGGCGGTGGGGGGATGTTACGGGTTACGTGACGCGTTACGGGGGGCGAGGCGATGGTGTGTTTTGGCTCTCGTGGCTTGGCGCTTGTCGTGTGGGTTCGAGCGGTGTCGGTGTGTGGGGCAACGGCCTGTTTCGGCTCTCGTGTCTTGGTGCTTGTCTTCGGGCGGTGTCGGTGTGCGAGACAACGGCCTGTTTCGACTCCCCTGCGGGGAGCCGACCTACTTTCTTGGTCTTGCCCAAGAAAGTAGGCAAAGAAAGGCGACCCGGGTGCGGCGCCTCGCGAATTAGCCCCGGCCGCCGCGCCCGTCCGAACTCGCGGCCTGCGGCCGCTCAGACAGCGGACGGGCTTCATCGGCGGCCGGGGCTAATTCGCGAGGCGCCGCACACGGGAGGGAAAGGCCAACCGTTGGTCTGCGAGCGGGCTCACTTTTGCGTGACGGCCTGGTTGGCTGAGCCTTTGTGTTCGGCCAGCGAGCTGGCCGAACACCCCCCACCCGAAGCGAAGCGAGGCGTGGCATCTGTTCCCTGCCGTGTGCGGCGCCTCGCGTGCTGAGGCAAAGAGCGGATTAGAGGGCCCCCTGTCTGAGGATCGCCTTAAGGCGATCCGAGTTGGGGCCCGGCCGCTCTTTGCCTCAGCACGCGAGGGGGGGTTGAGCCGCACCCGGCGCGCCTTCTTTGCCTACTTTCTTGGGCAAGACCAAGAAAGTAGGTCGGCTCCCCCGCAGGGGGAGTCGAAACAGGCCGTTGCCTCGCACACCAACACCGCCCGAAGACAAGCGACAAGGCATCGAGTCACGCGTGCATTGGTGTTCGGCCAGCAAGCTGGCCGAACACAGCCCACCCGAAGCGCAGCGAGGCGTGACTTCTTTTCCCTGCCGTGTGCGGCGCCTCGCGTGCTGAGGCAAAGAGCGGAAAAGAGGGCCCCCTGTCTGAGGATCGCCTTAAGGCGATCCGAGTTGGGGCCCGGCCGCTCTTTGCCTCAGCACGCGAGGGGTCTTTGAGCCGCACCCGGCGCGCCTTCTTTGCCTACTTTCTTGGGCAAGACCAAGAAAGTAGGTCGGCTCCCCCGCAGGGGGAGTCGAAACAGGCTGTTGTCTCGCACACCGACACCGCCCGAAAACAAGCGACAAGGCATCGAGTCACGCGTGCATTGGTGTTCGGCCAGCAAGCTGGCCGAACACCCCCCACCCGAAGCGAAGCGAGGCGTGACTTCTTTTCCCTGCCGTGTGCGGCGCCTCGCGTGCTGGGGCAAAGAGCGGATTAGAGGGCCCCCTGTCTGAGGATCGCCTTAAGGCGATCCGAGTTGGGGCCCGGCCGCTCTTTGCCTCAGCACGCGAGGGGGGGTTGAGCCGCACCCGGCGCGCCTTCTTTGCCTACTTTCTTGGGCAAGACCAAGAAAGTAGGTCGGCTCCCCCGCAGGGGGAGTCGAAACAGGCCGTTGCCTCGCAAACCAACACCGCCCGAAGACAAGCACCAAGGCACGAGAGCCGAACGAAAGCCGAAACAGGCCGTCGCCACGCCCCGCCGGCAGGCAAGACGTGGCATCGCGCCTCAGTTGACGCGCCGTGACAGCCCTTCCCAATAGGGCTCGCGCAACTTGCGCCGCAGCAGCTTGCCGGACGGATTGCGCGGCAACGCATCGACGAACTCGATGGTCTTGGGGATCTTGAAGCCAGCCAGGCGCTGGCGCGCCCAAGCGATAATGGCATCGCGATCCGGCTCCACCCCGGGACGCGGCACCACGATGGCCTTGACCGCCTCCCCCCATTTCTCGTCGGGCACGCCGATCACGGCCACGTCGGCCACCTGCGGATGGCCGTAGATGGCACTCTCGACCTCGGCGGGGTACACGTTCTCGCCCCCGCTGATGATCATGTCCTTGACCCGGTCGTGGATATAGACGTAGCCATCGGCATCGAGGTAGCCGGCATCGCCGGTGCGCAGCCAGCCGTCGGCGTCGATGGTGCGCGCGGTTTCGTCGGGCTGTTTCCAGTAGCCGGCCATGTTCTGCGGCGAGCGGATCATCAGTTCTCCGACCTCGCCCGGCGCAAGATGCCGGCCTTCCCAGTCGACCACCACCACCTCGGAGCCCGGCAGCGGCTTGCCGGCGGCGCGCATGCGCGGCACGTCTTCCGTGGTGTGGTCCTCGGGTGGCAGGGCCACCACCGTACCGGTGGTCTCGGTCATGCCGTACTGCTGCACGAAGCCGCAGCCGAATACTTCGAGACCCTCGCGCAGCAGCGCGGCGGGAATCGGCGCGGCGCCGTACAGCAGGTACTTCAGGCGCGAGTAGTCGACCTGCCGCGCGCGCGGATCGCGCAGCACGATCTGCATGGCGGCGGGCACCAGGAACAGCTTGCTGACGCGGTCGCGCTCGATGAAGTCGAGCACCGCGCGCGGGTCGAACTCGCGCGCGATCACACCCTTGGCGCCGGACAGCAGGTTGCGCAGCCCCCAGCCAGAGCCGCCGATATGCGCGACCGGCATCGCCACCAGCGAGACATCGTCGGCGCTCCAGCGCGACCACGGGATGTTCTCCATCTCGCTGGCAAGAGTGCCGGCGGTGAGGTTGCGGTGCGTCAGCATCGCCCCCTTGGGCCGCCCCGTGGTACCCGAGGTATAGAGCTGCAGCACCACGTCATGCGGCGCCGCCTCGTGCGCGAGCGGGTCGGCAGGCTGCGCGTCGCGCCAGCCGGCGTAGTCCGCCCACCCGGGCTCGCCGCCTTCCATGGCGAACACCTTGCGCACCAGCGGCAGGCCGGGCAGCAGTTCGCGCACCAGCGCCGAGGATTCGGGGCCCGCGAACAGCATCGCCGCGTCGCAGTGGCCGGCGATGAAGGCCACCTCGGGCGGCGCCAGGCGCCAGCTCACCGGCACCATGACGGCGCCGAGCTTGCCCGCGCCCAGCAGCAGCTCGAAGTAGTGGTCGCTGTTCTTGCCGACATAGGCGATGCGGTCTCCCGCGCGCACGCCGTCTGCCTGCAGCGCGCGCGCGACCTGATCGGTGTGGCGGTCGAGCTCCGTATAGGTGGTGTGGCGGCCTTCGAAGTCATAGGCGACCGCCGCGCCGCGCGTGCGGGCGAAATGGCGCACCGCCGCCGGCAGCGTCGCCAGGTAGTTGTAGTCCATCCGGGTCTCCCTTGCTGTGCGCGCGGGCCGCGCGCAGGCTGCGGCGGAGCGCCGCCCCGCCGTGCCACGGATCGCGCTCAGCGCGGCGCCATGCGGATGGCGCCGTCCAGCCGCACTGCTTCCCCGTTGAAATAGCCGTTGCGGCACATCTCGACCGCCAGCGAGGCGAACTCTTCCGGCTGGCCCAGGCGCTTGGGGTAGGGCACCGAGGCGGCCAGCGCGGCCTTGACGTTCTCCGGCGCGCCCTGCAGCAGCGGCGTGTTGAAGATGCCCGGCAGGATGGTGTTGACACGGATGCCTTCGCCGGAGAGATCGCGCGCGATCGGCAGCGTCATGCCGACCACGCCGGCCTTCGAGGCGGAGTAGGCGGCCTGCCCGATCTGGCCGTCCTGGGCCGCCACCGAGGCGGTGTTGATGATCACGCCGCGGTCGTCGCCGCGCGCGTCCAGCGTCAGCATGCCGGCGGCGGAGCGGGCGATGCAGCGGAAGGTGCCGATCAGGTTGATCTGGATGATGCGCTCGAAGGCGTCCGAGGGGAAGAACTTGATCTGGTCGGGCGCTTCCTTGGCGCGCGAGGCGGTCTTGAAGGCGTTGCCGGTACCCGCGCAGTTGACCAGGATGCGCTCCTGGCCGATGGCCGCGCGTGCCTTGGCGAAGCCTGCCTCGACCTGTTCTTCCGAGGTGACATCGACGCGGCAGAACACGCCGCCGAGCTCGCGCGCCACTGCCTCGCCCTTCTCCGCGTTCAGGTCGAACAGGGCCACGCGCACGCCGTGCGCGGCCAGCGCGCGCGCGGTCGCTTCGCCCAGGCCGGAGGCACCGCCGGTCACCACCGCGGACACCGATGCATTGAGTTCCATACCGTCTCCAGGGGGCGGCACGCCGCTGGCGCGCCGCCGGTGTTGTAGGAGCCGGCAGCCGCCGCCATGGACGCCGCTGCCGGACTGGTATGGAGATTCGGGGATCGGCGCATTGCCCGCATCGTCGGAAGCGACGAATGCGGGAAGCCCGCGCGGCGCGGCACCGCCGCGCCGTCGCGCGCGTCAGCCGCAGGCCTTGCCGTGATCGGCCTTGAAGCCCTGCGAGGTCGCCTGCGACTCGCTCATGTACTGCCCGTGCTTGGTCCTGCCGTACCACTTGGTGCCCGGGCAGTGATACACCTTGGAATCGGTGTTGGCCCAGACCTGGCCGGGGCCGCCGCCGGGGGCCGCCGCCGGCATGGCCTTGGCTGCCGGCTTGGCTGCGGGAGCCGGAGCGGCAGCGGCCGGTGCGGGCGCCGCCGGTGCGGCGGGTGCTGCAGCCGCCGGAGCCGGTGCGGCGGCGGCCGGTGCGGCGCCACTGGCCTTCGGCGCGCTGGCGCCGTACCAGTCCTTCACGCCACCGTGGTGCGCGCAGGCACCATGCTTGCTGGCGCCGTAATAGCTGGAACCGTCCTTGCAGGTACCGGTCGGGGCCTGGCCGGCCGCCGGGGCGCCCTGCGCCAGGACGGCCTGGCCGCCTGCGGCGGCGAACAGCAGCGCGGCCAGCAGGCCGGCGCGGCACCAGGATCGGGGAGAGCCAGCGGGTCGCTGGGCGGAAGACGCTTGGCGCATAGGGGGAACTCCTGCAGTGGGCTACGGTTGAGCCGGACACGACTGCACCTGGGCGAATGCGGGACCGCCGCGAAGCGGCGCGCCGCACGCCGGCAGGCGCGTGCCGGGGCGCGCCTCCCATGGCGAGAACGGCGCGCGGGCGACTGCCGTTGACGTTGTCGCGCCCGGAGGGGCGAGAAAGCCGCGAGGACGGGGACAATGTGCGTCATGCGGTCCCTGCGCCGACGCGCGCCGCTTCCTGCGCTACAGTGACGGAGATGCCCGTGCCGGGTGCTGGATAACCTCCACCACGGCGACGGGCGCCGATACGCCATACCTCATGCGGAAACTCCTGTCGTCTCTCCTGTCCTGTCGCGCGATCTCCCTGCTGGCCACGCTGGCCCTGTTCGCCTGCCTGCCCCTGCCGGCCACGGCCGCGCCGCCGACGCTGGCGGCACTGACCGGCACCGCCGTCCCGGCCGCGTCGCAGCCCGCCGCGCCCGCCAGCGAGGCACTGGCGCAATCGCTGGATCAGGTGATCGGCACGCTGCAGAACGACAAGCAGCGCGAGGCCCTGGTCGGCCAGTTGCAAGCCGTGCGCAAAGGACTGGCGGCATCGGCCGTGCCGGCCAGCGCCGCGCAGCCGGCCGGGGCCGGCCTGATCGGCGCACTGGCCGAGGCCATGGACCACGTCGACGCCCGGCTGCGCGTCAACGATCGCGGGCCCTGGCACTACTGGACCTGGCGCCTCGGCTTCGCCGCCGAGGAATGGCAGGCGGCGGTGACCGCGCACGGCACGCGCAGCGCGCTCGACTCGCTGCGCGAGTTCAGCCTGGTCATCGCCGCCTGGGCGCTGACCGGCTGGCTGCTGTGGGAGCTGGCGCGGCGCCTGCGCGACCGGCGGCTCGGCCCCGCGGCGCATGCCCAGCTGCCGGCGCTTCCCTCCTGGCTCGATGTCAGCTTCTACATGCTGCGCCGCATCGGCCCGTGGGTGGCGGCCTTCGTGCTGACCTTCCTGCTGGCCTATCGCGCCTTCGCCCGTTCCCCGGCCAGCGTGGCGGCGCTGCTGGTGACCTACAGCATTCTCGCCGGCGCGGTGCTGTCGGCCACCTGCCAGGTGATCTTCACCGTGTTCCGCACCGCCCACCGCAACCACGCGATCCGCGACCTGCTGGTGCACGCGCCACGCCTGCTGTACCCCTGCGGCGCGCTGGCGGCGCTGGGCGATGCCGCCACCGACGGCCGCGTGATCAACGCGCTGGGCATCAACCTGGCCGCACTGCTGGGCACCACGGCGAACATCGCGGCGGCGCTGCTGATCGGCTACTTCAGCCTGCGTTTCCGGCGCCCGGTCGGCCAACTGATCAGCCACCGGCCGCTGGCCTTCCGCCAGGACCACCCGGCCGTGGTCGACCTGCTGCGCATCGCCGGCAGCGCCTGGCACGTGCCGGTGCTCGCGGTGGTGGTCGCTTCGGTGTTCGGCACCGTGCTCGCCAGCGGCCATGCCGACGAATTCCTGCGCCGCACGGTGGCGTCGGTGGCGTTGTTCGTGGCCGCCCTGCTGCTGACCCTGGTCAGCGGCCGCTCGCCCAAGGCCGCGCACCGCGCGCCGCGCATCCGCGACCGGCGGCGCTCGGCCTACCTGGCCCGTTTCGGCAAGTTCGCGCTGACCCTGGTGCGGCTGCTGATCTGGTGTGGCTTCATCGAGCTGGCCGGCCGCGTCTGGGACGTCTCGGTGCTGGACCTGATGCGCGCTTCGCCGCTGGGCCGGCGCATCGGCGAAGCGGTGGCCAGCGTGACCGGTACCGTGCTGCTGACCTGGCTGCTCTGGCTGCTGATCGACACCGCCACCACCCAGCTGCTGTCTCCCACGCACGGCCGCGGCGCGCAGCCCAGCCTGCGCGCCAAGACCATCCTGCCGCTGGTGCGCAACGCGCTGCTGGTGATGCTGCTGACGGTCGCCCTGATCGCCGTGCTGGCCAACCTGGGCGTCAACGTCACGCCGCTGCTGGCCGGCGCCGGCGTGGTCGGCCTGGCGATCGGCTTCGGCGCGCAGAGCCTGGTGCAGGACCTGATCACCGGCCTGTTCATCGTCATCGAGGACTCCATCGCCATCGGTGACTCGATCGAGCTGCCCGACCACGCGGGCGCGGTCGAAGCCATGACCATCCGCACCGTCAAGCTGCGCGACGGCAAGGGCGCCGTACACGTGCTGCCCTACAGCCAGATCAAGGCCATCAAGAACCTGTCGCGCGGCTACGCCTACGCCGTGATGAGCATCGGCATCGCCCCGGACAGCGACCTCGACCGCGCGCTGCAGCTGATCCGGGAGGCCGGCGCCGAAGTGGCCCGCGAGTACCGGCACTCGCGCAAGCTCCTGTCCGGCCTGGACGTGCTCGGCCTGGACCAGCTCGGGCCGAATGGTCCGGTGGTGCTGGCCCAGTTCAAGACACAGCCGCTGATGCAGTCGGAGGTCACGCGCGCCTTCAATGCCCGCCTCAAGCGGAAGTTCGATGAGAACGGCATCGGCCTGGCCACGCAGCAGATGGTGGTACGCATGGCCACGCAGGCCGGAGACGGTGCCGCGCCACAGGAGGCTCCACAGGAGGCTCCACAGGAGGCCCCACAGGAGGCGCCGCAGACCAAGGCCGCCCGGGCGACGCAGCCCGCGCCGGCGGCAAGGGATACTGGGACCGCTGCGACGACCGATGCTGCGACCGGTGCTGCGGCACGCGGCAAGGCAGCCAAAGTTCGGGGTGCGTCGAAAATATGACGAAAGGCTCTCACGCGTGCACCCTGCCCCGCCCCACTGTTGCCGGTACGCCATAGCCACCTCCGCCCGGCTCGCGAAACAATTTGAGGAATCGGATAGTCGACGCTAACATGGCCGGGCGCCGCGGGGACGGCGCACGGCACCGGACCGGTGCGCCCTTCCCGCCCCCCGATTCGAGGAAGGTGTGCCGGTTACCAACGCCACGCAGAAGCGAAGCCCCGGACGCCCGTGCGCACGTCCGCGGCAGGCTGCCACCCGTCTGTGGCAGAACGAGGCAACGCACACCGATAACAAAGGACCGTGGCGCCGGCCGGCCGCGGCGAATAAGAGTTGAGGAGGCGCCTTGCCTCCGGGGAAATCAAAATGGGTGAGCTTCCGTCGCCTGACGAGGACTTCCACCGCCTGGTGGATTCCATCTACGAGTCAGCCCTCGACGTCACCATGCTGCCCGAAGCGCTGGACCGCTTCTCGCAGTACACCTGCACCGATCACCCGCGCTACGTGGTCTGGGACAAGCTGGTGCGTGTCACGCGGCTCGGCATGACCCCGCACGGCAGTTTCTCGCCAGGCGGCAACGAACTCCCCGGCGCCTTGAGCGAAGGCGAGATCGCACCTGCCGGCGGCCCCGGCCTGCGCGAGCATGCCGACCTGGCCGCGGGCGTGCGGCTGTACGACAGCGACGAGGTGTGCGTGCTGATGAGCGGCGCGCGCTCCGGCCGCCAGGACCTGGACGAACAGCACCGCCACCGCCGCCTGACCCAGGTGCTGCCGCACTGGGCACGCGCCGCGCGCCTGCAGCAACGCAACGTCGAGCTGAGCGGCATGGCGGCGCTCGGGCTGGCCAGCCTGGACACGCTGGATTTCGGCGTGATGGTGCTGCAAGGCGATATGCGGGTGCGCTACTGCAACAGCTGGGCGGAAGCGCTGGTGCGGGCCGACGCCAACCTGGCCCTGGTGGACGGCAAGCTGCGCGCACGCGCGGATGCCCTGCAATCGGTGCTGCGCCAGCTGCTGGACGGCGCGGTGCAGGGCCGCGACGGCGGCGCCTCGGCGGGCTCCTGGATGCACGTCACCTCAGGCGGCCAGCCGGTGCCGCTGATCATGATGCCGCTGATATCGCGCCAGACCGTGGAAAGCGCCTGGCAGCTTCCGGTCGCCATGCTGCTGATGGGCAATTCCGAATCGCGCTCGGTGCTCGACACCTCGGTGCTCAGCTCGCTGTTCGGCCTGTCGCGCAAGGAGAGCATCGTCGCCATCCGCCTCGCCGCCGGCGAGACGCTGCAGGAGATTGCCGAGCGCGAATTCCTTTCGCCGCACACGGTACGCGTGCACATCCGCGACATCCTGCGCAAGACCGGCACGCACCGCCAGGCAGAACTGGTGCGGCTGCTGCACCTGCTGCCCGGCGTGGCGCTGGAGCGAGGCGGCGCCCCCGGCCTGCCGGCGCCGCGCGGCCGGCGCGGCGCCACCACCTGAGTTCCCGGCCCGCTCCTGCCTCCCGCCAACGCGTCGGGCTGCGCTAGCGTACCGCCGCGCAGGCAACCTGCACGAAGCGCCTGACCTGGCGCTCGTCGCCGTCCGGCCGTGTCGCCAGCGCGATGCCGATGCGCCCGGCCGGGCGCGGGCTCGACAGCGGCAGGAAGCGCACGCGCCGGTTGGCATAGCGTGCCGCCACGCTCGGCACCAGCGCCACGCCCAGCCCGCTTTCCACCAGGCTGACGATGGTCTGCACCTGCACCGCCTCCTGCGCCACGCGCGGCACGAAGCCGGCGCGCTGGCACAGCATCATGGTCACCGCATGGAGGTTGGGCACGTCGGCGCTGGGGTGCATGATGAAGGGCTCGTCCGCCAGTTCGCGCAAGGCCACCGCTTCGCGCTGCGCGAGCGGGCTGTCGGCGTGCACGGCCGCCAGGAAGACATCCTCCTCCAGCGGTGTCAGGGCGAAGGTGCCGGCGTTGAGGATGGGCACGCGCACCAGGCCGGCGTCGAGCTCGTGCCGCTCCAGCCGCTCCAGGATGGCGGCCGTGGTGGACTCGTGCAGCACCAGTTCGATGCCGGGGTGGGCGGCGCGGAAGGCGGGAATCAGCTTGGGCAGCAAGGCATAGGTGGCGGAGCCGACGAAGCCCACGCGCAGCGCGCCGCGCTCCCCGTGCGCCGCCGCCAGCACCGCCGCGCGCGCCTGCCCGGCGTGGAACAGCGCGCGCCGCGCATCGTCCAGCGCGGCCTCGCCGGCCTGGGTCAGCCGCACGCCGCGCGACGTGCGCACGAACAGCGGCGTGCCGAGCTGTTCCTCCAGCCGGCGCATCGAGATCGACAAGGGCGGCTGCGCCATGTGCAGCCGCTCGGCGGCACGGTGGAAGTTGCCGGTCTCGGCCAGCGCGACGAACTGCTGCAGTTGGCGCAGATCCATGCTGATATCGCCTGAATATCGAAAGCTAAAAATCTAATATTAGACGCGATAGCCCCGCTGATCTACTCTTGGCCGACATCGCGACGCCGGCCCGGCGCCGCCCACAGACCGACAGGAGACAGGGCATGCAGCCACTCGCGGGCATCCGCGTGATCGATCTTTCCACCGTCGTCATGGGTCCTTACGCCAGCCAGTGGCTGGCCGACCTGGGCGCCGAAGTGATCAAGGTGGAGGCGCCCGGCGGCGATTCCACGCGCCGCACCGGTCCCGGCGCCGAGGCCGGCATGGCGGCCATCTTCCTGGGCGTCAACCGCAGCAAGAAAAGCGTGGTGCTCGACCTCAAGCAGCCCGCCGCACAGGACGCGCTCGACCGCCTGCTGGCCGGCGCCGACGTATTCCTGCACAGCATGCGCCCGCAGAAACTCGGCGGCCTGGGCCTCGATCCGGCCGAGGTCATGGCGCGCCATCCGCGCCTCGTCTATGTCAGCCTGCTCGGCTTCGCCCAGGACGGCCCCTACGGCGGTCGCCCCGCCTACGACGACATCATCCAGGGCCTGTCCGGCAACGCCGCGCTGATGGCGGCACAGACCGGCTCGACGCGCTACTTCCCCACCATCGCCGCCGACAAGACCAGCGGACTGGTGGCGGCGCTGTCGATCGCCGCCGCGCTGGCCGGGCGGCCGGCGCGCGACGGACGCGGCACCCTGGTGGAAGTGCCGATGTTCGAGACGATGGCCGCCTTCAACCTCGTCGAGCATTTCTACGGCCGGCACTTCGAGCCGCCGCGCGCCCCGGCCGGCTACCCGCGCGTGCTGGCGCCGCTGCGCCGGCCCTACCAGAGCGCGGACGGCCACGTCTGCATGATGCCGTACACCGATGCCCACTGGCGCGACTTCTTCACCGCGGCGGGCCGCCCGGACCTGGCCGCCGACGCGCGCTTCGCCGACATCGGTGCACGCACGCGGCACATCGAGACCCTGTACGAGCTTACCGGCGAGATCGTGCGCAGCCGCACCACCGCCGCCTGGCTGGCGCTGTGCGAATCGCTGCAGATCCCGGTGGCCAAGGTCAACGGGCTGGACGAACTGCCCGACGATCCGCACCTGCAGGCGACCGGTTTCTTCTCCCGCCTGCAGGATCCCGCTCTCGGCACCCTGCGCTTTCCCGGCGCGCCGGTGCGTTTCGACGGTGAGCGCGGCGCGGTCGGCATGCCGCCCCGCCTGGGCGAGCATACCCGCGCCGAGCTGCTGGCCGCCGGGCTCGACGCGGCGCAGCTCGAGGCGCTGGTACGCAGCGGCGCGGCGGTCTGCGCCGGCGCGGGCAACGACAACGACAACGACAAGGAGACGACATGACGCCGATGCAGCTGCCCCGGCTGGGCCAGGGCTTCTACTGGCAGGACCTGAAGGAAGGCCAGGCCTTCCAGACCTTCGGCCGCACCGTGACCGAGACCGACCTGGTCAATTTCATCTCGGTGACCGGCATGCTGGAGGCCATCTTCATCGAGGACGGCTATGAGGCCGGCGCCATCCCCGGCCGCCCGGTGCCGGCGGCGCTGACCTATACGCTGATCGAGGGCTTCATCCTGCAGACCATGATCCAGGGCACGGGCCTGGCCATGCTGGAACTGCAGCAGAAGATCCTCGCGCCGGTGGTGGTGGGCGACACCATCCGGGCCACGGTCACGGTCGACGCCATCCGCCCCACCTCGCGCAGCGGGCGCGCCGTGGTCGACTCGACCATCGAGGTCTTCAACCAGCGCGCAGAGAAGGTCATGACGTACGCGGCACGCCGGCTGCTGGCGGGCCGCTGAGGCCGCGCGGCGCCTCGCGGCGGTGCGCCGGCCACCCAACACAAGGAGGAGACACCCGATGCCCAACCGTAGAACCTGGCTGGCGGCCTCGCTCGCCACGCTGGCCGCGCTCGGCCCCTGGACCGCCGGCGCCGCGCAGGCGGCCAGCGACTTCCCCGCCCACCCGATCCGCCTGGTCGTGCCCTTCCCCGCCGGCGGGCCGACCGACCTGGTCTCGCGCGTGATCGCGAAACAGATGAGCGAGAGCTTCGGCCAGCAGGTCATGGTCGACAACCGTCCCGGCGCCAACGGCAACATCGCCGCCGAGATGGTGGCCAAGGCCCCGGCGGACGGCTACACCGTGCTGTACAACACCTCGTCGATCGCGCTCAGTCCCGCGCTGTACCGCAAGCTCGCCTATGACGTGCGCCGCGACTTCGCCCCGGTGGCGCTGACCGCGGTGGTGCCGCTGGTGCTGGAGGTCAACGCCCAGCTGCCGGTGAACAACGTCAAGGAGTTCATCCAGTACGCCAAGGCCCATCCCGGCAAGCTGACCTACAGCTCGGCCGGCAACGGCAACGTCACCCACCTGGCCGCCTTCCTCTTCCTGCAGGCCAACGGACTCTCCGCCGTGCACGCACCCTACAAGGGCAGCGCGCCGGCGCTGAACGACCTGGTGGGCGGCCAGGTGCAGTTCATGACCGACACCATCAACTCGTCCCTGCCCTTCATCCGCGACAAGCGGCTCAAGGCCCTGGCGGTCACCAGCAGCGCGCGCAGCTCCCAGCTCCCCGAGGTGCCCACGGTAGGCGAGGCCGCGATGCCCGGCTTCGAGGTCGGCGCCTGGCAGGGCATGCTGGTGCCGGCGCACACGCCGGCCGAGGTGGTGCAGCGGCTCAATGCCGCGGTGATGAAGGCGCTGGCCTCGCCCGAACTGCGCGCCAGCCTGGCCGCGCAGGGGGCCGAGCCCCTCGGCTCGACGCCGGAAGCCTACGGCAAGTACCTGTCGCGCGAGATCGAGCGCTGGCACAAGGTGGTGAAGGACTCGGGCGTCACGCTGGACTGAACGCGGGCCGCGGGCCACGGGGGGGCAGGCCGTGGCCCGCCGGCGCGGTCTCAGGCGCCGTGGCCCTCGTCCCACAGCATCGCCCAGCACAGGCGCACCAGTTCCGCCTCGAAGGCAGCGGTGCCGAGCAGGGGAGAACGCTCCAGCGAGGCGGCGCGCACGCTGCCGAACAGCGCCCGCGTCAGCACGTACATCTGGGCCGGCCCCGGCACGCGCAGGCCCGGCATCTCGAGCGCCTGCAACTGGGCGGCGAGGCGTTCCCCGGCCGCGCGCAGCGCGACCAGCGCATCCTCCTCCCGATCGTGGCGCCACGCCAGCCGCGCCAGCGCCCGTCCCGCCGCGCCTTCGCCGCCGAAGCTGCGCACGTAGGCCGCCACATAGGCCCGCAGCAGCGCGCGCATCCCTTGCCGGGCGGCATCGCCGCAAGGCGGGCCATCGCTGCGGCCAGCCAGCGCCTGCGCGCCCTGTGCGACCAGCTCGTCGAGCCTGGCCAGCGCGGCCTCGCGTTCCCGCTGGACCAGCGCCCGCACGATGGCATCGCGGTCCGGGAAATACTGGTAGAGCGTGCCGATCGACACGCCGGCGAGCTCGGCGATACGGTCGGTGGACGGCGCCGCGCCGTCCTCGTGCTCCTGCCCGGCCAGCAGCCGTGCGGCGGCATCCAGGATGGCATCGACGGTGAAGCGGGCACGTGATTGCGTGGGCTTGCGGCGCCGGGCGGGCTCGGCGGGAGGAGCGGCGGTGGACATCGGTTCGGGTCGGATCGAGCGGGGGGCGACCCGGCCGCGCTGCGGCGCAGCGGCAAGCGCGGCAGCCCGGACATGGACCGGGCCGGGAGGCCGGGGCGAAACCTGAGGGGAAAGCGAGTAGGCAAGCGGGCCGCGTTGCCGCAGGATTGTCGCACACCGGCCGGCGCCGACCTCGCCCGGCCGTCCTGCTTCCCGACCGGCCACCATCGACCGCTACCACCAGCCACCACCTGCCGCCCCGCGATGTCCGCACCGACCGACCTCCCCGCCGCACCGGCCTCCCCCGCTCCCCTCTCCCCCCACGCCGGACCGCCGCTGCCCAGCGGCACGGGCCCTGCCTCCCACCAGGGCCAGCCCGCTTCGGTGCTGGTGGTGGGTGCCGGCATCGCCGGCCTGGCCGCCGCCTGGCATCTGGCGCAGGCCGGCCTGCGCGTGCGCGTGCTGGAAGCCGGCGATGCCCCGGGGGGGCGGATGAGCACGGTGGCAGCGGGACAGCACCTGTTCGAGCGCGGCGCCCAGTTCCTGTCGTCCGGCTATACGGCGGTGCCGCAGCTGGCCGCTGCCGTCGGGCTGGCGCCGGCGCGCCCGCTCGCCAGCACGGCCAGCGCCGTGGTGCGCGCCGGCCGGCCGCGCCGCCTGCGCGCCACCCATGCCACCGATCCGCTGCGCAGCGGCCTGCTCGGCACGGCCGAGTGGCTGCGCATGGGCATGGCGCTATGGGGCGTGCGCGGCCCGCTCGGCACCCTTGCGCTCAATGACCTGGGCGCCTGGGCCGACTTCGACCGCGAATCGGCCGCCACCTGGCTCGGGCGGCGGCGCGCCGGCGGCGCACTGGCCTATGTCAGCGAGCCGGTATTGCACGGCTTCTATTTCCTCGACCCCGAAACGACCTCGGCCGCACTGGCCTTGCAGGTGAGCGCCTTCGGCTGGCGCCGCCAGGCCACCACCGCCCTGGCCAGCGGCATGCAGAGCCTGCCGCACAAGCTGGCGCAGTCGCTGCCGGTCAGCTACGGCCACCGGGTCGAGCAGATCGTGCAGGACGGCCAGGGCGTGCGTGCCAGCGGGCCGGGCTTCGAGGCGCGCGCCGACTACCTGGTCTGCGCGATGCCCGCGCCACACGCCCGCCGCGCCTGGCGCGACGCCGACACGCTTGCGCGCCGGCTGATGGAAACGCCGTACAGCCGCACCATCAATCTCGGCCTCTTGACCCGTCCCGGCTTCCGCCCGCCCCCCGCCCTGCAGAACCTGTATGGCCTGCTCGTGCCGCGCACGGAGCGGCGTCACATTGCCGCCATCGCGCTGGAGGCCGGCAAGCTGGGACCCGCCCCGGACGGCGCGCAGGTGATCAATGTGATGCTCAGCGACAGCGCCGCGGCCGCGCGCCTGGGCGCCAGCGACGCCAGCGTGCTGGCCGACGTGCTGCCGGAACTGGAGGGGTATCTGCCGGGGATCTCACACGCGCTGGCCGATTGCCTGGTGTCGCGCTGGGAACACGCGATGCCGTGCGCCGACGTCGGCCATGCGCGGGACGTGCAGGCCTACCGCACCCGCCGGCCGGCCGGCGGGCAGCGCGTTTTCCTGGCGGGCGACTACCTGAACGCGCCCTTCACCGACGCGGCCGCCCTCAGCGGCCAGTGGGCCGCGCAAGCACTGCTCGCGACCGCGGCCTTGCCGACGGCGGCCGCGCGCCGCGACTAAGCGGCCCTAAGCGGCCCTAAGCGGCCCTAAGCAGCCATAAACAACGCTAGGCGGCCTTGCGGTGCCGGCGCTCCGGCCGGCATTCGTACTTCATTTCGCGGCGGCCGTCCTCGTACACCACTTCCAGCCGCGTGGTGAAGCCCCACAGCCGCGTCACATGGCGCACGACCTCTTCGTAGTTGTGCGCCAGCGGACGCCGGCTGCTCTGCAGGTGCCGCAGCGTCAGCGAACGGTCGCCGCCGACGTCGACATTGGTCACCTGGATATTGGGTTCCATGTTCGACAGGTCGTACTGGCTGGCCAGCAGCTGGCGGATCAGGCGGTAGCCCTCGTCATCGTGGATGGCGGTCACGCGCAGCTTGCCCTCGCGGTCATCGTCCAGCACCGAGAACAGCTTCAATTCGCGGATCACGCGCGGCGAGAGGAACTGCAGCAGGAAGCTCTCGTCCTTGAAGTTGCGCATGGCGAAGTCCAGCGTCTGGTGCCAGTCGCTGCCGGCGATCTCGGGCGCCCAGCGGCGGTCTTCCTCGGTCGGGTCCTCGCAGATGCGGCGGATGTCCTGGAACATCAGGAAGCCGAGCGTGTAGGGATTGAGGCCGCTGTAGTAGGGGCTGTGGTACGGCGGCTGGTAGATGACGTTGGTATGCGCCTGCAGCAGCTCCAGCATGAAGGCGTCGTTGACCAGCTTCTCGTCGTACAGCCGGTGCAGGATGGTGTAGTGCCAGAAGGTCGCCCAGCCCTCGTTCATCACCTTGGTCTGCCGCTGCGGGTAGAAGTACTGCGCGACCTTGCGCACGATGCGCACGATCTCGCGCTGCCACGGCTGCAGCTTGGGCGCGTTCTTCTCGATGAAGTAGAGCAGGTTCTCCTGCGGCTCCGGCGGGAACTGCGGTTCCGGCTCCGGCGCCTCGTCCTCGGTGGCGAGCGCGTGCGAGCGGTGCTTGGGCAGGGTCCGCCACAGGTCGTTGACCTGCATCTGCAGGTAGTTCTCGCGCTCCGCCTGGCGCGCCTTTTCCTCGGTGATCGACAGCTTCTTGGGGCGCTTGTAGCGGTCCACGCCGTAGTTCTGCAGCGCGTGGCAGGAGTCGAGCAGCGCTTCCACCTCCTGCTCGCCATAGCGCTGCTCGCATTCCGCCACGTAGTTCTTGGCGAACAGCAGGTAGTCGATGATGGCGTCCGCGTTGGTCCAGGTGCGGAACAGGTAGTTGCCCTTGAAGAAGGAGTTGTGGCCGTAGCAGGCGTGCGCGATGGTCAGCGCCTGCATGGGCATGGTGTTCTCCTCCATCAGGTAGGCGATGCACGGATTCGAGTTGATGACGATCTCGTAGGCCAGCCCCATGTGGCCGCGCTGGTAGCTGCGCTCCGAGGCGAGGAAATGCTTGCCGTAGGACCAGTGGCTGTAGCCGACCGGCAGCCCGGCCGACGCATAGGCGTCCAGCATCTGCTCGGCGGTGATGATCTCGATCTGGTTCGGGTAGGTATCCAGGCCGAATTCGCCGGCGATGCGGGCGATTTCCTGGTCATAGCGCCGGATCAGCTCGAAGGTCCACTCCGAACCGGTGGAGAGATAAGCCATATGCGCTCCCGTTGGCTGCGTCTGCGATGCGCTCCCCGCTCCCGGGGCTGCGGCGGCCGGCGGCGCTCATCCGCCGGCAATCGCGTCACGCCGCCCGCTTCTGGAACAGGTCATGCAGGACCGGATAGATCTCGTCCGCGGTGATGATGCGCTGCATCGCGAAGTTCTCGTGCCCGGCCTTCACCGTAAGATACTCTTCCCAGAGATTCTGTGGTTCCTCGGACGCAACTTCCACATAGGCGTAGTACTGCACCAGCGGCAGGATGGACTCGCGCAGCAGGCGGCCGCACAGTTCCGAATCGCCGGCCCAGTTGTCGCCGTCCGATGCCTGGGCGCAGTAGATATTCCACTGGCTGGGCGGATAGCGGTTCTGGATCACCTCGGCCATCAGCTTGAGCGCGCTCGACACCACGGTGCCGCCGGACTCGCGCGAATGGAAGAAATCGTCCTCCTCCACTTCCTTGGCCACCGTGTGGTGCCGGATGAAGACCACGTCGATGCGCTCGTAGTTGCGCTTCAGGAACAGGTAGAGCAGCATGAAGAAGCGCTTGGCGAGATCCTTGCGGCTCTCGTCCATCGAGCCCGACACGTCCATCACGCAGAACATCACCGCCTGCGCCTGCGGACGTTTGCGCAGCACCCGGTTGTTGTAGCGCAGGTCCAGCTTCTCGATGAAGGGCACCCGGTCCAGGCAGGAACGCAGGTGGCGCATCTCCTGCATCAGCTCGAGCGCGCGCTCGCCATAAGGGCCGTCCTGCTCGAGCACTTCGCCGTACTCGTGCTCCAGCTCGCGCAGCTTGCGCTGGTAGGGACTGGAGAGCGCGATACGCCGCCCCAGCGAACTGCGCATGGTGCGCAGGATCGACAGGTTGGACGGCGTGCCGTCCAGCGAGAAGCCGGCGCGCACCTTGCGCACTTCCGCAATCTTGGCCAGGTGGCGCTTGGCCATGTCCGGCAGCGCCATGTCCTCGAAGAAGAAATTGAGGAAATCCTCGCGGGAAAGCGTGAAGACGAAATCGTCCTCGCCCTCCCCCGAGTCGCTCGCCTGGGAGCCGCCGCCACCGCCGCCCTGCTGCTGGCGGTCGAAGCTGTCCCCCCGGACGAACTTCTTGTTGCCCGGGTGGACCCACTCGCGCCGCCCGCCGTGGCCGTGGTGGAAGACGGGTTCGGAGATGTCCTTGACCGGAATGGACACCTGCCCGCTCTGCTCGATGTCCATGATCTTCCGGCCCGACACCGCCTTCGCCACCGCCTGACGGATCTGCTCCCGGTAGCGCTTGATGAAGCGCTGCTTGTTGACGGTACTCTTGCCACCGCCGTTCTCGCGCCGATCGATGACCGTGGCCATAGGATCGTCCTCGGTTGTAGGCCTCGTCCTGGCGCCGTTACGACGATTTCCTCACGCGCAGGTACCACTCCACCAGCAGCCTGACCTGCTTCGGTGTGTAGCCCTTCTCCACCATGCGGTTGATGAAGTTCTCGTGCTTTTCCTGGTCTTCTCGCGAAGACTTGGCGTTGAACGAGATCACCGGCAGCAGGTCTTCCGTGGTCGAGAACATCCGCTTCTCGATCACCATGCGCAACTTCTCGTAGCTGGTCCAGTTCGGGTTCTTGCCACCGTTGTTGGCGCGCGCCCGCAGCACGAAGTTGACGATCTCATTGCGGAAGTCCTTCGGGTTGGAGATGCCCGCGGGCTTCTCCACCTTCTCGAGTTCGTCATTCAGCGCGTTGCGGTCGAGGATCTCGCCGGTATTCGGGTCGCGGTATTCCTGGTCCTGGATCCAGAGATCGGCGAACACCACATAGCGGTCGAAGATGTTCTGCCCGTACTCCGAATACGATTCCAGGTAGGCCGTCTGGATCTCCTTGCCGATGAACTCCACGTAAGGCGTGGTCAGGTACTCCTTGATGTAGGACATCAGCTTGGACTCGGCATCCGGCGGGAACTGCTCGCGCTCGATCTGCTGCTCGAGCACGTAGAGCAGGTGCACCGGATTGGCCGCCACCTCGGTATTGTCGAAGTTGAAGACCTTCGACAGCACCTTGAAGGCAAAGCGCGTGGACAGCCCGGTCATGCCCTCGTCGATGCCGGCGTAGTCGCGGTACTCCTGATAGGACTTGGCCTTGGGGTCCACGTCCTTCAGGTTCTCGCCGTCATAGACCCGCATCTTCGAGAAGATGTTGGAATTCTCCGGCTCCTTGATCCGCGTCAGCACCGCGAACTGCGCCATCATCTTCAGCGTGCTGGGCGCGCATGGCGCGGCCGTCAGCGAACTGTTGCGCAGCAGCTTGTCGTAGATCTTGACCTCGTCCGACACGCGCAGGCAGTACGGCACCTTGACGATGTAGATGCGGTCGAGGAAAGCCTCGTTGTTCTTGTCGGACTTGAACGACTGCCACTCCGCCTCGTTCGAGTGCGCCAGGATGACGCCGTCGAAGGGGATCGCGCCGAAGCCTTCCGTGCCCTTGTAGTTGCCCTCCTGCGTCGCCGTCAGCAGCGGGTGCAGTACCTTGATGGGCGCCTTGAACATCTCGACGAACTCGAGCAGGCCACGGTTGGCAAGGCACAGCCCGCCGGAATACGAGTAAGCATCCGGATCGTCCTGCGGGTAGTCTTCCAGCTTGCGAATATCGACCTTGCCGACCAGCGAGGAAATGTCCTGGTTGTTTTCATCGCCGGGCTCCGTCTTCGAAATCGCAATCTGCGACAGCACCGACGGGCGCAGCTTGACCACGCGGAAGCGGGTGATGTCGCCGTTGAATTCGTGCAGCCGCTTGACCGCCCAGGGCGAAGCGATGGTACTCAGGTAGCGGACCGGTATGCCGTAGTCTTCCTCCAGGATCTTGCCGTCCTCCTCGGGCGCGAACAGCCCTAGCGGGGACTCGTGGATGGGCGAACCCTTCAGCGCGTAGATGGGGATCTGCTCCATCAGCGCCTTCAGCTTCTCGGCGAGCGAGGACTTGCCGCCCCCCGGGGGCCCGAGCAGGTAGAGGATCTGCTTGCGTTCCTCCAGCCCTTGCGCGGCATGCTTGAAGAAGGAGACGATCTGTTCGATCGTGTCCTCCATGCCGTAGAACTCGCGGAACGCAGGATAGATCTTGATGACCTTGTTGAAGAAGAGCCGCGACAGCCTGGGATCGTGGTGGGTATCCACCAGCTCCGGCTGGCCGATCGCCGCGAGCATGCGCTCGGCGGCAGTCGCATAGGCAGAAGGGTCCTTCTTGCAGATATCCAGGTACTCCTGGATGCTGTACTCCTCTTCCTTGCGGGCTTCGAAGCGCGATGCGTAGTGGCCGAAAATGTCCATACCTCACTCCCGTCAGCGAATCGTCCGAGGCGAAGGTGTATTACTACCTGAGACTGCACGCCAGCATTGACGGTTCCGCCACCCCGGCCTGACGGAAGCTGGCAAAGTTGCGAATTCTTTACTTCATCATAGTCAAATAACGGCGGAGCGGAGGAGAGAGTTGACGCACTTTTTTCGATCGCTGCAAATGTGCAACGGATGCGCGATCCCTGCATTTGCTAGTGCGCCAAGCGATGAAGCCGCCGGCGATGATTGCGCTCCCCCACCCGCTTCTGTCGGTCTATCCGACCACTTTCTGGTCACACCTTACACCTTATGCCGCGGGCGTGCACAGGTGCTTTTGTAACGAGAAACCTCAGGCCCAAAGAGAACGCCGGCACGAAGGCCGGCGGCACAAGCGATTGCGGGCGGTCTACTGCGAACGCCCTAGTGCATTCGCACGAGCGCGGATGCATGCAGCGCGGCGTGGCTACAACGTGCGCGCCACCAGCTCCTTCATGATCTCGTTGGAGCCGCCATAGATCTTGCTGACGCGCGCATTGGCGTACATGCGCGCGATCGGGTACTCCAGCATGTAGCCATAGCCGCCATGCAGCTGCAGGCATTCGTCGATGACCTCGCAGTTGCGCTGCGAGCACCACCACTTGGCCATGGCGGCGGTGGCGGCGTCGAGCTTGCCGTCCATCAGCCGCACCATGCAGTCGTCAACGAAGGTGGCGGCAATGGTGGCATTGGTCTTGCACTCCGCCAGCTTGAAGCGGGTGTTCTGCAGGTCCAGCAGCGGCTGGCCGAACACCTTGCGCTCGCGCACGTAGTCCGTGGTCAGCTCGATCGCGCGATGCATGCTGGCCACCGCGCCGAGCGCGATGATCATGCGCTCCTGCGGCAGCTGCTGCATCAGCTGGTAGAAGCCCTGCCCCTCCGTCTCGCCGAGCAGGTTGGCCACCGGCACGCGCACGTCATCGAAGAACAGCTCGGCCGTGTCCTGCCCCTTCTGCCCGATCTTCTCCAGGATCCGGCCGCGGCGGAAGCCCGGCAGGTCACGCGTCTCGACCATGATCAGCGACACGCCGCGCGCGCCGGCCTCCGGGTCGGTCTTGGCGACCACGCACACCAGGTCGGCGTGATAGCCGTTGGTGATGAAGGTCTTCGCACCGTTGATGCGATAGCATTCGCCATCCTGGGTCACTTCACGCACCGCGCGGGTGCGCACGGACTTCAGGTCGGAGCCCGCGCCGGGCTCCGACATGGCGATGGCGGCCACCAGCTCGCCCGTGGCCATCTTCGGCAGCCACTTGCGCTTCTGCTCCTCGGTACCGTAGTTGAGCAGGTAATGCGCCACGATGCCGCTGTGCACGCCGTTACCCAGGCTGGAGACGATGGCGCGCGCCATTTCCATGGTGATCACCGCCTCATGGGCGAAGTTGCCGCCGCCGCCGCCGTATTCCTCGGGAATACTGGCACACAGCAGGCCGACCTCGCCGGCGCGGTTCCACACCTCGCGGTCGATATAGCCGCGCTCCGCCCAGCGCGCCTCGTGGGGCGCCAGCTCGCGCTCGATGAAGCGCCGCACGGTTTCCTGGAACAGGCGCAGGTCGTCGGTCATCCACGGGGTGGGCCGCGGCGCCATTTCATTGTGTCTGTCTTGCGCTCCCATGGTCTTTCTCCTGGTTCGTTGCAGTTGGGATGAATGCGGATTGGGTCATGGCCGGTTGCGGCGGAAGGCCGCCGCGACCGGCTGCCGGGGCGGCCTGGCCATCATCGGCCCGCCGCGCGGTAAAGCCCGACGACGCAGGCGCCGCCGAGTCCAAGCGTGTGCTGCAATGCAATACGGGCACCCTCGACCTGGCGCGCCCCGGCGCTGCCGCGCAGCTGCCACACCAGCTCGGCGCACTGCGCCAGCCCGGTCGCCCCGGGCGGGTTGCCGCGCGCCAGCAGGCCGCCGGACGGATTGGTCACGATCGCGCCGCCGTAGGTATTGCCGCCGTCGAGCACGAAGCGCTCGGCCGTGCCCGGCGCCGTCAGCCCGAGCGCCTCATAGGTGATCAGCTCATTGGCGGTCGCGCTGTCGTGCAGTTCGACCAGGTCGAGGTCGGCGGGGCCGAGGCCCGCGGCTTCATAGACCTGGCGCGCCGCCGCCTGCGCCATGTCGGCGCCCGCCAGGCAGCGCAGGTCGGCTCCCTCGAGCGCGGACGGCAGGGCCGAGGCCATCGCCTGGGCAGCGATCTCGACCTGCCGCGGCAGACCGTGCCGGCGCGCGAAGACGGGCGAGCAGAGCACCGCGGCGGCGGCCCCGCTGGCGGGCCGGCAGCACTGCAGGCGGGTCAGCGGCGCGAACACGGTGGGCGAGGCCATCACCTCGGCCAGGCCGAGCGGCGTGCGCGCCAGCGCGCCCGGATTGCGCGCACCATGCCGGCGGGCCTTGACCGCGATGCGCCCGAGTGTCTCCGCCCGCAGCCCATGCTCGCGCATATAGGCCCGCGCGGCACCGCCGAAGAACTGGGCCTCGCATGGCACTTCCGGATCGAAGCCCTGCAGATCGTCGAGCGCATCGAGGAAGGCCTCCGGCAGGTCCGCCGAGGCGCCCGCCCCGGGCTGGTCGAAGCCCAGCGCCAACGCACATTCCACCGCACCGCAGGCGACCGCCTGCCGCGCGAGGAACAAGGCCACCGCACCGCTCGCGTCGTGGCTGCTGACATTGACCACCGGGATGCCGGTCATGCCCAGGCCATACAGCGCGCGCTGGCCGCCGAAGGGATCGCCGCAGGCGTGGCCGGCATAGGCCTGCTCGACCTGGGCATAGGACAGCCCGGCGTCGTCCAGCGCCGCGCGCGCGGCGCGCGCGCCCAGCGCGGCTTCGCTGCCGCCCGCGCCCGGCTCGTGGAACGGCACCATGGCCACGCCCACCACGCACACGCTCTCCATCGGCCTGTCTCCTGTGCTGTGTCCTGTGCCTGTGTCTTGTGCCGGCGCCCGCGCGGTCCTGGTCAGTCCGGCCAGCGATAGCGCGCCGGCTGCTTGTCGAGGAAGCGCGTCGCCGCCTGCTCGCGGTACTCGGTGGCGAAGGCGATGCCCTGCCCGTCCGCCTCCATCTCGAGCATGCTGTGCAAGTCCTGGTTGAGCGATGCGTTGAGTGCCCGCTTGGTCAACGCCAGCGCCACCGGCGAGGCCTCGGTGAAGGCGGCGGCGATGGCGCGCGCGCGTGCCTGCAGGGCCTCGGCCGGCACGATCTCCATGACGATGCCCTCGTCGCGCGCCGCCTCGGCGCTCAGCTCCCGCATCGAGAACATCAAGGCCTTGGCGCGCTGCAGGCCGATCATGCGCGGCAGCGTGTAGAAAGCGCCACAATCGGGAATCAGGCCGAGGCGCAGGAAGGGCAGCGCGAAGCGCGCGCGCGGCGTGGCCAGCACGATGTCGGCGGTCAGCGCCAGGCTGAAGCCGGCACCGAAGGCGGCGCCGTCGACGGCGGCGATGACCGGGCGGTCGAGCTGGATCAGGTCTTCCAGCCACGGGTGGATGGCTGCCAGGCGCTGGCGCCCCTGGTCGGCGCTGATCTGGCCCTTCATCGTGCTGATGTCGCCACCGGAACAGAAGTCGGTGCCGGCGCCGGTCAGGATCAGGGCGCGCACCGAGCTGTCCTGGCGCAGGCCGTGGATCACCTCGCCGATCTCGCGGCGCATGGTGCCGTTGAGGGCGTTCTTGCGTGCCGGGTAGTCCAGCGTCAGCGTGGCGATGCCGTCCTCGACGGCGTAGCGGATGGTTTCCATCGGAGTCTCCTGTGGCCTGTCACGTGGCGGCCGCGGCGGGCCGCTTCAATCGAGCTGGATATGGGCATCGCGCACGATGCGCGCCCACTTGGGCGTATCGGTCGCGACCACCGCGGCCAGTTCTTCCGGGGTCGAGCCCACCGGCTGCAGCCCCATGTCGGCCAGCCGCTGCGACACATCGGGCAGGCGGGTGATGCGCACGATCTCCGCCGACAAGCGCGACGAAACGTCGCGCGGCGCGCCGGCGGGCAGGAAGAAGGCGAACCAGCCGTTCGGCTCGAAGCCGGCGAAGCCCGCCTCGGCGAAGGTCGGCACCGCCGGCAGCGCCTTGTGGCGCTGCGTGCCGGTGATGGCCAGCACGCGGAACTTGCCGGAAGTCACGTAGGCATTGGCGGAGGTGACGTCGACGAAGGCGGAGTCCACCTGCCCGCCCAGCACGTCGCTGACCAGCGGCGCGGCCCCCTTGTAGGGAATGTGGACCAGGTCGATGCCGGCACGCATCTTGAGCTGCTCGCCGTGCAGGTGGGCCGAGGTACCGTTGCCGTAGGAGCCATAGCTGAGCTTGCCGGGGCTGGCCTTGGCCAACGCGACGAACTCCGCCAGCGTGCGCGCCGGCACGCGGTTGGGCACCACGAACAGGTCCGACGAGCGCGCCACCAGCGAGACCGGCGCGAAGTCGCGCTCGACGTTGTAGGGAATCTTCTTGTACAGGCCGGGCGACTGGATCATCGCCGTGATGCCGAGCAGCACGGTATAGCCATCCGGCGCGGCCTTGGCGACGATGTCGTTGCCCAGCATGCCGCTGGCGCCGGGCTTGTTGTCCACCACCACCGGCTGGCCCCAGTTCTGTGACAGCTTCTGCCCGATCAGCCGCGCCACGGTGTCGGTGCCGCCGCCGGCCGGATACGGCACCACCAGGCGCAGCGGGCGTGCCGGGTAGTCGCCCTGGGCGCGCACGCCCCAGCTCGTCAATGCGGCGCCGCCGCCCAGTGCGGCGGCCTGTGCCAGCCACTGCCTTCTCTGCTTGTCCATTGCTGTCTCCTCGTTCTCGTTGCGGGGCGCGCCGGCGCCCTCTTCTTGCCTGTCCGGCCCCGCCCTGCCGCGGGCGGCGGGCCTGCCCGCGGCCACCGCTTGTCGTCCGCTGCCGCCCGTTGTCGCCCGTTGCCGTCCGCCGCCTACTCCACCGCGCGCGCCGGCGCGGCATTCTCGGCCTCCTGCAGCGCGCGCCACTGGATCTTGCCGGTGCCCGACTTCGGCAGCGCCTCGACGAACTCCACCAGGCGCGGCACCTTGTAGGCGGCCAGGCGCTCGCGGCACCACTGCATGATCTGTTCGGCGCCGGCCTCATCGCGCCCTTGCATGCCCGGCTTGAGGGCGATCACCGCCTTGACGGTCTCGCCCCGCCGCGCGTCCTTGGCGGCGATCACGCAGGCTTCATGGACGGCCGGGTGCCCGTACAGCAGGTTTTCCACCTCGGCCGGCCACACCTTGAAGCCGGAGGCGTTGATCATGCGCTTGAGGCGATCGCGCATGAAGAAGTAGCCATCCGCATCGATGAAGCCCAGGTCGCCGGTGCGCAGGAAGCGCTTGCCGTCGATCTCGATGAAGGTCTCGGCGTCCGCCTCCGGGTTGCGCCAGTAGCCGCGCATCACCTGGGCCCCGCTGGCGACGATCTCGCCCAGCTCGCCCTGGGGCAGCTCGGCGCCGCTGTGCGGATCGATCACGCGCGCGTCGACGCCGAAGGTGGCGATGCCGAGGCATTCGCGCTTGGGCCGCTGGCGTGGGTTGGAGAGCAGGAAGGCGGCGGTCTCGGTCAGGCCGTAGGCTTCGACGTAGCCCAGGCCGAAGCGCTCCTGCAGCATATTGGCCACGGCGTCGGGCATGGCCGCCCCGCCACCGCCGAGGAAGGCCAGGCTCGACAGGTCGCGCTCCAGGATGCCCGGCTGCGAAAAGAAGTCGACCAGCATGGCTGGCGGCGCGCCCCAGTTGGAAACCCGGTAGCGCTCGATCATGTCTGCTGCCAGCGCACGCTCCCAGCGCGGCAGCAGCACGATGGTGGCACCCAGGTAAAGCGGCGCGTGGATGCCGTTCTGCATGCCCAGCAGGTGGAACATCGGCGCCACCGACAGGAAGACCGCCTCGGGCGTGTTGCTGCGCCAGATCTGCGAACCCACCGCCGCGCTCATCAGGGTGCCGTGGGTGTGCATGCAGCCCTTGGGATGGCCGGTGGTGCCCGAGGTGTAGGCCAGCATGCACAGGGTGTCGAAACCGGCGGCGTGCGGCAGCGGGACCAGGCCGGCCGCCTCGGCATCCTGCCAGCGCACCAGCGTACAGCCGGCCGGGGCCCGCGCCGACAGCGGCGCGCGCTCGCGCAGCCAGGCGGGCACGGACGGGCCGTCCGCCTCCTGCGCCGGCTCGGGCAGCATGTCGGCATAGTCGTGCACGATCACATGCGGCAGCGCCTCGCCGTGCAGCGGTGCCAGCCGCTCGTACAGCTCGGCCGCAGCGAACGCCACGCGCGCGCCGCTGTCGCCGGCCACGTGCGCCAGTTCGTCGGTCAGCCACATCGGGTTGGCCGGCACCACCACCGCCTCGGCACGCAGGATGGCGTAGTAGGCAATGATGAACTGCGGACAGTTCTGGCTGTAGAGCAGCACGCGGTCGCCGGGACCGACCCCGCAGGCGCGCTGCAGGTAGCCCGCCATGCGCTCGATCTGCGCATGCAGCTCGGCGTAGCGGATCGCGCGGCTGAAGTACTGGATGGCCGTCTTGTCGGGATAGCGGCGCGCCGCCGCTTCGACGTTGTAGACCAGGCTGGTGCGCGGGATGTGCGCTTCCGCGGGCAGGCCGGTCGGCCAGAACGGGGAGCGGCGGGGAGCGGGGCTGGACGCCTGGGCGGCGCTGGAATGCGGGGACTGCGTCATATCGTGCCAGTGGGTTCAAGCGGAAATGCAGCGCGTCGGGAGGAACTGCGTGCCCCCGCCGCGGGATCGGGCCTTCAGTCGAAGCGGATATTGCGGGTACGGATCACCTTGCCCCAGCGCGCGTAGTCGCTCTGCACGGTCTGGGCGAACGCGTCCGGTGTGCTGCCGCTGAGCACCACGCCCATCTCGCCCATGCGCCCGCGCAGCGCCGGCGTGGCCAGGATGCGGTTCACGTCGGCGGCGTACTTGTCGACGATCTGCCGCGGCGTCGCCGCCGGCAGCAGCAGGCCGAACCAGCCCATCGACTCCATGCCGCCGATGCCCGCCTCGGCGAAGGTCGGCACGCCCGGCAACTGGGGCGCACGCGCCGGGCCGGTCACCGCCAGCGCGCGCAGGCGGCCGCTGGCCACATGCGGCTTGGCGCCCATCACCGAGATGATGGCGGCGGGCACCTGGCCGCCCAGCAGGTCGTTGAGTTCGGCGGCCTCGCCCTTGTAGGACACATGGGTCATGTCGAGGCGGGCCGACTCCTTGAAGATCTCGCCGTACAGGTGGCCGCTGGACCCGGTGCCGAAGGAGCCGTAGGAATACTTGCCGGGAGCGGCGCGCACCAGGGCGATGAATTCGGCCAGGGTGCTGGCCGGCACCGACTGATGGACCGCCAGTACCAGGCTGGTGGTACCCAGTTCCGACACCGGCACGAAGTCCCTGACCGGGTCGACCGGCGCCTTGGCGTAGAGGCTGGGCGCCTGCACCAGGGTGGTGATGGTGAGCAGCGCGGTGTGGCCGTCGGGCGCCGCCTTGGCCACCGCGTCGGCACCGATCATGCCGCTCGCGCCGGGCTTGTTCTCCACCACGATGGGGCGCTGCCACTGCTTGCCCAGCGGCTCGGCGATGGCGCGCGCCAGCACGTCGGTGGCGCCGCCGGCCGGATAGGGCACGACGATGCGCACCGGCTTGCTGGGAAAGGCCTGGACGGGCTGGGCCGCGGCCGCGCCGGACATGGCCAGCTGGCCGGCGACCAGCGCGCCGAGCCACAGCCCGGACAGAGCGGACCGGCCGGACCGGCCCCGACGTGCGAACAGCCCGGCCACGCGGCCGCATCCTTGCATGCTGACTGCCTCCTGCATCCCTTTTCCTCCCTGGTTGTCTTTGTGATGGCCCATGCGCCGCTCAGTCCCTCAGTCCATGCGCAGGTCGAGCTTGCGCACCAGCGCGGACCAGTAGCGGTGGTCGGCGGCGGCCACCTTGGCGAACTCCGCCGGCCTGGTGCCTTTCACCAGCACCCCCAGTTCGTCCATGCGCCGGCGGATATCGGGGCCGGCCAGCACGGCGTTGACGTCGGCCGAGACCCTGTCGACGATGGCGGCCGGCGTGCCGGCCGGCGCGAACAGGCCGAACCAGCCGGGCCCGTCGAGGCCGGCGAAACCCTGCTCGGCGAAGGTCGGCACGTCGGGCAGCAGCGGCGAGCGGGTGCTTCCGGTCACCGCCAGCGGACGCACCTTGCCCGAGGCCAGGTGCTGGCGCAGCGCCATCGGCGATACCGTGGCCAGCGACACCTGCTTGCCCAGCAGGTCGTTGAACAGCGGCGCCTCGCCCTTGTAGGGCACGTGGATCATGTCGAGGCCGGCGGCGGCGGTGAACACCTCCATATAGAGGTGGGCGCCGGAGCCCGTGCCATAGGTGCCGTAGGAATAGTGGTGCGGGCGACGCCTGGCCTCGGCGACGAAGCCTGCCAGCGAGGCGGGCATGTCGGCGTTGCCGGTCACGACCAGATGCGTGGTGGCCAGCTCCGACACCGGTGCCAGGTCCTTGAGCGGATCGAAGGGCGGCTTGGCGTACTGGCTGGGCACCTGCACCACGCCGGTCAGGGTCAGCAGCAGCGTATGGCCGTCGGGCGGTGCCTTGACCACCGCGTCGGCGCCGATCATGCCGCTCGCGCCGGGCCTGTTCTCCACCACGATGGGGCGCTGCCACTGCTTGCCCAGCGGCTCGGCGATGGCGCGCGCCAGCACGTCGGTGGCGCCGCCGGCCGGATAGGGCACGACGATGCGCACCGGACGGCGCGGGAACGCTGCCGCGGGGGCGGACGCGGCGGTCTGGGCCGCGGCCGGCCCGAGGGCCATGCCCGCCAGCAGCAGCGGTGCGGCTGCCAGCCGATACAGCACCTGGCGACGATTTGCCTGCATCTTGCCTCCTCCTTGCCTCGGTCTGTTGCCTTCGGTCACGAACAGGCGAAGATTGCGCGATGCTGCGCCGCGTGGACAATGACCAATCGGCCCAAAATGATTGGCCGAATCGTTCAGGGCAAAGGCTGCCTTCGGCAAATGCGGATTGCACGCGCCGGCCGGCTGCGGCAAATTGCCTGCAACGGCGCGGGCCAGTCCCGCGAGCGCGACCCGAAGGCGACCAGAAGAGGAGACCCATGCACCGTGCGATGTCCGGCGGACGCGCAGCACCGCCGCCCCCCGCCATGCCGCTGCTGGCACCCGCCGCCCGCGCGCACGCCGCCAGCCGCGTGGCACCGCATGCCGCCGACGGCTGCGCCCAGGCGCGCCACACCATTGCAGTGCAGCATGTCGAGCAGATCCTGCTCGGCGCCCAGCGGCTCGGCCACGATATCGACGCGCTGCTGCGCCGCGCGGGCATCTCGCCGGCCCTGCTGCTGTCGCCCAGCGCGCGCGTCAGCCAGGGCCAGTACGCGGCGCTGATGCGTTCGCTGCGGCGCGTCATGCGCGACGAGTTCTGCGGCCTGCTGTCGCGCCCGGTGCTGCCGGGCGCCCTCGCCCAGGCCTGCGCGGCGGCCATCCACTGCGCCACGCTGGGCGACGCCCTGCGCGCGCTGGTCCGCCACTACCGCCTGCTGATCGACGACTTCGCCCCCCGCCTGCGGGTACAGGACGGCTGCGCCAGCCTGGTGCTGGTGCCGCAGGCGCCCGCCACGCCCTGCAGCCGCTTCGCCGAATCGACCTTCGTGTTCCACGGTTACGGGCTGCTGTGCTGGCTGCTGGCGCGCCGCCTGCCGATCAGCGCCGTCGAGTTGAGCGCGGCGCCGCACGCGCAGCGCCACGACACCGAACGCATCTTCGGCGCCGAGGTCGCCTACGGGCGGCCGCGCACCGCGCTGCACTTCGACGCGGCCTGGCTGCGCCTGCCGCTGGCGCAGGACGCCAGCAGCCTGCAGCGCTTCCTGCGCAGCGCGCCGCGCGACCTGCTGGTGCGCTACCGCGACGACTGCGGCCTGGCCGAGCGCATCCGCCGCCAGCTGCGCTGCCAGCTCGACGGCGAACTGCCCTCGCTGGAGGCGGTGGCCGCCACCCTGCAGCTCACGCCGCAGACCCTGCGGCGGCGCCTGCGCGAGGAAGGCCGCGGCTACCAGAGCATCAAGGACGACCTGCGCCGCGACGCGGCCATCGGCCTGCTGGAACGCTCCGACCTGCCGCTGCACCAGGTGGCGCTGCGCCTCGGCTACTCGGAGCCGAGCACCTTCCACCGCGCGTTCAAGAAATGGACCGGCGTGGCACCGGGCGAGTACCGCCACCGGCAGCTGGCGGCCGGCCTGGCGGCGGGCGCCTGAGCGGCCCCGGGGCCGCGCCCCGGGCAAGACCTTCCGCCCTCAGATCGTCTGCAGGCGGAAGGCCTCGATGGCTTCGCCGTGGGCCTGGCTCATCTGCCGGATCACCTTCTCGCCCGTAGCGATTTCCAGCACGCGCGGTCCTGACACGGCCATGCAGCTGCCTTTCGCCTGCACCACGAAGTCGGCGAAGGCGGCGTGCCAGCAGGGACTGCCGAAGCATTCGCCGAGGATGGCGGCGGCCATCGGCACCTGGCGCACGCGCCGCGCCAGGCCGTTCGCCTGGCCGGATGCGCCTAGCCGTCCGCCTGGTCGCTCACCGCCTGCTCGGCGACGGTGCCGGATATCTTCTGCGCCGTCGCCTGCAGGCGCTCCAGCAGCTTGGCCTGATCCATGAATTCGAAGCGGCTGAGCGGCGCCACCAGCCCCAAGGCGCCGATGGCCTGGGCACCGGAGGCGAACAGCGGAACCCCGAGCGAGCTCATCTGCGGTTCCAGTTCGCCGCGCGATACGTAGTAGCCGGCCTTGCGGATCGCTTGCATGCCGCGCCAGAACGCCTCGAAGTCCGTCCCCATGCCCGCCTCGCGGATCTCGGCGGCATGCTTTTCGAACAGCCGCGCAAGCCGCGGCCGTGTCTGCGTCGCCAGGATGACCTTGGGCGCGGCCCCCTTGAAGAGCGGACGCGGACGGCCCCTGCCATAGGCGAGATCCAGGCCGCCGCCGGCGCTTTCGCGGTGGGTGTCGACGATCTCCTCGTCGAAGATGCGCGTCATCACGCAATCGCAGCCGGTCTGCTCCGACAACTCGCGCATCAGGGGCTGCCCGATGCGGAAGAACGGGTCGACCGTGCGCAGCTGGTAGTCCAGCGTCATGACCCTCGGCCCCAGCGTATAGCTGCCGTTGCCCAGGCGGGACAGCAGGCCGGCTTCCACCAGTTCGCGCAGGTAGCGATAGCCGGTCGGCGCCGAGCAACCGATCACCCCGCAGATGGCATCCGATGACCACACCGGACTCTCGACCGAGAAGAGGTCGAGGATCGAGAGCATCTTGGAGGAGCTGGACATGGAAGCGGTGCCGGAGGACAGGACGGCGGGCGGGGGCAGGCCCGCCCGGGAACAGCCCGCATTGTAGCGAAAGCGCCTGGCGCCCCCGCTGCCCCTGCGCCCTCCGCCACCCAGGTCAGGCCACGCCCATCTTCGCGGCCATGCGCGCCCGCCAGGCCGCCCGCGGCTCGAATCCCGGCAGCGCTCGCGCGTGCTTCTCCACCACCTCCATCAGCACGCCGTCGTCCAGCGAGAAGTCCAGCGGCACCCGCATCGGCTGGCTGACGTACCACGGCGTATCGACAAACAGTTCGAGACGGTTGCCCTCGGGGTCGCGCGCATAGACCGAGACGGCGTTGCCGTGCGTGATCGGCTGGATGTCCGTCGCGCCGGCCGCCGCCAGGCGCCCGTACAGCGCCTTCAGCGTGGCGAGGCTGTCGGCCCGCAGCGAGACCTGGTTGATGACGTTGAAATCGATGTGCTCCGGCCGTCCGGTGGCCAGCACGATCTGGTGGTGCTCGTCCGGGTCGCGGCTGAGGAACACCAGCTCCACCGGACCATGCGGTCCGCTCAACTGGCCGGAGTCCGTGATGGTGAATTCGAGCAGCTCCGTATAGAAGCGGGTCATGGCCGCCAGCTCCCTGACATAGAGGCCGACATGGCTGAAACTCAGTCCCGGGCGCATCAATGATCTCCTTTGGAATCGTATATTGATACTTTAGCACGTTTACATTGACTTCATTCGTATCAATTGTGTATTGTTATCGTATTGTGATAGTATACGAATACGGAGACGGTGCATGATGTTTGATGTCGCAGTCATCGGGCTGGGCCCGGTCGGCGCCACGCTAGCCAACCTGCTGGCCGCCTATGGGCTGTCGGTCGCGGTGCTGGAGCGCGAAGCAACCCCCTATGCGCTGCCCCGGGCGGTGCACTTCGACGCCGAATGCATGCGGGTGTTCGACGCGATCGGCGTCGCCGGGGAAGTCGGCGCCGCCTGCCATGTGTCGCCCGGCATGAAGTTCCTCAATGCCGGCGGGCAGCTGCTGGTGGATTGGCCCCGGCCGCCGGAGGTCGGCGCGCAGGGCTGGCATGCGAGCTATCGCTTCCACCAGCCGGACCTGGAACGCATCCTGCGCGCCCGCCTCGCCGCACAGCCGGGGGCCACGGTCCACCTGCGCTGCGAGGTCTACGCGATCGAAGCGGCCGCCGAGCGTGCCACGGTCCGGTACGAAGACCTGCGCTGCGGCAGGCTCGCGGCGATCGAGGCGGCCTACGTGATCGGCGCCGATGGCGCCCGCTCGCTGGTGCGCCGGCTGATCGGCAGCGAGATGGAGGACCTGGGCCTGCATGAGCGGTGGCTGGTGTTCGACGCGCTGCTCAAGCGCCCCTGGTCGGTGCTGGGCGACCACAGCGTGCAGTTCTGCGATCCGGCCCGCCCCGCCACCTACGTACGCGGCGTGGGCGAGCGCCGCCGCTTCGAGATCATGCTGCATGCGGGCGAGGACGCCGCCGAGATGGCGCGGCCGGAGACGGTCTGGTCGCTGATCTCGCGCTGGATGACGCCGGAGGATGCCGACCTCGAACGCGCCACGGTCTACACCTTCCACGCGCTGGTGGCGCAGCGCTGGCGCCACGGCCGGCTGCTGCTGGCAGGCGACTCCGCGCACCAGACGCCGCCCTTCCTCGGGCAGGGCCTGTGCGCCGGCCTGCGCGATGCCGCCAACCTGGCCTGGAAGCTCGCCGCGGTCCTGCGCCATGGCGCTCCGGAGACGCTGCTCGACAGCTACCAGGAGGAACGCGCGCCCCACGTCGGCGAATACATCCGGCTGGCCGTCGAGCTGGGCCGTATCATCCAGGCCCGCGACCCGGACGAAGTCGCCGAACGCGACCGCACCCTGGCATCGGCGCCGCGCCTGCTGCGCAGCCTCAGCCCGCGCCTCGGCCCGAGCGCGCTGCGCCTGGCGCAGCCGGCCAGCGGCACGGTTGCCGCCCAGCCCCTGCTGGCCGACGGACAGCGCCTCGACTGCGCCGCGGCGCAGTCCTTCGCCGTGCTGGCCAGGCCTGGCCTGCTGCCAGCCGATACCGCGGCGGCCCTGCAGCAGCGGCTGCCCTATCCGCTCGCCGTCATCACCGACGGCAGCGCGCCCGTGCAGGCGTGCCTGGATGCGCTGCAGGCCGCTGCGCTGGTGATCCGCCCTGACCGCTACGTCTACGGCGCGGCAGCGGACCTGCCTGGCCTGCAGGCCCTGCTGGCAAGCCTGGGGCAGGCCCTGCGCCCGGACGCGCAGGCGCTCGCCGCCTGACGGCCCTGACAGCCCGCACGGCCTCCCCCACCGCCGCCGCCCCCGCAAACCCTCTCATCGCCCTGGCCTGCCGCCCGGGCTTCGCGTCCCGAGCATCACGATCCGCAATTACGAACCGCAATCACCTATCCGCAACCGGAGATATCCAGATGAAACTCATCAGCTTTTCCCGCCAGGGCGCCAACAGCTTCGGCGCCGTCGTCAACGAGGGCGTGGTCGACCTGGGCGCGCGTCTCGGCCTGGCCGAGCTCGGCGCCGCCCTGCGCCAGTCCGGCCTCGATGCCATCCAGGAACTGGCAGCCAGGTCGCCGGCCGACTTCGCCCTGGCCGAGATCGACGCCTTCCGCCCGGTGGTGGCCGACCCCGACAAGATCCTGTGCGCCGGCCTCAACTACGACGAGCACGTGCAGGAAACCAGGAAGCAGCGCACCGAGCGCCCGACGATCTTCCTGCGCGTGGCCGCCTCGCAGACCGGCCACGAGCAAGCCATCGTGCTGCCGCCGGAATCGGAACGCCTCGACTATGAAGGCGAGATCGCCGTGGTGATCGGCAAGGGCGGCCGCCGCATCGCCGAGGACAAGGCCTACGCGCACATCGCCGGCTTCGCCTGCTACAACGATGGCAGCATCCGTGACTGGCAGTTGCACACCTCGCAATGGGGGCCCGGCAAGAACTTCCAGTCCACCGGCGCCTTCGGTCCGGCGCTGGTCACGCGCGACGAGATCGGCGAGAACGAGGTGCTGACGCTCGAGACGCGCCTCAACGGCCAGGTCATGCAGCACGCCACCACGGACATGCTGATTTTCTCCATCCCCACGCTGATCGCCTACTGCTCCAGCTTCGTCACGCTCGCTCCCGGCGACGTGATCGTCACCGGCACCCCGGGCGGCGTCGGCGCCAAGCGCAATCCGCCGGTCTTCATGAAGGACGGCGACGTGGTCGAGGTCGAAGTGAGCAAGCTGGGCGTGCTGCGCAACCCGGTGCGCGCCGAATAAGCCTGCCGCCCGCAGGCGGCGGCCCCCCCCGAGCCGAAGGTCCGCGCCAGCGGGCTGCCGACGCGATCGACCGGCGCGGGGAAGCGCTCGCCCCCACGGGGCGGGCGCCAGCGCGCGAAGACGCGCGACAAGAACGCACAACAACAACACCGAGAACAACGAGGATCCGAGGATCCGAGGAGACAACACCATGGACATCCGCCAAGCCATCCACGACCGTCCGATGCGATGGCCGCAGATCGCCGTCGTGGCCATCTGCATCATGCTGACCATGATCGACGGCTACGAAATCATCGTCATGCCCTTCGTCATGCCCCATCTGGCGAAGGCCTGGGGGCTGGGCCCGGTCGAGGTCGGCTACCTGCTCAGCGCCAGCGTGCTCGGCATGGCGATCGGCGCGGTGGTGATCTCGCCGCTGGCCGACCGCATCGGCCGGCGCGCGCACATCCTGCTGTGCCTGCTGCTGATCAGCGGCGGCATGCTGCTGTCGGCCAGCGCGCAACGGCTCGACGAACTGATCATGTGCCGCGCCTTTGCCGGGCTGTTCATCGGTGGCGTCATCGCCAGCATCAATGTACTGGTCTCCGAATACAGCTCGGAGAAGCGCCGCGGCGTGGTGATGGGCCTGTACGGCATCGGGCTGCCGCTGGGCTCCGCGCTGGCGGGCAGCGCCATCGCGCCGTTGGTGGCCCACTTCGGCTGGCGCGGCCCGCTTGCCTGCGGCGGGCTGCTCACCCTCGCCATGGCCGCGATCGTGTTTCCGCTGCTGCCGGAATCGGTCGAATACCTGATCGAGCGCCGCCCCCGCCGCGCCCTGGAAAAATACAACAGGATCGCCGCCTGGCTCGGCTATGCGCCGGCGCGCGAACTGCCCGCGCCGGCACGCAGGGGGGACGGCCCGGCCGTTGCCGCGGCCCTGCGCGCCATCTTCGGCCAGGCCATGCTGCGCCGTACCGCCTGCCTGTGGCTGGGCTACGCCGGCCTGATCGCCGCCTTCTACTTCGCCAATACCTGGACCGCCAAGCTGATCGCCGACGCCAGCGGCGATGCCGCGCTGGGCGTGCACGTCGGCATGCTGATCATGATCGGCGGCGTGGCGGGTGCGCTGGTGTTCGCCGCGCTGTCGCTTCGCTTGCCCCCCTTGCTGGTCACGGCCCTGATCCTGCTCGCCGGCGCGGCGGTCTTCTCGCTCTACGCCGCCTGCTTCCGGCAGCTCGACGTGGCGGTACCGCTGTCGATGCTGGTCGGGCTGTGCGCCAGTGGCGGCGTGGCGGCCTTCTACGCGGTCAGCCCGTCCCTCTACCCGGCCTTCGTGCGCGGCACCGCGGTCGGCCTGATGCTCGGCTTCGGGCGCGCGGTATCGGTGCTGGTGCCGGTCTGGACCGGTTACATGCTGACCTTCGGCTGGACCCCGGCGCAACTCTATCGCCTGTACGGGGGCGTGCTGGCGGTCGCGGCGGTGTTCGTGCTGCTGCTGGCGCGCAGCGGCCGGGCCGCGGCCAGCCAGGCCGATCCCGTCGGCCTGGCCTAACGCCGGGCGATGTCGCCCCCCCCTTCGCCTGCCTTACCCACTCCCGCCAAAGAGATAGCCATGCCTTTTCCCGATACCGTGCCGGCACAGCAGACCGGCATCCTGATCAGCGCCGCCGGCGGCCCCGAGGTCCTGCTTCCCGCCACCTTGCCGGTGCCCGCGTGCGGCCCCGGCGAGGTGCTGATCCGCGTGGCCTGCGCCGGCGTGAACCGCCACGATATCAACCAGCGCCGGCGCGGACCGGACCCGTCCCATCGTCCCGTCCCCGGGCTGGAAGTCTCCGGCGTGGTCGTGCGCACCGGCGCGCAGGTGGCCGGCGTGGCGGCCGGTGACGAAGTCTGCGCCCTGGTCGATGGCGGCGGCTATGCGCAATACGCGCTGGCCGATGCCGGACAGGTGCTGCCGGTGCCGGCGGCAATGTCCCTGCGCGATGCGGCCGCCCTGCCCGAGGCGCTCTTCACCACCGTGCACAACTTCTTCAACGTGGCCAGGCTGGCACCCGGCGAGTCCGTGCTGATCCATGGCGGCACCAGCGGCGTCGGCACGCTGGCGATCCAGTTGCTGAGCTGGCTCGGCCATCGCGTCTACACGACCTGCGGCAGCGACGCGAAATGCGCCATGGCCGAGGCGCTCGGCGCGGCGCAGGCCTTCAACTACCGCGAGACCGCCTTCGAACAGGCCGTGCTGGCCGCGACCGGCGGCCGCGGTGTCGACGTGATCCTGGACATGGCGGGCCCGGACTACGGCCGCCGCAACGTGGCGGCCCTCGCACGCCGCGGCCGCGTGGTGCACCTGGCGCCGGGCGGCAACGCCGATATCGCCTTGCCGCTGCGCGAACTGATGCGCAAGGAGGCGGTGGTGACAGGCTCCCTGCTGCGCCCGCTGCCGGACGCCGAGAAGGCGGAAATCGCCCGCTGGCTGCTGGCGCGGGCCTGGCCGGTGGTCGGCACCAGGATCCGGCCGCAGATCGCCTTGCGCCTGCCGCTGGCGCAGGCCGGCGAAGCCCACGCCGCGCTGGAGCGCGGCGACCTGGCGGGAAAGATCCTGCTGGACGTGCAGTAGCCCCGCCCGGCCCATCGGCCGCCGGCAGGCCTGCGAACGCCATCCCGGTCAAAGCCGCCATCCCTGCCATCCCCGCCACCCACACCACCCACGTCATTCCCGGCTCGACTGATCGAGCACCACCGAGAGGAGACATCCATGAAGTTCCCCATGCTCGCGGCCGCCTGCGCGGCCGCGCTGCCTGCCTTCGCGCAGGCGCAGGACAGCGTCACCCTGTACGGCGTCGTCGACACCGGCATCGCCTACGTCAACGGCATCGGTGCAAACCGTGACAGCGCCGCCCTGATGCCGAACATCACCGGCACCGTGCCCTCGCGCTGGGGACTGCGCGGCAGCGAGGACATCGGCGGCGGCAACAAGGCCATCTTCTGGCTCGAATCGGGCTTCGCCGCGGACAGCGGCACGGCCAACCAGGGCGGGCGCCTGTTCGGCCGGCAGGCGCTGGTCGGCCTCGCCGGCGGCTGGGGACAGGTGGCGCTGGGCCGCCAGTACACCATGCTGTTCTGGGCCATGGCGGAGCCCGACATCCTCGGCCCCAACATCTTCGGTTCCGGCTCGATCGACAGCTACATTCCCAATACGCGCGCCGACAACGCGGTGTCCTACAAGGGCACCTTCGGCAGCTTCACGGTGGGCGCGACCTACAGCTTCGGCCGCGACACCGTGAACGCCGGCCCGAGCCCGGCCGGCACCAACTGCGCGGGCGAGAATCCCGCCGATACCCGCGCCTGCCGCGAGTGGTCGGCCATGCTGAAGTACGACGCCGCGGCCTGGAGCCTCGCGGTCGCCTACGATTCGCTGCGCGGCGGCCCGGGTGCCTTCGCCGGCCTCACGCGCAGCGCGCTGCGCGATGACCGCCTGTCGGTCAACGGCTTCGTGATGCTGGGCAAGGCCAAGATCGGCGGCGGCTGGCTGCGGCGCGACAACCAGGCAAGCCCCACCGCGCCGCGCAGCGATCTCTTCTACGGCGGCGCTGCCTATCCCGTCACCGCGGCGCTGACGCTCGAAGCCGAAGCCTTCTACCAGCGCTTCCACCACAGCCCGAACAAGGTCTGGCTGTTCGCCAGCCGCGCCACCTATGCCTTCACCAAGCGCACTGCCGCCTACGGCACGCTCGGCTATATCGTCAACGGTGGCGATCTCGCGCTCTCCGTCAACAGCGGGCAGGCCGGCACCAATCCTGTTGCCGGCGCCAGGCAGTTCGGCGCGATGGCCGGGGTCAAGCACGTCTTCTAGATGCGGGCCGGCGCGCCGTCCTGCAGGCCGCGGGCTTCCCCGGCGCGCTGCCACCCGCGGGTCGTGATGCATCCCTTCGCGCCGGCCATGACGCAGCGCGACAAAAACCCTGCCAAGGTGCGCCGGGCGCCGGCATGCCCGCCTCAGGCTCCCCACAATCGGCGGGTAACGCCAAGCCGGGCCTGCCCATAAATTTGTGCCGTAGCACGCCTGACTTCGCGTGCCGGCGAGGTACCCGACTCGCTGTATCCACCTGGATCTGGCGGCGCACCGGCGCCGCCATTTTTCTTCTGCGCACCGCGATGGCGGCGCGCCTTGCCCAAGGATCGACAGCCGGCAATGGAATCAGTGGCAGAGGCATTCTGGGGGTGGTCTGCCGAAGACCAGCGGCGCCTGCTCTGGGCCGAGGTGCACGATGCGTTCGCCACCTGCGTCAGCCGGCGCGTCGACCAGGGCTACGAGATCGAATGGGTGCTGCTGCGGCGCGCGGACTTCGTCACCGGCGTGGAAGTCGTGCTGGGGCGCGGCCCCACGCTGTCGGGGGCATTCGATGCCGCCATGGGCCGGCTCGCGAAGCGTGGCGATGCGCTGATGCGCACGGCGGAAATCCTCGATGCGGTGGCGCAGGCGACTGCACCCGCGGCGTCGCGCGAGCCGGTCAACGGCGCGGGCGGCGATGCGTCAGGCCAGCGCGGCAAGAAGTAAGGCGATCAGCGACAAGAGCGCTCGAGCCGGGCAGAGACGCCCGGCGTCTCCCGCGAGGGCCGCGGACAAGCGAAGAGGCAGGGACAGGACAGGAAGAACGGGCCGCCGCCTGGGGCTCCGGCCTCGCCGCACACCGGCGCAGGCCGCGGCGCGGCAAGCCGGTGCGTGGCGGCGGCGCGCGGTGCCGGGCTGCTGCCCCGCGCCGCGCGGCGTTGACTCAGCGCCTACCGACTCAGCGCTTCAGCGCCTCAAGCCATCGCAGGGAGATGCAGGTTCACCGAACGGCGGCTCAGGTAGAAACCACCCGCCAGCCCGGTGACCAGTGCGATCGCGCCCAGCACTTCGGACGGCACCCACACGAGATCGGAGATATTGAGCAGGCCCACAGCGATCAGGCCGACATTCAGGTAAGTCGAGAAGGCGCACAAGAACAACAGGGCAAACCCGACTTGGCGATTGCGGACTACCTTTTTGCTGGCTTCCATGTTCACCTCCGCGATTTAGCACCACACGCTGACGGTACACCTGCACGGCGCGGACAGCTGTTTGTGCGCATCCGTGCAGCTAGACTCTCGCAAGTCGCATGAGGAGAACATAGGGAGAAACCCGCTTTCCCGCGCGGCCTGCGACGCGCGAAGATCGATGAGGTTCCCGGCGCGCGCGATGATGCGATGCGGCATCGACACGCTCGCCAACGCGGATCAGGATGCCGTGACAACCCGCGCGACAACCAGCGCCCAGCCGGGCACGATGCCGCCATCGTTCGGCCATCGATGCGCGACAGCATGCCCTAGACCTTCACCACTTCATTGCGCCCGCGCTGGCGGAAGCGCCAGACGGCGGGAGCATCTTCGTTCAGCCGGTGGAGGATGCAGCGATGCTGCGCCAGGTCCCCAGCGAGGCCACCGGGCGCTACGGCAACGGCACCCTGCCGGACCTGCCGGGCATCGGCTTCGAAGGCAAGGCGGGCCTGCGCCGCGTGATGCAGGCCGTGTCAGGCTGACGCACGCGCCGCCCGGTGCTGGCTGCGTTCAGCGCCCGGCCAGCGCCGCCAGCACCGGCAGGTTGCCCTCGCCGAAGCCTTGCGCGCGTCCGTCGCGCTGCACGATCTCGAAAAAGAACTCACCGGCCTCGCGCCTGGCGAAGGCCTGCAGCAAGCGGTCCGGGCTGCCGTCCGCGTGCGATGCGCCGTCGGCCAGGATGCCGTAGCGGCGCAAGGCCGCCAGGTCGAGGCCATGGCCCGGCAGGCGCGCGTCCACGGTATCGTAGTAGGCCGCCGGCGGCTGCACGAACTCGACCCCGCCTTGCGCCAGCGCGGCCGCGCTGGCCAGGATGTCGCCGGTGGCCAGCGCGATGTGCTGGATGCCTTCGCCGTGCTGCTCGGACAGGTAGCCGCGCATCTGGTCATGGCGCTCGGTGCCCTTCTCATAGAGCGGGATGCGGATGCCGCCGCAGGGCGAGACCAGGGCATGTGCCGGGCCGGTGCCGTCGGCCGCGCCCACTGCGCGGAAGCCCAGCACCTTGCGATAGAACTCCAGCCATTCCGCCAGGTGCCCGGGCTCGACCGCCTGGGTCAGGTGGTCCACGCGCGTCAGTCCCGCGCCCGGCGCGCGGGACTGACGCGGCAGGGAGCGGAAGTCCACGTCGTAGATCGAGATATCGCCGACATCGCCCGCTTGCCCTTCCTTGCCGCGCCAGCGGTCGATGAAGTACAGCACCGACTGGCCGATACCCTGGATGGCGGGGATATTGAGTTCCATCGGCCCGATCGCGCCGCCCTCGAAGGGCCACGCGCCGGCATCCAGCGCGCGGGCGAAAGCGCCGGCGGCATCGTCCACGCGCAGGCCGAGCGCGCAGATCGACAAGCCGTACTCGCCGGCATAGCGGGCCGCGAACGAGCCGGGCTCGGCGTCAAGGATGAAATTCATCTCGCCCTGGCGGTACAAGGTCACGGCCTTGTGCCGGTGGCGGGCGATCGCGGCAAAGCCGAAGCGCTCCAGCGTGCGGCCCAGCGCGGCGGGATCGGGCGCGGCGAACTCCACGAATTCATAGCCCTGGATGCCGAGCGGGTTGTCCCAGTGCTGGGGCGCGTCGACGCGCGCGGAAGCGGCCTGTGCGGGGTGCATCGTCATGGTTCCTGTGCGGTGGCGTCGGGGGGATGGCGGGGTTCGCCCGTGGCGGGCGGCGACGCTCCGCATCTTAGCAACGCGCGTCTGCCCTGCCGCCGCGGCGAGGCCATCCGGCCCACCTCGTGGAAACCCGTACTGCGAATCATCATCGCGCATCTTCGTACGATGATCGCGCAATGTGCCCCTTGAGTTGCTTGGCTGACCCGCGGCCGGCCACTAATCTCCGGTCGTCGCAACCCAACCCGCGGCCGGCACCTCGACAGCAGCCGGCACGCCGCTTCCGGATTCCCGCACATCATGATCAATGGCAAGACCACCGTCATCGCGCATCTCGGCTATCCCACCGAGTCCTTCAAGGCGCCGATGATCTACAACCCCTGGTTCGAACAGCAGGGCATCGACGCCGTGGTGGTCCCGCTGGGGGTGCGGCCGGATGACTACCCGGACGTGTTCCGCGCGCTGTTCCGGCTCAGCAACCTGCGCGGCGCGCTGGTCACCATGCCGCACAAGGTGGCCACGGTCGAACTGGTCGACGAGCTGACCCCGACCGCGCGCATCGCGGGCGCCTGCAATGCCGTGCTGCGGCGCGCCGACGGCACCCTGCTGGGCGACCAGTTCGACGGCGCCGGCTTCGTGCGCGGCCTGCGCCGCAAGGGCGCCCGGCTCGCCGGCGCGCGCGCCATCATCTCGGGCTGCGGCGGCGTGGGCAGCGCCATCGCTGCTTCGCTGGCCGCCGAGGGCGTGACCGAACTGGCCCTGTCCGATACACGCCCGGCCGTCGCCGAGGCGCTTGGCCTGCGCCTCACCGAGCACTATCCGGGCCTGGCCGTGCGCACCGGCTGCGGCGATCCGCACGGCTTCGACATCATCGTCAACGCCACTCCGCTCGGCATGCGCGCCGACGATCCGCTGCCCTTCGACGTCACGCGCATCGCACCGGCGGCGATCGTCGGCGAGGTCGTGATGCGCGCCGAGGTCACCCCGTTCCTGGCCGCCGCCCTGGCGCGCGGCTGCACCGTCCAGGTCGGCACCGACATGCTGTTCGAGATGATCCCGGCCTACCTGGAGTTCTTCGGATTCGGTACCGCCACGCCCGACGCGCTGCGCGCGGTGTCCCGCATCCGCTATTGAGGGCGCCCCCGCCCCCCCAATCGCCCCAATCGCCCCAATCGCCCCCAAGAAACCCCGCCGAGCGTTGCCATGCGCACGTGACAAAGGCACGCCGGCCAGCCATTCTCATCTACTGGTGGAGACAATCGAATGACCACGACACACAAGGAGCTGCCCATGGCGGCCACCCCGGGCGCCTCGCTCGGCGGCAAGATCCGCGCGGCCTTCGCCGCCGGCAAGGTGCGCTGGGGCATGCTCGCCCTGGTGTTCTTCGCGACCACGCTGAACTACATCGACCGCGCCGCGCTGGGCGTGCTGCAGCCGGTTCTGGCCAAGGCCATGGCCTGGACCGCGCAGGACTACGCCAACATCAACTTCTGGTTCCAGGTCGGCTATGCCATCGGCTTCGCGCTGCAAGGCCGCTTCATCGACATGGTCGGCGTCAAGCGGGCCTTCGCGCTGGCGGTGCTGCTGTGGAGCATCGCCTGCGGCGCGCATGCCTTCGCGGCCTCCGCGGTGGGCTTCATGATCTGCCGCTTCTTCCTCGGCCTGTCCGAGGCAGCCAATTACCCGGCCTGCGTCAAGACCACGCGCCTGTGGTTCCCGGCGGGTGAGCGCGCCATCGCCACTGGCATCTTCAACGCCGGCACCAATGTCGGCGCCATGCTGACGCCGCTGATGCTGCCGCTGATCCTGGAGGCGTGGGGCTGGCAGGCCGCCTTCCTCGTCATCGCCTCCTTCGGCGCCCTGTGGCTGGTGCTGTGGCTGGTGCGCTACCACAACCCCGACGAGCACCCCACGGTCAGCCAGGCCGAGCTGGCCCACGTCACGCGCGACATCGAGCCCGCCCCGCAGCGCATTCCCTACTCGCGCATCCTGCGCATGCGCGGCACCTGGGCCTTCGCGCTGGCCTACGCCATCACCGCGCCGGTGTTCTGGTTCTACCTGTACTGGCTGCCGCCCTTCCTCAACCAGCAGTACCACCTCGGCATCAGCGTCACCCAGATGGGCATCCCGCTGATCGTCATCTACCTGTGCGCCGACATCGGCAGCGTCGGCGGCGGCGCGCTCTCCTCCTGGCTGATCGCCCGCGGCATGCCGGCGGTGCGCGCACGCCTGCTGTCGATGCTGGCCTTCGCCCTGTGCATCACTTCCATCGTCATGGCCGCCGGCGCCAGCAGCCTGTGGATGGCGGTGGCCGCGATCTCGGTCGCGATCGGCGCTCACCAGGCCTGGACCGCCAATATCTGGAGCCTGGTGATGGATTACACGCCCAAGCACGTGATCAGCTCGGTGTTCGGCTTCGGCGGCATGATCGGCGCCATCGGCGGCATGTTCATGACCCAGCTGGTCGGCTACGTGCTCACCGCCACGCACGACAACTACACGGTGCTCTTCACCATGATCCCCTGCGCCTACTTCATCGCGCTGGCCTGGCTGTTCATCCTCGCCCCGCGCAAGGTGGCCGGCGCCGCCTGACGCCCCGCACCACCGCCCCACCGATCACACCACAAGACTCCGAGACACCAAGCATGAAGAAGACGATGATGGCGCTGCTCGCGCTGGGCGCGGGCAGCGTGCCCGCGGCCGCCCAGACTGCCGGCGGCGTGACCCTCTACGGCCTGATCGACACGGCTGTCCGCTACAGCACCCACGAGGACGCCGCCGGCAACAGCCGCACCCAGCTCGGCGACGGCGCGCTGACCGGCAGCCGCTGGGGCGTGCGCGGCAGCGAAGACCTCGGCGGCGGCACCAAGGCCTGGTTCATCCTCGAATCCGGCTTCTTCCCCGACACCGGCGGCAGCCAGCAGGGCGGCCGCCTGTTCGGCCGCACCGCGGCGGTCGGCCTGGAGGGCGGCTACGGCAAGCTGGCGCTGGGCCGCCAGTACACGCTGGCGCACGAGGTGCTGTCCTCCTACGAGGCCATGGCCTTCGCCAACAACTCCATCGTCGGCTACCAGGGCGGCAACTACACCGGCCTGCGCTACGACAACACCATCAAGTACATCAAGTCCTTCGGCGGGCTGCAGGCGGCGGCGGCCTATACCTTCGGCGAGGTGCCGGGCAGCCTGAAGACCGGCTCGGCCGCGGCCGGCTCGCTGGTCTACGGCTCCGGCCCCTTCGAGGTGGGCGCGGTCTACCAGCAGACGCAGAACGTCACCAGCGCCTACTTCGGCGCGGTGCCGGCCGCGCTGGCCAGCAAGCAGACCGTGTGGGGCCTGGGCGGCACCTGGAAGGCCGCGCGCGCGCAGTACTACCTGGGCTACACCAACAACCGGCTCGACGTGGCCGACTACCGCAACCAGGCCGCCTACGCCGGCGCGCGCTACAACCTGAACGATGCGCTGGCCCTGATCGGCACCGTGCAGTACGACTGGCTGCGCCATGCTGGCCAGGGCGGCAAGCGGCTCACCACCGCCGGCATGCTGATGTACAGCTTCAGCAAGCGCACCGACGTCTACCTGGAAGTGGACTACACCAACCTGCAGGGCCAGTGGATCGCCCTCAACAGCGCGCCGGCCTTCGCCAACAGCGGCAATACCTATGGCAACGGCACCCGCCTGGGCGTGATGGCAGGCATGCGCCACAAGTTCTGACGGCGCGCCGCACCTTCTATCGTCGTTTCATCTGAATCAGGAGATGCCATGCCATCGGTGCTGGTGCTGAACGGTCCCAACCTCAACCTGCTCGGCTCGCGCGAGCCGGCGGTATATGGCAGCGAGTCGCTGGCCGACGTCGAGCGCATCTGCCAGGATGCCGCGCAACGCTTCGGCCTGCGCGCAGCGTGCCGGCAGAGCAACCACGAAGGCGTGCTGATCGACTGGATCCACGAAGCGGGCCGCTTGTACGCGCAAGGCGAAGGGATCGGGGTCGTGCTCAATGCCGGCGCGTTCACGCATACGTCGATCGCCCTGCACGATGCCATCCGCGGCACCGCGCTGCCGGTGATCGAGTACCACATCAGCAATGTGCACGCCCGCGAGGCCTTCCGCCACCACTCCTGGGTCTCCCCGGTAGCGCGGGCCGTGATGGCGGGGCTGGGAGTCCAGGGCTACGGCCTGGCGATCGCCGCGCTGGCGCAGCTCGCGGGCGTGGCCGCGCAAGAGGGGAAGTCGCCGGGAATCAACGGAAAATAGACGGATGCCGCCGCGCCCCCGGAGGGGGCCCGGCGCGGCGGACCGGTGGCCCCGGCTAGAGTACCCGCATGATCAGCAGCGCCGTGTCCTGCATCACCTGCAGCACGCGCTCCAGCGCCTGCTCGGCGGTCTCGTCCCCGATCGGCATATTGACCGACAGCGCGGCGATCACCTTGCCGTGGCGATCCCGCAGCGGCACCGCGATGCCGCGCACGCCGGTCTGCAACTGCTGCTCCAGCATGGCATAGCCCCGCTGGCCAGCCTTGCGGATCTCCTCCAGCAGACGGTCGCTCTGCATGATGGTGTAAGGCGTGTAGGGGGCGAGCACGCAGCTCTCCAGCCACTCGCGCACCGCTTCCTCCGGCCGCGAGGCCAGCATCATCACGCCGGCCGAGCCGAGCGGCGCCGGCACCCGCGCGCCCAGCACGAAACCGGTGCTCATCACACGGCTGGCGCTGGTGCGGGCGATGAAGACCAGCTCCCAGCCATCGAGCACGCTCAGGTAGGCGGCCTCGCCGAGCTGCGCGGTGATCTGCTGCAGGAAGGGCTGCACCGTGCGTGGCAGGCGCGCCGAATCGAAATAGGACCAGCCCACCTTGAGCACGCGCGGCGTCAGGCTGAACAGCGTGCCGTCGCTGGTGGTGTAGCCCAGGTGCTCCAGCGTCAGCAGGTAGCGCCGCGCGGCCGTGCGCGTGAGGCCGGTGAGCTGCGCCGCCTGCGTGGGCGTGAGGCGCGGATGGTCGTTGTCGAAGGCTTCGAGGATGGCAAGCCCCTTCTCCAGCCCGGCGATCCAGTCGCGCCGGTTCAACGGTTCCTTGTCCATGTGGTTAACCCTGGTAAAGAGCGAATGCCGCTCATTAACGAGCGATTGTCGCACGCCAAGGCGCGAATGGTGATTGTTGGCCGCAGGGATGTTTCCTAATCTTCGGCGCGTGACCCAGCCTTTGTTGACCCCCTTCGCTGCCCCTGCCGCCCCTGCTGAACCTGCCGCCCCTGCTGAACCTGCCGCCCCTGCTGAACCTGCCACCCCTGTTTCCCCAGCTGACCGCCATGACCACCGCATCCCGCCCCCTGCCCAAATCCATCGCCACCGTTTCCCTCTCCGGCACGCTGCCGGAAAAGCTGGAGGCCGCCGCGGCCGCCGGCTTCGATGGCGTGGAGATCTTCGAGAACGACCTGCTGCACTTCGGCGGCTCCCCGGCCGAAGTGCGCGGGATCGCGGCCGGGCTGGGCCTGCAGGTCTTCCTCTACCAGCCGCTGCGCGACTTCGAGGCCATGCCGCGCGAGCAGTTCGCGCGCAACCTGGCGCGCGCCGAGCGCAAGTTCGACGTCATGGAGCAGCTCGGCGCCGGCATGGTGCTGGTGTGCAGCAATGTGCAGGAGGCCGCCAGTGACGATCCTGCGCGCGCTGCCGACGACCTGCGCCGGATGGCCGAGGCCGCCGCCCGGCGCGGCCTGCGCGTGGGCTTCGAGGCACTCGCCTGGGGCCGTCACACGCGCCGCTGGCGCGAGGCCTGGCAGATCGTGCGGCAGGCCGACCATCCGGCGCTGGGGCTGGTGCTGGACAGCTTCCATACGCTCGCGCTCGGCGACACCCTCGACGGTCTCGACGCGGTACCGGCCGACAAGCTCTTCTTCGTCCAGCTCGCCGATGCGCCGCGCCTGTCGATGGACGTGCTGTCGTGGAGCCGCCACTACCGCAACTTTCCCGGCCAGGGCGAACTGCCGGTGACCGCTTTCACCAACGCCGTGCTGCGCGCCGGCTATGCCGGGCCGCTCTCGCTGGAGGTCTTCAACGACGGCTTCCGCGCCGCCCCGGCACGGCTGACCGCCGAGGACGGGCTGCGCTCGCTGATCTGGCTGGAATCCGAGGCGGGCGGCGCCGCGCTGCCCGCGCCGCCCGCGCTGGCCGGCGTCGACTTCCTCGAATTCGCCGTCGATGCCGCCGCCGGCCAGGCGCTGGCGCAACGGCTGCAGGCGCTGGGCTTCGCCCATGCGGGCCGGCATCGCAGCAAGGCGGTCGAGCTGTACCGGCAAGGCGACGTCAACCTGATCCTGAACGCCGAGCCAGATACCGCCGCCGCCGGGCATTTCGCCCAGCACGGCCCCTCGGTATGCGCGATCGGCCTCAAGGTCGACGACGCCGGCCGCGCCATGGCGCGCGCCCGCGCGCTGCGCTGCCCGGAGTGGCGCGAGCCCACCGGGCCCGGCGAGCGCACCATCCCGGCGCTGCGCGCGCCCGACGGCATGCTGTTCCACCTGATCGACGACCATGGCGACGAGCGCAGCATCTACGAAAGCGATTTCGCGCTGGCGGACTGGACCCGTACGGGCGCCGTCCCTGTGGCGGACACTGCCAACGCGGACAGCGGACATGCCGGCCTGGCCGGCGTCGACCACCTGGCGCAGGCGCTGCCGGCCCATCGCTTCGACAGCTTCGTGCTGTTCTACCGCACAGTGTTCGGCATGCAGGCCGAGGCGCTGCACGAAATCGCCGACCCCTACGGTCTCGTGCGCAGCCGCGCCATGGTCAGCGCGGACGGGCGGGTGCGTATCCCCCTCAATGTGTCCGACAGCGGCCTGACCACCACCGGGCGCTGCGTGCAGGCCCACGCCGGCGCGGGCGTCCATCACATCGCCTTCCGCTCCACGGGGATCGAGGGCACGGTGCAGGCCATCGACCGCCGGCGCGCCGGCATGCTGCCGGTGCCCGCCAACTACTACGACGACGTGGCCGCCCGGCTCGCGCTCGACGACACGCTGCTGGCACGGCTGCAGCGCCTGGGCATGCTCTACGACCGCGACGCGCACGGCGACTTCCTGCACGCCTATACGGCGCCCTTCCAGCAGCGCTTCTTCTTCGAGATCGTGCAGCGCGACGGCTACCGCGGCTACGGGGCGGCCAATGCCGCGGTGCGCATGGCCGCGCTGACGCAGTTGGAGCCGGCTTGAGCGGGAATGCGGGCGGCAGCAGCACGCCGGGCGGTGTCAGGGCCAGGTTCTGCTGCCAAGCAACCCGATGACGACCGGTATCAGCGGAATCGAAAGCAGGGACAGCACGCCGTCCGCCGCCACCGTGACCGGGGTCAGCAGTACCAGGGCCTTCTTGGCGCCGATGGACTTCGCCGCACTCACGTGGACCTCGTAGGCCTGGTTGAGCTGCTTGGCCTCGCCGGGCAGCTCGAACTTCGCCGCGGAATAGCGCGTGCCGCTCAAGTGGTAGGCACGCGTGAGCGACGGCTTGTCGCCCTGCCCCCCGGCCTTGAAACCGAGCGCGGCGGCCTGGCTGCGCGCTTCGTCGCTCACAGCGTCGTCCAGCCCCAGGTACAGGCTGCCGCGGATCTTGCCTTCCGTGTCCACGTCAAAACGGCCGAAACGCGCCTTCAGGCGCGGATGGAGATCGGACGAGATGGCGGCCAGCAGATCGCTGTCGGCGTCGAAGATGTAGTGGTACTTGTCGCCCAGGATGACGATGGCCTTGCCATCGCGCGAGACCAGGATCTGGCTGATGGTCTCCCGGTAGCTCTCATACTCCGGACGCTCGATTTCCTGGTAAAGGGACGAGGTGACGCAGCCGCCGAGCACCAGCGGAGCCAGGCCGCCCGCCACCAGAAAAGCTCTTCGATCCATTTGTGCTCCTTGTATCGCGCGGTGTCGCGCGCGAGGCGGATCCTCGCGCGGCGCAAGCCCGCGCTGGGCACGATGTTAGGGAGAGGGAGAGGAAACAGGAGTGCGAAAATTCGGCTTCGGGGCCGCCAAGCTTCCGCATGGCCGGGGCCCGGCGGACGGCCGGCGCTGGCGCGGACCACCGTCCTCCAGCGCCGGCCTTCCGCTCAGATCACACCACGCTCGCGCAGCGCGGCGATCTCTTCCGGGCTCTTGCCCAGCACGCCGGACAGTACCGCCTCGGTGTGCTCGCCCAGGCGCGGCGGCGGCGCGTCGTAGCGCACCGGCGTGGCCGACAGCCGCAGCGGGCTCTTGACCGTCGGGCACAGGCCGCCGTCGCTGCGCGTCAGGTCGACCTGCAGTTCGCGGTGGCGTACCTGCGGGTCTTCGAGCACCTGCGCGTAGTCGTTGATCGGCCCGCACGGGATGCCCTCGCGCTCCAGCGCCTCCACCCAGAAGGCGGTGGGTTGGGTACGCATATGGGCCTCCAGCAGGGGGACCAGCGCGTCGCGGTTGACCAGGCGGCCGGGGCCGCTGCGGAAGCGCTCGTCGGCGGCCAGGTCGGGCCGGTCGACGCCGCGGCAGTAGGCCTGCCATTGCCCGTCGTTGCCGGCGGCCACGATCATGTAGCCGTCGGCGGTGGCGAACACGTGGTAGGGCACCATATTGGCGTGGGCATTGCCGAAGCGCCCGGGCACCTTGCCGGTGATGCGCTGGCCGATGATGGGCGTGGCGCCCACCGCGACCGCCGCGTCGAGCAGGGCGATGTCGAGATGCTGGCCTTCGCCGGTGCGCTCGGCATGCCGCAGCGCGCCCAGCACCGCCACCGTGGCATACATGCCGGTGAAGATGTCGACCACGGCCACGCCGACCTTCTGCGGGCCGCCGCCGGGCAGGTCGTCGCGCTCGCCGGTGATGCTCATCAGCCCGCCCAGGCCCTGGAAGATGAAGTCGTAGCCGGGCTTGTGCGCGCTCGGGCCCTGCTGCCCGTAGCCGGTGATCGAGCAGTAGACCAGGGCGGGATTGATGGCCTTGAGGCTGTCGAAGTCCAGCCCGTAGCGCTTCAGGTCGCCGACCTTGTAGTTCTCCAGCACGATGTGCGAGCGCGCCGCGAGTTCGCGCACGATGGCCTGGCCCTCGGCGCTGGCGATGTCCAGCGTGAGCGAGCGCTTGCCGCGGTTGGCGCCGGCGTAGTAGGTGGCGTCCCCGGAGGGATTGCCTTCGCCGTCCGGCAGCCAGGGCGGGCCCCAGGAGCGGGTGTCGTCGCCCACGCGCGGGCGCTCCACCTTGATCACCTCGGCGCCGAGGTCGGCCAGGTTCTGCGCGCACCACGGGCCGGCCAGGATGCGCGACAGGTCGAGCACGCGCACGCCGTCGAGCGCGCGCGCCGTCGATGGAGCGGCGGACGGGGCAGCGGACGGCGCAGCCGCTGCAGTCTTGCCGTCGGCCGCGCTCATGGACGCAACTCCGCCACGCCATGGCTGAGCACAGTCACGTCGCGCGCGGGGATGCGGGCGTCGAACCGCACACGGCCATCGGCCTCGCGCCACATGCGCACCTGCAGCGTTTCGCCGGGAAAGACCGGACGCGAGAAGCGCACGTTCAGCTCGGCCAGGCGGTCGCCGTCGCCGCCGGCAAAGGCGTCGAGCAGCGCCCGCGCGGCCACGCCATAGGTACACAGCCCATGCAGGATGGGGCGCTCGAAGCCGGCCGCGCGCGCCACCGCCGGGTCGGCATGGAGCGGGTTGGGATCGGCGTTCAGGCGATACAGCAGCGCCGCCTGCGGCAGGATGGCGATCTCGCGCACGGCGTCCGGCGCGCGCTCCGGCACGGCCGGCAGCGGCTCGGGCGGGGCATCGCCCTGGCCGAAGCCGCCGTCGGCGCGGCAGAACGTGGTCTGCGCCAGCGTGGCCAGGGCCTCGCCGGTGGCGTCATCGACCAGCGTGCGCTCGGTGATCACCAGCGCGCCCTTGCCGGCGCCCTTGTCGATCACGTGCGAGACATGGGCGCGCGCGCGCACGGTGCCGGCCGCCGGCAGCGGCCGGTGCAGGCGCAGGCGCTGCTCGCCGTGCACCACCTTGACCCAGTCGATGCCGGTCTCGGGGTTCTGCATCCAGAAGCCGGGATAGGCCAGCACCACGGCCTGCGTGGGGAAGGCCTTGAGGCCGTCCTCGTACACATAGCGGAGCTGGCGCGCGTCGACCGGGTCCTCCCCCAGCCCCAGGCCCAGCGCGTAGAAGATGGAGTCCTTCGCGGCGTAGCTCTGGCGGATCTCGGGGAAGGCCCAGTGCTTGATGCGGGCGTAGTCGAGCGCCATCTCAGATCGGGTCCCAGTTGATCACGTCGGGCGAGCGCTCCAGCTTGAAGAAGCTGTTGCGCATCGCCGGCAGCGCGATCTCGGCGATCGACTCCGGGGTCCAGCCTTCCGACAGGTGCACCGAGCGCACCGGGCGCGGCTGGCTCATCAGCATGATCTCGTTGGCGCGCACGGCGAAGATCTGCGCATTGACCTCGCGCGCGGCGTCGCTGGCCAGGAACACCGCCATCGGCGCCACCTTGCCGGCTTCCATCTTCTGCAGCTTGGCCACGCGCGCCTTCTCTTCCGGCGTCTCCGACGGGATCGAGCTGGTCATGCGGCTCCAGGCGAACGGCGCGATGCAGTTCGAACGCACGTTGAAGCGCGCCATGTCCAGCGCGATCGACTTCGACAGCGCGGCGATGCCCAGCTTGGCCGCCGAGTAGTTGGCCTGGCCCAGGTTGCCGATCAGGCCCGAGGTCGAGGTCATGTGCACGTAGGCGCCGCTCTCCTGGTCCTTGAAGTAGTTGGCGGCGGCACGGCTGACGAAGAAGGTGCCGTTCAGGTGCACGTCGATCACGGCGCGCCACTCTTCCTCGTTCATCTTGAAGAACATGCGGTCGCGCAGGTTGCCGGCGTTGTTGACCACGGCATCGATGCGGCCGAAGTTGTCGAGCGCGCACTGCACGATGGCGTTGGCGCCGTTCCAGCTCGACACGCTGTCGGTATTGGCCACGGCCTCGCCGCCAGCGGCGCGGATCTCCTCGACCACGCGTTCGGCGGGGCCCTTGTCGCCGCCCTCGCCGGTCAGCGACACGCCCAGGTCGTTGACCACCACCTTGGCGCCGGCCGCCGCCAGTTCCAGCGCGATGCCGCGCCCGATGCCACCGCCCGCGCCGGTCACCAGCGCCACCTTGCCTGCCATCAGTCCACTCATTGCTTCCACTCCTGTCGAATACACGGGTTCGGGTCCGGTTGCGCGGCGCTGCCGCCGCGCGCTGACCTGCTTGTCTTGCCGATGCCGGCTCCACGCGGGCATCGTCTTTCCACTGGATGCCGCGGGCCGCTCAGGCAAGCGCCCGCAGCACGCGGCAATCGTCGGCCAGCGCCAGCGGCGCGGCGCTCAGCGCCTGTACCGCGGCGAACGGCACGCCTTCGGCCAGGCCGGTCACCAGCAGCCCGCCGCCGGGCCGGACGTCGATCACGGCCAGGTCGGTATAGATGCGGTCGACCACGCCGAGGCCGGTCAGCGGGTAGCTGCAGCGCTCGACCAGCTTGGGCTGCCCGTCGCGCGTCACGTGCTCCATCATGACGAACAGGCGCGCGGCGCCCACCACCAGGTCCATGGCACCGCCCACGGCGGGAATCGCATCGGGCTCGCCGGTCGACCAGTTGGCCAGGTCGCCGCTGGCGGACACCTGGAAGCCGCCCAGCACCGTGATGTCGATGTGGCCGCCACGCATCATGGTGAAGGAGAGCGCGTGGTCCGAGATCGAGGCGCCTGGCAGCAGGCCGATCGGCTCCTTGCTGGCATTGATCAGGTCCGGGTCGGTCGCGCCCGCGCGGATCACCGCGCCCATGCCGAGGATGCCGTTCTCGCTGTGCAGCACGATCTCGCGGTCGGCGGGAAGCTGGTCCGACACCAGCGTGGGCATGCCGATGCCGAGGTTGACGACGCTGCCGTCGGGAATATCGTGGGCGACGAGGCGAGCCATGGCGGCGCGGCTCAGGCGCGGCAGGCGGGACAGGTCCGGCTTGGCGTCATGCGGCATGGCAAGCTCCCGAGGCGGCCAGCACCACGGCCTGCACGAAGATGCCCGGCGTCATCACCTGCTGCGGCGGCATCTCGCCGAGCGGCACGATCTCGTCGACCTGCACGATGGTATGGCGCGCGGCGGTGCACATCACCGGGCCGAAATTGCGGCCCGCGTAGCGGTAGGTCAGGTTGCCCCAGCGGTCGGCGCGGTGCGCCTTGACCAGGGCGAAGTCAGCGCCCAGCGGCTGCTCCAGCACGTAGCCGACGCCGTCGATGACGCGGCTTTCCTTGCCTTCGGCCAGCGCCGTGCCGTAGGCCGTGGGCGTGAAGAAGGGGCCCAGGCCGGCGCCGGCGGCGCGCATGCGCTCCACCAGCGTGCCCTGCGGCACGCACTCCAGCGCCACCTTGCCGGCGCGGTAGGCCTCGATGAAGGCCTCGGCATTGTTCGAGCGCGGGTGCGAGCAGATCACCTTGCGCACGCGGCCGGCGCGGATCAGCGCGGCGATGCCGGTGTCGCCGTTGCCGGCGTTGTTGTTGACGATGGTGAGTTCACGCGCGCCCTGGGCCAGCAGCGCGTCGAGCAGCGCGCCGGGAATACCCGAGCCGCCGAAGCCGCTGACCAGCACCGTGGCGCCGTCGGAGATCCCGGCCACCGCGGTGTCCAGGGAATCCACTGTCTTGTCGATCATGCCGTCTCCATGCGCTGGCCGCCCGTCACTGCAGCGGAATGCCGGTGTCCTTGACCACGCGCGCCCAGCGCTGCCGCTCCTGGTCGATGAAGCGGCCGAAGTGTTCGGGCGTGTCGCCGCCGGCCTGGCCGCCCAGGTCGGCCAGGCGCGCCTTCACCTCGGGGTCGGCCAGCGCCGCGGCGGCGGCCTTGTACAGCTGCGCGATCACCGCCGGGGGCGTGCCGGCTCGCGCCACCAGGCCGAACCAGGCGGTGACCTGGAAGTCGTCGAAGCCGGCTTCCTTCATGGTCGGCACCTCGGCCAGCTCGGGCAGGCGCGCGGCGCTGGTCACGGCCAGCGCGCGCAGCTTGCCGGCCTGGATCTGCGGCAGCGAACTGGGCAGGTTGTCGACCATCATGGTCACCTGCCCCGCCACCAGGTCGGCCACGGCCGGGGCGGCGCCCTTGTAGGGCACGTGGATGATGTCGATGCCGGCGCGCTTCTTGAACAGCTCGCCCGACAGGTGCACCGACTGGCCGGTGCCCGAGGAGCCGAAGGAGAGCCGGCCCGGGCTGGCCTTGGCCAGCGCCACCAGTTCGGCCACGTTGTGCGCCGGCACCTTGGGATTGACCACCAGCACGTTGGGCACCGACACCACCAGGGTGATCGGCACGAAGTCTTCCGGCTTGTACGGCAACTGGCGGTACAGCGCGTAGTTGATGGCATTGGGACCGATATTGCCCATCATCAGCGTGTAACCGTCGGCCGGCGCCTGCTTGAGCGCCTGCGAGCCGATGATGCCGGCGCCGCCGGCGCGGTTGTCCACCACCACCGGCTGGCCGAGCAGGTCAGCCATGCGCTTGCCGACCAGGCGCGCGGCGATGTCGGTGGTGCCGCCGGCCGCGGCCGGCACGATCAGGCGGATCGGCCGGTCGGGATAGGCGGCCCGGGCCACACCCGCGCCCGCCATGCAGAACGCCGTTGCCGCCACCCCGGCCGCCAGGCCCAGGGCCCTGGCCAGCCGCAGGCGCCCCCGGCGCCGCGCGCCGCCCGTGCCACTTGTCATGCCGTGTCTCCTTGTCCGGCTATCGCCCGCCTTGCTGCCCCGGCGACGCCGCATTGTCTTTGCATTGTTCTATTGAACCGCCAGATACGATAAATTGGCGGCGGAGACATGGGAATTCACCATTCACAAAAGCGGCCTTTGGCCCGACGAAACGCATGCATTACGATCTGACCGACCTGCGCCTGTTCCTCAATGTCGGTGAAACCGAGAACCTGACCCGCGCCGCGGAACGCAGCTTCCTGTCGCTGCCCGCCGCCAGCACGCGCATCAAGCAGCTCGAAGAGGCCTTCCAGACCCAGTTGCTGATCCGCCAGGTCAAGGGCGTGCGCCTGACCCCCGCGGGCGAGGCGCTGCTGCGCCATGCGCGCGAAGTATTCCGCGAGCTCGAATGCCTGCATTCGGACCTGAGCCCCTATGCCAAGGGCGTCAAGGGCCGGGTGCGCCTGCTGGCCAATACCACGGCCACCAACTCCTTCCTGGCCACGGCGCTGTCGCGCTTCCTGTCCGAGAACCCGGACGTGGACGTGGAGCTGGAAGAACACCTGTCGGCCGAGATCGTCTCGGCCATCGGCGCGGGCGCCGCCGACCTCGGCATCGTGGCCGGCGAAGTGGCCACCGACGACCTCGACGCGATGCAGCTGTGCAGCGACGAGCTGATCGTCATCGCCCCGGTCAACCACCCGCTGCCGCAGTTCAAGCGCCTGCATTTCGCCGACCTGCTCGATACCTGCCGCTTCGTCGGCCTGAACCAGTTCAGCGCCATCCAGTCCTTCCTCGACCGCATCGCGGCCGGCATGGGCAAGCGCATCAGCCTGCGCATCCAGGTGGGCAGCTTCGACGCCGTGTGCCGCATGGTCGAGGCCGGCGCCGGCATCGCCATCGTGCCCAACAGCTGCGCGCGCCGCTACGCCAGCCGCAAGGTGCTGCGCTTCATCCCGCTCGAGGACGAATGGGCCCGGCGCGAGCTGCGCCTGGTGCGGCGCCCGGGACGCGAGCTGCCGCAGTTCGCGGAAACGCTGATCGAATACCTGAAGGACGCGGCACGCGAGCCGGTCTGATCTGCCGGGCGGATGCGCCGTTGAGCCGTTGAGCCGATGAGCCGTTGAGCCGTTGAGCCGTTGAGCCGTTGAGCCGGGCCGGGGCGGTCCGCACCGGCCCGGCCCCGGTGACGGTCGGGGTCTCCCCTTCCTGCTACAGCGTCAGCACCAGCCGGCTGGTCAGCGCCCCTGGCAGCAGCGCGGACTGCGTCTGCCGCTCGCCATAGGTGCTGCTCGACACCCGCAGGTCCTGCTCGCGCGTCAGCGCCTCCAGGTGCGTGCCGAGGAAATCGTAGAGGCTGTCGTCGAAGCGCATGGTGCCGACCGGGCCCTGGATGCGCCCGTCTTCCACCCAGAAGGTGGCGAAGCGCGTCATGCCGGTCAGGCGCGCCGCCGGCGCATCCGACCAGTTCAGGTACCACAGGTTGCCGATGTAGAGCCCGGTGCCCAGCGCGGACAGCACGTCCGCCTGCGCCAGCGTGCCGCCGGCCATGGCCAGCGACTGCGGCGACTCGTCGGCGTCGGCGCAGTTGGCCTGCAGGCCGTACTCGCGCGCGCTGCGCGGATAGACCAGCCGGCCCGCCGCCGCGCCGTCGCGCACCAGGGCCACGTCGGCGCGCGGCAGGCCCTGCGGGCCGAAGGCCGGCGCCAGCGCGCCGCTGGCCGTCTCGTCCAGCTGCACGAGCGGGCTCAGGCGCGCGCCGCCGTCGTAGAGACGCTGCAACGGGCTTTCCTTGTCGGCCAGCCCGCGCGCCGAAAAGGCGCCCCAGCCCAGCATGCCGGCCACTTCGTCCAGCGCCGCCGGCGCCAGGTAGGCGCGGTAGGCGCCGGGCGCCAGCGTGCGCGCCGGCTTGCCGAGGTGATCGAGCTGCGCGCGCGCCTGCGCGAAGCGCGCGGCGAAGGCCTGGGTGTCCCAGCGCGCGGCGGCATAGTCGGCCTTGACCGCCTGCCCGTTGGCGTGGAACAGGCTCCAGTCGAAATGGCAGGCCGGCACCGCGTGCCAGCCGTAGGCGCCGAAGCTGTTGGCATAGCCGCGCAGCAGCGGCCCCGCCGCGTAGATGCCCACCAGGTCGAGGCCGGCCGCCAGTCCGGCGATCTGCGCCAGCGCCGCCGTGCTGTCCGGCGCGGCGCCGTCGGCCTCGACGCGGCGCCGCTGCCAGGCCTCGCGCGGGATCATCAGGTAGGGATCGGGATGAAGCTGCCCGATGGCCTCGCGCAGCCGCGCCAGGCCCTCCTGCAGGCGCAGGCGGTCAACCTCGGGCCCGCCGCCCAGCGTCAGCACGATCTCCGCGTGGCGCTCGTCGCGGATCAGCTGCAGCCGCGCCACCGCCTGGCTGACCTGCCCGGCCTGGCGCACGCGCGCGCGGTTGAAGCGCACGAACTCGGAGACCTCGGCGCTGTACCACAGCGTGAAGTCCTCGCCGGGCCGCAGCGCGGCGCGGGCATCGTCGGCCAGCCGCGCGAAGGCGGCTTCGGCGCCGTCCGCGCCATCGACCGCCCTGGCCGGGATCCTTGCCATGCCGCTCATGCCGCTCATGCCGCTCATGCCGCCCCTCCGAACACTTCCACGTCGCTGAACACGCAGGCCGGCGAGGCATGGCCGACCCGCACGATCTGGTTGGGCTCGCCCTTGCCGCAGAAGGGCGTGCCGTGGACCTCGAAGGTACTGGTATCGCCCACCGCCGCCAGGCTGCGCCAGAAGCTGGCCGAGATGCCGCGGTAGTTGGGGTTCTTGACCACGCCCTTGAGTTCGCCGTTCTCGATCAGCCGCCCCCATTCGCAGCCGAACTGGAACTTGTTGCGCGCGTCGTCGATCGACCACGAGCGGTTGGTGGTCATCAGGATGCCGCGCTCGATGCCGCCCACCAGCTGCGCCAGGCTGCGGTCGCCGGGCTCCAGGTTGAGGTTGGCCATGCGGTCGATGGGTGCGCGGTTCCAGCCGCTGGCGCGGCTGTTGGCCACGCCGGGCATGCCGGTGCGGTGCTGCGACAGCGCGCCGCCCAGCGGCCGCAGCAGGCGGCCGGCACGGATCAGGTAGGCCTTGTCCGCCGGCGAGCCATCGTCATCGTGGCCGTAGCTGGCCAGCTCCTCGGCGATGCCGGGATCGAAGGTCACGTTGAGCAATGCCGAGCCGTACTGGTAGTGGCCGAAATCCTCCTGCCGCACGAAGCTGGTGCCGGCATAGTTGCGCTCGTCGCCCAGGATGCGGTCCAGTTCCAGCGGATGGCCGATGGACTCGTGGATCTGCAGCATCATCTGCTCGGGCATCAGCAGCAGGTCGCGCCGTCCGGCGGGCGCGTTGGGCGCCGCCAGCAACTGCAGCGCCTCCTCCGCCACGCGCGGCGCGGCGCCAGCGAAGCCCAGCGCGTCGAGCACCTCCACGCCGCCCTGGCGGCCGCTGCCGAAGCCGCCGAAGGTGCGCGTCTGGCTGTCCCTGCCGTCGAAGGCGGTCACGCTGATGCCGGGATAGACGAAACGCAGCGACTGCCACTGCTCGGCGCCGGCGCTGTTCAGGTAGAGCTGCTCGACACTGCGGTGATCGAGGTAGAGCTGCCAGTTCACCAGCCGCGCATCGGCCGGCAGGCGCGCCGATTCGTCGGCCAGCAGGGCGAAGCGCTCCGCCAGCGAGGGAAACGAGCTGCCCGCGCCGGGCGACGCATAGTGCGAGCGCCCCTGCGGCGGCGGCAGGCCGCGCGCGTCGACCAGCATGTGGGCGGCCAGGCGCCGCGCCAGCGCCTCGGCCCGCTCCAGCGCGGCCTGCAGGCCGGACTGGCTCAGGTCCGCGGTGGCGGCATAGGCCTCGGCTCCACCCACGCGCACGCTCAGCATGGCACCGGCGTCGTCGTTCAGGCGCGGCGGCTCGGCCACGCCGCGCCGCATGGCGCAGTATTCACCGCGTTCGCGCACGGCGCGCAGCGCGTGGAAGTCGGCGCCGGTACGCAGGCGGGGGAAGTGTTGCCTGATGTCGTCGAACAAGGCGGGCTCCGGAAACCGCCGCCGCTGAGCGGGCAGGCAGGGGCAGGCAGCGGCGGGCATGGGCGGGAAGACACGATAGCCGTGATCTTACCGCGCGCCCTGCTCCGCCCGCCTCGGTCCGCCCCGGACCTCCTCAGTCCGCCTTCACGCCTGCCGCCTTGATGATCGGCGACCATTTCTCGATCTCGGACTGCAGCCAGGTACGCAGGCCCTCCGGCGTCTGCTTGTCCTCCGGCACGATCTGCGCGCCCAGGTCGGCCAGCCGCGCGGCCACCGCCGGGTCCTTGAGCGCGGCGCGCAGCGCGCCGTTGAGCCGGGCGATCACCGCGGGCGGCGTGCCCTTGGGCGCGTAGATGCCGTGCCACACCTTGACCTCGAAGCCCTTGAGGCCGCCTTCGGCCAGGGTCGGCGCGTCCGGCAGGGCCTGGATGCGCGCGGTCGTGGTGACACCGTAGAGCCTGACGCGGCTGGCCTTGATATGGGGCAGCGTCTGCGTGGTCTGGTCGCACAGGATGTCGACCTGGCTGCCGAGCAAGGCCGTCAGCGCGGGCGCCGTGCCTTGATAGGGGATGGCCGTCAGCTCGACCCCGATGGCCTTCTGGAACAGCATGCCGCACAACTGCGAGACCGCGCCCAGGCCGGCGTTGGCGAGGTTGACCTTGCCCGGGTTCTGGCGGATGTAGCGGACCAGCTCGGCCAGGTTGGCGGCCGGCAGGTCATGGCGGCCCAGCAGGGTCATCGGCACGTCGGCGACCTGGCCGACGAAGCTGAAGTCGGTCAGCGGATGGTAGGGCAGCCTGGGGTACAGCGCCGGTGCCGTGGCCATGCCATTGTGGTGGATCAGGATGGTGTAGCCGTCCGGCGCCGCCTTGGCCACATAGGCCGCCGACACGGTGCCGCCCGCGCCGAGCCGGTTCTCCACCACCACGCTCTGGCCCAGGGTCTTCGACATCGAGGCGGCCAGGGTACGCGCCACCACGTCGGTCGGCCCGCCCGCCGCGAACGGCACCACCATGGCGATGGGACGGCTGGGGTAGGCATCGGCCGCCGCGCCAGGCAGCGGCAGCGCCAGCAGCGCGGCCAGTGCCGCGCCCATCAGCCAGTCAGCCCAGCCCGTCCAGCCCGCCCGGCCGCCGCCCGCCGCCGCGCCGGCGGTTGTCTGGGTGTGTCGACGCTGCGCGGATGCTGCCGGATGCCTCGCTAGGAAGTGCTTCATGCCTGGTCTCCTCGGTCCTGTTCTGTCCTGTTCTTCGTGGCTTCGCTGCTTCGTTACGGATCTGGTTTCCGGCGGGCGCCATGCCGCCGGCAGGTGCGAAGCCAAGGGTCGGACGAATCACGCGCGCGCGCCATTCGCATTTGCCGAAGGCAGGACAAGGCGCGCATGAAGCGGGGTCAACCCTAGGCCGCCCTGGTTGCCCTGGTTGCCCTGGCTACCGCCCCGGGAACGGCAGCAGAATTCCGGCTCCCCTAAGCCGCTCTTTCGCAAATCCGAATTTCGGCGCCGGAACCCCTCGGGAATAATGGCCGCATTCCCTCTCCAGCATCGAATGCATCCGCCCATGGCTGCCGCAGCGGTACAAGACCAGAGCTATCCCGATATCCGCGAAGCCGTGCGCGGCCTGTGCGCCGGCTTCGACTCCGCCTACTGGCAGCGCGTGGAAGAGCAGAACGCCTTCCCCGAGGCCTTTGTGCAGGCGCTGACGCAAGCCGGCTGGCTGTCGGCGCTGATCCCCGAGGCCTACGGCGGCTCCGGCCTGCCGCTGAGCGCCGCCTCGGTGATCATGGAGGAGATCAATCGCTCCGGCGGCAATTCCGGCGCCTGCCACGGCCAGATGTACGTGATGGGCTGCCTGCTGCGGCACGGCTCGGAAGCGCAGAAGCACCGCTGGCTGCCCGCCATCGCCTCGGGCGAGCTGCGCATGCAGTCGATGGCGGTGACCGAGCCGACCACCGGCACCGACACCACCAAGCTCAAGACCACCGCGGTGCGGCGCGGCGACAAGTACGTAGTCAACGGGCAGAAGGTGTGGATCTCGCGCGTGCAGCACTCCGACCTGCTGCTGTTGCTGGCGCGCACCACGCCGCTGGACCAGGTCAAGCGCAAGTCCGAGGGCCTGTCGGTGTTCGTGGTCGACCTGCGCGAGGCGTTCGGCCGCGGCCTGACCGTCCGCCCCATCCGCAACATGGTCAACCACGAGACCAACGAGCTGTTCTTCGACAACCTGGAGGTGCCCGCCGAGAACCTGGTCGGCGAGGAAGGCCAGGGACTCAGGTACATCCTCGACGGCCTCAACGCCGAACGCATCCTGATCGCGGCCGAGTGCATCGGAGACGGCTACTGGTTCACCGAGCGCGCCAGCGGCTACGCGCGCGAGCGCGTGGTGTTCGAGCGCCCGATCGGCCAGAACCAGGGCATCCAGTTCCCCATCGCGCGCGCCTATTGCAACGTCGAGGCCGCCAGTTTGATGCGCTACAAGGCCGCCGAGCTCTTCGATGCCGGCCAGCCCTGCGGCAAGGAAGCCAATATCGCCAAGCTGCTGGCCGCCGACGCTTCCTGGGAAGCGGCCAACGCCTGCCTGCAGACGCACGGCGGCTTCGGCTTCGCCGCCGAGTACGACATCGAGCGCAAGTTCCGCGAGACGCGCCTGTACCAGGTGGCACCGATCTCCACCAACATGATCCTGTCCTACGTGGCCGAGCACGTGCTCGAACTGCCGCGTTCGTTCTAAGCCCCCCTACCCTGACATGACAATTCCCGGCATCCGCCCCCTCGACGGCATCCGCGTGGTTTCGCTGGAGCACGCCGTGGCCGCGCCCTTCGCCACCCGCCAGCTGGCCGACCTCGGCGCCAGCGTGATCAAGATCGAACGGCCCGGCGCGGGCGACTTCGCGCGCGGCTACGATGAAACCGTGCACGGCCAGGCCTCGCACTTCGTCTGGCTCAACCGCGGCAAGCAGAGCCTGACGCTGGACCTGAAGCAGGAGGAAGCGCAGGCCGTGCTGCACAAGCTGCTGGCCGAGGCCGACGTGCTGGTGCAGAACCTCGCCCCCGGCGCCGCCGCGCGCATGGGCCTGGACTTCGACACCCTGCACGGCCGCTACCGCAAGCTGATCGTGTGCGACATCTCCGGCTACGGCGACTCCGGTCCCTACCGCGACAAGAAGGCCTACGACCTGCTGATCCAGGCCGCGGCCGGCCTGATCGGCATCACCGGCAGCGCGGAAGAACCCTCGCGCGCCGGCATCTCGATCGCCGACATCGCCGCCGGCATGTATGCCTACAGCGGCATCCTGTCCGCGCTGCTGCAGCGCGGCCGCACCGGCGCAGGCCTGCGCGTCGAGGTCACCATGCTCGAAGCGCTGGCCGAGTGGATGAACTACGCGCTCTACTTCGGCCACTACGGCGGCACGCCGCCGGCCCGCTTCGGCGCCTCCCATCCGGCCATCGCGCCCTACGGCGTGCACCGCACCGGAGGCGGCGGCAGCGTCATCTTCGGCCTGCAGAACGAGCGCGAATGGCAGGCCTTCTGCGACAAGGTGCTGGGCCAGCCTGAACTGCTGCAGGACGAGCGCTTCGCCAGCAACTCGGGGCGCGTCAAGCACCGCGACGCGCTCACCGCGCTGATCGAGGCGCGCTTCGCCGAGCTGAGCGTCGGCGAGGTGGAAGCGCTGCTGGATGCCGCGCAGATCGCCAACGCACCGATGAACGACATCGAAGCGGTCTGGAACCACCCGCAGCTGGCCGCGCGCAAGCGCTGGCGCGAAGTCGGCTGCCCCGGCGGCCCGATCGGCGCCCTGCTGCCGCCCGCCAACCTGTCGGGCGTGGACCCGGTGATGGGCGACGTGCCGGCGCTGGGCGCGCACACGCGCGCCGTGCTGGCGGAGCTGGGCTATGGCGTGGCGCAGATCGACGACATGATGCAGCGCAAGGTGGTGTGACGGGCAGGCGGGCGTGCGCGGGAACGCAGCGTCGACCGCCAGGTTTTCGCCCCGCTCACACTGGTGGGAGTGGGGTGCGGGTGAGGACGGGCGCCAGCGCGGAGTGAACACCGTCGTACCGGCGAAGGCCGGCCCTCTCTCCCCCACCAGCATATGCCCCCTTCCGCTTGTCCCCGGAAGCCGGGCCGCAGACAGATCGCAGGACACAGTGCAGCACCCGAACAGACAACCCTCCTCCGGAGCCGGCATGAGCCAACCCGCAGACCATTCCTACCCGACCCGCCAGCTGTGCGAGTTCCTCGCGCGCTTCACGCTGGCCGACGTGCCCACCCCGGTGGTGGAGCGCACCAAGGACCTCTTCCTCGACTGGATCGCCTCGGCCATCGCCGGCAAGGATGCGCCGGCCGTGCGCCGCATCCAGGAGTTCGCCGCGGCCATGGGTCCGCAGCAGGGCGACAGCGAAGTCTTCGTCGACCGCCGCCGCACCTCGCCCTACTTCGCCGCGCTGATCAACGGCGCGTCCTCGCACGTGGTCGAGCAGGATGACGTGCACAACAGCTCGGTGCTGCATCCCGCCGCCGTGGTGTTTCCGGCCGTGGTGGCCGCGGCACAGGCCGAGGGCAAGAGCGGCGCCGAGGTGCTGCTGGCCTCGATCGCCGGCTACGAGGCCGGCATCCGCATCGGCGAGTTCCTCGGCCGCTCGCACTACCGCATCTTCCACACCACCGGCACGGTCGGCACGCTGGCCGCCGCCGCTGCGGTGGCCAAGCTCTACGGCCTGGACGCCGAGGGCATCAACCAGGCGCTGGGCTCGGCCGGCACGCAGGCCGCCGGCCTGTGGGAATTCCTGCGCGACGCCGCCGACTCCAAGCAGCTCCACACCGCCAAGGCGGCCGCCGACGGCCTGCAGTCGGCCTGGCTCGCCCGTGCCGGCTTCACCGGCGCGCGCCAGATCCTCGAAGGCGCGCAGGGCATGGCCGCGGGCATGTCGAGCGATGCCGACCCGTCGCGCCTGACCGACGGCCTGGGCACACGCTGGGCCACCGCCGAGACCTCGTTCAAGTTCTTCGCCTCCTGCCGCCACACCCACCCGGCGGCCGATGCGCTCAAGGCGGTGATGGTGCGCGAAGGGCTGCGCGCCGAGGACATCGCCAGCGTCACCGCGCACGTGCACCAGGGCGCCATCGACGTGCTCGGCCCGGTGGTCAACCCGGTCACCATCCACCAGGCCAAGTTCTCGATGGGCACGGTGCTGGGCCTGGTGGCCGTGCACGCGCACGCCGGCCTCGGCGAATTCGAGGACCACGCGCTGCAGGACGCCAAGGTGGCGGCCTTCCGCGCCAAGGTGGCGATGGCGCTCGACGACGAGATCAACAACGCCTACCCGCGCCAGTGGATCGGCCGCGTGACCGTGCGCACCACCGACGGGCGCACGCTGGAAGGCCGCGTCGACGTGCCCAAGGGCGACCCTGACAACACGCTGTCGCGCCCCGAACTGGAGGCCAAGGCGATCCAGCTCGGCGCCTTCCGCCACGGTGCTTCCGAGGCCGAGATGCGCGCCATCATCGCGCGCGTGTGGGCCCTGGAAGCCGCCCCCGACGTCAAGGACTGGCTGCCCGCCGCCCGCTGATCCATCGCGCCATGTCCATGCAGAACGCCATTTCCTACCTGTTCGTGCCGGGCGACCGTCCGGAACGCTTCGACAAGGCCGCCGCGGCCGCCCCCGATGTGATGGTCCTCGACCTCGAGGACGCCGTGCATCCGGACGCGAAGCCCGCGGCGCGCGAGGCCATCGCCGCCTGGCTGGCCACACGCGGCCCCGGCCCGGCCGCCCTGGTGCGCATCAATGACGCGGCCTCGCCGGCCTTCCCGGCAGACCTGGCCTGGCTGCGCGCGCTGCCGGCCGGCACGCGCCTGGCCGGCCTGATGGTGCCGAAGGCGGAAGACGCCGCCGCGCTGGCCGGGATCGCCGACGCCCTGCGCCAGATCGCCCCGCAAGGCACGCTGGTGGCCATCATCGAGACCGCGCTCGGCCTGCATCGCGTGGACGAGGTGGCGGCGGCCGACGGCGTCGCGCGGCTGGCCTTCGGCTCGCTCGACTATGCCGTGGACCTGGGCTGCGCCCACGTGCGCGAGGCCCTGGCCCATGCGCGCGCCCGCATCGTGCTGGCCTCGCGCGTGGCCGGGCTGGCCCAGCCGGTGGATGGCGTCACCACCGCGCTCAAGGACGAGGCCGTGCTGGCCGACGACGTGGCCTACGCGCGCGCGCTGGGCTTCGGCGCCAAGCTGTGCATCCATCCGGCGCAGCTGCAGGCGGTGCGTGCCGGCTTCCTGCCCACGCCCGAGCAGGCGGACTGGGCGCGCCGCGTGCTCGCCGCCACCGCCGCCGGCAGCCATGCGGTGCAGGTCGACGGCAAGATGGTCGACCGCCCGGTGATCGAGCAGGCCAAGCGCCTGCTGGCCCTGCTGTCCGCGCCAGCCTCCAGCTGACCGCCACCCACCTACCGGGCCGCGCTCGCGCGCGGCCCTCTCCACAACCGACCGCCATGACCCAAGACAGCCCCCTCGAACACCTGCGCCAGTGGATCGGCCGCAGCGAAAGCCGCACCGAGACGCTCGCCCCCGAACCCGTGATCGGCCTGGCCGCCACGCTGGACCTCGATGGCGACGCCATCGTGCGCGGCGCGCTGCCGCCGCTGTGGCACTGGCTCTATTTCCTCCCGCGCGCGCCCCAGCACGAGATCGGCGGCGACGGCCACCCCGCGCTGGGCGGCTTCATGCCGCCGATGCCGCTGCCGCGCCGCATGTGGGCCGGCGGCGAGCTCGCGTTCAAGCGTCCGCTGCGCGTCGGCGACACCGTCACGCGCACCTCCACCATCGCCGACGTCCAGCACAAGTCCGGGCGCAGCGGCGAACTGTGGTTCGCCACCGTGGAGCATGACCTCACCGTGGACGGCGAAAGCGTGCTGAGCGAACGCCAGGACCTCGTCTACCGCGCCATGCCCGAGCCGGGCCAGCCCCTGCCGCCGCGCCCGCGCCTGCAACACGCGCCGCGCTGGCAGCGCAGCCTGCACGCCGACCCGGTCATGCTGTTCCGCTTCTCGGCACTGACCTTCAACGGCCACCGCATCCACTACGACCACGACTACGTGCGCGACGTGGAAGGCTATCCCGGCCTGGTGGTGCACGGCCCGCTGCAGGCCGTGCTGACGCTCGACCTGCTGGCGCGCGAGCAGCCGCAGGCGCGCGTGGCCCGCTTCGGCTTCCGCGGCGTGGCGCCGCTGTTCGACCACGACACCGTCACCGTCGGCGGCACGCCCGATCCGGACCGGCCCGGCCGCGTCGTGCTGTGGACCGGCGACGACACCGGCGGCCAGGCGATGGAAGCCTGGGCGGAGCTGGCGGGCTGATCGCCCCGCGCCAGCCGGCGCACCGCGCCAGCCGGCGCACCGCGCCATGGCCCCAGAACAAGCGCGCGGGCGCCGCGATAACAGGGCGAGCCAATGCACAGGAGGAGACATCCGATGACAGCAGCACGCTTCACCCTGCGCACGGCCCGGACGGCCGGCGCAGCGCTTGCCATGGTCCTGGCCTGCGCCCCGGCGGCAAGGGCCGAGGGACAGCCGGCCTACCCCACGCGCCCGCTCACGCTGATCGTGCCCTACGCCCCGGGCGGCACCACCGACGTGGTGGCACGCCAGTTCGCCCAGTCGCTGCAGGGCGCGCTCGGCCAGAGCGTGGTGGTGGAAAACAAGCCGGGCGTCGCCGGCACCATGGGCGCGCTGGCGCTGCGCCAGGCAGCGCCAGACGGCTATACGCTGTCGCTGATGCCTGTCACGGTCTTCCGCCAGCCCTTCATCCAGAAGACCGCTTTCGATCCCGCGCGCGATTTCACCTACCTGTCGCGCATCACGGGCTACATCTTTGGCGTGGTGGTACGCGCCGACTCGCCCTGGCGCGGTTGGGCCGACTTCCTGCGCGACGCCCGCGCGCGCCCCGGCGGCATCAGCTATGGCTCGCCGGGCCAGTACAGTTCGCCCCATGTCACCATGCTGGAGCTGGCCGCCAAGGAAAAGCTCGACGTCAACCACATCCCCTTCAAGGGCGATGCCGACTGCCTGAACGCGCTGATGGGCAACCACGTCCAGCTGTGCGCGGCCGGCAGCGCCGCTGGAGCGCTGGTCGATGCCGGCAAGCTGCGCTGGCTCAACCTGTGGACCGCGCAGCGCTCGCCGCGCTGGCCGGACGCGCCGACACTGCGCGAGCTCGGCTACGACATGGTTTCCAGCTCGCCCTACGGCGTCGCCGGCCCCAAGGGCATGGCACCGCAGGTGGTCGCCGTGCTGCAGGACGCGCTGCGCCGGGCCACCGAGGACCCGCGCTACCTCGCCACGCTCAAGCGCATGGACCAGGAGCCCATGTATCTCGACAGCGCGGCCTATACCCGCTTCGCCCTGCAGCAGATCGCCGAGGAGAAAGCGCTGGTGGAACGGCTCGGCATCCGCGCCGATTGACGGCGCAAGCCCCCCGGCGGCCGGACGCCCCTGCGCGCCCCGCCGGTCTCCGCCCGCGCCGGCCCCGGCGCGGCCCACACTTCACACTTCCGGACCGCCACGCAGCATGAGCACCGCCCCGACCGACATCCCCTTCGACCCGCGCGCCCACCGCCTGTGCGAATCGCGCTACTTCGACGACTTCCGTCTCGGCGAGCGCTTCGTGCTGCCGTCGCGCACCATGACCGAAGCGCTGTTCGCCGCCTTCCAGCTCGCCAGCGGCGACAACCACCCGGTCCACTACGATGCCGAGTACTGCCGCGCGCGCGGCATGCCGCACATGCTGGCCCACGGCTACCAGGTGCTGATCCAGACCGCCGCCGGCGCCGGCCTGTTTCCGCACATGGTGGAGGATTCGCTGATGGGTTTCATCGAGCAGCGCAGCCGCTTCCTGCATCCCGTCTTCGTCGGCGACACGCTCTACGCCGCGCTGGAAGTCTGCGAGCTGTCGCCCAACCGCAGCACCGGCGTGCTGGCGCTGCGCAGCACCGTCCATAACCAGCGCGGCGAGCTGGTGATGGATGGCGAGCAGCGCTACCTGCTGCGCAAGCGCCCGGCCGGCTGAACCGGCATGAGCGCCGGCGGCGGGAAATTTCACAATTCCCGTACATCGGCTGGCTACCCCAGGCTTCGCCGGCTATACTGCGTCGTTCTCCGGCGCGGGGATCCTCCCCTCCCCGCGACACCGTGCCGGGCGGCGCGTGCCCTCTCCTCCCCGAGGAACGCGCGCCGCCCGACACCATCCGGCCCGCCGGCCCGCCAGCCTGGCCTCGGGCCGCCCTGCACAGGAGGACGCTCACCGACATGCATGGCCTGCACCTCACCGCGGATCTCTACGGCTGCCAGTGCGACCCCGCGCTGCTGACCGACGAAACGGCGCTCGCCGAACTGTGCCGGCAGGCCGTCGCCGGCGCCGGCCTGAGCCTGGTGGCGCAGAAATACCACCCCTTCCCGCGCTGGCGCGGCCAGCCCGGCGGCGTCACCGGCGCCTGCCTGCTGGCGGAATCCCACCTGGCGGTGCACACCTGGCCCGAGCGCGGCGGCGTCACCCTCGACGTCTACGTCTGCAACTTCTCCGCCAACAACTCGCCCAAGGCCGAGGCCCTGCTCGACGCGCTGCTGGTCGCCTTCGCGCCCGCGCAACAGAGCACCAACCGCATCCTGCGCGGCAGCGACGAGCCGCAGGACAACGCCAACGAACTGCTGCTGGAATGGCTGAACGCGGACTGCGCCTACGGCTTCCGCGCCACCCGGCGGCTGGAAACGCTGCGCTCGGCGCACCAGTTGCTGGAGGTGTTCGACACCCCGCAATGGGGCCGCCTGCTGCGCATCGACGGCCGCTACATGACCTCCGAGCGCGACGAGTTCTTCTATCACGAACCCATGGCCCATGCCGCCGCGCTGGCGCACCCGACGCCGCGCAGCGCGCTGGTGCTGGGCGGCGGCGACGGCGGCTGCAGCGAGGAACTGCTCAAGCATCCCGGCCTGGAACGGCTGGTGCTGGCCGAACTCGATGCCGAAGTGGTGCGCCTGGCGCGCAAGCACCTGCACGCCATCCATCGCGGCGCCTTCGAGGATGCGCGGCTGGCGCTGCGCATCGGCGACGGACTGGCCTATATGGAGGCCCAGGCGGCCGACCCGCAGGGCGAGCGCTTCGACCTGATCGTGCTCGACCTGACCGATCCCGACACGCCCGCGCATCCGCTCTACGGCGAGACGGCGCTGCGCGTGGCCGGGCAACTGCTGGCGCCCGGCGGCGCACTGACCCTGCACATCGGCTCGCCGGTGTTCCAGCGCGAGCAGGTGGCGCGCCAGCTCGCCCTGCTGGGCCGGCTCTTCGCGCACGTGCGCCCCTTCGGGCTCTACGTGCCGCTGTACGGCTGCTACTGGGGCATGGCCTGCGTCTCCGACAGGCTGGACCCGCTCGCCGTGCCGGCGGAGACCATCGACGAGCGCATCCGCACGCGCGGCATCGGCGCGCTGCGCTACTACAACGGCGCCGTCCACCAGGCCCAGTTCGCGCTGCCGAACTTCTATCGCGAGCTGCTGCCGGGGCAAGGCACCCCCACCTGCTGAACGGCACACGCCCGCCGCGCGCCGCCCAAAAAAACGGGGCGGGACCGACCAGCCGGCCCGTCCCGCCCCACGCCTAAGCTGGTGGCAAAGGCCCCGCCCGCGGCGGGACCCTCCTTGCGGTCATACAGTCATGCGATCACGCGGTCACGCGGCCATCGGATCACGCGCTCATTGCGTCTCGATCCCGGCTGTCTTCACCACCTTGCCCCACAGCGCCAGCTCGCGCTGGATGCGGTCGGCCAGCGGCTTGGGACCGGTCACGTCGAGGTCGTAGCCGACTTCGCTCATGCGGTGCTTGAACTCCGGCACCTCGCCGACGGCCTTCTGCGCGGCCACCAGCTTGTCGACCACCTCGGCCGGCAGCTTGGGCGGGCCGACCAGCGCATACCAGCCGGTCAGGTCATAGTCCTTCAGGCCCGACTCGATCAGCGTGGGCACGTCCGGCAGCGCCGGGTTGCGCGTGCGCGAGGTCACCGCCAGCGCGCGCACCTTGCCGCCCTGGATATGGCCGATGGCGGTGCCGGTGATGTCGAACATGAAGGTGACCTTGCCGCCCATCACGTCGGTCATCGCCGGCGCGTTGCCCTTGTAGGGCACGTGCAGCATCTTGACGCCGCTCATCTGCGCCAGCAGTTCGGCGGACAGGTGGTTGGAGGCGCCGATGCCGGCCGAGCCGAAGGAAACGCCATCGGGATGCTTGCGCGCGTACTCGACCAGCTCCTTGACGTTCTTGGCCGGGAAGTCCTTGTTGATCACCAGCACGTTGGTGTAGTCGGTGATCAGCCCGATGTAGCTGAAATCCTTGGTCGGGTTGAAGTTCACCGTCTTCTGGATCAGCGGCGTCATGGTCATGGTCGGGCTGGCGACGAAGTACAGCGTGTAGCCGTCCGGCTTGCCCTTGGCGGTCAGGTCGGCGGCGATCGCGCCGCTGGCGCCGGCACGGTTGTCCACCACCACCGGCTGCTTCAGCACGCGGCCGAGCTGGTCGGCGTAGATGCGTGCCGCGGTGTCCACCGGGCCACCCGGCGCATAGCCCACCAGCAGCCGGATCGGCCGGCTCGGGTAGCTCTCCGCCCAGGCACTGCCCTGCACGATCGTCAGCAATGCCGCTGCCGCGGCCATCCATCGCTTCATCTGTCTTCTCCTTTGATGTCCTTCGGGTCTTGTACGGTTCCCTGCGGTCTCCGCGGTCTGTGCGCGTTGCTGCGGGAACTCGTCGGGGCGCCGGCGGCACGCTTGCCGCTCTTGTCGTCGGCTCGTCGGTTCGTCGGTTCGTCGGTTCGTCGGTTCCGTCTCAGCCCAGCAACGCCCGCAGCGGCTGCTTGAGCAGCTTGCCGCTGGCGGTGGTGGGAATGCTGTCGATCACGCGGATCTCGGCCGGCCGCTTGTAGGGCGCCAGGTTCTCGCGCAGGTAGGCATCGAGCGCCGCCTGGTCCGGCACGGCACCTTCCTGCGGCTCGACGAAGGCCACCACTTCCTCGTTGCCGTCGGCGGCCGTGCGCCCGACCACCGCCGACTGCCGCACGCCCGGGAAGGCGTTGATGACGGCCTCGACCTCGATCGGGTAGACGTTGAAGCCCGAGCGGATGATCAGGTCCTTGGAGCGCCCCGAGATGAACAGCGCGCCGTCGTCCGCCAGGTAGCCCAGGTCGCCGGTATTGAGCCAGCCGCCGGGCAGCAGCGCCTCCGCGGTCTGCTCCGGGTTGCGGAAGTAGCCGGCCATCACGCCCGGGCCGCGCACGCGGATCTGGCCGCGCCCGCCCGCCGGCAGCGGCTTGCCTTCGCCGTCGGTGATGGCAATCTCGACGCCTTCGACGATGTAGCCAGCCGAGCAGTCGGCACGCGGCGCTTCCATGCGGGTGATGAACAGCGAGCCGGCGTACTCCGTGATGCCGTAGCCATGGTGCAGCGGCTGCCCGAACCATTGCTCGACCTCGCGCTTGAGGGTGGGATCGAGCGGCGCGCCGCCGGTGTACAGGTAGCGCAGGCGCGGATAGCCGCCGGCCGGGTGCGCGCGCCCGGGCGCCACCGCCATCAGCCGCGTGAACATGGTCGGCACCCCCTGCAGGATGGTGATGCCGGGCTCGGCCAGCGCGTCGAACACCTCGCCGGCATCGAAGCGCGGCCGCAGGATCAGGCTGGCGCCCGCGTACAGCGTGGCCATCAGCACGGTGGCGATGCCGAAGATGTGCGACATCGGCAGCGCGCCGTAGGCGATGTCGGCCGGCCCCAGCTCGCGCGAGGTGGCCGAGATGCGGGCGAAGTGCGTCAGGCCGGCATGCGGCACCATCACGCCCTTGGGCGCGCCGGTGGTGCCCGAGGTGTAGATCAGCGTCGCCACCTGGCGCGCCTCCTCCGCCGCCACGCGCTGCGGCACGGTGGCGGCGCGCAGCACGTGCATGCCGGCATCGAACACCGGGCAGCCGCTGGGCTGCGCGCCCAGGCGCTGCCCGTGCGCCGCCGCCACCTCGGAGACGTGGCCGGTGAAGAAGGTCAGCAGCGGCTCGGCATGGGCGCGGATGGTGTCGATCTCGCGCGCCGACAGGCGGGCGTTGACCTGGATCGGCCAGGCGTGCAGCGCGCTGCAGGCGAACAGCATGACCACCATCTCGTTGCAGTTCTCGCCGGCCACCAGCACCCGGTCGCCCGCGCCCACGCCTTGCGCCGCCAGCCAGTCGCGCGCGGCCTCGATGCGCCGCCACAGCTCGCCGTAGCTGACGATGCCGCCGGCCTCGCGCAGGCAGGGCGCCTGCGGTGCCTGCACGGCCCAGTGGCGGGGAATCTCGTGGATGAACTCGGGACGGAAGGACGACATGGTGCTCCGGGATGGCAAGGATGCGTAAGACAGGGCCGGGATGGCCGGCGGGTATTCAGTCGATGCAGTTCAGTCGGTGCGGCTCAGCCGGCTCGGTTCAGTCGGCACGGATATGGGCCGAGCGGATCAGCCCGTCCCACTTCTCGTACTGCGTGCGCATATAGGCGCCGAACTGCTCCGGCGTGGAGGGGAACGGCACGGTGCCCTGCTGAGCCAGCCGCGCGGCCAGGTCGGGCTGGCGCAGCGAGGCCACGATGTCGGCATTGAGGCGATCGATCACCGCGCGCGGCGTCCCGGCCGGCGCCGCCACGCCGAACCAGGCGGTCAGCTCGTAGCCCTTGACGCCGGCCTGCGCCAGCGTCGGCACGCCCGGCAACTGGTCGGACGGCCGCTCGGTGGTGACGGCCAGCGCGCGCACACGGCCTTCGCGCACGAAGGGCAGCGCGGTGGAGATGCTGTCGAACATCATGGTGATGCGCCCGCCCAGCAGGTCGGTCATCGAGGCGGCGCTGCCCTTGTAGGGCACGTGGCGGATGTCGACGCCGGCCAGGTGGGTGAACAGTTCGCCGGCCAGGTGCGAGGACGAGCCGATGCCGAAGGAGCCATAGGTCAGCTTGCCCGGGTCGCGGCGCGCGAGCGCCAGCAGTTCGTCGATATTGCGTGCCGGCACCGACGGATTGACCACCAGCACATTGGGCAGGTAGGCCACCGAGGCAACCGGGGCGAAATCCTTGAGCGGGTCGTAGCCCGGCTTGTCGTACAGGCTCTTGTTGACCGCCAGCGAGCCGAAGGTGCCGAACAGCAGCGTGTAGCCGTCGGCCGGCGCGCGTGCCACCGCCATCGCCGCGAGGTTGCCGCCGGCGCCGGGCCGGTTGTCGATCACCACCGACTGGTGCAGGCGCGCCCCCAGCGCATTGCCGATCTCGCGCGCCAGCAGGTCGGTGGCGCCGCCCGGCGGGAAGGGCACGACCAGGCGCAGCGGCTTGTCGGGGTAGGAGGCTGCGGCGGGCGCGGCGGCATGTGACGCCGCAGGCAGGCCGCCTGCGGCCAGTGCCAGCAGCGAGATTCCCAGCGCCAGCGCGCGAGAGGTCCAGCGGGCCATCGGTTTGTCTCCAGGTTGCGCGCTCGTTGCGGCGCGTCATGTCGTCATGCCCTCGGCTGCGGCACGGCATGCCCCGTCGGGGAGGCACCGCCGCAGTGTGCGGCAGGGCCTGCCCCCTTGCCATTCCGATTTGACTAAGGCCACCTTTGGCCTGGACGGAAGCGCCCGTCCCGCAAGGCCTGGCGGGCGATGGTTTCGCTGCTGCGAAGAGGCGCTTTGCCATTGCGGAAGAAGCGAACGGCACGCCGCCCATACAATCGGCCCACCATGGCGAGACGGCCTGCGCGCCGTCTCCGACACTCAGGGGACAAGCAGATGGATTTGCGTTTCACCGCTGCGGAACAGGCGTTCCGCGAGGAAGTGCGCGGCTTCGTGCAGGCCAAGCTGCCGGCCGATATCCGCGCCAAGGTGCTGGGCCACCAGCGCATCGAGAAGGACGACTACGTACGCTGGCACCGTATCCTGCACGCGCACGGCTGGGGCGCGCCGAGCTGGCCGAAGCAGCACGGCGGCACCGGCTGGAACGCGCTGCAGCGCCTGATCTTCGAGATCGAGGCCTTCCGCGCCGGCGCGCCGCGCCTGCTGCCGTTCGGCCTGACCATGATCGGCCCGGTGCTGATGAAGTACGGCAGCCCCGAGCACCAGGCCCGCTTCCTGCCGCGCATCCCGACCGTCGAGGACTTCTGGTGCCAGGGCTATTCGGAACCTGGCTCGGGCTCCGACCTGGCTTCGCTGAAGACGCGCGCGGTGCGCCGCGGCGACAAGTTCATCGTCAACGGCCAGAAGACCTGGACCACCATGGCCCACTTCGCCGACTGGATCTTCTGCCTGGTGCGCACCGACCCCGAGGCCAAGGCGCAGGAAGGCATCTCGATGCTGCTGATCGACATGAAGTCGCCCGGCGTGACGGTGCGCCCGATCAAGACGCTCGACGGCGGCCACGACGTCAACGAGACCTGGTTCGAGGACGTGGAAGTGCCGGTGGCGAACCTGCTGGGCGAGGAGAACCGCGGCTGGACCTACGCCAAGTACCTGCTCGGCCACGAGCGCACCGGCATCGCCGGCATCGGCCACTGCAACCGCGAGCTGCGCCAGCTCAAGCACTACGCCAGCCTGGCCACCGATGGCGCCGGCCGTCCGCTGATCGAGGACGTGCGCATGCGCGACAAGATCGCCCGCATCGAGATGGACATCATGGCGCTGGAGATGCTGCTGCTGCGCGTGGCCACCGCCGATGCAGCCGGCCAGGGCCCCGGTCCCGAAGCCTCCATCGTCAAGATCCGCGGCTCGGAGATCCAGCAGGACCTCGCCATGCTGCAGATGGAAGTGGCCGGCCCCGACGCCTGGCCCTATGCGCCGGAGTGGCTCGAGCCAGGCGCCACCCAGCCGGTGGCCGGCCCCGACTGGGCCGCGCCCGCCGCCTCCACCTACTTCGACATGCGCAAGACCACAATCTACGGCGGCGCCACCGAGGTGCAGAAGAACATCATCTCCAAGATGATCATCGGATTCTGAAGGAAGCAGCGCACATGGATTTCACCTACAGCGAAGAACAGCGGATGCTGGCCGACAGCCTGCGCCGCTTCATCGATGCCGAGTACGGCTTCGAGGCGCGCCGCAAGAGCGCACGCGGCGGCGGCAGCCTGGACCGCGCGGTGTGGAAGGGCCTCGCCGAGATGGGCGTGCTGGGCCTGACCATCGACAGCGAATACGGCGGCTTCGGCGAGGGCGCCACCAGCCAGCTCGTGGTGCAGCGCGAACTGGGCCGCGGCCTGGTGCTGGAGCCGGTCACGCCCAGCAGCGTGATGGCCGCGGCGGTGCTCGGCGCCTACGGCAGCGCCGCGCAGAAGCAGGACTGGCTGCCCGCCATCGCCGCCGGCGAGCGCATCGTCACGCTGGCCTACCTGGAGCCGGGCACGCGCTACCGCCCCGAGGCGGCGCGCGCCAGCGCCAGCCGCAGCGGCGGCGGCTACGTGCTCAACGGCACCAAGAGCCTGGCCTGGCACGGCGAGGCGGCCGATGCCTTCCTGCTGACCGCGCGCGTCGCCGGCAGCGACGAGATCGCCCTGTTCCTGGTGCCGCGCGACAGCGCCGGCCTGAGCGTGAGCGGCTATCCGACCATGGACGGCCTGCGCGCCGCCGACGTGAAGCTGGCCGACGTGGCTGTGCCGGCCGACGCCCTGGTGGGCCAGCCGGGCGACGGCCTGGCCGCGCTCGACCTGGGCCTGTCGCACGGCATCGCGGCGCTGTGCGCCGAGGCCGCCGGCGCCATGGAAAAGCTGATCGAGATCACCGCCGAGTACCTGGGCACGCGCCAGCAGTTCGGCAAGCCGCTGGCCGCCTTCCAGGCGCTGCAGCACCGCGTGGCCGACATGCTGGTACAGAAGGAGCTCGCCATGTCGATGGCCTACGTCGCCGCCCAGGCGCTGGGCGAGGCCGACCCGGCGCAGCGCCGCCGCATGCTCTCGGCCGCCAAGGTCACGGTGGCCAAGGCCGGCCGCTTCGTCGGCCAGCAGGCGGTGCAGCTGCACGGCGGCATGGGCATGACCGACGAGCTGGCGGTGGGCGACTACTTCAAGCGCCTGACCATGATCGACCCGCTGCTCGGCGACAGCGACTACCACCTGCAGCGCTATACGCAGGTGATGGCGGCCTGACGGCCTGACGGCGCCCGCGGCGGGCCGGGAGGGCAGCGGCATGCACGCCGCTCCCCCCTTTTCGCCCTCCCCCGTGCCGATTGCCATCGGCGCGGGCCGGCACCATACTGTGCGCTATCGCCATCCCACCCGGGCGGGTTTCCGATGAGCCACGCGCACGACCATGACCATGACCATGAGCACGATCATGCCGATGAGCATGATCACGACCACGGCGGCAGCCCGCTCGCCGAGATGGACCTGCGCGTGCGCGCGCTGGAATCGCTGCTGGTCGACAAGGGCTATATAGATCCCAAGGCCCTCGACGTCCTGATCGAAACCTACGAGAAACAGGTCGGCCCGCACAACGGCGCCCGCGTGGTCGCCAAGGCCTGGGCGGAACCGGCCTACCGGCAATGGCTGCTGGCGGACGCCACCGCGGCCATCGCCTCGCTCGGCTACAGCGGCCGCCAGGGCGAGCACATGCAGGTGCTGGAGAACACGCCCGCGGTGCACAACCTGGTGGTCTGCACCCTCTGCTCGTGCTACCCGTGGCCGGTGCTCGGCCTGCCGCCGGTCTGGTACAAGTCGGCGCCCTACCGCTCGCGCGCCGTCATCGATCCGCGCGGCGTGCTCGGCGATTTCGGCGTCTCGCTGCCGGCCGACACCGAGGTGCGCGTGTGGGACTCCACCGCCGAACTGCGCTACCTGGTGCTGCCGATGCGGCCCGCGGGCACCGAGGGCTGGGACCAGGCGGCACTGGCCGGGCTGGTCACGCGCGATGCCATGATCGGCACCGGCGTGGCGCTCGCGCCGTCTTCCATCGCCACGCAGGCGCCGGGAGCACGGCCATGAACGGCGCCCAGGACCTGGGCGGCATGCAGGGCTTCGGCCCGGTGCGCCCCGCCCCCGACCCGCACCCCTTCCATGCCGACTGGGAACGCCGCACGCTGGCCATCACCGTGGCCATGGGTGCCTGCGGCAAGTGGAACCTCGACGCCTCGCGCGCCGCGCGCGAAAGCCTGCCGCCGGCGCAATACCTGTCCAGCAGCTACTACGAAATCTGGTTCGAGGGCCTGAAGCGGCTGCTGCTCGCCAACGGCATGGCCACGCCCGCGGAGATCGAGAGCGGCAGGCGCCAGGTCGAGCCGGTGCCGGTGGCGCGCGTGCTGGCGGCCGACCAGGTCAGCGCGGCGATGCTGCGCGGCGGCCCCAGCGAGCGCCCCGCCCCCGGGCCGGCACGCTTCGCCGTCGGCGATGCGGTACGCACGCGCCAGCTCCACCCGGCCACGCACACCCGCCTGCCACGCTACTGCCGCGGCCGGCGCGGACACATCGTCAGCGTGCATGGCGCCCATGTCTTTCCCGACACCAACGCCATCGGCCAGGGCGAGCAGCCCCAATGGCTGTACACGGTGCGCTTCGAGGCCGCGGAGCTGTGGGGCACGGACACCACGGCATCGTGCGTGCACGTCGACTGCTGGGAACCCTATCTGGAAGCGGTGGACGCATGAAGCCAAGCGAACTCGACACCCTGCGCGCCAGCCTGCCCGACCTGCCCTGCGGCAGCGAAGGCCCCGTGTTCGGCGCGCCCTGGCAGGCGCAGGCCTTCGCCATGACGCTGGCACTGCACCAGCGCGGCGCCTTCACCTGGAGCGAATGGGCGGCACACCTGAACCGCGCCATCCTCGACGCCCAGCAGGCCGGCGACCCCGATCTCGGCGACACCTATTACGAGCACTGGCTGACCGCGCTGGAACGCATCAGCGCCGAGAAGGGACTGGTCACCGACGGCATGCTCGAACAGCGCCGCCAGCAATGGGATGCGGCCGCGCGGCGCACGCCACACGGACAGGCGATCGTGCTAGATGCGCCAACACCGATCGCCAAGCACACGGTCTTGGCTCCCTCTCCCCGCATGGGGAGAGGGCGGGGGTGAGGGGTGGTTCAGCAAGGCGCCACATCCAGCGAAGCCAACGGTGTGGTCCAGCACGCGAGCGCCCAGGCGAAGCCGTCGGTGTGATCCAGCCCACGAGCACGGAAACGAAGCCTTCGGTGTGATCCAGCCCGCGAGCACGGAAACGAAGCGGATGGTGCGATCCCAGCCGCCACGGCACAGCCAGCGCCTGCCCTCTCCCCCGGCCCCTCTCCCGCACGCGGGAGAGGGGAGCAGACCAACGCGGCCACCCTCGCCTTCAGCTTCCGCTTGCCGCCGTGGCGCAGGCCTGCTTGTCCCAGCTGCCACAGCGCGCGGCCCAATCGACGAGGGCCTCCTTCAACCGTTCATAGCGCGAGAATCCGCTCAGGATGCTGGTCACATCGCCGCTCAGGCGTTCCGTGCGGCGCGCCTGGACGGTGCCGTCGGCATCGGTGAAGGTCGCTTCCAGCGTCACGGCGCCGGTATCCAGCGGCAGGAACAGCGCGGCGGCCGAAAGCACGTTCAGCGCGGGGCTGACCGGCTGGACATCGTACAGCGCGACATCCATGCGCAAGGCGTTCTTCGCCGGCGCGGCCGGCGTACCCGACGTACCCGGCGCGGCCGACGTCTTGGCGAGTTGCTCCGCCAGCGCCGCGCGCAGCGTCTCGTAGCCGGCCTGGTCCTGGTCATCCAGCTGCGCGGGGCGGCGGATGTCGATGCGGCCGACTGCCAACCCGTCATAGCGCGCCGGGCTGAAGCCCGGCCGGCTGGCGAGGTGGAGCGTGCGGCTTTGCGTCACGAGCGACAGGGTACCGGCACTGCCGGCAGCGCCGGTGTCCGGCGGTGGCAGGCTGGCACAGGCCGAAAGACCGAGCGCGAGAAGGATGGCACTGAGGGTTTTGCTGGACATGCGGCATTCCTTTCAAGGTGAAAGACAAAATCGGCAAAGCGTTGATAACGCCCTGCCCGCTGCCGGCGCGTCGCCGGATGGCGCGCGCACGCTGCCGCACAGCCTGGCCGGTAAGGCCTGGCTGCGTGGTGGCAATGGAATACGGCGAGAAAGACCTGGCGCCCTGAATCAGGAATACCTTGACTCAGTCCGCCGACGAGCCGCGCGCTGCCTTCCTGGCCCGGTGCGGCCTCTCGACAGCCTTGATGCTTCGACGAATCAAGACCCGGGCCACAAGGCAGGCTGCAAGCGGGCTAGAGGCGGACTACAGGCGGGCTACAGGCGGCCCGACGACCGGCGCCCGGCCCCCGTCCCGGCGCGGCCGGCGGTGAACTGCAATCACCAGGCGAGCGGGCAAGGGCATAACGCGGCGTATGTTAGCGGGCGGCTGGCGCGACTGACAATTGGATTTATTGATTTTAAAAAATATTTTTCCGATTGATTGACAGACACAATAATGTCTGTACAGCCTGCAGCCGAATAAAAGGGAAAATAAATTAATCAGGAAATATAAACCGGGCGGCTTTGTACACAGCTTCCGGTGATTATCAATGCTACCTTTTGTCGCAGGAGGGATGCAGGCAGGGTGTGGTGGAGTCCGACCGGGGCGGAGCGGCCGGCGGCAGCGCAGGGGAGCGCTGCCGCCGGCAATACCCGGGGCCGCGGGGCAGAATGCCGCGCCGGCAAGCGGACGGCCGCCGCTTCAGATCACCAGTTCGATCAGGAACGGGCCCTTGCGCTGGTTGGCCGAGCGGAACAGGTCGGCGAAGCTCTCCATGTCGGCCGCGCGCGCGGCTTCCACGCCCATGCCGTTGGCCAGCTTGACCCAGTCGAGGTCAGGATTGCCCAGGTCCAGCATGTCGAGCGCGGTCTTGCCGGGGTTGGCGCCGACGCCGGCCAGCTCACCCAGCAGGATGGCGTACTTGCGGTTGGCCAGCACCACCACGGTGACGTCGAGCCGCTCGCGCGCCATGGTCCACAGCGACTGCAGCGTGTACATGCCGGAGCCGTCCGCCTGCAGCGCCACCACGCGCCGTCCGGGCACGGCCACGGCGGCGCCGGTGGCCAGCGGCAGGCCGTCGCCGATGGCGCCACCGGTGAGTTGCAGCCAGTCGTGCGGGGCCGCGTGCACGGTGCCGGGATAGAAGGCACGGCCGAAGCTGACGCTCTCCTCCACCACCACCGCCTGTTCGGGCAGCAGCGCGGTCAGCGTCTGCGCCACCGCCTCCGAGGTCACCGCGCCGCGCGCGATCTCCGCGCGCGGGCCACCGGCCGACGGCTGCACCTTGGGCGCGCCGAGCTCATCCGCCAGCCGCGCCAGGGCTTCGCCGAGGTCTTCCTCGGGACGCGCCAGCACGTGGATGACCGCATCCTCGGGATAAGGGCGCGGCGACTGGCCGGGATAGGCAAAGAAGGTCACGGGCGGCGGCGCGCCGACCAGGATCACGTTGCGGATGCCGGCCAGCCTGGTGCGCGCCGCCTCGCCCGAATAGGGAATGCGCTCGACGGCGAGACGGCCGCGCCCGCGCGCCACGCGCGCGTTCGACATCGGCGTGATCAGGCGCGCGTCGGTGGCGGCGGCGATGCGGTGCGCATCGGCCAGCGCGGCCTCGCGCAGCGCCGCGCCGGCGAGCACGATCAGCGTGGGCTGGCCCGAACGCAGCACGCGCGCGGCCTGCTGCACGGCATCGGGCGAGACCTTGGGCACCGGCAGGTCGGGCAGCGGGGCGGCCACGCGGCCACCGGCGTCCCAGCACACGTCGGAGGGCAGCACCAGCGTGGCCACGCCGCCCGGCGCGCCACGCGCGGCCTGCACCGCGGCGGCAGCGTCGGCGCCGACCGAGGCGGCGCGGGTGGCGGTGCGGGTCCAGACCGAGACCGGGCGCGCCCAGCCTTCGGTATCGGCGGTCAGCGGCGCATCGAGCGGACGGTGATAGGTGGCCTGGTCGCCGACGATATTGACCACCGGCGTGTTGGCCCGGCGCGCGTTGTGCAGGTTGGCGAGACCGTTGGCCAGGCCGGGGCCGCAGTGCAGCAGCGTCGCCGCCGGCTTGTCGGCCATGCGCGCGTAGCCGTCGGCGGCGCCGGTGACCACGCCCTCGAACAGGCCGAGCACGCAGCGCATGCCGGGAATGCGGTCGAGCGCGGCGACAAAGTGCATCTCGCTGGTGCCGGGGTTGGCGAAGCAGGTGTCGACGCCGCTGGCCAGCAGGGTCTTGACCAGGCTTTCGGCGCCATTCATCGGTTCGTTGGTGTCCATGTTGTTCTTGCGGTGGTAGGTGGGAGGGAGGAAAAGCCAAGCGCGGCCGGGGCGCGAGCGCGCCTCAGGGGCGTGCGCCCCCGGGATCGAGCAGGTCAAAATCGAGGCAGACATACTCGGTCGGGAATTCGATGCGGGCGTAGTAGACGATCACGTCGTCGACGCAGGCATAGCGCCGCAGTTCGGCCAGCGGCGCGCCCACCGGCAGTTGCAGCCGGGCGGCGGAGTCGGCGCCGGCGGCGACGATCTGCAGCCGCTGGCGGGCGGCGTTCACCTGCAGCCCCGGGAAGCGGTCCAGCACCGGCACCGAGGCGCCCTGGCGGAAAGCCTCCGGGTCGCGCGCGAACACGCCCGCCTCGATGAACACCTCGCCGATGGCGAAGGGCCGCCCTTGCTGCGTGTGCAGGCGGCGCAGGAAGCGGTAGGCCGGGGCACGCGCGGCCGCGCACGGCATGCCGAGCTCGGCCGGCAGGGCCACCTCGCCGTCCGACTCATGCAGCGCCTGCGTGGCCAGCCGCTCGCCCACCGCCACCGCCTGGTGCCAGCTGGTCGGCAGGTTCAGCGGCCGCCGTTCGCGGCAGCGTGCCTTGACAAAGGTGCCCTGCCCGCGCGCCCGCTCGATCAGCCCCTCATCCTCCAGCACGGAGAGCGCGTTGTGCATGGTCATGCGGGCCACGCCGAACTGCCGGCTCAGCGCATCGAGCGAAGGAATGCGCTGCGCCAGTGCCCACTCGCCGCTTTCGATGCGGCGCCGGAAGATGGTGGCGAGCTGCAGGTAGACCGGTGCGCGGCTGCGCGACAGCAGGTCGTTGGCGGGTGGTTGCGGCGGCAAGGGATGGTGGCCCGGGATGGCGTGGTGTGGTGCGGCGTGGCGCGGCCCGGCGCGGAACAGCGTCCGCACCGCAGCCCGGCAACTCCGGATGACCCCTCACTCTATTAAGGTCTACATACCTAGACCACTAGGGTTAACCGCAGGACCGGCCCGCCGGCGCGGCGGCGGGCTCCGCACTTGTTCCCATTGTCCGAACCCGGGGCATGCATTAGGCTGGGCCTCCCCCTGGCACCCGCGCGGCCCTCCCGCACCGCCGCCGGCTACTGGAGACGCGATGCAGCCCCTTGACCCGATGCCGTCGCCGCATGCCACGCGCCTGACCGTGTCGAGCTTCGACCAGTGGCGCGAGATCATCGACACCCGCTTCCTGCCGCTGGACTATGCGCGCGAGTCGCACGGCCGCTTCCACTGCGAGGTCAGCTACGCCCGCTTCGGCGCCTGCGCGGTGGCGGACATGCAGGTCAGCGCGCACCGCGTGGCGCGCCTGCGCCGGCATGCCGAGGACTCCGATGCCGGCTTCTTCAAGGTCTTCTGGCAACTGCACGGGCGCAGCCGGGTGGCGCAGCGCGAGCACCAGGCCGCGCTCGATCCCGGCATGTGGACCCTCTACGACACTGCCCAGCCCTACAGCATCGAACTGGACGACGGCGCCCGCGCGATGGTGCTGCTGGTGCCGCAGGACCAGGCCTACGGCTGGCGCGACGCCGCCACGGCGATGGGCGGCCAGGCGCAGCGCGGCGAGGGCGCCGCGCGCATCGCCATGTCGGCGCTGGGCGCGCTGCTGCACGACAGCAGCACCGGCCATCCGCTCGACGCCCACGCGCAGCGGGTGCTGCAGGACTCGGTGGTGGCACTGATGGAGACGGCCCTGCGCAGCGGCGGCAGCGGCGGCCAGCCCGCGCTGGCGCCCTCGCGCGCCGACGAAGCGCGCCTGCAGCGCATCCACGAACTGGTGGACGCGCGCCTGCACGAGCCCGAACTGTCGGCCCAGCACCTCGCGGCCGCGCTCAATATCTCCCGCCGCACGCTCTACAACCTGTTCCGCGAGATCGGCCAGACCCCGCACGCCTATATCCAGTCGCGCCGGCTGCGGCAGGCCGCGCTGCGGCTCGCGCAGGACGGCGGGGTGCAGCGCAGCATCACCGAAGTCGCCTTCGCGCTCGGCTTTGCCGACGCGGCCCACTTCAGCCGCGTGTTCCACGAGCGCTTCGGCATGAGCCCGTCGCAATGGCGCCAGCGCCACGCCGCCACGCGCGCCTGAGGTGGCACCCACGGCGCGCGGGCATCGTTGCACGCAGCGGCAAGCGGTGTGCACCGGCAGGCAAGCCAGCGCCGCGAGCGGGTGCTACTTTTGCCGCTCCCGAACAGGCACATGCCGAGAACGACAGGAGACAGAGATGAACGCACCGATGCAGGGACACCAGGGCCTGGAGCGGGCCATCCGCAATGCCATGCTGATCGACGGCGCCTGGTGCCAGGCAGCCAGCGGCGAGACCTTCGCCGTGTTCGACCCCGCCAGCGGCAGCGAGATCGCGCGCGTGCCGGCGGGCGCCCAGGCCGACATCGATGCCGCCGTCGCCGCGGCGCGGCGCGCCTTCGAGGGCGCGGCCTGGCGCGACACGCTGCCGGCCCAGCGCGAGCGCCTGCTGCTCAAGCTGGCCGACCTGGTGGAGCAGCACGGCGAGGAACTCGCGCGCCTGGAGACGCTGAACAACGGCAAGCTGCTGGCCCATTCGCAGGGCATGGAAGTGCCCGGCGCGGTGCAATGGCTGCGCTATATGGCGGGCTGGGCCACCAAGATCGAGGGCAGCACGCTGGAGGTCTCGGTGCCGTTCCCGCCGGGCACCCGCTACAGCGCGATGACGCGGCGCGCGCCGGTCGGCGTGGTGGGCGCCATCGTGCCGTGGAACTTCCCGCTGCTGATGGCGGTGTGGAAGATCGCGCCGGCGCTGGCCTGCGGCTGCACGGTGGTGCTCAAGCCCGCCGAGGAGACGCCGCTGACCGCGCTGCGCCTGGGCGAACTGGCGCTGGAAGCCGGCTTCCCGCCGGGCGTGCTCAATGTGGTGACCGGCGACGGCGTGCCCGGCGCGGCGCTGGTGGCCCACCCCGGCGTGGACAAGATCACCTTCACCGGCTCGACCGAGGTCGGCCGCCTGATCGGCGCGCGCTGCGGCCAGGACATCCGCCGCGTGGCGCTGGAGCTGGGCGGCAAGAGCCCGGTGATCGTGCTCGACGACTGCGATCCGGCCATGGCCATCCAGGGCGCGGCCGGCGCCATCTTCTTCAACCAGGGCCAGGTCTGCACGGCCGGCTCGCGCCTGTACGTGGCGCGCAGGCACTACGAGCAGGTGGTCGAGGGCCTGGGCCGGGTGGCCGACGCCACCGTGCTGGGCTCGGGCTTCGACCCCGCCAGCCAGATGGGCCCGCTGGTGTCGTCGCGCCACCGCGACAAAGTGATGGGGCTGATCGGCGGCGGCCGCGCCGAAGGCGCGGAGATCGTCGCCGGCGGCACCGCGCTGGAGCGCGAAGGCTATTTCGTGCGCCCCACGGTGGTGGCCAACAGCGCATGCAAGGACCTGACGCTGGTGCGCGAGGAAGTGTTCGGCCCGGTCGTGGTGGCCATGCCCTTCGACGATCCCGAGGCAGTGCTGGCCGAGGCCAACCGCAGCGAATACGGCCTCGGCGCCAGCATCTGGAGCAACAACCTGCGCGCGGTGCAGCGCCTGGTGGACGGGCTGCACGCCGGCACGGTGTGGGTCAACACGCACAACGTGGTCGACCCCAACCTGCCGTTCGGCGGCTACAAGGCCTCGGGCGTGGGCCGCGAGCACGGCCGCTCGGCCATCGATGCCTACACCGAGCTCAAGTCGGTCTGCATGGCCTATTGACGATTGACCGGCCGATCTCCGGCCGGTCGCCGGCTGCGCGGCGGCCGGCAGCTTTCCCCGGCGCTCCCCTCGCGGGAGCGCGGCAAACCCGCGGCACCGGGAGGACCGCGGTGCAGTGCCCCGCAGCCTGAGCAGTCCTGAGCAGTCCTGAGCAGTCCTGAGCAGTCCTGAGCAGTCCTGAGCAGTCGACCCGCGGCCGCTGCAGCCATGGCGGCGGCAGGCGCCGTGTCCGCAACGGGAACGGCGGCAAGAAGCAGCACGGCAACAAGAACAAAGACCGAACCCCAGGAGACATCATGACCCCAGCATCGCAGCCCGCCGCGCGGCGCCTCGCCCGCGTGGCCGCCATCGTCGCCCCGCTCGCCCTGGCCATCGCCGCGGCCCCGGCCGCCACGGCCCAGGACAAGGCGCCGGGCAAGGCCCAGGGCAGGACCCACGACAAGGCCGCGCGCATCCGCGCCGCCACCGGCGCCGTCGACGGCGCCTTCATCCAGGCCAATGCGGCCAAGACCGGCGACTGGCCCAGCTACGGCCTCGACTACGCGGAAAGCCGCTTCAGCAAGCTCAAGCAGATCGACAGCGGCAATGTGAAGCAGCTCGGCCTGGTGTGGTCCTACAACCTGGAGTCGACACGCGGGGTCGAAGCCACCCCGCTGGTGGTGGACGGCATCATGTATGTCACCGCCTCCTGGAGCGTGGTGCACGCCATCGACACACGCACCGGCCGCCGCCTGTGGAGCTTCGATCCCAAGGTGGACCGCTCGATCGGCTACCGCGGCTGCTGCGACGTGGTCAACCGCGGCGTGGCGATCTACCAGGGCAAGGTCTACGTAGGCGCCTACGACGGCCGCCTGGTCGCGCTGGACGCGGCCACCGGCCGCAAGCTGTGGGAGAAGGACACCATCATCGACCACAAGCACTCCTACACCATCACCGGCGCGCCGCGCGTGGTCAAGGGCAAGGTCATCATCGGCAACGGCGGCGCCGAGTACGGCGTGCGCGGCTACGTGACCGCCTACGACGCCGACACCGGCGAGCAGAAGTGGCGCTGGTTCACGGTGCCGGGCGACCCCGCCAAGCCGTTCGAGGACGAGGCGCTGGAACGCGCCGCCAAGACCTGGGACCCGGCCGGCAAGTGGTGGGAAGCCGGCGGCGGCGGCACGGTGTGGGACACCATGGCCTTCGATCCCGAACTGAACCTGCTCTACATCGGCACCGGCAACGGCTCGCCGTGGTCGCGCAGCCGGCGCAGCCCGGCCGGCGGCGACAACCTCTACCTGGCCTCCGTGGTCGCGCTCGACCCCGACACCGGCAAGTACGTGTGGCACTACCAGGAGACCCCGGGCGACAACTGGGACTACACCTCGACCCAGCCGATGATCCTGGCCGACCTGCAGCTCGACGGCCAGCCGCGCAAGGTCATCCTGCACGCGCCCAAGAACGGCTTCTTCTTCGTCATCGACCGCACCAACGGCAAGTTCATCTCGGCCAGGAACTTCGTCGACGTCAACTGGGCCAGCGGCTACGACAAGGACGGCCGCCCGATCGAGCTGCCGGCCGCGCGCGACGGCGCCAAGCCCTACGATGCCATCCCCGGGCCCTACGGCGCGCACAACTGGCACCCGATGTCGTTCAACCCGCAGACCGGGCTGGTCTACCTGCCGGCCCAGCACGTGCCCATCAACCTGATCGACGACAAGAACTGGACCTTCAACGGCAGCCAGCCCGGCCAGCCGCACGGCAACCTGGGCTGGAACACGGCCAAGTTCCTCAATGCCGAGCCGCCCAAGAGCCAGCCCTTCGGCCGCCTGATCGCCTGGGACCCGGTGCGCCAGAAGGCCGCCTGGACGCAGGACTACGTCTCGCCCTGGAACGGCGGCACGCTGACCACGGCCGGCAACCTGGTGTTCCAGGGCACCGCCGACGGGCGCTTCCTCGCCTACGACGCCACCAGCGGCGAGAAGCTGTGGGAGACGCCCACCGGCACCGGCGTGATCGCCGCGCCGGTGACCTACCTGGTCGACGGCAAGCAGTACGTGTCGATCGCGGTGGGCTGGGGCGGCGTCTACGGCGAGGCGCAGCGCGCCACCGAGCGCAAGGGCCCGGGCACGGTCTACACCTTCGCCGTGGGCGGCAAGGCGCCGCTGCCGGCCTTCGTCGCCTACCAGCAGGGCGCGCTGCTGTCGGGCGTGAAGTACGACCCGGCCAACGTGCAGGCGGGCACCATGCTGTACGTCAGCAACTGCGTGCTGTGCCACGGCGTGCCCGGCGTCGACCGCGGCGGCAACATTCCCAACCTCGGCTACATGCACACGGCCTACATCCAGAACCTGGACAAGTTCATCTTCAAGGGGCCGGCGATGTCGCGCGGCATGCCGGACTTCACCGGCAAGCTGAGCATGGATGACGTGGAGAAGATCAAGGCCTTCATCCAGGCGACGGCCGACGCCGTGCGACCCAAGCCGTGAGGAAGGCGGTACGCGCCGGCCGGCGTCGCCGCTGGCTGGCCGGCGCGCTGCTCGCCACGCCGGCCGCCATGCCCTTCGCCGCGGCCCCGGCCGCGGCCTGGGCCGACGAGGCCACCCTGTCGGACGTGGTGGTCAGCGCCAGCCGCGCCGAGCAGAAGCGCTTCGACGCGCCGGCCGCCATCGACGCGGTGACGCTCGACCCGCTCGCCTCGCCCACGCCGCTGGTCAACCTCTCCGAGGTGCTCGGCGGCGTGCCGGGCCTCAGCGCGCGCGAGCGGCAGAACTACGCGCAGGACCTGCAGCTCGCCGTGCGCGGCTTCGGCAGCCGCTCCACCTTCGGCGTGCGCGGCGTGCGCCTGCTGGTCGACGGCATCCCCGCCACCATGCCGGACGGACAGGGCCAGGCGGCCACCGCCGACCTGGCCAACGCCAGCCGCATCGAGGTGCTGCGCGGCCCCTTCGCCGCGCTGTACGGCAATGCCTCCGGCGGCGTGGTGCAGGTCTTCTCGCCCGATCCGCCCAAGGACAGCGCGACGGCGCGCGCCACCACCGGCATGGGATCGGACGGCCAGTGGATGGCCGGCGTCAGCGCCGCCGGCGGCACCGGCGCGCTCGGCGCCAGCGTCGATGCCTGGACCTTCACCACCGACGGCTACCGCGGGCACAGCGCGGCGCGCCGCCGCCAGCTCAACGCCAAGGTGGTGGCCGAGCCGGCCGCCGGCACGCGCGTGACGGCCCTGCTCAATGTGTTCAGCCAGCCGCTGGCGCAGGATCCGCTGGGGCTCACGCGCGCCCAGGCCGACGCCAACCCGCGCCAGGCCATCGCCCTGGCCGACCAGTTCAACACGCGCAAGCAGATCGAGCAGAACCAGGGCGGCGTGGTGGTCGAGCACCGGCTGGGCGCGCAGGACAGCCTGTCCTTCCGGCTCTACGGCGGCACCCGCCAGCTCACCCAGTACCTCGGCATGAGCGGCGCCGCGCCCAGCTCGGCCGGCGGCATCGTCGACATCGGCCGCAGCTACGGCGGCGGCGCACTGTCCTGGCAGCACGAGACGCGGCTGGCCGGGCTGCCGCTGCAATGGAGCGCCGGCCTGGAGGCCGACGGCATGCGCGACGCACGCACCGGCTACGTGAACCAGAACGGCACGCAGGGTGCGCTGCGGCGCGACGAGACCGACCGTGCCAGCAGCCTGGGCGCCTACGCCCAGTTCGACTGGACCGTGCACCCGTCCTGGCGCCTGGTCGGCGGCCTGCGCGCCAGCCAGGTCCGGCTCTCCATCGACGACCACTACATCACCGCCGCCAGCCCCGACGACAGCGGCAGCGCCACCTACCGCCGGGTCAATCCCGTGCTGGGCGTGGTGTGGCACGCGCTCGACTCGCTCAACCTCTACGCCAACCTCGGCCGCGGGCTGGAAACGCCGACGCTCACCGAGGTCGCCTACGGCCCCGGCGGCAGCGGCGCCAACCTGGGGCTGCAGCCATCCACCAGCCGCCAGGGCGAGCTCGGCCTCAAGTGGCAGCGCGGCACCCAGCGGCTCGAAGCGACGGTGTTCGACGCCGACAGCCATAGCGAGATCGTGCCGCTCTCCAGCGACAACGGCCGCACCACCTACCAGAACGTCGACGGAGTGCGGCGGCGCGGGCTGGAACTGGGCTGGAGCGGGCGCTTCGGCCCCGCCGACCGCTTCGGCGCGGCGCTCAGCTATACCTGGCTGGACGCCTTCTTCGGCCAGGCCTTCCGCAACGCCCAGGGCCTGCTGGTGGCGGCCGGCAACCGGCTGCCGGGCACGGCGCGCCAAAGCCTGGCCGCCGAGGCCAGCGTCGAGGCGCTGCCGGGGCTGGTGCTGGGCGCCGGCGTACGCGTGGAAAGCCGCGTCTTCGCCGACGACCTCAACACCCAGGCCGCGCCCGCCTACGCCACCTTCAACCTGCGTGCCGGCTATGCCTTCCGCGCCGCCGGCACGCGCTGGTACGCCTACGGGCGCCTCGACAACCTGGTCGACCGCCGCTACATCGGCTCGGTCATCGTCAACGAGAGCAATGGGCGCTACTTCGAGCCGGCGCCGGGGCGGCGCTTCTTCATCGGGCTGCGCGCGGAGATCTGAGCGCCGGCCCGGGCGGTCGGCGCAGGCCGAGGCCCAGGACCAGGCAGAGAACCAGGTGAGAAACTAGGCAAAGGCCAACGCGGGCGCGGTCGACGCGCCGGTGGCGGGGACGTCCGCCGCCACGCCGGCCGGCACCGCGAGCCAGGCGCGCACCGCCGCCTCGATCGCTTCGCCGCGCGCCTGCTTGCGCCGGTAGGCGGCACGCTTCTTCGACGGCACGGTGGCCAGATCACGGCGCGGCTGCGCCACCGGCACCGAGACATTGCCGCAGGGCAGTCCCTGCCCGCCGGCCTCGGTCCAGAAGCTCTCGTAGTCGGCCTGGATGGCGCGCGGCGTGCGGCGCTGGCGGCCGACATGGTTGCGGCGCGACACCGCCACCACGCGCTCGGCGCCGAGCGCGGCGCCCAGCGCCAGCAGCGCCTCCATCACGGCATCCTTGGGACGCAGCCCGTCGCAGGCGCGCGTCGCCTCGCGGATCGCGTCGCGGCTGTCGGGGCCGGCCGGCCCCTGCAGGCCGCCGACGAACAGCTCGATGCCGTGCTGGCCCTGCGCCAGGTAGAAGCTGAGCTGTGCCAGGCAGGTCCCGCGCGCGAGGTCCATCCAGTAGAAGGCCAGCTCGCCCTCCTTCGGATTGGGGCCGGAGTCGGCCAGGCGCAGCGCGTAGGGCACGTCGGGCAGCGCCCAGCGCAGGCCGCCGTCGAGGTAGATGCGCTCGCTGACGGCCGCCGGCAGCTTGTCGTGCATCAGGCGGTAGTGCTCCAGCAGCACGCGCGCGCGCTCGTCGAAGCCGAGCCCGAAGCGGGCCAGCGGGCGGAACGGCCGCTCCAGCAGCACCGGCCGCGCCGACGCCACGCGCCGCAGCAGGGCGCAGGATGCCGCCGCGCGCAGCCAGGACAGCACCGCCATGGCGCGGAAGGCGGCACGCCCGATCAGCTTGAGCCGCTTGAGCCACCAGCGGCGCACGCCGACCGGATGGCAGGCCGCCGAGACATTGGCCACGGTCCCCAGGTACCGACAATACAAAAGCGGGCCAGCCCAGGACGCCAGTCCCCTGGCGTGCGGCCCGCTGGCGAGCCATGACAGGCTCGACAAAGGTTCTTGCACGATTGAACGCTCCCCTGTTGCCACGGCGGGCGGTGCCGGTTTCCGGTCTGTTCGCCTGCCGCCTTGATGCGACACCTCAGATCCGGCGGCCTCCTCCCGGGCCGCCTGTCGCCGCGCCGCCACACCCCCGTTCAGCACCGGGATTTTTGTAACTGGCGCAGCACTTCTGTAATTGACTGTAACGCAATGAAATATATGGCGTTGACGGCGTGGACAAAAAATTACAAACCAACGCCCGGCCCCTGTTTCGCCCCCCCTCCCTTCTTCGGTAGGGGCCGGCCGCCGGATGCGCGTCGCTAAGATGTGCTCGCGGCGGCGCTGGTGCGTCACTCCATGTCTGCCGTACAACACAAAGGACGGGGTTGCGCCGATCCGGCGCAGGCTATCCGAGCCTGAACACAACAAGAACGAAGGGATCTCGATGAAAGCAAACAGGGAGAACCGGCCGCTGGCCGGCAAGGGCCTGCTTTGGCCCGCGCTGGCGGCTGCGGTCGCGGCATTGGTGGCCTGCGGTGGTGGTGATGGTGGCAGCAGCAGCAGCAGCGGCGGCAACGCGCAGCCCCAGGCGGCACTGCAAGGCACGGCGGCCACCGGTGCCTTCATGGGCGGCGCCAAGGTCACGGTCTATGACGCCGACGGCAAGCTGGTCGGCACCCAGGTCGCGGATGCCAACGGCGCTTACCGCTTCGACCTCGGCAGCTTCCGCGCGCCGTTCGCGGTGATCGCCCAGCTTGGTGGCACCACCCACGTCTCGGTGCTGCCGGCGAAGCCGTCGGGCAGCACCACTGCCACCGTCAACACGACACCGCTGACCACCGCCATCGCTGCCCTGCTGGCTGGCGGCGACCCGCTCGCCCTGGCCCGGCCCGAAGTACTCGGCAGCAAGGCGAACGCCGACCAGGTACAGCGCGCCGTGGCGCTGCTGCGCCAGGTCCTGCAGAACGTGGCCAAGGAAGCCGGCCTCGACCCGGCGCAGTTCGACCCGATCGCCACGCCGCTGACGCGCCAGGGTGAAGGGGCCGACGCCGTGCTGGACCTGGTCAAGGTGGCACTGACCGGCAACGGAGCGCGCCTGGTCAATATCGGCCTGCCCCTCGACGCCGACAGCAGCGCGGCTCAGGTCCTGCTGACGCAGGAATCGCTGGCCAAGCCGCCGGCCCCGCTGGCCAAGCCCGAGATCAAGACCAGGGCCGCCGACTTCGAAGCCATCCGCGCCGCGCTGCAAGCCTGCTTCGCCGGCAAGCCCGAGACCCGCCGGAGCGGCAGCACCGTGCTCGGCAGCTGCCAGGCGGCCTTCGCTGCCGACTACAAGAACAGCAGCTACAACCTGTCGGACGACCTCAGCGGCCTGTTCTCCCGCGACGACATGACCGGCGCCCGTTTCGGCACCCCGCAGATCGTCTTCCACGCGACCAATGCCGCCAGCCAGCCGACCGCCCTGCTGCGCCTGCCCTATGTGCGCAACGACAGCGAGAAGAGCACCGGCCACCTGACGCGCCTGGCCACCAACCGCGCCGCCGCCGGTGCCCCGGCCAAATGGGAGCTGACCGGCAACCAGCACGACTACGATGCCTCGGTGGCGCCGCGCATCACCCGCGTCACCGAGCTGAACCCGGCCGCCGGCGTGGTCTCCCGCTACGAGACCGGCCTGCGCGTGTTCTTCAACCCGAACCGGGGCCCCGCCGCCCAGGCCCAGGTCGTGCGCGTGAGCGGCCCCGGCCTGCCGGCCGCCGGCGTGGTGCTGGCGCGCTCGCGCGTGTGCGGCACCAATGGCTACCTGTCGGTGCAGAACACCCGCGGCAGCCTCACCTATGCGGCAGACGATCCGATCTCGCCGAACAAGACCATCCAGACCACCGCCCAGAACACCACCCACGTGGTGCTGGCGGCCAGCCCGCTGCGTGCCGGCGACACGCTCGACTGGAGCCGCCTGGCTACCAGCGCGTCCTACCCGGCCACACCGCTCAGCGACGCGCAGTTCGCCGCGCTGCCGGAATTCGGGCGCTACCGCTTCGAGGTCTGGAACCGCCCCATCGGCGGCGGCTACTACGACGGTGCGCTGGCGGCCGCGCCTGACGTGGTCTTCACCACCATGGCGGGCAGCGGCGTGGTACCGCCCGCGCGCCTGGCGCAGCTGTCGTGGAACGGCATCGCCGCGGCGAGCCTGGGCTTCGTCACCGCCGGCAGCGACAAGACCGGCTTCCAGCCCACCGTCGACGTGGCCTGGAGCAACGATGTCACCGACGAGCCGGTCGACCAGGCCTCCGCCTTCGGTGTCACACCCGCTTCGCCGCTGCCGCAGCGCATGTATGCGCAGGCAAACTACCTGCCGCGCAATGTGAAGACCATCACGCTGAAGCCGGACATGGTGGGCTCGTCCGCGGGCGAAAGCTGCATCGGCGCCGGCTTCGCCGCCTTCAACCAGGCCGGCGACCAGCGCAACCTGGAGATCCGCTCCAGCACCGCGGACGATATCTACAAGTACGTGCGCGTGGTCGGCACGGTGCGCTGAGGCACAGCGAAGCCGCATTCCGACGCGCGTCATGCGCGCGCCGCTACCGCCCCCGCGGCCCCCGCGGCGGGCGGCCGCAAGCGACAGGGCCGGCATTGCGCCGGCCCTTTTCTTTGTCCGGGGTTGCCGCGGCGCGCCCGCACTGGCGGCGGCTGTTCGCCTACCGCGCCGCGCGCCGCTCGGTGGCGAAATACGCCAGCGCCAGCAGCGGCAGCGCCAGCCCGAAGCGGCTCGCCAGGGTCCAGCCGCCGGTGGCGTAGGCCCAGGCACCGAGCGCCGAGCCGGCCGCGCCGCCGACGAAGAACAGAGCCATGAAGAGGCCGTTGAGGCGGCTGCGGTGCTCGGCGCTGAGCGCGAAGATGGCGCGCTGGCCGACCACCAGGTTGGCGGCCACGCCGAAGTCGAGCACGATGGCCGCCGCCGTCAGCACACCCAGCGCCAGCAGCGGGCCGCTCAGGCCGCTCGGGCTGATATCGCCGCAGGCAAAGGCGCCGGCGGCCAGCACCATGGCCAGCGCGGTCATCTGCCGGCTGCGCCCGCGGTCGGCCAGGCGGCCGCCGATCGGCGCGGCGATGGCGCCCGCCACCCCGGCCAGCGCGAACAGCGCGATGCCGCGCTGCGACAGGCCGAAGGCCGGGCTGGCCAGCCACAGCGGCACCGTGGTCCAGAACAGGCTGAAGGCACCGAACATGCAGGCCTGGTAGGCGGCGCGCCGGCGCAGCACGGGCTGCGTGGCCAGCAGGGTCGCCATCGAGCGCAGCAGGTCGCCGTAGCGCACCGTCGGCGACGGCTGGCGGCGCGGCAGCAGGCGCCGCAGCACCACCGCCAGCACGGCCATGCCGAACGCCGAGGCGGCGAAGATGGCGTGCCAGCCCCAGCGATCGGCCACCAGGCTGGCGACCGGGCGCGCCAGCATGATGCCCAGCATCAGCCCGCTCATCACGTTGCCGACCACGCGGCCGCGCGAGGCTGCCGGCGCCAGGTGGGCGGCGAAGGGCACCAGTACCTGCGCCGCCACCGAGCACAGGCCGATGGCGCCGGCGGCCACCAGGAAAGGCGCGGTATGGCTGGCGACGGCGGCCAGCGCCAGGGCCAGCGCGCTGGCGCCCAGCAGCGACACGATCAGCAGGCGGTTCTCGACGATGTCGCCCAGCGGCACGATCAGCAGCAGGCCCAGGCCGTAGCCGAGCTGAATCAGCGTGACGATCAGGCCGGCCGCCTGCGGCGTCAGGCCGAGCGCCTGGCCGATCGGCCCGATCAGGGGCTGGGCATAGTAGAGATTGGCGACCACCAGGCCGCAGGCGGCGGCCAGCAGCGGTGTCATCCAGGCGGCGCCGCCGACCGGCCCCGCGTGCGCACCGGCGGCGGCTGGGGTGGAAGACAAGGCGCTCTGGCAGGTCTGGCTGGCCTGGTTGGCCTGGCTGGTGTGGCAGGAGGAGGGGCTGGGCGAGGTCATGGCGGTCCGGCACGGGAGGGCGTCGCAGACAGCAGGCGCGTGCCCCGGCGGCATCCTTGTGGCAATGCAGCAAAGCACTGCATGATGCCTCAACTGCACCAAGCCTGCAGACGCGGGCGCGGCGCCCCGCCCCTCGTCAGGACCTCGTGATGCGGCGCTGCATCAGCCGGCCGCGCGCACCTTGACCTTGGCGGCCGCCTCCTTGGCGCGCTCGCGGGCGGTGTCGACGTCGGCGGCGTGCGCCAGGGCCACACCCATGCGCCGCTTGACGAAGCTCTCCGGCTTGCCGAACAGGCGCAGGTCGGTCTGCGGCACGCGCAGCGCTTCGTCGACGCCCTCGAAGACCACGGCCTTGGCGTCCACGCCACCGTAGATCACCGCGCTGGCGCCCGGGCTCTTGAGCGCGGTGCTGACCGGCAGGCCGAGGATGGCGCGCGCGTGCAGCTCGAACTCGTTCTGCCACTGCGTGATCATGGTCACCATGCCGGTGTCGTGCGGACGCGGGCTGACCTCGCTGAACCAGACCTGCTCACCCTTGACGAACAGCTCCACGCCGAAGATGCCCTGCCCGCCCAGGTCAGCGGTCACGGCGGCGGCGATCTGCTGCGCCTTCCGCAGCGCCGCCGGATGCATCGGGTGGGGCTGCCAGCTCTCGACGTAGTCGCCGCTGACCTGTACGTGGCCGATCGGCTCGCAGAACTGCGTCTCGACCTCACCGCCGGCGCCGCGCGCGCGCACCGTCAGCAGCGTGATCTCGTAGTCGAAGTCGATGAAGCCTTCGACAATGATGCGGCCGTGGCTGACGCGGCCGCCGGCCATGGCGTAGTCCCAGGCGGCGCGCACGCCGTCGGGGCCGTCGATCTTGCTCTGGCCCTTGCCCGAGCTGCTCATCACCGGCTTGACCACGCAGGGATAGCCGATGCCGCCGTCGATGGCGGCCTGCAGCTCTTCCAGCGAATCGCAGAAGCGGTAGGGGCTGGTGGGCAGGCCCAGGGTCTCGGCGGCGAGGCGGCGGATGCCCTCGCGATCCATGGTCAGGCGCGCGGCGCGCGCGGTCGGCACCACCCGCGCCACGCCGGCCGCTTCCAGCGCTTCCAGCGCGGGCGTGGCGATGGCCTCGATCTCCGGCACCACCAGGTCGGGCTTCTCCGCCTCGATCAGCGCCTTGAGCTGGTCGGCGTCGCTCATGGCGATGGTGCGCGCATGGTGGGCCACCTGCTGCCCCGGCGCGTCGGCATAGCGGTCGACCGCGATGGTCTCGACGCCGAGGCGCTGCAGGGCGATCAGCACTTCCTTGCCGAGTTCGCCCGAGCCGAGCAGCATCACTTTGGTCGCGCAGGGAGAGAGGGGGGTTCCGATGTGGCTCATATCAGGTCTGTCTGCTCAGTCAGGTCGCCCGGGCCGGAGGATCCGCGCCGGGTAAAAGCGCGATTGTAAATCCTGCGCCGCCCGGCGGCGGCGTGCGATGGCCTGTCCGCGCATGCGCTCGGGGCCCGATACCCGTTGCGGAAGCGGTGCCCGGAGTCCTGGCGCCCGGAGTCTTCGATCCGTTGCGCAAGCCGTTCCAACTAGAACCTGCAGGTCCGCCCGCCGAAGCTCCAGCGGTCCGGCAGGTCGGCCGAGGGCGCCTGCAGCAGCATGGCCTGGCCGCAGCGGCGGCAGCGGTAGGTGTAGACCTTCTGGCCCGCCTCGTCGCGCAGCACCGGGCCGGGCACGAGGTCGCGGTGCGGCGGGAAGTGCCCTGGCCGGCCCGCCTGTTCATGGCATCGCTCGCATGGTGGCATCTGCTGTCTCCTTGCCGGCCCCGCGTCCCTCGTGCCGCACGGCGGCCGCCGGCAGTGATATGCGGCACCGCAACATTGATTATAGAAAAACTCTGAGAACCCGCTTCAGACAATGGCATGTCGTGTGATGCATTGCGCAATTCCAAGACCCGGGTGCGCCGCATCCGGCATCTGTTCGCCGCGTCGGCCGCCAGCAGGGAGCGGACGACAGCGGTAGCATGCGCGGTGACCCACACTGCCCGCCGCCGGCGGGCCCGACACGGAGGAGAACACGGCATGAAGCAGGAAGCGGTACTGGTGACAGGCGCCTCGAAGGGCATCGGCCTGGCGATCGCGCAACGGCTGGCGGCAAGCGGCCGGCATGTGGTCGGGCTGGCGCGCGGCGCGGCGGAGGCGGATTTCCCGGGCACGCTGCTGCCCTGCGACTTGTCGCGCGTCGACGAGACCGACGCGGTGCTGGCACAGGTAAGCGCCCGCTTCGACATCGTGGGACTGGTCAACAACGTCGGCCTGGTGGCGCCGCAGCCGCTCGGCGGCATCGACCTGTCCGCGCTGCAGACGGTGTTCGACCTCAATGTGCGCGTCGCGGTGCAGGTCACGCAGGCCTTCGTCGAGGCGATGCGCCAGCGCGGCCATGGCCGCATCGTCAACATCTGCAGCCGCGCGATCCTCGGCGCGCGCGACCGCACCGCCTACTCGGCCGCCAAGAGCGCGCTGGTCGGCTGCACCCGCACCTGGGCGCTGGAACTGGCGCCGCACGGCATCACCGTCAACGCCGTCTCGCCCGGACCGGTCGAGACGGAACTGTTCCGCCGCTCGCGCCCGGTCGGCAGCGAGGCGGAACGGCGGGTGCTGGCCGGCATCCCGATGGGCCGCATGGGCCAGCCGGATGAAGTAGCGGCGGCGGTGTGCTTCCTGCTGTCTGCCGATGCCGGCTTCATCACCGGGCAGGTGCTCGGCGTCGACGGCGGCGGCGGCCTGGCAGGGCGCTGAGCGCTGAGCACCAGGCCAGCCCGACCGGCCCGTGGCGGTCCACCCCCGGTGCCGCCGGCAGCCGTCCCTGTCCGGTACCGCATGGCCCCGACCGCAAGGCCGCGCGCGCCACTCTTTACACAATCTTTGCACCGCCGGGGATTAGATAGAGGTGTGGCGGGACGGCACGCCAGCCCCCGCCCCCCTCAAGAGGCTAGAGGCTAGAGGAAAGAGGCAAGACAAGCGCAGGCAAACGGGAGAGAAAGCCATGCTCAAGGTACTGGTACCGGTCAACGGCTCGAAGCATGCCCTGGACGCCGTGCGGCACGCGGCCTTCATGTACCGGGACAAGTGCGTGTCCGATATCGTCCTGCTGAATGTGCAGGAGCCGCTGGAAGCGGGCCGCGCCGCGGCCTTCCACCGCCTCGACGCCCTGCGCCGGCTCGAGGCGCGCGATGGCGAGGCCGCCCTGCAGGAGGCCCGCCGCATCCTGGAAGACGCCGGCACCCCCTATGTCGCCCAGGTCAAGGTGGGCGACATCGCCCGCACCATCGCCGACACCGCCGCCGCCAACGATTGCGACGCCATCGTGATGGGCACCGCCGCGCGCTCGCCGATGGGCGCCCTCTTCGCCGGCCACCTCTCCAACCGGCTGCTGCGCCTGTCGCGCGTGCCGGTGACACTGGTCAGGTAGGCCGGGCGGCTGCGCGCCCCGCCCGCCGCGCCGCGCGCCATCGCCCCTCTCACTGCACGTTCATCGGCAGCAGCACCATCTGCTTGCCCTGCAGGTGCAGCCGCTCCTGCAGTTCCACCGGGGTCTGGTTGTGCAGCCAGGCGGTGAGGAAGTTCACGCGGCGGAAGATCAGCTTGCTGGCGAAGCAGACGCTGTTGGGGTACTGGGCGGTCACGGCGTCGACCAGGCCGATGAACTCGCGCACCGGATTGGTCCCGTAGGCCGCGCGCGCTTCCGCCGCGAGCCCGTGGCGCTGGCTGCAGGCCACGTAGTAGCGCAGCGATTCTCCCACGGCCTGCTGCAGCCGCTGCAGCGTCTCCTGGCCTTCATAGCTCTGCGCGTCGACCTCGCCCACGGCCAGGAAGACCACGTTCTTGAAGTGCCCGGGGAACAGGCGCTGCACCCATAGCAGCGCATGCATGCTGGCGCCCCGGTGCTTGCCCACCAGCAGCACCGCGGTCGGCGCGGCCGGGTCCAGCGGCCGCACGCGCTCGGCATCGACCAGCGGCGCGCTGCCGGCGAAGAGCGCATCGGCGCGCGCCAGCTCGGCGCGGGTGGTGGTGTAGTGGCGCTTCACGCCCAGGCACAGCGCGATCACCAGCCCGGTCACCAGCACCGTCAGCCAGCCGCCGGCGCCGAACTTCTCCACCAGCGTGATGACCAGCACCGAGGCGGTCACCGAAAAGCCCAGCAGCGACAGCGCGAAGCGCACCAGCCAGCGCGGCTGCGTGCGATGGCGCCACCAGTACACGCACAGGCCGAACAGCGACATGCTGAAGGTCAGGAAGACGTTGATGCTGTAGAGCACCACCAGCACCGACACCTCGCCGCGCGTCCACAGCAGGATCAGCAGGCTGGCGACGCCCATCACCACTACGCCGTTCTGGCGCACCAGGCGCGCGGACAGGTCGCGGAAATGGCGCGGCACCCAGTAATCGCCCGCCATATTGGAAAGCACCGCGGGCCCGTCGAGGAAGCCGGTCTGCGCGCCCACCAGCAGCAGCCCCGCCTCCGAAGCCAGCACCAGCGCCAGCAGGCCGTGCGCGAGCGCGTCCGAGCCCAGCCCGAGATTGCCGATCACGCTGCGGAAGACCACCGCGTTGAGGGTCTGCCCTTCCTGCGGCGCGGCATGCCACAGCATGTACAGCAGGATGATGCCGCCGGCGGTGAAGGCCAGCGAGCTGGCCATGTAGAACATGGTCCATTTGCCGTTGGCCACGCGCGGCTCGGCCAGCATGTTGACATTGTTCGAGACCGCTTCCAGGCCGGTATAGGTGCCGCCCCCGAGCGAGAAGGCGCGCATCAGCAGCGCCGCCACCACCATGGTGCCCATGGTCTGCGACAGGTGCGAGGCCTCGCCCACCGCATCCGGCACCACGGCGGCCAGGCGCTGCCCGTGCGCGGCGACGCCGTAGACGATCAGGCCCAGGTGCAGCACGACGAAGGCGAGGAAGATCGGCATCAGGACCAGGATCGATTCCTTCATGCCGCGGAAGTTCAGGCCGGTCATCAGCACCACGATCAGCAGCTCGGTGGCCAGCTTGAAACCCTGCGCCCCGACCGGCAGCAGGCTGAAGAAGGCGTCGACGCCGCTGGCCAGCGAGGTGCTGACCGTCAGCACGTAGTCGACCAGCAGGGCCGCGCCCGAGACCAGGCCGGGCACCGGCCCCAGCAGCGCGGTCGAGACCCGGTAACCACCCCCGCCGCTGGGGAACAGTTCGATGACCTGGTTGTAGCCGACGGCGATGATGAAGACCGTGGTGGCGGTGGCCACCGCCAGGAACAGCGCCAGCGGCGTATGCGCGCCCAGCGCCAGGAAGGCTTCCTCGGGACCGTAGCAGGAAGAGGACAGGCCGTCGGCACCGAGTCCCACCCACGCCAGCAGCGGCACCACGGCGATCGCGTGCCGCGTGCCCGGGGCGAGCGGATCGAGCGGCTGGCCGGCCAGGAGGTTCCACCACTTCGATTGGCGCGCCATGGTCTCCTCCCGTCCCCGTCTGCCGCGCGGCAGATGCCGGCGCGCGGGATGCCGGGCCGCAGGCACGTCCACGCCGAAGGCCGGGGACGTGGCCCGGATGCAACCAATCTAGGCGAGGGACAGGCGGCACGCAACGCCGCCGCGTGCGCCAGGCAGACCTGGCACGCCAGGTGTCAGGCGCAAGACAACTCAGGCATGCTTCGCCTGTTCGCACAGGGGACAGATGCGCTGCAGCCCCCCGTCCTGCAAGGCGCCGGCAGTCTCCGCGGCCGGCGGCTCGCAGCGGCAGCCGGCCACGGCCGGGACCGTGGCCGGCACAAAGCGGTAGTGCACGCCCAGTTGCACGCGCCGCTCCCAGGTGCCTGAGGGGTCGAGTTCCAGCAGCCAGAGCCGCGTCTGCAGCGACCAGTGCAGCACGGTCTCGCTGCTCACGCCGAGCTGGCGGGCAGCGTCGGCGACCGACCAGTGGTGCGAGGCGATTCCGAAGAAGGCGCGCAGCTTGTCCTGCGGACGCAGCCGCGCCATCGGCGTGCCGGTCAGCCGGTTGAAGCGGCGCCGGCAGGCGTGGCACAGGAACTGCGGCAAGCCCGAGCTGTCGTGGCCGCACGGGCTCGCGCCCTGCGTGCCGCAGCGCGGGCAGGACGGCGGCTGCCGGCTGTCCGAGCGCAGGCGGCGCCAGGCCGCCTCGAGAAAGCCGGCCAGCGCCTGGTCGGCCGCCTCGTCGGCGACGCTGGGGCGCCAGTGCATCAGCGCCGTGGCGCCGTCATCCGCCGCCGTCCTGCCCGTGCCGCGCTCTTTGCTGCGTGCTCCGCCGCGTGCTCCGCCGCGTGCTCCGCTACGCTCAGCGGCGCGCATTGCCCGGCAGCACGGAGTTCCGGTTATCCGATTTGGCCGGCTTGGCCGGCTTCTGCGCACCGCCGCCGGCGGACCTGGCCGAGGCCCCCGCCAGCGCCGGGGCCAACGCGAGACAGCAGGCCATCATGGCCACGGCCAGGCGTCCCGGCGTCGTCTTGGTTCCGTTCATCTTCCTTCTCCCTGCGGGCCCGCGCGCCGGGTGGGGCGCGCGGGCAAGATCGTCAAGCCGATGGTGGCCCCGGCGGAGCGGCTGCACAAGTGCCGGCAGGTGCCGGCAAGCCTCCGGCACCGCCGCCATCAGGCGCTCGCGGCCCCCGCCAGCGCGCCGGGCTCGGCGCCAGCATAGTCGCCACCATGATTGCCGTTGTTGCCGCCGTTGCCCCCACCGTTGCCACCACCATTGCGGCGGCGGTTGACCCAGGCGAACACCACCGGCAGCACCAGCAGCGTCAGCAGCGTGGTGGTCACCATGCCGCCCACGATCACCAGCGCCAGCGGCCGCTGCGCCTCCGAGCCGATGCCGTGCGACAGCGCCGCCGGCAGCAGGCCCAGGCCGGCCAGCATGGCCGTCATCACCACCGGGCGCAGCCGCAGCGAGGCGCCCTCCACCACCGCTTCATGCAAGTCGTCCGCGCCGGACTGCGACAGGCGGTTGATGTAGGAGATCAGGATCACCCCGTCCTGGATGGCGATGCCGAACAGCGACAGGAAGCCGATGCCCGCGGAGATGCTCAGCGTCTCGCCGGCGATATGCAGCGACAGCAGGCCGCCGATGGCCGCGAACGGCACGTTCAGCACCACCATCAGCGCGTCCTTGAAGTTGCCGAAGGTGCTGTACAGCAGCAGGAAGATCACCAGGATGGTCACCGGCACGATCACCGCCAGCTTGCCCTGGGCGATCTTCATCTGGTTGAACTGGCCGTCCCAGAAGATGGTGTAGCCGGCCGGCAGCGCCACGGCGCGCTTGACCTCGGCCTGCGCTTCGGCCACCGCGCTGCCGAGATCGCGCTCGCGCACGCTGAACTTGATGGCGATATAGCGCTTGCCGGATTCGCGGTAGATGAAGAAGGGACCGTCGGTGGCCTCCACCTTGGCCACCATCGACAGCGGGATGCGCTGCCCGTCGGGCGTGTCCACCAGCAGGCGGTTGATCACGTCCGGGCTGCTGCGCGCGCTGTCGTTCAGGCGCACGGTCAGGCCGAAGGTCTTCTCGCCGTCGAGGATCTGCGTGACCGGGTCGCCGCCGATGGCGTACTGCACCACGGTCTGCAGGTCGTCGACGCTGAGGCCGAAGCGCGCCATCTTCTCGCGGTCCACCGAGATGTTCAGCGTGGGCTGGCCCAGTTCCTTGAAGATGCCCACATCGGCCAGGCCCGGCACCTTCTTCAGCACCGCCTCCACCTCCTTGGCCTTGTCCTGCAGGGCAAGCAGGTCGGAGCCGAAGATCTTGACCGAGTTCTCGCCCTTGACCCCGGACAGCGCCTCGTTGACGTTGTCCTGGATGTACTGCGAGAAGTTGTACTCGATGCCCGGCACGCGGTCCAGCCGCGCGCTCAGGCGCTCCACCACCTGCTGCTTGGTCGTGCCCTTGGGCCAGGCGTCGCGCGGCTTGAAGTAGAGCGCGTATTCCTGGTTGTAGACACCGCCCGAATCGGTACCGTCATCGGGACGGCCGATCTGCACCGCCACGGTGGCGACTTCGGGCTGCTCGCGGAAATAGGCGCGCAGCTCCTTGGCGACGCCGGCCGAGTAGTCGAGGTCGGTGGTCACCGGCAGCGTCACGCGCAGCCACAGGTTGTTCTCTTCCAGCGTGGGCAGGAACTCGGTGCCCAGGTAGCGCGAGCTGTACAGGGTGGCGCCCAGGCCGAGCGCGGCGGCCAGGAAGACCATGCCGGGGCGCTTGAGCAGGGCGCGCAGCAGCGGCTTGTAGCCGTTGAGGATGATCTCGATGAAGCGCGGCGAGTGCGGCCGCAGCGAACCGCTGAAGACGAAGGAGGTCACCGCCGGCACGAAGGTCAGCGCCAGCACGATCGAGGCCAGCAGCGCGAAGCCCATGGTGAAGGCCATCGGCTTGAAGATGATGCCCTCCACCCCGCCCATGAAGAACAGTGGCGAGTAGGCCACGATGATGATGCCGGTGGAGAAGATCATGGCCCGCTGCACTTCGCCGGTGGCCTTGACGATGGCGTCCTGCGGCTTGGCCTTGCCCTCCTCCAGGTGGCGCATGATGTTTTCCATCACGATCACCGCCGCGTCCACGATCAGGCCGAAGTCGATGGCGCCCAGCGAGATCAGGTTGGCCGGCACCTTGAAGTGATCCATGTTGATGAAGGACACGCACAGCGCCAGCGGAATCACCGCCGCCACCACCGCGGCCGCGCGGAAGCTGCCGAGGAAGATGAACAGCACCACCAGCACCAGCGAGATGCCGACGAACAGCGCATGCTCCACCGTGCCCATGGTGAGGTCGAGCAGGTTCTGCCGGTCGTAGAAGGTCTTGACCTTGACGTCGGGCGGCAGCACGTTGCGGTTGATCTCGTCGATCTTGTCGCGCACGCGCGCCAGCACCTCGGTGGCATTCTCGCCGCGCTTCATCAGCACGATGCCCTGCACGATGTCGTCATGCTGGTCGAACTGCACCATGCCCAGGCGCTGCGCATGGCCCTCGCGCACCTCGGCGATGTCGCGCACGCGCACCGGCACGCCGTTGGTCGCCGCCACGGTGACGTTGCGGATATCGTCCAGCGTCTGCAGCAGGCCCACGCCGCGCACCACGAACTGCTGCTCGCCGGCCTTCATCAGCCCGCCGCCGGTGTTGGCGTTGGCATTGGTCACCGCGTCGATGACCTGCTTGAGCGTGAGGCCGTAGGCCTGCATCTTCTCCGGCGTCGGCACGATCTGGTACTGCTTGACCATGCCGCCGAAGGCCGTGATGTCGGCCACGCCGGGAACGTGCTTGATCTCCTTGTAGACGCTGTAGTCCTGCAGCGTCTTCAGCGTGGTGACGTCCACGCCGTTGCCTTCGATGCGGTAGCGCAGGATCTCGCCGGTGGCGTCGCCGTCCGGAGAGAGATCCGACTGCACGCCCTGCGGCAGGTTGGCCTGCGACAGGTAGGTGACGAAGTTCTGGCGCGCCTTGAAGCTGTCGACGCCCTCCTTGAACTTCACCGTCACCACCGACAGCCCGAACAGCGACACCGAGCGGAAGGACTGCACGTCCGGCACGCTGGCCAGCGCGTTCTCCACCGGGATGGTGATCTGCTGCTCCACCTCCACCGTGCTGCGGCCCGGCCATTGCGTGATGGCCTGCACCGTCACCGGCGCCACGCCGGGATAGGCCTGCAGCGGCAGGCGCAGGAAACTCAGGACCCCGGCCACCAGCAAGGCGACGGCCAGGAAGACGATCATCAGGCGCCGCTTGATGATGGCTTGAATCGGCGAGAAGGCCATCTCAGGACTCCTGCTTGAGCAGCATCTCGTTGAGCAGCATGCCCCCTTGCGTGAACACCTTGAGCGGCTGCGCCAGCGGCACGCCGTCGGTCACGGCGAACATGCCGTCACCCTGCGGCATGCCCTGCACCACCTGCCGGCGCACGTGCTGCGCGTCCGGCTGCGTCAGCAGCACCAGCTTGCCCTGGTCCTTGACGATGGCCGACTGCGGCACCACCAGCGCCTGCCGGCTGCCGGTCACGATGCGCGCGGTGGCGTACATCTCCGGCTTGAGCAGCCCGTCCGGGTTGGGCACGTCGCAGCGCACCTGCAGCGTATGCGTGTCGGCATCGACGTTCGGCGCGATGAAGCTCACCCGGCCGGTGTAGCGCCGCCCCGGGTAGGCCGCCGTCTCGATCTCGATGGCCTGGCCCAGCTTGACGTTGCGGATATCGTGCTCGTACAGGTTGCCGGTGAACCAGACCGAGCTGGTGTCGATCACGCTCATCAGCGCGTCGCCCACGTTCAGGTAGGAACCCTGGTCCATCTCACGCTTGACGATGGTGCCGCTGATCGGCGCCCGGATCGTCAGCGTCTCGCTGACCGTGCCGCGCTCGCGGATGCGCGCGATGTCCTCGCTGCTCGCGCCCAGCACGCGCAGCTTGTTCTCGGCCGACTGCATGGTCTGGCGCGCATCGTCCAGCAGCTCCTTCAGGTCGCTGCTCGACAAGGTGTGGTAGGCATTGTGCGACAGCAGGAACTCGTTCTGCGCCGCGATGTAGTCGGGCGAGTACAGCTCGGCCAGCGGCTGGCCGGCGCGCACCTTGGCGCCCTCGTACACCAGGATGCGTTCCACCCGGCCCGCCACCCGCGCCGAGGCCAGCTTGGCCTGCTGCACGTTGTAGGCCAGCCGGCCCGGCGTCGGCATGTCCACCCGCACCGGCTGCGCGCTGAAGGTCGCGCTCTGCACGATCTTCGGGTCGAAGCCGCCTTCGGGCAGCGCCAGCGTGGTGGGGATGGCGCGCGCGCGCGGCTGCGCGGCCTGTCCGGCCGCCGCGTCGGCCAGCGCCGTCGGCTTGCCGGCAGCGCCCGGCACCTGTCCGGCATTGCGCTGCGCCCAGAAATTGCCGCCCACGGCGCCGCATGCCAGCGCCACCACCAGGCCGGCGCCCATCATCAGGTTCTTGTTCATCCGCTCAGATCCCGCTAATCCTGCATTCCATCAAAGAGATTCCCGGCCCACCGCCGCCGCCAGCGTGTAGTACGCCTGGCGCGCGTCCGCCTCCGCCTGCGCCACCGCCAGCTCCGCGTTCTTCAAGGCGGTGCTGGCCGTCAGCAGGTCGGTGAAAGCGGCGTTGTTGTTGGCGTAGTTGGTGAAGGCCATCTTGTAGGCGGCCATCGCCTCGGGAAGCTGCCGGCGGCGCAGGAACTCCATCTGGTTGACGGCCTGGCGCAGGGTGTTGTGCGCGGTGTTCACGCCCAGCAGGGTCTGCTGGCGCACGGATTGTTCGTTGGCGTCGGAGGCCACCTTGTTGGCCACCGCCTCATCCACCCCGTAGCGTTCCTTGGTGAAGAAGAACAGGGGAATGATGATGTCGAATTCGATGCCGTAGCTGGCCGGCCGGAAGCCCAGCGGCGGATTGTTGCCGTTGAAGGTGCCGATCACCTGGAAGTCCGGCAGGTAGGCCTTGCGCGCCAGCCGCACGCCCTTCTCGGCGGCCTCCACCAGGTAGCGCGAGGCGCGCACGCCCGGGTGCTCGCGCAGCGCCATCTCCTCCAGCTCCGGCAGCGGCGCGGCCGGCAGCCGCGTCGCGCTGCTGTCCTGGCGCAGTTCCAGCGGGAAGGCCGGCGCCTTGCCGATCAGCGTGTTGATCGACTTCAGGCCGTTCTCGTACTGCCGCTCCAGCGTGAAGGCATCGTTCTGCGCGCTGCTCTGCGCCACCTGCGCGTTCAGGTAGTCGACATAGCCGGCCGCATTGTTGGCGTAGCGGATGCGCGCCACCTGCTTGACCTGTTCGAGCCGCTTCAGGTTGAGCCGCAGCACCTCGAGCTGGGCCTTCTGCGACAGCGACTGGAAGTAGGTGGTGCTGAGCTGGGCGTAGAGCTCGAGGAACAGCGCGTCGCGCTGCGCGTCCAGCGACTCGGCCTGGGTGTCGGCGATCTCCGCCGCCAGCGCCTTCTTGCCGGGGAAGGGGAAGGACTGCGTCAGCGTGTAGCTGAACTGCTCGGCGCGGGCAAAGGCCAGCGGGCTGTTCTTGGGCAGGTTGTTCCAGATGAAGCCGACCTGCGGGTTGTTGGGCGCGGCGATCTGCGGCACCTGGGCCTTGGCGGCCTGGTACAGCGCGCGTGCCTGGATCAGCTGCGGGTTGTTGGCGCGCAGTTCCTGCGTCAGTTCCCACAGCGAGAAGCCGGGGCCGATCACGCCCGCGGCTGCATCCTGCACGGCAGCCTCGGCGGGGCGCCCGGCCGCGCGCGCTGCGGCGCCGTCGGCCGCTGCCGCCGCAGTCGTCGTCGCCGCCTTGGGCGCGGCCGGTGCGGCAATGCGGTCCCAGCCGGACAGCGGGCCCGCTCCAGCGCGGCTCGCCGGCGCGCTCCGGCCGCCGCGCATCACGGCGGCAGGATCGGTATCGTCTTTCAGTTCGATGGCAAAGGCCGGCTGGCCGAGCTGCGCCAGCAAAGCCAGTACCCCCGTCGCCAGGCCGGCGGGCGTCATCTGCTTCAACACGCGTTCTTCCCTTCTTTTCTCTTTTGTGCTGCATTTATCGCAAGTACAGCTTTCAGCGACCTTTCCGCGCGGTTACAGATGGCTTACTCGCTACCTAGGGATTTCCCCTGCACGTGGCGACCTGGCGCCGCGCATGCCCTGCTGGCGACGGGTGCGCGCCGCCTCGGCGCCACCGTAAGATGACGGCTTGCCAAGATCCCCGCGGAGGGAATGCCATGCAAGCAAACAGCGCCGGCCTGCCGGACCTGGCCCCCCTCGGGGCCGCGGAACTGGCCCGGGCCCTGGCCGCCGGGCACGTGAGCGCGCTCGCCGCCTGCGATGCCGCCATCGCCCGCATCGAGGCCGGCGACGGCGCCATCAATGCCGTGGTGGTGCGCGATTTCGAGCGTGCCCGCGCGCAGGCGCGCGCGGCCGACGCGGCGCTGGCGCGCGGCGAGCGCCGGCCGCTGCTGGGCGTGCCGATCACCGTCAAGGAATCGTTCGGGGTGGCGGGCCTGCCCAGCACCTGGGGCCTGGCCATCGCGCCACAGGCGCGCGTCACCGAAGACGCCGTCGCCGTGGCGCGCCTCAAGGCCGCCGGCGCCGTCCTCCTGGGCAAGACCAATGTGCCGGTGGTGCTGGCCGACTACCAGAGCCGCAACCCGGTCTACGGCCTCACCCGCCATCCGCACGACCCGTCGCGCACGCCGGGCGGCTCTTCCGGGGGTGCCGCGGCCGCGCTGGCGGCGGGCTTCGTGCCGCTCGAACTGGGCTCCGACATCGGCGGCTCGATCCGCGTGCCGGCGCACTTCTGCGGGGTGTGCGGCCACAAACCCAGCCACGGCCTGGTACCCACGCGCGGCCACGACTTTCCCGGCTACCCCAGCGCCCCCGACGTGCTGTCGGTGGCGGGTCCGCTGGCACGCCGGGTGACGGACCTGGAACTGGCGCTGGAGGTACTGGCCGGCCCCGACCGCGAGGCCGCGGCCGCCTACCGCCTGGCCTTGCCGCCGGCGCGCCGCGACGGCGACATGCGCGGCCTGCGCGTGCTGGCCCTGGATGCCCACCCGCTGGCACGCGCCAGCGCGGCCGTGCGTGGCGCGGTGGCCAGCGCCGCGGAGCGCCTCGCCACCGGCGGTGCCGAAGTGGCACGCCACAGCGAATGGCTGCCCGACCTGGCCGCGCTGCACGAGGACTACGCCCGGATCCTGTTCACCATCACCACGCGCGGCGGCCCGAACCCGCCGCCCTCCATCTCCGCGCACGAATGGCTGGGCCTGATGGACCGGCGCATGCAGTGGCAGAACCGCTGCCGACGGCTGTTCGAAGCCTTCGACGTGGTACTGATGCCACCGTTCGGCAGCGCCGCCTTCCCCCACATCGACAGCGTCGACTGGGACGCCACCACGCTGGACCTGGACGGCGAGCCCGCGCTCTACCGCGAGCAGCTCGCCTGGGCCGGGCTGGCCACCCTGCCCGGCCTGCCCGCGACCGTGGTGCCCGTGGCCACCGATGCGCAGGGCCTGCCGCTGGGGGTGCAGGTGGTGGGGCCGCTGCTGGAAGACCGCACGCCGCTGGCGGTGGCGCGCTGGCTGCAGGAAGCCGGCGCCTGACGCCTGGCGCGCGGCCGGCGCCCGCGCCTCACTCGGCGCAGGCCGGCGCGCACAGCGCCTTGCCGGTCTGCACGAAGAAGCCGTCGTAGATCTCCCGTTCGAGCACCGTCTTGGTACGGGAGTCGCCATTGCTGTCCCAGACCGTGCGCTCGAAGCGCGCCCGCACCAGGGTGGCACGGCCGCCGTGTCCGGCGCGCACCAGCACGATGGCGGCCAGCCGCTCGTGGTCGGGCTTGGCCGGGAGCATGCCGGCGCGCTGCTTGATGGCGCCGCGCAGCAGCTGGCGCCATTTCGGCAACAGGGTCTGGCTGCGGCCCGCTTCCACCAGCCCGGTTTCCTTGTCCACCGAGACCGGGGCGAAGCCCAGCGCGGTCAGGGCACCGGCCACGGCGTCGAGGGTCCGCTCCGGCGTGGCGCCGGTGAAAACGCGGTCGCGCAGACCCTGCAGGGTCTGCCGCTCGGCCTCGCTCAGGTCGACCTCGACCTGGCTGGAGCTGTAGCGCACCAGGTTGCCGCCGCTGCCGATCTGGCGTTCGTTGGCGGGTGGGTCGGCGCAGGCGGCCAGCAGGATGACGGCGGCCAGGCAGGCGCGCCGGCCTGCGCCGGCTGCCATGGTGCGCCACTTCGATGCCGCGGGCGCGGGAGACGGCGATATGATCCGCATCGGGATTGTCGGGGGCTGTCCAGACGCGCCATGATAGGGAGCCGCCCCGGCCGCCACAAACGAGTTTTCTTGACCGACGCTTTAGATTTGCTTCGCCATCCACTACCGCCAACCACAGGAACGACGAACCACGCCCAATGCGACGCCTGCCGCCACTGAACGCCCTGCGCAGCTTCGAAGCCGCCGGACGCCTGAACAGCCTGACCCTGGCCGCCGAGGAACTCCACGTCACGCAAAGCGCGGTGGCGCAGCAGATCCGCGTACTGGAAGCCTTCTTCGGCCAAAAGCTGTTCGAGCGCGATGGCCGCTCCTTGCGCCTGACCCAGCGCGCCCAGCACTACCACGTCGACGTGGCGAGCTGCATCGGACGCCTGGCCGAGGCCTCCGAGCAGATGTTCGACGCCCCCGACCGCCGCCAGGTGCGCGTCAACAGCTCGGTGTCGTTCGCGCATGGCTGGCTGCTGCCGCTGCTGGCGCGCTTCCACGCGGCACACCCGGGTATCGAGGTCCAGGTGGTGGCCACGCCCGACCGCGACAGCGAGCGCATCGAAGAAGGCTGCGACGTGGTGATCCGCCGCTACACGCCCGAACTGCGCCGCCAGGGCTTCGTCTCGCGGCCCCTGCTGGCCAATGCCGCGGTGCCGGTCTGCTCGCCGCATCACCCGGCCTTGCCGGACTGGCGCGCCCCGGCCGATCTGCGCCACGCGCCGCTGCTGCACTACGCCGGCATCGCGCGCGCCTGGCAGTACTGGTTCCACCAGGCCGGCGTGGCCGCCGGCGAGACCCTGCGCGGGCCTTTCTACGAGGAGTTCTTGCTGGTGGTCAAGGCCGCGCAGAGCGGGCTGGGTGTCTGCCTGGCACCGCGCGCGGTGGTGCAGGACGACATCGAACATGGCCGGCTGGTGGCGCTGTTCCCCGAGGTGCGCCTGGAAGGACCGCCCTACCACTGCCTGTACCGCGACGATGCCGGCGACCGCGCGCTGGGCGCCTTCACCGCGTGGCTGTTCCGTACCGCCCGCGAGCGGCACGGGCCGGCGCTCGACGGGCTCGCGGCGGACTGAGCCGGCGCCTGGGCAAGGCAGGACGCCAGGCCCGGCAGGCGCGGCAGGCGCGGCAGGCGCGGCAGGCGCGGCGCACGCAGGGTTGCCGATACAGCACGTTCTGGGCGGGCTTGCACAGCCTTGCCCGTTGGCGTTTCGTTGGCGTTTCGTCGCCGTTCTTCCGCATTTCACGACAACCGCCCGCATTCCGTCGCAGCGGCCGGGCGCCGTGGCGCCCGGCCGGCGATGATGCCGCATCGCCCCACCACGGCGCCCGCCACCAGGCCTCCCTTGCCCTGGGGAGCGCGCCGCCACCCCGGAGACATGCCATGCTGATCGCCATCCTGCAACACACGCCCGCCTGGGTCTGGCTGCTGCTCGCGGCCCTGGTCGCCTACGGCCTGGCCCAGACCACGCCGAAGCAGGTATCGGCCGCCCGCGCGATGGCGGCCCCGCTGGTGATGGCGGTGCTGTCCGGGAGCGGCCTGGCGGCGGCCTTTCCCCACCAGCCGCTGGCGCTGGCCGCCTGGGCCGCCAGCGCGGCGGCGGCCCTCGGCCTGGCGCGCGGGCTCGGCCTGTGGCGCGGCATGCGGCGGGCGCCGTCGGCACGCCACCTGTTGCTGCCGGGCAGCTGGCTGCCGCTGGCGCTGATCCTGTGCCTGTTCGCCATCCGCTTCGCCGCCGGCGTCGCCCTGGCGCGCGACCCGGCCCTGGCCCTGCGCAGCGACCTAGGGATTGTCTTCGCTTTCGCCTATGGTGGGGTCAGCGGTATCTTTCTGGCTCGCGGGCTGCAGGCCTGGAGGCTGATGCGCAGCGCGCTGCCGCAGGGCCTGCCGGGCTGAGCAGGCTGGGCGGGCCGGGCGGACGCCCAGCCCGCCACCGGCCATCCCGCCGCCACGGACCGCGCCCCCCCAACGAGACCAGCCGCCCACCATGCACGACCTGGACCGCTTCCTGCTCCATACGGCCGTTCCCGCCGTCTTCCTGCTCGCGCTGCTCGAGGCCATCGTGCTGTCGCGCCGGCAGCGCTACGACTGGCGCGCCTTCTGCGTCTCCACCTTCGACCTGGCGGCGCGGCTGGCGGTCGGCATCTTCCTGCCGCTGTCGATCGCGGCGCCGCTGGTGCACGCGGCCCACGCGCACCGCGTCGCCACGCTGCCCCTGGACAACTGGGCCGCCGTGCCGCTGCTCTTCCTCGGCCAGGAGTTCTGCTACTACTGGTATCACCGCGCCGCCCACCGCATGCGCTGGTTCTGGTGCAACCACGCGGTCCACCACTCGCCCAACGAACTCAACCTGTCGGCGGCCTTCCGCATCGGTGTGCTGGGCAAGGCCAGCGGCACCGCCCTGTTCTTCGTGCCGCTGGCCTGGCTGGGCTTTCCACTGGCCACCGTATTCGCCGTGCTGTCGCTCAACCTGCTCTACCAGTTCTGGCTCCACGCCACCTGGATTCCCCGCCTGGGCTGGCTGGAGGGCATCCTCAACACGCCCTCGGCGCACCGCGTGCACCATGCCTCCAACCTGGACTACCTCGACGCGAACTACGGCGGCGTGCTGGTGGTGTTCGACCGGCTCTTCGGCACCTACGTGCCGGAGCGCGCCGACCTGCCCTGCCGCTACGGCCTGGTGCACCCCATGACCAGCTACAACCCGCTGCACGTCGAGTTCGCCCAGTGGCGCGCGCTGCTGCGCGACCTGGCGGCAGCGCGCAGCCTGCGCGCCGTGCTGGGCTACCTGTTCCTGCCGCCGGGCTGGTCGCCCGACGGCCCGGGCGAGACCACGGAAGCGCTGCGCGCGCGGCGCGATGCCGGCGGCGCGGGTGCGGGCGCGATCGCGGGCAGCGGCCACACCGGAGCGGCGTTGCCGGCGACGGCACATGGCCCGAGCGGGAGCTGATGGCATGGCCGGCCTTCTCCAGCCCGCCACCTGGCGCATGCGGCTGCTGCGCGAGCTGGTCTTCTGCGCGGTCATCTCGCTGTCCTGCGCGCTGTTCTTCAGCACAATGTTCCGCGAGCCGTTCGCCACCAACCTGCTCTACGCGGCCTGCATCACCGCCACCATCCAGCTGCTGATCCGCGCCGGCCGCTTCGCCATCCTGCGCTGGTTCGAAGCGGGCCGCAGCGAAGTCGAGCTCGGCGCCGCGCGCGAGCGCAGCTGGCCGCACTGGAAGCTGATGCTGCCCTGGATCGTGCTGTCCGGGGTGCTCGGCTACGTCGGCGGCCATGCCATCGCCGCCTGGCTGAGCGGCGCCCAGGACCCGAGCCTGCTGGTCGAGGGCAACCCGCGCGCGCTGCTGCTGAGCCTGTGCGTGGTGCTGGCGCTGTCGCTCGGCATCACCTACTTCCACTACACGCGCGCACGCCTGGCGGCCACCGAGGCGCGCGCGCAGGCCGCGCAGCGCAGCGCCGCCGAGACCCAGCTGCGGCTGCTGCAGTCGCAGCTGGAGCCGCACATGCTGTTCAACACGCTGGCCAACCTGCGCGTGCTGATCGGCCAGGATCCGCAGCGCGCGCAGGACATGCTCAATCACGTGATCGCCTTCCTGCGCGCCACCCTCGACGCCTCGCGCGCCGGCACCCATCCGCTTGCCACGGAGTTCGCCCGCATCGGCGACTACCTGGCCCTGATGCAGATCCGCATGGGCGAGCGGCTTCGTGTCGAGACCGAGCTGCCGCCCGCGCTGGCGGCGCTGCCGGTGCCGCCGCTGCTGCTGCAGCCGCTGGTGGAGAACGCCATCAAGCACGGGCTCGAACCCGCCGTGGGCGGCGGCTGGATCCGCCTCGCCGCACACCGCGAGGATGACTGCCTGGTACTGACCGTGCGCGACACCGGCGTGGGGCTGGGCGCGCTGCCGCCCGACCCCGGCTGCTTCGGCACCGCGCAGGTACGGGAGCGCCTGGCCCACCTGTTCGGCGAGCGCGCGGCGCTGGAATTGCGCGCGGCCGATGATGGCGACGGCGGCACGCTGGCCATCGTGCGCCTGCCGCTGGCGGACACTGCCGCGCCGGACGGCCGCGCGGCCCGCCACCCTGGCCCTGCCGCGACCGCGCGCGCCACCGGCGCCGCCCACGCCACCCGCTCCCCTCACAACAGCCATTGACCCTTCGATGCACGCCACCGCCCTCATCGCCGAAGACGAAGCCCTGCTCGCCGCCGACCTGCGCGCACAATTGCTCCGGCTGTGGCCCGGGCTGGAGATCGTGGCGACCGTCGGCGACGGCGCCAGCGCGGCCGAGCGCGCGCTGGCGCTGCAGCCGGACCTGCTCTTCCTCGACATCCGCATGCCCGGCATGAGCGGCCTGGAAGCCGCGCAGGCGCTGGCCGAGGACTGGCCCGACGGCGGCCGGCCGTTCCCGCTGATCGTCTTCGTCACCGCCTACGACAACTACGCCCTGCCCGCCTTCGAGCACGCCGCCGCCGACTACGTGCTCAAGCCGGCCCAGCCCGAGCGGCTGGCCAAGACCTGCGCGCGCCTGCAGGCGGCGCTGGGACGGCGCGCGCAGGCGCAAGGCGCCGCCGCCTGGGAGGCGCCGCTGGACCAGCTGCGCGCGCTGCTGCAGGCCGGCGTGGCGCAGCCGCCCGCGCGGCCGGCCCCGCTGCAGGTGATCCAGGCCAGCGCCGGCAACACCATTTCCCTGGTGCCCGTCGACGAGGTCATCTATTTCGAAGCCGCCGACAAGTACGTGCGGGTGGTCACGGCCACGCACGAGCACCTGATCCGCATGACCTTGCGCGAGCTACAGCTGCGGCTGGATCCGGCCGTGTTCTGGCAGGTCCACCGCAGCACCATCGTGCGCTGCACCGCCATCGCCAGCGCGGTGCGCGACGACGCCGGCCGGCTCACGCTGCACCTGCGCGGCCATGGCGACACACTGAGCGTGAGCCGGCTGTACGCGGACCTGTTCCGCGCCATGTAGGCCCGCGCCGGCATGCGCCGGCGCCGGACTGGATATACAATTCCGGATGTATATCCAAGCAGGAGGTTGCAATGCAAGTCGCGAAGTGGGGTAACAGCCTCGCCGTGCGCCTGCCGGCAAGCGTGGTGGAAGCGCTGGAATTGCGCGAGGGCGACGATATCGAGATCGTGGTCGAGCATTCCCGCACCTTCGCCATCCGCAGGAAGCCGGGAACGGATGAACTGCTGCAGCGCCTGCGCCGATTCCGCGGCCGGCTCCCGGCCGACTTCAAGTTCAGCCGCGACGATGCCAACGAGCGGGGCGATGGGCGGGATTGAGTCCTCCCGCGCAGCGGGTCGCGGCAAGGCCGAAGGATTCCTTGACAGCAATGTCCTGCTCTACCTGCTGTCGGCCGATGCCGCCAAGGCCGACCGCGCCGAAGCGCTGCTGCGCAGCAGGCCGGTCATCAGCGTCCAGGTGCTGAACGAAGTCACCCACGTCTGCGTGCGCAAGCTCGGCATGCGCTGGGACGAAGTCGACGAGTTCCTAACGCTGGTCAAGAGCCTGTGCCGCATCGCGCCGTTGACCGTGGACATGCACGACCTGGCGCGGCGTCTCGCCGCGCGGTACGGCCTGGCGTTCTATGACGCCTGCATCGTGGCTTGTGCGTCGCTCGAGGGCTGCGAGACGCTCTACAGCGAAGCCATGCATCACGGCCCCGCCGTCGAGGGCGGGCCGGTGCTGGCGAACCCTTTCCTCTGAAGCCGCCGGCGGCATGCGCCGGAGGCGGTGCCCGGCCCTCCCCGGCCCCGATGGAAAAAGACCCGCCATCGCCCGGGGGCAATGGCGGGTCTCGCCGCGTCCGCGCCGCGCTTACTCGGGCAGCGCGCCCGACAGGCGGTTGTGTTCGCCCACTTCCTCATCCGGCCAGCTGCGGCCGACCATCCATTCGTAAAGCGTGGGCAGCACGATCAGCGTCAGCAGTGTGGCGGTGATCAGGCCGCCGATGATGACGATGGCCAGCGGACGCTGGGTCTCCGAACCGATGGCGCGCGAGATGGCCATCGGGAACAGGCCCAGCATGGCCAGCAGCGCGGTCATCAGGACCGTGCGCAGGCGGTCCATGGAGCCGGTCAGCACGGCCTGGCGGACCGGCATGCCTTCCTCGCGCAACTGGTTGAAGTAGGTCACCATCACCACGCCGTTGAGCACCGCCTGGCCGAACAGCGCGATGAAGCCGATGGCGGCCGACACCGACAGCGGAATGCCGGTCAGGAACAGCGCGAACACGCCGCCGATCAGGGCGAACGGGATGTTCGAGATGATCAGCGTGGCGCTCTTGAACGACTTGAAGGCGTTGAACAGCAGCAGGAAGATCAGCAGCACCGACAGCGGCACCACGATCGACAGCCGCGCCATGGCGCGCTCCTGGTTCTCGAACTCGCCCGACCAGTTGATCTTGACGTCGTCCGCCTTGACGTTCTTGGCCACCAGCGCCTGCATGTCCTTGACCACGCTGCCCATGTCGCGGTCGTGGATGAAGATGCCGATCGAGGTGGTGCGCTGGCCGTTCTCGCGGCTGATGTTCATCGCGCCGGAGGCGGCGCGGAAGCTCACCAGCTGCGACAGCGGCACCTGCGCGCCATCGGCCGTCTGCATGAAGATGTTGGGCAGGTTGGGCAGCTCGCGCTCGCCCGGCTTCAGGCGCACGGCCACGCTGAAGTGCTTCTCGCCCTCCCACAGCTCGGTCGCGGCCTTGCCGGCCAGCGCGGTCTCCATCAGGTCCTGCACGTCGGCCACGTTGATGCCGTAGCGCGCGGCCTGGGCGCGGTCGAAGTCGAGCACATACTGCGGCAGCTCGCCGTCGCGGTCGATGAAGGCACGCATCACGCCCCGGACCGACTGCACATTGGCCAGGATCTGGTCGGCCACCGCCTTGTTGTGCTCCAGGCTGTCGCTCTGCACCTTGATGACGATCTGGCCCTTGATCTGCGAGATGCTCTCCAGGATGTTGTCGCGCACCGGCTGCGAGAAATTGGGCTCGATGCCGGGCAGCCGGCGCAGGTTGCGGTTGATCTCGTTGATGATCTTGCGCTTGTCGTAGCCGGCGCGCCACAGCTTGTCCGGCTTGAGGTCGACCAGGATCTCGACGGTGTTGATCAGCTTCGGGTCGGTGCCGTCGTCGGGGCGGCCCACCTTGGAGATGGTGGAGTTGACCTCCGGCGTCTGCCGGATCACGCCGCGCAGCCGGCGCGCCTGGTCGCGCGCCTCGTCGAGCGAGACCGAGGCGGGCAGGTCGAAACTGACCCACATCGAGCCTTCGTCCAGCTCGGGCAGGAACTCGCTGCCGAGGAACTTGCCCACGCCGACGGTGGCCACCAGCAGGCCGACCGCGATGCCCACCACCGAGCGCTTGTGGTCCAGCGCCCAGGCCAGCATCGGTTCATAAAGCCCCTTGCAGAAGCGCACCACGAAGTTGTCGTCGTGGGCGATGTTCTTCTTCAGCAGCAGGTAGCACAGCAGCGGCACCACCGTCAGCGAGACGATCAGCGAGCCCACCAGCGCGCCCGTCACGGTGTAGGCCATGGGCGCGAAGATCTTGCCCTCGTGGCGCTGCAACGTGAAGATGGGAATATGGGCCGCGATGATGATGATCATCGAGAACACGGTCGGCCGGCCCACTTCGGTGGTGGCCTGCAGGATGGCGTGCATGCGCGCCTTGTTGTCCTGGATCTGCTGCTCCTTGAACTCGCCCAGGCGCTTGAAGATGTTCTCCACCACGATCACCGCGCCGTCGACGATGATGCCGAAGTCCATCGCGCCCAGCGACAGCAGGTTGGCGGGAATGCCGACCCAGGTCAAGCCGATGAAGGTCGACAGCAGCGCCAGCGGGATCACCAGCGCCACGATGGCGGCGGCGCGCACGTTGGCCAGGAACAGGTAGAGCACCGCCATCACCAGCAGCGCGCCTTCCACCAGGTTGCCGAACACCGTGTGCAGGGTCTTGTCGATCAGCGTGGAGCGATCGTAGTACGGCACGATCCTGACGCCGCGCGGCAGGATCTGGTCGTCGAGCAGGTCGATCTTCTTCTTCAGCGCTTCCAGCACCAGCGAGGGGTTCTCGCCCTTGCGCATCACCACGATGCCCGAGACGATGTCGTCCTCGTCGTCCTGGCCCATCAGGCCCTGCGGCGGCGCCGCGCCGATCTTCACCTCGGCGATGTCCTTGACCAGGATGGGCGTGCCGTTGTTCTCCGCCACCACCACGTTGGCGATATCCGCCGAGGTGCGGAAGCTGCCGAGCGAGCGCAGCAGGTACTGCTGGCGGCCGTGCGCGACGGCGCCGCCGCCGGCATTGGCGTTGCCACGCTGCAGCGCGGTGAAGAGCTGGGCCAGCGAGATCTTGTAATCGCGCATCTTGCCCAGGTTGGGGTTCACCTCGTACTGTTTGATGCTGCCGCCGATGGTGACCACGTCGGCCACGCCGGGCACCTGGCGCAGGTTCTTCTCCACCACCCAGTCCTGCAGCGTGCGCAGTTCCTGCGGCGTATAGCCCTTGCCGGCCAGGCGGAAGCGGAAGATCTCGCCGATCGCGGTGGACAGCGGCGCCAGGTCGGGATGCACGCCGTCCGGCAGGTCGACGCTGCGCAGGCGCTCGATCACCTGCTGGCGCGCGGTGACGTCGGTGGCGCGGTCGTTGAAGGTGACCATCAGGAAGGACAGCCCGAACTGCGTGTGCGAGAACACCCGCACCGAGTTAGGGGTGCCGGCCAGCGCGGTCTCGATCGGGATGGTGACCTGGCGCTCGACCTCCTCGGCGGCGCGGCCGGGATAGAGCGTGATGACGTTGACCTGGATGTCGGAGACGTCCGGGAAGGCTTCGATGGGCAGGTTCTTGAAGGCGGCCAGGCCGCCGCCGACGAAGATCAGCAGGCCGAGCCAGACGAACAGCTTCTGGTGCAGGGCGAAATTGACGATGCGCGAAATCATGGGGCGGCCGTCCTCAGTGCTTCGCGTCCGAGCCGGCGGCCGGCCGGCCCTGCTCCGCCGCGCGCGCGGCGTTGACCGCGGTGGCGTCGCGCAGGATGTCCTGCAGGTAGAGGTTGCCTTCGGTCACCACCACCTCGCCGTCCTTGAGGCCCTCGCGCACCTCGGTGATGCCGGGCAGCGACAGGCCGACGCGGATCTGGCGCCGCTCGAAGATATTCGGCGCGGTGCGCACGAACACATAGTTGCGGTTATCGGCCAGGAACACGGCCTTGGCGGGCACCGCGATGCCGTCGAAGGAGGCGGCGCGCAGCTTGGCGGTGACGAACATCTCCGCCTTCAGGCGGCGGTCCGGATTGGGCACGGCCAGGCGCACCTTGACGCTGCGCGCGGTGGGATCGACATAGTCGGCCACCTTGACCACCTTGCCGGTGAAGGTCTCGCCAGGGTAGGCGGCCGACACCAGCTTGACGTCGACACCGGGCTGGAACAGGCCGATGTCGGCCTCGGCGGCATCGAGCTGGGCCCACAGCGCGGTCGGGTCGGTCACCAGGAACAGCGGCGCGGCGGGGGGCTGGTCGGGGCGCAGTTCCATGCCGGGATTGATGTTGCGCTCCACCACCAGGCCCGCGATCGGGCTGCGCAGCGCGAAGCGCTGGTTGACCACGTCGGCGCCGGCCTGGCCGTACTGGCGCAGGGCCGCCTGGGTACGCTGCAGGTCGGCGGCGGCGCGCGCGGCGTCGGCCTGGCTCTGCTCCAGTTCCTTCTGGGCGACGATGCCGGCCTCGTAGAGTTCGCGCTGGCGCGTCAGCGCCTTGGCCGCCACCGCATGATCCGCGGCGGCCTTGCGCGCGTCGGCCTGGGCCGCGCCGAAATCCGGCGAGGTCAGCGTGGCGAGCGCCTCGCCGGCCTTCACGGTGGTACCGGGCTGGACCAGGATCCCGGTGACGCGGCCGGCGAAGGGAGAGGCCACGCGCACGGTGCGGTCCTCGTCCCAAACCAGGCGGCCGGGCAGGCTCACCACGCGTTCGCCGCCGCGCTTGACCGCCTCGCCGGCGATGCCGGGCAGGGCCTTGACGCTGGCCGGGAAGGTCACGGTGGCGCCGCTGACCTTGGGCTCATCGTCGGCCTTGGGCGCCTCGCCCTTGCCGCAGGCGGCCAGGGTCAGGGCCAGGGCTGCCAGCGACAGCGCGGCCAGCCGGGCGGCGGCGCTCGGCGCCGACGGCGGCAGCGGCTGGAGCCGAGGCTGGGGCTGGCGTTGGGACAGGGACTGCGGATCAAGGACGCGGCGCATCGGTACTGACCTGGGAATTCGTGGAAGGAAGGGCCTGGCTCGGCAGGCTGGCGGGGCTGGTGGTGCCGGCGGCCTCCGCCGGGGGCGTGCTGGAACGCTGCAGCGCGGCGCGATAGGCCGACAGCGCCTTGGCGAACTCGCTCTGCACGCCGACCGCGTCGAGGCGCGTCTGGCGCAGCGCGCGGCGCGCATCGAGCAGGTCGAGCACCCCGGAGGCGCCCTTGTTGTAGGCGAACTCGGCGCTGGCGGCCACGCTCTCGGCGGCCGGCAGCACCGCCTCGCGCATCTGGCGCAGCGACTGGCGCGCCGCCTCGACCTGGTCGTGCAGGCGCCCGATCTCGTTCTGCGCCTCGAGCAGCACGCGGTTGCGATCGTCGAGCGCGGCGTAGTAATCCACCTCGGCGCGGCGCGCCTCGCCGCCGAAGCTGTGGCGCACGAACAGCGGGATCGAGATGAACACGCCATAGCTGTTGCCGCTGCCGGTGGTATTCGTCTCGGACACCGGGTAGTGCTCGGCCTGGGCGCCGATGGTGACATCGGGCACGCGGCCGGCGCGGGCCAGGTCGCGCGCGGACGCGGCGGCGGCCAGGCGGGCCTCGGCCGCGGTGACGTCGGGGCGGCGTTCCAGGGTGTCGGGGGCGACCGCCGGCGCCGGTGCGTCCAGCGCGGGCCAGTCGGGCACCAGGCGATTGCTCTGCAGCGTGCCGGGCACGCCGATGGCCTGCGCCAGCATGGCCTTGTCGCGCAGGTGGTCGGCGCTGGCCTGGCGCAGGTCGGCCTGCGCGCGCAGCACGTCGAGCTGCAGCTTGGTCACGTCGGCGCGCGACACGTCGCCGGCCTTGAGGCGGGTCTCGTTGGCCTGCTGGGTGCGGCCGTACAGCGCCACCGTTTCCGTCAGCACGGCCACGCGCTCCTGGCTGGCCGCCGCATCGTAGAAGGCCTGCTCCACCGCCGTGGACTGCTGCGCGGTGACGGCCTGCAGCATCTCGCCGGCGGCGGCGCTGGCGCGCCGGGCGGTCTGCTCGCGCAGGCCGCCCTTGTTGGCGGTCTCGATGAGCTGGTCGATGCGGAAGGTGGAATCCACGGTCTTGCTGCGCGGGCCGCCGCTGCCGACCCCGAGGTGCGGGTTGATGTTGGCCATGCCCAGGCTCAAGACCGGATTGGGCCGCTGCGAAGCCACCTGGATATCGGCCTGGCTGGCTTCCTCGCCGCGGCGCGCCGCGATGATGTCGCGGTTGCAGCGCAAGGCGTCGAGCCTGGCCTGGGCCAGGGTCAGGGCGGCCTTGGCCGGCGGCGGCAGGCAGGGGCCGTCCGGCGGCAGGGGCCCGCTGCCCGCGTGCGCGCTGGCGGCGACGGCGATCAGGGCGGCGGAAGACGCACAAGTCAGGGAAAAACGCACGATCAGAAGGCTTGGGTTCGAATCAGAAGGTGGATGCGGGATCGCGCAAAACTAAAGAGATGTATGGCGCACTTCGCAGTGAATTTTCATCCAGCTGCCGCCATCCGCCGGCTACGCGATGGAATTCCGGCGGATTTCGCCAGAGTGGACTGCGCCCGACGGTCCCTGCGAGATTTAAACCGCAGATGATTACAAACAGCTTTCAAACTGACAAGGAAATACGTTGCCGCGTCGCATTCCCGCACCGGCCGCACCGGCCGCAGCACGGCCGCGTGCCTGTCATCCGGGTAGCAGGCATCACCCGGCATCAGCGCAGCGCTTGCCTGCAGCGGCTCCGGCGCAACAATGTTTTATGATTAAGACTTTGAATCCTGGATCCTGACCCAGGCCGAACGGCGCCCCTGCTCAGCGCGCGGCCCGGCGGCCCCGCCACCTCGCCGGGGCCATGTCGGTCCACTGCCCCCCCCCGCGCGCCCCCTCGCTTCGATCTCCCGACGATGTCCACCTATTCAATACTGCCCTTCCTCGCCCTCTTCACCCTCGGCGGCCTGCTCGGCGCGGTCGGCGGACTGTTCGGCATCGGCGGCGGGCTGATCGCCATCCCGGCGCTGGGGCTGCTGTACGGCATGGACCAGCAGCTGGCGCAGGGCACGGCGCTGGTGATGATCGCGCCCAATGTGCTGATCGGCTTCTGGCAGTACCGGCGGCGCGCCGAGATCCCGCTGCGTACCGCGCTGCTGCTGGGCATGTCGGCCGTGCTCGCCACCTACGCCGCGGCACGCCTGGCCACCGCGCTGGATGCCGCGCTGCTGCGCCGCATCTTCGCCGCCTTCCTGATCGGACTGGCGCTCTACTTCTGGTGGCGCCTGCTGCCGGGGCGCGCCGCCACGGCGCAGCGGGCGCGGCTGTCGCCGCGCTGGCTGCCGCTGGTCGGCGTGGTGGGCGGGGCCTTCTCCGGTTTCTTCAGCGTGGGCGGCGGCGTGGTGGCGGCCCCGGCCCTGGTGGGGCTGTTCGGCCAGCGCCAGGCCGCCGCGCAGGGGCTGGCGCTGGCCTTGGTCACGCCGGGCGCGCTGGTGGCGCTGGCCGCCTACGCGCACGCCGGCCAGGTCGACTGGGCGGCGGGCCTGCCGCTCTCGCTGGGCGGCATGCTGACCATCTCCTGGGGCGTCGCGCTGGCGCACCGGCTCCCCGAGCGGCGCCTGCGCGCGCTGTTCGCCATGTGCCTGCTGGCGATCGCGCTGGTGATGCTGGTGCGCGGCTGAGGCCGCCGCGCCGTGGCGGCCCCGAACGCACCGGACGTCAGAACGGGTAGTGGCGCGGCGCCGTCTGCACCGTCACCCAGCGCAGTTCGGTGAAGGCATCGATGCCGGCCTTGCCGCCGAAGCGGCCGTAGCCGGAATGCTTCATGCCGCCGAACGGCATCTGCGCTTCGTCATGCACGGTGGGGCCGTTGATATGGCAGATGCCCGCCTCGATGCGCGCCGCCACCTGCCAGGCGCGTGCGATATCGCGGCCGAACACGGCCGAGGAGAGGCCGAACTCGTTGTCGTTGGCCGTGGCGATGGCGGCCTCCACCCCCTTGACGCGCACCACCGCCTTGACCGGCGCGAAGGACTCCTCGCGGAAGATCCGCATCGACGGCGTGACATGGTCGAGCACGGTGGCCGGCATCAGCGTGCTGTCGGCCTTGCCGCCGCACACCAGCGTGGCGCCCTGCGCCAGCGCGTCGTCGATCAGGGCATTGCAGCGCTCCACCGTGGCCAGGTCCACCACCGAGCCCAGTACCACCGGGCCCTGGCGCGGGTCGCCCAGCGGCAGGCTGCGCGCCTTGGCGGCGAACCTGGCGACAAACTCGTCGGCCACCGCCTCATCGACCACGATGCGCTCGGTGGACATGCAGATCTGCCCGGAATTGGCGAAGGCGCCGAAGGCCGCCGCGGCCACCGCGGCATCGAGGTCGGCGTCGTCGAGGATCACCATCGGCGCCTTGCCGCCCAGTTCCAGCACGACCGGCTTCAAGTACTTGGCGCAGGTCTGCGCGATCAGCCGGCCCACGCGCGTGGAGCCGGTGAAGTTGACGCGGCGCAGCGCCGGGTGGGCCACCATGGCCTCGACCACGGCGCCGGCGTCGGCCGGCGCGTTGGTGACGAAGTTGACCACGCCGGGCGGCAGGCCCGCCTCCTGCAGCGCTTCGATGATCAGCCCGTGGGTGGCCGGGCACAGCTCCGAGCCTTTCAGCACCACGGTATTGCCGCAGGCCAGCGGGGTGGCGATGGCGCGCACGGCGAGGATCACCGGCGCGTTCCACGGCGCGATGCCGAGGACCACGCCGGCCGGCTGGCGCACTGCCATGGCCAGGCTGCCGGGCACGTCGGAGGGAATCACCTCGCCGGCGATCTGCGTGGTCAGGGCGGCGGCCTCCAGCAGCATGCCGGCGGCCAGGTGCACATTGAAGCCGGCCCAGATGGCGGACGCGCCGGTCTCGGCCGCCATGGCGGCGGTGAAGTCCTCGGCGCGCGCTTCCAGCGCCTTGGCGGCGCGCATCAGCAGCGCGCGCCGCTCGCCCGGGCCCAGCGCGGCCCAGGCCGGGAACGCCTGCGCGGCAGCCTCGACCGCCGCCACCGCGTCCTCGGGCGTGGCGGCGGGCGCGCGCGTGGCCACGCTCTGGTCGAGCGGATTGCGCCGCGCGAAGGTGGCGCCGTTGGCGGCCGCGCGCATGGCGCCGCCGATCAGCATCTGGATATCCTGCATGGCTGTCCTCGTCTCCTGGTTCGTGATGGCGCCGTGAAGGCGGCGCGACGCTGCGCCGGCCCTGGCCGGCGGTGCCGTGCCACGCAGGCGATGGTAGGCAAGGCCGGCGCGCGCCGCTGTGCCGGGCGTGCACTTCGGGCTGTGCGCGGCGTGCAAGCCGGCCGGGGTTAACCCCGAGCGGGCCGCCGCGGCCGGTGCGCGGGGCAGCCCTATAATGCAGCGGATCCGGCCATGGCCGGACGCACGGCAGCCCCCGCGAACGCCACCACGAACGCCCATCCTCATGCAGACCGTCACCACCCTGACCACCGAACCGCTCGCCCCGCGCGAGCGCGCTGCGGCGTGGCGGCAGTGGATGCACGAGCATTTCGGCGGGCTGCAGTCGGATCTCTACGGCGCTGGCGAAAGCACCGATCACGCTGATCGCACAGATAGCGCGGGCTTCCGCGGCAGCCTGTGCGCCTGCCACGCCGGCGGCGTGATCCTCACGCGCCTGCGCGCCGACCGCCACCGCGTGCTGCGCAGCCGCGCCCTGGCCCGCCAGAGCGAGCAGCCTTACCTGAAGATCGTGGCGCCCGCGCTTGGCGTGGCCGAGGTCGAGCAGGCCGGACGCACCGCGCAGGTGGGCGCCGGCGCCTGGGCCATCTATGACACCACGGCGCCCTACGCCGTCTCGAACCCGCTCGCGTGCGAACACCTGGTCGTGATGGTGCCCAAGGAACGCATCGCCGCCTCTGGCCTGCGCCTCGACGCGCTGATGGCGCGCCAGGTCGGCGGCGCGGCCGGGATCTCGCGCGTGGCGCTCGAATCGATGCGCCACACCTTCCGCGAGCTGCCGCACATGAGCGATGCGGCCGCACACGGCGCCGGCGAAATGCTGCTGCAACTGGTGCAGCTGTCGCTGCTGGAACTGCAGGGCGTGGAGAGCGCGCCCAGCCAGCGCGCGCTGCTGCTGGACCGCATCCGCCAGGCCATCGGCGCGCACCTGCGCGACCCGGGTTTCACCCCGGAGCGGCTGGCGCAGCTGCTGAACTGCAGCCGCCGCCACCTGTACAACGCCTTCTCCGGCAGCGGCGAGACGCCCGCCGAGCGCATCCAGCGCCAGCGCCTGGAAGGCTGCATGCGCGACCTGCGCGCGCCGCAGCTGGCGGGCCGCTCGATCACCGAGATCGCGCTGTCCTGGGGCTTCGGCAACCTGTCGCACTTCAGCCGCGCCTTCCGCGCGCACACCGGCCTGAGCCCCAGTGAATACCGCGAACATCGCGGGAGTCCCGGGCAGGCGCGGCCCTGAAGCCCAGGCCGCCGCGCCGGAGACATCAAGACATCAGGATTTCAGGGCATCAAGGCGACAGCGCGATGGCGCTCAGGTGCGTGCCGAGCGCGATGGCGCCGGCGCCGCTCGCAGCCGTCAGCGCGCCCCGGCATTGTCAAGTGCGGGCGGGAACGGAAGCGCCGCAGCGCCGCCAGCCGGCCGGCCGAGCCGCCACGTGACGAAGGCTCCGCTGGACAGGGGAGATAACGGACAGCATGGCGGACGGCGTTACGGGCGCGTTACGGACACCGTAACGCGGGAAGCGCCCTGAACGGGCTCCGGCGACGGCCCGTGCCAATCCCCGCCTCCACCCGCGGATCCTTGCGCCACAAGGGATTGTGGGCAATCGAAGGCAGCGCGGCCGGCGCCGCGCGACAGCCCGAGGCCACGGGCACGCCAATTGCAGTCCGACCTCTCCGAGTCAAACAACGATCTTAGAGGGGAATTACCGTGCGCAATCCGCATCTCCTGCTCGGCATCACTGTCGGCACCCTGGTCCTGCTCGGCGGCTGCGCCAACGGCAGTGACGGCGCCATGGGCGCAACCGGCCCGGCCGGCACGGCGGGCACCGCCGGCAGCCAGGGCACTACCGGCGCCACCGGCAACGCAGGCCCGCAAGGCACCACCGGGGCCACCGGCAACAATGGCAGCAATGGCACCACCGGTGCCTCGGGCGCGACCGGCACCACCGGCACCACCGGCACCACGGGTTCGACCGGAGCGACCGGACCGTCGGGCAGCACCGGCGGGACCGGCGCCACCGGTGGCACCGGCGCGACGGGTGGCAGCGGCGCCACCGGACCGACCGGCGCCACGGGGTCCACCGGCGCCACCGGCCCCTCCGGGCCATCGGGCACGACCGGGTCCACCGGGTCCACCGGCACGACCGGATCCACTGGCTCCACCGGCGCCACGGGCGCCACCGGCCCCTCGGCGCTCAACCAGCTCGGCACCACCATCGGCGGCGTCGGCAGCGCGGTCAGCAACCTGGGCCAGGGCGCGCTGGCGCCGGTCACCCAGCCGGTGGGTTCGGTGGTCAGCCAGGTCGGCGGCCTGGTCGGCAACCTGAGCCCGCAGTCCGTGACCGCCCCGGTCACCCAGCTGACCACCACGGTCGGCAAGGCTATCGAGCCCCTCACCTCCGCGCTGGTCAGCACCACCCAGACCCTGGGCCAGGCCACCGGACTGGGTGCGCCGGTCAACAACCTGCTCACCACCGTGGGCGGCGCGGTCGGCCAGGTCGGCAACCAGCTCACCCAGACCAATGCACCGATCGTCTCCACCCTGGGCGGTGTCGTCAGCACCACCGGCGCCACGGTGGCATCGCTCGGCGGCCTGCTCAATGCGCCCACCGGCGGCACCGGTGGTACAGGCGGCACCGGCAGCAATCCCCTGGCACCGGTCACCAGCCTGCTCGGCAGCCTCGGCGGCACGCTCGGCGGGAGCAGCGGCAGCAGCAGCGGTCCGCTGGCGCCGGTCACCAACCTGCTGGGAGGCCTGACCGGCGGACTGCAGAACGGCGGCAGCAGCAGCGGCAGCAATCCGCTCGCCCCCGTCACCAACCTGCTCAGCGGGGTGGCCGGCGGCAGCGGCGCCGGCAGCGGTAGCGGCGGCGGCACCAACAGTCCCGCCAACCTGCTGGCGCCGGTCACCAACCTGGTCGGCGGCCTGACCAGCGGCCTGAGCGGCAGCGGCAGCGGCAGCAGTGGCAGCAGCAGTGGCTCGACCGCCAGCCCGCTGGCGCCGGTCACCAACCTGCTGGGCGGCCTGACCGGCCAGAAGAAGAACTGAGAGAACTGAGGCACGGCAGCGAGGCCGCGCCGGTGCCCCGCGGGGATGCCGGCGCGGCCTTCCCCGCCCGCCTGCCCCGTTTCAGCCGGCGCGCCCGCGCCGCGCCACCTCGCTCTCGGCATGCTGCCGCACGCGCGCCAGCATGCGGCGCCGGATCATCCCGCTGACCGGCCGGATCAGGTACCAGTACGGCGCGAACTGACGCCGCACCGCCGCCGTCGGACAGAACACACGCGTCTCGGTACGCAGCACCGTGCGCCCGGCGGCGTCGCTGCCGGTGTCGAAGCACATCACCAGGCTGCACACATCGTTGCGGCCGTGCATGCGGAACTGCTCGGGCGAGCGGATCTCCACCAGGCCGTAGTCGGGGCGCCAGAACGCCCCCGTCAGGCCGAAGGCGAGCCCGCGGTCACCGTCGCGACCGAGAAAGGTGAAATCGTCCAGGTCGAGCGGCTGCCGCTGCGACAGCCCGAACAGCCGCGTCGGCAGTTCGCGCAGGCGGATGGCCGTGCGGATGAAGGGATCGTCCTGGGCGCGCTGGCGCGCGGCATGGTCCAGCACGATGCCTGCCGGCGCGTCGATGGTGATGGCGTGGCGCTCGTGGAAATCGAAACGGGGCAGGAACTGATCGAGCAGGGTCATGGCGCGGCGCACTCCGGCGTGCATCAACGGACAGGGCGACACTATGCCATGCCGCCGCGCCGCGCCCGATCTGGTGTGAACGTCCCGGCACCGGCATGGCGGGCGCCCCCCGGAGAACCCTGTCGGCGCCGGCCCGGAAAGCGGCGCGCCGCTCAGTCGTCCAGCTGCGCTTCGATGCGGGCCGTCAGGCGGGAAAACCAGAGGCGCAGGGCCGGATCCAGCGGCGCCAGCGGCAGCGAGCAGGCGAGGATGCGGTAGACGCCGCTGCGCGGCAGCTTGGATGCACTGGCCGGATCCAGCCAGGCCGGATTGGCGGCCAGCAGCTCCAGGGTCTCCAGTCCGATCAGGATAGGCCACAGGCAGGCCAGGCGCAGACGCAGCGCGGTGGCGGGAATGGCCAGCGTGTAGTCGATCGCTGCGCGGAAATGCGCCAGCGCGGTACGCAGCAGCTCCTGCAGCAAGGGCCGGGCTTGCCGCGACGCCTCCGGCTGCAGCAGGTCCTGCGGCTGCAGGCCGCAGCGCGCCAGCATCGGCTGCGGCAGGTAGCAGCGCCCGATGCGCAGGTCCTTGCCGCAGTCGCGCAGCACGTTGACGAGCTGCAGCGCCTTGCCGAAGCGCACACCGCGCGCCAGCATGACGGCCGGTTCGTCCTTGAGCGTGCCGGGCAGGTGAGCGTACGTCATCCGGGTCCAGAACTCCCCCACGCAACCGGCCACCAGGTAAGTGTAGGTATCGAGTTCCGCCGCTGCCTGCAGCGCGACGATGCGGCCCGAGCGCTCGTCGGGAAAGGTGCGCAGGTCGAATTCCATGCCCTCGGTGAGTGTGGACACGATCCCGCGCACGGCCTGACGGTCGTCGGCATCGAGCTGCGCCAGCACGTCCAATGCGGGTCCCAGCGATTCCAGCAGGACGCGCTCGTCCGACTGCGCCTGCTGGGCGCCGACTTCCTCGGCCAGGCGCCGCACCAGCGTGCCGTCGTCGGCGGCGCCGTTGACCCGCTCGCGCAGCGACAACAGCAGGGCCAGCCGTTGCTCCGGCGGAATCAGCGAGGTGTCGGCGATGGTATCGGCGGCCCGCGCCAGCAGGTAGGCCAGGCCGACCGGATCGCGCATGCCATGCGGCAGGACGCGCAGCGTCAGGTAGAAGGAGCGCGAGACGCCCTTCAGGAGCGGACCGAGCAGGAAGGCCCGGGAAGAATCGGACATGGCGGGAGATGCGGAATGGAGCGACAAGGCCGCGCTGCGGGAGGAGCGCAGCGCGCGCAGCCGCATTGTATCTTCCTGCGCTCCACACGCTGCCCGGAAAGAAGCGGGCGGCCCGACTTGCGGGCTCCCGGCTGTGGGTGATCGAAGGGAAATAGGCGAACGGGGCGGCCTGGAGCGGCGGCCCCGTTCGTGCGTGGCGCGGGCAGGCCTCGATGCGAGCGGCTTACGCCGCGACGAAGCCTGCCGCGACCACAAGGTGAAAGGGCGAAAGGACGAAAGGACGAATGGACGAAATGGCCCAGGGAAAGAGGCCGGCCGGAGCGGCGCGCGCGATGCGATTCGCCCGCCTCCGCTCCAGCCGGGCAACGTGCCCGAAGGCGACGGCCGCCAGTCCCGCTCAGGCCGTCACCCTGCGTCCGGCACGCCGGATGCCGGTCAGTCGCGGATGCTGCCGTAGTTGACGCCGGCAAGCGGCATCCACGCGGCATTGCCGCTCGAGCTGCTGCTCTTCACGAGGCCGAAGTTCAAGCCAACGAGCGTGCCATATTGCTGGGCGTAAGCCGGCACCTGCGCGACGCGGGTCGTCGTCGTCGAGCGCTCGATCGTGCCGAAATTCGCGCCCGCCAGGCCACCCAGCCGTGCGTAGTAGCCACCGGAAACCGTGCCGGCCGACGAAGACGATGCGATCGCCCCGCCGTTGAAGCCGACCAGGCCGCCGACTTGGCTGCTGTGGCTTCCGCTCGCCGAACCGGTCGAGCTGGACTTCTCCACCGATGCGCCCATGTAGTTCTCACCGATCAGACCGCCGACATAGGCGCGCTGGTCGCCCGCGACGTCACCGGATGCGCTCGACGACGACACGCGGCCGGCGTTCAAGCCGACCAGGCCGCCGACCTTGCCCGAGCCCACCACGGTGACCGAGCCCTTCGCATCGGAGCCGAGCACCGAACCCGTGTTGCGGCCGACGAGCCCGCCGGCGACGCTGTCAAACATGGCCAGGACCTTGCCCGACGCAGTTGATCCGTCGACGGTGCCGCTATTGGTCGCCGCGAGGCCGCCGATGACGCTCTCGAAATCGCCGGTGACCGAACCCGTCGACGCCGATGCCTTCACGGTGCCCGCATTGGCACCGACCAGCCCGCCGGCCCGCGACATCATGCCGGCCATCACGCTGGCCTGCGACGACGACGCGCGGATCGCGCCGTCGTTCACGCCGACCAGACCGCCCGCCGTCGCGAAGTCACCCCCGACCACCTCGCCGCCAGCCGACGACGCGAGCACTTCGCCGCTCGCCGCATTGCGGCCGACCAGCCCGCCTGCGATGCCGCCCCTGCCCACCATGACGTTGCCGCTTGCGCTCGACGCGTCGACCTTGCCGGCGTTATGCCCGACCAGGCCCCCGGCCACGCCGGCAGCACCGGCCTCCACGGTGACGCTGGACGTCAACTCGCGCAGGCTCGCGAAATTGGCACCGACGAGGCCGCCGACGTTCGACGCACCGGCCGTCACCCTGCCGGCTGCCGTCGATGCGTGGATGACGCCGCGATTCTCACCGGCCAGGCCGCCCACGCGAGCCATGTCGCCAGCTTTCACGAGCCCGTTGAACCCGGACGCATCCACCCGTCCGGCATTGTGGCCGACGAGACCGCCCACGGTCGCAATGTGCCTGGCCTCCACGTCCGCGAAGCCCGTCGATCCCTTGACCACGCCGCCGGCGTTGCTGCCGACCAGTCCACCGATGCGGCCGCCGGCGCCGAGCGCTGCCACGGTGCCCGTGACCGTCGACGCATCGACGACACCACGGTTTTCCCCGACCAGCCCGCCTGCGTTGCCGGTCGAGTAACTGACGACCTGCACGTCGGCACGGCTGTTGCGGATCATCGCGTCGTCGGAGCCCGGCGCCATGAACGAGATATTCTCACCGACCAGGCCTCCGACGGCCTGCGCATCCCTGCCACCGACGACGCGCCCCATCACGGCTGCGCGCTCGATCGATCCACCCCAGTTGCTGCCGACGAGCCCGCCGACGAAGGTGCGCCCCTCGCCTCCCACATAGACGTTCGTCGCCTTCACATCCGAGATGGTGCCAGTGTTGTAGCCGGCCAGCGTGCCGACGCTGGCCGGCGACCAGCCGTACGGCACGACAGCTTGAGCCGACACCTTGTCCAGACCGAGGTTGGCGATATGGCCGGAGTTGACGGCGAAGAGACCGACGGCATTGCTGCCCTGATTGGAAACCGACAGATCGCTGATGGTGTTGCCAAGTCCATCGAACACGCCGTCGAAGGCGCCGCGCGCGCCGATGCTCCGGAACGCCGCGCCCTTGCCGTCGACCGCGTTGCCCAGCACGTAGCGTCCCTTCAGGTCACGGTCCACGTTGCGCAGGTCCGCCACGTCGTGGATCACCTGGTAGGCGTCACCGTTCGCCGAGAACGAGGCATTGCGGCCCGACAGCGTCACCGATGCCTTGTCCTGCGTGAAGCGGTGGCCCTGCGCCGAGTTCAGCGCCAGCGCGGCCTGCTCGCCCGTCAGCGCCAGCTTGTCGTCCACGCGGATGCCGCCGGCCGCGTTCACCGCCACGCCCGCCTTCGCCCCGCTCGCCGTCAGCGCCTGCTGCAGCGCCACGTCGCCCTGCTGCGACGTCAGCGTCAGCGCGTGGTCGCTCGACCAGTTCACCGCGCCGTTCACCGACAGGTCGCCCGATGTGTTGGTCAGCGCCACATTGCTCGTGCCCAGCGCACGCGACAGCGTCTGCGCGCCGATCGCGCTGTCCGCGCCCTCGACGTTCGCGTTCGCCGACTCGATCGTCCACGTGCCGGTGCGGCCCGCGGCACTGCGCGTATCGACCTGCGCATCGTCCGCCACCTGCACGCGCTCGCCGCGCGTCGCCACCGTGCCGCCGGCCGCGTTCAGCTTGCCGCCGACCTTCACCAGGCCGCCGTCCAGCACGATCTTGCCGTCACGCGCGCTCAGGCCCTGCGCTTCGATGGTGCCGCTGTTGTTCACCACCGCGTTCAGCAGGCCGTTGGCCGCGCGCGCCGTCATCAGCACCTCGCCGCCGTCCGCCTTCAGCAGGCCGCCGTTGCTGGCCTGCGCGTCCATCGCGCCGCCTTCCACCTGCAGGTTCAGCAGGCCCTTGCCGTCGAAGTTCACGTGGAACGCCTCACCCGCGCCCAGCGCCACGCGGCCCGCCTGCGCCCGGATCACGCCCGTGTTCGACACGCGCGCGCCCAGCAGCGCCACGCTGCCGCCTTCGGCCGCCGTGATCGTGCCGGCGTTCTCCACCGACTGGCCCGAGGCACCCGCGAAGCGGTAGTTGCCCGCCAGGAAATCCGCATCCGAGATGTTCTTCGTCGACGCCACCAGGCCGCCCACGTTCACCTGCGAACCCGCGCCGAACACCACGCCGTTCGGGTTGACCAGGAACACCTTGCCGTTGGCGTCGATCTGCCCCTGGATCTGGCTGCCGTTGTTGCCGATCACGCGGTTCAGCGCGATCGACTGGTTGGTCGGCTGGTGGAACGCCACGCGCTCACCGCCGCCCACGCTGAAGTCCTGCCAGTTGGTGACCAGGCGGTCGGTCTGCTGCTGGATCGACATCGACTTGCCGTCCGCCGAGCGCGAGATGTCCGCCTGCCCCGACACGATGGCTTCCCCGGTCGGCAGCGCGAAGGCCGGCAGCGCCGCCAGCCCCAGCAGCGACAGGGAGGCGGCCGCGAGCCGCTTGCCGCCGCCCGACTTGCCATGCCGGCGCGCGGTTTCCCCGACCACCGCCCAGGTACCCTGGGCGTCGTTCCACACCAATGCGTAGGTCTTGTTCATGCTGGTTTCCCTTCTTGTCATTCACGTCAGTAGGAATCCCGTCCACAGGACGAGGTACGACAGAGCGCCTCAGAAGTACTGAGTCGCCTGAAGCCATACGCTGGGCGCGCGCGCCGGCGAGCCCGCAGCCGAACTGAGCGGCCAGGCCGCGGTCAGGGTGGCCTGCCGCTTGCCGTCGCTCCAGCCGGCGCCGACGCCGGCCGCCTGCAGCTGCTGGGTGTTGCGCTCGCGCGTCCACGGATGCTTGTTGAACTGCACCTGGCCGGCGTCGACGAAGGCACTGAGCTGCCAGCGCGGCGCGGGCAGGTAGCGCAGCTCGGCGCTCGCCTGCCAGCCCTGGTCGCCGCTGCCGGCGCCTAGCGCGTAGGCGCGCACGCCGTAAGGGCCGCCCAGGCTGAATTTCTCCGAGCCGTCGAGGTTGCGCGAGGCAAGTTGTCCGCTGAACTGCGTGTAGAGCTGGAAGCGGCGGCCGAGCGCCTGCAGGCGCAGCGCGCTCACGTTCAGCTTGGTGAAGCTGCCCATGGCCTTGGTGTACCGGTCCGAGCCGAGTGCATCATTGCCACGCAACCGGCCGAGGCCCAGCGTCATGGACAGCGCGCTGCGGCCGCCGCCGAACCAGCCGTCCTCGCCATTGCCGCTGACAGAGACGCTCCACAGGCCGACGTTCTTGTCGTTGCGCACGTCGAACTGGCCGTAGGTATCCTTCAGGTCCTTGTTGTCGTACTGGACCTGCGCCGTGACGTTCAGATTGCGGCTGCGCAGCAGCGGCTGCGCGACGAAGGCGCTCTGCACGCTCGCGCTGCCGCGGTAGTCGAGCTCCGCGAAGCTGCCGGTGAGGTGGTAGCGCATCTCCGAATAGGCCACGCCGACGCGCGTCGACACCGGTCCCAGCGGCAACTGGTAGGCCGCGCGGTAGTAGCTCTGCCGCTCGTCGCTGGCGAGGCCGCGCAGGCTCAGCTGGTCGCCCAGCCCCAGCGGCGAATTGAGGTTGACGCTGCCGCTGAAGCGATAGCGGCCCGACGACGTGTCGCCGAAGTTGTCGAAGTCGAGCGATCCGGTAACGAGGGGCCCGCCTTCGACATCGACCACCAGGTCGGTCGTGCCGGGCTCGATGCCCGCGCGCAGCGTGCCGCGCGCGGTGGCGCCGGCCAGGTCGTCGAGCAACTGCAGGGTGCGCTCGAGGTCGGCGCCGCGCACCACTGCTCCCGGCCGGAGGGCGGAGAGCGGCTGCTGCAGCGCGCCGTCGCTGACGCGCGAGCGGTTGTTCAGCACGATGCGGCCGTAGCGCCCCTCCACCACCGCGATACGCACGACACCACCGTCGATCTCCTGGTGGGGCAGGTAGGCGCGGGCCAGCACGTAGCCACGCTCGCGGTAGTAGGCGGTGATCCGTGCGGCGGCCTGCTGCAGGTCGGCGAAGCCCAGCTCGCGGCCGGCGAGGTCCGCCAGCTGCGGCAGCAGCTCATCGGCATGGAACACCTGGTTGCCTTCGAGGGTGAATGCCTGCACGAACATGCGCGGCCCGCTGTCCGGCGTGACATCCGCATCGGGCTGGGGGGTTGTGATCTTGATCTCGGGCACCGGCGCGGCCGGCAGGACTGGCCGAGCGGTTTCGATGTCACGCATCGCCTGCCCGGCGTTCGGCACCTGGGCGTGCGCCGGCAAGGGAAGCAGCAGCGCCACGCCGGCCCGCCAAAGCAGCGACAGGCCCGGCGGACGCGCGGCACGCGCGGGGGGGCGCAAAGGCGTGTAGCCACGCAGGCTCACGCGGAATGAGATGGTGCCGACGGCACCGCTGACAGCGGGATGCGGAACGGCGAGTTCGCGTTCGAAGTGTTCAGGAAACACCGGAATCATCCCTGCCGTGAGGCGGTACGCGCGGCCGCTCGAGAGTGAAGAATGCGACCATCTGGAATCGCTGGCGATGCCCGCCAGTGCTGCTATGTGGGTACGGTGGATCGGCCCGACGGGCCGGAAAAGGCGGTGGAATTTCTGGGGACAATGGTCAGCGATGGCCTCCGGGCGCGTCCATCAGGACATTCTGAAAATCACTCGGAAGAAATTCGCCTCCTTCGGACATTGCCTTGTACGGCTGGCACCGGCTCGCCCGACGCAGCGCCGGCATCGGCGGCCGGCCGCTGGATCATGGAGATCGGGGATGAGGGAGAGGCGGTCGATGCGATGCGGGGCGGCGCCGGGCATCGCGCGCATGGGCCGCCATGGCGGCACGCCGGTGCGCCTCGGCAACGGCTCGGCGTGCCCGCATGAGGTCGCGGGCACCGGGCGGTCTCAGTGATTCAGGGGCTCAGGGGCTCTGGGGTTCAGAGGGCCGGCGCGGCACGCGGCGTGCTGCCGCTGCATGCGCGAGACTGTGCGCGAGACTGTGCGCGACACTGTGCTCGGCGGCCCGGGCGGGGCGGTCGAGGGCCGCCCGTGCGATGCGGATGTTTGCGGGTTCCCACCCGCAGCAAAGAGAAGGAGAAGGCGGTGAAGCGTGACGCTCTGGACAAGCGCTTCGCTGCCGCGCTCAGCGGGCCGTGTCGCCTGCCGCCGGCACGGCGCGTCGGCCCTTGCGCGCCAGCGCCGCGGAAGCCGCCCACAGCGCAAAGCCACCCAGGGCCAGCAGGCTGCCGACCCAGCCCGGCGAGGTCCAGCCATGCCCGGCCGCAATGGCCAGGCCGCCGAGGAAGGGCCCGAGCGCATTGGCCATGTTGAAGGCGGAGTGGTTCAGCGCCGCCGCCAGGCTCTGCGCGTCTTCGGCCACGTCCATCAGGCGTGTCTGCAGCACCGTGGCCAGCGAGCCGCCGAGGCCGATCAGGAAGACACTCAGCGAGATGGCCCAGACGTTGCCGGCCATCAGCGGGAACAGGGCCAGCATGGCGGCGCTCCACAGCAGCAGCACACCGGCGGTGCGCATCAGCGCGCGGTCGGCGAACAGCGGCACCACCATATTGCCGGCGGTCAGCCCCAGGCCGAACACGCTCAGCACCAGCGGCGCCGTGCTCGCCGAGACGTGCGTCACTTGGGCCAGGATGTCGGCCAGGTAGGTGTAGACCGCGAACAGGCCGCCGAAGCCGACGGCGCCGATGCCCAGCGTCAGCCACACCTGCAGGCGTGTCAGCGCGCCCAGCTCGCGCAGCGGGCTCGCGGACGGATCTGCCGGCGTGCTGGGCGCGAACAGCCGCACGCAGGTCATGGTCAGCACGCCCAGCGCGGCCACCAGGCCGAAGCTCCAGCGCCAGCCGACCGCCTGGCCCAGCCAGTTGGCCAGCGGCACGCCGATCACGGTGGCGCAGGTGAGGCCGAGGAAGATGCGCCCCACCACCAGCGTGCGCCGGTGGGCCGGCACCAGCGAGGCCGCCGTCAAGGCGGCGATGCCGAAGTAGGCGCCGTGCGGCAGGCCGCTCAGGAAGCGGAACAGCAGCATCCAGTGGTAGTCCGGGGCGACGGCGCTCAAGGCGTTGCCGACGCTGAACATGGCCATCAGCAGGATCAGCTGGGTGCGGCGGGCGAGCCGCGCGCCCAGCACCGCCATCACGGGCGCGCCCACCACCACGCCCAGCGCGTAGGCGCTGATGACGTGGCCGGCCGTCGGCGCGTCGATGCCCAGGCTCTGCGCGAAGGCAGGCAGCAGGCTCATGGTGGCGAACTCGGTGGTGCCGATGGCGAAGCCGCCCACGGCCAGCGCGAACAGCACCAGGCCGACCCGCTGCGGCGGCGCGCGGTCCGTGGCGCCTTCGGGTCGGACATCGGCGGGGGTGCGGGCTGGTGCGGGGGGCTGCATCGGGGGTGGGCCTTGTGGAAAACGCAATGTGGCGGGCCCGCCGGTCAGGCGGCCGCCGGCGGGGCGGCTGCGGACCGGGTCGGCCCGCAGTGCAGGCCGGTCATTATATTGCGATGCAGCAAGCCGTGCAGGCGACGCCACCCGCCGCACCGCCGCACCGCCGCTGCCCGCCGACCGCCGCCTCAGGCCAGGCCGGCCTCGGCCAGCTGCCGGCGCCGCACCTCGCCCTGGCGCCGGAACATCCAACCCGGGTACTCGGACGGCAAGGCGCTGGCCTGGTCCAGCACGGCCAGTTCCTCGGCGCTCAGCGCGATGCCGGTGGCGGCGATGTTGTCCTGCAGCTGCTCCAGGCGCCTGGCGCCGATGATCACGCTGCTGACCACCTTCTGGTGCAGCAGCCATGCCAGCGCCACCTGCGCCACCGAGACGCCGCGCACGCTGGCCATGCCCTGCATGGCATCGATCACGTCATAGGCACGCTCCAGCTCGACCGGCGGGAAGTCGAACACGGTGCGGCGGCTGCCGGCCTCCCCCTTCGCCTGGCGGCCGTACTTGCCGCTCAGCAGGCCGCCGGCCAGCGGGCTCCACACCATCAGCCCCACGCCTTCGCTCTGCAGCATGGGCACCAGCTCGCGCTCGAGGTCGCGCCCGGCCACGGTGTAGTAGGCCTGCAGCGAGGCGAAGCGCGACAGGCCGAGCCGCTCGGCGATGCCCAGCGCCTTCATGATCTGCCAGGCGGCCCAGTTCGACACGCCGATGTAGCGCACGTGCCCCTGCTGCACCAGCGTGTCCAGCGCGCGCAGCGTCTCTTCCACCGGCGTGGCCGGATCGAAGCCATGCACCTGGTACAGGTCGATATGGTCGAGCTGCAGCCGCGACAGGCTGGCCTTGACGCCTTCCATGATGTGGTAGCGCGACAAGCCGCGCGCATTGGGCCCCTTGCCGGTCTCGCCGAACACCTTGGTCGCCACCACCACGTCGTCGCGCCTGACCTTGAGGTTCTTCAGGGCCTGCCCCGTGATGATCTCCGAACGGCCCTCGGAGTAGACATCGGCGGTGTCGATGAAGTTGATGCCGGCCTCCAGCGCGGCCGCCACCAGCCGCTCCGCGTCGGCCTGCTGGACGTCGCCGATCTGGCTCCAGAGCTGCCCTTCCCCGCCGAAGGTCATGGTGCCCAGGCACAGCTCCGAGACGAACAAGCCGGTATTGCCGAGTTTCCTGTAACGCATGGTCGAGACTCCTGGATCGTAGGATTGGCGCCCGGACGAGCTCGCCCGGGCGCAGGACTGGCAGCGTGCCGGCAGGTTCCCGCCGGCCTGTGCCGCGCGTTCCGCGGCCGCTGCATCGCTGGAGGATTATGCAATCCGTCAGCCGATCCGGCGCTGCCGGATTCTCGCGCTTTCCTGCCTATTCCTACGCACCGGGATGAGCGCCGGCGCGAACCTCGCCCGTCATGGGCGGGCGCATGTGCACGGACAGCCATTCCGTTGTGATGTTTCCTCCTGCCCCGCGCTCAGGCGCGCTTCCGGCGCCCGTCGCGCCATACCCGATCCTGCGGGATTCCTGCCTGATTCTCCGATTGTCACCACCCTGTGCCGCCGGAGAAACAGGCAACCGGAAGAACGGAGTAAGCTGGCACCGGTACCGTCCCGCCGCCGCGCCATGACTGCCCTGCCCGACCGCCCCGCCACCGCCTCGATCGCCGAGCCCGCCACTGCGCCGGAGACCCGGCCAGCCCCGCATGAAGCGCACGACGCGCACGACGCGCAAGCCGCGCATGACCCGCTGGCACTGCCGCGCCGCGAGCTGGTCGCACTGCTGGAGCGCCACACCGGCACGCTCGAAGGCACGCGGGAAACCGCCGTGCCGGGACTGCGCATCCATCGCATGCAGCACCCCACCGGGCCCCACCATGCGATCCAGACCGCCGCCTTCGCCGTGATCGCGCAGGGCTCCAAGCGCCTGCTGATCGCCGACGAAGCCTACGAGTACGACCCCATGCACTACCTGGTCTCCTCGGTCGACCTGCCGGTGGTGGCGCAGGTATCCACGGCCAGCGCCTGCGAACCCTACCTGGGACTGCGCCTGGAACTGGACACCGAGGCGATCCGGGCCCTCATCGGCGACGCCAAGCTGCCGCCGCCGGAGCGCAGCGAGCCGGCGCGCGGCATGTACGTGCACCCGCTCGACCCGGCACTGCTCGATGTGGTGCTGCGGCTGCTGCGCCTGCTCGATACCCCGCGCGACATCCCCATCCTGGCGCCGATGATCAAGCGCGAGATCCTCTACCGCCTGCTGATGAACGGCCAGGGCGCGCGGCTGCGCCAGATGGCGCTGCACGACAGCCAGGTCAGCCGCGTGGCCAAGGCCATCCGCCTGCTGCGCGAGCGCTTCGCGCAGCCGTTGCGCGTCGACGAGATCGCGCGCGACGTGCACATGAGCGTCTCTTCGCTGCATTTCCATTTCAAGGAAGTCACCGCCATGAGCCCGCTGCAGTACCAGAAGCACCTGCGCCTGCAGGAAGCGCGCCGCCTGATGCTGACCGGCGACGTGGGCGTGGCGCGCGCCGCGCGCGCGGTGGGCTACGAAAGCGCCTCGCAGTTCAGCCGCGAGTACAGCCGCCTGTTCGGCGCGCCGCCGCTGCGCGACAAGCAGCGCTGGGGGGAAGCCGGCGGCGCCGCGACGCGGCCCGCCTGAGCCGGCCCGGCTACCCCGGCGGCGCCCCTGCAGCGCGCGCGGCCCCCCAGTACAATGGGCCGGCGCCGGCCGCGGCCGGCACATCCCGAGACCATGAGGAAGACAAAGACAATGCTCTGGAAAGCAGCACCGAACCTGGCCGACCTGCAGGCCCTGCACAAGGACACCGCCGTGACACATCTCGGCATCGAGTTTCTCGAGATCGGCGAAGACTCGCTCACCGCCCGCATGCCGGTCGACCGGCGCACCGTGCAGCCCTTCGGCATCCTGCACGGCGGCGCCTCGGTACTGCTGGCGGAAACGCTCGGCAGCTGCGCCGCCAGCCTGTGCCTGGATCCGCAGACGCACTACTGCGTCGGGCTCGACATCAATGCCAACCACCTGCGCTCGGTCACCTCGGGCTACGTGATCGGCAAGGCCACGCCGATCCACGTCGGACGCTCCACCCACGTCTGGTCCATCGATATCCGCAACGAGGAAGGCAAGCCGGTCTGCATCTCGCGCATCACGATGTCGATCCTGGCGCGCGGTTAATTCTCGGTTAGTGCGCAGTTCATGCCGGCCGGAGGGGCAGGACTTCCCCTCCGCGCATCCACGCATCCGCGCCCCGCTTCACCCGGCGCGGAACGACTGCGCCGCCGCCTCCATGCAGGCCAGCAGGCGCGCCGCTGCCGAGGTCAGCGGGCGGTCGCGCCGCACCACGATGCCGGCCTCGATCTCCGGCAGCGCCTCGCGCACGCCGATCGCCACGATCGGCTGCTGGCGCAGTTCCAGCGCGAAGGTCGGCTCGGTCACCAGCGCCACCACGTCGGTGGTCTTCAGCAGGGCCACGGTCGGCGCCAGCGACTGGCATCGCAAGATGCGTTCCGGCGCGGCCAGCCCGTTGTCGGCGAAGAAACGGGCGAAACCGCGGTCGAAATCGTCGCCCGGCTCGCTGGCCAGCAGCCACTCCGCCTCCTGCAGCCTGGCCAGCGTGCGCACGCGCGCCAGCGGATGGCCGCGCCGTGCCGCCACCAGCAGGCGCATCGGCAGCAGGGTGCGGTGCTGCGCATAGTCCGGCCAGCGCATGCCCGGCACGCTGTTGACCACGGCGAAATCCGTCTGGCCGTCGCGCAGGGCCTGCAGCGCCTGGGACAAGGCCGCCTCGCGGAAGCTCACCGTGGTCTTGGCGTCGGCGCGCCGGAACGCCGCGAATGCCTGTGGAATCATCGCGCGCGCCACCGCCGACGACACCGTCGCGGTGACATGGCCGCCGGCGCCGTCGCGCATCGCGATCAGGTCCTCGCGCGCGCGCCGCATGTCTTCCACCAGCAGCCGCGCCCGCACCAGGAAGGCCTCGCCATACTCGGTCAGCCGCACGCCCGACACCGAACGCAGCAGCAGCGGCACGCCCAGGCTCTTTTCCAGTTCGCGCAGGGTGAAGGTGACCGCCGGCTGCGACAGCCCGAGCGCGCGTGCCGCGCCGTGCAGGCTGCCCTGTTCGACGACCGAGAGAAAGACCTGCAGTTGCTGTGGCTTCATCGCTGGCGCTGGCTCGCTGGCTCGCCGGCATCCCGCCTGAGGCGGTCGGAGGGATACGGCAGGCGGTGGGCGGAAGACAGAAGGCAAAGCCGCAGTGTAGGCCATGCCCCGGCGGGTGATAAGAAAACCTGATCGCCTTCCAGAATTCTTGTCTTGTGCAAGCGCCGGTGCCGGTCGATCATTGCCGTCGGCACTCCGGCGCCGCCGCCCTGCCCCTTAGCCCTGCCCCTTCCCCATCACGACACAAGCGAGACAGACCGATGGACGTCGCACGACATTTCGCCGAGACCTATGCCGAGGCCCGCGAGAAATTCACCGCGGCCGCGCGCGCCCGCGGCCTGGAGATCGAACGGGCCATCCACCCCGGGCAAACCGGCCCGGACGGCGAGCCGCTGTCGATCGACAGCGCGCTGTTCGCGCCGGACGGCGCCCGCTCGGTGCTGGTCGTCACCTCGGGCACGCACGGCGTCGAAGGCTTCTGCGGCTCGGGCTGCCAGGTCGGCCTGCTCGGCGATGATCTGCTGTTCACCAAGCTCACCGAGGCGCGCGTGGCGCTGCTGCTGGTGCATGCGGTCAACCCCTACGGCTTTGCCCACCTGCGGCGCGTCAACGAGGACAACGTCGACCTGAACCGCAACAGCGCCAACTTCGCCGCGGCGGCCGCCAGCAACCCGGCCTACCTGGAAGTCGACCCGCTGCTGCTGCCGGCGACCTGGCCTCCCGGCCCGGCCGACCAGGCCGCGCTCAACCAGTTCATCGCCACGCGCGGCATGCAGGCGCTGCGCGACGCCATGACCGGCGGCCAGTACCGCGTGCCCGACGGCATGTTCTACGGCGGCAGCGCGCCCTGCTGGAGCACCCGGCAGATGGGCGAGCTCCTGGCGCGCCACCTGCCGCGCTTCGCCGCGATGGTGTGGATCGACGTCCATACCGGCCTGGGCCCGTACGGCCACGGCGAGAAGATCTTCGTCGGCAGCGACGCCGCCGAGCTGGCACGCGCCAACGCCACCTGGGGCGCCGACGTGCTGCCGATCACGGCGCCGGGCTCGGTTTCGTCGGTGGTGGAAGGGGCGCTGGTGAATCTCGCCTACACGCAGTACCCGGGCATCGAGAAGACCATCATGGCGCTCGAGTTCGGCACCCTCGATTCGATGCAAGTGATGCAGGCCCTGCGCGCGGACCACTGGATGCACCGCCATCCCGACGTGCCGGCCGACACCCGCGCGGAGATCCGCCAAGGCCTGCGCGACGCCTTCTACTGCGACAGCCCCGACTGGAAAGGCCAGGTCTACGGCCAGACCCGCGTGGCGGTGCTGCAGTCGGTGGCGGCGCTGGCGCGCCACGCCCGCGCCTGACACGTTCCGGCCGGGGCGGGCCGCCGGCGCGGGGAAGCGGCGGCCCGCCCCGCCAGGCCGGACCTATCCGTCATCGCCCGTCCGCCGAGGAGGCTCCAGGGCTGTGTGACCGGCGCTGGCTGGCGCCTCCCGGCCCTGTTCGCATTCGTCTTCCTATTCCTCTTCATGGCAACGGGATGCAAACGGGAGGTCCTCTTGCCCCCGCCTGGATCCATCCGGCTGCGCGAAGCCTATCGCAGTGGCAGGCAGATGCGCGTCTGCAATTGGGCGGGCAGTGTGGTACGCGGGTCGTTCAGGTATTGCTCGAACATGGGGAAGTCCGCGGGCTCCATGCCGCTGCGGGGCAGCCATTCGGAGAACATCCAACCGTACGGCTTGTCCATCTCGTTGTACGGTCCGGTGTAGGTCAGCATCGCGCAGCGGATGGCAGGGATCTCGAAGCGTTCCAGTTCGTCGCCCAGGTCTGCGTCGGGCGCGACCGGCATGCCCGCCATCGAACGCAGCTGGCCAGCCGGCACCTGCCCGGGATCGTCGAAATAGACGCCGAAGCCGATGGCATCGGGGCGGGCCAGGCCACGGCCGGCGGCCAGCATGAAGACGCGGGTGAAGACCGGACCGATTTCCTGATAGCTGCCATGGTGCGGCAAGGCGGCCAGCACGGTGCCGGGGAAGGTTTCGATGGTGATGGGGTACATGCCTAGCTCCTCGGGGTTGAAGGGACGGGAGCGGGCCGCGCGGTAACGCCCCGGCGAGATGCCGAAGGTGGCGCCGAACGCGCGGTTGAAGGCGGCGTCCGACGCGTAACCGGCACGCAGCGCGACATCGCGCAATGGCACCCCGGTGCCGCCCAGCACGACCGCCGCACGATGCATGCGGATGCGCTGCACGGTGGCGTTCACCGATTCACCCATCATCGCACGGTAGACGCGGTGAAAGTGATACGGCGACAAGCAGGCGAGGTCGGCCAGCAGATACAGATCCGGGGCGGCGTCGGGGTTGCTTGCCAGCCAGCGCAGGACGGGGTCCATGCGGCGGGCGTATTGGGTGCGGGTCTGGGGTTTCAATTGCGGGCTCCTTATGGAGCAATGTAGCCTTGCTGGATTTGCAGATCTTGCGGTTTTTCGCAGCGGGCTGGCACGAAGAGGGCCAACCCGCCCGGTCCTTGCTGGAGGGCCGCAACCGCGTTCGACGAGCCGGCCAAACGAACCGTTCAGGGCGGCTCTCCAAGGCTCTCCGACAATCCGGCGGCGCCGACGGCGCCACCACGCTCCAGCAAACGGGTCGCCACCGGCAGGCCGGGGCCGCATGATCGAGCGGGCGCGGTGTGGGGGGATGGGCGCATCGCGGTCCCTGGTCCACCGCGTCATTCCAGAGCCCCCGATCGACAGCGCCTCCGGGCTCTTTGCACCCGGCCTGCGAGCGGCATGCACCGCCGCCCGGATGCGCTGTCCCTGACGCAATGGACTAGGCGCGCCGGAACACCAGGCTGAAGTTGTTGGCCGGCATCGCTACCACCTCCTCCAGCAGCAGGCCGGCGCCCTCGCCCAGCGCCACCACCGCCTCCATGTCGCGCACGCCCCAGTCGGGGTCGGCCGCGCGCAGCTGGGCGTCGAAGGCCGCGTTGCTGGGCGCCGTATGCGCGCCGTCGCGGCGGTAGGGGCCGTACAGGTAGAGCACGCCGCCCGGCGCGAGCAGGCGGCCGGCGCCGAGGAAGAGCGCCTGCGTGGAGGCCCAGGGCGAGATGTGGACCATGTTGATGCACACCACCGCCTGCGCCGACTCCACGCCCCAGGGCTGCAGCCGCACGTCCAGCGCCAGCGGCGCGCGCACATTGGCCAGGCCGGCATGCGCCGTCCAGGCGGCGATCGAGTCGCGCGCAGCCTCGTCGGGATCGCTCGGCTGCCAGGTCAGGCCCGGCAGCGCCCCGGCGCAATGCACGGCATGCTGGCCGGTGCCGCTGGCGATCTCCAGCACCAGGCCGGAGGCCGGCAGCACGCGCCGCAGCACCTCCAGGATGGGATCCCGGTTGCGCTCCGCCGCGGGCGCCACGCGGCGTGCGTCGGAAGGGGGCTGGCTGCTGGTCATGGGGAGACTCTCCTCTGGCTGGACATGAAACCCGGCACAGGGGACGGCGGGCCGGGCCGGCGGGGCGCCGGATACCGCATCTTACCGCCGCGCCGCCACGGCCGCCGGCCGGCGCGGAGCGGGAGTGGCAAATCAGGTCGCCACAGCTGGAGCCTTCGGCCATTGCCCCCCATCCGGCGCTAAATCACACTGTCGGCCACCGACAAAGCAGACAAGTCGCCCGCGCCGACCGCGGCCGGGACGACCCCAGTGGAGACCATCATGCGCGACTACGCCGAGGCCATCGCCGGCTTCAATTACCAGGACGCCTTTGCCGAGCGGGTGAGCGGCACGCTCGACGCCATCAATGCCTGCGTCGAATGCTGCAGCCGCCATGCCCTGCCCGGGCGTATCGCGCTGTTCTGGGAAAGCCGCGACGGCAGCAGCGAGAGCTGGACCTTCACCCAGCTCGACCAGCTCTCGGCGCGCTTCGCCAACTTCCTCCAGGAGCAGGGCGTGCAGCCCGGCGACCGCGTGGCAGGCCTGCTGCCGCGCACGCCCGAGCTGCTGGTCACCATCCTCGGCACCTGGCGCGCCGGCGCGGTCTACCAGCCGCTGTTCACCGCCTTCGGGCCCAAGGCCATCGAGCACCGCGTGCAGAGTTCGGGCGCGCGCCTGGTGGTGACCGACGGCGCCAACCGCGCCAAGCTCGACGAGGTCGAGGGCTGCCCCGCCGTGGTGACCGTGGCCGGCGCCAAGGGCCGCGGCCTGGTACGCGGCGACTTCAGCTTCTGGGCCGAGGTCGAGCGCCGTCCCGCCGATTTCGCGCCGGTCATGCGCCGCGGCGACGACCCCTTCCTGATGATGTTCACCTCCGGCACCACCGGCCCGGCCAAGCCGCTGCTGGTGCCGCTCAAGGCCATCGCCGCCTTCGCCGGCTACATGCGCGACGCCGTCGACCTGCGCCCCGAGGACGCCTTCTGGAACCTGGCCGATCCCGGCTGGGCCTACGGCCTGTACTACGCCGTGACCGGGCCGCTGGCGCTGGGCCACCCGACCACCTTCTACGACGGCCCCTTCAGCATCGAAAGCACCTGCCGCGTCATCAACAAGTACGGCATCACCAACCTGGCCGGCTCGCCCACCGCCTACCGCCTGCTGATTGCCGCCGGCGAAGCCGCGGCCGGGCCGCTGCGCGGCAAGCTGCGCGCGGTCAGCAGCGCCGGCGAGCCGCTCAACCCCGAAGTGATCCGCTGGTTCGCCAACGAACTCGGCACCACCATCCACGACCACTACGGCCAGACCGAGCTGGGCATGGTGCTGTGCAACCACCACGCCCTCGGCCACCCCGTGCGCATGGGCGCGGCCGGCTTCGCCAGCCCGGGCCACCGCGTGGTAGTGGTCGACGACGAAGCGCGCGAGCAGGCCCCCGGCCAGCCCGGCACGCTGGCCATCGACATGACGCAGTCGCCCATGTGCTGGTTCGCCGGCTACCACGGCACCCGCACCGGCGCCTTCGTCGGCGACTACTACCTGACCGGCGACACTGCCGAACTCAACGACGACGGCAGCATCAGCTTCATCGGCCGCGCCGACGACGTCATCACCACCTCCGGCTACCGGGTCGGCCCCTTCGACGTGGAAAGCGCGCTGATCGAGCATCCGGCCGTGGTGGAAACCGCCGTGATCGGCAAGCCCGACCCCGAGCGCACCGAGCTGATCAAGGCCTTCGTCGTACTCGACCCCGCGCAGCGCGCCAGCCCCGAGCTGGCCGAGGAACTGCGCCTGCATGTGCGCAATCGCCTGGCAGCCCACGCCTACCCGCGCGAAATCGAATTCGTCGCGGAGCTGCCCAAGACGCCGAGCGGCAAGGTCCAGCGCTTCATCCTGCGCAACCAGGAAGTGGCCAGGCAGCGCGACGCGCAGGGCTGAGGCACAGCCCGATCGTCCGGCAATCGTCCGGCGGCGGGCGCGGCCGCGCCCGTCGTCTCCCTCGCGCCGGGCGCTCTCCCCGCTCCCCGCTCCCCGCTCCCCGCTCTTCCGCTCCCCGCTCTCCCGCCCCGGCGCAAGGCGCTCGCTGAACACCAAGGCGAGCGCCGTCGCCGCGCCCCCTCCGCCGCGCCGCAGCGGCGCGCCTCCGCTCGTGTCGCGCTGGCGGTCCCCGCTCCCTGTTCCCTCCTCCCCGCAAGCCCCCGGGCCACGCCGCCCAAAGAGGAAGAAAGCGAATCCATCCGGCGCAATTAATTCATCCCACGCATAGCGCACAGTCCTTACACTGACGCTCGCACCAAACGGCCACGCAAACCCGGACGCCCCCTCGCTGAACGCGAATCCACCCGGGCCGGGGCCACCCATCCCTTCGGCGTTCCCAGCGCCGTTCCTGAGCCATGAAAGACCACGACAGGGCCACCCTCTGCTCCGTGCCGAACCGCACCCGCTGCGCCTCGGCACAAGCGAGTCCACAAAGCATGCCCTGCGATTTCCACTCCGCACTCCACACACGACGCAGATGAGTTCGCTTTTTCACACCAAGGGAGAGAATCTTGAAACCCGGCATCATTCCGCTGGCAGGCTTGTCCTTGCTGTCCGGCGGCGCACTGGCCCAGTCCAGCGTCACGCTGTACGGCGTCATCGACACGAGTGTCCGCTTTGCCAACCACCAGGCCACCAGCAGCGGTCCCCAGACACTGATCGGCCTGCAGGACGGCGCCTTCAATAACGCGCGCTGGGGCTTGCGCGGCGTGGAGGAACTGGGCGCAGGCAGCAAGGCCCTGTTCACGCTGGAGAGCGGCTTCAGCCCGACCACCGGCCGTTCGTCCCAACAGGGCCAGCTGTTCGGCCGCCAGGCGTGGCTGGGGCTTGCCAACGACACCTGGGGCACGATCAAGCTGGGCCGGCAGATGGGCGCCGCCTATCTGTTCGTCATCGGCGTCGACCCCATCAGCATCGGCAACTACAGCGAGTTGAGCTGGCAGACATCGTTGACGGGCCTGCGCTACGACAACACCGTCGACTACAGCAAGCAGTGGGCCGGACTCGGCGTGGAAGCGCAATACGCCTTCGGCGAGCGTGCCGGCGACATGGCCAGCGGCAGCACCGTGCAACTGGCGCTGACCTATGACACGGACAGCCTGCACAGCGGCGCCGTGGCCCAGCAGTCCAAGGATGCGAACGGCCACGCGATGCGCCTGTGGGTCGCCGGCGCGCGCTACGCCATCGGTCCCTTCACGCTGCACGGCTACTACCTGGACGCCTGGCGCCAGGCCGGCTTCGCCATCGGCGCCAACGGTTCCGGCACGCCGCTGGCCAATACCAGCATCGGCGGCAATGCCAATACCGTGCTCGGCGCCGGGACGCAGACGGCCGAGCGGCGCGACCAATATGCCGCTGCCGGCGTCACCTACCAGGCCACGCGGGCGCTCAAGCTCACCGCCGGGTATATGCGGGACAACGTCTCGGGGGTCCGGCCGGGCGTCGCCGGGCTGGTGCAGACGGTCTATGGCGTGGCGATGTACAGCCTGTCCAAACGCACCGAGGTCTATCTCGAGATGGACTACAGCCGTCTCTCGGGCGGCTCCATCACTGATCCCAACAACCCCTCGGGCTCCTTCGGCGGCACCCGCTGCCGCACGGGGGCGGGGGTGGGCCTGCGCACCCGCTTCTGAAATATCGGCGGGCGGAAGAGGCCGTCAACCGCTCCCGCCCGCCGCGCGCCGGTTCGCCAGCCGTCGCGGCGGCCGTGCTCGAAAAAAAAGCCCGCACGACGCATGACGTGCGGGCTGGAAGCGCCTTGCAGGAGGCACGATGAAGAACGGTGAAGCACGGTGAAAAAAACGAGCCGGCCCACGGGGAGGCCGTCCGGACATGGCCTGGCAGAACCTTGCGGCGCCGCGATGCTGTATCCGAGCCTTCAGCTTACGCCTGCGCCACGCATTCCCCAAGCGAATTAAAAGCATGGATTCCATTCGGATTATTCCCCCATCCAGTGGCCCTTGCGCGCGCCTCGCGCGGCCCCTTGCCGGCCCCGGTACTCCGGCCCGGCGCTGGACATCCGGCGCGCGCCACTGGCAGAATCGCACCCAGCATGCAGCCTGCCGCTGTCCGGATGCGGCCGCCCGCCCCGGCCCCGGCGCTCCCACGCCCTTGAATCCGTTCTCCGCCACCGTTCCCATCTCCCTCGTCAACGGCTTCCTGGCCGGCGCCGACCCTGCGGCCATGCAGCGCATGGCCGGCCGCTCCGGCATCGCCTACGGGCTGCTGAAGACCCCGGGCGCGCGCGTCACCGAGGAGCAGTTCTCCACCTTGTACCGCCTGCTGGCGACCGAACTGGATGACGAGATGCCGGGCATCTTCCGCCGGCCGCTGCGTAACGGGACCTTGAAGTACCTTTGCCTGAGCCTGCTGGATGCCCCGCGGCTGGAGGTGGCGCTGCACCGCTTCGGCCAGTTCTTCCACCTGATCCTGGATGACTTCCGGCTGGAATCACGCCGCGCGGGGGCGCTCGGCCATGTCGAACTGACCGCCGAGCCGTCCGGCCCGGGCGTCAGCGAACTGGGCCGCGAGCTGATGCTGAAGCTGGTGCACGGCGTGGCATCGTGGCTGGTCGGCAAGCGGATCCCGCTGGCCATGGTGGAGTTCGACTTTCCCCGGCCGCCGCGCGCCGACGACTTTCTCTACCTCTTTCCCGGGCCGGTGCAGTTCGGCGGCGGGCACACCCGCCTGAGTTTCGACGCGGCCTACCTCGACCTGCCGATCCGGCGCCGCAAGGCGGACCTGAAGATCTTCCTGGCGCGCGCGCCGGAAGACTGGATCTTCGTCTCCTTCGCCGAGCAGATGATGTGCTACCGGGTGCGCCAGTACCTGGCCGACTGCCTGCCCGCCACGCCCACCATCGAGACCGTGGCGCAGGCGCTGCACTGCTCGGTGCGCACGCTGTACCGCCGGCTGACGGCCGAGGGCACGACCTTCCAGGCGGTCAAGGACGAGATGCGGCGCGACATCGCCATCCAGCGCCTGACGCGCACCACCGATGCCATCGCCGCCATCGCCTACGACATCGGCTTCGACAGCCCGACCGCCTTCCACCGCGCCTTCCGGCACTGGACCGGCAGCACGCCGAAGGCCTACCGCACCATGCCCGAGCGCCTGCACTGAGCGGATCAGCCGGCGGCGCCCTGCCTCACCAGTCCGCTGAATCCTTGAAATGGGAGGTGAAGGACATGGCTGGCACCGACCGATTCCAGGGATTCAGCGGACCAGGTGCTGGCCGAAGCGCTGCCGCAGCACCAGCTTCTGCAGCTTGCCGGTCGCCGTCAGCGGCAGCTCGGGCACGAACACCACGTCGTCCGGCACCCACCATTTCGCCACCTTGCCGGCATAGAAGTCCAGCAGCTCCTTCGCGCTCAGGCTGCTGCCGGCACGGCGCACCGCGATCAGCAGCGGGCGCTCGTCCCACTTCGGATGCGCGGCGGCGATGCAGGCGGCGAGCTCGATCTCGGGATGCGAGAGGGCGATGTTCTCCAGCTCGATCGACGAGATCCATTCCCCGCCCGACTTGATCACGTCCTTGCTGCGGTCGGTGATCTGCATATAGCCGTCGGCGTCGATGGTCGCCACGTCGCCGGTGGCGAACCAGCCGTTCTCCAGCGCGCTGCCTTCAGCGCCGAAGTAGCGCTCCACCACCCAGTGTCCGCGCACCATCAGGTCGCCGGCCGAGCGGCCGTCCCAGGGCAGCTCCTCGCCCGCGGCCCCCACCAGCTTCATGTCGATGCCGGGGATGGCGCGGCCTTGCTTGGCGTCGATGCGCGCGCGCTCCTCGGCCGTCTTCCCCGCGTAGCCGTGCGACGGCGTGCAGACCGTCCCCACCGGGGACAACTCCGTCATGCCCCAGGCATGGACCGCCCGGATGCCCAGGCCGCCCAGGGCTTCGGCCAGCTGCGGCGGACAGGCGGCACCGCCGACGATCACGCGCGCCAGCGTGGCACAGCGCTCGCCGCTGCGGCGCATGTGGTCGACCATGCCGAGCCAGACGGTCGGCACGCCGGCCGACACCGTCACCCCTTCCTGCGTGAACAGTTCAGTGAGCGAGGCGCCGTCGAGCCGGGGCCCCGGCATCACCAGCTTCGCGCCCACCAGGGCGGCGGAGAACGGCAGGCCCCAGGCGCTCACATGGAACATCGGCACCACCGGCGCGACGGTGTCGGCGGCATGCAGGTCGAGCGCGTCCGGCAGGGCCGAGGCATACGCCATCAGGTAGGTCGAGCGATGGGAATACAGCACGCCCTTCGGGTTGCCGGTGGTGCCCGAGGTGTAGCACAGCAGCGCCGCCTGCCGCTCGTCCAGCTCGGGCCAGGCGAAGGACTGCGGCTGGCCGTCGAGCAGCGCCTCGTAGCTTTCGAGCGGCACCGGAAAATCGTCCGGCAGCGCCGACGCATCGCCCAGCAGGATCCACCGCTCGACGTGCGGGCATTGCGGCGCGATCTGCGCGACCAGCGGCAGGAAGGTCGCATCGAAGCAGAGGAAGCGGTCCCGCGCGTGGTTGATGATGTAGCTCACCTGCTCGGGGAACAGGCGCGGGTTGATGGTGTGGCAGACGGCGCCGATGCCGGCCGTGGCGTAGTAGATCTCCATGTGCCGGTAGCCGTTCCACGCCAGCGTGCCGATGCGGTCGCCGGGCGCGATGCCCGCGGCGGTAAGCGCGTTGGCAAGCTGCATCGTGCGCCGGTGGCAGTCGGCGTAGGTGTAGCGATGGATGTCGCCCTCGACCCGGCGCGAGACGATCTCGACGCGGCCGGCATGCCGCGCCGCCTGCTCCAGCAGCGACGGCAACAGTAGTGGCGCATACATCATCTGGCCGAAATGGTCCATGGGCGGGTCTCCTGGGAATATAGTGGGCGGAAGAGTGCGGGCATGGCCCGGAGCGGGCCGGGATGCCGGCAGTCCGGCGGGCTGGCTTGCAATGGCCCGCGGTGGCCTGTGGCGGCCATTCTAGGGACAAGCCCGCGCGCGGGCATTGACAGGACCGGCCGAATTTCTGACAAATCCTGCCAACCGCCGCGCCTGCCCCGCCACGGCGCAATTCGGCAGGTTTTGTCAATGAATGGGCAGTTTTTGTTAGCCTGTACAGGTGCCCCGGAGCTACGATCACGCCTCTGAGCAGCCATGTGGGCAAGGCCGCTGGCTGGATACAACCCGACAGGAGACACGCGATGACCTACCGCGCACCGATCAAGGACATGCTCTTCGTGATGAACGAGCTGGCCGGCCTGGAGGCCGTCAGCCAGCTGCCGGGCTACGAAGAGGCGACCCCGGAGACGGCGCAGGCCGTGCTGGAAGAGGCGGCCAAGTTCAACGAGCAGGTGGTGGCGCCGCTGAACCGCGCCGGCGACCTCGATCCCAGCCGCTGGCAGGATGGCGCCGTGACCACCACGCCTGGCTTCAAGGCGGCCTTCCGCCAGTTCGCCGAGGGCGGCTGGCAGGGCGTGCTGCACCCGGCCGAGTACGGCGGCCAGGGCCTGCCCAAGCTGATCGCCACCGCCTGCAACGAAATGCTCAACAGCGCCAACCTGTCGTTCGCGCTGTGCCCGCTGCTCACCGACGGCGCCATCGAGGCGCTGCTGACGGCCGGCAGCGAGGCGCAGAAGGCGCTGTTCCTGCCCAAGCTGATCGCCGGCGAGTGGACCGGCACCATGAACCTGACCGAGCCGCAGGCCGGCTCCGACCTGGCAATGGTGCGCACGCGCGCCGAGCCGCAGGGCGACGGCACCTACAAGGTGTTCGGCACCAAGATCTTCATCACCTACGGCGAGCACGACATGGCGGACAACATCGTCCACCTGGTGCTGGCACGCACGCCGGACGCGCCCGAGGGTGTCAAGGGCATCTCGCTGTTCATCGTGCCCAAGTTCCTGGTCAACGCCGACGGCTCGCCGGGCGCGCGCAACGACGTGCACTGCGTATCGATCGAGCACAAGCTGGGCATCAAGGCCAGCCCGACGGCGGTGCTGCAGTTCGGCGACCACGGCGGCGCCATCGGCACGCTGGTGGGCGAGGAGAACCGCGGCCTGGAGTACATGTTCATCATGATGAACTCGGCGCGCTTCTCGGTGGGCATGCAGGGCGTGGCGGTCTCGGAGCGCGCCTACCAGCAGGCGGTGGCCTATGCGCGCGAACGCGTGCAGAGCCGCCCCGTCGACGGTTCGGCGCGCGAGGCGGTGGCCATCATCCACCACCCGGACGTCAAGCGCATGCTGATGACCATGCGCGCGCTCACCGAAGGCGCGCGGGCGCTGGCCTACGTGGCGGCGGCGGCCTCGGACGCGGCGCACCAGCATGCGGATGCCGCGGCGCGCGCCGAGAACCAGGCCTTCTACGAATTCCTGGTGCCGGTGGTCAAGGGCTGGAGCACCGAGCTGTCGATCGACGTGACCAGCCTGGGCGTGCAGGTGCACGGCGGCATGGGCTTCATCGAGGAGACGGGTGCGGCGCAGCACTATCGCGACGCGCGCATCCTGCCGATCTACGAAGGCACCACCGCGATCCAGGCCAATGACCTGGTGGGGCGCAAGACGGTGCGCGACGGCGGCGCCGTGCTGCGCGCGATCTGCGCGCGCATCGCGCAGACCGAGCAGGCGCTGGGCGCGCACGGCGGCGCGGCCTTCGTGGCGGTGCAGGCGCAGCTGGCCAAGGGCCGCGCGGCACTGGAGGCAGTGGGCGAGTTCGTGGTGTCGCAGGCCAAGGCGGACCCGAACGCGGTGTTCGCCGGCAGCGTGCCCTACCTGAAGCTGTGCGGCATCGTGTTCTCGGGCTGGCAGCTGGCGCGCGCGATGCTGGCGGCCGACGCCCGGCGCGCCGAGGACCCGGCCTTCCACTCGGCCAAGATCGCCACCGCGCACTTCTTCGCCGAGCACGTGCTGTCGCAGGCCGGCGGGCTGCGCGACGCCATCACCGCGGGCGGCGCGGCGGCCACGGCGCTGGACGAAGCGCAGTTCTGAGCGGGCGCGTGGGCGCCGCCTGGCCGGAGCCGGCCGGCGGCGGTCCAAACGCGCCGGCAGGCAGGCGCAAAGGCAAAGACAAACACAAACGGGCGCTTCCTGGCGGAAGCGCCCGTTTTATTTGCACGGCAGCGCCCGCCGCCACGTGGCGGCCTGTCCTGGACCGCCCTGACCGCGCTCCCGCCATCTGCCATACTGTGCGCTCCGGCCACCCGGCCCCGCACGACGACCAGGCATGAGCGAGCGCGACCACCACCCGCAAGCCCCGCGCGACTACGACGAGCCGAGCCCCGCGGCCGCCGGCGGCCTGCCGCTGCCGGTGCTGCTGAACCGCGCCGCCGTGGCCGTGCTGGCCATCGGCCTGCTGGCTTCGGTGGCCATCTTCATGACCGCCGGCCCGGACCAGGCCGGCCTGCTGGACGACGACGCGGCGCGCCGCCAGTACGAATTCGAGCTGGAAAAGATCGGCGGCAAGGCCGCCGTGCTGGCGGCGGACTTCGCCAACTGGTTCGGCAGCCTGTGGCATGGCCGCACGCTGGCCTTCACCGTGGCCATCCTGAGCGTGCTGATCGCCGGCGCCTGCGCCTGGGTGGCCAGGGAGATCGCGCTGCACGCCAGCCACGAGGCCGCGCACGGCGAAGACAGCCGGCCGCAGCAGCCGCCGCGCCGCGACGGCTGAGGCGCGGCGCCGCCCGCGCCCGTCACCGGATCACCGGATCACCGGATCACCGGATCACCGGATCACCGGAGCGAGGCAGCGGCAGGCGTCAGCCAGCGCACCAGCGCCACCACGCCCAATCCCCACAATCCCAGCACGAGCAGCGCCGCCGGCCAGCACACCGGCGCCGGGCCGGCGGCGTCCGCCGCCCGACGCTGGGCCTCCAGCACCGCCGCCGGCACCAGGCGCCGCACCGCCAGGATGGCCAGCGGCACCAGCACCAGGCCATGCAGCGGGCCCAGCACCGGCACGGCCGCCGGGACCACGCCGAGGGGCGACAGCGCATAGCCGGACACGGCCCGCGCCAGCCAGCGCACCGGGCGCGGCGTGCCCGGATCGCGCGCGGCCAGCCAGAGCGCATGCACATCGGCGCCGGCCGCCGCCGCCCAGCGCTTCAGCCGCGCCTGCAGGCGCGCGGGCAGGTCGCGCCGCCAGACGCGCAGCCGCACGTCGTCGAACACCGGCACGGCGGCCAGTATCAACAGCAGGCCGGCCAGCGGCAGCGTGGCGATGAATCCGAAGCGATGGAAGCCGAGCGCCCCGCTGACCCCGCCGAGGAAGAACAGCCCTACCAGCGTGCCCAGCACGCGCAGCTTGCGCCGGTCGGCGCGCACCGCCGGGCCGGCATCGTCGGCCAGGCCCAGGTTCCAGTAGAACAGCTTGCCCAGCTCGATACCGATATCGGTGATCATGCCGGTCACGTGCGTGGTGCGGATCTCCGCCTTCGACACCTTGGTCACCATGGCGTTCTGCAAGCCCATGATGAAGCAGAGCACCATCACCGTGGCCGGCACGAACAACCACTCGAGCCGCTCCAGGTTGCCGCCCAGCAGGCCGAACACCAGCAGCAGGAAAGCCTCCAGCAGCAGCGGCAGCGCGTACTCGCTGTGCAGGTGCTCGCGCCGGCCCCAGTGGATCAGCACCGCCGAGCAGGCCGCGCCGGCCATGAAGGACAACAAGGCACCCAGGCCGTCCAGCAGCAGGCCGATGCTGCCCAGCGCCAGGCTGTCCGCCATCGCGGAGATGATGCCCGACATATGCGAGGTGTACTGGTGCACGGCGAGAAAGCCGCCCGCATTGGCCGCCCCCGCCACGAAGGCGAGAAAGCAGGCCAGGCGCCGGTTGGCCTCGGGGCTGCGCTCGCGACCGCTCAGCTGGCGCAGGTAGGTGATTGGCATGATGGGGTCCGTCGAACGTGGAAGGAGCGGCGCGCCGCCCGGGCAGGCGGGGCGGCGGCGCTAACGGCGTCTGCCCGGCGCCTGCCACCAGCCGCGCTCCGCGGCGAAGCGCCGGCCTTGCCGCAAGCGCCTGGCCGTGGCGCGCAGCTTCAAGGGATGGGCCGCCTCCAGCCCCTGCGCGCGGGCCAGCAGCGTGTTCAGGGGCGGCAGCGCCGCCCCGCCCTTCCACGCGAACAACGTGTAGTTGCAGCCATCTTCGGACAACGCCAGCGAGACCCCCTCACCGAACGCGGCACGGACCGCGTCCAGGTAGAACGGGATCTGCTCGTCGTCCTCGAGGAAATTCGCCACCAGCACGCCATCGTCGGCCAGCCGCTCGAGGCAGTCCTCGTAGAAGGACGGCGAGCCCAGCCGCGCCGGCATGCCGCCGGCCAGGAAGCCGTCCACCAGGATCACGTCCGGACGCGCCTCCCGGCCCTGGACGTAGTCGGCGCCATCGGCGCAAACCACCTCGAAGCGCTCGCCGTCCGGCGGAATATGAAAGGTCTCGCGCAGCGCGATCACCGCCGGGTCGATCTCGACCGCCACCACCTTGGCCCCAGGCAAGTGGTGATAGCAATACTTGGCCAGCGAACCGCCCCCCAGCCCGATCAGCGAGATCCGCCCGATCCGCGCCGGCTCCGGATGCAGCAGCAGGAAGCCCATCATCGCCCGCGTGTAACCCAGCACCAAGGCATTGGGATCGCGCCGCGACATCAGGCTTTGCGTGGCATGCAGGTCGAAATGCAGCGACAACGCCCGCTCCGTCTCCAGCACCACCGGCGTACCGTCGTGCGGCGCCTCGGCCAGGAGCTTCAGATAGGTAACCAGGGAAGCGCGCGAAGAATCCATCTACCAGCCTCGTCATGGATGGACACGGAGCGCCGGCACCGGCCGCGCCGGCGCCGCCCGGGATCCGGCCCCATCCGGCCGCCGTCCCGGCATCGCGCCTGCGCGGACGTGGCCGCGACGTCACCCATGACAACGCGGCAGGCAGGCTTTGCGATGAATTGCATACAATGATAATCACATTATCATAAGATGCAACTTAGGTGCGCGCGGGTGCCGTGTTGGTCTGCCGCCAGGGGAGATGCCGGCCAGGGACTGGATGCTCTCAGCCGACGGCGAACCGGCGTCTGACTTTGCTAGTGCACGGGACGCGACCACCTGCGCTCCGGCTGACGGCCCTGTCGGTGCGCCCCTTAAGGATTCCGTGATCAGATCTATATCGGCGCTCCGCTCGATCTCTTTCAGCGATTGCGCATGATGCACGTGAAGTCACCCGCCTTACCGAATGGCAAGGTGTTGCACTTTAGATTTGAGTCCGCCCAGTCACACAGACCCAGCTCAATGACATGCCAAATTGCTCAACGGCCGACCTCGTCAGACCCTCGACTGGGATACGCCCGAGGAAGCAATGGCCAAGGAGCTGGAAATCAATGGATTTGCTAAGCGTTGCACTTGACTCTTGAGACCGCCCTGTCCTGTCTGGTAATACCAAGCGAGAAGGTGCTGCGCCTCGCCATAGCCGCCCTTCGCAGCACGTTCCAGCCAGTGATTCGCGATCCTGATGTCTAGGGACACTATGTCACCCCAGCGCTGCATGCAACTCAGTTCCCACTGTGCCTCCAGATTTCCATCGTCGGCCAGTGCTTGGAGGCGCTCGATCCAATGCGCACAGCGCTCCGGATCCACGGCAGTGCCCTCACCCTTCTGACACCACAGGGCTGCCATAATGCAGACATGCCCCCCTGCCTCGGCGCGGTCCTCTATCAATCGAGAGGCTTGGCCGTCATCGTCGGCGGTATATGCGGCATTGCTTTCCTGACCGCATCGAATCTCGCCCCCATTCCGCCCTTCTCAGTCAGTCGCCCCCGTGCAGACGGAACTCTCGTGGTTCCATCGTCCTCCTCGGTCCAGGCACCTATCAATTGCTAACTCGCGCCGCAGCCAAAGTACTATTGCCATGGCGGCGACAATCGCTACAGCAAGCCCAAAAACAGTTGATCTTTTCATCATCAGTAATTGTCCGCCAACCCACTAGGTCGAAATGGTGAACATAATTGAGAGCACGACTGAGAAGAACTTCCACCCTGACTGCGGCCATATTGATTAGCTGCCTGATCTGCGGCCGAGGCGCTTGCAGGATCTCCTTTGATGTTCTGATCGAACCACTCGCGTCCATTGGAAATCCAGCACGCCATCTTCTCACCTTGCTTGCCTCGCTGGGTGGCTTCACAGTTCGCCTTACAGTGAAAATACTTGTCCGCACCAATCGTATTAGCCTCCCGCATATCTCGGTAGTTTTCAAGAAAGTCCCCAACAGCACCGATATATCCGTGACCAGGCAGCGTACTCGTTCCCGTTCCTGCCGCATACGAGCCTCGGCCCGGAGCATTCCCGCTCAGCCCAAATGGGTCGGTGCGGTTGAAAGGATCCCCACCGACATACGCATACCCATTCGTCTGCCCAGCCGCCCACCCGATCGGATCCGGACTGACGAAGCGCCCCGTCTCCGGATCGTAGTAGCGCGCCCGGTAGTAGTACAGCCCGGTGGCATCGTTCTCCCGCCCCGTGTATTGCTGGGTATTGCGGCTGGCCTGTCCCAGCACCCGCGACTTGCCGTAGGGCTCGTAGCGGTATTGCGTCTCCAGCGTCGTGCCCAGCCCGTCGCTCAGGCCGATCACGTTGCCGTTGCCGTCCTGCAGCAGGAAGCGCTCGGTGCCGTCTGAATCCTGGCGGATCTGCGGCATGTCCACCGCCGGGCCGTGGAGCGTGGTGATTTTGCTGTGGCGGTCAAACTCTTGCGCCAGGTTCGCGCCGTCGTGGATGTAGTCGAGCCACTCGTCGCCCTGGTTGCGGATCGTTCGCCGGCCCGCAGGGTCGTAGCCGAATTGCACTAGTCCCGTGGCGGCAGTGGTGACCCGGCGCAGCTGGTCGCGCTCGTTCCAGGTGTAGGTACGCACGCCGTCGTCGATCAGGTTGCCATTGGCGTCGTAGCGCAGGGTGCGGCCGGCCCAGCGTGTCAGGCGGTTGCGCGCGTCGTACTGGGCGTCGGTCACGCTGGCGCCGGGCAACTCGATCGGGTTGAGGCTGCCGCCGATGCCGGTGCGACGCCCGGCGGCGTCGTAGCTGTAGCGGATCTCGCCCAGCTTGCCGCCCGCGCTGCGGTAGTCGAGCCCGGTGAGCTGGCCGGCGGCGTCATAGCTGTAGTCAGTGACGAGCCGGGCACGGCCGCCCTGGCCGGTGGCGGTGCTGCGCACGAGGCGGCCGGCGCGGTCCCATTCGAACTGCAGGGCGGTGGCACGGCCGTCCTGGCTGATGCGGGTCACCCGACCGACCGGATCGTAGGCATAGCGCAGCGTGGGCGGGTCCGGGACGTTGCTCGGGCCCGTCATGCGCATCGTCGTCAACTGGCCGGGTGTGCTGGCATCGTAGGTGCGGCGCACCTGCGTACTGCTGGACATCCACTCGTACACCAGGCGGTCGGCGTCATCGTAGCGCAGCAGTTTCAGGCCGGACTTGGTGTCGCTCCAGTTGAGCCCACCCCACATGTGCATGAACTCCTGCCGGCTTTTCGCCGGCCAGTCATCCGCCGTGGGCGCGCCGTATTCGATCACCGTGGGCTGGCCCCGCTTGTCGCGCTCGATGGTCATGCGCTTGCCGCGCGGGTCCACCGTCTCGCTCAGCGCCCCGGCCAGGTCGTAGCCGTAGGTAGTGCGAGCGCCGTCGGCTTCGGTCCTGGTGGCGACGCGGCCGATCGGCGTGTGGGTGAAGCGCGTGGTGTTGCCGCGTTCGTCGGTGCGCGCGGTCAGGCGGCCGGCGGCATCGTAGGCGAAGGCGATCTTGCCGTTGCGGGCGTTGACGATTTCCAGCACGCGGTCCATGGCGTCGTAGCGCACCTGGGTGGCGTGGCCCAGCGGGTCGGTTACCCGCGTGCGGCGGCCCGCGGCGTCCGTCGCATAGCGCACGGTGCGGCCGAGCGGATCGGTCACGCTGGCGAGGTCGGCGCCGCTATAGCCGTAGGTGGTGGCGTGGCCGAGCGGATTGGCGGCACGCGTGCGTCGCCCCTGGCTGTCGTAGGCCTGGGTCCATTCGCCGCCATCGGGCGCGCGCACGCGCACGAGGTTGCCGCGGCCGTCGTACTGGTAGGTCCATTCGCCGCCGTTGGGCAGCTTGAGCCGGGTGGGGACGTTCCACACCGGGTCGTAGGTGGCTTCGGTGACGCGGTCGCCGTAGCTGAAGGCTGCCACCTGGGTGCGCCTGGCCAGGTTGCCGTTGGCGTCGTAGGCATACAGCGTGACGCGGCCGCGGTAGTCCTCGCTGCGCACCAGCTTGCCGCTGGCGGCGTCGTAGGTGAAGCGGTGCTCGTTACGTTCGAGGATGTTGCCGTTGGCGGCCTGCTGGTTGGCCACCACATTGCCGTTCGCATCGAAGTCGACCTGGCGCACGGCGCCGCGCCGGTCCGTCACCTCGGTGCGGGTCACGGTGCCGCTGGACGGCGTGTAGGCGAAGCGGAAGGTGCTGCCGTCGGCCAGGGTCTGCCGCACCACGCGCTGCGCGCCATCGTACTCGTTGACCAGGGCCTTGATGCCGAGCGCGTCGGTAATGCCGACCAGGCGGTCCTGGCCGTCCCACTCGTAGGTGGTGGTGCCGCCGTCGCGGGCGGTCGCCTTGACCAGGCGCAGGCGCGCGTCGTAGGCATAGGTGGTGGTGCGGCCGAGCGGGTCGGTGATGCGGGAGATCAGGCGCCGCGCGCGCACGTCGTCACTGCCCGAGTAGCCGATCTGCAGCCTGCGCCCGCTCGGGCCCTGCACCGCGATCAGCAGGCCGGTCTGCTCGCGGGTCAGCGTGAGGCGGTTGCCGTTGCGGTCGGCCACTTCGCTCAGGTACCAGCGCTGGCCGATCAGCGAGAAGGTCCAGCGGTGGCGGTCGTGCAGGGTCAGCACCCGCTCGCGGGCGCCGTTCTGCGCGATCTCGGTGCCGTACAGGTTGCCGCGGCTCCTGCCGTTGCGCCAGCGGCCGTCCGCCACGCGGGCGAAGGGGATCGCCACGCCGCTGGGCAGCACCAGTTGCAGGCGCGCGCCGCCTTCCGTCTCGCGCAGGTAGAGGTCGTAGTGGGGCTGCATGCCGAGGCCGAAGGCCCCCAGCACGGCCTGGCCGTCGGCATTGCGCAGCGAGCTGCGGTAGACGCGCCCCATCTGCAGCGGGATCAGGTCGGCCACGGTGTGGTCGACCACCGCGTAGTCGAACTGTCCGGTGAACAGGTTGACCGGGTCGCCACCGCTGGCTTCCGCGCACTGGCCCGCATCGGCATCGCCGCAGCCGCCGCTGACGTCGTCCATGCTGACGTCGCCGACGATGTATTCGACGTTGTCGGGCGCATCCAGCGACAGTGGCGTGTCGTCCGGCCTATAGGGCTTGCCGCCGCCGGGCGGCGCGCCGGCGCAGTACTCGGTGGCGAGCGTGGCGCTGCACAGGCCGCCCAGCCCGCTGGTGACGGTGGAGGCGTAGAGCAGGCAGTTCTTCGAGCCGGGAAAGGCGCCGGCCGCGGCGAACTTGTCGTAGCAGTCTTCGGCCCACGCGGCGGGGGCGAGGCCGGCGATCACGCAGGCCAGCAGCAGCTTGCCGAGCCAGTGGCGCGGCAGGATCGGGGGCTTCCAGTGCAGGCGAGACCAGGACAGCATGGTCGATGCTCCTTGGTGAGGCGGCCGGGTCGTGCCGGCGCCAGGGCGAACGGGGGCCGCGGGCGCGGCCCCGGGAGGGCCGGCCCGGCAGCGGGCGGCGAAGCGGAGAGAGCGGGGAAGGCGTGGCGCCGCGCGGCGGCGCCGGCTCACCCGGTGTGCCCGGCGCTAGGACGTGCGGCGGATCGCGACCAGGTTGCCGGCCGCGTCGTATTCGTAGGTGACGGTGGCGCCGCTGGCCTTGTCGGTGACGCGGACCAGGCGGCCCAGTTCGTCATAGGCGAGCACCAGGTCGGCGGCGCTGGCCGCGCCGGTGCCGCAGAGGGCGCCGGCCAGGGCCAGGGCGGCGAGCCAGCGCGGTGCGGGCCGCCGCGGCGACGCGGGGCGGGTCTGCAGGAAGCGAGTCATGAGTCGATCGTCTCGGTGGGACATTGCAACGCATGGCTGCGGGGCCGTCGCGGGAAAGCGGGAGAGAAGCGAGGGAGGAACGGAAGCGATGACCGGGCCGCAGGGCCTGCCCGCACCGCCCTGCGGGGCGGCGCGGGATGAGCAAAATGCTATGGCCTCGCGGATCGCGCGTACATAGGACGAGTCTGCAAGTTGGCGACGAATGCGAGCCGCATCCGTGCCGTGGCGTGGCGTGCCGTGGCGTGGCGTGCCGTGGCGGAGAAGGGCCCACCTCGAGCGGGCCGGCCCCGGGGACGCCGCTCAGCCCTCTGCCAGGATCTGCCGGATCGCCTGCTCGAAGGCTTCCGGCGGCTGGCCGCCGCTCACCAGGTAGCGGTCGTTGAAGATGATCGACGGCACCGACTGGATGCCCATCGCCTGGTATTCCCGCTCTTCCGCGCGCACTTCGTCGGCGTAGTCGCCGCGCGCCAGCACGCCGCGCGCCTGTTCGGCGTCCAGCCCGACCGAGGCGGCCGCCTCGACCAGCACGTCGTGGCTGCTGGGATCCTTGCCGTCGCCGTGGTAGGCCTGCAGCAGCGCCTGCTTGAGCGCGAGCTGCTTGCCTTGCAGGCCGGCCCAGTGCAGCAGCCGGTGGGCGTCGAAGGTGTTGTAGACGAACTCGCGCGGGCCGAAGGCGAAGCCGACGCTGGCGCCGCGCTCGCGGATCATGGCCTGGGTTTCGGCGATCTGGGCCGGGGTGCGGCCGTATTTCTTGCCGAGGTAGTCGACGATGGCCTCGCCCTGCGGACCCATCTGCGGGTTCAGTTCGAAGGGATGCATGGCGATGCGGGCATCGACCTCGCCATCCAGGCGCGCCAGCGCCTGCTGCAGCGAGGCCAGGCCGATCGCGCACCAGGGGCAGGCGATATCGGAGACGAAGTCGATCTTGAGGGGAGCGGGCATGGTGATCCTGGCTTCTGGGTGCGGTGAGCTGCGCTCCGGGTGGAGCGCAGGACATTCAGGCCGACAGCGTAGCCGGAATCGCCGAAGCCTGCAGGGAGCCGCGCCGGGCGCGCCGCCAGAAGCGCTGAGCGACGATGGCCGGCGCTCAGGCGCCCTCGCGCATGCCGCGGTAAGCGCTGGGGGCCACGCCGTGCCAGCGCTTGAAAGCCTGCGAGAAGGTCGACAGGTCGCTGAAGCCGAGCCGCGCCGCGATCTCGGTCAGGCTCAGGTTCCCCTCCTGCAGCCATTGCCGCGCCTGCGCGGAGCGGTGTTCGGCCAGCAGCGCGCGGAAGGAGCTGCCGTCTTCCTGCAGGCGGCGCTTCAAGGTGCGCGGGCTGGTGTGCATGCGCTGCGCCATGCCGTCGAGCGTCGGCGGCTGGCCGCCCGGGGCGCTGTCCAGGTAGTGGCGCACCAGCGCGGCGGTGCCGAGGCGCGCGCGCCGTTCTTCCAGCAGCCGGCTGCACATCTGCTCGCACATCGCCACCGTGACCGGATTGGCCTGCGGCAGGGGCCTGGCCAGCCAGGCGCGGTCGAACAGCAGGCTGTTGCGCGCGGCGCCGTAGGTGGGCGTGGCACCGAACACCGTCGGCAGGTCGCGCCGGGAGTTCCCGCGCGCCGGCGCCCTGGCCGTGAGCGTGAAGGCCCGCACGCGGAAGTCGCCGCCGCCGATTTCGCGCAGCAGCACCGCGGCGGCGGCCATGTCGCGCTCCAGCAGGAACTGGCGCAGGCCATCGGCGAGCGCCGGCTCGCCGAAGCCGAGCACCCCGAGTTCGTGTTCTTCGTGGTAGGCAATCCCGCAGAAGGCGAAGGTGAGCGGCAGGAAACGCAGCGCCAGCGCCATGGCGTCGGCTCCCGTGGCACTGCTGATCAGGCCGTAGCCCCACACGCCGTAGGCGGAGAAGTGATACTGCAGCCCCACCTCCAGCCCCAGTCCGGGCGGATGCTCCAGCCAGCGCAGCAGGTTGCCGGCGACGCGCAGTTCCTGCGCGGCGCTCACGCCCTGGTTAGGGTCGGCCAGCCGTTCGGGCGACAGGCGCGTGCCGGCCAGCAGTTGCGCCGGCGCCAGCCCGCGCGCCACGCCGAAATCCACCAGCAGGTGGACGCTCGCCGGACTTCTCGTGAACTCCCAGAAGCGCATGAGGGGATACCCGGAAACGGTCTGATGTGGCCCGAATACTAAAACAACTGTCCCCGCGCGCCATTGGAGGAATCCCCAGACGGCCGCAACATTGGCGCCAGCACAGAACCACAGGAGACAGCCCATGCCCGCCACCGCTCCCACCCCCGCCGCACCCGGCGCCACGCCGGACGAACCGCTCGCCGCCATCCTCATCGGTGCGGGCTTCGCCGGCATCGGCATGGCGGTGGCCCTGCGGCGCGCCGGCATCGAGGACTTCCTCATCCTCGAACGCGGCCGCGACGTCGGCGGCGTGTGGCGCGACAACAGCTATCCCGGCGCCGCCTGCGACGTGCCGTCCCACCTGTACTCCTTCTCCTTCGAGCCCAACCCGGACTGGTCACGCACCTTTGCGCCGCAGGCGGAGATCCACCGCTACCTGCAGCACTGCGCCCGCAAGTACGGCCTGGCGCCGCACCTGCGTTTCGGCGCCGAGGTGGCGCAGGCACGCTACGACGAAGCGCGGGCGCTGTGGCTGGTGACGCTGGCCGACGGCGCCACCCTGCACACGCGCCTGCTGGTCAGCGCCACCGGCCAGCTCAGCCGGCCGGCGCTGCCGAAATTGCCGGGCATCGAGCACTTCCGTGGCCACAGCTTCCATTCCGCGTACTGGGACCATGGCTACGACCTCTCGGGCAAGCGCGTTGCCGTCATCGGCACGGGGGCCTCGGCCATCCAGTTCGTGCCGGCGATTGCCGGCAGCGTCGGCTCGCTGACGGTGTTCCAGCGCTCGCCGGCCTACCTGATGCCGCGTCCGGACCGGGCCTACCGGGGCTGGGAGAAGCTGCTGTACCGTCGCCTGCCATGGGCGATGCGAATGCACCGCGCCGGCATCTACCTGCGCTACGAATCGCGCGCGCTGGCCTTCACCCGCTTCCGCTGGCTGATGAAGCTGGCGGTGGGCCTGCCCTTCCGCCGGCTGCTGGCGCGGCAGGTGCCCGATGCCGCGCTGCGCGCCAGGCTGACACCCGACTACCCGATCGGCTGCAAGCGCATCCTGCTGTCGAGCGAATACCTGCGCGCCATGAGCCAGCCCAACGTGACCCTGGTGACCGCCGGCATCCGCCGCATCACCGCGGATGGCATCGAGTGCGCGGACGGAGCGCACCATGCGGTCGATGCCATCGTCTACGGCACCGGCTTCGCCGCCACCGAGTTCCTCTCGCCCATGCGCATCACCGGCCGCGATGGACAGGACCTGAACGAGGCCTGGCGCCACGGCGCCCAGGCCTACCTGGGCCTGACGGTGCCGGGCTTCCCCAATTTCTTCATGCTGTACGGGCCCAATACCAATCTCGGCCACAACTCCATCGTCTACATGCTGGAAAGCCAGATCGCCCATGTGCTGCGCTGCCTGCAGGCGATGCGCGACGCGCGGGCGAGCGCCATCGAGGTCGACGAGGCACCCTACCGGCGCTTCAACACGCGCGTGCAGCAACGCCTGGCCGGCACCGTATGGAATGGCTGCACCAGCTGGTATGTCGACGCCAGCGGGCACAACAGCACCAACTGGCCGGGCTTCACCCTGACCTATCGCTGGCTGGCGCGCCACTCCAGCCTGGCCGCCTACCGCCTGACGCGGCCGCTGCCCGGGCCGACGGGACCCGCCGGCGGCGTCGAGGTGGCCGAAGCGCGCGCCTGGCCCGAGGCGGCCGCCGCGGGGTTCCTGCGTGCCTTCCTGCGCGTGGCCTTCCGCACGCTGATCGGCCCGCCGCTGGGCGCGCGGGCGCAGCGGTGCATCGTGGCCCTGCTGGCGCCGCTGATGCCGGGCGCCGGCGGCACCGCCCGCTCGTGGCGCCGCGCCGGCGGCATCGCGCTCGAAGTGGTGGCACCAGTGATGGCGCCAGTGGCGACGCCCGCAAGCGGCGCGGCCTCTGCCGGCGCCATCCTCTACCTGCATGGCGGCGCCTTCTGCCTGGGCAGCCCCGCCACCCATCGCAGCATCACCACGCGGCTGGCCGCCGCCGCCGGCATGCCGGTGTGGGTGCCCGACTACCGGCTCGCGCCCGAGCATCCGCATCCCGCCGCGCTGGAGGACGCACTGACCAGCTACGCGGCCCTGCGCGCGGCCGGCCACGCTCCCGGGCAGATCGTCATCGCCGGGGATTCCGCCGGCGGTGCCCTGGCGCTGGCGCTCGCCCTGGCACTGCGCGAGCGCGGCGATCCCGCGCCGGCGGCCCTGCTGCTGCTGTCCCCGGTGACCGACCCCACGCTCGGCGGCGACACCTTGGCCTCGCGGCGCAAGCAGGACCCGATGATCCGCCGGGCCTGGCTCGAACAGGGCCTGCGCTGGTATGACGGTGGCACCGGCGGCAGCGGCTCCGCCGCGCGGCCGCTCGCAACGGACCTGCACGGCCTGCCGCCGATGCTGGTCCAGGCCGGCGACCAGGAAGTGCTGCTGGCGGACGCCACCCGTCTCGCCGCGCACGCACAGGCCTGCGGCGTGCCATGCCGGCTCGAAGTCCACCTGGGGCGCTGGCATGTCTTCCACTTGCAGGCTTTCTACCTGCCTTCGGCCAGGGCGGCGCTGCGCGGGCTGGCGGCCTTCGCGCGCCGGCAGGTGGCAGCGCAAGCGCCGGCCGTCGCGTCCGAGGCGCCACCGCGGCCGGAACCCGCGCTGTTGCCTGAGCACGGCGTTCCTGCGGCATGAGGTGGCGTGAAGTTGCGTGAAGCCGCGTAAGGCCGCGTAAGGCGGCATCGCCCGGCTTCAGGCTTCGGGCGGAGCGGCAGCAGGTGCCGGGGCACGTGGCGTCACGAACGTGGCTTCAAGGATGCGCCGGCACCCGTGAAGCCACGCCTCACTCCGGCAGGCGCACGCGCGCCTCGATGTCCCGGGCCAGCGCCAGCAGCGGCCCCGCCAGCGCCGCCTCGACTTCCGCCGCCTCCTGCTGGCTGGACACGCTGACGTTCAGCACATGCACGCCATAGCCTTCGCAATGCACCGGCGCCGCCAGGGCCACCACCTGGGGCTGCCACGACGCCACGCAGTAGCCGCGCGTGCGCACCGATGCCACCGCGGCTTCGATCTCGCGGCGCAGCTCGCGCCAGCCGCGCCCGCGGGCGCGCGCGGCGAAACCGGCCAGCATGGCGGCGAGGTCGACCGGCGCCAGCGTGGCCAGGTAGGCGCGGCCCAGCGAGGTCAGCGCCATCGGGATGCGCTGGCCCGTCACCACGGTGCGCAGCGACTGGCGGCGGTTGTAGCGGAACGACTCCAGGTAGATCATCTCGTCGCCGTCGGCCACCGCCAGCCCCACATTGATCCGGTGCCGCATCGCCACCTCCACCATCATCGGCGTGGCGACCTTCAGCACCTGCGAGCTGTCGCGCATCGCGTGCGCCATGCTGAGCACCGGCGCGCCCAGGCGGTAGGCACGGAACTGCGGGATGTATTCGAGCATGCCGGTCTCGATCAGCGACTGCGTCAGCCGGCTGACCGTGGAGCGCGACAGGCCGGTGCGCTCGGCGATCTCGCTGTTGCCGAGCATGGAGGAGCCGGCGCGGAAGGCGCGCAGCACGGCCACGCCGCGCTCCAGCGAGCGGTTGGGGGTGGCCTTGCCGCGCCCCGGCTTGAGGCGGGTGGTGGTGAGTGGGCTGCTGGGCATGGTGGACACGAAGGGGCACCGGAGCGTGCCATGCTACGCGAAACGGCGGGCCCCGCCGTGGCGTGGCGCGGACCTCAGCCTGAGCGCGCCGGCCCCGCGTGGGGCCGCGCCAGCCAGTCCTGCAGCAAGGCATTGACGCGCGCGTGCGCCTCGTACTGGACCCAGTGCCCGGCGCCGGCCACCACCTCGACGCGCGCCGCCGGCGCCGACGGCGCGCGCGCGGCGCGGGCGATGCCGTCGATCGCCTCGGGCGTCACCGTCACATCGTGTTCGCCCCAGGCCAGCAGCACCGGCCCCGCGTAGCGCGCGAGCGCCGCCTGCAGGCCGCCCGCGCGCGAGATCGGCTTGCTGCGGAAACGCGTGGCACGGCAGGCGCGCGTGTGCAGGGCGAGCGCGGCATCGTCGATGGCGGCCGGCTCGGCGAACATCAGGGCCGCCAGGTTGGCCCGCATCACAGCGGCGAGCGACGCCTCGTCCGCGCAGCGCCGCCAGTCGGCCAGTTCGTGCACGAGCCGGCGCGGCCCCCCGTGTCCGGCCGGGCCGAGCAGCGCCAGGCTGGCGGGCGCGCGGCCCAGGGCGGGATGGCTGGCCAGTTGCGCCGCCACCAGCCCGCCGAAGGAAAAGCCCACCAGGTCGATGGGGCCATCGCCGCGTTCCGGCAGGGCGGCCAGCGCACGGGCCAGCACCTCGACCAGGCCGGGCAGATCGGCCTGCGCCGGCATGCCCGAGTCGCCGTAGCCCGGCATGTCGGGCACCAGCAGCCGGCGCGTGCGCGCCAGCGGCGCGAGGTTGCGCGTCCAATGCTCCCAGCTGCCGTGGCCGCCGTGCAGCAGCACCAGCGGCGGCCCGTCGCCGCAGCATCGCCACGCCACCGGACAACCGTCCACGTCCACCACCACCCGATCGTGCTGCGTTGCTGCCATGCCTGTCCTCCTCCAATGCCGCGCCGGCCTCAGTTTGCCGGGGAAACGGCTGCCTCGCCAGCGTGCGCGCCGGCCAGCACCGCGACGCCGTCGGCTGCCACCACGCCCTGACCCTGCGGCAGCACGAAGACCGGGTTGATCTCCGCCTCGAGCAGGCGCCCGCCCAGCGACGCCACCATGCGCGAAAAGGCCACGATGGCATCGGCCAGTGCCGCCACGTCGGCCGGCGGACGCCCGCGGAAGCCGTGCAGCAGCGGCGCGGTCTTCAGCGCGCCGATCATCTCCATGGCGTCGGCGCGGGCCAGGCCGCGGCCCTCGGGCAGCATGCGCAGCACGGTGTCGCCGAACAGTTCGGCGGCCACCCCGCCCATGCCGAGCAGGATGGCCGTGCCCAGCGCATCGCGGTGCATGCCGAGGATGACCTCGACGCCGCCGCGCACCATCTCCTGTACCAGGTAGCGCGCCGGCGCCGCGCCGGTGGCGGCCTCGACCTCGGCCGCCATGCGCGCCATGCGCGCGGCGATGGCCGCCGGTGCCACATTGACCGCGACGCCGCCGACATCGCTCTTGTGCGTGATCTGCGCCGACAGGATCTTCAGCACCACGCTGTCGCCCAGGCCCTGCGCGGCCGCGCGGGCCGCCTCGGCATCGCCCACCACTACCTCGCGCGCGACCGGCACGCCGAAGCCGGCGAACAGCGCCTTGGCCGCGGCCTCGTCCAGCGATCCGCTGCCGAAGGACGCCAGGTCGGGCAGCGGCAGCGGCGCCGTGCCGGCCTCGGCCGCATCGACCGTAACCGGGCAGGCAGCGGAGGCGCCGCGCGCCGCGCCCAGCATGGCCTCCAGTGCCACCGCGCACGCCTCCGGCGCCGCGAAGGCCGGCACGCCGCGCCGGTTCAGCAGCGCCGCGGCCTCGGGCGCGTGCGGGCTCACATAAGCGATCACCGGCTTGTCACTGGCGGGCAGGCAGTCGCGGATCGCGTTGGCCATCAGGTCCGGCATGCCGACGCCGGACGAACCCACCACCACCACCACGGCGTCGTAGCCCGGGCTGTCCAGCAGGATGCGGATGGCGGCGCGCAGCAGCTCGGGCTGCAGCCCGGCCAGGGTGACGTCGATCGGATTGCGGTCCAGCGCGGCGTGGTCGCCCTGCTGCAGCGCGCGCAGCCTGGCGGCGGTGACCGCGTCCGGCGCCGGCGTCTCGAAGCCGGCCACGCCCAGGCTGTCGGACACCAGCGTGCCGGCGCCGCCGGTCGAGGTGAGGATGGCGATGCGCTGGCCGCGCAGCGTCCGCCCCGTGGCCAGCGCGGCGGGGACATCGAGCAGGTCGGAGAAGGTCTGCGCGCGGATCACGCCGACCTGGCGGAACAGCGCGTCGTACATGCGGTCGGCGCCGGCCAGCGCGCCGGTATGCGAGACCGCGGCGCGTGCGCCGCTCTCGGAGCGACCGATCTTGAAGGCCACCACCGGCTTGCCTGCGCGCGCCGCCTTGCGCGCCGCGCGGCAGAAGGCCTCGGGATCGCGCACGCTCTCGACATAGAGAGCGATCACGCGTGTCGCTTCGTCGTCGGCCAGGTAGTCGACGAAGTCGGCCAGGTCGAGGTCGGCCTCGTTGCTGGTCGAGACCAGCTTGGACAGGCCGATGCCGCGCGCCGCCGCGCGCGACAGCAGCGCGCCGAGGATGCCGCCGCTCTGCGACACCACGCCGATGCTGCCGGCCGGGAAGCGGTCCATCTCCAGGGCGCCGCTGGCCGACAAGGGGATGCCGTCGGTCAGGTTGACCAGGCCGATCGTGTTCGGGCCGAGCAGGCGCATGCCGCCGGCGGCCTCGAGCAGCTCGGCCTGGCGCCGCGCGCCATCGGCGCCGGTCTCGGTATAGCCGCTGGCCAGCACGATGGCCGCGCCGGCGCCCCTGGCGGCCAGCGCGCGCACCGCCTGGTGCGCGCGCTCCGCGCCCAGCAGCACGATGCCCACGTCGGGCACCTCCGGCAGCGAAGCCACGTCGGGATAGCAGCGCAGGCCGTCGATCGACTCGACCTTGGGGTTGACCGGGTAGATCGCGCCGGCGAAGCCGTGCTTGCGCAGGTAGGACACCGGGCGGCCGGAAGTCTTGGCCGGGTCGGCGGAGGCGCCGATCACGGCAACGCTGCGCGGCGAGACGAGACGCTGGATGGCGTTCATGGCTTCACCCCTCGCTGGCGGTGCGTGCCGCCGCCGGCTGCATGCCGGCCTGCGCGGTCCTGGCGAGGAAGGCCAGCACCGATTCGCGGTGCGCGCTGCTGGTGTAGCAGATGCCTTGCGCCTGGCTGCCTTGCGCGAACACCTGGTCGGCCGGCAGTTCGAAGGACTGGTTCATGATGCTCTTTCCCAGCGCGATCGCCGTCGCCGAGCCGCGGCTCAGTTCGGCGGCCCAGGCCAGCGCATCGTCGAGCAGGCGGTCGGCGGCGCTCAGCCGGTCGGCGATGCCGAGCGCCTTCGCCTCATGCGCCGCCACCTTGCGGCCGGTGAAGACCAGTTCCTTGGCACACGACAGGCCGACGCGGCGCGGCAGGAAGTACATGCCGCCGCCGTCGGGAATCAGGCCGCGGTCGATGTAGGACCAGGAGAACGAGGCCGCCTCCGAGGCGATGACGAAGTCGCAGCACAGCGCGGTGTCCGCGCCCAGCCCGGCGGCGGCGCCGTTGACCGCGGCGATGGTGGGCTTGGGCATGGTGTGCAGCAGCTTGACGGTGTGGTGCACACGCTGCTGCCGGCTCCAGCCGTTGAAGGCGACCTCGCCCGCCGGGGCCTCCATGCGGCGCTGCATGCCGGCGACGTCGCCGCCGGCGCAGAAGCCCCTGCCCTTGCCGGTGATCACCAGCGCGCGGATCTCGCGGTCGGCGGCGACGTGCTCCAGCGCGTCGATGAACTCCGCGCGCATGTCGTCGCTCATGGCGTTGCGCTTGTCGGGGCGGTTGAAGGCGAGCAGGGCAATGCCCGAGACGACGTTCAGTTCGATGAGTGCGTAGGGTTCCATGGTGCGATCCGGTGAATGGCGGTTCTGTGGTGCTGTTCTGCGGTCCTGCTGTCCTGTTCCGCTCTGCTGAACGGTTCTGTGGTCCCGTACAGCGGCAAGGCCGCGCGGCTCAGTCGGCGCTGATGCCCGCGTTGTGAATGGCCTTGCTCCAGCGCTGGCTCTCGCCCTTGACGTAGCGGCCGAATTCGTCGGGCGTGCCGGCGCCGACCGCCAGGCCTTCCTGGTCGGCGCGCTGGCGGAACAGCGCGCTGCCCACCGCCTTCTTCGCCGCCGCGTTCAGGCGCGCGATCACCTCCGGCGGCGTGCCTGCCGGCACGAACAGGCCGTACCAGCTATCGGCCGCGTAGCCGGGCACCCCGCTCTCGGCGATGGTGGGGATCTTGCTCAGGCCGGGCGCCTGCGAGCGCTGCGCCGTCGTCACCGCGATCGCGCGCAGCTTGCCGCTGAGCAGGTGCGGCGCCACTGCGGCGGCCGTGGCGAACATCACGTCGACCTGCCCGCCCATCAGATCGGTCAGGGCCGGTCCCGCGCCGCGGTAGGGGATGTGGTTGAGGTCCACCTTGGCCAGCGCCTTGAACAGCTCGCCGGCGAGGTGGGCCGAGGTGCCCGAGCCCTGCGAGGCATAGCTGACCTTGCCCGGCCGCGCCTTGGCCTGGGCGACCAGGTCCCGCACGGTGCGGATGGGGCTGTCCGCGCGCACCACCAGCACATTGGGCGAGCGGCCGACCAGCATCACCGGCGCGAAGGCCTTGTCGGTGTCGAAGGGCAGCTTGCGGTGCAGGCTCGGGTTGACCGCGTGCGCCATGGTCGCCATCACCAGCGTGTAGCCGTCCGGCGCGCTCTTGGCGACGGCTTCGGTACCGATGATGGTGCTGCCGCCGGGCTTGTTGTCGACGATCACCGGCTGGCCCAGGTCCTCGGCCATGGTGATGGCCATGGCGCGGGCGATCAGGTCGGTGCCGCCGCCCGGCGAAAACGGCACCACCAGGCGCAGCGCATGGTCGGGGAACGCCGCCAGCGCCGGCCGCGGCAGCGCGGCGGCAAGACCGCAGAGGAAGGCGAGGAAGGCGAAAGCCGCGGTCGCCCTGAGGCGAAGGCGGACGGCGCGGGATGACGGCATGCTGGTCTCCTGGAACGGTGCGGGAATGGTGCGGGAACGGTGCGGGACGCCGCGCCCCTGCCGGCGGCAGGAAGCGGGTGCGTTTCTTTGCGTTTCGTTATGGGAGACAGCTTAGTCAGCGGGGCCCTGCGGCACACCCCCGCAATTCCATGACGTGGAATTGCGGGCGCGGCGCGGGACCATGTGCCGAACCGTCCAATGGAGATCGGGCAGGGTCGGTCCCGGACGAACAGGATCGGACGTGGCCGGAGAAGGATCGAGGGAGATCGAGGGGGGACCGAGAGAGATCGAGAAGGCCGCTCCGGCACCCGTGTTCGGGGTATATCCCGATTCCGGCCGGCAAAGCCGCCTCGCTAGACTTTGTTCCAGGAAAGAACAACGGTTCTTATATAGAACATCGGCGTGACGGCCCCGCGGGACAGGCCGCCAGCGCCAGGGAGACAGACGTGAGAATCCAAAGGGCCTGCCGCGCGCTGGCCTGGCTCGCCGCCGGCGCCATCACCCTGGCCGCCGGCACCGCCCGCGCCGAGCCGTGGCCGGAGCGCCCGGTGAAGCTGGTGGTGCCGTTCGCGCCGGCCGGCGGCAACGACGTGTTCGCGCGCCTGATCGCGCAGAAGGTCAGCGAGGGCCTGCCGCAGCAGATCGTGGTCGACAACCGGCCGGGCGGCGGCGGCAACCTCGGCACCAAGCAGGTGGCGCGCGCGCGTGCCGACGGCTACACGCTGCTGCTCGGCCACACCGGCACGCTCGCGGTCAATCCCGCCCTCTACGCCGACCTCGGCTTCGATCCCCGGCACGATCTGGTGCCGGTCGCGCCGATCGCCAGCACGCCGCTGGTGCTGGTGGTGCGGGCCGACTCGCCGCTGCATACGGCCAAGGACCTGATCGCTGCGGCCCGGGCACGGCCCGGCGCGCTCAACTATGCCTCCAGCGGCAACGGCACCGGCTCGCACCTGACCGCGGTGCTGTTCGCCAATACCGCCGGCATCCGGCTGGCCCACGTGCCCTACAAGGGCACCGGGCCGGCGCTGACCGACCTGCTGGGCGGCCAGGTCGACTTCACCTTCAGCGTGATCCCGCCAGTGCTGCCCTTCATCCGCGCCGGCAGGCTGCGCGCGCTGGCCGTGACCGGGGCGCAGCGCAGCGAACTGCTGCCCAAGGTGCCGACGGTGGCGCAGGCCGCGCTGCCGGGCTTCGAGAGCACGCTCAGCTACGGCATTCTCGCGCCGCGCGGCACGCCCGGCGCGGTGATCGACGACCTCCATGCGCGCATCGACAAGGTGCTGCGCCTGCCCGACGTCGCCGCGCGCCTGCGCGCCGAAGGCGCCTCCCCGCTGATCGCGTCGCCGGCGGCCTACGCCGAGCTGATGGCACGCGAGGCGGCCAAATGGAAGCGCGTCGTGCAGGCTTCCGGCGCCACCATCGAATAGGCCGCCACCGAATCAGCCCCTACCCAATAAGGCGCGGGATCTCCCGCGTCCCGACACCCTGGATCGACATGACTTTCCCCCTCGTCCCCACTCATTGCCCCCGCAAAGCGCCACGCGCAGGCAGCGGGGCCGCGCCGGCCCGGCGCCGCGCCCTGGTCGGCGCCCTGCTGGCCTGCGCCGCGCTCGGCCTCTGCGCGCCGGCCGGCGCGCAGGGCGAAGCGGGCTACCCGGCCAAGCCGATCCGGCTGGTCGTGCCCTATTCGGCCGGCGGCGGCGCCGACAATGCCGCGCGCATCATCGCCGCGCAGTTGTCGCAGTCGCTGAAGCAGCAGGTGATCGTCGACAACAAGCCCGGCGCCAGCGGCACCATCGGCGCGATGGCGGTGGCCCAGGCCCCCGCCGACGGCTACACGGTGCTGTACGACGCGTCGACTTTCGCGGTCAATCCGGCGCTGCGCAAGCTGCCGTTCGACCCGGTCAAGGACTTCATCCCGGTCTCGCTGGCGGTGACCGCGCCGAACATCCTGGTGGTGCCGCCCGGCGCCCCCTACCAGACGCTGGCGGCCTTCCTCGACGCGGTGCGCAAGGCGCCGGGCAAGATCACCTATGCCTCCTACGGGCCGGGCAGCCCGGCCCACATGATCGGCGAGCTGCTGAAGAGCCAGGCCAAGGTCGACCTGGTGCACATCCCCTACAAGGGCGGCGCGCCCGCGCTGACCGATCTGATGGGCGGGCAGGTCGATGCCTACTTCGCCAACGCCGCCTCCGGCATTCCCTACGTCAAGAGCGGCAAGCTGCGCGCGCTGGCGGTGACATCGGCCCGCCGCATGCCGGCGCTGCCGGACGTGCCGACCCTGATCGAAAGCGGCCTGCCGGGGTTCGAGGTGCTGGAGTGGAATGGCGTCTTCGTGCCCAAGGGCACGCCGGCTCCGGTGGTGGCGCGCCTCGCCGCGGCCGTTGCCGCCGCCATGCACGACCCCAAGGTCAAGGCACGGCTGACGGAGCTGGGTGTGGTCCCGGTCGGCGGCACGCCGGACGAGTTCTCCCGCTTCCTGCACGGCGAGCTGGCGCGCTGGGCGAAGCTGGTGAAGGACAACCGCATCACGGTCGACTGAAGCCGGGAGGAGACGCGAGCCGAGGCCCGGCGCTGCGCCCCCGCAGTTCCCGGGCCCGATGGAACGCCGATGGAACGCCCGCTTTGACAAAGTTGCGACTCGCAACTATATTGGGTTGCGCAGCGCAACCTGTGCGAGCCGAGCCACCTTAGCGAGTCAACCATGGACCTCGTCGACGTCCCCGCCACCCCGCGCGAAACCACCATCCTGGAGCTGCGCGACTTCTCCCGCCGACTGGTGCGCGAGCTGGGCTTCATGCGCGCGACCCTGGCCGAAAGCGATCTGGCGCCCTCGGCCGTCCACGCCGTTCTCGAGATCGGCATGGCGCCGGGCATCAGCGCGCGCGACCTGGGCAAGATCCTCAGGCTCGATAAATCGAACACCAGCCGGCAACTGGCCAGGCTGGAAGCCGATGGCCTGGTGACGCGGCGGGCCTCGCAGGAGGATGCGCGCTCCGCCAATCTCTACCTGACGCCGGCGGGCGAAACCCTGCGCAGCAAGATCGACCGCTTCGCCACGGATCAGGTGTCGAGCGCCTTGCGGCGCCTGCTGCCCTCCGACCAGCAGGCACTGCTGCGCTCGCTGGCACTCTATGCCGATGCGCTGGCGCAGGACAACGACAGCAAGGCGAGCGTGGCAGACGCCGCCTCCGCCGGCATCGTCGAGGGCTACCAGCCCGGCTGCATCGGCGACATCGCTGCCCTGCACGCGCGCTTCTATGCGCAGCACTGGGGCTTCGGCGCCTTCTTCGAACAGAAGGTCGCAACGGAACTCGCCGCCTTCGCCGGCGCCTTGCCCGCCGCCGGCAAGGCGCTCTGGCTGTATGTCGAGAACGGGCGCGCCCTCGCCTCCCTGGCGATCGACGGCGACCTCGACACCGGGGTCGCGCACCTGCGCTGGTTCATCGTCGACGACGCCCTGCGCGGCGCCGGCATCGGGCGGCAGCTCCTCGCGCACGCGATGCGCTTTGTCGACGCGCGCTTCCGCGAGACCTACCTCTGGACCTTCAAGGGACTCGACTCCGCGCGCCACTTGTACGAAGCCTTCGGCTTTGCCTTGCACAGTGAAGCGGAAGGCGAGCAGTGGGGGAGCAAGGTGGTCGAACAACGCTTCACGCGGCGCGCATGACGCAGGCTTCCCCCGCATATCCTTACGAGGAAACATTCGTTTGAGCGCGCCGCCGCGCTGACTAAGCTGGCCCTTTCGACACGATGGGCCAGCCATGTTCCGCCGCACCCCGCTCCGCTCCCTCCGTTCCCTGCGTCCGTTGCGCTCCGCCCTGCGTGCGGCCCTTGGCAACATGAGCGCCGCGGCCACCATGGCTGCCACCGCTGTCACGGTTGTGTTCGCCGGCCTCGCGGCAGCCAGCCCCGCGGCCGCGGCCAACGACACCGCGCAGGCCATCCGCATCGTGGTGCCAGTGGCCGCCGGCGGCAGCGCCGACAAGCTGGCCCGCACGCTGGCGCCACGCTTGAGCGAGAAGTGGGGGCGCCCGGTGGTGGTGGACAACGTGGTCGGTGCCAGCGGCACGCTCGGCGCGGCCCAGGTGGCCAAGGCGCGGCCGGACGGCAGCACGCTGCTGCTGGCCGGCGAGGGCGTGACCCTGAACGCCGTGCTGTTCAAGAGCCTGCCCTATGACTCGGGCCGCGCCTTCCGCGGCGTCACCAAGGCGGTGGTCAATCCGCAGATCCTGGTGGTGCGCCCGGACCTGGGCGTGAAGACCTTCGGCGAGTACGCGGCCCTGGTGAAAAAGCGCCCCGGCGAGATCGCGCTGGGCCTGCCGGGCAACGGCGGCATCGCCCATGTCGCCCACGAGATGCTGGCGCGCCAGCTCGGCATCCGCGTCAACTACATCCCCTATGGCGGCGGCGCGCCCGCCACCATGGACCTGCTCGGCGGGCATATCGACGCCACGCTGATCACGCTGGCGGCCGTCACCGACTATGTGCGCAGCGGCCGCCTGACCGCGCTGGCGGTCACCACGCCCTATCGCGCCAAGGCGCTGCCGCAGGTGCCGACCCTGGCCGAATCCGGCGTGCCCGGCTTCGCCGTGGAGAGCTGGCAGGGCCTGATCGCGCCGGCCGCCACGCCCACCGCCGTGGTGGAAAAGCTCAGCCGCGACGTCGCCGCCGTGCTGCAGGCACCGGCGGTGCGCGCCCAGCTCGAAGAGGCCGGCTATGCCGTGGTCGGCTCGACGCCGCAGGAGCTGGACGCCACCTTGACACGCGACCTGCCCCGCTATGCCTCGGTCATCGCCGCGGCCGGCATCTCGCTGCACTGACACCGCCGCGCCAGCCGCCGTTCCCGCCCCGCAACCGGCGCCTTCGCCTTCGACATGAGCACCGCTTCCGCCCCGATCCCGCCGCCGCGCGGACTCACCGGCACGGCCGACGACGCCCTGCCGCTCTACGTGGTGACGCCGGCCGGGCTCGCCGCGCTGCTCGACGTGCTGCCCGCGGCCCAGGCGCGCTGGGTGCGCGCCACCGGCTTCGCCGCCGAAGCCGGCACCACGCTGCTGCTGCCCGCACCCGACGGCGCGCTGGCCGGCGCCGTGGCGGGCGCCGATCCGGCCCAGCCGCTGTGGCAGCTCGCCGGCCTGCCGGCGCAGCTTCCCGCGCGCCGCTACGCCCTGGCCGCCGTACCCGGCACGGTGGCGCCCGAGCGGCCGCTCGCTGCGCTGGGCTGGGCCATCGGCGCCCTGCCCGGCGGCTGGGAGGCCGGCACACCGGATACCCAGGATGCCCCGGATTCCGCCGTGGCCGAACTGGTCAGCGACGCGGCCGAGCGTGCCGCCGTCGCCCCGCTGGCGGCCGCTACCGGCCTGGTGCGCCGCCTGGTCAATACCCCCGCCAACGTGCTCGGCCCGCAGCAGCTCGCCGACGAGGTGCGCACGCTGGCGCGGGCGCATGGCGCGCGCTACGAACAATGGACGGGCGAGGCGCTGCCCGGCGCGGGCTTCCCGCTGGTGCACGCGGTCGGGCGCGCGGCGGCACAGGCCCCGCGCGTGGCCGCGCTGCACTGGGGCGAGCCCGGCGCGCCGCGCCTGGTGCTGGTCGGCAAGGGCGTCTGCTTCGACTCCGGCGGGCTCGACCTCAAGCCCGCCGCCGGCATGCGCTGGATGAAAAAGGACATGGGCGGCGCCGCCCACGCCATCGCGCTGGCGCAACTGCTGATGCAGGCGCGCCTGCCGGTACAGCTGACCCTGCTCGTGCCGGCCGTGGAGAACGCCGTCGGCGCCGGCGCGCTGCGCCCCGGCGACGTCGTGCGCGCCGGCAACGGCCTCTCGGTGGAGATCGAGAACACCGATGCCGAAGGCCGCCTGGTGCTGGCCGACGCGCTGGCCCATGCGCTCGACGCGCGGCACGGCGCCACCGCCCTGGTGATTGACTTCGCCACCCTGACGGGCGCCGCGCGCGTGGCGCTCGGGCCCGAGCTGCCGGCCCTGTTCTGCCACGACGATGCGCTGGCCGCCAGCCTGCTGGAGCAGGCCCGGCGCGTGGCCGACCCGCTGTGGCGGCTGCCGCTGTGGCAGCCCTACCAGGCCATGCTCAAGTCTTCCAGCGCCGACCTGCAGAACGCCGCCGCCAACCCGCACGCGGGCGCCATCACCGCCGCGCTGTTCCTGTCGCGCTTCGTGCCGGCCGGCACGCCCTGGCTGCACCTGGACCTGTTCGCCTGGAACCCGGAGGCGCGCCCCGGCCGTCCGCGCGGCGGCGAGGCGCAGGGCCTGCGCGCGCTGGCGGCCTGGCTGTGCGAGCGCTTCGGCGGCGCCGGCGGCACGCCGGGCGACTGAGCACTACGACTGAACATCGCCACCAGCGCGTTCCGATTTTCCGCAGGGCGCCCCGCTGCCCTGCCACCTTGTCCCTCTTTCCCGTGGAGACCCTCCCGATGCTGCAACGCCTGGCCCGCACGGCCTCCCTCACCGCCGCCTTCGCCACCCTCGCCGCCACCCTGCTCGCCGCGCCTCCGGCCCTCGCCGAGACCGTGCGCTGGGCGCGCTCGACCGATGCCTCGACGCTCGATCCGCACGCGCTCAACAACGGCCCCAACCACAACCTGCTGCATCAGGTCTACGAGCCGCTGATCATCCGCACCGCCGAGGGCAAGCTGCTGCCGACGCTGGCGGCCTCCTGGCAGCGCACCGACGATCCCACCGTGTGGGAATTCCAGCTGCGCAAGGGCGTCAAGTTCCACGACGGCAGCCTCTTCACCGCCGATGACGTGGTCTTCTCCCTGCAGCGCGCCAGGGCCCCGACTTCGGACATGAAGTCCCTGCTGGTGTCGATCACCGAAGTCAGCAAGGTCTCGCCGTTCGTGGTGCGCATCAAGACCGCCGGCCCCAACCCGCTGCTGCCCGAGAGCCTGACCAATATCCAGATCCTGAGCGCGGCCTGGGCCAAGGCGCACAACGTCGAGCAGCCGCAGAACGCCTCCGCCAAGGAGGAGACCTACGCCACCCGCCATGAGAACGGCACCGGCCCCTATGTGATCGCGTCGCGCGAGCAGGACGTGCGCACCGTGCTGAAACTGTTCCCGCAGTACTGGGGACGCGGCCAGTTCCCGCTGGAGATCGACGAACTGGTGTACCTGCCGATCAAGTCGCCGGCCACGCGCGTGGCGGCGCTGCTGTCGGGCGAGGTCGACTTCGTGCAGGACCTGCCCATCCAGGATGCGGCGCGCCTGCGCGCCGAGCCGCGCCTGCGGGTCAACCAGGCCGCCGAGAACCGCGTGATCTTCTTCGGCCTCAACGTGGGCAGCGCCCCGCTCAAGTACGCCGACGTCAAGGACCGCAACCCGCTGGCGGACCGCCGCGTGCGCGAGGCCTTCCAGCTCGCGATCGACCGCAACGCCATCAAGACCGCGGTCATGCGCGGCCTGTCGGTACCGACCAACATCATCGCCCCGCCCTTCGTGCACGGCTACGACAAGGCCTTCGACGTGGTCGGCAAGAGCGACGTGGCACGCGCCAAGGCGCTGCTGGCCGAAGCCGGCTATCCCAACGGCTTCGCCATCACCCTGCATTGCACCAACGACCGCTACCTGAACGACGAGGCGATCTGCCAGGCCGCGGCCGGCTTCCTCGGCCGCATCGGCGTCAGGACCACGGTGGCCGCGCGTCCGCTGGCGCTCCAGACCGCGGCCATCAACAACCTGGACACCGACTTCTACCTGTACGGCTGGGGCGTGCCGACCTACGACTCGGCCTACATCTTCGACTACCTGGTGCATTCGCGCGGCAAGAACTCGCGCGGGGCGACCAACGCCACCCGCTACAGCAATGCCGAGCTGGATGCCAAGATCGTCTCGCTGGCCGCCGAGGGCGATGCGCGCCGGCGCGACGAGACCATCCGCAGCATCTGGACCACGGTGCAGAAGGAGCTGATCTACCTGCCGCTGCACGACCAGATCCAGACCTATGCGATGGTGCGCAAGCTCGACATCCCGGTGAATCCGTCGAACACGCCTTATTTCAAGCTGTTCAAGCTGGCCAAGGGATGACGCCGCCGCCCGCTCCCGCACAACCCACACGCCACACGCTACGCCGATGCTTGTCCATCTGATGCGCCGCCTGGGCCAGTCGCTGCTGGTGCTGCTGGCCGTCTCCTTCCTCTCCTTCCTGGTGTTCCGCCATCTCGGCGATCCCACCGTGAGCCTGCTGGGCGAAGATGCCTCGCTGGCGGAACGCCAGCGCCTGGTGGCCGAACTCGGCTTCGACCAGCCGGTGCCGGTGCAGTTCGCGCGCTATCTCGACAACGTGCTGCACGGCCGCTTCGGCATTTCCTACCGCGTGCGGCGCCCGGTCACCGAGGTCATCGCCGAGCGCGCGCCGGCCACGCTGGAACTGGCGGCGGTGGCCGCGCTCGTCGCCCTGCTCGGCGGCATCGTGCTGGGCGTGCGCGGCGCGCTGCGGCGCGACGGCTGGACCGGCCGGCTGCTGGCCGCCGCCTCGCTGGTGGGCGTGTCGCTGCCCACCTTCCTGATCGGCATCGGCCTGATCTACCTGTTCGCGGTCCGGCTGCACTGGCTGCCCTCGTTCGGGCGCGGCGAGGTGGTCATGCTGGGGGGCTGGAGCACCGGGCTGCTGACCGCCTCGGGCTGGCTGTCGCTGATCCTGCCGGTGGCCACGCTGGCCTTGTTCAAGCTCACCCTGATCCAGCGCCTGGTGCGCGCGGAGATGCTGGAAGCGATGCGCAGCGACTACGTGCGCTTCGCCCGTGCGCGCGGGCTCGGCGAGCGCCGCATCGTCTACGGCCACGCGCTGCGCAACACCCTGATCCCGGTGATCACCATCGCCGGGCTGCAGGTCGGCTCGCTGGTGGCCTTCGCCATCGTCACCGAGACGGTGTTCCAGTGGCCCGGCCTGGGCGCGCTGTTCATCGCCTCGATCCAGGCCGTGGACGTGCCGGTGATCGCCGCCTACCTGCTGCTGATCGCGCTGCTCTACGTCGTCATCAACCTGGTGGTCGACCTTGTCTACGCGCTGGCCGATCCGCGCCTGCGGCGCGCCTGAGTGTGCCTGTGCGATCGAGCGTGCCTGCACGCGCCGCCCCGTCCTCTCATCGCCAACGTTCCACCCTCCACCTTTCCCGCCCCGACATGAGCCAACCGCCTCTTCCACGCCCGGGCCTGCTGGCCCGCTGGCGCCAGTCCGACCACGCGGCACTGCGCACGCTGGCGCGCTCGCGCGCGGTGCAGGCCGCGCTGCTGACCCTGGGGCTGCTCCTGCTGGCAGCGCTGCTGGCGCCCTGGCTGGCACGGCAGAATCCCTTCGACCCGGCCGCGCTGGAACTGCTCGACGCCTTCACCCCGCCGTGGCGGCACGGCCCTTCGGGCGCCTTCTACCCGCTCGGCAGCGACGACCAGGGACGCGACCTGCTGTCGGCCATCCTCTACGGCCTGCGCGTCTCGCTGCTGGTCGGCGCCGCCGCGGTAGCGCTGTCGCTGCTGGCCGGCGTCGCGCTGGGGCTGCTGGCGGGCTATGCCGGCGGCTGGTTCGACGCCCTGGTGATGCGCGTGGCCGACATCCAGCTCACCTTCCCGGTGCTGCTGGTGGCGCTGCTGATCTTCGGCATCGCGCGCGGCCTGCTGCCGGAGGGCTATCGCGACGACATGGCGGTGTACGTCATCATCCTCGCCATCGCCCTGTCCGAGTGGGTGCAGTACGCGCGCACCATCCGCGGCGTGACCCTGGTCGAGAAACAGAAGGACTACATCGCCGCGGCGCGCATCAGCGGCCGCTCGCGCAACGCCATCCTGCTGGGCCACCTGCTGCCCAATATGCTGGCGCCCGTGCTGGTGATCGGCACGCTCAGCTTCGCCCTGGCCGTGGTGGCGGAATCCACCCTGTCCTACCTCGGCGTCGGCCTGCCGGCGACCCAGCCCTCGCTGGGCACGCTGATCCGCATCGGCCAGGCCTTCCTCTTCTCCGGCGAATGGTGGATCCTGCTGTTCCCCGCCCTCACCCTGCTCGCGCTGGCGCTGTCGGTCAACCTGCTCGGCGACTGGCTGCGCGACGCCTTCGACCCCAAGCTGCAATGACCACCCAAGCCCTGGCGCCGTGCGCGCCGCCGCCTCCCGCGCCCTCCTTGCCTTCCCCGCCCTCCAGCAGCGCGCCACCGCTGCTGCGCGTCGACGGCCTGTCGGTGCATTTCGACACCCCGCGCGGCCCGCTCAGCATCCTCGCCGAGGTCGGCTGCACGCTCGCGCCGGGCGAGATCCTCGGCGTGGTGGGCGAGTCCGGCGCCGGCAAGTCCATGCTGGGCAAGGCCATCGCCGGCCTGCTCGACCCCGGCGGCCATCTCGGCGCCGGCAGCATATGGCTGCGCGGCGAGCGCATCGACACGCTCGGCGCCGAAGACCGGCGCCGCCTGCGCGGCAAGCACATCGGCATGGTGTTCCAGGATCCGATGACCAGCCTCAATCCGGTGCTCACCATCGGGCGCCACCTGGAAGAGACCATCCGCACCCACCTGCCGCTGACGCCGTCGCAAGCACGCGAGCGCGCCCTGGCGCTGCTGCAGGCGGTCGGCATCGCGCAGGCGGAGGCCCGGCTGCGCCAATACCCGCACCAGCTCTCGGGCGGCATGCGCCAGCGCGTGGCCATCGCCCTGGCGCTGTGCGCCGACCCTGCCCTGCTGATCGCCGACGAGCCCACCACCGCGCTCGACGTCATCGTGCAGGCCCAGGTGATCGAGGTGCTGCGCCGCCTGTGCCGCGAGCGCGGCACCGCGCTGATGCTGGTCAGCCACGACATGGGCGTGATCGCGGGCGTGGCCGACCGCGTGATGGTGATGCGGGCCGGGCGCGTGGTCGAGAGCGGCCCGGTGGCCGAGGTGCTGGAGCACCCGCGCGCGCCGTACACGCGCGCACTGGTCGCCGCCATACCGCCGCTGGACCGGCGCCTGCGGCGACTGCCCACGCCCGACGACGCGGTGCCGCCCGCGCCGCTCGCCGTGGCCGCGCAGCCGGCACAGGCCGCACAGCCTTTGCCAACCGTGCACATGCCGGCCGGCGCCGCGCCGCTGCTGCAGGTGAGCGGCCTGTCGCGCCGCTTCGACCTGTCCGCCCCGTGGCTGTTGCGCACCCTGGCGCGCGAGCCGCGCCGCGTGCTGCAGGCGGCGCGCGAAGTCAGCTTCGCCATCCCGCGCGGCACCACCTTCGGGCTGGTGGGCGAGTCCGGTTCGGGCAAGAGCACCGTCGCCCGCATGATCGCCGGCCTGCTGCGCCCGAGCGCCGGCAGCGTGACGCTGGACGGCATCGATCCCTGGTCCGGCACGCAGGCCGCCGCCGCGCTGCTGGGGCGCTTCCAGATGGTGTTCCAGGATCCCTACGCCAGTCTCAACCCGCGCTGGCGCGTCGGGCGCATCGTCGCCGAGCCGCTGCTGGCGCTGCGGGCACGCGACGCGGCGCTGGATGCCGGCGCGATACGCGAGCGGGTGGCCCAGGCGCTGCAGCGCGTGCGCCTGCCGGCCGATGCGGCGCGGCGCTACCCGCACCAGTTCTCCGGCGGCCAGCGCCAGCGCATCGCGCTGGCGCGCGCGCTGGTCAGCCGGCCCGACTTCCTGATCTGCGACGAGCCCACCTCCTCGCTCGATGTCTCAGTGCAGGCGCAGGTCCTCAACCTGATGCGTGACCTGCAGGATGAGCTGGGCCTGACCTATCTGCTGATCAGCCACAACCTGGCAGTGATCCGCCAGATGTGCGACCAGGTGGGCGTGATGCAGGCGGGCGAGCTGGTCGAATGCGGTCCGGCCGGAGCCGTGCTGGACACGCCGCGCCACCCCTATACGCGCCGCCTGCTGGCGGCAGTGCCCGACCTGGGGCACGGACGGCGGCCGCTGGCCGCCAGAGCCTGAAGCAGGGAGGAGCAGCGCAGGGCGGGGCAGGCCGGGCAGGCGTCCTCAATGCACCCGCGGGAAGCCGTGCCGTTCGGCCAGCAGGTCGAGGATACGCCGCGTATCGGTGACGAAGCGCAGCACGCCATGGACATGCGCGTCGGCCGGCGGCGCGGCGTCGCCATCCAGCACCAGTACCGGCAGGCCCTGGTTGTCGGGGCCGAGCACGGCCGCCACGGCGGCGCGCGGCCGCGCGAACGGCACGCGCACGATCTCCAGGCGCGCCGCGCGCGCCGGGTCGGCGGCCAGCAGCCCTTCGATGGGCAGGCAGTCGGGGCAGACGAAGCGCTCGCCCGGACGAGCGGCATCGGTGAATCCGGGTTCCAGCAGGAAAAGGCGGTCGCGGCTCATGGTGGTCGGTGATAGCGGTGGACTGGGTCGAGGATGGATGTGATCGGGCGTGGCGGCGGCATGGCTGCCCGCCGCCACGCCCGGACTCAGAAGGTGCGCCCTTCCTTCAGGCGGGTGGTCTCGCCGTTCAGGTCATGGGCACCCGGCACCTGCGTCTTGTGCCGCAGCGGGTTGTGGCTGGAGACGGCGCGCCGCGGCGCGCGCTGGTCGAGATCTCTTGCTTTGTTCATGTCATGGCTCCTGGTGCCGCCGCCGGCCATCCCGCCGGGGCCTGTGGATATGGCCGCCCGCTCGAAGTGGTCGGCGGCGAAGAACGGTGGTCAGGCCGCCTGCCGGGCCGGCGCCGTGGCGTCCTGCATCACCGGCGCATGAAGCGGCACCTGATGCGGCACCTGATGCGGCAGCGGCAACGGCAGCACCGCATCGAGCAGGCGGCGCGTGGCCGCGTGCCGGGCAGGATCGTGCAGCGCGGCGCTGGCGAAGCGGTCGACGATGCGCCCGCGCTCCATCACCGCGATGCGGTCGCAGAACGAGGCCACCACGCCGAGGTCATGGCTGATGAACAGGTAGGTCAGGTCGAGCTCGTCGCGCAGGCGCCGCAGCAGTGCCAGCACCTGTGCCTGGATGGAGACGTCCAGCGCCGAGGTCGGCTCGTCCAGGATCACGCAGGCCGGGCGCGGCGCCAGCGCCCGCGCGATGCCGATGCGCTGGCGCTGCCCGCCCGAGAACTCGTGCGGGTAGCGCGCCAGGTGCTGTGCCTGCAGTCCGACGTGCTCCAGCGCCTGCGCGGCCAGTGCCTGCGCCTGGGCGGCGTTGCGCGCCACGCCCAGGCGCAGCAGCGGATCGGCGATCTGCGCGCCGATGGTGCGGCGCGGATTGAGCGAGGCACCGCTGTCCTGGAAGACGAACTGCACGTCGCGCCGGAAGCCCGCCAGCGCGCGCCCGTGCAAGGCGGTGACGTCCTGGCCGCCGGCCAGCACGCTGCCGCCGGAGGGTTCCAGCAGGCGTGCCGCGAGACGCGCCAGGGTCGACTTGCCCGAGCCCGATTCACCGATCAGGCCGAGGATCTCGCCACGCCGCAGCGCCAGGTCGGTGGGCTGCAGGGCGACCACCTCGTCCGCGCCACGCCGCAGCCAGCCGCCGACACCGCCGCCGCCAGCGCTACCGAAGCGGCGGCCGATACCGCGCAGCGCGAGCACCGCGCCGTCGCCCTGCCCCGGCGCGCCCGCCTCGTACGCCGGCACGGACACCGACGCCGGCTCCGGCGCCCTGCCCTGCGGCACGGCCGCCAGCAGGGCGGCCGTGTAAGGATGATCGGGCGCGCGCAGCACGTCGGCCGTGCGGCCGTGCTCGACCACGCGGCCGGCCCGCAGCACCGCCACGCGCTCGCTCAGGTAGGACACCACGCCGAAGTCGTGGGTGATCAGCAGGATGGCGGTGCCGTCCTCGCGGTGGAGATCGCGCAGCAGGTCCAGGATCTGCTTCTGCACGGTCGGATCGAGCGCCGTGGTGGGTTCGTCGGCGATCAGCAGCCGCGGCCGCGCCATCACTGCCATGGCGATCAGGATGCGCTGGCGCATGCCGCCCGACAGCTCGTGCGGGTAGGCGCGCAGCACCCGCCCCGGCTCGCGTATGCCGACCCGCTCCAGCCAGCTGCCCGCGGTGGCGGCGGCCTGCGCGCGGCCCAGGCCGAGCCGGTAGCGCAGCCCTTCGGCCATCTGCTCGCCGATGCGGAAGGACGGGTCGAGCGAAGACAGTGAATTCTGGAAGACGATGCCGATGCCCTGCCCGCGCACCGTGTTGTGCTCGGCTTCGCGCAACCCGAGCAGTTCGCGCCCGTCGAAGCGCACCTGGCCCCAGGCGCGGCAGCCGCGTGCCGGCAGCAGGCCCATCACGGCGGCAGCGGTCAGGCTCTTGCCCGAGCCCGACTCGCCCACCACGGCCACCACCTCGCCGGCGCCGACCTCCAGGTCCACCCCGTGCAGCACGCGCTGCGGCCCGTGCGCGCCGGTGAATTCGATGCCGAGCTGGCGGATGCTGAGGAGACTCATCGCAGGCTTCCTTGCCGGCCCGTGCCGGCGTTTCGCGTTGTCATGGAGGCCGGGCCCGGCTCAGTCGCGCGGATCCAGCGCATCGCGCAGGCCGTTGCCCAGCCAGTTGAATGACAGCGCCAGCACCACGATCACCAGTGCCGGCGCGGTCGCCACGTGCGGCGCGCCCAGCACCATCACCTGCACGCCTTCGGCCGCCATGCGGCCCCAGTCGGCCTGCGGCGGCTGCGTGCCGAGGCCGAGGAAGCTGAGCCCGGCCTGGAACACGATCATGCCGCCCACCAGCGTGGTGCCGTAGACCACGGCACCGCTGGCCACATTGGGCAGCAGCTCGCGCAGCAGCACGGCGGCGGCGCCGGCGCCGCCGGCGCGGGCCGCTTCCAGGTACTCCTTGTCGCGCTCGGCCCGTACCGCGGCATAGACCACGCGCGTCAGGTAGGGCGTGGCCGCCGCGACCACCGTCAGCGCCACCGCCCAGGTGCCGGGCCCGAGCGCGGTGGCCAGGCCGATGGCCAGCAGCACCATGGGGAAGGCGAACAGGATGTCGATGATCCGCATGATCAGCGCCGACCAGGGATTGCGGTAGTAGCCCGCCAGCAGGCCCAGGGCCAGGCTCAGCAGCACCGCCAGCACCACCGGCGGCAGGCTGCCGAGCAGTGCGCGGCGGCCGCCCCACAGCAGGCGGCTGGCGATGTCGCGCCCCTGCGCGTCCAGCCCGAGCAGGTGGTGCGCCGTGCCAGGCGGCGCCAGCCGCTGCAGCGGATCGGCGGCGTCCGGATCGAAGGGCGCCAGCCAGGGCGCGAGCAGCGTGGCCGCCAGCACCAGCAGGATCAGCGCGAGCCCGGCCAGCGCCAGCCGGTTGCCGGCGAAGCGCCGCCACGCCGGGCGCGGAGCACCGCCGGCGGCGTCCGGCGCCGGTGTTGGTGTGGGTGCCGATGTTGGTGCCGGTGTCGGCGCCGATGTGAACTCGGTCGACGGCATGTTCACGGCTGCCCCTGTGCGACGCCCCCGCGCAGGCGCGGATTGAGCAGGTCGAGCGCGATGTCGGTGGCCAGGTTGACGGCGATGAAGCACGCCGTCACCAGCATCACGCCGGCCTGGATCATCGGATAGTCCTTGCCGGCGGCGGCGTTGTAGAGCTGGGTGCCGATGCCCGGCCAGTTGAAGACGTTCTCGACGAAGATCACGCCGGACAGCAGGTAGCCGATCTGCAGCCCGGTGACATTGAGCACCGGCGGCAGCAGGTTGCGGCCCAGGTGGCGCCCCAGCAGCACGCGCCGCGGCAGCCCCTGGGCGCGGAAGGTGCGCAGGTAGTCGGAGCCGAGGATCTCGATGACCTGCGCGCGCACCAGCTGCGCCAGCACCAGCATGGAGATCAGCGCGGCCGACAGCGCCGGCAGCACCAGGTGGTGCAGCAGGTCGGGCCAGTCCTGCTCGCCGCGCATGTCGTACATGCCCGAGACTGGGAACCACTGCAGCTTGACGCCGAACACCCAGATCAGCAGCAGTCCCGACCAGAACACCGGGAAGTTGTGCCCGACCTGGATCAGCAGCATGGCGGCGCCGTCCAGCCAGGTGCCGCGCCGCAGGCCGCTGGCCACCCCCACCGCCACGCCCCCGGCCAGGCACAGCAGCACCGCCGCCCCGGCCAGCACCAGCGTGTTGGCGAAGCTGCGCCCCAGCACCTCGAACACCGGCGTGCGCAGCACCAGCGAAGTGCCCCAGTCGCCGGCGGCCAGGTGCTGCAGCCAGAGGCCGTACTGCACCCAGACCGGGCGGTCGAGCCCGTACTCGCGCCGGATGGCGTCGAGCGAATCCTGCGTCAGCGTGCCGCCCAGCGCATTGGTGATGGGATCGCCGCCGCCGGCATGGGCAGCCAGGAACACCAGCACCGAGACCACCAGGAAGATGGGCAGGGCCTGCAGCAGGCGCAGCACGATGGCGCGGCTCATTTCTGCAGCGAGACCCGGGTCAGGTCGTAGAAGTTCTGCGCCGGCACGTTGAAGCCCTGCACCTTGGGGCTGCTGGCGAAGTGGTTGCGGAAAGTCACCAGCGGCACGAACAGGGCCTCGCGCTGCGCCAGCCCGTTGGCCTGCTTCCAGGCCGCCAGCGCCGCGCCTTCGCTGGTCTGCGCGGTGGCCTTGGCGATCGCCTGCGCCACCGCCGGGTCGACCACCTTCTCGCCGCCGCCGCGCGTGACCACGTAGCCGTCGTAGGCCAGCTTCAACCAGTAGGGCGTGACGAAGCCCCACTCCATGGTGAACAGGCCGGTCTCCGGCGCCAGGTTGGCCAGCTTGCTGGTGTAGGTGAGCCACTCCTGCGAGACCACGTCGACCTTGATACCGACCTTGGCGAGATCGCGCTGGATCCATTCGATCGACGGCTGGTTGGCCACGTCGGTGATGATCGTGAAGTGGACCTCGCCGTCCTTGTAGCCGGCCTGCTGCAGCAGCTTGCGCGCGCGCACCGGATCGTAGGGATAGTCGCGCTGGGCCGGATCGTAGGCGCTGTTGCCGATGTTGTAGAGGCTGTAGGCGGCCTGCGCGCGGCCCTTGAAGATGGTGCGCGCCAATCCCTCGCGGTCGATCGCCAGCAGCACCGCCTGCCGCACCGCGAGCTTGCTGGTGTAGGGATTGCGGTAGTTCCAGCTCAGGAACAGTTCGCCGGCGGTGGTGCTGTCGTGTACGGTGTAGCCACTCTTCTCCAGGCCGTCGGCGGCATCGGCCGGCACGCGCGTGAGGATATCGATCTCGCCCGAGCGCAGCGCCGCCAGGCGGGTCGCGTCGTCCTGGATGGGACGGAAGATGATGCGGTCGAGCAGCGGACGCGGGCCCCAATACTGCTCGTTGCGCACCAGCACGGTCTTCTCGCCGTGCACGCGCTCGACGAACTTGTAGGGTCCGGTGCCGGTCGGGTGCAGCGCCAGCCCGTCCTGGCCGTACTTCTTCAGCGCCTCCGGGCTGAAGATGCCGGAAACGTAGTTGCCTTGCGGCAGCAGCCGCGGGAAATCGGTGAACGGTCCCTTGAAGACGAACTGTACGGTGTAGTCGTCGACGACCTTCAGTTCCTGCAGGTTGCCGTAGACCGGCTTCATGGTCGCCGCCGCGCGCACGTCGTAGTACTCGAAGGCGGGATCGGTGAAACGGCGCACGTTGAAGCGCACCGCCTGGGCATTGAAATCGGTGCCGTCATGGAACTTGACGCCGCGGCGCAACTGGAAGGTGAAGGTGCGCGCATCGGGACTGGCCTGCCAGGCGGTGGCCAGCGCCGGCACCAGCGGCGGCGGTCCCGCCTTGGCCGGATGGGACAGGTCCTCGGCCAGCAGCGACTCGTAGATGTGCTTGTCGACGCGGTAGGTCTCCCACGAATACTGCCGGTTCGGGTCGTAGACGGTGGGCTCCTGGTACTGGCCCACCACCAGCGTGCCGCCAGTCTTGGGCTTGGCCTGCGCCATCGCCGTGCCACCGGCCACCACACCCCACGCCAGCAAGCCGGCCCCCGCCAGCGCCGACAGGCGCAGGCCCGCGCGCCGGCCGCGCTGCGCGCGCAGGCCCCGCGCGATGCGCGACAACAACCCAACCGCCATGATCCTCGACTCCTTTGCAATAACGTGGGGAAAAGTCTAAGCAGACAAGCCTGCCATCCCAACGAAGGATTCCGGATTTGCTCATGCCGGCGCGCACCGGCCTGCAGCCAGCGGCCGGCGGCCGGCAGCTGTGGACCGGCGGCTATGGACCGGCGGCATCGGGCGCGGCGGCGATCAGCGCGCGCGTATAGGGATGCGACGGCGCCTGCCAGAACTCCGGCTGCGCGCCGCCGTCGACGATGCGCCCGGCCTGCATCACCATCACCCGGTCGGCCAGGTAGCGCACCACCGCCAGGTCGTGCGAGATGAACAGGTAGGCCAGGCCGAACTCTGCCTTCAACTCGACCAGCAGGTTGAGGATCTGCGCCTGGATCGACACGTCGAGAGCCGACACCGGTTCGTCGCAGACCACCAGCGCCGGGCGCAGCAGCAGCGCGCGGGCGATGCCGATGCGCTGGCGCTGCCCGCCGGAAAACTCATGCGGGTAGCGCGCCAGCGCGCCGGCCGGCAGGCCGACCCGGTCGAGCATGGCCAGCACGGCCTGCCGGCGCAGGCGCGCATCGCGCTCACCGTGCACGCGCAGCAGGGTGTCGAGCGCGTCGCCGACGGTGCGGCGCGGATTCAGCGAGGCCTGCGCATCCTGGAAGATCATCTGCATGCGCGGGCGCAGCGCGCGCAGCGCCGCGGGTGCCAGCGTGCCCAGCTCGGCGCCGTCCAGCCGCACCTGCCCGGCGCTGGCCGGCAGCAGCTGCAGGATGGCCTTGCCGAGCGTGGACTTGCCGCAGCCCGATTCGCCGACCAGCCCGAGCGTTTCGCCGGCCGCGAGCGTGAAGGACACGCCGCGCACGGCATGGATGGATTCGCCGCGGCGAACGTGGTGCACGTGCAGGTCCTGCACCGAGAGCAAGGAAGACATAGAGGCAGGTCAGGCCAGCGCAGTGGAGAGGGATGTGCCAGCCGGTACAGGTACAGGTACAGGCGCGGGCGCGGGCGCGGGCGCCGACGCTGCCGCCGCGCGCAGGACCGGCACGCAGGCCACCAGGCGGGCATCGGCCGCGCCGCCCGGCAGCGGCCGCGGCTCGGGCGGACTCGCGCCGCAGCCGGTCTCCGCCTGGGCACAGCGTGGCGCGAACGGACAGCCGCTGGCCTGCGCGGCCGAGGAAACGCTGCCGGGGATCTCGTCGAGCGGGCCGTCGCGGTAGAAGCGCTGCTGCGCCAGGCGCAGCGAGGCGCGCAGCAGGCCGCGCGTATAGGGGTGGGCGGGCGCGGCGAACAGCGCCTGCGCCCCGCCCTCCTCCATCTTGCGTCCGGCGTACATCACCACCACGCGGTCGGCCCACTGTGCCACCAGGCCGAGATCGTGCGTGATCAGCAGCAGCGCCATCGACAGCTCGCGGCGCAGCCGGTCGAGCAGGCCGAGGATCTCCGCCTGGATGGTGACGTCGAGCGCGGTAGTGGGCTCGTCGGCGATCAGCAGGCGCGGCCCGCAGGCGATCGCCATGGCGATCATCGCGCGCTGGCGCTGCCCGCCCGAGAGCTGGTGCGGATAGGCATCGTGCTGGCGCGCCGGCTCGGGCAGGCGCACCAGGTCGAGCAGCTCCACCGCGCGGGCACGCGCCGCTCGGCGTGACAGGCGCTGGTGGCAATGCAGCACCTCGGCGATCTGCGCGCCGATGGTCTGCACCGGATTGAGCGCGCTCATCGGCTCCTGGAACACCATGCCGATGTCGCGCCCGCGCAGCGCGCGCAGTGCCGCCGGCGGCAGCCCGAGCAGCTCGCGGCCGTCGAGCCGCACGCTGCCGGCGGCAATGTGTCCGGGCCGGGGCAGCAATTGCATCAGCGCCAGTGCCGTGGCCGACTTGCCGCAGCCGGACTCGCCGACCAGGGCCAGTGTCTGCCCGGCCTCGACGGCGAAGTTCAGCGCATGCACCACCGGCTGCGCGCCGAAAGCGATGCGCAGGCCTTCGACTTCCAGCAGCGCGCTCATCGCTGGCTCCGGAGTGGGCGGCGGCGGGCGCCGCCATGGGGGTCGATGGTGTGGTTCATGCTTGGCGCAGGCGCGGATTGAGGGCGTCGTTGAGGGCATCGCCGACCAGGTTGAGCGACAGCACGGCGACGATGATGGCGCCGCCCGGCAAGGCGGTCAGGTACCAGGCGCTGCGCAGCACCTCGCGTCCGGCGCCGATCATGCTGCCCCAGCTCACCACGTTCGGATCGCCCATGCCGAGGAAGGACAGCGCCGACTCGATCAGGATGGCGCTGGCCACCATCACCGAGATGGTGACGATCACCGGCGGCAGCGCATTGGGCAGGATCTCGGCGAAGATGATGCGGCGGCTGCGATAGCCCAGGCTGCGCGCGGCCAGCACGAAGTCGGCCTCGCGCAGCGTACGGAACTCGGCGCGCACCAGGCGCGCCACCGTGGGCCATGAGGCCAGCCCGATCGCCAGCGCGATGGTGCTCACCGAGGGCCCGGCGATGGCCACGATGACGATCACCAGCAGGAAGCCGGGCACCGTCTGCACCAGTTCGACCAGGCGTGTCAGCAGCGCGTCGGCGAGGCCGCCGAAGTAGCCCGCCAGCGCGCCCACCACGGTGCCGATGACCAGGCTGAGCGCGGCCGCGGCCAGGCCGACCAGCAGCGACACGCGCGCGCCGTGCACGATGCCGGCCAGCACGTCGCGCCCGAGCGAGTCGGTGCCGAGCGGATAGGCCGGATCGGCGCCCGGCCACAGGAAGGGCTGCGCCACCATGTCGAGCGGATCGCCGGGGAACAGGTGCCCGGCCAGCAGCGCGAGCAGGCCCAGCGCCAGCAGCACCAGCAGGCCGGCGACGCCGGCCGGGTTGCGCAGGAAGATGCGCAGCGCGCCGCTGCGCGCGGCCGCGGCGGGCAGCGGCGCCGGGGCGGTGCCGGCCACCGCGATGGTGGCCGCGCCGGCGGGAACAGGAATCGGTTTCGCCATCGGGTCTTGCTCCTTGCGGTGACGGGGATGGGGATGGGGATGGTGGCGATGCAGGGGCGCGGCGGCGCGCCTCACGCCGCCTTGATGCGCGGATCGAGCCAGGCCTGCAGCAGGTCGACCAGCACATTGGCCAGCACCACCAGGAAGGACGACAGCAGCAGCACGCCGAGCAGCACAGGGAAATCGCGCGCCAGCACCGCCTCCAGCGCCAGGCGGCCGAGGCCGGGCCAGCTGAACACGGTCTCCACCACCACCGTGCCGCCCAGCAGCGCGCCGAAGTGCATGCCGGCCATGGTGGTGATCGGCAGCAGCGCGTTGCGCAGCACGTGGCGCAGCGTCACGCGCCACGGATGCAGGCCCTTGGCCTGCGCCGTGCGCACGAAGTCCAGCCGCTGCACCTCCAGCATGGCCGCACGCGTCAGGCGCGCGTAGATGGCGATATAGAAGGAGGCCATGGCCAGCGCCGGCAGCAGCAGGTGGCGCGCCACGTCGGCGGCGTGCGCCAGCCCGCCCAGGCCGGCGCCGATGGTGGCGGTGCCCTCGCTCGGCAGCCAGCCCAGCCGCACCGAGAACAGCACGATGGCCATCAGGCCGATCCAGAAGCCCGGCACCGAGTACAGCAGCAGCGCGGACAGGGACAGCAGGCGATCGGTCCAGCCGCCCGCGCGCGCCGCCATCACGGTGCCGGCGGCCACGCCGAGCGCGAGCGCCAAGGTCAGCGCGGCGCCGGTCAGCAGCAGCGTATTGGGCAGGCGGGCCAGGATCATGTCCGCCACCGGCATGTTGTAGCGCGGCGAGAAGCCCAGGTCGAGATGTGCCAGCCCCCACAGGTAGCCCAGCAGGCGGTGCAGCAAGGGCTGGTCCAGGCCGAAACGCGCGCGCAGCAGGGCCATGGTGGCCTCGGTGGCCGAACCGGACTCGCCGGCCAGCACGTCGGCGGCGTCGCCCGGGGCGAGCTGCAGCAGCAGGAAGTTGAACACCACCACCAGCAGTGCGGTCGGCAGCGCGCGCCACAGCACCCGCCGCAGCACCGCGGCGACGCGGCGCGCCGGGGTGGCGGGCGCGGTGACAGGCGCGGCAGGCGCGCCGGGCGCGGCGGTCGGCGATTGCGCTTCGCTAGGCATGGCCGCCCTACTTGTCCAGGTAGACGTCGGCCAGGTTGGACTCGACGCCGTCCGCGGTCAGCGAGTGGTCGCGCACGCGCTTGTTGGCGATGGTGATGAACTGCGGCGAGACCAGGTTCAGGTCAGGCACCTCGCGTCCGACGATCTGCTGGAACTGGCGGAACAGCGTCACGCGCCGCGCCGGCTCGTTCTCCACGGCAGCCTCTTCCAGCAGCTTGTCCACCTCCGCATTGGCATAGTGCGTGCCATTCGAGAAAGGCACGCCCTTCTTGAAGTTCTTCGACCAGTACAGGCGCTGCACGCCGACCGTGGGGTCGAACAGGTTGCTGGCGCCGTTGACGGTGAAGTCGAAGTCGCGGTCGGTGTAGATGCGCTTGACGAAGGCCGGCAGGTCCTGCGAGCGGATCGCCACCTCGATGCCCACGCGCCCCAGCGCCGAGCGCAGATAGTCCGCCAGGCGCTTGCCGTCCTCGCCGATCGGGTTGTAGTCGAGCGTCACGCGGAAGCGCGGCGCCGAACCCTGGCGTGCATAGCCGGCCTCGTCGAGCAGGCGGTTGGCGGCCTGGATGTCGAAGGGGTAAGGCGTCGGCGCGCCGTCATGGAAGGCCGACAGGCCCGGCGCGATGGGCGAGGCGGTGCGGGTGCCGTAGCCGTAGTAGACGGTCTTCAGCACCACGTCGCGGTTGACCGCCTGCGCCACCGCCTGGCGCACCTTGAGGTTCTTGAAGTAGGGATTGTCGAGGTTGAACTCCAGCCGCGTCACGTTGAACGAGTAGCTGTTGCCCTTGGTCTCGAAGACCAGGCTCGGCACCGTCTTCAGGCGCGCCAGGTCCGACAGCGGCACCGGCGTGCGGTAGCCGAGGTCGACCGCGCCGGTCTCGAAGGCGATGGCGCGTGCGGCCGGGTCGGGAATGAACTTGACCACGAGGCGGTCGACGTAGGGCTTGGGCTTGTCCCAGTAGTCGGGGTTGCGCTCGTAGACGATGTGGCTGCCGCGCACCCACTCCTTGAAGCGATAGGGCCCGGTGCCTACCGGCGCGCCGTTGTACGGGTTGGAGACCGGGTCGGCGTGCTCGTAGAGGTGCTTGGGCACGATCGGCGACTCGGTCGCGGCGAGCGCCTTGATCAGGTAGGGCGCGGGCCTGGACAGCACGATCACCGCGGTGTACGGATCGGGCGTGCGCACCTCGGTGACGTTGGCGAAGGTGCTGCTGCCGCGCGGGTGCACCTTCTTCAGCAACTGGATGGAGAACGCGACGTCGGCCGCCGTGAAGTCCTTGCCGTCGTGCCACTTGACGCCGCGGCGCAACTGGAAGGTGTACTGCTTGCCGTCCGCGCTGACCTGCCAGGCGGTGGCAAGCTGCGGGCGCGGCGTCAGGTCGTAGCCGTAGGCCAGCAGGCCCTCGGTCACCTTGGCGCTGACGCTCAGCGCCGGCGTGGCCACGTTGGCCAGCGACACCAAGGTCGGTGGCTCGTAGTTCAGCAGCAGCGTCAAGGTGCCGCCGCGCACCGGCTGGGCGGAGGGCGCGCCGGGCACGGCGGCGGTGGTAGCAGCGGTGGCGGCGCTGGCCGCGACGGCGAAGCTGCCGGCGATCAGCGGCAGGAGGGTGCGGCGCAGCGCGCGCGCGGGCAGGAAAACTCGGGTCATCGGCAAGAGTTCAGCGTGGGACCATGCGTGGAATCACGCTTGGGGCCAGCAAGGCTGGCTGGGTGAGTCGGATCGGCGCGGCCGCGGAACACGCGGCCGCTGCATCGGTTTGCGTGGGAGCGTGGGTCAGGCGCCTCCCTGCGGCACGGCCTCAGCGCCGCTGGCACTACCAGGCGCGCCGTAGCGGGCGTGCGCCGCGGCCGCGCTGACCAGGCCGTTGCGCACGTCTGCGGCCAGGCGTGCCGGCTCGCGGCGGGCCGGCGCGCCGATGCCGCCGCCGCCCGGCGTCTGCACCACCAGGCGCTCGCCGGCCGGCACCACCTGGCGGCCCTTGCCGCGCAGCGGCGTGCCCGAGGCCAGCGCCACCGTGCCGGGCGCGCCGGCCTCGCCGCCATCGGCGCCGCGCGCCGGGTACAGCAGGCGGTCCCAGGCGGCGGCCAGCACCATCGGCTCGCCGTCGCCGTGCGCCACCTCGATGACCTGGCCCAGGCCGCCGCGCCACTGCCCGGCGCCGCCCGAGTCGGGGCGGTACTCCTTGCGCCAGAACACCAGCGGGCTTACGGTTTCCAGCACCTCCACCGAGACATTGCGCACGCCGCTCGGGAACGAGGTGGTCGACAGGCCGTCCTTGCCGGGGCGCGCGCCGGTGCCGCCGGTGGAGAAGCTGGTGATGGCGAAGGGCCGGCTGCGCATCAGCGCGCCGGCGGCGTCACCGGCCAGCGGCTGGCCGCCGGAGAGCTGCAGGTTCCACAAGCTGGAAGCGCCCTCGGCGGGCACCGCCTCGGCACGGGCCTGGCGCAGGCAGCCGAACACCACGTCGGGCAACATCTGGCCGACGATATGGCGCGCGGTCACGGCGGCAGGAAAGGGCGCGTTGAGGATCGAGCCCTCCGGCGCCAGCACCTGCACCGGCGCCAGCGAGCCGGCGTTGTTGGGGATGTCGGCGCCGATCAGGCAGCGCACGCCGAAGGAGGTATAGGCATCGGTATAGGCCTTGGGCACATTGATGCCGCGTGCCACCATCGGCGACGAGCCGGCGAAATCGACGCGGATACCCTCGCCGGAGATGGTCAGGCGCGCGCGCAGCGTCAGCGGCGACTCGTAGCCGTCGATGGTCATGCTGGTTTCCCAGCTGCCCTGCGGCCAGGCGGCGATGGCCTCGCGCATGGCCTGGGCCGAGCGCGCGATGATGTACTCGCCGGCCGGCTGCAGCGAGGCCAGGCCGAACTCGTCGAACAAGGCCAGCAGGCGCCGCGCGCCGATCTCGTTGCAGGCCACCAGCGCGTGCAGGTCGCCCACCACCTGCACCGGCTCGCGCACATTGGCGCGCACGATATCGAACACCGCCCGGTTCGGCTCGCCCGCCTCGAACAGCTTCAGGATCGGCAGGAACAGGCCCTCGTGGTACACCTGCGTGCCGTCCGGGCCCGCGCCGATGCCGCCGATGTCCACCACGTGCAGCGTCGAGGCGAACAGCGCGACCACCTCGCCCTGGCGCAGCACCGGCGTCACCATGGTCATGTCGAACAGGTGCCCGGTGCCCTTCCACGGGTCGTTGGTCAGGTAGACGTCGCCGGCGCGCATCTGCGCGGTGGGAAAAGCCAGCAGGAAATGCCTGACCGACTCGGCCATGGAGTTGACGTGGCCGGGCGTGCCGGTGACGGCCTGGGCGACCATGCGCCCGTCGGGCAGGAACACGCCGGCCGAAAGGTCGCCGGCTTCGCGCGTGGAGGTGCCGAAGGCGGTGCGGATCAGGGTCTGCGCCTGTTCCTCGACCACCGACAGCAGCCGGTTCCACACCAGCTGGTGGCGCAGCGTGTCGCGCGCGCCGCCCTCGCCGGGACCGGGCCGGGAGGCGAATGCGGGCAGGGGGGCGTTCATTGCAGCACCTCCGCGCCAGCCGTTGCCTCGGCCACGGCGGCCGCCGCCTGCGCCGCTTCCACGGCGTCCAGCACGAGGTGGCCATCGCCGTCCAGCACGAAGCGGAAGCCCGCCGGCACCACCGTGGTGGTCTCGTCCTCGACCACCAGGGCCGGGCCGTCCACTGCCACCCCCGGGGGCAGCACGGTACGCTCGTACACCGGTATCCCGCGCGCCGCGCCGCTGCCGGCCTCGACCACCACGCGCACGCCCTGGGCGACGGCACGGCGCGCCGGCGTGCCGGCCGCGGCAGCAGTCCCCGCGGCATCCAGCCGCGGCGCCGCCGTGCTGACGTTGACCGACCAGCTGATCACCTCGACCGGATTGCCGGGCAGCGTGCGCGCATACAGCGCGGCGTAGGCCGCCTCGAAGGCGGCGGCCAGCACCTGGGCATCGGCGCTGCCGAGCGCGCCGGCCGGCACCTCCACCGGAATCTCGTGGCCCTGCCCCGCATAGCGCATATAAGCCAGGCGTTGCACTGCCAGCGCGTGGCCGGGCGCCGCCTGCGCCACGATGGCGCGCGCGCTGCCGGCGAGCTGTTCGAGCACCGCATTGGCGGCGTCCGCGTCGAAGGCATCGAGGCGCTGGTAGAAGCTGCGCACCGCCTGGTAGGCGATCGGCGCCCACAGGAAGCCCAGCGCCGAACCGACCCCGGCCGACTGCGGCACCACCACGCGGCGGATGCCGAGGCGCCGCGCCAGCGCCGCCGCGTGCAGCGGGGCGGCGCCGCCGAAGGCGACCAGCGTATAGTCCTCCACCGTCTTGCCCAGCTCGCTGGCATGCACGCGCGCGGCATTGGCCATGTTCTCGGTGACGATCTCGGCCACCGCCAGCGCCGCATACTCCGGCGCCGCCTCCAGCGCCGGCGCGATGCGCGCCTGCAGCGCGCGGCGCGCCAGCTCCGGCTGCAGGGCCACCTTGCCGGCGGCGAAGCGGGCCGGATCGAGCACGCCGAGCACGGCGTTGGCGTCGGTCACGGTCGGCTCGGCGCCGCCCAGGCCATAGCTGGCCGGGCCGGGATCCGAGCCGGCGCTGTCCGGGCCCACCTGCACCCGGCCGAGCGCATCGATGCGCGCCACCGAACCGCCCCCCGCGCCGATCTCCACCATCTCGATGACGGGGATGCGGATCGGCAGGCCGGAGCCTTTCAGGTGCCGGTGCACGCGGCCGAATTCGAAGCTGCGCGTGATCTGCGGCTGGTAGTCGTCGATGAAGCAGATCTTGGCGGTGGTGCCGCCCATGTCGAAGGACAGCGCGCGCGCGATACCGGACTGCTCGGCCACGCGGCGCGACAGCACCGCGCCGCCGGCGGGGCCGGACTCGACCAGGCGCACCGGCTGGGCGATGCCCGCCTCGATATTGGTGATGGCGCCGCCCGAGGTCATCAGGAACAGCGGACTGCGCAGGCCCAGCGCGGCCACGCGCGCGCGCAGCCGCTCCAGGTAGCCGGCCACCTGCGGCTGCACATAGGCGTTGGCGCAGGTGGTGGAAAGACGCTCGTACTCGCGGATCTCCGGGCACACCTCGGAAGACAGCGACACCCACAGCCGCGGCGCCAGCTCGCCCAGGATGGCGCGGATGCGCTGCTCGTGGATGGGATTGGCGTAGCCGTGCAGCAGCGTCACCGCCACGCTCTCGACCTGCGCCTCGAGCAGCTGCGGCACCAGCGCCGCCACCGCCGCCTCGTCCAGCGGCAGCAGGGTGCGCCCCTTGCCGTCGATGCGCTCGGGCACGCCGAAGCGCAGGTAGCGCGGCACCAGCGGCGCGGGCTTGTCGAGAAAGATGTCGTACTGGGCGAAACGGTCCTCCCATCCGATCTCGACCAGGTCGCGGAAGCCCTCGGTGGTGATCAGCGCGGTGCGGGCGCCCTTGCGCTCGATCAGCGCATTGGTGGCAAGGGTGGTGCCGAGGATGAACAGATCGACCTGGGCCAGCGTCAGGCCGGCGCTGGCGAGCAGCTCCTGCACCCCCTGGATGACGCCGTTCTCGGGCGCCTCGGGCGTGGTCAGCACCTTGCTGGTGTAGCGGCGCGCGCCGGCCAGCAGCACGGTATCGGTGAAAGTGCCGCCGACGTCGACGGCCAGCCGGATGCCGGCGCCGTCCGGCAGGGAATCTTGTGCGTGCATGTCGCAGAGTGTGATGGGAAGGATGGGCCTGCGCGCGGGCACGGCGGGGCCGCGCACTCGACCGGGACCGCGACAGCGGAAAGCGCCGGCGCCCCGGCGAGACCGCACGGAGGCACGCGACGCGCCTTGCAGAGGGGAACGACGAGACGGCGGCGCCCTGCCGGCGGACACGGTGGCGAGCCGCCGCGCCGCGCAGGAAGCCGGGCCAGCTTAGACGCGCGGCCGGCCTCGGCGGAACGAAGCATTCCGTGCTTGCTTATGCGCCGCCACAGGTGATGGATATGCGTATTGCTTCGTTCGGGATGCCGCCCGGCGGCACAGCCGAGGCGCACGGGGATGCCGGCGCACCGCACGGGCACGCCTGCGGATCGCCTGCGCCTTCCCCGGCGATCCGGCGGCCCGGCCGCTGGCGCGCTGCGGCGCCACGGTGTCCCTGCGCATGTGACGCCGGCGTCCGGCGGCGCATGTCGATAGCCGTTTTTATTGGTTCGCTTTTGCCGGCCGCCCCCGCATAGTGGGCTCCTGATGGCTATAGACGGCAATGCCCCCCGGCGCCGCCGCCAACCAAGGAGACCCCCATGACGGCCGAACTTCTCGACAAGCCCTTGCACGCCGACCTCGAAGCGGCACGCCGCGCCGGCGCGGCCGCCGGCCTGCCCTATGCCGGCAGCGTCACGCCGCAACAGGCGTGGGCGCTGCACAGCGCCGGCGAGGCGGTGCTGGTGGACGTCCGCTCGGCGGAGGAACGCAAATTCGTCGGGCAGGTGCCCGGCACCCTGCACGTGGCCTGGGCCAGCGGCACCAGCCTGACGCGCAACCCGCGCTTCGTGCGCGAACTGGAAGCCAAGACCGGCAAGGAGGCCGCGATCGTGCTGCTGTGCCGCAGCGGCAAGCGCTCCGCGCTGGCCGCCGAGGCCGCGGCCAAGGCCGGCTTCACACAGGTCTTCAACGTGCTGGAAGGCTTCGAGGGCGACCTCGACGAGGCCGGCCAGCGCGGCACCCGCAACGGCTGGCGCTTCCACCGCCTGCCCTGGCTGCAGGACTGAGCCTGCCCGGCGGCGCCGGCTGGCGCGGCGGCCGCAGCGGTGGCGGCACCGCAGTAAACACTGCAGTAAGCACCGCAGCAGGCATCGCAGGAATCGACGCAAGGACCAACCAGACGGAGGAAGTGCTGTGACGGTGTTCGATGTGGCCAAGGTGGTCGACGACCTGCAGGATCTGCGCCAGCGCTGGCGCGAGGCGCAGCGGCGCTCGCTGGAACCCGGCGGGCGTGAGCTGCCGGCGCGCGAGACGCTGTCCCAGGTCATCGACACCCTGAAGGGGGTGCTGTTCCCGATGCGGCTGGGCCCGCCCGACCTGCGCCAGCAGACCGAGAACTTCTACGTCGGCCATGCGCTCGACGCCGCGCTGCACGGCCTGCTGGCGCAGGCCCGCCTGGAGCTGCACCACAAGGCGCGCCACGACAACGCCGACCCGGCCGGCATCGAAGCGCGCGCGGTCGCGGCGGTGCACGCGTTCGCCGGCCGGCTGCCGGCCATCCGCGTGCTGCTCGACAGCGATGTGCTGGCCGCCTACCACGGCGACCCCGCCGCGGGCAGCGTGGACGAGGTACTGCTGTGCTACCCGGGCATCCTCGCCATGATCCACCACCGCATCGCGCACGAACTGTACGGGCTCGGGCTGCCGCTGCTGGCACGCATCCTGTCGGAGCTGGCGCATGCGGCCACCGGCATCGACATCCATCCCGGCGCCCGCATCGGCGCGGGCTTCTTCATCGACCATGGCACCGGCGTGGTGATCGGCGAGACCGCCGTGATCGGCGACCGCGTGCGGGTCTACCAGGCGGTGACGCTGGGTGCCAAGCGCTTCCCGCGCGACGCCGCCGGGCACCTGGAGAAGGGCTACCCGCGCCATCCCATCGTCGAGGACGATGTGGTCATCTATGCCGGCGCCACCATCCTCGGACGCGTCACGCTCGGCCGCGGCGCGGTGATCGGCGGCAATGTGTGGCTGACCGAGAACGTGCCGGCCGGCGCGCACGTGACGCAGGCGGTGTCGCGCCACGAAACTCGCCACGAAACTCGCCACGAAACGCGCCATGAAGCGCGGCACGGCAGCGGCGATGGCGCGGCCGCGCATACCCTCGGCAACGCGGCCGGAGCACTGGCGGGGCCCTCGCCATGAGTGCGCTGATCCGCGACTTCGGCGCCCGGGTGCGCCGCCTGCGCGAGACCCACGCGTGGTCGCAGGAACAGCTGGCCGAGCGCGCCGGGCTCAACCGCTCCTACGTGGGCGAGATCGAGCGCGGCACCGTGATCGCATCCATCGTCACCGCGGAGAAGCTGGCGCGCGCCCTGCACGTGCCCATCGCGACACTGCTGCCCGGCGCCGCGCTGCTGTCCTGAGCGCGGCGGCGCCCCCCTCCGCGAGCGCCCGCTTGATGGCTATAGCATGTTGAGCCGCCGCGGCGCGCTCCCGATAATCCGTTTCGTCATAAGCATCTGTGTTCTTCTTCTAAGCCACCGGAGTCTCCCATGTCGACACAAGTGAGCGGCCAGACGGCGCTCGGCGACAACGCCGCAAGGCAACTTGCCAATGCCACCAAGACCGTCCCGCAGCTTTCCACCATCACGCCGCGCTGGCTCACGCACCTGCTGCAGTGGGTCCCGGTGGAAGCCGGCATCTACCGCCTGAACCGCGTCAAGGATCCGGAAGCCGTGCAGGCCACCTGCACCGCGCGCGAGGACGAGGGCGTGCTGCCGACCACCTTCGTGCCCTACGAAGAGCAGCCGCGCGAGTACTTCCTCAACGCGGTCAGCACCGTGCTGGACGTGCACACCCGCATCTCCGACCTCTACAGCAGCCCGCACGACCAGATCAAGGAGCAGCTGCGGCTCACCATCGAGACCATCAAGGAGCTGCAGGAAAGCCAGCTCATCAACAATGCCGACTACGGCCTGCTGGCCAACGTCGACGACAGCCAGCGCATCTTCCCGCTCACCGGCGCGCCCACGCCCGACGACATGGACGAACTGCTGAGCAAGGTGTGGAAGGAGCCCGCCTTCTTCCTCACCCACCCGCTGGCGATCGCCGCCTTCGGCCGCGAATGCACGCGGCGCGGCGTGCCGCCGCCCACGGTCAGCCTGTTCGGCTCGCAGTTCATCACCTGGCGCGGCATCCCGCTGATCCCGTCCGACAAGGTGCCGGTGGCCGACGGCAAGACCAAGATCCTGCTGCTGCGCGTGGGCGACAAGCGCCAGGGCGTGGTCGGCCTGTACCAGCCCGGCGTGGCCGGCGAGCAGGGCCCGGGCCTGTCGGTGCGCTTCATGGGCATCAACAACCAGGCCATCGCGTCCTACCTGATCTCGCTGTACTGCTCGCTGGCGGTGCACTCGCCCGACGCGCTGGCCGTGCTCGATGACGTGGAGATCGGCAAGTACCATGACTATGCAGACACCTACCGGTAATGCCGCCGCGGGCGGCGCGCTGCCGGAGGTGCCGGCAGCCACGCTGCCGGCCGGCCTGCCCGACCCCGCCACGCTGGCACGGCTGGCGGCCGGGTTCTTCCGCGCGCTGCCCGGCCACGCCGCCGCGCCCGAAGTGAACGCCGGCAGCGGCGCGGTGGGCGGCCTGCCCTCGGCGCTGCCGGCGGCCGCGCCGCTGCTGTCCTCGCTCAGCAACCCGGCTCCCGCCGGCTCGCCGCTGGCCGGGCCGGGCGGCAGTGGCACCGGCGTGCCCGGCCTGCCGCCGCAGGACGCGCTGCAGGGCCGCGTGCCCGGCGCCAACCTGCTGCCGGGCGCCCCCACGCACGTGCTGTCGCTGGGCAACCGCGCCCCCGCGCTGGTGCCGCACGGCACGGCGCAGAACGGCCTGCCCGACAACGTGGTGGCGATCGCGCCGGCGCTGGAGCCGCGTGCCGGCGGCACCGCGCTCGGCGTGCCCGAGGCCGACGGCCTGGGCGCCACCGCCGCGACGCCAGCCACGCCCTCGCCCTACTACTTCCTCGACCACGCCGCCCGCGGGCCTGCAACGACCACGCCGGCCACCTTGCCGGGCACCACCGTCGACCCGCGCGCCTTCGGCCTGCCGGACGAGCACGCGCTGCGCGACCTGCTGCCGCTGCGGCGCTTCGAACCGTCCGCAGCGCCGGGCGCGGGCCACGGCCCGCACGCCCACTACGCGCTGGAAGAGGCACGCGCCGCCGCGCACCCGCGCGAAGCGCGGCGCGGCACACCGTTCGCGCCGGCGCGCCCGCCGTTCGACATCGAGGCCGTGCGGCGCGACTTCCCCATCCTGGCCGAACGCGTCAACGGCAAGCCGCTGGTGTGGTTCGACAACGCCGCCACCACGCACAAGCCGCAGGCGGTGATCGACCGCCTGGCCTACTTCTACGCGCACGAGAACTCCAACATCCACCGCGCGGCCCATGCGCTGGCCGGCCGCGCCACCGATGCCTACGAACACGCGCGTGAAACGGTGCGGGGCTTCATCGGCGCCGCCTCGCCCGAGGAGATCATCTTCGTGCGCGGCACCACCGAAGCGATCAACCTGATCGCCAACTCCTGGGGCGAGCAGAACATCGGCGCCGGCGACGAGATCATCGTCTCGCACCTGGAGCACCACGCCAACATCGTGCCGTGGCAGCAGCTGGCCGCGCGCAAGGGCGCCGTGCTGCGCGTGATCCCGGTGGACGACAGCGGCCAGGTCCTGCTGGATGCGTACCGCAAGCTGCTCGGCCCGCGCACGCGGCTGGTATCGGTGACGCAGGTCTCGAACGCGCTCGGCACCGTGGTGCCGGTGGCGGAGATCGTGGACCTGGCCCACCGCGCCGGCGCGCTGGCCCTGGTCGACGGCGCGCAGTCGATCTCGCACCTGCGGGTCGACGTGCAGGCGCTGGACGCCGACTTCTTCGTCTTCTCGGGCCACAAGATCTACGGCCCGACCGGCATCGGCGTGGTCTACGGCAAGCGCGCGGTCCTCGAAGGCATGCCGCCCTGGCAAGGCGGCGGCAACATGATCGCCGACGTCACCTTCGAGCGCACGGTGTTCCAGCCGCCGCCGGCGCGCTTCGAGGCCGGCACCGGCAACATCGCCGATGCAGTCGGCCTGGGCGCGGCGCTCGACTATGTGTCGCGTCTCGGCATCGAGCGCATCGCGCACTACGAGCACGAACTGCTGGCCTACGCCACCAGCGTGCTGGCCCCGGTACCCGGCGTACGCCTGGTCGGCACCGCGCGCGACAAGGCCAGCGTGCTGTCCTTCGTGCTGCACGGCTACACCACCGAGGAGGTCGGCCGCGCGCTCAACGAAGACGGCATCGCGGTGCGCTCCGGCCACCACTGCGCCCAGCCGATCCTGCGCCGCTTCGGCCTGGAAGCCACGGTGCGGCCCTCGCTGGCGTTCTACAACACCTGCGACGAGGTCGACGCGATGGTGGCCACGGTCCGGCGGCTGGCGGGACGGCGCCGCTGAGGGAGAGGCCGCGAAGGCGGGCGCGGCGGCGCGGGCGGCTCCCCGGGGCAGGGCGCCGGCGCGCCGCGCGCGCCTGGCCACGCCGCCCCCCGGGGCGCACGACTTCATCGAGGGAACGGCCCGGCGGTACCATGAGATGATGCGCTCCCCCCCTCCCCCCGGAAGTCAGGAAGCCAAACATGCAAGAGCAGGATCGCCAGGTGAGGGAGCCCGCCCACGGCAAGCCCGGTCAAGCGGTGACGGCCGGCTAAGACCACGTCGGGGCCGGCTTGGAGCCGGGTCCGGCCCCAGCCGGCGGCGGCCGTGCGGTCCGCCGCGGCGCCCCGTTCCGGCAAGGAATCGTCCAGGGCGACTTCAGCCCGGAGCTCCGCGCGCCGTTATCCTTCGGATTGGTTCGATCTTGCGTCCTGCCGCCCGCCTTCCCCGGAGCGGCAGGCGCTTCCCGATGGATATCTCATGGATCACCCCGACCCCAGCCAGGGCCATGGCGCCGACGCGGAGGCACAGGCAGATTCCCTGCCGGCGGCCGGGCGGGAATCCGCCCTCGATCCGGCACGCATCAGCCTGGCGCTGCAGGACCTGGCCTGGCTGCAGTGCCGGGGCCAGCTGCTCGGGCGCGGCGGCGCGGCGATGTCGACCATCCTGCTCGGCGTCGATCCGGTGGCGCGGCTGTTTTTCTTCGAAGGCTGCCGCACGCCAGCCGAACAGGATTTCCTGCTGGCCTCGGGCGAGGTGCGGTTTTCCGCCCGGCTGCGCGACGTACCGATCGGCTTCCCGATCCTGAACCCGCGCACGGTGCGCTACCGGGGCGGGCTGGCCTGTGCCGCCGAATTCCCCACCCGGCTCGACTTCGACGAGCGCCGCGAGCAGCCGCGCGTGCAGATCGCGCCGGAGTACAACTTTTCCTGCACGCTGCCGGCGCGGGACGGGCGCGTGCAGCGGCTGGGCATCGACAACCTGTCGCAGACGGGCGTCGGCCTGCGCTCGAGCGCGGCGCAGCAGGACGTGCTGCCCACGGGTACCGTGGTGGAGCGCTGCGAACTGCACTTCGGCGTGCACGGCATGATGGAAGCAACATTGCAGGCCACCGGACACGGCATCATCCGGCGCCATGCGCTGGTCCAGCACCTGGTCGGCTGCCGCTTCCTCGCCCTGGACCCGGCGCAGCGGACCTTCCTGCAGCGCCTGGTCTACCGTTTCGAGACGGCCGGCCGCGAGATGTAGGCCTGCCGCACCGCGGGCCGGCGCCCGGCGGCCAATGCAGGGACTAGGTCGAGCCGCGCTCGACGACACGGAAACCGACATCCACCACCGCCGGCGCCGCCGACTCTCCCCGGCAGCGCGCCAGCAGCAACTGCGCCGCCCGGGTGCCGATGCCGGCGCCGTCGACCTGCACCATGGTCAGCGACGGGCTCAGGTGCGCGATCCGGCCATCAGGCCCAAGCTGCTGGAGGCGGGCTTCGAGATCGTGGCCAACACGCCGGAGCAGTTCTCGGTCCTCCAGGCCGGTGAATTCGCGCGCTGGAAGAAGGTCATCGAGGTCGGCAAGATCTCGGCGGACTGAGCGCGCGGCGGCCGGGCGCGCCAACCCGTCCTCAGTCCCCGGCCAGCTCCGCCAGGTGGGATGCCAGGCCGCCACCGCCGCCGGCGGCATTGACGTGCTCGAAGTAGCCGTACCACCCCGACGCCTCGATACCCGCCAGCAAGGCATCCCGGGCCGCCGCGTCAGCACAGCGCCAGATGCCCAGGTAGCGATGGCCCGCGGCACGCTCGACCCCGGCATCGGCCCGGCCCAGAGACAGGATCTCGATCCCGAGCGCTCCAAGGCCTTGCATGCCCTGGGCGATGCCGGCCAGGAAGCGCTCGCGCTGTTCCGGTGCCAGCGTCCGCCACGCCGGCTTCGGCGTGTACAGCTCGACGAGATAGTGATGGCCGGATGTGGTCATGTCGTTCCCCTTGTTGCGGTTCCGCGGTTCCGCGGTTCCGCGGTTCCGCGGTTGCGTTGTTGCGCTGCTGCGCTGCTGAGTTGCTGGGCCGATTCACGGCATCCCTACTTCACGTTGCGCAAGGCACGCTTGCAGATGCGCGCGGTGGCCTGCGCCGGGCTCTGTGCCGACCACTGCTCGCACAGCGCACTGACCCAGCGCGGCTGGTCCTTGGCCGCGTCGTTGAGCCAGTTGGCCACCGAGTCCTGCACATAGCCTGACGGATCGGCCCGCAATGGCGACAACACCGGCAGGGCCATGGCGGGATCCTTCTTCAGCGGTGCCAGGTGCGCGCACCAGACACCGCGCGGACGCAGCGCCTCGCAGGCGAAGCGGCGCAGGCGCTCCGAGGGCAGCGAAGTCCATCCCGCCAGCCGCTCGATCGCGGCGGGCAGCGCCGCAGCCAGGTGAGGTCGCAGTGCCAGCCAGGCCCATTCGCGCACACCGAAGTGCGGATCGTCCGCCAGCTGACGGATCGCGTCCAGGCGCGCGTCCAGGTCCAGGCCGGGCTGCGCGCCGATCATGAAGCAGGACCAGCCCCGCACCGTGTCGGAGCCGTGCCGGGCGCAGGCGTCGATGCCGGCGCCTCCCAGTTCCGCCCACAGCAGGTCGGCGATGCAGCGCATGCGCTGCAGGATGCCCTGCCGGCACGCCATCCCGGCGGCCTCGTGCAAGGGCGGCGGCAGCGCCGGGAATACCGCGCCCAGCAAGCGCGCCTGGTCCACCGCCAGGCACTCCGCCAGCGTCGCGCTCTGCAACTCGCCGCGCGACAGGGCGGCAAGCACGTCGGGGGCGATATCGGCGGCGCGGCTCGCGCCCTTGCGGGTTGCCGCCGCGTTCGCCGCGTTCATGCGCCCCGCTCCGCCGTACGGGCGGCCAGGTCCGCTGCCACCTTGGCGAGCAGCGCCGAGAGCTGGTGCCGCTCCGGCTCGGACAGGCCGCCGAACAGGCCGGCGATCCAGCCGCCATGCTGCGCGAACACAGTCGCGGCCAGTTGCTTGCCCTTGCGCGTGAGCCGGACCTGCACGCCGCGACGGTCCTCGGCATCGGCCCGCCGCTCGACCAGGGCCTCGCGCTCCAGGCCATCGAGCAGGCCCGTGACCGTGGCGCGCGTCACGCCGGCCTGCTCGGCCAGCACCTTGGGCGCGATGCCCGCGCCGGCCGCGTCCAGCAGGAACAGCAGCACGAAGCGTCCTTCGGACAATCCATGCGGCGCCAGCATCGCCGCGCAATCGCGGTCGATCGCGGCGGCCAGCGACAGCGCCTGGAAACACAGGCGGATATTGTCCACGTCCGGCAGCCCACGGCGTTCCGCCTCGTCCAGCAGGGCCCGGTATTTTTGCTCAAGCTCAATCATAGTCGCCATATTATATGGCGCCTAATTACATGTCAAAGATCCGGCGCAGCTCAAGTACGACCTCGACCTGCAGAAAGCGGCAGCCTCGCATATCCGCGGCGAGGCGGCGGACGCCTGAGCCGGCACGCCGCGCCGGTCCGCTCCCCCAGGAAACTCCTGAACGGCAACCGCCAATCCGCGACAGTCTTGCGCGCACGTCCTGCCGATAATCGTCCCGCGATCGCATCCACGGCACGCCCCTTGCGCAGCCGGGCGCGATCCGCGCACAACGATATCGAGCATGGAGACCGCAATGCCCACCCCAATCCCCGACGCCGAACTGCGCGCCCGCCGTGAGCGCATCGTGCTGGACCACTTCGCCGACGAGGTCCGGCAGGATTTCGACGCGGTGCTGTCGACCTTCCCGCACCCGCACTACGAACTGATCGCCACCGGGCATGTCTTCGACGGCCATGACGATGTCCGGCGCTACTACGCGCAGAGCCGCCAGGCCTTCCCCGACCAGCGCAGCGAGATCATCCAGCTGCGCCACGCCGACGATGCCGTGGTGGTGGAGTTCTGGCTGCTCGGCACGCACCGGGGCAACCTGAACGGGCTGCCGCCCACCGGCAACCCGTTCCGCTGCCGCATGACGGCCTTCTTCCTGTTCGACGGCGACAGGCTGGCCTGCGAGCGCATCTACTACGACAGCCTGTCCATGCTGCGGCAACTGCTGGCCGGCCTGCCGGCCGAGCGCAGGCACCAGGCCATCGAGGCCTTGCTGGGCGACGCCCGGGCGCCCGCGACGGCCACCGCCTGAGCGGCATGTTCCCCACCGAAATCCGGAGACATCGACCATGACCCTGCCAGAAGCCACCACCCACCAGGATCGCCTGCTGACCCTCAATGTCGAGACGGCGCCGCGCCTGCCCACCGAAGTGCCGGGCGTGACCATCACGCCATTGTTCCTCGACCGCGAGAATGGCGTCTGGGTACTGTACGGCTGCTTCGCCCCCGGCACCGTGCTGCCGACGCATTTCCACACCGGTACCGTGCATTTCTACACGACCAAGGGACGGTGGAACTACGTGGAGTATCCCGGCGACCCGCAGACCGCCGGCAGCTACCTGTACGAGCCGGGCGGCTCGATCCACACCTTCTCGGTGCCGGCGGAGGCAAGCGAGGCGGCGGAGGGCATCATGGTCGTGCACGGCGCCAACATCAATTTCGTCGGCGGCGAATACCACAGCATCATGGACGCGGGCGCGATCGAATCGGCGATCCTCGGCGCGGTGCAGGCCGGCATGATGCCGATGCCGCGCTATATCCGCCCCAGGGGCGGTGCGGAATTCTCGGTCGGCTGAGGCACCGGCCGGGATGCGAGCCCCGGCGCCGGCCCGACATCGAGCCAAGCCTCAGGCCAGGCGGCGCAAGGCCTCCTGGTCGAGCAGCGTGACACGCCCGTAGTCGAGCCGGAGCATCCCCTGCGCCTCCCATTCCTTGAGCTGGCGGTTCACGCTCTGCCGCGAGACGCCAAGCATCTGCCCCAGGTCTTCCTGCGACAGCCGCAGCGCCGCCGGCTCTTGCGGGACGCCCGTCGCGGACAGGTCGTGCGCATGCTTTGCCGCCAGCAGCCGGCGCGCCAGCCGCATGGGCAGCGGCAGCAGCATGGTCTCGTCGATCCACTCCAGTGCCCAGCGGTAGCGCCGGCAGACCAGGCGCATGAACTCCAGCAGGAAAGCCGGCCGCTCGTCGACGATCTCGTGGAAGGAAGTGGCCGGCACCATCAGCAGTTCGCTGTCGACCATCGCGCGCGCATCGTAGACACGCGGCGCATCGATGAAGAGCGACACCTCACCGAACCATTGGCCCGACTCCAGCATGCTGAGCACCGCCTCCTTGCCGCTGGCCGCGGTGACGCTGAAGCGGATCTGGCCTCGCTCCACGCAGAACAGCGCATCGGGCGACGAACCGTAGGTGAACAGCACGTCGCCCCGGGCCAGGCGCTTGCGGATGGCGTGCGCGCGCAGCAGGGCTTCCAGTTCCGGTGAGAGCAGTTCGGCAGGAGCACCTTCCGGCCTGGTGGTGGAGTGGTCTCGCATGGTGTCGGACGGCATCGCGCGACTTCGGGAAAACGACCGCTGCAATATACCAAGCCATCCCCGCGCCGCGGAATGGCCGGCGACGGCGAGAAGGGTATTCCCCCATCCGCGACTGCCAAAAGGCGACAGTGTCCCGCGCGCCCGCTGCCGACAATCGATGCGGGCGCGACAAGTCACACCGCTCGCCCGCGCCGATCGCCCGCAGCGATGGCATCCACCCGAGACAAGACCAGAACAGAACGGAGACATCCCCCAATGAGCCTCGCCACGCCAACAGGCGCACGCCTGCCCGCACCGGCCCATGCCGGCCCCACCGTGCCTGCCGTCCATGCCGCCCCGACGGGAGCGGCGCGATGAACGGGCGTACATCGATCCCGGCACGCGCGGGCGACGAGGCTGCGCTGTTCCACCGCATCGGCTGGCGGCTGCTGCCGGTGCTGTGCCTCTGCTATGTGTTCAACTACCTCGACCGCACCAACGTCGGCTATGCGCAGTTGCAGATGAAGGAACAGCTGGCCTTCAGCGATGCCGTGTTCGGCCTGGGCGCAAGCCTCTTCTTCGTCGGCTACGCGGTGTTCGAGGTGCCGAGCAACCTGCTGCTGGCGCGCATCGGCGTGCGCGCGACGCTGCTGCGCATCCTGTGCCTGTGGGGCCTGGCCTCGGCGGCGATGATGTTCGTGCGCACGCCGACGCAGTTCTACGCACTGCGCTTCCTCATCGGCGTGTTCGAGGCCGGCTTCGCGCCGGGCGTGCTCTACTACCTGACGCTGTGGTTCCCGCGCCGCCGGCTGGCGCAAGCCACCGCGCTGTTCTTCATGGCGTTCAGCGTGGCGCCGATCCTGGCCGGTCCCATGGCCGGCGCGATCATGACCTACCTCGATGGCGCCGCCGGCCTGCGCGGCTGGCAATGGCTCTATCTGCTGGAGGGCATCCCCTGCGTGCTGCTGGGCATCGTGGCCTTCCGCACGCTGCCGGACCGGCCCGCCGAGGCCGCCTGGCTGCACGAGGCCGACAAGGCAAGGCTGCAGGCACTGCTGCGCGCGGACTCGCCCGCGCCGCCGGCCGATCCCCACAGCGGCCTCGGCGCCGCCATGCGCGATGCGCGCGTCTGGGTACTGGGCTTCGTCTCCTTCCTGCTGATCCTCGGCATCTACGCGCTCGCCTTCTGGCAACCGACCATGCTCAAGGGCATGGGGCTGACGGTGATGCAGGTCGGCCTCTACGCCATCGTGCCCGCCACCACCGGCGTGATCGCCTCGCTCCTCGTCGGCCGGCACTCGGACCGCACCGGCGAGCGCCGCTGGCACTTCGCCGCGGGCGCCCTCGCCGGTGCGGCCGGCCTGATGCTGACCACGCGCTTCCAGCACGATGCCTTGCCGGCGATCCTGTGCCTCGCGCTGGCCGCGGCCGGCACCTCCAGCGCGTTCACCGTGCTGTGGTCCATGCCGGGCAGCCTGCTGTCGGGACGCAGCGCGGCCGCCGGCATCGCCATCGTCAGCACGGTCGGCGGCAGCGCGGGCATGGTGGCGCCGGTGGCGGTCGGCGCCATCAAGGCGGCCACCGGCGGCTTCACGTTGAGCCTGCTGTTGCTCAGTTCGGCCCTGGTGCTTGCCGCGCTGATCTTCGTACTGTATTTCCGCCCCGGCCGGCCGGCGATGAGCGGGCCTCGCCGGGCGGAAACGGCCTGATCAAAGGGCGTCAACGCGCGGCCGCAGCCGGCGGCGGCGCGCACGACTCGCGCACCACGAGATGCGGCGTCAAGCTGACCTCCCGGCGCGCAGGCGCGGCGCCTTCCTTGCCCTGTGCCGCGCCGTCGATGGCACGCAGCACCATCTCGGCGGACGACGTGCCTGCCGCCTCCAGGTCCCAGCTCACCGCGGTGATGGCCGGCGAGAAGAGCTGCGGCAGGTCACCGTCGCCGATGCAGATCAGGCTGACATCGCGCGGCACGCGCAGTCCGCTCTGCTTGAGCGCCTGCAGCACGCCGGAGAGGATGCGCGTGCCGAGGCAGAGAAAGGCAGTGGGACGTGCCGGCGCCGACAGCAGGGCCAGCGCATCGCTGAACGAGAGATCCATGGCCGAACGGCTGGTGCGCACCAGCGCCTCATCGGCCGGCAGGCCGCGCTCGGCGAGGGCCGCGCGGTAGCCCTCGATGCGCTCGCGCCCGGGGCGCAGCGCGCCATCGGACGACATCAGCGCGATGCGGGTGTGGCCGAGATCCAGCAGGTAGCGCGTGGCCTCGCCGGCACCACGGCGATGATCGACGTGCACGCCGGCGCCGTGCGCGCCGAAGTCGCGGTCCAGTGCCACCACCGGCAGGTCGCGCGCGATCTGTTCGAGATAGGCCGGCCGCTCTTCCTCGCACGGTCCCAGGATCAGGCCGTCCACGCGGCGCCGGCGGAACAGGTCCACCATCATCCGCTCCTGTGCCTTGCTGTTGTGCGTGTTGCCGACCACCATGGCGTAGCCCTCGCGCTGCAGGCGGGTCTCGACCGCGGTGATGATGCGGCCGTAGAGCGGGTTGGCGAGGTCCGAGACCAGCACGCCGATGACGCCGGAAGTGCCGGTGCGCATGCTCTGCGCGATCGGGTCGGGCGCGTAGGCGAGCGCCTTGGCGGCTCGCTCGACCGCCTGTACCGCGGCTTCGCTGACCGGCCCGCTGCGGTTGAGCGCGCGCGAAGCGGTGCCGACGGAAACGCCGGCGGCGCGGGCGACGTCTCGGATCGTGACCCGCGCGGGCGGGTCGGCGCGTTGGCTGCGCGGTGGACTGCTCATATCGTGCTCAGGGGCCGGTGGGCGGTTGCCGGGGATTCTTGGAGGGGAGAGACTGGCCTGGCGCAGCTCGGGGGCCATGTCTTGCCCGGCCGGCCATTATCGCCGAAGCGGCTGCGCAGGCCGATGCGGTTGCGCGGGCGATGCCCGGTCCACTGAACTAGTCCACGGAATCGCTGAAATCGGTCGGTACCTGCCATGCCAATTCAATGATTCAGTGGTCTAGTAGACCGCCCGTCCGCCACTGATATCGAACACCGCGCCCGTGCTGAAGCTGCATGACGGGGAGCACAACCAGGCCGCCATCTCCGCCACCTCCTCGACGCGCACGAAGCGCTGCATGGGCACGCGCTCCAGCAGGCGCTGGCGCAGCAGCTCGCGCTGCGCCGCGTCGTGCGTGCCGAAGATCTCGGTATCGGCCGCGCTCGGCGTGATGCAGTTGAGCAGCACGCCGCTGGCCGCCAGCTCCTTGCCCAGGCTCTTGGTCAGAGAGATCAGCGCCGCTTTCGAGGCCGCGTAGGCACCGGCGAAGGGATTGCCTTCCTTGCCGGCGATCGAGGCCACGTTGACCACGCGCCCCCAGCCGTCGGCCACCATCATTGGCACCACGGCCTGCACGCAGTGCAGCGCGCCCAGCACATTGATGTCGAAGACGCGCTGCCATGCAGCGGGAGCCACCTGTACGGTGGGACCGTTCGGCCCCAGGATGGCCGCGTTGTTCACCAGCAGGGCGGGCCGGCCGAGCGCGGCGACGGTGTCATCCAGCGCGGCCCGCACCTGTGCGGCGCTGCTGATGTCGACCGCCACCGCGGCCACGGCGCGATGCTGCGCACGCAACACGGCGGCGGCCGCTTCCACGGCCGCGGGGTCGAGGTCCCACAAGGCCACGGCATGGCCCTCGGCGGCGAGCCGGCCGGCGATCGCCAGCCCGATGCCGCGCGCCGCGCCCGTGACCACGGCCACCCTTGGCACCGGCACCGGTGCGAGGATCCGCTCGGCAGGCGCGCTCATCGTGCCACTCCGATGCGGCGGATCGGCTCGCTGCCGTCCCAGCCCTGCGCTGCCTGGGCGATCATGGCGAAGTACTCGCCCTTGCCGCCCGCCATCTCCGAGATCTCGACGATATTGCCCGGCAGGTCCGGATGCACGTAGTAGGCAAAGCGCCCGCGCGCGCCCATGCGCCCGCCGTGGCCCTCGACATAACCGCGCGCGCGCAGTGCAGCGCCATCGGCATCGAAGCCGTCGTCGGTCCAATAGGCGATGTGCTGCATGCCCTCGGCGCCGCGCGCGAGCGAATCCAGGTAGAGCGAGGGCGCATCGTTGCGCTGCTGGATCAACTCGATCTGCACGCCGCCGGAGTTGGCCAGCGCGATCGACAGCGCCGGCAATGCCGACGGCGCGCCGTAGTAGCGGAACTCCGTGGTGCCGACCTCTTCCTTGTAGAACCAGGGCCCCACGCCCAGCACCTCGCTCCAATGCCGCATCGCCTTCTCGATGTCGTGCACCACGTAGCCGATCTGGCGTACCGCGCCGAACCGCAGGCTCATTCCGCTCTCCTTGTCCGATGGTCTGATGTGATATGGAAACGATTCCATTCAAGCAGTCTAGAGGAATTGCGAGGTACTGTTTTCCTAGCGTTAACCATGATTGTTATGTCATCAATGGTCGCCGAGACTCTTATAGAAACGTTTCCACTCCTTTAAAAAAGAAGACCCTGGAGCCGAGGCTGCCACCCCAGCCGGAGCGGGAGACGTTCCCCCACCCCCCCGCCTGGAACGGGTGCCGCCCGAAGGAGACAACCATGAGACAGCCCCACCCGGCCACCGGCCGCGCGCGCCGCCTCGCCGGCCCGCTGCGCACCTGGCTGCCCGCCGTGGCCGCCGCGCTGCTGGCGGTGCCGGCGGTGCCGGCCGCCGCGGCCGGCACCGCCGGCTACCCCGAACGCCCCATCCGCATGCTGCTGCCATTCGCCGCCGGCGGCGGCGGCGATATCCTCGGCCGCTTCCTGGCCGAGCGCTTCGCGCTCCAGCTCAAACAGCCGGTGGTGGTGGAAAACCGGCCCGGCGCCGCCGGCACCATCGGCACCCATGCGGTGGCCACCGCGGCTCCGGACGGCTACACCATCATGATCGGCGGCATGTCGACGCATCCGCTGGCGCCGGCCGTCTACTCCCGGCTGCCCTACGACCCGGTCAAGGATTTCCAGAGCCTGGGCACCATCGGCAGCTCGTCCATCGTGATGCTGGCGGCCAATCCCTTTCCTGCCGACAACCTCAAGGAACTGGCGGCGCTGGCCCGCAAGCAGGCCGCGCCCATGCAGTACGCGAGCTGGGGCGCGGGCTCGACCGGCCACTTCTGCGGCGAGGTGCTCAGCCAGAAAGCCGGCATCCCGATGCAGCACGTGCCCTACAAGGGCACCTCGCAGATCATCACCGACCTGCTCGGCAACCACATCCCGCTGGCCTTCGTCGACATGGTCACCGCCACGCCTTTCGTCAAGGACGGCAAGCTCAAGGCGCTGGCGGTCTGCACGCGGCGCTCGCCCAGCCTGCCGCAGGTGGCCAGCTACAAGGAACAGGGCATCGACTTCGACCGCGAACTGAGCTGGGCCATGTACGTGCCGGCGAAGACGCCCAGGCCCATCGTCGACAAGCTCTCCGCGGTGCTGGAGACCACGCTGAAGGATCCCGACGTGATCGGCAGGCTGCTGGCGCTCGGCATCACCGCCAGGTACGCCTCCGGCGCGCAGCAGCAGGAGAACAACGCGCGCGATATCCCCGCCTGGAAGGCCATCGCGCAACAGGCGCACATCTCGCTCGATTGAAGCGCCGCGCCACCACACCCATGCGGGCAGGCCTTGCGCCCGCCCGCAGGCTTCAGCATCCCCCTCCACGGAAAGGAACGCCACATCATGTCCAACCCGCTGAACGACGCCCGCCTGCAGACCGTGCGGGACCATATGGCCCTCGAATGCGTGCATGACTGGGACGCCGTCATCGGCACCTTCGCGCATCCGCGCTACGAGATGCACGGCAGTGGCCTGGTCTACGACGGCGAAGAGGCGGTGCGCGGCTACTTCGCCGCCTCGCGCGCCGCCTTCCCCGACCTGAGCAACGAGATCATCGCCATCGCCGCCGCCGGCGACACGGTGCTGGTCGAGTTCTGGCTGCAGGGTACCCACCTCGGCCCGCTGCAGGCCGCCGGCAGGACCTTCGCGCCGACCGGGCGCACCTTCCGCGTGCGCATGGCCGCCGCCTTCGAATTCGCCCCCGGTTCCGACAAGATCGTGTGCGAGCGTCCCTACACCTCGGCCGACGCCAAGCTGCGCGCGCTCGGGCTGCTGTAAGGCGCGCCCGGCGCCCTGCGCAAGGAAGGCTCTGCCGGCAGCGCGATGGACGGCACCCGCCGCGGCCACGGGACTGTCGGCGCTTGCCGGGCAGCCACGGGAGACGGAAGAGGCGCGCGTGGTGCGCCGGGCCGGGCCCGCCTACAATCGAAGCGGCCCGCCCCGGCGTCGGCACTGATCCGCGGCGCGATGGCAGAGGCGCTGCGCGCCGCCGGCGGCATGCAGCGCGCCCGTTCCAGATCCGCAACCAGGTGAAAGATGTCCGCCGAACTCGTCATCGATCTCTTGCACGAAGCCGCCTACGGCACCCTCGCCACCCACTCGACCAGCGCGCCCGGGTATCCCTATGCGACGGTGGTGCCCTATGTCACCGACGCGGCCCATCGTCCGGTCCTCTGCCTCAGCGCGCTGGCCGAGCACACCCGCAACCTGCTGGCCGATCCGCGCGCGAGCCTGTCGGTCCTGCAGCCGGGCGCCGCCGACGTCCAGACCGCGAGCCGGCTGACGCTGCTGGGCGAGGCCGAGCGGATCGAGCCGGACGGCGGCCTGCGCGCGCGCTACCTGCGCTATGCGCCGAACACCGAGGCGCTGCTCTCGCTCGACTTCCACTTCTACCGCCTCAACCCGCGCCGCGTGCGGTATATCGCCGGCTTCGGCCGCATGGGCTGGGTCGAGCAGGCCGAACTCGATGCGCTGCCGGGCCTGGACGCCGGCGTGGAAGCGGACCTGCTCGCCACGCTGGCCACGCAGGTGCCGGATGGTGTATGCGTGCTCGGCCTGGATGCCTGCGGCATCGACCTGGCCGTCGGGGGGCAGCGCGTCAGGGCACGCTTCGCAGAGCGTCCGCTGCAGCCCGAGGCGATCGCCGGCGCCGCGCGCGACATCCTCGCCCGCCCGCGCTGACGGCCGCGGGCCGCGAAGCGACACCCGCCCTCGCCGCAGCGCGGCGTCCTCAAGATGCGATCCGGCCGGCCGATAACCGAGCGGGATGCCCGGCCTTGCGCGCAACGGTAGCCCCTCACGCCGGCAAAGGCTGCCGGCCCTCCCGAACATCTGGCATCAAGGTATGGCAAAGAGAATGTTGACGGCAGCCGCGTGTGGCGCTGCCATGGTCTGGCTGCAGGGCTGCACGGTGGCCCCGACGCCGCAGGAGAAGGCCGCGAGGCTGGCTTCGACACTGAACGTCTACGAGGACAACCGCATCGCCTACCAGGCCCGCGGCGGTTCCTGGAGCAGCTGGGGCTGGAGCAAGGACAAGCAGGCGGTGCTGGCGCTCGAGATGCGCGGCCAGGCCTACAACGCCCGCGACATCGCCCGCGTCACGGTGGTGGAAGTGCGCCCCAGCCGCAGCACCACCTACCGCGTCACCCTGGTACTGAAATCCGGGCAGAGCATCACCGACGACGTCGACTTCAATGGCAACAACGTGGCCTGGCTGGCCTGCGATACGCGCAAGGCCTGCACGCAGCGCTCCCCGTTCGGCAGCAGCGATTACCGGCGCGACCTGGGCGGGATACTTACCGCCATCACGGATGCCGACCTGATGCGCAGCGAGCCGGGCCGCGCTCCCGGCTCCGATCTGATGAACGACTACCGTGCCATTCCGAGCGCGGGCAGCAATCTGCGTGAAGTGGTGTTCCTGGACGAGCCGGGCAAGGCCGAGCTCGTGGCGAAGCTGGATCGCCTGGACGAGCGCTGGAAGCAGGTGCTGCAGCGCCGCGAGCAGCAGCAGGCGGCCGAGCGCGCCGCGCGCCAGGCGCGCGAGGAAGCGATCCAGAAGGAAGCCGCGCAGATGCGCGCGCGCGTGCGTATCGGCACCCAGACCAACTGCGGCGCGGTGTTCGAGGTACGCCTGCCGATGGTCGGCGTGCAGACCATGAATGGCATGCAGTTCCTCCCGCTGTCACAGCTCTACGGGCCCAGCGCGAACTGCCGCTTCGTCAACGGGCAGTACGTCGGGCGCTAGTGCCTAGCGTTGATGTCGGGCGTTGGCGCCGGCGTCAGAGTGGTGCAGGCTGGGCCGGCGCCTTCGCCGCCGGCGCGGAGGCGGCCGGTTGCTTCTTGTCGGCGGCGGCGCTGTAGGCGAAATACCTGGCCTTGGCATTCTTGGCCCAGTAGGCCACGGTGAACTGCCGGCCATCGCGCGCTGAGAGCAATTCCAGGCTGCCGTTGGCGGCCGTCCACTCGGCATAGCCGTTCTGTGCGCCGGACTCGGTCTTGCGCTTCGCCTCGTAGCGGCCATCCAGCTTGCCGCTCACCTCGTCCAGCACCGTGCGCTCGAAGGTCAGCGTCACCAGGGCCACGTTGTCCTGGTCGTCGCAGTTGACGATGGCGCGGGTCAGGCCCGGCAGGTTGAAGCGGGCCAGGTTCTTGATCTCGATCGCGTCGCCGCCGGCCCAGGGCGTCTTGCCGCTGCGCACGTGGTTCTGCGTGGAGGTCAGGCGCGCGCACTTGGTCTTGCCGAGTTCCAGGCCGAGCGGAGCCGCCACGTTGCCGGCGGCGGCGGCCGAGGCGGCCGAGGCGACGGCGCCCCTGGCCGGCGCGGCGGTGCCGGCCGCATTGCCTGCCGCACGACCGGTCGCATTGGCGGTCGCATTGCCGGTCGCATTGCCGGTCGCATTGCCGACCGTGTTACCGGCGGCATGGCCGGTGGCGGCCTGGGCCAGCGAGGTGGCGAGCACGGCGGCGAGGAAAAATGCCTTCTTCATTCGGGAACATCTCCAATCGGTATCCGCAGGATTTTACGGCCTCGGCGCCGCACGGCTTGAGTGAAGCCGTCCAGCGCCGCGCCGGCCCGATGTTCCGATGCCCGGATGCCCCGCCCGGAGCGGATGCGTCCCGCCCGCAGTGCCGTCAGGCCTGCTGCGGATCGTAGAGCTTTTCCTTGATGCAGAGCGCCGGCAGCAGGCCGCACAGGAAGTAGGCACCGCCCATCACCAGGAAGCCGAGCCCGATCGACCCGTCGGTCGCGATGAAGCCGATCGCCGCCGGAGCGATCGCCGCGCCGAGGCGGCCGACGTTATAGGCGCCGCCCACCGCCGAACCGCGGATGCTGGCCTCGAAGCTCTCCGTCATGTAGGTAGCGTTCACGCCGTACGGAATGCCGTAGAGAAAGCCGAAGATCGTCATCAGGTAGACGATGTTCGCCGGCGAGTGATACAGCACGATGACCGGCAGGAAGACCGCCGAGCCGAACGCGCCGATGGCGAACACCGCGCGGCGGCCGAACCTGTCGGCCAGCCATCCGGCCGCGATCTTGCCGAAGATCATCGCCAGGTAGGTGCCCACCATATAGCCGGTCATCGAGGAGAACTTCACGTGCAGTTCCTTCTCGAGGTAGGTCGGCATCCAGTTGTTGACGCCGTAGTAGCCGAACTGCAGCAGGCCCGCCGTGAGCGACCACAGCAGGAACATGCGGCGATGCGCCGGATTGCCGAAGATGCGCTGCATCGCGCTCGGCCCGGCGTTGCCCCGGCGCCGCGCGAGATCGCCCCTGGCGCGCGCGGCGAGGTAGCTCGCGGGCTCGGGGATATAGCGCTGCATCAGCACCGCCAGCACCACCGGCACGATGGCGAGGAAGAACAGCCAGCGCCAGCCGAAGGACGGCAGGATCCAGCCGGCCAGCAGCGTCGCCACCACGTAGCCGACCGACCAGCCGGCCTGGAGCGTGCCGAGCACCGTGGTGCGGCGCGCCGTGGGCACGTATTCGGCCATCAGCGTGTTGCACACCACGTACTGCGCGCCGAGGCCGAGCGAGGCGATGAAGCGGAACACCGCGAACTGCCAGAAGTCATGGGTCAGGCCGAGTGCCGCCGTGCCGAGCGAGAAGACGAGGATGGTCCAGACCACCGTGCGCACGCGGCCGAAGCGGTCGGCGGCCCAGCCGCCATAGATGCCGCCGAAGGCCATGCCCGCCAGCGTGATGCTGCCGAGCGCCCCCGCCTGCACGTTGGACAGGCCGAACTCCTGCTTGAGGCTGGACAGGCTATAGGACAGGAACATCAGGTCGGCGCCATCGACCATCAGCCCGAGAAAGGCGAAAACGAACACCGCGATCCATACCCGGTCGCGTGCGGCCAGTTCGCGCTGGCCGGTCAAACCCACTTCCATCTACTCCTCCAAAGGACGCGCCTGCCTCCCGATCGGCCAGATCCAGCGGATCCGACGATGCGGGCGGACTGCGGCACGTGTCATCACCATGACCCGGCGGCGGGACCGGTACGCGCGCGGCGTCCGTTCCTCTGCTGCGGGCGGCGCCCCGCCTCCGCCCTGCCCGCACGGGGCAAGGGGCTGCCAGGAGGCGCCGATCGCCTGCTGTCCTGCACTGCTGCGCGTGTCACCGGCCCAGGGCCGTGCCCACGCGCTTGACCAGCGCCACGAGGCGCGGGCCGATCTCGTTCTCCAGCATCTCGCGGCTGACCACGAAGGCCGGGCCGCCGCAATTGAATGCCATGCGGGTGCCATCCGGCGCGGTGAACGGCACGCCGACGCTGGCGATGTCCTTGTCCCAGTCGCCGACCGACAGGCAGAAGCCGCGCTCCGCGTATTCCTGCCGGGCCTGCTCCAGCCCTTGGCGGATACGCGGCCACGCCTCGGCGTCCTGCAGGCGCACCTGCTCCAGCACCTCGTCGCGCTCGGCGTCGCCGGCCGCGGCCAGGTAGGCGCGCCCCATCGACGTGGTGGCGATCGGCAGGCGCACGCCGATCCCGCGCATCACCGTGATCGGCGCGCTGCTGCGTACCCATTCGATGTAGACCACCGAGAGCCGGTCACGCACGCCGATCGACACCGAGGCGCGCGCGTGCTCGGCCAGCTCCTGCATCAGCGGCCGCGCCACGTCGCGGATGTCGAGGTTCGACAGCATCGCGTAGCCGAGCGACAGCACGCCCGTGCCGAGGCTGTACTTGCCCAGCGCCTCGCTGTAGCGCAGGTAGCCCAGCTTGGCCAGCGTGCCCGCCAGCCGCGCCACCGTGGCCTTCGGCAGGCCCGCGCGGCGCGCCAGCTCCGACAGGCCGAGGTGGCGCTCGCCCGCGCCGAAGCAACGCAGCAGTTCCAGTCCGCGCGCCAGCGCGGTGACGAACTGGCGGTCCTTGTCCGCGGCGTCGTCGAAACGGGTGATGTCCCGCTGCTCGTAGTTCGGCTTCGGCGCCGCCTCGGCGCCACGTCGGCGGCCACCCGCCACCCGGCTGCCGGTGGATCCCTTGCTTGGACCGGATGCTGTCATAGCGAAAAACTCCATGTCAACGAATTTCAAATTTCGGTTCGCATAGCGGACCATCATAACGGAGACACTGCCGCGAAGGAAATGCCTGCGAATGCCGGCGTATATCGATCCATCCCGCAACAATAGGTCCGATAACCATAGAAATAGGCAATATTAAGGCGAAATCCCGCTATCCATGTGCTGCAGCCTCCATGCGATGGAGGCGCTGGCGCAGCCCTTAGAACAATGAATGGTCCGCAATGCGGACCGAAATGGGGAGCAAGAAAATGTGTGGGGGAAGAAGGCCTGCCACGAAGGCAGCTGGCCCGATGGGTCTTGCGCGAACGGAAGAAGCGGAAGACCCGGCAGGCTAGTTCCCGAGCCTGCGCCGGGGCTTTGCGGCGGCGGTGCGCGCCGGCGGCTTGTCCTGGCGCGGGGCGGGCACCAGGTCGATGCTGCGGCCGGCCTCATGGCCGCCGTCACCGTCGGTGAGGTCGTGGGTCACGTCGAGCACGAAGCGGTCGGCGCGATAGAGGTAGAGGCCGGCATAGGCGATGCGCCCGTCGCGCGCAGTCCACCAGCGCCGGACGCGCACCAGCATGTCGGCCATGCTGCAGTCTGCGCCGCCGGCCAGCAGGTCGGCCGTTTCCTGGTCGGCATAGGCGGCGGTGATTTCCTGGCGGGCCTTGTCCAGCGGGATGCGGTTGTACTGGCGGACCAGGTAGCCGATCTTGTGCCGCTCGTCGCTGCCCGCCGGGAAGCGCGCATAGGTTTCCCGCGCGACATAGCTATCCATCACGCCGTAGGGCTCGCCGTCGTGCAGGTGCAGGGCGCGGATGCGCAGATAAGGCGGGTGCTCGGGCTGCCCGGTGCGCAGCGCCGCGGGCAAGGCGTCGACCGGCTCGCGCAGCAGCACACGGATGGCCTGGCCCGGCGCCAGGCGCAGCGGGTCATTGATTGCGTGGCGCAAGCGTTCGTTGTCCGCCGGCGAGACCACGTCGGCGGTGACGAAGGTGCCGCGGCCCTGGGCACTGCTCACCAGTCCCTCGTCGCTCAGGCGGGCCAGCGCCTGGCGCACGGTGATGGTACCCACGCCGTGAGCGGCGCACAGTTCCGGGATGGTCGGCAGCTGGTCGCCGCGCTTCCATTCGCCCTGCAGGATGCGTCCTCGCAGCAGGCTGGCGATCTGGAGGTAGAGGGCGACACCCTTGCGCCCGGACTTCTGCAATGTGCTCAAGATCACAAGCTCCCGGATTCACGCCTGGGCGGCGCCGCCGGCCGGATTCCCGGCCTGCCGGCGCGCCGGCAGGCTGCTGCGGACGGGACCGGCAGGGCGCAAGCGCCCCGGGTCACGCTCAGGCCTTGGCGACGACGCGCAGGCCCAGCGGCTCGCCGCCGGCCACGATCGCCAGCAGGCGATCGACGTTCGGGTGTGCGCCCGGGCGGTTGCGCGCGTCGGCGGTGTGCTCGGCGAACACGGCGAGGCCGTGTTCGGCCGCCTTGGCGTCGAGCGCGCCGAAGGCCTGCTGCAGGTAGTGGTACACGGCCAGCGAGCCCTGCTTGCCCGGCACGTTCTCGATGCTGGCGCTCACCGCGCCGCCGGCGTCGACCAGTTCGATGCGCTCGATGCCGTCGATGGCGGGAAGCTGGGCGAGGTTGTCCTTGAACACATGGCTCGGCTGGATCACTGCAGTCACTGAATTCACTCCATGGATTTGTCACGCCGCGTGGCGCGGCGGGCCGTATCTTATCCGATCGAGCCCGGGACGGCCGGCGTCAGGCAGCCGGCCGCCGGCGCGCCCCGCCGTCGCTTTCGCTCTCGCTCAGCGCGCCGTAGATCCAGTGGCGCAGGTCTCGGCGGATCTGGCTGGCGGTCGACGGCAGCAGCTGGGTCATGAACACCACCGCCAGGTCCTCCACCGGATCGATCCAGAAGCTGGTGCTGGCGCCGCCGCCCCAGAAATAATCCCCCGCGCTGCCCGGCATCATGGTGGCGGCCACATCCTGCGTGACAGCGAAGCCGAGGCCGAAACCCAGCCCCGGATAGACCGCCTCGCTGAAGCTGGAGCGCGACATCCTGTCCAGCGTGTTGCCGCCGGGCAGATGGTTCATCGTCATCAGCGCCACCGTCTTGGGGCTCAGTACCTGCTGCCCGTCGATCGAGCCGCCTGCCAGCAGCATGCGGCAGAAGCGAAGATAGTCGTGGGCGGTCGACACCAGGCCGCTGCCGCCCGAGGCCAGGGCCGGAACGCGGCGGAAGCTGCTGTGCGCGGGGTCGTCCTGCAGCGCCAGCCCGCCTCCGGGCGCCGGGCTGTAGCAGGCGCACAGGCGCTCGGCCTTGCTGTCCGGCACGAAGAAGCCCGTGTCGGGCATGCCGACCGGGCCGAAGACCGCCTCCTGCAGGTAGTCGGCGAAGGGCCGCCCGGAGATCGTCTCGACCAGATAGCCCAGCACATGCGTCGCCACCGAATAGTTCCACGCTTCACCCGGCGAGTAGTCGAGCGGGAGCTGGCTCAGGCTCTCGATCATGCCGGCCAGCCCGGTCGGATTGTCCGGTTCGCCGAGGGCGAGCTCGCGATAGGCCGCGTCGACATTGGTGCGGGCCTGGAAATAATAGGTCAGGCCCGCGGTATGGCGCAGCAGGTCCACCACCAGCATCTCGCGGTTAAGCGGGCGGGTGTGGAAACCGCCGAGGCTGCGCGCGCCGGCCACGGCCACGCCGAGATGCTTCCACGCCGGGATGAAGCGGGAGACCGGATCGTCGAGAGCAACCAGGCCTTGCTCGACCAGTGTCATGAACGCCACGCTGGTGACCGGCTTGCTCATGGAGTAGATGCGGAAGATGGCGTCCTCGCGCATGGGCCGGGCGCGCTCCAGGTCCATCGAGCCGATTACGTTGCGGTGCACGAGCTCGCCGCGCCGGTGCACCAGCGTGACCGCGCCCGGTAGCCGGCCGGGCGCCACGTAGCGCGCATCCAGCCACGCATCGAACGCCGCCAGCCGTCCGGCCGAAAACCCCAGTCGCTCTGCCTTGGTCATCTGTGTTTCTCCTGTGTTCTGTGCTGGCACCGGCCCGAACGAACGGGAAACGGATGTGAAACGGACGGAAGGAGACGGATGCCCCCTCGCGCTCCGGCGCACGTTGCTGCCGCATCAAGTCATTCTAAAAATAGAATGATAGCATCTTTGCGCATGACAAAGCACTTGCTCCAGGCCTCGGGCAAGCCAGCCACGGCAATCAGGCAGCCAGGCAACCAGGTAATCAGGCTGTCAGGGAGAAGGAAAGGAAGAGCGCTCAGGCTACGTCCGGCACCGCCGCGCGCACGCCCATCTTGGCGCCGACGCGCGCCTCGTCGACCAGGAAATCGATGAAGGCCCGCACCTTGGTCGGCAGGAACTTGCGGCTGGGGTAGACCACGCTGACGTCGCGGCGCGGCAGCTGGTATTGCGGCAGGACATGCACCAGCCGCCCGGCTTCGATCTCGGGCCGCACCACGTAGGAGCCCAGCATCGCCACGCCCAGGTCGGCCAGGGCAGCCTGGTGGGCCAGTTCGGCATTGCTGCAAAGCAGGCTGGCCCGAACCGGCACCGTCAGCTCGCCTTCCGGGCCGGTCAGCGTCCACTCGGTATCCAGGCCTGTCAGGCGCATGGCGATGCAGCTGTGCTGGCTCAGTTCGCGCGGGTGGGTCAAGGGCGGGTGGGCGCGCAGGTAGCCGGGCGAAGCGCACATCACGATCTCCGCCGAGACCAGCGGCCGCGCCACCAGGTGCGGGCCCAGGCCCAGGTCCGACAGCATCACGGCAACGTCGCGCCCCTCCTCCACGATGTCGACATTGCGGTCGGACAGCATCACGTCGAAGACCACCTCGGGGTAGCGCTGCTGGAAACGCGCCATCAAGGCCGGCAGCAGGTGCAGGCCGAACATCACCGGTGTGACCAGCCGCAGCGTGCCCGACAGCGACTGGCTGCGCGCGGTGACCAGGCCTTCCGCCTCGTCGAGGTCTTCCAGGATCTGCTGGCAGCGCTGCAGATAGGTCTCGCCGGCGTCGGTCAGGGACAGGCTGCGCGTGGTGCGGTTCAGCAGGCGGGTGCCGAGGTGGCTCTCCAGGTCGGCCACGTAGCGGGTCACGACGGCGTTGGACATTTCGAGCTGCTGCGCCGCACGGGCGAAGCTGCCCAGTTCCACCACCTTGGTGAAGACACGCATCGATTGCAGACGATCCATGGCACAGTCCCCCGGCCCGTCCCGGAATTCTTTCCGTAGCGCGGCCTATTTATTGTCAAAAACAAAACCAATCATTTCCGCCGCCAGCATTTATTGAAATAAGGGAAACGCCTAATATTCCGCCATCGGATGTCGCAATGCAGCAGACCAAATACAAGACGCGGCATCCCGTTGAAGAAACGGAGTGAGTGAGCCATGAAGACCTACCAATACGCCCTGATCGTCGTCACCGCCATCGCCGCCGCCCTGACGGCCGCTCCGGCGCTGGCCAAGAGTGGCAGATTCGACACTTACAGCGACGGCGCCCGTACCGCCCGCTATGACGTCTACACCGACGGCGCCAAGAGCGGCGCGAAGTTCGACACCTTCGTCGACGGCGCCAAGTCCGCCAGGTTCGACAGCTACAGCGACGGCGCCCGTTACGAAACGACCGACCGCGCACCGCTGTAAGGCGCGGCGCGGCAGGCCGCATACCGGCGCGCCTTGCGCGTGCCCGCCGCCCTCAGCGGAACGCCTCGCTCCAATACCCTTCCACCTGCCTGACCAGCGGCTCGGGCAACGCCACATAGTGCTCGCGGTCGGCGTCCGCCTGCCCCTCCTGCAGCACCCAGCGGAAGAAGGCTAGCGCGTCCCTGGCATCGCCCGCGCTCTTGCCGCGGCGTTGCATCAGCACGTAGACCACCCCGGTGATGGGCCAGGCCTTGTCCCCGGAGGCGTTGGTGATGACCTGGTAGAAGTCCTGCTGCGGCGTCCATTGCGCCGACGCCACCGCCGCACTGAAGCTATCCCAGGTCGGCTGCACGAAGACGCCCGCCTGGTTGCGCACCGCGGCGTAGGCCAGCTTGCGCTGCAACGCATAGGTCAGCTCGACATAGCCGATCGCCCCCTTGACGTTACGGATGTAGAGCGACACACCATCGCTGCCGCTGGCGCCGAAGCCGACCGGCCAGCGTACCGTGGTGCCGGCGCCGACCTGGCGTTGCCAGCCATCGCTGACCTTGGACAGGTAATCGGTCCAGTTGAAGGTGGTGCCCGACAGGTCGCTGCGGTGGACCACCACGATCTTGCGGTCGGGCAGGACCAGGCCGGGATTGTCGGCGGCGATGGCCGGATCGTTCCAGTTGCTGATCGTGCCCAGGTAGATGCGGGCCAGCAGCGGCCCCGTGAGGTGGAGCTGGCCGGGCTGGATGCCGTCCAGGTTCACCACCGGCACCACGCCCCCGACCACGAGCGGGAACTGCGCCAGCCCGGCGCTGTGCAGTTCCTCCGGCCTGAGCGGCATGTCGGTCGCGCCGAAGGTCACCGAGCCGGCCTTGACCTGCTGGATGCCGCCGCCCGAGCCGATCGGCTGGTAGTCCACCGCCTTGCCGGTCTTGGAGTAATAGGAGGCAGCCCACTTGGCCAGCACCGGGTAGACGAAGGTCGAGCCCGCGCCGGTGATCTCGCTGCCGTGCGCAGCAGGCAGGAGGAACGCCAGGGACAACAACGACCGCCGGATGAGGCCCGGCAGCCAGCGCCGCGCGGCGCCGCTCAGGTCGGAACGGTCCATGCCGGCACCTCCGCTTGTTCTTGCTCTTGCAGGATCCAGGATCCGCGGCCGCATCGGCGCACCGGTACGCCAGGCCGGCCCGCGCCGCGCCGGGTGCCGCGCCGGGTGCCGCGCGATCGCGATCAGGCGGCGCGGCGATTCCGAGGCAGCGATAGGGCCATTCTAGGACGCCGCGGGGCGCTGCACAGGACGGCGTTGTCCCCGGCCGGCCGGCGCCCCGCGGGAGCGTCCGTCACTGCACCACGAATTCCGTGAACAACACCTCGCCGACCTGCCCGTCGGCGCGGCTGCCCTTGGCCACGGCAGCGACCTGCGCCAGCAGCGCCTCGCGCAGCGCCGCCTTGCCCTCGGCGGAGACGATGCGGTCGGCATGCTGGCTCGCCAGCGTGTTGAGGACGCGGTCGCGGATCTCCGGCATGCGGGCGGTCAGCGCCTCCTTGGCGTCGGGGCCGGCCAGCTTGAGGGTGATGGCGATGCGCAGCAGGTGGGCCGCCGAGCCGTCGTCGCTCAGGTTCACCACCAGCGGATCGAGCGGCAGGTAGGCCGGCGCCGCGGCCGGTGCCGGCGCGGCGCCCGCCGCCTTGCCGCGCAGCCCCCACCACCAGTAGCCCGCGCCGGCGGCCGCGACGACCAGCAGCACGGCCAGGACGGCCAGCAGCAGGCGCGTGCCGGTCTTGCCGGCACCCGGTGCGGTGGACGTCGGCTTCGATTGGAGAGTGGCAGCTTTGGACATCGTAAGGTGGTCTTGGTGAACGAAAAGGCGGGACCGGGACGCCACCGGTCCGCGCATGCATGGTGCGTACCCGCAACATGGGCAGCACATGCTCGGTACATACGGAGCACATGTTCAACACATGTTCAACACATGCTCGGCACATGTACCGCACATCATCGGCGCACCATCGTCTAACGGCAGGAAGCGGCCCGGCTTGAGTCCGGCGCGCCGGCGCGGGCGGCCCGTCCCGGCGCACCTTGCATGGCAATAACGCAACGCCCCGGCAGCCCTGGGCGCCGCGCAGGGCGGCGCCCAGCCGACTTCGCACGCCACTGCGCGCAAAGCGGCCGATGGCGCGGCCACGCGGCCTGCCCGCATGCTACGATCTCGCGAAAATACAATGCCGTAGCCGCCTCCCCGCGATCGCCATGCACAGGAACCGCCCGAACAGGAACGTCAAGTTCTCAGCCAGCCCCGTGCTGCAGACCCGTACATCGCTCTGGCGCTCCAAGCTGGTGGTCGGCTTCATCACCCTCGCCTTCGGCGGACTGGTCTCCCGCGCCTTCTGGATCGCCGGCCCCGGCAACAGCTTCTTCATCGCCCAGGGCGAAAAGCGCTACGAGCACGCCATCGTGATGCCCGCCGTGCGCGGCAAGATCGAGGACCGCGACGGCCACGTGCTGGCCACCAGCCTGCCCATGCGCACCATCTGGGCCGTGCCCGCCGAAGTCCCCGCCGACCTGCCCGACCAGCAGCTGGCCCAGGCCGGCAAGCTGCTCGAGATGCCGGTGCGCGAACTGCGCAGCAAGCTGATCGGCGAGCGCAAGTTCGTCTACGTCAAGCGCCAGGTCTCGCCCGAGGTCGGCAAGCAGATCGAGGCGCTCGGCATTCCGGGCGTCTACGAAAGCAGCGAGTACAAGCGCTTCTACCCCGAAGGCGAAGTGACCGCCCACGTGGTCGGCTTCACCAATGTCGAGGACAAGGGCCAGGAAGGCATGGAACTGGGCGAGGAAACCCAGCTCGAAGGCCGCTCGGGCGTGCGCCACGTCATCAAGGACCGCATCGGCCACACCATCGAGGACCTGGACGATTCCACGCCGGCGCGCGTGGGCGCCGACGTCCGCCTGACGCTCGACACGCGCGTGCAGTACGTCGCTTACCAGGCGCTGAAGAACGCGCTGGAGCGCACCGGCGCCAAGGCCGGCATGGCGGTGGTGATCGACGTCAAGGCCGGCCAGGTGCTGGCGCTGGCCAACCTGCCCACCTACAACCCCAACGACCGCGAGCACCTGACCGGCGAGCAGCTGCGCAACCGCGTCTTCACCGATGTGTTCGAGCCGGGCTCCATCCTCAAGCCCTTCACCATGGCGCTGGCGCTGGACCTGCACCGCCTCACGCCTGCCACCCTGATCGACACCGGCCCGGGCCGCTACGTGTTCGAGGGCGCCACCATCACCGACGACAGCGCCAACGGCGTGCTGACGGCGGCCGGCGTGATCCAGAAGTCCAGCAATATCGGCATGACCAAGGTCTCGACGATGCTGCACGCCGAAGAGATGTGGGACATGTTCACCGAGATCGGCCTGGGCCAGGCGCCCAAGCTCGGCTTCCCCGGCGCGGTCACCGGCCGCGTGCGGCCGTTCAAGAAATGGCGCCCCATCGAACAGGCCACCATGGCCTACGGCTACGGCATCTCGGCCTCGCTGTTCCAGCTCGCGCGCGCCTACACCATCTTCGCCAACGACGGCATGCTGGCCCCGATCACCATCCTCCAGGGCGACCCCGCCGCGCAAACCAAGGGCGTGCGCGTGATCGACAGCAAGACCGCCGCCGAGATGCGCCAGATGCTGGCCGGCGTGGTCAGCGTGGGCGGCACCGCCACCACCGCCCAGGTCGACGGCTACAGCATCGGCGGCAAGACCGGCACCGCCTACAAGGCCGGCGCCCACGGCTACGACCACTCCAAGTACCGCGCCTCCTTCGTCGGCCTCGCGCCGCTGTCCGCGCCGCGCCTGGTGATCGCCGTGTCCATCGACGAACCCAAGGCCTCGCAGCACTTCGGCGGCCAGGCCGCCGGCCCGGCCTTCGCCGAGATCGCCTCGCAGGCGCTGCCGCTGCTGGGCATCCGCCCCGACCTGCCGTTCAAGCCCGGCGCCATCCTGGCGGCGCCAACCGACATGCCGCAGGACAACCTGCCGGCCGGCAAGCCCGGCGGGCCGCTGGGCGGCCACGCCTGAAGCAGGATCCCCGCGTGGCCGGGCCGGCCACGCCAGGCGCCCCCGCTCCCATGCGTGCCCATCGTGACGATCATGACAAGCGACCTGGAAACCGAGAACCGCGCTACGGGCGCGCGTCTCTGCGCTGGAAAGCGAGCTGTCCTTCCTGCGCATGCATACGGCCGTCCTGCAGGGCATGAAGGGGGAAACGCTGGTCGCCGACCTTACAGGCGGAGAACTGACGGACTTTGCGGCTGAGCACGATATCGTCGTGGGTGGCTCCGTCACCGTCGAGGTGAAATTCAGCAAACTGAACACACCAGTCGCGCGAGCGGCAACCAGGCGCTGGAACTGGAGCAAACCCCTCGGCTGGAAAGACAAGGGGAAAAGCTTCGACTTCCTCGTTCTCGTCGGCGAAAAGGACATGCGCTATCCGAATCAGTACCTGGACGATGCGCCGTACGTGTTCTTCCTGATCCCCAAGGCCAGGGTCGGGGAGATCCTTACCCAGGGGAGCACCATCGGTGCCAACGTCCAAATCACGACCCACCTCGCCAGAGCCCGCTCGCCGGCATCACCAGCACTGAAGTCATTCCATGTCCCAGCCGCAACGGTGACCGCTCTGCTTGGACGCGCCCGAGCGACCTAGCCTCCGGGCCCGAGGGCTCCGATGCGCATCACCGAGATCCGCGAGCACCCCATCCCGGTCTCGCGCTACGACGATCCCTCCTGCCCGCCGGCGGCCTGACCACCAACCTGCTGGCCATCACCACCGACGCGGTGCGCGACGGCCGCCCGCCTGGCCGGCAGCGCCTGTCTGGCGCTGGACGCCATGAACAGCTATCGCGCCGACACCGCGCCGGCCGCGGCCGATGCGCTATGTGAGTACGGACTCTGGTGGTTCGAGGACCTCTGCGACCCGCTCGACTTTGACACCCAGGCCGCTGTGGCCGCGTGTCACCCTCATCCCATCGCCGCCGGCGAGGCCCTCTTCTCGGACGCCGAGGCTCACCTGCTCGACCGCCACGGCGGCCTGCGCCGCGCGCACGGCGTGCTGGTGTTCGACCCGGCGCACTGCTACGGCCTGCCGGGCCACCTGCGCATCCTCGACGCCCTCCTCGCCGCCGGCGGCTGGCCGCGCCACGCCTTCTGGCCGCACGGCGGCACCTGTTCGCGCTGCACGTGGTGGCAGCCCTGGGGCTGGGGGGGCCGAGGTCAATCCACTCGCCTTCGCGCCCTTCCGCGGCGCGGCCGACGGCAGCTGTGTCGACGCCGGCATGGCGACGCTGCCGCAGGCGCCTGGCATCGGCTTCGAGGGGCATGGGGAGGCCTGGGGGGGGGATGCAGCGGGTATTCGGCGGGTATTCGGCGGGTATTCGGCGCGGGGGCCTGAGGCAGGGCGGACAGGGGAAGGCAGCCGCCGCCCCGGCTGGCGCGCCGATCCGTGCACTGCCCCTGGCTCCTCGTCGGGCAAAGGGCCGCATCGCATAAATATGCCTTATAGATAACTTAACAATGCATTTATTGACTTTTATCCTCAGAATAATAAATTATTGAACCTTGGATAAAAGAGGATAAAAGCATGCTCTACTTCGCACGGCCATCGCTGGCGGCAGAGCTGGCGGACCAGCTCGAAGGCAGGGCTGTGTTCGGCGACGCCCAGAACGGGCTGTTCCTGGCCGCACCCCGCCGCACGGGCAAGTCGATGTTCCTGCAACACGATCTCAAACCCGAACTGGCGTCACGCAACGTGCTCGTGATCTACACCGATCTCTGGTCCGACCAGCGCCGCGACCCGGGCGACCTGATCGCCGAAGCCATTGCGCGCGAACTCCAACAGCATCTGGGCGTCGTGGCGAAAACCGCCAGGAAGGCCGGCCTGGCAAGCGTGACCATCGCCGGCACGCTCAAGGTCGACACCTCGGGTATTGGGAAGATCGACGGCACAACCCTGGTCCAGGCACTGCGCACCTTGCACGAAACCGCCGGACGCCCCATCGCGCTGATCATCGACGAAGCACAGCATGCCCTGACCAGCGAGGCGGGGGAGACGGCCATGGCAGCGCTGAAGTCAGCGCGCGACCAGCTCAATACGCCCGCGGAGGTCGCCCTCATGCTGGTCATGTCCGGCTCGGATCGCGACAAGCTGCTACGCCTGGTCAATACCAATGGAGCGCCGTTCTACGGTTCGTCCATCCACAAGATGCCAACGCTTGGCAAGGGCTATGTCGACCATGTGACCGCGCTGATCGAAGCCCAGCGGCCTGAGCTGAAACCCGTCGACCACCTCACGCTGCTCGAAGCCTTCCAGCTCTTCGGCCAGCGCCCCCAGTTCTTCCACGCAGCCATCGGCCAAGCCTTGAACCCCCTGGAGTCCACGAGCGGCGAGGGGTTCGAGCAAGGCGTGCTGGCCGCGGCAAAGGAAAAGCGGGCGCAAGATGCGGCGCAGATGCGCTCAGACTACCTGGGCCTGAAGCCGCTGGAGCAAGCCGTGCTGTGGCGCATCCTGGCCGTCGGCCAGAATTTCCGTCCCTATGATGCAGACGCGCTGGCGTTCTACCGCCAGCAGTGCGCCGGTCTCAGCATCACCGCGCAGAAAGTGCAGGCCGCGCTCGAAAGCCTGCGGGCGCGGACGCCGGCGCTGATCTGGAAGTCGGCACGAGGGGAGTACTCGGCGGACGATGCCGCCATGCACGCATGGTTCGGCGAACTGCAGGCGACAGGACAATGGCCGCCTGCGGCCGAGCCGGAAATACGCTAGCGCCGTGGGGACGGGAAGGGGCAAGCTCCCCTCAATGCCCCGTCCCCGCCAGCAACTCGCGCTTGAGCTTCTTCGCCAGCGACCACTTGTGCACCTCGGTCGGGCCGTCGTAGATGCGGAAGGCGCGCACTTCGCGGAACACCTGCTCGACCACCGTATCGCGCGACACGCCCAGGCCGCCCAGGATCTGCACGCAGCGGTCGGCCACGCGGAACAACGCGTCCGACACCGCCACCTTGGCCATCGAGCTTTCGGCGGTGCCCAGCGAGCCGCCGTCGAGCACGCCGGCGCACCAGTCGATCATCAGCGCGGCCTGCTGCAGGTCGATCAGGTTGTCGGCCAGCATGAAGCCCACGCCTTCATGGTCGATCAGCAGCTTGCCGAAGGCCTTGCGCGTGGTGGCGTAGCCGGCGGCGATCTCATGGGCGCGCGCGGTGGCGCCGAACCAGCGCATGCAGTGCGACAGCCGCGCCGGCGACAGCCGCACCTGGGCATAGCGCAGCCCTTCGTTGACCTCGCCCAGCACCTGGTCCTGCGGCACGCGCAGCGTATCGATGGCGATCAGCGCATGGCCGCCCGGCATCGAGCTGTCGATGGTATCGAGCACGCGCTCGATGCGGATGGCGGGATGCGGCAGGTCGACCAGGAACATGGTCGCCTGCACCTTGTCCGGGCTGCCGGTGCGCGCCATCACGATGCCCACCGCGGCGCCTTCCGCCCCGGTGATGAACATCTTGCGGCCGTTGACCACCCAGGTATCACCGTCGAGCACGGCGGTGGTCTGCAGCATCGACGGATCGGACCCGGCGCCACCCTCCTCGGCCGGCTCGGTCATGAAGAAGGCCGAGCGCGCCTCGCCGCGCACCAGCGGTTCGAGGAAGCGCTGCTTCTGCGCGGGCGTGCCCACCTTGCCCAGCAGGAACATATTGCCCTCGTCGGGCGCCATCGTATTGACCGCCACCGGGCCCAGCGGCGACAGGCCCGAGCGCTTGAGCACGGCGGCCGTCTCGAGCTGGTTCAGGTGGCTGCCGTCGGCCAGGATATGCGGCGTCAGCACGCCGGCCGCGCGCGCCTTGGCGCGCAGCTCGTGCACCAGGTCCTCGGAGGGACCGTGCGCGCCCAGGCGCGCATCGCGCTCGTAGGGAATGACGACGTCGCGCACAAAGGCTTCGACACGGTCCGCGATGATGCGGCTGCGTTCGGTGGGGCAAGGGGTGAACATGGCTGTCCTTCTCTCGATGTCTGTCTTCACGATAGGAAGCAGGGATGGGGGAGCGGGGATCGGGTCCTATCCCGGCTCAGAGCGTGTTGACCAGGTGCCCGCCATCGACGGCGAGCACCGAGCCGGTGATGTAGCGCGAGGCGTCGGAAGCCAGCAGCAGCAACGGACCGTCCAGGTCCTCCAGCTGCCCCAGGCGCCGCTGCGGAATGCGCTGGATCATCGCCTTGCCGGCTTCGGTCTCCCACAGGCCGCGGTTGATGTCAGTGTCGAAGTAGCCGGGCGCCAGCGCATTGACGCGGATGCCATAGCGCGCCCACTCCAGCGCCAGCGTCTTGGTCAGCTGCACCACGCCGGCCTTGGACACCGCGTAGGACACCACCCCGCCGGCCTGCCGCAGCCCCAGGATGGACGCCACGTTGACGATGCTGCCGCCGCCGCGCTCGCGCATGCCGGGCGCCAGCGCCTGCGCCACGTAGAACAGGCCCTTGAGGTTGGTGTCCATCACCGCATCCCAGTCGGCCTCCGGATGGCGCAGGGCCGCGCCCTCGCGCGCCACCCCGGCATTGTTGACCAGGATATCCACCGGCCCGGCCGCGTCGGCCAGCGTGGCACGCGATGCCGCATCGGTCACATCCAGCGCCACGCAGCGCACCGCGCCACCGGCGCCGACGACGCCGGCGGCCCCGATCTCGCGCGCCAGCGCTTCCAGCGCCTCCGCCCGGCGTGCCGCCAACACCACCTCCGCACCGTGCGCGGCCAGCACGCGCGCGAAATGCGCCCCCAGCCCGCTCGACGCCCCCGTCACCAGGGCGCGCTTGCCCCGAAGTTGCTCCGACACCACCGGCATGCCTGCCTCCTGACAATTGTTCCCGCAGATTGTAGGACGATTTAATAGGAAGAAGCCAGCCCCATCCGGCCCTCGGCTACAATGCCCCGATGCCTCCGCGCCGCCTCCCCACCTCCGCACCACCCCAGGAACCCCGTCCGGCCAGCGACCACACCACCGCCCCCGGGCTCGATCCCGCCGGCGACGGCAGCGCCTCCGACACCGTCTTCTACGGCATCGTCAACGGCCTGGAACTGCAGCGCTTCGTGCCCGGCCAGCGCCTGGTCGAAACCGACCTCGCCGCCCACTTCGGCGTGGGCCGCAACTCCGTGCGCGAAGCCCTGCAGCGCCTGGCCGCCGAAGGCATCGTCGAACTGCCGCGCCACCGCAGCGCCGCCATCCGCGCGCTGAGCCCGCAGGACACCCTCGACGTGCTCGACGTGGCCGAACGCATCACCGGCCTGCTCGCCCGCAGCGCCGCGCGCGGCAGCGCCGACGCGGACTGCGCCGCGGCCCTGCGCCAGGCCATCGACGATCTCGCCGACGCCGACGCCGCGCATGACAGCGCCGCCTTCGCCTCGGCGCGACGGCGCTTCTACCGCACCCTGCTGGAGATGAGCGGCAACCGCGAACTGCGGCGCCTGTTCCCGGCCATCCAGATGCCCATCGTCTACGCCCAGCACCGGCTGGGCTCCCTGCAGGCCCTGCGCCTGCGGGACTACCGGGTGATCGCGGAGGCCGTGCTGGCGGGACGGGCCGAGGCGGCCGATGCGGCGGGAACGGCCCATGTGCGGAACGTCAGGGAAGCCATCGGCGTCGAAACAGCAAGGGAGGCGGCAACCTCGCCCGCAACCCGCGCGGCAAAGCGCTAGGCTTGGCCGCGGCAGGGCGGCCGCGGCATCACGGCAAACCCTCGCGGCCATGCGCCGCGCAACCCATCGAGCCTCACGGTTGGACCCAATGTTCTCTGCAGCAATCTTCGACATGGACGGCCTGCTGATCGACTCCGAGCGCACGATCATGGACACCTGGCTGTCCGTCGCGCGCGACTTCGGCGTCGACATCGCGCCGGCGCGCTACCTCGAGATCGTCGGCCGCGCCGCGCCCGAATGCTTCGCCATGCTGACCACCATGCTCGGCAGCGAAAGCCTCTTCCGCGAGGCCCAGGCGCGCGTGCGCCAGCGCCTGCACGCGCCGACCGACACACCGCTGTTCCCGCTCAAGCCCGGCGCGCACACCCTGCTGACCACCCTGGCCGAGGCCGGCATCCCCTGCGCCGTGGCCTCATCGTCGAACCGCCAGGAGATCGAGTCCCGCCTCGACCAGGTCGGCGTGCTCGGCTTCTTCCGCGCCCTGGCCGGCGGCAACGAAGTGCCGCGCGGCAAGCCCGACCCCGCCGTCTACCAGCTCGCCGCCAGCCGGCTGCAGGCCGCGCCGGCCACCTGCCTGGCCTTCGAAGACAGCGAGAACGGCGCGCGCGCGGCGGATCGCGCCGGCATGCGGGTGGTCACCGTGCCCGACCTGAAGCTGCCGACCGAGGAAGTCGCGGGGATGAGCTTCCGCCTGCTGGGGCGGCTGGATGAGGCGGTGGAGCATGTGCCGGTGTGGTTTGCCGGCCGTGGCGGGGTGGGGATGGCCTGAGGCAGGCGCAGCGCCGTCCCGGCCACAGGACAGCGCCATCCCGCCTGCTTGCGCCCATGCGCTGACCGCGTACTCGAAGGAGATCGGATGTCCTCCCTGCCTCACGCCATCATCGGCCTGCTCGCCACCCTGCTCCCGCTGGCCACGGCACAGGGCCAGCCGGCCCCGGACCCCGGCAGCCAGCAGGCGGACGGCGCCCGCGCGAAGCCGGGCATGCCGTCATCGCCGGAAGACGACGCGCGGCGCGCGCGCTGGTGCCGGAAGCATGGCGGCATCGACGTCACGCACCAGGGAGAACCGACGCCCGGCCCGAATTCGATGGACGTCGTGATCTGCCAGCGCACCGATGGCGGCCCTGGGTTTTCCGGCGCATATATCCCGCAGCAAAGGGGACAGGGCAAGATCTCGCCAGACGTGCGGATGAAGATTGCGCCGCCGGCCGATCCGGCCCCAGCGCGAATGCCGCCGCTTCATCAGGACCCGCACGGTAGAGCCAGCGACTGAACCACCGGATGGCCCCGGACATCCTGACTCGCGCCGTACATCGGCCAGCCGGTGCCATCAAGCCGGTCTCGCCTCCCGTCTCACTCAACGCCGCGTCCCGAAGGCCTCCCGCACGCCCCGCCCCGCCGCCTCGAACACCGCGCCGGCCGCGGGCGACAGCCCCTTCATGTGGAGGCAGCCATGAATCATGCCATCGAGCTGCCGCACGCTCGCCTTGACGCCGGCGGCGGCCAGGCGCGCGCCGTAGTCCTCCGCCTCGCTGCGCAGCGGATCGAATTCCGCCGTCAGGATGGTGGCCTCGGGCAGCCCCTGCAGCCGCGGCGCGAGCAGCGGCGACACGGTCGGGGCCTCGCCGTCGCCCGGGTCGGCGAGATACATCGCGAAGCAGTACCGCATCAGTTCGCGCGTCAGGTAGTAGCCCTCGCCGAAGCGCTGGTAGGACGTGCCATCCATCCGGTGGCTCAGCACCGGATAGATCAGCAGCTGGTGGGCGATGGCGATGCGGCCGTCGTCGCGCGCCAGCAGGCAGGAGGCAGCGGCGAGATTGCCGCCCGCGCTATCGCCGGCCACGCCGATGCGGCCGGGATCGAGGCCGAGCCGCGCGGCGTTGTCGAAGACCCAGCGCAGGGCGTCGAACACATCGTGCAGGGGCACCGGATAGCGGTGCTCCGGCGCGAGCCGGTAGTCCACCGACAGCACCACGCTGGCGGTCGCGTTGGCCAGCTCGCGGCAGGGGTTGTCGTAGACCTCGGCCGAGCCGAGGCACCAGCCGCCGCCGTGCGCGAACACCAGCGCCGGCTGCGCCATGCCGCGCGCCATGCAGGCCTCGGGCCAATAGCCGTGCACGCGCAGCGTGGCCCCGTCCCGCGCCGGCACCTCGAACACCGCCACGCGCTCGACGCTCGCCTGCGGCCCGTGCAACTGGCGCAGGCCGGCATCGGTATCGGCGCGCAGGCGCGCGATATCCGCCGGCGCCGCGCTCTCGCCTGCCGCCGCCCACTGGCGCAGCAGGCCTTCTATCCCGGCATCGAGCGGCATGGTCACACCCCGCCTTGGAGGAAGGGCAGCAGGTGCCCGATGAAGGCGTCGGCTGCCTCCTCCATGATGAAGTGCCCGCAGTCGGGGATCACCACCCCCTGCAAGTCATCGGCGTTATCGCGCAGGGTGAGCAGCGGCGCGTCGCGCGTGGCGTGCTCCGCGCCGATGGCCAGCACCGGCATGGCGAGCTTGCGCTGCGCGCGCTGCTGGTTCTGCCGGATGGTCTCGGGAATCGCGCGGTAGTAGGCGAAACCGCCGCGCAGGCCGCCCGGCGAGGCATAGGCATCGATATAGGTATCGACCGCCACGCGATCGCGCCGCCACGACCAGCGCTGGAACATGAAGTCCAGGTAGGCCCGCTCGCGCCCGGCGATCAGCGTCTCGGGCAGGTCGGCCAGCTGGTTGAACATGAAATGCCACAGGAAGATGTTCTCGCCCGGCGGCGCGAAGATCGACGGCGCGGGTGCCAGGCCGGGAATCACGGCCTCGGTCAGGGCCAGGCGGCGCACCACGCCGGGATGGTCGCTCGCCAGCGCATAGGCCACCCACATGCCCACGTCATGTCCCGCCACCTGGTAGGTGGCGTGGCCCAGGTGGGTCATCACGCGGTGCAGCATGGCGGCGGTGGCGCCGGTGTCGTAGCCGGTGTCGGGCCGGTCGGAGAATCCGGTGCCGGGCGGGTCGACGGCAATGGCCTGGAAACCGTGCGCAGCCAGTGCCTGCATCACGTGGCGCCAGGCGTACCACGTCTGCGGCCAGCCCGGAATCAGCAGCACCGGGTGGCCGCTGCCGGCGCTCACCACATGGATGCGCTGTCCGTCGAGCCGCACGTAGTCGTGGGCGAATTCATGGCCGGAATCGGAACGGGGGGCAAAACGGGGCATGGCTGACATCGCGGGTCTCGGTGAAGGTCTCGGTGAAGGTCGCTGAAAAGGTCTCGATAGGAAAGCGGGACGGTGGGATCACAGGATCGCGGGCTCCCGCTCCTGCGCGATGCCGAGCATGGCGTGGATCTGCCGCCGGTCGACGGCGGCGCCGGCGAAGTCGTCGAAGATGCGTTCGGTCACGCGGATGATGTGCCGGTTGATGAAGTCGACGCCCTCGCGCGCGCCATCCTCCTGGTCCTTCAGGCAGCACTCCCATTCCAGCGTGGCCCAGCCGTCGTAGTCGTACTGCGCGAGCTTGGCGAAGATCGCCTTGAAATCGACCTGGCCGTCGCCGAGCGAGCGGAAGCGTCCGGCGCGCTCCAGCCACGACGTATAGCCGCCGTAGATGCCCTGCCGGCCGCTCGGCCGGAACTCGGCGTCCTTCACATGAAACATGCGGATGTGCTCGTGGTAGAGGTCCAGGTAGGCGAGATAGTCGAGCTGTTGCAGCACGAAATGGCTGGGATCGAACAGGATCTTGCAGCGCACGTGCCCACCCACCAGTTCATGGAAGCGCTCGAAGGTCGCCCCGTCGTGCAGGTCTTCGCTGGGATGGATCTCGTAGCAGAGGTTCACGCCCTGCTCGTCGCAGAGGTCGAGGATCGGCCGCCAGCGCCGCGCCAGTTCATCGAACGCAGCCTCGATCAGCCCGGCCGGGCGTTGCGGGAAGGGGAACAGGTAGGGCCAGGCGAACGCGCCGGAGAACGTCCCCATGTCCGTCAGTCCCAGGCGCCGCGACGCCTTCGCCGCCAGCGCCAGCCGCTCCAGCGCCCAGGCCGTGCGCGCCGCCGGATTGCCTTGCACGGCCTGCGGCGCGAAGTTGTCGCACATCGCGTCGTAGGCGGGATGCACCGCGACGAGCTGCCCGAAGATATGCGTCGTCAATTCGCTGACCTGCAGGCCATGCGCGGCAAGGGTTCCCCGGATCTCGTCGCAGTAATCCTGGCTGTGCGCCGCCGTCTCCACATCGAACAGCCGCGTGTCCCATGCCGGAATCTGCAGGGCCTTGAAACCCGTGCGCGCCGCCCAGCCGGCCATGCCGTCCAGCGTGTCGAACGGCGCAACGTCATCGCTGAACTGGGCGAGATGCAGGCTGGGTCCTTTCATGGTCTTCATACGTGCCACCTTCCTTGTGTCGTCGTTAATTCTTTGTCGATCGACAAATAATAGACGGCGAGGATGGCGCCGGTCAACTTCGGTGCGCGATAAAATTCCGCCCACGGACATTTGAGCGAGACGGGAAGATGGCAGGCAGGCCGAGGGAATTCGACCGGGACGAGGCGCTGAGACAGGCGATGCTGGCGTTCTGGCGGCGCGGTTACGAAGGCACGTCGATGTCGGACCTGGTCGAAGCGCTAGGCATCGCGTCCGCGCGCATCTACGCGGCGTTCGGCAGCAAGGAAGCCCTGTTCCGCGAAGCCGTCGCGCTGTACGAAGCCGGCGAAGGCGGCTTTGCCGATCGCGCCCTGCGCGAGGAAACGGAGGTACACGCCGCCATCGAGCGGATGCTGCGCGATGCCATCCAGCTCTACACCAAGCGCGACCTGCCGCATGGCTGCATGGTGGTATCCGCGGCCACCAACTGCTCGGCGCAGAACGATGGCGTGCAGGACTGGCTGGTGGCGCACCGCCGCCAGCGCACCAAGTCCGTGATCGAGCGCCTGCAGCGCGGCGTGAAGGAAGGCCAGCTCAAGCCGGATACCCCTGTGCGCGCCCTGGGCGATTTCTATGCGGTGCAGTTGCACGGCATCTCGGTGCAGGCGCGCGATGGGGTCTCGCGCGAGCACCTGCTGGCGTCGGTACCGCTCGCCATGGCGCCGCTGTCGCTTGCCGCAACGACGCGTTGAGGGAGAAGCGGGCGAAGGGATTCCCGCCGGTTATGGCCCGATGCCCAGGAGCGCATTGCCGGAACCGATCCCCGCCCCCCCACACTCCTGAGCGTCCTTGGCACAGGAGGAGACAACGCATGGAGAAGGAAAAGACATCCCGCCGCCGCGCGCATCGGCCGCGCAAGGACCGGGCAGCGGCCGCGATGGCATTCCTGATGGCGCTTGGCGGGGCGGCGGTGGCGCAGTCGCCGGCCCCCGATCCCGCTGCCGCTGCCGGTAATGGGATCGGCCCGCAGGCGGGCAGCGTCATGCAGGGCTTTCCTCCTCCTCCGCCGATGCGCGTGAACAAGGCCAACGCCTTCCTGCCGCCCTATCTGCGCTGGTCCTTCCGCCATGCCCGCGAAACCTCGCCGACCGCGGGACTCCGGCATGCCCGCACGCCCATGCCGCTGCCGGAGCGTCCCGCGCGTGATCTCGACGATCTGCAATTCCCGCTGGACGGGCAGCCGGTGAAACTGGCCGACTACCTCCGCGACACTCACACCGATGGCTTCATCGTGCTGCACCAGGGCCGCATCGTCTTCGAGCGCTACCTGGAAGGTTTCGGACCGGCGCAGCCGCACATCTGGGCTTCCATGACCAAGTCGGTCACGGGCCTGATGGCGGCCATGCTGATGGTCGACGGCAGGCTCGACCCGAACGCCAGGCTGTCCGCCTACGTGCCCGAGCTGGCCGGCACCCCCTTCGGCGACGCGACGCTGCAGAAGAACCTCGACATGGAAGTGGCGGTCGCCTACGCGCCGGAGCTTCCGCCCGACCTGGGGCTGTTTGGCGCGGTCGGGCTGATCCCGCGCCGCGCCGGCGCGCCGGACAATATCTACGCGTTCCTCAAGACGGTCTCGGCTGCCCAGGCGCCTGCCGCGCCGGACTACTGGTTCTACCAGAACGGATCGCCGGAAGCCGTCGCCTGGGCGCTGCGCCGCATCGCCGGGCAATCGTGGGCGGAGCTTGCGCAGGAACGGATCTGGTCCAGGCTGGCGGAAGACGACGCCTATATCCAGATCGATCCGCTGGGCACGGAGATGGCCAGCGGCGGCCTCAGCACGACGCTGCGCGACGCGGCCCGTTTCGCCGAAGCCGTGCGCCGCGCCGAGGCCGGCGATGCCGGCGCGGGCCTGCCGGTGGCCGCCGTGCGCCGCGCCCTGCGGCCGCGCGCCAACCAGGCGGGCTTCGCCAAAGGCCGTCTCGCGGCCGGCCGGCCCGGCTACACCTATGGCGACTACTGGTACCAGGTCAATGACGGCGACGGCTCGGTCGAGGCCGGCGGGCGCTTCGGGCAGAAGATCTACATCAACCCGAAGCGGGAACTGACGGTGGTGAAGTTCTCGTCGAGCCCGGATTCGGCCCCGCGCGCCGCCACGGCGGAAACAGGAAGCGTGGCGGCCAACGCGGCGGCCAACAACCGGTCGTTGGAATCCGAGACAACCTTCATCGCGGCGATCCAGGCCATCTACGCGGCCATCTCGCGCTGAAGCCGGCCATGGGCGACGTGGCACTCAGGTCCGTGCCACGCATAGCTGCCGCACGGCGTCGCACGTGGATGGCGCCGAAGGCCACAGCACGGCCCCAACGCTATCTTCAAGCCGACTCGCCCGACTTGCCCTGGCGCCTCGCGCCACCCCCTGACGCGGTGCGCCCCTTGGATGCCGCGCCGCGCCGCGCGGCGCCGGCCTGCGCGGCGCGGCCGGCCGCCATCGCATCCTCCAGGTAGCCCTGGACCACGCGCTGGAACTCGGCCAGCGCCGCGCCGGGATCATCCACCGTCGCATCCAGTCCCAACGTGACGGCCGCCTTCATCAGGTGCTGGACGATCACCGCGCGCAACCAGGCCTCCGGCGCCGGCAAACCCGGCGCGAGGGCCGCCAGCACCGCGGCGATGCCGCCGCGCATGCGCTCGCGTACGCCGGCCGCGCCCGTCGCCTCGGCCGAAACGAGGGCCGGCACATCGGCCAGCGCCACGAAGGCCGGATGCGTGGCGCGGAAGGCCAGGAACAGCGTCGCCAGCCGCCCCGCCACGATGGCCACGTCGAGCGACGGCACCTCCTCGCGCAACCTGTCGAGCACCGCTTCCAGCTCGCCCACGTACTGCTCCAGCAGTGTCGCGGCGACCTGCTCCTTGGTCGGGAAGAACTGGTAGAGCGAACCGATCGACGACTGCGCGCGCGCGGCGATCGCCGTCATCGTCGTGGCCTCGAACCCCTTGTCGGCAAACTCGGCGCTGGCGGCTTCCAGCAAGGTGGCGACGCGCGCATGGCCGCGCGCGCGGCGCGGCGCCTTGGGCTCACCCGGTAGCGGCGTTGGCTTCTGCGTTGACTTTTGTGAGTTCATCCTCATATACTATTTGTGAGCACACCCTCACAATATACCAGCAAGCCATCCCCACCCAGGCGCCACGCCAGGCGCCTTCTCCCCCTTCACGGAGCCGCATCGTGCTGCCGAAACTCGACCCCAACACCACCGCCCTCGTCCTGATCGATCTCCAGCAAGGCATCCTTGGCTTCGGCAAGGCGCCGCGCCCCGGCAGTGCCGTCGTCGCCACCGCGGCCACGCTGGCCAGGCGCTTCCGCGCAGTGAACGCGCCCGTCGTGCTGGTCCGGGTCGGCTGGAGCGCAGACTTCGGCGACGCGCTCAAGCAGCCCATCGACCAGCCCACGCCGCTGCCCCCCGGCGGCCTGCCGGCGAACTGGTGGGACTACCCCGCCGAACTCGCGCCGGAAGCGCGCGACATCCAGATCACGAAGCGCCAGTGGAACGCCTTCCACGGCACCGAGCTCGACCTGCAACTGCGGCGCCGTGGCATCCAGACCATCGTGCTCGGCGGGATCTCGACCAATATCGGCGTCGAGTCGACGGCCCGCGCCGCGTACGAACTCGGCTACTCGCTGGTGCTGGTCGAAGACGCCATGAGCTGCGCCGCGACGGAGCAGCACCAGGCATCGCTGGACTTCATCTTCCCGCGGCTGGGCCGGGTGCGGCAGTCCGGCGAGGTGCTGGAAGCGCTGGCGGAATGAGGGCGGGCGGCGGGCAATCGCCGCGCCGGCCTTGCGCAGCCCGCCCAACGTGCAGCAACTGCTCGTGCACGAGATCGAACTCGCCTTCCGGCGCGACGATGCCATCTCCGTCTACACCAGCGCACCGGACGGCTTCGAACGACAAGCTGTCCATCACCGGCATGCACTCCAATCTTCCCAGTGCTGCTTCGGTGCAGCGCGATGGTAGCGGGTATCTGCTCCATTACGACGTTGGGTCGCTGGCGGCCTGAGTGGGGTGAGACGCTGCGGGGAGTGCCGGCGCGTGGTGAATGGAGCGCTTGCGAACGGCCTACAACGGGAATGTTTTTGCATACGACCACTGGACGATCAGCAAGACGCCGCTGGAGAACGCCCGAGAGTTGTTGTCCCGGATTCCAACCGACGCTGACTGGGCGGTGGACATCGTCTGCCATAGTCGCGGAGGCTTGATCGTCCGCTCGCTGCTCGCGAACCCGGGCGACGCGACCCTCGATAGCGAGGAGTTGAACGAGATTGCAAGCGACCGTACCGGCAGAATCAGCTCGGTGGGAAAAGTCATCTTCGTTGCGGCGGCCAATCAAGGCTCCCCCCTCGCGGACCCCGACAAGATCAAGGATTTCTTGAATATCGCGGCGCTGATCGCAACGCGTTCGCCATGCTTCGCGCTCGGCGTTGTCATCGGTCTGGCAAGAGCTCTCGTGGCGGCAGCGTTCGACCTTCCCAGCATTCGCCAACTCGCCACGACCTCCGACCTTGTCAAGGACCTGAATGACATCGGAACACTGATGTCAGCGGATGGCGTCTTCGGCGTGCGTGCGGATTTTGATTGCTCCAAGTCCGTCCTGCTGGAGACAGGTGTCCTGCTCGACAGGCTCCTCATGGCAGTCGACAACGACCTCGTTGTGCCGTATGACGGCGTGGCCTCTCCCCACCCCGCTATCGAGTCAACCAGCATCCTTGCGTTTGGAACGCCAACGGAAAAGCAGGGCAAGGTCTGGCATACGCAGTTCTTCGATCAACCGGAAACCCATGCATTCCTCTGCAAGCAGTTGATTCCCGCGTGATTCCGCTCGTATGCACAAGCTCGCCTCGTCGGCTTCCTTCATTCTCGCCACCGTTCTCCTGTCCGGATGTTGGCCGTGGCACAAGGAGGAGGTCCCCCCACCTCAAGCGGGCCGGCGCAACGATCGTCCACCTGCAGCGCCCCTCAATTCGCTGGAAGCCAAGGTAGCTGATATCGCCGAACATAGCGCCTGTGCTACCACGCGCTGGAAAGGGCGCGGAGATGCACCGATCGGCTACATCAAGGGAGTCGCATTGGTCTATGCGAAGTCCGTCTGCGAAACTGTCCGGCACAGCGATACAGCATCCAAGGTGATGGGACAGCCCGTCGGCGGAGACGATCGCGACGCACTGGCATGGTATGGGCTTGGCGGCACCGATGAGCTGACGCGCTTGCGCGTGGCCTACACAATGACAATCGGCCTCGGCATGCGGGAGAGCTCTGGCAATACCACCGACGGCGTAGATACGCACAAGCGCGAAATGCCAACGCCCTCGAATGCAGAGGCTGGGTTGTTCCAGGCATCCCACGACTCGTTACGCGCATCACCTTGGCTTGGCCGGCTGTACGAGCAGTACACCAAGACACCACAGCATTGCAGGCTGGACGTTTTCACTGAAGGTACGGAGGACCTGCATACCAGCATTATCGGTAACGGACCCGAAGGTGACTTCCAGCGCTTCACTAAAACCTGTCCGGCCTTTGCTACCGAATACGCGGTTGTGATGCTACGGGTACGCCGCGATCACTTCGGCACGGTCAACAATCGAGACGTGCAGTACATCCCGAGTTGTGAATCGATGCTGAAGACAGTTGAAATGACAGTCGCGACGGAATGTCCGGAAGGCTGACCCATAGGCTCCCAACGGCGCGCCGCCCTGCCCGGAAGCCATTGACAATTTCGCGGCATATTCAGACGGGTCCGATTGATTCTCTTTGTCGTTCTTGATTCATTAGTGCGTCCCGGTCTGGAGGCCCTGATGAAGAAAGCCCTAGCACTCGCTCAGCTCGCAACCGCCGCCACGGCCTCAATGGCATGCACTCCGGGAAATCTTGACTTCGAGCCCAAATTCGAGCCCGGCCGATCGCAGTTGTCTGGCACGGAGGTACTGCGGCTCGCAGAATGGCGCGCAGATCAGCGCGAGCGCTATCCGAATGGCGGCGAAATCCATGCCGAGGTACAAGCCAACACGGAAGCCGGGGTACCGCACAAGCTGGCCGAGGCGAGGCTGGCCACGTTTCTTGGCCTCCTCCGAGATCTCGGCATCACGGAAGAGGAGATGGAGAAGCCTGGCATCGTGGACCGGGCCATCGACTCTGCCCATCTGCGTAGTGCCGAACTGAGGCCGAAGGTGCTTGAGTACCTCAACACTGCCGGCATCTCCATCCATCCGCGATGCCCCCATCCGTGTTGCCTTGGCTCTGAGCCAATAGAAAGGCGGTGATGGCGCTCACGCGCATCGGCTTATGCCCATCGGGCGAACTGATCGGCATTCGGGCGCGGCGCAGCCAGGCTGCACCGATCATGCACGCCATCGCCCCCCCCGAACTTCCCGCAGCCATTCCGACATGACACCCACCAAAGCCTGCCCCGTCGTACTGAGAGCCGTGCAGAACCACCTCGAAATCCTCGCATTCGAACATCCGCTGGCGGGCATGCAACTGATCAAGGGCACGATCGAGGCCGGCGAACACCCGGCGGATGCCGCCGTCCGCGAGTTGCACGAGGAGTCCGGCATTGAAGGCGTGGCAGCGGTCGACCTGGGCCTGTGGGAATCCGGCTATGAAGGCCAGGTCTGGTCGCTTCACCTCTGCCAGGTCGCCCATCCGCTGCCGGACACCTGGGTGCATCACACGCAGGACGATGGCGGCCATGACTTCCGCTTCTTCTGGCACCCCTTGGATCAGGTGCCGTCGGATCGATGGCATGGGTTGTTCCGCGATGCGCTCTCGACCGTCTCCGAGCGGCTCGCGACGATGCCCTAGCGTTGCTCCGGGTACAGCCCGCCCCCCCGCCCGGCACAATGCGCCAGCCAGTGCGCTACCATGCCCCATCGCCGCCAGCCTCCCCACGGCCAAGCCCGCCACCATGACCGCCAGCCAAGCGCATCCCCGCCCCGACTGGGTCCACCGCGCCGCCCCCATCGCCGGCGTGGAACGCATCGAAGCCTTCTTCCACGGCAAGGCCTACGCCATGCACCGGCACGACACCTACGCCATCGGCCGCACCCTGGCCGGGGTGCAGAGCTTCCAGTACCGGCGTGGCATGCGCCACAGCCTGCCCGGCCAGACCCTGGTGCTGCATCCCGACGAAGCGCACGACGGGCAGGCCGGCACCGACGCCGGCTTCCGCTACCGCATGATCTACGTCGAGCCCGCGCTGTTCCAGGACGTGCTGGGCGGCACGGCCCTGCCCTTCATCGAAGGCGGCATCAGCACCGACGTCCGCCTGCGGGCCGCCACCGACACCCTGCTCCAGCAAGTCACCTACCCTCTCGAACCCCTGGAGCAAAGCGACGCCCTGGCCGAATTGGCCCACGCGCTCGCCGCCGTGTCCGGCCAGCGCCCGATGCGCGCCGCCGGCGACTTCCCCAGCGCCCGGCGTGCGCGCGAGTACCTGCACGCGCAAGCGCACCGCGTCGTCACACTGGAAGAACTGGAACACGCCACCGGCCGCGACCGCTGGAGCCTGTGCCGCGACTTCCGCACCTTCTACGGCACCACCCCCTACCGCTACCTGGTCATGCGCCGCCTGGACACCGCACGCCGGCTGATGCTGCACGGCCTCAGCCTGGCCGACGCGGCCGCATCCGCCGGCTTCGCCGACCAGAGCCACATGACCCGCCACTTCAGCAAGACCTACGGCCACACCCCCGCGCGCTGGCTGCAGATCGCCAGCGCGCCGCGCCGGCGCTGAGCCCACGCAAGATCGTTCAAGACCGGCGCCACGCCCCGGCGTAGCCTTGGCTTCATCCATCCCCCACCAAGGAGAAGCCCATGTCCGACACCAACATCGACACCTGCACCCAAGCCCCCGCCACGCGCGGCCAAGGCATCGCCATCCCCCTGCTGGACAAGGCCCGCCGCATCGACGGGCACTGGCAACCGCGCGTAGTCGCCGAGATGAATGACTACCAGTTCAAGGTCGTGAAGATCGAAGGCGACTTCGTCTGGCACCAGCACGCCGACACCGACGAAACCTTCATCGTGCTGGAAGGCGAACTGCGCATCGACCTGCGCGACGGCAACCTGCTGCTGCGCGCCGGTGAGATGGCCGTGATACCGAAAGGTGTGGAACACAAACCGTACGCCGCGGCCGAGGTCAAGCTGTTGCTGATCGAACCGCGCGGCGTGCTGAATACGGGTGACGAAGGCGGCGAGCGCACGGCAGCCAACGACATCTGGATCTGAACCACTGGACGCCCCCGCCCCGCCACCAAGATCCCACTAGGGCCGCACGCAAGCGGCCCTCGCGCCTTGCCGGTCAGATCATCTCTTGCACGCGGCGGACCGCCTCATCCAACTGCGCCTTCAGCGGCGCCAGCAGGCAATGGATGCCACAGGGAATGGCGCTATTCCAGGATGGTTTGAAGACGGGCGAGCGCATCTTCCACGACCTCGGCAGGTGCCCGTTCAATCTTCCTCGCACCGCAAGCTTCAAGATCCAGAGTGCGCACCATGTTCACCAGCGCGACGCCTTGGGTCTCCGTGCCCGCCCCGGACAACGGTACGGCAAATCCGGCGAATCGAGCGAAATCGCCGCCCTGCGTAATCGGTGCCACCAGGGCAACACCCAGAGCGTTGAATGCTGCCGGTGACAGCACGAGCGCGGGACGGAAATCCCCTTGCTGCTCACGCCCCTCCGTTGGGTTCAGGCTCACCCGCACAATGTCGCCCCGGTCGAACTTCGCGCGCCTCACCATACTTCGCGCCCAACCGGCTTAGCCCCGCTCCAATCATCCAGCCCGTCAGGCGTCGGCGCCTTGGAGTCGCACTGCGCAAGCAGTTCATCGAGTGAATACTTGTGCCTGGCTGGTTTAAGCATGACACCATCCGGACGCACCTCCACGGACAGTTTGTCGCCCAACGCCACCTTGAGTTGTTCAAGCAAGGTCGTGGGCAGGCGCACGGCCGCGCTGTTACCCCATTTCTGAATCGACAGTTCCATCGCTACACTCCCATGTGTAGATCCATTGTAGATACGTATACTCCGAGCATCAAGACGATGTATCTACAATGTAGATATCAGATGAAACACCAAAGTGCCACATTCACCTCTCTGAGTTCCCAGGCCGAGATTTCCAGATATGGCGGAATGTGAGCCAGTACCCACATGCCCCAGGTGACGCCCAACAATGGGATGAGCGCGTCCCGCCCTGATCACCGATCCGAAGCGAATCGAATGCGGGCAGCGGTAAGTCGCCATGCTGCCTTCGATACGGACGAGAACCGTATCGGGCGTGCCAGGCCGGGAGGCCCGACCCTCTATCGCGGCGATGGCACTGGCCTGTAATCGGCCGGCGTGCGCCAGCGCGACTCTGGCAGGAGAGGGCAAACCCAGCTGGCGCGGATCGATGGCCGGGACGGTGGCCCGTCGCATTATCCACCCGTCCCGTGCGTCTTGCGGGGCACGTGTAGAGTGTCCTGCCCCCCCTGATGGATCGCACCCCATGGCAAAAAAAGCAAATAATAGTTTCCGTTTTTGAGCAAGATAGATATTATTTCTTGCATCATGCCTCGAAAAGCCAATGCCGTCACGACCCTTCCTGGACCGGTCAGCCGCTCGCTGGTTCAGCTCGGCCTCAACCTTCAGGTCGCCAGGAAGCGCCGCAAGGAGACAATGGCCGCCTTTGCAGAGCGGATGCAAGTCTCGGTTCCCACGCTCCGGAAGATGGAGCAAGGCGATCCTTCAGTGTCGGTGGCTGTCTATGCGATGGCGCTCTGGCTGGTCGGCCGCTTGAAGTGGCTTCCAGAGATCGCCAACCCTGCCGCCGATGATGTGGCGCTCGACCTGGAGCTCTCGCGCCTGCAGCGGCCGGCGGTCAAGTCGCAAGCCAAGTGGACGAAGCCATGAGTGACCACCTGTATGTCTGGCTCTATCCGCCCGAGGGCCACGAGCCGCGCCTGTGCGGCCGCCTGGATCTGATCGGTGGGCGGCAATGTCTCTTCTCCTATGCGCCCGAGTATTTGAGCCGGCAGGATGCTACCGCTCTCTGCCCCGACCTTCCACTGCGCCCTGGCCAGTACACCGCGCCTGCCAGCTTGGAACTGCATCCGATTTTCGAGGACGCCGGACCGGATCGATGGGGGCGCCGCGTCATCGACCGGGTGTACAACCCCCGGCGGCGGGCCGCGATCGACTATCTCGCTCTCGCAGGGGAGGACCGGATCGGTGCCCTTGGCTTCTCAGAGTCGGATGGGGTCTACCAGGTCAATCACGCGCCGGTCTTTCACCGCGGGGATCTACCGAGCCTCATCGAGGCCGCACGCGCGGTAGAACTGCAGATGCCGATCGACGATCGGCTTCGGCGCCTCCTTCGCCCGGGCGGCACCGCCGGCGGAGCCCGCCCCAAGGCAGTCATTGAAGACGACGGTATTGCGTGGATCGCGAAATTCCCCGCCGAAGGCGATGATGTCGACTTCTGCGCAATCGAGCATGCTTCGTTACGCCTGGCTCGCCTGTGCGGTATCGAGACGCCGGAGTCGCGCTATTTGCAATTGGGGCGCAGTCAAACCCTCCTGGTGAAGCGCTTTGACCGGGAGCCAGACGGCAGCCGCATTCACTTCGCCAGTGCCCGGACGATGCTGCTCGGTGAAGGGATTCAAGAAGACCAGATGGCTTATGCGGATATCGCCGAGTTCGCCCGCCGCTTCTCACCCACGCCAGCCGAGGACAGTCGCGAGGTGTTCCGGCGGATGGTCCTGAACATCCTCATCGAGAATACCGACGACCACGCTAAGAATCACGCGTTCCTGCATAGCGGCGGCGATCGCTGGCGACTGTCGCCCGTCTATGACATCCAGCCGCAGCTACAGGGAATTCCCTACCAGCAGCTCATCGTCGGCGACGCGGGCACGGACCCGAGCTTGGCAAATGCGCTCTCGCAAGCAGGGCGGTTCATGCTAACGCCGGCTGAGGCATACACCGAGGCCGAGCAGTTGCTGGACACCGTGTCACGCTGGCGAGAGGTTTTCCTCGAATCTGGCGTCAGTGAGCGTGATATCCGCGAGCTTGAGCCCTTCATGTTGCGTGACGCTGTACTGCCGCCGCAGCCGAGCAGGCGTCGCTCCGGGCGCTCAAGCGGCTGAGCCGCGCTCAAACGCACGAGTCGCCCATTCCATGATCCCGAAGTATGCTGGCGGCCTACCTGGTCTATCTCGTTCGCTCCTAAGCCACAGCTTCATGCACCTCCCGCAAGACGCCCTGCAAGACCTCACGCAGGGCCCTCGGTCGATTCTGTTATGCACAGCACGTACGCTCCGGCCACAGCAGTTCCACGTAGAGGCCGCCGGACTTGCCGATAGAGACTTGCCGATAGAGCAGTCGGCCGAGGCCGGCCAGAATCAGTTCGGATGAACCATGAATACAACGTATTGAAGCTTCACAACTAGTCGCTCAGATAGGGGGGTGCCATCCCACATCTGCAGGATAAATAGAGCGAACGTTCTCCGCTTCAATCTTAAGGCCCCCAAGAACTTGCGAATAGACCGCAATCAACCTCTGCTCCACCGCAAGACTTTCGTGGTTAGCGCACACCGCGACTTCGGCCGGAGCAACCGGGTTGCCGCAGTCGTTACTCGCATGTGCGCCCTCGCAGCACGCGATGAGCGAAGCAGGCGGTAGCCTGGAAACTTCGAAGGGAATGTGCCGGCGCCGAGCGTTGGTGGTGGCTGGAACGGTAAGCCAAGAAGCCCCTTGGTCGTGAAACCAAGGGGCCTTTGTGGCAGCGCCCCCCAGATCAGAACCGATAGCCGAGCTTGATGCTTGCCGCCTGTGCCGAGACATGCGTGGTATTGAACAACACGTTGTAGCCCAACGCGACGGACAACGCCTTGGTCGTCTGCATGCTCACGCTCACGCCGGTGGTCAGATAGCTGCGAGGCAAGCTCGTCCCCGGTGCGGCGAACAGCGTGCCGTCCTGCGACGCCACGTTCAGCACGCGGTTGGCGTCGAGCACCTCGCGCGCATAGCTGAGCCGCAACTGTGCATCGACCGGGTGCACCTCGCCAAAGGTCCGGTCGAACGTCACGCCCACATACGGCTGCAAGCTGCGGACGTTGTCGGTGCCGACGTTCAGGTTCTGCCCACCCGCACCGCTTTCGCCGAACCCGTTGGCGTGGAAGTATGCAAAGCGTGCGCCAACGCGCGGCGTGACGGTCACGCCGCCGAGCGGCATCGGCAGGCTTGCCTGGCCGCCTGCCGTGACCTCCTGCCCCACATGGTCGCCCTTGGCTGTGCCCAGCGCGCCGAACGGCCGCTTCTGCGACAGGAAATCCAGCCCGGCGCCGACGGTTCCCGCAAGCTGCACCGGTCCCGCTGCGCGGCTTGCATACAGCGCCGCACGCAGCGTATCGATGGTCCCTGAGTCGCCCGTGGTCGCTTCGTTGATGTCGGTGTGTGCGTAACCGCCGGCCACGCCCACGGTGTTATCGCCCATGCGTTGATCGAACCCGGCCAGGAAGCCGTAGCGGTTGGATTGGAAGCCGGGTGCCCCGCTCGATCCACCCACCTTGGTATGGCTGCCGGTGGCGACTGCCCAGCCGGACGAAGACCCCGCAATAACCGACGATGCGCGATCGAGCCGGTCGAGCCGGTCGAGCCGGTCGAGCCGGTCGAGCAGCACGGCATTGTCCGCCTGCGCGCCCAGGATCGCAGCGGTGCCGACGGCGGTGTAGATGCTCGTGTTGGTCGGTGCGATCACGGGGGCGGCCAACGTCAGCAGCACTGTGTTCGCGCCGTAGACCACCGACGGCGTCAGGACGCCCACGTTTTGTGCGCCAACGCTGGTCACTTGGCGGAATGTGCCGGTGATCCCATTTGCGGCCGTCAACAGCGTGTATTGCGTGCCCGCGTAGGCGCCCGGACGCGTGTACTGTGTCGGCCCATAGGTACCCGGCGCGTAGACAATCGCCAACGTGCCGTTAAGCGCGGCCGATCCTGCCACCCGCAACTGGGAAGCGGCCGTCGGGCTGACCTCGGCTGTCAGCGTTGCCGTGCTCGCCTGCGTGTAGTTGCCGCCCACATTCAGCGTGCCGATGGAGCCGCCCGGCGCAACCGATCCACCGTTGGTGACATCGCCCAGCACCGTGCCATGGCCGCGCAACGTGCCATTCGCGCCGACATTGACCGTGCCACCCAGCACGGCTGTGGGCGTATTGATATCGCCCACCTCCAGCGTGCCTGCCCCCACCTGCGTCGCCCCACTGAACGCTGAACTGTTGCCGTTCAGGATCAGCAGGCCAGACCCTTGTTTGGCTAACGTGCCCGAACCGGCAAGATTACCGTTGAAGGTGCCGCTGGCATTCGATAGCGTCAGCGTCTGCCTGCCCAGGTTGACCGTGCCGTTGCCCGCAAGATTCGTAATCGTGGCGCCATTGCTCGTGCTGGAGATATCCAGGGTGCCGTTGTTGATCACCCCGCTCGAACTCGCGATGCTGCCCGCACCCGCCAGTGCTAGCGTGCCGCCATGAATCGTCGTTGTGCCGCGATAAGCGTTGTTGCCAGACAGGGTTTCGGTACCGCTCGCGAGCGTCAACCCACCCGCACCGTTGATGCCACCATTGAACGTGCCGTTGGCGCTCGACAGCGTGAGCGTCTGATTGCCGAGATTGACCACGCCGGTGCCGGAAAGCGCGGTGATCGTCGCACCGCCGCTCACGGCGGAAATGTCCAGCGTGCCGTTGTTCACAACTCCGCTCGAGCCCGCAATGCTGCCCGCAGCGCCCAATGCCAGCGTACCGCCATTGATGGTGGTGGTGCCGGAGTACGTATTGAGGCTGTTGAGCGTCAACGTACCCGCCCCCTGTTGGGTCAACGACCCCGTCCCGGAGACGACGCCCGAGAATCCGACGGCATCGCTGCGGTCAAACACCAGTGCGCCCCTGTTTGCAACGTTGCCGGTGATCGAGCCCGACGTACTGCCATTGCCGACCTGCAATGTCCCTGCGCCGATCGTGACGCCACTCCCGGCCGACAGCGTCCCCGTCAGCACCGCCGCACCCGACGACGAAGACAGATTCACGCTGGTGCCGGAAACCGTGCCGGTCAGCGTCATCCCATTCGCCGCGGACAACACCACCGCACCGCCGCTCAGGTTGCCGCTTGCCGTCAACGTGCTGCCGGAATGCAGCGTCAGATCGCCGGTGCCCGTGTTGACACCGCTTGTGGGTAGTGTCAATGCACCGGTTGCACTCAGGTTGACGTTGCCGTTGTTGACGTCGGTCAGCGTGGCGATGCTGAGATTTCCGGAGGCAGTCAGCGCTATGCCCTGTCCTGTCGCAGATACCGTGCCGGTGAAGACGTTGTTGGCATTGGTCAGCGTGATGGCGTTGCTTCCCGCATTGAGCGTGCTGATACCACTGACCGACACGGCGCCCGTTTGGGTCATGGCACCGCTGCTGAACGCATTGAGATTGCCGGCAACGTTGCCAGTACCCAGGTTGAGCGCGCCGCTGCTGTTGACCGTCAGCGCGCCAGTGTTCACGGTGCCCAGCGTCGTGTCACCGTGGTTGGTCAGTTGCGTGTTGCCGCCTGTCAGACTCACGGCGCCGGCAAGACTGTTCGCTGCATTGATCAGCGTGATCGTGCCGCTACCCGCATTGAGCGTGCTGGTGCCAGTGACCGACAAGGCGCCCGTTTGGGTCATGGCGCCGCTGCTGAACGCATTGAGATTGCCGGCAACGGTACCGGTGCCCAGGTTGAGCGCGCCGCTGCTGTTGACCGTCAGCGCACCGGTGTTCACGGTGCCCAGCGTTGTGTCGACGTTGTTGGTCAGTTGCGTGTCGCCGCCGGTCAGACTGACCGGACTATTGAACGCATTACCTGCATTGCTCAGGGTGATCGCACCGCTGCCCGCATTGAACGCGCTGGTGCCACTGACCGACAGGGCACCCGTTTGGATCATGGCACCGCTGCTGGTCGCCATGAGATTGCCAGCAATGGTACCGGTGCCCAGGTTGAGCGCACCGCTGCTGTTGACCGTCAGTGCGCCAGTGCTCAGGGTGCCCAGCGTCGTGTCACCGTGGTTGGTCAACTGTGTGTCGCCGCCAATCAAGCTCACCGTGCCAGCAAGACTGTTCCCCAGATTGGCAGCGGTAATCGCGCCGCCGCCAGTGCTTTGCAAGGTGATGCTCGACGCCGGGCCCAGCATGACGCTTTCGTTGAAGGTCTGCGCACCGGCGGTTGTGACATTGCCGGTCAGCGTGGTCGGTGCGTTGCTGGTCAGCGAACCCACATTGACCGTGCCAAGCGTCAACGGGTTGCCCCCCGTCGTTGTCAGCGCCGCGCTGCCGGTGATGGCGCCAGAAACGGTGAGTCCGTTGGTGCCGGTATCGATCGTGGTCGCACCGTTCACGATCAGCGCAAGACCGCCGGATGCACCGCCCGTGATATTCAGACCGCTGGCACCTGCCGTGATCGTCGCGGTAGCACCGCTTGTCACATCCACGACGCCGTTGAGCACCGAACCGCTGTTCAGCGTGAGGAAATTGGCGCCGCCGGTGAAGGTAACGGCATCCGCCCGCGTTTGACCGTCGCCCGACATGCCGCCGGAGATCGTGCCGCCGTTGGTGATCGTGAGCCCCGCACCGATGACGCCGGCGCCTCCAGCGCCGTCTCCCCCCGAAGAATATGCGGACCCTCTAGCCCCGCCGTTTCCCCCTGCGATCACGCCTATATTCGTCAGGGCATTGCTGCTACCGGAAACCATGACGCCGGCGCCGGCATCCCCGCCGTTGTTGCTGGCATTGACCACCGGGGTTGACCTGTTTTCGGCTAGCCCACCGCCGCCACCACTGCCGCCCACGATGGAGCCCGCGTTGCTGAATGCCTGATTGCTGCCTGTCCAGACAACGCCGGCGCCTCCCGCCCCACCATTGGCGATCACGCTCGTCGTGCTGTTGTTCACACTGAATCCGCCCCCGCCGCCTCCACCGCCGACAATCGAGCCTGCCGCGTTGTTCGAGTAGGTGCCGCCCGTTCCGCTCAGCGACAGGCCCACGCCACCGGCGCCGCCGCTTGCAGACCCAGATGTCCCACCACTGAAGGCCGCGCTGGTTCCCCCGCCACCACCACCGCCGCCGACGATGGCGCTGGAATTGCTGCCGCTGCCAGAAGCCGCGACTGAAACGCCACCTGCTGTACCGTCCTGTGCTGGCGTACTGGTACCGTTAGTCGATTCTGCATCGAATCCCCCTGCGCCCCCCGTCCCGCCAAACGTTCCGGCCGTGCCGCCGCTAGCCGGATAGACAGAGATATAGCCGCCACCGCCACCGTTTCCGAGCGTACCGGCTCCGGTTCCAGCACCGCCACTCGCGCCGGGGAGCGCAGCCAGGCCGGCGCCTCCAGCCCCATCTGCCAGCGCCACGCCGGACGCAAGCGTCATCGCCAGCGCGCCGGCAAGCCTCCGGCCGTCAACGCATCCACGGCGGCGTCCACCTTGACCGCGTAAGCGGGTGATTTCCGAAACGGCTTGAGAAAGCCCCGAGATGGGATTCCGGACGACTCGATAGATGCGGTTCATTGGCTCGTGCTCGTTGTATTCCGGCTTTCATTCCAGCGGCGTACCGCTCCCCCATTGCGCGTGCAGAGACCTCGATCCTGCGCCCTTCTTCAAGAACGGCCTGGCTCGCTTCCCGAAGCAAGCAATGCCTTTTGCAGCACACTGACCCTTGACCCCAATCCCCGGCCATCGCGCTCGGTTGGCAGGGTCGCGTATTCCCGTACCTCGTGAAGGGCACGCTGAAATGGCACCGCTGCTTTCGAGCCAGCCTCCGAACGTCATGCGCGCCCCGATGGTAGGACACGGAACCCTGGCGGCGAATACCTAAAAAACGGTAGGGATCTGCCAGCGCTCGGCCGGCGGGCAGGCCGGCGCCCTGCCCATCCCACAAACGAGGTATTGCACCCCGAGCGCCCGTGGCTATGCTGCTACCGGGCAAGGCAAAGCCTGCCTGCCGCCGGCACACGCGCACGCTGCGCAAGTGAGCAAACACTACGAAACCGCCCCGGCGGACACCGCCACCCTCGCCCATGACCAACACCGCCCCGAACGCCGACGACTCGCTGCTGCCCGCCCCAATGCTGATCGTGGAAGACGATCTGCTGATGCAGGCGCGCCTGCGCGACCTGCTGATGGTGCTCGGATACACGCCCGAGGCGTTGCTGTTTGCGGGCAGCATCGCGCAGGCCAAGGCGCTTCTTGCCGACCAGCCGATCGCCATGGCCTTGGTCGACGTGGGCCTGCCTGACGGCAACGGAGTCGACCTCATCCGCGTGCTGCATCAGCGGGATGCAACCCTGCCGATTCTGGTAATCTCGACGTGGAATACCGAACAGGTCGTCGTGACCGCGCTGCAGGCCGGCGCGACCGGCTACCTGCTCAAGGAGCGCGACGACGCCGAGATCTCGCTGTCGATCCGCAGCGCATTGCGCGGCGGTGCACCGATCGATCCGTTTGTCGCCAAGCGCATTCTTGAACTGATCGGTACCGGGGGGACGCTGCTGGCAAATCAAGCGCCCACGGCATCGCGGGAAGGTGGCGCGTCACCGTTGAGCGGGCGTGAAATCGAGATTCTCTCGCTGGTGTCCAAGGGGCTGACCAACCGCGAAATCGCCGATGTCCTGTCATTGTCGAAGCTGACGGTCGGATGCCACATCAGAAATATCTACAAGAAGCTCGCCGTCAATTCACGCACGCAAGCGATTTTCGAAGCGCGCTCGAATGGTTGGCTGCCCTAGTCTGCGCGTGGATGCTCGCATCCTCCGCGTGGGCTGCCGCACCGGCTGCGCCCGCCACGGAACTGCCGTTTTCCCGCGTCCAGGCCGTTCGCGCCCACGTACTGGACGCGCAACCCGCCCTCCCCATCGAGCAGGATCAACCACCAGCCACGGGCTGGGTCGACGTCAAGCTGCCCGATTTCTGGGCGACACGCTGGCCTGGTTTCGACGGCGTCGTGTGGTATCGCCTGAGCTGGCAGCAAGCGCGCGCTGATACGCCCGTCGCGGCCCTGCTCGACTATCTCAATATGGCAGGCGCGATCTACCTGAACGGTACGCTGCTCAATCGCGATACGAATCTCGCCGAGCCGCTGACGCGCGCCTGGAATACTCCCCGCTATCTGCTGCTGCCGGCGGCCCTGCTGCACCAAGGCACCAATACGCTGCTGGTGCGTGTGTCGGGCATGGCCATGTACCAGGCCGGTCTTGGCCCCACGGCACTCGGGCCGCCCGCGCTGATGCGGGCCCGCTTTGACGATGCACGCTGGCTCCGGCTCGACATTCAGTTGGTGAGCCTGGCGGTCAACGCCACGCTGGGCTGCTTCTTCCTGGCGATGTGGATGATGCGGCGTCGGGAAACCGTCCATAGCTGGTTTGCCTTCTCAACGCTCGCGTGGTGGGCGGTCGGCTACAACCAGATTGCGGCCAGCACGTGGCCGTTTGGCAGTACCGACGGCTGGGAGATCGCCAACGCCGTCGCGTTCTCGGTGTACTGCACCGCGCACACCCTCTTTATCCTGCGTTTCTGTGAGCGGAGCTGGCCGCGCGCTGAACGTGGGCTGTGGCTGTTCGTCGCCCTGTCCAGCGTCGTACTGATCTGCACACCACACCAGCGGATCGACGACGTGCGATCGCTGCTGTTTATCGCGCAGGCCGGCCAGTTCTTTGCGGTCAGCCTGGCCTTCGTGGTCTTTGCATTCCGATACGGGCGTACTGAACACCGGATCCTCGCCTATTGCGTGCTGGTCTTCGTGGCGGCGGGCGTGCATGACCTGCTCGCCTTTCTCACGGTCCTCCACGACAACACCTACTACACGGCGCTGATGTCGCAAGTGCTGGTGATTGGCATGGCGCTCGTGCTTGGCCGGCAATTTGTCACAAACCTGCGCCGCATCGAAGGGTTCAACAAGGACCTGACCCGAGGCATCGAAGACGCGAGATCCGAACTCACACGCACCTTGCACCGCCAGCACGAGCTGGAGATTGCCAACGCGCGCCTCGGCGAGCGGCTCAATCTTGCGCATGACCTGCATGACGGCCTGGGCGGCACGCTGGTCAGCAGCATCGTGGCGCTGGAACGCGCGCCGCAGGAGGTTCCGCCCCAGCGATTCCTGTCCATCCTGAAGGAGTTGCGCGACGATCTGCGCATCATCATCGATTCGGCCACCAGCCAGCACTACGGCGAAACCACGCTGGCAGATCAGATCGCACCGCTACGCCACCGCCTCACGCGCCTGCTCGAGACACGGGGCATTGAATGCCGCTGGCACCCAATCGGTATCGAAGCCTGCATGCTGCCGGCGGCAAAGAGCCTGGAGATCATGCGCATCCTGCAGGAAGCGCTGACCAACGTGTTCAAGCACAGCCGCGCAAGCCATGTCGACGTTGGGGTGTGCTATGACAAGCAGGGCCTGCGAATGACAGTCCATGACAACGGCACAGGCTTCTCCGCGCAAGCGAATCCGGCACACCGGGGAACCGGCATGCAGAGCATGCGGGCGCGCGTTGGCCGATTGGGCGGCACGTTCGAGATCCAATCTGCGCCGGGCTCGACGCTCATCACGCTGCATCTTCCGGTGTCCCGGGTCGACCATAGCAGCGGTCCGCCAGTGTCTGATCGTCGCACAGGCATTGCGAGGCATTCTTGAAACTCGGTGGCTCGGAACGTGTTCAGACGTAGCGAGCAGGCTCTATCAACTGGCCTCTTAGGACTTCAGTATCTCCTCCGCCGCCAAAATCGGGCAACGCACGGAATTCGACGAGCCGAATAACTTTGCCAAGCGGTATCGGCAAATCGTAGGATCGACGCCATTGGCATTTCGACGCCGATTCCAGAACGTCGGCGCGCGTGCCTGGGTTGAGTAGCCCCCCAGTTGGCGAACTGCGGCCACAGTATAGGAACCTACCTGCGTGTATTCAAAGTCAAGGTCTCAGCGGGCATGGGCATGTCGGGGAGCAACGCTCGTCGCTCGTGATCTCGCCATTCACCGTTGATGCAAAGATAGCTTGCAAAGATAGCGCGACGAAAGTCCTTCCTTCTGGAGTCCGACTCGGCGCACCAAGGCGATCGGCGCCTGGTTATCGGGCTGCACATCTGCTTCGAATCGATGTGCGGCTTTCGCGCAGATTCGCCATACCTGAAACTAGCGACCCGAGGGCGGAATCGTGGCCGGAGCGAGGTCGAGTTCTCTCGCGTAAGCGTCTAGATGCTCTCCTACATGGGCCTTCAACGTCTCGACGAATCGCTTGATTTTCGCGTCAACGAACTGGCGCGACGGATAGACGGCGTAGACATTGCGGACATGTGTGTGGTACTCCGGCAGCACGCGAACGAGCGCGCCGCTGCGCAGGTCGTCGATTGCCGAGAACGCGGCGAGCAAGCCGATGCCCGCACCGTCACGCAGCGCCTGTGACATCGAGTCCATATCGTTGACGCTGAAGTGCGGCCCCGTAGCGCGAAAGACCGCGTTACCGGCAGGACTCTCGAGATGCCACTCGTCCGGTGCGTAGTCGACGGTCCCGAGTTGAACGCACTGGTGGTCGATGAGGTCCTCTGGGCATTCTGGCGCTGGATGCGCAGACAGATAGGCCGGTGATGCCGCGAGAATGCAATGACTGGCGCCGATGTTCTGGCTGATGTATCCGGAGTCGGGTAGCGCCCGTGTAATCACGATTCCGACGTCGAGTTGTTCTTCGAGCAGATTCGGCATGCGCTGGGACAGCAGAAGGTCGACCGAGACCTCAGGATACGACTTGCGGTACGCCATGACGGCGCGAGTCACCAGATTGCGTCCTAGTCCAGGGACCGAGTGGACGCGCAGCGTGCCGCGGGGCTCGAGCAGCGCGTCGCGCGCCTCGGCCTCAGCATGCTCCAAGTCGGCCAGGATGCTCACGCATCGGTCGTAGAACCGCCGTCCTGCGTCGGTGATGACGAGGCGGCGGGTCGAGCGTTGCATGAGCCGGGTGTCGAGTGACCCCTCAAGCACCGCAACGGCGCGAGAGATGTTTCCCACAGTCGTATCGAGGTGGTTCGCAACCGCAGTGAAGCTCCCCATTTCGACGACTTTTGCAAATACCGACATGGTATATAACTTATCCATCCCACCTGTCCCACTCGTCTGAATTCATCGTCTCGGCCCCGCGCCGCGCGGTCCACGCGCCATGGTGCGCGGGCGTCCGGCCATCATAGGCGATCGCCGCCTTGTGTGTTGGTAAGCGTAACCGGTCGGAGCGCACGGATTTTCCCTCTCACGGAAAGAGTCATTCCTTCTACCCAGGCTAAAACCGGCCGGGCTTCCCGCTTAGACTGCGTTCCGCAGACAGACATTTACTGACAGCCGCAAGCCAAGGCCGCTTCCTCCAGTTTCGCCGGGCCTGACCAGCTCAGTTCTCGGCCTGGGCATGAAAGCTGATTGCTTCGATTTACTGACTATATTGAGGTTGGGAAAATGAACGCTCATTACGACTCCCTCTATCTTTTCATCAACGGAGAATGGATTGCTGCCAGCGAACGCAGCACTGCCCCGGTCGTCAATCCCGCTACGCTGCAGGAACTGGGCCGGGTACCGCTTGCAACGGCGGCTGACCTCGACCATGCGCTGCGGACGGCAAAGCGCGCGTTCGACGTATGGCGCAATACGGTGCCGGCGGAACGCGCACGTATTCTCAAAGGCGGCGCGGACCTGATTCGCGAGCGCGCCGCTCGCATTGCGGAACTGCTGACGCTTGAAGAGGGAAAGCCGCTCGCCGAGAGCCGCGATGAAGTGCTGCGTGCTGCCGAGTACTTCGAATGGTTCGCGGAAGAAGCGCGTCGTATCGACGGTCGCGTTGTCCCGTCGAATCGTCCTGGCGTGCAACAACTGGTGAAGAAGCAGGCCATCGGGCCGGTGGCCGCCTTTACGCCGTGGAATTTCCCGGCTATCACGCCTGCCCGGAAGCTCTCGGCAGCGCTGGCTGCCGGTTGTAGCGTCATCATCAAGCCGGGCGAGGAAAGCCCCGCGACTGCGCTCGCGCTCGCCCGCGCACTCGACGATGCAGGTTTGCCCAAGGGCGTGCTGCAGGTGGTCTTCGGCGTGCCCGATGAGGTGTCGAAGACGCTGATTGCGTCGCCGGTTATCCGCAAGGTGACATTCACCGGCTCCGTTCCCATCGGCCGACTGCTTGCCGCGCGTGCCGCCGAAGGCGTCAAGCCGATTACGCTCGAACTTGGCGGCCACGGCCCTGTGCTCGTGTTCAAGGACGCAGACGTCGAACGGGCCGCAGTCGAAGGCGCGGCGAACCGCTTCCGTGGCACCGGCCAGGTCTGCATCTCGTCGACTCGCTTCCTGATTCAGCGCGAGGTCTACGACGAGTTCGTCGGCCACTTCGTGTCGGCCACCCAGGCGCTCAAGGTGGGCGACGGGATGCAGCCCGGCACGCAGGTCGGCCCGCTCGCGAACGCGCGCCAGATTGCCAAGATGGAAGAACTCGTCGCCGATGCGATTGCGCGCGGTGCGAAGGTGCTCGCCGGCGGCAAGCGCATTGCGGGCGATGGTTACTTCTTCGAACCGACCGTGCTCGCCGACGTGCCGATGGACGCCCGCGTGATGCACGAGGAGCCGTTCGGTCCCATTGCGGTGCTGATGCGTTTCGACGAACTGGAAGACGGTCTCGCCGAAGCGAACCGCCTGCCGTACGGCCTCTCGGCCTATGCGTTCACGAGCAATGCGCGCACCGCCATCGACGTGGGCGACGGGCTGGAAGCCGGCATGATCGGCATTAACCAGTACCGCATCGTGTCCACCGAGCTTCCGTTCGGCGGGCTCAAGGAAAGTGGAATCGGCTCCGAAGGTGGCGCCGAAGGTATCGAGTTCTATCTCACGAACAAATTCATCAGCCAAGTGTGAGAAGCGCCCAATCATGTCAAAGGTCAATTTCGACAGCCCGCGCGAAGCCGCGCGTGCGTTCACGCCGAAGCTCGCTGCACTCATCGACGACGTGCTGTTTCCGCAGGTCTGGGCAGACCCAGCGCTCTCGCCGCGCGATCGCAGCCTTGTGACCGTCGCCGCATTGATTATGGGAGGCCACCACGACGAACTTCCCGCACACCTGCGACGTGCCCTGAGTAACCGCGTCACGCGTGAGGAACTCGCAGCAACCATTACCCACCTCGCGTTCTACGCAGGTTTTCCGGCCGCTATCTCGGCTTCTGCCGTTGCGCAATCGACCTTCGGCGAAGTACAGGCATAAAAGGACAGGCATTCATGAAAGCCATCACCTTCAACGAATTCGGCGACGCCGATGTTCTCAAACTCGCCAACGTTCCCGACCCGGAGCTGCGCCCCGACGATCTTCTGGTCCGTGTACACGCAGCAGGCGTGAACCGCGCTGACCTCACGCATCGACGCGGCGGTTATGGCCGCCCGAATTTCGGAGACTCGACCATCATGGGGCTGGAAATCGCCGGTGAGGTGCTGGAAGTAGGCGCATTGGTCGAAGGCTACAAGGTCGGCGACCGTGTGATGGGTGTCGTCGGCGGCGGCGCGTATGCTGAACTAGCGCGCATCGACTGGCGCATGGCGATGCCGATTCCGGAGCCGCTCGATTACGTGCACGCGGCGGCCATCCCCGAAGTGTTCGTCACGGCGCATGAAGCGATGATGCATCTCGGACGGCTTAAGCAAGGCGATTCCGTGCTCATCCATGCGGCGGCGGGCGGCGTGGGTTCCGCCGCGGTTCAGCTCGCATACGCGACCGGAGCGACTGTGTTCGCGACCGCCGAGGCAACGAAGCACGAACGCGTTGTTCAACTGGGCGCCGACCATGTGATCGACTACCGCACGCAGGATTTTGCAGCTGTCGTGGCCCAGAAGACGGGTGGACGGGGCGTCGACGTTGTGATTGATTTCATCGGGGAGCCGTATTTTGCACGCAATATCGCTTCCCTCGCGCACGGGGGGCGTCTTGTGCAAGTTGGGATTCTGGGTGGGGGCGGGCAGGTAAGTGTCGACATGGAGACTATTCTGTACCGCCACATCCAGATTATCGGCACGGTCATGAAGTCGCGCGCCCCGGCTGAAAAGCACGCTATGGTCCAGCGCTTCCGTGACCATTGGCTCAACCGCTTTTCCGGTGGCCGGTGCCTCGAGCCCGTTGTCGACAGTACGTTTCCTCTGGCGCGAGCTGCCGACGCCCATCGACGCATGGAATCTGCGGGGAATGTGGGGAAAATCATCCTGACGACGAGTTAAGGTGCGGCGACAGGCTGTCGGATGCGCTCCGGCTTGGATGGCTGAAACTTGTCGAGTTTCAGCCACCTATCGCTGCCGATTGGGTGTCGCAGCTTGGCCGGACTCGGTCGTCGGACGCTAGTGCGCCCGGGAGCGTAGACCAGTTGAATTCTTGAATGCCGTCACTCGGCTACGCGGCGATACGCCTCGCGCTGCAACAGGCGCGAGACAAAGCACAACAACAAGAAATCCGACTTGCGCTAGATAGAACGAAGCGGACCACTGATTGTGCACGGCAACGTAATAGGTGTTGTGCAGAACGTCGCTCACGATTATGAGTACCGTCAGCCACACACCCGCTCGTGGTTTGAGAAATAAAAGTAAGGCAGCCAACGGATCGAGGACTGCCAATGTATCCCAGTAGACCTTACTGAGTGGGGAAATTGTGGCTCCGTAGCCGTAATCCCAAAGCAACCCATGTTGCACGATCGTTCTGAGATGATTGAACGTTGCGCCGAGCAAGCACAACGCGAAAAATATCCGGATTGCAATCGATGCGCGACGCATTATGAAGATCCACGAGAACGAAACTCCTGGCAGCTTAGCAGACTTGCGGTCGCGCACAACGCACGCATCACGTGGACCAGCCAAGTACGTACCAGAGACGTTTCTGGGGCACCACAATTAACGGATTTCATACAGATCGACCCTAAACAGTCAGTCAAATCCCAAGCAAATCTTCCGATGGCTTTGTACCAACAATGACGGGTTGAAAGTACTGCCCATCCAATCGCTGAACGTCTTCGAAGCCAGCATTCAACATCAATTCACACAGTCGAGTTGCGGATACAGCGTAGTACCTTGAGCGCATAACGTGAGTATGGATGATGCCGGTTGTCAGTTCCTCTTCCACGATGAAGAACGCCAGGTCATAGTGGACTCCAGTGAAGTCCCAGACCTGAAATAGCACATAGCGTTTGCCATCCTCTATGCGAGCTCCGTAGTGCTTCACCAGATTCTTGCCTCGCTCTTCTTTTTCGTAGTCTCTAACAGTGATTAGGCACCCTCCCCCCGGCTTCAGACAGTCAAAGAATTGCCGAAATGCGCTAAGCAAATCATCGTCTGTCAGCAAATGTGGAACGCTGTTGTCGCATGAAATTAGTACATCGAATCCAGCCCCGTGTTGCGCATGAGCGTTTAGCATGTCAGCCACAGAAAACTGAATGGCTAGTTTGCGCCGCTCAGCTTCTTTTTTTGCTCGCTCAATCTCTTTTTCCGAAAGGTCTGACGCACTAATTGAGTAACCTAATTCAGCCAGTCCCAGAGCCTGGGTCCCAATGCCACAAGACACATCAAGCAATCGCGTACTGCCAGGCCAATGTTGCTGAATGATGTCGTCTAGTTGCTTCCCTTGAAGCTCCACACTGCGCGTCCAGTTTGGATAAATCAGATGGTATAACGGTGAAATTTCATCATAGAAATTCATCTTTCCTCCTGCGAAATGTCTACGGTAGCAGATCAGCATTTCAATGTCTGCTAGTGGCCGAACCCGGCCGGCACCCGACCGGTCGCCACCGATCGGAGCCAAGCGTCCCCACCAGGGGAGTTTGACCATGAAATGCCAGATTTGCGGGCGCGAGCTGAATCGAGACGGTGACCGATTGTCAGCGAGTCGCAGTGGCGATTGTTGGGTATGCATCGGAGAAATCGAAGCAGAGACGGGCGACAAGGCATCGCTGGAGAAGGTGCGCGACGGGCATTTTCGCTGACTCCGACCGGATTGGCCGGACACCTTAGATGGCGACTGACGGTCAGTATCCGACAGCCGTTGGCACGTCATCAAGCGCCGCTCCAGGCTCGAAAACAGGCACTGAGCCGGAGGCGCGCAGCCGTCATCCGTATCCGCTGGCTGCTCTGGCTGCTGCAGTGGCACGGCTGCCCGACCGGCCTACGGCACGGCACGCGTGGCGTAGGCCGCGTCAGCCTCCGCACGCACCGCCCCCGGTGGCCGCCCGACCACCCGCTTGAATGCGCGGCTGAACGCGGCGAGCGACCCGTAGCCAAGCCGGTACGCAACGGATTCGATCGCCTCGCGATCACGTGCGATCCATTGCGCGGCGAGCCGCATCCTCAGCTCGGTCAGGTAGCGCACGGGCGTCATCCCAGTCGCCGCGAGAAATCGCTCGGCGAACACCGAACGCGACACGCCCGCTTCGGCGGCCAATTCCGCGACGCTCCAGTTTTGGCCCGGATCGCGGTGCAGCGCGACGATCGCGCGGCCGAGCTTCGGGTCGAGCAGCGCCTGCACCCAGCCCGTTGCGTCGCCGCAGCCGCACTCGACCCAGCCGCGCACGATGAACGAGGCGACTACGTCCGCGAGCCGCGCGAGGATCCCCGCGAAGCCTGCGCGCTCCGAGCAGGATTCGCGCTCCATCGCATCGAGCATCGGACGGATTTCGGGGTAGCGCGCGAGCAGTGTGCCGACGTGCATGAACTCCGGCATCGTGCCGACGAGCGGCTGCATTCCGCCAAGATCAAACTCCATGCACGCGCTGAAGATCAGCGCGTCGCCGACCGTCGGATCAGATCCCGTGCACGGCGGTGGCGTACCGACCGACGCGATCGAGTCGCAGATCTTCTCGGTCTCGAAGGCACCGATGGGACGGCACAGCGCGTCTGGATCGGACACAAGTGCGTGCATGCTGCCGTGCGGCAACAGGATCGCGTCACCGGTTTCAAGCCTCATCGTTGCGCCAGCCGCTTCGCGCAGCAGGACCGGCCCGCGCCCGACGAAATGGAACTGCGCGCGTCCCGGGACGTGCCCGAAGCTCAACCCGAACGGGCGCGGGACCTGGATGCGGCGATATTGGACGCCGCTCAGGCGCATCCCCAGCAGCAGCTCGCTGACGAGATCGCGCACGTCGGGAACGGGAGCAGGAAGGGAAGCGGACATTGGATCCGGACGATTGATCAATGATTGCGGATTGTATGTCATATACCGTCTTGCCATCGCTGCTTACGATATGCCGTCATTGCACTTTTCCCGATTTTTCCTCTCATGGAACGACGCATGAATCCCGGAATTTCCAAGGCCGCCCCGCTAGCGGCCCCCAGCGAACCCGCCTGGGGTGCGGTCTTCGCAATGTCGCTTGGCGTGTTCGGCCTCGTCACGGCCGAATTCCTGCCCGCGAGCCTGCTCACACCGATGGCTGGCAGCCTCGGTGTGACCGAAGGTGTCGCCGGACAGACGGTGACGGCCACCGCAATGGTCGCGCTCGTCGCGAGCCTGCTGACCGCTGCCGTGACGCGTACGATCGACCGGCGGAGCGTGCTGCTCGCGTTTTCGGTGCTGTTGGTCGCGTCGAATCTCGCGGTTGCGTTTGCGACCAACCTCATGGCGATTCTGATTGGCCGCGTTGTGCTTGGCATCGCGCTCGGAGGCTTCTGGACGATGGCGACGGCCACCGCGATGCGGCTCGTGCCTGCTGCGATGGTGCCGCGCGCACTGTCGATTATCTTCAGCGGCGTGGCCGTTGCGACGATCGCCGCTGCCCCGCTCGGCAGCTACTTCGGCCACCTGATCGGCTGGCGCAACGTGTTCCTGTTAGCAGCCACGCTTGGCGGCGTCGCGTTTCTGTCGCAGGTCGCGACGCTGCCGTCGATGCCGCCGAGTGGAACGACGCGCCTGCGCACGCTGATCGACGTGCTGCGCCGGCCGACCGTCGGCCTCGGAATGTTCGCGACGACGCTTGTGTTCACGGGACATTTTGCGTTCTTCACGTACCTGCGGCCGTTCCTCGAACAGGTCGCGGGCGTTGGCGTAAACGGTCTATCGGCGATCCTGCTCGGCTACGGCGTCGCGAACTTCGTCGGCACGTCGCTCGCCGGCCGCGTGCTTGAACACCGGCTGCGGCCCATGCTGATCGCAATGCCCGCGCTAATGGTCGTGCTCGGGATCGGGCTCGTAGCGCTCGGCCGCGCGCCGATGATCGATGCGGTGCTTGTCGCGCTTTGGGGGATGGCTTTCGGCGGCGTGCCGGTCGCATGGTCGACATGGGTCACGCGCACCGTACCCGATGAAGCCGAGAGCGCGGGCGGCCTGATCGTTGCGGCCGTGCAGCTCGCGATCGCGACCGGCGCAGCGGCAGGTGGCGTCATGTTTGATGCAAACGGCGCGGCTGGTGTGTTCGTCGGGGCAGCCGTCGTACTGGCCATCGCGGTTGCGACGATCGTGACGGGCGTGCCGAAACGAGTGGAGAGTCGCGCGTGCGCGGGCTGACCCGCGACAGCTACGCCGACTTCGGCCCGGCCCTGGAGGCCGAGACGCTGCGCGAGCGGCACAGCATTGAGATTTCCAAGGCTTGTGTTCGCCGGATCATGATCGATGCCGGGCATGTCAGAAATCTTGTGTTTAGGGCATAACATGTCGCTAACGAGCATGTATGCCACGCAAAACCAAGACCAACCAGGCTGCTGAGCGCGAGCTGCCGAGCATTCCCGAGGACCTGATTGCCCATTTCGTAAAGGGCCCGATGACCGCCGAGGCGGTTCAGGATGCCTCGATGGCGTTCAAGAAGGCCCTGATCGAGCGAGCTCTGGGCGCCGAACTTGGCCATCATCTGGGCTATCCGCCGGGCGCTGAGCGCCCGGCCGGCACGGCCAATCAGCGCAACGGCAAGACCGCCAAGACCGTCCTGACCGACGATCGCCCGCTGCGGGTGGATATCCCGCGCGATCGGGACGGCAGCTTCGCCCCGACCCTGATCCCCAAGCACGAGCGGCGCTTCACCGGCTTCGACGACAAGATCATCGCCATGTACGCCCGGGGCATGACCGTGCGCGAGATCCAGGCGTTTCTGGCCGAACAGTACGGCACCGAGGTCTCGCCGGAGTTCATCAGTTCGGTGACCGATGCGGTCATGGACGAGGTGACCGCCTGGCAGGCCCGTCCGCTTGAGGTGATGTACCCGGTGGTGTTCTTCGACGCACTGCGTGTCAAGATGCGCGAGGACGGGGTGGTGCGCAACAAGACCGTCTACCTGGCCTTGGGCGTACTGCCAGACGGCACGCGCGACATCCTGGGCCTGTGGATCGAGACCACCGAAGGCGCCAAGTTCTGGATGAAGGTGTTCAATGGACACCGCGCGCCGGCTGATGCTGCACGGCCTCAGCCTGGCCGACGCGGCCGCATCCGCCGGCTTCGCCGACCAGAGCCACATGACCCGCCACTTCAGCAAGACCTACGGCCACACCCCCGCGCGCTGGCTGCAGATCGCCAGCGCGCCGCGCCGGCGCTGAGCCCACGCAAGATCGTTCAAGATCGGCGCCGCGCCCCGGCGTAGCCTTGGCTTCATCCATCCCCCACCAAGGAGAAGCCCATGTCCGACACCAACATCGACACCTGCACCCAAGCCCCCGCCACGCGCGGCCAAGGCATCGCCATCCCCCTGCTGGACAAGGCCCGCCGCATCGACGGGCACTGGCAACCACGCGTAGTCGCCGAGATGAACGACTACCAGTTCAAGGTCGTGAAGATCGAAGGCGACTTCGTCTGGCACCAGCACGCCGACACCGACGAAACCTTCATCGTGCTGGAAGGCGAACTGCGCATCGACCTGCGCGACGGCAACCTGCTGCTGCGCGCCGGGGAGATGGCAGTGATACCGAAAGGCGTGGAACACAAACCGTACGCCGCGGCCGAGGTCAAGCTGCTGCTGATCGAACCACGCGGCGTGCTGAATACGGGTGACGAAGGCGGCGAGCGCACGGCAGCCAACGACATCTGGATCTGAACCACCGGACGCCCCCACCGCGCCACCAAGATCCCCCGAGGGCCGCCCGCAAGCGGCCCTCGCACTTTGCCGGTCAGATCATCTCTTGCACACGGCGGACCGCCTCATCCAACTGCGCCTTCAGCGGCGCCAACAGGCAATGGATGCCCACGGTATCCATGTCGGCCTCCTCATCGGCCTCCAGCAAGCGCAGCACCGCCGCGAGGCCGGCGCTGACGCGCCATAGCTCCACGCAGCCCTGCTGGGTCACGTCGAGGATGGTGTTGCTGAGGGAGCCAAGCTCGTAAGTGAGTTCCTGGGCGCGGAGGCTGTCCTTGGCGCTGGTGTTGGCGGGGTAGGTCAGCTCGATCAGGTCGGCGATGAGGGGGGATTGGCGGGTGATGGCGAATTGGTGCGCCATCGGGGTAGAACGAGAATCTGGCTCGAAGTGAGCCGTGCTGTTGGTCATAGCGGCCTCCTGGATCAGATCAAAGACCCGCCGCTCATTTCCACGTGAGGGTGGCGGGCCCGCGACGGGGGTGGAAACCGAGATCCAGGATATCGGCCAGCCCGAAGGCTGCCCCGTCCGGCCCGCCGTAGAAAATCCTGGCGCGCGCGAACGCGTCGGACACAAAATCGCTACGAGTGTAGCAGTCCGTCTGGATATCTCGGGTTTCCACGCCCGGTCACCGTTGTTGGCGGTGACCGGGGAAGTTTGGGAGAAGGGTTGTATGGTGTCAATCGGGAAAATCTGATCAGTAAATTGCTCACGCTGCACAACCGGGCTGTCGGACCAGTCTGGGAATGCCTGTCGGCGAAAGGCCACTGCCCGCCTCTGCAGAGGGCCGTTGGCGGCCAGAAGCGGTCGCTCGTGCCGCCATCCTCCAGGGATATGTCGAGGTCGGCTTCAGCCAAGCCCCCAATTGCCGCAACCATAGGCGATCAGGTAAAGTCACCCTAGTAGTTCGCGAGTTCAATAATTTCACGGGGATAGAAATTGAGTACAAATGCGGTCCTGGATCTCTTCAAAGAACAACTTAACACAGAACTTCGTCACCTCTCAGAAACTCGTCCGTACCTTAATCTCGTCTCCAAGACACCAGATCCCGAGTTGCCTTTCCACATTGGTATTTCGAACGCATTGAGCAGTTTGAGCGCGCAGAGTCCGACGAAATTATCGTCGATGGATTTGACGATGAAAAGATTGATGCAATCCACATATCCGACGACGGCACTACAGTAAGATTTTTTCAATTCAAAAATCCAAACTCAAAAAACTCTGGCGTCGAAGACGCAGCAGTTGATGGACTTTTAACTACGATCGATATATTTCTTACCGGACGAAAAAGAAAATCCGGCCTAGAGCAGGCATTCCAAGAGATTCGATCTGCAATTCGCACACAATATAAGCTAATCTTCGTCACATCCGGAAGAGGCCTCGCCGCAAAGCAAATACACAGAATCGAGGAAAAACTAAAAAGCTGGAATGGGCCGAATCGAAATGCGTTCACCTACGAGGTAGTCTCGCTCGATATCTTGCTTGATCGCGTTTATCGAGAGAATATTCCCACCATTAAATCGACAATTGAGTGGAAAGTTGACACCCCACCTTACCAAACAAAAATCAACAACCATAAGTCCCTAGTCTGCCACATTGATGGTGAAAGTTTGGCCTCTGCCTATCAGACATATGGCGAGAAACTTCTCCAACAAAACATCCGAAATTCGGAGGGGATGACACCACAGAATCTCGACATCTACAACACAGCAGTTTCGAATGAAAGTGAGAATTTCTACTTTTACAACAACGGCATCACCGTGGTTTGTGATGCGTGGGACTATGATCAACCTTCGTGGCGCCTGAGCCTCACGCGCCCTCAGATTGTAAATGGCGGACAAACACTTCGCCAGATCGCTGCAGCGCAGTCTGATAACAAGCTTCGAAAAGAGGTTAAGGTCCTTCTCCGAGTTATCTCCATTGGAGATAACAAAGAATTTGCAGGTAATGTTGCCGTCAATTTAAATAACCAGACGGTTGTTAAGTCATCTTTTCTAAAGTCGAACCACCCGTTCTTCATTCAGATGCAGCACGCGCTATTGCCCATGGGGTGGTATCTTGAGCGCAAACAAGGTGATTGGGAAAATTTAACCGAAACCGAACGAGCCGATCTCCTGGCGAAGATTTGTTCTGAAGATCAGATCATTCAAATGCAGACCGGCTGCCAAGCGTACTGCTCCGTCTACCTCCAAGATATTGACTTAGCCAAAAAGAACCCAAAGCTGATATTTTTGCCGAAGCGCAGTGGCGGAAGGTTCGAGGATATCGCGACGTCACACTTCACGCCATCTCGATTGGTAAGTGCGTACTCCATACTGCAAGCAGTTGAGAACTCAATTAAAAGCATTAGGCAGCTCCGCCTTGAATCGACACAGACACAGAAGTCGCAGCTGAAGAAGATTCTTGGTACGGACGCACATGTGAAGTTTGAAGAAGTACGACCAATGGTTTCTCAAGCTGCTCTTTTCACATCAGGGCTTGTCGCTCATCAATTAGGTGAAGACTACGAAGCGATTCAAAAAATGGATCAGCTAGATAAATTAATTGGAAAGGCGCTCTACAAAACACTCATAACGGGCGAAAAGCGGGAAGGGTCTTGGGCGACACTACTCAAGAGCCAGTCATTCTACGAAGAAGTGAAGAAACAACTTCGGATTTTCCCCACTAAGAAGGTCCCCACTAAGAAGGTCGTCGCTAAGAAGGTCATCGCTAAGAAGGTCGCCACCAAGAAGGCCGCCCCGACATCACACTCTCGAAAGTGACTGGCCTGTGAATAGCTAGTTGCCCATTGATCAGGAGGTAGCAGGCGTCTCATTAAGAAACGGCATCAACTTGAGCGGATGTTTCCTGGTTTGGGGGCGCCATCGCAGGCGCCACCCGACTTACCGGGCGACCTCAAAACTGAACTGCAGCACCTTGCCTTGCCCAAGGGCACCGGCCTGTCCGCCCACTCGCAGGGAGAAATTGACGCCATCGCCGACAGCCTCAACCTCCGGCCGCCCAAAACCCTGAACTGGCGCTCCCGGCACAAGTCCTCGCTTAGGTTCTGGCCAACCCCACGGGCTGGCTACTTATTCAAAAACTGAGGGGGTGTTGGACTTCGCACTTGGAATCGCCCGGCGAAAAAGCCCAAAAAAATACCCCCGCCAAAGGCGGGGGCACACTATCGCAACAGTCCACTTACCGTCGATCCGAACCGCCTCATCAGCGCTCCGGTCCCCGCGCCAGGCGGGCGACGGACAACCAGTGCAACCCTCAAGCACTGGCCGCCCTTCTTCCTCCCGGACAACGACGGCAACTGGATGCCGAGGCGATCAGAACCGCTTATCAAACGACAACTTCCCTTGCACGTCGCTGCCACCAAAGTAGTAGACCCCCAGTCCCACCTGCATATCGCTGGCCAGGCGGTAGTTCAGCGCGCCCTTCACACTGAACTGCGTCTGTCCGAAGCCCGGGTTGCGCACCGAGAAGCTGGCGTTTTCCGTGGCGACGCTGGCCATCACCGAATGGTCGCGTCGGCTGTCGCGGATGACCTTGACGCCGGTGTCGAAGCCGAAGCGGTCGGTCAGGTTGCCGCTCAGGCCCACGCCCAGTACGAAGGCGGTGCCGCTTTGCTTCATCTGCTGCACGGACAGCGCGTCGGACGGCGAGGCGGCGTTGACTTCCGTGAAGCCGCTGGTGCGCACCGAGTACGGGGCGACTTCCAGCGTGGTCTGCAGGCGCAGCTTGCTGCCGTTGTACACGTGGGCCAGGCCGATGGCGCCCAGCCAGGCGTCGGACGAGACGCCGTCGGCCTTGGCGGATCCGTTGCCGGTCTGGCGGTTCATGTCGCTGCGGTAGTAGCTGAACGCGGCGCGGGCCAGTGCGTGCAGTCCCAGCCCGCCGGGCAGTTCGGTGGCGGCCGACAGTGAGCCGGTGACGCCGTTGGACCGGCCGTTCAGGTAGTTGCTGCTGGTGGAGACGTCGTTGACCACCACATTGGCCTTCCATACCGTGCTCTTCACCACGCCGGTGTAGCTGCCTTGCAGGCCGTCGGTCTTCAGCGCATAGGAGGCATAGCCGCCGTTGTCGGCGTTGCGGCGGCCGCCGAACACGCTGGCGTCGACGCCTTGCAGCGTCCTGCCGATATCGCCGGCGATGTCCGTGCCGGGCGAGAAGAACAGGGCTTGCTTGCCTTGCTCGGTCAGGCTGGTGTAGGCCTCGGGCGAGAACTTGGCGAACACGGTCTCGGTGCTGCCGCCGGCCGCGAGCGTGGTGACCAGGCGGTCGAGCAGGCTGCCGCCGTTGAACTGCTTGACGTTGCCGGCCGAGTTGACCTGCAGTCCGCTCAGGATGGCGTTCTCGTTGCCGTTCTTCACCACGGCTTGGTAGAAGCCGCTGTAGCCGCCGCTGCCCAGGCCGATCACGCTGCCGGTGCCCAGGCTGAACAGGGCTTCTTGTCCGTAGTTCTTCTGCACGGTGGAGAAGGCGCCGGTCAGCTGCCCCGGGGTGTAGGAGAACAGCGGGATCACTTCACCGAACGCGACATCCGCGCCGCCGTTGTAGTTGGCGATGTTGAGCGTGGTGCCGTTCTGGATCTTGAGCGCGCCGGTCACCTTGACCTGGTCGAAGTCCGTGCCGGCCACCCGGTTGAAGGCGGCGTTGGCGATTTCCATCTTGCTGGTGGAACCGCTGCCCAGGGTCAGGTTCTCCACCTGCAGGCGGCCGGGGGAGTTACCCGGGGACAGCAGCGCGTTGGCGCCCATCGTCACGTTGCCCGACAGCGAGCCGTTGCCGGACAGGACGCCGCCGATGATTTCCGTGTTGGAGGCGGTGACCGTGCCCAGGACCGAGTGGTCGGTGGCATTGCCGAGGTGCAGCGTCGGGACCGCGTCCGCGTTGTTCGAGACCACGGAGATGGTGTTGGCGGCCAGCGAGCCTTGCACGTCCAGCTTGGCACTGTCGTTGACGTTGACGGTGCCGGCGCTGACGTTGGCTTGCGTGTTCACCGTGAGCAGCGCGTTCGAGTTGAGCGCGATGGTGCTTGCCTTGGCGGTGCCGCCGGAGGCCACCGACAGCATGGCGCCCTGGTTCAGCTGGATCAGCGGGAAGGACAGCGTGCTGCCCGAGGTGACCGTCGCGGAGACGGTGCCGGTGCTGCTGCCAAGCGTGAAGGCGCTGTTGGTATCGGTCGACGCCAGCGTGTTGCTGACGTTGAAGCTGCCGCCGCGCACGTCGAAGATGCCGGAGCCGGTCACCGTGCCGGAGAAGTCGCCGCCTTGCTGGACGGTCAGGCGGTTCGAGCCCAGGTCGATGTTGCCGGCGCCGCTCAGCGCGTTGATGCTCTCGTTCCCGCTGACCAGCTTCAGGGTGCCGACCGTGCCCTGCTTGCTGTTGACGGCCACGTTCATCGTCTGGCTGAGGATGGAGTCGCCATCGAGCGCGACCGTGCCTTGGTTGATGACCAGGGTGCCGCCGAGGTTGACGGCCCCGGCCGGGCTGCCCGCCGCACGGGTCAGCGTGAGCGTGCCGGTGCCTTCCTTCACCACGGAGCCGGCGCCGACGATGGCGCCCGCGTAGCGGGAGTCACCCGACTGCGCCAGGTGCAGCACGCTGCCCGACTGCACGTTGACGACACCCGAAGCGTTGCCGGCCAGACCGGCCGTGGCGACGGTGCGATCGCCAGCCACGTTGACGGTGCCGTTGTTGGTCACCGTGCCGGAGCTCGCCAGGTTGGCATTCAGGTTGGTGGTGCCGTTGTTCGTCACCGACGCTACGGTTTGTACCGCATTGACGTTGAAGGTGCCGCTGTTGGTCACCGCGCCGATGGTATCGGCCGTGCCTGCCGTGAAGGTGGCGCCGCTGGCGATCTTCACCGCGCCGGTATCGGCCAGGGTGCCGCCGCCGGTGGTGTCCAGCGTCCCTGCGTTCACCAGGGTGCCACCCAGGTTGGTGCTGGCTCCCGTCAGCATCAGCGTGCCGGCGCCGTTCTTGGCGAAGGCGCCGTTGCCGGTGAAGGTGCCGGCGAAGAGGGAGCTGCCGCTCTGGTCGATGGTGACCGTGTCGGCCGCGTTGGCCATGGCGAAGCTGCCGTTGCCGATCAGGGTCGGGGTGTGGATGGCCTGCGCACCGCTGACCGACCAGCTGCCGTTGTTCAGCACGCTGCCCGCGCTCAAGCCGCTCGATTGCGTAACCGCTGCTCCGCTGTTGTTCGCTACGGCTGCCGCGGTCTGTGCCGCATTGATATGGAAGGTGCCGTAGTTGTTCACCGCGCCGATGGTATCGGCCGTGCCCGCCGTGAAGGTGGCGCCGCTGGCGATCGTCACCGCGCCGGTGTCGGCCAGGGTGCCGCCGCCGGTGGTGTCGAGCGTGCCCGCGCTCACCAGGGTGCCGCCGGTGTAGGTATTGGCGCCGGTCAGCGTCAACGTTCCCGCGCCGAGCTTTTCCAGCCCGCCGTTGCCGGCGAGGGTGCCCGCATAGGTGCTGGCCCCGCTCTGGGTCAGGTGCAGCACGTCGGTGGCCTGCGCCAGGTTGATCACGCCCGAGGCGCTGCCGGCCAGGCCGGTCGCCGCCACGGAGCGGTCGCCGAAGACATTGACGGTGCCGTTGTTGGTCACCGCGCCCGCGCTCGCCAGGTCGGCGTTCAGGTTGGTGGTGCCGTCGTTGGCCACCGACGCCACGGCCTGCACCGCATTGACGTTGAAGGTGCCGTGGTTGGTCACCGCGCCGATGACATCGGCCGTGCCCGCCGTGAAGGTGGCGCCGCTGGCGATCGTCACCGCCCCGGTGTCGGCCAGGGTGCCGCCGCCGGTGGTGTCCAACGTGCCGGCGTTCACCAGGGTGCCGCCCAGGTTGGTGCTGGCTCCGGTCAGCGTCAGGGTGCCGGCGCCGTCCTTGGCGAAGGCGCCGTTGCCGGTGAAGGTGCCGGCGAAGGTGGAATTGCCGCTCTGGTCGATGGTGGCCGTGTCGGCCGCGTTGGCCATGGCGAAGCTGCCGTTGCCGGTCAGGGTCGGGGTGTGGATGGCCTGCGCGCCGCTGACCGTCCAGTTGCCGTTGTTCACCACGCTGGCCGCGGTTAGGTCGCCCGATTGCACCACGGTGGCGGTGGCGTTGTTGGCCACTGCCCCGGTCACCGCCAGCGCGCCGGCCGTGGCGAAGGTCGCGCCGGCATTGTTGGTCACGCTTTGCATGGTGCCGCCGTCGACCAGCGAGATCACGCCGCGGTTGCTGACATCGCCCGCCGTCAGCGCGCCGCCGGCCACCATCTGGCCGCCGGCCTTGACGTCGACGGTGGTCATCGTTTCGGCGCCGCCGAGGACCAGGGTGCCGCCGTTGATGGTGACGCTGCCGCCTGCGGACTGCATCAGGTGGCCGAGATTGGCGTGGTCATCGATGGTCGAGACCAGGCCGCCGTTCAGGACGAAGGCGCTGAGCTGGTTCTGGCCGGTCAGGTAGAGCGTGCCGTTGTAGCCGGCGGCGCCGACGTTCAGGCCGCCGTTGGCGATGTTGCCGGACAGGTAGGCGGTGTAGCGCGCATCGGGGGCGATATTGCCCTGGCTGCCGAGGTACTGGCCGTAGACGGCGACATTGCCCTGGTTGCCGGCCAGGTCGATGTTGTTCTGGAAGCGCACCGCGCCCTGGCTGTATTCCGAGCCGAACACCAGCGTCGAGTTTGCCGACAGGTAGGAGCTGCCCCATTGCAGGGTCTGGCTCGTGCCGGACGGCGTCAGGCCGAGCGCCACCGTGATGCCGGCGGAAGTGCCGGCTGCGAAGCCGCCGGCACCATTCCAGATGAACTGTCCGGGCACGGCCGAGCCGGCGCGCTGGGTCACGTCCGAGCTCAGCAGCAGGGTGCCGGCGTTGCTGGTGGTGAGGCCGGACGCCAGGTTGCCGGCGCCGTTGAAGACGACGCTGCTGGCCGCGTTGATGCCCACGCCCAGGTCTGCCTGCAGCGTGCCGCCCGTCAGGATGGTCTTGCCGGAGTAGGTGTTGTTGCCGACCAGCTGCACCAGGCCGCCGCCGCCGATCTGCAGGTCGGCGCCAGCGCCGGGGGCATAGCCGCCGCTGCCGATGCTGGCCGAGCTGTCGTCGGCGATCTGGCCCTCGATGCGGATGGTATTGCCGACGCCGGGCGCCAGCAGCACATTGGAGCCCTTCATCATGAAGATGTCCGAGCCCGCGGCCTGGCCGGCCTGCCCGCCGTTGTTGCTGGAGCCGGCGAGCACGGTGTTGTCGCGGAACAGCACGTTGCCCGTCAGCGTCAGGCTGCCGCCCGAGCGCACGAAGATGGCGCCGCCGTAGCCCGAACCGCCACCGCCGCCGGTGCCGTCGCCGTCGCTGCCCACGCCGCCGCCGAAGCCGGCCTTGCCGCCGGCGCCGGCGCTGCCGTCGGCCGCGTTCCCGGTGCCGCCGCCCAGCCCGGCTGCGCCGCCCGAGCCGCCGCCGGCACCGAAGCCACCGGCGCCACCGGCGCCGCCGTCACCGCCATTGCCGCCGTCGGTGATGCTGAGCGCGCCGGTGCCACCATTGCCGCCGGCACCGCCGGCGCCGCCGCCGTAGAAGGTGGACCCGTTGCCGCCGCCGCCACCGGTGCCGCCGTCGCCGCCACGCCCGGCGGTGCCGTTGGCGAGGTCGACGCCCCATTGCGCCAGGTTGGCGATGGCGACGCCGAGATCGACATAGGACTTGGCCGCTGCCGCGACGTGCGCCGCGGACAAGGCTGCCGCGGGCGGGAAGGTGGCGAGCGCCGCCGCTGCCTCCGAGGTATTGGTGACGGCGTCGACGGTGGCGCTGATGACGGCCTCGGTCATCTCGTAGTTGAAGGGGATGCCGTTGCTGCCGGAACCCGCATTGCCGCCCTTGCCGCCCGCCGCGCCGTTGCCGCTCTTGCCGGAACCGCCGTTGGTGCCGCTGCGCCCTTCGCCATCGGTCACGTAGACGATGGCCTGCGGGCCGGACACGCCGTTGCCGCCGTTGGCGCCCACGGTACCGGTGGCAGCGATATTGTTGAGCGAGCCGCCCACGCTGTAGGGCGAGCTGGCGAGGAAGCCGGTGACGGTCGCGCCCGGGGTCAGGTTATTGCTGAGGGTGACCACATTGCCGCTGATGCTGGTGATGGTGGTGCCGTCGGGGATGCCCGAGCCGCTCACCTGCATGCCGACCTGAAGGCCCGACGTGCTGGTCAGCGTGAGGCTGCGCGCGCCTTGCGCGGTGATGCTCTGGACGATCAGCGCGGTCGGGTTGCCGGTGAGCGCATTGCTCAGCGTCACCACGCCCGACGCCGGGTCGATGGCGACCACGGTGGTATTGGGCGGAATGCCCGTGCCCGTCACCACCGAGCCGACCTTCAGGTGGCTGTCCACCGCCGTCAGCTGGATGGTCGACTGGCCGACCGTGGTCGCCGGCAGGCTGGCCGAGAACTGCAGGGCCGACGAGGAGATCGCCTGCGACAGCGTGACCTGGTTGCCGTTGATGGCGACGATCTTGGTCCCGGCCGGGATGCCGTCGCCGGTGAGCGTCATGCCGACCGATAGGCCTAGGCCGGTCGCCGGCAGGGTCAGGACCTGCCCGCCGCCGGAAACGGCGAACTGCGAGGCGGAGAACTGCGTGACGTTGACCAGGCTGAGCGACTGGCTGCCGCTGACGGTGACGGCGTTGCTCAGCGTGATGCCGGTAACGGCGTTGTTCTGGTCGCGCGTCACGTTGGTGATGGTCGTGCCGGCGGGGATGCCGGTGCCCAGCACCGACATGCCGACCGCGACATCCGAGATGGCCAGTGCGCCGAAGTTGGCCGAACTGATGACGTTGGTGCCCGCGGCCAGCTGTGCGCTGGTCAACGACTTGATCGACTGGCTGTCGACGGCGACGGGCTGCGCGAAGGTGACGGCGTTGCCGCTGACGCTGGAGATGGTGGTGGTGTTGGACCCGGTGCCGCCGACGCTGACCACCTCGCCGGCCTGGACCAGCGGGTTGGCCGCGCTCATGGTCGCGCCCGTCACCATGATGGTGCCGTTGTTGTTCACCAGCGTCGGGGTCAGCTGGAACGCGGTCACCGACGACACGGAGGCGCTCTTGTCCGACAGCGCGATCGTCTGCGCGCTGACGCTGACGTCCGGCGTGCTGCCGCCGTCGCCGCCCCGGGCAACGTTCTGCACGAAGCTCACGTTGTTGAGGGTCAGGTTGGCGCCGCTGTTGACGAAGAACACGCCGCCCAGGCCGCCGCCGCCGCCGCTGCCGGCGCCGCCCTGCGTCACGAAGTTGGTGAAGATGGCGTTGCTGGTGACCGCCGGGGCCGCCTGGCCGGCCACGCCGACCATCCAGCCGCCGGCGCCATTGCCGTCCACGATGCTCTGCGTGACAGCGTGCGCCCCGCCGGCCGACGTCAGCGCGATCGCGGCGAGCGTGCCGAGGCGCGCCGAGCGCGAACGCCCAGGCTTGCCGCGTCCCCGGGCCGTTTCCGCAACGGCCACCCAGCTGCTCGAGGCAGCGTTCCAAACCAAACGAAATACGTGATTCAAAGATGGCCGTTTCATTGACGGAACTCGGTAAAGTCGGAATGAGGTGCCAATGCTATGAAGCGGCCATCCCGCCGGAAAGCGCGCGCCTTTGCGCAACTGCATGCGGAGTTTGCTCAGGACAAACTTTTTTGGGCCCGCGCAGGGGGTGCTTGACGGACGGCGAACCCGGCGCGGAACCGCGCCACGCAAGGCCGCCCGGCAGGACACGGGGCGGGCCCGCCGAGCCGGGCCGATATTGACGGACGACCACCCCTCAAGGTGGTCCAAATCCGGCCGATAACCCAGGTTGTCGCCAAATACCACCCTGAACCGGCCAACGCCGCAGGGCGGTATTCCGCCTCCCCGGCGGGCATCTTTCCCCCACCCTGAACCCAGACCGAACACGGGAGTTGCCATGTCTAACGCTGTTGCACAGGCGCGCTGCGACGCTCTTGTGGGGCTGCGCATCCTGGTCGTCGACGACAATCCCGACGATCGCCGGCTGCTGGCGGAGTATCTCGGCGCCAAGGGCAGCCGCGTCTATCTCGCCGAGGACGGGCACGATGGCTTCAGGAAGGCACTGGCGATTCTTCCCGACCTGATCCTGCTGGATGTCGGCATGCCGGTCTGCGACGGCCTGACGGCGTCGCGGCTGCTGAAATCGGCACCCGACACGCGCGCGATCCCGATCATCTTCCTGACCGCGGCGGGGCGGCCGGCCGAGCGGGTCCAGGGTCTTCAGTCGGGCGCGATCGATTACATCGTCAAGCCCTTCGAGCTGAAAGAAGTGTCGCTGCGCCTGAGCATCCATGCGCGGGCGGGCCGCCACGGCCGGGAGGCCGATCCCAACCGGGATGCCGGCGCGGACACCGGCACGGCGGGCAGCAGCGCGCTCGATGCGCACCTGTTCCGCGATGCGCGCCGCCATCTGCTGTCGCGGCTCCACGAGACGCCGGCGCTGCCGTCCCTGGCGAGCGCGCTCAGCACGAACGCCTTGCGCCTGAACCTGGCGTTCAAGCGCTGCGCGGGCGTGACGGTCCTGGATTTCCTCTTCGAGGCGCGCATGCAGTATGCCGCCAGCCTGCTGACCCGCACCACCATCGACATCCAGGCAGTCGCCAGCGCCACCGGGTACACGACCCGGCAGAACTTCTCGACGGCTTATCGCCGGCGCTTCGGCATGTCACCGAACGAATCCCGCCAGCAATATGTCGAGGCCGCCGCTGTCGAGGCGGTGCGGAACTGACCGTGCGGCGAGCTTTGCGAATCGGTCGATCTTGTTTCTCGGACGATCTTTTTTCCGGGCACGCGGCGGCAGCGCTGCAGGCCCGGCCGGCCTTCCGGTATCGTACCGAGCCCATGCCCGCCGCCCCACCCGAAGGGAGGGGGCGACGGCCATGTTTTTGCACCGGTCGCCGCCGGCTCGCGCTGTCTTCCGCCGTGCCGGCAACGGCCTGCCGGCGGCGCCTCGCCCTCGCGTCCGCCATTCGTCCATTGCCCCTCCCCCCTGCGCCATGACCCGTATCCTCGTCGTCGATGACCAGCCCAGTGATCGCAGCCTGCTTGCCGATTTTCTCGGGCAGCAGGGTTTTCGCGTGTACATGGCGAGCGACGGCCTGGATGGCGTGAACAAGGCGCGTGCCAGCCGGCCCGACCTGATCCTGATGGACATCGCGATGCCGCGCTGCGACGGCATGAGCGCCTGCCGGCAGCTGAAGGAGGACCCGGCCACGCGCGATATCCCGGTGATCTTCCTGACGGCGTCCGGGCATCCGGAAGAACGCGTCGCCGGGCTCGAGGCGGGCGCGATCGACTACATCACGAAGCCTTTCCACTTCGATGAGGTGCGCCTGCGCGTCGCCATCCACCTGACGCTCGAGGTCGAACCGAGCACGCCCGCGCCGGCGGCCGACATCACCGCGCCGGGCACCGAGGCCAGCAGCTTCGACGTCGCCCTCTGCCGCCAGGTGCGGGCCATCGTGCTGGCGAACTTCGTCGATGTGCCCGATGTGGAAGCGCTGGCGCGCCAGACCAGCACGTCGGCACGGCGGCTGTCGCTGGCCATGAAGCGCTGCACCGGCTTGACGGTGTTCGACTACGTGCGCGAAGAGCGTTTGCGGGAGTCGAAGCGCTTGCTGTTCGAAAGCGATAGCGATATTGCGACGATCGCCATGCGGGTCGGCTATACGAGCGGCGCGAACTTCGCGACCGCCTTCAAGGCGCGCTTCGGCATCTCGCCGACCGACATGCGGAACGCGCGCGACCGCCAGGGCGCCGTGCGGGGAACTCCGTGATCCTGCCCCGCTTCCGCGCCGGCGGCCGGCTGTCGCGCCTGCTGTGCCTGCCGCGACCGTCGTTCGCGTCGTTCCCGTCGTTCGCGATGCTCGCGCTGTTCGCTTTGTTCGCTTTGTTCGCGATGCTCGGCCCACACCAGGCGCTGGCGGCAGGCAAGGTACCGTGGCCGCAGGCCGTCGATATCGCCCCGATCGATGCGCAGCGCCCGCTGGCGACGGAGCTCATGCTGTTCGATGATCCCTCGCACAGCCTGGATGCCGCCGCCGTGCTGCGCCAGCCGGACTGGCAGGCGGTGACGCCGCGCACGCTGTCACGCGGCTTTACCCGCTCGGCCGTGTGGATAGGCGGCACCTTCGTCAACCGTGGCAAGCAGCCCGTCACGCGCTGGCTGGCGCTCGATCCGGTACGGCTCGAAGACGTCGCCTTCTACGTGGTCGATGAGGCCGGCACCGCGGCCGAGAAGCGCTACCGCTCCGGCATCGGCGCGCCGCTGGCGGCACGGCCCATCGGGTCCGCGCAGATCGCATTCCCGGTCACGCTCGCCCCGGGCGAGCAGATGCGGTACCTGGTCCGTGTGCAGAGCCGCTCGGCCCTGTTCCTGTCGCTGCAGATATGGGAACCGGGCGCATTCCAGGACGCGCAACTGCGCGAAGCGATCGTGCACATGCTGCTGGCAGGCGCGATGCTGGCGATGGCCGTCATCTCCGCGGTCCTGGCGGTGGTCTGGCGCGACCGCATCTTCGTGCTGCTGACGGCCACCATCCTCGCCGAAGTCGTCTACGAACTGGCTTTCGAAGGCTTCCTGTACGCGCTCTTCCTGCCCCAAGGGGGGGAATGGGTGCTGCGCTCGCCGAGCATGGCCGGCAGTACCAGCGTCGCCCTGTTCTCGACCTTGCTGCTGTGGTTCCTGGGCTTCGAGCGCGTGCGCGCCTGGCGCTGGATCTACCTGGCGGTGATCGCCGCGCATGCAGGCGTCGTGGCCTGGACCGCCTTCGGCGACTATCGGACCAGCGCGTCGATCGCGGTGCAAGGCACCTTCCTCTGCAACCTGGTATGGGTCGCCTCTTTTATCGACGGGATCCGGCGCGGGATACCCAATGCGCGCCTGATCCTGCTTGCCTTCCTGCCGGATTGCACCACGCTGTTCTTGCGCCTGGCGACCGTCGCCGGGTTCATCTCGCCCGAGTGGAGCGCCGGCACCGCCCAGATCTGGGACAGCCTCGGTGTGCTGCTGCTGCTCTCGTTCGTGATCGGCGGCCGCTCCCGCCAGCTGGTCCTCAAGCAGAAGCGTACGCAGCAGGCGCTGCTGGCGGAGCGCGAGGCAACCCGGGAGAAACTCGAACAGGCGGTGACCACGCGCACGCGCGAGCTGCGGGAAGCGCTGGTCCGCGCGGACGACGCGGTCCGCGTCAAGACCGACTTCCTCGCGCGCATCAGCCACGACCTGCGCACGCCGCTGACGTCGATCATCGGCTTCGCCGACCTCATCCAGGCGGATGGCCGCGAGGATGCCGAACGGGGACGCATCATCCGCCGCAGCGCCACGCATATGCTCGGCATGGTCAACGACCTGATCGACTACGCCAACGGGCGCGACGCCGACGCGCTGTCGCCGCAGCCGGTCTATACCTATGCCTTGCTGGACACCGTCGCGCAACATGGCGCCGCGCTGGCGGCACGCGGCGGCAATGCCTTCTCCGTCGAGATCGCCGGCAACCTGCCGCCCGTGATCGAACTCGACGACCGGCGCATGCAGCAGGTGCTCGGCAACCTGCTCGACAACGCCGCCAAGTTCACCGAGCACGGCACCATCCGCCTGACCGTCACGGGCCGCGCGGACGCGGCGGCGCCGCGCCGCTGGAACCTGTGCTTCGCCATCGCCGACAGCGGCTGCGGCATTGCCGCCGCCGACCAGGCACGCGTGTTCGAGCCCTTCGTGCGCGCGCTGGAGGACGACCACCGGCCGGGGATCGGCCTCGGCCTCTCCATCGTCAAGCTCTGGACCACGCGCATGGGCGGCACGCTGCACCTCGACAGCGTGCCGGGCACGGGAACCACCGTCGTCATGGAACTGCTCGTCAACGAGATGGACGAAGCGGCGATCAGCAGCCTGCGCATGCATGAGCCGGCCGCTGCCCTGCCGCAGATCGATGGCCGCGGCCACCGCGTGCTGGTGGCCGAAGACACCGCCGAAATCCGCGAGCTGCTGCGCGACGACCTGCTGAGCCTGGACTTCGACGTCGAGGTGTACGGCGACGGCGCTGCGGCCGTGCATCGGCTGTCGTCCGCCGATGGCGCGCCGCTCTCGCTGGTGGTGACGGACCTGCTGATGCCGGGCGCTTCCGGACAAGCGGTACTGCACGCGGCGCGGGACCGGCACCCGGGCGTGCCGGTGATCATGATGTCAGCGGTGCCGGCCCATCAGTCCAAGGACGACGAACACTTCGATGCCTCGCTGCAGAAGCCGGTCAGTCTCGCCGACCTGCGCAACACCATCGCCACCCTGCTGAACCTGCCCCGCGCCGACCAGCTCACGATCTCCACGGCAGTCGACGTCGAGATGCTGAAGCTACCCTCGAAGAGTCTGCTGGACGAGGCGCGCATGCTGGCCGAACTCGGCGCCATCTCCGACCTGCTCGACTGGACGGACAAAGCCGCGGCGCTGGACCCCGCGTGCGCGCCCTACGTGATGAAGGTCAGGCAGCTGGCCAAGCGCGGCGAACTGGACGAGCTGCAAGCGATGTTCAGCGGGAGCGTGCCGGCGGCCGGCGTGGCGCCGTAGCGGCGGCTTCCGGGACCATGCTCCCTGGGGCATGAGGGATCTGCGGTACAGCGCATTGGCTTGTTGACACATCCCTTGTACGCGCGTACAAGACATCAAGCAAGATCTTCAAGCAGCAACTTTGAAGTACTGGTTGCGTAACACGCTTCAAGCCTTTCCTTGTTTCTTCCTTGATCTTCGCGCTCCGCCGGCGCCCTTGCCTGGCGGGTCTTCAGGAGGAATCCAGACATGGAAACCGGCACTGTCAAGTGGTTCAATGATGCCAAGGGCTTCGGCTTTATTACGCCCGATGCTGGCGGCGATGACCTGTTCGCGCACTTCTCGGAAATCCAAGGACAAGGCAGCGGCTTCAAGTCGCTCCAGGAAGGCCAGAAGGTCCGGTATGTGGTTGGCGTAGGCCAGAAAGGGCCGGCGGCAACGAAGATCGAGCCGATCTAAGTGTTGCTGCGCTGTGCTGTGAGAGGAGCCCCGCCATCTGCGGGGCTTTTTTGCGCTTTTTGCAGGCCGGTTGGCGCGCACTCCTTATGAACATCCAGGCGCCGACAAGGAAGCAGCGGAAGCAGCGTCGCGCATAAGATGCCGCTCGCCAAGACGCACGCCATCTCTATTTGGCAGGACACTGGCTTGGACTGCACACCTGCATGCGACCGCACCTCAGTGCGCATTCCCTTTCATGCCCTCGGCTTCCATCGCGACGTGCCATTCCTCGTACGCCTCGATTGGCTCCATGGCCTCGTCGACGAACGCGGTTGCGCGTTCCGCTGCGGCCTGTGTCTCGGGGGGGACATCGCTCTGACCGTCTTCCTCGGTACCTGGTGGTAACAGCATGTCCTCAAGCATCGCGCGGAGTTCTGGCGTATTCCATGGCTTGCCCAGCCTGGCCCTCCGGTTCAGATAGTGACGGATTTCCGAGTCTTGCTCGGCGGTGAGCGGAAGCCCTCGGAACGTAGGGTCCGTGTTGTGATGAATCATGATGCGCCTCCCGAAGCGGTCTGCGCTTTCAATGTCTTTCCATGTAGAGATAGTGATTCCCTGCGGCCCATGTCGCGCGTTGCGAGTGGTCGCTGTGCCGCGTGCGTGCTTTTCGCCAGGCTGACTCACGTCTTCTTCTTGGCGACACCCTCGTTGGCGACGCGGGATTGAATGCTGCTGAACGGGGTGGCCGGCACGGACGGCTTCTTGGGTTGCTTGGGCTTCTTGGGTTCGCGGTTGCCACGTAGTTGACTCTTGGCCATGGCGGTGCTCCTGAAGACTGGCTTGCCGGATTGGCAATCCCAGCATACGCGCTTAGTCTCCGGCAAAGGGAAAAAACTTTCCTGCGGCGCGAGTGGCTAACGCAACGGAGAGAAATCGGGCTGGAGGGAAACGGGCGCATACTGGAACTGGCGCCGCGCACGCCAGCGAGCAAGGAAACGCTCGGCGTCACCGGACAACAGGAGCCCACCATGGCACTGAACTTCCCGAATCCCAGCCGCAGCTACGACGCCTCGCGGCACTGTGTTTGCTTCTGGGGCTACGACGGTGCGCGCGAGGTCGCTTTCCAGGTCACTGACACTGTTCTTTCGCTCCTGAGTCATGGGGCTGCCTTCGAAGAGACCGCCTTTCTGGACACGTTCGATCGCTATCGCGACCCGATACTGACAATGGCAAGAGATATCTACACACCAGGAATGCGCAACACGTACACCATTTCGTAGGGGCGGCCTGCCGGCGAATCTGCGGGGGGGAGGCGCAACTGCCGGATTCACCATCGGGATGTCCCATGTCCCACGGGTGCCGTTCCATCGGAGGGCCTTCCGGTTGGCAACCGACGGCACAATGAGGTGGCTCCCAGGGTCGCTTGCACGCAAGTACATGGTGCACCGCTTGCAAAGCCACTTTGTAAGGGAGATAGGTCGGGAGGCAATGGACCTCTATACTCGTAACCAGAGCGCTCCTGAAACCTGAAGGCCTCGGGCCCGCCTGCCTTTCGTTTCCGGGCTGTCCCCCTCGACGACGTCTGAGGATTGGCGACTGCAAAAGTCACTTACGGGGATTCCTGGAATTTCCATGCACGACGCCACTCGGCGACTTCTACGCGCTCGCAGCCTCCGTCACCACGAAAGCCGGCCGTTGAATGACGACCACATACCGGAGCCTGCCCGCTACACGCCTGATGCATGACCAGCAGGTCGATGCGTTGTCGGAGGGAAGCCATCACAGATTCGGATTCATACGCCTGGCAGCAACGCAATGGCATCGGGCTGCCACGCTGCTGATTGAACCAGGCCAGCTGCGGATGATTGCCGGTTGCGACTCGAATCTCAAGGAATCCACGAAGCAGTGGATTCACGAACGGGGCGGTGCAGTGATCGACGAGCACAACGACCTGATGCCGGACTTCAGGTGGGTATGATTGCCTTGCCTCCAACCCTCTACGACATCACTCCTCCGATCTTGGGCTCCATCTTGCGAAGCGTGCCGGAACGACAAGGAGATGAGTATGCAATGCACCTTAGAGTACAGGGGCTTTGCGATACGCCTTGACCTGCTGGAGACCCCCGAGGGGATGTTTGATACGTGGTTCCAGATCAAGGGGCCGATTGAAGCCCGTGAAGCAGTCTACGGCACACCCCTCAAGGTGTTCGGCTCTCCGTTTTCACGCCGCTGGGCGCACTTGGTGGGCGAGCTCGCCGGACGGGCGCTTATTGATCAGATCCTAGGTGTCGACGAATTCTGAATCGAATCCTGCAGCTTCACGAACGCGTTGGCGCGCATCGCATGGTACTGGCAACGCACCGTGTCACGCTCAAGGCAGACACGAGCACTTAACGGATCTGAGAGGATCTGAGCGTCCTTCATCCACCTGCGGCTCTATCGAAGTTCACCAACCGGCTCCAGTCATGCACAGTGCAAGCTCGCCATCCAGTTTTCTCTGCACATTGATCGCCGATGGCAAGGGCCTTGCCTATCACGTGTCGGTCAGTTACCGCGACAGCACGCATGCCGAGGGTATCCAGTTCACCAGCTTTGTCGGCGCGGGAAGGCGTTCTTTTACTGTTCGAGGCGCCAATAGCAATCAACAACCGGCGATCGACCAAACCTCGGAAGTGCTTTGTCGAATCGCGATCGGCCAAGTCATGCGAGATCGTCTCTTTGACAAGGCCAACGAGGGAGAGCATCTGCTGGATCCGGAAGCATTGCCCTGGGAGGGCGAGCTCAGGCCCGTGGGGACCGGCGCTAGCGCAAAGCAACCACGGCGGCGCTGGCCCGGCTAGAACGATGCGCGATGGCCGGCCGGACGGCTGACGCACTGGCCGAGCTGTCAGCCGCCTTCCGCAGCGCGGTACGCGGGTAGCCGCCGTGCGGGGTCTTCTGCCAGCGCCCGAATCTGTCGACAAGATGGGGGACGGAGTCGATCGGGCCGCTGAATCCACGGCCGAACCCGGCCGCTTGCAAGCCCGGCGGTTCGGGAGCGGCTCAGACCGCCCCATTGCCAGCGATCAATCGATGGCATAGCTATCCGGCCTGCACGCCACCGCCGTCCACGATAATGGTCTGCCCCGTGACATAGGGATTGGTCATCAGATAGACGTAAGCCAGCGCGAGCTCCTCCGCCTCGCCGACACGCCCGACCGGCAGGACCGCCCCGCTCGCGGCGTAGAGCGCTTCGCGGTCTGCTCCGCGATAGCTACGCCGACTTCGGCCCGACGCTGGCTTGCGAGAAGCTGCGCGAGCGCCATGGCATCGAGATATCGCGCAGGTTGCGCACGCCGCATCATGAGCGATGCTGGCTTCTGGGTTCCACCGAAGCTACGCCCGCCCAAGGTCCACCAGTCGCGTACCCGACGGGCCTGTCTGGGCGACCTAGTGCAGATCGATGGTAGCGATCGCCCCCGGTTCGAGGAACGTGCACCGGCGTGCGCCGTGATCGCGCTGGCGTGGAAATAGATTCATTGCGCATCGCCAGGTGATATCTGCAGGAAACAGGTCGCTCGCCGGCGCCGGAATGCACTTGACCTCCGCGCCTGGCGCATGAAATGACATCGAGCTTCATGGCTTTGCGCATCTTGTCGCGACGTGGCAACACCCTACATCAAGGGGCATCTAGCCACCTTACCGTATGGCAAGGTGTTGCACTTCAGATTCGTAGACCAATGCGTTTGGGCAGCGACATTCCCTTGACGGAATATAGTCTGGGAGCTATATTCGATGCATGGGATGGGACGTAGAGTACACATCAATCTTTGGCGACTGGTGGGAGGACCTCTCCGAAGCGGAGCAGGAGTCCGTTGCCGCCTCGGTCTCGTTGCTGGAGCATTTCGGACCGAACCTTCGACATCCGCACTCGAGCGGGATCAATGGCTCTCGGCATGGGCATATGCGGGAGCTTCGCATACAGCATGAGGGAAGGCCGTACCGAGTGTTGTACGCTTTCGACCCGCGCCGCGCGGCAATTCTCCTATTGGGAGGGGACAAGACGGGCAACGACAGGTGGTATGACGAAAATGTTCCGCGCGCCGATGCACTCTATGACGCGCATCTGGCCGAACTAAAGCAGGAGGGTCAAAACGATGGCTAAGAAATTTTCGGAGCTGCGGGCCACGATGGCGCCTGAGTCCCGGGCTCGGGCTGATGCGAAGGCCCAGCGCCTGGTAGCTGAAATGGCGTTGAGCGAGCTGCGTCGTGCACGCGGTCTGTCGCAGGAGGCCCTGGCCTCGGTGCTGCATGTTAAGCAGCCAAGTATCGCCAAGATGGAGCAGCGTACCGACATGTATATCTCAACGCTGCGCAGCCACATCCGTGCCATGGGCGGCGAACTTGAGATTGTGGCGCGCTTCCCAGATGGCGCCGTGCGGATCTCCAACTTTGCAGAGATCGGCGATACCGCGCAAGTAGACTAGGCAGTTCCTACCACCCTGCCCCTACGTCCCTTCACCAATTCTGCGCCGCCGGGCGCTGCGCAACAGCTTTCGCCAAGTCGCCAGTCCCGGTAGGTACACCGGCGAGGGCAATGCCGCCCAGGAAAGTAGCCAGGCTGCCGCGCACGAGACCTGCCCAGATGGCGATCGCAAAGCTGGCCAGCGCGAGGGCGCCCCGCCATCGCTCGAGCCAGCCGAGCACGTCAGCGACGACGCTCGGGCCGTGCCCTTCTGTCGTTGTCCCTGCGACGATCGCCGTCGCCACGATGCCGAGCACGACAACCGCCGCAATAGTTTGCCTGCGAGGGCCGCCGCATGAGACCGCGCGGGCGGACCGCCAAGAACTTGAGTTTGACAGCATGCTCGTTCCTCCGTTGTGTTGAGTATCACCCTAGGTTTTGTACCAGATGCCTTCTCCCTCGCAGCGTGAACGTGCCATTGCGCAGCTTCGTGCCGCAGGCCTTCTGCGTGCCAGCGAGCTTCGCAATGCCGGAATCACGCCATCAACTCTCTCCCGGCTTGAGCGCGACGGTGCTGTCATGCGTGTGGGCAGAGGTGTCTACCAGCTTTCCGATTCGCAGCTCGAAAGCCAGCATTCCCTAGCCTTGGCGTCCAAGCTCGTCCCGGGCGGCGTCGTCTACCTATCGTCCGCACTGGCCTTCTATGGTCTGACGGACCAGATTCCCGCCAAGGTCTGGATGGAGATTGATCCGAAGGCTTGGCGGCCGCGCATCGACTGAAGCGCTTTACGGAAGAGCAAAGCACTGGGTTTCTGAAGGAAGCCGAGGCCGGTATGCTGGTCAAGGAACTGTGCAGGAAGCACGGGTTCAGTGACGCGTCGTTCTACACTTGGCGCGCCAATCACAAGCGCGTTTATCGCCTGTACCTTGCGGCGGGGCTGGCTGTACGGCGCCGTCGTAGACGCTATGGCGTAATGATCGAGCGCGAACAGCGGGCCTTGCCGAATGCACCCAACGAGGTGTGACTCATCGATTTCGTGATGGATGCGCTCGCCAACGGCCGGCGCCTGAAGTGCCTGGCCATCGTCGACGATTTCACGAAAGAGGCTGTCGACAAGTCGTCGACCACGGCATCTCAGGCTTGTATGTCGCTCGGGCATTGAACCGTGCCGCTCGCTTCCGTGGCTATCCCAAGGCGGTGCGAACGGACCAGGGACCCGAGTTTACGAGCCGCGCGTTCGATCAGTGGGCGTATGCGAACGGCGTCACCCTGAAGTTGATTCAGGCAGGCACGCCCCTGCCCTAATTGGCCGCTTGCTGCCCAATAGCGGACGCCGGGCCCGCCCGATGCCGAAGGACGGCTACCGACCCGGAGCGGACTGTCGGCATTTTCCAAAGTGGACATCGAGCTGCAACCTTACAGTCACAAAACCAACCTGATGGCACCCGGCTGGCTACGCGCGGGATAGGAATGTGTTTCTGCGCTGTCCCATGTTGGAAAGCTTTCGCTAGCGCAAACGGCTACCGTCAGGATTGACTGCTTCATCGTCTTTCCTGGAAGGGTAGTATTTCTTCTTCTGCTCAAGTTCAAAGAAGAGCGTGCCGTGAATACCGTTCGCTTCCTTCTTCTTCACCGGACGAGTCCATATATCGGCGAGGGCAGCATCCAACAACGCCTCATCGGATCGACCATAAACCTCGTCGATGAATGCAATGTCAGTCCCCTCTGGGAATATCAAATCAAACTGCTCGCCTGTCGCTGCGAAAATGTCATAAACACAATTTTCTGCGCCGTCAATGACCTGAATATTTTTCATTTCTCAATCTGGCCTCCAAGCAGCATCTGACTCGCCAGATGCAACACAATTATGCGCGGCCACGACAAAGCATGGACTTGAACGACCGCTTCTGGCCGAACTCGGTCAACCGCAGCGAGGCGGCAATCGTCGCCTCCCGACCCTGAGCCGACATTCACGTACTCAACGGCAACCACTGCTTTCGGAATTCAAATTGCCATCAGGGGCTCTGCTGCAAAGGCTCGGTGGAGCAGCGCTACGAAATCCGGCGCAGAAGGTATGTCGATGGCACCAAGGCTTCGCACTTCGACAGCCGGAGTCCATGAGTTCATGACCACTGCACCGTGAAGAGCCTTCAGCGAGTCCATCGTGATGTCCTGATGCTGTTGCGAGATGCCCACACGTTCAAGCTGACGCATCACTATGGACATCGTGGTGCCCCTCAGCATCGGAGCCCGAGGCCACAGCACGGAGCTACCGTCCCAGAAGGCCAGATTCCAAATGGTCGCCTCGCTAAGTCGACCCTCTGCATCCACGAACGCAGCGTCGTCAAAGCCATGTTCCACAGCCTTGCGAAGAAACCACGTTTTTGCGATTTCTCCAACATGTTTGATTTCAGGCAGCATTCGCTGGTGGTCCACCATATCCAGCCGCAAAGGCCCTTGCGGGCCATTGAATGCGGATGATGTCCGGACCAGCATGCTCAAGGGAGCGTCGCTTTCTGCTGCCGTGAATTCTCCTGCAGATGAATAGATGGTGGCAGTCAAGGATAAGTTGCCTTCAGGCTTCAGCTCTAGTGCTGAGCGAAGGTATTTTCTGACATCCTCATCCGCCAATGAGCGTCCGAACATAGCAAGGGAGGCCTTGCGCAAGCGCTGAAGATGGAGATCCAGACCACGCACCTTGCCTTCTCGTACCTGCAAGGCGGTGAAATGGGCGTAGCCAGCGAACGCGACTGGAGCCAAGTCGACCGAAGATGCAGTGCGTCCATCACATTGCGCTGTTGCTTCGCTGGAAAGGGTGTTGACGATACCTGTCATCCATAACTCCTCGTTGATGAAAGCGTTAGGTTAGACTTTGACAGCGCTGTCAATGTCAAGTCCTGTTGCAAGGAGGTTCGGAATGCGGATTGGAGAGTTAGCCCAACGTAGCGGTGTCAGTGAACGAATGTTGCGCTACTACGAGCAGCAGGGACTGTTGCAACCTGCCCGCACCGAAGCGCGTTATCGTGACTATGACGACTCACAGCTTTTGGCAGCCATTCGTATTCGCCAACTCAATGCGTCCGGCTTGAAATTGAACGCGATCCGAGTTCTGCTGCCCTGCGTAAGGGAAGACGACCCCGCAGTTTTTGAGGACTGTGACGAAATTCGGGCAGTTCTAACCAGCGAATTGCAGCAACTAGAGATAAGGCTTCGCGAATTGACTGAGAGCCGGGATACCGTGGCGAGCTACCTGGCCGCACTGGATTTGTCCGAGTCTTAAGGCGCGTGTTCCAAGCAGGGCGCTCGACGCATGGTGCTTTTTCAGCTTCAGGATTGCAACAGACGCCAGTGACGAGCTGAGGTCCGTTAACTGTGCTCAGCGGACTTTGAACTGTTCTAACCCGGTGGCAGCAATTGGCCGGACCCAGCCGGTTGCAAATCCGGTGGTCCGGAAGCCGCTCAGACCGACCCAATGTCGACGATCCATCCAGCCTATGGCTATCAGACCAGCACGCCACCGCCGTCCACGATGACGGTCTGCCCCGTGGCATAGCGATTGGTCATCAAGTGGACGTACGCCTGCGCGAGGTCCTCCGCCTCGCCGACACGCCCGACCGGCAGGGCCGCCCCGCTCGCGGCGTAGAGCGCTTCGCGGTCGGCTTCGGGCAGATTGGCCCACAGCGGCGTGCGCACCAGGCCGGGACTGACCAGGTTGACGCGAATGGGCGCCAGCTCCACCGCCAAGGCCCGCGTGAGGCCTTCCAATGCGCTGCAGGCGCTGGCCAGTGCAACCCAACCCTTATGTGGCCGCAGGCCGGCGACACCACTGGTCAGCACCACGGAGCCGCCGGGACGGAGATACGGCGTCGCATGCTTGACCGCGGCGATGGCGCCGAAGACGCGCAGATCGAAAACCTGGCGGACCGTATCGAGATCCATGTCGGCGAGCGCTCCGGTCTGCAGCGCATCGCCGGCACTGTAGACCAGGTGGTCGAACGGTCCGAGTTGTTCGAACAGCCCGCGCACAGCAGATGCATCGCTCAGGTCGACCGTGCAGCCCTCGGCTCCGTCGCCGAGGCTGGCGACGGCTTCGGCGACGCGCTGGCTGCGCGATGACACCACCGTCACCGCGGCACCGGCCGCCAGCGCGGCGCGTGCCGTGGCAAGGCCGATCCCCGAAGTGCCGCCCAGCAGGACGACGCGTTGATGCTGAAGGTTCGTGCTCGCAATAGTCATGGTGGGTCCTTGCTGTCGGTTGTGGGGGAAGCGAGGACCTGAGTATTATTGTTTAGTCAAAGTTGATAAAGCCGCCATTTCTTCGAACACTCCTTAATAGGATTTGCGAATGGATCGATTCAGCAGCATGGCGATCTTTGCACGCGTCGTCGAACGCGGCAGCTTCGCGGCTGCGGCCGAAGGCAGCGGCATGACGCCCACCATGGTCGGCAACCATATCCGTGAGCTGGAACGGCGCCTCCAGGGCCGGCTGCTGAATCGCACCACGCGGCGCCAGAGCCTGACCGAACTCGGCATGCGCTATCACGCGCGATGTCTCGAAATCCTGGCCCTGGTGGACTCCGCCGAGTTGGATGCGCGCGAGATGCAGAGCAGTCCGCGCGGTCGATTGCGGGTGAGCAGCCCGGTCATCTATGGCACACGCGTGCTCGTACCGGCGCTCTCCGGCTATCTCGACCGCTATCCCGAGGTCCAGATCGAGCTGTCGCTCAATGACCGTTTCGTCGATCTCACCAAGGAAGGCTTCGATGTCGCCATCCGCGCCGGTGTGCTGCCGGACTCGGGCCTGATTGCGCGGGCCTTGACCCATTCCCCGCGTATTGCCTGCGCGTCACCGGCCTACCTGGCGCGCCACGGGCATCCGCGGGTGCCAGCGGATCTGCTGCAACACCATTGCCTGGCCTTTATAGGGGCGAATGGCCCCGAACGTGAATGGCGCTTTCCACGCCCCGACGGCAATGGCGTGGAGCGCATCGCGGTGCGCGGTCATCTCGACGTCAACGGCGGTCTCGCGCTGCGCGAAGCCGCGCTGGCAGGACTGGGCATCATCCTGCAACCCCAGGTGATGCTGCAGGACGACCTGGATGCGGGCCGGCTCGTCCGTCTCTTTCCCGACTGGCCGGCCCCGACCTGGCCCGTCCACGTGGTGCATCTGCCCGATGCGCACATGCCACCCAAGCTGGTGAGCTTTATCGATTTTCTCCTGGCGACCCTGGGGCGCGACAAGACTTGAGGCGTTGCCATCGATGTCCAGCGCGAGCATGCCGGCCGCCGGGGTTGCGCGGTAGCGCCGGGGTTTCCCGGCGCGTGGCGTGCAATACGCCCCCGCTCGAAAGCGCTTGACCTTGTCACAGTGACAAGGCGCCCAATGTCGGGCCAGGAGGCGTTCATGACCCATCACCATCCCCCGACTTCCCATCACGCACTGGCCACGGCACTCGAGCATGCGGACGCGTCGCGCCGTCTTGCGGCCGCGCTCGGTGCCGGCACGGCGCCCGATCCGGGCCAGATCACGCTGCTGGTGGAGCGTTGCGGCGTCGAGCCGGATTTCTTCGTTCGCGACATGCTCACCTGGGCGCTGACCCGGCATGCGCGGGATCTGACCTTGCCCTTGCTGCGCGACGCCCTGCGCTCGCCGGTGGCGCAAGCGCGCAGCCAGGCACTGCATACGCTCTCGAAGATCGGTGACCCCACGGCCTGGCCATCGATCACGACCGGACATCTGCATGACCCCGATCCGGAGGTGGCACGGACGGCGTGGCGCACCGCCGCGGGGCTGGTGCCGAGCGGGCAACGGGCTGCCCTGGCACACGAACTGGTGCTCGAGCTGGGCCGCGGCGACAAGGACCTCAAGCGGAGTCTGAGCCGGGCATTGCTCAGGCTTGGCGACGACGCCGTCGCCCCGCTCGATGCGGCGGCGGCCCGGCACCGGGACCCGGCGGCGCGCGTTCATGCCTGCGCGAGCCTCAGGCTGATCGCCGACCCGGAAGGTGCGTTCGTGCTGGATCCGGCCGACGCCTGGCGTGCTCGTACCCCCTTGCTCAGCGCCGGCGAAGCGGCAAATTGACGGCGATCGATGTGGTGCGCCGCGCCTTGGCCGGGGCGATGGAAGCCGTCGGCGGTTTGATAGAATTTTCGAGGCCCGCCTGGCGCCCAGGCCGGGACGCGGGGCGGCATGACCCAGATGACACCGGAGACAAATGATGCGCATCAGCGAGTTGGCCGATCGTTCCGGCGTCAGCGCGCGCATGCTGCGGCACTACGACGCGATCGGACTGGTCAGCCCCTCGGGACGTACGGAAGCGGGATACCGCGAGTACTCGCAAGCCGATGCGTGGCGCCTGTTCCAGGTGGAAAGCCTCCGTTCGCTGGGCCTTGGGCTCGCCGAGGTGCGTCAGGCGCTCAGCCGGCAAGCACCTCGCCCCAATGTACTCATCGACGCGCTGATGGTTCGCTGCCGGGAGCGGCTGGCCGCAGAGCAAGCCTTGCTTGCCCGGCTGACCGCCGTATCCGCCGCCTCTCCCGAGGACTGGCCAGCGGTGCTGGAAGTCGTGCACCTGTTGCAAGGACTGGACTCGACGCATGCGCCTGAGCGACAGCGTGCCGCGTTCGACGCCGCGTCCAGCGATGCCCCGCTGGCGGCACTCATCGCCCACGCACTGCTTCAGGAGCAGGAGCCGAATGTCGCGGGTACGCTGCACTGGGCGCTGGGAAGAGCCGAGGGCAGCGGCGCCGGCGTACTTGGCGCGGCACTGCAGGATCCGGATCCGGCACTGCGCGAACGTGCCGTGCTTGCGCTGGCGAAACTCGGCGGCGCCGAGGCGGTGGAGACGCTGCGTGGCTCGCTCCTCGACCCCACGGCGCGCGTGCGGTATCGCGCCGCGCGCGTGCTCGGCGGATGGGGGATAGCCGACGCCATTCCCCTGCTGATCGAGCAGGTTCTCGTCGGGGCGCACGATGTCGAGGCGGCCGATGCGTTGGCCGAGCTGGCGGACGACCCAGCGATCGCCAGGCAAATCGTGGAACGCTTTGAAGCAGCGATCTCCGACGGCGCAGCCGATGCCCAGACCCGTGGCCGCATTTGCCAGGCGCTCGCCGAAATCGACGACACGGCGTCGGCCCTGCTTGAACGGCTGGCCGCCGATCCGGATCCGGCGGTGGCGCGCACCGCGCGCTACGTGATCGGCATTCGCAATCCATTCAGACGCCAGGTATCTGCGTAGCGGCCGTGCTCCGACGTCGCCTCACCGCGGAGAACCGACAGCGTCCATCGGCGCCTGCCGACCCAGGGAGAGGGTGCCGCGCCACGCCGCGGCGATCGGTTTAAACTACGCGCACCCGGCTTCCCGAGGAACACCGCGACATGGACCGCACGACACTCGACGCCTACGACGCTCACGCCGCGGCGTACGCACAAGACTGGCTCGACCAGCCGCCGCCAGATGACATGTATGCCCTGCTTGAGCAGTACTTCTCGCCAGGGCCGACCGCGGACGTCGGCTGTGGCGCGGGGCGTGACACCGCCTGGCTCGCATCGCGCGGGTTCGATACCACCGGCTACGACGCGAGTGAGGCCCTGCTGGGCGAGGCGCGGCACCGCTATCCGGGCCTGCGCTTCGAGCAGGCGGCGCTGCCGGAACTCGCCGGCGTGCCGCTTGGCGCGTTCCGCAACGTGCTCTGCGAGACCGTACTCATGCATCTGGACCCGCCAGCCGCTCTGGCGTCGGCAGCCCGGCTGGCCGCGCTGCTGGCTCCCGGCGGCACGCTGTATCTGAGTTGGCGCGTCAACGACGACACGCAGCGTGACGCGCGCGGCCGCCTGTATGCGGCGCTCGATACCGCGCAGGTGCGCGCCGCCCTCGGCGACACCATCGACGTGCTGGATGAGCAAGACCTTGTCAGTGAATCGTCGGGCAAACGCGTGCATCGGCTGATCGTCCGCAAGAACGGCTGACCCTGTCGCACCACGGACAGTGATGTCCGTTTCAGCACGGCCAGCCCCGGACGGCTTTCCCCCGCATGGACTCGACCTTCCGATTTTCCGACCTTCCAGGACAGTGACATGACCGAAGGCGCTCTGACATTTACCAGTCAGGCCGAATGGGAAAGCTGGCTAGGGCAACACGGCAGCACTTCGGCCGGAGCATGGCTGCGTCTGGCGAAGAAGGGCACGGAGCAGCAGACCGTCAGCTACGAACAGGCGTTGGAAAGCGCCCTCTGCCATGGCTGGATCGACGGTCAAAAGCAGGCCGAGAGCGACCAGTACTGGTTACAACGCTTCACCCCACGCTCCGCAAGAAGCATCTGGTCCAAACTCAACAAGGACAGGGCTGAAGCGCTGATCGCCGCAGGCAGGATGCGCCCGCCCGGCATGCGCGAAATCGAGAAGGCGAGGAAAGACGGCCGCTGGCAGGCTGCTTATACGTCGGCCAGTCACTCGATCGTGCCGGACGACCTGCGGGCGGCTTTGGACGCCAATCCGGCAGCCAAGCAGTTTTTCGCGACACTGAACAGCCGTAACCGCTATGCCATCCTGTTTCGGCTACAGAATGCAAAAAAGCCGGAAACAAGGGCGCGGAAAATCGAAGAATTCGTCAACATGCTGAACCGGGGCGAAACCTTCCATCCGTAGGCCTTGCACTTCTTCCGGAGATTTTGCCAAACGGGGCATATAAGCCTTGATGACCGGACCGAGTGAACACAGACATCAGGCAATCCTTCGTCGGGCAGGCGTTCCGGGTCGGATTGCGGACCGGCGCGACTATCGGCACAACTACCGGCCATCCACCCGCCGGACCAGGATCGGTATTGGCTTGCCCGTCACCAGAGCAACGACCACGTGACCGGCCTTGCCTGCATCCTGGTTCGGTGAGAACCGGCAGAAGGCCTGGGCCGTATTCTGGATGCAAGCGATCTCCACGCCGGCCAGCCAGTCAGGCGGGAAGTAGCTCTGGATCTCTTTTGCCGTGCTGTTCCTGTACTCGCAGCCCGCATCGCAGGAGATGTTCTTCCACTCTTTCCCAGGTATTTTCCCTGATGCCTCCCATTTCCCGTTTGAATGAGAGAGTCGGTAAAGGACACGGGTGGGAGCACGATTTTTTCCCAGGTACTCATAAGTTCCGGCATCGGAATCCGACAGGCCGCCCGCGAAGGCTATTGGCATGGCAGTCAATGCCGCAATGAGAGAGATTACCCGCCTCTTGTCCATCACCACCTCCTTTTAAAGTCAAGGCATTGCCAACACGGCCAATCTTGGGTTGATCGCGGCAGAGCATGCCGCCAACCCACGTTCCGGAAATCCGTCGGCAACCGCCTTGCGCGCACAGCCTGCTTCTTCCCACTCAGCAGCATTCCAATGGACGCCGGCCATGCTAGTTCACGCCAGCTCCTGGTAGTTTGGGATTCCACGCAATGGGTTTCAGATCCGCCCTAATGCAGCCAGCTGGAACCAGCCCAGGTCGCCCGGATGATCCCGTCGTTGCCTCTGCGCAGGAACCGGCGCCCCGCTCGCGACCGGCAGGCAGGCAGGCAGGCCAACCGACCATTTCCTTGCGCGGTAATGCCCCTTCTGGCAAGGTTCTGGGTGCCATCGCTGGTTGCCATCGGAACGCTCACCGATTGACCAATCGGTATCTCACTGCAAAAGGAAACCTGACCTGTCGCTGCAACCATCCGTCCGACGCGATCTGCTGATCCTGTGGCTTTCCATCGCTGCGGCCGCTCTTGTGCTGGGGTGGTTGCTGCTGCTCTTGAGCCGCCAAGGCGCCGGCCCCCAGATTGCGCATGCGCGCCAACTTACCTCGACCAGTTGCCAGGCGCTGCAAGCGGGCGCGGCACGCGTTCGCCAGCAACTTCCGTCTGCGGGCGATCGGCGCCGATCCATGGTCCCCGCCGCCGCGCAGGCGGTGCTCGATCTGGCGCTGCGCGACCAGCCGGGCATGGAAGGCGGCTTCTGGCGCGCGGATGCGGGTGTGGTGGCCTATGCCTTCCCGACCTACGACGGCACGGGCATCAAGCGCGATCCGCCGAGCGCCGAGCTGGAGCGCATTGGCTCCACGGCCCAGCGCGCGCAGGATTCCGCGGGCCTCGTGACCGACGTCCGGCCAGGCTTGCGCGAGGCCGTGGCGTTCGCCGCTTGCCCGGTGGAAGCGGTTGGCGGGGATGGCGGGCGCCTGATCGCCTGGACCCTGATGCGCGTGCCGCTGCTGGCCGCGGAAACGGTCAACACCTTGACCCTTGCGGTGAGCCTGCTGCTGGCGCTGGTCGCGGTCTCCGGCGCCTGGCTGGGCTGGATGATTTCGCGGTGGCAGCGCCAGTCGGCCCATCTGCAGCAGCAGCTGGCCCAGTCCGAACGCCTGGCCACGCTGGGACGGGTGTCCGCCGGGCTCGCGCACGAGATCCGCAACCCTCTGGGCACGATGCGCATGAAGGTGGAGAACGCGATGGCGGCGCCGGCCGACCTGCGCGAGGCCCGTGTGGCCGGCGCGCTGGAGGCCGTGCTGGCACAGACGGCGCGCCTCGAGACGCTGGTATCGAGCCTGCTGGCGTTGACGCAGCCGTTCCGCGCGGAGCGCCAGGTCGTCGACCTGGCAGCGTGGCTGGAAGAACGGCGCAATGCCCATGCCGAAACCGCGCAAAGGCTTGGCATTCGGATCACGCTGGCGGTTGCGCCGGAGCTGGCCGCCAGCGCGCGGGGACGGGCGCTGTTCGACCCGGCGCAGATGGCGCGGGTCTATGACAACCTGCTGCTCAATGCGATGGCGCACACGGGAGAAGGCGGCGAGATCGAACTCGGTGCGCGCGGTGCACGCGGTCCGCGCGGCCCACGCGGTGGCGCATTGCTGTTGTGGGTGGCGGACGATGGCTCCGGCATTCCGGACGACTTGCGCGATACGCTGTTCGAGCCGTTCGCCACCGCCCGCGCGGGAGGCACCGGCCTGGGACTGGCGTTGGTGCGCGAGATCGTGCAGGGCCACGGCGGGCGGGTCGCTCTCGCCGAGTCGGCCAAGGGAACGCGCATCGAGATGGAGCTGCCATGGCCAAGATCCTGATCGTCGACGATGACGCCGCGTTCCGCGGCAGCCTTGCGGAAATGCTGCAGGACCTGGGACATGTGGTGCTGCAGGCCGAGGCCACCGATGCGGGCCTGCACAGGCTGCGCACCGAGAACGTGGATGCGGCCATCGTCGACCTGCGGCTGCCGGGGGAGGATGGCCTGGCCTTCCTGCGCCGCGCGGCTGGCATCTCGCCGGTGCCCTGCATCATGCTCACCGCCTATGCGAGCGGCGGCAATACCATCGAGGCGATGCGCCTGGGCGCGTTCGACCACCTGACCAAGCCCGTGGCCAGGGCCGCCCTGGTCGAAACGCTGGAGCGCGCCCTGCGGCGGGAAGCCGATACCCCGGACCGGCAGCAGGCGGCCACCGCGGCGCCTGGCGCCAGAGAGCCCGTCGATGGCACCGAACTGGTCAGCAGCAGCGAGGCCATGCGCCAGGTCTTCAAGCGCATCGGCCTGGCCGCGGGCAGCGACGCCACGGTGCTGGTCCTCGGCGAGACGGGAACGGGCAAGGAACTGGTGGCGCGCGCCCTGCACCGCAACAGCGGCAGAGCTGCCGGGCCCTTCGTCGCGGTGAACTGCGCCGCGATCCCGGCCGAGCTGATGGAAAGCGAGCTGTTCGGCCATGTCAAAGGGGCATTCACCGGTGCCGTCCATGAACGCATCGGGCGCTTTCGCGAGGCCGATGGCGGCACCCTGTTCCTCGATGAGATCGGCGACATGCCGCTGTCCACGCAGGCGAAGATCCTGCGGGTGCTGCAGGAGCGCGAGATCACCCCCGTCGGCGCCAGCCGCGTCCAGCCCGTGGACGTGCGCATCGTCGCCGCCACACACCTCGACCTGCCCGCCGCGGTCAAGGCGGGGCGCTTCCGGGAAGACCTGTGGTACCGCCTGCAGGTGGTGCCACTGTGGCTGCCACCGCTGCGTGAACGCCTGGGCGACGTGCTGCTGTTGGCCGAGCATTTCCTGCGCCTGCTGGGCGGCGACCCGCCCAAGCGGCTGAGCGCGGCGGCGGCCCGGCTGCTGCTGGCCCACTCCTGGCCCGGCAATGTGCGCGAGCTGCGCAATGCCATGGAACGTGCGGCCATCCTCAGCCACGGATCCGTGATCGAGGTCGAACACATCGGCTTGCAGGCGGCGGCCGCGCCGGCCCCGGGTCTGGACATTGACTGGGACGGCCCGATGGCACTGGCCGTCGCCCGCGTGGAACGCGAAATGATCGTGCGCGCCCTGGCGGCGACGGCCGGCAACCGCGCGGAGGCGGCGCGGCGACTCGGCCTGTCCCGCCAGCAGCTTTACCGCAAGCTGGCCGAGTTCGACCTCGATTGAGCCTGCCGTAGCGAAACCGGTGTCCGCTGCGGTGACACCCTGGCGTCACCGCAGCGGACAGTCCGTCCCGTGGCTTCCGCGCAAACCCTTGATTTCATTGCAACTCCTGGTTGGCATGGTGCTTGCGCCACAGCTTGTGGCGTTTATCCCAACCCAAGGAGTTTCTCCATGTCTACGCGTTTCCTCGCCATGTCCGCGGCGCTTGTGTTCGGCCTGTGCAGTCTGCCCGCGCATGCCATGCCGCCCGGCCCCGCCCCCCATCTGCCGCCGGCACCGCCTCAGCGGCTGGATGCCCCTGGCCTGATCGGCCAGTACGCGGTGGAAGGCCAGGTCCAGCGGATGCTCACCAATCCCTACGGCGAGGTCGACGGACTGCGCCTGAGCGACGGAACGATCGCCAAGTTTCCGCCGCATATGGCCGATGCACTCACGGCCACGGTCAAGGTCGGGGACACTGTCCGCGTCATCGGACGAGCCGAAGCGCGGGGCACGGTCAGGGCTGACGCCATCGTCCACGCCGGCAACGGGCGCACCGTGTATGACCAGCCGCCGCCGGCAGGCGAAGGCCGCGTCCTGCCGCCGCACCTGCGCACCCAGCGCCTGCAGCCCCTGCAGGCGGAAGGCCGCGTCGAGACCGTCCTCACCGGTCCGCGGGGCGAAGCCAACGGCGTCATCCTGAGCGACGGCACCATCGTGCGCTTCCCGCCTGAGAGCCTGCGCCTTTCCGTGCAGGCGGGCGCGCCGTTCGCGGCCTCCGGACTGGGCACGCGCAATGCGTTCGGCACCTCACTGGAGGCCGTCAGCATGGGCACCACCCTGTCCGCCCTGCAGCCGCTCTACGACCGCGTGCCGTAAGCACAAGCCCCCAGTGTCCCGGGCCGGCGCGGCGGATGCCCGCTCCGGCCCGGCGCAGCGTTCCCGCCGATCGGGCTTCGGCTTCATCTGCCTGTGCGCCTTCTTCGTGCTCAAAGGACCGCTGAACTAAGAACCGATGATGGCAACACCAACCCTCCCCACGGCGCACACCAGTTCGCGCAGCTGGCTGTCCGGCCTGAATTTCTTCCTGGCCGACGTCCGCGACGGCCTGGGGCCCTTCCTCGGCGTGCTGCTGGCCAGCCATGGCTGGCGCGCCGATGACATCGGCTACGTGATGGCCGCCGGCGGCGTCGCCGGCATGCTGGCGATCACGCCGATGGGCGCATGGGTCGACACGTCGCGCCGCAAGCGGACGCTGCTGGCAGGCAGCACCATCGCGCTCATGCTCGCCACGGCGGCACTGTGGAGAGTGCCGTCGTTCGGCGTCGCCATCGCCTCCCAGGTGGTGTCCGGTGCGTTCGGCGCGTTGATGGGTGCCGGCGTCATGGGCATCACCTTGGGCATCGTCGAGCAGAGGGACGTGTCCCGGCAACTCGGCATCAACGAGGCCTGGAACCATGCCGGCAACGTGCTGGCGGCGGCATTGGCCGGGCTGGCCGGCTACCGCTGGGGGCTGTCAGCCGTGTTCGCCCTGATGGCCCTGATGGGATGCGCCGCGCTTGCCTGCTTGTGGAGGATCCATCCACAGGACATCGATCATGAGCGGGCCCGTGGCGGTGGCCCCGCATCCAGGCAGCCGGAGCAAGGACGCAGCCCTGCGCCGTCCATCCTGCGGGTGCTGACGGATTCGCGCGAGCTGGGCCTGCTCGCGATCACCATGCTGCTGTTCCATCTGGGCAATGCCGCGATGCTGCCCCTGTTTGCGCAGTCGATCGTCACGCGCGGACTGGGGGACCCCAGCGCCTTCACGGCATCGATCGTCATCGTGGCGCAGCTGGTCATGATTCCCGCGGCGCTTTGGGCCGGACGGCACGCCGGCCGGCACGGATACCGGGCCCTGATCATTGCCGCCCTGTCGGCCCTGCCCTTGCGCGGGCTGGTCGCCGCTTGCTGGGAGTCGCCATGGGCATTGATTCCGGTGCAGGTCCTCGACGGAATCGGCGCGGGCCTGCTGGGCGTCGCCTTGCCTGGACTCGTCGCCGGCCTGCTGCGGGGTACTGGACACGTCAATGCAGGACTTGGCGCGGTGATGGCGATCCAAGGCGCGGGGGCAGCCATGAGTCCCGCGCTGGCCGGCTGGATCGCGCATCGCTTCGGCTATAGCGCGGCGTTCGTCGCCTTGGGCATCGTTGCCGCGATCGGACTACTGACCTGTCGCTTCGGCCTTCTCTCCCGAATGCATCCGCCCGGCTCGGCAGGCGCTCCGCTCGCCGGGCACGGGGATGCGCTGATCGGGACATTCGAGGGAAAGCCGGAGCGAACCGAAGCCGCAAGAACGACGGCTTGCCCATCGGGATCACCATGACCGGAGTCCAGCGTGGTACTGACAGACTTCGTCTTGGCGTGCCGGTGGCACGACGAGCCGGATCCGGCTTCGGGCGGGTTGCCAGGCGGCGCTGGCTTGCCAATCAGCCTCGCCGTACCGACGGAATCTGGGGCGGTTGCCAGTGTCTTGGAATCGCGATAGCCTCTGCTGCGATTACCCCCGGAAGCATGATGCGCATTGCCAAATGACTGCCACCATCGTAGGAATCTTTCTGCTTGTCTACCTGGGGATGATTCTCGGCGGGCTGCCGTTCTTTCAACTGGATCGGACGGGCGTGGCATTGCTTGGCGCGATTGCCTTGATCGGCGTTGACGCAGTGCCCCTGGAGGCCGCAGCAGGCTCCATTCACCTGCCAACCATCATTTTGCTGTTCTCCTTCATGGTGGTGTCCGCGCAGATGCGCCTCGGCGGCTTCTACGACTGGGCCACACAGCGGTTCGCTGCGTGGTCTTATCGGCCGGCCGGTCTGCTCGCGGCGCTGATGCTCGGTGTCGCGGCACTATCAGCGGTATTCAGCAACGATATCGTTTGCCTGGCCGTGACGCCGGTGCTGATCGAAGCCTGTCAGCGACGGCGCCTGGATCCGGTGCCCTATCTGCTGGGCCTGGCCTGCTCGGCCAATATCGGCTCCGCGGCCACCTTGATCGGCAACCCGCAGAACATGCTGATCGGACAGACCCTGCGCCTGCCGTTCTTCGGCTATATCGCCGAGGCGGCGATCCCGGTGGGCCTTGGCCTGCTTGCCGCGTGGGCGCTGATCACCTGGCAGGTGAGAGGCCGATGGGAGGGGGCCGCGCCGGCGCCCGCCACCTCGGCGGGAACGTCCGATGGTGTGGCCGACGGTGCGGCCGATCGCGGCAACGGCGTGCCGCTCGATCGCTGGCAGACGGCGAAGGGCCTGATGGTTGCCGCGGTGCTGTTGATCGCCTTCCTGGTTGGCCCATGGCCGCGCGAGCAAGTGGCACTGATCGGCGCAGGCGTGCTGCTCCTGAGCAGGAAGATGCACTCCACGCGAACGCTCGGCCTGGTGGACTGGGAACTCCTGGTCCTGTTCATGGCGCTCTTCGTCGTCAACCATGCCATTCAACAGTCCGGCGTGGCGTCACAAGTCATCGGCGATCTCGCGCGTGCAGGGCTGCATCTCGACCAGCTGGCCCCGCTGTTCGGGGCAACCTTTGTCCTGTCGAACCTTGTCTCCAACGTGCCGGCTGTCATGTTGCTGCTGCCGTTGGCACATCACGAGATGGCCGGGCCGCTGCTGGCGCTGGTGAGTTCGCTGTCGGGCAATCTGCTGATCGCCGGCAGTATCTCGAACATCATCGTGGTGGATGCCGCGGCCAGGCGGAACGTCCGCATCGATTGGCGCCGTCATGCCAGGATCGGTATTCCAGTCACGCTCGCGACGCTGGCGATCTCCGCGCTCTACCTGACGGTACGGGTAAGCTTTCTCACTTCCTGATCGCGCCGCAGGTCATCGTCCTGGAAAATGCTTCTTCGATAATTCGTGTATTGGCAACCGAAGGGGCCGTATGCACCTGACTTTGGATCTGGGCACCATTATTCTCCTGCACATTACCTCGTTGATGGCAGGCGCTGCGGCAATCCTGCATAGCCGCAAGCGTACCGCCCGGCGCATCGGCTTAGGGCGTCTCGCCATTGCCTTGATTACCTTGGCAATCGGTGCAGTACTGGCCGCATTCGGAGAACGTGCCGCATTGCCGCTCTGGCTGTGGACGCATTTGAGCCTGGTCCTGGGCACGGTCGCCTATCCGCTGCTCTGGGACGGCATGCGGCGCCTGAGCGGCCGCCGCCGCAGCCTTTACTGGATTGTCATACTCGTGCCGGCGGCATGGTTCGTCCTTGGCATCGTCTCAGGATTCCCGCTCGTCGATGCTCGACGGGCAAGCGTCTTTCACCTGACCGCAGTGACATTCCTGGCGGCTTCGGCAGTCGAGATATGGCTGGACCGGCATAACGAGCCCTTGCCTGCGCGCCGTCCGCTGGCTGCGTGCCTGCTGGTGAGTGCGCTGATCTATGCGGTGCGCCTCGTCTGCATCGTTTTCGATATTCCATCGGCATTTGACTTTGCCACGGCTTTTTTTCTTCAGATTTTCGTCAATTTCTGGATTGCGCTGCTGGTGGTGACACTGGTGCGGGAGCGGCGCGAGGCGGGCCTTCAACTGGCGGCAGACACCGATGCGCTGACCGGCGTCGGCAACCGCCGGTGGTTCCTCGCGCGCCTTCCCGCAGCACCGCTGGCAAACAGCGCTCTGGCGATCCTGGACGTGGATCACTTCAAGCAGATCAACGACAGGTTTGGCCATCCTGTGGGTGACCATGTGCTGGGGTCGGTTGCCAGAGCGGTCCGGGATGCGCTGCGGGAGGGAGATGTCCTGGCGCGATTCGGCGGCGAGGAGTTCGTGCTCTTTCTTCCGAATGTCGATGCGCAAGGCGCCAGGGCGGTCGCCGAGCGGCTGCGCCATCGAATCGAAACCATGTCGGTTGTCATCGATGGCGCGCGCATCAGTGTCACCGTCAGTATCGGTGTGGCCTGGAGCGGCCAGAAAGGCGGCACCTGGGATGCCTGGATACAGACGGCGGACACGGCTTGTTATGCGGCGAAGGGCGCCGGGCGCAACCTTGTGAAGACGAGCGTCGTGTAGATCCCGCCGCAGTCAGGTGACATAAGGTGGCGTCCGGTGTGGCATCGAAACACCAGGCCTGGCACTATGGCGCGAGGAACTTCACCACCGCGCCCACCGTGGCCTGCGGCTGCTCTTCCATCAGCCAATGGCCGGCATCGGGAATCACCAGTTCCTGCACATTGCTGGCGGCATTGCGCATGACGATCGCCTCGTTCTGGCCAAAGGACTTCTCACCGCCGATTGCCAGCACCGGCATGGGCAGCTTGGTGGCCAGCGATTTCTGATTGTCCTCGGCGTCCTGCGGAATCGACAGGAATTGCGCGAATGCAGAGTGCATGGCGCCCGGCTTCGCATAGATCCGGGCATAGTGAACCCGCGTCGCCTCGTCGATCTTCGAGGCATCCCCTGCGAATTCATTCCAGAACCTGTCCAGGTAGATCCGCTCCCGGCCTTTCACCAGCCGCTCCGCATCCGGGCCGCCGAAAGAGAAATGCCAGAGGGCGGGCATGCGGACGATCTGTTCCCACGGCGGAATCCCCGGCACCGGGGCGTCCATCACGATCAGCCGCGTCGTCTTGTCCGGATAGCGCGCCGCATAGGCATAGGCCACCATGGTGCCGATGTCGTGGCCGACCACGTCGGACTGGTCGATTTTCAATTGCGTCAGCACCGAGCGGATGTCGGCCGCCTGTGTGCGCTTGTCATAGCCGCCTTCGGGGTGTGATGACAGTCCCATGCCGCGCAGATCCGGAACCACCACGGTATGCGTGCGAGCCAATTCGGCGGCCAGGGGTGCCCACATATCGCCGGTATCGCCGAAGCCGTGCAGCAATACCACCGCCGGCCCGCTGCCGCCGACGCGCACAAACAGGGTAGCCCCGTCGGTCTGGATATTCTGGTGACGGAATCCTGGCGGATACGGCTTCACCTGGGCTTGCGCAGGCTGGGTGATGGCAAGCAAGAGGACGACGGCGGCAAACAGTTTTCGCATGGTCTTTTTCTCTCGGGGCGCAGTGGCCAGGGTCGATCAGGAAGCGGCCCTCTGGAGGGGACGCAGAAAGTGCGTGGCGCGAACCTGCTAAAGCGTAGTGCAAGCCGCGCGTGGCGCAAGCACGATTTCTTCCGCTCCTGCATCGAGCTCTTGGAAAAACTCGCGGGAGCCGGGTGATTCCCTGGCCGACCGGCTCACCGCGACCTTGGAAGTGGCCTTCTCGTGCGCCCGCCGACGCTCGACCGTGGCTTATTTCTGCGCCATCGCCTCGAACACGTCGGGGTACCGGCCACCCGAGATGTTCTCGGGAGTAAATGTCGCCTCCAACTGCGCGCACTCCCCCGCGGTCAGAGCGAGATCGACAGCCGCGGCATTCTGCTCCAGATGCGCGATGCGCTTCGCACCCGGAATAGGCACGATATCGTTCCCCTGTGCCAGCACCCAGGCGAGGGCGACTTGCGCAGCGCTTGCCCCCTTTGCCGCTGCGATTTCCTCGATCACAGTGACCAGTCGCCGGTTCGCCTCGATGTGGCCAGGCTGGAAGCGCGGCAGGCTGTGTCGGAGATCTCCCGGCTCCAGCTCGGCTGCGGCGGGCACTTTGCCGGTCAGGAAGCCGCGCCCCAACGGGCTGAACGGGACGAAGGTGATACCTAGCTCTCGGCAGACCTCAAGAACGCCGTTCGTTTCGACATCACGGGTCCAGAGAGAGTATTCGCTCTGCAGGGCAGCGATCGGATGGATGGCATGAGCGCGGCGCAGCGTCTCGGCAGAGACTTCGGAAAGGCCGATCATGCGCACTTTGCCCTCTGTCACGAGATCGGCCATCGCGCCGACGCTATCCTCTATCGGCACCGCTGGATCCACGCGGTGCAGGTAATACAGATCGATCACATCGGTCTGAAGCCGCTTCAGCGAGGCCTCGGCTACAGCCTTGGCGTTCTCAGGCCTGCCATCCGTTCCCGTGATCTCGCCGAAATCGGTTCGATCGCGGCTGTAGGTGAAGCCGAACTTCGTCGCGATGACCACCCGCTCGCGATAAGGCTTGAGCGCCTTGCCCAAAAGGATTTCGTTGCGGTACGGGCCGTAGACCTCAGCGGTATCGAACGAGGTGACGCCGAGATCGATCGCCCGATGTAGCGTCCGGATCGAAGCCGCCTCATCTTGCACACCATAGGCCTGGCTCAGCCCCATGCAGCCCAGGCCAATGGCCGAGACCTCAATTTTTCCGAGCTTGCGATGCTCCATAAGGCGTTCCTGTTTGCATTGGGTTTGTGATGAACGCAGGTTAAATGAGGCGAACAACGATGATAAGTGCTGTAATAGAGATTGGCTTAATCTAATATTTCGATCAATGGATCGAACACAGCTTTCCCAACTCGTGGTTTTCGTGACCGTGGCCGAGACGGGCAGTTTTCGCGCTGCGGCCGATCGGCTCGGCATCGCGCCCTCGGCAGTCAGTCATGCGGTCTCTACACTGGAAGACAGCCTCGGTTTGCGACTCCTGGCGCGAACCACGCGCTCAACGCGCCCCACCGAGGAAGGGGCGCGTCTGCTCAGCCGGGTAACCGCGCCGCTTGCCGAGATCGAGACCGGATTGACAGAAGTGGTCGAAGGCGCGGCCGCGCCCTCCGGCCCCTTGCGGATCACCATGCCGCTTTTCGCGGCCGACGAACTCGTCATGCGCCGCCTGCCGGAGTTCACTGCGCTCTATCCCATGATCGAACTGGATGTCCGTGCCTCGGACATTTTTGAAGATATCGTCGAAAGCGGTTGCGACGCCGGCATCAGGCTCGGGGAAAGCCTGGAGGCCGACATGATTGCCGTGCGCGCGGGCGGGCCCCGGCGCGGCCTCATCGTCGCCGCGCCGGCCTATTTCGCCAAGCATCCCAAGCCAGCACATCCCCGCGACCTTGCGGCACACAACTGCATCCGTCGCCGGTTCGAGAGCGGACGCGTATACCGTTGGGAATTGGAGCGCGACGGGCACGCAATCAGTGTGGAGGTGAAGGGAAACCTGATCCTTCCACAGCAGGCCCTGATGCGGCAGGCGGCGTTGGACGGTCTTGGATTGGCTTTCCTCTTTGAGGAATCGGTCTCGATCGACGTTCGCGAGGGTCGCCTGATTGCAGTCATGGAGGATTGGTGCCCGTTCTTCGATGGCTTTCACATCTACTACCCTTCCCGGCGACAGATGCGACCGGCGTTGCGGGCCTTCATCGAGTTCTTTCGCTATCGCGCATAGCAGAGTCCTTTCGAACGGAACGCGGACCGCTGGCAGAAACGCATCGCTCCATCCGCGCCAGGACGGACAAGAAGACCCGAACGGCATCGCCCTCGCCGTGGTCGATATCGTAGGCGTACACGATTGGACGCCCGAGATAGCCCGCGCCCAAGGCAAGCAATGGAGTGCCGGCTACGTGTGCTGGGAGCTGGCGAATGTGCGAGCGATCGACCCGCCGGTCCCATGCGTGGCCAAGCGCGGCATCTACGCGGTGGAGCTCGCTCAGGACGCGGTAGCGTAGCCAGGTCGCCAGCGGATTCGGCGACCTGGAATCCGGCATGCGCCCCGCTCTTCCATCCCGCTAAAGCCTTCCGGCGCTATCGCCGTTAATCGCGACGAGCGGAACTCTGCCAAGGCACGCAAGCTCTGCCGCGCGGCGGGTTCCACGTCGAAGACGATAGCGCCGTTCGAGGCGCAGATGAGGACATCACAGGGATGAAACGGTATGCAAGCAGCCTGCTGCTGGGCTTGGCGAGCCTGAGCGCAGTGGCACAAGAAGCGCCGAAAGAGGTGAATGTGGCAGCGGCTCCCGCCACGGCGGAAGCCAATCTGCCAGAAGGCGTGACCACCGAAAAGGATCCGCTCAAGCAGGCTTACCTGGCCAAGGCAGCGTTGAAGCCAGCGCTGTTCCGCCCCAGCGAAAACATGCCGCAGGTGGTCAACGAGGACCTGCTGCGCGGCATGTCGGAGAGCGGCAAGGCACCGGGCAACGCGTCGGAGTTCGTCGGCTACCTGCCGAAGCTGAAGGTTCTGCCCTGCGCCCAGGGCTGCGAGGGCAAGGACTATGCGCGCGCCGTGGCAGAGTTCATCAAGGGCTACCGGGGCAATGGCAGGTCCTTCAAGGAACGCGGCGAGATGATTGTCCAGGTCCGCTGGTACAACACGCGCCCCTTCCTGATGCGCAAGCTCCCCTACGGTGCCGATGTATTCGGCGTGTCGTTCCTGCTCGAAGGCAAGCTGGTCTCGCTTGGCAAGAAGTCCGGTGTCGGCGTGTCCGTCAGCTCGTACGAACTCGCTCACGAGATCGGCGCACGGCTGGCCACCGAACTTGCCTTCACGCTGGGGATGGGCGTGAAGCCGACCTACCTCTCGGTCACGAACCATCTCAGCACGGGCGTCGGCGGTGCGGTGATGGCCGCGGGCGCCACGGTGGACGGCATGCTCGGCGTGGAAGACGTCCGCCCGCGCATCGAACCGGCCACCGAGGCGGACAACAAGCTGCTGCCCGCCATGGACGGCATCAAGCCGGGAGAAGTCGAGCCCATCGCCGCCATGCATTACATCAACTCGATCGTGTTCTGAGGCGGCTGCCCCGGCCTCAAGCTCAATCGAATACGGAGAAGACCATGTTGGATGTGCTCAACATCTTGAACGGAGTATTCCTCGTTGGCGTAGTGGCGTCCAATATCACGCTTTATGCCGACGCGGATTTCATCCATGCCGACCAGGACACGCTCGACACGGCTACGGCCATCAGCCTGCACAGGGAATGGTGGCGGGATGACAGCCAGTGCAGGTTTCTCGGGCTGATGGTGCCGTTCGCCCGCGATTGGCCGGAAACGCAGAAGTACGGCGACATCGAGACCGTCAACCCGCCCGCCCCGGACAAGATCGCGGGCCAGGCCTTCCTGATCAACCGCAAGGTCTGCCCCGGCAAGGCAGACGAGGCCATGTTCCGCGTGGCCGATCGCTGGCGGAGCGCGGGCAAGCTGCTGGAGAAGCATCACTTCGGCGCGGAAGACCTGTCCGGCATGCGGGAGGAATACCGCCCCAAGTGGCTCCCGCAGGTACTGGCGCGCATCGAACGGCTTGCGCAGCGTGACAAGGAGGCCAGGGCATTCCTCGACTTCACGGCCGCCGCCGCTGCCGCTACCAAGGCCGGACCAGGAGCGCAGCAATCCGCGCCGGCAGGCGCCCTGGAAACGGTACCGGCCGGGGATTCCGCCGGGGCGACGAACGCTGCCGGCAGGACGGATAGCGCGCGATAAGCGCGCCGGTCATCGCGGGGGCGCGCCGATGCTGCGCGCCGGCAGGCGGCGCCGTCAGGCACAACGCCTTGAATTCAACGCCTGGCGGCGATCCGAAAAGGAACGAGGCGCCCACCGTGAGCGCCTCGCCTTCCTTCGATATCGCAGCCGGGCAACGACTCACATCCCGCCAAACCGCGCGTCATAGACCCACCGCCTCACCTTCCCCCACCCCAGCCGCCCCGCCTCCGCATGCGCCGGATTCACCAGCACATTCCACTCTTCCGGCACCACGATCGAAGGCACCAGCAACAGCGCGGAGCGGCCGGCGGCCACCCAATCCTCGCCCGCATCCAGGCTGACCTTGCCGGCCGGCACGGCATCCCAGCCGATCGGCGCCGTGGCGGCCGTGAGGCGGCCGGCGGCTTCCCAGAGGTCGTCGGGGATATCGATGCGCACCAGGTAGCGGTTCAGCGGCAGCCCGCCGGCGCCGATGTGCACCAGCGTTTCCAGGCAGGCCAGCGCGATGGACGAGGCCGCGTACACCATCGGGGTGCCTTTGCGGTTCCAGCGGCCGCCGGTGATCCTGGCGCCGGTGCCGCTGGGGTCGTCGGCGGTGTAGGTCGGGGTGTCGGTGGCAATGCGCCAGGCCGTCCTCACGCGTAGGCCCCGCTTTCCATCTTGGCGAGCAGGTCGGCCACGATCTGCTGGCCGGCGACGGTGTCCATCAGGTCCGCGGGCCGTTCGCCGCCGAGGGCCGGGGCGGGCTGGTCGAGCCAGTGCGCGACCCACTGCGCGGCATTGAAGCCGGCCGGCTGGCCGGAGCGTTCAACCAGCGCCTGGACCTGGCCCACCAGCTTGGCCATGCCGATCACACGCTCGCTCTGGTCGCTCGACAGCCGTTCGTCGGCCTTGGCCTTGCGGTCGACGGTGGCGCGCGGCAGTTGCAGGGTGCGCATCAGGGTGTCCTTGCTCAGCCCCATGCGTTCGGCCAGCACGGCGATCTCGCTGGCGGGGATGCCGGCGCGGATCAGGGCGATCACGCGCAGGGTGCCGGCGGTGGATTGCGAGGCTTCATAGAAGGCGCGGAAGTCCTCGATGCCGTGCAGTTCGCTGTGTTTGGTGCCGCGCTTGACGGCGTGGCGCGCGGGGGCCGCGCGGCGCGTGGCCGGGGTGCGGCGTGGCTTGGCTTCGGCGGTGGTTTGCATCGCGGACTCCCAAATGAGTATTGATTGTAGCTCAAATGGTAATTCCCGCTCGAAAGGGTGTCGAGGAACCAGGCGAGTCATGCGGTGGCGTCGAGCGTTCCTTTGCGGGCGAGTTTCTGGATGTCGCGGATACCGCCTTATTCACCGCATATTCTGCGGACAATAAGCCCGCCAATCTCCGCATCCCGCAACGGCACCCCAGTCAACCCAACCCCGCCCTCACTCCCGCCGCGTCTGCCGATAGCGCAGCTGCCCCCGGGAAATGCCCAGCATGGCCGCAGCCCGCGACAGGTTGCCCGCCGCCAGTTCCACCGCGGTGTCGACCATGGTCTTTTCCATCTGCGCCAGCGTGAGCTTGTGGCGGCGCAGCAGGTCGCCCACCGCCGCGCCGGCGTCGGCCGGACGGCGTTCCGCGTCGCTCACGGCGGCAGATGGTGGCGGTAGCGGCGCCACCGCCTCAGTCATCGCCTCCGCCACCGCTGCGGGTGGCTGTGGCGCCTCCTGCGTCAATGCCGGCGCCGCGCTGCGCGACAGTTCCCGCAGCGTGATCACATGCGCGAGGTCCAGCGCCCGATCGTCGTCGGAGAGGATGACGGCACGTTCCATCACGTTCGACAGTTCGCGGATATTGCCCGGCCAGGCGTATGACATGAGCATCGACATGGTCTCCGGCGTCAGTCCGTTGATGCGCCGTCCGTAGGCCTTGGCGAAACGTTCCAGGTAGTGTTCGAGCAGTACCGGGATGTCTTCCTTGCGCTCGCGCAGCGGCGGAATCTCGATGGGGAACACGTAGAGGCGGAAGAACAGGTCTTCGCGGAAGCGTCCCGCGCGCACGGCCTGCCAGAGGTCTTCGTTGGTGGCGGCGATGATGCGGACACTGGCGTGGCGCGCGCTGCCGCTGCCCAGCCGTTCGAATTCGCCGGTCTCCAGCACGCGCAGCAGCTTGCTCTGCGCGATCAGGGGCAGCGTGCCGATCTCGTCCAGGAACAGGGTGCCGCCCTCGGCCAGTTCGAAGCGACCGGCGCGGGCGGCGTCCGCGCCGGTGAAGGCGCCGCGTTCGACGCCGAACAGTTCCGCTTCCATCAGCGTTTCCGGGATGGCCGCGCAGTTGACGGCCACGAAGGCGTGCTCGGCGCGGTCGCTCTGTTCGTGCAGCAGGCGGGCGAAGGCGCTCTTGCCCACGCCGCTTTCGCCCAGCAGCAGCACGGTGGCGGTGGTCTTGGCCACGCGGTTGATCTTGCCCACCACCGCCTGGAACGCCGGCGACAGGCCGACCACGTCGGACTTGTGCTTGGCGCGCTCCAGGCGATCCAGCCGCTGCATCGCCATGCCACGCCGGCCGCCGCCCGGGCGGGCATCGGCGGCGGACTCGCGCGCCAGGATCGGCGCATTGAGGAAACGCAGGTCTTCTTCGGCATCGGGCCAGTCGGCGGCGGCTTGCGCGATCACCCGGCAGGCCTCGTGGCCGGTGGCGCGGCACTCGATCTCGCGCGCCAGGATGAGCTTGCCCATGCAGGCGCTGAGGAAGCCGCTGGCGTAGCCCGTCTCCAGCCAGCAGGCGGGAGCCGGGCCGGTGTGAGGCGGCGGCCGGCCGGTCTCGTGCTCGAAGGAGTGCTCCCACAGGAACTCCAGGCGGCAGCGCCCCTGTGCGACGTCCAGTTCGGCGCTGATCATCTTGACCAGTGCCACGCCTTGCAGGGCATGGAGCTGCCCGCCGCGCGCCAGCAGGTCGAAGATGGCCGCGTCGGGGGCGTGCAGCTGCAGCGCAGTCTCGGCATCGCGCGTGCCCGAGGAGAAGCCGATGCGGGTCAGCAGGGTACGGGCGGTGCCGGCGCCGAGCGAGGCGACCAGTTCGTTGCGCAAGTCATGGATGGCCGCGCTGTGCATCATGACCATGCGCTGCCTGCCCAGGTAGATCTGCGCCCGTTCGGGATAGAAACGCAGCTTGTCCCGGACCGGGGCGATATCCGGGAAGGCCATGAGTTCGTCGGCGGTGGGCATCTTGTCTCCTGGACGGGCCGGCCCGTCTGGCGCGGGCGCGAAAATTTTGCAGGCCTGGCGATTTTTTTGCAGCGGCGGAGAAATTTCAAGCGGCCGCGGCACCGTATTGCCTGCTGCGATGCCACACATGCAAGCCTTGTTCCCGCGGCGTTTCCCCGCCGCGCAGCGCGCCCCGGCCATGCTGCACGCCAGCATCGCGCGCCTGGCACGCGGGTTGCGTATTGGCTTCCCGTCGACACGGGAACAGGGCTCGATCAGCGCCCGCCGGCATCCGCATCGGATGCCCCCGCCGACAACCGTGACGCAAGAGACATCAACAAGGAGGAGACATCATGTCGGAGCTTTCAAGCCTGGGCTACGTCGTGTTCCGCGTCAGCAGCCTGAGCCGGTGGGAGGACTTCGCCGTCAATGTGCTGGGCCTGATGACGGGACGGCGGGCCCCCGGCGCGCTGGGCCTGCGCATGGATGAGTTCGCGCAACGCATCCTGCTGGAAGAGGGATCGGACGACGACATCGCGGCGGCCGGCTGGCAATTCGATTCGGAAGACGAGCTGCGGGACTACGTCGGCCGGCTGCGCGCCGACGGCATCGACGTGCGCGAAGGCAGCCGGGAGATGGCCGCCAGCCGCCAGGTGGAGCGCGTGTTCGCCTGCGACGATCCGAACGGCTTCGTACACGAATTCTGCTACGGGCCCACCTATGCGCCGATCTCGGTGCCGTTCCGCTCGGCGCTGCTCAAGGGCGCCGGCTTCGAGACCGGCCGGCTGGGGATGGGTCACATCCTGCCGGTGGCGCGCGACTATGCGCAGTCGCTGCACTTCTACAAGAACGTGCTCGGCCTGCGGGTCAGCGACACCATCCGCGACGCCCACGCGGTCCCCGGCGCCACCGTCGACGCCACCTTCTTCCACACCCGCACGGGGCGCCACCATTCGCTGGCCACGGCCTTCATGCCCTTCCCGAAGCGCCTGCACCACGTGCTGCTGCAGGTACAGGACATGGACGACGTGGGCATGGCCTATGACCGCTGCCTGCGCGCGGGCCTGACCATCCACGCCGGCCTCGGCCACCACCCCAACGACCAGATGTTCTCCTTCTACGTGGAAACGCCCTCCGGCTTCGGCCTCGAGTACGGACACGGCGGCATCGTCATCGACGGCCAGGCCTGGGAAGTGAAGAACTACAGCCAGCTCAGCGACTGGGGCCACCGGCCGCCGGCCCGCCCCGCCTAGCCGGGCCGCGCGGCCGGTCCGGCCCGCAGGCCGGCACACCGATGCGAGCAACACCAGCACTTGCGCCGCCCCGGGCGCGAGCGGTGGCGTTCGTCCCGCGCCCGGCCGCCAGCCCCACCACCACCGAAGCAGGAGTTCCAACCATGCCTGATACCGCCATCGCGCCGCCGCCCGTGCCCGATGCAACCGCGTCGCCGGAGGATTTCCGCCAGGGCATGCGGCGCCTGGCCGCTGGCGTCTGCGTGCTCACCTCGTCGCTGGACGGGATGCCCGTGGGCCTGACCGCCACGGCCGTCACCGCCCTGTGCGCCGAGCCGCCGCGCCTGCTGGCCTGCGTCAACCGCCGGGTGTTTGCCCATGCCGCGTTCGAGACCTCGCGCGCCTTGTGCGTGAACGTGCTGTCCGCCGGCGATGTGGACATCGCCAGGCGCTTCGCCGGCATGGTGCCGGGCGTGCAGGGCACCGAGCGCTTTGCCGCCGGCGCCTGGGAAGGCCAGGTGCCCGCGCTGCTCGGCGCCCTGGCCAGCTTCCGCTGCCGCATCGCCGAGATCCTGCCGGCCGGCACCCACTCGATCCTGCTCTGCGACGTGGAGAGCGTCGCGGTCGGGCCGGGCGACGCCGCCCCCCTGGTCTACGCGCACGGGCAATTCCGCCACGCTGCGCACGCCATTTCCATCGAATGAAGGAGGAGACACCATGAACGCCATCCACGAACTGATGCAGGAACCGGGCACCGCCGAACTGGTCGCCCGCGCCCAGGCCATGATCCCGGCGCTGCGCGCCAAGGCCGCCGAAGTCGAGCAGGCACGCACCGTGCCCAAGGAGACCATCGACGCCTTCCGCGCGGCGGGCTTCTTCAAGATCCTGCAGCCGCGCCGCTGGGGCGGCTGGGAGATGGACCCGATCGTTTTCTCCCGGGTGCTGATGGAGCTGGGCCGCGGTTGCCCCTCCAGCGCCTGGAACCTGATGATCCTGGGCGTCCATCAATGGGAGTTCGGGCTGTTCGACCCGCGCGCGGGCGACGATATGTGGGCCCGCGACCCGGACATCCTGATCGCCTCGTCCTATGCGCCGTTCGGCAAGTGCCGCCCGGTCGAGGGCGGCTGGATGGTCAGCGGCGAGTGGAAAACCTCCAGCGGCTGCGACCATGCCGAGGGCGGCGCGATCCTGGGCGCCTTCTGGCTGGACGACGCCGGGCAGCGGCGCGACTACCGCTCCTTCGTGGTCTCGCGCAGCGACTACGAGATCGTCGACGACTGGCATGTGGTCGGCCTGGGCGGCACCGGCAGCAAGAGCGTGCGCATCCGAGGCGAGGCCTTCGTGCCGGACTACCGCTCGCACAGCATCGTCGACTACCGGATGTCGGCGCGCGCCACGCCCTATCTCTATCCGTTCAACCAGGTGTTCTACGCGGCCGTGTCATCGGTGATCGTCGGCTACGCACGCGGCATGGTCGACCTGTATATCGAACAGATGATGCCGCGGCAGAACATCGTCGGCCCCGCCGGCGCCGCCGCGCAGAACCCCTATGTGCGCGACAAGCTGGGCAACGCGGCCCTGCTGGTGCGCTCCGCGCAGGGGCGGCTGGCGCAGGTCTACCAGGAGGCCTCGGCCTATGTCGGCCGGGGCGAGCTGGTGCCGCTGGAGTCGCGCGTCTACCACTTCCTGGAAATCCAGCGCTGCGGCAAGGACTGCCTGGACGCCTCCCTGATGCTGTGGAAGAAGCTCAGCGCGCGCGCCATCTGGCTGACCAATCCCGCGCAACTGTGGATGCGCGCCATGCTGGTGGCCGGCAACCACATCACCCAGAACGAGGATGACACCGCCGGCGTGCTCGGCGGCTACCTGCTGGGCCAGGGCGTGCCGCCCTTCATGTTCGACCTGCCCGCCGCGCAGTGATGCCCCGGCCCGCGGGGCGCGCGTCGCGCGGGCCGCTTTCCCCCAACCCGAACAAGGAGAAGTCCATGGCTCTCGCGAGCGAGCGCATCGACGCCCTCGGCGACGAACTGCACGCGGCCTGGTGCGAGCGTGCCGCCATCCCGCCGCTGACCGGCCGCCATCCCGACATGACGATCGAGGAGGCCTACCGCATCCAGCGGCGCATGGTGTCGCACCGGATACGGCGCGGCGAACGGATCGTCGGCAAGAAGATCGGCGTCACCAGCCGCGCCGTGATGGACATGCTGGACGTGCGCCAGCCCGACTTCGGCGAGCTGCTCGATGGCATGGTCTGCGACGACGGCGGACAGGTTGCCGCGCAAGCCTTCCTGCAGCCGCGCGCGGAGGGCGAGATCGCCTTCGTGCTCGGCAAGGAACTGGCCGGCCCCGGCCTCACCGCCGCCGACGTGCTCGCCGCCACCGATGGCGTGATGGCCTGCATCGAGATCGTCGACTCGCGCATCCGCGACTGGAACATCCGCATCCAGGACACGGTGGCGGACAACGCTTCCTGCGGCGCCTTCGTGCTGGGCGACCGCCTGGCCGATCCGCGCGCGCTCGACCTGCGCACCTGCGGCATGGTGCTGGAGAAGAACGGCGAGGTCGCCGTCACCGGCGCGGGCGTGGCGACGCTGGGCTCGCCCGTCAATGCCGTCGCCTGGCTGGCCAATACCCTCGGGCGCCTCGGCGAAGCCCTGCCCGCGGGCTCGCTCATCCTCGCCGGCGCGCTCGGCGCCATGGTGCCCGTGCGGGCCGGCGACCACATGCGCGTAAGCCTGGGCGGCCTGGGCGGCTGCGCCATCCGCTTCGGCTAGCGCGCCACGCCCGCCACCCCTCGCCACCCCGAATGCACCCCTGATCCCATCCCGTGCCGCGCCCTGGCGAACGCCATGCGCGGCACCCATTCCGCCAAGGAGACAACATGACTGCACTGACCGAAGCCGGCACCAGCCGGTTCGCCGATATCCAGGAAGACGGCCTCGCCCTGCGCGTCCACTACAACGACGCCGGTACCGGCGAGGCGGTCGTGATGCTGCACGGCTCCGGGCCGGGCGCGTCCGGCTGGAGCAATTTCCACCGCAACGTCGAGGCCTTCGTCGCCGCCGGCTACCGCGTGATCCTGCCGGACTCGCCGGGCTGGAACAAGAGCGATCCGGTGGTCTGCGACAAGGGCTCGCGCGCCGACCTCAACGCCAGATCGCTGAAGGGCCTGCTGGATGTGCTGGACATCAAGCGCGCGCACCTGATCGGCAACTCGATGGGCGGCGGCAATGCGCTGGCCTTCGCGCTGCGCTACCCCGAACGCCTGGCCAAGCTGGTCATCATGGGCGGCGCCGGCGTGGGCCCCAGCCTGTTCCAGCCGATGCCGCTGGAAGGCATCAAGCACCTGTACGGCGTCTACCATTCGCCGACCATCGAGAACCTGCGGCGCATGCTGGATGTGTTCGTCTACGATCCCTCGACGCTGACCGAGGAGCTGATCCAGGGCCGCTTCGAGAACATGATGGCGCACCGCGAGCACCTGCAGAACTTCGTCGCCAGCGTCGCCGCCAATCCCGACTGGCTGCCGGACATGAGCGGCCGCCTGAAGGAAATCACCGCGCCCACGCTGATCACCTGGGGCCGCGACGACCGCTTCGTCCCGCTCGACAGCGGCCTGCGCATGCTGTGGGGCCTGCCCGACGCGCAGATGCACGTCTTCAGCCGCTGCGGGCACTGGGCGCAATGGGAGCACGCGGAGCACTTCAACCGGCTGGTGCTGGATTTCCTCGCCGAGTCAGCAAAGTGAGCAAGGCGCGGGCCTGAGGCCGCGCCAGCGACGCTGGCACGGTCAGGCACGCTGCCTTGCTTCCCGACACCGGGAGTCAGCGCGCCGCGGCGGGATCGCGCCCGGCTCTGCCGCTCGCGCAGCCGGCGCAGCAAGCCATCAAGCGGCGACCGCGAAGGTCATGCGGCCTCGCCCGCCGGCGGCGCCGCATGACACACGGCCTCGACGCGGTTGCCGGCGGGGTCGATCAGGAAGGCGGCGTAGTAATCGCGGTGGTAGTGCGGCCTCAAGCCGGGCTCGCCGTCAGAGCGGCCGCCGGCCGACAGCCCGGCCTGGAAGAAGGCATCCACCTGCGCGCGCGAAGGTGCCTTGAAGCACCAATGCCGCTTGCTGTCGCCGACCTCACCGGAACCCTGATAGACCGCCAGGAAGGTGGATGCCGTGTCGTCCGCGCTGCAGCGCTCGCCGTAGCCGACTGCGGCGGGCCGGTCATAGACCTTGCGCGCGCCCAGGGCATCCATGACGGCATCGTAGAAGGGCCGCGCCACCTCGATATCGGGAACGCTGATCGACACGTGGTCAAGCAGGTGCATTGTTCTTCTCCATGGGTCCTGTTGAACTCGCGCGAGTCTATACGAGATCGAGCTTTCGTGAGGGAGGGGTCCATCGTCCCGGACGGGAAGATGGACCCCGGCGTCAGCCGCCGCGATACCGCCTGCGTCAGCGGTGTAGCGGGCTTCGACGCGGCGCGCCGCATCGTTCTATCCTTGAGGAGCGGGCGTACCGGGCGCATTCTGCAGCCAGGCGGTGACGCCCTTTCGCCCCTTCGCCCTTCGCCCTTCGCCCTTTCGCCCTTTCGCCCTTTCGCCCTTTCGCCCTTTCGCCCTTTCGCCCTTTCGCCCTTTCGCCCAGACGCGCTGACAATATGGACCGGGTTCACGCAAAAATCATCGTGTGCGGCCTGATGCTTGCCTGCCTGTCGGCGGCTTGCGTATCGACGACGGGCGTCAATGTCGAACCAGAGCAGTTGGCGAACTTCATCCCGGGTTTCTCCACCCTGGATGACGTCACCGGCCAGCTCGGGACGCCCACGTCCCAGGCGACGCTGGGCGACGGCTCGACCGTGCTGGTCTACTCGTTTGCGACCGCCAAGCCTCACGCCGAGAGCCTGATTCCGCTCATCGGCCCGCTGTTTTCCGGCAACGACATCCAGTCGTCCACGGTCCTGTTCGAGTTCGACCAGAACGGGGTGCTCAGGAGCCAGCGCAAGTCAGGCTCCAGCGGGACTTCGGGCCTGACCGTACTGCCTCATCGTCGGGAGGGCCAGGACTAGGACGCATCGCCGATCCGCGGTGGCGAGCGGGGTGGCGAGGTGACGCGGGAGCCTGCCCTGCCCTGCCAAGCGAATGGGAAGACGGCCTTTCGTCCGGGAGCCATCCTGACGGCAGTGACGGCGTCAGGATGAACGGCCCACGGACGCGCCGGCATTCGGGAGGTCCTCCCCCCGGCAGCAGGTCATGGTGAAGCGGGTGCTCAGGATCCGCTGGCCGGGGCGATGTTCTGGTTCGCCCGGAACAGGTTCTGCGGGTCGTAGGTCTGCTTGATCTGCGCGAGCCTCGCGTAGTTCGGCCCGTAGGCCGCGCCGATGCGGCCGCCTTCCTCCTCGGTCAGGAAATTGACGTAGACGCTGCCGGAGGCGAACGGTTCGGTGACACGGAAGAAGTCGCGCGCCCAGGCGATGCAGGCCTGGTCTTCGTCGGGACGTTCCCAGCGGGCATGCACGTTCATCACGAAGCGGGCGTCGCGGTGGTGGTAGGCCATGGCGTCGGGCGCGACCCGGCTGGCCTGGCCGCCGATCAGGCCGATGAAGATGTCGGTCAGCGGCGACGGCAGGCGCGCGGCATAGTCGACCATGGCGTCGATGGCCTCATCCGGCAAGGTGGCGAAGTTGTGCGACTTCCAGTAGTTGCGCGCCCCGGGGCCGAGGAGCGGGTCAAACATCTTCTGCCACGCGGTGTAGGGCATCACGCCGACGTGGGCGCCCAACGGCGTGCCGAAGGCATGGACGGGCGCGAGCAGCGCTTGCCCCTGGGCCGGGTCGCCGGCGTAGAAGACCGGCAGCGCGAGGATGTCGGTGCCGTGCACGGACGACGGCAGGAACGGCAGCGGTGGCGCCTTGCGCAGCACCACCCAGACGCTCAGCTCATCGGGCATGGTGTCGACGAAGGCCCGGTACTTGCGCAGCACCGACTTGGCCTCGTCGGCGGGGAAGACGATCAGGCCGGCCAGCACGTCCGGCCCCACCGTGTGCAAGCGGAATTCGAACAGTGTCACCACGCCGAAATTGCCGCCGCCGCCACGGAGTGCCCAGAACAAGTCCGGATGTTCCTTTTGATTGGCAAGCAGGCGCTGGCCGTCTGCCGTCACCACGTCGCAGGAGACGAGGTTGTCGACGGTCATGCCGTACTTGCGCGAGAGCCAGCCGAAGCCGCCGCCCAGCGTCAGGCCGGCGACGCCGGTGGTGGAGTTGATGCCCAGCGGCGTGGCCAGGCCGACCGCCAGCGCCTCGTGGTCGAAGTCGCCCAGGGTGGCGCCCGGCTCGACGTAGGCGCGACGGGTGGCAAGGTTGATCTGCACGGACCGCATGCGCGAGAAGTCGATCACCAGTCCGTCGTCGCAGAGCGCGCTGCCGGCGATGTTGTGACCGCCGCCGCGCACGGCCAACTGCAGGCCGTTGTCGCGGGCGAAGTTCACCGCCGCCACCACGTCGGCCACGCCGGCGCACTGCACCATCAGCGCGGGGCGCTTGTCGCACATGGCGTTCCAGATCGTGCGCGCGGCGTCGTAGCCGGCATCGGTGGGGGTCAGGACGGCGCCGCGCAGGTTCTGACGCAGTGCGTCAACGCGGTCATTCGGAATCGCAGGCATAACAGCCCTCCTTGCTTCATACAGCGGCCGGACGCCGCCGGGCGGAGGAAGCCCGCCCGGATCCCTGGCCAGCATTGCCCGAGCCTTGTCACAATGCATGAAACGAGCCAACCGGCACCGCAGGCCGGTCGCACGGCGACGAGGCATCTGGGCGGTGCGCACAATGTCTCCTTCTGTTACAGCGCTGATCCGGCCTCATGTCGACGTCCCGGATCGCGCGCGAGGTGTGCCGTACCGTCCATCGCCGCGTCCCTCTTGACCAACAGCCGCTCTCCACCTTGAATCCAGGAAAATGGGGACAGCCACGGACTTCCTGAGGCGCGCGACCTGATCGTCTCGTTCCGTTTCGTTCGTCCCCGGAGAGAGGGGTGTATGCGCGGTCACACCGAGCTTGCCGCACCGCGCATGCCGCGCCGAGCCAATAGACCGGAACCACGGGAGACAGCGTCGGCGGCTGTCTCTGCTTGGTCAAAACCGTGAATTCGACGGCAACCCGACTCCGGGTCGACCGCGAACCTCGGTTCTTCCGGCAGCGCCCGTCAGTCATCGGCGATCCGTCTCGTCAACGCCGCCGTGCAGGCGCCGGTCGTCTTCCCTGCGGCGGGTCTGCGTCAGAAATGAAACGCCTCTTATGGCTTCGCTTCACGCCGCAGCGCCATGTCGATCATCGGCGCCCGGTACCCAGGTGGCATGCGGGATGCCGCATTCTCCCGTCGGGCGGATTGACGCCGAGGCATGGTCTTTGGGAGAGATGGAAAATGCGAATCTATCGACTGTTGCTTGCTGGCGTCGTTGCCTTGGGTGTCCTCCCTCCAGGGCAGGCAGACGGTGAGGTAACGGAAACGCGAACCGGCACGCACCTCATCACGCTAGGTACGCGCGGAGGGCCGATTCCCGCCAGGGACCGGGCGCAGTCGTCAAATCTGTTGATCGTCGACGGGACGTACTATCTTGTGGACGCCGGCGATGGCGTGCTGCGCCGGTTGACGCAGGCGGGAGCCAGTTTCCGCCAGATCGGGCAGGTATTCATCACGCACGGCCATGATGACCACACTGCGGGGTTGGGCACCCTCATGTCGGTTGCATGGGATTTTCAGCGCCACGATCCCATCGCCGTCTATGGCCCGCCCGGGACTGTCGCGCTGGTGAAAGGCGCCATTCAGTACTTTACGGTGAATGCGGAAATCCGCTGGGCCGAAGGCAGACGCACGCCGCTCGAGGATGTCTTCGTCGGCCATGATGTTGCGCCAGGGGTGGTCTACCAGGACAAGAACATCCAGGTAAGCGCTGTCGAGAACACGCACTTCCATATCCCGGAGGGCAGTCCATATTATGGCAAGTACAAATCCTATGCCTATCGCTTCCAGACACCCGACCGCGTCATCGTCTTTACTGGCGACACCGGTCCCAGCGACGCGGTGACCGAATTGGCAAGGAATGCCGATACCCTCGTCACGGAGGTCGGCTCCAGCGAAGACGTGAAGCAGGTGTTGATCCGGAACGGGACTTGGCAAAGCATGACCGCGCAACAACAAGCCGCGTTCATGCGGCATGAAGTCGAGGAGCATCTGACGCCGGATGAGGTCGGGAAAATGGCGGCGCGCGCTAAGGTCAGGACGGTGATATTGACCCACCTCTTGCCGACGGTCGACGAGCATGACGATTACGAGCGCTATGCGGCCGAGGTCAAGAAGTCCTTCTCCGGACAAGTGGTCGTTGCCAAGGACCTGATGGAGTTCTGACCTTCTCTGGCCGACGTGCGCGGACGGCTGCTTGCGGGAAGCCGGCTTAGCGCATGGGCCGACGCCTTGCGTCCCGCGCCGCCTGCGGTGGCACAATCCGGGTCTGCTTGGACTACTGGAGCGCTCGGCATGCGGATACTCGTTATCGAAGATGACGCCGGCATTGCGGCCAACCTCTACGATTATCTCGAACACACAGGCTACGAAGTCGACCTGGCGTCGAACGGCCTCGCCGGCCTGCAGCTGGCCTTGTCGCAGCCGTGGGATGCCATCCTGCTCGACCTCTCGCTGCCCGGCATGGATGGCCTGGCGCTGTGCCGCAAGCTGCGCGAGGAAGCGCGCCGGGATACGCCCGTGCTGATGCTGACCGCCAAGGATACCCTCGACGACAAGCTCAGCGGATTCACGCATGGCGCCGACGACTACCTGGTCAAGCCGTTCTCGCTGAAGGAAGTCGGCGCGCGCCTGGGCGCGCTGATCAAGCGCTACAAGGGCCAGGTCGCACAGGGCATCTTGTGCTGCGCGGACGTCCGCCTGGATCTGGCCACGTTGACGGTCATGCGTGCCGGCCGTCAGCTCAAGCTGCCGCCGAAATGCCTGCAGCTGTTGCGTATCCTGATGCAGTCGCCGGCTCGCGTCTTCAGCCGGGTCGAACTCGAGACACAGGTGTGGGGCGAAGCACTTGGCGACAGCGATACGCTGCGGGCGCACGTCTACACGCTGCGCCGTGCGCTGACCGCCCCCGGCGAAACGAACCTCATCGAAACCGTGCACGGCCTGGGATACCGGTTCGTCGCAGGCCGTGCCGATGCGGAATAGCCTGCGCTTCAAGGTCGCGCTCGCCTTCTCGGCGGTGACGATCCTGCTGCTGATCGCCCAGGCGCTTGGCGTCAAGACGCTGGCGGAGGCACAGGAGGAGCGTCTGATCGACGCGCTGATCCAGGAGGACATCGGCAACCTGCTGCAGTCGTACCGCAGCGATCCGGCCCTGCTGCCGCCCTTCGATCGGCACATGAATGGCTATGTGTCGGGCGGCGCCCGGCAGCCGGTCGTGTTGCCGGCAGCGGTGAAGGATCTTCCGCTCGGCACGCATGAGATCCTCGTCGGCGGCCAGGAAATCCACGTTGCGGTCGCCCCGTTCGGCAACGCACGCTTGTACCGGGTCTACGATTTCGGCGCCTACGAGCAGCGCTTCAAGCAAGTCATCAACGCCCTCATGGCAGGCACCGGCGTCTTCGCCCTGCTGACGATCTGGCTTGCTTATGCCCTATCGGGCCTGCTGGTGCGTCAGGTGGGGGGGCTGGCCCGCCAGGTCAAGGCGCTCCGCCTTGGCGATGCGGCGTCGGTCAACCCCGGCCGGTATGACGAAGCCGAGGTGGCCGAACTGGCGAGCGCGTTCAATGCCTACCACCAGCGCATGTCCAGCATGGTGGAGCGCGAGAAGTCATTTACCGGGAACGTCAGCCATGAACTGCGCACCCCGCTGACCATCGTCAAGACCGGCTGCGAACTGCTCGATCAGGACGATTCGATCCGCGGCAAGTCCCGCGTACGGTTGCAGCAGATCGAACGCGCGGCCGACACGATGCGCGAGGTGATCGAAGCCCTGCTGATGCTGGCAAGAGAAGCGTCGGCCGAGCACCAGGAACCTGTGAATATGGCGGACATGGCCCGGACGGCGCTGGCGCCGTTCGCTGACAGCCTGGCCGCCAAAGATGTCGAAGCAATGGTCGACATCGATCCTGGCCAGCATGTCACGGCGAATCGTCCAGCCCTTGCCATCGTGCTCTCGAACCTGGTCGACAATGCGGTGCGCCATACGGCACAGGGCCACATCCGCTTCAGCTATGAGGACGGCAGGCTGGCGCTCGAGGATACCGGCGCGGGCATCTCCCCGCAGGCCTTGCCACATGTGTTCGAGCGCCTCTACCAGGCTGGGCCGGAAGAAGCCCGGGCAAGCGGTTGCGGCATTGGACTGGCGATCGTGAAACGGATCTGCGACCAGTATGGCTGGGCGATCGAACTGGACAGCGAACTCGGCCGTGGTACGCGCGCGTCACTTCGTTTCGCGCCCACCCCAGCATCGGACGCGTCTTGACAGAATCTTCACAACCGCTTGCTTAGCATGGGGCCAAGTGCCGCCGTGTCGGCGGCGCACCGATCGGATCGTGCCGCCTGCACGCCTGCACGCCTGCTGTTCGCCGGTCGCCTGCCCCATGTGTTGTGTCGACGAAACCTAACGAAACCCGTCCAGCGAAGTCGGATGACGCCGACGTCGCGGTGCGCTGCCGAGGCCTGAAGAAGGCTTTCGGCTCAGGCGATGCCCTGGCGCCAGCCCTGCGTGGCATCGACCTCGATATCCGCTACGGCGAACTGCTGATGCTGGTCGGCCCTTCCGGCAGCGGCAAGACCACGCTGCTGTCGATCATTGCCGGCATGCTCGATCGGGACGCCGGGCAATGCCTGGTCCTCGACCATGATTTCCAGCAGCTCGGCCCGGATGAGCGCGCACGCTTGCGAGGGGAGTCCATCGGGTTCGTGTTCCAGGCATTCAATCTGCTACGGACGCTCACGGTCGCCGAGAATGTTGCGGTGCCGCTGTTGATCCGGGGTACGCTGCGCAAGGAGGCCGTTGCCAAGGCGGAAGCCATGCTGGCAGCCGTCGGCTTGGATGAACGTGCGAATGCGCTGCCTGCACAGTTGAGCGGAGGCCAGCAACAGCGCGTCGCGATCGCCCGCGCGCTGATCCATGAGCCCAGGCTGATCGTCTGCGATGAGCCGACCAGCAATCTCGACCACGCTACCGGGCACCACGTCATGGCCTTGCTCCAGCATGAAGCAAGACGGCCCGGGCGCTCCCTCATCGTCGTCACGCACGACAACCGCATATTCGAGTTTGCCGACCGCATCGCGTACCTGGACGACGGCATGATCGTCAGTGTCGATGGCCCGGCGCTACCAGGAGCGTTGCAATGATCCGCAGGCACCTGCTGCCGGTACTCGCCGTGGCGGGGGTGATCGTCACGGTCATCGCCGTCGTCGTCGACAGCCGCCCGGCGGTCCCCAACGGTCCGGCAGTACCGCCTGCCAGGGCACCGTTTGCCACCCAGGTGGCGGGGACCGGCGTCATCGAGGCGAACGGTGGCAACATCGACGTCGGCACGCCTGTGCCCGGCATCGTTACCGACATCTATGTCAAATGGGGCGACCGTGTGAAGGCGGGTGACCGGCTCTTCAAGCTCGACGATCGCGATCTGCAAGCGCAGCTGCTCCCGGCGCTGGCCACGGAGAAGGAGGCGGCGGCAAGGGCCGCGCAGGCCAGCGGGCTGCTCAGGCTGGCCGAGAGTGTTCCGGATCCGCGCGCCATCAGCGTGGAGGAGCTGAGCAACCGCCGCTCGGCCGTGGCGATCAGCGCAGCCGTTCTCGCCGGGGCCAGGGCCCGGATCGCACAGATCCGGCTGGACATCGAGCGCCGGACGGTCTGCGCACTGACGCCGGGAAAGGTCCTGCAAGTCAACGTGCGGCCGGGCGAGTTCGCCCAGGACGCAGCGCCGGCCGCGCCCCTGATCGTGCTCGGCGACGACACCCGGCTCTATCTGCGCGTGGACATCGACGAGTTCGATGCGGGGCGGGTCCGGCCGGATGCGCCGGCGCAAGCCTTCGTCCGGGGCAATCCCGGCCTGCACACCGCGCTGCGGTTCGAACGAATCGAGCCATACGTCGTGCCTAAGACCACGCTGACCGGCCGCAGCACGGAGCGGACCGACGCGCGCGTGCTGCAGGTCATCTACAGCTTTGACCCGGCCTCGCTGCCGGGCACCTATGTCGGCCAGCAGGTCGATGTGTTCATCCAGGCGTCCGGGACGGCGTCTCCGGGGGCGCCGGCATCATGATGGCCAGGCACCGCCGCTGCCTTCCCGCGATGTTGTGCGCGGCCCTGTCCGCCTGCGCGGTGACGGCCGTGCCCACGCCGCCGGCGCCGGCCATGCCGGCACACTGGCACGAGGCGCCCGATAGCCACGCGTCGGCCACGCAGGCCGATGCGGCCTGGTGGACCACGTTCCACGACCAGGAGCTCGACCACCTGATCGAGCGCGCCCGGCAGTCCAACGTGGATCTCCAGCTCGCCCAGGCACGGTTGCGCGAGGCGCGTGCCAGGCGCACGATCGCAGGCGCCGCGCGGCTCCCGTCCATCGGCGCCGCAGCCTCCATGCGGCGCGAACAGGACAGCGAGAACGCACCGAACCCGCTGCTCGTGAAACGGGATGGCGAGATCGAGTCACCGGGCCAGCCGGAGAACCTGTTCCAGGCCGGCTTCGATGCGAAGTGGGAACTCGACCTGTTCGGCGCCACGCGCCGGGCCACCGAGGCGGCGCAGGCCGATCTCGATGCTGCTGCCTATGACCGTGGCGCCCTGCTTCTCTCGTTGCTCGCGGAAGTGTCGAGAAACTACATCGAGCTGCGCGGCATCGAGGCACAACGAGGTATCGCCCGCGCGAGCCTGGCAAGCCAGCAGGAGACGCTGGCGCTCATCCGCGCGCGTCGCGCCGGCGGCCTGGCCGCGGACCTCGACGCTGCCCGCGCCGAGGCTCAGGTCGAACGCACAGCCGCCCGGTTGCCCACGCTCGATATGGCGTACAAGAAGGCACTCTATCGCCTGGACGTGCTGGTCGGCGAGCCGCCCGGTACGTTGGCGGACGAGTTGCGCACGGAACGGCCGCTGGCCGCCCCGCCAGCCCTGCCAGCGCTGGGCCTGCCCTCGGACCTGCTGCGCCAGCGCCCCGACATCCGCAGTGCTGAACGCGCAGTGGCTGCAGCCGGCGCGCGGCTGGGGATGGCCAAGGCGGACCTCTATCCCAGGTTCACGCTGCTCGGCACGGTGGGGCTCGCCAGTGTGGCGGCAGGCAATCTCTTTTCCGGCGCCAGCGTGCTGTGGTCGGTCGGCCCGTCGATCACCTGGCCCATCCTGCGAGGGGGACAGGTGGTCGCCACCATCGAGGTGCGCGACGCCCAGCAGCAGCAGGCGCTGATCGTGTACCGCCGCGCGATCCTGCAAGGCATGGAGGATGCGGAGAACGCGATGGCCGGATACCGGCACGAGCAAGCGCGCCGGGCGGCTCTCGCCAGGACCGTCGACATGGAAGGACAAGCCGCCGCATTCGCCCAAGGGCGGTATCTGGGCGGCCTGGCCGACTTTCGCGAGGTGCTCGACGCGCAGCGCGCTCTCTTCCAGGCGCAAAGCGATCTGGCGTTAAGCGACACAGCCGTATCGCTCAGCCTGGTTGCCTTGTACAAGGCGCTTGGCGGCGGCTGGAACATGGACCCGCAAGGCGCGGGAGCGGCGCGGCCGCTGGACCAGGGAGGCGAGCCGAGGTGATCTACATTGCCGTCAGGATGCTGCTGGGAGATCGGGCCAAGTATGCCGGGCTGATTGCCGGCATCACGTTCACATCGTTCCTGGTCACCTTCGCCGCCTCGTATTTCACGGGCTTCATGACGCAGGGCTTCGCGCTCATCAGCGAGAACGGCGCGGCCGACGTCTGGGTGATGGAGCCGGCGGTGGAAGCCGTGGAGCAGACGACCAATATGTCCTGGGTGGCACTGGACCGCGTGCGCAGCGTGCAGGGCGTGGCGTCAGCGGTGCCGCTGGTCGTGGGTACGGTTCAGGCGCGCCTGCCGGGCGGACGGGTCCAGCCCTTCCAGGTCATCGGTGTCGACGATGCCTCACTGCCCGGCATTCCACCCCTGCGCGACGGCCTCTCGCCCATGGCGCTGCGCGCGCCGGACGCGGTGGTCGTCGATGCCGGCGGCACGACCGACAAACTGGAGACCCCCGTCGACAAGGCAGACCAATGGCCGTTCGCCCACCCCCATCTTCAAGCGCCGGCACGGGAACTCGCCGCGGGGGACGAACTGCTCGTCAACGACCGCCGTGTGCTGGTGGCAGGACGCTCCGACGGCCTGCCAAGGTATCCGCCCCGGCCATTGTTCTACACCACGCTGAGCCATGCCTTGCGCATCCTGCCTCCCGAGCGGCGGCAGCTTACGTTCGTCCTCGTGCGGGCGGCCAACGGCGTCGCGGCCCGGGGACTAGCGACACGCATCGAGGCGCAGACCGGCCTGCGGGCGCAGTCCTCGGCGGACTTCAAGGCCAGTACCGTGCGCTGGATCCTGGCCAACTCGGAAGACGTCGGCGACATCGCCGCCATGCTCACCTTGGCGATGTCGGTAGGCTTCGGCGTGACCGGCATCATGCTCTACATGTTTACCCAGGAGAATCTGCGCCAGTACGCTGTACTCAGCGCGATGGGCACGACGGCTCGGACGTTGCTCTCGATGATCTTCGCGCAGGCGGGACTGTGCGCATTGATCGGTACCGGTCTGGGCATCGGCCTCTGCAGCATGCTCGGCAGCCTCGCGGCCAATGCTGGCTTCCCCTTCCGCATCATGTGGTTCACGCCGCTGTTCGGCGCCCTGATGGTGCTCGTGGTCAGCCTCGTCGCGGCGGCACTCAGTGCGCGAACGGTGTTGAAACTGCAGCCCATGGTGGTCTTCTCGGGGCGCTGAGTGCCGGATTCCGGGCGCGGTGGCGGCAAGGGAAGAACCAACCGCCCCACCGGGTCACCGCCACGGCTCCGGGACACAAGCGCGGCGCGGGCGGCCATTCGCCACTGGCTCACGACCGTCCAGCTCGCTCGCGAGGATTGGGCGCGATTCGCAATGATGCCCGGCGGCAGCTCGCGCGTGTCGGAGGTGCGCCGGAACCCGGCTGTCAGATGCGGATCTGCCCTGCGGGTTCACGGCGGCGAAAGCGTTCAGTCGTCATCGTCGTCGTGCCAGTGACGCCGTCCGCGCTGGCGCTCCCGCCATTCGTGCTCCCTCCACCGCTGCTCGCGCCACTGGCGCTCTCTCCAAGCGCGAGCCTGCCACGCGTCATCGTAGTAGGCCGGAGCCGCGACGACGGGCGCCGGTTGGACGATGACCGGGGCCGGTTCGTAGTATTCGGGCGGCGGGGCGACAAATACTGGCGCCGGCAAGCCGATGCCGATGCCGACATCCACCCGCGCCTCAGCCATGTTGGAGCCCAGCGCCGTAACGCCGACCAGAAGCACAAGTGCTGCAGCCTTCCGCATGATTTCTCTCCTTTCGTCTCTTGCAGAGACTTTAGGTGAGCACGGCTCGGCCGTGTATTAGCGAATCCGCACAGCGGTGACTTTCTGTAACGCGACGTCGTGGTGCCAGTTGCGCGGCCGGCTGGGCGCGCCGGCACGGCCGGGCTCCTGCAGTCGAAGCGAGCCCGGAATAGGGGCTTGCGAGGGCTTGCGAGGGCTCGCGACGTCCTCGCGTCCAGATAGCGGCGCAGATAAGTGGTTGCATCGATACCAGGACGAGAATGCCCGGGGAAAAACGCATGGCTGGATTTGCGACTAGACTTAATCAAAAGACAAAGTTCATGGCCACTGACAAGTGGTGAAAGGAGTTCAAACGCGAGCGAAATGGTCTGGGCGACCCTTTCTTGCCGGCAGCAGCCGGAATCCCTGGGGAAGTGTCGGTTACGAATCAAGGATTCGCGCTTGATGGCGGGTCGAGCAGCGTGGAATGGGTGCCAAGGCGGATTACCGGATTACCGGCTTACTTTGGATGCCGGCCGCATGACTGCAGGTTGAAGCCAATTCAACGCGTGCCGCATCGGCAACATTGATGACGGGATTCACTTGATATGGCAGGGGGTAAGCCATGAGCACGATTCGCACTGTCGCGATGGCTGCTTCGGCGCTGATTTCTATAACGGGATGCACCGGAACTCCAACTGCGACCTACTACGACGACATCTATACCTCCGGATATGATTCCGGGATTCCCGGAAATACTGAAATCGCCGGGTATGATTCCGCAATCCCAGGGGATGCCTACACCTATTATGGATATCCGGACTGCAGGTATCCATATGACGGATACGATTATTATTACCTCCATTGCGGATACCCCTATTACCCCGGGTATTACTATGGCGCCGCCACCTTCCTCGATTCCGTGTTCATTGTGGACTTCCATCGCGCGCGGCATCACCGGTTTCATCACGGATTCCCGGACCGTGGCACGGGCTTCGCCAGCAGTCCGGGCATGAACCCGGGTGGCAGGCCGGGTAGGGTTCCTGGCGGCGGTCAGGCAATGCGCCCCGGTGGCGGTTCCGGCATGGGTTCCGGTCGCGGCAGTCCGGGCATGTTCAGTCGAAACAGTCGGCCCATGGAAATCGGTTCTGGTCCGAGCATGGTTCATGCGGGCCGTCCGGAGACGTTCGCCGGCCATGGTCAGGCCATGGTCCCTGGTAGCAGTTCAGCCGTGGTCCACGTGGGTGGTCCGGTTGCGTTCCCCGACCGTGGTCGGACTCCATCCCCCGGTGGCGGTTCGGCGATGAGTCGTGGCAATGTTGCAGGTATCGGCCACGGTGGCGGTGGCGGTGGCGGTCGAGGTATGGCACGCGGCGGATTCGGTGGGATGTCCAATGGAGGCGGCCATTAGCCCTCTGAACCGTGCCGGACGTCGAACCGTTGGAACGCCTGAAGATCCTGGTCCGCGTGCTCACCTCCAGCGCCGGCAGCCGACCCAACGGATGACGCCATCACCTGATCCGGAAGGGATGACCGCCACGTCGTCGTGGGTCGCGACCACGTCGATCAGCTCGTCCTCCAGCGTGGAATTGCTGTAGATGGTGGCGTGGGTGGGCGCATGCATCGCGATGGTTGTCGCCACGCCTTGCAGCGAGAGTTCAGGCGCCCGTGTTCCCCTGGCGCCGCAGCACGGCATGCGTGGCCTTTTCCGACGCCACGAACTCAACGCATCCGTAGCCCAGCGCCCGCAAGTCGACCCCTTCGAGCAGCGATTCTCCCCGGCCCAGCAGGACCGGCGCGATCGCGATGTGCAGTTCATCAATGAGGCCCTCGCGAAGATACTGCCGGATCGTGTCCGGCCCGCCGCCGATCCGCACGTCCATGCCGGCCGCGGCCTCGCGTGCGCGGTCGAGCGCTGCGCGGATGCCTTCCGTGATGAAGTGGAACGTCGTGCCGCCCTCCATCTCGATGGAAGGACGAGCATGATGGGTCAAGACGAAGACCGGCACGTGATACGGTGGACGATCTCCCCACCAGCCTTTCCAGCTGGTGTCCGGCCAGTCCCCGCGAATGGGCCCGAACATATTCCTTCCAAGAATCCAGGCCCCGACATCCTGGAAGCCACGGGCGGCGAAATCATCGTCGATCCCGGTCGTACCGCCGTCCTTGCCGAACAAGGCCTGCTGGAACGTACGAGTCGGAACCAGCCACTGGTGCAGTTCCGTCCCGCCAATGCCGAGCGGGTGGTCTATGTCCTGATCCGGACCGGCCCCGTAGCCGTCGAGCGAGAGGGTGAAGCCGTCAACGCGAACGCGTGCCATCGTTTGCCTCCGTCTGGACGCCTGACAGGTGGTCGACGGACGCCGACGTCCGGTCATGCGTGTTGCCAGCAGGGAAAGGTCGTGCCGCGCGCAGGCTTCTGGCTTCCCGGCGAGTCCCCTCCGAGCCGTCTCGATACTACTGTAGTTGCTGGAATGCTCGATGGGGACGGCCATTCGTCACATGACGCTCGCCACGGCTTGATCAGGATGCGCGGCATTCCCCGCCCGTCAGGGCGGGGAAGGATCGCGCGACGGTGATGCGCGCAGCCTTTCCCCGGAGCTCCTTGATGAACCTTTTTGCTTCTTTGCCGAATTCCGGGGCGGGGTGCACGTCTCGAAACGACCAGCTGAAGCCACGGACAGGGGGCTCCATCCGCCCCGCTGCCCCGCTGCCCCGCAGGGCCACCTAGAACTTCAATATCTCCCCCGCCGAATCCAGGATCCGGGCGGAAGACCGCTGGGCACCGCGCACGATGCGGTTCACGTCGTACGCCAGCAGACGTCCGTGCCGTTTGATCAGTCGCCCGTCGACCAGCACTGTGTCGACATTGCTGGTGGTGCCGCTCTGCACAATGGCCGTTTCGATATTGCCGATCGGCCAGATGTTCAGGTCCTTGGCCCGCACCAGGATGATGTCCGCGCGCTTGCCCTCGGTAATGGATCCGGTAATGTCGCCGATCCCCATGGCAACGGCCCCGTTGATCGTCGCCATTTCGATCACCTCTTGCACGCTGATGGCAGACGCCCGCTCGCTTGGCGTGCCGGCCCATGGCACCCCGAGATTCCAGGTGAAACGCATCATTTCGAACATATCCGGCGGGGCGATCGAGGTCGCGTCGCTGGACAATGAAATGGTCAGCCCGGCGGCGCGCATCGCGAACAGGGCGGCGCGGGCATCGCCCGTGCTGCTGAGCCGGAGTTCGGAATGTGTCGCGAACGAAAGCGGCGTCTTCGTACGTGCCATCGCCGCCAGGTCTTCGGTGGTCGCGGGGATGTAGTGCGCGATCATGAAATCCGGGCCGAGGTAGCCCCGCCTCTCGTAGTCGACGCCATCGACGTTGTTGGGGGACTCCTGCGGCGCATGGATGGCTACGGGAAGTCCGCTCGCCTTGACGAATTTCATTTCCTCGTGGAAGACCGCATCGGTACTTTGCTGCGGGCCGCGCAGGTTCAGTCCCAGATGAACCAGTCCGTCGAACGGGGAATCGGCACCGAACCATTCGCGCCGGACGCGCGCAAGATCGTGGTACCGGTTGACCTCATCCACCGGTAGCTTGTCGATGTGCCCGTATGAGTAACGTGCGCGCAGCAGCGAGTGTTGGTGCGCGCGCAGCTCGGCGTCTGCGTGGGCCGGAGAGCGGGTATTGTGCGACCAGTTGTGCACGGTGGTGGTCCCGCCGTTCACCAGTTCGGCGCACGCGAGAAGTACGCTGTTATAGAAGTCCTCGGGCGTGTACAGGCCTGACGTGGCGCTCTTGGCGGGGTAGTAGGAAAAGCCACCGTTGCGCGCGGTGAAGCTGCGTCCGATCGCGCTCCACATGTGGTAGTGCGAGTTGACGAAGCCGGGCATCACGATCATGTCGGTGGCATCGATCAACTGCGCACCTGGCACGCTCAATCCCCGGCCGATCCGTTCGATCACACCGTTCCGGATCAAGATGTCCGCCCGTGGCAGGACGCCCTGGTTCCGGTCAACCGTGATGACCATCCCATTCTTGATCAGGTAGGTGCCGCGACGGACCGCAGGCGCCGCCGATGGCGTGCCCGCCCGCGCCGGAGCGGCGAGCGAGGGTATCCCGGTGCTTGCCAGGGCGATCATTGCGCCCGCAGCCTTGGTGAATGCTCTTCTGGTGGTTCTCATATTGGTTTCCCGGTTCGACGCGGATGACAGGAGAGTCGGTGTTGTCAATGCGACTTGATAAAGAAGGCAATGGTCATGGCCAGTCCCGTCAGGACCACGAAGCCGCGCACCACGGCCGGCGGCAATCGCCGCGCCATCGCGCCGCCGAAATACCCGCCGGCGGTGGCGCCGGCGGCCATCCATAGGGCGTGCGTCCAGGCGATGGCACCGCTCGCCGCATAGATGGCGACGGCCATCAGCGTCAGGATCACGGAGACGAAGTTCTTGATGCCATTCATCCGGCTCAAGTCGGTATGCCCGAGCGCGCTGAGAGCCGCCAGCAGCAAGATGCCGAGACCGCCGTTGAAATAGCCGCCATAGATCGCGATCGCAACGATGCCGATGTCCGCGCCCCGGTCGCGCCGGGCATCCGCCGCGGGGCGCCCTCGGCGCACGAGCCTTGGCCCGCAGGCAAAGAGAAGGGTCGCGGCCAGCAGCAGCCAAGGCACGATGCGGCCGAAGGCGCTGTTCGATGTCGACAACAGCAAGGCCGCGCCTGCCGCCCCGCCCAGCACTGACAACACCCCCATGCGAAGCAGCGAGGGCGACATCGGCCCGGACAGTTCCTTGCGCAGGGCCCAGGCACCCGCCACGTAGCCGGGCAGGAGCGCGGCAGTCCCCGTGGCATTGGCAGATACCAGCGGCACGCCGACCATCGCCAAGGCCGGCAGCGTCAGGAAGCTGCCGCCGCCTGCCACGGCATTCAGCGTGCCGGCCAGGGTCGCGGCGCCTCCGAGCAATACCCAATCCGCCGGCGTCATGGCTGGCGCACGCGCAGAGACATGCGATCGGTCCGCAGAGACATGGCGAGAGCGATCCCGACCACCGATAGCAAGGTGATCTGCAGGAAGCCGGCCGCGCTCCAGCCAAAGCGTGCCGCGATGCCGCCGATGATGTAACCGGCGAATGCGCCGGCGCCGTAGAGTGTGGTCACGAAGACACCGGTCGCGCGGTTCGTCAGCGAGGCGCGCACGGACTTGATGTGGTATCCGGCCAGGTTCACGTACAGCACGCCACTCACCACCAGCCCCCAGGCAAAGGACAGCACCGATTGGACCAGCATGCCCGTCGGCCCCGAGAACAGGAGGACGCCGAGCAAGCCGGCCCCTGCGAAGCTCAGCGACAGCACCAGTTTGGGATGAAAGCGGTCGCCGAGCCAGCCGCCGAAGATGGAGGCGAACACCCCGCCTCCGAAAATGCTCATGACCCGGCCGGTGTCGGCGGGCGTGTAGTGCAGATGCTCACGCAGATAAGTGGGATACATGCCGAGGTAGCCATAGATGCACAGTCCGCCGATGATGCTCATCCCGGTCAGCAGTACCGTGTTCCGGTTCCACATCGTCGTGGCACCGCGGGTGTCGATGCGCGTGTCGATGGTGCCGGCCTTCTCGGTCATGCGCTGGCTCACGGCCACCGCGATCAACGCCATCGCGGCAAATCCGGCCAGGCCGAACACGATCAGCGGCAAGCGCCAGTTGCGCTCGAAGCCGATCAGGTGCCCGCCGAGCAGCGGCCCCACGATGGCGCCGACACCGAAGGAGAAGTTGATGGCACCGACCGCAGTCGCGCGGAAGCGCGCGAAATAGCTCGCCGCGATGGCGATCACCACGGTCAGTTGCATCGCCTCGCCGATACCGGTGGCAGCGCGGTACACGATCATGTCGCCGAAGCCGCTCGAATAGGCAGTCAGCAGCGTGGCCAGCGAGAACACCGCGATACCGAGCTGCAGCACGGCCTTGCGCGACCAGCGCGCCAGCAGGTATCCCGTCGGCACCCCCGCCAGCGCCATGCCAAGCGTGAAGATGGTCGAGAGCAGGCCGGTGTCGGCGAGGCCGAAGCCGAACTCCCTGCGCACATCCGCGGCGATCAGCGGAAAGATCTGCCGGTCCATCGCATTGAGCGCGTAAGAGGCGAGCAGCACGAGAAACATGCCGATCTCCAGGGCTGTGACGGGCGTTTCGCTGCGCCCCTCACCGGGCAGCGGATTGGCCGATGTCGCGGAATTCACTTGGTGTCTCCTTCTCGTCAAGCGAGATTGTTCTGGATTGCCCGGACTCAGGCCGGGCTCAGGCCGGACTCGGGCCGGACTCGGGCGGCTATCGTTCGATTCGCGCTGCCTTGTACCAATCGAGGATCTGCTCCCCGGTCAGGAAGGCGACGTCCTCGCGTGCCCGGATGTGTGCCAGCGCCTCCCGGAAGTAGCGCAGGCGGTGTGGCGCACCCATGATATACGGATGCACGACCAGTGCCATCACGCGGGCCGAGTGCTTCGCGTCGGCGTAGAGCTGCTCGAACTGGTCGATCGCGCGGTCGCGATACTCGCTGGCCTTGTGATGCTGGATCAGCATCATCGCCACGTCATTGCACTCCTGCGTATAGGGCACGTTCACGATGCGGCCACCATCGCGCGTCTTCAGCTCCACGGGCTGGTCGTCGAGCACCCAGTCGCAGACATACTCGTAGCCTTGCTCTGCCAGGATGTCCGGCGTGTGCCAGGTTTCCGTGAGTCCCGGGCCAAGCCAGCCGCGCGGGCGCTTGCCGGTATAGGCACGGATCGCTTCGGTGGTCTTCGCGATGTCGATCGTTTCGTCGGGCACCTTCTGCATATTGCGCTGCCCGAAGCCATGGCCGATGAACTCCCAGTTGCGCGCCTTGGCCGCCCTGGCGATCGGCTCGTACGCCTGGATGGCCGAGCCATTGATGGCCAGCGTCGCGCCGATCCCCAGTTCGTCGATGACGTCCAGCATGCGCCAGAAGCCGACGCGGTTGCCGTACTCGTGCCAGGCCCAGTTCGGGATATCGGGCATCGGAGAGCCACCGGCGGGAGGCGTCAGCACCGTGCGCGGCATGGTCTCGTTGATATCCCACTCCTCGACATTGACAATCACCCAGACAGCCAGGCGCTTGCCGCCCGGCAACGCCAAGGCGGGACGCTCTGAAATGGCTGAATACGAAATGCGCTCAAGCGGCTTCATGGTGTGCTCCTGGTGTGCTCCGTTGGCTGGGGACTCAGACAATCTCGACCTGCAAGGGGGCGAGTCCTTCGATGCGTCCGCTGAGCCTGTCACCGCGCTGCACCGCGCCGACGCCTTCCGGTGTGCCGGTGAAGATCAGGTCGCCCGGAAGCAGCCGGTATTGCCTGGACAGCTCGCTGACGATCTCGTGGACGTTCCAGATCATCTTTTCGAGCAGGGAGTCCTGTCGCACCGTCCCGTTCACCGCAAGGCTGAGTGTCCCCGAACGGAGATGGCCGACCTGCGCCGCGGGATGGATGGGGCCGCACGGCGCCGAATGGTCGAACGACTTCCCCAGCTCCCACGGCAGGCCGCGCTTATTGCATTCGCGCTGGCGGTCCCGCCGTGTCATATCCAGGCCCGCGGCGTAGCCGAAGACATGGTCCAGCGCCGCGTCGGGCGATACGTTCACCGCTTCGCTGCCGATGGCGATCACCAGCTCGAATTCGAACTGAAAATCGTCGGTGAACGTGGGATAAGGGACACGCCCATCCGTGACAATGGCATCGGCCGGTTTCTGGAAGAAGAATGGCGGGTCGCGCTCGTCGCCCTCTCCCATCTCCCTGATATGGGCAAGATAATTGCGTCCCACGCAATAGATGCGCCGCACCTGGAAGCGTTGGTCACTGCCGACAATATCCAGGAAGGTCGGGGTAACGCGCGGGAGTCCGGTCGACTGCGCGATGTTGTCTGCACTGGCACTAGGCATAGGGATTGTCTCTTAGTAAGATGTTCTGACGGAGTGGCTGGTCCGCTGAATCATTGAAATGGGAGTTGAAGGACATGTCTTGCGGGAATCAGCGCCAGGCGCAAAGCGCAGCCATAGCCCGGCTATGGCGAGCATTTGCAACGACGCGATGAGCCCGCATGGCATGTCAGGCACCGACCGATTTCAGTGATTCGGTGGACTAGAGTTTAGAGTTGAGGTCATCCGCTCTCAATGCACAGGTTTGCGAAAAGATGTGCAATCCTTGCGATCCTTTGTCCGGCGGTTTCCCCATGCACCAGGCGCATCCCTCGAACGACCCGCTGCCCCCCCTGCACCACAGCGGCGAAAAGCGCGCGGCCATCCGGAACTACACCATGGCCACCCGGGCGCAGAGCGCCTATTTCGGTATCCACAATCAGAGCAATTGCCTGCCCAATCCGGTAGCGCACCGTCACGAATACTTCCAGATCTACGTCAACCTGCGAGGCGAGACGACTCACTACATCGGGGACCAGCAGCGATCGATTCGCCCCGGCACGGTCAGCTTCGTGCTGCCGTTCGTGGTTCACTACATTCCAAATCAGGCGGACGGCCAGTTCTACGTCATCAACATCAGCAAGGAATACCTGCTGCCGTCGCTTGATCTTGACGTTTTCGCCTTATCGGATGTGCCACTCGCACACGCACCGGAACTCGCCCCCTTCCGCTTCCAGCATTGCCTGGATTTCCAGTTCGATGATCTGGACACACAGTCCCTGCAGGCGCTTTGCGAGCGCATGGCACTCGAGGCGCAGCAATCGTCGAGCGACGACACGGCCAGCAGCCTGCTGATCCGCAGCCACCTGCTCAACCTGATCGGCATGGTATGGCGACGCCATGGCGACAAGATCCGTGCTTGCGAGGCCAACGGCCGGCATCTGCAGCCGTACAAGCAATCCGTGCTTCGCTGCATGCGCTATATCACGGACAACCTCGCCGGGGAGTTGACCCTGGGCGACGCAGCCCAGGTCAGCCATGTGTCCGCCACCCATCTGGCCCACCTGCTGAAGAATGAAACCGGGAAGACCTTTCTGGAACTGGTGACGGAAAGACGCATTGAGCGGGCGAAGAGCCTGCTGGTTTTCACATCCGCCTCCGCCGCGGAAATCGGGCAAAGCACGGGGTTCGGCGAGCCGAATAACTTTGCCAGGCGCTTCCGTCAGATCGTAGGGTCGACGCCATTGGCTTTTCGACGCCAATTCCAGAACGTCGGCGCGCGCACCTGGGTTGAGTAGCCCCCCGGCAGGCGACTGCCGGGCTGCCTGCGGAGCCGTGCAGCATCCCGCGGACACAGCTTAAGCTCCTGCCCCGGCCTGCCGATATCCAGATGCCGGAATTTCCGCTTATCGTGATCGGCATGGAATACCGGCAACCATCACGCTTTGCAAGCCGTCATTGACGCTGCTTGCATGCGCCCCATGCATTTCGACAATGCCTTAGCCGGACGCCATGACATTCACCAAGACAGATATCGCTCTCGCCGAGGTCTATTTCCCCATCCTCGTAGACTGCGCCATCAGGCGCCAGACCATCACGTACAAGAACCTCGTCGGGCAGGCCCAGGGCCGACACCCTTCGCTGATCGAGGTACAGAACGCCATACCCGTCTCGACGGGCAGGCGGCTCGACGTGGTCAAGTACTTCTGCGAAACGCTCGGCTTGCCGGACCTGGCCGGCCTCGTGGTGAACGGACAAACGGACGAACCCGGTGGCCGATACGATAAGCGGCACATCGCCGTCGAAGTCCAGCAGGAAGCCTTCGATTTCGATTGGCACAGCAAATCGCCCGAATTCGCGACGTACATCGTGGCGCAGAGAAAGCTCGTCACGCCTCTGGTCAAGCGCAAGCCAGAAGAGGCGGGAAAACTCCGTTATGCCTATTACATCGCGCACAAGGACGAGCTGCCCGCCAACATTGCGGATTTCCGCAATGCGATTGACTCGCTACTGGTCGAGGGATACGAGCCGGAAGATGCATTCGAAATTGCCCGCACAGGATCCGCGACGACCGTCGATTCACCCGCGGATCGGTGAAGCCTTGGCCTGGACCGGCCCCGGCCGGGAAAACCGGTCTCGGCCGACTCCAGCAGCCCGGGAGAATGTCGGGAAGCTCTGGATAGATGCCCTCTATCATGGGCGCAAGGCGCTGGCGCTGCTTCGAGGCGTCATGTCCCGGGCTTCTTCGAGAAGCCATTTCGCGAACGCCTGCAAGGGCGTCTCGCACAGTTCGATCGGCTCGGGAAGAACGAGGCAGAAGTTCTTGGTGATCGCTTTGCCGTCTGGCCAGGGCGCGACCAAACGGCCTTGTTCCAGCTCCGCCCCGATATAAAGACGCGGCACCAATGCGACCCCCAGGCCGGCCAGGGCCGCCTCGATCAGCATGGAATGGAGATCGTAGCGCGGGCCAACTGCCGGATTGGTGAGCACGATCCCTGACTCCTGCGCATAAACCTGCCAGGCATCCGGATTCTGTCGCCGGTGAAGCCGTGGCAGCGCGTCCAGCGACGTGTCGGCGCCCGCATCTGCGAGGAACGCCGGGCTGCAGACGGGCACGAGCACCTCCTCCAGCAGGTGATGGCGATGCATGCCCGCCCATGCCGGATGCTCGAAATGAATGGCCGCGTCGAAACCGCTGCCGGCAAGAAGGAAGGGTTCCAGACGTTCGGCGATATGCACGGTGATGTTCGGATGCGCCGCCTGGAAACGCTTCAGCCGCGGGATCAGCCAACGGGTGGCGAAGGTCGGAACGGCGGCGATATCGATGCTCGCCCCCTCGCTGGGCTGCCCCATCAGATACAGGGAGTCCCGCTCCAGCCGATCCAGGGTTTCACGAACCTGCGCCGCGTAGCGCGTGCCGTTGGGTGCAAGCCGTACCCGATTGCCAATCCGCTCGAACAGTGCGACGCCCAGGAACTCCTCCAAGCGACCGATCTGACGGCTGATCGCACCCTCGGTACGTGCCAGCTCCTCGGCGGCGCGGGCGAAGCTGCCGTGCCGAGCCGCCGCCTCGAAAGCCAGGAGCGCGGAACTGCTTGGAATCTTGCGTCGCATTGAGGTCTCGCCAATCGCCAATCGGATGGGCCCACGCCCAGCTTGAGCAAACATCACTGAAGGATGACGTTTTCTCGATTTCAATGCGTGAAATATAAGGCTAGCCTTACATCACTGCAATGAACATCGATCATGGCAGATCGATGGGCTTCCGTCACGAAGGACAACCCGATGCCCGACACCATGGAACATAGCTTTGCCGGTCCCGACAGCGAAGCCGAATGGAACGGCTTCTATCGCCGCGAAAGGCTGCCGCCCTCACGATAAGGCAGCGACTGACACGCTCCCACGCCCCCCCCCCCTCGACAGCACAGGAAAAACTGGCCTGCGATGCCAAACATTGCTTTCTATCTCGATGCGGAGAAAACACCGTCTGACGAGAGCCTTGCCGGGCTTTCCGACGATTGCATCGAACTCTGTACGAATGTCCTTGAAGCTGAACTCAAGAACGTTCACATCATCTACGTCAATATCCGGGGCGGACATGGACACCCCATCTTCGCGGAAATCCGATATCGCCTTGAAACGTTTCGTACTCCGACGGTAATGAACCGATTCATGGAAGCCCTGGACGACGCCATCATTCGCCGCACTGGTCTCACGGCGCGCATCCGTTGTTTTGGCTATGCCGCGCCGAGCATTCATGCCAGAAACTGACAGGCTTCGAGAAGAACAATGTCCGCATCCTGCTTTCCGAGTCAGCAAGCCGGTGACTTCACGATTACCGCCATCAGCGACGGCTATCTCACCGCCAGCCTCGACTTCCTTTCCAATATCGACAGCGCCGAGGCGTCCAGAATGCAGCGCGATGCAGGACAGAAGGAACCCTCTGCTGTGCATATCAACTGCTATGTGGTGCGCGGAGCGGGCCGCACGGTGCTGATCGACGGCGGGGCTGGCGGGATCAAGCAATGGGGCGGCCGACTGCAGGCCAATCTATCGCTTGCCGGCATCGAACCCGCCACCATCGACGCCATCCTGCTCACTCACGCCCACCCCGATCATGTCGGCGGGCTGGTGGATACGGCCGGACACATGGCCTTTCCGAACGCGGAGCTTGTCGCGCATCGGCAGGAAATCAAGTTCTGGCGGGATGACGGAAACCTGGCTCGCGCCAGTGAGCGGGCCCGCGGCAACTTCGCGATAGCGCGCCAGGTGTTCGACGCCTACAGCGGCCGACTCCGTACGTTCGATGCGGGCGAAGTCCTGCCCGGTATCAGGGCGATGCCGCTACCGGGGCACACAGACGGACACACCGGGTATCTCCTCGAATCGAGTGACCAGGGTGTGCTCGTCTGGGGGGATATCGTTCATTTCCCTCACATCCAGATTGAACGGCCAGACGTATCGATTGCATTCGATCAGGAGCCGTCCCTGGCGGCCTCCACCCGATCGCGGCTTCTGGACGTGGTCAGTTCGGAAGGGCTTTTGATCGCCGGTATGCACTTGGGCGAGCCGGGTTTCGCGCGGATACAGCGATCCGGACGGCTGTACGGCCTCCATTATGAGACCGCAGCATGAGGCGGTGGGCAAGTGGCCGGCCACGCGGTGAAAAAAGCGTTGTGAAGCTTCGAGATTGGCAACGGTGGCCCGATGTGGTCGATCCCCGTTGTCGTGGCGGATGTCCTCTCACTCCGTCCTGTCCGTCCGGCAGGAGAGCGATGGTAGCAATGTGCCGGTGCAGGCGCAGAGCGGATGTGTGGCCGGAGCGGCCCCAGAGCGGCCGTGCTGGATTTGATAGCAGGCGCGGCCTATCCTTTTCTCGGATCGGCGCCGGCGGCCGGGCAGCCGGCGAATCTTCCAGGCATTGGAGCCCCGGCAGCGAACCTGCCCGCCGCCATGACATGACATGACATGACAACGGACAGCCTCCGCGCAGCCAGTGCATCACCGGACAGGAGGCGATCAAATGGATGCTTCGCAATGGCGGCGGGCCCTCGTGGAGCTCTCCGGCCTGGCCTTGGCCGGATCGATGGCGTTGGTGCAAGCGGCCCCGGTCTCGTTCACCGTGGCGCTCAGCGGGACGCAGGAGGTGCCTCCTGTCCAGACCAAGGGAAGCGGCTCCGCCAATCTTACCTTCGACCCCGGCACCCGGGTCATCACCTGGACCATCACGCTCAGCGACCTGTCCAGCGAGCCCACCATGGCGCATTTCCATGGGCCGGCCACGCCCGGCAAGAACGCCGACGTGAAAGTCTGGATTTCCAGGAAGGACGCAGCGCTCACCAGCCCCTTGCAGGGCCAGGCCACGCTGTCCCCGGCTGACGCGCAGGAGCTTCTTACCGGCAAGATGTACATCAACGTGCATACCAAGGCGCATCCGGCCGGCGAGATCCGCGGCCAGGTGCTGCCGCCGCAGGGACCTTGACGCCTGCAGCACATCCCACAGGATCACGTGGAGCATCTGGATCGCGTTGGCGATCGAGACGGGAACCCGCCAAGATTGCAGCCAGGAGCACCGTAACGCCATCCGGAGGATGCACCTCGCCGGGACGAATTCCGCCTGGCCCGTCACGGCAGATAAGGGGCAAAAACAAGAGGCACCGGGATATCGTCCCGTTGGCTTTGGCGGCACGCAGGCAGTAATCTTCCGTACTGGATATCGAAGCCGGGCAAAGCCCCGGCCGCCGTATGGCGGCTTGGACTGCGCAGGCCGCGTATCCGGATGAAGCCCCCTGCGTCGCGCATCGGGGGCAGTACGGTCAACCGACGATTGGAATAGAGGAGCCGGGCCGATGGAAAGCACCAGCGCAGTCGTGGCGGCGGCAGTCGCCTTCGTGGGCAGCCACTTTCTCCTGTCCCATCCGCTGCGCAAGAGCCTGGTCGGCGCCATCGGCGAAGCCGGATTCCAGGGCGTCTATTCGCTGGTGGCGGCCGGGACGCTCGGCTGGTTGATCGTGGCCTACCGGCGCGCGCCCCTGACGGCACCGCTATGGCCGGTCGGAAGCGGACTCTGGGCGCTGGCGAGCGTGCTCATGCTGATCGCCGCGGTCCTGCTGATGGGTTCGCTGATCCGCAACCCGGCGCTTCCCACCGGCGGCCGGCCCGGCCCGTTCCCGGAGACGGCGCACGGCGTGTTCGCGGTGACGCGCCACCCGATGATGTGGTCGTTCGCCCTGTGGGGGCTGTGCCACATCGCGGTGTTCCCGGTGGCCAAGAGCATCATCGTGGCGGCCGCCATCATCGTCCTCGCGCTGGTCGGCTCGGCCCTGCAGGACCGCAAGAAGGAACGGCTCCAGCCCGACCTCTGGCCCGCCTGGGAATCGAAGACGAGCTACCTGCCGTTCGCGGCGATCGCGGCCGGCCGCGCGCGGCTCGGCGGCTTCGGCCTGCACGCGCTGCTGGGCGGCCTAGTCGTTTGGCTCGCGGCATCCTGGGCCCATCTCCCGCTGGCCGGCACGGCCGCGGGCATCTGGCGCTGGCTGTAGCCGCAGAAGCGGACGCCACGGCCGCGGTCGGCGGGAGCGACGCCGGTGCGCCTGCCGCTCAGCGCAGGTCGCGGAAGCGGCTCGGGCTCATGCCCACATGGCGCCGGAAGGCTGCCGAGAAGTGGCTCAGGTTCTTGAAGCCGCAACGCCGGGCGATGTCCAGCACAGGCGTATCGGGTTCATCGCGGAGCAGGGTACGCGCCCGCTCGAAGCGCAGGGCGGTGATGTAGCGGTGCGGCGTCTGGCCGAACGAGGCGTGGAAGATCCGCAGGAAATGGTCCTTCGACATGCAGGCGACCTGGGCCAGGTCCTGCAGGCGGATGTCTTCGTGCAGCCGCTCGGCGAACACTTCGGCAAGCTTGCGCATGACGCTCTGCCGCAGCGTGCCGCCGTGCGCACCGCGGTGCCTTCCGGCATCCGGGCCGTCCAGGCTGTAGCGTTGCACGAGGTGCCGGACCAGCAGCGCCTGGATCTGGTCGAGCACCAGGGACTCGGTGCGCATGCCGTCGGTGGCGTTGGTGGGCGACTCGCTCGCCAGCATGCGGAAGAAGCCGTCGAGCCAGGGGTCGGTGACGGCGAAGAACGCGTCGATCTCGGGGCAGGCGTCCTGCTCCAGGGTGTCGCGGGAGAACTCTTCGAACACCGAGTGGGGCAGGTAGAGATGCAGGACCTGGGTAGGGCCGCCGACGCGCCATTCGGTATCCGAGGCACGCGGCATGAAGGTGAGCGCGCCGATGCGCGAGCGGAATCCGGTCACCAGGCCATGCCGGCGGCGCTCGACATCCGTGTTGCCGGAGAGGTGGTAGACCAGCACATGGTCCGCGTTGCCATGCAGCCTGGCCTCGCAGGGCGGATGGTTCCAGCGCGCGCCGAAGATGGTGCCGCTATGGCTCGCCAGCAGGCGTTCGGGCCCCCGCCCGGTCTCCCGGGCAATGATCTCCAGGGCGGTTCTGTTTGCTTCCATGGCGGGGGTCTCCTGTCTTCCTGGCTCCAGGCCTTGTTTTGCTGCCATTCTAGGGAGTCGGGCCTGCAAAAAAATAGGGCGTTGTGCGGATATCGCGATCATTCCGGCGGGCAGCGTCCGGATGCCCGCCGGGGTACCCGCCCGGTCCCGCGCCAGGCACCGGCTGTGCAAGGATCGCAACTTGTTCCGATATCGCGCAGATGTTCATCCCCGGCGCTCTCCAGCGTCGCCTGGCTGATAGATTGGCTCGCGCCATCCCCCGCGGATGGCCACGACGATCCCAATCCAGGAGACATTGCCTTGACCCTTTCGACCCCCGTGCCGGAGCCGGCCTCCGCCTCCTCCGCCAAGCTGACGGCCCGCCTTGGCCGCGACTTCATCGATGCCGACGCGATCCCCTGGACGCCCTGGGTGATGGCCGGCACCTATTTCAAGCTGCTGGCGGTAAACGAACTGAGCGGTGGCTTCACCATGCTGCTCAAGGTCGACGCCGGCACCAAGGCCCCGGTGCACGCGCACCTGGGGTCGGCGGAAGCCTTCCTGCTGGAAGGCGGCTTCTACTACGACGCCGACGATCCCGGCCAGGCCGGCTGCTACACCTACGAAGCCGGAGGCGCGGTGCATGAACCCGTCTCGCCGCAAGGCTGCATCATGTTCGCGGTCAGCCATGGCCCGCTGGGCGGCTGCGATGCGCAGGGACAGGTCAATGCGGTGGTGGATTGCCGCACCATGCTGGCCCTGGCCGAGGCCAACGGCACGGCCGGCCATGTCGTACGCGTGACGTCCGCGCACTGAAGGCGAACGCTGGCGCCGCTTGTCCCTTGCGGCTTGCTGCTTGGCGCTTGACGCTTGCCTGGCGGGGCGGGCCGCACCGCTGCCCGCCCCGCCCCTTTCGCGAACCGCTCGACCAGCAGGCATGCAAGCGCCCGACGGCAGCCATGCAGACAAGAGACAGAAGACAAAAGACAGGAGGCAGGTGATGGCAGGAACACTGCAGTCCCGGGTGGTGGTGGTGACCGGCGCCGGGGCCGGCATCGGCGCGGCGGCCGCGCAGACGATGGCGCGCGAGGGCGCCCGCGTGGTGGTCAGCGATATCGACGCGGCGGCCGCGGAGGACACCGCGCACCGCATCGCGCAGGCCGGCGGCGAAGCCGTCGCCATGGGCGTGGACGTATCGCGGCCGGAGCAGATCGACGCCCTGCTCGAACTGGCGCTGCGGCACTACCGGCGCCTCGACGGCGCCTTCAACAATGCCGGCATTCCCGGCCCGGGCGTGCCGCTCGCACAACATGACGAGGCGCACTTCGATGCCTTGCTGGCCGTCAACCTGAAGGCGGTGTGGTACGGCATGAAGCGCCAGATCGAGATCATGCTGCCCGGCGGCGGCGGCGCCATCGTCAATACGGCCTCGGTGGGCGGCCTGGTCGGCAAGCCCGGCCTGTCCGTCTATTGCGCCACCAAGCACGCGGTGCTGGGCCTGACCAAGACCGCCGCCCTGGAGTACGGCAGCCGCGGCATCCGGGTCAATGCCGTCTGTCCCGGCGTGGTGCGCACGCGCATGGTCGACATGGTGATCGCCGCCCAGCCGGAGACCGAGAGCACCTGGGGCACGCTGCAGCCCATCGGGCGCTTCGGCACGCCGGAGGAGATCGGCGAGGCGGTGGCATGGCTGATGTCGCCGCGCGCCTCGCTGGTTCATGGCCACGCGCTGGTGGCCGACGGAGGCTTGACGGCGGCCTAGGCGGGCCGGCCGCCATCGTCGCGGCCGCCGGCGCGAACTGCGCGGCGGCCGCGACGGTCAGCGCGCTACCGGTGCACGTGCGCGGCCACCCCATCGCGCTCGGCCATCTCGAGCATCAGCTTGTAGTCGACGATGCCGGCGATGCTGCCGTCACCCGCAAGGCCGGCGATCGGGCCGTCGAACACGCAGAACAACACGCAGCCGTTGGCCGTGCGGGGCTGGTGGATGTCGCCGGCCGGCTCGAAGATGTAGTCGCCGGGCCGGCCGATGTCATCGGTGTCGTAGCAGATGTCCCCTTCCATCACCAGCACTTCGATGGCGCCGAGGTGATGGTGGATCGGCGCTTCCACCCCGGGCTTCACCTTGAGCAGGCAGGTGAAGCCGCCGTTGCGGCCGTTCACGCTCAGCAGCTTGTAGTCGACGCCATCCATCACCCACGGCTTCCAGGGGATGGGGCCGAGTCTCTGGAAGCGTGGATAGGGCAAGGTGATCCTGGCGCGGGCGCCGGCATTGTCGTCGCAGGCGGCGGCGTCGCTCAGCAAGGTACTCATGCGGTTGTCTCCTATGTGGTGGTGGGCAGGGAAAACGGGGACCGGCACAGGCCGGTGGTCCGTCACCATCATAGGGAGTGCGCTCGCTCACGCGAGCAGGGTGCGCGACAAGATCACGACAACTGCAAAGCACCGCGTTTTCGACAGCGCCGGCGCCACCACGGCGGCAGCCGCTGCAGCCACGGCAGACGCGGCGGGCCCCTGCGTTGCGCCCGCCATGCCGGTCGGCCGGACCGCGCGCAGCAGGGCGATCAGGCCGCTGGCATCGCGCTGGACCAGCGCGTGGCGGCAAGCCATGCGCCGCGGATCTTGCGCCGCATGGCCCCGCTTCACCACGAAGCCGCATCAAGCTGGATCAAGCCGCCTCACCCCCGCCCCGGCGGCTCCCCCCCCTCCTCCACGAAGCGCCGCACCGCCCCAGGCCGCGCGACGCGATGGCCTGCAGCGCCGGCCTGACCTCGGTGATCACGAGCGGCACGACTCCTACCGTCCCGGCCTCCCGGCGTCCCGGCCATGCTCCTCGGAGGACCGGCAGACGGAAAGGGCAGCATCGCCGAAATCGCGATAACGAGAACCGATCACCAGATCCGCGCGCCCGAGGGAAATCACCGATGCGCGTCCACCCTCCATATAAATAGCATACCAACCATCCGCCTACGATCAATGACAACCGGACGACGGGAGGCATTGTATGCGGTTCAGATGGCACCTCCCGTCCATGGCCAGCCTGGCGGATTGCACCGGTAATGCCTTGGCGGCAGCACTCCGGCCTGCATGACGCGGGGTCTGCCATGCATCGGGACCGTCTTTCGGCACCGAATCCTTCCCATAAAAAACGTGTACCAACGATTGGTTAGCACATTCAAATAGCAGTTCCCGAACCGCGACGACGACACGTTGGTCGTCGCGATTCCCCTCCCCAAGAAGAGAAAGGAGACAAGATGAAGTTCAGAATGGCAGTGTGTTCCGCCGCGGGTATCCTTGGCATGCCCGGCCTGGCGCATGCGCAATCTTCCGTGACGCTGTATGGCGTGCTGTCCGTCGGCGTTGCCTACGTCAACAACGAGGGCGGCCAGGCTGCAACCAAGATGGTGCCCGGCACCTTGCAGAACAATCGATGGGGCCTGCGCGGCAGCGAAGACCTGGGTGGCGGAAGCAAAGCTGTCTTCGCACTGGAGAGCGGCTTCGCGATCGACGACGGCAAGTCACAGCAAGGTGGCCGGCTGTTCGGGCGGCAGGCCTTCGTCGGCCTCAGCAACGAGCGCTATGGCACCCTCACGTTCGGCCGCCAGTACGACGCGGTGTACGATGCCCTCGACATCATGTCCGCCCCGGTCGCGGCGGCCGGCCTCGCGACACATGTGGGCGACAACGACAACGTTTTCGGCAGCTATCGCCACAACAACGCGATCAAGTACGTCACACCGGACTGGGGCGGCCTCCGGGGCGAGTTGAGCTATGCGCTGTCCGATGTCTCCAGTGCGGCCAACAACCGCTCGTTCAGCGCCGGCGGCATCTACGAGAGGGGCTCCCTGCGCTTGGCGGGCGCCTACCTGCAGCTTGACAACCCCGGCCTCAACGCCGGCAACAATGCGAGTGGAGCGGTCACGGACGACTACTTCGGTGCTCCGTTCGTGCTGTTTCATAGCAGTCCGCTCAATCCCGCGATCGGCGTGCGCAAGCAGCAGGTCGCGGGCCTGGCTGCCGGCTACGGTTTCGGCGCGGCGCGAGTCAACGCGATGTACACCTATGTCAACTACGCCTATCGCGACAACAGCGGACTGCGCCTGCACAACTTCGACCTCAATGGCACCTACCATCTGACGCCCTCCCTGGTGCTGGGCGCAGGCTATGTATTCACTGCCGGCAGCTACAGCGGCATCTCCAGCACCCCGCGCTGGCACATGGCCCAACTCAGCCTGGACTACTTCTTGTCCAAGCGCACGGATGTCTATGTCTATGGCACCTATCAGAAGGCCGTAGGCGCCAAGGCGGATATCTATCTCTTTGCCCCTTCCAGCAACGACCGACAGCTGGTGATGGTGGCCGGCATCCGCCACAAGTTCTAGCCCGGCCGCACGCCGCCGCGCAACGCCTGGCGGATACGGCCGAACGAAGCGAGCATCGCGGCCAGCGTGCGCGCTTCGGCAGGCAGAGGCCGGTCGGCAGCGCGCATCAGTCCGACCTGCCGCGGCGGCAACATGTCGTCGAGCTCCAGCGCCAGCAGCCCATGCGGGCTGCCCGCGCGTTCCAGCACGCCCCGCGGCATCTCGGCAAGGTAGTCGGACGCTCCCATCAGAAGAACGGCATCCATCAGCGAAGACAGTACCAGCACCGAGCGAGGCGGTGGCAAGCCGTGCCCTGCCATCTTCTGCTCGAAGCGCTGCCGCACATTCGACTGCGTGGAGGTCGATGCGCCGGAAGCGGGAACAGACCAGGCGTCCGCCAGCACGATCCAGTTGCAGTCCCTCAATGCGGACGCCTTGCGCGCCGCTGCCAGGGGATGCCCCTGCCGGCACAGGATGGCCGGCACGCTGTCGTACAGCGCACTGCAGCGCAAACCGGCGCGATCCGCAGGAGGTGGCAGTGTGGCGATGGCCAGTTCGATGCGTCCAGCGCGCAGCGCGTGCACGATGGTCTCCGAAGCGCCATGCATCACATGGAGTTCAACATCGGGAAGCCGTCTCTGAAACTCGGGCAGCACGTGCGTGCCCACGAAAATTGACGGGTCGAGCGACAACCCGATCCGCACGGTCGAGGCACGCTGGCACGCCATGCTGCGCAGCGCCTGCTCGGCGCGCTCCCATTCACGCAAGACAGCCTCGGCATGACGAAGCGCGATCTCGCCATGCGACGTCAAGGTGATCCCGCGCCCATTGCGCACGAACAGGCTCAGGCCATACTGTTGTTCGAGCCGCTGCAAGCTCAGGGTGATCCCGGCTTGCGACGCACGACGGGCGCGCGCCGCGGCCCGGATACCGCCGTGGCGCACCACGGCGGCAAGGTCGTGGAGTTGCTGGATCTTCATGCAGGTCCTGCCCTCTGCCCGGCGCCGGGCACGTGCACCAGTCAGTCCATTGCGTCAGAGCGAGCGCCCCCGCGCGACGGTGCCTCCAGGTCGCAGGCCAGGCGCCAAGCGCTGATTCCCGCATACCATGTCCTTCCCTCCCATTTCAATGATTCAGCGGACTAGATCAGGAAGGACTCCAGCGCTTCCGGCGCGAACAGGTCTTCGGGCCTGAGGCCGGCCGGGGACAGGCCCTGCTCGTGGTGGTAGCGCAGGAAGGTTTCCAGCACGTGGCGGTTGGCAGCAAAACCATAGGGCCACCAGTCCCGGCCCATCACGCTTTCGGCTTGCTCGACGTGAGCCGGCAGCCAGGGCAGCATGGTCTTGAGCGCTGCGGTCTGGCGCAGGTCCTCGTACGCCTTCCGCTGCGCCAGTTGAAGCGCCTTGTACAGCGACTGCGCAAGCCAGCGGTTGGCCAGGTAGACCTCCCGGCGGATCACCACCGTATGCATGATCGGGAAGATGCCGGCGCGTCGATAGTAGTCCTGCTCGACCGCCTGGTAGTCGGGAAACAGCCGGCGAACGTGGTGCGGGCGAGTGTGGAAGGTCGATGGCGTGCGCGCCGTGAACAAGGCATCGATCTCCCCGTCAGCCAGCATGCTGGCCAGGGTCTGCTCCGCGCCGATCGCGCGGAGCCGGAAACGCTCCGGCAACTCCAGGCGCAGCTTTTCCTCGCGCCCCGGTTGCTCCTCGCCCCCCGTCCAGTACTCCATGGCATCCGGCGCCACACCATACTCGTCGGCGAGGATGCCCCGGATCCAGACGGGGGCCGTCATCTGATACTCGGGCACGCCGATGCGCCTGCCTGCCAGGTCCGCCGGGGTCTCGATGCCACTGGCGGCGGAGACGAATATGCAGGAATGACGGAAGAAACGCGACGGGAACACCGGGACGGCGATAAAGGGCGAGTCACCCCGCGCCAGGGACACGACATAGGACGATAGCGACATCTCGGCAATATCGAACTCATGGTGGCGCAGCATGCGGAAGAACGTCTCTTCCACGGGCTGGGCGAGGAAATTGAGATCGACGCCGTCGATGGCGACCTCGCCAGATTTCAGTGCGGCCACTCGGTCATAGTCCCAGCAGGCCATGGTCAAGCGCAATCGGCTCATATGCAAACCTCCAGTCAGTGAATGGAAACTCCAGGAAATCGCCCCGCGCCGAGACACGGGGACACAAGCAATGACCCGTGCCCCGCAACCCGCCTCCGCCATTTGATAGGCAAGCATATGGTTGGTATGCTGGCAATCGTTGTATCGATCATTGGTACAATATTCAAATCAGGGACCGCCCACTGCCACCGGCCGTTTCGGGGCGGCGCCTTTCAGGAGCATCTCGTTCTATGTCGCTTGAAATCTTCTACTCGCGGGCCGGCCATTTGATCCGTCGCCTCAACCAGATCTCTGTCGCGCTGTTCCTCGAGGAAGCCGGCAGCCATGACCTGACGCCCCGGCAGTACGCCGCCCTGAAGATGATCGACGAGGTCCCCGGCATCGACCAGATGACCCTGTCGAACATGATCGCCATGGACAAGACGACCATGGTCAAGGTCATCGACCGCCTCGTCGAGAAGGGACTCATCACGCGCACGCGGGCACCGCATGATCGCCGCTTGAACCTGCTGCACGTGACACCGGCGACCCGTGCCACGCTGGACCAGATCGAGCAGGAACTCGACCGCAGCGAGGCGCGCATCCTGGCCCCGCTGAGCAAGTCCGAGCAGCGCCTCTTCATGGAGATGCTCACAAAGCTGGTCAACGTCAACAATGCCTACTCGCGCGCACCGCTGGATGCTTCCCGGATGGAAGACCTGGCGGCACAGGGCCGGCTCGACCTGCCCGGTACACGGACGCCCGAGGAAAAATCGCCCGCACGCAAGTCCCCGGCCAAGACGACCGGCACCGCCAGCAAGCCATCGCCCGCGCGCGCCCCGCGCAAGGCAGTACGTCGCGGCGGCGAGACCGCCTAGTCCTTGGCGGCAGAGAAAGCGCTCCCGAGCGGCGGTGCATCCAGGTCGCAGGCCAGGCGCAAAGCACGGGCATCGCACGACGATGGCACGCCTTTGCCATGACGCATACGGCCTGGAATCGCTGTCGATCGCAGGTGCTTTTCCAATGACGCAGTGGACTGGGGCCTGGCGCAGCAAGGCAGAGCTCGTCAGAAATCGAAGAACACCGTCTCGTCCCGGCCCTGCAGCACCACGTTCCACCGCAGCACTCCAGGCCCTTCGGCCTGCGCCACCAGCGTAGCGCGGCGCTCGTGCGGGACAAGCGCCAGCACCGGGTCGGTCCGGTTGGCGGGCTCGCCTGGGAAGTAGACCCGTGTCACGAGCTGCTTCAGGATGCCGCGCATGAACAGCGCGACCACCAGGTGCGGTGCCTGCAGGCTCCCGCCCGGCCCCGGCACGGCGCCAGGCTTGACGGTAGTGAAGCGGAACCACCCCGCCTCGTCAGTACCCACCCGCCCCCAGCCACGAAAGCCGGACAGCGGCGCCCGTCCGCCCTCTGGATGGGCGTAGCGCCCCTGCGGGTCCGCCTGCCAGACTTCCAGCATGGCGTCGTTGACCGGCGCGCCGTCGGCATCCAGTACGCGGCCGGAAAGGGAAACGCGCTCCCCCACCTCGCCCGGTGCCAGATCCTCGCTCGTCAGCCAGGTGAACCCGATATGCAGGTAAGGACCCGCAGTCTGTGAAGTCGTTGCTTGAAGGCTCATGATCCATTCCTCCTGTCGATGATTGCCGCTGGGCGGCCGGCCTTGCGCATGCCGGCCTTAGCGACGTACCCAGCCACCGGACGGCTCCCACGGCGTTTGCTCGCGTCCGCGCAGCACGATGTCGAAGCGGTAGGCCAGCGCGAACTCCGGCACCGTGTGCTCCCAGTCGAGCCGGCTCACCAAGCGTTGCCGCGCCTTCGCGTCGGGCACGCACAAGTACATGGGGTCGTAGTCCAGCAGCGGATCGCCGGGAAAGTACATCTGCGTGACCAGCCGCGTGGCGAAGGCGGGGCCGAACACCGAGAAGTGGATGTGCGCCGGGCGCCAGCCGTTGTAGTGATTGCGCCAGGGATACTCGCCTGGCCGGATGGTGAGGAAGCGGTAACAGCCCCGCGCGTCGGTCAAGGTTCGGCCACAGCCGGTGAAGTTGGGGTCAAGCGGTGCGTCGTGACGGTCAGCACGATGCGGATAACGACCGGCGGCATTGGCCTGCCAGATCTCCACCAGCGTGTTCGGCACAGCACTGCCGTTCTCGTCCAGCACCCGCCCGCTGACGATGATGCGCTCGCCGAGCGGCCGGCCGTCGTGTTGCGACGTCAGGTCGTTGTCGTGCGCGCCGAGATCCTGGTGGCCGAACACGGGCCCCGTGATCTCGGACAAGGTCTGCGGGAGCAACACCAGCGGCACTTTGGGCGAGCGCTTCTGCGTCGCCACGTAGCGAGGGAACAGGTAGTCCGGCTGCGTGCCCGCGGCCGGCCGGCGATAACCCAGTACGTCTTCCATCTTCCAGACTCCAGTTGAGAGGGTTCCTCAAGGCGCGGCCGACAGTGTCCCCGCGTCGAAGCCCGCCACGCGCTTGTAGCGCTCTTGCCATGCGAGCAACTCCTGCGCTGAGATCACGTCCTCGAGCCGCTCGAACGGTTTCCCGCCGGTACGTTCCTCCACGACCAGCAGGATGGCATCGGGTGCAATCTCGCGATTCGCCAGCACCACGTCGCCGGTAGCCTTCAAGCGCTTGTGCTCGTAGGCCTGCAGTGCCCGGCGCGGATCGTCCTCCGCGGCCAGCAGATCGGCCAGCGCAGTCGCGTCGATGATGGCCTGCGCTGCACCGTTCGAGCCGCGCGGCATCATCGGATGCGCGGCGTCGCCCAGCAGCGTGACCCGCCCCACCGTCCAGAAGCCGAGGGGATCCTGATCGACCATCGGGTACTCGTAGACCGCATCCGCCTCGCGCAGCATGGCTGGTATGTCGAGCCATTCGAACTGACTGTGCTCGAAAAGGTGCAGGAAATCCTCGAGGCGGCCCTGGCGGTTCCAGTCCCGCTCCTCCTCTTCGGGCTTGGCGAACTCGATGACCCAGTTGATGAGCTGCGTGCCCTCGCCGTCGATGTTGTCGCGGATCGGATAGGTAATCAGCTTCCCGGTGTGGTAGGTACCGACATAGGCCATGCTGGCACCCGACATGAAGGGCTTGGCGCGCGTAACGCCGCGCCACTGCGTGGAACCCTGGTAGCGCGGCCTGGCCTCGGCCGGGTGAAACTGCTTGCGGATCACCGAATGGACGCCGTCGCAAGCCACCACGACCTGCGCGCTGACCGGTGCCAACGGCGCGCCGCTGCCGCTGTCCTGCAGGTGGACGGTGACACCCGCGTCGTCCTGCTCCACGCCCGTGCAGCGCTGCCCGAGGTGCAGGACATCGGCGCCCAGGCGTTCCTCTACCGCGGCGAGCAGGGTCATCTGCAGGTCACCGCGATGGATCGACACCTGTGGCCAGGCATAGCCGGCAAACTTGCCACGCGGCTCGCGATGCACGAGCTGGCCATGGCTGGTGAAGAAGCAGTACTCACGCGTCTCCTGGCCCTTCGCCAGCAGGCGCTCCTGCAGTCCAAGTCTGGCGAGTTCCTTCATCGCGTGCGGCAGCAGGTTCAGCCCGACGCCCAATGGCTTGAGTTCCGTCACGCTCTCGTAGATGCGACAGCGGATGCCGACGCGGTGTAGCGCCAGCGCCAGCGTCAGGCCGCCGATGCCGGCCCCGATGATGACGACTTCCTTTTCCTGCGAATGCTGCATGAATATCTCCTTGGCTTGTTTCGGAGCGAGTGCGAGCCTGCCCTGACGGCATCGCCTTGTTGTCTTCCATGGGCACGGGCGCCGGTCAGGGTCCGGCTAGGTGCGTGGCGCCCTGCGGCTGTCGCGCGACAGCACGCCGAGCCATGTCGTTCCTCAGTCCAGGTGAGCGCCGGACTCGCGCACGACCTTGCCCAGCCGGATCGTCTCCGAACGCATCAAGGAGGCGAATTCCTCCGGCGTGCCGGTCATCATCTTGGCGCCCTGCTCCGCCATCTTCGCCACGACCTCGGGATCGCGCGCCGCCTTGGCGAATTCCGCGTTCAGCTTCGCCACGACGGCCTTGGGCGTACCCGCCGGGGCAACCACGCCGAACCAGGCGTTCAGGACGAAATCGGGATAGCCTAGTTCGATCATGGTCGGCAGGTTGGGCAGCAGCGGCGAACGCTGCGTGTCGGCAATGGCCAGGGCGCGCACCTTGCCCTCGCGCACCAGCGGCAACGAGTCGACGATACCGTTGAAGAAGAAGTCGAAGCGCCCCGCCACTGCGTCGGCAACCGCCTGCGACGAGCCCTTGTAGGGCACGTGCGTCGCTTCCAGCCGGGTCCGCGAACGGAACATCTCGGCCAACAGATGTCCACCGCTGCCGATGCCCATCGAGGCATAGCTGAGGCCGCCCGGCCGGCCCTTGCTCAGCGCCGCCAGGTCCGCCGGCGAGCGGGCCGGACTCGATGGCGGCACGACCAGCACATGGGGAAACGAGAACAGGGGCGCCACCGGCGCGAAGTCCTTGACCGGGTCATAGCTCAACTTCGTATAGAGGGAACTGTTGATCGCGTGCGAACCGACGCTGGCCAGGTAGAGCACATAGCCGTCCGGGCGCGCATTCTTGACGGCGCTGGCCCCGATCTGGCCGCCGCCGCCGGGCCGGTTGTCGACCAGCACGGGTTGTCCGGTGTACTCGGTCACTTTCTCGGCGATACGGCGCGCGCCGACGTCCGCCGCGCCGCCGGCGGTGAATGGCACGACAATGGTGATCGGCCGGGCCGGGAAATCCTCGGCGCGCGCGACCACAGGACAGGCGCCGAACGTTGCCGCCAGGAACAGTAATAGGCAGGCGCGCAGCAGGCCGCTGCGCAGGAAGGGGTTCAACATGAAGCTGTCTCCTAGTTTTCGTGTGGTATGCATGTGGCGGCCCCCGGCGCGGACGGATGCCGGACGCCGCGGAACGCCGAGATCTTCAATCCGCTCGCCTCTCCTCGCGCAGGTAATCCAGCCTGCGCATCAGTTCGCGATCGCTGACCAGCATCAGCGTGGCCTGCTCGCTCACGGCCTGGTGCCGGACCCACTGCCACCGTGGCAGCGTGAACACGTCGTGCTGCTGCCAATGGAACACGGTGTCGCCGATGTCGCTGCGGCCACTCCCTTCGATCACGACGACCATCGCGGTCGCGGTGGTGCGCACCGCGGCAGTTGTCCGGCCGGCCGCCAGGCGCAGCGCCTCGACGTCGATGGTCGGCATCACGGGGCCGCCGTCGGCCGGATTGAGGTAGCGCAGGCGGCGCGAGCCGTCGATGCCCGGGGCCATGGCGGCCAGCACCCGGTCGGCGCGCTCCCAGGCGTAGCGATAGAGCGGAGAGTAAGGCACCACCGCCGCGTCGCCTTCCGGGAGCATGCCGCCCTCCGCCAGGCTATCGTCAGGCGCTGCCGCCAGGCCACGGGGTGGCACGGGACCCGGCCCCATCTCGAAGAACACCGCGCCGAGTTGCCGCGCCAGCGGATAGTCGAGCCCATCGAACCAGACCATGCGCTCGCTTCCCTCGTGGCAATGCTCGTGCCAGCTCCATGCCGGCGTCAGGATCACATCGCCGGGGACCATTTCGCAGCGTTTGCCGTCGACCGTCGTGACCGCTCCGCTGCCGCACATGACGATGCGCAGCGCGGCAAGCGTATGCCGATGGGCATCGGCCGACTCTCCCGGATTGAGAACCTGCAATCCGCCCGACAGTGTCGGCGTGGTAAAGACCGTGCCAGGGAAATCGGGATGGGTCAGCAGTAGCACCCGCCGTTCAGCCTCCTCCATGTCGACTTCGCGGGCGGCACGTTCCACCAGCGGCCCCATCGTCTGCCACGGCCAGATCAGCGGCGCGTGATATTGGGGCTCGCGGGTATTGAGACGCATATAGCGATCCCACAAGGGTTGTGCATGAACCTCGTCGAGTGCCTCCAACAGCGGCTTGCTGCCGCTGCGCTGCCGTTCCGCCGTCATGCCTCGTCTCCATAGGCACGTACCCGGACATCCATGGCATCCAGGCCATCGCAGGCGGCATGCAGGAAATCGCCTGGGTGGATCGGACCCACGCCTTCCGGCGTGCCGGTGAACAGCAGGTCGCCTGGCTTGAGCGTGTAGAAGCGCGAAGCGAAGGCAATCAGCTCCGCGACGCTGAGCACCATGTCGGCCGTGGACGTGTTCTGCCTCACGATGCCATTCTGCGACAACCACAACCGCAGGGCGTTCGGATCTTCGATCTCATCCCGAGTGGTCAGCCAGGGGCCAAGCACCGTATAGCTATCGATCGACTTGCGGAAGCTGCGATCCTCGGTACCGCGTACGGTGATGTCAAGGCCGACCGCGTAGCCGGCGACGTAGTCCAAGGCTTCCTCCACCGGCACCTCGCTCGCGGCGCGACCGATCACCGCTACCAGCTCCACCTCGTAGTCGGTCCGCCGCTCGGGAAAGCGCACCGCGACTCCCTGGGCAGCCCCCACCAGGGACGATGTCGCCTTGAGGAACAGACCTGCCTTCTCGATATCCGCCAGGTTGTGTCCCGGAGAAATATTGCTCGCCAGCATCTCAGCGATATGCGCGTGATAGTTGACCGGCGCCGCCACGATCTTGCCCGGCAAGCGCACCGGCGCAAGCAGGCTGACGGCGCTGGCCGGCGCGGCTTGCCGCGCCAGCAGATCCGACGGCAATCCGGCGCGAACCTGGTCGAGGTAGGCGATCAGGGGATCGCCATCCACCGGCGGCAAGCCCTCCAGTACTCGCGTGACAGCTTCCGTCACGTCCACCACCTGTCCTGACAGGACGACGCCCACGCGGTCATTGTTGAATCGACAGAGCTTCAAGTTTGTCTCCAGAAGGAAGAGTTGGCACCCGGCGGTATAAGGAACGACCATCCCGACCACTTCTCAGGCAAGCAACGCGTGCTTGGCGTTGTCTCTTCGGGTCGTTTCGATATGGTGAGTATACCAACGATTGGCGTACGGTCAATAAATTGATATGCACACCAACCTTATGTACACTCCAGTCACGATCGAAGTCACCAGGCCTGCCGCCGGCCAGAAGACATGACGGCGGCGACGCCTCCGGCCCCGGGGGCCTGGCCTGTTTCACCACCCATGCAAAGGAAAGCCATGCCGATCCGCATTGCCGCCATCGACGTCAGTCACTGGCACTCAATCTATGACGCCGCCTACCTGAAACATCTGGTTCAAATGGAAGACGTGGAGGTAGTGGCACTGCATGATGACGATGCCGAGATCGCTGCGAAGCGTGCACGGGCCATCGGGGTCGGTGCCGTCTACGCCGACCACCTGGCGATGCTCGACAGCGAGCAACCGGATTTCGTCGTTGCGCTCGGCCGTCACGACCGCATGGCGCGGCGTGCGCATGACCTGCTGGATCGGGGCATCGACTTCCTGATGGAAAAGCCGATGGGACGCAACGCCGCCGAAGTCCGTGGCATTGTCGACAAAGCCACGGCGCGGGGCGCCTTCGTCGCCGTTCCACTGCCCCAGCGCGACGCGCCATTCATGCGCAAGGCGCGCGAGATGCTTGTCGAGGGGCGCTTCGGCCGCTTGTCCCACATCTACATCCGCATGAACCGCTTCAGTTCCGCACGCTACCCCGCCTGGGATTCCGCCTGGATGCTTGACCCGGAGGCGTCGGCCGGCGGCTGTCTGCGCAATCTGGGCACGCACGGCCTGGACGCGCTGCGGGTGCTGGTCGACGAGCCGTGGGCGGTCACCGCAGCACAGATCAGCAATGGTGCGCTCGGCCAGGCGGTAGAAGACTATGCAAGCGTGCTGCTGCGCAGCGAAAGCGGTGTGCTCGCCACGCTGGAAGTTGGCAATGCCTACCCGCGCCGCACCACCGAAGGCGCCACCAATCTGCCAAGCCGGGATCGGCTGCTCGACGGCGCCGACGGCGAATGGAAGATCTGCGGCCAGCATGCGCTACTGATGGCCAAGGATGGCATGCTGCGCATCGTCGGCACGGACGACGAGACATCCCTGCCCGGAGAGCCGGATGGGAATCCTGCGTTCGGGATGCTGCGCAAGACCCTGGACGCATGGCGTGCCGGCGGCCCTCCCCCGGCGAGTGCGCGGGACTGCTTGCGTGCCGTCGAACTGATCGATGCGGCATATGGCCTGGCCGATCCGCTCCGGCGCTGAGCTCCTCGCCTGTCTCCGGCGCCCGTAGCGCATTGCACGCGCCAGGCCCCCGCTTGCTCGACCCGGCGCCACGACCTCAGGCATACTTCACGCCGATGCCGGCAGCGTGCGGGGCCTCCCGCCCGCCTCTGCCGGTCCTGTCCCAAGCCTCCCGGCATGGCAGCCAAGCGTGTGGAGTCAGCAGAATGGAACAAGTCGGGAGACTGGTCCGCAGTGCCAGCCTGAACGGCTACATCGAACTGGTGCAGTCGCTCGGGCAAGACCCCGGCGCTCTGCTGCGCAAGGCGGGCTTGTCGATGCGGCTGCTGAAGGACCCCGAGGCCCTGATTCCGAGCCGCGCCCTGCGCGAGCTGCTGGAGCTGACCGCCAGCGCCACCGGGGTGGAGGACCTCGCGCTGCGGCTGGCGGCGCGGCGCGGGTTTTCCAACCTGGGGCCGATCAGCCTGGTGCTGAAGGAAGAGGCCTCGCCCCGGCTGGCGCTCGATACCTTGTGCCGCTACCTGAAGCTGATCAGCGCCGCCCTGGTGACACACATCGAGGAGACCGGCCAGACCGTGGTCATCCGCGAGGATCTGCTGCCCGCCCCGGGGGCGGCCACGCGCCAGGCGATGGAGCTGACGGTGGCCATGATGTTCCGCATCCTGCGCGAGCTGATCGGCCCACAGTGGCGCCCGCAGCAGGTCTGCTTCACGCACCGCGCGCCGGCGGACCTGTCGGCCCACCGCGCCTTCTTCGGCCGCCAGCCGAAGTTCAACCAGGCCTTCAACGGTATCGTCTGCGCGGCGGCGGACCTGGACCGGCCGCGCGCGCCCGCGCAGTCCGGCGCGGCGCGGCTGGCGCGCGACTATCTCGATGCCGCGCTGCGGCGCCGCGGCGAGGGCACGCGCGAGTCGTGCCGCGAGCTGATCCTGGCGCTGCTGCCGGGCGGCCGCTGCACGGCCCAGCAGGTGGCGCGCCACCTGCGCGTCGACCGGCGCACGCTGCACCGCCATCTCGATGCCGACGGGCTGAGCTTCTCGGCACTGCTCGACGAGGTGCGTTCACAGCTGGTACTGCGCCACCTCGCCGAAAGCGACCTGCCGCTCGGCGAGATCGCCAGCCTGCTGGGCTTCGCCACCCAGAGCAGCTTCAGCCACTGGTTCCGCGCCGCCTTCGGTTGCAGCGTGACGCAGTGGCGCAAGCAGAACGCCGCGCCGGCGGCGCGGGCCCTGGCGGGCTAGCGTCGGCCTGGCACGGCGATGCAAAGGAAGTTGGAAGCGCGCTCAGTCCACCGACAGCACGATCTTGCCCATGTGCTGGCTGCGCAGGATGTAGTCGTAGGCGTCGCCGATCGCGTCCAGCGCGAACACGCGGTCGATCGGCAGGCGCAGCTTGCCGGCGCCGAACCACGGCAGCAGGTCGCGCGCGCAGGCCTGCACGCAGGCGAGGCGCTCCGGCTCGGTGCGCGTGCGGAAGGTGGCGCCCATCAGCTTCAGGCGGTTCAGCCACAGCAGGTTGAGGTCGAGGCAGGCGGTGCTGGCGCCGCCGAGGCGGGCCAGGTTCACCAGCCGCCCTTTGACGGCGAGGCTCCGCACGTGGTCTTCGAACACCGTGCCGCCGATGGTGTCGAGGATGACGTCGACACCGCGCCCGTCGGTGGCGTCCCGCAGGCGCCCGGCCAGCGGCTCCGGCCCGGCCAGCAGGCCGACGTCGACGCCGTAGCCGGCCAGGCGCGCCAGTTTCTCCGCCGAGCGCGAGGAGGCGATCACCGGCCGCGCGCCCAGCGCCGACGCGATCATGATCGCCGCCATGCCGACGCCGCCCGAGGCGCCGTTGATGTAGACGGACTCGCCGGCCTGCAGCGCGCCATTGCTGACCAGGGCATCGTGCGCGGTGATGAAGACATTGGGAAAGGCCGCGGCGTCGACCCACGACACCGTGTCCGGCACCGCCATCAGCGCCTGCGGCGCGGCGAGCACGTACTGCGCGTGGCAGCCGCGGCCGTGGCCCATGACGCGGTCGCCCTCGCGCCAGCCGCCGGCCCCCTCGCCCACGGCGGCCACTTCCCCGGCGAACTCCACCCCGGCGGTCATCGGCTGGCCGGTACGGTGCTCGCGCATGTACTTGATCTCGCCGTAGTTGACGCCCGATGCCCGCACCCGGACCAGCACTTCGCCGGCCTTCGGCGTGGGTGCGGGGATCTCCTGCACGACGATGCGTCCGCCGTCCGCGCCGGGTAGTACCTGTGCCGCTTTCATGCTTGCTCCTGTCGGTCCTGCCTGTTCATGTCCTGTTCCCCCGCCGGCCGGGCGGCCTCACTGCGGCGTGAAGCCGATCGAGCGCAGCAGCGCGCCCTGGCGCTCGTAGGATTCGCGCACGTCGCGCGCCAGCGCCTCGGTGGCCACCGGCGTGCCGGCCTCCATGCCGAGTTCCTCCAGCTTCTTCTGCAGGCCGCGCGACTGCATCGCCTGGATGGCGGCCTCGCGCACCTTGGCCACGATGGCCGGCGGCACGCCCGACGCCGCCCACAGGCCCATCCAGCCCACCTCGTTGAGTTCGGGGTAGCCCAGTTCCGCGAAGGTGGGCACGTCGGGCAGCGCGGCGATGCGCTTGGGGAAGGCGATGGCGAAGGCGCGCAGCCTGCCGCCCTTGATCAGCGGCAGCGACGAGGCCGGGCCGTCGAACATCAGCGCGACCTGTCCGCCCATGATGTCCTGCAGCGCGGGCGGCGATCCCTTGTAGTTGACGCTGCCGGTCTGGAGTCCGGCCAGCCGGTTGAACTGCACGCCGATGGTCTGGCCGCGCAGGCCGATGCCGAAGTTAGCGTAGTCGAGCTTGCCGGGATTGGCCTTGATATAGGCCACCAGCTCGGCGAGGCTCTTCGCCGGCAGGCCCGGATTGCCGACCAGCACCAGCCCCTGCCGGGTCAGTTGCGCGACCGGCACGATGTCCTTGAAGGGATCGTAGGAAACCTTGATGGCATGGGGCACTTCGGCGGCGATGCCCTTCTGGATCAGCAGGAAGGTATAGCCGTCACGCGGCGCGGACAGCATGGTCTGGACCGCGATGGTGCCGGCCGCCCCCGGCTTGTAGTCGACGATCACCGGCTGCCCGAGCGCGCGCTGCAGCTCGACCGCATAGAGACGCGCGACGATGTCCGCGGTGCCGCCCGGCGGGGCGCCGAGCAGGATGCGCAGCGGCCGGGCCGGCCATTCGGCGGCAGCGGCGGTGCGCATGGCCGGCGCGAGCGCGCCCAGGGCCAGCGCGAGCGCCAGCGTGGGCGCCGCAAGCCGGCGCAGGATCGGGGTGAAGCGTTGCATGGCAGTCTCCTCGTTGTGATGTCCGGCCGCATGCCGGCACCTGGCCTCTTACCGAGCCGCCGCGCTCAATGCGTCTTGCGCAGGAAGCCCTGGGTGCCGCCGTTGCGGTTGGGCGCGAAGCCGTTCGCCTGCAGGGATTCCTCCACCGAGTCGTAGAAGACGCCGATCTTGCTGATCTCGCGCGCCTGGCGCGCGCTGGCGATGTCGCGGCCGAACTCGCGCGAGATACGCACCAGCTGCTCGATCTGCTCCACGGTGCTCATCTTCGCGCTGCGCTTCTGGTTCCAGATCACGTCCTCGGTACCGCAGCGCACGTGCAGGCCCATGGCGATGCCCATCATGTTGACCGGCAGCACGTTACGCACATTGCTCTCCACCGTGACCACCGCGCCGTCGGGTACGCCGCGCATGAAGTTGGCGAGGCTGTAGACGTTGGGCGTGTCCATGCCGCCGCCGATGGCGACCCAGTTCATGACCAGCGGCCCCTTGTAGAAGCCGCGGCGCATCAAGCGCTCCACCGACTCGAAGCTGTTGGTGTTGTAGCACTGGAAGGCGCTCTGGATGCCCCTGGCGCTCAGGCGGCGCACATGCTCCTCGACCCAGCCCGGCTGCGCGGGCACCGTCATCTCCTTGTAGGCGTGGAAGATGGCGGGGTTCTCGCGCGAGGTACCGCGGAAGTCGGCGTCCTCGGCGTGGTCGGTCACGTTCATCTGCGAGGTGTTGACGGTCACCGTGACCTGGTCCGGCACCGGCTCCAGCTCGGCCAGCATGTGGCGCGTGTCGTCCGACAGCCATTTGGCGGCCTGGCCCTCGTTCTCGGGCGCAAAGGAGATCGAACCGCCCACCTGGATGATCATCTCCGGCACGGCGGCGCGCACGCCGGCAATCAGCTCGTTGAACTTGGACAGGCGCTTGGAGCCTTTGCCGTCGAGCTCGCGCACATGCAGGTGCAGCACGGTGGCGCCGGCGTTGTAGCAGTCCACCGCCTTCTGGATCTGCGCCTCCATCGTGACCGGGATGTCCTCCGGGAAGTCGGAGGGCAGCCAGCCGGGCGCGTAGGGGGCGGCGGTGATGATCAGCGGCTGCTGGTTCTCGGGAAAGAGATGGCCGTCGAGGAAGTTCATGGGGTGTCTCCGGGTAGGGGGTGCCCGCGCTTCGGCAGGGAGCGCTCGGGCGGGGGATCGGTGCTTCGGGGCAACGCTGCCGCGCGGGCGCTCAGCAGGGGATGTCGCCGATGATGCCGGCGCGCTCCATCTTGCGCGGCGCCGGCCAGTAGTCGTTGAGGGCGTAGTGCTGGGTGGAGCGGTTGTCCCACACGGCGACGTCGCCTTGCTGCCATGACCAGCGCACCTGGTACTCGGGAATGGTGGCGCGGCTGATCAGGTAGTTGAGCAGCAAGGCAGCGCCCGGCGCCTTGTCGATACCGTGGCGCACATTGGCCGGCGTGCTGTAGTTGGTGAAATGCGTGGTGAAGCCCGCGCCCACGAACAGCACCTTCTCGCCGGTCTCCGGATGGGTGCGCACCACCGGGTGCTCCACCGCGGGATGGTCCTGGGCCAGCTTGGCGCGCGCTTCCGGCGTCATCACCGCGCCGAAGCTCTGCTCGATGCTGGCGCGCGCGCGCAGGCCGTCGAGCTTGCGCTTGACCTCTTCCGGCAGCTCTTCGTACGCCTTCACCATGTTCACCCAGATGGTGTCGCCACCGATCTCCGGGCACTCGATGCAGCGCAGCACCGCCCCCATGGCCGGATTGGGCCGCCACAGGCCGTCGCAGTGATAGTTGTTCTCGTAGCTGTGCGGGTTGTCGCTGCGGTAGATGCGCACCAGGCCGGGATGGTCCGGGTCGCTGCCCGCAACCGGATGCGTCTCGAGCGCGCCGAAGCGCCCGGCGAAGGCCACATGCTCGGCGCGCGTGATGTCCTGCCGGCGGAAGAACAGCACCTTGTACTGGAGCAGTGCCGCCTTGATCTGCGCGAACAAGCCGGCGTCGCGCGCCGCCTCGCCCAGGTGGACCGACGAAATCTCCGCCCCGATGGCCGGGGTGATGGGCCTGATCTTCATTTCCGCGTCTCCTCCGATGTCTCGCCGTTCGTGCCGGCTGTGGCTATCTTCGGGCGCGCGGCGGGCTTGCGCTTGCTTATCTGGGACATTCATTTGCCGAATTGGGACATCCGGCGCGGAATGGGGGGAACGGCGGGAGAACGGCGGAAGACGGCGGAAAACGGGAGCGACCGGGTGCCGCAGCGGTCGGCAAGGTCGGGGAAGCGCGGGGAACCGGGGAAACCGACGATGGCCCGGCCACGGCGCGGCGGGGATGAACACGGACGAGCACGGACGAAGCGGTGCGGGCCGGTGGCGCGCGGCCAGGCGAGCTCAGGCGTCCGGCGGCGCTCCGCCCCGCGCCCCCTCCTGCGCCCCCTCCCGCGCGCCCTCCCCCTCCACCCGCAGCCGCGGCAGGAACTGCGGATACTCGCGCTGCATGAAGTCGATCAGCCCTTCCCGCACCTGGCAGCGCAGGTCCCACACCTGGCCGGAGGAAGCCGCGGTGCACAGCACGCGCAACTGCATGGTGCGCTCCGTGGCATCGGTGACCACCAGGTTGAAGAAGCGCTGGTCCCACTGCGGCGCGGCCTGCACGATGCGCTCCAGTTCGGCCCGCAGCGGCGCCAGCGGCATGCCGTAGTCCACATGGAAGAACACCGAGCCCATCAGCTGCGAGTTGTTGCGGGTCCAGTTCTGGAACGGCTTCTCGATGAAGTACTGCAGGGGAATGATGAGGCGGCGCTCGTCCCAGATGCGCAGCACCACGTAGGTCGAGGTGATCTCCTCCACGCGTCCCCACTCGCCCTCCACGATCAGCACGTCGTCGAGGCGGAGCGGCTGGGTCAGCGCCAGTTGCAGGCCGGCGATCATATTGCTGAAGACCGGCTTGGCAGCGATACCGGCCACCACGCCGACCACGCCGGCCGAGGCCAGCAGGCTGGTGCCGACCTGGCGGGCGCCGGGGAAGGTCATCAGCAGCATGGCCGCGCCCATCACCACCGCCAGCGTCATGGCGATGCGCGCCAGCACCCGCGTCTGGGTGTGGATGCGGCGGGCGTTGATATTGTCCGCGACATCGACCGGATGGCGCTCCATCACGCCCAGGGCGAAGCCTGCGATCATGCGCGCCACCAGCCAGGTGGTGGCGACGATCATCAGCAGCCCGTTGAGATGGCGCACCATGTCGATCCATGGCAGCGCATCCGGCGCGGCCTGCCAGACCGTCTGCAAGGCCAGCAGCAGCAGCACGGCCTTGGAAGGCGCGCGCGCCTTCCTGACGATGGCATGCGGCACGGGCGCGGACCGGGTGATGCGCAGGAGCAGCACGCGGCCGATGCGATGCGCCAGCAGCGCAACGGCGACGGCGACCAAGGCCGCCATCCAGGTGCCGAACCAGGGATGTGTGAGGAGAAGTTCGAGGCGCATGGTCGTCCTTCGTCTGGCTTGCCGCGGGGCTACGGCGAGGCTATCGAATAACGACCGGAGGATCCGGCAGAAGTTTCGTCGAGAACGGCGCAAAGGCCTCGGGAGCCGACCGCCTTACCTGCGCGGCCGGCCCCGCCGCTGTGGCCCCGGCAGCGGAAGTCTGCGGCGCCCGGACGGCTCAGGTCCTCTGCTCCTTTTGCCTGCGCCTCGCTCCCGCATGCACCGCCGTCAGAAGATATGCTTCATCCCTACCATCGCCCCGAACTGGTTGCCGCCGGGCGCAGGGGTCGCGCCGGCCTGCGCGTTGCTGACCGAAAGCGCGAGGTTGCCGCCGTTGTCGATATAACCGGCGGTGGCATAGACCGAGGTCCGCTTGGTGAACGCATAGACGCCGCGTGCCGCAAACAGCCATGCCTTGTTCGCGCTGTCGTGGAAGCGCAGGTGGAACGCTTCGCCGTCGAGGCTGAGCGCCGGCGTGAGCTGATACGTGACGCCGCCATAGAACATGTCGCTGCGGGGTGTGGCGCTGGCCCGGTTGTCGCGTCGCAGCCAGCCCAGCCCGATCCGTGCCTTGTCGTCGATCTTCACGTAGCCATTGATCGAGAGGCGATCGTCGCGCAGCCCGCTATTGGTCAGTCCGGCAAAGGCGCCGGGGCCGCCCCGCAGCGAATCGTAGGCTACGCCCACGCTCCATGCCGCGGCATCGTACTTCAGCATCGCCGACCACTCGCGGCAGGCCCGCTTGTCGGCCGGGTTCTCGCCGGCGCAGTTGGTGCCGGACGGGCTGGGCCCGGCGTTGACCGTGTCGCGCCCGAAGCTGTAGGTCGCACCCGCGGTCAGGCCGCCGAATGTCCCCTTGTAGGAGATCGCGTTGTCGGTGCGCGCGTTGGGGATATAGCTGTCCAGCGAACCCGAGCCGAACGCGTTGGGGCCGAGGATGTCCGGCTCGGCCATGGCCCAGAACAACATGGTGTACTGGCGGCCCAGGGCCACCTGCCCCCAGGGCCCGGACAGGCCGACCAGCGCCTGGCGGCCGAACAGGCGGCCCCCCTGGTTGCTGGCCCCGCTGTCGGGGGCGAAGCCCGACTCCAGCCAGAACACGGCCTTCAGGCCGCTGCCCAGGTCTTCGGTGCCGCGCAGGCCCCAGCGCGACGGCACGGTGCCGGTCAGCGCGGGCATGCGGACCACGCTGTCGTGCGCGGCGCCGATACCGTTGAGGTACTCGATACCTGTGTCGACAACGCCATAGGCGGTCACGTTCTGCGCGGCGGCGGCCGCGGGCAGCAGGGCCGCGATGATGGCAGCGGATAGCTTGGATGTCATGTGTTTCTCCTCCGTTCTGGCTTTTTTTGTGCGAGCGAGGCCCTGCCGGCCGGCGGCCGGCAGGCTTGCCTTGCTCGTCAAGGGATGGGGGGGCCGGCACAGGGCCGGCGGGGAATCAGTGCGTGCTCAGGCGCACCGGCTCGCCAAGGGATGCCTGTGACCTGCCCAGCAGCCCCACACTGGCGATCGCCACCAGCAGCGGGAGCGCGAAGGCGTAGTACAGATTGGCGGTGGGCCAACCGGCGTCGAGCAGCGAACCGGCCACGAGCGGCGCGAGCACGGCACCGAAGCGGCCCATCCCGATCGACCAGCCCATGCCCGTCGTGCGCGTCTGCGCCGGGTAGAGGATCGGCGCATAGGCATAGAGTCCGACCATGCAGCCGAAGATGCCGGCACCGATCAGGATCGCCAGCACGAAGGCCGTCGACAGCGCGCCGGCATACAGGCCGAAGCCCACCATCAGCAGCGCCGTCACGATGAAGCAGCTCCACAGCAGCGGGCGCAGTCCGATGCGCGCGGCGAGGAAGGCGAACGCCGTGCCGCCGACGATGCCGCCCACGTTCAGCAGTACGCCGCCCGTGATGCCTTGCTGCGCGGACATGCCCGCCGCCACCAGCAGCTTCGGTGTCCAGGAAAGCACGAAGTAGAAAGTGAACATCACGAGGAAGAACGACACCCAGATCATCAGCGTCTGCAAGGCCAGGCTGCCGCGAAAGAGGCTGCGCACGCCGCCGGCTTCGCGGGCTTGCGCGGCCGCGCGCACAGGCAGCGCGGTGACGGTCGGGCGGCCCATGCGTGCGAGCAGCCGGTTGAGCTTGTCGAGCGCGCCCTCGGGACGCCGGGCGATCAGGAAGTCGAGCGATTCCGGCAGCCGTGCCAGCACGACCGGGATCATCGCCAGCGTGACCAGGCCGCCGAACACGAATACGCTGCGCCAGCCGTAGCGGGCCAGCAGCACCCCGGCAATGGCGCCGCCGATGGTCGCGCCGACCGGATAGCCGGTGGCCTGCAGGACGATCGCCGTGCTGCGCCACTTGTCGGACGCGTACTCGCCGGTGATCACGTTGATGCTCGCGAGCATGCCGCCGATGCCGAGCCCCGTCACGGCGCGCAGCACGGCGAGCTGCGGCACGTCCTGCGCCAGCGCCGAGCACAGCATGCCGGCCGAGATCGTGCCCAGGCAGATCAGGATCAGCGGCCGCCGGCCGATGCGGTCGGCCCACGGCGCCAGGAACAGCGAGCCGGCCGCCATGCCGAACAGGCCGGCGGAGAGCAGCACGCCGATCTCCTTGCCCGTCAAGTGCCAGGCGGCGGAGATGTGCGAGGCCGAGAAGGCCATCGCCAGCACGTCGAAGCCGTCCAGCATATTGAGCACGATGCAGATGGTGACCGCCATCACCTGGAAGCGGGTCATGGTGCCGTGGTTGATGGTTTCCCTGATGTCGGGCTGCATGGGTCTACCTCCAGTGGTTTTGTTGTATTGGGTGCCGCCACGAACGGACGGCTTTCGGGGGAGTGATGCGGATGAAGCGGATGAAGCGGATGAAGCGTTGAACGCGTGTCCCGGGTCTTGAATTCGTGGAAGAACCGAGTCTGCCGAGAAGCCGTGCGAGGCCAGGAACGAAGCGCAGCAAGGCTGGAGCCTTGCGCGCCTTCGTGACGGCGCATCGCGTGGCCCTCCGACGGACTCATGGCGGACTGAGTCAGTGCGTCCGTGATTCAGGGCACTAAAGATCCAGCACGAGCATCCCGCTCTTCGCGCGCGAACAGCACGGCAGGAACTGGTCGTTGGCGGCGCGTTCCTCCTCGGTCAGGTAGGCGTCGCGATGATCCGGCTCGCCGGACAGAAGGCGCGTCAGGCATGTGCCGCAGACCCCTTGCTCGCACGAGGTCGGAATCTCCACGCCGTGCGCGGCCAGGGCCTGCACCACGGTCACGTCCGGCGCGATCCCGATGATGCGGCCGCTGCTCTGCACCTTCACCTGAAAGGCGCCGCCGGGGGCGGCAGGCGCCTCCGGGGCCGCGAAGTACTCACGGTGCAGCCGGGCCTCGGGCCACCCGGCCGCGCGCGCGGCGTCGAGCACGGCGGCCATGAAGCCGGACGGGCCGCAGACGTAGAGATGCGCATCGGGGCGCGGCGCGGCCAGCAGGCCCGGCAGGTCGGCCTGCCGGCCTGGCGCGTCGTCGTGATACAGGTGCGTGCACCCGCGCAGGTCGTCGGCCGCAAGCCGCTCGCGGAACGCGGTGCGCGCCGCGCTGCGGGTGCAGTAGTGGAACTCGAAGGAGGCGCCGGCGCGCGCGAGGCTCTGCGCCATCGCCAGGATCGGCGTGACGCCGATGCCGCCCGCCACCAGCACCGAATGCCCGGCGTCGGCGTGCAAGGGGAAATGGTTCTTCGGCGCACTGATCTCGAGCGTATCGCCGGCCGCCAGCGCATGCATGGCAGCCGAGCCGCCACGCGAAGCGGGATCGCGCAGCACGCCGAGCAGGTAGCGGTGCGTCTCGGCCGGGTCGTTGCACAGCGAGTACTGGCGCACCAGTCCGTTGCCGGGATGAACGTCGACGTGCGCCCCGGCGCTGAAGGGCGGCAGCGTGCCGCCGTCGGCGGCCACCAGTTCGAACACGGCGATGCCGTCGGCGGCATCGGTCTTGTCTGCGATCCGGACCCGCATCATGCCGCTCCCCGCTGCCCGGAGGCCTGGGCCTGGGCCTGGGCCTGGGCCTGTTCGTGCGCGATCAGCCGGTCCAGGATGCGTCGCGCCTGGACGCCGCCGGCGTCGATATTGAGCTTGAGCAGCTTGCGCTCGGGATGCGCCAGCAGGTTGCGCTGCTGCGCCTCCAGCATGTCCAGGTCCTCGGCGAAGATCTTGCCCTGCCCCTCGCGGATGATCGCCGTCAGCGCGGCATCCTCGGCCTTGAAGTTGCGTGCCATGCCCCAGAAGTACCAGATCGAGGTCTCCGTTTCCGGCGTGATGAAGTCCACCACGATGCTCGATGCCTTGTGTTCCGGCGCCGCCTCGTAGCCGCCCTTGCCCGCGTGGGCCACGCCCACCTCGATCATCACGTGGCTCGGCGGCGTGAAGCGGCAGATCTGCCAGCGGTCGCACGGCACGTCGTCGGCCAGGCCGTTGCCGCGCAGCGCGGCGGCCCAGAAGGGTGGCGGCAGGATTCCCTCCATGTGGCGGCTGGTGACGACCGTATCGCCTTCCACGCGCGTGGCCGGCGCAGACTCCTCGATCTCCGCCTGCCCGATGCTCGACGCATGCACATAGGTCTCATGGGTCAGGTCCATCAGGTTGTCGATCATCAGACGGTAGTCGCAGCCGATGTGATACAGGCCACCGCCATGCGCCCAGGCCGGGTTCACGGCCCATTCGAGGTGCGGGATCAACGTGTCGTCGGCGAGCGCGGCGTCGCCGGGCCATACCCAGACGAAGCCGTAGCGCTCGATGGCGGGATAGCTGCGGATCGACGGGAAGCCGCCGACACGCTGGCCGGTCATCGCCGCGCACTTGCCGTCGCGGCCCATGGTCAGCCCGTGGTAGCCGCAGACCAGCTGGCCGTCGCGCACGAAGCCGAGCGACAACGGCGCGCCGCGGTGCGGGCAGAAGTCCTCGAGCGCGGCGACCGCGCCGTTGCCGTCGCGGTACAGCACCATCTTTTCGTTGCAGAGGGTGCGGCCGAGCGGCTTGCCTGCGAGTTCGTCGGGCGTGCAAGCGACGTACCAGGTGTTTTTCAGGAACATGACTATCCCCTCCCGGCGCGCGCAGCGCCAGGATCCAGGTGGTTGACGAAGAGAGAGAGGTGCGGAGCCGGTGTCGCGGTCAGGCCGGACGGCCCGTGCGCCGGATCAGGCTGCCGCCGAGCACTTGCGACATCGCCTGCTGGTTCTGCAGCGCGATCTTCAAGTTCCGGTTGGCGATGCGGCTGTGTTCGCGCATCAGCGCCTCGGCCCGTGCGCCTTCGCGCTGCTCGATGGCTTCGACCACGGCGCGGTGTTGCGCCTGGGCCAGAAGCAGCATCTCGCGCGCGCTTTCATCGATGGACTGCACCATCACGAAGGCGCTCGCGGAAGCGAACGGCAGGCTGGTGACCTTCTCGATCTGGCGCGCGACCAGCGCGCTGCCGCATGCGTCGGCAAGCAACTGGTGGAAGCGTGCGTTCAGGTCGACGTACTGGGAGAACTTCACGGCAGTCAGCTCGCCGGTCAGTGCGGTGTCGATCTGCGCGATGACGTCGCGCATGGCGTTGAGAAGGCTCGAGCTGACGCCGCGTTCGGCGGCCAGGCGGGCAGCCAGTCCCTCGATCGTGCCGCGCAGCTCGATGGCGTCGCTGATCTCGCTCTCGGCGAATGAGCGCACGGCAAAGCCACCGGAGGGAATCGGCTCGACCAGCCCTTCCTCCTGCAGCCGGATCAGCGCCGCGCGGATCGGCGTGCGCGACACGCCGAGACGGTCGGCCACCCACAACTCGGAGATGCGGCTGCCGGGCGGCAGTTCACCGCCGAGTACCAGCTCGCGCAGGCCTAGCAGGGCCCTGACCGCCTGGGAAGAACTGGTGCCGGACTTGCTGTCGCTGAGGTTGTCGTTGTCCGTATCCATCCGTGACGTCTCCTTCGGGGGGCGAGCCGCGCGGGACCAGGCGGCTTTTGATGTTGTGTTGGATACAGAATGTATCCAACACTTGAATCCGCAGCAAGAGAAAGCTCGGATAACCAGGGTAAACATGGATTCAATGCGGCGCATAAGGCCCTATTCAGCCGATCCCCCGACCTCACCCCATCCATTTCATGCAATGCTGTATACAGCACATTGAAAACAGCTCTCACGACGGCGCACCGTCATCTACCGTGGGATGGAAGGCCGTGCCGCTTCCGAGTCGTTTCGACCGCCGTCCATGCGCTCGGCAAATCGCCGGGCAAGCCACAAGAATCCAACCCGGGAAACCCATGCGCCAAGGCTTGAACCTGACGTTACGTCATGATTTATTGTGCGTTTCAGCGGAGGAATTTCGATGGCATTGAAGATTGGAGAGCTCGCAAGACGCGCGGGCCTGACCGTGCGGGCGCTGCACCACTATGACGCGATCGGATTGCTGTCCCCCTCCGCCCGTTCGGATGGCGGGTCTCGCCAATACAGCCACGAGGACGTGATCCGCTTGCACCGGATCCAGGCGCTCAAGCATTTCGGCTGTTCCTTGTCGGACATCAAAGCCTATCTGGACGATGTCGGAATCGAGCCGGCTGAGATCATCCACCGGCAGATCAGCGTGCTCGACGAGCAGGCGCGGCGCGCCCAGGCACTGCGGGACGGTCTTCAGCACCTGGCGGAAAAGATCACCCGCGGCAGCGAAACCGGCATGGCGGACTGGCTCAACCTACTGGAAATGATGACCATGTACGAAAAACACCTCTCGAGCGAGGACCTGGATCATTTGCGGGCGCAGCAGCAGGCGTCGGGTTCAAACCTCGATGCCCGCAGGGCCGAACTGATTGCCGAGACGAGACGATCGATGGAGTCCGGGCGGCTGCCGGAACATCAGGAGGCACAGGTACTGGCCTGGCGCTGGGTGCAGCACATGAAGGATACGACGGGAGACAACGCCCAGCTCGCGTCGCGACTGAAGGCCATGCAGGAACGGGAACCCAGGGCCCGGGAGATCACCGGCTTCACGCCGGCAATGCATCAATGGATTTCCTTGTCGGTGGTCAACGCCAGGGCAAACCTGTTTGCCAAGTACCTGTCACCGGTCGAACTGGAAGACGTGCGCCGGCGCATGATCGCCCACGTCGACGATTGGCCGCAGCTGTTCGCGGAGGTGCGAGCGCAGATGGAGGCCGGCGCGGGGGTGGCCGATCCGGCCGTCCAGGTCCTGGCCCGCCGCTGGCAGGAGCTGTTCCGCGATTCGTACTGCGGTGACGATGCCGCGCTCGAAGGCAGGATTCACCTGGCGCTGCAGAACGAACCCGGACTGTCGGTCGGCATCGGCCTCGATCTGCCGCTGATCCTGTTTATCCAGAAGGCGATCCTGTCCTTGAGAGAGCGCGCACAGACCTCCGTCAACACCGGCCCCAGGCCAAGCGCGCAACGCGTCGCGACCTTGCGGGCGGCACACCGGCTCCTGGATACGCCGTTGATCCTGGACGACCCGCTGGCCCTGAGAATCCTGGGCAGCAGCAATGAAGCCGCCGTGCGCGGCAACCCGGGGCACTACGATGACCCATTGTCCAGGGGGCTCAGGCTGTCCCTCGCGGTGCGCAGCCGCTATGCCGAAGATACGTGGTCGAAGGCTGCGCAGCATGGCGTGCGCCAATACGTCATCCTGGGCGCCGGGCTGGACACCTATGCCTATCGCGGGCCCCACCAGGCGGGACGGATCTTCGAGGTGGACCTGCCGGCGACGCAGCAATGGAAACGGGAATGCCTCAGTGCCGCCGGCATCGGGATTCCGGCGTCGCTGACCTACGTGCCCACGGACTTTGAACACGGCAGCCTGGCAGGCGCCTTGTCGGATGCCGGCTTCAGGGTGGACCAGCCCGCTTTCTTCTCGTGGCTCGGCGTCTCGATCTACCTGGAGGAAGCGGCGATCCTGGAGACCCTGCGCTTCATCGCTTCGTGCGCGGCCGGCAGCGCCGTCGTCTTCGACTATGTGGCAGATCCTGCCTTGCTCACGCCCATGGAGCGCGTGGGGACAGAGCTGGTGCGCGCGAAGATCGCGGAAAGCGGAGAGCCGTGGAAGACCTTTTTCGATCCGGCAGCGCTGGCCGAAAGCCTGCGCGCGCTGGGATTCGGCAAAGCGGACAACGTCAGCCCGGAGGACCTGAGCGATCGCTACCTGGCCGGACGCACGGATGGCTTCCGCATGGGCAGCGCCATGCGATTGATGCACGCCGTGGTCTGAGTTCACCCCAGGCGATACACCCCGCCCTCGTCCACCCGCACCCGCCCGTCGGCCAGCAGTTCGGCCAGGTGCCGCGCGATCGTGCGGGTCTCGGCGTCCACCACCCAGAGTCCCTCGTAGCCCTGCGGATACAGCAAGCGCCGTTCGACCAGCTGCGCCAGCGTCTGCGGGCCTTCGCCGAGCCAGGCCAGCAGGCGCTGCTCGCGCTCGTCCAGCTTGGCCGCGAAAGCAGCAAGATCGCGCAGGAAGCGTTCGCGCTCGGTATAGACGCCGCGGTGGTGCGAGGTGACCCACACCTTGGCCGGAATCTCCGGCAGCCGCGCCAGCGTGCGGCGGAAATCCGCCAGGCTGGAGCAGGCGTCGCCATAGTAGGGCCCGAAGCCGGTCAGGTCGATATCGCCGATGAAGGCCACGCCTTCGGGTTCGACCAGCAGTACGGTGTGGCCGGCCGTATGGCCGGGCATGTGGAAGGCGCGGATGCGGACCTGGCCGAGGTCCCAGGTGGCGCCATCCACATAGGCCTGCGCGTCGGGGCGCGGCGCGTAGAAGAAGTCGCGCTGGAAACGCGCCAGCATCTCCGCCGCGTAGCCGGCATGGCTGCCATAGGCGGCCAGCAGGCCGTCCCAGCTGCGCGCCGCGGGCAGGTCGGCCTCGTGCACATGGACCGCGGCATGGGGCAGGCGGTGCAGGCCGGCCATGTGGTCTTCGTGCACGTGCCCCATCACCACCAGCTCGGTGGCCTCGAACTCCGCGCCGATGTGGTTGGCGACGATGGGCGTATCGAAGGCCGCGCGGGTATCCGAGCCGCGCACCAGCACCTGGTTGCCGTCGGGATACTTGCCGCTCTTTTCGCCGAAGAACACCGAGACCCGATCGAAATCGACACGCTGGATCGGGGCACGGGAACGATGACTGCCGACAAGCTGGTCCATGGGGATCGTCCTTCTGTCGAGGGAGGCCGCGGCAGCGGCGATCGCATCCGCGATCGCCTCGGCGGGCTCGCCGCGCACGCTGCCAGGGGCAGCGCAGATGGTATCACCCGTGGTCCTGGCGCGTGCGGCGCGTGCGGCGCGTGCGGCACGTGCGGCGCGGGACGGCTGCACCCGCGGCAGCGGCAGCGGCAGCAGCAGCAGGCACGCGAGCGCGTGCAGCCGCAGGCCGCGGAACAAGCGCGCGAGGCCGCGGCGGTGGATGCGCTGTTCGGCCGCACCGGGCCTTGGACGGGATGGCGGAATAAATCCGACCTGTCAGCCGTTCAATGCATGTACGGGGTTCTCGACGCCCCGCCCGCCTGGCGGAAAATGCGGAAAATCAGGCAGCGCAGCAGGAGGCACATCATGAACGGGCGCAGGCTTTGCCAGATCGCCCTGGCATGCGTGGCAGCGGCCGCGATGGGCGGCGGCGGTCCCGCGCTGGCCGCCGGTCACGGCGGCGGCGGTGGCGGCGGTGGCGGCGGCGGTGGCGGCATGCACGGCGGTGGCATGCACGGCGGCGGCTTCCACAACGGCGGCGGCTTCCACCATGACGGTTTTCACCGTGGGCATGCACGTGTGGCCTTCGCGGTGGGCGGCGGCTGGTGGGGCTGGCCCGGCTGGGGGTGGTGGGGATATCCGTACGACGGCTGGCCCGACCCTTACGCCTACTCCGGCTACTACGCGCCCGCGGCCCAATACATCGAGAAGGGCGATGATTCGGACCTGGCGTCGGCCAACGCGTGGTGGTACCGCTGCGACCGGCCCGGCGGCTACTATCCCTACGTCAAGGAATGCCCGGGCGGCTGGCAGCCGGTACCGGCCCGGCCGCCGTCGCCGTAGGGCGCGCGGATACCCGGGTAGCGGTGACGAGGCACGGATGACGAGGACCAGATGAAGCGGCGTTCCCTCCCCCTCCTGGTAGCAGCTGCGCTCGCCATGGGCGGCTGCACGAGCATGCCGACCGGCCCCAGCGTGATGGTGCTTCCGGGCAGCCACAAGACGTACGAGCAGTTTCGCGGGGATGACTTGAACTGCCGCCACCTGGCGCTGGACCGCGTCAGTGGTGCGAGCCCGTCTCAAGCCTCCGGCAATGCCAGCGGCACCGGATACTCCGGCTACGATGCGCAGCAAGAGTACGACGCAGCCTACCTGCAGTGCATGTATGCCGCCGGACACCGGGTCCCGGCCTACGGGCCGATGCTTGCCGCGCCGCCGGCGCGGCCGCCCGCGAATTACAGGCCCGATTTCCCGCCGCCGGCACCACAAGGACGCACCCCCTGAATGCCCTGGCCAGCGCGAGATGGGAACTGCCACTCCGAGGCCTTGGGTCACTTGACCTGCGACAAGCTGGCAAGGAATGACTTGAGCGCAGGAAGAACGTCTTCAGGGCAGTCTTCCAGCACGGTATGCGAGGCGAAAGGCAGATTCAGCAGGCGCGCCCCTTCGACCTGCTCGACCAGCTCAAAAGCCTGACGGCGGGAAACCAGGAAGTCCTCATCGCCATGAACAACAAGGAGCGGGCAGGCGATCGAGCGCACTGCCGGCCCCGGATAGGCGTTGTCATCGTTCCCGAGCCACATGGCCGCGGTTGCACCGAACAACATCGCAAAATCAGGCGCGGGGTTTTCAGCCTCGTAGTGCTGGACCTGCTGCGGGAACATGCCACGCCACTCGTCCACCGTGATGCCCTGATAGATTGCGCGGGCCGGGTCATCGGCCGGCAGTTGCCAATGCGCGCCAGCCGCCACGACAAAGCGAGGCCGGACGGCACCGGATGCGGCAAGGCGCAATGCCACGATACCGCCGTCGCTGTGGCCGATGATCCCGGCATCTGTCAGGCCAAGCTCGGCCAGAACGGCGGCGGCATCCTGTTCGAGCCGACGGTAGGTGAGAGGGAGGTCGCCCAACGCCGATCGCCCATGCCCACGGCTGTCGATGGCAATCAGCCGATAGTCCGCTGCCAGATGCTTCGCCAATGGCAGGAAGTCGTCTCGGCTTCCCAGGCCGCCATGCAGCAAGATGATCGGCTGCCCGCCCGCCTTGCCTGCTTCCGACACAAACAGGGCGGCATCGCCCGCGATCACTGTCTTACCGATGTTGAACATGCTTTCTCGCTCGAAATCCTATGGATGGAGTTCAGCCCTTTGTCTTCATCCACTTACGCAGGCGGCTGCGCGCGTTGGCATAGGGGGACGCCGTGTTGAACTGGATCATTCTTCCCATCGTCCATTTCCCATACCATGATGTCCCGTAAAGCTCGTGCTCGCTATGGGTCTCGATCTGCAAGACAATGCGATCCTTCGCAGCCACCAAACGGTCCAGGAGTTGCGGCCAGGGGACGATCTCGTGGTCGCGATAGAACTTCTGCGCGAGGCGGCCCAGTTCGTTCCACTTGAAGCCGGTCTCGGGGAAATCGACCGGCTCGCCGGCCGCGTCCTGGTCAAGCCATTTCAAGACCAATTCATTCCAGCCGACCAGATAGGCAGCGAGGTTGGCAACGCTCATCTGCGTTCCCTTCGCATGGCCTTCCAGGCTGCGTTCATCGACCAGCGACAGCGGCACGGCGCGTAGCTCCTTGATGAGCTTATCGAAGTTTGCATCAATCGCTTTGAGCAATTCGTCCTTGTTCGTGGGCACGGCCATATCTTCTCCATCGGATCCAGTCGATCAGGGTCTTGATGATGTGAGCGCTGCCGGCTTCGGCGCATGTTCTAAAGCGCTCAGCCAAGCGGATGACGCCAGCCGACGTGGCCGGTCGCGCCAGCATCGGAATCCATTCGAGGTCCGGCCTGGAGGCTGGGCGCGATGCGGGATTCGAGAACGTGGTCAGCCTGGCCATGGTGCCTGGGCGGATCAAGGAACTCGAAGGACGGTTCTTGCCCAAGCTGGACCGCCCGGAGGACGTTCGCCGTTACGAGCACAGCACCAGGCGACAACGTACCAGGAGAGAGCCCAGCCATGCTTGACCCGCGTCATGTCACCAGCCGGCGCATGGAAGTTGGCGCCGGCCTACGACGTGACGTTCTGCGAGGGGTCAGGCGGGTACCAGATGGACGTGATGGGCGAGGCTCCGGCTCTCGACCGGCGGGCCATGCTGAGCCTTGCTGATGAAGCGGAGGTCCAGGCGGATGCTGCCAGCCGGATCATCGACCGACTGTGCGACGTGGCCGGCCAGTTTGCGGCCATGGCTGCAAACCAGCTCCAAGACGATGGCGTGGCGTGATCACGATGGCCCGACGCTGGTGCTTGCGTTGCCTCGCCCGCAACCGGCGCAGAAAAAAGGCCGGCAAGCCTGCCGGCCGAACGTCCCGGCTCGTTGCAAGAGGCCAAGGTCGATATGACGGATCTGCGGCGCGCCCCGACAGCGCGCCGGTGTTGGTCAGCGCGCGCTCAGAAGCGGTGGCGCACGCCGAGCATGGCGCCGGTCTGGTTCTGGCCCGGCAGCGTGTTCTGGGTGCTGGTCAGGCCATAGGCGGCGTTGCCGTGGTTCTTCACGTAGCCCAGCAGCAGGTAGGCGTCGGTGCGCTTGGAGAGCGCGTAGTCGGCGTCCAGCACGAACATCAGCGAGTCCTTGCTGTCGGTGCGCGCATCGGTGTAGTACGCCGCGCCGGTCAGGCTGAAGGCCTGGGTGAACTTGTACGTGGCACCGCCCCAGTACAGGTTGTCGTGGCGCGCGGTGGCGGTGGTGACCTCGTCGCGCAGCCAGCGGTAGCCGGCGAACAGCTTGGCCTGGCCCAGGCTGTACGAAGCGCCGACGGCGGCGCGGCGGGCGCTGGCGCCGGAGGTCGCCACGGTGGTGCCCTGGTACTGGTCGTAGGCCACGCCCACCGACAGCGGGCCGTTGGCGTAGGCCATGCCGCCGCCGAAGTTGGTGCCGACGCGGAAGCTGCCCGGCACTTCGCTGCCGTTGGCGATGGTGCTGTCGCGGCCGGTGCTGTAGAAGGCCGTGGCGGTCAGGCCGCCGAAGGTGCCGGTGTACTTGAGCGCGTTGTCGGCACGGCCGTTGAAGCCGTTGGTGTCGACCGCGTTGAGCGAGTAGCTGTTGCCGACCGCCATCGGGTCATAGTCGCCGAACAACTGGAACAGCGCGTTCTGCTGGCGGCCGAGGGTGATGGCGCCGTATTCGCTCTGCAGGCCGACATAGGCCTGGCGGCCGAACAGGCGGTTGCCCTGGCCGGAGGTGCCGGTATCGATGTTGAAGCCGCTCTCCAGCACGAAGATGCCCTTCAGGTTACCGCCCAGGTCTTCCACGCCGCGGATGCCCCAGCGCGAGCCGGACAGGCCGCCGGAGGTCACGCCGAACAGGTTGCCGCCCTGGCCGGGGGTGCTTTGGACATGGCTCTGGTAGCTGACGCCGGCATCGGCGATGCCATACAGGGTGACGCTGGAGGAGGCCGACTGGGCTTGGGACGCGGCGGGCACGGCGAGCGTGGCGGCGGCGAACGCGAATGCGATGTTCTTTTTCAACTGGAATCTCGATGTGGTGTTGCCAGGGAGCCTTGCCCGGAGCGCGGCGCGGATGGATCGACGCGCGGGGCCCTGGCATGGCAGGCCGCATCATGGAAAAACCAGATGACAATTCCGTGAAACAGTTACATCAAAACAACAATCTTTGTTCCAGATTGCGAAATGACTGTTCGTGCCGACGAACAGTCGCGGACAGGCATCTGACACGCCACTTTCCGGATGATTCGAGTGGTTCAAGCGGTACTTACAGCACTGGCGTGCCGGCAGCGCTGCCAGGGTCGCTCCGGTGACGCTCTGGCCGCTCTGGCCGCTCTGGCCGCTCTGTGCCCGTCAGTGCCGCCAGTGCTGCCGGCCTCGTCGGGGCCCCACATATAGACAATATTTTCTAGACATTCTTTTCTAGAAAGAATAATCTACATGTATCGAATCCTCCACGCGGCGCCGGCAATCCCGATGCCGCGCCGCACCCGCTCCTGCCATGAACCGCTTCCCCGCCAGCCCCCTCAAACCCACCAGCGCCGAGCTCGACGTACTGCAGACCCTATGGGAAACCGGACCGGCCACGGTCAAGGCGGTGCACCAGGCCATGGCGGCCGATCGGCCCGAGCTGACCTACGCGAACGTCCTGCGGCTGATGCAGATCATGCACGGCAAGGGCCTGCTGGAGCGCGACGAGAGTGAACGCTCGCATGTCTATGCGCCCGCACAGAGCCAGAAGTCGACCCAGGCCAGCCTGCTGAAGGACCTGATCAGCAAGGCCTTCGCCGGCTCCGGCAAGGCCCTCGTGCTGGCCGCGCTGCGCGGCGGTCACGTCAGCCAGCAGGAGCGCGCCGAGATCGAGGACCTGCTGCGCGGGGACGGCAAGTGAGTGCCCCGATGGCCGGCTTCGGCTGGATCGCGGGCGATGTGCTGCTGGCCTTCCTGTGGCAGGGCCTGTGCATCCAGGCCGCGGCGGCCTGCCTGCTGTGGTGGATGCGCCCTGCCGGCGCCCGTGCCCGCTATGCGGTACTGTGCGCCGCCCTCGTCCTGTGCGTGGTCGTACCCGTGCTGGACGCGGCCGCCCGACTCGACACCTGGCAGGCATCGGCCGTGCTGCCGGATGGCGCCGCCGGCATCGTCACGCTGCCGGCGACCTGGTCCGGCGTGCTCGCCGGCATGCCGGCCATGGCCGCGCCGGCGCTCCCGTGGCGCGCCTGGCTGGCGATGGCGTGGCTGGCGGGCGTGAGCGGGATGACGCTGCGGCTGCTGCTGGGCATGGCCTGGCTGCGGCAGGTGATCCGCTCCAGCCGGCCCTGGACCGATGCCGCATGGACAGCGCGCGTGCAGGCGCTATCGGGCCGGCTGCGCCTGCCGCGCGGCGTCGCGCTGCGCATCGCGCCCGGCCTGTCCAGCCCCGTGACGGCGGGCTGGTGGCGGCCCGTGGTGCTGGTGCCCGCCGGCCTGGTGAGCGGCATGCCGGCCGACCTGCTGGAGGCGCTGCTGGCGCACGAGCTGGCGCATGTCCGGCGCCTCGACTACCTGGTCAACTTCCTGCAGCGCGTGATCGAGGCACTGCTGTTCTTCCACCCTTCGGTGTGGTGGCTGTCGCGCCGCCTCGGCGAGGAACGCGAGCACATTGCCGACGATATGGCCGCGGCCTGCATCGGCGCGCCGCGCACCCTGGCGCGCGCGCTCGACAGCCTCAGCCGCGGCATGCCGGTGCCGGCCGCCGGCCTCGACTTGGCGCAGCAGGCGCGCGGCGGGGCACTGGCCCAGCGCATCCGCCGCCTGCTGCGCCCGGCGCCGGCGCCCTCGCGTGCCGTGCTGGCGGCCCCCTGGCTTGCCGCGGCGCTGGGGCTGGCCTGCGCCGCCGCATGGACCGTCCCGGCCGCCCCGACCGCGCCGTCCGGCTCCGGCCTGGCCGGCATCGAGGCGCTGGTCAAGGCCAGCGGGGCGGCCCACGTGCTGGTGGTGGATGCCGCCTCGGGGGCCAAGCTGATCGGACGGGCTGAGCATGAGGAAGTCCCGATCGCCTCGCTGACCAAGCTGATGACGGCCATGGTGGTGCTGGATACCGCCCCGGACCTCGCCCGCCCCGTCCGCATCGAGCGGGAGGATGCCGAGGCCACCCGCAACAGCGTGTCGCAACTGCCAGTGGGCGCCAGCGCGACGCTGGGCACGCTGCTGAAGCTGGCGCTGATGTCGTCGGACAACCGGGCCGCCCACGCACTGGCGCGCAGCTATCCCGGCGGTACGCCGGCGTTCGAGCGGTCCTTGCGCGACAAGATGGCACAGCTCGGCCTGATGCACACGACGCTGCGCGAACCGACCGGCCTGTCGCCGGCCAATCGCTCCACGGCTGCCGACATCGAGCGCATCGTGAACGCGGCGGCCGCCTATCCGGAGATCGCGCGCGACAGCACGCGGCCGGCGGAAACCGTCAACATCGAGGGCGGTGCCCTCCACTACCGCAATACCAACCCCTTGATCGGCCGCCGGGGCTGGGACATCCAACTGTCCAAGACCGGCATGTCGCCTGCGGCGGGCCGCTGCCTGGTCATGCGCGTCCGGGTGCAGGGACGCGACCTGACCCTGGTGCTGCTCAAGGCGCGCCAACAGCCGGCGTAGCCGCGCTGCCTCCTCCCCGGCCGCGCCGGCCCCGGCGCCGGTGCGGCCGTTCCTCCGTGCTCCACCCTTGATCGATTGCCATGAAGCCAAGACTGAACTGGCGCGGGATGTCCCTCGCCCTGATCCTTTGCGGGCCGTGCGCCGCGCCGGCCTCCGCCCTCACCCTCTGCACCGTCGTCGCCGACGCGGTCGACGGACGCGTGCTGCTGCAGCAGGGCCAATGCGCCGAGCGCTATACGCCGGCATCCACCTTCAAGCTTCCGCTCGCCCTGATGGGCTTCGACGCCGGCATCCTGCAGGACGAGCACACGCCCGCGTGGCCGTTCCAGCCCGGCTATCCGGCCTGGGGCGGCGAGCCGTGGCGCCAGCCGGTGGACCCGGCCCGCTGGATCCACTACTCCGTGTTCTGGTACTCGCAGCAGCTCGCCGCGCGCCTGGGGCAGGATCGCCTCCAGCAATACACGTCGGCCTTCCAGTACGGCAACCAGGATGTCTCGGGCCAGCCCGGCAAGCAGAACGGCACACAGGGCGCCTGGTTCAATGCCTCGCTGCGCGTCTCGCCGCTGGAGCAGATCGCCTTCCTGCGCAAGATCGCCATCCGGCAGCTGCCCGTCGGCGCGCATGCCTACGACATGGCCGAGCGCCTCTTCGCGCAGGAGCAGAGCCCGGACGGATGGCGCGTGTACGGCAAGACCGGGACCGGATCGCCCGGCTCGGACGGCAGCTATGACCGCGACCATGCCTACGGCTGGTTCGTGGGCTGGGCGGAGAAAGGCGAGCGGAAACTGGTGTTCGCCCGCCTGATCCAGGACGAGCAGGCCACGACGCCGAACGCAGGCGTGCGGGTACGCGACGCCATCCTCCGCGAGTTCCCCGCCCTCGCCGGCACCGGCACCGGCACCGGCACCGGCACCGGCACCAGCATCAGCAAGAAGGACTGAAACCGCCGTGCATCCCGATCCGCGCAATGGGCGGATCGACATGCTGCGCGGCGTGTCGATCCTGCTGGTGCTGCTCCACCATTTCAATATCGCCTACCCGCTGCAGGACACCGTGCTGGCGGCAACCCTGGGCTGGCCCGCCGTGCGGGCCGTAGCCCGCAACGGCAATTACGGCGTGACGATCTTCTTCGTCATTTCCGGCTTCCTGATCACCACCAACGCCCTCGAGCGCTGGGGCAGCCTGGAGCGGATCCGGCTGCCCGGCTTCTACGCCCTGCGCGCGGCACGCATCCTGCCCGGCCTGTTCCTGGCACTGCTGGCGGTGGACACGCTGGCCCTGGCGGGGGTGCGGATCTTCGACAACCGCGCGGGCGCGCCGGTATCGCTATGGACCGTCAATCTCGCCGGCGCGACCTTCTGGATGAACGTCCTCATCACGTAGCACGGCTGGATCAACTATCCGCTGGGCGTGCTGTGGTCGCTGTCGGTCGAGGCGGTGTTCTACCTGCTGTTCCCGCTGGCCTGCGTGGGCCTGCGGCGCCCGTCGGTCCGCCTGGCCCTGGCGCTGGCGGCGATCTGCATCGGCCCGTTGTACCGCTACGCCCACGCGGGCGACGAGGGCGGATTCCTGTACGCCTATCCGGCCTGCTTCGACGCCATCGCGATCGGCTGCTGCGCGGCGGTGCTGGCACGGCAGCGGCCGTTCCCCGTACTGCAGCAGCGCGCCGTCCGCGCGCTGGTCGCGGCCGCGATGGCGGCGCTGTACCTGGCCTGGCCGATCGCGCAAAGCCATGTGCTGGGCGTCAGCGCAATGGCCCTGGCCACAGCCTTGCTGCTGCTGGGAAGCGGCCGCGCCGCGCCCTTGTCGCGGCCGGCCCGGGCACTGGCGGCCTGCGGGCGCCGGAGCTACGAGATCTACCTGTTCCACCTGCTGGTGCTGGGCTCGATGCGCACGCTCATGCCTGCGGCCATGATCGCCGGGGATGCGAAGACGGTCCTGCTGGCTGCCTACCTGGTGCTCTCGGTCGCGGTGGGAGCGTGCGTGGCCTGGTCGTGGTCGGACCCGATCAATGCGGCATGGCGCCGCCGGTGGGTCCGCTACCCGGCCAGCGCGCCATCGGCGGACGGGCGCGGCGGACCATCCGCTGCGAACTGAAGCAGGAGCACGCACAGATTGCGACGGTGCACTTGAGTCGGTAGCGGAGTCATGGGGATCAAACGAGGGCTGACGACCGCATGCCAGCCGATCCCCCAGCCTCAAGGCAATCGTAGAAGGCAGGATCGCTTGGCATTCGTTTCGTTTGTTGCGTTTTTCGATTGTTTCGTTTAACGTAGATCACTGATCAACGCCCAGGAGTGATGCCGTGACCGCCGCCTATTCGAGAGTAACGCTACCCGTGGAACGGGAAGTGCAGGCTGCCGTGCAAGGTCAACGCGCCTTGGCGGCTTATCTGGCCACCCAGGTCGAGACCCAGCGCATCCAGATCTTCGATGACAAGAATCAAGCTCATCAGGTGGAGCTGCCAACATCGGCGCTCCGCCTGCTGGTGGACATCCTGGCCGAACTGGCCGGCGGCAATGCCGTCAAGGTCGTGCCTGTTCATGCCGAGTTGACCACGCAGGAAGCGGCCGACCTGCTCAACGTCTCCCGGCCGCACCTGGTCAAGTTGCTGGAAGACGGCGCGCTGCCGTTCCATCGGGCTGGCAAGCACCGCCGCGTGCGCTTTTCGGACCTGATGCAGTTCAAGGCCGCGCGCGATCAGGCTAGTGAGCAAGCCATGGCCGAGTTGGCGCATCAAGCCCAGGTGTCTGACATGGGTTACGAATGAGGCATTCGCCATTCACAGCCCTGTATGACGCTTGCGTGCTGTATCCAGCGCCACTGCGCGACTTTCTCATGTGGCTGGGCCTGTCGGGGCGGTTCCGTGCACGGTGGAGTCCGCAGATCCACGACGAATGGAAGCGCAATCTGCTGGCTAACCGCGAAGACCTGACGCGCGAGCAACTGGATCGCACATCGGACCTGATGGATCGCGCTATCCCTGATGCCTTGGTCCTTGACTACGAGGCACTTGCCGTCGAACTACGGTTACCGGACCCAGACGACCGGCACGTACTCGCCGCCGCCATTCGTTGCGGCGCCAGCGTCATCGTCACCTTCAACCGGAAAGACTTTCCGGACGACGCATTGGCACCGTTCGGCATCGAGGCCCGGCACCCCGACGAATTCATCGACAACCTGTTCGACCTGGATGCGGCCGCTGTCGTTGCCGCCGCCCGGCAGCAGCGCGCGCAGCTCAAGCATCCGCCCATGGAGTCGACCGCTACCTCGACGTGCTGCAACGCCAGGGCCTGCTGCAAACCGTCAAGGGCCTGGGCCAATACCGTTCCATCCTGTAGGTCGCGACTCGCGGCAGCGCGAAGGGATTCCATGATCGATCCCCGCCGCGAGCCGGCCTGGATATCTTCGTCGGGCAAGAAATGGGCCGCGCTGGACGGCCTGGGCGCGGCCGCCGTGCGCCATGGATGACGACGACTTCCGCACCGTGCACAACGACCTGTACTGAGGCAAGCGCAGCGTGCGCCGCCTCAGCGCTGCGGGTGCAGGCCGAACAGCCCGTGCCAGAAGGACTCGAAGGGGGTGGTGTGCCGCCGGGACTGCGCCTCCGCGCCCGCGGCAGCCGCCGGTGCCTCGCCTTCGGCCCCGGCCTCGTCTTCCGCCCGGGCCTGGGCTTCCGCTGCCGCGGCCTCGGCCCGCCGTGACTCCTGCAAGGCCCACACGCTGTCCGCGATGCGCGCGGCCAGTTCCGCCTCGCAATCCCGGCCCAGCAGCACGCCGAAGATCACGTCGCGGTTGTGGCCGTCGCCGGCAAAGCGCATGGCCAGCGCCACCATGGCCTCGTAGTGCTGCTGCGCGGCGCGCTCGGCCTCGCGTTGCGCCGCGCGCTCCTGTTCCTGTTCGGCCTCGTGCTCGGCCTGCCAGCGCTCCATCTCGCGCGCGTACACCTCGTCGTAGACCTGGCGCTGCACCGGGTCGGACAGAATGGCGTAGGCATCACGGATCTCCTGGAAGGCGGCATGTGCCTCCGCCTCGCGGCCCAGGTTGCGGTCAGGGTGGGACTTCATCGCGGCGCGGCGGTAGGCGCGCTTGATCTCTTCCAGAGAAGCGTGCTCCGGCACGCCGAGGATCGCGTAGAGAGTGGTCATGGTGCGCTGGCGGGTGGGCGGGTGCTGCGATGGACGCCGCTCATCCTAGCATGGGCCGGAGCGCTTTTGCTGCAGCGCGGCAGCCCCCCGCAGGCATGGCTTCGGGCGTACCGGTTCGGGTGTACTCTAGGGCTCTTGCCAACCTCGGCCGCCAGCGCGGCCTTCTCCCCTCATCTCCCTATGCAACTCCTCGCCAAGCTGTGGAAAGAGAACAAGGGCCTTGCCGCCTTCCTGTTCCTGATGGTGCTGTTCCGTGGCGCGATCGCCGACTGGAACGTGGTGCCGAGCGGCTCCATGCTGCCGACCCTGCGCATCGGCGACCGCATCCTGGTGGACAAGATGGCCTACGACCTGCGCATCCCGCTCACGCACCAGCGCCTGGCCTACCTGAGCCAGCCGCAGCGGGGCGACATCGTCACCATCGATTCCGCCGCCGCGCACACGCTGCTGGTCAAGCGCATCGTCGGCGTGCCCGGCGATACCGTGGCAATGCGTGACAACGTGCTCTACATCAACGGCGAGCGCGCCTCGTACCAGCCGCTGGACGCCACCGCCGCGAACGTCGCCCCCGATGCCGGCGCCGCCTATTTCACCGAAGCGGTCGGCGGCATGGCGCATACGGTCCGGCTGTCACCGCTGGCCCCGAGCCCGCGCCGCTCGTTCGGGCCGGTGCCGGTCCCGGCCGGCCAGTACCTGATGCTCGGCGACAACCGCGACAACAGCGCCGATTCGCGCTACTACGGCTTCTTCCCCCGCGAGGAAATCATGGGACGGACCCGCCGGGTCGCCTTCTCGCTGGATCCGGAGCACTACTACCTGCCGCGCCTGCAACGCTTCGGGGCGGAACTGGACCGCGCGCGCGGTTGACGGCCACAGCGCGGATGGGCCGGCCTTCGCTTCAGCGGCTGCCGGTCCCCGCCACTACCCTTGCCAGCTGGCCCTGCACCGTATCCAGCCACGCCTGCTGTCCTGCGGCGATCCGCGCGAAGCCGGCACTGCACAACGGATGCGCGGCCAGGCGCTGCCAGTAGGCACGTGCCAGCGGCATGCCGCATATGCCACAAGAACACCGGCACGCTGCAACTCGCCTCCACCCGCCTGCCCTCCCCTACCGCCCGAAGGCCGCGAACTTCGCCGCCAGGAAATCCACGAACAGCCGGATGCGCGACGACAGCTGGTGGCGCTGCTGGTACACCGCATAGATATTCGCTTCGGGCGTGGCGTACTGCGGCAGCACCTGCACCAGGCGGCCGCTGCGCAGGTAGCGCTCGACGTCCCACTCGGCGCGCAGCACGATGCCGTGGCCTTCGAGCGCCCAGTTGACGGCGATCTCGCCGTCGTTGGTGGTGAGGTTGCCGCGCACATGCACGGACTCGGTACGCGCCTTGGCGCCCTTGACCGGGGTCAGGCGCCAGACGCCGTAGGCGTCACTGCCCTGGCGGATGCCGATGCAGTTGTGCCGGGGCAGGTCGGCCGGCGATTGCGGGGCGCCGTGGTCGCGCAGGTATTTGGGCGCGGCGCACAGCAGGCGGCGGTTGGGCGCCAGCAGGCGCGCGACGATGCGCGCGTCGGGCGGCTCGCCGAAGCGCACGCAGACGTCGAAGCCATCCTCGCTGAGCGGCGGCGGGTCGGCGGAGAGCTGGAGCTGGACGTCGACATCGGGGTAGGCACGGCTGTAGGCGGCGATCACCGGCGCCACGTGCATGCGCCCGAAGCCCAGCGTGGCGTTGACGCGCAGCAGGCCGCTCGGGCGCCCCTTGGCGCTGGTCAGCAACTGGCCGAGGTCGTCGATCTCGCCGAGGATGCGGCGCGCGTGCTCCAGCACCACCTCGCCTTCCGGCGTCAGGCTCATGCGCCGGGTGGTGCGTACCACCAGCGGCATGCCGATGCGCGCTTCCATCTGCGCCAGCCGCTTGCTGACGGCCGCCGTGGTGATGCCCAGGTCGCGGGCGGCGGCGCTGAGGCTGCCGGCGCCCGCGAGCGCGGCGAAGAAGCCCAGTTCGGCGGGCTGGATCGCGCTGTTGGCGGTCATCCTGCTGCGTTCCTCGCGGTGACCCTTGCCGGGCACCTCATCACGACCTTCACTGCGAACCTCACTGTTAATTCCAGGTTAAGAATGGTTTAACTTTAGTGCCGATCCAAAACTTCGTCCACCGGCCAGAATCCGCCTCACGCCATGCAGCGGCAACCCTGACCAGGAGACGGAAGATGAAGACCTACCAGATCGCAACCATTCCCGGCGACGGCATCGGCAAGGAGGTGGTGCCGGCGGGGCGGGAAGTCATGGCGGCGCTGGCCGACGCCGGCGCCGGCTTCCGCTTCGAGTTCGAGGACTTCGACTGGGGCGGCGACTACTACCGCCAGCACGGCGCGATGATGCCCGCCGACGGCCTCGACGCCTTGCGCGGCAAGGATGCGATCCTGTTCGGCTCGGCCGGCGACAACCAGATCCCCGACCACATCACGCTGTGGGGCCTGCGCCTGAAGATCTGCCAGGGCTTCGACCAGTACGCCAACGTGCGCCCGACCCGCATCCTGCCGGGCATCGACGCCCCGCTCAAGCGCTGCGCGCCGGAAGACCTGGACTGGGTCATCGTGCGCGAGAACTCGGAAGGCGAGTACTCGGGCGTGGGCGGACGCGTGCACCAGGGCCATCCGATCGAGGCCGCCACCGATGTGTCGATGATGACGCGCGTGGGCGTCGAGCGCATCCTGCGCTTCGCTTTCCGGCTGGCGCAGTCGCGCCCGCGCAAGCTGCTCACCGTGATCACCAAGTCCAATGCCCAGCGCCACGCGATGGTGATGTGGGACGAGGTGGCGGCACAGGTGGCGCTTGAGTTCCCCGACGTGCGCTGGGACAAGGAGCTGGTCGATGCGGCCACCGCGCGCATGGTGAACCGGCCGAAGTCGCTCGACACCATCGTCGCCACCAATCTGCACGCCGACATCCTGAGCGACCTCGCCGCCGCGCTGGCGGGCAGCCTCGGCATCGCCCCCACCGGCAACATCGATCCCGAGCGCCGCTACCCGTCGATGTTCGAGCCCATCCACGGCTCGGCCTTCGACATCATGGGCCAGGGCCTGGCCAACCCGGTGGGCACCTTCTGGTCGGTGGTCATGCTGCTGGAGCACCTGGGCGAGCACGCCGCCGCGCAGCGCCTGATGGCGGCCATCGAGGCGGTCACGGCCGACCCTGCGCTGCACACGCGCGACCTCGGCGGCAGCGCCACCACCGCGCAGGTGACGCGCGCCGTGTGCGACCACCTGGCCACGCAGCGGCAGGCCGAGGCGGCCTGAGCCGCCCCGCCGCCCCTATCCAACCCTTCCCGCCCGGCACCGTCCGGGCCGCCGCGGGCGCGCCACCAGCGCCCGCCCTTGGCGGAATCGTCCAGCAGCCGCCAGAGCTGCGCCGCCAGCGCGACCGGGGGCCAGGCACGCTAGCCGTGCCCCGGCTGCCCTCACGCATCACCCGCAGGAGACAGCCATGATCCGCAGGCTATTGGGAAAGCTGTACGTCCAGGTACTGATCGGCGTCGGCGCCGGCATCGCGCTCGGCCTGTTCGCGCCCGACCTCGCCAGCAGCGTCAAGCCGCTTGGCGACGTGTTCATCAAGCTCATCAAGATGGTGTTCGCGCCCATCATCTTCGCCGCCGTGGTGCTGGGCATCGCCCGCATGGAGAACATGAAGGAACTCGGCCGCGTCGGCGCGCGCGCGCTGCTCTACTTCGAGCTGCTGTCGACGCTGGCGCTGGCACAGGGGCTGGTGGTCGTCAACCTGGTGCGGCCGGGCGCCGGCATGAACGTCGACCCCGCCCATCTCGACGCCAAGGCCATCGCCGGCTACACCCACGCGGCGCAGGCACCGCACTCCTTCGTCGATTTCCTGATGAACATGGTGCCGACCAGCGGACGGATGCACTGAGATGGCCCAGACCTCCATGGACACCAGCGCCTGCCGCACCCTGCTGCGCCGCATGTTCGACGCCGCTGTCGCGGCCGCCCAGCCCGCGCTGACGCTGGCCCGCCACCTGCCGCCGCCGCCGCGCGGGCGCACCATCGTGATCGGTGCCGGCAAGGCCTCGGCCGCCATGGCGCAGGCGCTGGAAGCGGCCTGGCCGTGGCCGCTCGAAGGGCTGGTGGTCACGCGCTATGGCTACGCGGTACCGTGCCGGCGCATCGAGATCGTCGAGGCGGCGCACCCGGTGCCGGATGCCGCCGGCCACGAGGCCGCGCGGCGCATGCTGGCACTGGTGTCCGGCCTGGGCCCGGACGACCTCGTGATCAGCCTGGTCTCGGGCGGCGGCTCGTCGCTGCTGCCTTTGCCGCTGGCGGGCATCACGCTGGCCGACAAGCAGGCCCTCAATCGCGCGCTGCTGAAATCGGGCGCCACCATCAGCGAGATGAACTGCGTGCGCCGCCACCTATCGACCATCAAGGGCGGCCGGCTGGCGGCCGCCTGCCACCCGGCGCGCGTGAGCAACCTGCTGCTGTCGGACGTGCCCGGCGACGACCCGGTCGACATCGCCTCCGGCCCCACCGTGGCCGACCCCAGCACGCGCGCCGACGCGCTCGACATTCTGCGCCGCTACGGCCTGGAAGTGCCGCCGCACGTGCTGCAGGTGCTGGCCTCCGAGGCGGCGGAGACGCTCAAGCCGGGCGATGTGCGCCTGCCCCGGATCGACACCACGCTGATCGCCACGCCGCGCATGGCGCTGGAAGCCGCCGCGCAGGTGGCGCACGAGGCGGGACTGGCCGTGCACCTGCTCGGCGACGCCATCGAGGGCGAGGCGCGCGACGTCGGCCTGGTGCTGGGCGCCATCGCCCGCGAAGTCGCCGACCATCGCCAGCCGGTGGTGCCGCCCTGCGTGCTGCTGTCCGGCGGCGAGACCACCGTGACCGTGCGCGGCCAGGGCCGTGGCGGCCGCAACGTCGAGTTCCTGCTGGCACTCGCCCTGACCTTGCGCGGCCATGCCGGCATCCATGCCATCGCGGGCGACACCGACGGCGTCGACGGACTGGAAGAGATCGCCGGCGCCATCGTCACGCCCGACACCCTGCGGCACGCACAGCGGCTCGGCATCCGGGCGCGCGACGCGCTGGCCGACAACGACGGGCACGGCTTCTTCGAAGCGCTCGGCGACAGCGTGGTGACCGGCCCGACGCTGACCAACGTCAACGACTTCCGCGCGATCCTGATCGCGCCTGGAAGCGGAGCGGAAAGTGCAATTGCAACCGCAACCGCAACTGCAGCCGCAACTGGAACTTGAGGGAAAGGGAAAAGAGATGAGACGCCTTCGCAATGCCAAGATCGTGGCCACGCTGGGACCGGCCAGCACCACGCCGGAAACCATCGACGCGCTGTTCGAGGCCGGCGCCGATGTGTTCCGCCTCAACTTCAGCCACGGCAGCCACGACGACCACCGGCAGCGCTACGACACCATCCGCGCGGTGGAACGCGAACGCGGGCGGCCGATCGGCGTGCTGCTCGACCTGCAGGGCCCCAAGCTGCGCATCGGCACCTTCGCCGCCGGCCCGGTCCCGCTCGCCGCCGGGGCGCCGTTCCGGCTCGACCTCGATCGCGGCACGCCGGGCTCGGCGCAGCGGGTCAGCCTGCCGCACCCGGAGATCTTCCGCGCCCTGCGCGAGGGCTCCGAGCTGCTGCTCGACGACGGCAAGCTGCGCCTGCGCGTGGAATGCTGCGGCGACGACTTCGCCGAGACCACCGTGCTCGATGGCGGCATGCTATCCGACCGCAAGGGCTTCAACGTGCCCGGCGTGGTGCTGCCGCTGTCGGCGCTGACCGAGAAGGACCGGCGCGATCTCGACTTCGGCCTCGGCCTGGGCGTCGACTGGGTGGCGCTGTCCTTCGTGCAGCGGCCCGAGGACATCGAGGAGATCCAGGCCATGGTGCAGGGGCGCGCCGGCATCGTCGCCAAGCTCGAGAAGCCGGCTGCCATCCACAGCCTGGAGGCCATCGTCGCGCAGGCCGATGCGGTCATGGTGGCGCGCGGCGACCTCGGCGTGGAGATGCCCGCCGAACAGGTCCCTTCGCTGCAGAAGCAGATCGTGCGAGCCTGCCGCAAGGCCGGCAAGCCGGTCATCGTGGCCACGCAGATGCTGGAATCGATGATCGCCGCGCCGGTGCCGACGCGGGCCGAAGCCTCCGACGTGGCCACCGCGGTCTACGACGGCGCCGACGCCGTCATGCTGTCGGCCGAGTCCGCCTCCGGGCGCTACCCGGTCGAGGCCGTGAAGATGATGGACAGCATCATCCGCCGCACGGAATCCGATCCGCTCTACCACGATGCCATCCAGGCCTCGCACACGCCGCCGCGCGCCGAGGCGGCCGATGCGATCGGCTATGCGGTGCGCCATGTCGCCGGCCTGCTCAAGGTGCCGGCCACGGTGGCCTACACCAGCTCCGGCTACTCGGCGCTGCGCATGGCACGCGAGCGGCCCGAGGTACCGATCCTCGGCATGACGCCGCGCGTGGCCACGGCGCGCCGCCTGGCGCTGGCCTGGGGCGTGCACGCGGTGCTGTGCCACGAGGTGGTCGACGTGGTCGAGATGACGGAGCTGGCCGGCCACACCGTGCGCAACGAGCACTTCGGCGAGAGCGGGCAATCGATCGTGATCTCCGCCGGCCTGCCGTTCACCGTGGCCGGCACCACCAACCTGCTGCGCATCGCGCAGGTCCAGTAATCCAGTAAGACAGGCGCCATGACGACCATCCAGGAAGTACGCGGCTACGAGATCCTCGACTCGCGCGGCCATCCCACGGTTGCCGCGCAGGTACGGCTGGCCGACGGCACGCTCGGCGAGACGCTCGATGCCATCGGCGTCGCGCTGCGCGCGGCGGCACCGGCAGCGTAGCCGCGCAGTTCCCACCTTCCGACTCAAACGAACACAAGAGGAGACAAGCCATGCCCGCATCCAAGCACTGCTACCACCACCGCCAGCGCCGCCAGGCGCTGCGCCGGCTCGGCTGCCTCGCCGCGCTGCCGCTCGGCCTGGGCGCCGCCACGCTCGCGCTGGCGCAGGAATGGCCGGCCAAGCCGCTCAGCCTGGTGGTGCCCTTCCCCGCCGGCGGCACCACCGACCTGCTGGCGCGCTCGCTGGGCGACCAGCTCTCGCGCAGCCTGGGCCAGCCGGTCATCGTCGAGAACCGTCCGGGCGCCGGCGCCACGCTTGGCGCCGACTACGTGGCCAAGGCCCGGGCGGACGGCTACACGCTGCTGATGGGCGCCGTGCACCACACCATCGCCACCAGCGTGTACAAGAAGCTGCCCTACAGCTTCCAGAAGGATCTCGTGCCGGTCAGCACCCTCGCCATGGTGCCGAACGTGCTCACCATCAACCCGGCGCGCACGCCAGCCCGCGACGTGGCCGAGCTGGTCGCGCTGGCCAGGCAAAGCACGCCCGGGTTCTCCTACGGCTCCAATGGCAACGGTACCGCGCAGCACCTGATCGGCACCCAGTTCCAGGCGGCCACCGGCATCCGCCTGCTGCACGTGCCCTACAAGGGCAGCGGCCCGCTGACCACCGACCTGCTGGGCGGCCAGGTGACGATGTCATTCGATACGCTCGCCACCGTGCTGCCGCACATCAAGGCCGGCAAGCTGCGCGCGCTGGCGGTGACCACGGCCACGCGTTCCAGCGCGCTGCCCGATGTCCCCACGCTGGAACAAGCGGGCCTGAAGGGTTTCGACATCGGCACGTGGTTCGGGGTGCTGGCGCCGGCAGGCACGCCCGGGCCGGTGGTGGCGCGGCTCAATGCGGAGATCGTCCGCATCGTCAAGTCGCCCGAGTTCCAGCAGCGCATGCTGGCCGCCGGCGCGGAGCCGATGTCCAGCTCGCCGGAGGCCTTCGCGCGCCGCATCGACCAGGAAACGGTGAAGTTCGCCGGCCTGGTGAAGGACGGCAAGGTGGCCATCGAGTAAACGGCAGGACAGGGCAGGGCAGGGCAGGGCAGTGGCACGGTGCTCATCCGCCACCACCGTGCCACTGCCCCTACCGCCCCGCCAGCCGCTGCAAGGCCTGCGGCGCCACCAGCTCGATCTCGCGGTAGCGGCGCCGTATCCAGCCGGCGGCCTCCCAGGCCTGCAGGTACTTGGCCACCGTCTGGCGCGAGCGGTTGACCATGTCGCCCAGCTCCTCGGCGGAGATATGCACCACGCGCTCGGTGCTGTCCGCCAGTTCGAGCAGCCGCTCGGCCATGCGCGCGTCCACCGGCGCCTGCTGCGCGCTCTCCGCGTGGTCGAAGGCCATGCGCAGCCGCGCGCAGATCTGGCGCACGATCAGCTGCATGCCTTCCGGATGCACGGCCAGGATGCGCTGGAAGTCGTGCCAGCCCAGCGCCACCAGCTCGGTGCTGCCGACCGCGAAGCCGTCATGCGTGCGCGGCTTGCCATCGAGCAGCGAGATCTCGCCGAACCACTGGCCGCGCCCGACCACGGCGTAGACCGCCTCACGCCCGCCCGCGCTGACGCGGCTCATGCGCGCCCGCCCCGACAGCACCAGGTAGAAGTTGGTCGGCGCATCGCCGCGCGCGAAGATCATCTCGCCATCGGCGTAGCGCTCGCGGCGCGCGGCCTTGGCCACGGCATCGAGCACGCGGGCCGGGGCGTTGCGCAGCCAGCCCGATGCGAGCACGCCGCGCGGCAGAGGCGCCTGCGGCTCCGCCGCCTTGGCCGCCGCCTTGGCCACTGTCCTGCCCCTCGCCCTGGCACCGCCCTTGCCGGCACTTCCTGCCTCTCGCTTCACATCCGTCCCCCCGCCCGATGACACCGAGATTGTCCAGGACTTAACAGACTTTGGCATCGTCCCCGGCGCAGAATGCCTCGACCCCACAGGAAACGACAAGCCAAGGAGACACGGACATGGCACAGATGCAACGGGTGGAGACGGGCAAGGATTCCGTCAAGCAGCGCGTATCCGACGCGGAATGGCAGACCCGCGTGGACCTCGCCGCGGCTTACCGGCTGGTGGCGCACTTCGGCTGGGACGACCTGATCTTCACGCATATCTCGGCGCGCGTGCCGGATGCGCCGGACCAGTTCCTGATCAACCCCTACGGCATGCTGTTCGACGAGATCACCGCGTCCAGCCTGGTCAAGGTGGACCACCACGGCGCGCCGGTGCTGGAGACGCCGTACGACGTCAACCCGGCCGGCTTCATCATCCACAGCGCGGTGCACGAGGCGCGCCCGGAGATCGGCTGCGTGATGCATACCCATACGCCGCACGGCGTGGCGGTGTCGGCGCAGAAGGAGGGCCTGCTGGCGATCTCCCAGCAGGCGATGTTCGCGCGCATGGGCCTGGCCTACCACGACTACGAGGGCGTGGCGCTGCGCGAGGACGAGAAGGCGCGGCTGGTGGCGGACCTCGGGCGCGGCAAGCAGATGATCCTGCGCAACCACGGCCTGCTGACCTGCGGGCGCTCGGTGGCCGACGCCTTCCTGACCATGTACACGCTGGAATCGGCCTGCCGCATCCAGATCCTGGCGCAGAGCGGCGGCTCGACCCTGACCACGGTGCCCGAGTCGGCCAGCGCCGACGTCGGCGAGCAGGCCCGCCAGGCCACCAAGGGCAAGGGCTCGGGCCTGGCATGGCCGGGCCTGCTGCGCCGGCTCGACCGCATCCAGCCGGATTTCCGCAACTGATCCCGCGGCATACGCAGCATACGCGGCATCCCCAGGCAAGCGCGCGAATGCCGCGCAAGCCGAGACGCTCGACGGGCCGGGCCGACGACACGGCCGGCCCCGACAGCAGGCGGCCGCCCCCGGGGGCGGCCGCTCACGCATCGTCAAGACCATCCGAACACGCACCCCCATGGCCATTCTCGTTCACCTGCCCTCCTTCATGGCAACCCCCATCACCGCCGCCCTGCGCGAGGCCGCGCCCGACATTCCGGTCTGGAACGGCCGCGAGAACGCGCCCGCGGACGAGGTCGAGGCCCTGCTGGCCTGGGGCCTGCGGCCCGGCGTGGTGCCCGCCTTTCCCAAGCTGCGCCTGGTGTGCGCGGCAGCAGCCGGCGTCGACAAGCTGCTGGCCGCGCCCGACCTGCCGGCCGCCCTGCCGGTCACGCGCGTGGTCGACCCCGGCCAGCAGACCGGCATCGCCCATTACGTGCTGGCCACCGCGCTGCGCCACGCCCGCGCGCTGGGCACCTATGCCGAGCAGCAGCGGCGCGGCGAATGGCAACGCCATCCGGGCCGGCCGCTGTCGCGCTGCCGCGTGGGGGTGCTGGGACTGGGCGAGATCGGCAGCGCGGTGGCACGCACCTTCGCCGCCATCGGCTTCCCGGTGGCAGGCTGGAGCCGCGGCGGCAAGGGCCTGCCCGGCGTGGCGGACTTCACCGGCGACGACGGCCTGGCCGCGCTGCTGGCGCAGAGCGACATCCTCGTCTGCACGCTGCCGCTGACGCCGCAGACACACGGCCTGCTGAACCGGCGCACGCTGTCGATGCTGCCGGCCGGCGCCTACTTCATCAACGTGGGCCGCGGCGAACACGTGGTCGAGCCCGACCTGCTCGCCCTGCTCGACGCCGGCCACCTCGCCGGCGCGGCGCTCGATGTCTTCTCCAAGGAGCCGGTCGAAGCGGGCGACCCGGTGTGGAACCATCCTCGCATCGAAGCCACGCCGCATATCGCCTGCGATCCCTCATACGAGCTGGTGGCACAGCAATGCGTCGAGAACCTGCGCCGCGCGCGCGCCGGCCAGCCGCTGCTGAACCTGGTGGACCGGGCGGCGGGGTATTGAGGCAGGGCGGATGGCGCAATGCAGGCGCGATGCAGGCTCCCGAGCGCGCCGGTTGCCTCCCCGCTCCAGACCGACGGCCTCGTCCAGTGCGACGCCGTACGCATCACGCCGGCCCGCTCCCCTCTCCCGCCTGCGGGAGAGGGGCCGGGGGAGAGGGCAGGCGCCGGCTGAACGTGGCGGCGTGGATCGCACTGATGGCTTCGATTCCGTGCTCGTCCGTGCTCGTCGGCTGGACCACGCCGACGGCTTCGATTCCGTGCTTGCGTGCTGGATCACACCGGCGGCTTCGATTCGGTGCTCGCGTGCTGGATCACACCGGCGGCTTCGATTCGGTGCTCGCGTGCTGGATCACACCGGCGGCTTCGTTGGGCGTGGCGCCTTGCTAAACCACCCCTCTCCCCCGTCCTCTCCCCGCGCGGGGAGAGGGAGCCAAGACCTCGTGCTTGGCGATTGGTGTTGGCGCACCAGTCGGCTTCGGCAAGCGCATCGTGCCGTCCCGCGCAGCACCTCTGCGAAGCGCTGCACCTGCAGCAGCGCCGCCACCGCCGGCAGCGCCAGGTAGTTGGGCAGCACGCCGAGCCGCAGCTCGCCCAGCAGGCCGGCGGCACTGCGCTGCGCGCGCTCGCGGCTGGCCTGCAGCCCGGCCAGCAGTTGCCTGGCATCGCGCAGGAAACCGGTGCCGGCGGCGGTCAGCTCCACGCCCTTGGGCAAGCGCCGCAGCAGCGGCGTGCCGATGGCCTCTTCCAGTTCCTGGATCTGGCGCGACAGCGCCGGCTGCACGATGCCGACCGATCGGGCGCCGGCCACCACGCTGCCGGCCTCGGCCACGGCAATGATGTAGCGCAGGTAGCGCAGCTCGATGCGGCGCAGGTCGGCTGCCCCGCTGCCGCCCTGCGCACGCTCCGTTCTGGCGATGTCCGACACGGTGCGGCGTCAGCCCGGCGCGCCGAGACCCAGCACGTCCTGCATGTCGTATTCGCCCGGTTGCCGGTGCACCACCCAGCGCGCCGCCGCGAGCGCGCCGCGCGCGAACATGCTGCGGTCGCGCGCGGAATGGGACAGCGTCAGGATCTCGTCTTCCGCGGCGAACATCACGCTGTGCTCGCCGACGATGCCGCCGGCGCGCAGCACGGCAAAGCCGATCTCGCCCGGCGGGCGGGCGCCGGTGATGCCGTCGCGCCCCCGCTGCGCCACCGCCTCGAGCGCCACGCCCCGCCCCTGCGCGGCGGCTTCGCCCAGCATCAGCGCGGTGCCCGACGGCGCGTCGACCTTGCGCCGGTGGTGCGCCTCGACGATCTCGATGTCCCACTCCTGCTGCGGCAAGGCCTTCGCCACGCGCGCCACCATGCCCAGCAGCAGATTGAGGCCCAGCGAGAAGTTGCCCGAGCGCACGATGGGGATATACCGCGCGGCGGCGGCGATGGCCGCCAGGTCCTCGTCCTCGAAGCCCGTCGAGCCGATCACCAGGGCCGGCCCCCCACGCGCGGCGCAGGCGGACGCCAGGGCGGCGGACGCCGCGCCGCTGGTGAAATCGATCACCACGTCGGCCTGCGCCAGCGCGGCCGTCAGCTCGACCTGGCCGTCGGCCGCCGCGCTGCCCGCGCGCGCGATGCGGGCCACCACCGCCAGCGTCGGGTCCTGCCCCGCCAGCTCGATCACGGCCCGGCCCATATGGCCCCGCGCTCCGGCGATAGCGATGCGGATAGGTGTGGTCATGCCTGTGTTCCTCATGGATGCCTGGTGGCCGGGGGAGCCATGCCGGATGCCACCGGCTGGCCTCCCCTGCCATACCTTTCAAGCATAGCAAAGCGTACTCGATAGCATTGGAGTGGATCGGCGGCGCCACGGTGACGGCGCGGCGGTTGCAGGAGCTGGGCGCGCGCCCACACTGCTGGCGTATCTCCCCGTGCGGGGTGTGCGCCGCGCGAAGACACCCTGCAGACGTCTAGACCAATCCGCGTATTGATCCATCTTCCCTGCGGCACGTGCCGATGCTTAAATGGGCGCCTCCCGATCACCGCCCCGTGCCGCCATGAGCGATCCGCGCAGCGCCACCTTCTCCGGCGATTCCGGCCTTCCCGCAGCCTCGGCGCGCCGCCGCGCGCTGGTCGCCGCCTGCACCGCCCACGCTATCCATGACGGCCTGACCGACCTCATCTACGTGCTGCTGCCGATCTGGCAGTCGCAGTTCGGCATCAGCTACGCGCTGGTCGGACTGCTGCGCGGCTCGTACTCCGGCATGATGGCCGGCTTCCAGTTGCTGGCCAGCCGCGCGGCGCGGCGCTGGGGCCGCGAACGCCTGCTGGTGGGCGGCACGGCGCTGGCCGGCCTGGCCTATCTCGTGGCCGGGCAGGCCGGCGGCGTGGCGGTGCTGCTGGGCGCGCTGCTGCTGGGCGGGCTGGGCGCCAGCACCCAGCATCCGCTGGCGTCGTCGCTGGTGACCGAGGCGCATGAGGCGGGCGGCGGCGTGAAGGAGGCGCTGTCGCAGTACAACTTCGCCGGCGACATCGGCAAGACCCTGATCCCCGGCGCGGTGGGCCTGCTGCTGGCGGTGGCGAGCTGGCGCGCCAGCGTGACCCTGATGGGCCTGCTGGGCCTGGCCGCCGCCGCGCTGCTGTGGTGGCTGATCCCGGCGCGCGCCGGCGCCGTCGGCCCGGGCAAGGCCGCCAAGGCCACCGCGGGCGAGGGCTCGGCGAGCGGCCTGCGCGCGCTGCTGCTGACCGGCACGCTGGACAGCGCGGTACGCATGGGCTTCCTCACCTTCCTGCCCTTCCTGCTCAAGGGCAAGGGCGCGGGTACCGCCGGCATCGGCCTCGCGCTGTCGCTGCTGTTCGTCGGCGGCGCCTTCGGCAAGCTGTTCTGCGGCTACCTGGGCGCGCGCATCGGCATGATGAAGACGGTCTGGATCACCGAGTCCGGCACCTCGCTGCTGATCCTGGCGGCGGTGTGGCTGCCGCTGCCCGCCATGATGGCGATGCTGCCGCTGCTCGGGCTGGCCCTGAACGGCACCTCCTCGGTGCTGTACGGCGCGGTGCCGGAACTGGCCGGCGCCGGCAGGCGCGACCACGCCTTCGCGCTGTTCTATACCGGCACCATCGGCGGCGGCGCGCTGTCGCCGGTGCTGTTCGGCCGCCTCGGCGACGTGGCCGGCATGACCGCCGCCGTGGTCACGCTGGCGGTGATGCTGCTGCTCACCTTGCCGCTGTCGTGGCAGGTGCAGAAGGGGCTGCAGCGCTGAGGGCGGGCGGCATCAGCCGCCGGTGAAACGCGGCGGCCGCCGTGCCACGAAGGCCTGCACCCCTTCGCGCGCATCGGCGCTGCCGGCCCGTTCGCGCAGCAGGGCATGCTCCAGGTCCAGGTGGGCCTGCAGGCTGCGCCCGGGCAATCCGCCGCACAAGGTCTTGATGGCGGCCAGCGAGCCCGGCGCCGCCTGCGCCAGCCGCGCCGCCAGATCTTCCGCCGCCCGGGGCAGTGCCGCGTCCGCGTAGAGCGCGTCGACCACACCGTGCGCCAGGCAGCCTTGCGCGTCGATCGCCTCGCTCAGCATCAGCCATTGCTGGGCCCGTACCGCGCCGATGCGGCGCGCCAGGAACCAGGACGCGCCGAGGTCGGGCGACAGGCCGATGGCGGCATAGCCGGTGCGCAGTTTCATCGACTGCGCCGCCAGCACGAAGTCCGCGCACAGCGCCAGCCCGATGCCGGCGCCGCCGATCGGGCCGTTCAGCGCCGCGACCACCGGCAGCGGCGCCGTCGCCAGGCGGTGCAGCGCCGGGTGCAGCGGCGCCAGGATGTCGTCGACCAGGCCTGCCAGGCCGTCGCCCGCCGCGGCGAACTCGTCGATGTCGCCGCCCGCGCAGAAGATGCGCCCCTCGGCCGCCAGCAGCACCACGCGCGGCCGCGCCGCCAGCACCGCGTCGATGGCGCGCACCAGCGCCCGGCTGGCGCCGCGCGAGATGGCATTGGCGCGCTCCGGCCGCTTCAGCACGATGCGTCCGACCGGCCCGTCCACGCCCCAGGCGATCCCCTCTTCCTGTTCCATCGTTTCCTCCTTCTCCTCCTGTTGGTCCCCTTGGTCCTTGCCCGCGGCTCAGATGCCGGTCAGGCCGCCGCTGCACACCAGCGTCTGCCCGCTGACGTAGTCCGACTCCGGGATGCACAGCAGGTACACCGCACCGGCGGCCTCCTCCGGCGTGCCGCCGCGGCCGAGCGGGATGCCCCGCTCCATGGCCGCCAGCAGGTCCGGGTTCACGCCGACCTTGATGTCGCGACCCTCGATGCGGGCGGTCGAGTCCTGCGCCGCGCTGCCGGTCAGCCGGGTCTGGATCAGGCCGAAGGCGACGCAATTGACGGTGACCTGCATGCGTCCCCACTCCTTGGCCAGCGTCTGCGTCATGCCGACGATGCCGGCCTTGGCGGCGGAGTAGTTGGCCTGGCCGGCGTTACCGAACAGTCCGGCCACCGACGAGATGTTGACGACCTTGCGCACCACGCGCCGGCCGGCCTCCGCCTCGGCCTTCGACAGGCCGCGGATCACCGGCTGGGCGGCGCGCAGGATGCGGAACGGCGCGGTCAGGTGGCAGTCGAGCATGGCATGCCACTGCTCGTCCGTCATCTTCTGGATCACGTTGTCCCAGGTATAGCCGGCGTTGTTGACGAGGATGTCCAGGCCCTGGTATTCGGCCATCGCGGTGCCGACGAAGCGCTCGGCGAAATCCGGCGCGGTGACGCTGCCGAGGCAGGCCACCGCCTCGCCGCCGGCGGCGCGGATGGCGTGCACGGTGTCCTCGGCGGGGTCGGCGTCGAGGTCGTTGATGACCAGGCGTGCGCCTTCGCCGGCCAGCTTGAGCGCGATGGCGCGGCCGATGCCGCGGCCGGAGCCGGTGACGAGGGCAACCTTGCCTTCGAGTCTGCGGGTCATGATGGCGTCTCCTTTGCTATGTCTGTGTGATCTGTGCGGTCTCTGTGCGATCGGCTCGCCCGCGCCGGTCAGGGCAGCGCCACCAGCGCTTCGCCGGCGATCTTGACCTGCCCGAACTGGTTGGTGCTGCGCACCTCGACGCGCACGCAGCGCTCGCCGCCGCGTTCGAGCTTCTCCAGCACCCGGCCGCTGCATTGCACCGCATTGCCGAGATGGGTGATGCCCTGGAAGCGCGCGTCGAAGCGGCGCAGCCGTGCCTGCGGCGCCCAGGCGGTCAGCAGGCGGCCCAGCCAGGCCATGCCCAGCATGCCGTGCGCGAACACGTCCGGCATGCCGGCCCGGCGCGCGTAGTCGAGGTCGATGTGGATCGGGTGGTGGTCGCCGGAGGCGCCGGCGAACAGCGCCAGCATGCGGCGGTCCACCGCGGGCAGGTGCAGGGGCGGCAGCGCGTCGCCGACCTGGACCGAAGCGAATTCAGGGCTTGCCATGGGGATTCCTCCGCGCCGCTCAGTGGCGCACGACGGTGAGCGAGCGCAGGCGCGCCACCGCTTCGCCGCGCTGGTTGACGACGTCGGACGCGACTTCGATGAACTCCAGCGCGCCGCCCTTCTTCTCATAGATGTCCTGGATGCGCGAACGCACCGTCACGGTATCGCCGGCCACCACCGGAGCCAGGTACTCGAAGCCCTGCTCCGCATGCAGGACCTTGGCGTGCGGCACGCCAAGCCGGTCCAGCATGCCGAACATGGCCCCCGAGTCCAGCTCGGCCGCGAACAGGAAGGTCGGCGGCGCGGGCAGGTCGGCATAGCCGGCGGCGCGCGCGGCCGCCTCGTCGCTGTAGATGGGATCGGTCTCGCCGATCGCCTTGGCGAAGAAGCGCACGCGGCCCCGCTCGACCGTCAGCACCGAGGCGCCGAGTTCATGGCCGATCCATTGCTTGTCGATCATGGTCAGCTCCTTTCGTACAGCGTGACGACACAGGCGCCGCCCAGCCCCAGGTTGTGCTGCAAGGCCAGCCGGGCGCCCTCGACCTGGCGCGCGCCGGCCTGCCCGCGCAGTTGCTCGACCAGCTCGGTGCACTGCGCCAGCCCGGTCGCGCCGAGCGGATGGCCCTTCGACAGCAAGCCGCCCGAGGGATTGGTGACGACCTGCCCGCCGTAGGTGTTGTCGCCATCGTCGACGAACTTCTCGGCGCCGCCCACGGGGCACAGCCCGAGCGCCTCGTAGGTGATCAGCTCGTTGTGGGCGAAGCAATCGTGAAGCTCCGCCACGCGGATGTCTTCCGGCCCGACGCCGGCGGCCTCGTACACCTGCCTGGCGGCTTCGCGCGTCATGCTGAAGCCCACCACCTCGCGCATATCGCGCGCGTCGAAGGCCACGGGCGTGTCGGTGGTCATCGCCTGGGCGCGGATGCGCACCGTGGTGTCCAGGCCGTGGCGCCTGGCGAAGGCCTCCGACACCAGCAGCGCGGCCGCCGCACCGCAGGTCGGCGGGCAGGCCATCAGCCGGGTCATGACACCGGGCCAGATCATCGGCGAGGCCATCACCTCCTCCGCCGTGACCACGGTGCGGAACAGCGCCAGCGGATTGTTGGCGGCGTGGCGGCTGGCCTTGGCGCGGATCCGCGCGAACGTTTCCAGGCGCGTGCCGAATTCCTCCATGTGCGCCAGCCCGGCGCCGCCGAAGTAACGCAGCGCGAAGGGCACCCCGGGCACGTCGACCAGCTCCTCGGTCACGGCGTCGAAGCGTTCGAAGGGGCTGGGCCGGTCCTCGAACACCGAGCCCAGCGCGCCCGGCGTCATCTGCTCGAAGCCGAAGGCCAGCGCGCAGTCGACGGCGCCGCTCGCCACCGCCTGGCGCGCCAGGTACAGCGCGGTCGAGCCGGTCGAGCAGTTGTTGTTGACGTTGATCACGGGGATGCCCGTCATGCCGACCTCGTAGAGCCCGCGCTGGCCGGCGGTGGAGTCGCCGTAGACATAGCCGGCGTAGGCCTGCTGTACCTTGTCGTAGGCGAGGCCCGCGTTGGCCAGCGCGGCACGGATGGCACGGGCGGCCATCACCGGATAGGCTTCGCTCGCCCCCGGCTTGGAGAAGGGAATCATGCCGACGCCGGCGACGATCGCGGATGCAGTCATGGTGGCTCCTGGTGGATGGTTCGTGGGAGGACTAACCGACCTGGCGCGCCAGCGCTTCCCAATAGGGCTTGCGCAGCTCGGTCTTGAGGATCTTGCCGGCCCCCGAGAGGGGCATGGCATCGCGGAACTGGACGCTGCGCGGACATTTGTAGCCGGCGATCAGCGTCTTGCAGTGGGCGATCAGCGCCTCGGCCGCAACGTCGGCGCCGGGCCTGCGCACCACCACGGCATGCACGGCCTCGCCCCATTCCGCGCTGGGGATGCCGATCACGGCGCAGGACGCCACCGCGCCATGCTGGGCCAGCGCGTTCTCGACCTCGGCCGAATAGACGTTCTCGCCGCCGCTGATGATCATGTCCTTCATGCGGTCGACGATGAAGATGAAGCCGTCTTCGTCCATGTAGCCGCCGTCGCCGGTATGCATCCAGCCATCGCGCAGCGCCTCCGCGCTCTGTTCCGGCTTGTTCCAGTAGCCCTGCATCACGTTCGGTCCGCGCGCGACGACCTCGCCCACGCAGCCGCGCGGCGCTTCCCGCCCCAGCGGGTCGACGATGCGCACCTCGGTGCAATAACTGGCGCGTCCGGCGGAGCGCAGCTTGCCGAGGCCGCGGCCTTGTGCGCTGTGGTAAAGCGGCGGCAGGATGGTCGCCAGCGGCGACAGCTCGGTCATGCCGTAGGCCTGCACGAACTCCACGCCGGGCAGGGCCGTCATCGCGCGTTCCAGCACCGCTTCCGAGATCGGCGAGGCGCCATAGGCGATGGTGCGCAGCGCGCCCAGGTCGCGCGGCTGGCGCATGGCCGGATGGTCGACCAGCATCTGGATCATGGTCGGCACCAGCAGCACGTGCGTGACGCGGTCGCGCTCCAGCGTCTCCAGCACCCCTTCGACGGAGAAGGCGGGAACCACCGCATGGGTATTGCCCTCGATCCAGTGCGGCATGGCCAGGCCCATGTCGGCCAGGTGGAACATCGGCGCGGCATGCAGATAGGTGCCGCCGCGCGTCGCCAGGCCCTCGGCGTGCAGCGCCAGGCCGGAGCTGCACAGGTTGGCGTGGCTGAGCATGACCCCCTTCGGAAAACCGGTGGTGCCGCCGGTGTAGAAGATGCCCGCCAGGTCCTCGCCGCGCCGCATGGCATCGGGCACCGGGGCGGTGGCGGCCAGCAGGGCCTCGTAGCCGTGCATGCCGGGCGGCACGGCGCGCGTGCCGGGCGCGCCGTGACTGCCGCCGTCACCATCGCCGCCGTCATCGCAGTAGATCACTTCGCGCAAGGTGGTGGCCTCGCCGCGCACCTGCTCGACCAGCGCGCGGAAGTTCTCGTCCACCAGCAGGATGGTCGAGCCCGAGTCGTTCAGGGCATAGAGGATCTCCGCGGCGGACCAGCGCGTATTGCACGGGTTCATCACCCCGCCGCCCCAGGGCACGGCCATCTGGTACTCCACGTAGCGGTCGGAGTTCAGCGCCAGCATGGCCACGCGGTCGCCCTCGCGCATGCCGAGGGCCTGCAGCGCGCCGGCCAGGCGCGCCACGCGTTCCGCCAGCTGGCGGAAGGTGCGCTGGCGCCGGCCGCAGCGCACCGCGATGTGGTCAGGTTTCTGCTGCACCGCACGATGCAGCCCTTGGGTCAGGTACATGCTGGTCTCCGTCCCGCCCGCATGATTGCGGGTCGATTGCGTTATCGATGCCACCCATGTTAGAAACGCTGGCCCGAGCCGGCCATTGCAAACCGCATCGTTCCGATGGCAGAACACCTCAATCCATGGCACCGCCGCCCGTGACGTCCAAAGCCCCCGTGACCGTGCCCGTCGCCCTGGTGCACGGCATGCTCGCCGGCGTGCAGGCGCGCGGCGAACCCATCGACGGCTTTCTCCACGATGCCGGCATCGCGCGCGCGCCGCTGACGCACCCGGCTGCCCGCGTGACGGCCACGCAGTACGTGGCGCTGTTCCGCGTGCTGATCGAGCAGCGCGAGGACGAGTGCCTGGGCTTTCTCGCGCGCCCGCTGAAGCCGGGCAGCTTCGCGCTGGTCGCGCGCGCCGCGCTGAACGCGCGCGACCTCGACACCGCCATCCGGCGCGTGGCCCGCACCTTTTCCTTGCTGCAGGACGATGTCACGCTGGAACACCGGCGCGACGGCGCCCTCGCCGGACTCGCGCTGCGCTTCCACGAAGCGGCCACGGGCCGTCCGGTGTTCCTCCACGAGATGCTGGTGCGCGTGTTCTGGCGCCTGCTGGCCTGGCTGGCGGGCGGCCGCCTGCCGATCGCGCGCTTCGATTTCGCCTTCGGCAATCCGCCGCACGCTGCCAGCTACGGCAAGATCTTTCCCTCCGACCTGGAGTTCGGCCGCGAGCTGACCACCTTCTGGTTCGACGCGGCATGGCTGCAGGCTCCGATACGGCGCGACGAGGCCGCGCTGCGCCACTTCCTGGCCCATGCGCAGGCCAACATCATCGTGCCGCGCAGCGGCAACGACCTCGTCAGCGCGCGCGTGCGCACGCATCTGCAGGGCGCGCGGCCGGCCTGGCCGGACCTCGCCGAGACCGCCGGCGCGCTGCATATGTCGACCGCCACGCTGCAGCGGCGGCTGGCGCTCGAAGGCGCGTCCTTCCAGTCATTGAAGGATGCGCTGCGGCGCGACCTGGCGATCGAGCGCCTCAATACCAGCGCGGTGCCGCTGGCCGAACTGGCGCAGGAACTCGGCTTCACCGACAGCGCGGCCTTCCAGCGCGCCTTCAAGGGCTGGACCGGCAGCGCGCCGGGAGCGTATCGCCGGCGCGGCGGGGCGACGGACGCTTAGTGTCCCGAGTCTTCCATTCGTCGAGAAACCCGGTCCGTCGAGCAGCCGGGCGAGGCGGGGGCGAAGCGTTGCAAGGCCGGAGCCTTGCGGGCGGCGCTGGCAAGCGGAGAGGCGGCACGGCTGCGGGCGCCCGCCCTCCCCCCGCCCCTCTCCCGCGAGTGAGAGAGGGGAGCGACCGCCCGCCTGCGCGGCGGGCATTCGCCCTGCACCAAGCGCGGCTGACTCGGCGGCAACGCTCACCGGCGGCCGGACGACGGGGCGATCGCCTCCGCCACCAGCCGCTCGCCCCGGGGCGCGACGCGCTTGCCGGCGCGGTACTCGCGCCCGGGCGCGGCGGCGGATCCGACTTGCGGCCCGCCTGGTAGTCCGCCTGGTAGTCCGCCCCCCACCGGCCGCACCCCCACATAGGCCGCGCGCGGCCGGATCAGGCCCGGCTGCGTGCGCTGCTCCAGCCCATGGGCGATCCAGCCGACGGCCCGCCCCAGCGCGAACAGGCCGAAGGCGGCGCCGACGGGCAGGCGCAGATGCCTGCGCACGGCGACCAGGGCGAAGTCGATCGATGGCTGCAGGCCGGTCAGCGCGCTGGCGAGGGCGGCCAGCTGCTGCCAGCGGCGGTGCCTGGGCAGGACGCGGGACAGCAGCGCGGCTGCGCGCACGTCGCCATCGGGATACAGGTGATGGCCGAATCCCGGCAGGTCGCCGCCCCGGGCCAGGCGTTCGCGCATGCGGCGCTCGATCGCGTTCCTGCCCCGCTCGACACCCAGTTCATCCCACAAGATCTCGCCGCGCGCGGTGGTGGCGCCATGGCGGTCGCCGCTCAGCGCGGCGAGGCCGCCGATCACGCCCGCGCGCAGGCTGGCGCCGGTCGAGGCGATACAGCGGGCCGTGAAGCTCGAGGCATTGAGTTCGTGGTCCGCGCACAGTACCAGGGCCATGCGGATCAGTTCCGCGCCGGCGGCGTCCACGCCCCACGCCCGTGCGCACTGGAGATGGAGCGGTGCCACATCGGGCCGCGTGCCCAGCAGGCAGGCAGCCAGCAGGCGCAGGAGGTCGGCACACCCCCGCACCAGGTCCGCCGCGCAGGGCTGCTGCGCGGCGGTGGCGCTGTCCTCGCTGGCCACCGCGAACAGCGGCAGCAGGCTGGCCTCGGCGCGCTGGCCGCGGTAGTGCCGCTGCAGACCCGCCAGCGTGCGGGAGCGCGCCGGGGCGCGCGCGCCGAATGCAGCCGCGGCATCGCACTGCCACAACTGGGCCGCCACGTCTTCGAGCGTGGCGGCGGCGGCCAGCTCGGTGGCGCTGGTGCCGCGATAGAACAGGCGCCCGTGCTCGACCAGGGTGATGCCGGACTCGAGCACGGGCAGCCCCCAGTCGAGCGTTGCCTTGGCGACCTCCCCCGGCTTGCGGCCGCGCGCACGCTGCTGCGCCAGGCGCTCCACATCGGCGGCGAGATAGCGGCGCTCGCGCGCGCGCTCCGCTTCCCGCGCGCGCAGCAGGCCACGGCTGACGTAGGCGTAGAGCGACTGGCGCGAGACCCCGAGCCGCGCGGCGGCCTCGGCGGAAGTCAGGTAGGTCGGCATGGGATGGCCTTGGCTGGGAAGGGAAGAGAACGGAAGGGAACGGACAGGTTGATCGGCAGTATCAAGCTTGACGCCGCGGGCGCCGCGGACGATCGTTGCCGGCACGCCGGACGCGGCAGGCGCACGCAGCAGCGCGCCGCGGACGGCGCGGCATAGCACTGTACTTCAGGCACGCAACGAACGGAGCAAGTCGATGACCCAAGTGGTGATCATCAGCGGCGGCGGCACGGGCATCGGCCGCGCCGCCGCGGAACATTTCGCGCAACAGGGCGACCAGGTCGTCATCCTCGGACGACGCGGCGCGCTGCTCGAACAGGCCGCGCAGGCCATCGGCGGCCGCTTTCCCCAGGCACCGCCGGTGATCGCGCTGCAGGCCGACCTGGCCGCGCCGGACCAGGTCGAACGCGTGCGCGACGTCCTGCGCGCGCGCTTCGACGCCATCGACGTGATCGTCAACGCGGCGGGCGGGCACGTGCTGCGCCAGGTGCCCGCCGAGACCTATGCCGATGGCCTGGCCGGCGTGGCGCGCCGCTGGACGGACAACTTCCGCCTCAACACCCTGTCCGCCGTGCTGCTGACCGAGGCACTCGCCGACCAGCTGCGCGCGCCGGGCGGCCGCATCCTGTTCCTCAGCTCGATCGCCGCCTACCGCGGCTCGGGACAAGGCTGCTACGGCGCGGCGAAGGCCGCCCTGCACCCCTACAGCCAGGACCTCGCCAAGGCCCTCGGCCCGCGCGGCATCACGGTCAACGTGATCGCTCCGGGCCATGTACAGGACACCGGGTTCTTCGGCAGCGCCCTGTCGCCGGCGCAGCGCGACAGCAAGGCCGCCGAGGCCATGACCCTGCGCGCCGGCACGCCGCAGGACATCGCCGCCACCATCGGCTGGCTCGCCTCGCCCGGCGCGGCGCACGTCACCGCGCAGATCGTGCAGGTCAACGGCGGCGCCGAGCGGGGGCGCTAGTCCATTGCGTCAGAGAAGGCGCCCCCGGGCGGCGGTGCCTCTCGAATGACGCAGTGGACTAACGGCCGGGCACCGGTCCGGGGTCGCCGCCCCGCGCCATGCGGCGCGGGTCCACCAGGCGGTCATACGCCTGCGCCGTCAACAGCCCCAGCTCGACCGCCGCCTCGCGCGGCGCGATCCCCCGCGCCATGGCATGGCGCACGATCGCGGCCGCGCGATCGTAGCCGAGCACCGGGTTCAGCGCGGTGACCGCCAGCAGCGGGCTCTCCAGCTGCCGCGCCAGCCGTGCCTCGACCGGGCGCAGGCCGGGCACCAGGCGCGCGGCGGCCATGCGCGCGCTGTCGGCGAGCAGGCGGATCGACTGCAGGACGTTGTAGACCAGCACCGGCTTGGCCACGTTCAGTTCGAAGCTGCCCGAGGCGCCCGCCATGGTCACCGTGACGTGGTTGCCGGCCACCTGCATCGCCGCCTGCACCATGACCTCGGCGATGGTCGGGTTGCGCTTGCCCGGCATGATCGACGAGGTCAGGCCGTCGTCCGGCAGCAGCAGCTCGCCGAGGCCGCAGTGCGGCCCCGAGCCCATCCAGCGCAGGTCATTGGCGATCTTGGTGAAGGCGGCCGCGATCACGTTGAGGACACCGGAGAGCTCGAGCAGCGCGTCATGCGCGGCCATGCCCTCGACCTTGCAGGGATTGGGACGGAAGGCGAGGCCGGCGAGCCGGCCGGCTTCCTCGCAGAACGCTTCGGCGAAGCCCGCCGGCGCGTTGAGCCCGGTTCCCGCGGCGGTGCCGCCCTGCGGCAGCACCAGCAGGCGCGGCATGGCATCGTCCAGGCGCGCCACGGCATTGGCCACCTGCGCGGAAAAACCCTCGAAAGCCTGGCCCAGGGTGGTCGGGACGGCATCCATCAGGTGGGTGCGGGCGAGCTTGAGCACCCCGGCGAAGGCGTCGGCGCGCTCGCGCAGGCTGTCGCGCAGTTGCGCCAGTGCCGGCTGCAGGCGGTCCCGCACTTCAAGCGCGGCCGTGATGTGCATCACGCTCGGGAAGCTGTCGTTGGACGACTGCGAGGCATTGACGTGGTCGTTCGGATGCACCGGCGCCTTGCTGCCGAGCGGCTGGCCGAGCGTTGCGTTGGCACGGTTGGCGATGACCTCGTTGGCATTCATATTGGTCTGCGTGCCGGAGCCGGTCTGCCAGACGGTCAGCGGGAAGTGGGCATCGAGCGCGCCGCCGCGCAGTTCGTCCGCGGCGCGCAGGATCGCCTCGCCCAGCCGCGCTTCCAGCACGCCGCAGCGCAGGTTGGCGGCGGCGGCAGCCATCTTGTGCAGGCCGAAGGCATGGATCAGGCAGGCCGGCAGGCGCTCCTCGCCGACCGCGAAGACGCCGAGCGCACGCTGCGTCTGCGCGCCCCAGTACTTGTCTGCCGGGATCTCGACCGGACCGAATGCGTCGTGCTCGATACGATGGGTGGCCATGGCGCTCAGTCCAGCGAGATGCCGGCCTTGGCCGCCACCGTCTTCCAGCGCGCGACCTCGGCCTCGGTGTGCCGCGCCAGCGCGCTGCCGGTGTACTGCTCGGGCGGCAGCAACTGGATCGCCTGCGCCGACAGCCGGGCGCTGAAGGCCTTGTCCGCCATCACTTTCAGGTAGGCCTGCTGCAGGCGTTCCAGCGCTGCCGGCGGCGTGCCCCGCGGCGCGTAGAGCCCGTACCAGGTGCCGGCCTCGAAGCCGGGCAGCACGGTTTCCGCCAGCGTGGGCACATCCTTGAGCTGCGGCACGCGCACCGCCGAGGTGACGGCCAGCGCGCGCACCTTGGACTCGGCGATCTGCGGCAATGCGGTGTTGGTCTGGTCGAACATGCCGTCGACCTGTGCCCCGATCACGTCGATCAGGGCCGGGCCGGCGCCCTTGTACGGCACCAGCGCCACCTTCATGCCCGCCGCCGACGCGAACATGGCCGCGACCAGGTGCGAGGTGGAGCCCATGCCGGCATTGCTGAGGAAGAGCTTGCCGGGGTGCGCCCTGCCATAGTCGACCAGGGCGCGCACGTCCTTGGCGGGATGGTCCTTGCGCACCATCAGCACCATCGGCGTGTCCGGGAAGCGGAACACCGCGGCGAAGTCCTTGACCGGGTCGTACGGCAACTTCTTGTACAGCGCGGGCGCCGCGCCCATATAGCCCATGTGGCCGACCAGCAGGGTATAGCCGTCGGCCGGCGCGCGCGCCGCCTTGGCCGCGCCGACCGTGCCGCCCGCGCCGGGCGAGTTGTCGATGACGATGGACTGCCCCACTTCGCGCGCGACGCGCTCGGCGATGCTGCGCGCAAGCGCATCGGTGGGACCGCCGGCGGCGAAGGGCACGATCCAGGTGATCGGCTTGGCGGGGTAGGCCTGGGCCTGGGCCGTGCCGGCGATGGCCGCGAGCACGGCGAAGGCGGCGCCGGCCGCCACCGCGCCGAGGCGGGCGGAGGCGCGCTGCGCGCGGCCTGCATGGGATGGAAGGGATTGCATCCGGTGTCTCCTCTGTCTTGTATCGGTTTCTGGTTCTGCCGCAGCGGATTGCCGCGGATTGCGTGCGCGTCGCTTCATGCGGGCGGCAGCGCCGCCCCCGGCTCAAAGCGCCCGCGCTTTCTGCAGCGGCACGCCGCTGTCCTGGCGGCCGGCGCCCTGCGCGGTGCCCGCCGGCAGCATGCCGCCGTCGAGCACCGCGTCGGCCACGGCCTCGGGGTAGCGCTCGGGATACAGCTGCCGCCTGGCGGCCTCGGCATCGAAGGTGCCCGACCACTTGGCGACGACAACCGTGGCCACGCTGTTGCCGATGGTGTTGCAGGTGGCGATGGCCATCGACAGGAAGCGGTAGACGCCGAAGATGACTGCCAGGCCCTCCACCGGCAGCAGGCCGGTCGAGGTGACGGTGGCGGCGAACACGACGAAGGAGCCGCCCGACACCGTGGCCGCGCCCTTGGAGGTCAGCAGCATCAGCACGAGGATGCCGAGCTGGTGGTCCAGCGTCAGCGGCACGCCGTAGGCATGGGAAATGAACATCACGCCCATGGCCATGAAGATGGAGGTGCCATCGAGATTGAAGGCGTAGCCGGTGGGCAGCACCAGGCCGACGGTCTGCCTGGCGCAGCCGAGGCGCTGCAGCTTGATCAGCAGGCGCGGCAGCGCGCTTTCCGAAGAGGCCGTGCCCAGCACGATCAGCACCTCCTCCTTGATGAACCGCAGGAAGCGCCACAGGCTGAAGCCGGCCAGCCGCGCGATCAGGCCCAGCACCACGGCGATGAAGAGCGCCACCACGGCGTAGAAGCTCAGCACGAACTGCGCCAGCGCCACCAGCACCGCCGAGCCGTTGCTGCCGACCGAGTACGCCACCGCGCCGAAGGTGCCGATCGGCGCCAGCTTCATGACGAGGTTGATGAAGGAGAACAGCACCTCGGAGATGGTGTCCAGCCCGGCATTGATCTTCTCGCGGCGCGCTTCCGGGATGGCGAGGATGCCGATGCCCACCATCACCGCCAGCACCACCACCTGCAGCAGCTCGCCCTTGGCGAAGGCGCCGACGAAGTTGTCCGGCACGATGTGCATCATGAACTCGAGGATGCCCTGCGGCGCCGCCTTGGCGGCGGCCGGCGCGGCGCCCGCGGCCACGTGGCTCATGCCCTTGCCGGTCTGCAGCAGGTTGCCGGCCAGCATGCCGGCCATCAGCGCGAGGGTGGAGATCACCTCGAAGTAGACGATGGAGCGCCAGCCGACCCGCCCCGCGCTCTTCACGTCGCCGGCCGAGGCGATGCCGTGCACGATGGTGAGGAACACCAGCGGCGCCACACCGGCCTTGATCAGGGACAGGAACATGTCGCCGAGCAGCTTGAGCTTGGCGGCGAAGGCGGGCAAGGCGAAGCCGACCGCGATGCCGAACGCCAGCGCGACCAGCACCTGCATGCCGAGCCTGCGGTACCACGGCAGCGGCCGCGCCGGCGCCGCAGCGGGCGCCTGGATGGGTGTGTTGTGCATGATGTCTTCCTCCACCTGACCCCGGAACCTCAAGCCACCTGGCGCGACAAGGCAAGCGCGCGGTCGACCATCTGCGGCGCCAGGCCCAGGTAGTTGGCCGGGTCGACCAGGCGCTCGATGGCGGCGCGGTCGAAGTGGCGCGTCACCTCGGGCAGGGCGCTGAGCGCGTCGGCCAGCGTGCCGCCGCTTTCATTGACGGTGCGGCAGGCGTCGTAGACCACGTCGTGCGCCTGCTGGCGGCCGATGTGGGGCGCCATGCCCATCATCACGGCCTCGGCCACGATCAGGCCGTTGGAGAGGCCGAGGTTGTGCTTCATGCGGGCCGCGTCGACGATCAGGCCGCCGAGCGCGAACCTGGCCTGGTGCAGGGCCCCCGCGGTCAGCATGAAGCTCTCGGGGATGGCGATCCACTCGGCGTGCCAGGGCCCGGTGGCGCGCTCGAAGTCCTGCACCATCGCATCGACCATCAGCCCGGCGTGCTGCCGCACGGCCTTGGACGCAGCCAGCATCAGCTCGCTGGAGATCGGGTTGCGCTTCTGCGGCATGGTGCTGCTGGCGCCGCGCCCCTTGACGAAGGGTTCATACACCTCGGCGAACTCGGTCGAGGCCATGATCATGATGTCGAGCGCGATCTTGCCGAGCGAACCGGTCACCAGCGCGAGCAGGTTGACCGCCTCGGCGAAGCCGTCGCGCGCCACGTGCCAGGTGGTGGCGGGCACGCCCAGGCCGAGTTCCTCGGCCAGCGCACGCTGAACCGCGAAGCCAGCCTCGCCCAGCGAGGCCAGCGTGCCGGCGGCGCCGGCGAATTCGACCACCGCCACGCGCGGGCGCAGTTCGGCCAGGCGCTGCTGGTGGCGGTCGAACATGGCCAGCCAGATCGCCGCCTTGTAGCCGAAGGTCACGGGCAGCGCCTGCTGCAGGTGGGTGCGGCCCGCCATCGGCGTATCGCGGTGGCGCAGCGCCAGGCCGGCGAGAATGCCGCGCAGTGCGCGGATGTCGGCGTCGATGCTGTCGAGCGCGTCGCGCACCTGCAGCGCCACCGCCGTATCCATGATGTCCTGCGTGGTGGCGCCCCAGTGCACGTAGCGGCCCGCCTCGCCGCACATGGCCACGAGCTGGTGCACCAGCGGCAGGATCGGGTAGCCGACGATGTCGGTCTCCTCGCGCATGTGCTCGAAGTCGAGGCGCTCGATGCGGGCTTCACTGGCGATGACGGCGGCGGCCTCGGCGGGAATCACGCCGACGCGCGCCTCGGCCTTGGCCAGCGCGACCTCGACGTCGATGTAGCGCTGCACCAGCGCGCCGTCGGAGAAGATCTGGCGCATCGCCTGGGTGCCGAAGGCGTCACGGAACAGTGCCGAGTCGATGACGGTGCTGGCGGCGGGAATGGAGTAGGTGGACATGGTGCTACCTTGTAGGGTCGGGACGGGTTCGCTAATATGTTCGAACATATTCGACATTAAATATGTTCGAACATATCGGCGCCATGGGGGTTAACCCGCCCGCATCTTTTGGTGACGTAGACAACACAGATGAGCAAAAGCAATTCGGCGGACATCACCCGGCAACTGCTGGACGGGATCACCACGGGACGCCTCCCGGTGGGCACGCTGCTGCCGACGGAATTCGAGCTGTGCGAGCAGTTCCAGGCCAGCCGCTACACCATCCGCGCGGTGCTGCAGGAACTGCAGGAACTGGGGCTGGTGTCGCGCCGCAAGAACGTGGGAACACGCGTCGAGGCGACGCGGCCGAAGGCCGTGTTCCGCCCCACGCTCGCCTCGGTGGACGACCTGGTGCAGTTCGGCGCGGAGCACCTGCGCGTGGTGCAGGCGGTGGAGACGGTGGCGGTGGCGGGGGAAGCCGCGCGCGAGATCGGCTGCGCCGAGGGCACGCCCTGGCTGCGCATTGCCAGCGTGCGCCTGCGCGAAGGCGCGCGGACGGCGCCGATGGCCTGGACCGATGTCTACATCGATCCCGCCTACGAGGAAATCGGCGAGGAGGTCCGGCGCTCGCCGGACAAGCTGGTCAGCGCTCTGATCGAGTCGCGCTACGCGCGCCAGATCGCGGAGATCCAGCAGGACGTGCGCGCCTCGACGCTGGCCGATGCGCGCATCGCGCAGGCCCTGCAACTGGAACCGGGCGCCGCCGTGCTGAAGATCGTGCGCCGCTACATGGATGCGGCCGGCGAGACCTTCGAGGTCTCGGTCACCGTGCATCCGGCCGAGAGCTTCTCGGTCTCGATGCGCTTGAAGCGCTCGGCAGGCTAGCGGCTAGTGGCCTGGGCCTGGCATCCGTTGGCTCCGGACACCGGCGTGCGGGAGCTCAGCCGATCCGCTCCAGCTCCGTGCGGTAGGCCTGCGCCCGCCGCACATAGTCCTCGGCATTGGCGCGCAGGTTCGCCACCTCCTCGTCGCTGAGCGTGCGCACCGCCTTGGCCGGCGAGCCCAGGATCAGCGAGCGCGGCGGAAAGGCCTTGCCTTCCGTCACCAGCGCGCCGGCGGCGACCAGCGACTCGGCGCCGATCACCGCGCGGTTCAGGATCACCGCCTGGATGCCGACCAGGCTGCCATCGCCCACCGTGCAGCCGTGCAGCATCGCCTGGTGGCCGATGGTGACGCCCGCGCCGATGTCCAGCGGACAGCCGGGGTCGGTGTGCAGCACCGCGCCTTCCTGCACATTGCTGCCAGCGCCCAGGCAGATGGTTTCGTTGTCGGCGCGGATCACCGCGCCGGGCCAGACACTGGCCTGCGCGGCCAGTTCGGCGCGGCCGATCACGGTGGCCTCGGCGGCGACGTAGGCGGAGGCGGCGATGGCGGGCGCGTGCCCGCCCAGTCGGTAGAGAGGCATGTCGGGTAGTGTGGGCTGCGGGTTGCGGGTTGCGGGTTGCGGGTTGCGGGTTGCGGGTTGCGGGTTGCGGGTTGCGGGTTGCGGGTTGCGGGTTGCGGGTTGCGGGTTGCGGGCTGCGGGCTGCGGGATGTGGGAAGCGCGGCGGGTCGTGCGGCCCGTCTATTCGACGACCACGTGGCTGGCCTTGACCAGGCGCGCATAGCGCTCGGCCTCGGCGCGGAAGAAGCTCGCCGCGGCAGCCGGCGTGCCGGGCTCGACCACGGTGGCGAGCCGCTTCATGGCGTCGGCGACCTCGGGGCTGGTGAAGGCGGCGGCGAAGGCGTCGTGGATGCGCTGGACGTCGGCCGGCTTCATCCCGGGCGGGCCGATCACGGCGAACCAGCCCTCGACGTCGTAGCGCGGCAAACCCTGTTCGGCGATGGTCGGCAGGTCCGGCGCCGCCGGCGAGCGGGCGTGGCCGCACAGGCCGATGGCGCGCAGCGTGCCGGCCTTCAGGTACGGCAGCACCGCGTTCAGCGCCACCACGCCCATCTCGACCTGGCCGCCCAGCAGGTCGGTGATCATCGGCCCGGTGCCCTTGTAGGGCACGTGGTGGGCCTTGACGCCCGCCTCGCCCAGGAACATCTCGCCGGCCAGGTGGAGGATGGTGCCATTGCCGGACGAGGCCAGGTTGTAGGCATCGGGCTTCGCCTTGAGCAGCGCCACCAGTTCCTTGACGTTCTTCGCCGGCACCTTGGGATTGACCACCAGCACCAGCGGCGTGGCGCCGATCACGCTGATGGCGGTGACGTCCTTGACGGCATCGAAGGGCATCGCGCGGTACACGCTCGGATTGATGACGTGGTTGTTCGACACCAGGCCGAGCGTGTTGCCGTCCGGCTGCGCCTTGACCACCGCCGCCGCGCCGGTGATGCCGCCCGCGCCCGGCAGGTTCTCGATCACCACCGGCTGCCCGAGCGCCTTGCCCAGCGCGGGGGCGGCGGCGCGCGCGATGACGTCCACGCCCGAGCCGGCGCTGATCGGCAGGATCAGCCTGAGCGGCCTGCCGCCCTGGGCCAGGGCCGGCGCCGGTGGCAGGCAGGCCGCGGCGGCGGCGAGCGCCGCCAGCTTCAGCAGGGTGCGGCGGGCGGGCCGGGCGGGGGAGTCGGCGTGCGCGGGGGCACGCGGGTCGGGCTGGTGCATGGTTGTCTCCGGTCTGGGTTTTGTCTTGTCCTGGCTCTGTCGTGGCCTTGTCTGCGCGCTCGACGACGGGGCGCCGCGCGCTCAGCTGCCGCCGCACGCCTCGGCGCGCCCGGGAAAGAGTTCGGCGTTGTGTTCGCCGGCCTTCGGCAAGGGGCGGCGCACGCCAGGGCGGCGCCCGCCCATCAGCAGCGGCAGCAGCACCGTGGGGGCGACGCTGCCGTCGTCCATCGGCATCGGCACCAGCCCGCCGCTGCCCACCAGGTGGGGGTCGTCCAGCAACTGGTCCGGGCGCATGATCGGCGCGTAGGGCACCCCGGCCGCTTCCAGCCGGGGGGCCAGGTCTTCGGCGCGGTGGTGCCGCAGGATGGCGCCCAGCGCTTCCAGCAGTTGCGGGCGCACGGCCACGCGCGCGGCGTTGTCGGCGTACTCGGGGCGCGTGGCCAGCTCCGGGTGGCCCAGCACCTTGCACAAGGTGATGAACTGCTTGTCGCTGACCGCGCCGATGAAGAGCTGCTCGCCGCCGGCCAGCGTGAAGACGTCGTACACGCTCCAGGCCGAGACGCGCGCCGGCATCGGCGGCGGGATCTCGCCCGTCATGGCGAACTGCTGCATGTGCTGGGCGGCCAGGAACACGCAGTTCTCGAACAGCGCGCTCTGGATCTCCTGCCCGCGGCCGGTACGCTCGCGCTCGCGCAGCGCGGCCAGCACGCCGATGGCGCCGAACATGCCGCCCATGATGTCGTTGACCGAGGCGCCGGCACGCAGCGGGCGTCCCGGCGGGCCCGTCATGTAGGACAGGCCCGCCATCATCTGCACCACTTCGTCGAGCGCCAGCCGCTTCTCGTACGGCCCCGGCAGGAAGCCTTTGTGCGAGGCGTAGACGAGGCGGGGAAAGCGGGCCGACAGCGCCTCGTAGCCGAGGCCGAACTCCTGCATCAGGCCCGGGCGGAAGTTTTCCAGCAGCACGTCGCACTGGCCGGCGAGCTCGATCGCGGCAGCCTGTCCGGCGGCGGTGGTGATGTCCAGCACCACGCTCTTCTTGTTGCGGTTGAAGGCGCGGAAGAAACCGATGCCCAGGCCGGGCAGCCGGCGCGTCTTGTCGCCGCCGGGCGGCTCGACCTTGATCACCTCGGCGCCGAGGTCGGCCAGGATCATGCCGCAGGTGGGGCCCATCACCATATGGGAGAACTCCACCACGCGGAGGCCGGCGAGCGGCAGCGCGCCGGCCTCATCGGGCCTGCCGGCGCGAGCGGCCGCCAGGGTGTCTTCGTGCTCGTCGATGGCCATTGCGTCTCTCCTCAGGCCGCCGCGCGCGCGGGCGCCGCGGCAAAGGTCCTGGGCAGGCCCGCGCGCGCCAGCGTGCCATGCAGCGTCTCGCCCTGCAGCCACCCGGCCACCTCGGCACGCAGGGACAGCAGGCGGCCGATGTCGAGGCCGGTGTCGATGCCCATGCTGCCCAGCATGTAGGCCAGGTCCTCGCTGGCGACGTTGCCGCTCGCGCCGGGCGCGTGCGGGCAGCCGCCGATGCCGGCCAGGCAGGCGTCGAAACGTGTCACGCCGCATTGCAGTGCCGCCAGCACATTGGCCAGCCCGAGCCCGCGCGTGTCGTGGAAGTGGCCGCACCACAGGCGCTCGCCGGCGATGGCGAGGGCCCGTTCGAACAGCGCGCCGACCATGGCGGGGTCGGCATAGCCGACGGTGTCGGCAAGGCTGACGCGGTCGGCGCCGGCATCGAGCAGCGCCTGCATCAGGCGCAGCACTTCGCCGGCATCGACCGCGCCCTGGATGGTGCAGCCGAAGGCGGTGCCGACCCCGCCCTCGATCAGCGTGCGCGCACCGGCCGCGTCGCGCGCCGCGCGCATGCGGGCCACCTCCGCGACCACCTCGTCCGGGGTCTTGCGCAGGTTGGCCAGGCTGTGGGCATGGCTGGCGGAGAGCGGCACCACCATCAGGTCGGCGCCGCTGGCGATGGCGTCCTGCGCGCCGCGCAGGTTCGGCACCAGCACCGAGACCGACAGGCCCGGCAGGGTACGCGCGAAGGCCACCAGCTCGGCGGTGTCGGCGAGCTGCGGCAGCCGGCGTGCCGGCACGAAGGAGCCGACCTCGATCTCGCGCTGGCCGGCGGCGTGCGCGGCGGCGATCCAGGTCTTCTTGTGCGCGGTCGGCAGGATCGCCTGCAGGCTCTGCAGGCCGTCGCGCAGGCCGACCTCGCGGATCACGGCGCGGCGGGGGTAGGTAGAGGTCATGGCGGAGAACGGGGAACGGGAATCGGGAATCGGGAATCGGGGAAGCGGGAATCGGTGGGGAGGGCTTCCCGGCGGGAAGCGACGGGATTCACTCTATGGCCTTCCGCTGTCCTGGAGAAGCGATGATTTGCGCACGATAACTTTCCGAAATGGAAAGCCTTGCGCCGCGGCCTCGGCTGGCGGTAACGTTGCCGGGTCGGCATCCTCCCGGCCCGCTGCCGGCCCGTGCCTTCCCGACCGGAACCCTGGACTCCCCACCTGCGCCATGCGAGACCTCGACCTCACCACCCTGCGCCTGTTCGTCGCCGTCTGCGAGACGCGCAATATGGCGCGCGCCGGCGAACAGGAACACATCGTGGCCTCGGCCATCAGCAAGCGGCTGGCACAGTTGGAGGAAACGGTGGGCGCCACGCTGCTGGAACGCCGCCGCCGCGGCGTGATCCCGACGCCTGCCGGCGAGATCGTGCTGGCCCACGCGCGCGCCATGCTGGCCGCCGCCGGCCGCGTGGCGCGCGACATGGCCGACTACGGCGCCGGCGTGCGCGGCCAGGTGCGGCTGCTCGCCACCACCTCGTCACTGGCGGAATCGCTGCCGGACGACATCGCCGCCTTCCTGCGCCAGCCGGAGCACCGCGATATCGGCGTCACCATCGAGGAGAGTCTCAGCACGGAGATCGTGCGCTCGCTGCGCGAAGGCTCGGCGCCGCTCGGCATCTGCTGGGATGCGGCCGACCTGGAGGGCTTCCAGACCCGGCCCTACCGCAGCGACCACCTGGCCGTGGTGGTGCCCGCCACCCATCCGCTGGCACGGCTGGAGGCCTGCCGCTTCGAGGACACACTGGCCTTCGACCAGGTCGGCATGCCGGCGCAGACGGCCGTGCAGACCATGCTGGAGCGGCACGCCGCCATCCTCGGCCGGCGCATCGCCTACCGTGCCGTGGTGTCCACCTTCGAGGCCGCGCTGCGCTGCGTGCGGGCCGGACTGGGCATCGCCGTCTTCCCGGCGGAAATCGCGCGGCAGGTCGCGCCGGCGCTGGGGCTGTGCATCATCCCCTTGCGCGACGGCTGGGCACGGCGCCGCTTCGCCATCTGCTTCCGCGACGTCGCCCTGCTCTCTCCCGCCGCGCAACTGCTGGTCGGCTTCCTCGAGCGCAGCGCGGCGGCAGCGCCGGACCCGGTGCGGGAGCCCGCCGGCATCGGGCCGGCCGGCGCTTCCGGCGCTTCCGGCGCGCGGCCGCCGCGTACGGCGCGCCAAGGCAGGCAGCGCCCCACCCGCTAGCCGGCGCGCGGCGCTGCGCTCAGCGCGCCGCCGCCCGCATGCCGGGCACGGCGTCCAGGAAGGCCGCGATGCGCTGCGCCACCTGCTGCTCGCGTTCGCGATGGGGCACGTGGCGCGTGCCGGGCATCAGCTCCATCTGCGCCGGCCCGCCGGCCAGGCGCGTGAACATGTCCGGATGCACGTCGGAGCCGTACTCGTCTTCGCTGCCGTGGATGGCCAGCAGCGGGCAGCGCACCGACGGCAGCGTGTCCGCCAGCGACCAGTCGGCGAAGGCCGGTCCCAGCCAGGTCCCGATCCAGGCATCCAGCACCCACTGCGTCTTGCCGCCGTGATAGCGCGCCAGGCGCTGGAACTGCTCGGGCTGGGCGAACTGGACCTTGGCATCGCGGATGCCGGCCAGCGTCTTCTCTTCGACGAAGGCCTGGGCCGCTTCGGTGACCAGGGCTTCGCAGTCATCGCCGGCCGCCGCCGCGCAATAGGTCGCCATGCCGCCGCCGACGCTGTGCCCCATCACGACAAAGCGCCCGATGCCAAGCTGCGCGCGCAGGCGCGGGAAGACCTCGGTGGACTCGGCCCGTACGAAGTCCGGGCCGAGCCGGTCGGCGCGTGCCTCGGACTCGCCGAAACCGGGCCGGTCGTAGGCGATCACGCGGCGCCCGCTGTGGCGCGCCAGCGTGGCCGGGAAGGTGCCCCACAGGCGCACGCAGCCGAGCGAGTCGTGCATCAGCACGATGGGCGGCAGGCCGGCCGCGGCGGCATCCCCGTCCTGCCAGCTGCGCGCGAAGACGCGTCCGTGGGCGGTGTCGATCCAGTGGTCCTCGGTGATGAGTTGCGGTGCATCCATGGTGCTTTCGTGATCCCTATTTGTTGTCCCGTATCCGAGCAGATGCCGGAGCACGCCTGCGGCGGCCACGCCGACGATCACGGTCGGCAGCAGCGGCAGGCGCGCCGCCGCCAGCACGGCCAGGGCCGGTGCCGGCGGGTCGGCCGGCCTCGCGCAAGCAAGGGCGGCGCGACCACGGCGATCAAGACACATCCGGGCACATTTTCCATCACTGCGCGCCTTCGTGGGCCGAGCGCAGTACCAGGCACCCGGGTCAGACCGGGGCGGCCGGCATGCGCAGCTCCTGCGGCGTCATCTCGTAGGCGCGGCGGAAGGCGCGCGAGAAGTCCGACGGGGTCTTGAAGCCGCAGGCGTAGGCGATGTCCTTGACCGGTATCTGCGGGAAGGCCACCAGCTCGTGCGCGGCCAGGCGCAGGCGCAGCCGCTGGATGTAGCGGGCCAGCCCGCCCTCGTGCTGGAACAGCCGGTAGACCGAGGGGCGCGCCAGGCCCAGCGCATCCAGCACGCTGTCCGGCGACAGTTCGGCCTCGTGCAGGTGGTGCCGGATATGCCGCAGCACCTGGCCGTACATCTGCGCGCGCTCCACCGCGCGCGCGTTGCCGAGCAATCCGGCCTGCCGGCCGTAGGCCTCGGCCAGCAGGCGGACGATGGCACGCAGATGGAAGCCCGCCTCGGCCGCCGGCATGTGCCGGATGCGGCCCGCCAGGGCCGCGCACCGCTCGATGATGAGCCGGGCGATCGGCACGTCGGCGCCGATCGCCCGGCCATGGATGGTGGCCGGGTCGACCAGCAGGTCCTCCAGCACCTGGCCGGACACGAAGAGGGTGATGACGCGGCAGGCGTGGCGGATCATGCGCACGGGCTGGTCCATATCGAGCCCGAGGATGCCGTCGGCCACGGCGGCGTCGGTGCGCCTGGCGCGCCGCCCCGACAGGATCCCGGTGCCGCCCGACAGGAAGATGTGGAAGGCGAAGCTGCGCACGCTGTCGCGCGAGATGCGGGCGATGGTGCGCTCGATCTGCAGCGTATCCGTCACGCAGTCGGTGAAGGCGATGCCGCCGGCGTCGTAGCGCGCGATGGCGCCGCGGAAGGGCTGCGCGAGCTGGTCGCGCAGCGGCAGCACATCCATCACGTGTCCGACGCGGCCGCGCCATGCCAGCAGCTGCTGGTGGAACGGCTCGCCCGCGACGTCGAAGTAGCTGAAGGTGACGCGCTCGGCGTCCGGCGCGGGATGGCCTGGCCAGATCGGATGATTCGGCATGGAACGTGGCGCGGCCGGATGGGATGGGGGCATATGTCGGCCGGGATAGCCGGACGACCGTAGCGGCATCGGCGCGGCGCTGTCAAGAGCGCCCACGCATTTTTTCCCCCGGCGCCGCCACAGAAACTGAGACGCATGGTCAAGCCCTCCGGCGATGGGATTGCATGCTTCCCCATGCTTCCCTCACTCCGGCGCCCGCGGCAAGAGCCAGCCAGGCGTGCACCGGTCCGGTGCCTGCGCGCCGGGCAGGGAACGCGGAGGACAAGCTGCGCCATCCACGAGCGCGCGGCCTCCGCAAGCCAGAACAGCAGAACGGCGGAACAACGACGGGACGACGCGCCGGCCTACGGCGCGCGATCCCGGGTCCAGGGCCAAGGGTCAAGCGTCAGGGGGCGGGAAGTCATGCAGCACAACAGGAGCGCGGCGCCGGGCCGCAAAGAGTGGGATCGCGAAGCGCTGGACCGCGCATTCTCGACGTTCGCCGGCATGGAAGGGGGCAATCCGGCGGCGGCGGTCTGGATCTGCGACGCCATGCCGCTCTTCCTCGGCATGCCATTGCCGCTGGCCTTGCAGGGCCGCCCCGAGCCGGACGCGTGGGATGCCGCCTACCGCCGCCGCCATGCCCACCTGCTGCCGCGCTGGCAGACGCACTACCGCATCGCGCGGGTGATGGCGTCGGCGCGTGCCGCGGCGCTGCCCCCCGGGCGCAGCCTGATGTCGGCGCCCGACTATTTCCACCGCCACCTCTATGCGCCGCGCGGCTGGGAATTCAAGCTGAACCTGTTCCCGCTGCCCGAGCGGCTCGATGCCGCCCTGCCGTGGACCAAGGTCTTCGCCGAGCAGCCGGAGCTGCGCTCGCGGCCGGCCTTCCTGCGCCTGTGCCGCGAAGGCGGACGCTTCCGCTTCCTGCATGGACTGCGCCAGCGCCACCGCCCGCGCGTGCTGCTGTGCCTGGGCGAGCGCCATCGCCACGACTACCTGCGTGCCTTCGGCTTCCAGGACGTGGCGGGCAGCGAAGCCGTGCTGCAGCCGGCCGACACCACCCACCGCCTGCAGATCTTCCAGCACGAGGGCACCACGCTGGTGGTGGCGCCCTCCTTCGGCGGCGTGCAGGGGCTGAGTTCGGACGTGTTGCTGGAAGCGCTGGGCACCTTCCTGGCCCAGTGGCTGCGCGCGACGGACTTCCCGCCGCTGCTGGACGAGGTGGAGCAGCCCGGCGCGCCCGCCGCGGGACCGCTGTTCCCGCAGGCAGCCGGCGCCGTGCCGATGCACGCCGGCGCAGCCGCCTGAGCGGCCACCCGGACGGCACCTCCGGCGTGCGCATCGGCCCGCGTCCGGCCGCTCAGAACTTGTGGCGGATCCCGACCGCCATGCCCAGCATCGACGACTGGCCGCTGGCCGGCGCGTAGCTGTTGCCCAGCGACAGGCTGTTGGCAAAGCCGATCGACGCCGAGTCCAGCGCCAGTCCGGCGTTCCTGGCGTAGGCGGCGGTGAAGTAGAGATCGGTGCGCTTCGACAGGCTGTAGCCGGCGATCAGGTTGAGCTGCCAGGGGTTGGCGAGCGCGCTGTTGCCGTACAGGTTCTTCAGGTTGTCGTAGGCGTACTCGAGCGTCAGGCTGAGGGCCGGCGTGACCTGGTAGATGCCGCCCACCCAGTAGTAGTCGTCGCGCCCGATCACCGCGCCCGTCACGCCCTGGTTCTGTCCCCAGCGGTAGCCGCCGATCAGGCGCGCAGGGCCGAAGCTGTAGCTGAGCGCCGCGGCGGCCTTGCGGAAGCTGCCGCTGCCGCTGCCGATGCTCGGGTTGAACTGGTCGTAGCCGAGCGCCGCGGCCAAGGGGCCGGCGCCATAGGTAAGCGCGGCGCCGTAGGCGCTGTCGCGGCGGAACTGCCCCGGGTTCTCGCCGTTGCCGCCGATGGCGGCGCCGCCCGCCACCACCTGCGGCAGGGCCAGCCCGGTGCCGAACGACCAGTGCGCGACGGCCGTCAGGGCGCCGAAGGTGCCGCTGTACTTGATGGTGTTGTCCTCGCGGAAATTGGCGCCGGTCAGCATCACCACCGGCTCATACTGCGTGGCGAAGTAGGCCGGCACGAAGTTCGCCATGCTGTCGAACAGCGAGGTGTACTGCCGGCCCAGCGAAAGCTGGCCGAGCGTCGCGCTCTGCAGGCCGACGAAGGCCTGCCGCCCGAACAGCCGGCCGCTCTGCTGGAGGGTGCCGGTGTCGAGATTGAAGCCGCTCTCCAGCACGAAGTTCACCTTGAGTCCCTGCCCCAGGTCCTCGACGCCGCGGAGGCCCCAGCGCGAGCCCGACAGGCCGCCCGAGTTCAGGCGCACGACCTGGTTGGCGGGCCCGGAATTGAAGCCGTTGGCGGCGGTCGGCACCGTGCCCGCGTGGTTGACGAACTCGACGCTGGCATCGGCCACGCCGTAGAGCGTGACGCCGGACTGCGCGCTGGCGGCGCCCGCACAGGCCAAACAGGCCAGCAGCGCGGCGGCCGCGATGCGATGACGTTTTTTCATTTTTCTCCTCCTGGTGTTATCGATGGGGTGGTGACGGGTGTTGCGGGGGGTCGGGAAGATCGGGGGCTGGAGCATCCCGGCAACAGGGCGGGCCCCGGGGTGCTACGGATCGCTATCGGTCGCTAGGGATCACTGCGTTGTCATCGCTTGCCGCCTGCCGCGTGGCGCGGCGGCCGGGCTCGCGCCGGTCCGCTTCCGTTTTATTTGATACGGTAGCAAATAAGGATTCTAAATTAATTGCCAGCATCTCAAATAAGTGGATACCACTAGCCGGCGGTAGCAGAATTCAACGGCGGGGACTCATGGCAGCGACCGATCGCTGAACGCAGGCGCGCGCAGGAAGCGGCGCCGGGGGCCGGCAGCCCTGCCCTCGCGCGCAAGCGAGGGGGAAGAGCAGGAGAAGGAAGCTATGCCGCCTTGGCCTTGCGCTTCTTCGGCGCCGCGGCAGCCGTGCGCCAGGCCTCGATCCCGTCCAGCGTGATACGCAGCCCTTCCTCGAAGGCCGTCTCCGACGACAGGCGCGAGAAGGCCTTGGCCACGAAGCGCGCGCCGGGATACTGCCCGGCCGGCACCTGGCTCAGCTTCTCTTCGATGAAGGCCTGGTGGTAGGCCGGCAGCTGGCGCGAGGCTTCCGCCATGCTGGTCGAGACCAGGTACTGGGCGATCAGGTGGTAGGCCAGCGCGACCTGCTCGGCACTGAATCCGCCCTGCATGATGGCGGACGTCATCCGGTTGAAGAACTCCATGCCGTAGTCGGTCTCGCCGGGCTCCACGTCCTGGAACAGGCGGAAGCGGTTGTGCGAGGCCACGTAGATGCTGACGCCCGGATTCTCCAGCGCCACCTGGAAGCTCAGCCGCGCGATGCGCTCCACGTCGCCGCGCCAGTCTCCGCTGAGCGCGGGCGTGCGGCTCATGCGCATGCGGTAGTAGTCGTTGAGCACACCCGACACCAGCTTGTCGCGCCCGCCCAGGTAATAGTGGATCAGGCCGGGCGCGACGCCGAAGTCCTTGGCCAGCTGGACCATCGAGATCTGGTCCAGCGGCATGGTCCGGGTCAGCGCGATGGCGTGCTGCAGGATGGCCGTGCGGCTGAGCATGGGCTCGGCGCCGATCGGCGAATCGCTCTTGGGCGGGCGGCCGCGCCGGCGCGGGATGGGTGCGGGTGCGGGTGCGGGTTGGGCGGCGGCGGGCTTGCGTGCGGCGGACATGGTGGGGAAGCGGGGGATCGACGGGATGCGGATGGAAATTGCGCCGGTCCCAATTCTACTCCGCCCGCCGTGCCGGCCCTGCCCTGTGCCGCCCTGCCCTGTGCCGCCCGCTCAAGCGGACACCGCCACCTCGCCCGCCGCGCCGTGGGCCGCCGGGCGCCGGTAGCGCCCCAGCGACAGCACCAGCAGCGCGGCCACGCCCAGCATGGCCGGCAGCACCAGCAGCGGCAGCGCGTAGTCGCCATGGCGGTCGAACCAGGCGCCCAGGCCGACCGGGCCGATCACGGCGCCGAAGCCGTAGCCCGAGAAGGCGATGCCGAACAGGGTGCCGAAGGCGCGCAGGCCGAAGTAGGAACGCACCAGGTAGGAGATCAGGTCGCCCTCGGCGCCGATGGTCAGGCCGATCAGCGTGGTCGCCAGCAGCAGCGTGCCGTAGTCCCCGCCCGCGCGCAGCAGCAGGATGCCCAGCGCCCCGCCGGCGAAGAAGACCGCGGCGACCAGCGGCGCGTGGATGCGGTCGATCAGGATGCCGGTGGCGATGCGGCCGACCAGCAGGCCCACCCCCACGGTGGAGGCGCTGCGGGCAGCCTCGGCCGGCGTGAAGCCGCGGTCGGCGAACATCGCCGGCAGGTGCGGCCCCAGCGACAGCGTGGCGGACGAAGCCAGCACGAAGACCAGCCAGATCGCCCACAGGCGGTAGCTGCGCAGGGCCTGGCCCAGCGTCATGCCGTCCGCCGCGGCGGAAGGCCCGCCCGCGGCGCGCGTCGGCACGTGCCGTTCGCGCAGCAGCGCGCAGGCCAGCAGCGACAGCACGATGGTGCCGCCGCCCAGCGTCGCGTAGGCAGCGCGCCAGCCGTGCGCCGTGACCAGGTACTGCGCGCTCATCGGCATCAGCACGGTGCCCGCGCCCAGGCCGCACATGGCCAGGCCCAGCGCCAGGCCCAGGCGGCGGTCGAACCACTGCGGCAGCACGGCGAGGTAGCCCAGCACCGAGGTGGCCGCCCCCGACACGCCGACCAGCACCGACAGCCAGACCCACAGCGCCTTGCTGCCGTTCTGCAGCGCCATGGCCGCCGTGGCCAGGCCGAACACCACCGCCGAACAGGCGATCACGCGCCGGATGCCGAAGCGGTCCATCAGCGAGCCGACCAGCGGGCTGACCACCGCCAGGCCGAACATCGACGCCGCGTACGACAGCGAGGCCTCCGAGCGGCCCCAGCCGAACTCGGCGGCCAGCGGCCGCACGAAGACGCCGGCCGTCGCGTTGAAGAGCGGTGCGTAGCCGGCCAGCATGCCGAGTGCCGCGCCGAGGATGACGGCGGCATAGGTCCACTTGCCGGCCGGCGGCCGGGTATCGTTCGGGGGCTGCATGGGTGTTGTCTCCAGGATGGTCGGGCACGCCTCTGCGGGCGCATGCCCCGGGGGAAAAGCGGAAGGCCGGCGCTGCCTCAGCCGAGGCCCGCGCGGCTGCCGAGGTAGGCGCCGGCGGCCGGCGCCACCGCCTCGATGCCGAGGCGGCGCATCATCTGCCGCGCGGTGCAGACCGCGGTCGAGGTGACCGGGATGCCCAGCATGGCCTGCGCCTGCTCGATGGCGGCGAAAGACGGCATCTGCACGCAGGCCGACAGCACCACGGTGTCCACGCCGGCCACGTCGAGCCGGCGCACATCGTCCAGCAACTGCATGGGATCGCGCGCGCCCACCTCCAGGTTATCGAGGATGGAGAAGTTGACGGCATCCTTGACCTCGATGCCCTCCGCCTCGATGTAGTCGACCACGGTGTGCGTGAGGGCGTCGCTGTAGGGCGCCAGCAGCGCGATGCGGCGCGCGCCGAAGTCCTTCAGTTCCTCCACCAGGGCCCCGGCCGAGGTCATGATGGCCGGCGCATGCGGCTCGCCGGCGAGGGCGGCGGACAGGTCGTCGACCACCTGGCGGTGGTAGCCCCGGCCCATGCACATGGTGGCGACCAGGCAGGCCGTGCTCATCACGTCGACGCGCGCGTCGGCGAGTTCCAGGGCACAGCGCCCCATGTCGCGGTTCATCCGCTCCAGTTCCTCGGCCACCACCCGGTGCATGCGCACCCGGCTGGCGTGGAAGGAGAAGCGCTCGGGCCGCGTGCGCATGCGGCCAGCGAAGATGGCCGGGATCTCCCGTTCCATGGTGATGTTGGAGCTGGGCACGATCTGCCCGATTCGGTATTGCATGACGTATTGCCTCGGCGGCCGGGGTTCAGGGGAATGCGGGGGACGCGGATGACGCGGAGGACCCGGATGACGCCGGCGACGGCGGCTGCAGCCACCCGGCCAGCACCGCGCGCAGCGAGTCCGGGATCGGCGTGCCGACCCGTTCGTCCAGCCGCACGCAGATCGGCGAGAAGATGGCGTCGAAGACCGGGCTGCCATCGGGCCGCCGCGCCACGCAGCGCAGGTCGAAGGAGCGCGTGCGGATGGCCTGCACCGAACACGCGATATCAATGACATCGTCCGGCCAGAGCGTGCCGATGAACTCGAAGCGCATCGCCTTGCACGGCGTGCCCACACCATGCGCCGCGCCCAGGCGCCCGCCGCCGCCCGCGAGGTGGTCGGTGAAGAGGCCCACGGCACCCAGCAGGTAGTCGGTGAAGCGGCCGGTATAGACCACCCCGGCCGGGTCGCAATCGCCCCAGCGCACGGTGCGGCGTACGACGAAGGGGCGCTCGCTCAGCACATACTCGGTGGCGCGCATCATGGCTGCTCCGCCGCCAGGCCGGCCACGCCGCCCGCGGCCAGTTCCGCCATCAGATTGGGGAACTGGGCCTGCAGGCGCTGCAGGTCGACGCGGCCGGTGCGCGTCATGAAGCGGTAGACGAACTCGTGCGGCGTCGGCAGTTCCATCCACTCGCGGATGCGCTCGTACCAGTTGTACGAGGCTTCCGAAGCGCTGATCAGCTTGGCCTTCTGCGGGCGGCGCACGTCGTCGTACTGCTGCAGTGCCGCCGGCACATCGTGCGGGTGTGCGACGATGGCATCGGCGAGCGCCATCGCGTCTTCCATGGCGATGCGCGTGCCGGAGCCGATCGAAAAGTGGGCGCTGGTCAGCGCATCGCCGATCAGGACCTTGTTGCCGGCGTGCCAGGTCTGGTTGACGATGACAGGGAACTGGCGCCACGCCGAATTGTTCGAGACCAGGCGGTAGCCGCCGAGCTCCGGCGCGAACACGGTCTCGAACAGGGCCTGGCGCGCCGCGTCCGTCATCGCTTCCATGCCGAAGTCCAGCCAGGTCTGGTGATCGCACTCGGCCACGAAGGTGCTCATGGTGTCCGAGTACGGGTAGTAGTGCGCGACGAAGTAGCCGCCGTCGTGCTTGCGGAACACCAGCGCGGGGTTCGGGAACGGCTTCTCGACGCCATACCAGGCGAAATGATTGCTCAGGTGGCGGCGGGTGGTGCCGAAGGCATCCTCGTGGGCGGCGCGCAGCCGCGAGTTGACGCCGTCGGCACCGACCACCAGGTCGGCCTGCAGCGCGTCGAAGTCCTCGATACGCTGCTGGAAGGCGATACGCACGCCCAGCGCGCGCGCCCTGGCCTGCAGGATGGCCAGCAGGCGGATGCGGGGAATGGCGCCGCCACCCGCGCCCGGGCGCTTCATCGTGATCGGATGCTCGTGGCAGACGATGGAATGGCGGTCGCTGAAGCGCATCGCCTGCGCCAGCTCGTCGACCACCACCGGCGAGGCCGCGCGCAGGTTGGACAGCCCGGTATCGGCCAGCACCACGCCGAAGCCGAAGGTGGCGTCTTCCGGATTCTGCTCGTAGACGTCGATCTCGACGCCGGCCATGCGCTCCTTGAGCAGGATCGAGAGGAACAGGCCCGAGGGGCCGCCGCCGATGATTGCGATCTTCATGCCGGCTCTCCCGCCGTGACCACCAGCGCGTCCATGTCGAACTGCTGGATCGAACCGCGCAGGCCGCCGGTCAGCGCGCCGTACCAGACCGCGGGCTTGAAGCCGAGCGCCTTGCGCTGGAAGCGCAGCCCGGGGTTGCCGTCGATGCGCACGTAGCCGTTGGCGAGGCGGGTGGTGGCATAGCCCTCGCTGTGCCGCGCGGCCTCGACCAGGGCGGCGAACTCGGGCACGTCCAGCACGTAGATCGAGGCGCGCTGCGGCGCGCCGGCGGCCGCGCCGGTGCCGGCATCGGTGCCGGCCTCCGGTCCCGGATCGATGCGACTGCCCTTGCGCTGCCACACCGGCTCGATCGAGTCGAAGCCGGCGCCGTCGCGCCCGGCCTGCTCCAGCTCGATCGCGGCCTCGATGGTGCGCGCGGCGTCCTCGCGGTCGGCCGTGCCGAACGGCCGCATCTGCCAGGTGATCTCGATCGGGTAGCCGTTCGGATCGTTGAAATAGATCGACTCGATCACCTCGTGGCGGATCTGGTAGCGCACCGGGATGCCGGCCGCCTCCGCGCGCTGGCGCCAGGCCAGCAGCTCGGCCTCGTCGCGCACGCGCCAGGCGGTGTGGGTGGCGCGGTCCTGGTAGTGCTCGCGCACGGCCAGCCAGTCGGGCCGCTCGGTGCCGATGTAGTAGAAGAAGGCGATGGTGCTGCCGTTGCCGCTGTCGAAGAAGAAGTGCAGGAAGTCGGCATGGTTGTCCGGCCCCCAGCCCTTGGCGGAGATCGCATGCACCAGCGGCAGGCCGAGCCGGTCGCGGTAGAACTGCACGGTCTCGGCAAGCTTCCAGGTCGGGCGCGCGGTATGGTGCACGCCGTGCAGGGCGAGGACGGGGAGGTCGGACGGAATCGTGGCTTGGGTCATCTCACTTTCCTTCAGTGATGGCAGAGGCGGTGGCGGTGGAGGTGGGGGCGGTGGAGGCGGTGGGGGCTTCGGCCTCCAGCACCTGGACGATGCGCTGGCGCAGCAGCACCTTGCTCAACTTGCCGGACGCGGTCAGCGGGAACTCCGTGATCACCTCCAGGCGCTCGGGCCACTTGAACTTGGCCAGACCGGCTTCCTGCAGGAACTGCGTCAGCACGGGCAGGGTCGGCGCCGGCGCGGCCGGCTTGGGAATGATGAAGGCGCAGACGCGCTCGCCGTACACCTTGTCGGGCATGCCGACCACCGCGCAGGCCAGCACGGCCGGGTGTTCCTGGATCACGTTCTCCAGCTCCTCGGCGTTGATCTTCTCGCCGCCGCGATCGACCACGTCCTTGATGCGGCCGCAGAAGAAGTAGTAGCGGCGGCCGTCGACCACGCGCGAGCTCATCAGGTCGCCGGAGCGGTAGAAGCCGTCGGCGGTGAAGCGGTGCACGTCTTCCTGCTCCGACTTGTAGTAGCCGCGGATGGTGTAGGGACCGCGGAACAGCGCCTCGCCGACCTCGCCGTCGGCGACCTCGTCCTCCGTGCCCGGATGGACGATGCGTACCTCGTCCTGCGCGCACACCGGCCGCCCGACCGAAGCGTCGCGGATTTCCGGCGCGTCGTCGGGGCGGGTGAACATGATCACGCCCTCGGTCATGCCGAAGATATGGCGGGTGGGCGAGCCGGTCAGCCGGGTCAGGTTGGTGGCGTTCTTCGGCGCGATGAAGTTGCGGCGCGCGCGCGCCTGCGCATCGCCCTTGGCCAGCTCCGGCGCGATGCGCATCAGGATCGGGCCCGCCACGCCGAACCAGGTGGGCGCATAGTCGCGCACCAGTCCCTGCAGGTTCACTTCGCCGATGTCGGGCGACACCGTCACGGTGGCGCCGCTGAGCAGGAAGGGGCCGAAGAAGCAGCCCATATTGAGGTTGTGCAGGTAGGGCGTGGGGAAGAACAGCACATCCTCCTGCGTGTAGCCGTTGAACGCGGCCACCGCGCGCATGTTGTACAGGTACTCGTTGTGGAAGCGCGGGATGATCTTGGGCACCCCGGTCGATCCGCCCGAGAGCTGGAACACCGCCACCTGGAAGGGCTCGTGGCGCACCGCGGCGAGGCGCTCGCGCGCCGCCTCCAGCGGCATGTCGCGGATCAGGTCCTGCAGCAGCACGGCGCGGCCGCGCCGCTGCCCGCGCGCCTGCAGGATGAAGGCGAGGCTGCCGACCTCCTGCTGCATCGACTCGGCGAAGGCGACGTCGTCGAACTTGGGATCGTCGCCCTGCACGAAGTGCAGGCGGGCCTCGCAGAGATTGCCGAGGTAGCCGATCTCCAGCTTGCGGAAGGCCTGCAGCGAGCACAGCGGAATGACGCCGGCCTTCAGGCAGGCGAAGAAGGTCAGCAGCAGCTCGTTGCAGTTGCCGCACTGGAAGATGGCGCGGTCCAGCGGGCGCATGCCGAGCGCGAGCAGGGCCGCGCCCAGGCGGTCGGTGGCCTCGTCGAGCTGGGCGTAGCTGTACTCGCCCTCCGGGCCCGCCAGGGCCAGGCGCCCGGCGTGCGTGCGGAAGGCGTCCCGGAAGCCGCCGGCGAGCGTCTCGCGGTTCAGCACGCCTTGTTCCATGTAGCGGCGCAGGCGCGCCTCGTCCGGATAGCGGACCCCCTCCAGGAGCACGGATGGCCTGACGCTGTCGATCTGCTGCATGTCTGTCTACCTCTGTCTGTCGTTTTCGGTGTCTCGATCGGTCGATGGCCCCGCCGGGGCGTGGCGGCACACCGGCCCTAAACCATGGTCTCGCGCAGCCATTCCACGATATGCCGCCCGGCCACGCGCTGGCCCGGCTCTTCGTCGCGGCCGAGCGCCATGCCGTGATGGTTGCCGCGCACGCGCAGGTGGCGCTTGTCGGCGGCGGGGATCTGCTCGTAGATGGCGCGGATCTCGGCCGGGAAGGTGCACTGGTCGCCGGTGTACTCGATCAGCAGGGTCGGCTGGTGCAGGCTGCCGAGCGTCTTGTCCAGCGAGGCGTTCGACGACAGCCCCGACCACGTCGACAGCCACGATTCGGGCGTCACCACGCGCGCGAACCCCACGCTGCCCCAGTTGGAAACGAAGGGGTCCCTGCCCCACAGCGAACCGGGCTTGCGGTCCGACGGGTCGAGCGTGGTATCCCAGGCACGCAGGTCGGCATCGGTGCGCCACACGGTGAAGACCGGTGCGTGCGCGGCGACGCGGTGCTCCAGCTCGCTCGCAGTGCCCGCCTTGACACGCTGGCGGGCCTCCTGCTTGGCCTGCAGCAAGGCACGCGCATGCGCGTCGATGTGCGCCACGCGCGCCGCCTGCGCCTCGCGGTAACGCGTGACGAACCCGGGCGCATAGCGCGCCTGCCCCGTCTGCGCGTCGTAGCCGTTGGCCGCGGCGAACGGGTCCAGCGCCGCGTCGGCACGCATCGGATCCTGCTCGTCGACCACCGAGGCGTCGAGGCCGCTCATCAGCAGCTTGCCCTGGCCGGGATGCGGCGACACCAGGATCATGCCGTCCACCTCCGGCATGTGCACTTCGCCCAGCAGGGTCGGCCGGCCCGCCGGCGTGCGCGCGATGCGCAGCTCGCGCGGCGTCAGCGCCTGCTGGTTGTAGAAGGTGTAGAGGCCCGCGCCGCCCGAGTTGCCGAGCAGCACGATGCGCTCGTAGCCGAGGTCGCGCAGGTGCGACATGCCCGCCGCCACGTCGAGCAGGGCGATCTCGTGCTCCAGCCGCAGGTCGTTGCCGATCGAGCGCGGCCCCTGCACCCAGCAGGCACAGCCGGCGTCCAGCACGAACGGCACGAGATAGTGCGTGATCGCCATCTCGCGCGGATGCATCAGCGAGACCACGGTGCGCTCCTTGCCGGTGACGGTGAAAAGGAATCCCAGCGTACGCTGCCCGTCGGCGGTGCTCAAGGCATACGGCACCATCTGGTAGGGGCGTGTCATCAGCCGCGCATCCCAGGATGCGCCGCGCATCCCCGCCGTCACCTGGGCCTTGTCCTGCTCTGTCACGATGCCGTCTCCTTGGTTCTGGATGCCGCGGCCCCATCGGCCCGGCGTGATTTGATACAGTCTCAAATAAAGTCGCGCTGAAGTCGCGTCAGCGTCGCCGACAGACGACACCAGCGGCCTCATCGCTGCCCGCGCCAGGATCCGGCACGGCCTGCGCCGTGGAAGTCGGCGTCACGCTCTATTTGATATGCTGTCAAATATCGACGTTATTTGAATGGATGTCAAATAGTGGTTTCCCCTGAGGCGGCCGGAGCGGCCCGCCTCGGGGGAACGGCAGGACAGGCAGGGGGGAATGCGGCCAGGACGGGCCGCACAGGACAAGGGAAACGCCGGGCTGGCGCCGCCGAAGGCCCGGCGCGCGGGGCTTAGGCGTCCGCCACCTCGACCACCATCTCGATCTCGACGCAGGCTCCCATCGGCAGTTGCGCGACGCCGAAGGCACTGCGCGCGTGGCGTCCCCGCTCGCCGAAGACGTCGAGCAGAAGCGCCGAGGCGCCATTCGTCACGATGTGCTGCTCCGTGAAGTCCTCCGTCGAGTTCACCAGGCTCATCACCTTGACGATGCGCGTGACGCGGCCCAGGTCGCCGAGAAAGGCATGCAGGGTGGCGACCAGGTCGAGGGCGGCCGCCCGGGCCGCTGCCTGGCCCTCCTCCGTGCCGACGTCCTTGCCCAGCTTGCCGACCCAGGCTCCTCCGTCCTTGCGGGCGATATGGCCGGATACGAACACGGTGTTGCCGGTACGCGCAGCCATCTCGAATGCGGCCCCCGTCACCTTGACCGGGTCCAGCACGATGCCCAATGCCGCCAGGCGGTCGTAGGCCGTTTCACTCATTGTCTTCTCCATGCGTTGCGGTTCCTGCCCGCCGCCGACGCGCGTCGCCGGCGGGCACTCGATCGAGGCGGCCCAGCGGCCTCGCCTCTTACAGTTCGGGCTCCGAGCCGTCCCGCAGCCCTTTCAAATGCTTGTAGACGGTGGCGCGCCCCATGCCGAGGATGGTCGCCACATAATTCGCCGCGCTCTTGCCGTTGAAGGCGCCTTCCAGGTACAGCGCCTCCACCAGTTCGCGCTTGTGGTCGCGGTTCAGGCTGTTCAGCGCCAGTTGCCGCTTCTGCAACCACTCGTGCAGGAAGATATTGATACGCTCCTGCCAGTCGTCCTTGAACAGGTCCACCGGACGCGAGGCCACACCGATGCCCTTGACGAACAGCTCCAGCGCCGCGCCGATGTCCTCGAACACGGCGATATTGAAGTTGATGCACATGACCCCGACCGGATGGCCGTCCTCGGCGTCGATGGTGACGCTGATCGAGCGCATGCGGCGCCCGTCCCAGTTCATCTTCTCGTAGGGACCGTAGATCTTCTTGCGGGCGTTGATGTCGAGCTCGTCGATCGCCGAATCATCGCCCACTTCACGTCGCGACAGGTTGTTGGCGATATGGATCACCTGCCGGTCGACGGTATCGTGGATGACCACCTCCGCATAGGGAAAAAACAGCGTGGCGATGCTGTCCGCGATCGGCGCATAGCGCTTGAGCAGCATGGCTTTCCTGGTTGTGTCCTTCGCCCTCTTCATCACTCCCCCAGATCGATTCCGCGCAGCGGCCGCCCGGCAGGCGGCCGAAACCGGAACGATACCTGATGGCGCGGGGATGGCCGGCAAGGCCGGCCGCTCCGGTGCCCCGGAGGAAAGCGCCGGCGCGGTCCTTACTTCAGGTTGTTCGACAGGAACTGGCGCAGGCGCGCCGACTGCGGGTCGGCGAACAGCGCCTCTCCCCGGCCGGCCTCCTCGACCTTGCCCTGGTGCAGGAACATGACCTGGGTCGAGACCGAGCGGGCGAATCCCATCTCGTGCGTGACGACCACCATGGTCCGCCCCTCGGCGGCAAGCTGCTGCATGACCTTGAGCACCTCGCCCACCAGTTCGGGATCGAGCGCCGAGGTGGGCTCGTCGAACAGCAGCACGTCCGGCTTCATGGCCAGCGCCCGCGCGATCGCCACGCGCTGCTGCTGGCCGCCGGACAGGTGGGCCGGATAGGCGCGCATGGCCTGCGGCGTCAGGCCCACCTTGTCCAGGCAATGCGCGGCCCATTCGAGCGCTTCCTTCTTCTTCACGCCGAGCACGTGCTGGGGCGCCTCGGTCACGTTCTCCAGCACGGTCATGTGCGACCACAGGTTGAAGTGCTGGAACACCATCGACAGACGCGTGCGGAGTCGGCGCAGCTGGCGGGGATCGGTGACGCACATGCGTCCGTCCTTGCCGGGCTGCATCTTCACGGCCTCCCCGTTGACCACGACCTGCCCCGCGTCCGGTTGTTCGAGGAAGTTCATGCAGCGCAGGAAGGTGCTCTTGCCGGAGCCGCTCGAACCGATGATGGAGATCACGTCGCCGGGATCCGCCTGCAGCGAAACGCCCGACAGCACCTGGTGGCTGCCGTAGCTCTTGTGGATGTCGGTGGCGGTCAGCGCCGCGCCGACGCCGCCGACGCCGGTGAGGCCGCTGGCTGCGGCTGCCGCGCCCTGGCGGAGGGCAGAGGATTCGTGGATCGACTTCATGGCCAAGGATGTCATGGTTGCTTTGCCGCCGGCCGCAGGAAGGCCAGCCATTTGTGCTCCGCCTTGCGGAACAGGTGGACGATGGCGAGCGAGACCGCCAGGTACAGCACGGCGGCCAGCCCGAAGGCTTCGAACGATCGATACGTCGCCGCGTTGGCATCGCGCGCCACCTTGAGCAGGTCCGGCACCGTGGCGACGAAGGCGACCGAGGTCGCGTGCAGCATCAGGATGACTTCGTTGCCGTAGTTCGGCAGCGCGCGCCGCAATGCCGACGGCAGGATGACGCGCAGGTAGAGCGTCCAGCGCGACATGCCATAGGCCTTGCCCGCCTCCACCTCGCCATACGGCGTGCTGGCGATCGCGCCGGCAAAGATCTCCGTGGTGTAGGCGCAGGTGTTCAGGCCGAAAGCGAGCACGGCGCAATTGAAGCCATTGCGGAAGAAGTGGTTCAGCACGTCCACCTCCCGCACCAGCGACAGCCCGTAGACCCCCGAGTAGATCAGCAGCAGCTGGACATAGAGCGGCGTGCCGCGGAACAGGTAGGTGTACAGCCTGACCGGCATCGACAGCGCGCGATGGGTGGAGACACGCGCCACCGCCAGCGGCACCGCCGCCAGGAAGCCGATCAGCAGCGACAGCACCAGCAGCCACAGCGTCATGGCCAGTCCGGTCATCTTCGCGCCATCGGAGTAGAGGTAGGCCCTCCAGTATTCCTGCAGGATTTCCATCAGATCTTCGCCTCCCTCACGCCGGCGGAATAGCGCTTGCCCAGCCAGGCCAGCACCAGGTTGGAAATGGACGTCAGCGCCAGGTAGATGACCGCGGCGACGAGAATGAAATGAAACATGCTGAAGGTGCTCTTGCCCGCGTCCAGCGCGACCTTCACCAGGTCCGACAGCCCGATCAGCGAGACCAGCGCGGTCGCCTTGACCAGCACCTGCCAGTTGTTGGCGATGCCCGGCAGCGCGAAGCGCATCATCTGGGGAAAGAGGATGCGGCGGAACACCTGGAAGCCGCTCATGCCGGCCGACACGCCGGCCTCGATCTGCCCTGCGGGCACCGCGATGAAGGCGCCACGGAAGGTCTCGGTGAAATAGGCCCCGTAGATGAAGCCGATCGTCATCACCCCGGCGAAGAAGGGATCGATGTCGAACTGCTCCATCTGGAGATGGTCGGTCAGCTGGTTGACCCACATCTGGATGCTGTAGAACAGCAGCAGCATCAGCACCAGGTCGGGCACGCCCCGCACCAGCGTGGTGTAGCACGAGGCGATCCGGTTCAATGCCGCGAACCTCGACACTTTGGCGCTGGCGCCGAGCAGGCCCAGCGCGATCGCCAGCGCCAGGGACAGCAGCGCCAGCTTGATGGTCTGCCAGGTGCCCAAGGCGATCACCCAGCCATATCCTTGCAACATCGTCGACTCCTCCCGCCGCCGGATCCCGCTCGGCGATCCGTGGCCCTGATTGATGATCCTGATGATCCCGATGGTCCCGATGGTCCCGGTCCGGCCGGGCCATCCCGTGCTGGTCCGGCGGCTTCAGCCAAAGCGCGCCGGACTGTAGGGGCGCGGATCGACATAGGGCCCGGTGCCCGTCATCATCTCCGCCAGCAGCCGCCCGCTCGCCGGCCCGAGCGTCAGGCCGTGGTGGTTGTGCCCGAAGGCGAACCAGAGTCCCGGATGGCGTCCGGCGGGGCCGATCACAGGACGCATGTCCGGCGTGCACGGCCGCGCCCCCATCCATGCCGCGTCGTCGAGGCGGCGCCCGAGCCGGAAGACATCGCGCGCCCACCCTTCCGCGCGCGCCAGCTGGATGGGGCTCGGCGCGCTGCCCGGCCGCGCGATCTCCACGCCGGTGGTCAGCCGCAGTCCCCGCTGCATCGGCGCGACCACGTAGCCGATCTCGCAGTCGGCAATCGGCACGCTCTGGGTCGCTCCGGACGCCACCGCGTAGTGCATGTGGTAGCCGCGCTTGGCCTTGAGCGGGATGCGGTAGCCCAGCGGACCGATCAGTTCCATCGACCACGGACCTTGCGCGATCACCAGCTCGCGGGCGGCCAGCTCCCCGCCGGCGGTATGCACCCGCCAGGTGCCGCCGCGGTGCGCGATCTGCGTCGCCTCGCCCGTGGCCAGCGTTCCACCCAGCGACTGGAACAGCCTGGCGTAGCCGCGCGTCAGCTGCCCGGGGTCCACCACGCTCTTCGGGTCCATCCAATGGATGGCACCGATGAAGCCGGGGCCCAGCCCCGCTTCGGCGCGCTGCAGGCCGTCCCGGTCCAGCGCCCGCATCGCCAGCCCATGCGCGGCGGCAAGGCGCTCGCAGACCGCCAGGCGGCCCTGGAACGCCGCCTCGGTGCGGAAGGCTTCCATCCACCCGCCCGGCTTGACCAGTGCCGACAGCCCCGCACGCTCGATCAAGCGGTCATGCTCGATCACGCTGTGCGCGATCAGCGGCAGCATGTCGCGGCTGGCGCGCGCCAGCCGCGCGGGGGCCGACTCGCGCCAGTAGCGCGCCAGCCACGGCAGGAAGGTCGGCAGGGCGCGCCAGTCGTAGCGCAGCGCGGTCTGCCCGTTGCCGGCATAGCGCAGCAAGGTAGCCAGGTCGCGCGGGAAGCCGTACGGCACGACCGACGCCCGCTCGATCAGCCCGGCATTGCCGTGGCTGGTCTCTTCGCCGGGACCGCGCCGGTCGAGCAGCATGACTTTCCGCCCGCGCTGCACCAGGTGCACCGCCACACTGACACCGACAATGCCGGCGCCGACCACTAGCACTTCCGCATCCACTCCCGTTCCCCCGTTCATTGCGCTTGCACCGGATCCGTCATCGCCGGCGACGCTGTCATCGCCGGCGACGCGTCAGTCCTTGGCGATGATGTCGCGCTTGAAGTACTTGATCGACAGCGCGGACAGGGTGCCGTCCTGCTTCAAGGCCGCCAGGGCCGCCAGCAGCTTCTCGCGCAACGCATCGTCACCCTTGCGGATGCCCATGCCGGAACCGACGCCAAGCGTCGCCGGATCGACCAGCGGCGCGCCGGCGAAGTCGAACTCGCGGCCCTCCGGCTTGGCCAGCAGGCCGTCGAGAGCGGTCTGGGATTCCTGCACGGCGCCGTCGATGCGGCCGGCGACCAGGTCCGCGAACACCTGGGCCTGGTCCTGGTAGGACACCACCTCCACCCCGGACCTGGCCCAGTGCTTCTGCAGGAAGGCTTCCTGCGTGGTGCCGCGCATCACGCCGATGCTCTTGCCCTTCAGGCTCTCCGCGACCGGCTGCAGGCGCGCCGACTTGCGCGCCACCAGCTGGATCGGCACGACGTAGATCGGCGGCGTGAAGTCGATGATCTGCTTGCGCTTCTCCGTGATGTTCATGGCCGAGTTGACCACGTCGAACTTGCGCGCCTGCAAGGCGGGGATCAGGCCGTCGAAGTCGTTCTCCACCCACATGCACTTGACGTTCATCTTCTTGCACACGGCGTTGCCCACGTCGATGTCGAAGCCTTGCAGCTCGCCCGACGGGGACTTGCTCTCGAAGGGCGGATAGGTCGGGTTGAGACCCATGCGCAATACCTGGGGCGGCTGCGCGCCGGCCGACGTCAGCATCGAGCACGATGCGATGAGTCCGAGGACCAATGTCTTGTTCCACTTCATGGCTGCTGCCTCTCCCTTGGGTAAGCATGGCTTCCGCACCCGTGGCGCGGGGGGCCGTCTGGTTCCGATCCGATCGGCTCCGATCAAAGCGCGGTCGCCTTCCGGAAGCGGCGCGAGGCCGCCCGGCAGGTACCGCCACGACGCCGTGCGATACCTGCCGCCGGCTTGCGCGTGGTCCGGCAACCGTCCCGACGCCGGACGAAATATAGACAGAAAATCTATTATGGACAATCGGGTATACTCTAGTCGCGGGCGCCAGGCCGGCCTCGCCACCCGCGCAGCCAGTCCTGGCGCGGGTTCGCGGGTAAGACGACCGCACCCGGCGCCAATGGCCCGCCCCGGCTCACCTGAATTGGCCCTTGCCGCGCCGGTGCGCTTGTACTAGCCTCGGCGCGCGGCGGCATGCGTAGCCGCGCCACTTCTTCCACGTCCACGCGGGAACAGCAACGATGAGCGCACGGATCGATGCCGAGGCTGGCAACGGCCCCTGGCGAAGGCTGCAGGGCGCAGCCAGGCTGGACGTGCTCCTGTTCGCCTGCGGCACGGACGTGCCGCCGGACATCGCCCTCATGCGCGCGGTCCTCGAGCTCGCGCAGGCGCTCGGCAACCTCTCCCGGCTGCAGGTGCGCACGGTCCTCGGCGGGCAGGCACAGGCGTGCGGCACGCCGGACGTCCTGGTCCTGTGGGAGCCGCCCGCCGGCACAGCCGCGGAAAGCGGTGCACAAGCCGCGCTCGGCGCCATGGTCGACCGGGCCGCACACACCTGCTTCGTCGGCGACGCGGTACTGTGGCTGCTCCGCTCGCGCCGCGCGGACGGCCGGCGCGTCGCGCTGCACTGGCATCACGCGGCCACCGAGGATGCCGGTGGCCGCGCCATCCTGTCGCCGTCCATCATCGAACATGCTGGCAGCTGGAGCAGTTGCTGCGGCGGCACTGCAGCCATCGACCTGGCGCTGGGCCTCGTGCGCGACGTGCTCGGCACGCAACTGGCGGGAGCGGTGCAGGACCGCTTGTGCATCGAGCGCATCCGCGAACCGGGCGAGCGCCAGCGTGCCGCCATGCCGGCGCGCTTCGCCGCCCAGTCCCCGATGCTGGCGGAAGCCATCGCCTTGATGGAAGCCAATATCGAAGAGCCGTTGCAGGCGGAGGAAATCGCCAGCCTGACCGGCATCTCGCGCCGCCAGCTGGAACGCCTCTTCAAGCAGCACCTCAATGCGGCGCCGGCGCGCCATTACCTGGAAATCCGCCTGGCGCACGCGCGGCGCCTGCTGCGCGAGTCCCGCCACTCGCTGCTCCAGATCGGCCTGATGTGCGGCTTCTCCTCCGGCCCGCACTTCTCCACGGCGTATCGCACCGTGTTCGGCCTGACCCCGCGCGAGGAGCGCCAGCGCCTCCTTCCGCCCGGCGCCTGAAGCGCCTGAAGCGCCTGAAGCGCCTGAAGCGCCTGAAGCGCCTGCAGCGCAGGCGGCGGCGCCGGCGCGCACCGCACGGCGCGGACATGTAAGTCCGTGTCGCATTCCTGGTTTCTCCCGCAGCTCGCCCTGCGTACAGTCTCGCTCCAGCGGAGGCCGCCCGCGCGGTGCCGCACGCCAATCCCGACGCTCAACTGCTCGTTTGCCACCACGGAAGAAGCCATGTGGGTCGCCCGTCCTGCCAACCGCCCGGATCTGCCCGCCTTGCTCGCGCTCGCCGCGCGCGCCAGGCCTCACGTCCACACCATCCCGCGCACCCCCGAAGCCATCGAGGAGGCGGTCCTGCGCTCGGCGGATGCACTCGGCCGCGAGGTCGACCTGCCGGGCGATGAGCGCTACCAGATGGTGCTCGAGCGCCCCGACGGCAGCCTGGCCGGCACCGCCGCCATCGCCGCCACCGCCGGCGCGGCCGGGGCCTATTTCTGCTACCGCAACGACGTCATCCATCATGTCTCGCGCGACCTCGGCGTCAGCAACAACGTCCACGCCCTGACGCTGAACTCGGACCTCACCGCGCACTCGCAGCTCTCCGGCTTCCTGGCCGAGACCGGCCCCGGCGCGGCCTGGGCAGGCGCGCTGCTGTCGCGCGCGCGCCTGATGCTGGCGGCCGCCGATCGCCGCCGCTTCGCCGACCGCTTCATTGCCTGCCTGCCCGGCCGCATGCGCGCCGACCACTCCTCGCCGTTCTGGGATGCCATCGGGCGCCAGTTCTTCCAGATGGACTACCTGGCCGCCGAACGCGCGCTGCAAGGCAGGCGTCACGGCACCCTGTTCGTCGAGCTGATGCCGCACTACCCGGTCTACGTGCCCTTGCTGCCGGCCGAGGCGCAAGAAGCCATCGGCCAGTTGCATCCTGCCGCCGCCGAGCCCTTCGAGCTCCTCGGCCGCGAAGGATTCGAGGCCGAGCGCTACGTGGACCTCTTCGACGGCGGCCCGGTGCTGGAAGCGCACGCCTCGCGCCTGCGCACCCTCGCCACCGCGCGCACCCTGACCGCGCAATGCGCCGAGGCGTCCTCCCCGCCGGGCGAGACGTGCCTGGTGGCGACCACCGGCCCGCTCGCCACCTTCCGCTGCTGCCTGGCGCATGCGCGGATCACCCTCGACCTGGGCCGTATCGCGCTCCCGGCGCCGACGCTGGCGGCACTGCGCATCGCCCCCGGCGATGCCGTCGTCGTCGCCGCCCACTGAACCGCGACAGGACACCCCATGATCGTTCTCCGTCCGGCCGGCACCCGTGACCTCGCGGCCCTGCTGCGCCTCGCCGGCAAGGTCGGCCCCGGCATGACCACCCTCAAGGCCGATGCCGGCGCGCTGGGTGCGCGCCTGGCCATCGCCGAAGCCTCGTTCCAGGGAACGCTGCCGCCCGCGCGATGCGACTACATGTTCGTCCTCGAGGACACGGCCAGCGCGCAGGTGCTGGGCGTCAGCGCGCTGAAAGCGGCGGTGGGCCTGGAGGATCCGTTCTACAACTTCCGTCTCGGCCAGCTGGTGCATTCGTGCAAGGAACTCGGCGTCTACTCCAGCAAGAAGACCCTCTTCCTTTCCAACGACCTGACCGGCTGCGCCGAGCTCTGCACGCTGTTCCTCGACCCGGCCTGCCGCAGCGGCACCAATGGCAAGCTGCTGTCGAAGGGGCGCCTGCTGTTCGCCGCCGGCTTCATCGACCTGCTGCCCGGCCTCCTGTGCGCCGAGCTGCGCGGCTACCTGCGCCCGGACGGCACCTCGCCGTTCTGGGAAAGCCTGGGACAGCATTTCTTCAAGATGGATTTCCGCACCGCCGACGACAAGAGCGGCGCCGGGGCGAAGTCCTTCATCGCCGAGCTGATGCCGCGCTTTCCCATCTATACGGACTTCCTCAGCACGGCAGCGCGCGAGGTGATCGGCCGGGTCCACGCCGACACCGAACCGGCGCAGCGCATGCTGGAACAGGAAGGGCTGGCCTACGAGGGCTATGTGGACATCTTCGACGCCGGCCCGGTGGTGCAAGGCCACGTGCGGCAGTTGCGCATCAGCAAGGACAGCGTCCTCGCCATCGCCCGCCGCGCCGATGCGGACACGGCGTCGGCGGCAGCATCGCCGCCCACGGTGCCGCCCCTGCTCATCAGCAACACGCGGCGCGGCGATTTCCGCGCCATCGTCAGCCACGCGTCGCCACGCTTCGGCAGCCTCACGCTCAGCGCCGGCGAATGCGCCGCGCTGGGCATCGAGGACGGCGAGCCGGTGCGCGCCGTGGCCTTGAAGCCAGGAGACAGACTGCATGGATAAGACCAGTCACGCGCGCCCCGGCGCCGCCGCGGCCGGAGCCGGCGCACCAGGCCATGATGCGGGGGTACGGGAGGTCAATTTCGACGGCCTGGCCGGCCCCACCCACCACTTCGCCGGCCTGGCCAGCGGCAACGTTGCCTCCATGCAGAGCGCCGGCAGCGCGGCGAACCCGCGCCAGGCCGCACTGCAGGGACTGGCCAAGATGCTGGCCCTGCACCGCCGGGGCGTGGCGCAGGCGGTGCTTCCCCCGCTGGCGCGCCCCAACCTCGCCTGGCTGCGCGCGCTCGGCTTTGCCGGCACCGATGCCGAGGTGATCGGGCACGCCGGCCGCCAGGAGCCGAGGCTGTTGTCGGCTGCCTACTCGGCCTCGTCGATGTGGACGGCCAACGCCGCCACGGTGAGTCCGGCGGCGGACTGTGCCGACGGACGGGTGCACTTCACCCCCGCCAACCTGAGCGCCAAGCTGCACCGCGCCAGCGAGCATGCCGACACGGCGCGGCTGCTGCGCCGCATCTTCCACGACGCGCGGCATTTCGCCGTGCACGATGCGCTGCCGTGCGCGGCTTCGCTCGGCGACGAAGGCGCGGCGAACCACACGCGCTTCGCGCCGCGCCACGGCGCGCCGGGCGTCGAGCTCTTCGTCGACGGCGGCGACGCGTTCGCGGCGCCGGCCGCGCCGGCACGCTTCGCGCCGCGCCAGTTCGCACAGGCCTCGCGTGCCGTCGCACGGCTGCACCGGCTGGATCCGTCCCGCACGATCCACGCGCGGCAGGCGCAGGCGGCCATCGAGGCCGGCGTCTTCCACAACGATGTGATCGCCGTCGGCCACCTCGACACCCTGCTCTATCACGCCGCCGCCTTCGAGCAGGAAGGTCTGCTGATCGATTCGCTGCAGCGCGCGTGCGGCGCGGCGGGCTTCGCCCTGCACTGCATCCGGGTCAGCGAGGCCGAATTGTCCCTGGACGATGCCGTCTCGACCTATCTGTTCAACAGCCAGTTGCTGTGCGACCCGGCCGGACGCCGGCTGATGGTGGTGCCCGCGGAATGCCTGGAGCACGGCGCCTGCCGGCGCTACCTGGACCGGCTCGCCGGCGCGGGCGGCCCGATCGCCGAGGTGCTGGCCTTCGACCTGCGGGAGAGCATGCGCAACGGAGGCGGTCCGGCCTGCCTGCGCCTGCGCGTGGTGCTGGACGACGCGCAACTCGCCAGCCTGGACAGCCGCGTGCTGTTCTCGGAGCCGCTGCACGACGAACTGGCGGCCTGGGTACGGCGCCACTACCGCGACCGGCTGGTCGCCGACGACCTGCGCGACCCCCGGCTGCTCGACGAAGTGCACAGCGCGCTGCTCGAACTCGAAGGCATCCTGCGCCTGCCCGGCTTCTACGCCATCGGCTGAGCCGCCGCCTTGCGCGGCGGCCCGGCCAGCCCCCTGCACCGCGCGTGCCTGCTCCCGGCATGCGCGGCTGCGCGAACACCATCCAGAGAAAGCAGAATCTATGGAAAGCAATGCATGGTTTGAGATCGATCTCCGGCAATTCGAGGCCAATGTGCGCGGCATCCAGTCCTTGATCGGAGCCGGCACGCAGATGTGCGCCGTCATGAAGGCGGACGCGTGCGGCCACGGCATCGGCCTGCTGGTGCCGGCCGTGATCGCGCTGGGGGTCGCCACCATCGGCGTCGCCAGCAACGAGGAGGCGCGCCAGGTGCGCGCCGCCGGCTTCGGCGGCCGCCTGGTGCGGGTGCGCGCGGCCACGCCGGTGGAGATCGAAGACGGCCTGCGCTACCGGCTGGAGGAGATCGCGGGCAACTTGGAGTACGCGCGCGGCATGGATGAGATCGCCGCACGCCACGGCACCACGGTATCGGTGCATCTCGAACTCAACTCCGGCGGCATGAGCCGCAACGGCTTCGACCTGCTGACCGGCGAGGAGCGCGCCCGTACCCTGGCGGCCGCGCGCCTGCCGCATCTGCGCGTGGTCGGCATCATGACCCACTTCCCCGTCCCCGACGTCGACGACGTGGCGCGCGGCCTGGCCCGCTTCCGCGACGAAGCGGAGTGGGTGGTGGCGAACGCCGGGCTCGAGCGCCGCCGCGTGCAGCTGCATTGCGCCAACTCCTTCGCCACGCTCGAGGTGCCCGGCAGCCATCTCGACATGGTGCGCACCGGCGCCATCCTGTACGGCTGCCTGCCCGCCTACCATGCCTTCCGGCCCATCGCCAGCCTGAAGTCGCGCGTGGCCTCCGTCAATGCCTATCCGGCCGGCAACACCGTGGCCTATGACCGTACCCTGACCCTGGTGCGCGACTCCCTGCTGGCCAACATCCCGATCGGCTACGCGGACGGCTACCGGCGCGATTTCTCCAATCGTGGCACGGTGCTGATCCAGGGCCGGCGCTTCCCGGTGGTCGGGCGCGTGACCATGAATACTTTGATGGTGGACGTGACCTCCTGTCCGGCGATCGCGGCCGGCGATGAGGTCGTGCTGTGCGGCATGCAGGGCGAGAGCCGCATCGGCGTCGCCGATATCGAGGCGGTGGCCGGCACGATCTATCCGGACCTGTGCGTCGGCTGGGGCAACTCGGTCGAGCGGGTGGCGATCGGCGGGTCCGGCGCGGACAGGCGCGCTTGAGCGCAATGGAAGCGCCCCGCCCGCCGGCAGGCGGGCGGGGCCGCGTAACCGCGCAGGCGATCAGTTGTAGCCGAGCACGGCGATATCGCGCAGCGTGGGGTCCTGCGCGGACAGCAGCAGGACATGCGCGATCGATGGGATGCCAGCGCGGGCGCCTGCCTGGAGCTGCCCGCGGGCCGCCGGTGCGCGCGCGCCGGGGCCGGCGCCCTCCGCCGCGCCGGCTGCGGCGCGGACCGTGCCTGATTCCCCGCGCAACGGCCGGTGCGCGCCCCGCCCGGCGATATCAGGCAAGGCTGATCCAGGTGGTCTTCAGGTCGGTGTACTTGTCCAGCGCGTGCAGGGACTTGTCGCGCCCCGAGCCGGACTGCTTGACCCCGCCGAAGGGAACCGTGACGTCGCTGTCCATGTAGCAGTTCACCCAGACCAGGCCCGCCTGGAGCCGACGCGACACGCGATGGGCGCGCGCCAGGTTCGCCGTCCACAGGCCGGAGCCCAGCCCGTAGGGCGAATCGTTGGCCATGCGTACCGCTTCCTCCTCGGTGTGGAAGCGGGTCACGGCCAGCACCGGACCGAAGATCTCCTCGCGCACGATCGTCAGCGCCTGGCTGGGGCATTCGAAGATGGTGGGCTGCAGGTAGAAGCCGCCGCTGTCGGAGCGCACCCGCTCGCCCCCGAGGCGCAGGCGGGCACCCTCTTCCCGGCCCGCGTGCACGTACGACAAGACCCGGTCGAGCTGGGCCCGGTCGACGATGGCGCCCATGGCCGAGGCGGGATCGAGCGGATCGCCCGGCTGCATCGCGGCGGCGCAGGCCTCGAGCTTTTCCATGAAGCGGTCGTAGATGCCGTCCTGCACGTAGAGCCGCGAGCCGGCAATGCAGATCTCGCCCTGGTTGTTGAAGATGCCGACCGCCGCCGCGCGCGCGGCACGGTCCAGGTCGGAACAGTCGTCGAAGACGATGTGCGGCGACTTGCCGCCGCACTCCAGCCAGACACGCTTGAGGTTGGACTGCCCGGCGTACTGCAGGAAACGCTTGCCGGTGGCGGTCGAGCCGGTGAAGGCCACGCAGTCCACGTCCGCATGCAGCCCCAGCGCCTGTCCCGCGACAGCGCCCAGGCCCGGCACCACGTTGAAGACTCCGGCCGGGATGCCCGCCAGCTCGGCCAGTTCGGCCAGCCGCAGCGCCGTCAGGGGCGACTGCTCGGCCGGCTTGAGCACCACGCTGTTGCCGGCGGCCAGGGCCGGCGCCACTTTCCAGCTCGCCATCAGCAGCGGATAGTTCCAGGGCACCACCGCGGCCACCACGCCCAGCGGTTCGCGCGTGATGGTCGCCAGCACCTCGGGCGCGGTGGGCGCGATCTCGTCGTAGATCTTGTCGATCGCCTCGGCATACCACGCGTAGGTGCGCGCGGCCTCCGGGATGTCGTAGCCGAGGGTGTCGGCGATCGGCTTGCCCATGTCGATCGTCTCGAGCACCGCGAGCTCTTCGCGGTGCGCGTCGATCAGGGCGGCCAGCTTCAGCAGGGCGACCTTGCGCGCGTTGCGCGGCAGGCCCGACCAGATGCCCTGGTCGAAGGCGCGCCGCGCCGCCGCCACCGCGCGGTCCACGTCGGCGCCGCCGCAGGCGGCCACGGCTGCGATGACCTGGCCGGTGGCCGGGTTCACTGTGTCGAAGGTGGCACCGTCGGCGGCATCGGCCCAGCGGCCGTCGATATAGGCCTGGGTGCGCAACGGCACGCGCTCGGCCAGGGCACGCCAGTAAGCGAGGTCTTTCGTCTCAGTCATGATGCGTTTCCAGCGGAAGGTAGTCGCATGCGCGGCGCCTCAGGCGCCGGCGGGAAGGCCGGCCCGCGCCACCATGGCGCCGAGCAGCACATTGGCGCCGGCCTCGAGGTGTTCGGGCCTGGCGTCCTCGATCTCGTTGTGGCTGATGCCGTCCTTGCAGGGCACGAAGATCATCGCCGTGGGCGCCACGCCGGCGATGTAGACAGCGTCGTGGCCGGCCCCGGTGACGATGTCCTGGTGCGTGAGACCGCGCGCGGCGGCTTCCGCGCGCACCTGCTCGACCAGTTCCCGCGCGAAGGGAGTCGGCTTGAAGTACTGCACCTGCTGCACGTCGACCGGCAGCACCGCCCCGGTGGTGGTGCCATCGGCCACCGCCGCGCAGGCGGCGCGGAAACGCGCGTCCATCCGCGCGAGCTGCTCCGCGTCTTCATGGCGCAGGTCGACGGTGAAGCGGACGGCGCCGGGAATCACGTTGCGGGAGCCGGGATGGAGGTTGACCACGCCGACCGTGCCGCGCCCGTGCGGGGCGAAGTCGCGGGCGATCTTCACCACTTCCTGCATCAGGAAGGTCGCGCCGAACAGCGCATCGCGGCGCATCGGCATGGGCGTGGGGCCCGCGTGCGCCTCCATGCCGGTCACGGTCACGTCATACCAGCGCACGCCGAGCGAGCCGGTGACGACGCCGATCACGCGGTCGGCGGCCTCCAGCACCGGGCCCTGCTCGATATGCGCCTCGAAGTAGGCACCGACCTCACGGCCGACCGGCGCGCCGCCGGCATAGCCGATGGCGGCCAGCTCGTCGGCGACGCGCTTGCCTTCGCTGTCGCGCGCCTCCAGCGCCGTCTCCAGCGGAAACACGCCGGCGAACACGCCGGAACCCATCATCACCGGCAGGAAGCGCGAGCCCTCCTCATTGGTCCAGATGGCCAGCTCCAGCGGCGCCTCGGTGACGATGCCCCGCTCGGCCAGCGTGCGCATCACCTCCAGCCCTGCCAGCACCCCGTAGCAGCCGTCGAACTTGCCGCCGGTCGGCTGGGTGTCGATATGGCTGCCGGTCATGACCGGCGGCAGCGCGTCGTTGCGGCCCGCGCGGCGGCCGAAGATATTGCCCACCTGGTCGACCGTCACAGCCAGCCCGGCCTCGCGCATCCAGCGCACCAGCAGGTCGCGGCCCTGGCCGTCCAGCGCGGTCAGCGCCAGGCGCGCATTGCCGCCCTTCGGGGTGGCCCCGATCGCGGCCAGGTCCATCAGCGATTGCCACAGGCGCTCGCCGTTGATGTTCAGCGTGTTCATATCCGTGCTCCTTGCTGCGGGTCGTCAGGCTTCGGATTGGCGCGCGAGCGCGTCGGCGCGGATGCCGGACAGGGTCATGCCCGGCGCGATGCCATCGGGGTCATAGCGCAGTTCGAGCAGGGCGGGCAGGCGCTCGGCGTTGGCGAACGCCAAGGCGCGTTCGAACGCGGGCCCGAAAGCCTCGTCGCTGTCGACGATTTCACCGTAGCCGCGATAGGCGCGTGCCAGTTCACTGAACTCGGGATTGTCGAAACCCAGCGCGACGGTGCGGCCCGGGAATTCGCGCTCCTGGTGGGCACGGATGGTGCCCCAGATGCCGTTGTTGAAGACCAGCACGACGATGCCCACGCGGTATTGCATGGCCACGCCGAGTTCTTGCAGGTTCATCTGGAAGCAGCCGTCGCCGGCGAAGCAGACCACGGTGCGGCGGGGATCCTCCAGCTTGGCGGCGATGGCGGCCGGCAGGCCGTAGCCCATCGAGCCGACGGTCGGCGCGAGGCTGGTGCCGACGCCGCGGAAGCGGTGATAGGCATGCGGATAGAGGGCGTAGTTGCCCGCGCCGACGGTGAGGCAGGCGTCGGCCGGAAGGTGGTCACGCACGTGGCAGGCGACCTTGTTCAGGTTCAGCTTTCCCGGCGCGGCCTTGGGCTCCTGTTCGGCCAGGTACTCCTCATGAGCCTCGTGGGCCCGGCGAGCCTGGTATGCGGCGTCGGAACCCGTGCGCTCGCGCGCGGGGGCGAGCCGGTCGACGGCGGCGGCAAACGATGGCGCGTCGGCCACGATCGGCAGCGTCGGGTGGAACACGCGGCCCAGTTCGCCGGCGTCGGGATACACGTGCACCAGGCGCTGCTTCGGCAGCGGGCTGGCGATCACCGAATAGCCCTCCGAAGTGGCCTCGCCCATGCGCGTGCCGACCGCGATCAGCAGGTCGGCCTGCTGCACGCGGCGGCGCAGTGACTCTGGCATGCCCCAGCCGACGTGGCCGGCGAAGTTCGGGTGATGGTTGTCGAAGCATTCCAGCCGGCGCCAGGCCACGCCCACCGGCAGGCCGAAGCGTTCGGCAAACCCTTCGATGCTGCGCGCGGCCTGTGGCGTCCAGCCCGAGCCCCCCAGCAGCAGGAAGGGGCGCTCGGCGGCGGCGAGCAGGCGCGCCAGTTCGTCCATGGCGTCGGGCGTGGGCGCGGCGTGGGCGCGGCGGTAGCGCGGCACGTCCGGCACGCTGGCCTTGCCCCACAGCGTGTCCTCCGGCAGCGCCAGCACCACCGGGCCGGGACGCCCGCTGGTGGCCACCGCGAAGGCGCGCGCGATGAACTCAGGGATGCGCTCGGTACGGTCGATCTGCGCCACCCACTTGGCCATCTGGCCGAACATGCGGCGGTAGTCGATCTCCTGGAAGGCCTCGCGCTCGGTGAAGTCGTTGCCCACCTGGCCGACGAACAGGATCATCGGCGTCGAATCCTGGTAGGCCGTGTGCACTGCGATGCTGGCATTGGTGGCGCCGGGCCCGCGCGTGACGAAGCAGATGCCGGGCTCGCCGGTCAGCTTGCCGTGGGCCTCCGCCATGTAGCCGGCGCCGCTCTCCTGGCGGCAGACGATGGGCTGGATCTTGTCCTGGTGGTCGTACAGCGCATCGATGCAGGGCAGGTAGCTCTCCCCCGGCACCAGGAACACGCGCTTGACGCCCTGGATGATCAGTTGATCGATAAGAATCTGGCCGCCGTTGCGCTCTGTCGGCGCCGGTTGCAGTCGCGGCGCTTGAGTGCTGTTGTCTGTGCTCATGTCTGTGCTCTGCTGTCCTTGCGCATCGCCCCCCAGCGGACGCGATGCCTGTGAATTCCTGCCCTGCCCGGTGGCGTGCCGCCTGCTCAGCGGTCCACGCCTCCCATGCACAGGTACTTGGTCTCGAGGTACTCCTCGATGCCCAGGCTGGAACCTTCGCGCCCCAGGCCGGATTGCTTGACGCCGCCGAACGGTGCCACCTCGTTGGAGATCAGGCCGGTGTTGATGCCGACCATGCCGTACTCGAGCGCCTCGGCCACGCGCCAGACGCGGCCGATGTCGCGGCTGAAGAAGTAGGAAGCCAGGCCGAACTCGGTGTCGTTGGCCATGTCGACCACTTCCTGGTCCGAGCGGAAGCGGAACAGCGGCGCCAGCGGGCCGAAGGTTTCCTCGCGCGCCACCCGCATCGCCGGCGTCACGTCCGCCAGCACGGTCGGCTCGAAGAAGGTGCCGCCGAGCGCGTGGCGCCCGCCGCCGAGCAGGACGCGCGCGCCCTTGCCCAGCGCATCGGCGATGTGCTGTTCGACCTTGGCCACCGCCGCCTCGTTGATCAGCGGACCTTGCAGCACGCCGGGCTCGACGCCATGCCCGACCTTGAGCTTCTGCACGGCCGCGACCAGCTTCTGCGCGAAGGCGTCGTAGACCTTGTCGTGCACGTAGAGCCGGTTGGCGCAGACGCAGGTCTGGCCGGCATTGCGGTACTTCGAGGCGATCGCGCCTTCGACGGCGGCATCCAGGTCCGCATCGTCGAACACGATGAAGGGCGCGTTGCCGCCGAGTTCGAGCGACAGCTTCTTGATGGTCGGCGCCGACTGGCGCATCAGGATGCGCCCGACCTCGGTGGACCCGGTGAAGCTGAGCTTGCGCACCACCGGGCTGGCGGTCAGTTCGGCGCCGATCTCGATCGAGCTGGCGGCATCGCCCGTGACCACGCTCAGCAACCCGGCCGGCAAGCCGGCGCGCTCCGCCAGCAGCGCCAGGGCCAGCGCCGACAACGGCGTGTCCTCGGCCGGCTTCAGCACCATCGCACAGCCGGCCGCCAGGGCCGGGCCGGCCTTGCGCGTGATCATCGCCAGCGGGAAGTTCCACGGTGTGATGGCGGCGCAGACGCCGACCGGTTCCTTGACCACCAGCAGGCGCTTGTCGGCGGCGGGCGTGGCCAGCACGTCGCCCGACACGCGCTTGGCCTCCTCGGCGAACCATTCGAGGAAGGAGGCCGCGTAGACCACCTCGCCGCGCGCCTCGGCCAGCGGCTTGCCTTGCTCGCTGGTCATCAGCAGGGCGAGGTCATCGGCGTGGGCCAGCATCAGTTCATACCAGGCGCGCAGCACCTGGGCGCGCTCGCGCGCGGTCTTGCGCCGCCATGCCGCCTGTGCCACGCGCGCGGCGTCGATGGCGCGGCGCGTCTCGGCGGCGCCCATGCACGGCACGGTGCCGAGGCAGCTGCCATCGGCGGGATTGGTGACGGCGAAGGTGGCGCCGCTGTCCGCGTCCTGCCACTGCCCGCCGATCAATGCCTGCGCGCGCAGCAGGCCGGGATCCTTCAGTTGCATCATCATTTCGGGAGTCGTTCGAATCCTGGGGAAGCGGCGCCCCGCGGGGCGGGGCTGGCCGCGCCGGATGGCCGGTGCCTCAGCCGAGCAGCGCGTCGGCGAGGATGCCGAGCGCTTCGTCCATCACGGCGTCGGGGATGGTGAGCGGGAACAGGAAGCGGATCACGTTGCCGTACACGCCGCACGACAGCAGCAGCAGGCCGCGCTCCAGCGCGCGCGCCTGCACCTGGCGCGTGAAATCGGCATCCGGGCTGCCGTCCGCCTGCTTGAACTCGACCGCGATCATGGCGCCGACGCCACGCACCTGCGCGATCTGCGGCACGCGCGAGCGCAGCCCTTCCAGCTTGTCCCGCAGGCGGTCGCCCAGCACCGCGCCGCGGTCCACCAGCTTCTCTTGCTCCAGGACCTCCAGCACGGCCAGCGCCGAGGCCACCGCCAGCGGGTTGCCCGCATAGGTGCCGCCCAGGCCGCCGGGCGCCGGGGCATCCATGAGTTCGGCGCGCCCGCACACGGCCGACAGCGGCATGCCGCCGGCCAGGCTCTTGGCCATGGTGGTGAGGTCCGGCGCCACGCCGTAGTGCTCCATGGCGAACAGCTTGCCGGTGCGGCCGAAGCCGGTCTGCACCTCGTCGGCGACCAGCAGGATGCCGTGTTCGTTGCAGAGGGCGCGCAGCGCCTTGACGAAGGCGGCGGGCGCCACATTGAAGCCGCCCTCGCCCTGCACCGGCTCGAAGATGATGGCCGCCACGCGCTTCGGATCGATATCCGACTTGAACAGCTGCTGCAGCGCCTTCAGCGAGTCCTCGACCGACACGCCGTGCAGTTCGCAGGGATAGGGCGCGTGGAAGATCTCGCCCGGGAAGGGGCCGAAGCCTACCTTGTAGGGCGCCACCTTGCCGGTCAGCGCCATGCCCATCATGGTGCGGCCGTGGAAGCCGCCGGAGAAGGCGATCACGCCGGGGCGGCCGGTGGCCGCGCGGGCGATCTTGATGGCGTTCTCCACGGCTTCCGCGCCGGTGGTGAAGAAGGCGGTCTTCTTGGCGAACGCCCCCACCGCGCGCGCATTGATCTTCTCGGCCAGCTCGACATAGCTGGCGTAGGGCACGATCTGGTAGGCGGTGTGGGTGAAGCGCGCCATCTGCTCCTGCATCGCCTGCAGCAGGCGCGGGTGGCGATGGCCCGTGTTCAGCACGGCGATGCCGGCGGCGAAGTCGATGTAGCGCTTGCCTTCGACGTCCCAGATCTCGGCATTGTCGGCCCGCTCGGCGTAGAAATTGCACATCACGCCGACGCCGCGCGGGGTGGCGGCGTCCTTGCGGCGAACCAGGTCTGCATTCCTCATGTCTTGCTCCATGCGTTGCGGCTTGCGCAGCCGCTGTCTCGTGTCCATGCCACCGTCTCGATGGCGGGGCGGCGGGCAGGCGGCCGGCGAAGGACCGGCCATGCTGCGCCTGATGGGATCTGGCCGGGCCAATCTGGATTTCGTGGATGGCCCACCCTCTAATTGGGCTGGTGGCCGGACCAATTCTAAGCAGAACCCTGTGGAAGTGGCAAGATTTTCTTGGAAAGATGCCGCATGGCCGGACCAATATGATTTGCAAGGCGATAAAAGTGCTCAATGCTGCATCACGTGGTGCGCGGCGCGCGCCCCACGGATCTGCGCCGGTCCGCCCACCGGACATGCCGGCTGGTGCCGCGCCGCAGGCGGTGCCCACCCGATCGCTTCGGCCTGTCTTTGCCCTATAATTGGCCGGACCATCCGCAGGCCGAACGCCCCAGGCACGGCCAAGACCCGAGTCCAGATGGCGCCCCACCGGCCGTGGCGGCGCCGCACCTCCCGCCCACACCGCTCATGTCGTCCCTGCAAGCCGTTTCCGCCCAGCGCCTGTATCGATTGATCGCCGACCAGATCGCCGGCAAGATCTCCGCCGGCGAGTTCGCCCCGGGCGAGCGCTTGCCGGCCGAGCGGGAGCTGGCGGAGCAGCTCAACGTGGCACGCTCCACGCTGCGCGAGGCATTGATCGCCCTGGAGATCGGCGGCTACATCGAGGTACGCGTGGGCAGCGGGGTCTTCGTCGTCGACCCCAAGGACCGTTCCATGCCGATGAGCGCGGACAGCCGGCCGGCCGACGAGGGCGCCGACGGCAACGGCGCGGCCAACGCCGCCCTGCTGGCCGCCGCGCGCGAGGCCAGCCCGTTCGAGCTGCTGGAAACACGGATGCTGATCGAGCCCGAATGCGCGGCGCTGGCGGCCCAGCAGGGCTCCAAGGAACAGATCGCGGCCATCGAGGAGGCCCATCGGCAGATGAATCCGGACCAGTCGCCGGAAGCCAGCGATTTCGCCCATGACCGCGCCTTCCACCAGGCCATCGCCGCGGCCTGCGGCAATGCCGCGCTGGCGTCCATGGTGACGCACGTGTGGGACCTGTGCGAGGCCAGCCCGCTCTACAAGCGCCTCGACAAGCACTTCATCGATGCGTCGGCGTGGCGCGCCGCCATCGGCGAACACGAACGCATCGTGTCCGCCATCGTGGCGCGGGATCCCATCCGCGCCCGCCACGCCATGTCCTTCCACCTGCTCGCCATCGTCTCGCGGCTGTCCGAAGACATCACCGCCTGAGCCGCGGCGCGGCCAGCGCCGCGCACCGCAACGACCCGCTGGCGAAGCGCTGACGACGCGCCGACGCACCGAAGCCGGGCCGCCGGCACCACGGCCGTGCGCGCCACGGTCCCGCCCCCGCCTCTTTGCCGGATCTTCACGCTGGCACACGTCTTGCAATCGGTCTGACCAGCAGCCCGGTCTCGCTGCATACGGCCTGACCACCTGTCCACCGGACCTAGAGAAACTACCTATAACCAAGCAACACCAGCTTGTATAGGATATATTGGCCTGACCACCCGCTCAATTCCATCATAAATTGTGAAATAAGCAGCGCTTCCCGACAACCGGCCGGACCAAATGGTCGGACCACCGGCGGCCATCGGCCGCCCCGGACGGCGCCAGCCAGCGCCAGCGCCTTGCCTCAACCCCTGGATCCCGCACCGGATCCCGCCTTACCGGAAACATCGTCATGACCCCAGACCACGCCTCCCCGACCCCAGCGGAACGCGGCGCCGCCCCCGACAAGATGCGCAGGATCGCTGTCGCCAGCGTCATCGGCACGACGGTCGAGTGGTACGACCTGTTCATCTTCGCCACCGCCTCGGCCCTGGTCTTCAACAAGGTGTTCTTTCCGGCCTTCGATCCGCTGATCGGCACCCTGCTGGCCTTCGGCACCTTCGCTTCCGCCTACCTCGCGCGCATGGTCGGGGCGGCGCTGTTCGGCCACTTCGGCGACAAGGTCGGCCGCAAGTCCATGCTGCTGGTTTCCCTGGTCATGATGGGCGCGGCGACCTTTGCCATCGGCCTGCTGCCCGACTACGCCGCGATCGGCATCTGGGCGCCGATCCTGCTGCTGACCCTGCGCGTGATCCAGGGCCTGGCCCTCGGCGGCGAGTGGGGTGGCGCCGTGCTGATGGCGGTGGAACACGCACCGGCCAACCGCCGCGGCCTGTACGGCTCCTGGGTGCAGATCGGCGTGCCGGCCGGCACCCTGATCGCCAACCTGGCCTTCCTGGCCAGCAACGCCGTGCTGTCCAACGAGGCGCTGCTGTCGTGGGGCTGGCGCATCCCCTTCCTGGCCAGCATCCTGCTGGTCGGCGTCGGCATGTACATCCGCCTCAACACGGCCGAGACCCCGTCGTTCAGCAAGGTCAAGGAAAGCGCGGCCCAGGTGAAGGTACCGCTGGCCGAGGTGATGACCAAATCGTGGAAGCAGGTGCTGCTGGGCGGCATCGCCACCATGTCGACCGGCACCGCCTTCAACCTGATCGTGGCCTTCGGCCTGACCTACGGCACGCAGACGCTGGGCTTCTCGCGCAACGCGATGCTCGCCATCGCGCTGATCTCCTGCGCGCTGTGCATCGTGCTGCTGCCGCTGTTCGGCCTGCTGTCCGACAAGGTCGGGCGCAAGCCGGTGATCGTCGGCGGCATCATCGCCGAGGCGCTGCTGGCGTTCCCGCTGTTCTGGCTGCTGGACACCAAGGTGTTCGGCCTGGCCCTGCTCGGCTACCTGCTGATGATGAGCGCCTTCGCCGCCAACTACGGCCCGATCGCGACCTTCCTGGCCGAACTGTTCGGCACCAAGGTGCGCTACTCCGGCTTGTCGATCAGCTACATGCTGTCCGGCCTGCTCGGCAGCGCCGCCACCCCCATCATCACCACCGCGCTGCTGTCCGCTACCGGCCGCGGCTCGTCGGTGGCCTGGTACATGATCGGCTCCGCGACGCTGTCGGCCGGTGCCCTGCTGATGCTCGCCGAGACCCTGGCCCGCAATGCGGCCAATGGCAGCGCGCTGGCCGGCTCGGGCGCTTCGCCGCGCTGACGCCCGGAGCCCGCTGCCAGTCCTTACCCCGAATTCCTCATCATGCTTCCTGACCACGACCCGGCTCAAGGCCCGGACCAAGACCTGCTGCAGCGGCTGGACCGCATCAGCTTTCCCACCCTCGGCCACTTCCTCGAGGACGGCTTTGCCAGCCACGCGATCCGCACGCTGGTCCCTGGCCTGCGCATCGTCGGACGCGCCGTCACCTTGCGGCTGGCCACGCCCAATGCCTTTGCCGTCAACCGCGCCATCGCAACCTTGCGGCCCGGCGATGTGCTGGTGATCGATCCCTGCGGCGACAGCGCGCATGCGGCGATCGGCGCGGTGACCGGCACCGCGCTGCAATGCGCCGGCGCGCGCGGCGTGGTCAGCGACGGCGTCGTGACCGACATCGCGGAGCTGGGCGGGATGCGGCTGCCGGTGTTCGCGCGCGGCACCAGTGTGCTGACCACCAAGAAGCAGGAGGCCGGGGGCAGCGCCGTCAACGTGCCGGTGCAGTGCGGCGGCGTGACGGTCCACCCCGGGTGGCTGGTGCTGGCCGACGACAATGGCGTGCTGTTCCTGCCCGCCGAGGTGGCGGCCGCCCATGTCGACCAGGCGCTGGCCTCGGACCAGGCCGAGCCGGCCATCCTCGCGCGCCTGCGCGCGGGCGAGCCCGCCTCGGCGGTGCTTCAGCTTGCCCCGTAACGCGTCCGCCATGCCTTCACAAGACACCCCCTGCCGCCCGCGCCCGCCGATCCTGCGGCGCAGCTGGCTGTTCGTGCCCGGACTGGACGCGGCGCGGCAGCAGGCCGGCCTCGACAGCGGCGCCGATGTCCTGGTCGCCGACCTGGAAGAGTTCACCGCGGCCGAGGACCGCCCCGCCGCGCGCACCCGCATCGTCGCGCTGATGGCGGCGTGCCGCCAACGCGGCACGGTCGGCGCCGTGCGCATCAACCTGCTCGAGCGCGATGGCGGCGACGACCTGCGCGGCGTCATGCCGGGCGCGCCGACGGCGATCCTGCTGCCGCACGTCGAGCGCGCCGAGCAGATCCGTGCCCTGGACGCCGAGATCGGCGCGCTGGAGCAGGCGCTCGGCCTGCCGGCCGGCGCCACCGAGATCGTGCCGACCCTGGAATCGGCACGCGGCCTCGTCAATGCCGGCGCGATCCTGTCGGCCAGCACGCGCGTCAGCGCCTGCCTGCTGGCCGCCGAAGACCTGAGCGCCGACCTGGGCGTGGTGCGCGGACCGGATGGCATCGAACTGCGGCACATCCGCGCGCGCTTTCTCGTCGATTGCATCGCCGCCGCCTGCGTGCCGATCGACTGCCCGTTCAGCTACCGCGACACCGCCGCCCTGCAGGCCGACCTCGAATGGGCGCGGCGCATCGGCATGAAGTCGCGCTGCACGGTCCTGCCCGCGCAGGTCGCCTCCATCCATGCGGCCTTCACGCCGTCCGCGCAACAGGTCGCCGCTGCCGAAGACCTGGTGCGGCGCTACGCGGCAGCGCAGCAGGACGGCGGCGGCAGCGGCCAGGCCGCGGCGGTCGATCCGCCCGACTACCACACCGCGCGGCGCACGCTGGCCCGCCATGCCAGCCTGCTGGCATGGCAGCGGGGATCGGCGCCGTAGCGCCGGACGCTTCCGCGCGCCGTCCCGCTCCGCCTCATGCCCCGCGCGCGGCGCGCCGGCGCCGGGCCTGCGCGTGCAGGCGCTTGAGGATGCCGTCGAAGGTCTCCAGCTGGCGGTGGATCTGCGCCTGTCCGTGCTCCACCAGGAAGGCGCGGAACGCCGCCGCCACCGGTGGCAGCCGCACGGCGGGCAGGTGCAGCACATACCAGTCGCGTTCGACCGGGTTGCCGGGCAGCGGCAGCAGGCCGATCAGGCCGGCCTCGAATTCCAGCGTGCAGGCGTGCAGCGAGAGAAAGGCGACGCCGAGCCCGGCCGAGACCATGCGCTTGATGGCCGCGTTGCTGGACAGTTCCGATCCGTGCGGCAGGCGCAGGCCCGCCTCGCGGAACAGCCGTTCCACCGTGGTGCGCGTGCCCGAGCCGCGCTCGCGCACCAGCAGGTTTTCCGTCATCAGGTCGTCCAGCGTAAGCTGCCGCCGCGACATCAGCGGATGATCGGGGGCGGCGATGAAGGCCATCGGGTGCTTGGCGAACGCCACCGCATGGGTGCGCACTTCCGTGGGCGGCCTGCCGATGATGGCCAGGTCGATCTCGTGCATGGCCAGCATGCGCACGATCTCCTCGCGGTTGCCCACGCGCAGCATGATCTTGACATCCGGCTGCCCCTCCGTGAAGGCGACCAGCATCTGCGGCAGCAGGTACTCCGCCGTGGTGATCGCCCCCACGCGCAGGGTTCCCGCCAGGCCGCCGCGCAAGGCCGCCACCTCCTCCACCGCATCCCGCCACAGCTTCAGGATCTGTCCGGCATAACCGGCCATGACTTCGCCGGCCGGCGTCAGCAGCACCCCGCGGCCTGACTTCTGCACCAGCGGCGTCCCGGTGGCCTCTTCCAGCAGGCGCAACTGCAGCGACACGGTCGGCTGCGTCAGGTGCAGTTCCTCCGCCGCGCGCGAGACGCCGCCGAGGCGCGCGATGGCGTCGATGGCATTGAGCTGGCGGAACGTGGTCGTCTTATACATAGAAGAAAACCTATTGGTCGGATTTGTTTATCAATTTTTCAATATGAATTTTCCACCGTAGAGTTTCTCCGTCAAGCACATCTCGCCACGCGGCGATCGCAGTGATCGCGGCATCGCAATCTCATAGTGACTCAGGAGCATAGGATGAAGACCATCGTGATCGTCGGCGGCGGGACCGCCGGCCTGCAGTTGGCCACGCGCCTGGGCAGGCGCCTCGGCAAGCGGGGACTTGCCGACATCGTCCTGGTGGACCGCCATGCGGCCCACCTGTGGAAGCCGCTGCTGCACGAAGTCGCCGCAGGACGCCTCGAGCCCTTCCACCACCAGACCGCCTTCGCGCTGCAGGCCAGGCGCCACGGCTTCCGCTTCGTGCAGGGGGAATTCGCTTCACTCGATCGCCGCGCGCGGACCCTGTCGATCCTGCCGGGCCAGGGCGCCGCAGCCGACCCGGCGCTGCCGCCGTCGCTGCCGCCATCGCTACCGGTATCGCTGTCGTATGACACGCTGGTACTGGCCATCGGCGGCACCACGCAGTACTTCGGCGTGCCGGGCGCGCGCGAGCACGCGCTGTCGCTCGACAGCGTGGCGGGCGCACGGCAGGTGCGCGAGCAGGTCGTCGCCGCGCTGCACCGGGTATCGTCCCGGGCGGCGACGCCGGGGAGCCCGGCCAAGGCCAGTGTCGCCATCGTCGGCGCCGGCGCGACGGGTGTCCAGCTGGCGGCCCAGTTGCGCCGGATGTCGCGCGTGCTCGGCCAATATGACATCCATGCGTTGGATCCGGAGCGCGGCACGGAGATCCTGCTGGTCGAAGCCTCCGGCACGATCCTGCCGGGCATGGACCAGCGGCTGGCGGAGCAGACGCGGCGCGAGCTCGATGCGCAGGGCATCCGTACCTTGCTGAACACCCGGGTCACGCGGGTGACGCCGGACGGCCTGCACGTCGCGGATGGCATGCCGCTGCGTGCCGACGTCACGGTCTGGGCCGCCGGCGTCACCGCCCCGCCGCTGCTGGCCGGACTGGGCCTGCCGGTCAGCCGCAACGGCCGCATCCGCGTGCGGCCGACGCTGCAGAGCCTGGATGACGACCATGTCTACGCCATCGGCGACTGCGCGAGCTTCCACCCGGCGCCCGGGCAGGCCGAGCTGCCGACGCGGGCCCAGGTCGCCCACCAGCAGGCCGTCTACCTGTCGGCGGCCTTGTCGCGCGGCCTGCAAGGCAAGGCGGTGGCGGGCTTCCGCTTCCACGACCGGGGCTCGGTGATCTCGCTGGCCGACAATCTCGCCTTGTGCCACCTCGTCACCCCGGGTGCGGGAGACGGCTGGCACGTGCGCGGCAAGGCCGCGGCGGTGCTGCACCAGGCGGTCTACCGGCGGCACGTGCTCGCCATCCAGGGCTTCGCGCGAACCTGCGCGCTGACCCTGTCCCAGGGGCTGGAGCGGCTGCTGGGGGCAGGCTATCGCCTCGACTGAGCCGGCGGCCGGGCATCGGCGCCTGCGCCCCCCTGGACACTGGCAGGCAGGCGCGCAAAACAGGACGGCCACCGGCCGCCGATGCCCCGGGCAGCACCCGCTGCCCGGGGGCCTCAAGCCTCCAGTTGCTCCAGCACCTTCCCCTTGGTCTCGATGCCGAGCCGATGCACCACCACCGCGGTCAGCAGCGGCACCAGCGCCAGCGCCAGGAAGGCGTGGTCGATCTTGCCGCTGCCGATGGTGCCCGCCACGAAGGTGGGGGCGACGATGGCGCCGAGCTTGAGCCAGGCACCGCCGAAGCCGCAGGCCGTGGCGCGGATGCTGGTGGGATAGAGCTCCGGCGTGTAGACGTAGGCCGTGATGAAGCCGCTGGCCAGCAGGCCCATGGCCAGCGCGCAGAAGGTGGCGACCACGTACAGCGAGCTGTCGTGGAACACGCCGGCCAGCCCGAGCGACAGCGCGCACAGCAGGAAGGACACATTGATCACCGGCTTGCGCCCGACCTTGTCGACCAGCATGGCGCAGGCCAGCGAACCCAGCACGCCCAGCACCGAGGCGGCGGCGGCGAGGTTCAGCGCGAGCTGCAGCGGCGCGTGGTAGACGGTCTTGTAGATGGTGGGCAGCCAGGTCGAGAGGCCGTACTGGATGAAGCCGCAGGTGGCCCACAGCATCCACACCGCCAGCGTGCGGCCGCGGTAGGCGCGGCCGAGCAGGTCCTTGACGCTGCGGCGCGGGTGTTTCTGCATCAGGGCATCGTAGTCGCGCTCGCCGTCCAGCGGCGGCAGCGGGCCCTTGGCGCGCGCTTCGAAGACGGCCAGCGCGGCATCGGCCTCGGCCAGCCGGCCCCGTTCGGCCAGCCAGCGCGGCGACTCGGGCACGGCGCGCGGCAGGATGAAGAGCAGCACCAGCGGCACGCCGCCGATGAAGTACATGATCTCCCAGCCGAAGCGCGGCACCAGCCAGGCGCCGACGGCATTGGACACCAGCAGGCCGATCGGGAACACCACTTCGTACAGCAGCACGAAGCGGCCGCGGCCGTGGGCGCGCGTGACCTCGTTGATGTAGGTGGCGGCCACCGGCAGTTCGCCGCCCAGCCCCAGGCCCTGGATTATGCGCAGCGCGGCAAACATCTCGAACGAGGTGGAGAAGCCGCAGGCGATGCTCATCAGGCCGATGATGCCCGCGCTCCAGCCGATGGTGCGCAGGCGCCCGATGCGCTCGGCCAAGGCCGGGAACAGCAGGGTGCCGAGCAGCTGGCCGAAGGCCGGCGCGCCGATCAGGAAGGCGACCTGGGCCGGCGACAGCGACCACTGGGCGATCAGCAGCGGCAGCGTGGCGGCGATGACGATGACGTCGAAGCCGTCGAAGAAGGTGGCCAGGCCGATCAGCAGGCGCGCGCGCACATGCATGGCGTTGCCGGGCATGCGCTCGATGCGCGCGACGATCTGGCCTGGAGTGGTGCCGGCGGCCGCGGCCTGGCCGGCCGGCATCGCGTCGCGCGGCAGGCCGGGCGGCGGGGCGGACACGCTGGCGCCGTCGGCGGCCAGGGGGGCGGTTTCTTGTCTCTGGATCAACACGCTATGCCTTTCGTGGTGTCGGCCGGGGGCGCGCGGCTGGTGGGCCGGCGCGCGAGCGGCGTTTGGCAGGGCGGCCTGCGCGATCGGCGGGATGCCTGCGCGTGCCTCCGGTCTACTGACGGTCTGGAACCGCCGTGCCGGATGTCCCGATGCCGGGATCGTGCCGCCGGCGCGCGGCCGGCGGCGTCTCATGCCTGGAGTGGCTGCTCTCGTGCGTCTCCGCGAGCCTTACAGGTCGAGCACGAGCCGCGCGCCCTTGCAGCCGGACACGCATACCATCATGGTCTTGCCGGATTCGCGCTCGTTCTTGCTGAGCACGCTGTCACGGTGCTCCGGCACGCCTTCCAGCACGCGCGTCTCGCAGGAACCGCAAACACCTTCGCGGCAGCTGTGGTCGACGTCGACGCCGGCTTCCAGCAGCGCATCGAGCAGGGCCTTGCCGGACGGCACCGTTAGGTGCTTGCCGCAGCGTGCCAGCTCGACCGTGTAGGCGCCGTCCTGCACGGCCGACACGGCCGGATCGGCGGCAAAGCGCTCGATGTGCACGTGCTGGTGGCCGTGGCCGCCGCAGGCGGCCTCGAAGGCCTGCAGCATCGGGCCCGGCCCGCAGCAGTAGAAATGCGTGTCGGCGCCATGGCCTGCCAGGCGCGCCGGCAGGTCGGGCGGGCCGCCCTGCACGTCGTCGAAATGCACGCGCAGCGCATCGCCGTACTGTTCCAGTTCATCGAGGAAGGCGGCCTCCTCGCGCGAGCGGGCGCAGTAGACCAGCTCGAAGGAGCGGCCGAGCTGCGCCAGCCGGCGCGCCATGCAGGCGATCGGCGTGATGCCGATGCCGCCCGCCACCAGCACGGTGTGGGCCGCGCCCTCGTCCAGTTCGAAGTGGTTGCGCGGCGCGCCCACCGTCAGCGTGCTGCCGACGCGCAGCTGCTCGTGCACATAGCGCGAGCCGCCGCGGCTGGCGCGGTCGTTGAGCACGCCGACCACGTAGCGGTCGCGCTGCTCGGGGGCGCCGCACAGCGAGTAGCTGCGCACCAGTCCGTTGCCCAGGTGCAGGTCGATATGCGCGCCGGGCGTATAGGCCGGCAGTTCGCTGCCGTCGACGGCGCGCAGTTCCACGCTGACGATGCCGCGTGCCTCGTAGCGCATGGCCTGCACGCGCATCGTCAAGGTCTGGCTGGTACTCATGACTGTCTTCCTTCCTGCTGTTGCCGCGGTCTCGTTGCCGCTGTCTTGCTGCTGTCTCGTTGCTGCTGTCTTGCGCGCGCCTCGCCGGGCCGCTCAGCGCTTTTCCGTGAGGAACTTGCCCTCGGGGCCGCCCGCGTTCTTCTGCCGGCGCGTGTTGCCGTCCAGGCCGCCCTCGACCGCCCATTCCGCGAAGCGGGTGGGGCCGGGCTCGAACTCACGCGGTTCCCAGCGCGCGTCGAGCTGGTCCTCGTCGGCGTAGTACTCGATCAGGCCACCGGCCGGGTTCTTGAAGTACCAGAAGTAGGCCGAGGAAATCGGGTGGCGGCCCGGGCCGAGCTGGGTATCCCAACCACAGCGCGAGACGTGCAGGCCGCCGCCGAACACTTCGTGGATGTCGCGCACGGTGAAGGCGACGTGGTTCAGGCCGCTCTTGCCGTTGGGCAGCTGCAGCAGGAACAGGTCGTGGTGGCCGCCCTCGGGGGCACAGCGCAGGAAGGCGCCGCGCTCCGGATAGCGGTCGGACGGCACGAAGCCGAGCTTGCCGGTATAGAAGCGTTCGGTGGCGGCCACGTCCTTGACGAAGAACACCACGTGGCCGACCTCGACCGGCTGCGCGCGCTCGTAGATGGGCGCGCGCTGGTTCAGGCGCGGCTTCTCGTTCCAGGTGTTCATGCGCGCGCATTCGAGCTGCACCTCGCGCTTGCGGGTGAGCTGGAAGCGCACGGCCAGGCCGTTGGGGTCGGTGCAGCCGACGCGCCCGCCGGCCTCGGTGAAGCCGGCCTCGCCGCGGATCGCCTCGGCAATGCCCGCCAGCGCGGCGGGGGTATCGACGCCCCATACCACCTCGCGCAGGGTCGGGCCGTCCTCGATGGCAGGCGGCAGCGCCGGGTCGTCGCTGCGGCGCACCAGCACGCGGCAGCCGTTCAAGGTCTCGAAGTCCAGGCCGGCGGCGTCTTCACGCGTGAGGGCCAGGCCCCAGTCGGCGAAGAAGCGCTTGCAGGCGTCCAGGTCGTCGGCACCGTAGACGATTTCGTCGATGCCCAGGATCGTGTTCATCTTGCTGTCTCTCTCTTGTGGGTCGCGCGGCGCCGGCTCAGTTGGCCCAGGGCAGCGGCTGCTCGTTCAGGCCCCAGTACACGCTCTTCTGCTCCATGTACTGCAGGATGCCCAGGCGGCCCTTCTCGCGCCCCAGGCCGCTGTCGCGCCAGCCACCGAACGGCGTGGAGATCGAGAACTGCTTGTAGGTGTTGATCCACACATTGCCGGCCTGCACCGCGCGAGCGAAGCGCCAGGCGCGCTTGTAGTCGCGCGTCCAGATGCCGGCGGCCAGCGCGTAGACGCTGTCGTTGGCCTGCTCGATCAGGCTTTCCTCGTCTTCGAAGGGCATGGCCACCAGCACCGGACCGAAGACCTCTTCCTGGCAGAGGCGCGCGCGGTTATCCAGCCCTTCGATGATGGTAGGCGTGTAGAAGTAGCCGTTCTCGCAGCCGGGCACGACCGGGCGCAGGCCGCCCGTGCGCAGCTGGCCGCCGTCTTCCACGCCCATCGCCACGTAGGACTCGATGCTGTCGCGGTGGCGGTCGGTGATCAGCGGGCCCATCTGGGTGCGCTCGTCGGCCGGGTCGCCCACGCGCAGGCGCGCCGCGCCGGCGGCCAGGCGCTCCAGGAAGGCCTCGTACAGCGGGCGCGCGACGAACAGGCGCGAGCCGGCGATGCAGGACTCGCCCGAGGAGCTGAAGATGCCGTACAGCACGCCGTTGACGGCGTGGTCCAGGTCGGCGTCCTCGAACACGATCGTGGGCGACTTGCCGCCCAGCTCCAGCGACACCGGCATCATCTTGTCGGCGGCGATGTGGGCGATATGGCGGCCGGTGCTGGTGCCGCCGGTAAAGGACACGCGGCGCACCAGCGGATGCTGGGTGATGGCGTCGCCGATCACCGAGCCCTTGCCGGGCAGCACGCTGACCAGGCCCTTGGGCACGCCGGCCTCTTCGCAGATCCTGGCCAGTTCCAGCGCCATCAGCGGCGTGACCTCGGCCGGCTTGACCACTACGGCGTTGCCCGCGGCCAGCGCCGGCGCCATCTTCTGCGCTTCGCTGGCGATCGGCGAGTTCCACGGCGTGATGGCCGCCACCACGCCCATCGGCTCGTGCACGCTCAGGGTCAGGCAGTCGCCGCGCGACGGCGTGAGCGCTTCTTCCAGCGTTTCGCAGGCCGCCGCGAAGAACTGGAAAGTGCCGGCGGCGCTGGCCACCAGCGCGCGCGTCTCGCTGATCGGCTTGCCGTTGTCCAGGCGCTGGCGCTGCGCCAGCGGCTCGGCGCGGGCGCGGATCAGCTCGGCCACGCGGTAGAGCACGGCGGCGCGCTCATGCGGCTTGCGCCGGGCCCAGCCGCTGGTCTCGAAGGCGCGCTGCGCGCCCTGTACCGCTTCCTCGACGTCGGCCACGCTGGCCGCGTGCAGCTCGGCCACCACCTCGCCGGTGGCCGGGTAGCGCGTCGCATAGCGCTCGCCCGTGCCCAGGCGCCATTCCCCCGCCACGCAGATCGGCAGGCATTGTTCCGTGTTCATCTCGCTCTCTCTCTTGCTTGGTCCGGGCCGGCCGCGGGCCGCGCCTCAGATGGATACCGCGTGCGCGCGGTTGCCCAGCGCCCGCACCACGCTGAACACCGTCAGCGCGGAAGTCTTGGGGTTGGCAGCCAGCGGCTTGCCGCGCATGGTCAACTCGAAGCCGCCGAAGGCGCCGCGCGCGGCCACGTGGTGCACGTTCTCCTGCTCGCCGGGATCGGCCAGCAGCTTGACCCGCGTGCGGTCCAGGCCCAGCCCGGCCAGCGACAGCGTCGCGGCGACGTTGGCGTTCTTCGGATAGAGCCGCGCGGCATCGCGCGCGCTGCCCTCGAAGATGACCTGGGCCTCGGTCAGCGCGCCGAGGTCGCAGACCTGCTCGGCCGGCGTGCCCAGCCAGGCGCGCGGCGGCTTGCGGCCGGTGTAGACCACCTCGTCGAGGCCGCCCACGCGGGCCGCGGCCAGCGCGTCGATGGCGCCGATGGCGCCGGACAGCAGTTGCACCTGGGTATGGCCGCGCCGCGCTGCGGTTTCCAGCCGGTCGGCCAGGCCGGGCTCCGACAGCGCGCCCACCGAGACCACCAGGCAGGCGATGCCGCGTTCCAGTGCCGGCACCACATGCTCGGCCAGCGCCTGGTGTCCGGCGCACTCGACCAGCAGGTCGGGACGGCTGTCGCCGAGCCCGTCGACCACGCGCGCGCCGGGCGCCAGCGCGGCCAGCGCCGCGCGCGCCTCGGCCTGCGCCGCCTCCGGCACGATCACGGCATCGAAGGCGACGTCGGGATCGTCCTTGAGCAGTTCCAGCACGCCGCGCCCGATCGCGCCGCAGCCCACCATCGACACGTGCAGCATCTCGCCTCTCCTTGCCTCAGGCCGTCACGGTGGCGCGCTCGGCGGCGCGCGCTTCCTGCTCGCCCTGCGCGTCGGCCGGCGTCGCCTTGTTGACCGGCGGGCCGGCGAAGGCGGTCTTGAAGCTGCCGATGGCCAGCATGTCGATCTCCAGCAGGAAGGGACCGGCTTCGGCCGTGGCCGCTTCCAGCGCGGCGGCGGCGTCGGCCAGGTTGCCGACGCGGCAGTGGCGCAGCGCCAGCGACTGGGCCAGCTGGGCGTAGTCGGGCGTGTGCAGGTCCACGTAGTGGCGGCGGCCGCCGTACTGGGCATCCTGGATGTTCTTGATCACGCCGTAGCCGCGGTCGTTCATCAGCACGATGACGAGGTCGGCGCGCTCCTGCACCGCGGTGGCCAGCTCGCCCAGGTTGAGGATGAAGCCGCCATCGCCGGCCAGGCAGAAGGTCTTCTTGCCGGAGGCGGTGGCCGCCGCGCCGACCGCGGCGCCGATGCCCATCGCCAGGCCCTGGCCGATGCCGCCGCCCAGCGCGTGCACGCCGGCACGCGAGTCGAACAGGCGCAGCTCGCGATTGCCCCAGGTGCTGTTGGACACGGTGACGTCGCGCACCCAGTTGAACGCGCGGCCCACCGCCGCCTGCAGCGACTGCACCAGCGCGGCGTAGGGGCCGAGGCCGTCGACCAGGCTGCCGACCGCGGTGTCGTGCGCGCGGCGCAGGTCGGCGGCGAAGCCGGCGTCGACCTTGAGCTTGCCTTCGAGACGGTCGGCCAGGCCGGCCAGCGCCAGCGCGGCGTCACCGCAGACGAAGGCATCGCTGGCATAGCAGCGGCCCTCGGCCGAGGGATCGGCGTCGATGCGATAGAGCGGGCGCGGCAGCTTCAGCTCGTACTTCAGCGTCTCGTTGCCGCGCAGGCGCGAGCCCACCACCACCATGGCGTCGCAGCCCTGGTAGAAGGTCTCGACCGGCTTGTGCAGGTTGTAGGCGCCCAGCGAGCGCGGGTCGTCCTCCGGCACGATGCCGCGGCCCTGCGTGCTGGTGACCACGCCGAAGCCCAGGTCCAGCAGGCGCTTGACCTGCGCGCCGGCATGGCGCGCGCCACCGCCCAGCCACAGCATCGGGCGCTTGGCGCGGGCCAGGTGCTCGGCCATCGCATCGAGGGCCTCGGCCGAGGGCACGTGCGTGGGCACGGCGAGCGGACGCAGGTCGGACGGCATCGGGATCAGCGCCGACTGGATATCGATCGGCACTTCCACGCTGACGGGGCCGCTCGGCGCGGTCAGCGCGGTCTGCACCGCGAGCTTGAAGGTCGACAGCGCGGTGTCGGCGCTGCGCACGCGGAAGGCGGCCTTGGACACTGCCTTGAGCATGGTGAGCTGGTCCGGCGCCTCGTGGATGTAGGCCAGGCTCTGGTCCAGGTAGGGCGTCTCGATCTGCCCGGTGATGTGCAGCAGCGGCGTGCCGGCGGTCAGCGCTTCGACCATGGCGCCGGCGGCATTGCCGGCGGCGGTGCCGGTGCTGGTCAGGCACACGCCCAGGCCGCCGGTGGTGCGGGCGTAGGCGTCGGCCATATTGGTGCCGCCGGCCTCGCCGCGCGCCGGCACGAAGCGGATCTTGCCGCGCTCGCCCATCGCGTCGAGGATGGGCATGTTGTGGATGGAGATCACGCCGAAGGCGGCCTTGACCCCGCATTGTTCGAGAAAGGCCGCGATGGCGGCGCCGACGGTGACTTGCGGTTGTTCGTTACGCATGACGGGAGTGTCCTCCGGAGATATCGATATGGCTGCCCGTGGTGTACGAAGACAACGGCGAGGCAAGGAACAGGATGGCGCGCGCGGCTTCCACCGGCAGGCCGAGGCGACCGAGCTGGATATGCTTCTGCCCGGCCAGGCGCGCGGTCCACGCGGCCCAGTCGAGATGGCGGTCTTCGTCAGGGCGCGCCTCGAAGCGGCGGCGCCACTGGCCGGATTCCACCAGGCCGAGCAGGATCCCGTTGACGCGGATGCCCTTGGGGGCGAACTCGGTGGCCAGCGAGCGCACCAGGTTGTGCACCCCGGCGCGCGCGGCCGAGGTCGCCACCATATGAGGCTCGGGCTGCAGCGCCAGCAGCGAGTTGACGCAGACGACGGCCGCGTCGCGCGTGCGCTCCAGCTGCGGCAGGAAGGCCCGCGTCGGGTGGATCACGGAGAAGAACTTGAGCCGCAGTTCTTCGGCCCAGGCTTCGTCCTCGGTATCCGCGAAGGTCGACACGCGGCCCTGGCCGGCGTTGTTGACCAGCATCTGCGCGGGTCCCAGCGCAGCCTCGGCGGCGGCGGCGAAGGCGCGCACCTGGCCCGGGTCCAGCACGTCGCAGCGCGCCGCATACAGCTTGGCGCCGGGAAAGCGTGCGCGCAGGCCGGCTTCGGCTTCGCGCAGGCGGGTTTCGTCCCGGCCGCACAGTGCCACCGCTGCGCCCGCTTCCAGCAGCAGCTCCACGGTGGCCAGTCCTATGCCCGACGAACCGCCGGTCACCACGGCCACGCGGCCGTCCAGATCGATCATCGGCATCCCATCACCTTGTTCATCATTCTCGGTATAAGTTGACTACCTTGTTCTCCGCCGCCGGACGGTAGTCCAGCAGGCGCGAGAGCTCGTCCGCCGCATGACGGACCTGTTCCACCATCGGGCCGAGCTGCTCCGGATCGATGCGCGAGGACGGGATCGTCGCGCCCATCGCCGCCGCCACCTTGCCGCTGCGATCGCGCACCGGCGCCGCGATGGTGGAGATGCTCGCTTCGAAGAAGCCCTCCTGCAGCACGTAGCCGCGCTGGCGGTCGTGCTGCACCATCTCGAACAGTTGCTCGACGGTGCGCGGAGTGCTCTCCGAGAACACCTCGAGCTGCGACTCCGGATAGAGCTCGCGCAGTTCGGCCAGCGACAGGTCTTCCAGCAGCACGCGGCCGAGCACGGTGGCGTGCGCCGGCAGGCGCGTGCCCACGTTGACGGAGCTGGCGAACGGCGTCGGCGCCACCGACTTGGCGACGTAGACGATCGAACGGCCGTCGCGCACCACCAGGTTGCACGGGTAGCGGATGTCGTCGCGCAGGCGGTCGAGCAGCGGCCGGCCCAGCTCGGTCAGTTCCAGCGAGGCCAGGTACTCGAAGCCCAGGCGCAGCACGGCCATGCCGAGGCGGAACTCGCGCCCGCCGTCGGTACGCTCGACGAAGCCCATCATCTCCAGCGTGGTCAGCAGGCGGAACACCGTCGAGCGGGGCACCTGCAGCCGGCGCGCCAGTTCGGCCGCCGACAGCGTGCTGTCCTTGCGGCTGAATTCGCACAGCAGCCGCAGTCCGCGCTCCAGGCCCGGCACGATGTACTTTTCCTGGAGGACTTCGGGCAGGGTGGCTTTGCTCATGGTCGTGTTCATCCTTGCAGTTGGCGTTGGCGATGGGTCAGTGTGACACGGCGGCGCCGGGAGCGGCCGCGGCGGGCAGCAGGCCGCGCAGCATGCGCGCCAGTGCCTGTGGCTGCTCGATATAACACACATGACCGGCATCGGGCACCAGCCCGAAAGGCAGGCCCAGGCGCTGTGCCAGCGCCTCGCTCGCCGCCGGCGTGGTGACCACGTCCGCGCCGCCGCAGGCCACCCGCACGTCCACCCCGGCGGCTCGCCGCTGCAGGTAGGGCTCGATGGCATCGCCGCACAGCATGGCCACCGCCTGGCGGTAACCGTCCACGTTCAGGCGCCGCATGTTCCAGCGCACCCAGTCGCGCGCGCCGGCATCGGCGGCCGCGCTCAGCAGGCGCTGCGGACCGCGCTCGGCCAGGCCCCCCACGCCGAGCTGCGCCAGCGCCTGCAGCCGCTGCGCCGACACCTGTTGCGCCTTTTCCTGCTGGCCGGGCGCACCGTAGCCCTGCGCCGGGCTGAGCAGCAGCAGCCGCGACGGCAGCAGCGCGGGACGCGCCTGCGCGACGAAGGCCGCGGCCATCAGCGCGCCCAGCGAGTGGCCGACGATGACGTCGGGATGCAGCGCCAGCGCCTCCAGCAAACCCGCCAGCCGCGCCGCATAGTCCGACGCGCGCGGCGCCGCTTGCGCCAGCGCGGCGGAAGCGCCGTAGCCGGGCGCGTCCCATGCCAGCACGCGCGCCTGCGCCGCCAGCAGGCTGGCGCACGGCAGCCAGGAGGCCGCGCCGGAGCTGATGCCGTGCAGCAGCACCACCAGCGGGCCCTGCCTGCCGCCGCTGCGGTAGGCCACGCGGGCGCCGTCGGCCAGCACGGCCGTGCGCTCGGCGAAGCCCGCGTCCAGTTCGGCGAGCAGGGCCGCCGGGGCCTGGACGTGGTCCGCTGCGGAGGCAGGCGCGCTGCCGGGCACGGGAGCGTTCACGATCTCACCCGCGCTTGATCTGGGCGAGCGGATGCTCGGGCGGATAGGTCGGCGTGACCGGCTTCCTGGCGCCGAGCATCACGCACATCAGCGCGTCCTCCTCGCCGATGTTGATCTCCTCGCGGTACACGCCGGGCGGCACCGAGACCAGGTCGCGGTCGGTCAGGATGGTCTCGAAGCGCTCGCCGTCCTTCTCCAGGATCAGCTTGATCTTGCCGCGCAGGATGAAGAACACCTCTTCCACGTCGGTATGCAGGTGCGACGGGCCTTCATGGCCGGCCGGGATGATCATGGTCGAGAAGGTGAAGTGCTCCGACGGCACCGTGTTGGTGTCGGCCGCCACGCCCGTGCCGCCCGTGCCCAGGTAGCGCATCTGCGCGCGGCGGTACTTGGGATCGTGGTCGGCCTGGAACTTCAGCGCGTCCCAGTCGTAGCGGCGGGTGGAGAAGCGCGCCACGCGGCTTTCCATCCATTGGTCGAAGCTGGCGCCCTCGGGGCGCTCCCACGTCCGCTTGACCTGCGTCGCTTCGCTCAGATCGCTCATCTCTTTCTCCTTGCTGATTCAATGCATCACAAAACCGCCGTTGACCGCCAGCGTCTGGCCGGTCACGAAGCGGGACAAGTCGGACAGCGCGAACACCACCGCGCCGCATACGTCTTCGGGCAACTGCTCGCGCGGGATCGCGCGCTGCTCGCGGTACAGCTCGTGGCGCTTGGCCGGCACGTACTCGGTGGCTTCCACCAGGGTCAGGCCGGGCGCGACCGCGTTCACCGTGATGCGCGCCTCGCCCAGTTCGCGCGACAGCGAACGGGTCATGCCGAGGATGGCGCTCTTGCTCGCCACGTAGGCCAGCAGCCGGGGCGCGCCCCACAGCGGCGTGTCGGAGGCCAGGTTGACGATGGCGCCGCGTCCGGAGGCACGCAGCGCGTCCAGGCAGGCGTTGGTCATCAGCCAGGTGCCGCGCACGTTCACCTGCATCACGCGGTCCCAGGTGGCGATGTCGATCTCGTCGCTGGCGCGGCCGCCCGAGTCGGTCACCGCCGCGTTGTTGACCAGGCCGTCCAGGCCGCCGAGGCCGGCGATGGCCTGCTGCGCGCAGCGGCGCACCGAGTCCGGGTCGGCCAGGTCCAGCTCCAGCGGCAGCACGGTGAGGCCGCGCTGCGCCAGGCCGGCCGCGGCGGCGCGCACGCGCTCGCCCAGCACGTCGGCCATGGCGACGGCGGCGCCGGCCTGCGCGATCGCTTCGGCGAAGGCCAGGCCCAGGCCGCGCGCGGCGCCGGTCACCAGCACGCGCCGGCCGGCCAGCAGGCCTTGGTTGGCGGCGTCAGGCATGGGTGGCGGCTCCACTGGCGGGCTGCAGCATGGCGATCGGCTGCTCCGCGACTTCCTGTTCGGCGCGGCGGCGCAGCAGGCGGCGCACGCGCGTGATGCCGATGTCGTGCTGGTACAGCGTCTCGTGGTCGCGCGCGTTCGGCGCCAGCGACTCCAGCACCACGCGGTCCTGCTCCAGCACGTCCCAGTGCAGGCGCTCGAGGCGGTTGCGGTAGAGGAAGCGCCAGGCATCGCGCTGCCAGCCCTGCACATGGCGGGTGCGCCAGAAGAAGACCATGCAGTGCTCGGTATCCACCGGGGTGGCGATGCCGACGATGCCGAAGGGGCCGCCGGGGCCGACCTTGCGCTGATAGGGGATGGACAGGCGCAGCCACAGCGCGCCGGTCTCGCCGAACTCGACCCAGTCGAAGTTCACGCCGCGCTGGCCGGTCTTCTCGAAGACCAGGCCGTGCTCGGTTTCGACCACCTGCATCACGGCCGACTTCTCGCCGCTGGCCATCGAGTGCGAGACTGCGTGCAGGTAGGCACCGTGCATCGGGTCCATGACGTTGTCCACCGCGTAGCGGTAGTTGCAGTCCCAATGCGCCACGCACAGGAAGTGGCTGTGCTCCTCGCTTTCCAATTCCTCCGGCAGGCGCAGCGCGTCGGCCTCGCCCGGGGCGCGGTCGCCGAACCAGACGAAGACGGCGCCGGCCTTCTCCTGCACCGGGTAGCTGCGCACGCAGGTCTTGCCCTCCATCGGGCAGCTGTCCACCGCCGGCACGCTCTTGACCTGGCCGTCGCCGCCCACTTCCACGCCGTGGTACCAGCAGGCCACGCGGTCGCCCAGGTTCCAGCCCATCGACAGGCGCGCGCCGCGATGCGGGCAGCGGTCTTCCAGCGCCTGCACCTGGCCGGCGCCATCGCGCCACAGCACCAGGTTCTGGCCCAGGCGCGTCACGCCGATCGGCGCATGGCGCAGCGACCACGAGGCGGCCACCGGGTACCAGTAGTTGCGCAGCCCCGTCTCGAGGCGCTCTTCCACGCGTGCCTGCTTGTTCGTTTCCATCGTCATCTCTCGGTTCCTTATCACCCGTCGTGCCCGTGGTGCCGTTGCGCTCAGGCGCCCAGGCGGCGCATCTCGGCGAGGAAGCGCTCCTCGTTCCAGCGCTGGCCGTCGGCACTCAGCAGGCCGGCGGCATTGAAGGCGCGCACGATGTCCTCGGGGGTCTCGGCACCGCCCTCGAAGGCGGCCTGCAGCGCGTCGCCCAGTGCGTTCTCGTAGGCGGTCGGCGCCGCCGCGCGGGTCTGCCACACGAGATTGGCGACCTTGCCGGGCTGCTCGATATAGCCCTTGCCGGCCACGTTGTTGGGCACGGCCTTTTCCCAGGGCGCGAGGTTCGGGTTGTATGCGGCGTCGTCCATTGCGCTTGCTCCTATCCTTCTGGTGCCGGCGCTCGGTGCCGGCTCGGCGCCACATCATCGCGGCGGGGATCTTGCCTTGCGTTTCGTTTCACTAACGAAACAGCGATTCATATATTGAACAAGCAGAACTATAGACAAGGAATCGGGAAATGCAGACTGGGGTTAACCCGTTGATGTGCCAAGACCGGCGCGGTGCGAACTCTGATGCACTTGCCGAAGCCGACGAGATGCACCAACACCGAGCGCCAAGCACAAGGTCTTGGCTCCCTCTCCCCGCATGGGAGAGGGCGGGGGAGAGGGGTGGTTTAGCAAGGCGCCACATCCAGCGAAGCCCTCGGTGTGGTCCAGCACGCGAGCGCAGAGACGAAGCCGATGGTGTGATCCAGGCCGCCGCGGCCGGCGGGCGCTTGCCCTCAGGCCTCCAGCGACATCGGCATCGCGCGGCGGCGCTGCCGGGTGGCCTGGTAGAAGGCGTGCGCCACGGCGGGTGCCACCGGCGCCAGCGAGACTTCGCCGCAGCCCTGGGGCGGGCGGTCGCTGGCGACGATCTCCACTTCCACCTTGGGCATCTCGGCCAGCGAGATGACGCGGAAGTCGTGGAAGTTGCTCTGCTGCACCGCGCCGTCCTGGAAGGTGATCTCGCTCTTGAGCGTGTTGCTGAGCGCGAAGCCGATGCCGCCCTCGATATTGGCGCGGATCAGGTTCGGGTTGATGGCGCGGCCGGCGTCGACGGCGCAGACCACGCGCCGCACCTGGAACGTCTTGCCCGTCCGCTCCAGTTCGACCGCCATCGCCACATAGGTCTGGAAGGCCTCGCCGCGTCCGGTGTAGAGGCTGAAGGTGAAGCCGCGCGTCACGCCGGGCCTGGGCTTGCTGTCCCAGCCGGCGCGGGCCGCGGCCGCGTCCAGCACGCGCACGGCCAGCGGATCGTGCGCCAGCAGCTTGCGCCGGTAGCGGTAGGGATCGGCGCCGGCCGCGTCGGCCATCTCGTTGACGAAGCTCTCCAGCATGAACACGCTCGAGGTACTGCCTACGCTGCGCAGGAAGCTGACCGGAATCGGCTGCTTCACGTCGATCATGTCGACCTTCAGGTTGGGCACCTGGTAGGCCAGGTCATAGATCGCCTCCAGCATGGTCTCGTCCCAGCCGCCGTTCTGCGCCATGCGCTCCTTCTTGATGACACCGTACAGCGACTGGCCGGTGACGCGCGCATGCATGGCCAGCGGCATGCCTTGCGCATCGAGCACGGCGCGGAAGCGGCCCGAGACGCCGGGACGGTAGAAACCATGGCGGATGTCGTCCTCGCGCGAGCGGATCACCTTGACCGGCTGGCCCACCGCCGCCGAGGCGCGCGCGGCGTGGATGACGAAGTCGGGCAGGAATTTGCGGCCGAAGCTGCCGCCCAGGAAGGTGGTGTGGACGATCACCGATTCGGGCTGGCGGTTGAACAGCCTGGCGAGGGCGTTGCGCACGAAATCCTGCCCCTGGATCGGGCCCCAGACCTCGATGGCATCGTCGCGCACGTGCACGGTGGCATTCACCGCCTCCATGGTCGCGTGCACGATGTAGGGCGTGTGGTAGTCGGCCTCGACCATCTTGCCTCCGGCCTTGGCAAGCGCGTCTTCCGGGCTGCCCAGGTGGGTGGCGACGACGGCCCCGGGAGCGCCGAGCGCGGCGACGCGGGCAGCCAGGATGGCGTCGCTGTGCAATCCCTGGGCGGCGCCGGGGTCGATCTCCAGTTCCAGCGCGTCGGCCGCCTTCCTGGCCTGCCAGTAATGCTGCGCCACCACGATGGCCGCGTCCGGCGCCTGTACCACGGCGCGCACACCCGGCATCTTGCGGATCGCCTCGGCATTGCGCAGTCCCGTGACCTTGCCGGTCACCTGGGGCGGCATCTTGAGCGCGCCGACCAGCATGCCGGGCACCTTGACGTCGATGCCGAATTCGGCGCTGCCGTCGACCTTGGCGGGCGTGTCCAGGCGCGGCAGGTCGCGCCCGATCAGCTTGTGGGCGGCCTCGTTCTTCAGCCGGGGCGATGGGTTGAGCGGCAGCCTGGCGGCATCGGCGGCCAGCTCGCCGTAGCCGAGCGAGCGTCCGCTGGCGCCGTGGATCACGCGCCCCAGTTCGGTGTGGCACTGGCTGGGCCGCACATCGAGCCGGCGTGCGCCGGCGCGCAACAGCACCTCGCGCGCCTGCGCGCCGGCGATGCGCAGCCGCTCGTAGAACAGCGTGGCCGACATCGACGCGCCGACGAACTGCTGCGGCTCCTCGTAGGCCGCCCCGGTACGGTAGGCATCGCGCCCGGTGACGAAGACCACCTCGACCTGGCGCCAGTCGGCGTCGAGCTCGTCGGCCAGCACCTGCGGCAGGCCGGTGTAGACGCCCTGCCCCACTTCGCATTGCGACAGGCCGAGCCGCGTCCTGCCGTCCGCTTCGATCCAGATCCAGTCGGTCAGCTCGTGGCTGCCGTGCGGGCCGCTGTCCACGGTGCGGCCGGCCAGCGCCGGCAACGGGATGCACAGCGCACCGGCCGCGGCCACGCCGAACCTGAGGAATCCGCGCCGCGACGGGCTGGCGGGCGCTTCCAGCGCAGTCTCATTTCGCGGCAGCATGGATCGCCTCCCGGATGCGGTGGTAGCTGGCACAGCGGCAGATATTGCTGATCGACGCATCGATCTGCTGGTCGGTGGGATGCGGGTGCTGCTTGAGCAGCGACGCCACCGCCATCACCATGCCGGACTGGCAGTAGCCGCACTGCGGCACGTCCTTGGCGATCCAGGCCTGCTGCACCGGATGCGAGCGCTCCGGCGCCAGCCCTTCGATGGTGGTGACACGCCGGCCGGCCACCGCGCTGGCCGGCGTCACGCAGGAGCGCTGTGCCACCCCGTCGATGTGCACGGTGCAGGCGCCGCACATGCCGATGCCGCAGCCGTACTTGGTGCCGGTCAGCCCGGCCTCGTCGCGGATGACCCACAACAGCGGCGTGTCGCCGTCGCCGTCGAAGCGGCTGGGCTTCCCATTCAGCTCGAATTCCACTCGTTTTCTCCTGATGCCCGATAGCCCGCGCCCATGGCAAGGCTGTCTCTGCGTTTTATATATAAAACACTGATTCCTATGCAGAACATCGAGGACTATAGAGCCTGCTTCCGGGAAGAATCACGCGGGTTAACCCCGATGCCAGCCGGCCGGCTCGGGCGCGTGCTGCCCTCCGATTCCGGCCTGCCGGCCCGCCCGCCTTGATTCATCGGCCTTGCCCGTTCACCCGCCGCGCCCGCATGGATTCACCGGCGCCAGCCGGCAAGCCGGCGGCCGGACGCAATGGCCGTCGTATTCGCGCTGCACTAGGGATATCCCGGGTCCATCCTCCACGGCATTGGCGGCTATATTGAGTTAATCGTTCCGTATATGGATTGTTGTTTTATATACGGAACACGGAGAGAACAAGACGAGGTCCCGCCGGCGCGTTGCCGGCACCCTGGCCTGCCCCCGAACCCGCCGATCCGCAAGGAGGATCCCGCCACCAGACCACCACTGCCCCAGGGCGCCGCGCGGCGCGCGTTCCCGAGCCGGGGAACGGCATCCACACCACGACTGACCGCTATCTGCTATCGGAAAAGAGAAGGAATCGAGAAATGAAACTTGCTAGGCTTGTGGCCGGCTTGCTTGCCGCCGCGCCCCTCGTCGCCGCGGCCCAGTCGGTGACGCTGTACGGCGTCATCGACACCGGGATCGAGTATGTGAACAACGTCGGCGCGGCCAAGGACGGCCTCGCCCGCGTGCCCACGCTGACCGGCACGGTGCCGTCGCGCTGGGGCCTGCGCGGCACCGAGGACCTGGGCGGCGGCCTGAAGGCGAACTTCGCGCTGGAATCGGGCTTCGCGCCCGACAGCGGCGCGTCCAACCAGGGTGGCCGCCTGTTCGGGCGCCAGGCCTGGGTCGGCCTGAGCAGCAGCAACTGGGGCCAGGTCAGCTTCGGCCGCCAATACACCATGTTGTTCTGGGCCACGCTGGACACCGATATCCTCGGACCCAACGTCTATGGCTCCGGCTCGCTCGACAGCTACCTGCCCAACACGCGCGCCGACAACGCGATCGCCTACAAGGGCAAGTTCGGCGGCCTGACGGCGGGCGCCACCTACAGCTTCGGCCGCGACACCGTCAACGCCGGCCCCAGTCCCTCGGGCACCAACTGCGCCGGCGAGAATCCCGCCGACGTGCGCGCCTGCCGCGAATGGTCGGCCATGCTGATGTACGAGACCAACTGGTGGGGCCTGTCCGCCGCCTATGATTCGCTGCGCGGCGGTCCGGGCGCCTTCGGCGGCCTGACCAAGAGCAGCCTGACCGACAACCGCCTGTCGCTGGGCGGCTACATGCTGCTGGCCAACACCAAGCTGGGAGCCGGCTGGCTGCGCCGCGACAATGGCGGCAGCCCCACGCCCAAGAGCGATCTGCTGTACGCCGGCGCGTCCTATGACATCACCCCCGCCTTCAACCTGGCCGGCCAGGTCTACTGGCTGAAGTACCACAACAGCGCCAACAAGGCCTGGCTGTACGCCATCCGCGGCACCTACGCCTTCAGCAAGCGCACCTCGGTCTACGCCACCGCCGGCTTCATCGACAACGGCGGGCAGCTCGCGCAATCGGTCAGCGGCGGCGCCGCGGGTTCCAATCCCGCACCCGGCGTGAACCAGCTCGGCGCGATGATCGGCATCAAGCACGTGTTCTGAGCGCCGGGGAAAGCCCGGAAAGCCGCCGCGCGCGCCGCCTGCCGGCGCGCGCGGCGCTTCTTTTCTTTTCCGAGGCCATGCGCGAGCAAGCTCGGGCGTAAGGGGCAAGCGCGAGAGGCCGGCGCGCAGACGACGAGCGGACGTGCGCCGGCACGCCGCCGCCCGAAGCGGGCAGCACGTGACGGCCCGTGCGGCCATGGCAGCGCCAGGGAACAGGAGGAAACGACGGGGACGGCAGAGCATGCGGCCCGCGTGCCCCGGCGGGCAAGACGCGGGCCGGCAGCAGACTCAGAAGCCCAGGCTGGCGAGCAGGTCGTCCACCTGCGACTGGTCCGACACCACGTCGGCCTTGCCTTCCGGATTGACCTGCGGGCCGTTCATCAGCGTGGCCGGCGCCTCCGCGCGGCGCTCGGCCGGCACGTTGTCGATCAGCATCTGCAGCAGTTCCTGCTCCAGCGAGCGGATCATGTCCATCATCTTCTTGATGACCTGGCCGGTCAGGTCCTGGAAATCCTGGGCCATCATGATGTCCAGCAGATGCGCGCCGGTGGCGCGGGTCTGCTGGGGCACGTCGGTGAGGAAGGCGCGCGTGTCGAGCACCAGCTCGCGCGCGTCGGCCAGCTCCGCCGGCTCCTTGAACCAGGCATCCCAGCGCTGCTCCAGGCCCTCGGCCTGCTTCTCCATCTGAGCCTGGATGGGCTGGGCCAGTTCGACGGCATTGAGCGTGCGCTCGGCCGCCTGCTCGGTCATGGCGGCGATGTACTTCAGCCGGTCGCGCGCGTCGGGAATGGCCTGCGCCGCGCGCTCGATTTCCTTGTCGAGCCCGAGTTCCCGCATGCTGTCGCGCAGCATGCGCGTCAGGTTGCCGATGCGATGGATGATCTGCTCGGCGGTATCGTTGCTGTAAGACGGTGTCGTCGCCATGGTGCCTACCTCAGGTGCCTTCCTTGCCCAGCTTCTCGAAGATCTTGGTGATCTTCTCGTCCAGCGTCGCCGCGGTGAACGGCTTGACCACATAGCCGTTGGCGCCGGCCTGCGCGGCGGCGATGATGTTTTCCTTCTTGGCCTCGGCCGTCACCATCAGCACCGGCAGCTTGGCCAGCGCCGGTTCGGCGCGGATGGCCTGCAGCATGCTCAGGCCGTCCATATTGGGCATGTTCCAGTCGGAGACGACGAACTGGAAGCTGCCATCCTTGACCTTCTCCAGGCCGGCCGCGCCGTCCTCGGCCTCTTCCACGTTGGAAAAGCCCAGCTCCTTGAGCAGGTTGCGGATGATCCGACGCATGGTCGGAAAGTCGTCGACCACGAGGATCTTGATGTTCTTGTCCACTCTAACGGCTCCAAAACGGTTGTGGATGATTGCTATCTCGGCAGGCTCCGGAGAGTGCCAGGCTTCCGGCTCCCTGCCCTTGTACGTCTTGCCGGCGTCTTGCCGGCGTCTTGTTATCGTCTTGTTATGTGGTACTGCGCCGACCCCTCCGTCGCGTCCACCGCGTGCCTCAGACCCGCTGAGCGCGCGCACCGAACGTGGCCAGCCGCGCCATCACGCGCTGCGTCATGGCCGACAGCGGCACGATCTCGTCGACGCCGCCGGCCGCGATGGCCTCCTTGGGCATGCCGAACACGATGCAGCTGTGCTCGTCCTGCGCCAGGTTATAGGCGCCCGCATCGTGCATGCGCCGCATGCCCTGCGCGCCATCGCGGCCCATGCCGGTCAGGATCACGCCGATGGCATTCTTGCCGGCATGCTGGGCCGCCGAATCGAACAGGACATCCACCGCCGGCCGGTGCCGGTTGACCGGCGCCTCCTGCGACAGGTGCGCCACGTAGTTGGCGCCGCTGCGGGCCAGCCGCAGATGCATGTCGCCAGGCGCGATGTAGGCGTGGCCGGGCAGCACCCGCTCATTGTGCTCGGCCTCCTTGACGGTGATGCGGCACAGGCCGTCGAGGCGCTGCGCGAAGGACCGCGTGAAGCCGGCCGGCATGTGCTGCACGATCATGACGCCGGGGCTGTCCGGCGGCAGCGGCATCAACAGTTCCTTGATGGCCTCGGTTCCGCCGGTGGAGGCGCCCACGATGATCAGCTTCTCGGTGGACAGCAACGGGCTGCGCAGCAGCGGCGCGGGCGGCGTGCCGGCGACCGGGCTGGCGGCGGCCGGCGCGGCCGTGCGCACGCGCGCGCGCGAGACCGCGCGGATCTTGTCGGCGATGGCGTCGGTGTACTCGATCAGGCCGTCGCGGATGCCGAGCTTGGGCTTGGTGACGAAGTCCACCGCGCCCAGCTCCAGCGCGCGCATGGTGATCTCCGAGCCGCGCTCGGTCAGCGACGACACCATCAGCACCGGCATCGGGCGCAGGCGCATCAGCCGCTCGAGGAAATCGAGGCCGTCCATGCGCGGCATTTCCACGTCCAGCGTCAGCACGTCGGGGTTCAGCCGCTTGATCATCTCGCGCGCCACCAGCGGGTCGGGAGCGGTCCCGACCACCTCCATGTCGCTCTGGCTATTGATAATCTCGGTCATCAGGCTGCGGATCAGCGCGGAATCGTCCACGCACAGCACCTTGATCTTTGCCGCGCTCATTATTGTCTCGGGTCCTTTCGCTTCAGGATGTCGTGAAGGCAGTCGGGCGGCGCTCGAACAGCTCGGCCCGGCCGCGCTCCGGGGCGGCGGAAATGGCTCGGGCCAGCGCGCGCTCGTCGCGCGCCACCAGCACCTGGTCGTCCTGGCGCGTCAGGCGGCGCACCAGCGCCAGCCCGCTGCGCGGGAAATAGCTGACGCGGCGCGCGTGCGGTCCGCGCAGGTCCTGCGCCGCCACGCGGATGTTCTCGGTCTTCAGGTAGCGCAGCACGAAGTCGGCGTTGCGGTCGCCGATGTTCAGCGTGGTCATGTTGGCGAGCACGGCGCCGCCGCCGAACACCTTGGCCTCGAGCCGCTCGCGCCGCGCGCCGGCCTTGAGCAGTTCGTTGATCAGCACTTCGAGCGCGTAGCAGCCGTAGCGCATCGACGGCGACAGCATGCGGTCGGCGCCGGCGTTCTCGTCGTCGGGCAGCATGAAGTGGTTCATGCCGCCGACACCGGCCACCTCGTCGCGGATGCAGGCTGCCACGCAGGAGCCCAGCACGGTGGTCAGCACCACGTCCTCGCTGCTGACGTAGTACTCGTTGGGCAGCAGCTTGATCGCCTGCTTGCCGAACTCACGGTCGAAATAGGTACGGGTGGCGATCGCCTCCGGCATCTGCGGCGTACGCATCATCCACCTCCCGCGCGGCTGGCCGGCGAGGCCAGCTCGTAGACCGTCTGCCCGCGCAGCTGGAAGGCGCGCGTGACGTAGGAGAAGTTCTCCGAATGCCCGGCGAAGAGCAGCCCGTGCGGCTTGAGCAGCGGCACGAAGCGCTCCAGGATGCGACCCTGCGTGGGCTTGTCGAAGTAGATCATCACGTTGCGGCAGAAGATCGCGTCGAAGCGCTCCTGGATGCCCCAGTCCGGCGCCAGCAGGTTCAGCGGCGCGAATTCGATGGTCGAGGCCAGTTCCGGCTTGACCTTGACGGCGCCCGAACGCTGTCCGCTGCCCTTGAGGAAGAAGCGCTTGAGCTGCTCCATCGGCAGCTTGGCGACCTGCTCGCTGGTGTAGATGCCGCTGCGCGCCTTGGCCAGCACCTGCGTGTCGATGTCGGTCGCCAGCACGGTCGCGGCGCGCTCACCGAGCGCCTCGGCCAGCGTGATGGCGATCGAATACGGCTCCTCGCCGGTGGAGGCCGCCGCGCACCAGACCGAGTAGGGCCGGCCGTGTTTCTTGGCATGCTCCGCCAGCAGGGGGAAGTGATGCGCCTCGCGGAAGAACGAGGTCAGGTTGGTGGTCAGCGCGTTGACGAACAGCTCCCACTCGGGGGAGCGGTCGTCCGACTCCAGCTGCTCCAGGTAGGTGGCAAAGTCGACCAGCTGCAGCGCGCGCAGCCGGCGCGCCAGCCGGCTGTACACCATTTCGCGCTTCTGGCTGCCGAGCGAGATGCCCGCGCGCCGATGGATGAGCGCGCGGATCTTGTCGAAATCCCGCTCGGTCAGCAGGAAGTCGCGCTGCTCGTCGCGGCGCGCGGCGGCAGGCGCCAGCACATTGCGGGTGCCGCCGGCCGCCTGGACTGCTGAGCGTGGCTGCGTCATTTGCTGGCTCCGATGCTGCGTGGTCTGGTTGGGCGGAACGCGGGGTGCTGCAGCGCCGGCCTCAGGCCAGCGCGACCTCGATCAGTTCCATCTCCGGGCTGGTCATCAGGCGTTCGATGTCGATCAGGATCAGCATGCGGCCTTCGACGCTGCCCAGGCCGGTCAGGTACTCGGTCGACACCGACACGCCGAATTCGGGTGCCGGCTTGACGTCACCGCCGTTCAGCGTCAGCACGTCGGAAACGCCGTCGACGACGATGCCGACCACGCGACCGGCGATGTTGAGGATGATCACCACGGTCTGGTGGTCATAGCGCACATTGCCAAGGCGGAACTTCACCCGCAGGTCGACGATCGGCACGATCACGCCGCGCAGGTTGGTCACGCCCTTGATGAAATCCGGCGCATTGGCGATGCGGGTGACCGCGTCGTAGCCGCGGATCTCCTGCACCTTGAGGATGTCGATACCGTACTCCTCCGATCCCAGCGTGAACACCAGGAATTCCTGCCCGGCAGCCTCGCTGCCGGGCGCGTCGATATGTCCGATGCCGGCCATGATGTTGGTTCCTCCAGATCCAGAGCTTGAGCGGTTACTGCACCACCACCGCATCGTGCCGGCGCACGCCGGTACGCTGCAGCGCACCCACGTCGACGATCAGCGCCACGCTGCCGTCGCCCAGGATGGTGGCGGCGGAGATGCACGGCACCTTGCGGTAGTTCGTTTCCAGGTTCTTCAGCACCACCTGGTGCTGGCCGATCAGCTGGTCGACCAGCAGCGCGAAGCGCTTGCCCTCGGCCTGCAGGATCACGGCGATGCCCTGCGTGGGCTCGCGCACGGCATCGGCCACGTCGAACACCCGGTGCAGTTCGAGCAGCGGCAGGTACTCGCCGCGCACATGCATCACGCGTTCGGTGTTGGCGGCGGTGCGCACGTCATCGGCCTTGGGCTGCAGCGACTCCATCACGCAGTTCAGCGGCAGGATGAAAGTCTCGGCGCCGACCCGGACCGACATGCCGTCGAGGATGGCCAGCGTCAGCGGCAGCACGATACGGATCGTGGTGCCCTGGCCCGCGCGCGAGGAGATCTCGACGTGGCCGCCCATTTCCTGGATGTTGCGCTTGACCACGTCCATGCCCACGCCGCGGCCGGACACGTCGGTCACGGCCTCGGCGGTGGAGAAGCCCGGCGCGAAGATCAGTTGCCAGACTTCCTCGTCGGGCATCGACTCCGACACCGCCAGGCCGTTCTGCATGGCCTTGGACAGGATCTTGTCGCGACGCAGGCCGCCGCCATCGTCGCTGACCTCGATCACGATGTTGCCGCCGTGGTGCTGCGCCGACAGGATCAGCTGGCCGGTCGGCTCCTTGCCCGCGGCGACGCGCTTGTCGGGCGTCTCGATGCCGTGGTCCAGGCTGTTGCGCACCAGGTGGGTGAGCGGATCGATGATCCGCTCGATCAGGCTCTTGTCGAGCTCGGTCGCCTTGCCGAAGGTGACCAGGTCGATCTGCTTGCCCAGCTTGGCGGCAAGATCGCGCACCAGGCGCGGGAAGCGCGAGAATACGTAGTCCATCGGCATCATGCGGATCGACATCACCGCTTCCTGCAGGTCGCGCGCGTTGCGCTCGAGCTGGCCCATGCCGGAGAACAGCCGGTCGAACAGCACCGGGTCGAGCGTGGACGCGGTCTGCGCCAGCATCGATTGCGTGATCACCAGTTCGCCGACCAGGTTGATGATCTGGTCGACCTTCTCGGTGGCCACGCGGATCGAACCGGACTCGTGCCCGTGCGCGGCAGCGGCCGGCGCGGCCTTGGCCTTCTCCTTGGCGGGAGCGGCCGCTGCGGCCACGGCCGGCGCCGCAGGCGCACTCGCCACGGCAGCGGTTTCCTGCACGGCGGCCTGGACCGGCTCGGCGGCGGGCTCCTGCACCACCGCGGGCGGCGGCGCCGCATCGGCCGGCTCCACCACGATCTGCTCGCCGTCGATCACGAAGCAGCACACCGCGATGATGTCGTCGGCGCTGCACTGCGTCGACAGCCAGATCGCGAGCTCGCCGTCGCGTTCCTGCTGGCCGGTGATCTCGCCGAGATTGGCCAGTTCCTCGCGCAAGAGGGCCTGGTCGGCGGCCGACACCTTGAGCAGGCGCACCTTGAGCGCACCACCGGCTGCCACGGCAGCGGGGGCCGCCGCCACGGGGGCCGGCGCAGGCGCCGGTGCGGGTGCCGACGCGGCGGCAGGCTCGCCACCCGCCTCGCGCGCCAGCTGCTGCAGGACCGCGCAGATGCGCGCCAGCGTTTCGGGATCGGGTTCGGTACCGTTGCGGTAAGCGTTCAGCTGATCTTGCAACACGTCCTTGGTTTCCAGAAAGGTGTCGATGATGGTCCTCGACAGCGCCATCTCCCGCCGCCGGGTGCGATCCAACAGGTTTTCCAGCAAGTGCGTGGTCTCGGTCAGCGCGGCGAAGCCGAAGGTGGCGGCGCCGCCCTTGATCGAGTGCGCGGCGCGGAAGATCGCATTCAGCTCTTCCGCGTCGGGCGCCTCCAGATCCAGGCCGAGCAGCAATTGCTCCATTTCAACGAGCAGCTCCTCGGCCTCCTCGAAGAAGGTCTGGTAGAACTGCGTGATATCGATATCGACAGACATGGCCGTCCTGACTCTCTAGATCCAGATTGCGGAATGCGGCGCGCCGCACGCGCGGGTCGCCTGCCTCATTTGCTCTTGCCCTGTGCTGCCGGAGCGCTCGCGTCGGCCCCGAGCGCTTCCTTCATGTCCTCGCCGGCCTGGCCCGCGCGTGCTTTCACCGCGACGTCCGCGGCGCTGGCGTTCTCGGCCTCGAAGCGGGCCTGCGCGCGCGCGTTGAGCACGACGATGCTGATGCGGCGGTTCACCGGCGCCATCAGGTCCTTGCGATCGAGCGGCATGGTCGCGGCCAGGCCCAGCACGCGCAGCACCTTGCCCTCGTTCATGCCGCCCGAGATCAGCTCGCGCCGCGAGGCATTGGCGCGGTCGGCCGACAACTCCCAGTTGCTGTAGTCACGCTCGCCATTGCTGTAGTTGGCCGCATCGGTGTGGCCCGACAGGCTGACCTTGTTGGGCAGCTCGTTGAGCACCGGCGCGATCTCGCGCAGGATGACGCGCATATAGGGTTCGACCATGGCGCTGCCGGTACGGAACATCGGGCGGTTCTGCGTGTCCAGGATCTGGATGCGCAGGCCTTCGCTGGTGATGTCGAGCAGCAGTTGCGGACGGAACTGCCGCAGCACCGGGTTGTTCTCGATGATCTGCTCTAGCCGGTTCTTCAGCGCGCGCAGGCGTTCGCCCTCCTGCTGGTCGCGGCGCTTCTGCACCGCGTCCGGATCGTTGTCGGTCGCGCGCTGCACCTCGCCGTCCTTCCTCAGCGGATCCATGCCGCCGCCGGGAATCACGCTGCTGGACAGGCTGCTCTTGTCGCCGCCGGCGATGGCCACCTTCAGCGGCGTGCGGAAGTACTCCGCCACGCCGACCAGCGTCTTGGGCGAGCTCGCGCTCAGCAGCCAGAGCACCAGGAAGAAGGCCATCATCGCCGTCATGAAGTCGGCGTAGGCAATCTTCCAGCTATGGTTGCCGTGCGGCTTGGCGCGCGCCTTGCCGCGCCGGACCACGATCGGGTGGCTGTCGTGCGAATTGCTCATCGCAATACCTCCTGCCCGTCAGGTAAGGCTCTTGACCTCGCGGACATGGTCGTCCAGCTCGAGGAAGGAGGGACGTTCGCTGGAGAACAGCACCTTGCGGCCGAACTCGACCGCCACCAGCGGTGCGTAGCCGTTGAGCGAAGCCAGCAGCGTGACCTTGATGCACTCGTACATCTTCACGGTCTCGGAGACCTGGTGCTCGATGCGCGAGGCCAGCGGCGAGACGAAACCGTAGGCCAGCAGGATGCCGAGGAAGGTACCGACCATGGCGTGCGCGATCAGCGCACCCAGTTCGGCGGGAGGCAGGTCTGCCGAGGCCAGCGCGTGCACCACGCCCATCACCGCCGCCACGATGCCGAAGGCGGGCAGGCCGTCGCCGACGCGCGACAGCGCGTGGGCCGGGACTTCCGCCTCGTGGCGGAAGGTCTCGATCTCGTGGTCCATCAGGGCCTCGATCTCGAAGGCGTTCATGTTCCCGTTGACCATCATGCGCAGATAGTCGGTGAGGAACTCCATCATGGCCGGATCGGCCAGGATGCGCGGATACTGGCTGAAGACGCTGCTGGCGGCGGGGTCGGCGATTTCCTTCTCGAGGAAGAGGATGCCTTCGCGGCGTGCCTTGGACAGCAGCACGTACAGCAGGGCCATCACTTCCATGTACAGCGCCTTGCTGTAGCGGCTGCTGCGAAACAGCGTGGGCAGGGCGCGCATCGTCGCCTTGAGCGCCTTGCCGCTGTTGGAGCTGATGAAGGCGCCGAGCGCGGCCCCCCCGATGATGATCAGCTCCGCCGGCTGGTAAAGCGCGCCCATATGACCGCCGGTGATGGCGTATCCGCCAAGCACGGCCGCCAGCACGATGACATAGCCGATGACAACTAGCACGATGATTCCCCGTCAGATAAACACTCCGGCGCGCGGCGGCGCGCCGGGGCCGGGGTGGCGGCCGCGAGCGGCCGCTACTCCGGTCCCGCGCTCGCCCGGCCCGGACGAGCCGCGCTCAGGCGACGGCTCGAGTGGACGGGGCGTCCTTCGAGAGCTTCTTCGCTTTGCCCGCCCGCGACGGCGGCCGGCACAGACTGCATACGAAACGAGCGTGCGGCTCGTAAGCATGCGTCACGAACTGGCCACCGCAGCAGGTGCAGGTGGAAAGCTGGAGCATATTGCTCTCGAAAAACCTTACTAACGTCCAGGCACGGGTGAAACTTAAGACAATTTCGCTTCCCAGCAGCGACACGTGCTCGAGGTAGAGCCGGTAGCTGGCGATGATGGCGCGGATACCCGCGGTCTCGCCCTGCTGGACCATGAACTGGTACGCCGAGGAGAACAGGGAGGAATGGATGTTCGGCAGCCAGGTGGTGAACCAGTCTGTCGAGAAGGGGAGCATGCCCTTGGGGGGCGATACGCCGCGCAGCTCCTTGTACAGGCGGATCAGGCGATCACGCGACAGCGTGGTCTCCGCCTCGAGTACCTGGAGCCGGGCACCGAGCCCGATCAGCTCGATGGCCAGTTGGGTCTGGTTGGCGTCCTGCAGGACGCTCTTGCGGTTGGGCACCGGAGCCGCGGTGAAGCTGCGGACGGGCTGAGCCTGGAGCAGCGCGGTCAATTGAGCGACTCCAGCGGTTGGCGCGCCAGCAGGATGGCTGCGTGGGTCTGCTGCATGTCGTGGCCCTTGGCGGTATGCGTCAGGCTCGACAGGAGCGCGTGATCGTCGAAGCGGAAGCGGCAGAGCACCATATTGGATGCCGCCAGCTTGACGAGCTGCGCTGAGGTCAGCTTGGCCAGGATGTCCGCAATCTCCTTGCTGACTCCCAGCCGGAACATGGCTTCGACTTGATTCTCACGCACCAGCCGTTGCGCGAGCAGCAGATAGGCGAGGTTAACCTCCCTGATCTCCTGGAGAACTTCACTGCTTTCCAATTTTTCCCCGCTACCAAAAACCCGCGAATTGCTTGTCCAGCGCTTACCGACGGCTCAAGAAGCAACCGGCGGCCGGATCGTTTGTATGCAAAATCGACGGGTACGACGTACGACAAAAGGAACAGCTTCCCGCTGGACTTGTCTGTAACACTTAACTTATGCGTTACAAGTGTTACAGAGTGTAAGCACAGCTGGTACGTTTTATATCGGCAATCGGACCCGCCTGCCAATCCCCACTAACGTTGGGATGAATGCAATGTCGCACCAAACATACAAAGGCGCGGAATTGTGACAGCCGTCATCATCGCGTCATCTGATTTACATCAAGGATCTAGCGGTGCGGCACGCGGGCGGAAGCTCCTCCGGCGTGTGCGGGCAAGCGCATTCCTCTATTGACGAGCGGGGGCTCCGTAGACTAGCAAGCGCCTGAACCAGGCGGCGAGCCGGGAGAAGATGTCATCCGGCTCGTCGCGGAACAGCTCGGGACGCACATGGGCGAGTTGCGCCATCACCCGCTCGAATTCGTCGGCGCTGACCGAGCCGTATTCGAGCGCAAGGCCGAGCAGTGCCTTGACCTCGCCGACATGGGTGCGCGCGCGCACCACATTGCGTTCGGTCTGCACTGCGTACATCAGGTCATAGGCACGCTGCCGCAGGCTCTCGGCAAGCCGCCAGGACGGCGTCAGCATGCGTTGCTCGACCACGCGGACATCGACCGCGGAAGACGCGATCTGGCTCGCCAGCGACTCGGCGAAAGCGGCATCGACACCGGAATCGACCAGGATCTGCCGCGACCACTGGCGCGCCTGCTCCTGTTTCTGCTGCGGCGTCCAGTCGCATTGCGTGGCCAGCGCGAAGCCGAAGCGCTCGGCATCGCGCATCAGCGCCGATACCGTGTTGGGCAGTTGCTTGTCCAGCACCCGCTTGAGCCAGGCGTACTCGCCGCTGGACAGCAGCCGGCCGACGGCGCGCTCGGTCAACGGCGACTCCTGCTCGAGCAGGCGCGCGCGCAGGAAGGCTTCGAAGGTCGGCGGCTCGAACGCGTGGTCCATGCCGGTGGACAAGCGCACGAACTGCTCGTAAGCGGTTCTCAGCCTGGCGACGGCTTCGTCGGGCAGCGCCAGGGTTACGTCGGTATGCATGTCGGCTCGCAGAAACGGGTACGGTCGCACCTGGCCGCCGGCCCGGACACCCTGGCGGGCGCCGCATGGGCCGGGCGGACGGCTGGTGCTTCAGGTCAGAAAGCGCTCCAGTCGCCGTGGTCCGACGCCGTTCCGGCCACGGCCGGACGTGCGGCCGGCGCACTGGCGGCCGGGCGGGCCTCCAGCGGGGCCTCCGCGGCGACGGACGGCTCGCGGCGGGCCGGACGCGGCGCGGCCGGCTTGGCCGGCGCTGCCTTGATGACGGCCGGCGTGCGCGCCACCGTGGTGGCCTGCAGGTCGGCCGCGGCGAGACGGAAGCGCGCCACCGAGTCCTGCAGGCGGCCCGCCTGCTCTTCGAGCGATCCGGCCGCGGCGGCAGCCTCTTCCACCAGCGCCGCGTTCTGCTGCGTCACCTCGTCCATCTGCGCCACCGCCTGGTTCACCTGCTCGATCCCCGAGCTCTGCTCCGCCGATGCCGCGCTGATCTCGCCCATGATGTCCGTCACGCGCTTGACCGCCTGCACGATCTCTTCCATCGTCTGGCCCGCCTGGCCCACCAGCGTCGTGCCGTTGTCCACCCGCGCCACCGTGTCGCCGATCAGGCCCTTGATCTCCTTGGCCGCGTTCGCGCTGCGCTGCGCCAGGCTGCGCACCTCGCCCGCCACCACCGCGAAGCCCCGTCCCTGCTCCCCCGCGCGCGCCGCTTCCACCGCCGCGTTCAGCGCCAGGATGTTGGTCTGGAACGCTATCCCTTCGATCACCCCGATGATGTCGACGATCTTCTTCGACGCCTCGTTGATCTCCTGCATCGTCTCGACCACCCGGCCCACCACCTCGCCGCCCTTGAGCGCCGTCTCCGAGGCGTTCGCCGCCAGTCCGCTCGCCTGCCGCGCGTTGTCCGCGTTCTGGCGCACCGTGCCCGTCAGCTCTTCCATGCTCGACGCCGTCTCTTCCAGCGAGGCCGCCTGCTGCTCCGTGCGCTGCGACAGGTCGCCGTTGCCCGCGGCGATCTGGCGCGAGGCCGAAGCGATCGACCCGGCCGAGGCCTTGAAGTCACGCACCATGCCCGATAGCTCCTGCTGCATCTCGCTCATCGCATGCACCAGGCTGCTCTTGTCGCCGGAGCGGACCGTGACTGCCGTGGAGAAATCGCCGGCGGCGATGCGCGAGGCGATGGCCACCGCATAGCCCGGCTCGCCGCCGAGCTGGCGCGACAGCAGGCGCGCGATGACGTAGCCAAGCAGCACCGAGACCGCCAGGCCGCCGAGGACCAGCGCCAGCATCCAGACGCGGGTGGCGTCGTAGACGCCGCGCGCCTCGTCCATATTGGCGCGGGCACGCTCGTCGCGGCGCTTGACCATCTTGGCCATCAGATCCTCGAGCGCGTGGCTCGCCTTGATCAGTTCCGCGCTCTCGGTGAACACCTGGCTGTCGAACTGCGACGTGTCCAGTGGCTGCTTGCCCACCATCTCGACATACTTGGCCATACGCTCGCGGTAGGCCGGCATCAGCGTATCGTACTGCTTGACCAGGGCCTGCCCCTCGGGCTGGACGAACACCGCCTTGGCCTTGCGGATGCGCTCGTCCACGGTGGCGAGCGACTTCTCGATCAGTTCCTTCTCGGCCGAGCGCTCGCCCATGGTCGACGCGGACAGCAGGCCGATCTGGGCGCGGCTGGCATAGACGAGGTTGACGTTGCCATCCTGGACGGCCTTGAGCGCCTGCAGATCGTCGTTGTAGATCTTGCCGGTCCACTCAGCCATGCGTCCCATGTTCACCACGCCGAGCAGCCCCATCGCGGCGCCGATGACGGACACGACCAGAAAGCCGACGATCAGCTTGGTCGTGACGCGCAGTTGATTGAACCATTGCATGACAACTACCCCCTAGTCTCTGAAAAGTGCGGCGGCCGTTTCGCCGCCTTCTGCAGGTTTGCTCGTTCTTGCTTCTTCTTGTTGCTTCTTCTTGTTGCCTTTGCTACCCGTTACTACCTGTTGCTACCCGCTGCTACCCGCTGCTACCCGTTGTTTCCTGTTATTTCCCGTTGTCGCCCGCCGGTGCCTGCCGCCGCCCTGGGTGCCGCTCCCCGACACGCCCCGGCGCGGCGGCGCCGCATCCGCCGCCTGCGCGGCTCAGGCCTGCGCGGAGGCCGGCCGCAGCGCAGGCTCGGCGCGCCGGGCGCGCTGCGGCCGCGCCTCGGCCTGCAGGCTGATGCGGAAGGTGGCCACCGCCTCGCCCAGGCGGCCTGCCTGGTCTTCGAGCGATCCGGCCGCGGCGGCGGCCTCTTCCACCAGCGCCGCGTTCTGCTGCGTCACCTCGTCCATCTGCGCCACCGCCTGGTTCACCTGCTCGATCCCCGAGCTCTGCTCCGCCGATGCCGCGCTGATCTCGCCCATGATGTCCGTCACGCGCTTGACCGCCTGCACGATCTCTTCCATCGTCTGGCCCGCCTGGCCCACCAGCGTCGTGCCGTTGTCCACCCGCGCCACCGTGTCGCCGATCAGGCCCTTGATCTCCTTGGCCGCGTTCGCGCTGCGCTGCGCCAGGCTGCGCACCTCGCCCGCCACCACCGCGAAGCCCCGTCCCTGCTCCCCCGCGCGCGCCGCTTCCACCGCCGCGTTCAGCGCCAGGATGTTGGTCTGGAACGCTATCCCTTCGATCACCCCGATGATGTCGACGATCTTCTTCGACGCCTCGTTGATCTCCTGCATCGTCTCGACCACCCGGCCCACCACCTCGCCACCCTTGAGCGCCGTCTCCGAGGCGTTCGCCGCCAGTCCGCTCGCCTGCCGCGCGTTGTCCGCGTTCTGGCGCACCGTGCCCGTCAGCTCTTCCATGCTCGACGCCGTCTCTTCCAGCGAGGCCGCCTGCTGCTCCGTGCGCTGCGACAGGTCGTTGTTGCCCGCCGCGACCTGGCGCGTGGCGGTGGCGATGCTGCTCATGCCTTCCTGGATCTCGTGGACCACGGACAGCAGGCTGCGCTGCATGGTCTGCATGGCCTGCGCCAGCGCGCCCACCTCGTCGTCGGACTGGTAGTCGTAGCGCGTGGTGAGGTCGCCCGCGCCCATGCGCAAGGCGAAGTCGAGCATCTCGTCGACCGGCCGGTGCACGCGCGACAGCAGGCGCACGCCGGAGGCGAAGGCACATGCCAGGGCCAGGCCGAAACCACTCCACAGCCACGGGCGCAGCGCCGCCGCGGCGGTGCCGCCCTGCCACTCCACCGCCAGCAGCGTCAGCAGGAAGCAGGCCAGCGCCGTGCCCTGCGACCAGACGATGCGCCGCTTCAAATTGGGCCGGAACAGGCTGGCGAGCCGGCCCGCCAGGCCGGTGCGGACCACGGCGCCGTCACGGACCACCAGCCCGCTGCCGCCCTGGCGGATGCGCGCATAGGCCGCGCTGGCCGCGGCGACCTGCTCGGGCGCCGCCATCGCACGCACCGAGGTGTAGCCGATGACCCGGCCGTCGACGCGCGTCGGCGTGACGGTGGCGTTGACCCAGTAGTAATCACCGTTCTTGCGCCGGTTCTTGACCAGCCCGCGCCAGGAATGGCCTGCTTCGAGCGAGTGCCACAGGTCGGCAAAGGCCTCGGGAGGCATGTCGGGATGGCGCACCAGGTTGTGCGGCGCGCCCATCAGCTCTTCGTGCGAATAGCCGCTGACTTCGACGAAGGCCCGGTTGGCGAAGGTGATCCGCCCCTTCAGGTCCGTGCGCGAAATCAGGTAATCGTTGGGGGAAAGCTGGTACTCGTGGCTGGTGACTGGCTGGTTGTTTCGCATGATTTCAGGAACGGCTGCCGCGGCGCGGGCGCGCCGCCGGCATCACGCCGCGGCTGCCGCGTCGAGCGCGGCCAGTTCTTCGGTATCGAGCAGTCTTTCGATGTCGACGAGAATCAGCATGCGGTCCTCGATCGAGCCCAGGCCGCGGATGTAGTCGGTATCCATATCGCCGGACATCAGCGGGGCGGCCTTGATCTGCGCGGGGGCCAGCGTCAGGACATCGGAGACGCCGTCGACCACGATGCCGGTGGTGCGATCGTGGAGATCGACGATGATCACCACGGTGTACTGGTCGTAGCTGACCGCTGCCTGGCTGAACTTGATGCGCAGGTCGATGATGGGAACGATGATGCCGCGCAGGTTGATCACGCCTTTCAGGTAGGCGGGCGCGTTGGCGATCTGCGTGACGGTCTCGTAGCCGCGGATTTCCTGCACCTTGAGGATATCCACACCGTATTCCTCGCGGCCCAGCCGGAATGCCAGGAACTCCGCTCCCGCACCATCGGCCTTGATGTTGTCCGTCATCTTCCGCTCCTGTTGTCTACCTGTATCCCGGCCGGCCGCTCGCGCGGCAGGCAGCAGCGCGCCCGCTGCGGCACGGCATCGCCCTGTTCAGCCTCTGAGATAACGGCAGGCGGGCGCCTGTCTGAAGGCCGGCTTGCCGCCGCACTCACCCCACGTCAGAGGGGGATAGCAAGGCACCGACGGCGTGCAGGAGCTGGGCAGGATCGAACGGCTTGGGCAGGAAGCCGGAGGCGCCCGCCTCGCGCACGCGGGCGCGCACGCCGTCGTCGCCCTCAGTGCTGAGGACGAGGATCGGCAGCGCGGCGTGGCGCGGCATGGCGCGCAGGGCACGGATCAGCGCAAGACCGTCGACGCCCGGCATGACGAGATCGGTGACCAGCAGGGAGAAATCCGCGCCCGCGGCCAATTCGCTCGCCTGGGCCCCGTCGCCGGCCTCGGTCACCGGATAGCCGGCAGCACGCAGGCAGGCGCAGATCATGCCGCGCAGCGAGGGCGAATCGTCGACGACGAGGATGCTCTGGGAAGACATGACGACTCCATTGATGCGGCGTGTCGGCGCCGGTCCGGAGCGCGTTCCAGCCGGCCCGCGCCAGCGCGCATGGGCCCGGTGCCAGCGCGCCTGCGGTATTTATCGGCACATCGGGCGCTGTCTTTAGGTCCGTCTTCAGGTCCGTCGCGGCGCCGTCCGCGGCAGCCAGGAGCGGGCCGGTCCCCGACCCGTCCCGCACTGGCGCCGCTCAGGCCGCGGCAACCTCGCTGTCGCGCAGCAGCTCGGCGAACACCCCCGGCTCGAGCGGACGCGCGAGCAGGTAGCCCTGGACTTCGTCGCAGCCCATGCCGGCGAGGATATCGAGCTGCGAGGTGGACTCGACACCTTCGGCCACCACGCGCATGCGCAGCTCATGGGCAAGCGCCACCATCGAGCCGACGATGGCGCGCCCCTGCGCGTCGGCGTCGAGCCCGCCGATCAGGGTGCGGTCGATCTTCAGCGTGCCCACGCGCAGCCGCTTCAGGTAGCCCAGGCTGGAATAGCCGCTGCCGAAATCGTCCAGCGCCACGTGGATGCCGAGCGACTGCAGCTCGGCCAGCGTTTCGAGCGACTTGCCGATGTCCTTCATCGCGGCCGTCTCGGTGATCTCCAGCGTGACGGCTGACGGCGGGATGTCGTGCTGGTGGATCTGCTCCATCAGGTACTGCGGGAAATTGCGGCTGGCGAAGCGCAGCCCCGACACGTTGATGGCCACCGGCACGGTCGGCAGCCCCAGGTCGCGCCATTGCCGGACCTGCCTGCAGACGGCGGCGATCACCCAGTCGTCGAGCTTGTCGATCTGCCCCGACTGCTCGGCCACCATGATGAACTCGGCCGGATTGACTGCGCCCAGCAGGGCGTGCCGCCAGCGGCACAGCGCCTCGGCACCGACCACGCGGCGCTGCCGCACGTCGAACTTCGGCTGGTATTCCAGCGACAAGGCGTCGTCCTCGATGGCCGGCCACAGGTCGCGCCGGATCACGCGCACGCGGCGCGCGCGCTCGCCTGCCGCGGAGTTGAACTGGCGCACCTGGTTGGAACCGCTCTCGCGCGCCTCGGCCAGGCTGACGCGGGCGGCCTGCATCAGCGTCTCCGAGGTCTGGGCGTCGCGCGGGTAGATCGCGATGCCGATGTTGACGCCGATCTGCATCTGCAGCCCGCGCGCCGCGACAAACTCGCCGAGGGAGCCCAGCAGGCGCGATCCGAGCTCCTGTGCGCGCCCGTAGCTGACCAGTTCCGGCACGCCGACGGCGAACTCGTCGCGCGCCAGGCGGGCCAGGAAGTCGTGGGGCTCGAGTACGGCCTGGGCCAGGGCGCTCGTATCCTGGGCCAGGATATCGTCGGCGCGCACTTCGAACACCTCGTCGACCTCGCGGAAATCGGCAATATGGACCAGCAGCACGGCGCACCCGGTGTCGGCGAAGCGGGCATGGGCGATGGCCTGTTCCAGCCAGCGCGCAAAGGCGGCGCGGTCTGGAAGCTCCTCGGCGGCGTTGTATTCGCCGACATGGCCCTCGCCCTGCGCGCTCGGGCGCACCGTCAGGCTGCCTGGCGAACGGCCGTGGGCGCGGCGCACCAGCCCCCTGGCATCGCCGGATGGCGCCACGGCGGCTGCGTCAGCCGCGCCACCGGGAGCCGGCGGCACGGCGGCCAGGTGGGCGCGCCCGCGCAGCGCCAACCAGGCCACGCTGGCCAGCATGAGCACGCCGACGGCGAGCCAGACCGGCGACAGCGGCGTGAAGGCGTCCAGGCAGGCACGCGGCATCGCACCCGGCCGGCCGCACGCGCGGCCCAATTCGATACCCGCGGTGGCCATCAGGCCGGTGGCCAGCGCGGCGGCCACCACGGCGGTGCCGCGCCAGTGCAAGGGCGCGCGCCGCAGCAACTGGACCATGGCGGCCGCCGCGGCACCCACGCCGAACGCCGCAGCGGCGGCCTGCTGCCCCTCGCCGAGGTGCAGCAGGCTGCCGGAAGCCAGCACGACCCAGGAGGGCATGCCGACCGAGGCGCAGGCACTCAGCAGGAACATCCACTGTGTGTAGCGGACCCCCCACTTGCCCGGCATGCGTTTCCCGCCAGCCGCGCCCAGCCCCAGCCCGAGCCCGAGGGCCAGGCAGAGCGGCATGACGAGTAACAGGAGGCTGTCAATCATTGCAGGCATACGACTGCCGACGGCAGCCGCGCGTTGAAGGTGAGCACGATCGCGAAGAAGCAGGCGGTGCGGAAAAAGCTCGCATCATGTCATTTCGGCTACGCCGTGTGAACCCGGCGTCCGCTGCAAGGTGCTCAGAAAGCCGTCCAGTCGTTGCCGGAACTGCCGCCGCCGGCCACGGTGGACGCCCTGGTGCGCGCCGCCCTGGATACGGTGCCAGTCCCCTCACGCCGCCGGCATTCTCCCGGAAGCACCACCGAGGCCAGGACACCGGCAGCGTTCGCCAGCCGCCGGCCGGGGCCCCGCGCCGGGCCGCGCAGCGCCGCCCTGCCAGGCCGCGGGCATGGCAGGGCCGGGCGCATTGCCGATGCCGTGCGCGACTGAGCCTGGATCTCAATGTTTTTAAGAAAGGACATGATGCACCTCGGACAAGACGGACCCCGGGGGACACGCCAATGCCCCATGTTGTCGGACCGACACATCGACGATCCACTCGCAGGATATCGGCTGGGCAGAATCTTTCTTGAGGCGAGCCAGCCGCGCGGGGCATTGCGCCAGCCGCCAACGTCAGACTTATCGGCTTTGTTATGCGGGAATCACTATTCTTCCACCCAAACCCCTATGAACGCGGCCGCGGTCGAATAGCCGGCGTTATCGGCCTGCCGCGGATCGCCCCATCTCAAATGCACATTGCGTGCGCTGGCGGCGCGGAAAAAACCGCGATTCCTGCAGACTCGCGGGCGGTGCAAAAGTTCATTTGCCCACGGCCAGCACCAATTTTTTTGTGTATCGATCCTCAAACGGGTTAAAGGCATTTGCAGGGCCCGTCCGGCTCGTTATAATTCATGCGAATCTTCACGCTCCCACCCCTAAAATCGAGGCAAGCAATGGCGACATATCAGGAAATCGTTCAGCAGATCAACGCACTGCAGAAGCAAGCAGAGGAAATCAAGGCGCGCGAACAGGCTGCTGTGATCGCTGATATTCGCCAGAAAATCGAGCAATATGGCCTGACCGCCGACGATCTCGGTTTTGGCGCCAAGCCGGTCGCCGGCAAGAAGGCAAGCCGCAAGGTGCCGGTGCGCTATCGCGACAATGCCGGCAACACCTGGACCGGTCGCGGCAAGCGCCCGGGCTGGCTGACCCAGGCCCTGGCCGCCGGCAAGCAGGTCGAGGACTTCCTGATCCGCTGAGTTCCGACCGGCTGGCGCCTGCGTGGCAGCGGCTGGTGCCGCGCCGCCAGCAGCGCCGCCCCGGCTCCAGGCCGGGTTGCCGCGACCATGCCCAGACCCGGCGCCGCGTTCATGCAAATGGACGCGGCGCGGCGTTTCCGTTCCGGGGGGGACGGGCCGGGCGCCTGGTCAACGCAGCCCGGCCTTTGTCCTTTGTTTTTTCTGCGCGCGATTATGCAGGGGCTTACCGCTTGCGCCCGCTGCGGGGCCCCGCAGCAGGAACCCGCTGCGGGAAAAGCCCTGCCGATGGCATTCAGGCGCCGGCAAACCCGAGCGGATTCATCGACTGCCAGCGCCACGAGTCGGCACACATCCGCTCGATATCATGGCGCGCACGCCACCCCAGCAAATCTCCCGCCAATGACGGATCGGCATAGCAGGCCGCAATATCGCCCGGCCGACGCGCGACGATCTCGTAAGGAACGGTCCGCCCGCTGGCTGCCTCGTAGGCCTTGACCACCTCCAGTACGCTGTAGCCGCGTCCGGTCCCCAGATTGACGGTCAGGCCAGCACCCGCGCGGCGCAGATATTCCAGGGCGGCAAGATGGCCGTCCGCCAGGTCGCAAACGTGTATATAGTCGCGCACGCCCGTGCCGTCGACCGTCGGATAATCACCGCCGAAAACCATCAGTTTCTCGCGGCGCCCGCCTGCCACCTGCGCGACATACGGCATCAGATTGTTGGGAATTCCACCCGGATCTTCCCCGATCTGCCCGCTTTCATGCGCACCGACCGGATTGAAATAGCGCAGGTAGGCGATGCGCCAGGCAGGATCGGAGCGCTCCAGGTCGCGCAGGATCTGTTCGCCCATCAGTTTGGTCTGGCCATAGGGGTTGGTGGCCGACAGCGGAAAATCCTCCAGGATCGGCACCGCATGGGGATTGCCATAGACCGTCGCCGAGGAACTGAACACCAGTTGCTTGACGCCGGCCTCGCCCATGACCGAACACAGCGTCACGAGGCCCTCGAGATTGTTGCCGTAGTAGGCCAGCGGCTGGGCCACCGATTCGCCCACCGCCTTCAGCGCGGCGAAGTGGATCGCCCCGCTGATCTCGTTCTCTGCGAATAGTTGGCGCAATAGTGAGTCGTCACGCACATCGCCCTCGACGAAGCGGGGTGCCTGTCCGGTGATGGCGGCGATACGGTCCACCACGACCCGGCTGCTGTTGCACAGATTGTCCAGGCCGATCACCTGATAGCCGGCCTCCAGCAGCGCGACCCAGGTATGCGAGCCGATGTATCCGGTCGCGCCGGTCAACAACAAGGTTTCAGACATGAAGTTTCGATTCCTGATGAGATGTTCGTCGGATTTTGTGACGGGCGCCGGCATTCAGGCCGATGCCGCGGGTGCATCGTGGTCGGTCATCTGCCCGCTGCGCGCCATCCACGCTTCATACGCGGCGCGCAGGCGCCAGCCCGACTCCAGGTCGCGCATGCCGAGATACTGCGCCACCGCCGCCGGTCCGGCGCCGGCATCGAAATGCAGGGCGCCATAGGTGTTGCGCAAGGTCTGGGGCGAGGCGCGTTCGCTGCGCCCGTCCAGCACCCCGGCCTGCCCGAGCAGGCGCTCGATGCGGCGATACACGGACGCCGCATGCATGGCCCGTCCATCGGGCGTGGCGGGGAAGACCAGCGAACCCAGCGCGCCGCCGCTGGCGCGCACCGCCAGCCAGGCTGCCAAGGCGGGCCGCGCGAAGGCCAACAGGGGGGCCTCATAGGCACGCCCATTGTCCGGCCTCACCATGCGCACCGCCTGCAGCCCGTCGGTGAACTGGTCGAGACCCAGTGCGCGCACCTGGCCGACCTTCAGGCCGGCGCCCAGCAACACCGCCAGCAAGGCCAGGTCGCGCGCGCGCTTCCACTGCGTGGGCGAGTACTCACCTTGTGCTTCGGGCCCGGCGCAGGCCGCGGCCAGTTGCGAGATCAGGCAATCCCGCTCCGCCGGCAGCAGGAAGGCCATCGGATCGTTTTCGCCATCGGCCAGGCGGGCCCGCACCGCCTGGGTGGCCGGATTGTGCAGGCCTTGCTGCAAGGCGGACAGGTGATGGAAGACCCGCTCTATCAGGCGCGCGTAGCGGTAGCGATGGTGCTTGTGCAGTTGCTGGGCATCGAGGAATTCGCCGATCTGCTGTGCAGACCAGCTCAGCGGCGCCAGCCCCCGCTCGCCGGACCAGCGCAGCAGCTTGCCCCACATCGCCCGATAGACGACGGCGGTCGCCTGGCCGAAGCCATGGCTGGCCAGCCAGCCATCGAAGGCGCGCTCCGGCTGGCTGCGCCAGGCCGCCAGGTCGGCATCGAAGAGGGCCGGCTGTGTCCGGTCGACACCAGAGTTTGTGCTCACTGACGCGCCTCTAGCTGGTAGCGGCCGAGCCTGGCCTTGCTGAAGGGTGTTCGCATGGGGGCATTGTAATCAATGCACCACAGCATGCGGCGGCGTACCCCACGAATTCGGGCGCCACCGTGGCGCGGCCGCGCCCCGGCGTTGCCACCCCCGGCTGCGCGAAGAATCGCCCCGGAATGACAATAAAGTTAAATCGCTGCAACAGAATTAAAAAACGCTAAATGGCATTTTCTCCAGCCCCGTAATACATTCGAGACATTGCCACCTGCATGCACGATGCCGACTTCCGGCCAAGGTGTCCATGCATGCCTTTCGTCAGGAGTTCCACGATGACCGGACATCAGCCACAGGTCCATGACCCCGCCGCCCCGGCTTCGGGCGGCGGCTCGGTGCCGGCTGCCCGGTCTCGGGAGCCGGCACCGGTCTATTACCGCCTGCCCGATACGCCGGACGGCCACCATATCAAGGAATACCCGAGCGGCCTGCGCATCCTCGTGCGCTTCGTCGGCGTGGAGGAGCAGGTCGTCAAATACACCATCTGAGCGCATGTCCCGGCCGCCGCCGCCGGGCCGCCATCGCGTCTCCTCCTGCCCATTGGGCCAGGATTCCGCCCGCGCCATGCGCGGGTTTTTTCTGCCGTTCCTGTCCCGGTCCCTTGGCATTGCCGCAGGATAAAAGAAAAAGCCGGCGCTGCGCGCCGGCTTTTTCCGTGCCCGTCCAAGGCTCGTGGCATCAGCCCACGGTGGCGCCGGAGGACTTGACCACCTTGGACCACTTGGCGGTCTCGGACTTCATGAAGTTCGCCAGGTCGGCCGGCTTCTCCGGATGCGCTTCCGCGCCCTGTTCGGCGAGTTGCTTCTGCACTTCCGGCTTCTGCAGGATCTTGACCACTTCGGCGTTCAGGCGGTCGACGATCGGCTGCGGCGTGCCGCCGGTCGCGTACAGCGCGAACCATGAGGTCGCCTCGTAGCCCGGCACGCCGGCCTCGGCCACGGTCGGCACATTGGGCAGTGCCGGCGAGCGCTTGGCCGAGGTCACGGCGAGCGCGCGCAGCTGGCCTGCCTTGATGTGCGGATAGGACGAAGGCAGGTTATCGAACATCAGGCCGATCTGGTTGCCCAGCAGGTCGTTCACCGCGGGGGCGCTGCCCTTGTACGGAATGTGCTGGATGTGCAGGCCGGTCATCGAGTTGAACAGTTCGCCCGACAGATGCATCGACGAACCGCTGCCCGAGGAGCCGAAGGACAGCTTGTCCGGGTTCGCCTTGACGTAGGCGATCAGTTCCTTGACGTTCTGCACCGGCACCTTGGGATTGACCACCACCACATTGGGCACCATGGCCACGCGGGTGATCGGCGCGAAGTCCTTGACCGGGTCGTACGGCAGCTTGGCGTACAGCGACTGGTTGATCGCGTGGGTGCCGATGGTGCCCATGAACAGGGTATAGCCATCGCCCGGCGCCTTGGCAGCCAGCGCCGCGCCGATATTGCCGCCGGCGCCCGGCCGGTTGTCGATCACCACCGGCTGGCCGAGCACCTTGCTCAGTTGCAGGCCGACGATGCGGGCCAGGATGTCGGTGGTGCCGCCCGCCGAGAACGGCACGATCATGGTGATCGGCTTGGTCGGATAGCCGCCCTGCGCGAAGGCCGAGCCGGCCACGCCGGCGAATCCGGCAAAGCCGGCCGCGAGCGCCACGCCGGCAGCCAGCAGGCGGCGGCGCGCCGACGAAGTGTGAGAGGCGAAACTCATGAAAATGCTCCTGAAATATCGTTATACCGGCCCGCCCTCTCATGAAAGGCTGGCCTTCGTGGCGGCGTGGCGGTCTTCTTCAGACGGGCGCCACGCCCAGCGTGGTTCCGCCGCAGACATAGAGAACCTGTCCGGTGACGAAGCCGTTTTCTGGCGACAGGAAGAACATGGCGGCGCGCGCCACGTCTTCCGGCGTTCCCATGCGCTTGACCGCGATGCTGGCGAGAATGCGCCGGGTGCGCTCGCTGCCCTCCGGGTTGCTGCGGCGGAACAGCTCGGTGGCGATCGGGCCCGGCGCCACGGAGTTGACGGTGATGCCGTCGCCGCCGAGTTCCATGGCCAGGGTGCGCGCCATGCCGATCATGCCGGCCTTGGTGGCCGAGTAGACCACGCGCTCGGTCTTACCCAGCGCCGCGCGCGAGGCCATCTGCACGATGCGGCCGAAACCTGCCGCGCGCATGGCCGGCAGGCAGGCCTGGATCAGCAGCATGCTGGCCTGCAGGTGCAGGCCCACCACGTAGTCGAGGTCGTCCAGCGTGGCGCTGTCGATGGTGCCGGGGCGGGTCGCGCCCGCGTTGTTGACCAGGCGGGTCACGGCAAAGCGCTGCGTGACCTGCTCGCCGACCGCGCGCGTGGCCGCGGCGTCGGTCAGGTCCGCCTGGAAGAAGGTCATGTTCGGGTGCGACCAGCCGGGCTCGGCATAGTCGACATTGACCACTTGCGTCACGCCGTCGGCGAGCAGCATCTCGCAGATGGCGCGGCCGATTCCGGAACTGCCGCCGGTGACCAGCGTGGCAACGGGAAGGGACATCATGGACTCCACACCGGCGTGCGTGCCGGGCAATGCTGAAAAACGCGACCGGCCCGGCCGCATGGCTTCACGCTCCGCAGGAGGCGAAGGCGACCGGAAGGAACGCCGGCGGCCGGCGGGCGGCCGGCCGTGCTCCGATCAGGTCCTCACTGGCTAACGGCAGCCTGCAATGTGATCTGTAGGCTGCCCGGACGCCGGCTGCGCGCCCGGGGCAGCCGCAGCACGCCTCAGACGCGCTCGATCACCATGGCGATGCCCTGGCCCACGCCGATGCACATGGTGCACAGCGCGAAGCGGCCACCGGTGCGGTGCAGCTGGTACATGGCGGTGGTCACCAGGCGCGCGCCGCTCATGCCGAGCGGGTGGCCCAGCGCGATCGCGCCGCCGTTGGGGTTGACGCGGGGATCGTCATCGCGCACGCCGAGTTCGCGCAGCACGGCCAGGCCCTGCGCGGCGAACGCTTCGTTCAGCTCGATCACGTCGATCTGGTCCAGCGTCATGCCGAGCTGCTTCATCAGCTTCTGCGTGGCCGGCGCCGGGCCGATGCCCATCACGCGCGGCGCCACGCCGGCGGTGGCCATGCCGACGATGCGTGCCTTCGGCGTCAGGCCATGCTGCCTGGCGGCGGCTTCGCTGGCCAGCAGCAGCGCGCAGGCGCCGTCGTTGACGCCGGAGGCATTGCCGGCGGTCACGGTGCCGTCCGCGCGCACCACGCCCTTGAGCCTGGCCAGCGCTTCCATGCTGGTGGCGCGCGGATGCTCGTCGCGCTCGACCACGATCGGATCGCCCTTCTTCTGCGCGATCGTCACGGCGGTGATTTCCTGGGCCAGCGTGCCGTCGGCCTGCGCGCGCGAGGCCTTTTCCTGGCTGCGCAGCGCCATCAGGTCCTGGTCTTCACGGCTGATCTTGTAGTCGGTGGCGACGTTCTCGGCGGTCTCGGGCATCGAGTCCACGCCGTAGGCCGCGCGCATGGCCGGGTTGACGAAGCGCCAGCCGATGGTGGTGTCGAAGATCTGCGCATCGCGCGAGAAGGCGCTGGTGGCCTTGCCCATCACGAAGGGCGCGCGGCTCATGCTTTCCACGCCGCCGGCGATCATCAGGCCGGCCTCGCCCGCCTTGATGGCGCGCGCGGCGGTGCCGGTGGCGTCCATGCCGGAGCCGCACAGGCGGTTGATGGTGGCACCCGGCACATCCTGCGGCAGGCCGGCCAGCAGCAGCGACATGCGCGCCACGTTGCGGTTGTCCTCGCCGGCCTGGTTGGCGTTGCCGTAGATCACGTCGTCGATCGCGCGCCAGTCCAGGTTCGGGTTGCGTGCCATCAGCGCCTTCAGCGGCACCGCGCCCAGGTCATCCGCGCGCACCGCGGACAGGCTGCCGCCGTAGCGGCCGATGGGGGTGCGGATGGCGTCGCAGATAAAGGCTTCGGTCATGTCTCGTCTCTCGTTCGGTTGTCGTGTATGCCGAGGCGCCCCGCTCAGGCGGCGCCCTGCGTCAGGGGCACGCCGGTCAGGCGCTGCAGTTCTTCGAAGGACAGCCCTTCGACCAGGTCGCGCGCGACCAGTCCGTCCGGCGTCACGTCAATGGTAGCGAGGTCCGTGTAGATACGGGTGACGCAGCCGATGCCGGTCAGCGGATAGGTGCACTGCGGCACGATCTTGCTTTCGCCCTTCTTGGTCTGGTGCTCCATCATGACGAAGACCTGCTTGGCGCCGATCGCCAGGTCCATGGCGCCGCCCACGGCCGGAATCGCGCCCGGGGCGCCGGTATGCCAGTTGGCCAGGTCGCCCTTCTCGGACACCTGGAAGGCGCCCAGCACGCAGAAGTCGAGGTGGCCGCCGCGCATCATCGCGAAAGAATCCGCGTGGTGGAAATACGAGCCGCCCGGCTTGACCGTGACCGGCTGCTTGCCGGCATTGATCAGGTCGCCGTCGATCTGGTCCTCGGCCGGTGCCGGGCCCATGCCGAGCAGGCCGTTTTCGCTGTGCAGCAGGATCTCGCGGTCGGCCGGCAGGTGGTTGCCGACCAGGGTGGGCAGGCCGATGCCGAGGTTGACCACGGCACCGTCGGGAATGTCCTTGGCCACGCGTGCGGCCATCTGATCGCGGGTGAGGCGTTGCATATCGGTTCTCCTTTCGCTCTCAGACTGGTCAGGAAATGCGGGTCGGACCGCAGTCCACCTTGACGACGCGCTTGACGAACAGGCCCGGCGTGACGATGTGCTCGGGATCCAGCTCGCCGAGTTCCACCACCCTGTTGACCTGCGCGATGGCGCACTTGGCGGCCATGGCCATGACCGGGCCGAAGTTGCGCGCGGTCTTGCGGTAGACCAGGTTGCCCCAGCGGTCGGCGGCATCGGCCTTGATCAGCGCGAAGTCGGCGTGGATGGGCTTCTCGAACACATAGCCCTGGCCGTCGATGATGCGGGTTTCCTTGCCCTCGGCCAGCGGCGTGCCGTAGGCGGTCCGGGTGAAGAAGCCGCCGATGCCGGCGCCGGCGGCGCGGATGCGCTCGGCGAGGTTGCCCTGGGGCACCAGCTCGAGCTCGATCTCGCCCGCGTGGAAGAGCGCGTCGAAGACGTAGGAATCGGACTGGCGCGGGAAGGAGCAGATGATCTTGCGCACGCGCTTGGCTTTCAGCAGCGCGGCCAGGCCGGTGTCGCCGTTGCCGGCGTTGTTGTTGACGATGGTCAGGTCGCGCGCACCCTGCGCGATCAGCGCGTCGATCAGCTCGGCGGGCATGCCGGCCAGGCCGAAACCGCCGATCAGGATGGTGGCGCCGTCGTGGATGCCGGCGACCGCCGCCTCCACCGAGTCATATATCTTGTTGATCACTTGCGTTCCTGTTTGGAAAACTCCGGACGTCCAGCCGGAACCCGCCGCAGTGCAGCGCGCAAAGAAGTCTCCGGATGTCGTGCCGGGCGATTCGTCTCACCGATGCCGCCCGAGCGGGCGTGGCGGCTGCCCTGCCAGCCAGTCTTTCCGACTTTGTTCTAATTGCGAACTTGAATTCGCTAAATGAACATGTTACGCCCGCCCGCACCAAGGGTCAAGCGCAGCAGGCGGCACCGGACCGGCCGCCCGCCCGCCCGAGCGGACACCGCAGTGTGCCCGCCCGGGCCCGCTCGTGTCCGCTCTCCCGCCCGCCCTGCCGGCCGGGCGATGGCTCAAGGCAGTTGCAGAACCGCGCGGCTGCCCTGGGCTCCCGGCCGGATCTCCAGCCGCACATCGACGCGCTCGCGCAATTCGCTGACGTGCGACACCACGCCGACCAGCCGCCCCGCCTGCTGCAGGTCCAGCAGCGTGCGGATGGCGAAGTCGAGGCTCTCCGGATCGAGCGTGCCGAAACCCTCATCCACGAATAGCGTATCGAGCTGGATTCCGCCAGCGCGCGACTGCACCACGTCGGCCAGGCCCAGCGCCAGCGACAGCGAGGCCAGGAAGCCTTCCCCGCCGGACAGCGTGCTGGCCGGCCGCGGCAGGCCGGTATCGTGGTCGAAGACTTCGAGGTCCAGGCCGCCGGCCGCGCGCTTGTCGCCCTGTTCGCGCACGCGCTGCAGCTCGTAGCGGCCGCGGCTCATGCGCACCAGCCGCAGCGAAGCCGCTTCCAGCACTTCGTCCAGCAGCGTCGCCAGCACGAAGCGCTGGAAGCTCATGCGACGCGGGTTGTTGCCGGCGGCAACCTCGGACAGGCGGCCGAGAACGGCAAAGCGCGCCTCGATGCCACCCGCCTCGGCCGTCAACTCGTGCAAGCGTTGCCGGCAAGCCTGCAGTCCCTGCTGCGCGCGCGCCAGCGCGGCCTGCTCGGCGACCAGGGCTTCGAGTTCGCGCTGCGTGCGCGCCTGCGCCTCCCGCAGCGCGGCCAGGTCGGGCGGCTGCAGCGCCGCCGCCACGGTGGCGGCGCGCGCCTGCCGGTCGGCGGCGGCGGCCAGCGCCAGGTCGAACTCGCGCAGCGCCGCCTCCAGTCTTTCCAGGGCGGCCGCCTCCATGCCCGCCGCCTCCAGGGCCGGCGCGTCGGCGAAGCCGGCCCGCGCCAGGGCCTGCGCGAAAGCCTCGCGCGCCTGTGCCACCTGGGCCGCCTGGCGCGCCGCCTCCGCTTGGGCCGCGCCGTGCGCGGCGCCCGCCGCCGCCAGGGCGCTGGTGGCCTCGCGCTCGGCGGCCTGCGCGGCCTGCAGCGCGGCCTCGGCCGCGGCAAGTCCGGCCCGCGCCGCCTGCAGGGCCTGTTCCACGGCCTCCGGCTCGCGCAATGCTTCCGGCACGTGCTCGCTGGCGGCACGCCATTCGCCCTGCCGCTGCGCCAGTTGATCGGCTGACTGGCGCAGCGCCGTGTCCGCCGCCGCCAGGCGCTCCTGCGCCGCGGCGAGCGCGGCGCGCTGCGTGGCGGCCTGCCCCTCCAGCGTGCCGGCCTGCGCGGCCGCGGCACGCGCACCGGCCAGCCCTTGCTCCAGCGCCTCGACCTGCTGCGCCAGCCGCGCGGCCGCTTCGGCGCCGGCGTCACCCGCCGCGCCCACCGCACGCTCCAGCTCGGCCAGGCGCGCCTGGGCCGCCAGCAACTCGGCCTGGGCTGCCTGCGCGGCACTGGCGGCTGCGCCGGCCTCGCCTTCTTCCTGCTCCACCCGCGCGCGTGCGGCCTCGAGCGCCGCATCCTCGATCCCGGCCTCCAGCGGCAGGGACGGTGATGGATGCTCCAGGCTGCCGCACACCGGGCAGGGATCGCCGGCGCGCAGTGACGCGGCCAGGCGCCCGGCCTGCCCGGCCAGCCACGCCGCCTCCATGGCACGCAGCGCGCTGCGTGCCTCGCGCAGCGCCGCCGCGCTGCTGCGCTCGCGCCCGGCCTGTGCGTGCTGGTGGGCCAGCGCCCGTTGGCAGGCTCGGCCGGCTTCGCCGTGCTGCGCCAGCACGGCAGTGCGCTGGCGGGCGGCTTCGAGCTTGAGCGCGGCAGCCTCGGCGCCGGCCGCGGTCGCCCGCGCCGTCTCCAGCGCCGTCTCGATCTGCCGCAACCGCGCCTCCTGCTGCTCGCGCTGGGCCTGCGCCTGTTCATGCGCCGTGGCGGCCCGCGCCTGCGCCGCCTGCGCGGCGGCCAGCGCATCGCGCACCTGGCCCAGGCGGCGCGCATGCGTCAGCGCACCCTCCAGCTGGACCACCTGCTGCTGCGCCTGCTGGCGCAGCGGATCGCGCTCCCGCTGCGCCGCCAGCGCCGCTGCCGCCGCGCGCGCCGCCTCCTGCCGCCGTGCCAGCACCAGCGCGGCGGCCTCGACCGCCTGCGCCGCGCGCTCGCCCTGTACCACGGCGTCGCGCTGGCGCTGCAGCCAGGGCAACGCCGCCTGGGCCTGGTGCGCGGCGCGCACGCGCCCCCGCTGCGCGTCGACCTCGGCGCTGCGCGCCTGCAGGGCGGCGTGGGCGGCATGGGCCTGGGCCGCCTCGGCCAGCTGCGCGGCCGCCTGCTCGCCTTGCTGCAGGCCAAGCGTCGCCAGCGACAGCGCGGTGCGTGCCGCGCCCTCGCGCTCGTGCAGGGCGGTACCCTGCACGAGCGCCTCGGCCAGCCGCGCATCGAGCGCCTCGGTACTTTCCAGCCCATGCTGCTGCAGCAGTTCCGCGCGCCGGATCTCGATGCGCTCGGCATCGCGGCGCAGTTCGCCTGCCTGGGTCTTGAGCAGGTCCTCCACGCGCCGGTAGAGCTCCGTATGGAACAGGCGCTCGAGGATGGCCTGGCGCGACTTCGAATCCGCCGTCAGCAGTTCGCGGAAGCGGCCCTGCGGCAGCACGATGACCTGGCGGAACTGCGTGCTGTCGAAGCCCAGCAGGCCTCGCACGAACTCGTCGACACGGCCCGGCTGGCTGGCCTTGCTGACCCACTCGCCGCCCTCCAGGGCATCGAGCTGGGCGCGCGCCGCCTCCTTGACCGTGCCCTCGCCGCGCAGCTTGGGCCGCTCCTGCGCCGGCGAGCGCACGATGCGGTAGCGCTGCGCCCCCAGGGCGAATTCCAGCTCGACTTCGCTGCGCAGCCCCGCCGCGGCATTGGCGCTGCGCATGTCCTGGGCACTGCGCTCGCCGCCGGAGGTGTCGCCGTACAGCGCGAAGCAGATCGCGTCGAGCACCGTGGTCTTGCCCGCGCCGGTCGGACCGTGGATCAGGAAGAAGGCATGCTCTCCCAACTGCGTGAAATCGATCACCTCGCGCGCGGCGAAGGGGCCGAAGGCCTGCATGGCCAGCCACAGCGGCTTCATGCGCTACCCTCCGCGCCACGGACATCGCGGTCCAGGCCGCCGAGGGCCTGCTGCAGCGCCGCGCGCTGCGGCTCGTCCAGTTCGCCGTCGGTCACCTCGCGGAAGAAATCGGCAAACAGGGTGGCCGTGTCCAGCTCGCGCAGCCGCCTGCCCGCGGCACCGGCCGTACCGCTGCGCGCCAGCACCGCGCGTTCCAGCGCCAGCGTGTTCGGGTAGCCCTGGCGCAGGCGCGCCATGGGGTCGAGCAGGGCGCCGGTATCGGTCAGCACGGCATGGATGTAGTCGTCCCGCCCCGGATCGGTCGCCGCCCCGGCCACCAGCTCGGCCAGCGTGCCCTGCAGCACGCGCAGGTCGCGCCGCGGCCGCAGCGCGATCGGTTCGATGCGCACGCCGCCGCGCGCATCCAGTTCGATCAGCGATACCGACTTGGCGTGTCCGGCCTCCGACACCGAGTACTTCAGCAGCGAGCCGGCATAGTGGATGCGCTCGCCGAGGGTCTGCGGCCGATGCAGGTGGCCGAGCGCCACCAGGTCGAAACCGTCGAACACGCTGGCCGCAACCGCGCCGCTGCCACCGACCGACAGCGGCCGCTCCGACTCGCTGGCGCTGCCGCCGACCACGAAGGCATGGCCCACCACCACCGAGCGCACACCCGCCGGATGGACGGCACGGATCGCATCGAGCTGGGTAGCCAACGCCGCTTCGTGTCCGGCCGGCTCCACGCCGTAGGCATCGCGCACCAGCGCGGGCTCGGCATAGGGCAGCGCATAGAGCCGCACCTCGCCGTCGGCATCGCGCAGGCGCACACAGAGCGGGTCCTTGCTGACCAGCCCCGCCACGTGCAGGCCCTGGTCCTGCATCAGGCGGGCGCCGAAGGCGAGCCGCTGCGCATTGTCGTGGTTGCCGGCGATCATCACCACCGGCACGCGCAGGCCGGCGACGATGCGGGCCAGCACGTCGTCGAGCAGGGCCACGGCTTCCGGCGGCGGCACCGCCCGGTCATAGACATCGCCGGCCAGCAGCACGGCATCGGGACGCTGCTCGCGCACCAGGTCGACGAACTGGTCGAGCACGTAGGCCTGGTCGTCGACCAGGCTGCGCGCGTGGAAGAGCCGGCCGAGATGCCAGTCGGCCGTGTGGAGGAAACGCAAAGTGACTCCCTGAAGCGGATGGATGCGGCGCGGCGGCGGAAACGCCGCGCCAATGCCGCATCATAGCCTCGCGCGCGCGGCCGGGCCGTGTTCAGCCTCGGTTCAGGCCCGGCCGGACATCATGCATGGCATCGGCGCCCCTCACGGGCGCCGTCCCGAAGCCACCGCCCACCTCCTGGAGAATGCCAGCATGCAACGCCGCCTGTCCGCCACCTGCCTCGCCCTCGCCACTTTCGCGGCCATCGCCGCCGCCCCCGCCCACGCCGACTACGTCGGCCCGTCGGTCATCCCTGCCAGCACGGTCAAGGCCCTGGCCGACACCGGCCGCGACGACCAGGCCGCGCGCCTGCGCGGCCGTCTGGTCGGCAGCCTGAGCGGCAACACCTACCGCTTCCGCGACGCCAGCGGCGAGATGGTGGTCAAGATCAAGCCGGCGCTGTGGCCGGCCGGCGTCAACATCGGCGAGACCACCGAAGTCGAGCTCGTGGGCGTCTACGACAAGGAGCTGCTGCGCGAGGGCCGCTTCAAGGTCAAGCAGCTGCGCCCGCTCTGAACGCCATGCCCGCCACGCCGGCGGGCAAGGCTTACGCCGGCTCAGCCTCGTTGTCGGCGATCTGGAACTTGCGCATCTTCTCCCACAGCACCTTGCGGCTGATGCCGAGGCAGGCCGCCGTGTCCTGGCGGCGCCAGCCATTGGCGTCAAGCGCGGCGATGATACGGCGCCGCTCCTCGGCATCGCCGCGCCAGTCGGCGGCGCGCTCGTTGCCCTCGAAGGCACCCGGGCGCAGCGAGCGGAACAGCGGCCGGATGCGGCCCTCGTCCCAGGCGCGGCATTGCCGCAGCACGATGCCGACGCGCTCGGCCAGATTGCGCAGCTCGCGCACATTGCCGTTGAAGTAGGCCGTGCCCACCGCCCCGCGCAGCCAGTCCGGCGCCGGCGGCAGCGCGTCATGCTCGGCACGCCCCATCATCTGGCGCAGGAAGGACTGCAGCAGCAGCACCTTGTCGCCGGGCCCCCGTTCTTCGAGGCTGGGCACGCGCAGCTCGATCACCGACAGGCGGAAATAGAGATCCGCGCGGAAGCGCCCCTGGCCCACCGCCTCGCGCAGGTCCTTGTTGGTCGCCGCCACCAGGCGGAAGTCCAGCCGCACCGGCAGCGTCGAGCCCAGCCGCGTCACCGCCTTTTCCTCCAGCACGCGCAGCAGCTTGACCTGCTGGAACATCGGCAGGTCGCCGATCTCGTCGAGGAACAGCGTGCCGCCGTTGGCCTGCTCGAAATAGCCCTGGTGCGCATACATGGCGCCGGTGAAGGCGCCCTTGGCATGGCCGAAGAACTGCGACTCGAACAGGCCGTCCGGAATGGCGCCGCAGTTGACCGCCACGAACGGCCCCTTGCCATAGCTGCGGTTGCGCTCGTGGAACAGGCGCGCGATGCGCTCCTTGCCGGCCCCGGTCTCGCCGTACAGCATCACATTGCTGGGGAAGTCGGCGAAGGTATCGACCTGCTCGAGCAACTGGCGCATCGCCGGCGACTCGGCCACCAGGTCGGCCACCTCGGTCTCCGGCTCGCTCGCCGCCAGCAGTTGCGGCAGCAGCTTGCCGATCTGGCCGCGCAGGTCCGCGCCGGAGAAGTCGGCCGACAGGATGTGCGCATACTCGGGCGGGAAGCGCCCCGGGTCGCCCTCGCGCCCGGGCGCGGCCACCCACACCACCGGCATGCCATGCGCTGCCTCCCAGTCCAGCGCGGTGAACTTGGCATTGCCGATCACCGACACGCTGATCACCGCGATGGCAGGCTTCAGCCGCGGCTCGGCCGGCGGCGCCTCCAGCGCCCCCGCGCGGATCACCTCCACGCCCAGCGGCGCCAGGAAGCGCGTGATGCGATCGGCGATCTCCTGCTTGCCTTCCCATACGTAGACTTCGAGATTCTCGTAGGCCCAGCGATCTGTTTTCATAAGCGACCCGCCATCCATGCTGTCGTTAGGCGCAACGTTGATGCCATGTTCAGTAAACCAAATCGGAGTTCTTGCAGCTGATGTCGTTCAGCCAGACGTCGGCGGTGCCGAGTTGAAGACCGAGACCGTTCAGCAGCGGGGTGAGCAGGCCGTCGAGGGGAGCGGCCAGGGGCTGCAGCAGGGGGGCCAACGCGATCGGAAGGCCTAGTATTGGAATCTTCGCTACCGATAGTGTTACGGTGGGCACGATGTTCCCCACCACATCGGTGAGAAGGCCAGCGATCACTTGCGATGTCCCAACGTGTGCCGTACCACCAGGCGCCAGGGTCACTAGCGTTTGATTGGCGGAACCAATCTTGCTAGGCGTGCCCGTTGCCGTGATCGTAACTTGCACGAGGCCACCAAGCACCGGCGCATCGACCAGGGTTGCCTGCGTGCCGCAGCCCGGCGTGCCATCCCCCTTCCCAAGACAGGCGGTCACAATACTTGTACTTACGCCCAATGTCGCGCGTCGACTACTCAAGTCGGAAGTGCATTGCAAGCCTTGCAGCGATGCTTGAGCCGCAGCGACTTCGACATACAGTGGCACGTTGATAGTGACGCTTACCAACTGGTTCACAAGGGCCACAAGAAGACCCAGCGGTCCCAGATCGACGTTGGTGCTGCCCTGCACATTCAACGTAACTCCAACCTGTGCCGTATGCGCCGTCGTCGCCCAAGTCGGCGGAGCCCCGCTCAGTTGCAGCACCGGCCCCGCCGCCATCACAGGCGGCTGCGTCACGTAAAGCTGCGCCTGCACGCTCGCCACATTGGTCGGCAGCTTCAGACCCAACGTCGGCACCGACACCGCCGATCCGCCATTGGCCACCTGCGCCGCCAGTGTCAGCAGGCTGGACACGCTCAAGCCCACATTCGCCGCCGCCGACTGCGCCGGCGCGAGCACGCCGAGGTTCAGCAGCTGCGCCAGGCTGACCGTCGCCTGCGCAGCGTTGACACCGACCACCGGCACGCCGCCGAGCAGGGTACTGAGCAGGCTGCTCTGCCCGGCCGCCCCCAGCACCAGCGCATAGAAGTCGCTGATCGACAGCGAGGTGTTCAGCAGTTGCTGGATCGATCCCACCTTCGCCTGCAACTGCAGCTGCGCCAGCGAGACCTTGGCATTGACCAGCCCGTTCCAGTCCGCCACCGACAATTGCACCGTGCGTCCCAGCAGCAGCGACAACAGGCTGTTCGCCGTGCCGACATCGAGCAGGCCGCTGCCGATGGAGAACGAGGCGGTCGGCGGACTGCCGACCGCGACCGCCTGCGCGCGCAGCTGGCGCGAAGAGGAGCCCGGGATCACGAACAGCACCGGCACCGTCTGCGTGGCGGTGACGCGCACGGCGTTGGCCGTGGTGGCGCTGGTGTTGTAGCTCGCATTGAAATGGGACGCATCGCCCGCCACGCTATAGCTCGGATCCCACACCCCCAGGCAGACCTTCATGCCATCGGCCCCGCCCGCACCCGGCAAGCTGCAGTCGGTGCTGGCCGCCCCCGGATAACCGTTGCCACGCCCGATCGCCTGCGCCGAGGCGAGGGTGCTGGCCGTCTGCGCGGCTGTGGTCCCCGCCTGCTTCAACTGCTGCGCCGCGCTCAGCGCCGCCAGGTCGACCATGCTCTGCAGCTGGCGCTGGCGGTAGAAGACGTTGCCGAGGTCGATCGACACCAGCGCCGCCATGGCGATGGTGGCGATCAGCAGCACCGCCAGCACGCTGACGGCGCCGCGCTGCCCGGAACGCGGCCTGCGGATCATTGCGCCGTCGCCGGGAGCGTGCCGCTCGAATTGGCGGCCGAGCCGCGCAGGCCGCTCGACGAGGTCTGTCCGCTATAGAACTCGGGAATCTGGTAGCGGAAGCTCTGCATATAGCGCAGGTAGCCAAGCGCGGCCTGCTCGCCGCGCATGGGCAGCAGCGGGCCGGCTTCCGCGCCGCTGCGCTGGACCTCGAGCACGTAGCGCGTGTTCTCACCGATGGGGCGCAGCGCCGGGCGGCCGGTCAGTTCCGGCGGCGCGGCCTCGCCGCCGCCGGCGGGCGCCTGCGCCCAGGCCAGCGCGCCGGGCAGGCCCAGCGCCAGCAGCAGGGCGATGCGGATGCCGCGCGGGCGGCTGGCATGGCGTTGGTTGCGTGTCATCTCGCTCTCTTCCTGTTCGAATCTTGCTGTGGGGGACGCCGGCTCACTGGCCGCTGCCGCCCGGATCTGCCGGCGCGGCGGCACCGGCCGCCACCGCGGCGGGCGCCGGCTGCGCCAGCCGCGCCAGCGCCGAGGCGCCCGGCCAGACCACGGCCGCGCGCTCGCGCGTACTGCTTGCCCGCGCGATGCGTTCGGCCTCGCGCCGGATGGCGCTGCGCGATGCTTCCGGCAGCGCGGCCTTCTGCATCAGCGCGGTCGCCTGGCCTCGCTTGCCGTCCGCGATCAGCCACACCGCGGCATTGCCCACCACCTTCGGGTTGCTGCCGTCCAGCTGCAGCGCCTGCATCACCGGCACGCGCGCTTCCTGCAGCGCGCCGGTGCGCATCAGCGCGTAGCCGAGGTCGCTGGCGATGCGCGGATTGGTCGGGTCCGCCGCACTGGCCTGGCGCAGTTCCTGCACGGCCTTGCCGAAGTCGCCCTGGCGCCCGGCGATCAGGCCCAGGCCATGGTGGGCGCGCGCGGCCCCGCCCTGCCTGGCGAGCGCCTGGTAGGCCTCGGTGGCGGCCGCGTCCTGCCCGGTCTCGCGCAGGGCCTCGGCGCGCAGCGCCAGGATCTCCGGGCCTGCGCCGAAGCGCTGCTGGAAAGCATCGATATGCGCGAGCGAGGCGAAGTAGAGGTCCTGCTGCTGCATCTTCTCGATCAGCGCGAGATAAAGCGCCTTGTCGTTGTACTCGGCGCGCGCTTCCTTGTTCTGCGCCTTGATCAGCTCGGACTGCGCCTGTGCCTGCTGCTCCAGCATGGCCGCCGAGTTGCTGTTGGCGAGGGCGGAGCAGCCCGCCAGCGCCACCGGCAACAGGCCGGTCCACCAGCGCCGCTGCATACCCTGGATCCAGGTTTTCATCATCATGTTCCGCCCACCTTCGACATCATCCGTATCACGCCCAGGAAGCCGGGCCCGGCGGTCAGGATCAACAGCACCGGCAGCAGCGTGACCACCATCACCGCCGTCATCTTCACCGTCAACCGGCCGATCTTGTCCTTCAGGTTGGCCTTGCGCGTCTCCTGCAACCTCAGCCCGAACAGGCGCAGCGGTTCCTGCACCGCGCCGCCGAAGCGGTCGACCTGGCTGAGCAGCATGATCAGGTTGCGCAGGTCCTCGCTGTCGAACAGCCGGCCGATGCGCTGCAGGGTCTGCTCGCGCGAGCGGCCCGAGGCGAACTGCTGGTTGGCGCGGTTCAGCTCGGGGCCGAGCACGTGCAGCATGCTGCCGAACTCGCTGACGATCACTTGCAGGCTCTGGTCGATCGACAGCCCCACGCCTTGCAGCAGGCGGAGGATGTCGACCAGCACAGGCAGCTCTTCTTCGAGCTGGACCAGGCGCTGCGCGGCGCGCCGCCGCAAGGCGGCCTTGCTGCCCAGATAGAGTGCGGCAAACGCCGCGAAGGCCCAGACCACGGCTGACAGTCCATCCTGCGGTAGGCGCCAGAGGAAAGCCAGCACCGCGGCCACGGTCGGCAGCAGCAGGCGCAGCGCGCCGAACACCGCGCGCGCGCGCACGCCATAGAAGCCGCACTGTTCGAGCAGCGCCTGTTCCTCCGCGGTCACCACGGCGCGGCCCAGCGGTGATTCCAGCCAGCGCTGGTTGAAGCGTTCGAGCAGCCGGTTGCCGACTCGCGCGCCCAGCTTGGCGCTCAGCGCGGCGCCGTCCTTGCGTCCGGCATCGGCCTGGACGCCCGGGGCCGATGCCGACGCCGATGCTGCCGATGCTGCTGCGCCATGGGCTTCCGCCCGCTGGCGCGCCAGCGCCGAATCGAGCGTGCGCGCTGCGCCCCGTTGCAAGCGCCAGCGCTTCAGCAATGGCAGCGCCAGCGCAAGCACTCCGCAGGCCGCGATGACCAGGCTCAGCACGATCAGCGTGTTGGCATCCATGTGCGCTCCTAGATCGCCTTGGCGAGGCGGTACAGAATGACCGCGCCGGCCACTTCCAGCCCCGCGGCCGACAGCAGCATCGCCTTGCCGGCCGAGTCATGCCACATCATCAGGATGTAGCCGGCATTCAGCGTGAACAGCCCGCCGGCCACCACCAGCGGCAGCAGTCCGAGAATCCAGGCCGACAAGCGTGTCTCCGACGACAGTGCGCGCAGCTCGCGCTGCGCCGACTCGCGATCCCGCATGAACGCCGCGGTACGCTCCATCACGATGTCGGCGCGGCCGCCGTAGCGCACCGACAGGCGCAGCACCGAGGCCACCATCACCAGCTCGTCGAGCCGGTAGATGCGGCCGATCAGCTGCACCGCCTGCTCGAGTTCCTTGCCCGCGCGCTGCAGGTGCACCGCCTGTACCAGACATTGGCGCAGCGGCGCCTCGGTGTTCAGGATGGCGTTCTGGAAGGCCGCCGGCACGCTGCTGCCGATGCTCATCAAGCGCACCACGCCATCCAGGAAACCGGGCAGCTGCATCAGCAGCTTCATGCGGATGCGCTGCACGCGGTTCCAGACCAGGAAGGCCGCCACGGCCACGCAGACCACCGCGGCCGCCACGCCGGCCAGCAGGCCGCCCGTGGCCATCGCCGCCACGATGGCCAGCAAGCCCGGCCCGCCCCACAACAGGTAGGTACGGCGCGTCGGCGCCAGGTCGGCACGCCGCAGCAACTCCTTCCAGTGATGGCTCAGCTTGCGGTTGCCGGCCTGCACGTCGAGTTCCACCACGCTCGCGTAGCGCGCGCGCACCTGCTCGGTCTGCGCCTGCAGGTGGGCGCTGGCCTGTTCGTGCCGCGCGCGGCCACGGCTGCCGGCCAGCAGCAGCAGGCCCAGGCCCAGCAGCAGCAGGGCCAGCGCGGCGATGAACAGGGCCGGGCTAGACATCGAAGCGGTCATCCATCAGGAAGTTGGCCGGGCGCATGCGCGCCAGCTTGGGCGAATGCGGCAGGATGCCCAGCGACACCCAGCGCTCGTTCTCGGTGCCGTCCGGCCCGGGCGTGACCTCGTGGCGGTACAGCTCCTGCGTCGAGATGATGTTGTCGCCCAGGCCGGTCACCTCGGTGATCGACAGGATGCGCCGCTTGCCGTTGGACAGGCGGCCGATCTGCACGATGAAGTCGATGGCGTTGGCGATCTGCCGGCGCAGGCTGACCTCGCTGCCCTGGAAGCCGGCGAAGCCGGCCAGCATCTCCAGGCGGTACAGGCACTCGCGCGGGCTGCTGGCGTGGATGGTGCCCATCGAGCCATCGTGGCCGGTGCTCATGGCCTGCAGCATCTCCAGCACTTCGCCGCCGCGCACTTCGCCCACGATGATGCGGTCGGGACGCATGCGCAGGCTGTTGCGCAGCAGGTCGCGGATGGACACCACGCCGGTACCCTCGAAGCCGCCGGGGCGGCTCTCCAGCCGCACCACGTGCGGATGGTTGAGCGCCAGCTCGGCCGTGTCTTCGATGGTGATGACGCGCTCCGTGAGCGGCACGAAGGTGGCCAGCGCATTGAGCAGCGAGGTCTTGCCGGAACTGGTGCCGCCGCTGACCAGGATATTGCAGCGGGCCTTGACCGCGGCCTCCAGCAGCTCGCAGATCTCGGGGCTCATGCTGCCGAGCTGCTGCAGGTCGGCCGGCGTCAGCGGATCCTTGCGGAACTTGCGGATCGAGACCACCGGCCCCTCCAGGGCCAGCGGCGGGATCACCACGTTGATGCGGCCGCCGTCGGGCAGGCGCGCGTCGACCATCGGGTTCGATTCGTCCAGCCGGCGCCCGATCGGCGCCAGGATGCGGCGCACGATGCGCAGCAGGTGGCCCGCGTCGGCGAAGCGCACCGGGATGCGTTCGAGCACGCCGTGGCGCGACACATAGACATCCATGTGGCCGTTGATCAGGATGTCTTCCACCGCGGGATCGTTGAGCAGGTCCTCGATCGGGCCGAAGCCGGCCAGCTCCTTGGTCAAGGCCTCGGCGATCTGGCGCAGCTCGGATTCGTTGATGGGGATGCGGCGCAGCCGCGTGAAGCCCTCCAGCTCCAGGTCGACGAAGCGCTGGATGGCCGTGCGCGACCAGCGGCCGAACTCGGCGCCCAGCTCCTCGATGCGCGTCAGCAGGTGTTCGTGCGCCGCCTCCTTGATGTTGTGGAACTCCTGGGAGACGGGAAAGGGCGCTGCGGCGTTATCCGAGAATTCGATCGGTTGCGTCATTTCAGTTTCCGGTTCTTGCCACGCGCACCGCACGCAGCGCGTCTGGCAGCCTGTCCTTCAGTTTGTGCAACAGGCTGGCCTGGGACGCGCGCGGGGCGCGGAATCCGAGCTGCTCAGTCAAGCCGCCGAGAGCCAGCATGTAGGGATCCCCCGGCTTGTCATCCGCCAGCAGCGCGCCACGGTTCATCGCCAGCACCAGGGCCTCGCGCCGGTCGGGCAGTTCGACAGCGCCGGACATGCCGACCCGCTGCGCGATCTCCCCGGCCTCCAGCCCCAGGCGTGCATCGAAGCGCGATACCACCAGCTCTATGTCTTCGCGCTCTACGTCGCGTTTCTTCAGTTCCTGCACCAGCTCGGCGGCGGACACGATGGCGCCGACGCTCTGTTCGGTGACCATCATCACCGTGTCGGCCGCCTTGACGATCTGCGCCATGAAGTCGGCGTTGCTGAAGCCGCCGAGATCGATCACCTGCAGATCGAAGAAGCCGCGCAGGCGCTCCAGCAGCGCCAGCGCCTCCGAATAGGAGATGTCGCGCAGCTCGGCCAGCGTGGTCGGCAGCGGCAGCACCGAGACGCCGTTGGCATGGCGCGCCAGTGCCGTCTGCACGAAGACCTGGTCGAAGCGGCGCAGGTTGCGCACGGCCTCGACGAAGTGGAAGCCTGGGCTGATGTTCATGTAGAGCGCGCCATCGCGCGCCGGCAGCCCGAGATCCAGCAGCAGCACCTCTGCTCCGGAGCCGCGCCGCACGGCGGTGGCCAGGTTGACCGCCAGCGTGGAGGTGCCCACGCCGGCGCGCGCGCCCAGCACGGCCAGCACCTTGCCGCGCCGGGACGGCTCCGCGACCAGCGCCGGTACCTGCACCTGCAGCCGCGCGGCCAGCAGGCGCCGGATCACCTCCATCGCCTCCTGCGCCGGCGCGCCGATATCGACGAAATCCCTCATGCCGGCGCGCAGCGCGGCCAGCGGCGCCGCAGGCTCCGCGGCATTGCCCACGGCCACCAGCGGCACGGTGGGAAACAGGCGGCCGAGCTGCGCGGCCAGGCGTGCCGAGTCCGCAGCCTGCGCCGGCGAGAAATCGAGGAACACCAGCGCCGGATTCGCCGTCGTGATCTTGTCGACGAAGGACTCCTGCGCGCCGTCGTCCAGCAGCAGCGTGCCGGCACCGTGCAGCACGCCGCCCAGCCATTGCGCCAGCCCGCCCTGCGGGGAGTTCAACAGGAAATAGTCCATCTACCGTTACCGCTGTCTTCTCTGTGGTGCCGCCATTCCGTCATTCCGCACGTGTCCCCCGCCTGCTACTTCGAAAAGCCCGGCAGCGTCGGATCGGCATACTCGCCGAGCATGTACCAGCCCCAGACATTGGGATCGGCGCTGGTACGGCCATCGTTGCCCACCGCTGCCGCCGCCGCCGAGCCCTTGGCCAGCGGCTTGACCAGGCGCGGCGAGACCATGATCACCAGCTCGCGCTCGTCCTGGGTGTAGTTCAGGTTCTTGAAGAAGGCGCCGATGATGGGCAGGTCGCCGAGCACGGGCACCTTGCTGACACTGCTCACGGTGTTGCGGTTGACCAGGCCGCCGATGACGAAGCTTTCGCCGTCGCCCAGTTCGATGGTGGTATCGGCGCGGCGCGTGATGATGGCCGGCACCGAAGCGCCGTTGATCGACACGCTGCGCGTGAAGTCGAGATCGCTCGCCTCCGGCGCGACCTTGAGCGCGATGCGGTTCGCGGCCAGCACCGTCGGCGTCACGGTCAGGCCGATGCCGAAGGGCTTGAACTGGATGGTGGTGGTGCCGAGCGCCTGCGGCACCGGGATCGGGATCTCGCCGCCGGCCAGGAAGCTCGCGCTCTGGCCGGACAGCGCCACCAGGCTGGGCTCGGCCAGCACGCGCGCCAGGCCGTTGCTTTCCAGCACGCTGATATTGGCGAAGATGCCGTGCGAGACCGAGGCCGCCACCAGGTTGAAGGCGTTGCCGATCGGCAGGCCGCTGTCCACGCTGGCGGAACCGCTGCCGGAGCTGCTGGAGCCCGAACTGAAGGAACCCGCCGTGAACTTGTTCAGCGAAGACGGCGAGAAGGTGCCGAAGGAGAAGCCGCCATTGGCGCGGAAGAAGTTCAGCCCGACCTCCTTGAGCACCGACTTGCTGACCTCGACCACCTTGACGTCGACCTGCACGGTAGCGCTCAGGGGCACCACGGAGCGGTCAACGACGACGCCGCCGCCCTTGCCATCCTTGCCATCCTTGCCTTCCCTGCCGCCCTGCGTGGCGCGTGCCGCGGCCTGCGCGCGCGCAGCCACGAGCGCGTCCGGCGACTGCCCATCGATCGAGACGCCCGCCGCCGACGACGTGACCGACGGGGCGTCGGCATCGGGCGCCACCGCGGCCACCTCGACGGCGTAGCGCACCGGCGCGCCGCCGCGCGGCCAGATCATCAGGTCCGTCACGCCGGGACTGCGTGCCACCACCAGCACGCTGGCGGGGCCCGTGCCGTTCTTCAGCAGCAAGGCATCGGCCACCGCCGGATTGCCCACCGCCACGCGCTCGAGCGGCTGGCCCAGGCGCACTTCCTGCTGCGCGCCGGCCAGCAGCTTGATGGCGCGCGCGGGCAGGCGGGCTTCCTGCACGGTGGCGGCCAGCACGGGCCAGGCGCAGGCCGCCGCGGCGGCGGCGATGGCGATAGAGACGGCGGCGCAGGCGGCGCCGACCGATCCGGTGTCCCGTCGTGTCTTGGGCTGGAGCATCTGTATCCCGCGCTGGGCGGCGTAACGTGAATCGTGTGGTGCGTGGATGGCGTGGCGGCCCGCGTATGTCATGGCAAGGCCGCCTTCATTCGATATCGCGCTTGCCGGCGCGGATCACCTCCACGCCCGACGGCGCGGCGGCGGAACGCGGCGGGCGCGGCACAGCGGCCGGCAGCGGGCGCGCGGCCGCATGCGGTGCGGAAGCGCCGACCAGCCCGCTCAGCGCAAGCCCGGCGGCGGCGCGGTCCGCAGGCGCGAGGCCGTCGTCGCCGGCCTTGCCCTTCGCCTTCAGCACCGGCGGCGGCTCGGCGAACAGGCCCGCATCGGGCGTGGTCTCGTCCTTCGGATTGCGCAGCGCCAGCAGCAGGCGCCCGGCCTGCTGCCCGATCGCCAGCTTGTTGACCTGCTCCACCGGCACCGCCAGCACGGCGGTCTTGGCGCCTTCCTGGCGCACCATCATCTGTTCCTGCGGCTGGGCCGTCTGCGTCACCGTGCTGGCGCCATAGGCCAGCACGCGCAGGCGCGACAGCAGCAGGCGCGCCTGGCTGCCGTCGACTTCCTGGTTGTCGCGCCGCAGCACCAGGAAGACATCGACGAAATCGCCCGGCTGGACCTGGTTGCCGACGCCGACCATCTCGTCCACGTTGATCGCCACCGCACGCTCGCCCTGCAGCACCTGCGCGGCCAGGCCGCGCAGCAGATGGGAAGCGAGCACGGGCACGTTCGCCCCTAGCGCGACCAGCGGCACCTTGCCGGCCACCTTGCCGACCTCGGCGTAGGAGTCCGCCGGCTCGATCGGCAGCATCTCCACCTTGAGGGCGTCGGCCGGCACCGGCTTGCCGGCCTCGATCGCCTTGGCGGTCACCACCACCGGATGCCGTGCCGCCACCGCCTGCGCCGGCGCCGCAGGCTCATGCGGCTTGCGTCCCACCTGCCAGGCCATCAGCGCGAGCAACGCGGCAAGCGCGAGCAGCACGATGGCCATGATCTTGATCTGTTTGCTGGTCATGCTGGAATCCGGTTCGGGGAGCAGGTTCGTGGCGGCAGGCCAGGCGCCGCCGCGGCAGGTGTCTTCGTCATGTGTCCGGCCATCATGTGTCTGGCGACAGTTGCACCACGGCCGTTCCGGTCAGCGTGGCCGGCACCGGCATCAGCGGAATGGTGGGCAGGATGCTGCTGGTCGGCAGGTTCAGCGTGACGTTGACGCAGACCGCGCCGGCCGGCGCCGTGCAGTTGGCGGCCTGGGCCACGTTGCTGCTCGACAGCAGCGAAGCCAGCGAGGTGGGCAGCGCGGCGACCGCGGTGGCCGAGGCGGCGCTGACCCGCAGCGCCTGCGTGGCTGCCGCCGTGTTGGCGCTGGCCCCGCTGGGGTAGCGCAGCGCGGCACGCGCGCCCTCTTCGGCCGCCAGCGTCAGCACCTGCTGCAAGGCCATCACCACGCCGTAGTAGACAATGCCGACGATGATGGTCAGCATCAATGGCAGGATGAGGGCGAATTCCAGCGCCGCCACGCCCGAGGTGCGTGCGCGCGTGATTGACGATCCCCGCAAAGGCATACGCTATCCGGTTGATGAGTCTTGCCGCGCCGAACCGGCGGCGCCGATCCTGCTGCAGATATCGGCCTGGATCGTTCAGGCTTTACCGCGTTCCGTGGTGTGTCGCTTCATCGTGCCGCTTCATCGCGCATCAGGCGCCGCGCGGTGCCGCGCCTTGCTGCAGCGCGCACCTCGCGGCATGTGCTGCGGCACGCGCTACTGCGCGCGCAGCAGCCACGCGAGCAGTCCCATGGCGAGATAGGCCGCGTAGGGAATGCCGCGCCGGGCGTCGAACGGTTGAGGAAGGCGGACCTGATGCTGCGCGTTGCCGTGCGTGCGACTGCGCCATTGCGAAGCGCGCGCAACCACCAGCGCGACCCGGTCGGATCGCGCCAGCAGCGCATGCACCAGCGCAAGCAGGCTGCCCACGATCCAGACGGCAGGCAGGCCGGCGGCACCGCTGAACAGACCCGCCACCGCGAGGAACTTCACATCACCCGCGCCCATGCGCCCGAGGGCGTAGACCGGCAAGGTGACGACGAAGCCCAGCCCCATCCCCAGCAGGCGCGATGACAGCGCCGGCTGCGACGAAGGGCCGAACACCAGCGCCATGCAGGCGGCGGCAAGCGCCGCGGCCAGCACGGTGTTGGGAACTCTACGGTGTAAGAAGTCGGTCCAGACGATTGCCGCGCAGAACAGCACGGCAACGAACAGCATCAGGGCGACAGTGGCGTGGCCTCAGCCTGCGCTGGTGGCGCCTGATGCCCAGGCCGAAACCTTGCCGGCCAGTCCGTTGAAGAATGTCGTGAGGTTGGTGCCGAGGCCGCTGACTGCGGTGGCGATCGCGATAGCGATCAGACCGGCGATCAGACCATACTCGATGGCCGTTGCGCCGCGCTCGTCCCGAAGGAAACGCTGAATGGAATTTTTCATGAGGTCACACTCCCAAAAATAAGCACTGCATCATCCAGCGTCCGCTTATCTGTTCGCTGTCGCCTGGCTCTTATGGCCAGGCTGTCACAGCGAGCGATACCACTGGTGCCATCTTTATATGTCACGCCGCCTGCCTTATACACCCCCTAGTCGAGGGGGCGGGGAACAGCTTAGAAGAGGACACCTAAGAGGACACCCGTTTGAAATCAGAGTTTGAATGATGTGCGAACGGACCCCTGCCACAGTACCGGCCCGCGAAGACCGGCACTGCATGCATGGGAGGGAAGAAAAGGATGCGCCGCCGCGGGGTAAAGACGTCAACGCACCATGAAGTCGTCGGGGTCTACCGCATTCGGGTGATGCGGTAGCGCTCAGTGGCTGAGGCCGCCCAGCAGGCTCGACACGAGGGGCAATCCGGTGGTGCCGGTCGTGCCCGTAGTGGCGCTGCCTGCCGCACCGGTGGCGCTGCCGAGCAGGCCGGTGACCGGCGTGAGCACGGTCTTCACCGGCAGTGCACCGCTGCCGCCACCGGCGGCACCGGCGGCACCGCCGAGGCCGCTGGTCAGGCTCGACACGAGGTTGGTCACGGGCGCCAGCGGGTTCGAGCCGCTGGAGCTTCCGCCGAGGCCGCCCAGCAGGCTGGTGACGGGAGACAGAGGATTGCCGCCCGTGCTGCCGCCGGTGAGTCCGCCGAGCAGGCCGGTCACCGGCGCCAGCGGATTGCTGCTGGCGCCGCTGCCCGTCAGGCCGCTGAGCGGCAGCGCGCCGAGCAGGCCGCCGAGCGGATTGGTGGTGCTGCCGTCGCCATGCAGCAGGACGCCCGCGCCGGCCACGGTCCTGCCCGCTTCGGTGACGACGCCGCCCAGGCTCGACACCAGCGGCGCATTGCTGTTGGTGACCAGGCTGCCCACGCTGGCCAGGTTGTTGCCCACGGTGCCCAGCAGGCTGTTGACCGGCTGGCCGAGGCCGGTGGCGGCGCCGATGCCCTGGGTGGCATTGGTAAGCTGCGTGGTCAGCGGTACGATGGCCTTGCTGGCCGTGCTGGTGAGCTGCGCCACCGGCCCGGTGGACAGCACGCTGCCGAGCTTGCCGCCGCCATCGGCGACGACCGCCCCGACCTGGCTCACCAGGCTGCCGACCGGCGTGGTCACCGGCGCCAGCGGCGACAGCGTCTCGGTGCCCAGGCCGGTCACCACATTGCCTGCGCTCGACACCGTGTTGCCCAGCTTGGTCACGACGTTGCCGGTGCTGGCCACCGTCACGCCAAGCGGATCGCTGACCGAGCCCATCTTGCCCAGGCCATCGCGCACCCCGGCGCCGAGCGCGCCCACCGCGCCGCCGGCATTGGCCACGGTATCGCCCAGCGCATTGCGCGCGGCGGTCGGCACCACCGGCAGCGCGGTGTTCTGCAACTGCTTGCCGATATCGGTGACGGCATTGCCGGCGGCGATGACGGTATTGCCGGCGCCGCTGGACACCTGGCCGAGCGGCGTGCTCTGCGTCGTCACGTTCGGCGGATTGACGGGCGTGGTCGGCGTGGTCTGGGAATCCTGCGTCGCGCCGCTGCCGGAGCCGCCGGAAGAGCAGCCCGCCAGCATGGCGAGGGCCGCGGCACAGGCAAGTGCCAGCACGCGCTGCGCGGGTTGCGTGGAAATGGGTCGGATCGATGCGTTCATGGTTTTCTCCTTTGTCTCCCCCGCCACGTCTTTGCCAAGGGGGCGCTGTCTGATCGGTGCGGCTGGTCCGCGGGCGAGTTCGCCGCCCCCTGCGCGATCGCCCTGGTCAGGCGGGTTTCGCATCCGAATCACCCCGGGGTGCAGACTCGTCGGAGTCCACAGCCGCAAGCAGCGTGCCAACCACGCCGAGCGCATCGGCGGCGGCCCGGCCCGCTACCCGCGCGGCCTTGCGCCATGCGGCTTCCCCGACGTTAAGGGGGGTTCTCACGGGCATGCAAAGAGCGGTGCCCGACAGCTCGGCGGACGTTACGTGCTACGTAACATGTTCCCCTCGCCACGAAACACACCAGCGCATGGCGATGCGGCAGCCCCGCCATGCCGTCGCCGTGTGCAGCAGACCTGCGAGCACGCCGATGTTTCGGAGATTGGCCGCGACGTTACGTAACACGTAACGGCGGAACAACCGCTCGCGACCGTTTCAAACCACCCTCAACGATGCTTGCCTGCCAGCCGTAAACCCTTGCAGCACAAGGCATTACGGCCAACCGCCCGGCGCCGCCGCCCGGCCCGGCCAGCCGCCACGCACGCGCTGGCACAGCGTTTGCGCTCTACCCCGCCACACGCGCCGCAAACAGGGCGCGCACACGTCAAGAGATTCACATCCATTTCGAGGGGTAGAACATCATGCGCAAACAACACATCGTCCTGGCATCGCTGCTGACCACGCTGCTGGCACTGGGCGGCTGCGCCAGCGGCAGCGGCTCCACCTCCCTCGGCACGGACTCCGGCGGTAGTTCGAGCACGGGCAGCAACGGCACGGGCAGCAACGGTAGCGGCAGCAACGGAACGGGTGGCAGCGGCAGCAACAACGGTGGCAACAACGGTGGCAACAACGGTGGCAACAACGGCGGCAACAACGGCGGCAACAACGGCGGCAACAACGGCGGCAACAATGGCGGCTCCACCACTTCGCTGACGCCCACCAGCTCCATCGTCAACAGCACCGGCTCGGTCGTGAACGCGGCCGGCAGCACGGTCGGCCAGCTCGGCCAGGCGATCTCCGGCGCCAGCCTGCCGGTGGTGTCGTCGCAGACCCAGACGGGCCTGGGCAACGCGGTCGGCTCGCTTGGCGCCGCCGTCAACGCGCTGGGGACCGGCCTGCAGAACGGCCTGGGCAACATGCCCAACGCGGCCAACCCGCTCGGCACGACGCTGGCGAGCACCGGTAATGTGGTGAACCAGGTCGGCAACGCCGTCAGCAACGTCGGCAGCGCGGTCAGCGGCCTGGGCAGCGGCCCGCTCTCGCCGCTGGCGCCGGTGACCACGCCGGTCGGCTCGCTGGTGACGCAGCTGGGCGGCACGGTGGGCAACGTGGGCACCCAGCTCGGCACCGTGCTGTCGACCGGCCCGGTCGAACAGCTCACCAGCGGTGTCAGCAAGGCCATCGTGCCGCTGACCTCGCAACTGACCAGCACCACCCAGACGCTGGGCGCCGCGACCGGCCTCGGCCAGCCGGTCAACGGCCTGCTGGCCACGGTCGGCGGCGCGCTCGCCGTCGCCGGCACTTCGCTCAAGCAGACCAATACGCCGGTGGTATCGGGCGTGGGCGGCATCGTGACCGGCACCGGCACCACGGTCGCGTCGCTGGGCGGCGTGCTCTACAACGCCAACGGCAGCAGCTCGGGCAGCAGCCCGCTGGCACCGGTGACCAGCCTACTGGGCGGCCTCGGCGGCCTCGGCGGCCTGGCCGGCGGCTCGGGCAGCAGCTCGGGCCCGCTGGCCCCTGTCACCGGCCTCGTCTCGGGCCTGACCGGCAGCCTCGGCAGCGCTACCGGCGGCAGCGCCGGCAGCGGCCCCCTGGCGCCGGTCACCAGCCTGGTCTCGAGCCTGACCGGCGCCCTCGGCAGCGCCACCGGCGGCAATACCGGCAGCGGCGCGCTCGCGCCGGTCACCAGCCTGGTCGGCAACGTGGTCGGCACGGTCACCGGCGCGGTCGGAGCGGTGGGGTCGGTCGGCAGCACCGCCGGCGCCGGCGGCGGTGCACTGGCGCCGGTGACCAACCTGGTCTCCAGCCTCACGAGCGGCGTCGGCGCCGCCACGTCGGGCAGCACCGGCAGCACCGGCGGTTCGTCCGGCACGTCGGGCAGCGGCGGCGCGCTGGCGCCCGTCACCAACCTGCTCGGCGGCCTGCTCGGCGGCCTGGGCGGCAGCAAGCACTAGGCGGCACGCCGGCGCCGCAGGCGCCGGCGGTCACCGGCAAGGCAATCAGGAAAGCAGTCGATCCGTAGAACAGCGCGATGGCCGCAAGGAGAAGGCGGGGACAGCGGCACCCCCGTCTTCAGCGGCACATCGCGTCATAGCCGCGACACTTTAGAAACAGGGGTATCACCATGCGAGCACGTACTCGTGTCGCCACGCTTTTGATCGGCCTCGGCGTCTGCCAGGCCTCTTATTCCGATCCGCGCAGCCCGGTCCAGGGCGACCCGACCCAGACCCTGCCGAAGATCGAGCCGAGCCGGCCCGCCGGCAGCAACGTCACGATCCAGGTGGAACGTCCCGATGCCGCGCTGCAGCACCTGCTGCAAAGCCGGCTGACGCCGCAGAAGTTCCAGATCGAAGGGGTCAAGACCATCCCCTTCGCCGAGATCGCCGCGAAGTTCGCGCCGCTGGCCGGCCACGAGATCACCGTCGCACAACTGCTGGAAGCCGCCAACGAAGTCACGCAGATGTACCAGCAGCGCGGCTACCCGCTTTCGTTCGCCTTCGTGCCGGCGCAGACTTTCGAGAACGGCAACGTCCTGGTCACGGTGGTCGAAGGCTATGTCAAGACCATCACCATCCGCGGCAAGGCCGGCGCGGCCGAGGACCGCCTGCGCGCGATCGGCGAACGGCTGATGCAGGACAAGCCACTGCGCCGCGAGACCTTCGAACACTATGCCAACGTGCTCGGCCTGCAGCCGGGCATGCAGGTGGCGGCCACCGTGCAGCCGCCGCAGACCACCGATGGCGCCTGCGAGCTGGTGCTCGACATCAAGCGCAAGCCCGTCACCTTCGGCACCGGCATCGAGTACATGTCGCCGGGGCTGCGCGCGATCTCCACGCTCACCGCCAACAGCCTGTCGCCGCTGGGTGAACAGGTCTCGGTGTCAGCCCTGTTTCCCAAGGGCCCGAACAAGGAAGAGTACTACGCGGCCAACTACGCGCAGCCGATCGGCACCGAGGGCATGGTGGCGCGCGTGACCGCCTCGCACTACCGCGGCGTGCCCGAGAACGCGACGCTGGCGCCGCTCGGCATCGATCCGCGCTATGTCAACGACAACAAGCGCATCGGCGCCAGCCTCGCCTACCCGCTGCTGCTCAGCAACGCGCAGACACTGATCGCCACCGGCGGCATCTACGGCGTCGACCAGTTCGAACGCTATACCGGCACGGCCACCGGGCAGCAGGTGACACTGGGCACGCGCGTGCGCGTGGTCAGCGCCGAGGCCAACTACGTGCAGCGCAGCCAGGGCCAGACGCGCACCCTGATGCTGGGCCTGTACCAGGGCATCGCCGGGCTCGGCGCCTCGCGCGAGAACACCACCAACGACCTCAGCTTCTTCCGCACCCGGCTGCAGGCCTCGCAGTCGAACGACCTGCCGGCCGGCTTCGGCATGACCGTGTCGGCGGCGGGCCAGTTCAGCGCGCAGCGGCTGGCCTCGAGCGAACAGATCAGCTTCGGCGGCCGCATGTTCGGCCTGGGCTATCCGGCCGGCGAAGTGGCGGGCGACAAGGGCTGGGGCGCCTCGCTCGAATTCAATCGTCTGTTCACGCTCGACATGGCCTACCTGAAGACGGTCCAGCCCTACGTCATCGGCGACATGGCGCGCGTGCTCTCCAACAGCGTTGTGCTGACGCACCGTTCGCTGGCCTCGGTAGGACTCGGCGTGCGCTTCTCCGACCGCCGCTACTACACGCTGGACCTGTCGATCGCACAACCGGTCGGCGACAAGCCCATCAACGCGTCGCACCGCTCGCCGCGGCTGAACGCGATCTACTCCTACCAGTTCGACTGAGGCCCGCCGGGGCCGCGCGCCGGCTGCCTCGGCCGGCGGCCCCGCCTCGCGGCATGCGCATGACGTGGTGGCGGCAGGTGATGGCACAGGCCGGCGCAGGATGCCCGCACGTGCTTCCACCACCACGTCAAGTGCAGGCCTTGTCACCCATTCTCGATACATAGACGACACATCGGCCCTGGATGTATCACTTGACTTACATCCAGGCAGCAAATGATAATCCTTCTCATTCTTAATATGATTCACAAAACTAAAGAGGGAAGGATCGTGTCGACTGCAGTGGTTGTCAGCAGAAGCAAGAGGAAGCACGCCGTTCCGCGCCTGACCGGCGCCGTCGGCATGGCGGTGGCGGCAGCACCGGTGGCCGCGCAGTCGGCCGGCAGCGCCACGGTGGCCGCGGCTGAACTGCCGGCGGTGACGGTCAGCGGCACCGGCGACAGCAACTTCAAGGTCGACTCCACCTCTTCGATCAAGAACCCGGACAAGCTGCTCGACACGCCGCGCTCGATCACCGTGATTCCGCAGGAAGTGATCCAGAGCACCGCCTCGGCCAGCCTCACCGACGTGCTGCGCACCGTGCCCGGCATCGCCTTCGGCGCCGGCGAGGGCGGCAACCCGGTCGGCGACCGCCCCTTCATCCGCGGCTACGACGCGCAGGCCAGCACCTTCCTCGACGGCTTCCGCGACATCGGCTCGCAATCGCGCGAGATCTTCAACGTCGAGACGGTGGAAGTGACCAAGGGTCCGGCCGGCGCCTACGACGGCCGCGGCTCCGCCGGCGGCAGCATCAACATCACCAGCAAGGCGCCGCGCCTGGAGAACTTCGCCGAGGGCAATGTCAGTCTCGGCAACGCCGACTACAAGCGCGCCACCGCCGACGGCAACTGGAAGTTCTCCGACCACGGGGCCTTCCGCCTCAACGCCATGGTGCATGACCAGGACGTGCCGGGCCGCGACGTGGCCAACCAGTCGCGCTGGGGCATCGCGCCGACCGTCGCCTTCGGCCTGGGCACCGACACGCGCCTGACGCTGGCGTACTACCACATGCAGTCCAACGACATCCCGGACACCGGGATCCCGTACAACAACCCGACCTTCAACCGGCGCAGCGACAGCATCGCCCGTACCAGCTTTGCCGGCGACGGCTCGCCGATCAGCGTGCCGCGCAACACCTACTACGGCCTGGCCAACCGCGATTTCCGCAAGGACCAGACCGACATGGGCACGATCCGCTTCGAGCACGATTTCAGCCCGGCGCTCAAGTTCCGCAACCAGACGCGCGTGGCCCGCACCCACCAGGACTTCATCTGGACCCAGCCCGACGACAGCCAGGGCAACATCTACTACGGCATGGTCTGGCGCCGCGCCAACACGCGCGTCTCCACGGTCAACACCATCGCCAACCAGACCGACCTGTCCGGCACCGTGCAGACGGGCTTCGCCAAGCACAAGTACGCCTTCGGCATCGAGTTCGCGCAGGAGAAGAGCGAGAACGACAGCTACAACGTGGCCACCGGCAGCAACCGCTGCCCCAGCGGCCCGGGCGCCGCCGGCGGCTACAACTGCACCACGCTGCTCAACCCGAATCCCTTCGATCCGTGGTCCGGCGCCATCTCGCGCGCCAACAACCCGACCAACTCGAAGACCAACACGGCGGCGGTCTACCTGTTCGACTCGGTCGAGCTGGGCAAGCACTGGCTGGTCAACGGCGGCATCCGCTACGACCGCTACGACGCCAACTTCACCTCCGCCGCGGACAGCAAGGGCGTGCGCACCGACTTCGGCCGCACCGACAATCTGTTCAACTACCAGTTGGGCATCGTCTTCAAGCCGGTCGAGACGGTCAGCCTGTACGCCTCCTTCGGCACCTCGTCGACCCCGGCAGGCTCCTTCCTGACCCAGGGCAGCGACGGCAATGCGCTGGGCCCGGACCGCAGCGGCAACATTGGCGCCATGCTGGCGCCCGAGAAGAACCGCGCCTACGAAGTGGGCGCCAAGTGGGAGCCGCTGCAGCGACGCCTGGCCCTGACCGCCGCGCTGTTCCGCATCGACACCACCAATGCCCGCATCACCTTGCAGGACGGCACCGCGGCCATGGCCGGCGACAAGCGCGTGCAGGGCTTCGAGCTGGGCTTCTCCGGCAACGTCACCAACGACTGGGCGGTGTTCGGCGGCTACACCCACCTGAAGAGTGAACTGCGCAACGCGGGCGGCGCCGGCGCGGCCTTCGGCCTCGCCAACGGCACCTCCTTCCCCAACACGCCGGACGACAGCTTCAGCCTGTGGACCACCTACCAGGTGCTGCCCAAGTTCACGCTGGGCGGCGGCGCCTACTACGTATCCAAGATCTGGGGCAACGAGTCGACCAACAAATGGGTGCCGTCGTACTGGCGCTTCGACGCCATGGCCAGCTATCGGGTCAACAAGAACCTGGCGCTGCAGCTCAACGTGCAGAACCTGACCGACAAGGTCTACTACAGCCAGGCCTACGCCAGCCACTACGCCACCATGGCGCCCGGCCGCGCCTTCATCTTCAGCGCCAACGTGCGCTTCTGAACGCCCGACCGGCCCGACCGCCTGCGGCACGCGCCGCGTGTCCGGTGCCCCGGTCCTGCCTTGCGGCGGGGCCGGGGCGCCTGCCTTCTCCGCCATGCTCGACCTGCCCTTCCGCCCCGCCACCCCTGGTGAACTCGAACAGCTCGGCCCCGCCGCCCTGCGCGACAAGCTGTGCGGTCCCGCCGCCCAGGCACTGCCCTGGCTCGGCGCCGCCGCGCTGGCCGGCCATCTCGACGCGCAGGCCCTGCTGGGCCAGTGGTTCCTCGCCGGGCGCGGACTGGCGCGCGACGAAGCGCGCGCCTTCGCCTGGTTCAAGCATGCCGCGCACGCCGGCCACGCCGGCGCCGCCAATCTGGCGGGACGCTGCTACGAGAATGGCTGGGGCACGCCGCAGGACGCGCACGCCGCCGCGCGCTGGTACCAGCTGGCGGCGGAGCGCGGTTCGGACTGGGGCATGTACAACCTGGCCACCGCGCTGACGCTGGGCCGCGGCGTCGCACCCGAGCGCGCGCAGGCGCTGGACTGGTACCGGCGCGCGGCGGCACTCGGCCATGCCAAGTCGCTCAATATCATCGGCGGCTTCTACGAAGACGGCTGGGAAGTCGAGCGCGACCTGGCCCAGGCGGCCGAGCACTACCGCCGCGCCGCCGAGGGCGGCGACTTCCGCGGGCAGTTCAACCACGCGCGCCTGCTCGCGCTGCAAGGCCGCGAGGCCGAGGCCGGCAGGTGGATCCGGCGCGTGCCGGACAGCGCCACGCCCGCCTTCCTCGAGAAGACGCTGGCCTACCTGCGCGAGGCGCCACAGCCGGCGCTACGCCGCCTCTACGGCCCGCTGCACGACGCCTTGCCGCACGCCGCGCGCGGCTGAGCGCCGCGCCGCTCCCGCCGCGCTCGCTCAGTCGACGCGGAAGCCGATCTTCAGCGTCACCTGGAAGTGCGCCACCGTACCGTCGACGATGTGGCCGCGCATCTCCACCATCTCGAACCAGTCGATATGCTTGATGGTTTCGCTCGCCTTGGCGATGGCATTCTGGATGGCCTTGTCCGTGCCCTCCGGCGAGGAACCGACGATCTCCACCAGCTTGTAGGTATGGTTTGACATGGCGCCCTCGTCTTGGCTGCAATGCGGTGACGGCACACGGCCGCGCACCACAGCAATGGGGCCGCGCGCGCCGCGCCGTCTCCATCATAGGCAGCGTCGCGGACAATGCCCAGCCGCAGCGTGCCGTGCCGGCCGTGCTCAGGCCGCCGCCGGATCGCCGCGCTGGCGGAAATAAGCCTCGAAGAACTCCACGCAGACGCGGATCTTGGCCGAGGTGGTCAGCCGCGACGGATAGACCGCCCAGATATTGGCGTCCTGCCGGTAGTCCGGCAGCACCTGCACCAGCGCGCCGCTGGCCAGTTGCGGCCCGACATCCCAGGTGGAGCGCAGCGCGATGCCGTGGCCGTCCACCGCCCAGCGCACCACGATCTCGCCGTTGTTGGACGACAACGGCCCGGTCACCTTGACGGTCTGCTCCTGCTGTCCGTCGCGCAGCTTCCAGACCCCGAAGGGGTGGTCGCGCTCCTTGATCACCAGGCAGTCGTGGCTGGCCAGTTCGGCCAGCGTGCGCGGCTGCCCGCGCCGGGCCAGGTAGGCCGGCGCCGCGCACAGCACGCGATGGTTGGAGCCCAGGCGCCGCGCGATATGGTGCGGGGCGATCTCGTCGCCCACGCGGATGTCGAGGTCGAAGCCCTCGGTGGCCACGTCGACCAGGCGGTCGAACACCTCGAAGCGCACCTGCAGCGCCGGATACTGCCGCACCAGCTGCGAGATGGCCGGTGCCACCACATTGCGGCCGAAGCCGAAGCTGGAGCACACCCGCAGCAGGCCGCGCGGGTTGCGCCGCGTGCTCGACACTTCCTCGTAGAGGTGGTCGATATCGTCCAGGATGCGCTGCGCCAGCGCGTAGACGCGTTCGCCGTCCTCGCTGACTACCACGCGGCGCGTGGTGCGGTGGAAAAGGCGCACGGAAAGCGCCGCCTCCAGCATATGGATGCGCTTGCTGATGTAGGCCGGCGACACGCCCAGCGCCTCCGCGGCCGCGGAAAAGCTGGACCGGCGCGCCACCTCGATGAAGACACGGAGGTCTTCGTTGAGCAGTTCATTCTTCACGGATCGTGTTTTATCGCTTCACGATCCGGCTGATTATATTCCGCCGGGCCGGCTTTACCATGGCTGCCGATCCTCCTACTGCGAACCAGATTCCTCCATGACCTTATCCCCCAAGGCCCCGCTGCGCATCGCCGTCATCCCCGGAGACGGCATCGGCAAGGAAGTGATGCCGGAAGGCCTGCGCGTGCTCGAGGCCGCCGCGGCGCGCTTCTCGCTCGACCTGGAATTCGTCCACTTCGACTGGGCCCACTGCGACTACTACCTGCAGACCGGCGCGATGATGCCACCTGACTGGCGCGCGCAGCTGGAAGGCTGCGACGCGCTGTACTTCGGCGCGGTCGGCTGGCCCGACAAGGTGCCCGACCATGTCTCGCTGTGGGGCTCGCTGCTCAAGTTCCGCCGCGAGTTCGACCAGTACGTGAACCTGCGCCCGGTGCGCCTGTTCGAAGGCGTGCCTTGCCCGCTGGCCAACCGCAAGCCCGGCGACATCGACTTCCTGGTGGTGCGCGAGAACACCGAGGGCGAATACACCTCGCTGGGCGGCCGCATGTTCGAAGGCACCGAGCGCGAGGTGGTGCTGCAGGAATCCGTGTTCAGCCGGCACGGCACCGACCGCGTGCTGCGCTACGCCTTCGAGCTGGCCCGCGCGCGCCAGCGCCGCCATTTGACCGTGGCCACCAAATCCAACGGCATCGCGGTCAGCATGCCCTACTGGGACGAACGCACCGATGCGATGGCGGTGCAGTATCCCGACGTCGCCGTCGATCGCCAGCACATCGACATCCTGACCGCGCGCTTCGTGCTGCAGCCCACGCGCTTCGACGTGGTGGTGGCCTCCAACCTGTTCGGCGACATCCTGTCCGACCTGGGCCCGGCCTGCGCCGGCACCATCGGCCTGGCGCCCTCGGCCAACCTGAACCCCGAGCGCCGCTTTCCCTCGCTGTTCGAGCCGGTGCATGGCTCCGCGCCCGACATCTACGGCAAGAACATCGCCAACCCGGTCGCCATGATCTGGTCGGGCGCGCTGATGCTCGATTTCCTCGGCGGCGCGCGCGCGGGGGACGGCGCGCCTGATGCACGTTTCCGCCAGGCGCACGATGCCATCCTGGGCGCCATCGAGACCGTGCTGGCGCAGGGCCCGCGCACGCCCGACCTGGGCGGCGGCGCCAGCACCACCGAGGTCGGCGAAGCCATCGCCCGGCTGGTCGGCGCGGGCACCGCGGCCGACGCGCTGGCCGCCTGACCCCTCCCCCATGCGCCGCCGAGGGCGGCCACGGCGCATGGCACCTGCTTGCCCCATCAAGGCCCCCCACAGGAGACAGACATGCAAGACAGCACATTCAAGCCGGGGCGCCGGCAACTGCTGCTCGGTGCCGCCGGCACCCTTGCCGGCATGCTCCCCGCCGCGTCCGCGCTGGCGGCCGAGAGCGACTATCCTTCGCGTCCGATCACCTTCATCTGCCCGTGGCCGGCCGGCGGCACCGCCGACGTGACCATGCGCGTGCTGATGCAGCTGGCGGGGCGCGAGCTGGGCCAGTCCATCGTGGTGGACAACCGTGCCGGCGCTTCCGGCATGATCGGCACCAAGGCACTCGCCAACGCCCGCCCGGACGGCTACACCATCGGCCAGATCCCGCTCTCGGTGACCCGCTTCTCGCAGCTCGGCGTGGTGCAGATGGACCCGCTCAAGGACCTGACCTACCTGGCGCGCGCCTCGGGCCAGACCTTCGGCATGGTGGTGCGCAGCGACGCGCGCTTCAAGACGCTGGCCGACCTCGTGGCCTACGCCCGCGCCAACCCCGGCAAGGTCAACTACGCCACCGCCGGCGTCGCCGGCCAGACCCACGTCGGCATGGAAGAGTTCGCGCTCAATGCCGGCATCAAGCTCAACCACATCCCCTACAAGGGCGGCGCGCCGGCCCTGTCCGACCTGCTCGGCGGCCAGGTCGACCTGCTGGCCGACTCCAGCTCCTGGGCGCCCTATGTGGAACAAGGCAAGCTGCGCCTGCTCGCCACCTGGGGCGCGCAGCGCCTGCCGCGCTTCGGCAGCACGCCCACGCTCAAGGAACTCGGCTACCACGTGGTGATGGATGCGCCCAACGGCATCGGCGCGCCGCGCGGACTCGACCCGAAGATCGCGCTGAAGCTGCGCGAGGCGCTGCGCCGCGCCATCCTCAGCACGGAATTCAAGGCGGCCTGCGAGAAGATCGATGCCATCGTCATGTACCAGGACGCCGACGAGTACCGCAAGTTCGTCGCCGACAACTACGAACACGAGAAGAAGCTGATCGAACGGCTCAACCTCAAGCAGATGCTGGGCTGATCACCAGCGCCACACGAAGAAAGCCCGATGACCACCGCCACCCAGGACACCACCAAGGACCTCTCGCGCGCGCTGATCCGCCTGCACGCGCGGGACAATATCGTGATCGCGCGCGCGCCGCTGGCGCTCGGCCAGAACGTCGAGGTCGACGGCCGCGTGCTGCGCCTGCGCGCCCAGGTGCCGGCGGGCCACAAGGTGGCCGCCGAAGCCATCGCCGCCGGCACGCCGGTGCGCAAGTACGACACCGTGATCGGCCTGGCCGCGCGCGCTATCGCGCCGGGCGAGCACGTCCATGCGCACAATCTGCGCTTCGTCGAGTTCGAGCGCGAGCCGGCCTTCTGCACCGACGTGCGCCCGGTCGACTACGTGCCCGAGCACGCGCGCGCCACCTTCCAGGGCATCGTGCGCGCCGATGGCCGCGTGGGCACGCGCAACTACATCGGCATCCTGTCCTCGGTGAACTGCTCGGCCACCGTGATCCGCAAGATCGCCGAGTGGTTCACGCCGGAGCGCCTGGCCGGCTTCCCCAACGTCGACGGCGTGGTGGCCTTCCAGCACAGCAGCGGCTGCGGCATGTCCTCGCCGAGCCTGCACTTCGACGTGCTGCGCCGCACGCTGGCCGGCTACGCGCGCCACCCCAACCTGGCCGGTGTGCTGGTCGTCGGGCTGGGCTGCGAGCGCAACCAGGTCGCGGACCTGGTCGATTCGCAGGCGCTGCGCGACGGCGAGGGCGGCACCCTGCTGCGCACGCTGGTGATGCAGGAGACCGGCGGCACGCGCGCCACCATCGAGGCCGGCGTGGCAGCCGTGCGCGAGATGCTGCCGCGCGCCGACGCGGCGGTACGCCAGACGGTGCCGGCCAGCCATATCAAGGTCGGCCTCGAATGCGGCGGCTCGGATGGCTTCTCCGGCATCACCGCCAATCCGGCGCTGGGCGCGGCCATGGACATCCTGGTGCGCCACGGGGGCACCGCCATCCTGTCCGAGACGCCCGAGATCTATGGCGTCGAGCATATGCTGACCCGGCGCGCGGTGACGCCCAAGGTCGGGCAGAAGCTGCTCGACCGCATCGCCTGGTGGAAGGAGTACACGCGCGGCCACAACGGCCAGTTCAACGGCGTGGTGGGCCCCGGCAACCAGCAGGGCGGCCTGGCCAACATCTTCGAGAAATCGCTCGGCTCCGCCATGAAGGGCGGCACCACGCCGCTGCAGGGAGTCTACGAGTACGCCGAGCCGATCGACCGCGCCGGCTTCGTCTTCATGGATTCGCCGGGCTACGATCCCTGCGCCGTCACCGGCCAGATCGCCAGCGGCGCCAACATGATCCTGTTCACCACCGGGCGCGGCTCCATGTTCGGTTCCAAGCCCGCGCCGACGCTGAAGCTGTCCAGCAACACGCCGATGTTCGAGCGGCTGCGCGACGACATGGACATCAACTGCGGCCGCGTGCTTGACGGCGAGCTGACGGTGCAGCAGATGGGCGAAGAGATCTTCGCCCATCTGCTGCGCGCCGCCTCCGGCGAGACCACGCGCAGCGAGGCGCTCGGCCTGGGCGACGGCGAGTTCGTGCCCTGGCACCTCGGCATCGTCAGCTGAGCGGGCCCGCGCCGCGCAGCCGCCCCCCCTGCTTGCACCACCACCGCGCGGCCCTGCCGCGCGGCACCCTTTTCCTTCTTTCCTGCCGATCGCCCTCATGTCTTCGACCCCTGCTCCCACGCTGCCCGCCACCCTGGCCCTCGCCCGCCCTGAACTGCTGGTCTCGCGCTGCCTGATCGACGGCGCCTGGCGCGACGCCGCCGACGGCCGCCGCTTCGCCGTGACCGATCCTGCCAGCGGCGCGCTGCTGGCGGAAGTGCCCGACTGCGGCACGGCCGACGCCGCCGCCGCCGTCGACGCCGCGCAGCGCGCCTTCGCCGCGTGGCGGCACGCCACCTCGCGCGAACGCGCCGCGCTGCTCAAGCGCTGGCACGCCGCCATCCTCGCCAACCAGGAAGACCTGGCCCGCCTGATCTCGCTGGAACAGGGCAAACCGCTGGCGGAAAGCCGCGGCGAAGTGCTGTACGGCGCCTCGTACGTGGAGTGGTTCGCCGAAGAGGCGCAGCGCATCCATGGCGACATCCTGCCGCAGGCGCAGGCCGGCAAGCAGCTGTTCGTGCTCAAGGAGCCGGTCGGCGTGGTGGCCGCCATCACGCCGTGGAACTTCCCGCTGGCGATGCTGGCACGCAAGATCGCGCCCGCGCTGGCCGCCGGCTGCGCGGTGGTGGCCAAGCCGGCCGAAGACACGCCGCTGACGGCGCTGGCGCTGGCCCGGCTGCTGCAGGAGGCCGGCGCGCCGGCGGGCCTGGTCAACGTGCTGCCCGCTTCGCGCGCGCAGACGCCGGCGGTGGCCGATGCCTGGCTGGCCGATGCGCGCGTGCGCAAGATCTCCTTCACCGGCTCCACCGCGGTGGGCAAGCACCTGGCACGCGCCAGCGCCGATACGCTGAAGAAGGTCTCGCTGGAGCTGGGCGGCAATGCCCCCTTCATCGTCTTCGACGATGCCGACGTCGATGCCGCCGTGGCCGGCCTGATGGCGGCCAAGTTCCGCAATGCCGGCCAGACCTGCGTGTGCCCGAACCGGGTGCTGGTGCAGGACGGCATCCACGACACCTTCGTCGCCGCGCTGGTGCGCGCCGTCGCGGCGCTGCGCGTGGGACCGGCAGACGGCGGCAGCGCCGAGATCGGCCCGCTGATCAACCAGCGCGCGCTGGCCAAGGTGCAGCACCATGTCGAGGACGCCCTGGCCAAGGGCGCCCGGCTGGTCACCGGCGGCGCCCGCCACGATTGCGCCGAGGCGCCGCACGGCCACTTCTTCACGCCCACGGTGCTGGCCGGCGCCACCGCGGATATGCGCTTCAACCACGAAGAGACCTTCGGCCCGATGGTGCCGGTGTTCCGCTTCGCCACCGAGGCCGAGGCCATCGCCCTGGCCAATGCGACACCCTACGGGCTTGCCGCCTACTTCTACTCGCGCGACATCGCCCGCGTCTGGGACGTGGCCCAGGCGCTCGAGGCCGGCATGGTGGGCGTGAACGAAGGCGCGCTGTCGAGCGAGGCGGCGCCCTTCGGCGGCATCAAGGAGTCGGGCTACGGGCGCGAGGGTTCGCGCTACGGCCTGGACGACTACCTGCACACCAAGTATGTTTGCCAGGGCAACCTGGCACGGCACGCGCGCGCCTGAGGCGCGATGCGCCGTGCCGCCAGCCCGTCTCCGGAGACCATGCCACCATGACCTACGACAACGCCTTCAAGGCCGCCATCGCGGCCGGCCGCCAGCAGATCGGCCTGTGGATCTCGCTGCCCGATCCTTACAGCACCGAGCTGTGCGCCACCGCCGGCTTCGACTGGCTGCTGCTCGACGGCGAGCACGCGCCCAATGATGTGCGCAACGTGCTGGCCCAGTTGCAGGCCGCCGCGCCCTACCGGTCGCATCCCATCGTACGGCCGCCGCACGGCGACCCGGCGCTGATCAAGCAATTGCTCGACATCGGCGCGCAGACGCTGCTGGTACCGATGGTGGACACGCCCGAGCAGGCACGGCGGCTGGTCTCGGCCATGCGCTATCCGCCCGCCGGCATGCGCGGCGTGGGCAGCGGCGTGGCGCGCGTCTCGCGCTGGGACCTGCGCCGCGACTACCTCGACCGCGCCGATGCCGAGGCCTGCCTGCTGGTGCAGGCCGAGACCCGCCAGGCACTCGACAACCTGGAGGCGATCTGCGCCGTCGATGGCGTGGACGGCGTCTTCATCGGCCCGGCCGACCTGAGCGCCTCGCTCGGGCACCGCGGCAACCCGGGCCACCCCGAGGTGCAGGCCGCCATCGAGGACGCCATCCGCCGCATCGTCGCCAGCGGCAAGGCCGCCGGCACGCTGACGCCGGACCCGGTGCTGGCGCGCCGCTATCTCGCGCTGGGCTGCACCTTCGTCGCGGTCGGGCTCGACGTGCGCCTGCTCGCCAGCGCCACGCGCGCGCTCGCCCGCGACTTCCTGCCGGACGCGGCTGCGGCCGCGCCCACCGGCGCCACCCCCGCCGGCCCCTACTGAGCCGGCCCGGCCAGGCACCCACCGCAGCGCCTGGCCGCCCCCGCCCCTCCCGCCTTCCCTCCCCCCTGGCTGCGGCCCGAGACGCTCCCCCTTATGCCTGCCTGACCCCGATCGCGTGGAGACCCGCCCCTGCGCGCCGCCGGCATCACCGCAAACCCCGCCCATGTGCCGGTCCCGCCATGACCGACGGCTTCCGCGCGCTTTTGCTTGACGACGTTCTCCCATCTGAATAGTATTTTTATGAACATTACGTTCATTTTTGAACATATCACATATCCGCCGTGCAACGCCAAGCGTGGCGGGCAGGCAAACGCAAGGAAGGCAGGAAGACATGGCAAGGCAACGAATCGGCATCAACGGCGCCGGCATCGGTGGACTGGCGGCGGCCATCGCACTGCGCCAGCTCGGCCACGAGGTGGTCGTGTACGAACAGGCGGTACGCTTCGCGCGCGTGGGCGCCGACATCAACCTGACGCCCAACGCGGTGCGTGCGCTCGACGGACTGGGCGTCGGCGCGGCGCTGCGCGAGACGGCGGCACGACCGAGCCATCGCATCAGCCGCACCTGGGACAGCGGCGAGGAAACCTCGCGCCTGCCGATGTCGGAGGCGGCCGAAGCCCGCTACGGCGCGCCGCAGCTCACCATGCACCGCGCCGACCTGATGCACGCGCTGGAGCAGGCGGTGCCCGCGCCATGCGTGCAGCTCGGCCGCAAGGCCACCGCCGTGGTGCCGCGCGAGCAGGGCGCCACGCTGCGCTTCGCCGATGGCAGCAGCGACGACGTCGATGTGCTGATCGGCGCGGACGGCATCCACTCGGTGGTGCGCACCGCGCTGTTCGGCCAGGAGAGCCCGGTCTTCACCGGCCAGGTCGCCTACCGTGCCGTGGTGCCTGCCGAGCGCCTGGCCGGCGTGCCCAACCTCGACGCCTTCACCAAGTGGTGGGGACCGCAGCCGACCTCGCAGATCGTCACCTTCCCGCTCAACCGCGGCCGCGACATCTTTGTCTTCGCCACCGTCGCGCAGGAAAGCTGGCGCCACGAATCGTGGACCACGCCGGGGCGGGTCGCCGACGTGCGAGCGGCCTACGCCGGCTTCCATGCGGAAGCGCGCGCGCTGCTCGACGCCTGCGACGAGGTGCTGATCTCCGCGCTGTACGTGCGCGACCCGCTGCCGCGCTGGTCAGTGGGCTGCTGCACACTGCTGGGCGACGCCTGCCACCCGATGATGCCCTTCATGGCACAAGGGGCGGGCCAGGCGGTCGAGGACGCGGTGGTACTGGCACGCTGCCTCGACACCTGGCGCGATGACGTGCCCGCCGCGCTGCAGCGTTACCAGGCCGCGCGCCTCGAGCGCACCGCGCGCATCCAGATCGGTTCGCGCGGCAACCACTGGCTCAAGGAGGGGAGCAATGCCGACTGGGTGTACGATTACGACGCCTGGCGCGCGCCCCTGGCCTGATGACGCAAGCGCGCCGGTCCCAACGCAGAACCATGCAGACACCAGCCAAGCCGACCGGCGCACGGGCGCGCAAGCCCGCATCCGCCTCTCCCCTCCCTCATGCCGCCGAGCCGGCCGACGCCGATGGCGATGCCGAAGAGAAAACGCAACTGGTCTCGCCCGTGGTACGGGCGCTGCGCCTGCTGCGCTTCATTGCCGAAGGCGGCTCCACCGCCAACCTGAGCGAGGTCGGCCGCCGCATCGAGGTGAACCGCGTCACCGTGATGCGCCTGCTCGCCACGCTAGAGCACGAAGGCATGCTCGACGCCCTGCCGCAGGGCGGCCACCAGGCCGGGCTGGAACTGCTCAAGCTGTCGTCGCGGGTACTGGCCGGCAGCGACCTGGTGGGCTTCGCCCGCCAGGTGCTGCCGCGCCTGGCCGACAGCCTGCAGCTCTCCGCCTACCTGGTGGTGCTGGACGGCGGCCATGCACTCTACCTGCTGCGCCACATGCCGGCCGCCTCGCTGGTCAGCAACATCCAGGTCGGCAGCCGCGTGCCCGCCCACCTGACCACTCCCGGGCGCATGCTGCTGGCCGGACTCTCCGAGGACGAGCAGCGCGAGCGCCTGGGCGCCGAGCCGCTGGTCACGGCGACGCCGCAAAGCCCCGCCAGCTACGCGCGGCTGGGCGAGATCCTCGCGGCCGACCACGAGCGCGGCTGCGCCTGGAGCTTTTCGGCCTACGAACCGGGCATCGATTCGTGCGCGGCCCCGGTGCGCGATGCCACCGGCAAGACCGTGGCCGCCATCAGCGTGGCCGGCCCGGCCCAGCGCTTCGAGCAGGACGGCACGCTGCGCGAGCGCGCGGAGCGGGAAGTCAAGCGGGCGGCGCGCGATGTGTCGGCCTGGCTGGGCGACCCGGGTCGGCTGCGGCGATAGCGGGGGTTTCGCTCGCGGTAGATCAACTGGATTCGCTACGCGCCAGCGCCTGCCCTCTCCCCCGGCCCCTCTCCCGCAAGCGGGAGAGGGGAGCCAAACAGCGCGGTGCGGAACCCGACGCGCTGGACGAAGCCGGCAGGATGCGCCAACACCAATCGCCAAGCACAAGGTCTTGGCTCCCTCTCCCCTCATGGGGCGAGGGCGGGGGAGAGGGGTGGTTTAGCAAGGCGCAACATCCAGCGAAGCCAACGGTGTGATCCAGCACGCGAGCGCCGGATGAAACCAACGGTGTAGTCCAAGCTGCAAGCACCGGATGAAGCCACCGACGTGACCCGGCACACAAACCCAAGCCTCCCCGCCAGCGCAAGATCCCCGCCCCGCGCCCCACCTCACTCCGCCCGGATCCCGTGCTTGCGAATCAGCGCAGCCCACGCCGCCGTCTCGGCGCGGATGCGCGCGTCCAGCGCGCGCGGGGCACCGTCCGCCTCGTCGGCCGGCTCCATGCCCTGGTGCTGCAAGGCCTCGCGCACCGTGGGCAAGGCCAGCACCGCGCGCACCTCGCGGCTGAGCGCGTCGACCACCGGCGCCGGCGTTCCCGCCGGTGCCATCAATGCATACCAGGAGCTCACTTCCACGCCGGTGATGCCTTGCTCGGCCAGCGACGGGATCTGCGGTGCGGCCGGCGAGCGGCGCGCCTGGGTGACGGCCAGCGCGCGCAGCGCGCCGGACTGCAGGAAGGGCGCGAGCGTGGGCAGGGTGCCGAACAGGATCGGCACCTGGCCGCCCACCACGTCGTTGAGCGCCTGCGTGGTGCCCTTGTAGGGCACGTGCAGCAAGGTGACGCCCGCCTTCTGCGCGAACAGCACGCCCGCCAGGTGCAGGCCGCTGCCGACGCCGGGGCTGGCGAAGCCGAGCGGCGGACCGGCGCGCCGCGCCAGCTGCACCAGTTCGGCCACGCTGCGCGCCTTGACGGCGGGATGCACGGCCAGCACGTTGGGCGAGCCGGCCAGCAGCGCGACCGAGCGATAGTCGCGTGCCACCTGGTAGGGCAGCGCCGGCATCAGCGTGGGATTGATGGTCAGGTTGCCGGCCGGGACCACCGCCAGGGTGCAGCCGTCGCCGGCGGCGCGGCGCACCGCATCCATGCCGATGTTGCCGTTGGCCCCCGGCTTGTTGTCGACCAGTACCGCCATGCCATGGCGCTCCTGCATGGCGTGGCCGAGCGCGCGCGCCAGCAGGTCGGCGGGCCCGCCCGCGGGGAACGGCACCACCAGCCGCAACGGCTTGCACGCTGGCAGCGCACCGTCCGCCCGCGCCGGGCCGGCGGCCAGCGCAGCGGCCAGGGTGAGGCCATACGCGGTGCGCATGACCAGGACCGCGGCCTTCATGTCGTCGAGACCGCCGCGCGCGGCAGGTAGTGGAGCAGCCTGCGCTCGGCCCACACCACGGCCGCGTAGGCCACCACGCCGATCAAGGTCAGCGCCGCGATCGAGACGAACACGGCGGCGGTATTGCCCTGCCCTTCGCCGTCGACCAGCAGGAAGCCCAGGCCCTGGTTGCCGCCGACCAGTTCTCCCACCGTCACGCCGATCACCGCCAGCGTGGAAGCGATGCGCAGGCCGGAGAACAGCGCCGGCAGCGCCGACGGAAACTCCACCAGGCGGAAGATCTGCCAGCGCCCCGCGTTCAGCGTGCGCACCAGGTTGACCATGTCGGGATCGACTGTGCGCACCGCGGACAGCACATTGATCATCACCGGGAAAAAGACGATCAGGATGGCCACCAGGATCTTCGGGTAGATGGTATAGCCGAGCCACATCACGAAGAGCGGGGCGAAGGCTACCTTGGGTGCGATCTGCAGGGCCAGGATGTAGGGCGACAGCACCGATTCGGTGGTGGGCGACAGCCCCAGCACCACGCCGACCGCCAGGCCCAGCAGCGAGCCCAGGGCAAACCCGACGATGACTTCGAAGGCGGTGATGCCGAAATGCCGCAACAGGCTTTCCTGCTCCCACATGCGCAGCGACTCGGCCACCACGCGCGAGAACCTGGGCAGGATGAACTCCGGCATGCCGAGCCATCCCGGTCCCCACTGCCAGGCGGCGAGGAAGGCCAGCAGCAGCACGACGCTGCCGAGGCCGGCGCGCACGCGCGCGCTGCGCAGCAGCCGTGCGCGCGGCTCCGGCGGCGCAGCCGCGGACGTGGCGGAAGTGGTCGTGGTGGCGCCGTCCATCACCGGCCTCCGACGAACTGGTTGGTGTAGAGCTCGTTCACCGGCGTGGCGCGCGCCACGATGCCTTCGCTGACGTAGAACTTCTGCACCGCTTCCAGGCGCGCGCCGTCGATGATCCCCAGCGGCTTCTGTCCGGCATAGACGTTCTGGCGATACAGCGCGAAGATGCGCTCCACGGTGGCTTCCTTGCCCTTGAAGGTCGGCACCGCCTGCGCGTAGACCTGCGCCGCGGCCTTCGGGTCCTTGACGATGTCGTCCATGCCGCGCAGGGTGGCGCGCACCAGCTTGCGCACCAGTTCGGGCCTGGTGCGGATGGCCTCGTCGGACGCGAGGATGGCCTGCGCCATGCTCTTGAAGCTGTCCTGCGCGGGCAGCAGTTCGACCTTGGCGCCCGCCTCGGCGGCATTGACGACCCACTCGGGCGCGCCGGCCATGGCGCTGGCCTTCTTCGCCGCGAACAGCTGCCACACGCCGGCCGGCCCGGCCGCCTGCACCGGCACGTCCTCCTTGCCCAGGCCCGCCTTGCGCAGCGTGCCCAGCAGTGCGTAGTAGGTGGTGTCGGCATAGGCCATCACGGTGACCGTCTTGCCCTTCAGGTCCTTGACCGACCTGATGCCTTCGTCCTGGTGCACGGCGAGCTGGGTCAGCGCACCGGCGCCGAGCACCGCCACCGCCTTCACCGGCACGCCGTTGGCGCGCACGATGATCGGCGTATCGCCGATCGCGCCGCCGATGATGGCGTTGCCGGCACCGATCTGCTTGGCCACGTCGACGCCGCCCCTGGCGGCAACGAAGGTGACCTTGATGTTCTCGTCAGCGTAGTAGCCCTTCTGCTGGGCGATCATCCAGGGCGCGAAGGCGGGCAGGTTGGGCGGCGCAGGCAGCAGGTAGGTGACTTCCTCGGGCGCGGCCTGGACGCCGCCGGCGACGGTGGCGAGCAGCGCGGCGGCGCAGGCGAGCGATGCGGTCAGTGGCTTGGACATGCGGGGGATCCTTGTCGTGGTGTCTGGCAGCTTGGCTTGTCGTGGGTCGTGCATCGGACGAGCGCGCGGCTAGTGCAGCGCGGCGCTCTCCCTGCCGACCTTGAGCAGTTCCATCAGGCGGCCCTGCAGCGGCCCGATCTGCGGCAGCTTGCGGCGCTCGAGCGGGTTCTCGCGCAGCGGCAGGTCGATCACGATCTCCTCGATGATGGTGCCGGGCCGTTCGCTCATCACCAGCAGCCGGTCCGACAGCGCGATCGCCTCGACCAGGTCGTGCGTGATGAACAGCGCCGTCTTGCGGCCTTGGTGCAGCATGCGCGCCAGATCCTGCTGCAGCACCATCTTGGTCTGCGCATCGAGCGCGGAGAACGGCTCGTCGAGCAGCAGCACCTGGGGGTCGACGGCCAGCGTGCGGGCCAGCGCCGCGCGCTGGCGCATGCCACCCGAAAGCTGGTACGGGTAGTGCTGCTCGAAACCCTTGAGGTGGCAACGCGCCAGCAGTTCGTCGGCCACGCGGCGGCGCTCGGCGGCCGGCACACCGTCGATCTCCATGCCCAGCTCGACGTTGGCGCGGATCGTGCGCCATGGCATCAGCAGGTCCTTCTGCAGCATGAAGGCGACCTTCTTGACGGGTCGCGTGACACGTTCGCCACCGACATAGACCTCGCCTTCGCTGGGCAGGTAAAGCCCGGCGCCCATATTGAGCAGCGTGCTCTTGCCGCAGCCCGACGGTCCGATGATGGACACCACCTCGCCGCTGCGGATGCGGATGTCCAGGTGGCTGACGGCGCTGCGCAGCGCGCCGCTCTGGCGGTCGACGAAACGCTTGCCGACCTTGCGGAACTCGATCTCGATCATGGTTGCTGTCTTCCCTCCGCCTTCGGCGCACGCTCCTGTGCCCGGCAGTTGCCGCTTCTTGCTGCTGCCGGCCGTTTGTTTTGTTTCATATATAAAACTATGATCCACAAATGGAACGAAAACAAAATATAGCGCCTCTGACGGAGAAGCGAGACTAGGGTTGTCCCTTAGCCAGGAAAAGAAAGAAAAGGTGGGCAAGACCCCGGCGCGCGGGCCACCGTCCGTGCCGGCGGATGAGTGCCACCTCGCGCCACCTCGCGCCGCCTCGCGCCGACAGCGGGCCGCGCCCCACGGGGCGCGGAGTTGGCGGAGCCACCTGCCCGACAATCGCGGCGATGCAGAGGCACCGCATCTTTTGCATCCATCACTCATTTCCTGCACATCCCGCACACATGCACATTGGATGCGCATGAAGCATGCCTTTGATGTGCATCGCTGCGGTCACCCTTGCCGCTGCCACCGCCGCTGGCACGCGCGATGTCAGCCGGACACCGACAGCCTTTGTGGCGGCGGCAGGGCACCAGCGCAGGCCAAGGTGGCGCGCGGACACCACGCGGAACGATGGCACCTGGCCTTACTCCAATTTGAGTCAGTAGGAACTTCAGGAGCGATCATGCAAGGCAAGCACACTTCCATGCGCAGCGTCGCTACCGGTGCCGCCCTGTCCGGCGGCCTCGCACTTTGTGCGCTGCTGCTGCCCGCCACGGGCGTCGCCGCGCCGATGGTGCCGGCCACGTCGGGCTCTATCACCTATGTCTGCGGCGGCGTCGGTGCCGACGAGCAGCAGGCGCTGCAGGCCGACGCGCCGCATTACGGCATGAGCCTGCTGTTCACGGAGGGACGCCGCGGCGAGTACCTGTCCGACGTGGCGGTGAAGGTCCGCCGCAACGGCAAGGACGTGGCAGAGTTCCAGGCGGAAGGGCCGCGCTGCCTGATGAAGGGGCCGCAGGGCAGCTACCAGGTCAGCGCCGTCTACGACGGTGTGGAAAAGCACACCGTGCTGGCCCCGGGCGTAAGCCGGCAGCTCAACTGGTAAGCAGCCGGCATGCGCATCGGGTAACCAACCGGTAACGCTGGTAGCGCTTTGCGCCAGGCAGCGACGCCGGCAGCACGGCCGGCGCCGTGCCCGGCACGAAGCGGGCAGCGGTGGCACACTTGCGCCCTGAACCAAACTCCATGGAGCGAGCCACCATGCCCCAAAGCCGCTGGATCCGCATCGAAGCCGACACGGGCAGCTTCGACGCCTATCTGAGCCTGCCGCCCGCAGCCAAGCTGGACGGTGCGCCCGGCATCGTCCTGCTGCAGGAAATCTTCGGTGTCAACGAACACATCCGCGCGGTGGCCGACCAGTATGCCGCCGACGGCTATGTGGTGCTGGCGCCTGACGTGTTCTGGCGCCTCGCGCCGCGCGTCGAACTGGGCTACGCCGGCGCCGACATGGAGCGCGCGCTGTCGCTGCGCAAGCAGGTCGACGTCGGCCTCGCGCTGCAGGACATCGGCGCGACCGTGCGCGCGCTGCGCCAGCACAGCGGTGGCGGCAAGGTCGCCGCGCTAGGCTACTGCTTCGGCGGCCTGCTGTCCTACCTGTCCGCGGCGCGCGGCCTGGTCGATGCGGCCGTGCCCTTCTACGGCGGCGGCATCCAGAACAACCTGCAGGAGGCCGCGGCCATCGAGGTCCCGGTGCAGTTCCACTACGGCGCGCTCGATGCCCACATCCCGCCCGAAGCGGTACGGCAGGTGCGCGAGGCGGTGGCGGGCAAGCGCGCCGAGGTCTTCGTCTACGAGCAGGCGGACCACGGCTTCAACTGCTGGGCACGCGCCTCCTACCACCAGCATTCGGCGGCCCTGTCGCACGGCCGGGCGCTGACCTTCCTCGCCGACGCGCTCTGACGCGTCGCGGGTGCCGCCGGCGCGTACCGGCGGTGCCTTGCCTTCCTCACCGGGCGCCCTTATGCTGGGCGCCAAACCCGCTTTCAGGCTTGCTGGCACCCAGGTACCCATGACAGGGTGAGGAGGGCTTGGCCTTCGTCGTCCCGCCATGGGACCTCACGATAACGACGGAGACCACCATGCAGTCAGAGCAGCAGCGCGCCCGGCGCAACACCATCCCCGATGCCATCGCGCGCGCCGTACGGCGCGACCCCGAGCGCATCGCCATCCGTTTCCAGGAGCGCAGCTGGTCCTTCCGCGCGCTCGAGCAGGCGAGCGCGCGCGTGGCGGGTGCCCTCGCCGCCTGGGGGCTGCAGCCGGGCGATCGCGTGGCCGCCTTCGGCAAGAACTCGGATGCCTACCTGCTGCTGTGGCTGGGCTGCCTGCGCGCCGGCCTGGTCCACGTGCCGGTCAACTACGCGATGACGCGCAAGGAGGCCGAATACATCATCGGCCAGTCGGGCGCCAGCGCGGTGTTCGCCGATCCGGCGCTGGCCGAGCGCGTCGACGGCCTGCCGTGCCGGCTGCATGGCACGCTGCACGGCGGCACGGCGCACGATGTACTGCAGGCCGCCGCCCAGGGTCCGCTGGCGGAGCTCTCCCCCGCGCTCGACGACGAGATGCCGGCGCAGATCCTGTACACCTCCGGCACCACCTCGGCGCCCAAGGGCGCGGTGATGACACATCGCGCGCTGCTGGCCGAATACGCCAGCGCCATCGCCTGCTGCGATATCCGCGCCGAGGATCGCGCGCTGGCCGCGCTGCCGCTCTACCATTCGGCGCAGATGCATGTGTTCCTGATGCCGCTGCTGCTGATGGGCGGCACCTCGCTGATCGCCGAGAGCCCGGAGGCAGGCTTCTGCCTGCGCACGATCGAAGCGGAAGGACTCAACAGCTTCTTCGCGCCGCCCACGGTCTGGATCGCGCTGCTGCGCCACCCCGGCTTCGACCCGGCGCGCCTCGGCACGCTGGCCAAGGCCTACTACGGGGCCTCGATCATGCCGGTGCCGGTGCTGCTGGAACTGCAGCAGCGCCTGCCCGCGCTCGGCTTCTACAACTGCTACGGGCAAAGCGAGATCGGTCCGCTCGCCACCGTGCTGGGCCCGCGCGAACATCGCGACCGCCCGGCCTCGGCGGGAAGGCCGGTGCTCAATGTGGAGACGCGCATCGTCGACGAGACCCTGCGCGACGTGGCGCCGGGCGAGATGGGCGAGATCGTGCATCGCTCGCCGCAACTGCTCACCGGCTACTGGGACAAGCCGGAGCAGACTGCCGAAGCCTTTACCGGCGGCTGGTTCCATTCGGGCGACCTGGGCTATATGGACGAGGCCGGCTACCTCTATGTGGTCGACCGCATCAAGGACGTGATCAACTCCGGCGGCGTGCTGGTGTCCAGCCGCGAGGTCGAGGAGTGCCTGTACACGCATGCGTCGGTCGGAGAGGTGGCGGTGATCGCGCTGCCGCACCCCAGGTGGGTCGAGGCGGTGGTGGCGTGCGTGGTGCGCAAGCCGGGCGGCGGTGTCAGCGAGGACGCGCTGCTGGAACACGCCCGCGCCAGCCTGGCCGCCTACAAGGTTCCCAAGCGCATCGTCTTCGTCGACGACCTGCCGCGCAATACGGCCGGCAAGCTGCTCAAGCGCCAGTTGCGCGACGACTACGCCGCCTTGTTCGACGACTGAGCGTGCAGCAGCCAGGCGGTGTGCGCCGGGTCCGGACACGCGCGCCATGCGCGCGTCCGGCAGGGATCGCCCGGATCAATACGGGACGGCGACGCCGTTCTCGATCCTGACGCGGTCACCGTTGCGCAGGCGGTAGGCATCGGACTGGGTCAGCGTCAGGTAGGCGTTGTCGCTGGTGCGCACGCGCACGCGGAACGCCTGCGGCGCGGTACTGGCGCGCTTCTCGACTTCGTTGCCGGCCAGCGCGCCGACCACCGCGCCGCCGATGGTCGCCACGGTGTTGCCGCGGCCGCCGCCGACCTGGTGACCGAGCAGGCCGCCGACCAGGCCGCCCACCACGGCACCCGCACCACTGGTGCCGGCCGGCTGCGGCGGCAGCTGCTCGATGGATTCGACCCAGCCGTAGCGCACGCCGTAAGCCACCGGTGCCGCCGGTGCTCCCTGCGCATAGCCCGGTGCGCCGTAGGACCCTTGCTGGCCAGACTGGCCATAGGCGGGCGGCTGGCCGGCCGCCCCGGGATAGGTGGCCGGGGGATAAGCGGCCGGAGGATAGGCCGGAGCCGGCTCGGCCGGCGCATAGGCAGGCGCCGGCGCCTGCGGGCCGGGGTAGGCAGGCGGCGCATAGGCGCCGGCCTGCGCCCCGTCGGCAGAGGCATAGCCGTCCTGGCTCACATAGGTGCCACCGGCGGTGCTGCCGCCATAGCCATTGGCGTACGCCGTGGCGCCTGCACTGCCATAGGGGGCGTACCCGCCGTAGCCTCCCGGGCTGCCGTAGCCATACGGCGCGGCACAGGCGCCAAGCCCCAGCGCGGCAAGCGCTGCAAGGGTGACGGACAGCAGGGAACGGACAGGCACGGACATGGGAATGCGACTCCAGCGCAAGGTGGTGGGAATGCGCGCGAGTCTAGGGCCGCGGCCGCTGCATGGGTGTCACGGAGAACACGGATTCGTAACGCGCTGTAACCAAACGCCATGGGGCCGCAGCAGCGGCCGGCCTCAGCCCCGTTCGGCGCCGTCGTCGTTGAACGCGGTGATACGCGCCACGCGGAAGGTACCCTGCAGCGACTCGAGTTCGACCCGGTGGAGCATGGCCAGCCGCGCCAGCGAGCGCTCTCCGGCGGGCAACAGGTGTACCTCGACGATGCGGCGGTCGCCGGCATTGACCTGGCGCCGCACCAGCCCGGCTTCCTCGCAGCGGTTGACCAGGGCCACCACGCCATGCGGCTTGGCCTGCAGGCGCTCCGCCAGCTCACCGATCGAGGCCCAGTCCTTGCCAGGACAGCCGCGCACATGGAGCAGCAGCAGGTACTGCTGCACCGTCAGCCCCTCCTCGCGCGCGGCATCCTCCGAAAAGCGGAGGAAACGCCGCAGCTGGTAGCGGAAATCGGACAGGGCTTCGAAATCCCGCTTGTCGAGCGGGATCGGGGCTGCGGTGGTTCGGCGCGTCATCTGGGCTGGGAGAAAGACGGGCGGCACCGATGCGGCGGCCTGCGTCGTTGCCCGGCATTATAGGGAGAGGCACGCCACACCCCGCGCGGAATGCCGTCGGGGGCGAGGGCTGTGGCAGAATCTGTGCGGTTGCAGACCCTTTGCGGCTCCTTATCCACGCCCACGGAACTCCCCCGATGTTCACGGAAATTGCACTCTTCCTGCTCGATACCGTCTTCTCCCTGTTCGGCATGGCGCTGCTGCTGCGGCTGTGGATGCAGTTGACACGGCTGCCCACCCGCAATCCCGTGTCGCAGGGCGTGTTCCAGGTGACCGACTGGCTGGTGCGTCCCTTGCGCCGCATCATTCCCGGCCTGGGCGGCTTCGACTGGGCCACGCTGGTCGGTGCCTGGCTGGCGGCGGTGGTCTACCTGACGCTGGCGCTGATGGTGTCGGGCGGCAATCCGCTCGACTTCCTGCCGTTCTCGCTGCTGATGGCGATTCCGAGCGTGCTGAAGTGGGGCGTCAGCCTGGTGATGTGGGTGACCTTGCTGATGGCCCTGCTGTCCTGGGTCAACCCGCACTCCCCGATCACCCCCATCATCCACCACCTGACGGCCCCGCTGCTGCGGCCGATCCAGCGCGTGGTGCCGCGCCTGGGCGGCTTCGACATCTCGCCGCTGGTGCTGTTCGTGATCGCGCAGATCCTGCTGATGATGATCGCGCGCCTGGGCGCCGGCCTGACCGGCACGCGCTTCCTGCTGTAAAGGCTGGGCCTGGCGGCCCAGGCCGCCGGGGCAAGCATTGTCCACGAGCCTGGACAGTGTGTTGAGAATTGATGCTTTTTCTCGAATTCTGCAGCGACTACAGTACGGTCAACGTGGCCCGAACCACGCACACTGCCAAGTCAAGAGAAGAAAACATCATGAAGACTCCCTCCCAAACCCGCAGCCTCGTCCTCTCCCTGCTCTGCGCCGTCGGCCTCTCGCTGGGTGCCGCCGCCGGCGCGCACGCAGCGGCACTGGACTCCGACCTGACCCGCCTGGACGGCGGCGTCGGCCACGCGGGTGCGCGCGATCCGTACTCGGAAGGCGCACGCGCCGGCAATCGCGACCCGTACTCGGATGGCGCACGCATCGGCGCCCGTGACCCGTATGCGGAAGGCGCGAACCTGGGCCGCCGCGACCCGTACTCGGAAGGCGCCAACCTCGGCCGCCGCGACAGCTTCAGCGAAGGCGCCTGAGACATCGGGCACGTCCGGCACGTCGGGCACACCTGACGGCGCCGCGCCCTTGCCGGGACCGCTGCCGCCGGTACCGGTGGCGCAGGGACTCCCCGCCCTGCGCTGCCTCAGCAGATCGCGATGCCGGCCTGCTCGTGGGCAGCCAGCATCGACTCCACCTCTTCCATGAAGGCCCGCACCTTGCGCGGCTGCAGGCGCCGGTCCGGCAACAGGGCGAAGACCCGCAAGGGCGGCGGCGTGAATTCCGGCAAAACGCGCACCAGCCTGCCCTGGGCCACCTCGGCCTCGCAGTAGTGCAGCGCCAGCCGCGCGATGCCCAGCCCGGCGAGCGCCCCTTGCAGGCGCAGTTCCGCGTTGAACGTCTGCATGCGCGGGTGGATCGGCACCGATACGCGCTCGCCGGCGTAGGTGAACTCCCAGACCGTATCGCCCGGCGTGGTCAGCACCGGCAGGTTGGCCAGCTGCTCGGGCACGGCCGCCTGCGGCAGCGTGGCGGCCAGCGCGGGCGCGGCGAACAGGCCGCGCTCGACATGGTAGATGCGGCGCGCGACCGTGCCGGAGTCCGGCAGATCGGCATCGACCGCGACGAAGGCGATATCGAAGCCGTCACGGATCGGATCGACCAGGCCTTGTGCCGTTTCCACCGACACGTCCAGCTCCGGGTACGCGGCCAGGGTACGGCAGATCACGCCCCCGAGCTGCTGGGCGCCGAACTCGTAGGGGGTGGCAATGCGCAGCACGCCCTGCACGCGCTCCTCGCGCGCCAGGGTTTCCTGCCGGATCTCGCGCAGCCGCGCGAACAAGGGCGCCACATCCCGGTAGACGGCGCTGCCCGCGTCCGTCAGGCGCATGCGGCGCGTGGTGCGCTCCAGCAGCTTGGCACCGATGGCGTCCTCGAGCCGGGCCACCGCCGCCGAGACGCGGGACTTCGGGCACTCGAGCTGCTCGGCGGCAGCGGTGAAGGTGCCGTACTCCACCACGCTGCAGAATGCCTCCCAATCGTTCCACTGAATCGTTTCGTTCGCTGACGACACTTTCCTCTGCGGCACAGTCGGTGCGCCGCGCCTCCTAATCGGCCGAATTCGCGCGACATTATGCGGCACGCGGCGGACAGCGTCTGCACAAGCCGGCGGGCGCGGCACCGAAAGCCGGCCCGCCGGCGCCGGCTTGCGCACTCCGGCGCCATACAGCGCGCCGCCGCGGCTGCCGCCAGCGGCAGGATGCGGCGGGTGCGCCACTGGCGCCGAACGCGCATTTCCTCTACCCTTTCGGCCTTTCCGTGCTATTCGGCGCCAAGCCGATTCCACCGATGGCCACCCCAGCCACCTCCCATCCGACGGCCGAAGCCGGCGCCGGTCCGGCGGCCGAGAAGCCGAGCGACAGCTACGTGCAGTCCTTCGCGCGCGGCCTGTCCGTGATTCGCGCCTTCAACGCCGAGCACCCGGCCCAGACCCTGACCGAGATCGCGCAGGCCAGCGGGCTGACGCGGGCCGGCGCGCGCCGCATCCTGCTGACGCTGGTCGGTCTCGGCTACGTGCAGGCAGACGGCCGGCTGTTCCGCCTGACCCCCAAGATCCTGGACCTGGGCTTCGCCTACCTGACCTCGATGCCGTTCTGGAACCTGGCCGAGCCGATCATGGAGACGCTGTCGCAGCAGGTGCACGAGAGCTGTTCCATCTCGGTGCTGGACGGCACGGAGATCGTCTACGTGCTGCGGGTGCCGGCGCGCAAGATCATGACCATCAACCTGTCAATCGGCAGCCGCCTGCCCGCCTACTGCTCGTCGATGGGGCGCGTGCTGCTGGCCGGCCTGCCGGAAGCCGAACTGGACCGCGTGCTGCGGGCCTCGGATCTGCGCGCGCGCACGCGCAACACCGTCACCGATATCGACGCGCTCAAGCAGGTGATCGCCGATATCCGCGCGCGCGGCTGGGCGGAGAACGACCAGGAACTGGAGGAAGGGCTGGTGTCGCTGGCGGCGCCCATCCGCAACCGTGCGGGACAGGTGCTCGCCGCCATCAATATCAGCGGCCAGGCCAACCGCACCAGCGCCGCCGAAATGATCCAGAACTTCCTGCCGCCGCTGCTGGCGGCCTCGGAGAAGATCTCCAACCTGGTCGGCCTGCGCACCTGAGGCGCTGGCGGGGGCGTCGCGCGGGGGCCAGCCCCGCGCCGCTCAGGCCGGAGGCAGCGCGATGCTGCCGAACTCGGCCGAACGCGTGCCCGGCAGCGGTTGGTTGCCGGCGCCGTGGTAGGCGAAGGCCACCGACAGCTTGACCGCTTCCGAGGCATTGCGCCCGGCACTGTGGAACAGGCGGCTGTCGAAGAACAGCACGTCGCCACGATGCAGCGACAAGGGCACCACGCCCTGCAGCAGCGCCTGGCTGGCCGGATGCGCCTCCACCAGGAATTCCAGCGCGTCGAGCTGTCCGGGTTCGAGCGCCGCCCGGTGCGAGCCGGGAATCACGCGCAGCACGCCGTTACGCTCGTCCTCGTCGCCCAACGCCAGCCACACCGTCACCAACTCGGGGCTGGTAAACGACCAGTAGCGCGTATCGCGGTGCCAGCCGGTCTGGCTGCCGAACTGCGGGTGCTTGGTCATCACGCAATTGTGGTGCGCCAGCGTCAGCCGGGCCGGTTCGCCCAGCAGGCCTTCGACCACCCGCACCAGCGCCGGATCACCGGCCCAGCGGCGGAACACCTCGTCCCGGCCATAAGCCTGGCGCAGCCGCCGCACGGTGCCGCCGCCGGCGGCATCGCGGCTGGCCGGCGCGCCGGGATAGCCCAGCTCGGCTTCGTACTCCACCGGCGGCACAGCGCCGGCCAGATGCGCGCGGGCCACCTGCTCCAGCGCCGCGCAAACGGCCTCGGGCGCGAAGCTGCGCAAGACCAGGTAGCCATCCTGGTGGAAATCCACGGCCAGTTTGTCCAGTTCGGCCGGGGACGGGGAAATCCCGCCGGCCGCCGCTGGCGCCGTCGGGTGGGGTTGCTGCGGGGAAGTCATCGCGTGTGACCGGTTGATCGGCAATAGCTTCGATGATGCCAGAAGCGGGGCGCCCCGGTGTACCCGCCCGGAGGGTGCGGCAGCGGACAGTCCGCGCGGTGGCGCGCACCGCTACAATGGCGCGTCAGCCCCACCCGGAGACGGCCACCGTGACCGCCCGCCCGAGAATCACCGACGCCCTCGGCGAAGCGCAGACCCAGCTGGGCCGCATCGTACTGGGCAAGCCGCGCCAGGTGCGGCTGGCGCTGGCCTGCATGCTGGCGCGCGGCCACCTGCTGCTGGAGGACCTGCCGGGCGTGGGCAAGACCACCCTGGCCCATGCGCTGGCGCGTACGCTGGGGCTGCAGTACCGGCGCGTGCAGTTCACCAGCGACCTGCTGCCGGCCGACCTGATCGGCGTCTCAGTGTTCCTGCGCGATGCCGGTGAATTCCGCTTCCATCCCGGGCCGGTGTTCGCCCAGGTGGTGCTGGCCGACGAGATCAACCGGGCCCCCCCGAAGACCCAGAGCGCGCTGCTGGAAGCCATGGCGGAAGGACAGGTGACCCATGACGGCACCACGCATGCGCTGCCCTCCCCTTTCTTCGTGATCGCCACGCAGAACCCGCTGGAGCAGCTCGGCACCCACGCCCTGCCCGAATCGCAGCTCGACCGTTTCACCATGCGGCTGTCGCTCGGCTATCCGGACCCCGCCTTCGAACGCGTGCTCTACCTGGGAGGCGCCGACGAAGCGGCGGCGCCGGCCATCCTGGACGCCACCCAGGTGCGCGGCCTGCAGGCCGCGGCGGCGCAGGTCTACGCCAGCCCGGCGCTGGTCGACTATGTGCTGGCGCTGGTGCAGGCCACGCGCGGCCGGCGCGAGTTCGCCGCGGGCCTGTCGCCGCGCGCCGGCCTGGCGCTGCTGGCGTGCGCGCGCGCCTGGGCACTGCTCGACCATCGCGAGCTGGTACTGCCCGAGGATGTGCAGGCCGTGTTCACCGCGGTGGCCGGCCACCGCTTGCTGCCCGGCGCGGCACGCAGCGGGCAGGACGACGTGGCGCGGCTGCTGGCCGAGGTCGCCATCCCCTGACACCATGGCGCGCACCCGCGCAGATGCCGCCACGGCGCCGCGCGCCCGGCCCACCGGGCCCGCACTGGCGGCGCTGCGCCGCTGGACCGCCATGCGGCTGCGGCGCCGGCGCGCGCCGCTGGACGGCGTCGTCACACTCGACCGCCGCCATCTCTACATCCTGCCCACGCGCAGCGGCGCCGGCTTCGCGGTGCTGCTGGCGGCCATGCTGCTGACCGCGCTGAACTACAACATCAGCCTGGGCTTCGCCCTGACCTTCGTGCTGGGCGGCATCGCCATGGGCAGCATGTGGCAGGCCTACCGCAACCTGCTCGACCTCGCGGTCGGGGCCGTAGCCGCCGAGCCTGCCTTTGCCGGCGACGCCGCCACCTTCCGCGTCCGGCTGCGCAATGCCGGGACCATGCCCCGCTACAGCGTGGCGCTGCAGGCAGCTCGCGGTCCCGTGCTCGCGGACGGCGGCGAGTTCCTGGCAGCAGAGGCCGATGCCGTGCTGGCGCTGCGCCTCGACGCGCCGCAGCGGGGCTGGCTGGCCTTGCCGCGCCTGACTGTATCCAGCCGCTTCCCGCTGGCGCTGTTCCGCGTCTGGAGCCACGCCGACCTGCCGCTCGCGGCCCTGGTCTACCCCGCGCCGGAAACCGGCGCGCCGCCGCCGCCCTGGACCGCGCCGGACACCGGGGACGAGTCTGCGGCGCGCAGCGGCGACGACGGCATCGACCGGTTGCGCCGCTACCGCAATGGCGACCCCCTGCACCGTATCGCGTGGAAGCACAGCGCCCGCACCGGCAGCTGGCTGACACGCACCGGCGGCAATGAGGACCGGCCGGCCTGCTGGCTGGCGTGGCAAGACATGCCGGCTTCGCTCGACGAGGAGGCACGCTTGTCGCGGCTGTGTGCCTGGGTGCTGGCGGCGGACGAGTCCGTGCGCTTCGGCCTGCGCCTGCCGGGCGTGGAGATCCCGCCCGGCAGCGGCGCCGCGCAGCGACGCGCCTGCCTGGAGGCGCTTGCGCTCTGGCCGGATGGGCGAGGCGCAGGGGGCGCGGCGGCGGCGGAAGCCGTCCCATGAAGACTGCCGCGCACCCGCTCGGGCACGATGAGCACGGCCTGCTGCTGGGCCAGCTCGCCCTGGTGCTGGCGCCGCAGGCCCGTACCCTCCCGCTCGCGGTCAGCCTGCTGCTGATGCTGCTGATGTTGTGGCGCTGGCTGCTCTGGCAGCAGCGCGCCCCGCTGCCATCGCGGCTGGCGCTCGGCACGGTGGCCGGCCTGGTGGTGCTGACCGGCGCGGCCCTGGCCTGGCAGGACGGCGGCAGCGTCGGCCGCGAGCTGGCGGTCGCGCTGCTCGGCGCCTTTGTCGTGCTCAAGTTGCTGGAGTGCCGCGCGCTCGCCGATGCCACCTTCGTGACCCAGCTCTGCTTCTACCTGCTGCTGAGCCTGTACCTGTTCGAGCAGCCCTTCTGGCTGGCCGTGTATGGCACCGGGGTGGCGGCCTGGATGTTGCGCAACTGGCTGTGGCTGCAGCATCCGGAAGCCCGCGCGCGACTGGCCCCCTGGCCGATGCTGGCGCGCATGGCGCTGCTCGGCCTGCCCTGGGCACTGCTGCTGTTCCTGTTGTTTCCGCGCCTGGAGCAGCCCCTATGGCGGCTGCCGCAAGCCGCGCGGACGGCCACCACTGGATTGAGCGACACCATGCGGCCGGGCAGCGTGGGCGAACTGATCCGCTCGGCGGAACCGGCCTTCCATGCGACCCTCCGTGGCGCGCCGCTGCCCAATGCCGCCCTCTACTGGCGTGCCATGGTGCTGTGGCACTACGACGGCACGGCCTGGCTGCCCGATGCCGCGCGGCGCCGCACGCTCCAGCCGCCTCCGCCGCTGTCCGCCGCCGCGGCGGGTGACGCCGTCGATTACGACATCGCGCTCGAGCCCAGCGGGCAGCGCTGGCTGCTGCTGCTCGACCGCGGCCGGTCGCTCGAACAGGCGGGCTCGGCCGCGGTCACCGTCGACGGCGAATTCCTCGCCGGCGCTCCGGCCGACCACCGTCTGCAATACCGTGCGCGCTCGGCACCGCCGCCGGCCGCCGAGATACTGGACGAGCGCACCGCGCGGCTGGCGCTGGAGCTGCCGCCCGGCAATGCGCGCAGCCGCGCCCTGGCGCGGCAATGGCAGACAGACCTTGCCGCCCCCTGGCAGCGCGTGCAGGCGGCACTGCAGCTGTTCGCCGGCGCGCCCTTCCGCTACACCCTGTCGCCGCCCCCGCTCGGACAACAGCAGGTGGACAGCTTCCTGTTCGGCACGCGCAGCGGCTTCTGCGAGCACTACGCCGGCAGCTTCGTCTTCCTGATGCGCGCCGCCGGAGTGCCGGCGCGCGTGGTGACCGGCTACCAGGGCGGCGAATACAACCCGATCGGCGGCCACTACCTCGTGCGGCAGTCCGATGCCCACGCCTGGGCCGAGGTCTGGCTGGCCGGGCGTGGCTGGGTCCGGGTCGATCCGACCGCGGCCGTCGCGCCGGACCGCATCGACCTGGGCGCAGCGGATGTCCTGGGCGACGGAGCCGCCGGCCTGGGGGGGTGGCAGCGCGGCCCGGCCTGGCTGCGGCGCCTGCACTGGGGCCTGGACGGCATGGTCTACGCCTGGCAGCGCTGGGTACTGCAGTACGATCGCCGGCAGCAGGCCCGCCTGCTCGGACATCTCGAGCGGCTCGGCATCGGCGCCAGCCTGATGCAACTGCTGCTGGCCGGCATGGCCGTGCTGGCGCTGCTGCTGCCTCTGCCCTGGTGGCTACGGCGCCGCGGCACCGATCCGGTCACGGCCCTGTACGCACGTTTCTGTGCCAGGCTGGGGCGCCTCGGCTGCGTGCGCCGCACCGGCGAAGGGCCGCGCGACTTCGCCACGCGCGCCGCGGCGCAGCTGCCGGCCGTGGCGCCGCACGCACAGGCCTTCATCGACGCCTACATCGCGCTGCGCTACGGTACCGCTACCGCGCAGCAGCGCGCCGCCGCACTCGCCATCATGCGCCGCACCCTCGGCAAGCTGGCGCGGCTGCGTCGCCGCTGAGGCGGCCGGCCTGGCGGACAAGGGACCCAGGTACACCGCCCTCGGCCGCGGCATTCGTTGCGAATGATATAATTTCATTCGTAACTAACACACCGAATGGCACGGCAGCCTCCCACGCCTTGTCCGCCCTCCATGTCATCTTTCGAAGCGCGTATCGACCGCATCTGCACCACCTACGCCGATGCCCCGCGCGAGCTGATCCTCGCCTCGCGCCTGCTGCTGCGAACCAGCCGCCTGCTGCGCGCGCATATCGAGCGCGCGCTGGCCCCGTTCGGGCTCGACCTGTCGCAGTATCTGGTCATCAGCATGCTGGCCGCCGATGCCGGCGAGCCCACCATGCCCTCCGAACTCGGCGTCGCCATCGACGCCACCCGCACGCAGATGACGCGGCTGGTGGACGGGCTGGAAACGCGCGGGCTGGTCCAGCGCCACGCGTCCACGCAGGACCGGCGCAGCCTCGACCTGGTGCTGACGCCCGCCGGGCGCCGGCTGCTGGAACAGGCGATGCCCGCCGTGCACGCGGCCTATGGCGAAGCGTGGGAACCCCTCGGAAGCGGCGGCCTGGACAAGGCCACGCGCGCACTGGCCCGCCTGCACGCCAACCTGGAGGCCCTCGAGCCATGAGAGCGAATCCGGCCTTGCAGCCGCTGCGCATCGGCTGGCGCTGGCTGCGGCTGCTGAGCCACCGGCAGCGCCAGACCCTGGTGATGATGCTGCTGGCCCTGGCCACCGCCGTCGAGTTTCTCGAGAACATCATGTTCGTGTTCGCCTCGAGCCACATCGTGGGCGGCGTCGACGCCGATCCGCGCGGCTTCGCCCTGGTGCAGGGCGGCTACGCCGTGGGCGGCATGCTGATGATCCTCAAGCAGCAATGGCTGGCGCGGCGCTTCGGCTATCGCTACTACATGACCGGCGCGCTGCTGCTGTTCATCGCCGGCACGCTGGCCGCCGCCACCAGCCACAACCTCGCCCAGCTCGTCGCCGCGCGCTTCGTGCAGGGCGTGGGCGGCGGCTCGCTCTTCACCAGTTGCCGCATCCTGATCGTGGCGATGTTCGGCGCCGCGGACCGGCCGCGCGCCACGCGCATCTTCATGATCGGCATCTTTGGCGCCTCGGCGCTGGCACCCGCGCTGGCCGCGGAGCTGATCGACCGCGGCGTGTGGCAGGACGTGTTCTACGGCGTGCTGCCGTTCGCGGTGCTGGCGGCGATCGGCGCCTGGCTGCTGCTGCCGGACGCCGAGCAGCGTGCGCCGGACGAAGGCCCGGCGCTGGGGCCGCTGTTGCTGTTCGGTACCGCGGTGGTGGCGCTGCAGGCCGCCATGACCGAGGCGCGCTTCGATATCTTCTCGCACCCGCTGCGCCTGCTGCTGGTGTGCCTGCTCGGGCTGGCGCTGCTCGCCTCCTTCCTGTGGCAGCAATGGCACCATGCGGCACCGGTGCTGCGCCTGCGCCCGTTGCGCAACCCGGTCTACCTGACCGGCCTGGCGCTGTACTTCCTCTACTACGTGGTCAGCAACCTGAGCGCCTATCTCTTCCCCGTCTATGCGGAGCAGGCCCTGAAGATCCCGCTGGCCACCACGGGCTGGCTCAACAGCTTCGCCGCGCTGGTGAGCTTTGGCGGCATCCTGGTCTACCTGCGCGTGGCGCCGCGCCTGCCGGACAAGAAGCCGCTGATCGTCTGCGGGCTGCTGGTGATGGCCGGCGCCGCCTGGTGGTTCTCGGTGATGCCGCCCGACGCGGGGCCATCGGCCCTGGCCTGGGGCCTGGTCGGCAAGGGACTGTTCGGCGTGATGGTGGTGATCCCGGTCGCCGGGCTGACCTTCCGCTCACTGGCTGACGACGACTTCGCGCACGGCTATCGCAGCAAGAACCTGATCCGGCAGATCGCCGGCACCTTTGCCTCTGCACTCGGGGCGGTGTTGCTGCAGAACCGGCAGTTCGCCGTCCATACCAGCCTGACCGATGCGCTGGGGCAGCGTCCGGAGCAGGTATCGCAATGGCTTGCCCAGGTCCAGGAAACACTGGTGGCGCGAGGCATGGATGCCGCACACGGCCATCAAGGCGCGGTGGCACAACTGGGATTGCTGGTCGAGCAGCAGGCAAGGCTGATCGCCTGCGAGGATCTGTACCGACTGGTGGTCGTACTGGCACTGGCCACTGCGGCCTTCGTGCTGATACAGCGCCGGCTCAACTGAGACGGCCGGGTGGCCGTGAGGCGCGGCTGGGTGAAGCGCGGCTGGGAGTGGATGGCGCAAGCCACCCTGGGAAAAGCGTGTTCCCGGGGCTCAGAACAGGGGAAGCTGGCGCATGCCGAAACCGACGGTCTCTTCGACGCGCATGCGGGCGTGGGCGAGCGAGCCTTCTGCGCCGGAATAGTTGCCGGCGGCCCAATGGTAGACCACGGGCAGATCGCCGCGCTCGGACAGCCGGACCTCGCCCAGCTTGTCGCCGCGCTCATTGCGGTAGTAGTGCGATCGGTATCCGCGCTCCCAGTGAGGCGGGGTAGCGGCCTTCTTGCGGCGGCGGGGCGCCGACGGCGTGGAGTGAGGCGCGCGGCGCGCTCTCTCTGTACCCGCACCGGCCGGGGCCCGGGTGAAATCCAACTGCATAGACTTCCTTGTTCAATCGCTCCGGCTTGCGTCGGAAATACCGGTCGCGGGGACGGAGCATGATTTGATGCGTCGCAGGCGTGATGATACCTGTAAAGGCGCCCGTTGAAAGCCCTTTGTGAGCCGGAATGCCGCGATCTGCAAGGCTTCGCGGGAGGTATACCCGCTTCGTATACCCCGCGTATACGATGCCGTTTACGCGGGGTATACCTGCCGCCGACCCGCCCCGGTAAACGAAATCGGCGGCGCGCCGGTCCACCCGGTGCGCCGCCGTCGCTCAGCGGATCGTGGCGGGATCAGCCGAGGTCGAGCGGAATGAAGATGCGTGCATCGTCCCGCTGCACCAGCAGTGCCACCTGCTTGCCGGACTTGGCCACCAGCGAGCGCAGCTGGTCGGCGGAGGTGATGGGCGTACCGTTGAGCGACAGGATCACGTCACCGGGCTGGATGCCGACGCGCGCAGCCGGGCCGCTGACGTCCTCGACCACCAGGCCTGCATCGATGCCGCTGTCGCGCTTCTCCTCGGCCGTCAGCTGGCGTACCGCCAGCCCGAGCCGGCCGCCGGCATCGCTGTTGCCGCCTTTTTGCGCCACGTTCTGTTCGCGTGCCGCGCCCACCTTGACCGTGAGCGTCATCGGCTGGCCCTTGCGGATGATCTTCACGGTGCTGTCGGTGCCCGGCTTGATGTCGGCCACGCGTTCCGGCAGGTCGCCCGAATGGTCGATGACGTCATTGTTGAACTGCACGATCACATCGCCGGCCTTCAGTCCCGCCTTGGAGGCCGGGCTGTCCGGTTCGACCGACGTCACCAGCGCGCCCGACGGCTTCGGCAGGCCGAAGGAATTGGCCAGCGCCTGGTTGACCTCCTGGACCGCAAGGCCCAGGCGGCCGCGGGTCACCTTGCCATGCTCGACCAGCTGCTGCTCGACCTTGGTCGCCACGTTGATCGGGATGGCGAAGGACAGGCCCTGGTAACCGCCGGTCTGGCTGTAGATCTGCGAATTGATACCGATCACCTCGCCACGCTGGTTGAACAGCGGGCCGCCCGAGTTGCCGGGATTGACCGCGACATCGGTCTGGATGAAGGGCACGTAGGTGTCGTCGGGCAGCGAGCGCGACTTGGCGCTGACGATGCCGGCGGTCGCCGTGTTCTCGAAACCATAGGGCGAGCCGATCGCGAGCACCGGTTCGCCGACGCGTACCACGGAAGCATCGCCGAGCTTGACGGTCGGCAGGTCCTTGGCATCGATACGGATGACCGCGATGTCGGACTGCGCGTCGGAACCCAGGACCTTGGCCTTGAACTCGCGCCGGTCGGTCAGCTTGACCGTCACTTCCTGTGCATTGTCGACCACGTGAGCGTTGGTCAGGATCAGTCCGTCATGGCTGATGATGAAGCCCGAGCCGAGGCCGCGCACCAGTTGCGGCTGGTTGTTCTGCGGCATCTGGAACTGCGGGCCGAAGCGCTTGAAGAACTGGAACAGCGGATCTTCCGGATCCATGCCTTGCGTCTGGGCCGAGGTCCGCTGCGCGCGCGCGGTCACACTGATATTGACCACGGCCGGGCCGTACTGCTGCACGATGCCGGAAAAGTCGGTCGGTGTCGCCACGGCGACGGATTGCGCGGCAGCGATGGCAGGCGTGGTGGCCGCGTAGCTGGGCGTGATGACTTCCTTCTGCAGGTAGGCATAACCACCGCCGATGGCGGCCAGCGCGGCGATGCCGAGAGCCGAGCGAGCAAGAGTCTGGCGAATCATGGAGTGTCCCTTTCTTTGAAGTTCCAGCGCCTTGGCCTTCCCTGGCGCGACGGAACCATGCTATCCAACGATCCTTAACGCAGACTTAAGCGGGCGCACGCATCCTGGCCCTGGTCCCGCTGGCTGGCCTCCGGCTTTGTCAGCACATGCTCACTCTCGCACAATCTCAAGTTCGGTGGAATATGATGACCCAACCGACCAGCAGATCCTCCGGTGGGTGGCCCTCGTTGTCCGCCATCTCTCCGCCATTTTTTCCGCCACGGGTCTGCGCAGGCACTAAGCTGGAAGGCCGCTCGCCGGATTCCCGAGTCGAGCCGGGCTCAGGTAAGCCTTCACTTCCACTTTCCCACGAAAACATGATGGGAGCCGATATGACACTCGAAAAAGTGCTGTACACCGCCCACGCAACCGCCACCGGCGGCCGCGATGGGCGCGCTGTGACCTCGGATGGCCAACTCGACATCAAACTCGCCGTTCCCAAGGAAATGGGCGGGGCCGGCAATGGCTTGAATCCCGAGCAGCTGTTCGCCGCAGGCTATTCGGCCTGCTTCATCGGAGCGATGCGTTACGTTGCCGGCCAGCAGAAGGCCGCCTTGCCGGCCGATACGTCGATCGAAGGTGCCGTCAGCATCGGACCGGCCGGACAGGGCTTCGGCCTGCAGGTGGAGTTGAAGATCTCGATTCCCGGCTATGACAAGGCACAGGCCCAGAAGCTGGTCGAACAGGCCCATCAGGTCTGCCCGTACTCCAATGCGACGCGGGGCAATATCGATGTGGTGCTGACGGTGGTGTGAGCAGTTGCGTGAGGGGCCGGCCTGTCCGGCGGCCTCAGCCGGCGCCGGGCGCGGCTTGCGTCGATGCCAGAGTGGCGCAATAAGCACGCTTCTGCTCGGGACTGAGGCGCTTGACCGCCGCCTCGGCGCGCGAGGCTTCGGAGCGGTTGGGAAAGGGGTGACTGCCGAGGACACGGATCGGCTTGCGCGAACGCGTGTACTTCGCCCCGGTACCCGCCAGGTGCTGGGCGAAGCGCCGTGCTACATCGGTGGTAATACCGGTGTAGATGGCATTGCCCTCGCATTCGAGCAGGTAGAGGTACCAGGTGGCCGGATTCGGCATGAGGTGAGTGGTGCGATAGAGACGTTCGGCGCGAATCGCCGCCGACCCGGCGCGGCTGCACGTGGGTAACGCAGCACGATTATCGCCTTGGATTGCGCCGCGATGTGCGAAAGACAGGTACGACGGCGCGCCGCAAAGACAAAACCCCTCGCAGCGTTTGCTGTCGAGGGGTTTTGCGGGAGGGAGAGCCTGGCGATGACCTACTTTCACACGGGTAGTCCGCACTATCATCGGCGCAAAGTCGTTTCACGGTCCTGTTCGGGATGGGAAGGGGTGGTTCCGACTCGCTATGGTCACCAGGCATTAAGGGTTGCTGCGCCGGGGTTGAGCCGTCGCAGCGAATAGGGATGTAGTCTTGGTTGTGAGGTATCGGCACCGTCCTGGGCACACGCGATACGTCAGCCAGTGAAACACACTGGTTATAGGATCAAGCCTTACGGGCAATTAGTACTGGTTAGCTTAACGCATTACTGCGCTTCCACACCCAGCCTATCAACGTCCTGGTCTCGAACGACCCTTCAAGGAGGTCAAGCCTCCAGGGAATCCTCATCTTCAGGCGAGTTTCCCGCTTAGATGCTTTCAGCGGTTATCTCTTCCGTACATAGCTACCCTGCGATGCCTCTGGCGAGACAACAGGTACACCAGCGGTACGTCCACTCCGGTCCTCTCGTACTAGGAGCAGCCCCCGTCAAGATTCCAACGCCCACGGCAGATAGGGACCAAACTGTCTCACGACGTTTTAAACCCAGCTCACGTACCTCTTTAAATGGCGAACAGCCATACCCTTGGGACCGGCTACAGCCCCAGGATGAGATGAGCCGACATCGAGGTGCCAAACACCGCCGTCGATATGAACTCTTGGGCGGTATCAGCCTGTTATCCCCAGAGTACCTTTTATCCGTTGAGCGATGGCCCTTCCATACAGAACCACCGGATCACTATGTCCTGCTTTCGCACCTGCTCGACTTGTCGGTCTCGCAGTTAAGCACGCTTTTGCCATTGCACTTTAGGTACGATGTCCGACCGTACCAAGCGTACCTTCGAACTCCTCCGTTACACTTTGGGAGGAGACCGCCCCAGTCAAACTGCCTACCATGCACTGTCCCCGACCCGGATTCACGGGCCAAGGTTAGAACCTCAAACAAACCAGGGTGGTATTTCAAGGACGGCTCCACCGGAACTAGCGTCCCGGTTTCAAAGCCTCCCACCTATCCTACACAGATCGGTTCAAAGTCCAATGCAAAGCTACAGTAAAGGTTCATGGGGTCTTTCCGTCTAGCCGCGGGGAGATTGCATCATCACAAACACTTCAACTTCGCTGAGTCTCGGGAGGAGACAGTGTGGCCATCGTTACGCCATTCGTGCAGGTCGGAACTTACCCGACAAGGAATTTCGCTACCTTAGGACCGTTATAGTTACGGCCGCCGTTTACCGGGACTTCAATCAAGAGCTTGCACCCCATCATTTAATCTTCCGGCACCGGGCAGGCGTCACACCCTATACGTCCACTTTCGTGTTTGCAGAGTGCTGTGTTTTTATTAAACAGTCGCAGCCACCAGTTTATTGCAACCCCTTCACCCTTCTGGCGCAGGCCAGTCAAGCTACCAGGGCGTACCTTATCCCGAAGTTACGGTACCAATTTGCCGAGTTCCTTCTCCCGAGTTCTCTCAAGCGCCTTAGAATACTCATCTCGCCCACCTGTGTCGGTTTGCGGTACGGTCTCGTATGACTGAAGCTTAGAGGCTTTTCTTGGAACCACTTCCGATTGCTTCGCGACACATGGTCGCTCGCCCCACAGCCTTGAATCCTGCGCCCGGATTTGCCTAAGCGCCTTCTCCACTGCAGGGACCGGGACTTCCAACACCCGGACAACCTTCCGCGATCCGTCCCCCCATCGCATCATACGACGGTGCAGGAATATTAACCTGCTTCCCATCAGCTACGCATCTCTGCCTCGCCTTAGGGGCCGACTCACCCTACGCCGATGAACGTTGCGTAGGAAACCTTGGGCTTACGGCGAGGGGGCCTTTCACCCCCTTTATCGCTACTCATGTCAGCATTCGCACTTCTGATACCTCCAGCATCCTTTACAAGACACCTTCACAGGCTTACAGAACGCTCTCCTACCACGCGCTTGCGCGCGTCCGCAGCTTCGGTGACTGGCTTAGCCCCGTTACATCTTCCGCGCAGGACGACTCGATCAGTGAGCTATTACGCTTTCTTTAAAGGGTGGCTGCTTCTAAGCCAACCTCCTGACTGTTTTAGCCTTCCCACTTCGTTTCCCACTTAGCCAATCTTTGGGACCTTAGCTGGCGGTCTGGGTTGTTTCCCTCTTGACACCGGACGTTAGCACCCGATGTCTGTCTCCCGTGATTGCACTCTTCGGTATTCGGAGTTTGCTATGGCGGGGTAATCAGCAATAGACCCCCCAACCATGACAGTGCTCTACCCCCGAAGGTGAGACACGAGGCACTACCTAAATAGTTTTCGGAGAGAACCAGCTATTTCCAGATTTGTTTAGCCTTTCACCCCTATCCACAGCTCATCCCCTAGTTTTTCAACACTAGTGGGTTCGGTCCTCCAGTACGTGTTACCGCACCTTCAACCTGGCCATGGATAGATCATCTGGTTTCGGGTCTACACCCAGCGACTGAACGCCCTGTTCGGACTCGCTTTCGCTACGCCTGCCCTAATCGGTTAAGCTTGCCACTGAATGTAAGTCGCTGACCCATTATACAAAAGGTACGCCGTCACCCGTTTCCAGGCTCCGACTGTTTGTATGCATGCGGTTTCAGGATCTATTTCACTCCCCTCCCGGGGTTCTTTTCGCCTTTCCCTCACGGTACTGGTTCACTATCGGTCGATCACGAGTATTTAGCCTTGGAGGATGGTCCCCCCATCTTCAGACAGGATTTCACGTGTCCCGCCCTACTTGTCGTACACCTAGTTCCACAACGCTGTTTTCGCATACAGGGCTATCACCTGCTATGGCCGGGCTTTCCATCCCGTTCTGCTAACAATGCTGCTAAAGAGTACAAGGCTGTTCCCATTTCGTTCGCCACTACTCTGGGAATCTCGGTTGATTTCTGTTCCTGCAGCTACTTAGATGTTTCAGTTCGCCGCGTTCGCTTCCCTTGCCTATGTATTCAGCAAGGGATGACCCATACGGGCCGGGTTTCCCCATTCGGACATCTCCGGATCAAAGCTCGTTTGCCAGCTCCCCGAAGCTTTTCGCAGGCTACCGCGTCCTTCATCGCCTGTGATCGCCAAGGCATCCACCACATGCACTTGTTCGCTTGACCCTATAACGAGTGTGTCTCAAGCTCGCGCTTGAAACGCTTCATTACAGGTTGAGTTCTCGCATTTGTGCCGTATTCCAAGTCATCTTTCGATCACTTAAATACTTTGGTTGATACAATCACAACCCGGTATCGTGTTGGTTACTTCAGCCTCTCATCAAGGCTTCACGACACCTTTACTACATCCCATATTGTTAAAGAACAGCCGATGCTTTCACATCGCTTGGCCAACGCCAAATGCAAGCGCTCAACGCTAAGCGCTTGCATTTGGCTTGTCCAACCCAAGGTCGATGGTGGAGGATGACGGGATCGAACCGACGACCCCCTGCTTGCAAAGCAGGTGCTCTCCCAGCTGAGCTAATCCCCCTCGGATAACTTGGTGGGTCTGGTAGGACTTGAACCTACGACCCCCGCCTTATCAAGACGGTGCTCTAACCACCTGAGCTACAGACCCTTGGCTGTAACAGCAAACAGACCGATAAGTGTGAACGCTTCACTTGGGAAGCACGCTCTGGAAAGGAGGTGATCCAGCCGCACCTTCCGGTACGGCTACCTTGTTACGACTTCACCCCAGTCATGAACCCTGCCGTGGTAATCGCCCTCCTTGCGGTTAGGCTAACTACTTCTGGCAAAACCCACTCCCATGGTGTGACGGGCGGTGTGTACAAGACCCGGGAACGTATTCACCGCGGCATGCTGATCCGCGATTACTAGCGATTCCAGCTTCACGTAGTCGAGTTGCAGACTACGATCCGGACTACGATGCGTTTTCTGGGATTAGCTCCCCCTCGCGGGTTGGCAACCCTCTGTACGCACCATTGTATGACGTGTGAAGCCCTACCCATAAGGGCCATGAGGACTTGACGTCATCCCCACCTTCCTCCGGTTTGTCACCGGCAGTCTCTCTAGAGTGCCCTTTCGTAGCAACTAGAGACAAGGGTTGCGCTCGTTGCGGGACTTAACCCAACATCTCACGACACGAGCTGACGACAGCCATGCAGCACCTGTGTCCACTTTCCCTTTCGGGCACCTAATGCATCTCTGCTTCGTTAGTGGCATGTCAAGGGTAGGTAAGGTTTTTCGCGTTGCATCGAATTAATCCACATCATCCACCGCTTGTGCGGGTCCCCGTCAATTCCTTTGAGTTTTAATCTTGCGACCGTACTCCCCAGGCGGTCAACTTCACGCGTTAGCTTCGTTACTGAAGAAATGAATCCCCAACAACTAGTTGACATCGTTTAGGGCGTGGACTACCAGGGTATCTAATCCTGTTTGCTCCCCACGCTTTCGTGCATGAGCGTCAGTCACGTCCCAGGGGGCTGCCTTCGCCATCGGTATTCCTCCACATCTCTACGCATTTCACTGCTACACGTGGAATTCTACCCCCCTCTGACGCACTCTAGCCTTGCAGTCACAAGCGCCATTCCCAGGTTGAGCCCGGGGATTTCACGCCTGTCTTACAAAACCGCCTGCGCACGCTTTACGCCCAGTAATTCCGATTAACGCTCGCACCCTACGTATTACCGCGGCTGCTGGCACGTAGTTAGCCGGTGCTTATTCTTCCGGTACCGTCATCCCTCCGGGGTATTAGCCCAAAGGATTTCTTTCCGGACAAAAGTGCTTTACAACCCGAAGGCCTTCTTCACACACGCGGCATTGCTGGATCAGGGTTGCCCCCATTGTCCAAAATTCCCCACTGCTGCCTCCCGTAGGAGTCTGGGCCGTGTCTCAGTCCCAGTGTGGCTGATCGTCCCCTCAGACCAGCTACTGATCGTCGCCTTGGTGAGCCTTTACCTCACCAACTAGCTAATCAGACATCGGCCGCTCCTATTGCGCGAGGCCTTACGGTCCCCCGCTTTCACCCTCAGGTCGTATGCGGTATTAGCTAATCTTTCGACTAGTTATCCCCCACAACAGGGCACGTTCCGATGTATTACTCACCCGTTCGCCACTCGCCGCCAGACCGAAGTCCGCGCTGCCGTTCGACTTGCATGTGTAAGGCATGCCGCCAGCGTTCAATCTGAGCCAGGATCAAACTCTTCAGTTCAATCTCTGTGTGGTTCCGCGCAGTTGCCTGCGCAAACCTCGCTCTTTCGAGCGGTCGCTCACTCTCAGAAAACTGACTGGCTCCGTCCGAAGACGAAACCAAACATGTTTACTGTGCGAGCACTGATAACTTGTAAGCTAGAAGACCGAGGTCTTCCGCTTCCCGCATCAAGCGCCCACACTTATCGGCTGTTTGTTTGTTAAAGAACTCACGCGATTCGCTTTGCTTACCGCGTCGCTGCGTTGTCAGCAGCAGAGAAACGAGATTATGAACAACTTTCTGCGTTTCGTCAACAGGTTCGAAGCATCTTTTTCGCTTCGGTCAGTCGCGCTTTGCAGCACCACCCATCATCCTGCCAACCCCGCAACCCGCGTCGCTGCTGGCTTTGCCGCTGCGCTTCGTGTTGCGAGGGGGCGAATAGTAGGCCAGTCCGGCCGCCTTGGCAAGCCTTTTTGACAAGAAGAAGAAAAAGCCGAAAAAACACAGCATAGGTGGCGCAAGCGCCACCTATGCTGCCCGACGGGGCCAGGGGGCCGTCCCGCCAGTCCTCTCCACTCTCTATATATAGAATCGACATATCCCAGATGGCCGGGATGACGGGGCGGCCACGCCACCTCGTCCAGTCTCTCCCCCTCACCACACTGTACAAGGACACCCCATGACGATTCACGCAAGCTGGAAAGCCGACCAGGGCTCGAGTGCCTGCGCACTGGACAACGGCACCGCCCATTGGGCAGCCGACCTCGATACCTCGGCCGGCGGCGACCCGAGCCTGCCCAATCCGCACGATCTGCTGGATTCGGCACTGGCCGCCTGCACCACGCTGACGATCCAGCTTTATGCCAAGCGCAAGGCCTACCCGATCCGATCGGTCGCCGTCTCGGTCGCTCACGTGGAAGAAGCCGGCAAGTACCAGCTCAAGCGGACCATCAAGATCGAGGGCGAACTGGAACAGCCGGTGCTCGACGATCTCCTGCGCGTGGCCAATCGCTGCCCGGTCCACAAGAGCCTGTCGGCCCAGATCAGTATCGAGACCTCGCTGGCCTGAGCGACGCGCCGCCTCGCCTACCGGCAAGGCCCAGGCGCAGGCGGGCGCACCCCGGCATGTTCGAGACGTCCTTGCCGACATCTCTTCTGCCATCAAACCCTCGGGCGGAAAGAGCTGGCATGACGCACTGCAGTATGCCAGGCCGCGGAGCGTGAACCGGGCGGGCTTCGACGCGGACAGAAGCACAATGTTCGATATGTCCTGGTCTTGGTTCGCTCCGTCCCTTCCCGACGGCCCGCAGCCGCGGCTATCGTTACCTCCACACATAACATCCGCCCCTGGAGACAACGATGCGCACCCAAGTCGCCATCATCGGCGCGGGCCCCGCAGGCCTGCTGCTCGGACAATTGCTGGCCCGCGCCGGCATCGACGCCGTCATCCTCGAACAGCGCAGTCCCGACTATGTGCTCGGCCGGATCCGAGCGGGCATCCTGGAGAGTGTCACGGTCGATGCCCTCGAGCGCGCCGGCGTCGCAGCACGGCTGCACCGGGAAGGACTGGTCCACCATGGCATCGAGCTGGCATTCGACGGTACGCGCCACCGCATCGACCTGCACGCGCTGATCGGCCGTTCGGTCACGGTCTACGGGCAGACCGAGGTCACCCACGACCTGATGGACGCCCGCGCCGCCGCAGGCGCGCTCACCATCTATGAAGCGGAGCAGGTCAGTCTGCACGACTTCGACGCGGACACGCCGCGCGTGCGCTACACGAAGGACGGCCGACAGCATGAACTGCAGTGCGATTTCATCGCCGGCTGCGACGGCTTCCACGGCGTCAGCCGGCAGAGCGTCCCCGAGCGCTCGCGCCAGATCTTCGAACGCGTCTATCCGTTCGGCTGGCTCGGCGTGCTGAGCGAGACGCCGCCGGTTGCCGACGAACTGATCTACGCCAGCCACGAGCGCGGCTTCGCGCTATGCAGCATGCGCTCGCTGACGCGCAGCCGCTACTACATCCAGGTACCCGCAGACGAGCAGGCGAAGGACTGGAGCGATGCACGCTTCTGGGACGAACTGCGCCGCCGCCTCGATCCGGCCGCCGCCGAGGCATTGGTCACCGGCCCCAGCATCGAAAAGAGCATCGCGCCACTGCGCAGCTTCGTCTGCGAGCCCATACGCTTCGGCCGGCTGTTCCTCGCCGGGGATGCCGCTCACATCGTGCCACCCACCGGCGCCAAAGGCCTGAACCTGGCGGCGAGCGACGTGCTCTACCTGGCCGACGGCCTGATCCAGTACTACCAGGAGCGCGACGGCGGCGGCCTCGACGGCTACTCGCACAAATGCCTGGCGCGCATCTGGAAGGCGGAGCGCTTCTCCTGGTGGATGACCTCCCTGCTGCACCGCTTCCCCGATGCGGACGCCTTCGCCAGGCGCTTGCAGCAGGCCGAACTGGACTATGTGGTCGGCTCGGCTGCGGCCTCGGCCGCGCTGGCCGAGAACTACGTGGGCCTGCCGTACTGAGTACCGAGCCACTGCCGGCGTGAAGCCGGCGGTGGCCGGCAAGCTTGCCGCCACAAATGATAATGCTTATCATTTGAATCTCAGGTCATTCGACACCGCCTGAGTCAGCAAATGGGTTGCCGGACACCTCGTGTCCGGCGTTTTTTCCCACGTCCGCCAATACCTCGGCACGCGCCCCGCGGCGCCATGCCCGCACCCAGGTCATGCCTCGCCGCCCGGACTGTTCCCGCATTGCCCTGCCCGACATGCGCGGCAGACCCAGGGCGGACGCACCCGACTCTGTTCGCTGCACCACCAAGCACGCGCCCCCGGCTGCCGCAAACAGCACAGCGGTTTTTGCCGCCGCCCGGCCCCGCTCGTACGATCAAGGGACAAAGACAAGAGCTTTGTTGCTAGGCATTTCGACGGGTAGGGATGCGGAGGGGGTCTCCATCTTGGCAAGTTATTTCGAAGAGTATTGCGCCCGCATCCTGCGCGGCGGGGCGGTGGGCGTGATCGCGTCGCCGGTCCTGGTCCAGCACGATGCCATCCATAGCGCCAGCTATGTGCCGTTCGAGCACCGGAATCCCGGCGCCAGGCTGGCGCTGGTCAGCCTGACGCCAGGCCACACGCACGTCAGGCTCGCGGCGGAGCTGACCGCGCGCCTGCTGGCGACACAGCGGCCCGGACGCGCGATCCAGCGCGAGAACAAGCGGGAAGTGGAATTGGGTGGAGCGCTGATCCGCCCCAACCTGATCCGCATGCTTGACCATTTCCAACTACCCAGGCTGCTCGGGATAGCGGCGGCGGCCTCGCTGTGGGGCGAGGCCTTCGACCTCCTGCAGCCGCTCGCGCTGCTGCCCCATGCCACGACCCGGCGCGGACAGGTCTTCGACGGCGCGCTGGCGGCCCTGCTCGACGTGCCCATGCTGCGCGCCATCTATGACGAACATTTCCTCGGCCTGTTGCCGCGCCTGCCGGTAGACATGCTCTATCTCGGCCTGGGCCGCACGGCCTGGGCCGGCCTGCTGCACGCTGCGGCGCTGGGCCTGCTGCCCCGGCGCCAGCTGCTGGGCATGCTGCCGGTGCCCGCCAGGGCCGGCAATATGGTGCGTTACTTCCTGCGCGAGATCCACGCCCACGAATTGTCCGGCAACGATCCGGTACGCCACCGCCTGCCCTGGCTGGACGCGGCCCGGGCGGAACTGGAGGCTGCCATCAGCGCACGCCTGGCCGGGCAAGCGGCGCCACGCGGAACCCTGGCCACCGCCGGCTAGCCCGCTCCCCGTATGTCCAGCCACATGCTCGCCTCCACCTGCCCCCCGGGAAGTAGGGTGAAAAGCACTACGCAATCGCCCGTTATCGCTCATGAGGGATTCGACCCCCCTCAAGTTCCCGATTTCGCGGCCCCCGTGGCCGCGATTTTTTTGCCTGGCCCGGGCCGTCGCTGCCGGCCTCCCGCCGGCGCCGCGCCCTACAATCGTGGTTGACTTCACCACACGACCGGCCCCATGCCCATCGACCGGCACGCCGCCACCAGCCGCCCCGTCCTCCATCGCCAGTGGCGCCCAGCGGCCCGCCTGCGGCTCCGGTTCGGTTTCGCCTGGCGCTGCGCGCTGCTGATGCCTGCGCTGGCGCTGGCGCAACCGGCGCACGACACCACCCCGGCCGCGACGGCAGCGGCATCGGTCCAGCCGGCCGCAGCCGCTTCGGCGGTGCCAGCCCCGCGGGGACCGGCCGGCGGCGCCTTCTCCTCCGCCCATCCGGCCGGCCCCCTGCCACCCGGCTGGCATAACCTGCCGGTCGTCAAGGGCAAGCGCCTGACCCATTACACGCTGGTGGACGATGGCGGCAACACCGTGATCCAGGCCGATGCCGACGGCTCCGCCTCGGCGCTGCTGCGCCACGGCGACATCGACCTGGCGCAGACGCCCGCCGTCAGCTGGCGCTGGAAGGTCGCCGCGCCGATCACCGGTGCCGACAACCACCTGTCCGCACAGGAAGACGCGCCCGCGCGCCTGGTGTTCTTCTTCGACGGCGACCGCAGCAAGCTGACGTTTGGCCAGCGGGTACAGATGCACCTCGCCCAGGGCCTGGCCGGCATGGAACTGCCCTACGCCACCTTGATGTACATCTGGTCGGAATCCGCACCGCCGGGCGCCGTGATCGCCAATCCCCTCACCTCACGGGTGCAGATGATCGTGGTCAGCGGCGGCAGCGCCGAGGCCGGCCGCTGGCTGCAGTTCCAGCGCGACATCGTGCGCGACTACGAGCAGGTCTTCCATGAGAAACCGGGCAAGCTGATCGCCTACGGCCTGTTGACCGACACCGACAATACCGGCACCACGGCACGTGCCTGGTACGGTGACCTGCATTTCCAGCCCGAGCATTGAGCCCCCGTGGCGCGCCCGCCCGGAAGCAGCCCGCCCACCTCCGCGCCGCTTAGCGGGGCGGCGGCCGCTGCGCCAGCGCGGCGCGCAGCCGCTCGCCGACGCGTGCGGCAAGCGCGCCGCCCGCACTCGCCCCGCCCGCCTCGATCGCCTGCCGCACGCTGACCACGGCGGCCGGGTCGTAATGGCGGCCGCTGCCAAGCCGCGCCTCGAATCCGTTGGCGCGCCGGTGGATCTCGTCCAGGTCGGCATCGACCACCAGCACCGCATGGGCCAGCACCACATGCCCCGGGGTGGCTCCGGCCTGCGCCGCCGGCACGCGGCGCCAGTATTGCGCCGTGCCCGCGATCTTGCGCGCGGCACCGGCCGGCCCCCAGGCGAGATTGAAGCGGCCGTCGCAGAACGACCCGTCGACCGCCTGCCAGTGCGTCGCCACGCCGAGCGCGTCCAGGGCCGCCCGCAGCACGTCGCACAGATGCAGGTAGACCGCCTCGGCCAGGTCGCCCGGAGCGCCGCCCACGCGGTAGGCCAAGGTCAGGTTCAGGATGCCCGGTCCCTGCGGCACCAGCCCGCCGCCGGACTGGCGCAGCCACACCGGACAGCCGCGCGCGGCGAAGTCCGTCCGCGCCGCCTCGAAGGCAGCGAAGCGCAGGTAGCTGCGCGGCACCACCAGCGAGGCGGGCGCCTGCCACAGCTGCGCCAGCGGCGCGCCCGCCTCCGCCCTGGCGAGCAGCGCCAGCTCGGCGTGCAGCGGGTCGTCCGCGGAGACTTCCGGCTCGACGAGTTCGAATGGCATCGTTGTGGTGATCGGAAAGGGAAGGACGGGCCGCGACCGGCGGCAGGCGACCGCGTGCCATTGGACCGCATGCCATTGTCCATCGCAGCGGACCGTGGCGCCAGCCGCCGCCCGGACCGCGACGCCGCTGTGCGACGGGCCCGGGAGCAGCGTGCGGCGGCGCGCCGCCGCACGCCGTGTCAGCCTGCCACGTGCTGCCTGAGCAAGGCGTTGACTTCGGCCGCCTTCTCCATCTGGCTCATATGGCCGGCGTCGGCAAACACCTTCACCGTGGCACCGGCTGGCGCATTGCCGGCGTGCTCGGCGGGGATGATGCGATCCTGCGCGCCCCAGATCACCAGCACGCGCGCCGGCCCTGCCCCGGCCAGGCGCAGGCCGGGACGCTCCTGCTGCCGCCCGCCGGCGAACAGGCCGGCGTCCAGGGCCGCCAGCGCCTCGCCCACACCGTCCAGGCGCTTGTAGCGGAGCAGGTCATCCAGCATCTGCCGGCTGACCAGTGCCGGATCGGCGAAGAGCTGCTCCACCACCGGCTTCAGTTCGCGCCGCGACTGTGCCGCGACGAAGCCGGCCGTATAGCCCTGGTTGACCTCCTCGCCCAGGCCCGCGGGCGATATCAGCGCCAGCGACAGCACCCGCCCCGGCGCATCGAGCGCGAGCTGTGCCGCGACCCCGCCGCCCATCGAGTGGCCGACCACATGCGCGGCCTCGAGTCCGGCCGCATCCATGAAGCGCGCCACGAAGGCCGCCAGTGCGGCTAGCGTGGTGCCGGGCAGCCGTGGCGTGGACTGTCCGTGCGCGGGGAGGTCGAGCGCATAGACGGCGTGGCCCTCGGCCAGGGCATCGAGATTGAACAGCCAGTTGTCGAGGTCGCCGCCGAAGCCGTGCAGGAACAGCACCGGCGCACCGCCCACGCCCTTCTTCGCATAGCGCACGCGGATGCCGTCGACGTCTGCATACTGGTAGGCGGAAGCGGCTTCGTCCGCTTCGTCCTCGTCGCTCGACGGCGTCTCGTAGCCCGCCACGTAAGCGTCGATCTCGGCGTCGCTGACCTCGGGCGACGCCAGCACGCCGAGCAGCGCCTTGACCGGCAGCACGTCACCCACGGCGGCCACCTTGCGCCGCAGGATGCCGGCGTCGGACGCCTCCACCGCATTGGCGATCTTGTCGGTCTCCACGTCGAGAATCGGCATGCCGACCGCAATCGCATCGCCTTCGGCGACCAGCCAGTCGTTGATCGTCCCTTCCTTCATCGACAGGCCCCATTTGGGCATCACGATGGGCGTGATGCCCTTGTCTTGCGTGGTCGCGCCCATCAGTGTTTCCCTCCCTTCATGGTCTTGCGCGCGGCATCGGCGATCTGCGCCGCGCTGGGGATGTAGAGATCCTCCAGCACGGGCGAGAACGGCACCGGCGTATGCGGCGGGCATACCATCTCGATGCCGGCCTTGAGCGCGCCGAACGCCTGCGAGGCGACCTGCGCGGCGATGTCGGTGGCGATGTTGCAGCGCGGGCTGGCCTCGTCGACCACCACCAGGCGGCCGGTATTCTCGACTGTCTCCAGCACCGTATCGAGATCCAGCGGCGACAGCGTGCGCAGGTCCACCACTTCGGCCTCGATGCCTTCCTTGGCCAGCGTCGCGGCCGCTTCCAGCGCGCGGTGCACCATCAGGCCATAGGTGACGATGGACACGTCCTTGCCGTCGCGCACCACATTGGCTTCGCCGAAGGGAATCGCATAGGAGTTCTCCGGTACTTCGCCCTCCAGGCCATAGAGGTTCTTGTGCTCGCAGAAGATGACCGGATCGTTGTCGCGGATCGCCTGGATCAGCAGGCCCTTGGTGTCGTAGGGCGTGGACGGGCACACCACCTTGAGCCCGGGCACGTGGGTGAAGATCGGCGTCAGCATCTGGCTGTGCTGCGCGGCCGCACGGAAGCCCGCGCCCACCATGGCGCGGATCACCACCGGCGTCTCGGCCTTGCCGCCGAACATGTAGCGGAACTTGGCCGCCTGGTTGAAGATCTGGTCGAAGCACACGCCCATGAAGTCGATGAACATCAGTTCGGCGATGGGGCGCATGCCGCAGGCGGCGGCGCCGATGGCGGCGCCGACGTAGGCGGACTCCGACAGCGGCGTGTCGAGCAGCCGGTCGCCATGCTTGGCGTACAAGCCCTTGGTGACGCCGAGGACCCCGCCCCAGGCGTCCTTCTCGCCGTCCGCGCCGGCGCCGCCGACGATATCCTCGCCGAGCATGATCACGCTCGGGTCACGGGTCATTTCCTGGTCGATCGCTTCGTTGATCGCCAGCTTCATGCTGAGTCTGCGCGACATGTCTTGTCTCCTGTCGATGCTGGTGGTGTTTTCTCGGCGCTTGCCGCTGCGTATCGAACGTATCGAACGTATCGAATCCGCCGGTGGCGCGATATCGGTCTGCCCGCGCTCAGTAGCGCACGTAGACGTCGGTGAGCAGGTCTGCCGGACCGGGCTGCGGCGCGGCCTTCGCCTCCTGCACCGCGTGCTCGATCAGCGCGGCCACCTCGCGGTCGATCGCTTCGAGTTCCGCGGCGGACAGCGCCTCCGCCTGCGTGACCGTGCGTGCGAAGCGCTTCAGGCAGTCCTTGTTGGCGCGGATGTCGTCCAGCTCGCCGGCGGCACGGTAGGTCTGCGCATCGCCCTCGAAGTGGCCGTAGAAGCGGACCATCTTGCACTCGAGCAACGAAGGGCCGCCGCCTTCGCGCGCGCGCCGGATCACCTCGCCGGCCGCTTCGTGCACAGCGAAGAAATCGGTGCCGTCCACGGTCACGCCGGGTACGCCGAAGCCGGCGGCGCGGTCCACGTAGCTGTCGACCGCGGTGCCGTACTCGCGCGCGGTCGACTCGGCGTAGCCGTTGTTCTCGATGACGAAGATCACCGGCAGGTTCCACACCGCGGCCAGGTTGAGGCTTTCGAGGAAAGTGCCCTGGTTGGAGGCGCCATCGCCGACGAAGGTCACGCCGACCTCGCCCTTGCCGCGGAACTTCGCTGCCAGCGCGGCACCGCAGATCAGCGGCGCGCCCGCGCCCAGGATGCCGTTGGCGCCCATCATGCCCTTGGACAGGTCGGCGATATGCATGGAGCCGCCCTTGCCATTGCAGGATCCGCCCTTGCGTCCGTAGATCTCCTTCATCATCGCCACCGGGTCCACGCCCTTGGCGATGCAGTGGCCGTGCCCGCGATGGGTACTGGCGATGCGGTCGCCGTCATGCAGGTGGTGCAGGATGCCGACGCCCGCGGCTTCCTCGCCGGCATACAGGTGAACGAAGCCGGGAATGTCGCCGCGCGAGAAATCCACGTGCAGACGTTCCTCGAACTCGCGGATCGTGCGCATCCTGCGGTAGACGTCCAGCAGCATCTGCTTGTCGAGCGGTAGCGGCGCCGCCGCGCCGCGCGAAGAGGAAGTGGCCATCGCTGTCTCCTTTGTCATGGCTTTGGGGGGGAAAACTGGGTCATGCCTGCACGGTGCCGCGCATCAGTCCGGCATCGGCCGCATACCGCATGCAGGCCGACACGTCGAGGCTGCGGAAGGCCTGCTCGTGCAGCGTGATGGTGACCTCGTCGTGCGCGCCGAAGGCGAGCTCGCGTTCGCCGTCCAGCGCCACGATGCCGCTGCGCTGTCGCACCGGGGCCGGATGGCCGTGCTCCAGCCGGCGCCAGCCCGCCACCGGCACCGGGCACAGCAGGCCGGGCGCGATCGGCGCCTGCAGCACGAAGGCGCAATCGTCGTGCGTGCCGAGCTCGATCGCCAACCCGCCCGCCTCGCGGCGGCCGATGGGCTGCAGCAGGCCGGCGATGGACGACAGGCCGATCGCCTCCGGATCGGCATAGGCGGCATAGATCGCGGCCAGCGTGTCGGGCTTCCACAGGGCGCGCGCGCCGATGAAGTGTTCATGCGAGATCACCGCGTCGACCAGCGCGATATCGCGCCGCAGGCCGCCGTCGCCATCGCGAATGGCGATGTCGAGCCGCTTGTTCCACAGCAGCGCCCGCGCGGCGGGCACGCGCCCGCTGGCGAACAGGCCGGCGGCGAGGCCGGTCACGGTCGGCTCGCGCATCTCGGGAAAGGCGTTGTTGGTGCCGGTCGACAGGCCGGCGATCGGCACCGCGCCGCATTCGCGCACCACGGCGCGATGGGTGCCGTCGCCGCCCAGCACGATGATGGCCGCCACGCCGGCCTCGGCCATGCGGCGCGCGGCCAGCAGCGTGTCGTCGACGCTGGCCGTGACCGGCATGTCGAGGTAGTCGACGGCCGGCAGCGCGGCATCGGGGCCATGCCGGCGCGACAGATGGCGCGCCAGCATCACGCGCAACCCTTCGCGGTCCGGCATCATCAGGACGCGGCCGACGCCGCAGGCCGCCAGCGCGGCCAGCAGGCGCAGCACGATATTGACGCGGTCAGCCAGTTGCAGGCTGTTGGCGTTGGCGATCACGCGGCGGATGTCGCGCGCCGACACCGGGTTGGCGATGATGCCCACCAGCGGCGCTGCGGCGCGGGTCGGCTGGCCCATGCCTGTCTCCTGTGTTTTTGGATGTCTGCACAGGTATCTGCAACGGGCGTGCCAGCCTTCGGGCGGGCGGCCGCGGCAGCGGCGGAAACGCCACCGCCGCCCGCACAGGCGCGCCGCGGCTGGGCCCGGCCCGCGCGCACGGGCGGCACCGTCCCTCGCTACGCGGCGGCTTGCTGCAATGCGGGCGTGACAGGTGTCACGGGGCGGGTGTCACATCACGTGAACAGGTGACACGTGCGGTGACGCGCGCGCCGGAACGCGCGGCGCCCCGCCGCCGGCGGAGACGCCCACCGCGTGCCGAAGGTGAACGCAGAAGGTGAGCAGAGAGGGTGTGAGCGGAGACGGATGGGCGGAGACACGCGTACCGGGACGCGCAATGGCGGGGGAGAGGAGCAATGCAGGGCAGCGAGCGCCGGCGCGGCCGGCCCTTGCCTACCCTGCCGCGTCGCGATGGTTCGGCGACTGGATGCCGAGGCGTGCCATGCGCCGGTAGAGCGTCATACGGCTGACACCGATCTGGCGCGCCACCGCGCTCAGGTTCCAGTTGGCCGCGCGCAGGTACTGCATCAGCAGCAGGCCGTCCGCTGACAGGGTCGTCTGCGCCGTCTGTGGCAAGGGCATGGAACCCTCCTGCGCGCGCGCTACCGCGGCCGCGCCAGCGTTACCGTGCAAGGCCTCCGGCAGGTCCGCCGATTCGATGCAGGCACCCGCGCAGACCGCGCGCGCATACTCCAGCGCATTGCGCAGTTCGCGCAGGTTGCCCGGCCAGCGGTGCCGGTGCAGGCACGCCCGCGCCTCGGCCGACAGCAGCACCGGCCCGGCGGCGGCGGCCGGCTCGCCTTCGGCCAGCAGCTTGTCGACCAGCCAGTCGAGGTCGGCGCGCGCGCGCAGCGGCGGCAAAGTGAAGCGGGCGCCGTTGAGGCGGTAGTAGAGGTCCTCGCGGAAGCGTCCCTGCCGCACGAGCGCCTCCAGGTCCTGGTGGGTGGCGCAGACCACGCGCAGGCGCACCGGCACCGGCCGGGCCGCACCGACCGGCATCACCTCTCCCTCGGCCAGCACGCGCAGCAGGCGCGACTGCAAGCCGAGCGGCATGTCCCCGATCTCGTCGAGGAACAGCGTGCCGCCATCGGCTTCCTGGATCAGGCCGCGCTTGCCGCGCGCGCCGGCGCCGGAGAAGCTGTTGGGCAGGTGGCCGAACAGCTCGCTTTCGATCAGCGTCTCGGGAATCGCCGCGCAATTGACGGCGACGAAAGGCCCGGCACGCCGCGCACTGGCGGCGTGCAGCGCCTTGGCGAAGTACTCCTTGCCGCTGCCGGTCTCGCCGTGGACCAGCAGGTGGATGGGCGAATCCACCAGCCTGGCCGCGCGTTCCAGTTGCTGCTGCAGCGCCGCATCGCCCCCGCACAGCGCGGCCAGCGGCGCCGGCAGCGCGACGCGGCGCGGCGCCTCGGCCGCCACCGCGGGCCGCGCCGGCGGCGTCGCGCTCAGGTAGAGCAGGCCGCCGCTGCGCGCCAGCGCCAGCACGCGCTGCTCGCTGGGCGTGGAGTGCACGAAGCGCCCGAGTTCGTCCAGGCGCGCCTCGAACACCTCGTCGAAGGCCAGCCCGAGCAGCGGACGCGCCAGGCCGGCCGGCCCCCACTCCGCCTCGAGCATGCGCTGGGCCCGCCGGTTGTGGCCGACGATGCGCCCGGCCGCGTCGAGCGCGATCAGGTATTCGGGATTGACATCGAGGAACTCGGGCGCGGCGTTCAGCCGCAGGATCCAGTCGCGCCGGTGCACGCGCAGGAAGTTGGCGTTCTCGATATGGGCCGCGTAGATCTTCACCAGCTGCAGCGCCAGCGCCTGGCTGGCCTTGGCCGATGGCGAGACCAGCGCGGAAATGTCGAGCACGGCGTTGAGGCTGCCGCGCGTGTCGAACAGCGGTGCGGCGGTGCAGGTCAGCGGAATATGGGTGGCGTCGAAGTGATCGGCCTGGTGGACGGTCAGCGCCTCGCCGGTCGCCAGCGCGGTGCCCACCGCGCAGGTGCCGGCACCGCGCTCGCTCCACTCGGCGCCGAGATAGAGTCCGGCGCGGCGCAGCGGCGCGTCGGCGCCGGCGTCGCCGAGGTAATCGACGGTGACGCCCTGCGCGTCGGTCAGCAGCACCACGTAGCCCATGCCGGCCACCTGGCCGTAGAGCGTCTGCAGACCGTGGCGCGCGATCCGCACGAAGTCGTCCAGGCGCTGCTGGTGCTCGCGCAGCCGCGCCTGCGGCAGGATGCGTGCCTCCTGCATGCGTGACGGATCGAGCCCGTACTGGTGCACGCAGCGGCGCCAGGAATTGTGGATGACAGCATCGTCCGCGGCCTCGGGCCACAGCGCCAGGCCGCGTGCCGTCGCCTGGACTACCGTCTCGATGTGCTCGCGCTGGCGCAGGTCCATCGTCGTCTCCTAGTCGTCCGGTGCCCCGGCGGCCACCGCGCGCTGGCGGGCGGCCGTCGGGCGACCGGCGGGCGGGCGCATGGATGCGCTTTCTCTGCCTGTGGAATGGAACGCCTGAATTCGGACTTCTACTGTATCCGAGAGGCTCCGGCTTGAGCAAACACGGCGACCGGGCCGGCTCCGGGGGCACGGCGGGGGCCGGGTGGCCTGCCGGGGGCGCCGGTGCCGGTGGCGCCACTTGGCGCGGGCCGGAAGCGGAGCGGGTTCCTTGACGATGTTGCGCCGCGGCAGCTGATGCTGACAGCCGCCGATGGCAGGCGGGCACGCGGCGCGGACGCGCCGGCGCGTCCCAGGCTCAGCGCGCCAGTTCGCCGAGCGCCTGCGCCGCCAGTTCGAAGGAGCGGCACCGTGCGCCGTGATCGAAGACCTGGGCCGTCAGCATCAGCTCGTCCGGACGCAGGTCCTCGATGAAGCGTTGCAGGCCGGCCCGCACGCCCGCCGCGTCGCCCACCACCGAACAGGCCAGCGAGCGGCGGATGTGGTCGGCCTCGCTCTCCGTCCACAGCGACGCGATGTCGTCAACCGGCGCGCGCAGGCGGCCGGGCGTGCCGCGCACCAGGGCCAGGAACTGCTGCTGCAGCGAGCTGAACAGCCGCCTGGCCTCGGCGTCGGAGTCGGCGGCGAACACGTTCAGGCCGAGCATCACATAGGGCTGCGCCAGCTCCGCCGAAGGCCGGAAGGTGCGGCGGTACAGATCGACCGCCTGGCGCATGAACCCCGGCGCGAAGTGCGAAGCGAAGGCGAAGGGCAGGCCCAGCGCCGCCGCCAGCTGCGCGCTGAACAGGCTCGATCCCAGCAGCCACACCGGCACCTTGAGGCCGGCGCCGGGCACCGCGCGCACGCGCTGCCCCGGCCGGGGCTCGTCGAAATAGGCCAGCAGTTCCTCGACATCCTGCGGGAAGCTATCCGCCGAATCCTGGCCGAGATGGCGCCGCAGGGCGCGCGCCGTGGCCTGGTCGGTGCCCGGCGCGCGGCCCAGGCCCAGTTCGATGCGGCCGGGGTACAGCGAGGCCAGTGTGCCGAACTGCTCCGCCACCACCAGCGGCGCATGGTTGGGCAGCATCACGCCGCCCGATCCCACCAGGATGGTGGACGTGCCGCCGGCCACGTAGCCCATCAGCACGGCGGTGGCCGCGCTGGCGATGCCCGGCATGTTGTGGTGCTCGGCCAGCCAGAAGCGGCGATAGCCCAGCGCTTCGGCATGGCGTGCCAGGTCGAGCGAATTGCGCATGGCCTGGCCAGGATCGGACCCTTCGGCGACCGGCGCCAGGTCCAGCAGGGAGTAGGGGATCATCGGCGTTGCCTGGTTCCGGCGGCCGCGGCAACGGGAACGCAGCCGCGCGGCCGGAACGCTGTCCTGATTTATAGAACGATCGCTATAGTAATCAGCGCTGGCGGCGCTGGCAACGGAAAAATATAATGACCACTATGGAAAAGCGTGTATCGCCCGGCCGCGGCCGCCCCCGCCAGTTCGACCGCGACGCGGCCCTCGGCACCGCCATGGCGCTGTTCTGGCGCCATGGCTATGACGCCACCTCGATCGCGGCCCTCACCGACGCCATGTCGATCACGGCGCCCAGCCTGTATGCCGCCTTCGGCAGCAAGGAACAGCTCTTCTACGAGGCCGTCGACCGTTATGCGCAGACACACGGCATGGAGTTGTACGCGCCGCTGGCCCGCCCCGGCGCCGCGCGCGATGCCATCCACGCGCTGCTGCGCGGCGCGGCGGCGCAGTTCAGTACGCGGGGCCACCCGTCCGGCTGCTTCCTGCTGTCCGGGGCCAGCCACTCGGTCGACTGCGCGTATATCGACGACACCCTGAAGGCGCGCCGCCGCGAGCGGCAGGCGGCGCTGCAGGCGCGCATCCAGCAGGGCATCGACGGCGGCGAACTGCCGGCGCAGGCCGACGCGGCCGCCCTGGCGCGCTTCTTCAACACCGTGCTGCAGGGCATGTCGATGCAGGCGCGCGACGGTGCCACGCGCGCGGCGCTGGAGTCCGTGGCCGAAACGGCCATGCTGGCGTGGCCGCAGAAACGGGTACGCCGCTGAACCGGCGAGGCAGTGGGCGGCACTGACCGCCGCCTTGGCCGCGCCGGCAGCGGCTCCGCATATCCATCGGCGGAATGCTTCGTTGGCGCCGGTGCCGGCCGGGCTTATGGTGGGAGTCCCTCGGCGGCCGTCGCACCGGCCGGCGCACCCATCGCCCTTCCCCGGAGCCAACGATGACCCAGACCGTGCTGGAAACCCAGGATCAAGATACCCAGGCAGCCGCCGGGTCAGCGGCAGGTGCCGTGACCGTGCGGCCGCTGTCCGCCCATATCGGCGCGCTGATCGGCGGCGTCGACCTGCGCGCGCCGCTGCACCCGGCCGAGATCGGCGCGATCCGCGCCGCGCTGCTGAAATGGAAGGTGGTGTTCTTCCGCGACCAGCACCTCAGCCATGCGCAGCACATCGCCTTCGCCCGCCAGTTCGGCGAACTGACGGTGGGGCATCCGGTGTTCGGCCACGTCGACGGGCATCCCGAGCTGTACTCGGTCAGCAAGCACCGCAAGGCCAACCGCTTCGAGGGCCGGGCGCTGCTGCGTCCCTGGAGCGGCTGGCACACCGACGTCACCGCGGCGGTGAACCCGCCCGCGGCTTCCATCCTGCGCGGCGTGGTGATCCCGCCCTACGGCGGCGACACCCAGTGGACCAATCTCGCGGCCGCCTACCAGGCGCTGTCCGCGCCGCTGCGCGCCATCGTCGACGGCCTGCGCGGCGTGCACCGCTTCACCGCGCCCGTCGGCGCCAGCGCCACCGCCGCCTTCGACCAGGCCGTCAAGGCGCACACCCTGGTCAGCGAGCATCCGCTGGTGCGCGTGCATCCCGAGACCGGCGAGCGCGTGCTCTACATCAGCCCGTCCTTCCTGCAGCACCTGAGCGGCTTCCACCCGCGCGAGAGCCAGCAACTGCTGGAACTGCTGTGGGAACATGCGGTCCGTCCGGAATTCACCGTGCGCTTCCAGTGGGAGCCCGGCAGCCTCGCCTTCTGGGACAACCGCGCCACCGCGCACCTGGCGCCCGCCGACATCTTCGACCTCGACTTCGACCGCCAGCTCTATCGCACCACGCTGGTCGGCGACGTGCCGGTCGGCGTGGACGGCAGGCCCTCGGTGGCGCTGGAAGGCGACCCGGTGCTGGCGGCGCACGGTGCCGCCGCGTAGTCGGCCTGCGCGGTACGCTGCCAGCGGGGGGCAGCCCTGCGAGGTGACGCCGGTCGTTGACTCGGATCGTTGACTCCCAGCGTTGATCGCCGGCAGCCTGCCTCAGCCCCAGCGCAGGCCCAGCAGCAGCACGACCGCCAGCGCCAGCAGCAGCGACAAGCCCTGCCAGAAGCGCACCGGATTGCGCTCGATCAGCGCCGGCGCGTCGCGCAACCGCTGCTGCCGGGGAGAAGCGCGCAGGTCTTCGAGAAACTCCGACAAGGCCTCATGACGCTTGTGCGGCAGGGGATGCAGGGCCTTGCGCAGCGCCTGGTCGATCCACGGCGGCAGGTCGGGCCGCCGCTCGCGCACGCTGACATAGCGCAGGCCGCGCAGTTCGCCGGCCTGGCGCAGGCGGGTCACCTGCAGGCCGTACGGCAGCTGCCCGGCCAGCATCTGGTAGGTCACCACCGCCAGCGTAAACAGGTCCGAGGCCGTCGTGCCGGGCTGGCCCAGGAAGTACTCGGGCGCGACATACTGCAGCGCGCCGAGCGGCGCGCGCGCATGCGGGTCGACCATGCCTTCTTCCAGGCCGGCCACGTGCACCGCGGCGAAGTCGATGATGCGGGCCGTGCCGGTGCGGTCGATCATCACGTTGTCCGGGCGCAGGTCCTGGTGCAGCATCTCACGCCGGTGGAAAGCCTGCAGGCCGCGCGCGACCTGCTCGACCAGCTGGCGCACGTCCGCCAGCGCGGGGCGCGGATGGTCGCGCATCCATTGCGCCAGGGTCTGCCCGTCGATGAACTCCATGGCGGTATAGAGGTAGCGGCGCGCGCGCGTCACGGCATGCGGCCTGAGCACGTGCGCATTGTCGATGCGCCGGGCCACCCACTCCTCGAGCAGGAAGCGGTCGAGATAAGCCGGATCTTCACGCAGGTCGACCGAGGGCGTCTTCAGCGCAATGCACGCGCCATCCTCCAGGTCGCGCGCCAGGTGCACGTGGCAGCGCGCGCTGGCGTACAGCTCGCGCTCGATGCGATAGCCTTCGAATTCCATGCGCGGCTGCAGCGGCGGCGGCAGCGCCAGTTCCGCGCGCTGCCGCCACAGACCCGCGGCGTCGCTGTCGGGCAACGCCTCCACTCGCACCAGTTGCACCGTGGCATTGTCCTGGCTGCCGCGCGCCAGCGCGATGGCGACCAGCTTCGCGGCGGCGGCATCGAGGTCGCCCGGGTGCTCGGCCAGCGCCTGCCGCGCATCCGCGTGGTCGAGGTATTCATAGGCACCGTCGCTGGCCAGCAGGTAAACCTCGCCCGCCTCGGCGGCCCAGCAGCGATAGTCCGCCTCGACCGTCGGCCCCACACCGAGCGCGCGCCCCAGGTAGGACTCGCGCGAGGACAGGCGCACGCGGTGATCGTCGCTGAGCTGCTCCCAGGCCTGTGCATGCAGGCGGTAGACGCGCGCGTCGCCCACGTGCAGCAGATGGACGTCGCGGCCCTTGAAGATCAGCGCGCTGAAGGTGGAGACGTAGCCACGCTCTTTGTCGAAGCGCGCATCGCCGCGCTGGTTCTGCGCGTGCAGCCAGGAATTGGTCGCGGCGAGCACGCACTGCGCCGCGCGGCGCACGCTCCAGGCCTCGCTCGTGCCATAGTAGTCTTCGAGAAAGCCGCGCACCGCCGCGGCGCTCGCCACCTGGCTGACGGCGCTGCTGCCGATGCCGTCGGCCAGCGCCACGGCGATGCCCTTGGCGCTGCGCTGCGGCTCGGCGGGCAGCGCGGCGCCGTGGAAATCCTGGTTGACGCGCTTGCACCCGGCTTGCGAATGCTGGCCGACCGCCACGCGCAGCGCGTCCATCGCACGGCCTCAGACGGCGGCGCGCTTGGCCGGGGCAGCCGGAACGCGCTTGGGCGCGGTCTTGTAGTGCGTGCTGTACAGCGTCGCGCCGACGAAGGTCAGGCCGCCGACGACATTGCCCACCACGGTGGGAATCTCGTTCCACAGCAGATAGTCCATCAGGGTGAAATGGCCACCCAGCATCAGGCCCGAGGGAAACAGGAACATGTTGACCACCGAGTGCTCGAAGCCCATGTAGAAGAACACCAGGATGGGCATCCACATGGCGATGACCTTGCCCGACACCGAGGTCGACATCATCGCAGCGACCACGCCGGTCGACACCATCCAGTTGCACATCACGCCGCGGATGAACAGCGTCAGCATGCCGGCCGCGCCGTGGGCCGCGTAGCCCAGCGTGCGGCTCTCGCCGATGCTGCCGATCTTCTGGCCGATCAGGTTGGGCGCTTCGGAAAAGCCATAGGTGAAGATGATGGCCATGAAGACCGCCACGGTCAGCGCGCCGGCAAAGTTGCCGGCGAAGACCAGGGTCCAGTTGCGCATGACGCCGCCCCAGGTGGCGCCCGGGCGCTGGTCGAGCACGGCCAGCGGCGCCAGGGTGAAGACGCCGGTCAGCAGGTCGAAGCCCAGCAGGTAGAGCATGCAGAAGCCCACCGGGAACAGCAGCGAGCCGACCAGCGGATCGCCCGTGTTGACGGTGACGCTGACCGCGAAGGCCGCGGACAGCGCGAGGATGGCGCCGGCCATATAGGCGCGGATCAAGGTATCCCGGGTCGACATGAGCAACTTGGACTCACCGGCATCGACCATCTTGGAGACGAACTCGGCAGGGGCTAGGTAGGCCATCGGAATTTCCTCTGAGCGGTAGGACAAAGAAAAAAAAAGCGTCCGCGTCCACGCACCGGCCGCAGCCGATGCGTGGACGGGACGCCGTTATCCACGTATTCCTGTCGCCCGCGCCGCACGATTCGCGATGCCTCGCCTCGCCGCGCACGGGGGCAACCTCACCAAGCCATCATTAGCCTGATGCCCTGCCCTTACGCACGTTCCGTGCCCGACCCGCAGGGCCGGCGCCGCCCGCCCCATCGCGCCGCACGGGCGCAGGCGTGCCGCCGCCGCACACATACGGTGCAGGGGCACGGCAAGCGCACACCGGCACGCTCAACTCCGGTGCGGCGGCCGGGCGCGCCCGCTTGCCGGCGCTGCCAGTTCCGGCATGGCAAGCGTCGCCTCGGCGACATCGACCAGCCTGCGGTTATGGTCCATCGACGCCTTCTGCAAGGCGCGGAAGGCATCCTCCTCGCTCATGCCCAGGCGCGACATCAGCGCGCGCTTGGCACGCTCGATGACCTTGCGCTCGTGCAAGGCGCGCCGCGCCGTATCCAGTTCCACCTCGACACGCGCCAGCCGCGAGGACTGCGCCTGCAGCAGGGTCTTGAGCGCCGCCACCGTGGGCTGGTCGGCGCCGCCCGGCACCGCCGAGGCAGGTCCATCCGCCACGCCCGGCAGCACCGGCACCGCCTCGACCTGCGCGGCTTCTTCGAAGAAACAGGCCACGGCGTGGGTATGGGGCGGCGGGTTGTCGCGCAATTGGCGCAGCAAGCCCTCGGAATCCTGCAGCTCTTGCTCCGATGCCTGGATCTGCGCCTCGCAGGCCTGGCGCAGCGCTTGCGCCAGGCCGACCTCCACCTGCCACAGGCCGGCGATGCGCTCGCTGCTCGCCTCGAACCAGTTCTCGCTGAGCTGGCCGTCGAGCGCGGCTCCCGGCTTTGCCGTGCACAGCGCGCGGCGCAGGCGTTCCAGCGCCGCCACGTGCGGCTGCAGTTGATGCCGCTGCCACCAGGCGAGCTGGCTCGGCTCGGCGAAATCCTCGAACACCTGCAGGCTGCGTTCCTGCGCGTCGATCAAATGGAGGATGCGCTGCTGCGGATCGGCGCTGCACTGTCCCGATGCGAACAGCTGGGCCCCGACCGCGCGCTCCTGCCCCGCCAGTTCCTTGCCCTGCACCACGTGCACCAGCGCGACCAGCAGGCGCGAGATACCCGGCTGCAGGGCCACGTCGGCCAGGTGGAAGATCAGCTCGACCATGCCCGCGATCACGCGGCTGAATGCCGCCACCGCGTCATGCGCCGAGATGCCGCGCTGGCCGATGCGCTGGCGCAGCCCGGCCAGCGTGTCCAGGTCGAGCAGCACCCAGGCGATCAACGACAGCATGCGCGCAGAGCTGCCCTGGGCGGGATCGAGCTGTTCCATGAAGCGCTGGCGCAGCGTCGCCTCGAGCGGCTCGGCCTGAGCCGTCGCGTCTTGCCGTTCCTGGCCGAAGCGCATGCCGCCGGAAGCCACATAGAGGCTGCTGGCGCCACGCTCGCGCTGCAACGCGTCGATCAGGCGGCCGATCAGGTCCACCAGCTCGATGCGCGCAGCCATCCGCTGCAGGCCCTCGATCTCGAGTTGCTTGGCGCGCAGGACGAATTGGAAGACGGGCAATGGCATCGGCGAAAGCGGGTGTCGCGTTGCGGGAAGCAGGTTGGCGCACCTGCCCTGCCTGCCACATCGGCAGGCAGGCGTACGCCGACTCGACTGGCATCAAGCAAGCTCCATGCCCATGGCCGGCACGCGACGCTCCGGACGACGGCGGCCATCTGTGCCGAGTGCGGCACCGGCGCGCCCGGCCTCCCGGCCGCGACCGGAAGCCATGCGGGCCATGCCGCAGAGAAGCCGCGACGGCACGCATGGCATCGGTATACTGGCGGCCTCGATCCGTACAGCAACGCGGCGTCACGCCGCTGACATATGAGCACCCCGACCGCAAGAAAGAGCGCGGCAGCCGGAACCCGGGCCCGGCAGGCACAGGACACCCGTGCCAAGATCCTCAAGGCAGCCATCAAGGTCTTCGCCCAGCGCGGCTACGAAGGCGGCCGCGTGGAACGCATCTCGTCGCTGGCCAAGACCTACGACCGGATGATCTATTACTACTTCGGCAGCAAGGAGAAACTCTTCGTCGAAGTGCTCGAGACCATCTATGCCCAGCTCAACGAAGCCGAGCAGAAGCTGGAACTCGATACCGAGGACCCGGTGCGGGCACTGTCCCAGCTGATCGACTTCGTCTGGCACTACTACCTCGAGCATCCTGAATTCGTCGCCATCCTGTCCAGCGAGAACATGAGCCAGGGCAAGCATGCGAAGAAGTCGGAACGGCTGCGCGACATCTCGCGCTATGCGCTGTCGGTGCTGGACGGCATCCTCGCGCGTGGCAAGGCCGCGGGCACCTTCCGTGCAGATTCACAGGCGCGCGACATCTACCTGGTGATCGCCTCGCTCGGCTACTTCTACAACTCGAACCACCACACGCTGAGCGCCTTCCTTGGCGAGGCGATGATGAGCCAGCCGGCGCTCGCCCATTGGCGCGAGGTGATCCAGGCGACCGTGATGCGCACGGTGTGCGTGGTGGCGCCGGACAGCAGCGCGCCGGCGGCACCCGGCGGCGCGAAGGCCGCCCGCGCCCGCAGCGCGCGCAAGGCTTAGGCCTGCGGCCATCGCTACAGCGCGAACAGGGTCCGCGCCACCGCGTCGCCGTGCGGGCCGCCACCGAATACGCGCGCGCCGATGGCCAGGCCCAGCGCACGGTAACTCTCCCACTGCGCCTCGTCGAAGAACTGGTCGGCGGTCGGCTCCTGCGGGAAGGCCGGGCGGGTGGCGGCATACTCGGCGACATCGAGCGGCGCGCAGGCCGTCAGGCGCGGCTTGAGCAGCACGATGCGGCACACGGGCTGGCGCGGCTGCGCATCGGCGGCACGGAAGACCTGCAGCAGCAGCGCGCATTTGCCGGCGCCGGCCGGCTCCGGCTGCGGCTGCGGCTGCGCGGCTGCGCGGAAATCCTCCGGCACGCCGAACACCTGCCCCAGCACGGGATCCGCCGCGGCGCCGGCGTCGACGGCGATCTCCAGGCCGTGGTCGATGCGCGCCAGCCGCACCAGGTTGGCCAGGTCGCCGAAGCGGTAGTCCGGATCGCAGCCGCAATCGCACAGCACGATCAGGCTGACGTTGCGCTCGGGACGCAGCAGTTCGTAGACGGCGGTGTTCTCGAAGTGGCCGCCATCCGACAGGTACTGCCAGCCGCGCTGCGTGCCGTGGAAGCGCGCGGCCAGTTCGCAGCCGAGGTAGTACTGCGTGCGGAACAAGGCGATCAGGCGCCCCAGCCAGGGATGCGTGGCGCGGTCGGCCTGGCGCCGCACCGCGTGCGCGCCATGCCCGGCATCGAGCGGGTAGGAGGGCCACCACACGCCCAGGCGCAGGTTGGCCAGCCCGAGCAGCAGCGACGTCCCCAGCGTGGTGGCGCGGCCCAGCCCGGTCGAGATCGCCGCGCCGGAGATGGCCACCCAGTCGCCCACCCCCTGTGCCTGCGTCAGCTCGCTCGCCAAGGCCTTGCCGCTGGCGGGATGATAGGGCTGCCCGTCGACCGTGAAGCGCACATAGTTGTCCGTCGGCAGAAAGGCCGAGCCGTGCGGCACGCTGCCGGCGCCGGGCGCCACGCAAAGGGGCTTGCCCTTGCGATCGCGCTGCACCAATTGCTCGGCCGGGTCGACGGTGAGGTTGAGCGTCACATTGATCAGGTGCAGCGGCGCCAGCACCTTGGGGTCATAGTAGGCATTGAGGCTGATGCCATCGCCCGCCACCGGCTCCGCCACGCTCAGCGCGCTGCGCCGGAGCGGCGCCAGCATCTCGGCGGCGCCGAAGCGCTGGCCGTTCGAAGCGCCCAGGTAGGCGCGCGTGAGCCGCGCCGCATAGAAGGGCTGCAGCGTCGACAGGTTGAGGAAGCCGGCGAAGCGGCCGGCCAGCAGCGCGAGGCCGAGCGCGGCCGCCAGCAGCAGCGCCAGCACCGGCGTGGTCCAGGCGTTGCCGAACACCAGCCAGTCGAACGGCTCGCGGCCGTTCCAGCGCACCCACAGCACCAGCCACGACCACAACAGGAAGACGAGCAGGGCCAGCACCGCCGCCGCCGCGCCAGCCAGCAGCGAGACCGGCAGCCGGCCGCGCCAGCCCGCCTGCGCGGCGCCGCCGGCGCGGCTGCGTTCGTCCAGCTGCGTGCTGCCGTAGCGCACCAGCCAGACCAGGGCCGCCAGCAGTCCGCCGGGCAGCAGCGTCCCCCAGCGCTGTGTCGCCATATAGCCGTAGAGGAAGGTGGTGCGCGCCAAGGTGTCGGCCAACCCCAGCGCGGCCAGCCAGAGCGTGAGCGCGAGGCCGAAGCGCAGTGCGCGGGTGGCGCGCACGCGGTAGGCGCTGACCGTGGCCGGCTGCAGCAGCATGGCGGCGCACCAGGCCAGGCCCAGCAGGAGCCAGGCGCCGAGGAAGAGGAACAGGCACGCCAGCGACCAGCCCAGCGACATGGCCGGCGGCTGCAACCGGAACCACACTGCGGCCAGCAGGAAGCCCGCCGCGGCGAGCGCTGCCAGCACCGTGGCGGCATTGAGCAGGCGCGCGCGCTGCGGCTCGGCCTGCGACGGATAGACGAACCAGTAGGCCAGCCCGGGTGGCAGCACCAGCAGCAGCAGGCTCGCCGGCGGCAGCCACATCAGTTCGCTCCACCACAGCGGCAGGCCACCCTGGTTGAAGGCCTGGCGGGCGTCGTGCAGCAGATCCATCTGGTAATTGCCGAGCGCGAGCCAGCTGCCGCCCAGCAGTTGGCGGCCGAGCGCCAGCGCGGCCAGCAGTACCACCAGCGCGCTGCCCAGCACGCAGTGCATGGCAAACCAGTTGCGCACCACGGTGGCCGCCGCGTAGAAGGCATCGCCGGCCCCGGTCGGGGTCAGGTAGCGTCCGTTCTCGCGCAGCCAGGCCACGGCGTCGCGCGTCGGCTCCTCGCCGTGGCTGGTATGGATGCGCCCGGGCGGCTCGTTCTGCAGCGTGCGGTAGGCGTCGGCGGCCGCCTGGACCGGGTTGCTGCCGCGGCGCAGGCGGCCGGGCAAGAACAGGCTGGCGAAGAAGGCACCCAGGTAGCCGCCGCCGCTGACGGTGGAGAGGTAGTCGAACTGCGCCAGCAGGTTCGGCGGCAGCGGCGGGGCCGTGGTGGCGGTGGCGGGATTGGCCGGGGCCGTACCCGGCTCGGGTTCGGCCTGGGCCGCCACCGGCGGTGGCGGCGCCTTGGCCAGGGCCTGCAGTACACCCAGGCAGAAGGTGGCGCTGCGGATGCCGCCACCCGACAGCGCCAGCGCCCAGTTGCGCGCCGCGTCGCGCTGACGCGGGGGAATGCCGAGCAGCTTGCGCCGGCGCGCGATGCGGGCCGCCTCGTCGCTGCCTGGGTGGGCGTCGTCTCGCATCCGATCCTCCGTCTCGAAGGGTTCAGCCCGGCGAAGTGTTCAGCCCAGTATAGGTAGCCGGAGCGTCGTGCAAAGCACTGCTTGCAAGGGCCCCAGGTTTACCCGGGTGCGGAGGCGGCCGGCCTGCGTGGCTGACCCGTGGCGGTCAGGGCTTGCCGGGCGCGGGCGACGATAGCTCGTCCCGGGCGGCCGGCGGCTCGATGCCCGCCTCGCCCTGCAGGCGCTTCCATTCGTCGAAGCCGCCGGCCAGCGCCCAGGTGCTGGCATAGCCCGCCGCGATCAGCCGTTCCGCCAGGATGGCGGCCGACACCTCGTTCGGGCAGGCGCAGTAGGTCACGATCTCGGCCGTGGCGGGATGGGACGCCAGCATCTGCAGGGCGCTATCCAGGTCGACCACCTGCGCGCCCGGGATGCGCTCGATCTCCGCTGGCGCTGAGCGCACGTCCAGCACCAGCGGCAGCACGCCGTTGCGGCGGCGCCTCTCCAGTTCGTCCACGGTCATGCGCGGGATGCGCCGGGTGCGGCGCAGCAGATGCACGCGCCGCCACCAGCGCCAGGCGAGGAAGAGCGCGAAGAGCGCCAGCGCGGCCAGCACCGCGAGGTGGCCGTAGGTGCTGAAGGCATGCAGGATGGCATCGACGAAGTCGCTGAAGACCACGCCGACCAGCAGCGCGCCGCCGGCCCAGACCAGCGAGCCGAGAGCGTCGTAGAAAAGGAAAAGCGGATAGGGCGTGCCGGTCATGCCGGCCATGGCCGTGGACAGCGCGCCGGCGCCGGGCAGCAGCTTGGCGAACAGCAGCGAGCGCGGCCCCAGCTTGAGATAGACCGACTGGGTCTGGCGGATACAGCTGTCGGGCGAGATCGACACGCGGCAGACGGTACGCAGCATCGGTTGCCCGAGGCGCTGGCCAGCCAGGTACCAGGCCGTGTCGGCGATCAGGCAGGCCGCGATCACCGCCGCCAGCACGGCGCCGATGGACGGGCCGCCGTCCTGCATGCCGAGCGCGCCGGCCACGAACAGCATCGGATAGGCGGGCACCGGCAGGCCGGCCTGCTCGGCCAGCACGTTGAGGAATACCAGCATCAGCCCATGGCTTTCCAGCAAGCCCTGCAAATCACCCACGACACTCTCCCGCGCAGCACGCCCCGGCCGCGCCGGGAACGAGGCCTCAGTGTGCCAGCGGCGCGCGGCGCTTGCACGCTTGCGCCTTGCACGAGGAGATCAAATTCCCTGAATGTGTCCCCGCTGCCGCCCGCACCGCCGCGCCGGCATCAGGCGGTGATCTTGCAGCGCCGCGCGAAGTCGACCAGCTCGACCAGGGAGGTGGCCTGCAGCTTGACCATGATGCGCGCCTTGTGGCTGCTGACCGTCTTGTTGCTGATGAAGAGTGCCTCGCCGATGGACTTGTTGGTCAGGCCCTTGGCCAGCATCTGCAGGATCACCACTTCCTTGTCGGACAGGCGGCGCAGGCGCTCGTCGTCCGGCGTGGCGCCGCGCACCGCGGCGCCGGTGCGGCTCAGGTCGGGGAAGACCATGTATCCGGCCATCACGGCCTCGACGCAACGGACGATCTCCTTGATGTCCTGCGTCTTGCTGACGAAGCCTTGCGCCCCCGCCTGCATGGCCCGCGTGGCGAAAGCCGACTGGTCCTGGCCGGACACCACCAGCACGCGGATTTCCGGCTGCATGACCTTGAGGCGGGGCACCACGTCCAGCCCGTTGATCTTGGGGATGTCCAGGTCCAGCACCACCAGGTCCGGCGCATACTGGCGCACCGCCTCCACGGTCGCCTGGCCGTTGTCGGCCTCCAGGATGTTGCCGACGCCCAGTATCTGCTCCAATTGCGCCTTCATCACCATCCGCAGGGCGGGATGGTCGTCCACGATCAGGATCGTCGTCATAGAATCGTCACCTTTGAAATGCCCGAAAGGTCGAGCGGGTCGGTCGGAAATACCTGCATTGGTATGCAAGGCCCGAGTTTAAAAAGGCGCTATTGCACGATCTACGAGACCTTTCTTCTTCTCTAGTCAGATTTTTCTTCCGCTCGTTCGAATGACGAACCACGAGATGGGCCGGTCATGGCGACGGGGGAGGAAGCGCACCAAGGACCACAGCCCCGATGACACCGAAACCACCCGTGCCCGTCATCCCGGAACTGATCGCACGCTTCGCGCTGCAGCCGCACCCCGAGGGCGGCTATTACCGCGAGACCCACCGCGATCCGCGCCGCGTGCGGCGCGAGGGCGCCGTGGAGGAAGGCCTGCGCCACGCCTCGACCGCCATCTACTACCTGTTGTGCGGCACGGCCCACTCGGCCTGGCACCGCATCCGTTCCGACGAGGTCTGGCATTTCTACGCCGGCGGCCCGCTCGACGTGCATGTGCTCGACCCGGACGGTGGCGTGCACACCCTGCACCTGGGCAACGCTCTGGCACATCCCGGCACGGTGTTCCAGGCAGTGGTGCCGGCGGGCAGCTGGTTCGCCGCCGAGCGCGCCGATGCCGGCGCCGATCCGGACGGCTTCGCGCTGGCCGGATGCACGGTGGCGCCCGGCTTCGAGTTCGCCGAGTTCGAGCTGGCCGACATGCCGGCGTTGCTGGCCGCCTACCCGGACCATGCCGCCCTGCTGGCCCGGCTGGCGCCGCGTGCGCCGGCGGACCGCTGATCGGCCGCTTGCTGATCGACCGCCGATGACGCGCTGATGCCGCGGCACGGCACGGCGGCGGAGAGCCGCCTCAGCCGGCCGCGGTACCGCCGCGCAGCGGGGCCGGCCGGCGCAGGCGGGCGGCGATCGCGACGCCCAGCAGCAACACCCCCGCCATGCCCCAGAAGGCCCGCTCGATGCCATGCGCCTGCGCCTGGCGCAGCGCCTCGCCATCCAGCCCCGCGCTGCCGGCATTCGCCACCGCCACCAGCACGGCCAGTGCCAGGGCCCCGCCGACCTGCTGGCTCATCGAGGCCATGCCGGAGGCCACGCCCTGTTCGTGTACGGCGACGCCGCTGCCGGCCGTCACCCACATCGCGGTCCAGGTCATCCCCTGGCCCACGCTCAGCAGCATGATCGGCGCCAGCAGGCGCCAGTAGCCGGCACCGCCCGGCAGCGCCAGGCACAGCCAGGCCGTGCCGGCCGCGCCGGCCAGCAAGCCGGCGAGCAGGGTGGCGCGTTCGCCCGCGCGCAGCAGCATGCGCTCGGCGCAATGGATGCCGGCCGTGCACAGCACCGTCGGCGGCAGGAAGGCCAGGCCGGCCTGCAGCACGCTGTAGCGATAGACCTCCTGGTAGTACAGCGCGAGGAAGTAGTACTGCGCACCGAAGCTCGCCATGAAGACGCAGGTCAGCAGCATGGCCAGGCGCAGCTTGCGGTGGCCGAACATGCGCAGCGGCACCAGGGGATCGGGGCTGTGCCGCTCGATGGCGACGAAGGCTGCCAGCAGGGCGCAGGCCAGCACGATGCTGCCGATGATGCCCGGCGCATCCCAGCCCGTTTCGGGGCCCTGCACCAGGGCCAGGACCAGCAGGGTGCCGCCGGCGGTCACGGTGAGCCCACCGGCCACGTCGAAGCGGCGCCCGCGCAGCGGCGGGCCGTCGGCCGGCAGGCAGCGCAGCGCGGCCAGCGCGCAGCCGCCGGCCAGCGGCACGTTGACCAGGAAGATGGCCTGCCAGCCCAGCCACTCGGTCAGCACGCCGCCCAGCAGCGAGCCGAGCGCCAGCCCGACCGCCGAGGCCGCGCTCCAGACCGCGAATGCGCGCGTGCGGGCGGGCCCTTCGGCGAAGCAGGCATGGATCAGCGCCAGCGTGGCTGGAAACAGCATGGCACCGCCGATGCCCTGCAGCGCGCGCGCGGCGATCAGCAGGGCCTGGTCGGTGGCCACGCCCCCGGCCAGCGATGCCAGCGCGTAAAGCGCCTGGCCCAGCACATAGATGCGGCGCCGCCCGAGCAGGTCGGTGGCGCGCCCGCCCAGCAGCAGGAAGCCGCCGAAGGCAACCGTGTAGGCGCTCACCACCCACTGCAGCTGCTGTGCCGAGAAGCGCAGGGCGCCGCCGATTTCGGGCAGGGCAACGAAGACGATGGTGGCATCCAGCGCAATGATGAGCTGGGCCATGGCAAGCACGGTCAGCGCGCCCGCCGGCAGGCTGGCGGCGGCCGGCGCAGGTCGGGTAGCCGGGACGGTCATGGTGGGTCGATCCGAAAAAGTGACGGATGCAGAGTCTGTCTCATGCCTCTAGAATGATAAATACGTTATCTTTGCTTTCACCTATGCTTTGATGCATGAATCCGTGCATCGAACCAGGGGTCGGCATGCCGCCCGCGCCCGGGCGGCTCCGGCGCCTTCCGCGATGACCCAGACATGGACCTGAATGCCGTCAAGATGCTGATCCGCGTGGCCGAGGCCAGGAGCTTCACGCTGGCGGCGGCATCGCTGCAGATGACCCAGCCCGGCCTGTCACGCGCCATCAGCCGCCTCGAGGCCGAGCTGGGGGTGCGCCTGCTGCACCGGACCACGCGCAGCGTCGGCCTGACGCCCGACGGCCAGTTCTTCTACGAACGCTGCGCGCCGCTGCTGGCGGAACTCGAGCAGGCGGAAAAGCTGCTGGTGGACCGCCGTTGCGCCCCGTCCGGGCCGTTCAAGCTCAGCATGCCGGCCGGCCTCGGCCGCGTCGTGCTGCTGCCGCTGATCGCCCGGCTGGCCGAACAGCACCCCGCGCTGCGCATCGAGTCGGTGATGACCGACCGCATGGTCGACCTCAGCGAGGAGGGCTTCGATGCGGCGGTGCGCATGGGCCCCGTTCCCGAGGGCCGCATCGTGGTGCGCACGCTCGGCATGGCGCGCCGCGTCACCGTGGCGGCGCCGTCCTACCTCGCCGCGCACGGTACGCCGGCGCAACCCGAAGACCTGGCGCGGCACAACTGCCTGACGGTGCGCTGCGCGCGCACCGGCCGGCTGGAGGACTGGCTGTTCGCGCGCGCCGACGGGGCCTTCAGCGTGCCGGTCGAAGGCAAGCTCACCTTCGATGCGCCCGATGCACTGGTCGATGCAGCAGTGCTCGGCCATGGCGTGGTGCAGGTGCTGGCCTTCATGGCGCGTGACGCCATTGCCGCGGGACGGCTGGTGCCCGTGCTCGAAGCCTTCGAAGGTCCGGGCCGGCAGGTCTCGCTGGTCTATCCGCCTTCGCGCCAGTGTTCCCTGAAGATCGGCGCACTGGTGGAGGCGCTGGCGCAAGCCGAGTGGTAGACCGGCGCGCCCCGGCGTGCAAGGGCAGGCGGCATGACATGCGGCGATCATGGGAATGTGCCCAGCCTTGCACCGGAAAACTCCGAAAGTGCTACGCTATCTCAGCAGTCCGAGCCGCTACCCCAGGAGCCAAACGTGCCTCGCAAAACACCGATCGAACGCTACCGCAACATCGGCATCAGCGCCCATATCGATGCCGGCAAGACCACCACGACCGAACGCATCCTGTTCTACACCGGCGTGAACCACAAGATCGGTGAAGTGCACGACGGCGCGGCCACGATGGACTGGATGGAGCAGGAGCAGGAGCGCGGGATCACCATCACCTCGGCCGCCACCACGGCATTCTGGCGTGGCATGGCGGGCAACTATCCCGAGCATCGCATCAACATCATCGACACCCCGGGCCACGTCGACTTCACCATCGAGGTCGAGCGCTCGATGCGCGTGCTCGACGGCGCCTGCATGGTCTACGACGCCGTCGGCGGCGTGCAGCCGCAGTCCGAGACCGTCTGGCGCCAGGCCAACAAGTACAAGGTGCCGCGCCTGGCCTTCGTCAACAAGATGGATCGCGTCGGCGCGGACTTCTTCCGCGTGCACGGCCAGATCGTCGAGCGCCTGAAGGGCAATGTGGTACCGATCCAGGTGCCGATCGGCGCCGAGGACCAGTTCCGCGGCGTGATCGACCTGGTCAAGATGAAGGGCATCGTCTGGGATGACGAAAGCCAGGGCGTGCGCTTCGAGTACGTCGAGATCCCGCCCGAGCTGCTGGAGACCGCGCAGCATTGGCGCGAGAAGATGATCGAGGCCGCCGCCGAGGCCAGCGAGGAACTGCTCGAGCAGTACCTGTCCGGCGAGTCCCTGAGCGAAGCGCAGATCAAGGCCGGCCTGCGCAAGCGCACCGTCGCCAACGAGATCGTGCCCATGCTGTGCGGCAGCGCGTTCAAGAACAAGGGCGTGCAGAGCATGCTCGACGCGGTGATCGATTACCTGCCGTCGCCGGTGGACGTGCCCGCCATCCTCGGGCACACCGAGGACGACCGGGAGGCGGAGCGCCATCCGAGCGACGACGAGCCGTTCTCCGCGCTCGCCTTCAAGATCATGACCGATCCCTTCGTCGGCCAGTTGATCTTCTTCCGCGTCTACTCGGGCGTGGTCAACTCGGGCGATACCGTCTACAACCCGGGCAAGGGCAAGCGCGAGCGCATCGGGCGCATCCTGCAGATGCACGCCAACGTGCGCAACGAGATCAAGGAAGTACGCGCGGGCGACATCGCCGCGGCGGTGGGCCTGAAGGAGGCCACCACCGGCGACACGCTGTGCGACCCGCACAAGATCATCATCCTCGAGCGCATGAGCTTCCCCGATCCGGTGATCTCGCAGGCGGTCGAGCCGAAGACCAAGGCCGACCAGGAGAAGATGGGGCTGGCGCTGAACCGCCTGGCGCAGGAAGACCCGTCCTTCCGCGTCAAGACCGACGAGGAATCGGGGCAGACCATCATCTCCGGCATGGGCGAACTGCACCTGGAGATCATCGTCGACCGCATGCGGCGCGAGTTCGGCGTGGAGGCCTCGGTCGGCAAGCCGCAGGTGGCCTACCGCGAGACCATCAAGCAAGCGGTCAAGGACGTCGAAGGCAAGTTCGTCAAGCAGTCAGGCGGGCGCGGCCAGTATGGCCATGTGGTGATCGACGTGGCGCCGCAACCGCACGGCAAAGGCTATGAGTTCGTCGATGCCATCAAGGGCGGCGTGGTGCCGCGCGAGTTCATCCCGGCGGTGGACAAGGGCATCCAGGACACGCTCAATTCCGGCGTGCTGGCGGGCTACCCGGTGGTGGACGTCAAGGTGACGCTGGTGTTCGGCTCCTACCACGACGTCGACTCCAACGAGAACGCCTTCCGCACGGCAGGCTCGATGGCTTTCAAGGAAGGCATGCGCCGCGCCAGGCCGATCCTGCTCGAACCGATGATGGCGGTGGAAGTGGAGACGCCCGAGGAATTCACCGGCAATGTGATGGGCGACCTCACCTCGCGGCGCGGCATGGTGCTGGGCATGGAAGATATCGCCGGTGGCGGCGGCAAGATCGTGCGCGCCGAAGTGCCGCTGGCGACCATGTTCGGCTACTCCACCTCGCTGCGCTCGCTGACGCAGGGCCGCGCCACCTACACGATGGAGTTCAAGCACTACGCGGAAGCGCCGGCCAGCGTGGCCGAAGCGGTCATCAACGCGAAAAAGGCGGCCTAGGCTTCCGGCTTCGCCTGCCGGCTGCTTCGGTCGCCTTGGGTGCATCCTGGCGGCTCCTTCCAGCACGATCGGATCCGCGCGGCGCCGGTTCGCTCCCCTCTCCCGCCTGCGGGAGAGGGGCCGGGGGTGAGGGCAGGCGCTGGCCGGCGCGACGGCACCGTGCCGCTCGCCAGCCCTCCTCACTCGCGCGGACACCGCAGCAATGCGCGCTCCGTGCCCGTGCTGCCCGCCATTGCCGTGAGCTGCGGCGCAAGCGAGCGCAGCAGGTGCACGGCGAGGGCGCTGGTGAAGTTGTAGTGCGATGCGTCCTGTCCCTTGACGAACAGCGTGACGGTGCCGAAGTAGCGCTCGCCGAGCACGAAGACGAAGGTCGCCGACCGGCTCACCGCATACGAGGCCACCACCCGCCCGCCAGGGCCGCCGACCTGGTAGCGCTGGTCGCCGGTGCCGGTCTTGCCGCCCACCGCCAGCTGCGCGGACGGCGGCTGGCCGGCCACGGTGAAGGCATCCCGGATGGAGCTGGCGGTGCCGCCCTGCACCACCTCGGTCATCGAGCGGCGCACCAGCGCTGCCACCTCGGGCGGCAGCAGGCGTTGAGGTGTGGGCGCCTGCAGCGCGAACTGCGTGGCGTAGGGAGTCCCCTCGGCAAAATCCAGCCGAGTCAGCGCCGCGGTGCGCACCGCCAGCCCGCCGCCGAGCACGATGCCGGCCAGTTCCGCCAGCGCGGCCGGGCGGTCGCCCGAGGCGCCGATGGCGGTGGCATAGGACGGCGTCAGCGCATCGAAGGGATAGCCCAGGCGGTGCCAGCGCTGCGCGATGCGCGCGAAGGCATCCTGTTCCAGCAGCGTGCGGATGCGATTGTCCTGGCCGAACTTGCTGTGCGTGCGGAACAGCCAGCGGTAGACCTCCTGGCGCTGCGCGCGGCTGTCGCGTAATACCTGTTCCAGCGTGGCGTCCGGATGCCCGGCCAGGTACTCGACCAGCCACAGTTCCAGAGGATGGATGCGCGACAGGTAGCCGCGGTCATTGAGGTTGAACTTGTCGTGGCCGTATTTCTGGTACAGCTTGTCGATGTCTTCGTCGGAAAGCTTCAGCGCCGGCAGGCGCGCGCGCAGGACGCGGGCAAAACCGGCCTCGTCGAGCGACGGCTCGACGCTGAGCAGGGCTACGGCCAGGTGCACCGCACCGAGATGCGATGGCGGCGTGCGCACGCGATCCAGCAGCGCGCTGATGCGGTGCGGCTGGTCCAGGTGACGGTAGCGCCGGTAGAAGCCCGCCATATAGGCACTGCCTTCGATATCGGCGAAGCGCTCGAGGTAGCCGCGCCGCTCCGGCGCGGCACGGTCTTCCATCAGGCGGTCGACATCGGGATGGGCCTGCGCCACTTCGTAGCGCACGATATCGCGCATCAAGCGGATGAAGACGAGGTTGACCGAATGCTGGAAACCCTGGCGCACGGTCATGATGCGCTCGCCTTCCCAGCGCTCGAAATTGGAGAAGCTCTGCATGCCGCCGCCGGTAAAGAACGCCTCACCCGGATTGCCCGAATACTTGCGCTCGAGCGCGGCTTCCAGCATCGGTTCGAGCGCGCGCTCATCGACCTCGCGCGTCTTCAGCATGTAGTCGACCGCCCAGCGGCTCAGCACGTCGTTGCGCGCCAGCCTGGCCGCCTGCAGTTCGGCGCGGCTCATGTCGGCATAGCGCGCCTGCAGTTCGGTGACGATCTCCAGGTAGGTGACCAGCGTGCGCAGCTTGGCGGTGGAGCCGAGGTTGAGCCGCGCACCGCTATTGAGGTCGAACGGCTGGTCGACGTTGTCGGCCTGCACGCGCAGCAGGCTGGCGTTGCCAACCCGCTCGTACAGCGTGAAGCTCGCCACCAGCTTGCCCGGATCGTCGCCGGGACGCAGCATGTTGTAGCCGTACAGCCCCATCTCGCGCGCGCCGGCGGGATCGTGCAGGCGCTGCAGCACCGCGCTGATGTCGCGCTGCGCCTCGCGGTTGACGCTGCTGGTGGCGCGCAGGTCGAGCCGGTCGAGTTCATAGCGGCTCGGTATCCCGGTCAGGTGCGAGAGGTCGGCGCGCAACTGGTTCTCCGCCTTGCGTGTGACATAGGGCGGCTGCGGCGGCCGCGGCGGCGGTGCCGCCTTGTCCAGGGGCTGGGCCAGCGCGGCGTCGCGCAGCGCGGGCGTGATGCTGCCGTTGGCGGCCAGCAGGCGCAGATAGCTGCCGGTCAGCGCATCCAGGTTGGTGTCGTCGCGGCGCAGATGGAAGGTGGGACGGCGCTGCGCGATGATCAGCGACAGCGCGCGCTTGAACACCTGCGCCTCGCGCGGCGTGGGATGGACCGGGTCCATGCCGGTCAGCAGGCGGTTCGCCTCGGCGAAATCCTCGCCGTACCAGACCCACAGGCCGTCACCGATGCCGTTGACCTCGCCGAAGCCGGCCCGCGCCGCCAGCGGCACCGTGTTCAGGTAGTCCACCACCACGCGCTCGCGCGCGGCCTGCGTGTCGGGGCCTTCCAGGTAGGCGCGCAGCGAGGCGGACGCCATCTGCCGGAACTTCTCCCTGACAGAGACCGTGCGGCCCTCTGGCGAGTGCCGGTATTTCTCGATCTGCGTAGCCAGCGTGCTGCCGCCGGGCGAGTCATGGTGGCGCAGTGCCAGGCGCAGGCCCTGGTCGGCGATCGCATGCGAGAAGCGTACCCAGTCCAGCGCCGGATTGCGCTCCGGGAATTCGGGATTGAGCAGGCCCTGGTTCTCGACGAACAGCAGGGCGTTGACCATCACCGTCGGCACGGCTGCGAAGCCGGCGTACTGGCGTTGCGGATAGTGCTGCGCGGCCAAGGTCAGGCCGTTGCAGTCCAGCAGGGACAGCCCGGCCTGGTCCTTCTCGGGGTAGGGCGCGAACAGGCCGTAGTCGATGGCCCGCAGCATGTCGTCCGACATGCGCGCCTGCGCCACCGGCGCGTAGCCACGGGCCGCCAGGCGCTTGCTGATGCCGGGCAGCAGCGCGTAGCCCAGGCGGGTGTCATAAGGCGAGGGGTCGGGAAAGCGGATGCTGTCACTGGCCCCCGGCTGCACCTCGAAGCGGATGTCGCGCCCCAGGCGGGACAGGTAGCGGGCCTGCAGGCGCGAGGTGCGCAATTCGTCGGCGATGCCGTGGCCGATGACGTAGACGCCACCCAGGGTGGTGGCCAGCACCACCAGGCGCAGCCAGCCCCGCCGTGGCGGGCGGCGAGCGGCCTCGCGCTTCGCGCTGCGCGCGGAGGCGGAAGACCGGTTCAGGACCCTTGGCAGCACGGCGATAATCCAGCGGCAGCGTTGCGACGGACATCGATGATGCTACTAGTATCGTCGCTGGCGCGAGGAATGCGCGTGCTTTCGCGCACGGAAGCACACCGAAGCGCGCGGCCGCGCAACAGGTGGAGGCCGTGCCACCCGGGGTGCCGGGGGCGGCACCGGGGTGGTCGGCCCGGCGCCGCACGGACTGCGCGGACTAGTTCGCGGCCACCGGCACGGGGCGGCCGGTAAAGGGATAGCTGGGGTCGCTGTAGCCGGGCGTGGAGGCATGGCCGGGACGCACCAGCGCATCGACCATCGCCTCTTCCTGCGGCGATACCGCCACGCCCAGCGCACCGAAGTAGTCCTCGAACTGGGCCAGCGTGCGCGGCCCGGCAATGACTGCGCTGACCAGCGGATTGGCCAGCACCCAGGCCGTGGCGAACTGCCCCAGCGTCAGTCCGCGTGCCTCGGCATGCGCCTTGAGCTGCTGGGCGATGAGGAGCGACTCCTGACGGAACTCGGTCTCCATGATGCGACGGTCGGCACGCCCTGCGCGGGTGCCTTCCGGCGGCTGCTGGCCCGGCAGGTACTTGCCGGTCAGCACGCCGCGCGCGATCGGGCTGTAGGGCACCACGCCCAGGCCGTAGTGGCCGCAGGCCGGCAGGATCTCCACCTCCGGCATGCGGTTGAGCAGGTTGTAGTAGGGCTGGCAGCAGACCGGGCGCGGCACGCCGAGCTGCTCGCACAGGCGCGCCACCTCGGCGATGCGCCAGCCGCGGAAGTTGGACAAGGCCCAGTAGCGGATCTTGCCGGCGCGCACCAGGTCGCCCATGGCACGCACCGCTTCCTCGAGGTTCTCGCCCTCGTAGTCGCGGTGCAGGTAGAGGATGTCGAGGTAATCGGTGGCGAGGCGGCGCAGGCTGTCCTCTACCGCACGCAGGATCCAGCTGCGCGAATAGTGCGAAAGATTGGGACCGGCGCCCATGGCGTTGCCCAGCTTGCTGGCCAGCACCCAGCGCTCGCGGTCGCCGGTGAGCAGGCGGCCCACCATCTGTTCCGAGGCGCCGCGGCTGTACACGTCGGCGGTGTCGATGAAGTTGACACCGTGTTCGCGCGCGCTGGCCACGATGCGCGAGGCTTCGCTCTCGTCGGTCTGGTCGGCGAACATCATGGTGCCGAGGCACAGGGCCGACACCTTCAGGTTGCTGGCGCCCAGGCGCCGGTATGGCATGTTCGATTCGGGCATGGCAGGTTCGTGCTGGAGAGGGGTTCGGGAATGCGCGGCGTGCACGACAGGCAGACGGCCGCCGCGACTGGCATTGTGCCGCGAGCCGGGCGCGCCTGCAGGAGGCGCGGGCGGGGCGATCCGCCGCGCCGCCGCCACGGCGGCATTGCCGGCGCCGCAGGAGCGGGCTATCTTGGGAAGCACGCCCGCGCTGCGTGCCGACCATCTCCCGAGCCGAGGTCTTCCATGTCTGCTGCCGACCGTCCCGTCGCCGCTCCCGCCCCCCTTGGCCAGGCAGTTCGCCAGTCCCGCCCGCTGCGCGCGGCCGCCCTCGCCTGGCTGGCCCGCCTCGCCTGGCTGGCCGGACTGGCCTGCGCCAGTGCCGGCGCGGCGCGCGCGCAGGTACCCGAGCAGGTGGTGGACATCCCCACCCGCCCCGGCGTGACCCAGCGCTTCCTCTACCTCGCACCGGCGGCGCCGAAGGCGGCCGTGGTGCTCTACGCGGGCGGCCACGGCGGCCTGCGCATCTTCCCCAACGGCTCGATGGGCTGGGGCGCCGGCAACTTCGTGGTGCGTACGCGCCAGGACTTCGCCGCGGCCGGCCTGGCGGTGGCGGTGGTCGACGCCCCCAGCGACCGGCTGTCCCCGCCCTACCTGAACGGCTTCCGGCAGGGTGCGGAACACGCGGCCGACGCGCGCGCGGTGATCGCCTGGGTGCGCGAGCATGCCAAGGTGCCGGTATGGCTGGTCGGCACCAGCCGCGGCACGCAGTCGGTGGCGGCGATCGCCATCCGCCTGGCGGACGGCGGCGGCCCCGACGGCATCGTGCTGACCTCGACCATCCTGCGCGAGGAGCGCGGGCGCGCGGTGCCGCAGATGGAACTGGCCAGGCTGGCGCTACCGGTGCTGGTGGTGCACCACAAGGACGATGGCTGCAAGCTGTGCCCGGTGGCCGATACCGGCATGCTGATGGACCGGCTCACGGCCGCGTCGCGCAAGGAGCTGGTGGTGGTCAGCGGCGGCAGCAACCAGGGCGATCCGTGCGAGGCCATGGCCTATCACGGCTACAACGGGATCGAACCGCAGGTGGTGCAGTCGATCGCGACGTGGATCACCGCGGCGCGCTGAGCGCCGGCACGCGCGGCCGCGGGCGCTAGTCCGCTGCGTCAGAGAAAGCACCGCCGCTCGGGGGCGCATGCTCTGGTGCAGTGGACTTAGCCGCCCCAGCCGTCGGTGGACAGCAGCGCGTCGAGCGGGCGGCCGTGCCGCCAGTCCTCCAGCTCCAGCATCGGCGCCGGGTAGAAGGCATGGACCGGGCCCAGGCACAGGATGGCGATGGGCTGGCTGCCGGACGGCATGCCCAGCAGCGCGGCCAGGGCCTGCGGCTCGAACATCGAGACCCAGCCCATGCCGAGGTTCTCCACGCGGGCCGCCAGCCACAGGTTCTGGATGGCGCAGGCGGCCGAGCACAGCGCCATTTCGCGCGGCATGGTGCGCCGCCCGAACACGGTACCGTCGTCGGGCGCCAGCGCCGCCACCAGCAGCTCGGCGCAGTCCCTCACACCCTCCACCTTGAGCTTCAGGAAAGCCTCGCCGCGCGCGCCGAGCGCCTGGGCCGTGCGCTGGCGCTCCTGCTCCACCAGGCCGGCGATGCGCTCGCGCAGGCCGGCGTCGACGATGCGCACGAAGCGCCAGGGCTGCATCAGGCCGACCGACGGCGCGCGGTGGGCGGCCTCCAGCAGCCGGCGCAGCACCGCCTCGTCGACGCGGGCGCCGGCGATGAAATGGCGCATGTCGCGCCGCGCCGCCGCCAGCCGGTAGAAGGCCGCCTGTTCGTCGGGCGTGAAGTCCGGCTCGGCCGGTCGCGGGTCGCTGGCGGGGGTGGTCATAGGATCGGGACGAGGGCGAGGGCGAAGGAACGGGAAGGGAAACGGGTCGATGGCCGGCAAAAACAAAACGCCGCCGGCAAGCCTGCCGGCGGCGTCGGCCCGGCCTCCCTGCGGACGCCGGGCAAGCGCGCGGGAACGGGCATGCCGCCCGACCCGCCGCCCATGCTTCAGTCTTCCAGCTGCGGCAGCCCGGCGTCGCCGCCGGTCAGCAGGCCACCCTTGGTGTAGTTGACCAGTTTCTCGCGCGTGTCGACGATGTCCAGCGTGCGCATGGTCAGCTGGCCGATACGGTCCTGCGGCGAGAACATCGACTCGCCCTTTTCCATGGTCAGCCGCTCCGGCTTGTAGGTCAGGTTCGGCGAGGTGGTGTTCAGCAGCGAGTAATCATTGCCGCGGCGCAGCTCGATGGTCACTTCGCCGGTGATGGCGCTGGCCACCCAGCGCTGCGCGGCCTCGCGCAGCATGATGGCCTGCGGGTCGAACCAGCGGCCCTGGTACAGCAGGCGGCCCAGGCGGCGGCCGTTGTCGCGGTACTGCTCGATGGTGTCCTCGTTGTGGATGCCGGTCACCAGGCGCTCGTAGGCGATGAACAGCAGCGCCAGGCCCGGGGCCTCGTAGATGCCGCGGCTCTTGGCCTCGATGATGCGGTTCTCGATCTGGTCGCTCATGCCCAGGCCGTGGCGGCCGCCGATGCGGTTGGCCTCGGCCAGCAGCTCGACGGCATTGGCGAAGGTCTGGCCGTTCAGCGCGACCGGCTGGCCGGCCTCGAAGCGCACCGTGACTTCCTCTGCCTTGATGGCGCAGTCATCGCGCCAGAACGGCACGCCCATGATGGGCTCGACGATCTTGATGCCGGCGTTCAGGTGCTCGAGATCCTTGGCCTCGTGCGTGGCGCCCAGCATGTTCGAGTCGGTCGAGTAGGCCTTCTCCACCGACATCTTGTAGTCGAAGCCGTTGGCGATCAGGAACTCGCTCATTTCCTTGCGGCCGCCCAGCTCGTCGATGAAGGTCTGGTCCAGCCACGGCTTGTAGATCTGCAGGCCAGGGTTGGTCAGGAGGCCGTAGCGGTAGAAGCGCTCGATGTCATTGCCCTTGAACGTGCTGCCATCGCCCCAGATATTGACGCCATCCTCCTTCATCGCGGCCACCAGCATGGTGCCGGTGACGGCGCGGCCGATCGGCGTGGTGTTGAAGTAGGTGACGCCGGCGGTGGAGATGTGGAAGGCGCCGCACTGCAGTGCGGCGATGCCCTCGGCCACCAGTTGCTGGCGGCAATCGATCAGGCGCGCATCCTCGGCACCATACGCCTTGGCGCGGCGCGGGATGTCCGAGTAGTCCGGCTCGTCAGGCTGGCCCAGGTTGGCCGTGTAGGCATAGGGAATCGCGCCCTTTTGGCGCATCCACAGGAGCGCTGCGCTGGTGTCGAGGCCGCCCGAGAAGGCGATACCGACGCGCTGGCCGGTCGGAATGTGCTGCAGAATGGTAGTCATCGCCAATGATGGTGTGAGTTTGTCGGCTCTTGCGGCGCGTTTCCCGCCGCCGTGCGGCGCAGACGCCGGCTTTCCGGCCCCGGGCGGGACCAGGCAACGCGAGCAGCCGGTTTCGGATGCCAGTCCGCAATTGTGACACGGACGCGGCGGAGCGCCAAACAGGGGCGGCCGGCTGCGTGGCTCGCGCCGCCGGCCATGCGCCTTCCCCGCGCCGGCTCCCTCCCCCGGGCCAGGTCGCCACACGCCCGCCACGCGCCCACCACAGGGCGTTCGAATCGCGCGAACGCCCGCTTCAAAACTCTCGACTGGCCCGCCGCCGAGGGCGCTCCCTATACTCCGCCGCACGGTTCATCGACACGGAGCTGACATGCCGGTGATGGCGGTGGAAAGCTCGCACGCGGTCAACCCCGACGTCTACCAGAAGACCCCTACGACCCGGTCAAGGACTTCGCGCCGATCAGCAATCTGGCCGACGTGCCCAGCGTGCTGGTGGTCAACCCCGCCTTCGCCGCCAAGGACCTGCATGCCTTCATCGCCCTGCCGGTTCGGCCTGGGCGTGCCGGCCGGCGTGCCGGGGCCCATCCTCGACCAGCTCAACCAGGCGGTGCGCCAGGTGCTGGCCGGGCCGGACGTGGTGGCCGCCATCGAGAAGCAGGGCGCGCTGCCCAGCCCGACCTCGCGCGCGGAGTTCGCCGAGCTGGTGCACACGGAGAATGCGCGCTGGCGCAAGATCGTCGAGGATATCCACTTCGCCAAGCTGCAATGACGCAGCGCCATCGCCAACCGGCATCCGCTGCCCGCCCGGCCCGGGTCGGGCAGCATCCAAGGAGACCCGCATGACCGCCACCCCCGCAGCGACTTCATCGACCGCACCCGATCCGCAGGACCTGCCGGAACAGGAAGTCGCCCGCCACGCCAGCGTGGCGATCGACGCGCAAGGCGTCGCCACCCTGACCATCTGCGGCGCCGGCTCGCTCAACATCCTCGGCACACCCGTGATCCGCGCCCTGACCGCGGCGGTCACGGCCCTGGCCGCCGATCCCGATATCCGCGTGCTGGTCCTGCGCGGCAGCGGCGACAAGGGCCTGGTCGGCGGCGCCGACATCAAGGAGATGGCGGCGCTCGACCGCGCCAGCGCCGAGCGCTTCATCAGCAGCCTGCGCGGCCTGTGCGATGCCATGCGTCACTTCCCCGCGCCGGTCATCGCGCGCATGCCGGGCTGGTGCCTGGGCGGCGGCCTGGAACTGGCGCTCGCCTGCGACCTGCGCATCGCTGCCGACGACGTGCGGCTGGGCATGCCGGAAGTGAAGGTGGGCATTCCGTCGGTGATCCATGCCGCGCTGATGCCGCGCCTGATCGGCAACGCGCGCGCGGCCTGGATGCTGCTGACCGGCGAGCCTTGCGACGCCGCCGAGGCCTTGTCCTGGGGACTGGTGCACAAGGTCGTGCCGCTGGCCGGGCTGGACGAGGCGGTGGCGCAGCTGGCCACGCTGCTGGCGGGCTTCGGCCCGACCGCGCTGCGCCAGCAGAAGCGGCTGCTGCGCGAATGGGAAGACGCCCCGGTCGACACCTCGATCGCGCGCAGCGTGGCTGAGTTCGGCAGCGCCTTCGACACCGGCGAGCCCCAGCAGCATATGCAGGGCTTCCTGCAGCGCAAGCGCTGACGCCCGCACCGGCGGCATGACGCCCGCTTGGCCGCTGCCGGCCTCAGGCGGGCGTGGACGCAGCCGGCGCGTCGCGCGTAGCCGCCACGCGCGGATCGTCCAGCAGGAACTGCGCAAAGGCCGCGGCGAAAGCCGGCAGCCTGCCGTCGGCCCGCACGATCAGGCTCAGTTCGCGCCGGGCCCATGGCTCGGCCAGCGGCACGGCGCCCACGCACGCCTGCGCCAGCGCCTCGGCGGCGACGCTGCGCGGCACCAGGGCCAGGCCGACGCCGGCTTCCACCAGCGCCAGCACCGCCTCGAAACCATGCGCGTGCAGCCGCACGTTGGGACTGCGCCCTTCGCGCTGGGCCATCTCGCGCAAGAACAGGTAGTTGCTGCTGGCGCGGCTCATGCAGACGAAATCGAACTCGAGCGCCGCGCCGAAGCGGATGCCGGCGGCCAGCCCCGGCAGGCGCAGCAGCGGATGGCCCGGCGGCACCGCCAGGATCAGTTCGTCCACCGCATAGCGCGACGCGCGCACCCCCGGCGTGTCGACGGCGGCGGCAAGGATGCCGATGTCGGCTTCCTGCGCTGCGACAGCAGCCAGGATCGCCTCGCTGGCCCGCTCTTCCAGGTCGATGTTGACCTCGGGATGCGCGCTCAGGAAGCGGCTCACGCTGGGGATGATGAAACCGTTGAGCGAGCTGCTGTTGGCCAGCAGCTTGATATGCCCGCGCAGGCCGGACGAGAAGCGGCCCACTTCGCCATGCATGCGCTCGACGCCGAGCAGCAGCTCGCGCACGTGCACCAGCAGCGTTTCGCCGGCAGGCGTCAGCTCCATGCCGCGCGCGCTGCGCACGAACAGCGGCGTGCCCAGCGCGTGCTCCAGGTTCTTCAAGCGATAGCTCGCGGCCGATGCCGTGATATGCACGGCCGCGGCGCCGTTCGACAGGCTCTGTGCCTGCGCGATCGCCTGGAACAGGCGCAGGTCCGTCAGTTCGTAGCGCACATTGTCTCCTTCCTGCTGCAGGCCGGTGCCTCGGCGATGTGATGGCAGCGCCAGCGCGGCACGCCAGTCTAGTGGAAGCGCCCCGGCCTGCCCAGCTGCGCAAGTTGTAACCGCATGCGCGCCAATGTGGACAATCGCCACATCAACGCCTATCTTTGTGTACGCCGTACACAAAACCGCACCGATGGCCATCACCGGTAACGGTGCGCTCCAGGAGATCCCCATGCAAGTCCAGCCTTACCTGTTCTTCGAGGGCCGCTGCGAAGAGGCGGTCGCGTTCTACCAGCGCGCCATCGGCGCCGAACTGATCACCATGATGCGCTACCAGGACAATCCTGAGCCGCAGGCCGGCAACGGCTGCATGCAGGCGCCCCCCGCAGGCGACAAGGTGATGCATATGGCCATGCGTATCGGCGCCACCACGGTGATGGGCTCGGATGGCCGCTGCGAGGGCAAGCCCGCGTTCCAGGGCTTCGCACTGTCGCTCAATACGCCGGACGAAGCCGCCGCGCGCAAGCTGTTCGATGCGCTCGGCGACGGCGGCCAGGTGCTGATGCCACTGGGGCGTACCTTCTTCTCGCCGGCCTTCGGCATGGTGGCGGACCGCTTCGGCGTATCGTGGATGGTGCTGGTCGCGCCGGACACGCCCTGAGCGTGGCCGGCGCCCGCGCACCTGCTTCGCCGGGTGACGCGGAGCGCGCACGCGTCCGTTGTTCTACAATGCCCGCCCGCACGGCGACGTGAGTTGGAGAACGGAGAACGCGTGATGGAATCCCGCCTTACCGAACTGGAGATCAAGCTGGCCTTCCAGGAGGACCTGCTGGAAGCGCTGAACGCGACCGTGGCGCGGCAGCAGCAGGAGATCGCATCGCTGCAGGAGCAGTTCCGCGCCCTTTACCAGCAGGTGCGCCAAGGCGGCGGCGCCGACCATGCCGGCCCGCAGCACGAGATCCCGCCGCACTACTGAACCGAGGCCCGCCGCGCCGGCGGCCGGGACGACGGGCCGCGCGGCACGGAACGCGCGCGCCGCGCCGCGGTCAGACGGGGTATCGCGAAACCCTTTGGCGAAACCCTTTGCCGCCCCGCCACCGCCCGTGATGTCCACCCTCTTGGAAACGCCGCAGCGGCCCATGCGCCGCCTCGCCCTGCGCGCCCTCGCCGCCGCCACGGCCGCTGCCGCCTGCGCCACGGCGCCGGCGGCCCTGGCCGGCTACAACATCTGGACCGGCGAGTACACCTTCACGCGCGAGGAACTGCAGCGGGCGCTGGCACAGCGCTTCCCCGCCACGCTGCGCTATGGCGAACTGCTCAGCGTGCAGCTCAGCCATCCGCGCCTGACACTGGACGCCGGCGCCAACCGTGTCACCACGCTGGTGGACGCGCGGCTCACCAACACCGTGCTGGGCGGGCCACCGGTGGACGGCTCGCTCGCGCTCACCAGCGGCATCCGCTACGATCCCGCGCGGCGGGCGGTGCTGCTCGACCAGCCGACGCTGCAGCAGGTACAGGTCGCCGGGCTGCCGCCGCAGTATCGCGAACCGCTGAACGCCATCGGCGCGGCCGCGGCCAGCCAGCTGCTGCAGGACTATCCGCTCTACACCTTCACGCCGGAGCAGCTCCACGTCGGCGGGCAGGAGGTCGAACCGGGCGCGATCACGGTCTCCGACGACGGCATCCGCGTGCAGATCAAGCCGCGCTGAGCGACTGCAACCCGCGCAACGACACAGCGGGCACAGGGCCCGCTCAGGCCGTGGCGGCGAGCGCTGCCACCAGCGCGGTCAGTGCCGGGCCGCAGGGCTCGGCCACCTTGAGCGAAAGCATGGCGTCGGCGCGCGTCCTGCCCAGGTTCAACGCCGCCACGGGCTTGCCCATGCGCTCGGCCCAGACACAGAAGCGATAGCCCGAATAGACCATCAGCGAAGAGCCGACCACCAGCACCGCGTCGGCCGCCTCCAGCGCCTGCGTGGCGGCCTGGACGCGCTCGCGCGGCACCGAATCGCCGAAGAAGACCACGTCGGGCTTGAGCACGCCGGCACAGCGGCGGCAGGCCGGCACGCGGAACCGTCCGAAATGCTCGGACTCGAGATGGGCGTCGCCGTCGGCCGCGGCCTCGGCCTGCAGGCCGAGCCAGTCCGGATTGTGCGTCTCCAGCTCCCGCTGGATGCCCGCGCGCTCGTGCCGCTCGCCGCAGGCCAGGCAGGAGGCGCTGGCAATGGTGCCGTGCAGTTCGATCACGCCGGCACTGCCCGCGCGCTGGTGCAGCCCGTCGACATTCTGCGTGACAAGCCCGGCCACCCTGCCCTGCGCCTGCAGCGCGGCGAGCGCGTGATGCGCCGCATTGGGCTGCGCGCCGGCGGCGATCGGCCAGCCGACCATGCTGCGCGCCCAATAGCGCTGGCGCGCCGCATGCGAGCCGAGGAAATCCTGCAGCAGCACCGGCGGCGTGCGCTGCCAGGCGCCCTGTTCGTCGCGGTAGCCGGGAATGCCGGAATCGGTGCTGATACCGGCCCCCGTCAGCACGAACAGCCGGGGGTGGCGCAGCAGGAAATCGCGCAGCGCGGTCATCGGCGCAGGCCTCTGGGATGGGTCAGGCGGCCGGGTGCGCGGCGTGCTCGGGATGGCGTGCTTCCCAGGCGCGAAGTTCGGCGCGGTAGCGCTCCATTTCGTCGGCGTAGAAATCGAACACGCAGGGATCGCAGCCGCTCTGGCAGCATTCGTTGTCGCCCGGGCGCTCGGGCGGCACGGGACGGGGATCGCGATTGGCAGGATGGTCTGGCACGGTAGGGACTCGCCGCGCGGCGATTCGGCCGGCCAGCGGCGCTGGGGACAATGGAGACCGGACCAGTATACCGCCCTGCGCCTGCGGCGGCAGGCAATGGCAGGCGGCGACCGGCGGCTTGGGCGCCCGCGCCGCCGGTCAGTGCTCCATCAGTGCTCCAACAGGCGCTCACCGACCGGGATGACGACCGGCTCGCCGCCCATGCGCGCCACGTCCTCCATACTCAGCCAGCGCTGCACCAGGTCCGCCAGGCGGCAGCCGATGCGCTCCAGCTCGCCGGGCGTAGCGAGATAGAGCGCATCGATGACATCCTGGTCGAACTGCAGCGCCGCCGCGCAGGTGCGCTGGCCGTCGCGCGCGGACGAGAGGGCCAGCCAACTCACGCGCACCTGGCTGCCGCCCTCCCCCGTGTACTGGGCCGAGATCGGGAAAAAGCGGCTGGTGTGCGTCCGCGTCCAATCGACTAGTCTACCCATGGCGCGCCTCCCCTCGTCATGCCGGATTCGGCAGGTCAAAGCCGCAGGCGGCATCGCTGCCGCCCGCACCGATCGGTATTCGACTGCGCCGCGGCCGGCGCCGCAGCGCGGCCGGGCATCGCCTGGCGCCACCGGAAAGCCGCGGCCCCGGTGGCTCGGACTCAGCGGCTGAGGATGTGGAACAGCCACTCCTGCGCGCGGGGCGGTACGCCGAGCGCACCGGCATCCAGCACCTCACCGTCGCTGGACAGGCACCCGCCCCACAGAGCATCCACGGCCGCCTGCGCGTCCGGGTAACGCCCCATCACACCGTTTCCCAGCATCAACATCCAGTCGCGCTCGCGCGGAATCAGCGAGAACTGCCCCGCGGCCGTCTGGCAGAAAAAATAACCGTACACGAGAACTCCGGGCTCGCAGCACCCGGGCCGGCACGAGGACCGGGCAGACCGCCCGCGCCAACCGCTCCGGCCGCGATTGGCGGCCGTCATCTCCACAATGCAGCCAGTATGCAGCGGCCCTCATCCAACCGGGATTGAGCACTGCTTGCATTCTAGTCGGCGGTGCGCCGGGCGGCTGGACGGCGCGAGCGCCCCGATCCCAGCCGGCATCACATTCAGTCCCTCCCAAAGTTGTATTTAATGTCTTGTATGCGACATCTATGCTGCAAAAGCCGTCGGGCTCCCCATCCCGGCGGCCCCCCTTACACTCGCCGTCCTCGCTGACGGCGGTTTTTTTTGGGGGGCCGCGGACGTGCTGGCCGCCCGACAGCGGCCAATCCTCGTGCGCCAGGTCATTCCGGGACGGCGAAAGGCTGGCCGAGCCGGACCAGCCGGTTTACCATTGCGCGATTATCGAACAGCGCATGACAGGACATGGAATCTTCCCGCCGCCTGGGCATCGGCCAAGCCTTGGCCGACACCGTCCGCGCCGCCAAACCCGCGAGCGACCAGCTCGCGGGCTTTGCCGGCGACCCCAACTTCATGCTCTCGCTTGCCCGCGGCCTGACCGTGCTGGAGGCCTTCTCCGAGCGCAAGCGCCCACTGACCATCTCGCAGGTGGCCCAGCGCACCCAGCTGTCGCGCGCCTCGGTGCGGCGCTGCCTCTATACCCTGGAGCAGCTTGGCTATGTCAGCCAGCAGGATGGCCAGTTCGCGCTGCGCCCGCGCGTGCTGCACCTGGGCCACGCCTATTTTTCGTCCACCTCGCTGGTCTCGCTGGCACAGCCGATCCTGGACGGACTCAGCACAGCCATCCGTGAAACCTGCGCGCTGGCCATCCTCGACGACACGGACATCCTTTACCTGGTGCGCTCCGAAGTACAGCGCGTGCTCACTTTCTCGCTCGGCATGGGCAGCCGCCTGCCGGCCTACTGCACCTCGATCGGACGGCTGCTGCTGGCGCACCAGCCCCCGGCGGCGCTCGAGGCCTTCTTCGCCCGGGCCGAACTGCGTCCCCGCACCATGCAGACCAAGGTGGCGCGGGCCGACCTGGAGGCGAGCTTCGTCCACGCGCGCGAGCAGGACTTCGTGCTGATCGACGAGGAGCTGGAACCCGGCCTGCGCGCCATCGCGGTGCCGGTGCGCTCGGTCTCGGGCACCGTGCTGGCGGGCATCAGCGTCAGCGTGCGTGCCGAGCAGGTGACGGAAGCGGAGATGGTGGGACGCCTGCTGCCGCCGATGCGCGAGGCGGCCGCGGCGATCGGCAAGCTGATCGCCGCCTGAACGGCGCAAGGTCGCCGCTCCCCGAAGGAGAGCGGCGCGAGCCCGGCGGGCTCAGCCGCGGTGCGCCAGTTCGAGCTGGAACACGAGACGCTGCAGGAAGTTCTCGAGACGGCCGTCGAGCGAGGAGAAAGCGCAGCCGAAGTGATAGATGCCGCCGTTCTGGCTGGATACGGCCCAATGGCCGACGACCTGCAGGTTGACGGTCAGCTTGCCGAGTTCGCGGAAATCGAGCACGCACTTCTCCAGCACCGCGCCCGATGGCAGTTGCTCCACGCCCAGTGCCTTGGAACGCAGGCCGACGCCGGACAGCGACAGGTCGGCGATGTCCAGCTTCATCGCCTGGCCCTTCGGTGTCCGCAATTCGCAGCTATAGCCCTTGGTGACCAGCGTGCGCGCGCGGAAATGGCGGCGGCGCTGGAAGTGGTAGAGCTTCTCGGGAAAGCTGGCGACGAAGGCCGGCCCGCCCTGGAAATCGGTGGCCGCCGGCTTGCCGATCACGAAGTTCACCGGCACGCCGCGCAGCGAGGCGGAAAACGCATTCTCGCTCGACTCCAGCAGGGCCTCGCACTCGGTCTCCGAGCGGGACCAGTCGAAAACGAAGCTGCGCGCGGCGGGATCGACGTGCAACACCGTCGTCACCAGGTCATGGCCGCTGCGTGCGTGCACATTGACGATGCACTTCTGCCAGGCGAGATCCCGCAGCACGGTGCCGATCTGGGAGGGATGCGTGAGCCGGTAGCGCTCGTCAGACATCGGGCTCGATTCATCCGAGGCCTGTTCGAGTTCGGCCTGGGACGGCTCGGAGGAATCTTCAAAGTTCATGACTTCACGCAAACACTAGGAATTCGACGGCGCACGGACCTGGGGACGCGGCGCCGGAGGGGTCGCAGCCGGGCGAAGGAGATGGGCGCCCGCATGTTAAGCGTGCTTCCCGTCCCCGCGCAAGGCCTCACTAGGCCTTCGGCCGCCCGGAGCAAAACTTGAGCAAAGAGGTGCCGGAATCACGCCGCGACCGGCATCGGCTATTCGGCCAGCCCCGCCGCGGCCGGCTGGCAGGCATGGGCCTGCGCCCGCAGCCAGTCGAGCACGGCAGCACGGCGGGGATCCCCGTCGATCGGGCGCGGCGACAGCAGGCAGTAGGCCGAGCCGTCGCGAACGAAGCCGAAGGGGGCCGCCAGGCGGCGGTCGGCCAGCTCGTCGGCCGCCATCAGGCGCGAGGCCAGCGCGCAGCCCAGACCCGCGGCGGCGGCCTGCAGGCTCAGGTAGAAGTGTTCGTACCAGGCCTCTGCACCCGGGCGCAGCGTTGCCCCCGAGGCCCGCTGCCAGGCCGCCCACGCATCCGGCCGCGTGCGCGTGTGCAGGCGCGGCGGCGGCGCCCCCTCGCCCGCCACGCCGGCGGCCAGGTCCGGCCGGCAAACGGGCCCCACCCACTCGGGCACCACCTCCGCCACGTGCAGGCGGGCGTCGAAGGGGAAATCATTGCGCCGCAACGCCAGGTCGGCGCCGCTGCGGGAGAAATCGATCGGCCCGCCGGCAGCCAGCAGATGCACCTCGATGTCCGGGTGGCTGGCCGCCAGCAGCGGCAGACGCGGGATCAGCCAGCGCATGGCGATGGTCGGCTCGCAGGACAACACCAGGGCACGCGCACGGCTGCCGGCGCGGATGCGTTCGGCCGCCGCCGCCAGGAGTTCGAGCGACTGGCTGGCCGCGGCCTGGAGCGTGCGTCCGGCGTCGGTCAGGTGCACAGCCCGGTTGCGGCGCTCGAACAAGGGCGTGCCCAGCACTTCCTCGAGCTGGCGGATCTGCCGGCTGACCGCCCCGTGGGTCAGGTGCAGTTCCTCGGCGGCGCGCACGAAACTGCCATGCCGCGCCGCCGCCTCGAAGAAGCGGATGGCTCCCAGCCAATGCATCGACCTGCCCTCTTTCATGTCAGTTTTCCTCACGTATCTGGCGCAGGATAACTCGCTTTTTCTTCGGCCGGAGTGTCAACAGAATATCGACAGATGGCCAGACCATCGGGGGTCCGGCCGGCAACGAAACAGGATAGGGAAACTAGCAGAATGAGCTCAACGACCGAGGTACTCGCCGTCGCCGCCATCACCGTGCTGGCGGTCGTCAGCCCAGGGCCGGACTTCGCCATGGTGGTCCGCAACAGTTACCGGCACGGCCGCCGCGCGGGCCTGCTGGGCGCGCTGGGCATCGCGCTCGGGGTGCAGGTCCACGTCTTCTACACCATGTTCGGCGTGACCCTGCTGATGCAGCACGCGCACGGCCTGCTGTACGTGGTGAAGCTGCTCGGCGCGGCCTACCTGGTGTGGATCGGCATCCAGACCTGGCGCCGCCCGCCGCCCGCCGGGCCGGTACGGCAGGAGCCGGAAGCCCTGCCCGCGCGCGCGGCACTGCGCATGGGGTTCCTGACCAATGCGCTCAATCCCAAGACCACGCTGTTCGTGGTCAGCACCTACACCCAGGTGGTGGACGCGCAGACCCCCTTGCCGGCGCAGTTCGGCTATGGCTTGTTCATGTCGGCCGCCCACCTGGCGTGGTTCAGCCTGGTGGCCTGCTGCTTCGCCGCGCCGGCACTGCGCGTGGCCTTGCTCCGCCATGCCCGCCTGCTCGACCGCTGCATCGGCTCAGCCCTGGTCAGCCTGGGGCTGGCGCTCGGGTTCAGCAAGCTGGCCTGAAGGCGCCAGCGGGAAGGCCCGCAAGACATGGTGGCGCGCGCCGCCCGGAGACAGTTCGCTCGCATAGAGCAGGAAGCGGCCGACCTCGACGGCCGGCCAGGCAGCCCCGCGCCGCGCGGCCAGCCACGCCTGCAGCAGCGGTTCCGGCGCGCCGGGCCGGCAGCGGGCGACGGTCAGGTGCGGCAGGAAACGCTCGCGCGGCAAGGACAGCCCCGCCTCGCGCAGCGCGGAGCGCACCGCCTCGTGCAGCGCCCGCAGTGGCGCCGGATCCGCCACACCGATCCAGAGCACACTGCCCTGGCGGCCGCGGAAGCGGCCGCCATCGCGCGGCACCAGCGTGAAGGCGGGCGACGTCACACCGGCCAGCGCGTGCTCCACCTGCGCGACCGCCGGCGCCGCACAAGCACCGAGAAAGCACAAGGTCAGATGGACCTGCGCCACCGGCGCCGGGCGGACGGCGGCGTCGCGCGGCAGCGTCGCCAGCAGCGCTGCCGCCAGTGCCGGCGGCACGTCGACGGCGACGAACAGGCGCACCGTGGCAGTGCCCGGCTCGCCCCGGCCGGCCGCGTCCGGGGCCGTCGCCCCTGCCGGCGCAGGCTGCCCCGCCCGCACCATCTCAGGCCACCTCAGGCGGCGGCCAGCGCGGCCGCATGCAGCAACGGCGACCGCGCCGCCGCGGCATCGGCTTCCAGCCGCAGCAGGAAGCGCTTGCGCTCCACGCCGCCCGCATAGCCGGTCAGGCTGCCGTCGGCGCCAAGCACGCGATGGCAGGGCACCAGCACCGAGAGCGGATTGCGCCCGACCGCGCCCCCGACCGCGCGCGCATGCCCCGCGGCCAGCCCCAGCTCCCGCGCGATCTCGCCATAGGTGCGCGTGCTGCCCGGCGCGATCGCCAGCAGGGCCTGCCACACGCGGCGCTGGAACGGGCTCCCGACCAGCCCCAGCGGCACGGTGAAGCGCGGCGCGCCGGCGCGGAAATAGTCGGCCAGCTCGTCCGCCGCCTGCTCGAACAGGCGGGCCGATGCGGCCGGCGGCGCGGCCGTCGGCACCACGCCGGCCGGGTGGTACTTCTGGCCGGAGAAGTAGGCGCCGGTCAGCCGTGCGCCGTCGGCGCGCAGCAGGATGTCGCCCAGCGGGCTGGCGATGAGACGATGGCTGATCATGGCTTGCTCTCCTCATAGCGGCGCCACAGGTGGACGGCGGCATAGGCCCGCCAGGGCGCCCACTGGGCGGCGTGCGCCTGGACGGCGCGCACGCCATCGGCCTCCAGCACCTTGCGCAGCGCGTAGTCGGTGGCGGGAAAGGCATCGGGCCAGCCGAGCGCGCGCATGGCGACATACTGCGCGGTCCAGTCGCCGACGCCCGGCAGCGCGCACAAGCGGGCCACGGTCTGCTCCGGCTCGGCCGGCGGCTCCAGCAGCAGCCGGCCCTGCGCCACCTCGGCGGCGATGGCCTGGATGGCGCGCGCCTTGGCCGGCGGCACGCCGCAGGCGGCCAGCGCCCCCGCCGGCAGCGCGGCCAGGGTGGCGGCATCCGGGAAGCAGCGCTGCAGCGGCCCATGGGTTTGGGGCAGCAGCGGGCCGTGTGCCGCCGCCAGGCGCGCCAGCATGACGCGGGCCTGCTTGACCGAGACCACCTGCCCGGCCACCGCCCGCACCGCGATCTCGAAGCCGTCGACCGCGCCGGGCAGGCGCATGCCGGGCAGGTCGTCGGCCAGCACGCCCAGGTGGCGGTCGACCACGTCCGGCCGGCAGCCCAGGTCGCACAGCCGGCGGACCTTGCCCAGCGCCTGCGGGATCGCATGCGCCAGCGAACCGGACAGCGTCACGCGCAGGACCGAGCGCACCGGCACGTGCTCGACACGCAACCAGCCGAGGTGGGTGCGGCGGCCGCTCGACACCGCCAGGGTACGCGCGTAGGCGTCGCCGTCGACGGCCTCGACACCCTCCACCACGCGCGCGGCGAGAAACCCGAGCAGGGCCTCCCAGGCCAGCGGCGGCCGGTAGCCGAGATCGAACACGAACTGGTCCGCCGGCGCGTCGGCGGCGCGCTTGCGCATGGCCAGGGGCGTCAGGCCATAGCGGGCCTTCAGCACATCGTTGAAACGGCGCACGCTGCCGAAGCCGGCGGCCAGCGCCACCTCGGTCACCGGCATCCCGGTGTCGGTCAGCAATCGCTTGGCCAGCAGCAGGCGCTGGGTCTGCGCGTATTCCAGTACCGAGACGCCGAACTGGGCCTCGAACAGGCGGCGCAGGTGGCGCTCGCTGACACCGACACGCTGCGCCAGCCCGGCCACCCCGCTCTCGGCCATCTGGCCCTCTTCGATCAGGGTGGCCGCAGCCTGTGCCAGGCGCCCCGAGATATCGGCCAGGCCGTGCCCCGGCGCCAGCTCGGGCCGGCAGCGCAGGCAGGGGCGGAAGCCATGCTTCTCGGCGGCCGCGGCGCTTTCATAGAAGCTGCAGTTCTGCGGCTTGGGCGTGCGCACCGCGCAGATGGGCCGGCAATACACCCCGGTCGACGAGACGCCGACGAAGAAGCGCCCGTCGAAGCGGCGGTCGCGCGAGGCAATGGCCTTGTAGCAGGTGTCGGGATCGAGTTCCATGGCCTCATCCTACCCTCCCGCGCGGCGGAAACTGGCTGGATTCGGACCTGCGCCTTGCATTCCCGACCAATGGGGGAGGTGTCACATCGACTGCACCCGCCACCGCTAGAATGGGGCGGCGGATGGCGCCCCGGCGCCGTTCTTCACACGACTCCGAGGAGGATGGAACACGGCCGGTCTCCGGCACGGCGGGCGCCGTGCGGCGGCCGGCAGGCTGCAGTCCTTGCCGGCACCCCGGCATTGCCTGTATATTCGTACAGTATAAGTCGATACAAGAGGTGTGGATGTCGATCGTGCGAGCTGGCAGCAAGGCGGAAGCGCTCCGGCTTCTCGCCACCGAAGGCGTGCTGGCGCTTGAGCTGGACTATGAAACCGGATGGCAGGATGCCGTCGAACTCGGCAGGCTCGGGGACAAGCGCGGCATCAAGGTGCAGTACCGCGGGCAGGAGAGCATCGCCGTTCGTTCCCGTGAAGCCCTGGTCGAAGGGCTGGCGCGGCCCAAGTCGACCTTCCGGCAGCGCAATCTCTATTGCCAGTTCGACCTGGGCACGCTGGCCGACCGCGAGCTGCTCGAGCTCGAAGCCAAGGCGAGCCGCCTCGGCGACTACATCCTGGCCGGCCACCTGCTGCGCGACGTGGACGCCGTCTGGCCGGAGTGATGCGGCGGGCGCCGCGATGCCGCCATAGCTTCGGCCCCGGCTGAGGCCGGTGACCCAATGCGGTGATCCAAGGGAAGGTTCTGAAGATCTGACAGCGCCGCGACATGCGGCTGCGCTGGCGAGACGGCCGGCTCCGCCGGTGCTCAGGCGGTGCTCATGCGGTCCGGCGCGCAGCCACCGCATCCCGCGATTCCATTCTTTCCACATGGCGGCCGGCCTGCCGGCAAACCCCGGCTGCGGCCCGCAGCGGATCAATGCGGCCAGGCAGCGGCACCCACGCCGCCGCCCACAGGCATGCGCGTGACAGGCATGGCAGGCGCGGCAGGCCGTCTCCGGCCGACGCGCCGGGTCCTGCGCGAAATCAGTGCCAGACGCGCGCGGCGTTGGCCCAGCGTGCGGCGGCCGAGCGGACCGCCGCGGCCATGCCTGCATCGTCGCCGGGCGGTGGCGCGGCCACCGCCGGCGTGGTTCCGGCCGCGCGCATCTGTGCCAGCATCGCGGCCATCCCCCCGTCGCACGCCACGGCCACGGCCGCAGCCGCCTCGCGGGCGACACCTCCCTGCCAAGGCACCGCCGAGACATAGGTCTGGCATGCGCCCCAAGGGCTGCGCGCCAGTTCCGCCAGGCGCTCGGCACCGTCCAGCACGATCAGCCGGTCGCCGGCCTCCGGCTCCAGTTCCAGCACATAGAGGTGGTCGGCTTCGCAGCGCATGCGACCGCCGGCCACTGCCACCACCACCGCGCCGGGCAAGGCGATACGGCTGTCGCGCACGTAGCCGCGCAGCATCTCGCGGTGGGCACGGGCCCTCGGGTCGACGACCGCGCGGGCCGGCAGGTGCGGCTCGCACAGGGCCTGCAGCATGGCCGGCGTGGCGATCAGCGTATACGCCGGCACCGCGCCGCGATAGGTGGCGACGACCGCGCGCAAGGTGGTGCGCTGCGCCGCACCGGCGGGTTTGACGGTGCCCACGGCGCCTCAGTCGCGCAACAGCTGCTTGGCGATGATCAACTGCTGGATCTGCGTGGTGCCCTCGTACAGGCGCAGCAGGCGCACGTCGCGGTAGAAGCGTTCGGCCTTGTACTCGGCGATATAACCGGCGCCGCCATGGATCTGCACCACGCGATCGGCCACGCGGCCCACCATCTCGGTACAGAACATCTTGGTGCAGGAGGCCAGCATGCTGACTTCGGGATCGCTCTTGCCGGGCGTCTTGGCGTCGTAGCGCTGGGCGCAGTCGCGCACCATCGACAGGCCGGCGTAGAGCTCGGCCTGGCTGTCGGCGAGCATGGCCTGGATCAGCTGGAAGTCGGCGATCGGCTGGCCGAACTGCTTGCGGTCCTTGGCATAGGCCACGGCATCGGTGATGAGCCGGTGCGCCATGCCGCAGGCCAGCGCCGAGATGTGCAGGCGGCCGCGGTCGAGCACCTTCATCGCGGTCTTGAACCCCACGCCCGGCACGCCGCCGATGATGTTGGCGGCGGGCACGCGCACGTTGTCCAGCACCACGTCGCAGGTCTTGGTGCCGCGCTGGCCCATCTTCTTGTCAGGCTTGCCGAGCGAGATACCCGGGGTGTCGGCCGGCACGATGAAGGCCGAGATGCCCGAGGCACCGCTGCCGCCGGTACGCGCCATCAGCGTGAAGGCGCCGGCGCGCGGCGCGTTGGTGATGAAGCGCTTGGTGCCGTTGATGACATAGTGGTCACCATCCAGCTCGGCCTTGGTCTGCAGCGAAGCGGCGTCGGAACCGGCGTTGGGCTCGGTCAGCGCGAAGGAGATGATCAGTTCGCCGCTGGCGATGCGCGGCAGGTAGTCCTCCTTCTGCGCTTCGGTGCCATCCATCAGGATGCCCTGCGAACCGATGCCGACATTGGTGCCGAACACCGAGCGGAAGGCGAAGGCGGTGTGGCCCAGGTCGTAGACCACATCGCACTCCTGCGACATCGACAGGCCGATGCCGCCGTAATTCTCGGGAATGGAGATGCCGAACAGGCCCATCTCCTTCATGTCGGCCACGATCTCGGCCGGCACGTCGTCCGTTTCTTCGAGGATGTCCTCGGCCGGCTTCAGGCGCTCGTCGATGAAACGCTGCACCGAGGCGCGCAGCAGCGAGAAGGATTCGGCATCCAGGGCCATGGCGATTCTCCGGTCAATCCATTACGACAAAGTAGCCCATCATGGTACGCCGACCACGCGCTTTGACAATCCACCATCGATTGGACAGAATGGATAATATTATTTGACAAAGCGGCGGCGTCCTCGCCGCCGCCGCTGCTCCCTCCCCCTCCTTACCTCCGATGGACCTCAACGCCCTGCGCCTGTTCGTCGACATCGTCGACGCCGGCAATCTCAGCGCGGCCGCGCGCAAGCTCAAGATGACGCGCGCCAACGTCAGCTACCACCTGCGCGCCCTGGAGGAAGAACTGGGCGTGCAGCTGCTGCGGCGGACCACGCGCCACGTCGAGCCGACGCCGGTGGGCGCCGGGCTGTACGAGCACGGCCGCAACATCCTCGGCGAAGTCGCTGCCGCCACCGCGCTGATCAGCAACCTGGGCAAGAGCCTGCAGGGCCATGTACGGCTCTCGGTGCCGACCGGCCTGGGACACTCGCTGCTGTCGCCGCTGCTGGTCCGCTTCAAGCAGCGCTACCCCGACATCGTGCTCGACGTGGTGTTCGACAACCGCATCCACAACCTCGTGTCGGAGGACGTGGAAGTGGCCTTGCGCATCATCTCGACCCCACCGGATTCGGTGGTGGCCACCGAGATCGGCGCGGTCGACTGGGTGGTGTGCGCTTCGCCCGGCTATGCCGACGCCCATCCGGCCCCGCACGTGCTGGCAGACCTGCAGGCCCATGCCATCGTGTGCGCCTCGCCGGTCGGGCAGAAGCTCAAGGCATTCGGCGTGCGCGGCGACGGCGGCGCCGCGGCGCGCGAGCAGGTGGCGCTGGAGCCCACCCTCAGCTCGGAGAACTTCGCCTTCCTCAAGGAGGCGGTGGTGGCGGGCCTGGGCATCGGCATCTTCCCCCTCTACGCGATCGGCGCGGAACTGGCCGACGGCGCGCTGCGCCCGCTGCTGCCGGGCTACCGCGTCAGCGTGTTCGGCAGCCGGCTGTACATGCTGACCATGCCCAACCGCTACCAGACGCTGGCCACGCGCTACCTGATGAACTTCCTGAAGAGCGAGCTGCAGGCCGTCTGGCCGCACCCGGGCACCGCCACGTCCTCCGCCGGCTGAGCAAGCCCGCGGGGGGGGGGCGCCGATGCCGCGCGCCCGGTCCCGCCCCCATCCCGTCCCCGTCCCGCGGGCGCCTCGCGGGCATGCTCGCAGGCACTATAGTAGGGAAGCACAAGGACGATCCCTCGCCCTGCGCCATGCGGCCGCCGCCGGCGCGCGACGGCCGCCAGGAGACACATCATGGCACTGGCTGGCACCCTGGCGCACTGCCTGACCGACAGGCACAGCCCCTACGACCTGCTCCACCATCCCTACACGCTCAGCAGCATGGCCACTGCCGAAGCGGCGCACGTTCCCGGAGACCGCTTGGCCAAGACCCTGCTGCTGGAAGACAGCCAGGGCTATGTGGCCGCGGTGATACCCGCCAGCCACCACCTGCAGATCGCCGCCCTGTGCGAGCAGACCGGCCGCGACCTGGTCCTGGCGCACGAAGACGAGATCCGCGAGGTGTTCAAGGACTGCGAACTCGGCGCGATCCCGCCGGTGGCGATGGCCTATGGCATGCGCACCTATATGGACGACACGCTGCTCAAGCATCCCGACGTGTACTTCGAGTCGGGCAACCACCAGGACCTGGTGCACATGAGCATGGATGCCTTCCTCGACCTGATGGGCGAGGCCGAGATCGGGCATTTCGCGCGCCGCATGATGTAGGCGCCACCACGCCCCTGCGCCAGCCACACCGGGCCGCCACGAACCGCCATGGCGGCCGATGGGCCGGCGCGCGCCGCCGCCTCTACTGCAGGCTGACGCCTGACTGCTTGACCAGCTTCTCCGTGCGCGGCACCTCCGCGTCGATCATGGCGCGGAAGTCCGCCACGCTGCCACCGCGCGGCTCGGCACCGGTCGAGGCCAGCTTGTCGCGGAAACCCGGCTCCTTGAGCAGGCGGTTGACGGCCGCATTGAGCTTGCCGACCACCGCCGCCGGCGTGCCCTTGGGCGCGACGATGCCGTACCACGGCGCGATATCGAAGCCGGGATAGCCCTGCTCGGCAATGGTCGGCACGTCCGGCGCCATCGGCGAGCGCTCGCGCCGCGTCACACCGAGCGCACGCAGCTTGCCGGCCTTCACGTAAGGCAACCCGGTCATGATGGTGTCGAAGTACAGCGACACCTGGCCTGACAGCAGTGCGGGCAAGGCCTCGGCGGCGCCCTTGTAGGGCACGTGCACGATGTCGATGCCGGCCTCGGCCTTGAGCATCTCGCCGGCGATATGCGAGGTCGTGCCGGTGCCGAAGGATGCATAGGTCAGCTTGCCGGGATTGGCCTTCGCGTAGGCGATCATTTCCGGCAAGGTGCGGAAGGGCAGCGCGGGGCTGGCCAGCAGGATATTGGGCGTGTCGGCCACCACCGCGACCTTCTCGAAGGCGTCCGGGTCGTAGCTCAGCTTCTTGTAGAGGAAGCGGTTCGTCACCATCGAGGCCGGTCCCGACATCAGCAGCGTGTAACCGTCGGATGGCGCGCGCGCCGCCAGGTCGCTGCCGATCATGGCGGCGGCACCCGGCCGGTTCTCCACCACGAAGGGCTGCTGGAAGATCTGGCCGAGACCGGTGCCGAGATAGCGGCTGATCAGGTCGGTGGCACCTCCTGCCTGGAACGGCACGATGATGCGCACCGGCTGGCTCGGCCATTCCTTGGCCACCTGCGCGGACGCGGGCGGCACCGCGCCGGACGCGGCGATCATCAGCGCGGCAATGCCGGCGCGGCACAGGCCGCGCGGCAGGGCACGGGCGGATGCGAGACATGCAAACATGGAAACCTCCCTCTGGCATGGGGCCGGCACCATGCCCGCCCGCGGATGGGGTCGCCCGCCGCGGCACGCCGGGCGCTGCGCCCGGACGGTGCGCCGCGGCGGCGCTGCGGCATGCGCCGCAAGCAACGTGCCATCCCCGCCACGCGGCGACGCCGTCCGCACGCGCCGCTCCGGCGGTCCACGGACCCCGGGGCCGGGCCCGCGGGGTGTCATCGACGCGCCATCTCTGGCAGTGACGGGGAAGTACGCCGCGGCAGCGTCAGGCTCAAGCCCGCGGCCATGATCAGGCCGATGCCCGCCAGGGCCACGCCGTCGGGCCAGCGACCGAACCACAGTGCGCTGTAGAGCAGCGCCAGCAGCAGATGGAAATAGTTCAGCGGCGCCAGCGTCGAAGCCGGCGCACGTTGCAGCGCGAAGATCAGCAGCACCTGCGCGGCGGCGCTCATCAGGCCCATGGCCAGCATCGCGCACCAGTCGGCCAGGCCCGGCCAGGCCGCCGGCGGAAAGAAGGGTGCCGGCACGCCGGTGGCGAGCAGGCAGATCACCGCGGCAAAGCCGTACTGCACACCGGCGTCGACGCGGCCCGCCATGCGCCGCGTCAGCAGTTGCAGCAGCGCATAGGCCAGCGCCGCGGCCAGCATCAGCGCGGTACCGAGCGCCGGCAGCCGGCCACCCGGGCGCACGATCAGCAGCATGCCGGCGAAGCCCGCCACCACCGCCAGCCACTGGCGCGCGCCGACGCGCTCGCCCAGCACCCAGGGCGACAGCGCCACCACCAGCAGCGGCGCCATGAAGTAGATGGCCGTGGCCTCGGCCAGCGGCATCCACAGCAACGCGGTCATGAAGCAGGTGCCCACCACTGCCAGCATCAGGCCGCGCACCACCAGCAGCGCGCGGTGCGGCGTGTCCCACCAGCGCGCGCGGCCGCGCACCGCCAGCATGCCGAGCGCCACGGCGAAGGTGGCCGCATAGCGCACCGCATTGAGGAAGGGCGCGGGATAACGTCCGACCAGGTGCTTGGCGGTGGCATCGACGGTGGCGAACAATGCGACCACGCACAGGAAGATCCAGGCGCCGGTGCGCCATTCGGCCGGCGCACCGCGCGCCGCGCCGCTCATGACCCGGCCTGCGCCAGCATCGCGCCCAGCAGCACGTCGGCGCCGGCCGCCAGGTGCTCGGGCCGGGCATCTTCCACTTCGTTGTGGCTGATACCGTCCTTGCACGGCACGAAGATCATGGCCGTCGGCGCCACGCCGGCGATGTAGACGGCGTCGTGGCCCGCGCCGGTGACGATGTCCTGGTGCGCGTAGCCGCGCGCGGCGGCCTGCGCGCGCACCTGCGCCACCAGTTCCGGCGCAAACGGCGTGGGCGCGAAATACTGCACGTCCTGCACCGTCACGTCGAGCGCGGTGCCGGTGGTGTCGCCGGCGGCGAGCGCCTCGCAGGCGGCACGGAAACGCGCGTCCATCTGCGCGAGCTGCGCGGCATCCTCATGGCGCAGGTCCACGGTGAAGCGGACCTGCCCGGGAATCACGTTGCGCGAAGCCGGATGCACGTTGACCACGCCGACCGTGCCGCGCCCGTGCGGGGCGAAATCGCGCCCGATGCGCACCACTTCCTGCATCAGGAAGGTGGCGCCGAACAGCGCATCGCGCCGCATCGGCATCGGCGTCGGGCCGGCGTGCGCCTCCATGCCCGTGACCGTCACGTCGTACCAGCGCAGGCCCAGCGAGCCGGTCACCACGCCGATCACGTTGCCTTGCTCCTCCAGGATGGGCCCCTGCTCGATATGCGCTTCGAAATAGGCGCCGAGCGCCCGGCCGCCCACTTCGGCCGCGCCGGCGTAGCCGATCGCGCGCAGCTCGTCGCCGACGCGCTTGCCTTCGGCGTCGGTGGCTTCCAGCGCGGTCTGCAGCGGGAAAACGCCGGCGAACACGCCCGAGCCCATCATCACCGGCACGAAGCGCGTGCCCTCTTCATTGGTCCAGATCGCCAGCTCGAGCGGGGCCTCGGTCTCGATGCCGTGGTCGTTGAGCGTACGCATCACCTCCAGGCCCGCCAGCACGCCGAAGCAGCCGTCGAACTTGCCGCCGGTCGGCTGGGTGTCGATATGGCTGCCGGTCATCACCGGTGCCAGCGCGGCATTGCGCCCGGCGCGGCGGCCGAAGATATTGCCCACCTGGTCGACCGTGACCGTCAGGCCCGCCTCGCGCATCCAGCCGCACACGAGGTCGCGCCCCTGCCCGTCGAGCGCGGTCAGCGCCAGGCGCGCATTGCCGCCCTTGGGCGTGGCGCCGATCCTTGCCAGGTCCATCAGCGACTGCCACAGCCGCTGTCCATTGATCTGCAGATTCGTCATGAAGGGGCTCCAAATCGGGCGCCGGGCCGGCGCCCCTGCTGTGGTTCTGTGCCGGGCCGGAGCGCTCCGCGCCCCCGGCCCGCTGCTTCAGGCCGCCACCGGCATGAAGCCGGACAGGAAGGCATCGAGCGCCAGGCCGATGGCGTCGACCTCGTAGCCGCCCTCCTGCACCACCACGGTGGGCACGCCGAGCGCATTGATGCGCGCACCGATGCCGCGGTAGGCGTCCATGCCGAGGCGCAGCACGCTGATCGGGTCGTGCATATAGGTGTCGAAGCCCAGCGCCAGCACCAGGGCCTGCGGGCGGTAGTCACGCAGGGCGTCGAGCGCGCTGTCCAGCGCGGCCAGGAAGCCGGCGTCCTCGGTGCCGTGGGCCAGCGGGAAATTGAGGTTGTAGCCGTAGCCGGCGCCGTAGCCGCGCTCGTGGGCGTAACCGCTGTAGAACGGGTAGTAGCCGGACGGGTCGGCATGCAGCGAGATCGTCATCACATCGGCGCGCTGGTAGAAGATCTGCTGGGTGCCGTCGCCGTGGTGGGCGTCCACGTCCAGCACCGCCACCTTGCCGAAGCGCTTGAGCAGCGTCTCGGCGGCGATGGCGGAGTTGTTGACGTAGCAGAAGCCGGCGGCGCGGTCGCTGTGGGCGTGGTGGCCCGACGGGCGGCACAGCGCGTAGGCCAGGCCGCAGCGGTGCTGCGGCTCGCACACATGCTGCGCCGCCGCCACCGCGCTATGCGCCGAGCGCAGGATGGCGCGCCAGCTGTCCGGGCCGAGCGGGCAGCTCAGGTCGCCGAGATAGTAGCCGGCGCGCGCGATCACCGAATCCGCCGGGCATGGCGGGCGGCGTCCCTGCTCGATGCGGCCGTTGTGGTAGGGCGAAAGGTTGGGCAGCACTTCGATGCCCGGAGTGAAGCCGGGCTTGGCCAGGCCCTGCCAATCGGCATAGGCCTGCTCCAGGAAGTCGAGGTAGGCCGGGCTGTGCACGGCTTCCAGCGGCGCGCGACCGTAGTCCGGCGGCGCCGCCAGCGCGATGCCGCGGCCGGCCAGCGCGCCTTGCAGCGCGGCGGCGCGCGCGGGCACGTCGGTCGGCTCGCAGAGCCGTCCCGCGCGCATGAACTGGCGCGGCTGGTGCAACAACTGGTCATCCGAGAAGAAAGCGCGCATCTTGTGGTGTTCTCTTGGTAAGCGCGCGGGCCGGCGGCGGCCCGCGCCATGGCAGGTGCCCGCCCGGCACCGCACGGTGCCGGGCGGTGCGCCTCAGGGCACGGCGGCCGGCGCCCGTTGCGCCAGCGCCGCCGCACGGATGCCGGACAAGGTCTGTCCGGGAGCGATGCCATCCGCTTCGTAGCGCATCTCGATCAGCGCCGGCAGGCTGTGCTCCTGCGCGAAGGCAAGCGCGCGCTCCAGCGCCGGGCCGAACTCGGCGTCGCTCTGCACCACCTCGCCGTGGCCCCGGTAGGCGCGCACCAGCGCGGCGAAATCGGGGTTGTCGAACTCCAGCGCGATGGTGCGGCCCGGGAACTCGCGTTCCTGGTGGGCGCGGATGGTGCCCCACATGCCGTTGTTGAAGACCAGCAGCACGATGCCGAGCCGGTACTGCATCGCCACGCCCAGCTCCTGCAGGTTCATCTGGAAGCAGCCATCGCCGGCGTAGCACACCACGGTGCGCTGCGGGTATTCCAGCTTGGCCGAGATCGCGGCCGGCAGCCCGTAGCCCATCGAGCCCACCGTCGGCGCCAGGCTGGTGCCGGGCCCCTGGAAGCGGTAGTAGGTGTGCGGGAACAGCGCATAGTTGCCGGCGCCAACCGTGAGGCAGGCATCGCGCGGCAGGCGCTCGCGCACCACGCAGGCCGCCCGGTCGAGGTTGAGCGGCCCCGGCGCCGGCCGGGCCTGCTGGTGGGCCAGGAATCCGGCATGGGCGGCGCGCGCCAGGCCGCGCCAGGCGGGTTCGGCGGCCGGGCGCAGGGCCGCCGCCGCGGCGGCGAAGGACACCACGTCGGCGGCGATCGGCAGCTCGGCGCGGAAGACGCGCCCCAGCTCGCCGGCATCCGGATAGACGTGGACCAGGGTCTGCCGCGGCAGCGGACTCTGCACCAGCGTGTAGCCCTCGGTGGTCGCCTCGCCCATGCGTGTGCCGACCGCGATCAGCAGGTCGGCGTCGCGGATACGCGCGCGCAGCGCATCGTCCATGCCCCAGCCGACATGGCCGGCATAGTTGGCATGGTGATTGTCGAAGCACTCCAGCCGGCGCCAGGCCACGCCCACCGGCAGGTCGAAGCGCTCGGCGAAGGTCTCCAGGTCGCGCAGCGCCGCTGCCGTCCAGCCCGAGCCGCCGACCAGCAGGAAGGGCCGGCGCGCGCCGGCCAGCAGGGTCTGCAGCGCATCGAGCGCAGCCGGTGCCGGCGCGCTGCGCGCGCGCTGGTAGCGCGGCATGTCGGGCACGCTGGCCTTGCCCCACAGCGTGTCCTCCGGCAACGCCAGCACCACCGGGCCGGGACGCCCGCTGGTGGCCACCGCGAAGGCGCGCGCGATGAACTCGGGGATGCGCTCGGTACGGTCGATCTGCGCCACCCACTTGGCCATCTGGCCGAACATGCGGCGGTAGTCGATCTCCTGGAAGGCCTCGCGCTCGGCAAAGTCGTTGCCCACCTGGCCGACGAACAGGATCATCGGCGTCGAGTCCTGGTAGGCCGTATGCACGGCGATGCTGGCATTGGTGGCGCCGGGCCCGCGCGTGACGAAGCAGATGCCGGGCTCGCCGGTCAGCTTGCCGTGGGCCTCCGCCATGTAGCCGGCGCCGCTCTCCTGGCGGCAGACGATGGGCTGGATCGCATCCTGGTGGTCGTGCAGCGCATCGATGCAGGGCAGGTAGCTCTCCCCCGGCACCAGGAACACGCGCTTGACGCCCTGGATGCGCAACTGCTCGACCAGGATCTGCCCGCCATTGCGCTCGCGCAGCGGCGCCGTGCCCGCTGCGGTCGCCACGGTCACTGCGCCCTCGCTCATGATGCCGCCCCATCGGCGGGCGGGCGCTTGATCTCGATCTCGACGAAGACGCACTCGCCCTCGTGCGCATTGATCACGTTGTGCTCGACCCCTGCCGGACGGTAATAGGCCTGCCCCGCCACCAGCTGGCTGGTGACTTCGCCGGCCGGTGTCTGCAGGCGCAGCGGGCCGCTCGTCATCGGCACCACCACATAGTCGTAGCCGTGGCGGTGATGGCCGGTCTCGGCCCCCGGCGCAAAGCGCCATTCGGTCACCGTCACGCGTTCGTTGTCGACCTGCACGGTCGGCACTGCCTGGGCTCTCGTCATCTGCTTGCTCCGGTGCGGTTGGCGTCAGCGCGTCAGCACGTCGGCCAGGATATCCAGTCCTTCCTCCATCACTCCGTCGGGAATGGTGAGCGGGAACAGGAAGCGGATCACATTGCCGTACACGCCGCACGACAGCAGCAGCAGGCCGCGCTCCAGCGCGCGGTTCTGCACCTCGCGCGTGAAGGCCGCGTCCGGGCTGCCGTCGGCCTGGCGGAACTCGACCGCCACCATGGCGCCGAGGCCGCGCACTTCGGCGATCTGCGGCACCCGCGGCTGCAGGGCCTGCAGCCGCGCCACCAGCCGCTCGCCCAGCAGCGCGCCGCGTGCCGGCAGCTGTTCGGCTTCCAGCACGTCCAGCACGGCCAGCGCCGAGGCCACCGCCAGCGGGTTGCCCGCATAAGTGCCGCCCAGGCCGCCGGGCGCCGGCGCGTCCATCACCTCGGCGCGGCCGCACACGGCCGACAGCGGCATGCCGCCGGCCAGGCTCTTGGCCATGGTGGTGAGGTCCGGCACCACGCCGTAGTGCTCCATGGCGAACAGCTTGCCGGTGCGGCCGAAACCGGTCTGCACCTCGTCGGCGACCAGCAGGATGCCGTGCTCGTCGCAGAGGGCGCGCAGCGCTTCGACGAAGGCGGGCGGGGCCACGTTGAAGCCGCCCTCGCCCTGCACCGGCTCGAAGATGATGGCCGCCACGCGGCGCGGATCGACGTCGGCCTTGAACAGGTGCTGCAGGCTCTTGAGCGAGTCCTCCACCGTGACGCCATGCAGTTCGCAGGGATAGGGCGCGTGATAGACCTCGCCCGGGAAGGGGCCGAAGCCCACCTTGTAGGGCACCACCTTGCCGGTCAGCGCCATGCCCATCATGGTGCGGCCGTGGAAGCCGCCCGAAAAGGCGATCACGCCGGGCCGGCCGGTGGCCGCGCGGGCGATCTTGATGGCGTTCTCCACGGCCTCCGCGCCAGTGGTGAAGAAGGCCGTCTTCTTGGCGAAGCGGCCGGGCGCACGCGCATTGATCTTCTCGGCCAGCTCCACGTAGCTGGCGTAGGGCACGATCTGGTAGGCGGTATGGGTGAAGCGCGCGAGCTGGCGCTCGATGGCCTGCACCAGGCGCGGATGGCGATGGCCCGTGTTCAGCACGGCGATACCGGCGGCGAAGTCGATGTAGCGCTTGCCTTCGACGTCCCAGATCTCGGCATTATCGGCTCGCTCGGCGTAGAAATTGCACATCACGCCGACGCCGCGCGGGGTGGCGGCGTCCTTGCGGCGGACCAGTTCGGCATTCTTCATCTGTGAGGCTCCCATGGGTCGGGTTCGGCTGGATTAGCGGAATGGTGGATTGGCGGTGGGGGCATGCCGTCGCCTAGGCGGCGGCGCGGATCGCCGACGGGTCCCACTCCTTGCCGGGAATGGCGCCGATCAGGCGTTGCGTGTACGGGTGCTGCGGGGCATCGAAGATCTGGTCCGGCGGGCCGGACTCGACCACCTTGCCCTTGTGCATCACGATGACCTGGTGGCAGATCTGCGCCGCCACGCGCAGGTCATGGGTGATGAAGATCAGGGCGATGTCCAGTTTGCGCTGCAGCGTATCGAGCAGGGCCAGCACCTGCGCCTGCACCGAGACGTCGAGCGCCGAGACCGATTCGTCGGCCACCAGCAGCTTGGGCTCCAGCGCCAGCGCCCGCGCGATGCCGATGCGCTGGCGCTGCCCGCCCGAGAACTGGTTGGGGTAGCGGTCGAAGGCGCTCGCCTCCAGGCCGACCAGCTCCAGCAGCTCGCGCGTGCGCGCCTCGGCCTGCGCCGGCGGCACGCCGTTGGCGACCGGGCCGTCGCTGATGATGCGGCCCACCGTATGGCGCGGGTTGAGCGAGGCGAAAGGATCCTGGAAGATCATCTGCACGTCGCGCCGCAGCGGGCGGAACTGGCGCTCGGACAGGCGGGCGATATCCTGCCCGTCGAAATGCAGCTCGCCGCCGTCGATATCGGTCAGGCGCAGCAGGCATTTGCCGATGGTCGACTTGCCCGAACCGGACTCGCCGACGATGCCGAGCGTCTCGCCGCGCCGCACCGAGAAGCTGACGCCATCGACCGCGTGCACCACGCGCTTGCGCGCGAACAGCCCGCCGCCGGAGACATAGGTCTTGCGCAGGCCGCGCACGTCGAGCACCACCTCCTCCTTGCGCCGCGCCTCGGCACCGTCGCCGGCGCGGCCGTGCGGCACCGCCGCGATCAGGCGCCGCGTATAGGGGTGCTGCGGATGGTTCAGCACCTGGGCCGCAGGCCCGGCCTCGACCAGCACGCCCTTCTCCATCACCGCGACGCGGTCGGCGATCTCGGCCACCACGCCGAAGTCGTGGGTGACGAACATCACGCCCATGCCCTTCTCGGCCTGGATGCGCTGGATCAGCGCCAGGATCTGCGCCTGCGTGGTGACATCGAGCGCGGTGGTGGGTTCGTCGGCGATCAGCAGCTTGGGCTCCAGCGCCAGCGCCATGGCGATCACCACGCGCTGGCGCTGGCCGCCCGACAGGCGGAAGGGGTAGCTGTGCACCAGCGCGGCCGGATCGGGCAGGCCGACGAACTCCAGCAGTTCCAGCACGCGGCGCTGGCAGGCTTCGCCCGGATAGGCATGGTGCACGCGCATCACCTCGGCGATCTGCTCGCCGATGGTCATCACCGGATTGAGCGCCGACAGCGGCTCCTGGAACACCATGGCCATGTCCTTGCCGCGCATGCCCAGCAGCGTGGCCTCGTCCTGCGCCAGCAGGTCGCGCCCCTCGAACAGGATGCGGCCGCGCTCCGGCTTCAGGTAGGACGGCAGCAGTCCCATGATGGCGTTGGCGCTCATCGACTTGCCGGAGCCCGACTCGCCGACGATGCAGAGGATCTCGCCCGCGTGCAGGTCGTAGGACACGTCGCGCACCGCGTAGGGCCGGTCGCCGCCCGCGGGCAGGGCGATGGACAGGTCGCGGATCGACAGCAGCGGCGCCGCGCCGTCGCGCGTGGCCGGGTTGGCGCCTAGATTGGCTTGCATCAGATGCATGGCGTGGGTCTCCTACTCGCCGCGGCGGCGCAGCTGGGGGTTCATGGCGTCGTTCAGGCCCTCGCCGATCAGGTTGATCGACAGCACCGTCAGCAGGATGGCCACGCCGGGCCACACGCTCATCCACCAGGCCTCGCGGATCATGGTGCGCGCCGCTCCGATCATGAAGCCCCAGCTCATCATGTTGCGGTCGCCCAGGCCCAGGAAGGCCAGCGCCGACTCGGTCAGGATGGCGGTGGCCACCATGAAGGAAGCCGAGACGATGATGGGCGACATGGCATTGGGCAGGATCTGCGTGAAGATGATGCGCAGCGGCTTCTGCCCGATCACCACCGCGGCCTGCACGAACTCGCGCTGCTTCAGCGTGAGGAATTCGCCGCGCACCAGGCGCGCCACCGGCGGCCACGACACCACCGAGATGGCGCCGACGATGGAATAGATGGTCGGGTTGAAGATGGCCACGATCACCACCGCCATGGCGAGCTGCGGGATGGTCTGGAAGAACTCCGTGAAGCGCATCAGCACATCGTCGACGCGGCCGCCGCAGTAGCCCGCCACCGAGCCGATCAGGATGCCGAACACCAGCGCCACGCCGGTGGAGATCACGCCCACCAGCAGCGAGACGCGCGCGCCGTAGACCAGCCCGGCGGTGATGTCGCGGCCCAGCATGTCGGTGCCGAACGGATAGGCCCCATCGGTGAAGGGCCGCGTCAGCGGCTCGGCCACCATCAGCCAGGGCGAGTCCTCGTAGACCAGCGGCGCCAGCACGGCCAGCGCGATCACCGCCAGCAGCACGAGCAGGCCCGCCACCGCGCCGTAGTTGCGGCTGTAGCGAAGCAGGAAGGATTTCATGCCGCGGCTCCCTTGGCACCCACGGCGATGCGCGGGTCGATGAATCGATAGAGGATGTCGGTCAGCAGGTTGAAGAACACCACCAGCGCCGAGGTGACGAAGAAGATGCCGAGCAGCAGCTGGTAGTCGCGCTGCAGCAGGGCATCGAACATCAGCCGGCCGATGCCGGGCCAGGAGAACACGGTCTCGGTCAGCACCGCGCCGCCGGCCATCTGGCCGAGCTGGATGCCGGCGAAGGTCACCACCGGCAGCAGCGCGTTGCGCAGCACGTGCACGCGCACCACGCGGCCGGCCGGCACGCCCTTGGCGCGCGCGGTCTTGACGAAGTCCATGCCCATCACCTCCAGCATCGAGGCGCGCGTCAGGCGCACGTACACGGCCATGAAGAAGCAGCCCAGCGAGATGGTCGGCAGCACCATGTGCAGGGCCACGTCCCTGGCGCGCGCCAGCCCGGTGTAGCCCGCGCCCACGCTTTCCATGCCGAAGGCCGGCAACCAGCCCAGCACCACCGAGAACAGGATGATGGCCATCAGCGACAGCCAGAACAGTGGCGTCGCGTACAGCAGCAGCGCGCCGGACATGACCGCGCTGTCGACCCAGCGCCTTCGGTTCTCGTAGCGGGTGCGCGCCGCCACCACGCCCAGCATCACGCCCATCACGATGGAGAAGAGGAAGGCCCCGCTCATCAGCAGGAAGGTGGCGGGCAGCCGGTCCAGGATCAGGTCGAGCACCGGCAGGTGGTTGCGGTAGGAGTAGCCGAGGTCGAGCGTGGCCACGCCCTTCAGGTAGATGCCGAGCTGGGTCAGCACCGGCTTGTCCAGGCCGAACTGCTCGCGCAGCTGCCCGACGAAGGCGGCGTCGCCCGCGCCCGCTTCACCGGCCAGCACGGTGGCGGGATCGCCCGGCGCCATGCGGATCAGGAAGAAATTGATGATCACCACGCCGAGCACGACCACGATGGCCTTGGCAAGGCGGGCGGAAAGGAAGGAGAGGAAGTTCACGGCTCACTCCACGCGGCAAGGTCTGGCCCGTGCCCGCCGTGCCCCGGCACGAGGCGGGGCGACGGCGGACACCTGCCGTTCGCGCCGGGCGCGGCCGCAGCCGGCCCGGCGAGGAGGCGGGTCAGGCGCGCAGCGGTGACCGCGCGCGCGTCCCGCGCTCAGTTCTTTTCGATCGAGACGTTGTCGAAGGACTCGTTCAGGCCGATCGCGGTCGTCACCAGGTTCTTCACGTTCTTGCGGTAGAGCGTGGGGAACTCGATCTCGAACAGGTTGCCGGCGGCGACGTCGGTGGTCAGGATCTGCTGCACCTGGCTGTACATCTTCTGCCGCTCGGCCGGGTCCATGGTGGCGCCGGCCTTGGCCCACAGTTCATCGGCCTGCGGGTTGCTGTAGCCCTGCACGTTGGCGAACGGCGTGCCCTTGACGATATTGCGCGTCACATAGAGGCGCTCCACGCCCAGCGCCGGATCGCCGTACTGGTAGGTGTAGGTGGCGGTCAGGTCGAAGTCCCAGTTGCTGACGCGGCTGGACCAGGTGCCGGCGTCGGCCGATTCGATGCTGACCTTGAAGCCGAGCTGCTCGAGCATCTGCTTCATGTACTCATCGAGACGGTCCCAGTTGGCGCCGTAGGACGACGACAGGATCTTGACCGGGTACTGGCCCACGTTGACGCCCGACTCCTTGATCAGCTCGCGCGCCTTCTTCAGGTTGAAGTCGTAGGCCGGCATGTTCTTGTCGAAGAACAGCGTGGTCGACGAGAACGGGCTCACCGCCGGCTTGCCCATGCCGAAGAAGATGTTGTCGACGATCAGCTTGCGGTTGAGCGCATGCATCACCGCCTGGCGCACCTTGACGTTGTTGAAGGGCGGCTTGCGCGTGTTCATCAGCAGGTTGGACATCGGCGCGAACATCTCCCAGCCCTTGGTGGTGTAGTCCACGTTGGGCAGGGCGCGCAGCCGCTTGACGTCGACGTTGTCGACGTCGCCGCCGCGCAGCACCTGCACGTCGCCCTTCTCGAAGGCGACCGCGCGCGAGGCGGAGTCCGGGATCACGTAGAACACCAGCTCGTCGAGGTAGGGCTTGCCCTTCTTCCAGTAGTTGGGGTTCTTCACCAGCTTGATATAGGCGCCCTTCTTCCACTCCTTGAACATGAAGGGACCGGTGCCGACCGGCTTCTGGTTGGCCGGGTTGTTGCGGTAGTCGGTGCCCTCGTAGAGGTGCTTGGGCATGATCGGCATGGTGCCGGCCTCGAACATCGAGATGAAGGGCGGGAACGGCTCCTTGAGCTTGATCTCGACGGTGGTGTCGTTGACCGCGCGGATCGACTCCATGTACTTGTTGATGATGGCGCGCGCGCGCAGCTGCACCTCGCGCAGCATCTTGTCGACCGAGAACACCACGTCGGCCGAGGTGAAGGGCTTGCCGTCGTGCCACTTCACGCCGCTCTGCAGCTCGAAGGTGTAGGTCAGGCCATCGGGCGAGATCTTCCAGGACCTGGCCAGCTCGGGGCGCGGCTTCAGGTCGGGGCCGTAGGTCAGCAGGCTCTGGTAGATCTTGCCGGCCACGTACTGCGTCGGCGCCTGCGAGTTCATCGCGCTGATCAGCGTGGGCGGCTCGGGTTGCACGATGCCGGACAACGTGCCGCCGACGGTCTGGGCGGCGGCGTTGCCGGCCGGCAGCGCCAGCGCGGCGAAACCGATGCCGGCCAGCGCCAGCGCCATCGAGGCCAGGCGCGCGCCCAGCCGCTGCTTCAGCAGTGGTGAATGGAATGTCATCGTTCAGTTCCCTCTGAGTGGGTGCGTGGAAGTCGTCGGAGTCGTCGGAATCCGGGTAAAGCCGCGGCGGGACATGCCCGCCCGGCCCCGCGTGACGGCAAGGCTCGCCATCGGGCGCCTCAGGAGCGCCTCAGGGGCGCCTCAGCCGGCCACGCCGGCGGGCTCGACGCCGCACCAGTCGTGGATGAACTGCGCCAGCGTGGTGGTCACGCGCACCATGCTGTCGATGGAGACGGATTCGTCGATGCCGTGGATGTTGCGTGCCTCCGGCCCGTAGCAGGTCACGGGCGTCTCCAGCATCAGCTTGAAGTGGCGCGCATCGGTGGTGGCCGTGGTGGCCTGGCGCCGCACCGGTTCGCCGTGGACCTTGCGGTGGGCCTCGCCCAGCGCGGCCATGCTGGGCGTGTCGAGATCGAACTCGCAGCCCGGCGCGTGGAAGCCCTCATAGCGGATGGCAAGGTCGAGGTTGCTGTCCAGGCGCGCCAGCGTGGCGCGGATGCAGGCCTCGACCCGCGCCTTGGCATCGTTCACGTCCATGTCCGGATAGAAGCCGATGCGCACGCCCAGCGTGCAGGTGCACGGCACCGAGGAATTCCACTCGCCGCCATGGATCTGGCCGAGGTTGAAGTTGATCGGGTGGGCATGCTCGCGATAGGCGGCGGGACGGTTCTGCGGCAGGTTCCACTCGGCTTCCAGCTCGCGCAGGCCGGCCACCACGGCGATGCCGGCCTCGACCGGATTGACGCCCGACGTCATGTAGGCCGCGTGCGCCGGGCGCCCGGTCAGCTCGACGAACATCCAGAACACGCCCATCTGCGCGCTCATCAGGCACTCGCCCAGCGGCTCGGGGATCACCACCGTGTCGAAGGACGCCAGCTTGCCCGCGCCCACCGCGCTGCGCAGCGCCGCCACCGTGGCCAGCGCGCCATTGCCGGTGTTCTCTTCCTCCAGCACCGCATTGAAGCCGACCGCGCCCGCCGGGCGCGCGCCCAGCGCGTCCAGCGCCTTGAAGGCGGCCAGCGCGCACACGATGCCGGCCTTCATGTCGCCGGCACCGCGGCCGTACAGCCAGCCGTCCTCGACGAAAGGCGCGTAGGGCGACTGGCGCCACATCGCGTCCGGACCGGTCGGGACCACGTCGAGGTGGCCGTTGAACAGCACCGAGCGGCCGCCCGGCACGGGCGGGCGGTAGGCCGCCAGCAGGTTGTAGCGGCCGCCGTCGGGACAGCAGGGCGGCGAGAACAGCGGCAGGTGCTTGAGCGAATCGGAGTTCAGGTAGATGCGCTCCGGCTCCAGCCCCAGGTCCTGCAAGGCGCGCTCCATCACGGCCACCGCCGGCTGCTCCTGCCCCGAGGGACTGGGCGCCGCCACCAGCTGCGACAGGGTCTCGATCATGTACGGCGTGAGCGCCCGCACGGCGGCCGCGATGGCTTCGGTGGGCAGCGTCACGGCACTCGCGGGCGCGTGGCTGGCAGCGTCTTGCATGGGGGACTCCACTGGCTGTCCGGGCCAGGCCCGGGAAGATCAGAGGGACCGTCGCAACGCGACGGCAAGGAACAAGTCGCTGGAAAATTAACGCAAGGTTGGTACCATAGGTAGGTCCATATTTCCGATTTCATCAGGTGCCACTTTGAAGGAAACGATTCTGTCGGAACTGCTGCTGCAGCGTCTGGAACGGCCGGCGGGCGGCGCCGTGGATAAAAACGGGGCGCATATGAACCGCCAGCTCTACGACATCATCCGGCAGGAAATCCTTGCCGGAACGCTGGTGGCGGGCAGCAAGCTGCCCGCTTCGCGCATGCTGGCGAAGGAAGTCGGGGTCTCGCGCAACACCGTGCTCTATGCCTATGAGCAACTGCTCGCCGAGGGCTATGTCACGGCCTCGACGGGAAGTGGCACCTTCGTGTCGCATAGTTTTCCCGACCACAGTGCACTGCACCACGGTAAGGCGCAAAGTGGCACCACGCCAGTGCCCGCAGTGCAGCAAAATCCAAACCGATTCACCCTTTCCCGGCGCGGCCAGCATCTCGTGTCCCACGCCAGTGCATCCGATCGCCAATGGGGTGCCTTCGTCGCCGGCGTGCCCGATGTCTCGCTGTTCCCGCACGCGGTCTGGGCGCGGCTGCTCAACAAGGTCTGGCGCGCGCCGCGCCCCGAGCTGCTGACGTATGCGCACAACGGTGGCTACCCGCCGCTCAAGCGCGTGCTGGCCGAACACCTGCGCCTGGTGCGCTCGGTACGCTGCGAGCCCGACCAGATCATCCTCACCACGGGTATCCACCAGGCCATCGACCTGATCGGGCGGCTGCTGGCCGACCCGGGCGACAAGGCGTGGATGGAGGACCCCGGCTACTGGGGCACGCGCAGCCTGCTCACCAACGCCGGCATCGAAACGCTGCCGGTACCGGTCGACCAGGAAGGCATCGCGCCCGATGCCGCCATGCTGCAGGACCCGCCGCGCTTCATCTTCGTCACGCCCTCGCACCAGTACCCGCTCGGCATGGTGATGAGCCTGCCGCGGCGGCGCATGCTGCTGGAGTACGCGCGCCAGCGCGGCGCCTGGCTGGTGGAGGACGACTACGACAGCGAGTTCCGCTTCGAGGGACGGCCGCTGGCCTCGCTGCAGGGCCTGGACGAGCACGACCGCGTGATCTACATGGGCACCTTCTCCAAGACGCTGTTCCCGGGCCTGCGCATGGGCTTCATGGTGCTGCCCAAGCCGCTCGCCCCGCACTTCGCCACCGCCCAGTCCGAGCTCTTCCGCGAAGGCCAGCTGGTGCAGCAGGCGGTGCTGGCCGAATTCATCGAGGAAGGACACTACGCGACCCACATCCGCCGCATGCGCCAGCGCTATGCCCAGCGCCAGGGCCTGTTGCGCGAGGCCATCGCCACCCGCTTCGGCGCCGACTGGCCGACCTCCACGCACGAGGCCGGCCTGCACATGGTGATGCACCTGCCGGCGGGCACCGACGACCTCGGCATCAGCATGGCGGCCCGCACCCAGGGGCTGTCCGCGCGCCCGCTGTCGCGCTACTACAGCGATACCTCGACACCGCAGCAGGGCCTGCTGCTGGGCTACGCCTGCGTGCCCGAGGAAACCATCGGCCCCGCCTTCCACAAGCTCGCCGAGGTGATCGAACCCGCGCTGGAACACCTGGCGCGCACGCAGCGGCCGCGCCCGGTGCTGGGCGCCGCCACCATCAACCGGGAGGCCTGGAGCGGGGCCTGAGGGCGGCCCCAGGCCGGCACCCCGAGGTGGCGCCATGCGGCCGGCGCCGATTGGCTCTTAACCGGACCACCGCGGCGGCCTAGCATCTGCGACCGTCCTGCGCGCCATGGGACCATCCCGGGCGCGCGGCCACCTCCGCTGCCACCTCGACCATGCCCGCCATGCCCAGCACTCTCATGTCCTCCGACCGCGCCTCGCTGCTGCAGGCCTTGCGGGACCGCCTCGACCCCGCCGGCCTGCAGGCCGGTGCCGACATCGAGATGCGTTTCCGCAAGGACTGGTACGCCCCGCTCGATCCACAGCCGCCACTCGCGGTGGCGCGGCCGCGCGACACCGGCGAAGTGGCGGCCGTGCTGGCCGCCTGCCATCGCTACGGCCAGCCGGTGGTGCCGCAGGGTGGCCTGACCGGGCTGGCGGCCGGCGCCACGCCGCGCGGCGGCGAACTGGTGCTATCGCTCGAACGCCTGCGCGGCGTGGAGGCAATCGATCCCCAGGCCGGCACCATGACCGTGCGCGCCGGCACCACGCTGCAGGCCGCGCAGGAGGCCGCGCGCGAGGCCGGCTGGCTGCTCGCGCTGGACCTGGGCGCGCGCGGCAGCTGCCAGATCGGCGGCAACCTCGCCACCAATGCCGGCGGCAACCGCGTGATCCGCTACGGCATGGCGCGCGAGCAGGTGCTCGGGCTCGAGGCGGTGCTGGCCGACGGCACCGTGCTCAGCGCCCTCAACAAGATGCAGAAGAACAACGCCGGCTACGACCTGCGCCAGCTCTTCGTCGGCAGCGAAGGTACGCTCGGCGTCATCACGCGCGCGGTGCTGCGGCTGGCGCCGCTGCCGGCCTGCACGCAGACGGCGCTGTGCGCGCTGGCACGCTACGAGGATGTGGTCGCGCTGCTGCGCCTGGCGCAGCGGCGGTTGTCGGGACGGCTGTCCGCCTTCGAAGTCATGTGGGCGGACTACTACGGCATCGTCACCGGCCGCGTGCCCGGCATGCGCGCCCCGCTGCCGGCCGGCCACCCCTTCTACGTGCTGCTCGACCTGCAGGGCGACGATGCCGCCCAGGACGGCGCCGCCTTCGAAGCCCTGCTCGAAGCCGCGCTGGAAGCCGGCCTGATCGCCGACGCCGCGCTGGCCACCAGCCAGAAGGAGGCCGATGCCTTGTGGGCGCTGCGCGACGCCGTGGCCGAGTTCCCGCAACGCTGGGCTCCCAACGCCGCCTTCGACGTCAGCCTGCCGATCGGGTCCATCGGCACCTTCGCCGACACCCTGCGCGCCCGCGTGCTGGCCGCCTGGCCGCGGGCCGAGCTGGTCAACTTCGGCCACGTCGGCGACAGCAACCTGCATGTCAGCGTGCACCTGCCCGGCGCCACCGCGGCAAGCTTTCCCGAGGCGGAGATCGAGGCCCTGGTCTATGGCGTGGTCGGCGAATTCGCCGGCAGCATCTCGGCCGAGCACGGCATCGGCCTGCACAAGAAGCCCTACCTGCACCACTCGCGCACGCCGGCCGAGCTGGCCCTGATGCGCACGCTCAAGCAAGCGCTGGACCCGCGCGGCATCCTCAATCCGGGACGGGTGTTCGACATGGCCTGAGGACGCCGGCCGGCCCCTGCCGCCCGCGGCCCGCGGCCCGCGCGCGGGTCAGCGCGGGTCAGCGCGATACGGGTACGGTCGGAACCAGCGCGCCCGGCCCGCTATCGTCCTTCAGGTCCACCCCCGAGCGTCCCAGCGCCAGCGCGCCCCGCAGCAGGAAGGCCAGCCGCGCCGCCGCCTCGGCGTAGGACAGCCCCTGCGGGCGCACGTTGGAGATGCAGTTGCGCTCGGCATCGGTGCGGCCGACGCGCGGACCATGGGTCAGGTAGATGCCGAGGCTGTCCGGCGAACTGAGGCCGGGACGCTCGCCGATCAGCATCACGACCTGAAGCGTACCCATTTCTGCGCCGATCTCATCGCCCAGCGCCACGCGTGCCTGCTCGGCCACCACCACCGGCCCGAAGCGCCAGCCGGGCAGCAGCGGCCGCACGGCCTGCAGCAGGGGCAGCGCATGGCGCTCGGCGGCGACGGCGGACAGGCCGTCGGCGATCACGAAGACCACGTCGGGCCCCGGCACGGCGCGTGCCGCCGCCAGCCGGGCGCGGCTGGCCGGGTCGAGGCGGCGGCCCAGGTCGGGGCGGCGCAGGTACTGCTGGCGGTCGGCCGCGGCGCTGTGCGCGTCGAGGCGGGCGAAGCCGGCGGCCTCCAGCGCCTGCCCGATGGCCGCGCGCGCCAGCGGCGCGTGCACCGCGTCGCGCGCCTGCGCATGCGCCAGCCCGAAGGCCAGCACGGTGTCCGTGGTCTGGCTGTGGCCGGCGCGGCCGAGCGCGATGCGGGCCGGCGTGAAGGCGCGCAGGCGCTGCCAGGCTTCGTCCGGCGCGGCCCCGGACCCGGCGGCGCCCGGCTCCGGGGCGGACGCAGAAATGGGTACGCTTGCGCCGGCAGGCGGGATATCGGACGGGGAAGACGTGGTCACGGTGGGCTCCTCTCGGGGCTTGTCATGGCGCATCGGGGCGCATCGGGGCAGCTTCGCAGCGCCTTTCACAGCTCATGCGCCAGCCGCAGCAACGGCTGGCGGCTGCCCGGCGGCAGCAGGCGGCCGCTGCCATCGGCCAGGCCCATGCGCTGCAGCCAGGCCTCGAACTCGGGCGCCGGCCGCAGGCCCAGCGTCTCGCGCAGGTAGAGGGCGTCGTGGAAGGACGTGCTCTGGTAGTTGAGCATGATGTCGTCGGCGCCCGGCACACCCATGATGAAGTGGATGCCGGCCACGCCGAACAGCGTCAGCAGCGTGTCGACGTCGTCCTGGTCGGCCTCGGCATGGTTGGTATAGCAGACGTCGCAGCCCATCGGCAGGCCCAGCAGCTTGCCGCAGAAGTGATCCTCCAGCCCGGCGCGGATGATCTGCTTGCCGTCATACAGGTACTCCGGCCCGATAAAGCCGACCACGGTGTTGACCAGCAGCGGCGAGAACGCGCGCGCCACCGCATAGGCGCGCGCCTCCATGGTCTGCTGGTCGACGCCGTGGTGCGCATTGGCCGACAGCGCGCTGCCCTGCCCGGTCTCGAAGTACATCAGGTTGTCGCCCACCGTGCCGCGCCCCAGCGCGCGCGCCGCCGCGCGCGCCTCGGCCAGCAGCGCGAGGTCGATGCCGAAGGCGGCATTGGCGCGCTGGCTGCCGGCCACCGACTGGAACACCAGGTCCACCGGCGCGCCCTGCTCGATGGCGCGCAGCGTGTGGGTGACGTGGGTCAGCACGCAGGACTGGGTGGGAATGTCGAAGCGCTGGCGCAGCGCGTCGACCAGGCGCAGCAGGGCCACGATGGCGGGCAGGCTGTCGGAGGCCGGGTTGATGCCGATGGTGGCGTCGCCGCAGCCATACAGCAGGCCGTCGACGATGGCGGCGGCGATGCCCTTCGGATCGTCGGTCGGGTGGTTGGGCTGCAGGCGCACCGACAGCCGGCCGGGCAGGCCGATGGTATTGCGGAAGCGGGTCACCACGCGGCACTTGCGCGCCACCGAGACCAGGTCCTGGTTGCGCATCAGCTTGCTGGCCGCCGCCGCCATCTCCGGCGTGATGGCCGGCGCCACGCGCGCCAGCACGGCGGCGTCGGTCTCGTGCCGCAGCAGCCAGTTGCGGAAGTCTCCCACCGTCAGCGAGGCGATTTCGCGGAATGCCGCGCGGTCGTGGCTGTCCATGATCAGGCGGGTGACTTCGTCGTCCTCGTAGGGCACCACGGCCTCGGCCAGGAAATGCGCGAGCGGCAGGTCGGCCAGCGCCAGGCGCGCGGCCATGCGCTCGGCCTCGCTGGCGGCGGCCACGCCGGCCAGGCTGTCGCCGGAGCGCGCCGGACCGGCCTTGGCCAGCAGGGTCTTGAGGTCGGCGAAGACGTGGCGCTCGAGGCCCACGGTGCGGGTGAAGGCCATGGCGCTCAGCCTCCGCGCGGCGCGGCCATCGCGCCGGGCCGGACGGCGTCGCAGGACAGGGCGGGGGCAGGCAGTGTCTGGGCTGGCACATCGGCTCCTGCAGTGGACTAGCCACATCATCGCGCAAACCCGACCCGCGGCGCCAGCCGGGCGGCCTTGCCTTCGGCTCCGGCGCCACCGACAATCGTTGCAGAGAGACGGTGCCGGCACATCGGTACCCCATCCCCATTTGGAGAACGCATGACGGAACCCGATCCCACCCCATCGCCGCGCACCCCGCTGCCGGCCTGGGCCCATGTCGGCACGGTCGCCTACGCGCTCAGCGCGCTGGCGCTCTGGATGGTGCTGCAGGCCAACCTGGTGGCGGCGCTGCTGTCGGGACTGCTGCTGTATTCGCTGGTCGACGTGCTGGCGCCGAAACTGACCCGCCTTCACCAGAAGCACGACGCGCTCGCCGTCGCCATCCTCAGCACCCTGCTGCTGCTGGCGCTGGGGCTGGCGGGCTGGGCGCTGGCCCGCTTCATCGGCGGCGAGGGCAGGACCCTGGACGGACTGCTCGACCACGTGGCCGACATCATCGACCGCTCGCGCGGGCAGTTGCCGCCCTGGATCAGCGATGCCCTGCCGCGCGGCGTGGAAGAGCTGGCCAACACGCTGATCCACTGGCTGCGCGAGCACGCGCAGATGGCGCAGAAGCTGGGGGCCGAGGTGCTGCGCACGCTGGTGCACATCCTGGTGGGCTGCGTGATCGGCGCCATGGTCGCGCTCTACCGCGCCATCTCCAAGCCCAACCGGCGCCCGCTGGCGGCCGCGCTGGTGGAGCGGGCGCGCATGCTGCAGCGCGCCTTCGCCCAGTTCATCTTCGCGCAGGTGCAGATCTCCCTGATCAACACGGTGATGACGGCGGCCTACGTGCTGCTGGTGCTGCCGCTGTTCGGCGTGCACCTGCCGCTGGGCAAGACGCTGGTGGTCATCACCTTCGTGGTCGGCCTGCTGCCGGTGCTGGGCAACCTGATCTCCAATACCGCGATCGTGGTTTCCTCGCTGTCGGTATCCCTGCCGATCGCCGTGCTGTCCCTGTTCTACCTGGTGGTGATCCACAAGCTGGAGTACTTCCTCAACGCCCGCATCATCGGTGCGCGCATCCAGGCCGCGGCGTGGGAACTGCTGACCGTGATGCTGCTGATGGAAACCCTGTACGGCATCCCGGGCGTGATCGCCGGCCCGATCTTCTACGCCTACCTGAAGCGCGAACTGGCCGCCGTCGAGCTGGTCTGAGGCGGCATCGGCCGCCGGGCCCGCGGCGCATACGCCGCGCGGCGCCAGCGGTTGGACCAATTCCGCTCGCATCGCCCCCGGCGAAATGGCCGGCGGGCCTCAGCCGCCGTCCCGCTCGACGTGGCTGCGCACGAAATCGATATGGGTCTGCATGGCCGTGCGCGCCTCTTCGGGGCGGCGCGCGCAGATCGCCTCGCACAGCGTGCGGTGCTGCAGCAGCAGTTGCCCGGAGGCGGCGGCGTCCTGCTCGCGCAGGCCGGTGCCATTGATGGTGATGTGTTCGCGCAGCATGCCGATCACGCTGGTATGCAGGTGCAGGAACATGGTGTTGTGCGAGGCCTGGGCGATGGCGTCGTGCAGGCGCGCGTCGGCATCGGCCTCGGCGGCCTTGTCGTCCTCGGCGCGGGTGCGCTCCAGTTCCCGCAGCAGCGCGCGGATGCGCGCGATGTCGCCGGCGTCGGCGCGCAGCGCGGCGAAATAGGCGGTGGCGCCTTCGAGCACGCGGCGGAACTCCAGGATGTCGTCGCGCAGCGCGGGGTGGTCCGCCACCAGTTGGCCCCACGGCGAGGCGATGCCGGCGCGCAGCTGGTCGGTGACGTAGACGCCGGCGCCGCGCCGGCTCTGCAGCAGGCCGCGCGCGGCCAGCCGCTGGATCGCTTCGCGCACGGTGTTGCGCGCCACCGCGTACTGCTCGGCGAGCTGGCGCTCGGCGGGCAGCCGCGTGCCCGGCGCCCAGGTGCCGTCCAGCAGGGCGGTCTCCATGCGGCGCATGACCGCCTCGACCCGCCCGCGCGCGCCGCCGGCCGGGCTCATCCCCGCCATGGTCCGTTCCCCGCTCCCTGCATCGCTTCCCCCTGGTCCCCTGCGCCTGCGCTGCCTCTGGTCCAACCAATTTGAACTGGCGCGCGGAAGCGTGAATTATGCGCCCAAACACGCCGCGCAGCAGTCCGCCGCGCCGGCGTGCCGGCGTCCCCCACCCTCAGACAAAGGCGCAGCCCAAGCCTTGCGGAGCGAGACATGATTCATCGGCAATATCCCGCCGCCCCGGCGCAGGTCTACCTGTTCGCCACCTGCCTGGTCGACTTGTTCGTGCCGCAGGCCGGGCTCGATGCGGTCCGGCTGCTCGAGCGCGAGGGCCTGACCGTCCACTATCCGCGCCAGCAGAGCTGCTGCGGCCAGCCCGCCTACAGCAGCGGCAATCCCGAGGAGGCCCGCGCCGTGGCGCGCGCCCAGCTCGACCTGTTCGCCGAACCCTGGCCCATCGTGGTGCCCTCCGGCTCCTGCGCCGGCATGATGCGCCACCACTGGCCGCGGCTGTTCGAAGACGACCCGGTGCTCGGCCCCAAGGCGCGCGCGCTCGCCGAGCGCGTGTTCGAACTCACCGAATTCCTGCTGCATGTGCTGAAGCTCGACCTGGCGGCACGCGCGCCGGCCGGCCAGCCGCACGAGCGGGTGGTGCTGCACACCTCCTGCGGAGCCCGTCGAGAAATGGGTACGCGCGAGCACGGCGTGGCCATGGTCGACGCGCTGCCGGGCGTGACCCGCGTCGAGCACGCCCGCGAAAGCGAGTGCTGCGGCTTCGGCGGCACCTTCTCGCTCAAGCACCCCGATATCTCCGGCGCCATGGTCCAGGACAAGATCGCCTCGGCCTGCGCCACCGGCTGCGAACGGCTGGTCTCGGCCGACTGCGGCTGCCTGCTCAATATCGGCCATGCCGCCGTTCACCAGGGCGCGCCGCTGCCGGTGGAGCACCTGGCCAGCTTCCTGTGGCGCCGCACCGGCGGGGAGGGGCAGGCATGAGCGCCCCCGCTCCCACCCGCAACGGCCAGCCCGGCCAGGGCGCGCGCGAGCGCATGCTCGGCCGCCTGCGCGCGGCCCGCGCCGAGGCCCAGGCCGGCGCGGCGCCAGCTACGGCAGATGCGGCAGGCGCACAGGCACTGAGCCGGCGCATCGACGCCCACTACGCCGCGCGCCGGCCCGCGTTGGCACCATCCACTGCCGCGCTGGCCGACACCCTGCAGCGCGCGCTGGAAGCCTCGCATGCCGAGGTCTGGCGCAGCGACGCCGTCTCCTGGCCCGGGCAGCTGGCGGCCCGGCTGGCCGAGGCCGGCGTGCGCCGCCTGCTGCTCGACCCGGCCGGCAGCGAAGGCGCCGCCCTGGCGCGCGCGCTGCCGCCCTCGGTGCAGGCCCGCGCCTACAAGCAGCCGCTCGAAGCCTGGAAGGCCGAGCTGTTCGACACCATCGACGCCGGGTTCACCGTCGCGCGCTCCGCCCTCGCCGCCACCGGCACGCTGGTGCTGGCGCCCGACGCCGGCAGTCCGCGCACGGTCTCGCTGGTGCCGCCGCTGCACGTGGCCCTGGTCCATGCCAGCACCCTGCATGCCGACCTGCACGCGGCCGTGCAGGCCGAGCGCTGGGCCGACGGCATGCCGACCAACCTGGTGATGGTGTCGGGCCCCTCCAAGACCTCCGACATCCAGCAGACCCTGGCCTACGGCGCGCACGGCCCGCGCCGGCTGTGGGTGTGGATCGTCGACGAGGCCCCCGCGCCGGCCACGCCGCAAGGAGAGCCGCAATGAACGCCCGCCCCATGCAATTCGTGCCCGCCGCCGACTTCAAGGCGCGCGCCCGCGCCGCGCTGGAGGACGACAAGCTGCGCGCCAGCTTCCGCGGCGCCATGGACTTCCTGCAAGGCAAGCGCGCCGTGCAGTTCCCCGACGGCGAGGAACTGGAGCAGCTGCGCGACCTCGGCGAAGCCGTGCGCCAGCACGCGCTGGCGCGGCTGCCCGAGCTGCTGGTGCAACTCGAGGCGAAGCTGGCCGCCGCCGGCGTGCAGGTCCACTGGGCCGAGACCGCCGACGAGGCCAATGCCATCATCCACGGCATCGCCCAGGCGCGCGGCGCGCGCCGTGTGATCAAGGGCAAGTCGATGGCGAGCGAGGAAATGGAGCTGAACCATTACCTGGCCGAGCGCGGCGTGGACTGCATCGAGTCCGACATGGGCGAGTACATCGTCCAGCTCGCCGGCGAGAAGCCCTCGCACATCGTCATGCCGGCCATCCACAAGACGCGCGGCGATATCGCCGAACTGTTCGCGCAGCACATTCCCGGCACGCCCTACACCGAGGATGTCGACGAGCTGATCCAGACGGGCCGGCGCGCGCTGCGCCAGGCCTTTGTCGAGGCCGACATCGGGCTGTCGGGGGTCAACTTCGCCGCCGCCGATACCGGCACGTTGTGGCTGGTGGAGAACGAAGGCAACGGCCGCCTGTCCACCACCGTGCCCGACGTGCACATCGCCATCATGGGCATGGAAAAGGTGGTGGCCAGGCTGGAGCACATCGTGCCGCTGTCGAGCCTGCTCACGCGCTCGGCCACCGGCCAGGCCATCACCACCTACTTCAACCTGATCTCCGGCCCGCGCCGCGCCGGCGAGCTGGACGGCCCGCGCGAACTGCACCTGGTGCTGCTCGACAACGGCCGCAGCCAGGCCTACGCCGACGCGCAGCTGCGCGCCACGCTGCAATGCATCCGCTGCGGCGCCTGCATGAACCACTGCCCGGTCTACACGCGCATCGGCGGCCATGCCTACGGCACCACCTACCCGGGCCCGATCGGCAAGATCATCTCGCCCCACCTGCTCGGACTGGAGGCCACCGCCGACCTGCCCACCGCATCGAGCCTGTGCGGCGCCTGCGGCGAGGTGTGCCCGGTGCGTATCCCGATCCCGCAACTGCTGGTACGGCTGCGCACCGAGGCCAACCGCGACCCGCACGAGCAGGTGGCACACCCGCTGCGCGGCCAGGGCGCGAAGTACCGCCGCGGCGAACACCTGATCTGGCGCTTCTGGAGCGGCGCCTTCGCCCATCCGTCGCGCTACCGCCTGTTCCGCTGGGCCGCCACGCGGCTGCGCGCGCTGGCGCCCGCGCAGCAGATGGGCTGGACGCGGCATCGCGCGCCGCTGGTGCCGGCCGAGCGCAGCCTGGCCGACCTGCTGCGCGAGCGCGGGCAGGCGGAGTAGGGCTGAAGCCGCGCGCGTAGCCAATGGCTTGCTCCCCTCTCCCACGCCGGTGGGAGAGGGGCCGGGGAAGAGGGCGGGCGCTCGCGCGAAGTGAGTGCCGTCGTTCTGGCGCCTGCCTGCCCTCTCCCCCAACCCCTCTCCCGCAAGCGGGAGAGGGGAGCAAACAAGCGGGCACGCGATGCGACGCGCAAGGACAGGACCGACACGAGATCGGCACGAGACGCCGGCAAAGCGATTGCTCCAGACAAGACAACGGCAGCCAAAGCCACCGCCCCCCCAAAAACAACCACCACCAATCCATCGCCATCCCTCAGGAGACTACTGTGCAACCCTGGACCCAGCTCTACACGCCGCTCGGCAGCCTCTGGCTGTCGGCGCTGGCGGCCGCCGTTCCCATCCTGTTCTTCTTTCTCGCACTGACCGTGCTGCGCCTGAAGGGCCATGTGGCGGCGGCCATCACGCTGCTGCTGGCGCTCGCCGTGGCGGTGTTCGCCTACGGCATGCCGGCGCAGCAGGCGCTGGCGGCGGCCGGCTTCGGCTTCGCCTACGGCCTGTGGCCGATCGCCTGGATCATCGTGACGGCGGTGTTCCTCTACAAGATCGTGGTCAAGACCGGGCAGTTCGACGTGATCCGCGCCTCGGTGCTGGCCATCACCGACGACCAGCGGTTGCAGATGCTGCTGATCGGCTTCGCCTTCGGCGCCTTTCTCGAAGGCGCGGCGGGCTTCGGCGCGCCGGTGGCAATCACCGCCGCGCTGCTGGTGGGCCTGGGCTTCAACCCGTTGTACGCCGCCGGCCTGTGCCTGATCGCCAATACCGCGCCGGTGGCCTTCGGCGCCATGGGCATCCCCATCATCGTCGCCGGTCAGGTGACCGGCATCGATGCCATGCACATCGGCGCCATGGCCGGCCGCCAGCTGCCGCTGCTGTCGCTGGCGGTGCCGTTCTGGCTGGTGTTCATGATGGACGGCGCCAAGGGCGTGAAGGAAACCTGGCCGGCGGCGCTGGTCACCGGCGGCAGCTTCGCCGTGACGCAGTACTTCACCTCCAACCATATCGGGCCGGAACTGCCGGACATCACCTCGGCACTGGTCAGCCTGGTGTCGCTGGCGGCCTTTCTCAAGGTGTGGCAACCGCGCAGCGCGCGGCAGGCAGCCGGCGGCACGGTCGGCGTCGGCGGCGGTGCCGCGGCGCTGGCGGGCTTCGGTGGCGGCCTGGGCGGCAAGGCGGCGCGACCGCGCACGCCTTCGCCCTATAGCGCCGGCCAGACGCTGCGCGCGTGGTCGCCCTTCCTGATCCTGACCGCCGTGGTCACGGTGTGGAGCCTGGCGCCGTTCAAGGCCCTGTTCGCCGCCAACGGCGCGCTGGCCGGCACGGTGCTGAAGTTCAAGATCGCCGGGCTGGACCAGATGGTGCTGAAGGCGGCGCCGATCGTCGCCTCGCCCAAGCCCTACGAAGCCGTGCTGAAGCTCGACCTGCTGTCGGCCGTGGGCACCGCCATCCTGCTGACGGCGCTGGTATCGGCCGTCCTGCTGCGCATGAAGCCCGGCGCGCTGCTGGCCACCTTCGGCGAGACCCTGCTGGAACTGCGCCGCCCCATCCTGTCGATCGGCCTGGTGCTGGCCTTCGCCTTCGTCGCCAACTACTCGGGCATGTCATCCACGCTGGCCCTGCTGCTGGCCGGCACCGGCGCGGCCTTCCCCTTCTTCTCGCCCTTCCTGGGCTGGCTGGGCGTATTCCTGACCGGATCGGACACCTCGTCCAACGCGCTGTTCTGCTCGCTGCAGAGCACCACCGCCCACCAGATCGGCGTGCACGACACGCTGCTGGTGGCCGCCAACACCACCGGCGGCGTGACCGGCAAGATGATCTCGCCGCAATCGATCGCCGTGGCCTGCGCGGCCACCGGGCTGGTCGGCAAGGAGTCGGAGCTGTTCCGCTTCACGGTCAAGCAAAGCCTGCTGTTCGCGGTGATCGTGGGCCTCATCACGATGGTGCAGGCCTACTGGCTGACGGGGATGATTCCGGGCTAGGGAATCCGGAGTTCGAAGCGGCATGGCCCGGCGCGGCCGCGCTCGCGCCGCGCCGGTCCGCTCCGCTCTCCCGCTTGCGGGAGAGGGGCCGGGGGTGAGGGCAGGCGCTGGCTGACCGTGGCGGGTGGGATGACACCATCGGCTTCGTTTCCGTGCTCGCGTGCTGGATCACACCGTTGGCTTCGCTGGGCGTGGCGCCTTGCTAAACGACCCCTCTCCCCCGCCCTCTCCCCATGCGGGGCGAGGGAGCCAAGACACCATGCTTGGCCCACGGCGTTGGCGTGTCTGGTGGCTGCGTCCAGCGCGACCGCATCCCATCCCGCCTATTCCTCCCGCGGCAGGAACGTCTCGCCCGGTGTCAGCGGCACATGCCGGTACGTGGCCGGCGTGCGGCTCAGCTTGACCGGCGCGCCCAGGCCCGTATAGCCGCCTTCCATCTCCACCACCATGCCGCGGTGCGCGGTGTGCGGGTGCTTCAGCGCATCCGGCACCGACAGCACCGGCGCGCACGGCACGCCTGCGGCCACCAGCGTGTCGGCCAGGGCCTTGCCGTCCCGGCCGGCCATGCGCTGCTCCAGCTCCACCTTCAGCGCGGCGCGGTTGACCGAGCGCGCGCCGGCGGTGGCGTAGCGTTCGTCGTCGGCCAGTGCCGGCACGCCCAGGTGCTCGCACAGGATGCGGAACTGGCGGTCGTTGCCTACCGCCAGGAAGATCGGGTCGGTAGCGGTGGCGACCGTGTCGTAGGGATAGATGTTCGGATGCGCATTGCCGGTGCGGCCCGGCGTCTTGCCGTTCATGAACCAGTTGGCGGCATGCGGGTGCAGCAGCGACAGGCCAGAGTCGTACAGCGCCGCCTCGACGAACTGGCCGCGGCCGCTGCGCCCGCGCTCCTGCAGCGCCAGCAGCACGCCCAGCGCGGCGTTCAGGCCGGTGACCATGTCGACCACCGGCAGGCCCGCGCGCAGCGGCTCGCCATCGGCCTCGCCGTTGATGCTCATGATGCCGGTCATGGCCTGGATGGCGGCATCGTAGCCGGGCAGGCCGCCGAGCGGGCCGTCCGCGCCGAAGCCGGAGACGCGGCAGTGCACCAGTTGCGGGAAGCGCCGCGACAGCGTGTCATAGCCCAGGCCCCATTTCTCCATGGTGCCGGTCTTGAAGTTCTCGATCAGCACGTCGGCGTCGGCCAGCAGCGCGAGCAGCGCCTCGCGCCCCGCGGGCTGGGTCAGGTCCAGCGTCATCACGCGCTTGTTGCGGTTGAGGCCGAAGTAGTAAGACGCCACGCCATCCTTGAACGGGGGGCCCCAGGTACGGGTGTCGTCGCCCTGCGGCGGTTCGATCTTGAGCACGTCGGCGCCGTGGTCGCCCAGGATCTGCCCGCAGTACGGGCCGCCCAGGATGCGCGACAGGTCGACCACGCGGATGCCGGCAAGCGCGCCGGGCATGGCGGCGGAAGCAGCGGGTGCAGCATTCATGTTGTGAGTTCCTCGATGCGGCGGATGGGTTGGCGGGTCGACCGGGCGCTGCCGTCAGGCGGCGCGCTCGACCAGCTTGAAGGTGCCGGTGGCCAGCGCCAGCAGCTCGCCGGCCTCGTCGCGGACCTCGCCGCGCACGAAGCTGAGCGCGCGGCCGCGCCGTTCGCAGAAGCCGAGTCCGATGACATCGCCGCGGCCCGGCGCGATGAAATGCACGGTCAGGTCGACGGTGACCACGCCATAGCGGGCCGGATCGTGCGAGCGTGCCGCGCACGACAGCGCGCAGTCGAGCAGGGTGGCGATGGCGCCGCCATGCACGTCGCCGCGGCTGTTGGTGTAGTCGGTGTTGTGTTGCATGCGCACGCGGGCCTGATCGTTGCCGATCGCCTCGCCGCGCAGGCCGAAAGCCCTGGCCATCGGCATCGGCAGGCCGAACAGCACACCGGGGGCTTCGCCGGCGAATGCGTTGGCAGGGAGTTCGGAAGGTTGTTGCATGGGTTTTCCAGAGCGGTGACTATCGAAGCCGCCATGATACGGCGGCGGCACCGCTCGCGCAGCGCGCCGCCCGCGCCCGGCCAGCCTGCCCGCTCCCGTTCAGTCGAGCTGCGCGCCCGACTTCTTCACCACGTCGCGCCACTTGACCACCTCGGACTTGATGAAGCCCTCCAGCTGCTGCGGCGCTGTGGATCCGGCGAACTCCAGCCCCTGCGCCTGCAGGGTCTTGCGCACGGACGGCTGCTGCAGCGCGTCGGCGAAGGCATGGTTGAGCTTGGCGATCACGTCCGCCGGCGTGCCGGCCGGCGCCACCACGCCGAAGAAGACCGAGACGTCGAAGCCGGGCACGCCCTGCTCGGCCACGGTGGGCAGGTCGGGCAGTGCCTGCGAGCGTGTGCGCGTGGTCACGCCCAGCGCGCGCAGCTTGCCGCTCTTGATGAAGGGTAGCGCCGTCAGCACGTCGGTGAAAGCCATGCTGACCTGGCCGCCCAGCAGGTCGTTGAGCGCCGGGCCGGTGCCCTTGTAGGGGATGTGCTGGAAGTCCGTGCCGGCGAGGTTGTTGAACATCACGCCAGCCAGGTGCGACGAGGCACCGTTGCCCGACGAGGCGTAGCTGAGCTTGCCCGGGTGCGCCTTGCCGTAGGCGACCAGTTCCTGCACGTTCCTGGCGGGGACGCCGGGGTTGACCACCAGCACATTGGGCAGGTGGCCGATCTGGATCACCGGCGCGAAGCTCTTGACCGGATCGTAGTTGATCTTGCGGTACAGGCTGACGTTGATGGCCAGCGGCGCCGAGGTGCCGAACATCAGCGTGTAGCCGTCGGGTTCGGCGCGCGCCACCGCCTCGGCGCCGATGTTGCCGCCGGCGCCCGCGCGGTTCTCGACCACCACGGGCTGGCCGAGGCTGCTCTTGAGCGCGGCCGCCAGCGTGCGCGCCATGGCGTCGGTGGGGCCGCCCGGCGGGTAGGTCACCACCAGCATCAGGGGCTTGCTGGGGAAGTCCTTCTGGGCGAAGGCGGGGGCGGCGGCGAGGCAGAGCGCGCAGCCGGCGAACGCGGCGAAGCGCCGCCACAGGGGCGTGTTGGACGTGGTCATGCTTGTCTCCAGGGTCTGTCTTATGTGGGCCCGGCGGGTATGCCGGGACCGGCGCCGCCGCCGCGCTGCGGCGGTGGCGCCGGCGCGCCATGGCACGCGGGCCTGGCACGCGGCCGGTCCAGGGCCGGCGATGAACCAGCGATGGATCGGCGAGGAAGCGGCTAGAAGAGGTTGACGGCGTCGACCGCGCCCGCTGCGCGCAGCGGGCCGTCCTCGGGTGCGTCGACGGTCTCGGCCAGCCATTCCGGCTCGGCCGCGCCGGCCAGCGGATCCTGCGGCAGCACGCGATGCACCAGCACCAGCTGGGCCAGCCGCATGCGGCGCACCGAGCCGATGCGGCCGGCCTCCCACGCCATGGCGACGGCGGTGGTGACGTGGTACAGGGCGGAGGCGGCCTGGCGCGCCAGCACGTCGCCGTCGGCGCCAGCCTCGGCCGCCTGTTGCGCCAGCCCGGCGGCGCGCGCCACCGCGGCGGCGAAGGCGAGACGCGCCTCAGGATGCAGCGGGGTGTCGGCCAGCAGGCCGGCCAGGTGCGCCTGCAGCACCGGCAGCGCGCCTTCGCGTCGGATGGCGCGCAGCACGTCCAGCGCGACGATATTGCTGGTGCCCTCCCAGATCGAGCCGAGGTGGGCGTCGCGCACCAGGCGCGGGTCGCTCCATTCCTCGATATAGCCGCAGCCGCCGCGCACTTCCATGGCGTCGCCGGTGACCTTGCGCGCGTCGCGGCAGGCGCGGAACTTGATCAGCGGCGTCAGGATGCGCATCAGCGGGTAGGCGTCGGCTTCGCCGGCATCGGCGCGGCGCAGCGCCTCGGCGGTCTGGAACACCATGGTGCGCGCCTGCTCGGTGGGCAGGGTCAGCTTGAGCAACTGGCGGCGCATCAGCGGCATGCCGTCGAGCCGCTTGCCGAAGGCCTGGCGCTCGCGCGCGATGAACCGGGCCTCGGTCAGCGCGCGCCGCATCAGGCCGGCCGCGCGCACGCCGTTGGACAGGCGCGAGTTGTTGATCATGTCGGCCATCTGCACGAAGCCGCGGCCGAGTTCGCCGACCAGGTAGGCATGCGCGCCTTCGAGGCGGATCTCGCCGCTGGCCATCGAGCGGGTGCCCAGCTTGTCCTTCAGGCGGATGATGCGGAAGTGGTTGGCGCTGCCGTCGGACAGCGTGCGCGGCAGCAGGAACAGCGACACGCCCTTGATACCCGGCGCGGCGTTGCCCGCCTCGTCCTCGGCGCGCGCCAGCACCATGGCCAGGCCGGCGTCCGGGTTCGAGCAGAACCACTTGTCGCCGGACAGGCGCCAGCCGCCCTCGGCCTGCGCGTCGCGCACGGCGCGCGTGGCGGTGGCCGCCACGTCGGAGCCGGCGCCCTGCTCGGTCATGAACATGGCGCCCTGGTACAGGTCCTCGAAGACCTGGGTGGTCAGGTTCGGCAGGTAGCGCTCGACCAGGGCCGGATCGCCGAACTTGCGCAGCGTGCGCGTCAGCGAGTCGGTCATCGACAGCGGGCAGCACAGGCCGAACTCGGCCTGCACGAACAGGTAGGTCAGCGCGTACTTGGCCGCGGGCGGCATCGGCGCATCCCAGCCCAGCACGCCGGCGCGGTGCGACAGCGCGGCCAGGCCGAATTCGGCGAAAGCCACACGTTCCATCTGCACATAGGCGGGGTGCTTGTCGACCCGCTGCGCGTCGACGCCGCTGCGGGTGCGGTGCGACAGCGTGGGCGGATTGTGGTCGGCGGTGCGGGCCAGTTCGTCGAGCACGCCGCCGGCCAGGGCGCCCATGCGGTCGAGATGGGGCAGCAGGTGCGAGACCAGCGCCTGCGGCAGATAGAGCGGCAGCAGCGCGCGCAGGTCCGGGTCGTCGCTGAACAGGTTGCTGCCGTGGCGGTCGGGCACGGGGTGCGCGGCGGCGGCCTGGGCAACGGGCACCGGGGAGGCAGAATCGGGGGACGCAGAAACGGGTACGCCCTGGCGGGCGGCGCTGGTCGGCATGAGGGGTCTCCTGGTCTTTGGCCCCGCTGCCGGCACGCGCGCCGGCAGGAAGTGCCGGGAAAGCATCCCGGTCGGGCCGGCGGGGCGCCAGGCGCGGGGACTGGCTGAACCCCATTATTCAAACCCCGCCGATTCGTGTCTAATTCTAAAATTGGCTCGATCAATATGTTTTCTGTATTGCCATGGAATTCCGCCACCTGCGCTACTTCCTCGTGCTGGCCGAGGAGCTGCACTTCGGACGCGCCGCGCGCCGGCTCGCCATCTCGCAGCCGCCGCTGTCGCTCAACATCCAGCAGCTGGAGGCTTCGGTCGGCGCGCGCCTGTTCGAGCGCGACAGCCGCGGCGTGCGCCTGACGGCGGCCGGGCGCGCCTTCCGCGAGTCGGCCACGGCCTTGCTGGCCCAGGCCGAGGAGGCGCGCCTGCTGGCGCGCCAGATCGAAGCCGGCGCGGTGGGGCGGCTGCGCGTGGGCTTCGTCGGCTCGATGCTGTACCGTGGCCTGCCCGAGCACCTGCGGGCGTTCCAGGCCCGCTATCCGGGCATCGAGGTGGCCCTGACCGAGCTGAATTCGCAGGAGCAGATCGATGCCCTGCTGCACGGCCAGCTCGACGCCGGCTTCGTGCATACGCGCCACCTGCCCGACGAACTCGGCGCGATCCTGGCGCACAGCGAATCCTTCGTCTGCTGCATGCCGCAGGACCACGCGCTGGCAACGCGCGCGGCGGTGGCGCTGGCAGAGTTGCGCGGCGAACCCTTCGTGCTGTTCTCGCGCAAGGCATCGCCCGACTACTACAACCGCATCTTCGAGATGTGCGCCGCGCAGGGCTTCTACCCGCAGATCCGCCACGAGGTGCGCCACTGGCTGTCGGTGGTCTCGCTGGTGTCGCAGGGCATGGGCGTGGCGGTGGTGCCGGCGGCGCTGCAGCGCTCCGGCATGGCGGGCGCGGCATTCCGCCCGCTGGCCGAGTCCACCGTGCCGTCGGAGGTCTACTGCGCCTGGAAGCTGACGCCCGATCACCCGGCGCGCGAGCGCTTCGTCGAGATGGTGGGGCAGGGGCAGGGGCTGCCGGACGGACCGGGCGATGGCGTGGGCGTATCCGGCCTGCCATGAGAAAAAGGCCACCGGCCGCGCGGGGCCGGTGGCCTTGAAGTACGCGTGGAACGGGGTGTTCAGCGTGCCTGCAGCTTACCCCCGGCGCAATGCGCGACCAATAACGCAATTGCGTTAATTGTGCGGCTTGCGGCCACTTCCACCCGCCGCTGCGGGCGGCGGCGCACGCCCGCGACGGCGCCGGCGGCGCGGCGGGTCCAGAATGCGATACAATGAAAACGATTTTCATTCACGTATCCTGGACGCGGTTTCCCTGCTTGCGCGGGCGCCCCCGATGGCGAAGCCGGTCCCTGCACTGGAAGCATCATGCGGTTGCCTGAACTGCCGCGGCGCACCGTCGCCGTCGTGACCTCAGTGGAAGACGCCATGCCGAACGATCCGGTCTCGCGCCGCCTGCGCGAGCTGGGCTTCGTACCGGGAGAAACGGTGCAGATCGTGGCCCATGGCCCTTTCGGCAAGGACCCCCTGGTGGCCCAGGTCGGCTTCACCCGCTTCGCGCTGCGCCGCGCCGAGGCCGAGCGCATCGCGATCGAAGTGGCCAGCGCCTCCGTCTCCCGCCTCGAACCGGCCGCCCAGGACGCGAATGCCTCGACGGCACGCCGTTCGGTCGCCTGAGCCTCCCCCAGCCCAATATGCCTGTCGCTTCGACCCATCCGGCCCTGCGCATCGCGCTCGTCGGCAATCCCAATTGCGGCAAGACCGCGCTGTTCAACCGCCTGACCGGCAGCCGCCAGAAGGTGGCCAACTATGCCGGCGTCACGGTCGAGCGCAAGGAAGGCCATTTCGTCTCGCCGGCCGGCCGCCAGGTGCGCATCCTCGACCTGCCCGGCGCGTACAGCCTGCACGCCGCCAGCCTCGACGAGGCCATCACGCGCGATATCTGCCTGGGCCACCGCGCCGACGAGCCGCGCCCCGACCTGCTGGTGTCGGTGGTGGACGCCACCAACCTGCGCCTGCACCTGCGCTTCGTGCTCGAGCTGCGCCGCCTCGGCCTGCCCATGGTGGTGGTGCTCAATATGAGCGACGCCGCCGCACGGCGCGGCATCCGCATCGACGTGGCCAAGCTGTCGGCCGCGCTGGGCGTGCCGGTGGTGGAGACGGTGGCGGTCAAGCGCAACGGCGCCGCGGCGCTGCTGCAGGTGCTCGACCAGACCCTGCCGGCGGTGCCGGCGGTGCCGGCCGAGGAAGGCGACGTCCACCGCGAGGTCAAGCGCCTGCTGGACGCGGCCATTTCCATGCCCGCGCGCACGGCGGCGCTCGATGACCGCCTCGACCGCATCGTGCTGCATCCGGTGTTCGGCCTGCTGATCCTGGCGGTACTGCTGTTCCTGATGTTCCAGGCCGTGTTCTCCTGGGCCACGCCGCTGATGGACGGCATCGAGGGCGGCGTGCACGCCTTCGGCGAGCTGATCGGCACCTACCTTCCCGACGGCATGCTCAAGAGCCTGCTGACCGACGGCCTGATCGCCGGCGCCGGCAGCGTGGTGGTGTTCCTGCCGCAGATCCTGATCCTGTTCCTCTTCATCCTGACCCTGGAGGAATCGGGCTACCTGCCGCGCGCGGCCTTCCTGCTAGACCGCCTGATGATGAACGCGGGACTGTCCGGACGCTCCTTCATCCCGCTGCTGTCGAGCTTCGCCTGCGCGATCCCCGGCATCATGGCCACGCGTACCATCCAGGACCCGCGCGACCGGCTCACCACCATCCTGGTGGCGCCGCTGATGACCTGCTCGGCCCGCCTGCCCGTCTACACGCTGCTGATCGGCGCCTTCATTCCGCAACGCACGGTGCTGGGACTGTTCAACCTGCAGGGCCTGGTGCTGTTCGGCCTGTACCTGACGGGCATCCTCAGCGCGCTGGTGGTGGCCTACGTGCTCAAGTACTTCCGCCGCGACCGCACCGATCATCCGCTGATGATGGAGCTGCCCTCCTACCGCATTCCCAACCTGCGCGACCTCGCGCTCGGCCTGTGGGAGCGCGCCCGCATCTTCCTGTCGCGCGTGGGCAAGGTGATCCTGGCGCTGACCGTGCTGCTGTGGTTCCTCGGCAGCTTTCCCGCGCCGCCGGCGGGCGCCACCGGCCCCGCCATCGACTACAGCTTCGCCGGCATGATCGGCCAGGCGCTGGAGAAGGTGTTCGCCCCGATCGGCTTCAACTGGCAGATCTGCGTGGCGCTGGTACCCGGCCTGGCCGCACGCGAAGTCGCCGTGGGCGCGCTGGCCACGGTCTACGCACTGTCCGGCGGCGGCGGCGACGACGCCATGGCCGCGCAGCTCGCCCCGGTCATCGCCGCGCAGTGGTCGCTGGCCACCGCACTGGCGCTGCTGGCCTGGTACGTGTTCGCGCCGCAATGCATCTCGACCATGGCGGTGATCCGCCGCGAGACCAATTCGTGGAAGGTGATGGCCCTCTCGGTGGCCTACCAGGCAGGCCTGGCCTACCTGGCCGCCTTCCTGACCTACCGTATCGCGCTGCTGTTCAGTTGAGCGGCCCGCTCGATTCCAGGAACCCGGGAGCCCAAGCCATGAGCCTCTACCACGCCTTCGAAAGCCTGCTGGTGCCGCTGATCGTGCTGGCCTGCGCGCTGTCGGTGGCGGCCCGCTATGCGCCGCGCACACGCGAGCGCTTCAAGGCCGCACTGGCAGCCGGCCTGGGCGGCCCGGCCGCCACCGGCTGGCGCGCACGCCTGGTCGCATGGCTGGCCCCGCAGGCGGCCGCCGGCTGCGCCAGCGGCTGCGACAGCGGCGGCTGCAATACCTGCGCCTCGAGCACGCCGCCGGCCGAGCAGCCGGTGCGGCTGGTACGCAAGCCCTGAGCCACGCCGGCGGCGGCTGCCGCCGCGCCCGCACTGCTCACCTGTCCTCCGGCGCCGGGCCCGCCTCGCCGACCCTCCCCGGTCCCACCCGCTCCCCTCGCACGATCCCGGCCACGGACGCACCCGCGCCCCGGGACACGCACGCCCATCCGCCGCGCAGCCACAGGCCTTTCCTGCCTCCGCCCGGGCACGCAGAAACGGGTACGCTTTCGCTCCCGGAGCGGCGCCGCGACAGCCGAGCCGCCACGTCAGCGCCGGGGTGAGCCACCGCCGGAGGTACTCTTTCGGCGCGCTTCCGGCCCGTCATTCCGGCCTCGCTCCAGCAGCATCCGCCCCCCGGACCGGCCGGAGCCGGCGCACGCAGAAACGGGTACGCCCACCACATTGCCGTCATGCCCACGCTGGCATCAATGCCCTCGGCGGATACCGCTGGGCTGGGCCGTGCGCAGCCTTCGGGCCGCACCGGCGCCCCGTTTTCGGGGCCTGCCACCCCCTCGGGTGATGCACGCAGAAATGGGTACGCCCGCCATGTCGCGCCCATCCCAGCCCAGCGACGACGAGGTTCCCGTGGCAGCATCGCCGTGCCGCCTGCGCGAGCCCGCGCCGAGGCGAGCGGGCGTGGCCGCAGCGATCAAGGGAATCGGGAATGGGATGGAACGGACGCAGCGAACGGGACGCGGAACACGGGGGCCCGAGGGCACGAGGGCACGAGGGCACGACGTGGCCGCAGTGGGCAGGACAGGAAAACGCCGTGGAAAAAGAATGCCGGTGCGTCCCGCCCCCACGGGACGCGCCGGCAAAGACGTCCTTGCGGACGCCCACGACATGCTCCTTGGCCCGCCGCCGCGCGCCTGGCACGCGGCGATCAGACCGTGCGCATAGCGTAAGGGCGGGCGCCGCGCGGCGCCACGAATCATTCCGCATGTGGATAGACAGCGCGTGAGGGATGTGCGCGGGATGTGCGCGCGGGATGTGTGCACGAGGCATGCGCGGCGCATGAGCGATGCCGCTGCGCGCTCGCGTGGCGGGCTGTGGCAGCGGCGAGACACCGCGGCCGACTTATTGCGTTGCGTCAAAGCCCCGGAAAGTGGCCTCGGTCACACTGGTCTCGTCAAACGGCCGACCTGACCGGCCTCGCAGATTGAGCAACCAGAGCAAGAAGACCATGAGCCAAGCCAGACCTCTCCTCCCCACCCGCGCCGCCTGCCTCGCCATCGCCGCGCTGTCCCTGTTCGCCGCCGTGCCGGCCTCCGCCGCCGATGTGGAGCCGCAAGGCAACTGGATGGTGCGCCTGCGCGGCACCTACCTGAACATGGACAATACGTCCGCCCCGATCGGCGGCGTCGGCCCCAGCGACCTCGTGACGGTCAACAACAAGTGGATCCCCGAACTGGACGTGACGTACTTCATCACGCCGCACATCGCCACCGAGCTGGTGCTGACCGTGCCGCAGAAGCAGGACGTCTACCTGGGCGGCACCAAGATCGGCTCGTTCAAGCACCTGCCGCCTTCCCTCATGCTGCAATACCACCTGCAGCCCGAAGGCACCTTCCGCCCCTACGTGGGCGTGGGCGTGAACGTGACGCGCATCTGGGGTGCCGATATCGCCGGCGGCCTGGCGCTCGACCAGTGGAGCGTGGGGCCCGCGCTGCAGATCGGCATGGACTACAGGCTGACCAAGCACTGGTTCCTGAACGCGGACATCAAGAAGACCTGGATCTCCAGCGACATCAAGTCCAACGGCACCAAGATCTCGTCGGTCAGTCTCGACCCGTGGCTGTTCAGCATGGGTGTGGGCTACCGCTTCTGAAGGCGGCGGGCCCGGCCCGCCTCCCTCTTCCTACCCGGCGCGGCGGCAGGGGCTCCCTGCCGCCGCGCCGGCGTTCATGCCGACCTTCGTGCGGCGTCCGCACGAAGGCCGCCTCAGCGGAAGGCCGGTTCGTCGAAGCTGCGCAGCTTGCGCGAATGCAGCTGCTCGACGCCGTTCTCGCGCAGGATGCGGATCGCCTCCAGGCCGATGGTCATGTGCTGGCTGACGCGCTGGCGGTAGAACGCGTTGGCCATGCCACGCAGCTTCAGCTCGCCGTGCAGCGGCTTGTCCGATACGCACAGCAGCGTGCCATAGGGCACGCGCAGGCGGAAGCCGTTGGCTGCCACGGTGGCGCTTTCCATGTCGATGGCGATCGCGCGCGACTGGTTGAAGCGCGCGTACAGCGCCTTCGATTTCAGCTCCCAGTTACGATCGTCGGTGGACACCACCGTGCCGGTGCGCATGCGCGTCTTCATCTCGGTCCCCGACAGGCCGGTCACGCGTGCCACCGCCTCCTGCAGCGCCACCTGGATCTCGGCGATCGGCGGCACCGGCACCCACGGCGGCAGGTCCTGGTCGAGCACGTGGTCGTCACGCACATAGGCGTGCGCCAGCACGTAGTCGCCGAGCTGCTGCGAGCGGCGCAGGCCGCCGCAGTGGCCGACCATCAGCCAGCAGTGCGGACGCAGCACGGCCAGGTGGTCGGTCATGGTCTTGGCGTTCGACGGGCCGACGCCGATGTTGACCAGCGTCACGCCCAGCTTGTCGCCGCGCACCAGGTGGTAGGCCGGCATCTGCGGCAAGGCGCGCGGCCGCGCGGCGTCGTCCGGCACCGCGCCGCCGCGCTCCTGCACCACGTCGCCCGGCTCGACGAAGCGCACGTAGCCGTTGCCGTCGTCGTGCTCCGCCGCCATGTGCGAGCGGCCCAGCTCGATGAACTCGTCGACGTAGCGCTGGTAGTTGGTGAACAGCACGAAGCGCTGGAAGTGCTCGGGTGCGGTGCCGGTGTAGTGGTACAGCCGCTGCAGCGCGAGATCGACGCGCTCGGCCGGGAACATCGACAGCGGATCGGCCTCGCCCGGCACCGATTCGTAGGTGCCGTTGGCGATGGCATCGTCGATGCGGCTCAGTTCGGGCAGCACGAACGATGCCGCCAGTTCGCGCGCCTGCGTGTGGTTGATGTCGGTGGTGGACGCCTCGATGACGAAGGGCAGCGGGATCGGGCGCCGGCTGGTGCCGACCACCACCGGCACGCGGTGATAGCGCATCAGGCGCTCGATCTGGTCGCGGAAATAGTCGGCGAACAGGTCCGGCCGCGTCAGCGTGGTGCCATAGACCCCCGGATAGGCCACCGTGCCCCAGGATGGCCGGCTGTCGGTCACCATGGTTTCCAGGTTGACCGAGATGCCCAGGTAGGGATAGCAGGCATGGGCCGCCGAGGGCAGGGGCCGGCCCTGCGCGAAGGCATCGAAACGTGCCTTGATGGCACTGACCGAGTGCCGGTAGATCTCGGTGATGCGCGTCAGCGCGGCGTCCGCGTCGGTGAATTCGGCCAGTTGGTCGGCGGGATGGGCGGGGGAATAGATGGCGGCGTTCATGGACCGATGATACCGTGCCGCCCGCCGGCGCGGGCATGCCGGTGGTGCGTGCGCCAGGCACCCGCCGCGGAGCCCGCCGCCGGTGGAACGCCGGCCGGCCCGGCACCGGCAAAATTGACGCTGGCGCACCCGCTCGCTAAACTCTGCGCCAATTACGCCGCCCGCCCCGCGCGGACGGCGTCCGGACTCACCGCGCCACCGACGGCATGGCGGCACGGCGGAGTGCTGTACACGTTTGGCAAGGAGAGCCGTTGATGGAAATCCGAAATCTGGTGCCCGCAGACATCGAGGCCGCCAGGCAACTCCTTGCAGAGAACGGCTGGGCCCACCGGGTCAACAATCCCGAGCGCTTCGCGCAACTCGTGGCGAACTCGCAGCGCGTCGCGGTCGCGGTCGACGGCGGCCGCATCGTCGGCTTCGCGCGGGCGCTGTGCGACGGCATCTCGGACGGCTACCTGTCCATGGTGGCGGTCGCCCCGAGCCACCGCCGCCAGGGCGTCGGCCGGGCGCTGATGCGCCACGTCATGGGCGACGATCCCGACATCACCTGGGTGCTGCGCGCGGCGCGCTCGTCCGAAGCGGCCTTCTTCGGCCAGCTCGGCTTCACCCCGTCGATGGTCGCCATGGAACGCCGCCGTTCCTGAACGCGGCGCGGCCACCGATGAGCGCTTCCACCACCTGGTTCCACTGGGCCCTGCTGTCGGCGGCCTTCGCCGCGCTCACCGCGATTTTCGCCAAGATCGGCCTGGAAGGCGTCAATTCCGACCTTGCCACGCTGATCCGCACCGGGGTGATCATCGTCGTGCTGAGCCTGTTCGTGTTCTACACCGGCAAGTGGAGCAATCCGCTCGCGCTCTCGCCCAGGACCTGGACCTTCCTGGTGCTGTCCGGGCTGGCCACGGGCGCTTCCTGGGTCTGCTACTTCCGCGCGCTCAAGATTGGCGATGCCTCCAAGGTGGCGCCGGTGGACAAGCTCAGCCTGCTGCTGGTGGCCGTGTTCGCCGTGATCTTCCTCGGCGAGCGGCCCAGCCTGCGCGAGTGGGCCGGCATCCTGCTGGTCGGCGCTGGCGTGCTGGTGCTGGGTTTCAAACGCTGACCGGGGCGGAGCCCGGGTCCGGCGCAGATCCGCCCACCGTGCGCACATCGTGCGCAGATCCCGCGCACGCCCTGCGCAGGTTCTAGACTGGAGGCTGGAGCTTCCGTCGAGGAGAGCGCAGCCATGAAAGACGGTCATCCCCTGCTGCTGCGTGCCGACCAGGTCCAGGCCGGCCTGCACACCTTCCGCCACCCCTGGAACCCCAACTCCGAGATCACCGGCGCCAGGCTCGGCCGCATGCTCGGCCTGCGCCGCACCGGCGTCAACTTCACCACGGTGCCGCCGGGCAAGGAATCCTTCGTGTATCACGCGCATCACCTCGAGGAAGAGTGGATCTACATCCTCTCGGGACGCGGCGTCGCGGAAATCGACGGTGAGGTGTTCGAGGTCGGCGCGGGCGACTTCATGGCCTTCCCGGCCACGGGCGTGGCCCACCACCTGGTCAATGCCGGCGACCAGGACCTGGTCTACCTGTGCGGCGGTGAGCACCGCGAGGCCGAGATCGTGGATTTCCCGCGCCTGGGCAAGCGTTCGGTGCGCACGGGCGACACGGTGGAGGTCTTCGATCGCCCCGGCACCCCGCCGCCGGGGTCGCCCGCCTCCGACGCGGGTACGGCACGCTGACGCCGCCCCGCCGCGAGAGGCGCCGGCAACACTCAGGAGCCGACGGCCGCGAGGAACTGCAGCACCGGCGCCAGGCCGTCGAGGGCCGGCGCCCGGGCGCGCGCCTGCGCCGCCCCGCACCAGGGATAAGGCAGCCGGGCCAGCCAGCCGTCGAGCACGTCGTGCGCGGCCTCGGGCGCCAGGATCTCCATCGCCTCGATGACGATCTCCAGCGACTGCACGCGGCGAGGCTCGCCCATGGCGAAGCGCCAGTCGTAGCTGCCGCAGCCCACGCGCACGCCGCCGCTGTCCTTGTCGCTCATGCCGACCAGCCAGGCGCAGGTGAACGCATCCGCGTCGGGCGCCGGCGGCGTGCCCAGGCAGAAGGTGTAGACATTGTCGTAGCGCTGGCCGAAGCGGCGCACCAGCACGTCGCTGATCTGCGCCAGGCCTTCGGTGGCCGCGGGGAAGGCGATGGCCTCGGTCTTCACCGTCATGCGCAGTTGTGCGTCCGCGGCGAAGGCGGCAGCCATGCGGTGCGGGCGGTTCTCGTCCTTGGCGCGGATATAGGTTTCGATCAGCGCCTGCGCGCTGCTGGCGGGATGGGACATGGCAAGCGGGAAAAGGTGGGAGACCGCCGCATCTTAGCCGCGCGCCGACCCGCGCGGCGGCGAGCCCCTGCCGCCGGCAGGGGCTCCGGGCGCCGCCCGGCGCCGCCGCGTCATTCCGGCTGGATGTTGGCCGCCTTGATGATGCGGCCCCACTTGGCCGACTCCTGCGCCTGGAACTTCGCCAGCTCCGCCGGACTGCCGGTGAACACCTCGGTGCCGGTGGTCTGGTAGAAGGTGGCCGCGGTCTCGCTGTGCGCGGCCTTCACCAGCAGCGCATTGAGCCGGCCCACCACGGCAGGCGGCGTGCCGGCGGGGGCATAGGCGGCGAACCAGTAGCTCATCTCATAGCCCTTGACGCCGGCCTCGTCGATGGTGGGTACGTCCGGCGCCAGCGGCGAGCGCGCCTTGCCCGACACGCCCAGCGCGCGCAGCTTGCCGCTCTTGACCTGCGGCAGGCCGGTCGCGGTGTCGGTGATCATCATCTGGATCTGGTTGCCGAGCAGGTCGGTGACGGCAAGCGGATTGCTCTTGTAGGGCACGTGCAGCAGTTCCACATGCGCCATCTGCTGGAACAGCTCGCCGGCGATGCGCGAGGACGAGCTGCCGCTGCCGAAGCTGAGCTTGCCCGGCTGCTTCTTCGCCAGCGCGATGAACTCGCCCACCGTCTTCACCGGCAGCTGCGGATTGACCACCATGATCTGGCCGCCGCGGCCGAGCGCGCTCAGCGGCGCGAAATCCTTGACCGGGTCGTAGGGCAGCTTCTTGTACAGGTGCTCGTTGGCGGCGTGCGTGGTGTTGGTCGTGATCAGCACCGTGTAGCCGTCCGGGCTGGCCTTGGCCACGTCGCCGGCCGCGATGAAGCCGTTGGCGCCCGGCTTGTCGTCCACCACCACGCTCACCTTGGCCTCCACGCTCATGGCCTGGCCGATGGCGCGGGCGAGCTGGTCGGTGGCGCTGCCGGCGGCGAACGGCACCACGAAGCGGATCGGCTTGTCGGGGAACTCGGCGTGCGCGCCGGCGGGCAGGGCAAGGGCGGCGAAGGCGGCGGCGGCGAGCGCCGCGGCGCGCGCGGAGCGGGAAATGGCTGGCATGGGGTTGTCTCCTGTGTTTTGCTGAGGGTCTTGCAGGGGGCCGCGCGCGCGGCAGAGGTCAGGCGGCGCGCAGGCGCGGCGGCAACGGGATCTCCAGTTGCAGCAGCAGGAAGGCCAGGGCCTTGCCGTGCGTATCGAGGTTGAGCGCGTCGTTGACGCCGCCGTCGAGCACACCGTCGATGACGAAGTTCATCGCCTGCAGCGAGGGCACCAGGTAACGGCGCACGGCGCTCGGCCGGCGGTGCTCGAACAGGGTGGCGACAGCCTGCTCGGTGACGTGCTCGGCGAGGTGGGCGAAATCCTCCGCCTCGTAGGCGATCACGCTGATGTTGCAGCGATTGCCCTTGTCGCCGGTGCGGCCGTGGGCAAGGCGGTGGAGCGCGACGGTCTCGGTCATGATGCGATCAGGGTATGGCTGGGGGACACGGCGCCGCGCGGCACCAGGCATGAGGTGGCGTTCAGGCGCGGGCGCAGCGCCGTGCGCACGCCGCCGCCGCCGGCGGGACCGCAGGTATAGAGCGCGTTCACCTCGCGCAGCAGCGCCTGCGCCACCTCGCGCTCGTCGTGCGCCAGCGCGGCACGCAGGCGCACGTCGGCGGCCGCGTCCTCGCCCGGCCGCGGCTGCCCGAGCAAGGCGCCGGCATCGTCGGCGAACACGCTGAGCACGCCGATCAGGTCGAAGCGGATCGGCACCGCGTGGCCGAGCCCCTCCATGCGCCGCCGCACGATCTGCGCCGCCAGACGCGCGCGCGCGGCCGCATTGGGACCGGCGTACGAGATCTCGCCTTCGGCGATCCAGCCCCCTTCGTAGAACAGGTTGGCCTTGAGCTGCTCGGGACGCGGGTGGCCGCGCACCTGCCGCACCGCCACGCGGTCCGGGCCGGCCTGTGCGAGCGTAACCGCGCTGATGTCTGCCACCACGTCCGGCGTCAGGTAGGCGGCGGGGTCGTGCACTTCGTACAGCAGTTGCTCCTTCACCGTGCGCAGGTCTACGCAGCCGCCGGTGCCGGCGGCCTTGAAGATCTCGATGCCGCCGTCCGCGCCGAGCTGCGCGATCGGGTAGCCGAGCGCGTGCACGTCGGGCACGTCCTTGAAACCGGGATCGGCAAAGTAGCCACCGGTCACCTGCGCCCCGCATTCGAGCAGGTGGCCGGCGATGGTCGCGCATGCCAGCCGGTCCCAGTCCTGCCAGGACCAGCCGAAGTGCGCCATGGCCGGCCCTACCGCCAATGCCGGGTCGGCCACGCGGCCGCACACCACCACGTCGGCCCCGGCGCGCAGGGCGTCGGCGATGCCTTGGGCGCCGATATAGGCATTGGCGCAGACCAGGCGCGCCGCATCGAAGTCCGCGCCGACGATGCCTTGCAGCAGCGTGCGGCCGGCAGGATGCGAGAGGTCGTCGCCCTCGACCACCGCCACGCGCGGCGCCGGCAGGCCGAGGCTGGCGGCAAGCGCCAGCACGCGCCGCGCCGCCGCACGCGGATTGGCCGCGCCGAAATTGCCGACGATGGGAATGCGGTGCGCCAGGCAAGGCCCCAGCACGGGGCTCAGCAGGGCGTCGAGCAGCGGCTCGTAGCCGCCTGCCGGGTCCTGGCGGCGCGCGAGCTGGGCCAGCGCCAAGGTGCGCTCGGCCAGCGTCTCGAAGATCAGCACGCCCGGCTGGCCGGACGCGATCAGCGTGCGGACCACCGGCAGGGCGGCATCGGTACGGTCGCCGGAGAAACCGGCGCCCGAGCCGATCAACAATGATGCGGTCATGGAACGGACCATCCTGGATCGCGGCGGGACGATTCCCGCCGGCCAGGCCATTCTAGGTTGGACGCAGTTATCTCAGAAATGGATAGTTTGGATTAATCTATCGAAATCCTGGATGAACAGAACGGGTCCGCCGCATGAACCTGTCGGTCAAGCACCTGCGCGCCTTCGTGGCGCTCGCCGAGCAACGCAACTTCACCCGCGCGGCACAGGCCTGCCACCTGTCGCAGTCGGCCTTCAGCACCTTGATCCACACGCTCGAAGAGCAGGCCGGCAGCCGCCTGTTCGAGCGCACCACGCGCCATGTCGAGCTCAGCGCGGACGGACGGCGCTTCGAGGAAGTGGCGCGGCGCCTGCTGGCCGACTTCGAGGCGGCGCTGGCCGACCTGCGCGACCACGCGCTGCGGCGCAAGGGGCGCGTCTCCATCGCCGCCCTGCCGTCGCTGGCGGCGGGCGACCTGCCACCGCTGCTGGCGGCCTTCCGCGCGCGCTATCCGGGCATCGAGATCGCACTGTTCGACCTGCTGGCCGACGGCTGCATCGACCTCGTGCGGCGCGCCCGCGCCGACTTCGCGCTGGCGCCGGCGCCGGCCCAGGCCGCCGACCTGCGCGTCGAGCCGCTGCTGCGCGAGCGCTTCCACCTGGTCTGCCCGGCCGGCCACGCACTGGCCGCGCGGCGCAGCGTCACGCCGCAGGCATTGGCCGGCCATCCCTTCATCCATCTTTCGCGCACCAGCAGCGTGCGCCAGCACCTGGACGCCGCGCTGCACCCGGAGCGCCTGGAAGGCGTGATGGAGGTGGAACAGCTCGCCACGGTCGCGGGGCTGGTGGCGGCCGGCCTCGGCATCACCGCGGTGCCGACGCTGGCACTGTTCCAGTTCCGCCGCGAGGGCCTCGTGGTGCGGCCGCTGCAGATCCCCGGACTGTCGCGCGATATCTGCCTGATACGCCTGAAGGAGCGTGGCGACACCGCCGCGGCGGCGGCCTTGATCGAGGACCTGCGCGCGCACTACGGCGACGGCCGGGCCGGCGCCGGGACGGGTCCGGGTCCGCGCCTGAAACCGCGTCAGCCGCGTCAGCCGCGTTAGAGTTAGAAGTGGCCGAGGTAGCCGCCGTCGACGGCCAGCACGTGGCCGGTGACATAGGAGGCGGCCGGCGAGGCCAGGAACACCACCGCGCCGGCCACTTCGTCCGGCCTGCCCCAGCGGCCCAGCGAGGTGCGGTCGCGCAGCCACTGCGCCACGGTGGCATCGGCCACCATCGGCTGGTTGGGTTCGGTGGCGAAATAACCCGGCGCGACGGCATTGACGGTGATGCCCTCGCGGCCGAGTTCGGCGGCCATGGCACGGGTGAGCGCATCGAGCCCGCCCTTGGTGGCCGGATAGAGCACGTCGCCATAGCGCGCTACCTGGCCGGCGATCGAGCTGACGTTGACGATGCGCCCGTAGCCCCCCGCGCGCATGCGCTGCGCGGCGTGGCGGCACAGCGCATACGGTGCCACCAGGTTGGTCTCCAGCATGCTGCGCAGCTCGGCCGCGCCGAGCTCTGCCATGGTACTGCGCTGGCGCGCGCCGGCATTGTTGACCAGGATGTCGAGACGGCCGTGCGCGGCATCGATGTGCGCGAAGGCGGCCTCCACGGCGGCATCGTCGGTGATGTCCAGCGGCAGTCCTTCGGCGCTGCCGCCTAGCGCGCGCAAGCGGTCGACGGCGGCGGCAACGCGCGGCGCCGAGCGCGCCACCACCAGCACGTGGGCGCCCGCCGCGGCCAGGCCCGCGGCAATGGCCTCGCCCAGGCCCTGCGCACCGCCGGTGACGAGAGCCACGCGGCCGTGCAGCGCGAATGGCGCGCCGGCCGCAGGAGATGAAGCGGCGGAAGTTGCGGACGAGGCTGACGAAGTTGACGAAGCGGATGCCGCGGAGGCTGCGGGCATGTCGGGTGCGGTAGTCATGCGCAGACTATACCGCAGCCGGCAACGACGCGGCCGGCCCGCAGGCCGGCCGCGTCAGCATGCCCGGCATGCCGGGCCGGAACGGTTCAGGGGAAGGCCGGTATGGCCGGATCCAGGCCGGCGAAGCGGGCTTCCGGATGGGTCCGCTGCAGCAGCTGTTCGATCTCGTCTACGCGGCCGCGCGGCACGTCCACCATCAGCAGGATCTTGCCGGCCTCGATGTCGGTCGTGAACGAGCGCAGACGGCTGTTGGGCACCGAACTGCCGATCATGCTGGACGCCCAGGCTCCGATGATCGCGCCCAGGACCGCCAGCACCCCCACCAGGCCCCACTGCGGCGAATCGCTGACGATCGGGAACATCGCCACCACCACCCCGGCCACGATGCCCACGCCGCCGCCCACCATCAGGCCCATCTCGGCCGCGTGGACGATGTCGGAAGTCTGGAACAGATTGGCCTCGTGCAGGCCCGTCATGTCCGTGTCCTCGCGCGCCACGAAATGGATGCGGCTGTGCTCGATGCGGGCCAGCAGCAGGTCGTCCATTGCGCGACGCGCGCAAGCCGTGTCCGGCAACAACCAGAAGATACGTTTGCGCATGGTCGTCTCCTCCTTTGAGGACGTTGCCTCCTCTGCACCCCGCCGGCTTGCGCCGCTCGGGAAGAGTGGCTGACTTCTTTGTACGCCAGCGGCATGGCCGGCGCAAGGCGGCATCCGGTGAAAGGCTCGCACGCTTCACCCGGTGCGGCACGCGCCATCAGAAAGTGATCGGTAGCCGGACCGTGACCTGCAGGTCCGGCGTGTCGCGCGTCAGGCCCGCGCCCACCGACACGTTCAGCGTATAGCGCTTGCTGAACCGGTACGAGTAACCCACCAGCAAGGTGCCCAGGGTGACGCGCACCGACCCCGGCACCGTCGCACCGTTCTGCTTGGTCGGCCAGATGATGCTCTGGTCATAGCCGATGCTGAACGATGCCTTCTCGTTGAGCGACAGGCCGACGCCGAAGCTGAACTCGAAGATGTCGCCTGCACGGATGTCGCCGAGGAACTCCTGCTGCCCGCCCAACACGGTGCGGCTCACATTGCTGCGCGTGAAATTGTGCAGATAGCTGAAGGTGCCGAAGAACACGGCAGGGTCGCTCGGGAACAGCCAGGTGATGCCGGGCTGGATCGCCTGGAAGCCGGTGCCGGTCGGCATCGACAGCGGCAGCCCCGTGCCCGTCGTATTGGCCACGCAGCGCGTCACGCAATCGGTGGTGACCTCGAAGGGGTCCCGCCCCGTGCGCGACTTGTAGCGCAGCCAGCCGATGAAGTAGGGCAGGCGCTCGGTGCCCTGGTTGAGCTGGTAGCGGATGGTCGCTTCGACGTCGCCGAGGCCCGAGCCCGAGGCACCGAAGGCGTTGTCATTGGCCGAGCCCGTGAAGATCTCGCGGCTGATCGTGTCGGTGGTCGCATGCACATAGGGCACCTTGGCCTCGATCTCGAGCCGGTTGGTCAGTCCGTAGCGGAAAGCCAGCGCCGACACATAGGTCGAAGTCTTGACCTGGCGCACGTCGATCAGGCCGATCAGGATGGCGGGAATGATGGTGTAGCCGATCAGCGCCACGCGATCGCTTGAGGAATAGCCATATTGGAACGAGGGCTCGATCACCAGCTTCTTCGCTGGCGTCAGCACGCCGGGCTGGTCGAAGATCGGCGCCACCTCCGGCGGGCGCGCGTCGCGCTGCGGCGCCACACCGACGGGCTCCGGATCGCCGGCCAGCGGCATGCCGTCGCCCTGCGCGCTGCCGGGCTGTGCGCCCTGCACGACATTGGCTGGCAAATTGGGTACGGACTGCGTCGCACTGGTCGCCGCCGCGCCGGCGGTGGCCGCGGTCGCGGCATCGCTCGGCGTCACCGGCGTGCCGCTGCCGGCACGCTGGCCGCCCCGCTTGCGCGCGAGCACATCGAGCCCGAGCACGCCGCGCAATTCCCGGATGGTCGCTTCCTGCTGCGCCATCGACTGTTTCATCGCATCGAGCGCCGCGGCCTGCTCGGCCACCTCGCGCTTGAGCGCCTCCAGCTTCGTGGCCGATGTGTCGACGTCTTCCACTGCAGGCTGCGTCTGCGCATGCGCCAGCGAGCCAAGCAGCAAGGTGGAACATCCGGCCAGGCCGATCCCCCGTAACGACCAAGTCTTCATCACGTCTCTCCTCCCCAGGACGGCGGACTGATTGCGCAGGCGTCCGCTACCTGCTCGCCTGTTCGGGCTTCACTGCATCAAACCATCACCGTGATACCGCCGATTGGATCAGCGTACTGTTCAGTAACGCACCAGCCTGCATCGCACGGAAGGCGCCCAGGGTATTGACGGCGGCATTGATGCTGGTCAGGCTCGCAATGGCCTGGTTGTTCAGTGAATTCTGGATCACCGTGGCAGCCAGCGAGGCGGGAATGGCTCCGGGCGCGATGCTGTTGCCGCCGCCGTTCTGTACCAGCGTCAGCAGGCCGTTGGTGGCTACGGTGGTGGTGCCATTGCTGGACACGCTGGTCGGCAGGCCGGCACCTCCGACCAGTGCCGCCGCCGCGGCCGCGCCGGACGTACCCGGCACGCTTGCGCTGCCACCGTTGCCACCGTTGGCGCCATTACCGCCGCGACCATTGCTGCCCGCCGCGGCTGCGGCATTGTTGGCATTCGCCACCACGGCGCTGACATTGCCGAGCAGAGAGGCCAGCTTATTGGCCTGCGCCGCCGTGATCTGGCTGACATCGGGAATGTTCAGGCTGGTCGACACCACGAGCTGGCCGTTGATGAGCACGGCGCGGTCGATGCCGAACGACACCTGCAAGCCCGCGCCGACATCGAAGCCGCCACGCAGCGCTTCCAGACGCTCGGCCGCGACCGGTTCCCAGGCCGCCATGCCGTCTCGAGCGCGCGACAGCGCACTGCCCTGCCCGGACCTAGCCGACGCGCCATCCATCGCATCGCCAGCGCCGTCTTCACGCTGCAGCGGATTGATCGCTTGCGCGGCGCCGCACCAGGCCAGTCCGAGGCCCAGCAGCGCCGCAGCGGCCCGCGCACCGGCGCCGGAGCGCGGGCGGGGCAGTGGGGTTCGCAACATGATCTCGATTCCTAGAAATCCCCAGGGCCATGCTTCGGCATGACCGTGAAGAACAGGCTGTCGCGGTTCACCCCCATCTCCAGCGGCCCGCTCGGTGCGACCCGCCAGTCGGCGGCCAGGTTGAAGCGCGCCGCCTCCTCGTGGTTGTGGATCACGAACAGCAACTGGCTGTCCCAGATCGCGTTGAAGTGTTCGCGCGAGATCGCGCGCGTGCCGGTGGCGGGATCGCCGATCAGCACACGGGAGCCGCGCACGCCCTTGACGACAACGAAGTGGTGGTAGCCGTTCTCGATCACCAGCACGATGGCCGGTATCTGCGTTTCCTCGAGCTTTGACAGGGGCAGCTCGTAGCCGTCCGCCATGAAGCCGCGCGATTCGAGGAAGCGCTTCATGTCGAGCAGCGAGAATCCTTCGCGGCGGATCTTCGCTTGATCGCCGCTCTGGTACATTTCCTGGAACACCGTCTCCTCGTTGATCTTGTAGCCGTACTGGTAAGTGAGGAGGGTGGCCACTGCGGCCGAGCCGCAACTGAAGTCATACTGCTGCTGGATGGTCGTCTTGAAACGCGCCTGCTTGAGGCTGACCACCCGGACCTGGTAATTCTCGCCCTGGCTGCCCTGCACGTTGGCGATATCCGCATATGCCACGCCGGCCGGCAGCAGCGCCAGCGAGAGCTGCGCGGCGATCAGCAGAGAGCGTGCCAGTCTCATGGCTTGAACTGGATATTGAGGATCGTCGCGTTCTGGATCAGCACGTTCGCCCCGGTGTTCTGGACCACGGTCGACAGGCCGCTCGCATTGGCGAACGAACCTTCGTTGATGGCGTTCGATCCCGTCATCACCCGGTTGGCGGTATTGTTCGCCACCGTGCCCGCCACATCCATATCGCTGATCGTCAGCGCGCCGCCGCGCAGATCGCCGAGCCGATCGCTGGCCACGGGCTTGCCGAACGGGTCGGCACTCGCCGCCGCGCCGCCCTCGGCCGATCCCGCCGCGGGTGCCTGCAAGGCCGCCGCCTGGCCCTGCGCCGCGTCCATCGCGGCGGGTCCGGCCAAGGCGAACGCCGCGGGCCAGCTCAAGGCAACCCCGCTCAGCGTCGCAAGGGCGATTCGGAACATGCGCATGATGTTCTCTCCTTCCGCCACCACCGCCCGCCGGCACGCGCGCCGCACCGCGCCCTGGTAATGGCATTTGACCGCGGCGGCACAGGCCGCGGCACGCGCCGCTTTCCCGCGCGTACCGCGGCCTGTGCATCGCACTGCATGACATCGGGCATGGGCAGGATCCCGCCATCCTCCGGGATCCCGCCTTGTCTCACCTGCCGCTTAGTGACCCACGGTCAGGTTCGACTGCACCGTGACAGCCTGTTGCGCCAGCGAGGCCAGGCCGCTGTTCTGGCTGACCACCATGATGCCGGCCGCCGCATTGCCGACCGCGGACATGGTGCTGGACATGTTGAAGGTACCGGCGTTGACGGAGTTCGAGCCGCCCGCGCCGCCGGCGCCTGCCACACCGCCATTGCCTACGCCACCGGTACCGCCCGCGCCGGAGCCGCCACTGCCGCCATTGCCGCCATTGCCGGCCGTCGCGCTGCCGTTGCTGGCCATGGTGGACGAACTGCCGTTGCTGGCCGAGCCGCCCGCGCCGCCGTTGCCGCCGACACTGGCTTGATCGCCACCAGCGCCGCCGGTGCCGCTGCCGGCACCGCCAGTGGCCACGGACATACCGCCGGAGCCATTGCCGCCAGTGCCACCAGTACCACCAGCGTTGCCGCCGCTGGCCATCGACGAACCGCCGGTGGCGCCACCGCCTGCGCCGCCGCCTGCGGCCGAGTTGCCGCCTGCGGTGCTGACCGCGCCGCCGCCGCCGTTACCGGCGTTGCCAGCGGTCGCGCCAGAGTTGGCTGAACCGCCCGTGCCGCTGCTGCTGGAGTGATGGTTCGCACCACCGAGCAGGCCGCCGAGGGCAACACCACCGTTAGCGCCGCTATCGCCACCTGCGCCAGCGCTTACGCCAAGCGAACCGCCGCCCCTGCTGCCCGCACCGCCACCGGCGCCACCGCTGCCGGATCCAGTCGCGGCCTGCGGATCGCCACCGGTGCCGCTGCCACTCCCGCCTCTGCCGCCAACGCCGACGCTGGCACTGAGCGCGTCACCGCCGGAGCCGCGGCCGGAACCGCCGTCGCCGCCACTGCCGGACGCCGCGCCACCGGCACCACCATTGCCGGCACTTGCGCCGCCGTTGGTCGAATTGCCGGCTTGTGCGCCATGATTGGTCGACGTTCCGCCAGCACCGCCCACCGCACCGACTGCGCCGTTGCCGGTGCCGCCCATGCCGCCGTTGCCGGTACCGCCCATGCCGCCGCGCGCGCCGTTGGCGTTGCCGTTGTTCTGCGCCCAGTTACCGATGTTGCTGATCGACAGGCCGCTGACCGAACCCTGCAGCTTGCTGATCGCCACCGCCTTGCTGGTATTGAATGCGTTGCTGAAGCTGGCAACGGCCGTGCTCCCGTTGTTGGCGCCGGCGTTGCCATAGGCATCGCTGAAGGTGTTCCAGCCCTTCGTCTTGGTGGTGGTGGTGGTGGTGGTCCGGTTGGCCGTCACATTGATGGCGGCCGAGTTGTGCTGGCTGTTGTCCTGCGATGCGCTGGAATTTTCATTCGCCAACGCGCCGGCACCGGACTGTGCCGACGTTGCGGTTGCGGTCTCCCTGTTGTTGCTGCCTGCCGTATTGGTGGCCGTTGGGTTCGCCATAGCCTGGCCGCCCGCGCCCAACGCGAGCGCGATGGCTGACGCTAGTAGAGTCTTGTTCATGAAGTGCTCCCAGGAACGTCTTTAGACTTCCACATCACCGGTTGACGCCGTTTTCGGGGATTGGCGGCAACCGGTCCTGGTCCGCGCATTGCCGGACCGGCCACACACTCCGCATATTCGATGCCAGCTCTCGCCGCCCGTGCGCGATACCGGCGCAAACCCAACAGATACAAGAGCTTGCGCCGGGGCAGAATGGCAGGGCGCGGACCCGGCCAAGGTGGCCGGGTCCCGCGGCCGGGAAAATGCTGGCCCCGTGTCACATCAGCGTGACAGATGGGAATTTCGGGCCATGGTTTTCCCGCCAGGCGGTTGAGGAAAATCCCTTCACTTTCAGCGCATTAGCAGAAGCGGACGAGCGCCCGCCTAGGCTCATGGCGGCTGTTTCGCGGCTGCAACACGGTTGAGAGACCCTGGCGCGGGTATGGCGGAGACACGGGCGCGCACCGCGGTAGATGTTGTTTTTCGGTCGCATCCCGCCTCGCCGACAGCAGGATACGCGCTAGCATAGGCGCCCGAGTGCGGCCTTCGTGCAACGGCGCCCGGCTCCATGTATGATGCAACGTACATTACACCATTCCGTCCCTGCCAGCGTCTGCAAGGTAAGCCATGAGTGAAGCCGTCGTCCCCCTGTATCACCAGATTTACGTGGTACTCCGCCAACAGATCGTGGAGGGCCGCTTCGGCCAGGGCCCGCTGCCCGGCGAAATCGACCTGGCCAAGCAGTTCCAGGCATCGCGCGTCACCATGCGCCGTGTGTTCGACCGGCTGGTCCAGGAAGGCCTGGTGCGGCGCCACCGCGGCCTGGGCACCTTCGTCAACCCGCAACCGCCCAAGCCCGCGGTGACGGCCGAGGAGCGCACCAGCAGCCTGCTCGACAACATCATCGACATGGGCGAGAAGACCTCGGTCAAGGTGATCTCGATCGACGAGGTGCATGCCACGCCCGAGGTCGCCGAGGCGCTCGAACTCCAGCCCGGCGACCCGGTGCTGAAGGTGGTGCGCGTGCGCCACTACCGCAACCGCCCCCTGTCGCACATCACCGCCTACCTGCCGGCGGCGCTGGGGCGGCCGCTGACCCGCAAGGACCTGGAGACCACGCCGATGCTGCGCCTGCTCGAAGCCGGCGGCGTGGAACTGGGGCGGGCCACCCAGGTGCTGAGCGCGCGCCTGGCCGACGTGGTGGTCGCGCCGCTGCTGGACGTGCCCGTCGGCGGCGCGCTGCTGGCGGTGCGCCGCGTGGTCAAGGACAGCCAGGGACGTCCCGTGCAGTTCCTGCTGGGCCAGTACCGCCCCGACCGCTACGAATACCGCATGGAGCTGTCGCCGGCCGGCGGCGACAGCGCCAATGTCTGGGTCGAAAGCGAGATGCGCGCGGGCCTGAACGACTGAGGACCGCCGGGAACGGGCCGGCCCGGCCCTGCCCTGCCGGTCGGCGGATGGGCGATACTGCACGGTTCCAACCATCCCGGAACAAGGAGCCATCCGCATGCCGATCCGCAGCCAGCGTGATTCACGCCGCTTCCGTCCGATGTTCTTGCTGCCGGCGGCACGCCGCCGGCGCGCCGTCTCCGCAGCCCTCGGCGCGCTCGCCGCGCTCGCCGGCCTGGCCCTCGCGGCCCCGGCCGCGCGCGCCGAGATCGCCGGTGGCAAGCCGATCCGCATCCTGGTGGGCGCCCCGGCCGGCGGCACCACCGACCTGATGGCGCGCACCATCGGCCTGGAGATCTCGCGCGAGCTCGGCCAGCCGGTGGTGGTCGAGAACCGTCCCGGCGCCGGCGGCAACATCGCCGCCGACCAGGTCGCCAAGAGCACGCCCGACGGCACCACGCTGCTGATGAGTTTCACCAGCCATACCATCAACGCCTCGCTGTACAAGAAGCTGCCCTTCGATCCGGTGCAGGACTTCACCCCCATCTCGCTGGTGGCCACCGTGCCCAGCGTGCTGGTGGCCACGCCCGGCCTGCCGGCCAGCAATGTGGCCGAGCTGATCCGGCTGGCGCGCGCCCATCCCGGCAAGTACAACTTCGCCATCGGCTCGGTCGGCTCCTCGCTGCACATGGCCGGCGACATGTTCAAGATGATGACGGGCACCTACATCGTCAACATCCCCTACAAGGGCACCGCGCCGGCGATCACCGACCTGCTGGCCGGCCAGGTCGACCTGATGTTCGCCAGCACGGTCAACGTGATGCCGCACGTCAAGGCGGGCAAGCTCAAGGTGCTCGGCGTGACCAGTCCCGGCCCGCTGCCGCAGTTCCCCGGCGCGGAGCCGATCGGCAACACGGTCAAGGGCTTCGAGTCGAATGCCTGGTTCGGCCTGTTCGGCCCGGCCGGGCTGCCGCGCGAGGTGACGCAGGCCCTCAACCAGGCAGTGCGGCACGGGCTGGATTCGCCGGCCGTGCGCAAGCGCCTGGAGAACGACGGCGCGCAGCCGGTGGGCAGCACGCCCGAGGCCTTCGCCGGCTTCGTGCGCGAGGACATCAAGCGCTGGGCCAAGGTGGTGCGCTACTCGGGCGCGAGCCCTGATTGAGACGGAACCCGAAGGAACGAATGAAGGCATGACGGTCCCCGCCACCCTCGCCCAGAAACTGGTGGCACGCGCTGCCGGCCGCACCCACGTCGAGCCCGGCAGCATCGTGATGTGCCGGGTCGACCTGGCCATGTCGCATGACTCGAGCGGCCCGCGCCGCGTGGCGCCGCTGCTGCGCGAGCTGGGCGCGAAGGTGTGGGACCCGCAGCGCTACGTGGTGGTGACCGACCACTACCTGCCCGCCGTCGACCCCGAGGCGCAGGCCATCGTGCGCTTCACGCGCGACTGGGTGCGCGAACAGCGCCTGCCCCACTTCATCGACGGCGAGGGCATCTGCCACCTGGTGCTGCCCGAGCACGGCCACGTGCTGCCGGGCCGCTTCATCGTCGGCGGCGACAGCCACAGTCCTACCGGCGGCGCCTTCGGTGCCTACATGTTCGGCATCGGCGCCACCGAAATGGCGAGCGTGCTGGCCACCGGCGAGATCTGGCTGCGCGTGCCGCACACCATCCGCGTGCACTGGAGCGGGCGCCTCGGCGACGGCGTCTGCGCCAAGGACATGATGCTGTTCCTGTGCGCGCGCTTCGGCCTCGGCGGCGGCCGCTACGAAGCCGTCGAGTATGCCGGTCCGGCAGTGGCGGCGCTGCCGATGCAGGAACGCATGACGCTGGCCAATATGAGCGCCGAGCTCGGCGCGCAGACCGGCCTGGTGGCCCCCGACCGCACCACGCTGGACTGGCTCGCCGCCGCCGGCGTCGATGCCGGCGCGCTGGCCGGCATCGACCTGGCGCACTGGCGCAGCGATGGCGAGGCCCCGTTGCTGGCCAGCCATGTCTTCGACGCCGCGGCACTGGCGCCCCACGTGGCCGCCCCCCACTCGCCGGCCAACAGCGTGCCGGTGGCACAGGCCGAGGGCGAAGCGCTGCAGATCGCCTACCTGGGCGCCTGTACCGGCGCCAAGCTGGAAGACCTGCGCATGGCGGCGCGCGTGCTGCGCGGGCGCCGCGTGGCCGCCGGCATCAGCCTGCAGGTGGCGCCGGCATCGCTGCGCGACCAGCGCCAGGCCGAGGCCGAGGGCACGCTGGGCGTGCTGCTGGATGCCGGCGCGACCCTGCTGGGCAACAGTTGCAATGCCTGCGCCGGCTACGGGCCCTCGCGCTTCCCCGCCGGCAGCCGCGCCATCGCGTCGACGGCGCGCAATTTCGCCGGCCGCATGGGCGGCGCCGGCAGCGCGGTCTGGCTGGGCTCGCCGATGACCGTGGCGGCCAGTGCCGTCACCGGCCGTATCACCGATCCCCGCTCCCTGCTCGCATGACCACCGCCCTCCCCGAACCCCAGCCTGGCGGCCGCATCTGGCGCTTCGGCGACAACGTCGACACCGACGCGATGGCACCCGGTGCCTACATGAAGGCCGGCATCGAAGAGCTCTCGCGCCATTGCCTGGCAGGCCCGCGCCCCGGTTTCGCCGCCGCCGTGCGGCGGGGCGACCTGCTGGTGGCGGGATGCAACTTCGGCCTCGGCTCCTCGCGCGAGCAGGCACCGCAGGCGCTCAAGCACCTGGGCGTGGCCGCGGTGATCGCCCCCTCGTTCGCCGGCCTGTTCTACCGCAACGCCATCAACCTGGGCCTGCCGGTGCTGGTCTGCCACGACACCTCGCCCCTGCGCGACGGCGCGATGGCCCGGCTCGACCTCGACAGCGCCACCCTGGCCCTGGAGGACGGACGGCGCCTGGCTTGCGAGCCGATCCCCGCCTTCCTGCTCGACCTGCTGCGCGCCGGTGGCCTGATGCCACACCTCAAGGCCCGGCTGGCCGGCGCGGGCTGAGCCGCGCCGTCCGCGGCTCCCGACTCCCTATGGCGCGGCGCCACCGGCGGCGGCGCGCAGCAGGCGCAGCACCTCCTCGTCGCCGGTCTGCGTGAAATCCAGGTAGAAGGCGCCGACCGCGCCGAACACCGCCGGCGTATTGAGGCAGACCACCTGGTCGGCCGCCGCGCGCAGGGCCGCCAGCCCGTCCAGTGCCCCCACCGGCACCGCCGCCACCACGCGCGCGGCGCCGGCCGCGCGCACCGCTTCGAGCGCGGCGCGCATGGTGGCGCCGGTGGCCACGCCGTCGTCGACCACGATCACGGTGCGGCCCTGCAGCGGCGGCAGCGGTGCGCCGCCGCGGTAGCGCCGTTGCCGCAGCCGGATCTCATCGAGCTGCCGCCCGCGCTCGGCATCGAAGGCGCCGCTGTCGATGGCCCGGCGCGCCCACGGGTCGTCGTTGGCCACGGTGTGCGGCGCGGCGGCCGGCGGAACCCCTTCCACCACCGCGCCCAGCGCCAGCTCGGGATAGCCTGGCGCGCCGATCTTGCGCACCAGCAGGACATCCAGCGGCGCCGCCAGCGCGCGCGCGACCTCGAAGGCCACCGGGACACCGCCGCGCGGCAGCGCCAGCACCAGGGGAGGCGTGCCGCCCGCCGGCGCCGCCAGGCCGAGTTCGGCCAGCCGCCGCGCCAGGTAGGCGCCGGCCTCGCGACGGTCGGCAAAGCAGGGCGGCACGGGCATCGGCACACTCCGGCATGGCTGCGTGGCGCAATCCGCCGCCGCGGCTGCGGCGCGGGCGCCCGCGCTAACCACTATAGTGCGCGGCAGCAGCGCCGGCGGCACCGGCACTTCGCAGGCTCAGCGAGCGCCGCGGGCTCTGCGGACTCAGTAGGTCTTGTACGGCAGGAACTTGCCCGACATCTCGATGCGCACGCGGTCGCCGGCGGGATCGGCCTCGCGCCGCAGGTCCATGCGGAAATCGATGGCGCTCATGATGCCGTCGCCGAACTCTTCGTGGATCAACTCCTTGAAGGTGGTGCCGCAGACGCTGACCAGTTCATAGAAACGGTAGATCAGCGGGTCGGTGGGCACCGCGCCCGGCAGCGACCCCTTGCAGGGCACCCGCATCAGCCACGGCAGCGCCTCCTCGGGCAGGCCGAACAACGACACCACCGCGCGCCACTGCCCGGACACCCCCGGGCGTACCCGTTTCTGCGTACCTGCTGCGTGCGCAAAACGGTGACTTCCGGCCCGCGCCCGGCGGGCACGGACGGCCAACCGTTGCGGCAATCATTTCCGATGTAACGCCGGATTAAGACGCGGCGCCGCGCGCGAGACCCCGCCGGCCCCCAACCGGCCCCCTGTGCCACCCGCCAGCCCAGCGCCCGCAAGGCCCCGCGGGCGTTGCCGGGGAGCGCAGCAGGGCCGCACAGCCCCGGCGGCATGGCCGGCGCGGCTTACAAGTGCTAACGCCGGCACCGCGCGTGCCCCGCTAGATTGGAGCCATGTTCAACGCGAGCCTTTCTCGGAGCCAAGACATGAAACGCGCCCTCGCCCTCGTCGTGCTGCTGACCGGCGCAGCCGCCATGCTTTCCGCCTGCATCGTGGTACCGCCGCGCGGCGGCCCGCCGCCTTACCACTACTACCGCTACTGATGCGGCAAGCGGAAGGACATAGGGAAGCAGAGCCTGCCGCCATGGCGCGGCAGCGATGACAAAGCCGATCCGGAGAAAATGATGAAGCGTCAACTCATGCTCGCCGCCGCCGTACTGGCCGCCGGCAATCTGTCCGGCCTGGTCGCCCCCGCCCAGGCGCAACCCGTGGGCGGCCCCCCGCCCTATGCTCGGCGCGACGGCCCGCCGCCGCCGCGCTATGAACACCGCCCGCCGGCCCGGCCCGGCCAGGTCTGGGTGCCGGGCCACTGGCGCGCCGACGGTCCGCGCTACACCTGGGCCGGCGGTTACTGGGCGCACGGCCGCCCCGGCTACCGTTATGTGCCCGAACAATGGGTCAGGGGACCGCACGGCTGGGTCCTGCGCCCCGGCCGCTGGACCCGCTGAGCGCCCGGCGCCTGCCCCGCCCCGGGCAGGCGGGTCGGCGCCGCCAGCCGTCCACCCCGCCTTCCACCTCTTGGCGCCCTTTTCCACCCCTGCGGACCCCTTCCAAGCCTCTCCCCCACAAGGCGGAGGGGGCATCGTCCTTTTGCATGAGGCCCGCCCTCCCCGCCCTCCTCGCCGGGCCCTGACGGTCCAGTCCGGGCCACACGCGCCCCACCCGGCCGGTTCGTTTCAGAAATGCAGCAGGATTGCCGCCACCGATAATCCAGGCTCCCCCATGCGGGTCATTAATCACGGCATCTCCAGCAGAATTCCCGATAATCAGTTTCATGGCTGAAACATAATCCTGGCCAATCTGTTGCAGCGATGAAACGGATTTCCAGGCACCACGGATGGCGCATAGCCGACACCGCAAACCCGCGACAGCAAAGGCTTTTCGCCACATCAGGAATATTTTTCTGCGACCCCCGAATGAGGGATTTAGGCTCGCTTGCATTCATTTCAATCAGCCCATAAGATGGTTTTACGCTGATTTATCAGCTAGGTTTTCCGGGTAAGGGTCGGGTCAGGCCTCCAGGCAGAGCGACAGCCTCCAACCATAGTGGGCGGCACGCGGTCATGGACGCAACGGGGTTGCCGCAGTCGTGGCGCGCAGGTCTGCCACGTCATCCAATATTCCGTCAAGCAAGGCACCAAACGCCTCCAACCGGTTGAACGGGGAGCAACAACAAAATGAACGCTTTGCTGATCGAGGAGCATCCCTTGCTCCGCCTCGGGCTCTACCAGATGCTCGGGAGCATCCAGTGCTGCGACCAGGCCTTCGCACTCTCGCCTGCGGAAATGGCCCCGTACGAAAGCTATCGCGGCAATATCGACCTGATGATCTTCGGCATGACCGGCGACACCGCGCACGGCTGGCGGCAACTCGACCAGGCGCGCGAACTGTTCGCACCGGTGCGCATCCTGGTGCTGGCCGACGCGCTGCCGCTGCATGCCCCGTCTGCCGAGAGCGCGGCCGGCATCTGCGGCTGCCTGCCCAAGACCGCCTCGCTGGCGGTGCTGGAGGCTGCCATCCGCCTGGCGGTGTCCGGCAGCCAGGCCCTGGTGATGGCGAGCGAGAGCGCCAGCCCGCCAGCCGCCTCGCGGCTCGGGCTGCCAGCCACGCCGTCGCTCGCCTCTTCCGTGCCCCTGCCGCTGCCGGCGGCCACCGGCGGCGACCCGCGCTTGTCGTCGGCACGCACCGGCCACCACGCCGTGCTGCCGGTGCACGCCGCGCCGGCGGCGTCGATGGACGACGAGCCGAGCTATGACGAAGCGGAGATGCTCAAGATCACGCCGCGCCAGTACGAGGTGCTGGTGCTGCTCGCGCGCGGCTACCCGATCAAGACCGTCAGCCGCATGCTCAATATCTCGGTGGCCACCGTGAAGAGCCACGCCTGCACGCTCTACCAGCGGCTCAAGGTACGCAACAAGGGCGAGGCCGTGTACGCCGCCCTGCAGCGCGGCGCCACGCTCGACTGGGTCAATGGCGACGAGCACGCGGCACGCCTGGCGCCGGGCCGGCGCGAAGAGGCCGCGCGCCACGGCGCCGACGCCGCCGTCGTCTAGTCCGCCGGCGCAAACGGACCGGGCGTACCCGCTTCTGCGTCCGACGCGCCCCCGGCGTACCCGTTTCTGCGTAGGCATTCCAGCCGGCCCATGCGCGCCTGCGAGGCCGGCTTCCCCCCTCTCCGCCACTGTGGGCTAGCCAACAGAGACGCGCTCCGCGCCGGCCTACAGTCGGTTCACACACGCGCGGTACGCCGCCGACATGCACACGCCTGCGGGCCACTCGGGGAGCGACGGAAAACATGGGTGCCAACGACCTCCACAACGACCTCCAACCCCTTGCCGGGATCAGCGACGCCGACACGCGCCAGCCATCACGCCCCAGGCGCGCGCTGATCACGGGCATCACGGGCCAGGACGGCTCCTACCTGTGCGAACTGCTGCTGGCCAAGGGCTACGAGGTGCATGGCATCAAGCGGCGCAGCTCGCAGTTCAACACCGAACGCATCGACCACCTCTACCAGGATCCGCAGGAACCCGAGCGCCGCCTGATCCTCCACCACGGCGACATGACCGACACCGCCAGCCTGCTGCGCGTGGTCCAGCTGGCCCAGCCAGACGAGGTCTACAACCTCGCCGCGCAGAGCCACGTCCATGTTTCGTTCGAAGAGCCGGAGTACACGGCCAACACCGATGCGCTGGGTACGCTGCGCATGCTCGAAACGCTGCGCATCCTCGGCATGGAGCGCCATGCGCGCTTCTACCAGGCATCGACGTCGGAACTCTACGGCCTGGTACGGGAGACGCCGCAAAGGGAAAGCACGCCCTTCTATCCGCGCAGCCCCTACGCCACGGCCAAGCTCTACGCCTACTGGATCACCGTCAACTATCGCGAGGCCTACGCCATGTATGCCTGCAACGGCATCCTGTTCAACCACGAGAGCCCCGTGCGCGGCGAGACCTTCGTCACCCGCAAGATCACGCGGGCCCTGGCGCGCATCGCGCTGGGGCTGCAGGACACGCTCTTCCTGGGCAACCTGTCGGCGCTGCGCGACTGGGGCCATGCGCGCGACTACGTCGAGATGCAGTGGCTGATGCTGCAGCAGCCGCAGCCCGAGGACTTCGTCATCGCCACCGGGCAGCAGCACAGCGTGCGCGAATTCGTCACGCAGGCTGCGCGCGTCCTCGGCATTGCCGTGGCCTTCCACGGCAACGGCAGCGACGAGGTCGGCATCGTGGAGGCCATCGACGTGCGCGACGGCCGCACGCGTCCCGCGTGCAAGGTGGGGGACGTGATCGTACGCGTCGACCCGCGCTACTTCCGCCCCACCGAGGTGGAAACGCTGCTGGGCGACGCCAGCCGCGCGCGCGAGCGGCTCGGCTGGACCCCGCGCGTCGGTTTCGCGGAGCTGGTGCGCGAGATGACCGAGGCGGACTATGCCGCCGCGCGGCGCGACGCACTGGTACGCATGGCAGGCTTCCGCGCCTACGATCATCATGAGTAGCCGCTCGCTGCGCGTCTTCGTCGCCGGCCACCGGGGCATGGTCGGATCGGCCATCGTGCGCGCCCTGCAGGCCGAGGGCGATGTGGAGTGCGTCACCCGCCCGCATGCCGGCCTCGACCTCTGCGACCAGCAGGCCGTGCGCGACTTCTTCGCGCGCGAACGCATCGATCAGGTCTACGTGGCAGCCGCCCGCGTCGGTGGCATCCATGCCAACCAGAGCTTCCCGGCGGAGTTCCTTTACCAGAACCTGATGATCGCCGCCAACGTCATCCACCAGGCCCGCGCCGCGGGCGTCGCGCGGCTGCTGTTCCTGGGCTCGAGCTGCATCTACCCGAAGTTCGCCAGCCAGCCGATCGCCGAAGGCGCACTGATGACCGGCGCGCTGGAGCCCACCAACGCGCCCTACGCGCTGGCGAAGATCGCCGGGGTGATGCTGTGCGACAGCTACAACCGGCAGTACGGCACCGACTTCCGCTGCCTGATGCCGACCAACCTGTACGGTCCCGGCGACAACTACCACCCGACGCACAGCCACGTGATCCCGGCGCTGCTGCGGCGCTTCCACGAAGCGCGGCAACACGGCGCGGAACGCGTCGCGATCTGGGGAAGCGGGCAGCCCCGGCGCGAGTTCCTGCACGTGGATGACCTGGCACGTGCCTGCCTGCTCACGATGCGCGCGCCGGTCTCGGCCTATCGCGACTGCACCGGACCGGACGGAACCCACCTGAACGTCGGCAGCGGCGACGACATCAGCATCCGCGACCTGGCCGGCATGATCGCCTCGGTGGTCGGCTGCCGCGCCGCGATCGACTTCGACGCATCGATGCCGGACGGCACGCCGCGCAAGCTGCTCGACAGCGGCGCCATCCGCCGCCTCGGCTGGCAAGCGCGCATCGGACTGGAAGCGGGCCTGCGCAGCACCTATGCCGAGGCGGTACGCTCGGCTGCCCTGGCCTCCTGCCCGGCCGAGGCGGCGCCGGATGCGGCATGCGGCGCCGCCGGCCATGCGGCCGCCCCGCACGCCAATGTGTGAGGACGCACAGATGGATCGACCCGGTTCGTGGAATGCTGCTCCCATCGAACCAGGGCGAGCCGCCCGCCACAGCCCGGCCTCGCAGGAGCCCGGCCGCCAGGCGCGGCAGGCGGACGCGTACCGGCCGCACGCCGGGCGCGGCCGGACCCAGTGGCCAGCCACCCCGGCGCACCGGCGGCGCCGCCCGCGCGGCGGCGTTCCGGCGGAAGGCGCGACGGATGGCAAGTGGACGACGCGATGCTGCAACAGACCTCCATCCGAAAGCGCTCCGCGGATTCGGAACACCCCATCGCCTACCTGATCCTCGGCGGCATCGCCTCGATCAAGCTCAACCTGCTGGGCGAGATCTACATGGGTGAGTTCATCGCGGCCGTCTATACGATCTACCTGCTCTGCTCGCTGCAGGTCGAGCGCAGGTTCGCCGGCATCCTGGGGCTCACGCTGCTGTGGTCGATCGCGCAGATCTTCTCCGACCTCGAGAACGGCACCGATGTCTCCACCTCCATGAAGGGCGTGCTGGCGCCCCTGGTGTTCTTCGCGACCATCTACGCGGTCGGCAACGGCTTCGACAGCCGGCACGAGAAGTCACTGTGGTTCTTCGTCGCCGGCACCACCCTCTACCGGCTCTACGACACCACCTTCAACCCGATCGACGTGGCGATCGAGAATCCGTGGAAGTGGGGCTACGCGGTACCGGTGCTGAGCCTGCTGCTGGCGTACCTGTCGCTGAGGCGCGCCAGCAATATGAAGGTGCTCGTCTGCCTGCTGATGTTCAGCGCCGTCTCCATCGTGTTCGACTTCCGCAGCAATGCCGCGCTGCCGCTGTTCGGCGCCATGGCCTACCTGTACCGCGATTCGCGACCCGCCGCCTACCTCGCGCGCGCGGCGCGCGCCAGCGGCGGCATGATCGTCATCGCGCTCACGCTCGCGATGGGGATCTACCTGCTCAACGAGGTCTTTTCCTTCCTCTTCGCTCACTCCGCCGATTTCGGCTTCCTGTCGCAGGATGCCGCGCACAAGTACACCGTGCAGGCCACCAGCGATCTCGGCATCCTGCTGGGCGGCAGGCCGGAGCTGCTGGTCTCGCTGCGCGCCTTCGCCGACGCGCCGCTGCTCGGCCACGGCTCGTGGGCGCTCGACACGGGCGGCTACGTGGATGAGCTGAACCTGCTGTCGCACCAGCTCGGCATGTCGTTGACCGACAAGTTCCCGGAGCTCGATTCCACCTTGATCCCGACGCACTCGTTCATCATGAGCGCGATGGTCTGGGCCGGCATCACCGGCGGGATCTTCTGGGCGGGGCTGCTGGGCTCCTGCCTGCGCACCTTCCTGCTCCACCTGCGGCGCTTGCCGGTCTACTTCTGCGTCGGCATGCCGCAGCTGCTCTGGGATGCCTTCTTCTCCCCCTTCGGTGCCGACAACCGCTGGCTGGCGGCGCTCTACATCGGCCTGCTGTTCGCCTGGACCTGGCCCCGGCCGCGCGGCCGGCAGGCCGCGCAGCCACGCACGCCGAAGCGCCGGCCGGCTCTTTCCCGTAGACCCGCCCAGGAATGACGACGTGCTCAAGATCAGCGTGGTGACCATTTCCTACAACCAGGGAGACTACCTGAAGCGTTGTCTCGACTCGGTGCTGTCGCAGGACTATCCCGACCTGCAGTACATCGTCGTCGACCCGGGCAGCAGCGATGCCAGCAGGACGCTGATCGATGCCTGCGGCGACCGCGTCGAACGCATCTACGAGCCGGACCGCGGTCCCGCCGACGGGCTCAACCGCGGCTTCGCGCGCGCCACCGGCGACATCTTCCACTTCCTCAACGCGGACGACGCGCTGCTGCCCGGTTCGCTCGCGTACGTGGCGTCTGTGTTCGAGGCGAATCCGCGTGTCGACGTGCTGTGCGGCAGCGGCATGAAGGTGGACGGCGACGACCGCACGCTGCGGGAAATCCGCGCCTCGCCGCTCTCGCTGCTGCGCCTGGCCTACGGGGCCGTCAACTTCTTCCAGCAAGGCATGTTCTTCCGCGCCGGCAGCTTCCGCCAGGTGAACGGCTTCAACGTGGACAACCGGACCTGCTGGGACGGCGAGCTGATCCTCGACATGGCCCTGCAAGGCGCGCATTTCCGCAGCACCCGCAGGCCGCTGGCCCTGTTCCGCATCCACGATGCCTCCATCTCGGGGACCGGACGCCTGGTCGAGTCCTACCGCCAGGATGGCGAGCGCCTGTTCCGCAAAGCGATGCACAGGGAGCGCCGCCTGTACGACTGCATCCCCGCCGGCGTGTTCCTGCTGGAAAAGCACCTGCTCACCCGACTGCCGTCCCGTTGGAGATGACCCCGACATGCCGACCCGTCTTGCCATCCTCTGGCCACAAGGCTCCGGATACCTGAACGCTGCGATCAACACCGCCTGTGACCACGGTGCCGCCGTCCTGCTGTCCTGCTTCACGCCGCATCCGGCCTCGCCCTACCAGGCGCTGGCGCGCGGGCGGCGGGAAAGCGTGCGGCTGCTGGAATGGACGCGCGGACAGATCGACGACGCCAGTCTGCTCGACGAGGTGTCGCGCTTCGCGCCGGACGTGATGATCGTATCCGGCTGGAACTTCCGCTCCTACCTGAAGATCTGCACGGCGATGCGGGGCCGCACGGTCCGCGTGCTCGCCATGGACAACCCGTGGGAGGCACGCCTCAAGCAGATCGGCGGCTGCCTGCTGTCCCGCTTCCTGATCGCGCCCTACTTCGACCGCGCCTTCGTGCCCGGCGAGCGGCAGTACCAGTTCGCGCGCAGGCTGGGCTTCGACGACGGCGAGATCATCGACGGCTTGTTCACCTGCGACAAGCGCTTCTACGAGACCGGCGCGGCACGCGATCCGCTCGACGGCGAAGGCTTCGTCTTCGTCGGCCGCCTGTCCCCCGAGAAAGGGCTCGCTACCCTGATGGCGGCCTATCAGGCCTATCGCGCGAACCAGGAAGCGCCCTGGAACCTGCACGTCTACGGCGCGGGCAGCCTGGGCGAGGCCGAACGCCTGCCGGGCGTGGTGCGGCACGGCTTCGTCCAGCCGGAGGACCTGCCCGCGGCGCTGGCGCGCCACCGGGTCCTGCTCATGCCGAGCGATCGGGATCCGTGGTGCGTGGCGATCCAGGAAGGCGCCGCCCTGGCCTTGCCTATCGTCTGCACGACCCGCTGCGGCGCCTCGGTCCATCTCGTCAAGAACGGCTTCAACGGCTACAAGTTCCCGCAGGGCAGCGTCGACGAGCTGCTCGCCGCCATGACGGCGGTCGCCACGCAGCAAGACGAGGCGCTGCTACGGATGTCGCGCGGCAGCCTGTCCCTGGCGATGCAGTTCCACCCGTCGCTGTGGTTCGACAACCTGATGCGCTCGCTTGCGCCCACCCGGGGCCGTGGCGTCCGTCCGGCCGCGCCGCCCGGAGCGGAGCAAGGCGCCTGGAAGGATGCGCCGGCATCCTGACAGGGATGCCGGCCGGCGGCGCGCCCGCCTCGTGCCCCTGCGCGCCTCGCGTATCCCGTGCGTCCTGCCGCGCCCGCGCTAGGCAGAGCGCGGCGCCGCCATGCCTTCGCGCGAGAATCCCCGCAGGCGCGGCAGCAGGGCCACCAGCAGCAGCACCTCGGTTCCCAGCACGCCGAGCGCGGCGCCGGCAGTTCCCAGCAGCGGTCCCGCCATCAGCGCGATGGCGAGCCCGCTGGCATTGGCCGCCAGGTAGACCACCGCGTAGCGCACGTGATTATTGGTCGAGGTGAACATCAACGAACCCGTGTACCAGAGCGAGTTGACCACGGCAGCGGCCAGCAGCAGGCCGAAGTCCGGCTCCACCGGTTGCAGCTTGCCATGCGTCCAGTAGCGGCAGATCACGTCCGCGGCGAGATACAGGGCCAGGCTCGAGGTCGCCGCGAGCAGGATGCAGCCCGCGGTGGCGCGCCGGTACAGCGAACGCAGCGCGTGCGCCTTGCCCTCGCCGTAGAGGCGGCCGATCTCCGGTGCCAGGGCGAGATTGACCAGTTGGGAGAGCTGGTAGGGCACGCGCGCCAGGGTGCGCATGGCGCTGAAGTGCGCCACCGCGACCGGGCCGAACAGCGTGCCGGTCAGCAGCACGATGCCCTGCAGGTTCAGCGCGCCGCCCAGCGAGAACGCCAGCAAGGCGATCGCCGGCACCAGCATCTCGCGCAGCTCCCGCCACGACGCCAGCGCGAACCCCGCCACGGACCAGGCGGCGAACGTGCGCGAGCGCAGGTAGAGCACCAGCACGAGCAGCACGCGCACCGCGGCGATCACGCCGAGCAGCACGGCGAAACCCGCCTTGAACACGAGCGCCCCGATCACCACCAGGGCGAACTCCAGCAGGCGGGCCACATTCATCCACAGGGTGGACTCGGCATAGCGCCGCTCGCTCTGGAACACGCCGCACAGCAGCACCGCCAGCATCTGCAGGCTCGACTGCAGCGCGATCATCACCAGGGCGGGCGCGACTTCGGCACGCGCCAGCCCGAACCAGCCTGCCACCGGCGCGCCGAGCAGCAGGCCGATCGGCACGGCGGCGGCGGTCAACACGGTGCCGACGACGACGAGCAGCAGCAGGGCCGACTGGAAACTGACGGCCGCCGACCTGGCATTGTCCGCGGCAATGCACATGATCATGCGGTTCAGTGCCACGCCGGTGAAGCCCAGGTCGGCCAGCGACAGATAGGCGGCGATGGTCGCCATCATGATCCAGGCGCCGAAGCGTTCCGGCCCCCACGCCATCAGCAGCAGGGGAACAGTCAGCAACTGGGTCGCCACCGTCGACGCCTGGGCGAAGACGTTGGCGCCGATGCTGCGGGCGATTCGATTCATGGTTCCCCCGTGATCCCCCGGCCGTGGCCGCCGCGCGCTTGCCGGCAGCACGGCACGGACCACGCCACTTTGCGGCTGCCGCCCGGGCCCCTCGGTTCGCTAGCGCACATCGGCGCGGCGCCGGTTCCGGCGCGGGCGCGGCGCCACGCCAGTCTGCGTGCGTGCGTTAGCCAACGGTGGCGGGCGGCGCGCGGCCGTAAGGTGGCATGAGCCGCGCCTTGCCACCGCGCGCCTCATCGACGACACGGCCCGGCCGTCAGCCAACCCCACGTCCATCGCCGTCATGAAACTGCTCATCTACTGCCTGAACTACGCCCCGGAACTGACCGGCATCGGCAAGTACGCCGCCGAGCAGGCCGAGTGGCTGGCCATGCACGGACACGATGTCAGGGTCATCACCTCGCACCCCTACTATCCCGCATGGCGCGTGGCAGACGACCACTGCGGCTGGCGCTACCAGCGCGAGCAGCGGGCTGGCGTGACGGTGTTCCGCGCACCGCTCTGGGTACCGCACACGCCATCCAGCATCAAGCGGCTCCTCCACCTGGCCAGCTTCGCGCTGTGCAGCCTGCCCCTGCTCGCGGCGCAGTGGCGCTGGCGTCCCGAGGTGATCTTCCTGGTAGAGCCGCCGCTCGCCTGCAGCCCGGCCGCGCTCGCCTTCGCGCGCCTGCGCCATTGCAAGGCCTGGCTCCATATCCAGGACTACGAGGTCGAGGCCGCCTTCGCCCTGGGACTGCTCAAGCATCCCTGGCTCGAACTGGCGGCGAGCGCGCTGGAACGCCACGCGCTGATGCACTTCGACCGCATCTCGACGATCTCCTCGTCCATGCTGTCACTGGCCCGCCGCAAGGCCGTGCCGGATGAACGGCTGATCTACCTGCCCAACTGGGCCGATCTTGCCATCGCCCCTTCGGCCAGCAGCGTCGCCCTGCGCAGCGCGCTCGGCATCCCCGCGCATGCCGTGGCCGCGCTCTACTCGGGCAATATGGGCAACAAGCAGGGCCTGGAGATCCTCGCGGAGGCCGCGCGCCTGCTCGCCGGCGAGACCGGGATCCACTTCATCTTCTGCGGCGCGGGGCCGGGCAGGGCGCTGCTCGAGCAGCGCTGCCAGGACCTGCCCCAGGTGCATTTCCTGGCGCTGCAGCCCGCCGAGCAGTTCCCGGCACTGCTCGGTGCCGCCGATATCCACCTGCTGCCGCAGCGCGCCGACGCCGCGGACCTGGTCCTGCCCTCGAAGCTGGCCGGCATGCTGGCGAGCGGACGGCCCGTGATCGCCACAGCGGAGGCCGGCACCGAACTGGCCAGCCTGGTCTCGCAATTCGGCATCGTCACGCCTCCCGGCGACGCACAGGCCATGGTCAGGGCGCTCCAGGCCCTGGCCGAGCGGCCGGCCCGGCGCGGCTTGTTCGGCGCCGCCGGCAAAGCGTGGGCCGCCTCCCATCTCGACCGGCACGCCGTGCTGGCGCGGCTGGAAAGCGAACTCCGCCGGCTGACCGAGGACGGCGGCGCCGGCACGCGCGGCACCACGCTCGAGGGGCTGGGCGAGAAGTAGGCCGGCGAGAAGCAGGCCGGCGAGAAGCAGGCCGGCGCCGGCACCGGGCCCAATGTGGGCCTCCACACCGAGCCGCGCGGCGCGCCGGCGCAGGATGGCAAGGCAAGGGGCAGCACGCCCGGCATCATCCTCGAGACTACAGCGGGGCCGTCATATGATCATCGAACGCCGGGACCGGGTCGCCGGTCCGTCATTCCCCCTCGGCAACCGCGCCGTGCGCCAGCTCTGGAACTGTGCCTGGCTGCTGCTGTTCCGTCCCAGCCCGCGCCCGCTGCACCGCTGGCGCGCCGGCCTGCTGCGGCTGTTCGGCGCGCAGCTCGGGCGCCAGGTGCACGTCTATCCCTCGGCCAAGGTGTGGGCTCCGTGGAACCTGCGCATGGGCGATCATGCCGCGGTCGCCGACGGCGCCACCCTGTACAACATCAGCCCCATCACCATCCACGAATTCGGCATCGTGTCCCAGGGCGCCCATCTCTGCACCGGCTCGCACGACTACAACAATCCGACGTTCCAGCTGATCGCCGCGCCGATCGTGGTCCAGCGGCACGCATGGATCTGTGCGGAGGCCTTCCTGTCTCCCGGCGTGACGGTACCCGAAGGCGCCGTGGTCGCGCCCCGCGCGGTGGTGACGAAGTCGCTGCCCTACGCCTGGACGGTATATGGGGGCGTTCCGGCCAGGCCGATCGGGCAACGGCGGCGGCAGGCCTGACCAAGCCGGCAGATCGGTCGGGCCCGGGACGTGGCTCGGCGGCCACCGGCGGACCGTCATGCGGCGTAGACGCTCCCTTTGCCCCCCGCCATTGCCGGCTTGCCACTACCGGCTGTACTGCATGAGCCGCTCTTCCCGCGCGGCCACTGTTTCCGCTTCGATCAGCTCGCGCAGCCGGGCCGCGGCCCGGGCACTGTGAAAGGACTCGTCGAAGGCGCGGCGCGCGTTGGCGCCCATCGCGCGCCGCCGTGCCGCGTCCAGGCCCAGCCAGCGCTGCAGGACGTCGATGGTCCCGGCCAGCGAGTCCGGTGCAACCAGGCCGGCTCCGCTCCGTTCTGTCTCGCGCCAGATATTCACCTTGTCCGAGATCAGCACCGGCAGGCCGCAACCGAGCGCCTCGGCCACCGCGACGCCGAAATTCTCCTGGTGCGACGGCAGGCAGAACGCATCGGCCGCGTAGAAGGCTCCCCACTTGGCATCGCCCTCCAGCATGCCGGTCCAGGTGATCCTTGCGCCGACCCCGCACAGCCCGGCGATCCGTTCGAGCCGTGCGCGCATCTCGGCATCGCAGGGGCCGGCCATGACCAGGTGCAGCGCGGCGTCGCTGCCCGCCACGGCAGCGAAGGCCTGCACCAGCAGGTCGCCCCCCTTCTTCTCATGGATCCTGCCGAGGAAGAGCAGCAGCCGGCGCCCGCGCAGCCCGGGATGTGCGGCGAGGAAGCCCGCGCGCAGGCGCTCGCCGTCCTGCGGCGGCAGCGCGGTCCCGTACGAGGTCACCAGTTCCCGGCATTGATAGAAGGGGAAGGACTGGCGCGCGCGCACCCGCTCTTCCTCGGCGGTGAACAGCACGGCGCGGGCATCGCGCAGGATGTGCCGCTCGCACAGCGTCCAGTACAGCAGCTTCTTGGCATGCTTGAGCGGATAGCGCTGCCTGAACCAGGGATCGAGCATGCCGTGCGTGAAGACGAAGTACGGTACGTTCCCGCCGCGCAGCGCGAGCCAGACCGCCAGTCCGTGGAATTGCCAGATGCCGTTGACGATGACGGCGTCGTAGCCGGCGCTGTAGCGCGCCAGCCAGCCGAACAGGCGCCGATTGAAGGCATAGCGCAGTTGCGATGGCCCGAGTGCGACCAGGCCCGGCCTGCCCGCCGCCAGGTAACCGGCGTCGGGCGGGTCGCAGCAACAGATGTCGGACTGCACGCCCTGCAGCGTCAGCGATTGCCGCAACTGCCGCAGCCCTTCCGGCGGGCCTCCGGAGGCGGGGTCGATCGACGATATGACATGGAGGATCTTCATGTTCGCTGGCTCGCTCGGATGGGGTCGACCGGCCGGTGCGCCGGCCAGGCTGCTCCAGACTATGGCCGGCCCGCTGCCCCCTTCGGTGCGCAGGCACACGCAAGGCGCCCGGCACCCTGCGCCGGCGCCGGCGCAGGGTGCCGGGCGGTACGGTGCGGCTCCGCGCGCACGAAACTGTGCGAAAGCGCACCGAAACGGCGCCAACGGCCGCCTACTCTGCTCCCATAGGCCAGCGTGGTCGCCCAGCCCATGCTGCCGTTGCCTCAGCAGGGAGGTACCGTCATGCATCCAAGCCGCTCGCTCTCCAGCACAGATGCCGCCGGCACGGCGCGGGCCATGGCGCGCGCGCGCTGCCTCGCGCTCGGCGCCTGCATCCTGCTGGGCGCCTGCGCGGCGTCTCCGGGCATGCACTTCAGCGCCGGCGCGCCGGTGAGCGCCATGGGACCGGACGCGATTCCCGAGGTCACCCCGATCACGCTGGAGCTGGTGCGCGAACTGCGTAACAAGGCCCCCGTCGCCAACCAGGACGTCGAAGCCTTGTTCGGCCAGCCCCAGCCGTACCGGATCGGCACCGGCGACATCATCTCCGTGGTGGTCTGGGATCATCCGGAACTGGTCTTCCCGACGCAGACCTACAGCATCGGCGCGGCCTTCGAGATCCCCACCTCGACCGGCGGCTCGAACATGCCGGGGTACGTGGTCAGTCCCCAGGGCGATATCCAGTTTCCGTACGCCGGGGTCATGCGGGTCGCCGGCAAGACCGCCAACGAAGTGCGCGCACAGATGGCGCGCGTGCTGTCGCGCGTCGTCAGGGATCCGCAGATGACGGTGCGCGTGCTGGGCTTCCGCAGCCAGCGCGTCTACGTCGACGGCGAAGTGAAGACGCCGGGCATGCTGGCGATCGACGATGCGCCGATGACCCTGGTGGAGGCCCTGAACCGCGCCGGCGGCGTGCTCAACCAGACCGGCGACAACAGCCGCATCCGCGTCACGCGCGGCGACCGCAGCTGGTACGTCAACATCCCGGCCCTGCTGGCCAAGGGCGTCGATCCGGCGCGCATCCTGCTGAAGTCCGGCGACATCGTCCGCGTCGAGCAGCGCGAAGACAGCAAGATCTTCGTCACCGGCGAGGTGGTGCGCCCGACCTCGCTGCTGATGCGCAACGGCCGCATGACGCTGAACGAGGCCCTGGGCGATGCCGGCGGTGTCAATCCGGCCACCGCTAACGCTGAAGAGATCTTCGTCATCCGCAAAGGACTGAGCGACGCCCCCAAGGTCTATCACCTGGACGGCACGTCGCCCGCCGCGCTGGCCATCGCCGAAGGCTTCGAGCTGCAGCCCAAGGACGTGGTCTACGTGGACGCGCGCGGCGTGGTCCGCTGGAGCCGCGTGATGAGCCTGCTGGTGCAGCCGGTGGTGGGCACCTCCAGCTTCATCAAGCCTTGAAGGAACGGTAGATGATCCGATCCATCCTGGTGGTCTGCCTCGGCAACCGCTGCCGCAGCCCGATGGCGGCAGCGCTGCTGCGGCGCAGCCTGCCCGCGTGCCAGGTCATCTCCGCGGGCATCGCGCCGGCGGTGGGCGCCCTGGTCGATCCCCGCGCCGGCCGGCTGCTGGCGCTCGAAGGCATCGCCATGGACGAGCATCGGGCGCAGCGCTTGAACGCGGCCATGGTCGACTTCGCCGACCTGATCCTGGTGATGGAGGCGCAGCAGATGGAAATGGTCGAACAGAGCTTTCCTGCCGCGCACGGCAGGACGTTCCGCCTGTGCGAGTCGCTGGACCTCGATGTTCCCGACCCCTACGGCGGCACGCACGGCCTGTTCCTCCTCGCCTTCAGCCTGATCCGTCAGGGCGTCGATTCGTGGGCGGGCAAGATCGCCGGGGATGCGTCTCCGGCTGGCTTCCGGGAGACATCATGAGCACAGAGAATGCGACGGGCCGGGACTACGAGCCGACCGGCCAGGACAGCAGGCCGATCGACCTCACCGAGTGCCTCGATGTGCTGGTCCGCTACCGCTGGACCTTCCTGCTGATGGTCGGCGTCATCGCCTGCTCCGGACTGGCGTACGCCTTCCTGGCCAAGCCCGTGTACCGCACCGATATCCTGATCCAGGTGGAGGAAGGCGCCACGCCCAGCAGCACCGCCAAGCTGGTCGCCAGCGTCTCCCCCGCGCTCGATGTCAAGCCGGCGGCGGCCGCGGAAATCGAGCTGCTGCGCTCGCGCATGGTGGTCGGCAAGGCGGTCGACTCCCTGCACCTGAACATCGAGGCGGCGCCGCGCTACTTCCCCTTGCTCGGGACCGCGATCGCGCGCTACAACCCGGTGCTCTCCGAGCCGGGCCTGCTCGGCTGGGGCGGCTTTGCGTGGGGTGCCGAAGCGATCTCCGTCGCCAGGCTCGACGTGCCGGTCCGGGTGGAGGGGCGTCCCATCATGGTGACCGCCCTGGCCTCGGACCAATTCCGTGCCGAATTGCACAGCGAGGGCGTGACGGCCACCGGCACCGTGGGAACGCCGCTCGTCATCCCGACGCCGGGCGGCCCGGTGACGATCCTGATCAGCCAGCTGGACGGACGCCCGGGCGCGAAATTCGTGGTGCGCCACATTGCCCGCAGCGTGGCCATCGACAACCTGCAGAACCAGCTCGTGATCCTCGAGCGCGGCAAGCAGAGCGGCGTGATCGGCATCTCGCTGGAGGGAAGCTCCGCCGAGCGCACCGCGGCCATCCTGAACGCGATCGGCACCGAATATGTCGACCAGAACGTGCGGCGCAAGGCCGCCGAGGCAGAGAAATCGCTCGAGTTCCTCGAGACCCAGCTGCCGCTGCTCAAGCAGCAGGTGGAGAACGCCGAAAGCCGCTACAACGCCATGCGCAACAGGCGCGGCACGATCGACCTGAGCGAGGAATCCAAGCTGGTGCTGACGCAATCGGTGCAGATCCAGACGCGCCTGCAGGAGTTGCGCCAGAAGCGCCAGGAACTGATCGCCCGCTTCACGCCGAACCACCCCATCATCGCCATCCTGGACGGCCAGATCGCCAGCCTGAGCTCCCAGCTCAATGGCGTGACCGGCAAGATCGAGAAGCTGCCCGAGGTCGAGCAGGACGTGCTGCGCCTGATGCGTGACGTCAAGGTCAGCACCGACCTGTACCAGTCCCTGCTCAACGACGTGCAGCAGCTGCGGCTGGTGCGGGCCAGCAAGATCGGCACTTCGCGCCTGGTGGACATGGCCGACGTCCCGCTCTATCCGGTGCGGCCGAAGCGCCTGATGATCGGCGGTGCCGCCATCGTGCTCGGCCTGGTCGCCGGCGTCCTGGCGGTGGTCCTGCGCCGCACGCTCGACGGCGGCATCACCGACGCGGACGAGATCGAGCGGCTCACCGGCATGACGGTCTACTGCACGATCCCGTTCTCTCCCCAGCAGGGCAGGCGGCAGGGCGACGCGCCGTCGCGCGGCCTGCTGGCGCGCGACAGCCCGGACGACCCCGCCCTGGAAAGCCTGCGCGGCTTCCGCACGGCCCTGCAGTTCGCCCTGCTGAACAGCCGCAACCGCGTGGTGCTGGTCACCGGCCCGGCCCCCGACGTCGGCAAGTCCTTCGTGTGCTCGAACTTCGCCGCCGTGATGGCCAGCAGCGGACGCCGGGTGGTCCTGGTCGACGCCGACCTGCGTCGCGGCGGGCTCAACCACCGCTTCAGCACGCATCGCAGCCCCGGACTCAGCGAGTACCTGGCCGGGACCGCGCTGGATGCCGTGCTGCAGCGCGACGTGCTGCCGGGCGTCGACTTCATCGCGACCGGCGCCCAGCCGCCCCAGGCCGCGGACCTCCTGCAGAGCCCGAACATGGACCGCCTGTTCGACCTGCTGCAGGCAAGCTATGACATCGTCCTGCTCGACACGCCGCCGGTCCTCGCCGCCGCCGATGCCGGCATCCTGGCCGCACGGGCGGGCGCCGTCTTCCTCGTCGCGCGCGCGGACAAGACCACGCCCGACGAGCTGATCGCTTCGCAGCGGGCCATCCAGCAGGCGGGCGGAGAAGTGAAGGGCGTGCTGTTCAACGGCCTCAATGTCGATGGCCGCTGGTACCGGGCCCATTACCGCTTCGGCAAGTACCGCTACCTGAACCAGTACGGAGGCACCGGCAGCAGGCAGGCCTGAGGCCGCGGCAATCCGGCGCCGCCGGCATGCGGCGCCGTCCGAGGCGAGACAAGGCGCGGCCACGCATGCGCGGCGGACCGCGCTCAGGTGTCATCCGGTGTCAGCCGCCCTGGCTGCCCTGGCTGCCCTGGCTGCCTTGCTTGCCTTGGCTGCGTTGACTGTCCTGGCTGCCGTCGGCGCGATCGAGTTCTCGTACCTTCAGCACGATCATGTATTCGTAGTAGGCCCGCAGCAGCGCGTACGTCAGGCCGGCCGAGCCGTCGAGGAAGCCGCGCCGCAAGCCATAGAGAAGCAGGAACATCAGCAGCGGGCGCATCGGCAGCCGGTAGTAGAGTTCCTTCTGGTGATAGCGGCGCCGGCCGGGGTCCTTTTCGAGCAGGGCGCTGCGCACGCTGAACGACGTGCCTTGCTGCCGGTTCTGCACGATCTGGCGGGCTTCCAGCGAGCTGTATTGATTGTGCCTGTCGAACCAGTGCGACATCCCCTTGCTGAACGGGAAGTGGTCCATGTGCGCGGCCAGGTCGCGCACCTCGCCGTCGACAATGGTGACCGGGTTGATCAGCCGCTCGTAGTGAACGCTGGCCGGCTTGAACAGGCGGATGTAGAACGACGTCGGCGTGACGTGGCGCAGCCAGCGCCCCTGCAGGTGGTCGCGGCGGGAGACGCGGAAGGCCACCGCATCGCCCGGGTCCGTCACGGCCAGCTGCATGGCGTGGGCGAGCTGGGGCGTCACGCGCTCATCGGCATCCGTGTAGTAGACCCACTCGTGGCGGAAAGGGATATTGCGCAGCCCCCAGTTCTGGTGCGCGGACCAGTTGTCGAACGGACGCTGCACTACCTTGGCACCGTGCGCGCGGGCGATCTCCACGGTCCGGTCGGTGCTCATCGAGTCGTAGACATGGATATCGTCCGACCAGGCCACGGACTGCAGGCAGCCTGGCAGGTCCTGCTGCTCGTTCTTGGTCAGGATCAGGACCGAGATGCCGCTCATGGCCGACGCCCGCCCCTCAACCTTTCCTGGCGACGAAGTGGAACCAGTAGACCTGGCTGAGATCCTCCTGCCCGCGCAGCGCATGGCCGTCCAGGTTGCCGAAGATGGCCTCGGTACGCAGGCCGAGTTCGAGCAGGGCGCGCTGCTGCGCGGCCAGCTCGATGTAGTGGATGACGATGCCGAACTTGTGAGCAGCGCATACGCGCAGCGCATAGCCATCGAACTCGCGGTTCAGCCGCGAGTGGCGCAGGTAGTTGATGGTGGCCAGCGGCAGGTTGACGACGATGCGCGCCGTGTCGAAGCCCAGCCGCAGGGGATTGGGCGACCAGCGCGGCAGGCGCAGGAAGCGCGTCAGGTTCTCGCGGTAGCTCGGGCCGCGCAGGTTGTGCGTGGAGAACAGCAGCAGGCCGCCCGGACGCAGCACGCGGGCGAACTCGCGCAGGATCGCCGCGCGTCCGGCGGGATCCACCGCGTCGATGCCGTTGAAGCTGAACATGACCAGGCCGAAATGGTCGTCGGGAAAGGCCGACAGGTCGCGCGCGTCCATCTGGTGCACGGCCACGCCGGGATGGTTGCGCCGGCAGATCTCGACCATCTCCGGCGTGTAGTCGATCGCCACGTAGTCCTGGCTGAGCGCGCGCAGCATCGGCACCGTACGTCCGCCGCCGACACCGACGTCGAGCAGCGGCGCGCCGCGCGCGGCATCGGCCACCAGCGCCAGCGCCGCCGCCTCGCCCGGATCGGTGACATCGGCCGCCACGGCGAACCAGTGGCGCGCGCCCCAGCTGGTCCATGCCTTCCTGTTGATGCGGTCCTGCACGGTGTCGGCAATCATGTCGCCCTCCTCGCGGCGCGCGGCCTCTGCGCCCTTCCTCATGGTGCCGGCGTGGCGCGCGGGATTCGGTGCGACAGCGTACGCTGCGCCCGCCCGCCGGGTCCGCGCGCGGCGCGCCGGGGCGGCGTGCGGGCGTTCCATGATTCCGCGATTCCGCGATTCCGCGGACTATGACTGCGCCCGCGCCGCCAAGGGCGGCGTGGCGGTGCCTTCGGCCGGGCGGCCGGGGTCGGCCTGGCGCGCCAGCAGCGCCTCGACGTGCCGCACCACGTGGTCGCCGAAGTTGTCCTGGCTTTCGCGCAGGAACAGCGCATGATCCAGGCAATCGAGGCGCTGCACGGCGACGTGGGACAGTCCCTGCAGCGCTTCCAGGTTGCGGCCCAGGCATTGCGCGGTCTCTTCGAGGCCGATGTCGGTGGCACCGTACAGGAACTCCGTGCGCACGCCGCGCCGGTCCAGCTTGCGCACCGCGGCCCAGGCGAATTCGCGCGCCGTGCGTGCCTCGCCATCGTCCTCCCCGGCCGCCTTGCGCGATGCTCCGCCGCGCAACGCCGCCTGCACGCGCTCCAGGCGGTAGGCGACCAGCGCGCGTACCCGGCGCGCGCAGCCCATCAGCAAGGGCAGCAGGCGGATATCGCCGCGCAGCAGCCGCAGCCAGTTGCCGGGCCGGCGCGCGGCATACCACAGCAGGCTCAGCGGCTGTTCGGCCTGGCCGAGCGTGGCCACGTCCTGCTCGCCCCAGGTGTACTTCAGCAGGTTGGCCAGCACGAGCCCGCAGACCTTGTCGCTGGCCAGCCCGGCATGCAGGCTGAGAAAGGCGCCGGAGCAGACACCGGCCAGCACGATGTGCTCGAAGCCCTGCCCGTGCATCCACTCCACCGCTGCGGCAAGCTGCTCGCGCGGTGCGACCGCGTAGATCTCCGGAATGCTCATGCGCCGCCGCGCCTGCGGGCTGTCGCCCAGCGCGGCCAGGTCGAGCCGCAGCGCCGCCACGCCGCTGCGCGCGAGGCGGCGCGACAGCGAGACGAAGAGCCGGCCGTCGCCGACGTGATGGTTGCCGCCGGTATTGGGAAAGATCACCCCGAGCGGAGCGCGGCGGGCTCCGGCCGGCATGCACAGGATGCCGAACTGCCGGCCCGCGTCCAGCCACACGGCGCGCTCGCGCACGCCCTCCACGGCGAACTCCGTGTCGTCGGCCCGATCAGGCCCCGGCGCGTCGGCGATCGCCTGGCCGGCGGCAGCTTCGGCGGCCGTGGCCGCAGCTTGCCGGATCCACGCCGCCACCCGCCGCCACGCCTGTTCCGGCACCGCGGCATTCTCGGTCGACTGCATCAGCGCGGCATACTCGGCGAACCCCTCCTCCTCCACTTCGGCGCCGGCCGCGCGGTAGTGCGCACACAAGGCCTGCACCGTCGAGGCGGCACCCGGCCATGGGTCCAGCACCAGCACGCGCGGTGCCGGACAGCCGGCGCGGCGGTCCAGGCGCAGCCCTTCCAGCGCGCGCACCGTGTCGGCGCCCAGGCGATACGCCAGTACCTCGAGCGTGCCTTCCCGCGGGGCGCGCGAGGCCAGGTCCGGCGCCATGCTGTTGAGCCAGTTGACGTGCAGGGCGCGCATCTCGCGCAGGAAGGCGCGACCGCTGACGACCGGCGCCAGCAGCACCAGTGCGGCCGGCGCCTCGTTGCGCCCGGCCAGCGCCTCGGCCGCCAGCGCGGCCAGGCTGCCACCCAGGCGCAGGCCGCACAGCACCACCTGCCGCACGCCTGCGCGCGCGCGCAACTGCGCAGCCGCGGCCACGATATTGCCGATCCAGCAGGCCAGGCGCTCGGGCGCCTCGTCGCTGCCCGCCGCATCGCCGGTGCCGTGGTAGTCGAAGCGCAGCACCGGCACGCCAGCGGCGGCAAGATCGTCGGCCAGGTGGCGCAAGGCCCGGTGCGACCACATGCCCTCATGGCCGGGCGGCGCGCACAGCACGACGCCGGTGTCGCCGGCCGCGCCATGCAGCCATCCGGTGCAGCCCTCGAAGACGATGTGCTTCATGCCGGCTCCTTGGCGGACGGTGCGCGCTGGCGGGCCGCACACCGGCGGGACGTGCCCGCAGAAATGGGTACGCCGACCCGCCGCCGCGGGCCGCGCGCTCAGGGCTTGCGCTCGATCGCCCGGGTCTGCGTCAGCCGCTGCTGCGCGGCAGGGGGCAGGGGCAGGCTCAGGTAGGGATTCATGGCGTCGAAGTCGGTGCGGTTGCTGCGCCGGGGCGTGACGCCGTTGAGGATGCCGCCACCGAGGCGCGCATCGGCTCGCGCGAGCCGCTTCAGGGTCTCCTGCACCTGCTCGGGGGGCGTCACATCGGCGCGCACCACCAGCAACGTCGAGCCGGCGAGGTTGGCGACCAGCGTGGCATCGGCCACCGCCATCACCGGGGGCGTGTCCACCAGCACCAGGTCGAAGCAGGCGCTGGCCGCGCGCAGGCAATCGCCCAGCAGCGGCAGCATCAGCAGCTCGGAGGGATTGAGCGGTATTGCGCCGGCGGTCAGCAGCGACAGGTTGCCGACCGCGGTCGGGCGCACCGCGTGCATGAACGGCATGTGCCCCGCCAGCACTTCGGCCAGGCCGGTTTCGGCGGGCTGGTCGAACCAGCGCGCCACCTTGCCCCGGCGCAGGTCGGCATCGATCAGCAGCACGCGCTGGCCGGCCTCGGCGAACAGCACGGCCAGGTTGACCGCGGCAAAGGTCTTGCCGGCGCCGGACGCCGGACTGGTCACGGCCACCACCTTGTCGGGCGCGCCACGCACAGCGAAGTGCAAGGCGGCGCGTACATTGCGCAGCCCCTCCACCGCCAGCGAATGCGGCGCGCAGCGGGCCAGCAGGAAGCGGTCATGCAAGCCGAGCCGCCACGGCTCGTCGCCGGCGAGGGACATGCTGCCGTCCTCTTCCAGTCCGGCGAGAGGCTCGTCCTCGCCGACGCCGTCGCGCGTGCGCGCCAGCGCCACGGCATCGCCCAGGCGTGCCAGCGCATGCGCATCGGGCCCGCCCAGCACCGCCACGCCGGCCAGGCTGGCCTTGGCTTCGACCTGGCGTTCGAGCTCGACCTGCTCACGGCTGAACACCACCTCGCCCAGGATCGGCACGCCGAACTCGTCCTCGACCTCGCCCGCATCGGCCACCGCCGGCTTCCAGCGCCGCCGCGCACTCACGCCAATCATCCCCAGGCCCAGGCCGAGCAGGCCGCCGCCGGCGGTCAGCGGCCACGGCCCGACGCCGACCGGCGTCATCGAAGCCACCGCGCTGTCGACCAGGCGCATCGCGCTGGTGCTGTCCGACTCCCGCAGCGACAGCTGCTGGACCTTGTTGCGCAGCTGCATATAGGTTTCCTCGGCCACCTTGACGTCCCGCGTCAGGCCGACCGCCTCCCGCTCCGACAACGATACGTTCTTCAGGCGCGCATCCATGTCGCGGCGTTCCTGGGCCAGCTGCTGGATCTGGCTGTCCACCGTACGCACTTCGTTGGAGTCGGTGGTGAAGCGCTGCAGCAACTGGGTGCGCTGCAGCCGCAGTGCAGCGATCTGGCGCTGGTAATCCATGCTGCCGTTGAGGAAGGACTGTGCCTCCGCGGTCGGCTGCAAGGTGCCGGAGCGCGACCGGTAGTCCGTCAGTGCCTCCTCGGCGCGGTCGAGCTCGGCCTTGGCGAGGGGCAATTCCCTGCTGAGGAAGGCCAGCGTGCTGGCCACGTCGTCGCGGCGCAGCGTGGCCTGGCCGAGGATGTAGGAGTTCGCCACGCCGTTGACGAGGGCCTCGGCATTGCGGCGGTCGGCGCTTTCCCAGGCGATGCGCACCGTGCGGGCGGCGCCGGCCGACGCTTCCACCTGCAGTTCGCGGGCGATGCGGTCGACCACGCCCTGCAGGTCCTGCCGCACCAGCGTGAAGCGGGTGCCGGGTGCCGCGTCGATGGCGCCCACCAGCATCTCCACGCCGTTGCCGGCGGCAGGTTTGCCGACCTGCCCGTTCAGCAGTTCGTGGCCATCGGCCGATACCCGGTACTCGCCGGCCGCCAGCACCTCCAGCAGCATCGGCACATTGAGCAGCCGCTCCGGCACCGCCAGGCTGTCCACTGCGATGCGCTCGCCGCCCCAGGCATAGCCCAGGCTCTCCGGCCACGGGCCGAACCTGTGGCCCGGCTCGGCCAGCCGCGCGGCGAGTCCGCCCAGCAAGGGCGCGCGCTGGGGCAGGGCGACGATGTCCAGCCGCAGCCGCTCCACCACCGGCCCGACCACGGTACGGCTCCTGAGCATGTCGGGCTCGAACGGCGCAGGGCCGGCGCCCTGGCCGGCATCCGCCGCTTCCATCTGCACCAGTGCCTGCGCGCGGTATTGCGACGGCATCGAGAAGGCCACCAGCGCGGCCGCCAGCATGCCGCACACGCCGGCCGCCGCGATGGTGCCGGCATGATCGACCAGGAGGCGCGCCGGATGCGACTGCGCGCCGCCCGCCTTGTCCGAGGCCGGCCCCACGCCGGCATGCGATAGTCTGCTCACGGCAAATCCCCAGTCCTGCTGTACTCCGCGCCGGACGCCCCCCCGGGGCGCCGGCCTCCTTCCCGCACGCGCTATGCCGTCGCGCTCAACGTCGTCCGTAGTTGTCGTCGAAGCGCACGATGTCATCCTCCCCGAGGTAAGAGCCGGACTGCACCTCGATGATCTCCAGCGGCGTCCGGCCCGGGTTCTCGAGCCGGTGCAGCGTGCCGATCGGGATATAGGTCGACTGGTTCTCCGACAGGATGCTGACGGTGTCGCCGCAGGTCACGCGCGCGGTGCCGCGCACCACGACCCAGTGCTCGGCGCGGTGGTAATGCATCTGCAGCGACAGGCTCGCGCCCGGATCCACCACGATGCGCTTGACCTGGAAGCGCTCGCCCCGATCGATCGCGTCGAAGCAGCCCCACGGCCGGCGCACCTTGCGATGGTTGACCACTTCGCTGCCGTGCTCGGCGCGCAGCCGCTGCACCACGTTCTTGACGTCCTGCACACGCGACTTGGCGACCACCAGCACCGCGTCGGCGGTCTCCACCACCACCACGTCCTGCACGCCCACGCAGGCGATCAGGCGGCCCTCGGAATGGGCCAGGCAGGCGCTGGCGCCGTCGAAGACCACGCGCCCGCGCCCGACGTTGCCGGCCGCATCCTTGGCGGCGATGTCCCAGATCGCGGCCCATGAGCCCACGTCCGACCAGCCGGCCTCGAGCGGCACCAGCATCGCGTGCAGGTCATGCTGGCCGTGCAGCTTCTCCATCACCGCATAGTCGATCGAATCGGACGGGCAGGCGCTGAAGGCTTCGGCGCCGAGACGCACGGTATCGCCCTGGCTCGCGCCGGCGCCGTAGGCGGCCTGGCAGCAGCGCAGGATCTCCGGCTGCAGTTCGCGCATCGCCTTGAGCCAGACCGAGGCCAGCACCACGAAGATGCCGCTGTTCCACCAGTAGCCGCCGGCCTCGACGTAGTGCTTGGCCAGCTCCAGGTGGGGCTTCTCGACGAAGCGCTCGAGGCGGTAGGCACCCATGCGTTCACGCCTGGCGGTGCGGATGTAGCCATAGCCGGTCTCGGCAGCGAGCGGGCGCACGCCCAGTGTGACGATGGCACCCCAGTCGGCATGCCGCACGGCCAGCGCGACGGCGCGGCGGAAGGCCTCGGTGTCGGCCACCGCGTGGTCGGCCGGGGCCGCCACCAGCACGGCATCGCCCCCTTCGCCGCCCTCGGCGACGGCATGCAGCGCCGCCATGGTCAGCGCGGGCGCGGTATTGCGCCCGCAGGGCTCGGCCAGGATGCTGGCACCCGTGCCGGCATGCGCCAGCATCTGCGCGATCATGAAGCGGTGTTCTTCGCCGCACACCACGATGGCGCGCGACTCGGCGCCGGCCGCGCGCCCCGCCAGTTCCGCGATGCCCTGCAGGCGCCGCGCGGTGGCTTCCAGCAGCGTGTCCTCGGCCACCAGGTTGAGCAGTTGCTTGGGGTAGTGCTCACGCGACAGCGGCCACAGGCGCGTGCCCGAGCCGCCGGCCAGGATCACCGGGCGCACCGGTGGCAGCCGGGCGGTCTCGGCCGCGCCTGCTTGCGCCTGGCCTGCGGCGTTGTCTCCGATCCTTGCCTTCATCATGCCTCCTCGGCCGTGCCCGGCAGCGCGCGATCACTCGCAGAATTGGGTACGCTTGCCGGCGGCGGCGCGAGGGAAGCAGTGGGCAGGAAGCGGGCGGGAGCGGCGGCAGGGCCGTCCGGCGCGGGCGCGGCGCGTTCGGCGGATGAAAGGCAGTGTAGAAAGTGGCGTCGCCGGAATCTGTTCGCTTCCGCACACGCTGCCGGCCGCCGCGCGCGGCCGGCAACGCCGGCATCCAGGCGTGCGCCAGTGTTCGACAGCGCACCGAAGGACGCCGCGCCGCGGGCTGCAATGGAGGCTGCCGCGCGCCCGCCCGGAGCGGGTGCAGGCGGAGCCGAACTGTGCGGAGGCGCGAGATGGAGCGGAACGCGGTGATCGAGCAAGACGGGGGCGCCGGCTGCCTGGAGCCTGCGCGCGCGGAGAGTCCGCAGGACGCGCAGGCCACCGGCAGCCTGCACGGCGCCGACGCGGTCTGGCAGGAGACCAACTGCTACATGGACCTGTGGATCGAGCTGCTGCAGGGCTGGCGGCTGGAGCCGCGGGCAGCCCTGCCCTTCACCGTGACCCAAGACTTCGAAGGCGACCATTTCACCTTCTTCAAGTATCCGCCGATGGACCTGGAGCGGCTGTACGGCACCGTGGTGCAGGAGATGGCGGTCTATGACACGCTGGAGGCCCACGTCGCCGCACAGGTGGGCCGCGGGCATGTGGTGCTGGTGGAGTTCGACAGCTTCTACCTGCCCGACACGCGCGCCACGTCCTACCGGAGCGCCCACGTCAAGACCACGGCGGCGGTCGACGCCATCGATACCGGCGCGCAATGGCTCGACTACTACCACAGCCTGGGCCACTACCGTGCCGAGGGCGACGACTACCAGGGGCTGCTGCGCCTGACGCCCGCGTTGAGCGGCAACGGCGACGTGCTCTTTCCCTATGCCGAATGCGTCAAGCGCGTGCGTCCGGCGCTGCGCGGCCAGGCGCTCGCCGACGGCGCGCTCGACCTGCTGCGGCTGCATCTGGCGCGACGGCCGGCGGACAATCCGCTGAGCCGCTGGCGCCAGGTCTTCGACGGCCAGGTGGCGTCCGTTCTCGAGCGCGGCGACGCTTACTTCCATCACTACGGCTTCAACCTGCCGCGCCAGCTCGGCGCCAACTTCGAGATGCTGCATCACTTCCTGGCATGGCTGGCGGCGCAGGGCCACGCCGTGCCCGCGCCGGTGGCCGAGGCCGCGCGCACCATCGCCGAGGAGTGCAAGGTGCTGCAGTTCCGCCTGGCGCGCGCCGTGGCGCGCCGCCGCCACGACGGCTGCCACGAATGCCTGGACGCACTGGAGGGCGCCTACGCGCAGGTGATGGATGGCCTGGTGCGGCACTTCGGCACGCCTGCGCCGGACTGAGATGGCGGTACGCTCCGGGCGCTCCGGGCGCTTCAAGCGTTTCCCAGCGCCGGCAGCAGGCGGTCGTACTCGCGCTTGACCAGCTTGTAGCATTCACAGGCATGGCGCTCCAGGCCGCAACGGTCGAGCACGGTGATGTGGCCGCGGCTGTGGTGGATCAGGCCCAGGTCTTCGAGCTTGCCGGCGGCTTCCGTCACCCCCTCGCGGCGCACGCCCAGCATGTTGGCGATGACCTGCTGGGTGATGACGAGCTCATTGGAGTCCATGCGATCGAGCGCGAGCAGCAGCCAGCGGCACAGCTGCTTGTTCAGCGAGTGGTGCCGGTTGCAGGCCGCCGTCTGCGCGATCTGCGTCAGCACCGCCTGCACGTAAAGCAGGGTCACGCGCTGCAGCACGTGCAGGCGCTCCAGCTCGCCGCGCAGCACGCGCGCCGGCAGGCGGTAGGCGAAACCGGGACTGCGCACCTCGACGCGGCACGGCATGGTGTCGCCCCCGGTCACCACCGGGATGCCGACCAGCCCCTCGTTGCCCACCGCGGCGAACTCGACGGTGGCACCGTCCTCCAGCAGCGACAGCAGCGACACCACACCGGTGGTCGGAAAGTAGACATGGACGATGCGCTGGCCGGCGCCGGTCAGCAACTCGCCGCCGCGCAGCCGCACCAGTTCCAGGTACGGAGCGAGCGCCTCCCATTCCGCGCGCGGAATCGCGCCGAGCAGGTGATTGACGTGCAGGTCAGAACGATGCGTGATCATGATGATGCCCCCTTGCCTGCAGGCGCCGCCGCATGTCCCGGGCAGCGCCGTGGCGGCCCTTGTTTCCGTTCCGGCACCGCCCGCTGCGGCGGCGCCGTTGACTGTATTAAGGGGCAAGCCAAGGGCCGGCGTTAGTAGGCATAAGGCCTATACCGCCTCCTCCATCGGTAGGTCTGAGGCCCGGCGCGACCCTGTGCGCGATGCGGCCCCGGGCGGGGTTGCGGGCGCCGCTTGCGGCGCTGGTCCATTGCGCCCGGGCAAGCGCACCCGGGCGGCGGTGCCTCCATGTCGCACGGTTAGGCGCAAAACGCAGCCATAGCGCGGCGATGGCGGCCTTTGCAACGACGCGATGCGCCCGCATGGCATGGCAGGCATCGACCGGTTTCAGGGTTTCAGTGGACTAGGCATCGTAGCGGGCTGGGCGGCCTCCATCGTTGAGGGCACGCACCTCGCCCGAAGGCATGAGGCGCGCCGCCGCGCCGGCCGGGCCATCATACAAAAGGCGGAGGCGGCGCGACTGTCCCGGGCCGAGGTGGAACCAATCCTGCTCGGCGCGCCAGGTGTGGTCCTCGACATGGACCCAGCGCGCGAAGCGGCGCGTGGCCACGGTCAGCCACCACTGCCCGTCTTCGCAGGCCAGTTCGGCGCGCAGCTCGGCCGGCAGCAGCGCATCGGCGCGCCGCTCCGGCAGGTAGACCGACTGGCTGAGCGGCGCAGCCGCCCCGGCCGCTCCGGCGGCCCCGGCATTCCCGTCCGGCGCCGGCTCGTACAGCGCCGCCAGCACGACGTCGTGCGCGGGCGGGCCGAAGCGGTAGGCATAGGTCATGTCGAAGAAGCGGTCGAGCAGCGCGGCGGCCTCCAGCCGGCACACCGCGCGCGGCGCCAGTTCCAGCTCGCGCCGCGCCTCGGCGGCCACGGTCTCGCCCTGGCGCAGGCAACGCAGCTCCAGGCGCACCCGCCGCGCCCGTGGCCCTTCGTTGATCAGGTGTACATGCAGCCCGTTGAGCCCTTCGTCGCTCAGCAGCACCTGCAAGGGCTGCCACACGTCGCGCAACGCATGCCAGGCCGACTTGGGGCGCACGCACGCATCGACGATGCCCCAGCCGGCGCCGGGCAGCAGGTCCTGCAGCTGCCAGACCAGGCCACCCGCGCAGGTGGAGCCGGCGCGGCGCCACTCGGCGAACACGCTGCTCATCAATTCCGCCACCACCGCGCGTGACAGCATCAGGTAGCGCTGCGGCCGCTCGTAGCGCAGCCGCGGCGGATCCACTTCGTACAGCTCGCGCAGATAGTAGTCGCGCACGTCCTCGAAGTCCCACGCCGCGCCGGCGTCACGCGGCACGCGCGCCTTCCAGCGCGGATCGTGCAGCGGCTGGGTCAGGCCGTGTTCGGCCAGGGTGCGCGCGCACGGCACGTTGGCGAAGGCCAGGCATTCCGAGGCGAAGCGCACATTGGCCAGGCGTGCGTCGGCCAGCGGCCGCTCATAGGCCCCCACGCCGTAGTAGTGGCTGACGCCGGTGTCGGGCTGGAAGGGCCAGGCGCCGCCGCTCGGCGAATTGGGTACGTAGACGGCGTCGGGACGGTGTTCCGACACCAGGCGCGGGATCAGCGCGTCGAACAGGGGCTGGCGCCAGTCGGCGCGCGCGGTCCCCAGCATCGCCGCCTGCTGCTCGGCCTCGCTGCCGCCGCACAGCACGGCGACGCTCGGATGCGCGCCTGTCGACACCAGCCATTGGCCGACTTCGCGCGCGGCCGCCTCCATGAATTCGGGGTCGTCGCCGTAGTCGAAATTGGCGAACATGAAGTCCTGCCACACCATCAGCCCGGCCTCGTCGCAATGGCGGTAGAAGGCTTCGCCGGGATAACAGGTGACGCCGCTCACACGCACCATGTTCATGCCGGCCGCGCGCGCCAGCGCCAGCCAGGGCCCGACCGCCTCGGCCGTGTCGGCCAGGCCGGGCAGGTCGTGGCTGGACACGCAGGCCCCGCGGCAGAACACGCGTTCGCCGTTCACGCGCAGGGCGAAAGCGCCCTGCGCGGCGTCGCCGTCGAGCGCCACGGTGCGCAGGCCCACCTGCCCGCAGTCCAGCTCGCCACCCGGCAGCCGTGCCGTGACGCGGTACAGGTGGGGCTCGCCATGCGTGTGCGGCCACCACAGCCGAGGCCGCGCCAGCAGCAGTTCGCCGGCCAGGGTATGCGCGTCGAGGCGGTGCAGGGGACCATCGGCACCGCCGCTGCCGTCGGCGCCGCAGCGCACGGCGAAGTGGCCGGCCAGCGGCGCCGGGCCCGGAAAACGCAGCAGCAGGCGGACGCTGCCGTCGCCGCCGTCATCCAGCCTGGTGCGCAATTCGGCACGCACGCCGGACCAGGAACCGCAGGCGGCCGGGTCGAGCAGTTCGACGCCGCGCCAAGGCCCCACTGCGTGCACCGGCGGGCACCAGCCCGGCATATGGCCGAGGAGGGTGGTACGCACGGCGCGCAGCGACGGCGGCGTGATCATGCGCGGCTTCCAGCGCGCGCGGCCGCGTTGCGTGCGCAGCCAGGGATACAGCGCACGGAAGCACAGGTGCAGCGTATTGTCGCCGGCCAGATCCACCTCGGCCTGGTGGGCGATGAACATGTGCCGAGCGGTCAGCACGAGGCGGCCGTTGAGCCATACCTCGGCCAGCGTGGCCAGGCCGTTGAAGCGCAGCAGGCGCTGGCCGTGGCCGGCGAAGCGGATGCGGTACCAGTGATCGTGCTGGTGCAGCGGCGGCGGCGCGCCATCGTCCCAGCGCCCGGCCGCGCGCATGGCCGTGGCCACGGTGCCGGGCACCGGCGCCGGCAGCCAGACAGCCTGTGCATCGAGCGCCTCGGGCGAGGCCGCCGCGCCGGCGAGGGTCTGCAGCCAGCCCCACTCGCCGCGCAAGGTGGCGTCGGCCAGGGCGATGCCGGCGGGAACGTCCGGCGCGTCCTGGAGCGGGCCCGGTGCCGGGTCGCGTGCGCTCATCCGGCCCCCACGCCGAAATGCGCGGCCAGCGCCGGCACGCTGGCCTGGTAGGACAGCTCGAGCTGCTCCAGGCAATCGTGGCAGGGGTCGGGCTTGTGGCTGATGACGGCGCGCATCAGGCGGAACTGCATCACCATGGCCTCCGACGCCACCGTGTAGCAGGCCTCCGCCAGCCCGGCGGGCAGCGGCTGGCCCTGCCCGGCCAGCCAGCGCAGGTAGCATCCGAGCAGCTCGAAGTTGGCGCCCAGCTGGCGCAGCACACTCGCCGCATAGCTCTGGAAGTTCGGCTCGCCGTGTGCCATCAGCTGCTCCAGGTGGGCCGGGAAGGCGCGTCGGAACGTGGCGATGGGGTTCTGTTGCGGCCGGTGCGCCAGGTGCTGGCGCAGCAGGTCGAGCGAGACGCGCAGGATGGCAGCACCGTCCTGCGGCGCAAAGCGCCGCCGCACCACCTCGGCGTGCGGCTGGGCGGTCGCGTCGGGGTCGCGCAGGCCGCCGCGGCGGCGGAAGATGTTGGCATAGTCGGGACCGCTGGCGGTATGGTAGCCATCCGCGTGGTAGTAGCCGACTGCGGCCGCCTCGGGCACCAGCACGTCGACCGCGATGCTCGACAGGCCGTGCTGGCGCCGGTAGGCGCCCGGCTGCGGCAGGTGGTAGCTGTCGACTTCGAGCAGCACCACGTTGCCGCGGCAGGTCTGCGCCACCACATGGGACTCGAGATCACCGTAGACGGACAGCTCGTGCATGGTGATGCCGTACAGCCGCTCGAGGTCGCTGGCGGGGAAACTCGACAGCGTGAACTGGTCCCCTTCGAAATCCTGCGCTACCGTGAAGGGCAAGGCGGCAATGGGCTCCAGTTCCCAACCGTGCAACAGTTCGACCCACAGGTCGACGTGCCGGTTGGCGTGGGACCACACCGGGTTGCCGTCGTGCAGCGACGCGCCTGCGCCTGCCTTGCCTTTCGCGCCGCCGTACATCAGGCACTCCCGAGCGTGGCGCGCACGCCTGACGGCCAGCGCGCGGGGTCGAGGCCATGGTGGCGCAGCAGGGCCAGCACCAGCCGCTCGATGCCGAAGCCCACGCAGCCGGTGTGGGCCACGCCGCCATCGGCCTGGCGGATATCCCACAGCGCGCCGAAATGGTCCATGTGGTAATTGAAACTCATGCACGCCGTCGGCGGCGCGCCGTCGTTGACCGGGATCAGCAGCTCGAATTTCAGCTTCTGCTCGCGCTGGCTGTCGGCGACGATCTTGCCTCCGCGGCCGAAGAAGGGGTCGTTGGCGACGTCGACCTCGAGCGGCAGCTGCAGCGCGCGGGCCAGCTGCTGGCCGCGCTCCATCCAGAGCTGGCGGAAGGCCACGATGCGCTCGGGAGAACCGAGGCAGACGTACTCGCGCTGGCGGAACAGTTGCATGCGGGTCGGCTCGAGCGAGGGCTCGTGCCGGAAGCAGTAGGACAGCACGTCGACCACCTTGCCCGCCTCCGGCAGCGGGCCGCGCCGCGCCATCACCGGATAGATCGGATAGCAGGCCGCCGGGGTCAGCACCACGCCGCTGGGCTGCTGCTGGTCGGTCCAGTCCTCGCCGTCCTGCAGCCGCGCCAGCAGGCGGCGGTGGCCGCGCTCGTCGCCGCAGAAGCTGTGGATGGTGCCGGCGAGCTGCGGGAAGCTCTGCAGGTACTCGCTGGTCTCGAAATCGCGCTGGCCCATGGCCGGCGGAAAGCGCAGCACCTCCGCCAGCTGGTCGGTGCCGAGTGCGGTGATGGCCCCGTTGAGCCCGTCGCCGACCGCTTCGAAGACGGCGCTGCGCCCGTACAGGCCCTGTACGCCGGTCGGCACCAGCAGGCCTGCGCCGACCAGCGCGTCGAGGAAGGCGGGCGCGTACGCCGAGCCGCCGGCAGGGGCTTCGCCACGCGAGAGGTTGGCATCCATGTCGGCTCCTTCAGGGACGATCGGAACGGTCCGCCAGCAGCAGGCCGGCGGTATTGCTCAGGATGCGGTCGTTGTTGATCATCAACGGCGCCGACCACAGGTCGCGCAGGTGGCGCCCGAGGCTGAATGGCGTGCCGTGCTTGTAGCCTGCCATGCCGCACACCAGCATGGCCTGCTGCACCACCTGCAGCGCCATGGTCGACACCGCGGTCTTCAGGCCGTTCATCTCCGCGGCCAGCGCGAACGCACCCTGGGTGGACTGGCCGCTGCGCCGCTGGCGCTGGTGCGCCAGTGCCATCTCCAGGCGGCCTTCCATCATCTGCAGCAGGCTGACCGCCTCGGCCACGCGCGCGGCCGAGGGCGGCAGCGCGCCGGGACGCGCGCGCGCCTGGCCCTGGAAGAAGCCCTTGGCGCGCTGCAGCGCATCGCCGGCAATGCCGATCCACATCGCGCTCCACAGCATGTGCGAGACCGGCGTCATGGTCAGGTCGGCGATCTCGCCGAAGGGCACCGGCAGGATCTGTTCGACGTGTCCGGCCGCTTCCACGCGGAAGCCGTTGCTGCAGGTACCGCGCATGCCCAGCGTATCCCACGCGTTCAGGCTCTGCAGCGTGTAATCCGGCTTGAGCGCGCACACCAGCACCTGGTCCGAGGGGGCGGCGTCGGCGTGACGCCGCGCCGTGACCAGGATGCCGTCGGCATGGGCGCCGTAGGAGATCGTGGTGGCCATCTTGAGCAGGCGGAAGCGCTCGTTCTCGGCGTTGACCGCGCAGCCGCTGTTGCGCAGCGCGCCGCCGATCGCTTCCTCGGAAGTCGCCGAGGCCAGCAGCAGCTGCTCGCCCGCCAGCCGCGCCAGCAGCGCCTCGTGCCAGGGGCTGCCGGCGCCGTGCTCAAGGATGCAGGCCACCTGGATCTGGTGCATGGCGTAGATCATGCCGGTGGACGAACAGGCCGCGCCGAGGATGCGGCAGATGGCAGCAATCGTCTCCAGCGAAGCCCCGGGGCCGCCGAAGGCGGGCGGCACCATCGCGCCCAGCAGGCCATGCGTGCGCAGCACGGCAAAGGCATCGTGCGGGAAGGAGGCATCGCGATCGACCTGCTCGACGTGCCTGGCGGCTTCAGCCGCCGCGGCATGTGCCGCGCTGAGCAGGGCGGAGGCCGGCGCGGACTCGCCGCCGACCTGCGCCAGTTCGTCCTTGGCAATGGGTGCGTTCATGCTGCCTCCTGCTCTTGCTTGAGCTGCTCGACGGCGGCGGCCAGCGAATCGATGCTGCGGAACAGCTGCCGGGTCAGCATGCGGTCGGGGATCTCGATATCGAACGCGTTCTCGATGGCGAGCATGACGTGGACCGTGGCAAGCGAGGAGAGACCGGCCTCGTAGAGGTCCGACTTGTCCTCGAGGGAGTCGAGCGGCACGTCCAGTCGGGCCACTTCGCCTAGGATGCTGCGGATCGTTGCCTTCATTGCTGACCTCCTGGTGGAATCCCGTGTCTTATTGAACCTACCGGAGCCGCACCCATCGGTGTGCTGCCGCACCAAGGCGGCACGCCAGGGCCGGCCGCCGCTCAGAACACCTCCGAGCCCGTCCAGCCGTGCAGCGCGGTGCGCAGGATGATGAGCAGGTCCAGCCGGAACGACCAGTGCTGGATGTAGTAGATGTCGAACTCGATGCGCCGCCGCATCTTCTCCACCGTATCGGTCTGCCCGCGCAGGCCGTTGATCTGCGCCCAGCCGGTGATGCCGGGCTTGACGCGGTGGCGCAGCATGTAGCGGTCGATCAGCTCCTTGTACAGCTCGTTGTGCTCGATCGCATGGGGACGGGGACCGACCACCGACATGTCGCCGCGCAGCACGTTGAAGAACTGCGGCAGCTCGTCCAGGCTGGTCCGGCGCAGCATCCTGCCGATGCGCGTCACGCGCGCGTCGCCCGGCACCGCCTGCGTGACGCCGTGGTCGGCATGCAGGCGCATGGTGCGGAACTTGTAGACCTCGAAGGGGCGCCCGTCCATGCCCAGGCGCGTCTGGCAGAACAGCACCGGACCTGGCGACGTCAACTTGACCAGCAAGGCGATCAGCAGCAGCAGCGGCGACAGCCCGAGCAGTGCCGCGGCGGCGAAGACGCGGTCGAAGCCGCTCTTCAACGTGCCGGTGATGCCCGACACCGGCGGACTGTTCAGGTCGATGACCGGCAGCCCGAGGAACTCGCTGAAGCGATGGCCGAGCAGTTCGACCGACATGATGTCCGGCACCCAGCGGATGTCGACCAGGTCGTTGCGGAAATGCCGCACCACGTCGTAGAGGTCGCGGCAGGCCGCCATCGGCAGCGTCAGCCAGATCTCCCTGACGCCCTGGGCGCGCACGAAGGCGCACACGTCCTCCAGGGTATGCAAGGCTGCGACGCCGCCCGGCACCGGCCCCTGGCCCTCGTGGTAGATGCCGACCACGCGATAGCCGGTATCCCTGGCCAGCAGCACGCGCTGGAACAGCTCGTGGCCGAGCGGGCCATAGCCGATGATCACCACCCGCTTGGCGTTGATGCCGAGCTCGCGCACGCTGGCCAGCATGCGGAAGGCGATCACGCGCGTCAGCACCAGCACCCACGCCACGCTGGCGAACCAGCCGAGCGACCACAAGCGCGAGACCAGGCCGATCTGGTGCATCAGGAAGGCTGCCACCAGGCCTGCGACATAGACCAGGCTCCAGGCCGCGAGCACCCGCAGAGCGAGCACCGCCTGGCTGCGGCCGCGCCAGGAGTCATACAGGCCGAAGGCGGGAAACACCAGCAGCGTGCCGACGGCGCACAACAGCGTCAGGAAACCGTGTACCGGCGAGGCGCCGCGCAAGCCGTCAGGGAAGTACAGCGCGCCGAGCAGGATGCCGCACGTGGCCACCCAGACGCCGTCGCCGATGCGGTACAGGTAGTCCAAGGCCGTGCGGCGCTCCGCGGCAGGCGAGGTGATGGTCGCCATGATTCCATCTCCATCCCGACAGTCAGGTCCGATGGCGTCATGCTCCGGTCACGGTTGACCGGTGTCTGTGGGGCCGCGCACACAAGGCGCGCGCTCGGAAGGCGCGCGCCGGGCATGGCGAGCGCGGCGGCTTGGCGTCGGCTCAGGCGGGTGCCGCCGGCAGGGGCAGGACATCCGCCGCGAAGGCGCGCCACTCGCCGCGATGGAAGGGGCGGTCGCGGCCGGACAGGTAGACTGCGACGCTCTCCACCCAGCGGTGCGTCGCGCCGCCGAGGCCTGGCACCGGCAAGGTGTGCAACGCGGTGAAGGCCGCCAGTGCGGCGGCCAGCGGCACCACGCTGCGAGGCAGGGCGGCACGGCCGGGCCAGGCGAGGAAGACCAGACTGGCGCCGAGCCCCAGCGCCAGCCCGCCCAACACCTCGGACACGCTGTGCGCGTGCACGGCCAGGCGCGAGACGCCGATCAGCAGCGCCAGCGCAATGCCGAGCACGGTGCCGGCATGCGCCAGGCGCGGACTGGACGAAGGCGTACACAAGTAGAACAGGACCGGCAGGGTGGCAGCGGACATCACGCTGTGGCCGGAGAAGCCGGTGAAGTCGAGCGACTCGATCCCCACGCCCCAGCCCATGAAGGCCAGTTTCGACGCCAGCGTCAGGCCCGCGGCCAGGCCGATCGCCAGCAGCCAGCGCACGGCGCTGCCCGGTGCGCGGCGATAGCAGAGCCAGAGCGCGATCAGCAGCGCGCTCGGCAGCAGGTAGGTACTCTCGCCGAAGCGGGTGACAAGGTGCCAGAAGTGCATGAAGGCGAAAAGCAGGACGCGTGAAACGAAGGCAGCGGAGCGCGTGGTGGAAGCGTGGCGCGTATGGCGCGTATGGCAATCGAAGCGGGGCCCAACATAGCACGGGAAGCGGGCCGTGCTCCGTGCGCCGGCGCCCCCTTGTGCGGGGACGCGAACGCATGACCCAGCCAGAAGAATGAGAGGCGCCGTGCCGGCGGCGGGGCAGGCCCCTCCTGACATCCGCGCCTGAACCGCCATGCTGCTTCTGGTTGATACAGGCGCCGGCGGCGATTCGCTATGTTCGATGAAGCGGCCGGGCGTGCAGTATGCCCGCCGCTTTCCAGAGCCCGCATGGTCCCCCGGTCGGCGGGCTTCTTTTTTGCCGGCGCGCCGAAGCGTGCGCAGCCGGGCGGCGCGCATCCGGCGCCGGGCAGAGGCGGACTCGCCGCAGCGGCCGCGCTGGGGACGGAAACAAAAGAAATGGGCCACGGCGTACCGGCTTGTCGCTGCCGGCTCCGCCGCGGCCACCGAGGTCCGGCGCAGCCTGGCACTGCCGCCGAAGTGCGCATGTGCGCATCGCCCTTGGCGATTGCGCTCCCGGATCGCTCCGGGTCCCCCGAACACGCGCTATCTATCGCCCCTCCAGATTCCTGCCGGTGACGTCCCGGATACCGCCTGAAGTCCAGGCTGCCGCACCCGCCGTCACCCGTCGTTGATGCTGCAATACGCGTGCAAAGCCAGCATCTGCGCACGGATCGAGTCGACCCGGAGCAAGGCTTCGCGCTCCCCCGCTTCGCGCGCTGCCAGGACGGCGGCCGACTCCGAAGCGAAGGACCTGCCGTGCAGTTCCCCGCGATACAGCAAGGGCTCATCACGCGCGGTGGCGAGCCGGACTTCGTAGCAACACGCCCATTTGCCGCGGCCCTCGCGCATGGCGAAGCCGCGCACCACGAGCACATCGAGACTGCCGTTCATGTGACCCCCTGCCACAACCCGGGCGCGCCTGCTTGTCGGGCGCTGCCTCATTGACAACCTGGAATACAGCATAGCCGCCGATGCTCCGGTCCGCCTCATCCGAGGGGTGGAGCGCCCCTCGCACAAACGGAGGAGATCGTGCCAGCGCAGGCATGCGGCGGCATGGTGCCGGCAGCGCCCGCGCCCCGCAGCGCACGGGGAAAGCACTGCCCGCCGGCCCGCACCAGATCGCTCGCCCGGCAGACGCGTTCGATCGGGGCCGGCCCGACGATGCAGCCGCCAGCGCCCAGTGCCAGCGCCAGGCGCATCAGCGCCACGTCCGGCGCCGGCAGCAGCACCAGCCAGCGCGCCGGTGCCACGCGGGCCTGCAGGGCGCGCAGCAGCACCGCCGGATCGGCGCGCGCATCGCTGCAGTCCAGCAAGGCAAAGTCCACCTTGACCTCGGGATGCCTTGCCGCGGCGGCGCCCAGCAGCCATTCGGGCTCCTGCCGCGCGACCGGGGCGATCGGGGCGACCGGCCCGGCGGGCGCCACGGCGCGCAGCCGCCGCATCAGCGTCTGGCACAGCAGGCGATTGTGGGCGAGCAGCAGGATCGTCATTGACGTGTTCTCTCGACAGGGGCCGCACCAGGGCCGCGCCTGGTGGACGGCACGGACGGCGGTGTCGCGCCCCGCCGGCGCAGCGGGGCGATCTGTCCGAAGACTAGCAAGCGGCAGCCGCCGACGCTTCGTGCGTTTGGCCGAGAGGACTCCGACAAATGGATGAGGCAGGCGCTGGCCCGGCGCGCGCTGCCCGCCTCTGCGCGAGGCGGCGGCCGGGCCCTGCCGCCGCGGCTCAGGCCGCTTCGCGCACGCAGGACTGCGGCAGCAGCGATAGCTGCGGGCCCGGCCAGTTCAGCGTGGCGCCCCGCTGCAGGGCCACGTAGACAGCCTCACCCTTGTTACGCACCTGCAGGCGCTGGTAGAGCGTGCAGGCGTGCGTCTTGGCAGTCGCCACCGAGATGTTCAGGACACGGCTGACGGTCTTGATCGGGTAGCCGCGCGCGAGCAGCACGAGGACTTCGTACTGCCGCTCGGTGATATTCAGCAGGTGCGAGCCCGACAGCGGCGTTTCGGTCTCCGTCTCGCCGCTGCCGGATGCCGATGGGCCAGCCGGCGCGGGGTGGCGGGCGGGCTCGGCGGCCGGGGCGGCCGGGGCGGTGACATGCCCCGGGAAACATTCGCCTCCCGCCAGCACGAGGTGGATCGCGGCGTCGAGGAGATCGGCGCTGCTGTGCTTGCTCAAGATGCCGCGCACGCCCTCGGGCAGTTCGCCCAGGTCCAGCCCGTCGACCGATTCGGCCAGCAGCAGCATGCGCTTCGGCTGCAAGCGCGCGACGGCCTCGAGCAGCATGGTGCCTGCGCTGGCCGACCCGGCCGGCAGGCCGAGCAGCAGCAGGTCCGCACCGCACGCATCGGCGGGGAGGGGAAGCTGCTGGTCGGGATCGATGTCGAGGATGACGTCATGCAACCGCGATTGCGCCAGCAGATGGCGCAGACCCAGGCGCAAGAGTGGATGAGGCTCGATCAACAGGATGGAAGCCATGGCCGCTCTCTTTCTTATTTGGCACGCCGGCATCGCATTGCGATATCGGGCGCGACTGGAGACGCGCCGCTATGCTGCGACTGCGCATCCCAACGGCCGGTTGCGATCCGGGATGGCGGCCCCGCCTGCGTGGTGCGGCCGTGCTGCCTCCCTCCGGGACGACTTCCGGCCCCCCCGGTGCGCCTCGACGGCGCTTTCGAACTGTTTAAATCAGATTTAAGGAAATCTAATTCTTGAGGTCAGGATAGGCATTGACCCCATCGAGTTCAAGGATTCCCGGCGGCAGAATGTTGCAGGACTGTATCCGAATGGGGCCCGGGTGCTGTCGGAATCGCCATAAAAGTGCATCATGACAGACCCAGGCAGGAACGATGCGGCAGATAAATGCGTGGAAACCTCCGGCGCCGGCGTGGCGCAAGCAGGCCTGGATCAGGCCTATGCCCGCCCATCCAGGCTTCCATGCGGATCGAAAATAATTTACATTGCACTTCAAGTGACGAAATCGACCGGATCGAAGTTGATCCTGGAAAAAAAGGTTTTGCGTCAATCACTTAGCAAAGAACCCGCCCATGTCCACCAGCCACGATGCCGCCGCCACCAAGCTCACACGCACCGAATTCGCCGTCGTGCGGGCCTATGCGCAGGGTATGCGCCCGGTGGACATCGCCAACCGCTACCTGCTCGATCCGGATGACGATGGCGAACTGACCGAACACCAGGCCATCCAGCGCATCCTCGGCCTGCGCGACCGCCTGATCCAGTTTGCATTGCAGCATGAGCGCCAGGATATCGCCGAGATGTTCGACGCGCTCAAGGGGCGATCGAACACCGGGATGGGGCGGCGGGTGGATGCCCTGTCGCAGCTGGAACGGCTCGGTCAGGGCACGCCGCGGATGGAGCATGCGGTGAGCTTGTGGTTCGGGCCCAGCCTGGCGCGGCGCCTGCACGCCGCGGGAATCGGCAGGATCGCCGACCTGGTGGCACTGGCTAACCGGCGTGGCGCGGGATGGTGGCGAGCAGTCCCGCGGATCGGCGCGCTATCCGGCGAGGTGGTCACGCGATGGCTGCTGGCACAGAAAGCCTACCTCCGCTCCGCCGGAGGAAAAGTGTCGCTTGCTCCACATATTATGCCGAATAGTGCCCATGCGGCGAGGCCACGGCTGCAGCCCTTGCCGCTGACAGCGGACATGGCGCATCCCGTGCCGCTCGAGTTCATGTTGCCGGGCCGCCCGGCTGGCGGACCGGCCGGGCATACCGAGCCGCTGCGGCTGGTCAGGCAATGGCTGGCCCACCGCGCCCGCAGTGCCAGCACCTACCAGGGCTACCGGCGCGAATGCGAGCGCCTGCTGCTATGGTGCGCCATGGGCAGCAGGAATCTGGTCGGGCTGACAGCGGACGATATCCAGGAATACGACAGATTTCTTGCTGATCCCCAGCCAGCGGATTTCTGGCAAGGCCCGGCAGGGCCGCGCGACCGGCTGCACTGGCGCCCATTCGAAGGCGCCTTGTCCCAGCCATCCCGGCGCGCGGCGCTGCGTATCCTGCGTGCGCTCTACAGTTTCCTGTATCGGCAAGGCCACAGTGAGCGCAATCCGGTGGCCGACATGGCCGCGCCTGCCGGCAGCCCCGTGCCGGCGGCAGGTACGCGCGCGAGCGGCATGGCGGCAGCCGATGCATTGGATGCCTTCGTGCGTTGGCTGGGGCAGCCTGCGCATGGCGCAAGGCACCGGGCCGCGCATGCGGTCGCCCTGCTGATGCGCCGCAGCGGCTTGCGTGTCAGGGAGATCGCCGCATTGCGCTGGAGCCAGCTCAGCATGGAGGGCCATGCCACCTGGATCCAGATCGAGGCCCGCAATCCGCTGCGGCGACGGCGTCCGCTCGATCCGGAAACGTTCGCGGTGCTGCGTACGCACTGGCAGGATCGCGGCCTGGGCGAAGACGATATCCCCTCGCACTGCGCCCTGGTCGGGCCGTTGCAGCAGCCCGACACGCAGCGCGGCCGCACCAAGGCCCTGGCCGGCGCGCTCGCGGCCTATTCCGGCAGCGGGCTGGAGACGCTGTTGCGAGCGATGTGGGGGGAGTTCGTCCGCCAGGATGGCGGCAGCACCGCCGGCGCGGCGCGGTTTACGCCGCGCGCGCTGGTCCGGGGTGGCAGGGAATGAGGGGCCTGGGGTAGGAGGCCCGGAAGAGGACCGGCTGCGTTAACCGGCGCGGACGGCGCGGGCGAAGCCGCTTTTGTCTTGGCCAGGTCCCGGCACCATCCCGGACCTGGCACCGCTGGCGTCAGCCGGCTGTCTGGTCCAGGCCGAAGCGCGTCTTCAAGGCTTCGACCAACGCCTCGCGGGTGCTGCGGTCGGCAATCTGCACATCGAGCATCACGCGGCCGGAATCCCACTCTTTGATGGTGCCGAGCAATTGTCCGCCGCTCGCGCGGATCTTGTACTGACGGCTGATTTCCTTGACCTTGCGCGGCTTGTTCTCCTGGGCCTGCTTGCGGATGGCCTCGACCTCGCGGCTCGACAGGCCGTCGTTCATGATGCGCACCGCCAGTTCGCGCGTACGTTCCTCTCCCGCCGTCTTGTGATACAGGGTCAGCTCGTAGCCTGCGGCGATACCGATGGCGCTGGGGCGTTCCCGCATCACGGCAAGGACGCTCTCGGGCAGCTTGAGCAAGGCCAGCGTCTTGTTGACCGTGCCAGCCGACATGCCGGTCAGTTCGCAGATCTCCTCCTCCTTCTGCACTTTGCCTTCGTCGATCAGTTGGCGCCAGGCGATGGCATTGTCGAGGGCCGACTGGTCAGAACGCTGCTCGTTGAGCAGGAAGGACAGCCGGTAGAAATCGAGGTCGCTGAGGTCATCCTCGACGAAGCACTCCATCTCGAGCTTGCCGGCCGAAGCCAGCGCGCGCTTGCGGTAGTGGCCGTCGATCAGGATGTAATGGCCGGGACGCGCGGGATCGGGCGCCGCCAGGCCGGGCGTCTTCTGCCCGTGGGTGGCAATCGAGGCCGCACGTTCCTGCACCACGGCCGGATCGTAGATCCGGCGGGCATTGAAGGGATTGTCATGCAGCTCCGTCAGCGGAATCCGTTTCAGGATCCGCCCGCCGGATTCCGTCGGCAGCGGACTTTCAGCGCTGAAAACAGCGGCGATCTCATTCGCCCTGCCCTGCAACAGGCCGTTGGGATGCTGTGCGATGGCGGCTTCCGCGCGCGCAAACCTGTCCAGGCCATCGCTGCGGCTCTTCTCGGCTGCCATTCCCGCCAGCATGCCTGCCCTCAGACTTTTCAGTTTCGTTGCCATACCCAATGCCTAATGCTCATTCAATCAAGGACAGTATTTCGTCAACCATCAGGTCGACCTCCTGCACGGACTCGCGCGCGCCCGCCACGCCATGAACGGTGCAACCGATCGCCTGGCATTCGCGGAAGGCCGAGCGGGACCCGACCATCGAGTGCATCAGCGGGACGTCAGCATCGTCCCCAAGGATCTCGATGGCCTGGCGGGCAATCGATACGCGCCGCTGGACCATATTGGCCAGTACCCGGATCAGCAGCGTTTCATTCTGGACCTGGGCATGCTGGGCCAGCTTCTTGGCCGCCACCGCCGCCCATAGGTCGGGCGGCGAGGGGACCACGGGAATGATGGCCAAGTCCGAAATCAGCAGAGCGCTCGAAGGCGCGGCGGAATGGACTGCTGGCGGACAGTCGACGACGATGTAGTCGTAATCCTGGACGAATTTGCGCACCTCGCGGTGCATGGCACCGCCGGACGGCGCCAGACCGATGACGGATGCAGGAAATGGCCGTTCGTCGCTGGCCTGTGCGGCCCAGCGGGTCGCGGTACCCTGCTCGTCCATGTCCACGAGCATCGAACGGGCGCCGCGCAAGCCCAAGGTGCCGGCCAGATGCATGCTGACCGTGGTCTTGCCGCATCCGCCTTTCTGATTAAAGACAGTGATGATCTTCGCTGCCACTGAGACCTCTCTTTCAGCGCTGAAAGTATGTTTGTCGTTAGCCGCCACTTTAGACAAAGCGGCACGATGATTCAACCACGTTATGAATTCAGATTCATAAAAAATACAGAGTTTTTTATCCGTCCTCCAGGCGAGCCTCTCACGGCCTCCCCCTGACGCGGACTTGCCTCTTTGCCCCCGTTCCGCCTAGAGTATTCTGGTGTGCGCTCTCTGGCGCACATGACACAACCAGACAAACTGGTTATGATGCCCGAGACAGTCGAGTCAAGTCGTGTCAACCTCGTCGGCTTCCGTTCGGTATCTACGAGAACTCAACGTGCTTGAACGGTTGTTTACGTCGTGTACAAGAACTTGCTTCGAAAAAGGAAATCCCTATGGCAACCGGTACGGTCAAGTGGTTCAACGAGACCAAGGGCTTTGGCTTCATTACCCCGGATGACGGTGGCGCTGATCTGTTCGCGCATTTCTCTGAAATCCAAGGCTCCGGCTTCAAGACCCTGAAAGACGGGCAACGCGTTACCTTCGAGGTCAAGCAAGGCCCGAAGGGCCTGCAGGCCTCGGGCATCAAGCCCGCCTGATCCTCGGTGCCTGGCCGGATTCCGCGCGCAAAGCCTACCCGGCCGAGCTGCGCGGATCCTGAAACGCGAAAGGCAAGCGCTTTGCGCTTGCCTTTTCTCATTTGCGGCTTCCTGAGGCGCGGGCTTCCCCGCGCGGCTCAGGAAAGCTTGCGCACGCTGGTCTTGGAAGGCTGGAGAATCAGCGCCTTCGATGAGTCCGCATCCACCTTGGCGTCCGGGTAGACCACCAGCACGTCCTTCAGTGCCTTGCGGAACAGGGCACGGAATTTCCGTTCGCTTTCGGTTTCGGTACCGAATTGCATCTGCAGAGCCTCCCACGGGATTTCGGTGCGGCGCTGGATGGTGAAAAAGCGATAGGTGAGCCAGGAATAGACATCGAGTGCGAATGGCGACTGCTTGAGCGCCTTCAGCGCCCGCATGTCGACCGGCACCGGCCGGTTCACCAGTTCGTTGAAAAACGGCTCCGACAGCACCACGAAGCTCTCGAACATCGACCCCTGCCCTGGCTGCATCGGATCCCACCAGGTCGACAGCTGGTCGGCCAGCAGGTAGCCGACGCGGTCGATCGCCAGCGGCTCGTGGCTCTGGTTCGGATTGGGGTTCGGCGTCGACTTGTTCTGGACGATGGCAATGGTGGCGGAGAACAACCGGATCATCTGCTGGCGAACCAGCGTCATGGTGCCGCGCTTGCCTCCCGTGGCCATCGGGATGCCCAGGTTGTACATGAATTCCGACAGCGAATTCCCGAGCGAGATCCGACGGTCCTCCACTGTGCCGGTAAACTCGCCGCGCTTCTTTTTCGCCATGATCTCCTTGCCGATCCACGCCAGCATCAGGCGCGGATAGGAGCCATAGGGATAGCCGAGCGAAACGGTTTCCGACACGAGCTTCTGCCGGCCATTGCTGGCGCGTTCAGAGCGCTGCTGCGTGAAGTAACCCGGCTGGATCATCAGCGAGATATTGCCGCTGGTGCGGGTCCATACGGGGGGAGCGCCCTTGGGCGCCCGATAAGGCAGCGTGACCTGCACACTGGCACGGCTCAGGAAGCCGACTTCCCCGCTTTGCCAGGCGTCTTCGCGTTCCATGGCCTGAGCTTCGTCGAACAGGCGCTGAAATTTCTCGGACGGAATCAGGCTGTTCTCGTTGCCGGGAACGATGATTCGGGGAGGCTCGCGGTCCGCATCCGGTTGCGGGCGATCCCCCGCGGTGACCGGGGAGCGTTTGATAGGCATAGGTGGCTGGCTTCGGATTACCCGCCTTTGTACTCGAAGCTATCGGCCTTGTCACGCAGAAACAGGTACAACGAGGAAATTCGTCAGAGCCCTTGGGTTGGGGGGTCTGGCTGTCTTGCTGGCTGGCATGGAGACCAGGCGGTGGGCAACCCGCGAGGGTTGTCCACGGACGGAATCCATCCACTACCGGTAGAAAGTAAGCGTATGGGTTAACTACTCGTAAACCGTATACGAGGGGCTAAGTCCCTGATTCACTTGCCCTCTCGACGCCCCGCCGAACCCGATTCTGCGCAGGGTCGAACTCGATTCTGCGAACCCTCGAACCTGATTCTGCGCCAGGCCGAACCTGTTTCAGCGCCGGGGCCGAACCGTTTTCTGCGGGGACAAGTCGGGTGACTCACAAGGTTGTCCACAGGCGGTGGACGCCCTGCGTACCCGTTTCTGCGAGCACTCCTGCGCCAGATGGCCCGGAAATGCGATTTTTTGCCGGATTCAGCCTGCAGGCCGCCTGGAAATTGCCCTCTGGCTCGCGCGGCGTACCCATTTCTGCGGACTGGAAGAGGCGGCGCGTACCTGTTTCTGCGGACCGCTTCATGTATACGCGACGTATACGTCCCTGAACCTGTTTCTGCGCCGTACCTGTTTCTGCGAATGCCGTATACGTCGCCCTGTTTACGCCGGCGTACCCGTTTCTGCGTGGAAAACTCCGGACCGAGTCAGGCAAGCGTACCTGTTTCTGCGTGATTCGCTTGCATCGCGACTGTCAGGGGAAATTCTTTTTCCATTATACATAAGCTTTGTATCGAAAGCTAGTACTCACGTCATATATATAGGTGACTGTGCGTGGGCATTGTGGAGCGTACCCAAATCTGCGCGCCATTCCTCCAGCGCGGCGTCTCGTCCGCTCGCCGCCGGCCCAGTGTTCGTGCCATGCGTACCTACTTCTGCGGACAAAAACGCGCTTGCGGCCCCCCGCTTGGCGTACCTGTTTCTGCGCCATGGCGTATCTCACGCAGAAACAGGTACGGCGGGTCGCCCCTGCGGCGAGGCGGAGACGCCCGCGTGGGCCTGGGCGTACCCATTTCTGCGAGGGAGAGAGCGGTGCGCTGCCGCGCGAACCCATTTCTGCGAGGGACTGGCGCCAAGCGGGCTTCTCGAAGAGCTCCCGGCTTCGCGGGCGTACCCGTTTCTGCGAGGCTGCGGGCGAGAACCTGCAGAGGGGCTGGTCCGGTTATGCCTGGGGCGTACCCGTTTCTGCGGGAGGCGGGAGGCGGGAGGCGGGAGGCGGGAGGCGGGAGGCGGGAGGCGGGAGGCGGGAGGCGGGAGGCGGGAGGCGGGAGGCGGGAGGCGGGAGGCGGGAGGCGTACCCATTTCTGCGCCCCTTTCCTTCGGGCCGCCTTAGGGCGTACCCGTTTCTGCGGCCCTTGGGGCGGCCGCGACCGGCCAGCGCGGGCAGATGGTGGCCGACCGGTGGCCGACCTGGCCCGGCCTGGGCGCCGCCAGTCATGCTGGCATCGGGCCCGGCGCGCAGCGCACCCTGCCAGGCGGGGCGGAATCGAGGTGAAAAAAAACCCGCCTCGAGGGCGGGTTTTCTTGCGTGGATGAAGCGTCTGCTAAGGCGCCTCGCTCCGCGGCCGATTACAGCGGGGTGATGTTCGCGGCCTGCAGACCCTTCGGGCCCTGGCGGGTTTCGAACTGCACGCGCTGGTTTTCCTGCAGCGACTTGAAGCCGTCGGCGCGCACTTCGGAGAAGTGGGCGAACAGATCGTCACCGCCGGCGTCCGGCTTGATGAAGCCGAAACCCTTGGCGTCGTTGAACCATTTCACGATACCGGTTTGCATGGGATTGCTTTCCAAAAAAATATAGAAACGAACGGCTGGGCGCTACTGCCTGCCGAGAACTGAAACTCAAGGAAAGGACACCATGGACAACCGAAGTACCAAGACGGTGGCTAACGAATGTGCTGTTGCCTCGTCGCTTGAATCTAGCGGAACCTTATACGGCGGATTGTGGCCATCGTCAAGCCGGGGTGATCCCTGCGGGGATTCGCATGCGTGCCACGCTGTGGGATCATCACGCCTTTTTTCGTCGCGTCTGCGCCGGCCTCGCCGATCGCCTCGCGCGCGCGCCGTGTCATCATGAGCCGACACCCGCGCATGCGACCGGACGGCGCCAGGAGACCATCATGCCCCTTCCCGAACCTGTGTCCAATTCGCCGCGCGAAGGCGCCGCGGCGACCTCGCCGATCGAGCGGCTGTTCAAGCTGCGCGAGCACCAGACCGACGTCCGCACCGAAGTGCTGGCAGGCCTGACCACCTTCCTGACCATGGCCTACATCATCTTCGTCAATCCGAGCATCCTCGGCGATGCCGGTGTGCCGAAGGATGCGGTGTTCGTCGCCACCTGCCTGGCGGCCGCGCTCGGCACCATGGTGATGGGCTTCTTCGCCAACTATCCGATCGCCATGGCGCCGGGGATGGGCTTGAACGCTTACTTTGCCTATACCGTGGTCAAGGGCATGGGCCTGCCCTGGCAGGCCGCACTCGGTGCGGTGTTCATCTCGGGCTGCCTGTTCCTGCTGGTGACGCTGCTGCGCGTGCGCGAGATGATCGTCAACGGCATCCCGCATGCGATCCGTGTCGCGATCACCGCAGGTATCGGCCTCTTCCTTGCCATCGTCGCGCTGAAGAACGCCGGCATCATCACGGCCAGTCCCGCCACGCTGGTCACCATCGGCGACCTGCACGCCCGTCCGGCGCTGCTCGCGGTGATCGGCTTCCTGGCGATCGTCTCGCTCGATCACCTGCGCGTCAAAGGCGCCATCCTGATCGGCATCCTGTTGACCACCGTGCTGAGCTTCGTGGTGGGAGACAACACCTTCCACGGCGTCTTCTCCGCGCCGCCGTCGATCGCGCCGACGCTGCTCCAGCTCGATATCCCGGCTGCGCTGTCGATCGGCATCGTCAACGTCGTGCTGGTGTTCTTCCTGGTCGAACTGTTCGACGCGACCGGCACGCTGATGGGCGTGGCCAACCGCGCCGGCCTGCTCAAGCAGGGGCGCATGGACCGCCTGAACAAGGCGTTGATGGCGGACAGCACCGCCATCATGGCCGGCTCGCTGCTGGGCACCTCATCCACCACGGCCTATATCGAGAGCGCATCCGGTGTCCAGGCCGGCGGACGTACCGGGCTGACCGCGGTCACGGTCGCCGCGCTATTCCTCGCCTGCCTCTTCATCGCGCCGCTGGCCGGCACAGTGCCGGCGTACGCGACAGCGCCCGCGCTCCTCTATGTTTCGTGCCTGATGCTGCGCGAGCTGGTGGAGATCGACTGGAGCGATGCCACCGAGGTGGTGCCGGCCGTGCTGACCGCGCTCGGCATGCCCTTCACCTATTCGGTGGCCAACGGAGTCGCGTTCGGTTTCATCACCTATGCGGCGCTCAAGCTGCTGACCGGCAGAGCGCGCGAGGTGCCGGTGATCGTGTGGATCATCGCCCTCGTGTTCGTCTTCAAGTTCTACTACCTGCCGGGCCATTGACACCGGCCGGGCGGCGCGCCTGCGCGCCGCCCGGCGGTTCCGCCGCGTCGAGCGTACCCGTTTCTGCGCATCACCCGATTGAGGGGCGTACCCGTTTCTGCGTGCGATGTAAGCGCTCAATTACATCGCGTAGGGGGGATTTGCCCCCCGGATGAGCGTCATCCTTAAGGATGAGATTCGGGCGAGCGGTGCCGAGAAGGCTGGACAAACGCCAGCAAATGCACTGAACTAAAGACGTGGCAAACATACAAGGGCGCTTCCAGGCGCCCTTTCTTGACTCCCGGTCTTCCGGCAGTCTCCGGTGCGCCTTGCCGCGATGCCAAGGCCAGGCCGCCTGCAGCAGGTCCAGACAATGACCGTCGCAAAGACGGCTTCGCCACCACCAAGAGCGCTCGCGAACATACGCGCGCCAGATGAATACAAATTAAGACAAGTGGTAATCGCGAACGAGCAGTGCCGGGGGTGTTGTAAAACGGGGATCCACCATGAGTGCAGGAGAAGTTCAGCAACCCGCAATCGGGCCCAGCAGTGAGTCAGCCAACCTTTCCATTCACCCAGTCTGGGCCGCACCGCGTGAGCCCGGCAGCCGCGGCGCTTTCGACGCCGCCGGCGAGGGGCAGGATGTCGACCTCGGCGAAATCCTGACGCGCGATGCGCTGCTGTCCGACGGCGTTCGGCAGACGCTGGATGCGCTGCGCCAGCGCAACCGCTTGCTCGAGGCCGAGTTGATGCGCCTGCGCGCGCTGCTGCAGGAGTGGATGCTCAGCCAGCTCACCTACAAGGCGCTCTACTTCCAGTACTCCGGACAGCGCCCCGAGGCTCCCCATGCAGGACTGATGCAGGAGAAGGAGATGGTGCGGCGGCACATCCGCGAGCAGTGGTTCGCGGGCAGCGAGCACCAGGCCGTGCCCGGCGATCAAACGTGCCGCATGTCCAAGCCATGACGTTCCCCCAGCGCGTGCCCGATCCGGCCGCCGTCACGCCGCGCCCGCGCCTGGGCGTGCCGGCGGCGCGAGCCGGATCCCACAACAAGGCCAACATCCGGGAGAACGTCATGGAGCGGCTATGCAAGGCTGCGACACGCACCGCGCAGGTGCTGGTCGTGTCGCGCCATGAAGACTACAGTATCGAAGCTTCGCAGTTCGGCGCCGGCTGGGATATCCGCCACGTGCACCAGCTGCGCGAGCTCGAGCGCATCGTGCGCGCCAGCACGCCGATGGCCGGCGTGATCGACCTGGAGGCCGACTACAGCGATGCCGAGTACATGCTGCTCGAGCAGAGCCTGCAGCATCCGCAGGTCGCGTGGGTGGCCATCACCAACAGCCGCATGCTGGACGACGAGCGCGTGCGGCGCCTGATCCGCGACTATTGCATCGATTACGTGCGCACGCCGTTCTCGTTCGACAACCTGCTCTACACGCTCAAGCACGCGCATGGCATGGCGTGCCTGCACGGCGGGCAGGTCGGCGAGGCCGTCGGCCACGGCAAGATGATCGGCGACTGCGCGCCGATGCGGGCCATGTTCCGCTCGCTCGCCAAGGTCGCGCATAACGAAGCGCCCGTCTTCATCTCGGGCGAGTCGGGCACCGGCAAGGAGCTTGCGGCGCAGGCCATCCACGAAGCATCGAGCCGGCGCAAGGGACCGTTCGTCGCCATCAACTGCGGAGCCATCCCTTCCCATCTGGTGCAGTCCGAACTGTTCGGCTACGAGAAGGGTGCCTTCACCGGCGCGAACCAGCGCAAGATCGGCTGGATCGAGCAGGCCCAGGGCGGCACGCTTTTTCTCGACGAGATCGGCGACCTGCCGCTGGAAAGCCAGGTGGCGCTGTTGCGCTTCCTGCAGCAGGGCACCATCACGCGCCTGGGGGGGCACCAGTCGATTCCGCTCGACCTGCGCATCATCTCCGCCACGCACGTGGACCTGGTGGCCGCGCAGGCGGAGGGGCGCTTCCGCTCGGACCTGTTCCACCGGCTGTGCGTGCTGACGCTGGCGATTCCGCCGCTGCGCGAGCGCGGCGAGGATATCCTGCTGCTCGCCAACGCGGTGCTGGCCCAGCACGGGCAGGAGGCGCGGCGGCGCATCCGCGGTTTCTCGCCATGCGCCACCCAGGCCATGATGCAGTACGAGTGGCCGGGCAATGTACGCGAGCTGATCAATCGTGTGCGCCGCGCCATCGTCATGACCGACAACCGCAAGATCACGGCCGACGACCTGCAGCTGCACGGCAGCGCGGAAAACCCGCGGCGCACGCTCGACGCGATCCGCGAAGAAGCCGAGCGCGAAGCGATCCGCACCGTGATGGCGAGCCACGGCTTCCACGTGGTGCCCGCCGCGCGCGAACTCAACGTCTCGCGCGTCACGCTCTACCGGCTGATGCACAAGCACAATATCCGCGTCGAGAGCCTGCCGGTGACCGGCGAGTAGGTCCGCCTCGCTGCGCCGTGCCCGCCCGGCCACGCCATGGCCGGGCGGGCACGGCGCGACCAACGTCGCCGCCGCGCCGGCCATCCCGATCTCGCCGGTCGCCGTGCCGGACGCACATCCGCGGCCGCGCACCGGTGCGCGCGCAGCCAGCGCTCCACCTGCCCTCCGCACGGCGGCATTGCCGCGTCTTCCCGCCCGCGCCCCCGCCTGGCGGCTCGGCCGTCCCGATCAGGAGGCAGGCCGTCCGTCCGCCGCTGCAGAGCCGAAGGTGCATGGCCTGCCTCCCTGGTGCCGATAAAAAAGTGCCCGCCGGGGGACGGAGCACAAGCGGACGATGCCCGGTGCGGGTAAGTCCCGCGCTGCCGCCGGACTATCGCGGTGTCCTGCCGCGATAGGACGACAGCGGAAGAGGGTGGCTGGACGCCGGGCAACACATCTGTGCATTCCGCGCTGGCCAGCGCGGGGGGGAAGAATCCTGCAGCGGACGACGCATCACCGCGGGCGCGAAGCGCCCGAGGCGAAGCAAGCGCCTGCGCGCCGTCATGCATGCAGCCGGTTGACGCATGGCTCTGAACTCCCCCCGAAACGATGTTCTTCTCGGTCCTGGTCTGTCTTGGTCTTGATCGCGTGTCATGCCTGTTGGCTGACAGTCACAGGGAGAGCGACAAACATGCCAGAGCGCGCAAATGCTTGATTTGTGAAGGATTGACGGGCCGCCACCGACACATTCCGCGATGGCCGCGCCCGATCGGTTGCGGCCCTGCAACCGGGTTGGCGCCGCATGGTCGGCGCTGCCGGCAGCCCCGGGGGGGACGAGGCTACGCGGGAGGCGGCCCGCACGCCCGCGCCGGCAGGGGCGCCGTGCTTACCACCGGGCGGTGCAATGGTTGCGTTGCCGAAACAGCTGTTGCGGCCTGGGCGCTGCGGCCGGCGCTAGGCAAGGCGTGGGCGGTCCGCTCCGTGCGGTGGCCCGCCAGTGCTCGCAGAAACGGGTACGCGTACGCGTGCGTTCCGGCCGCGCTTCAGCGCGCCGGCGCCGGCTGGCTGGCGGCCGAATGCGGCTGGCCTGAGATGGGCTGTGGACCTGGACCAGGTTTGTCGCGCTCGCAGGCGCTGATGGCGAGCACGCACAGGGCCAGCGCAATGACGGCGGCCAGCCGTCCACGGGTCGAGCGGTTCATGAGGCGTCCTCCTCGCGAAATCGGGTGTCGCCTGCGGGGCGCGCAGTCTGGCAGCGCGTGCGCAGCGACACCCTCGTCGGTACTGTAGCAGCCCCACGGTCCGGCCCCCACGGTCCGGCGCATCCCCAGCCGGGCCCGTGCGGACCGCAAGCGAGGATCCGGAGCGTCCGCCGGCGTTTGGGCGCGGCGAGCGATGCGCGCTATCATGAACTTTCGTCGGGCCGGCTCCGCTCGCCCGCCCGTCATGCGCCCGCCCGGGCGGGACACGCTTCTTGGAGGGAGCCGCGACCATGCGCGCATCACCGACCGGCTGCCTGCGCGGCCGCCCATGCCGATGAGTACCGGGAACTGGCGGCGGCGCTTTGCGCAATGGCTGCCTAACCGCCTGACGCTGGCGCGCACCTTGGTGGTGCTGGGCGCTTCCGTGCGCGCCTGGCTCGCACACCGCGCCGCCAGCAAGGGCGCCGCGCTGTCGTTCTACATGCTGTTCTCGCTGGCGCCCATCCTGGTCCTGGTGATTTCCATCGCCGGCCTGTTCTTCGGCGCCGAGGCCGCGCGCGGCGAGATCTTCGCGCAACTGCGCGACCTCGTCGGCGAGCAGGGCGCGGCCGCCATCCAGCAGATCCTGGCCGCCACCCACCGCGCCGGCGGCAGTGGGGTAGCCACGGTGGTCGCCACCGGCATCCTGTTCGTCGGCGCGACCAGCGCCTTCGCCGAGCTCAAGGGCAGCCTCGACGAAATCTGGCAGGCGCCGGTCGACCACAGCGCGGGTTGGCTCAAGCTGCTGCGCGCCCGCCTGCTGTCCTTCAGCCTGGTGCTGGTGCTGGCCTTCATGCTGCTGGTCTCCCTGATCGTCAACGCAGCGCTGGCCGTGGTCGATCGCTTCTGGGGCGCGATCTGGACCGAGTCATGGTTCGCGCCGGTGGCCGAGGCGCTGTCGAGCGCCTTTTCGCTCGGTGTGGTGACGCTGCTGTTCGCGGTGATCTTCAAGATGCTGCCCAATGCGCGCGTGGCCTGGCGCGACGTGGCCATGGGCGCCGTCGTCACGGCGCTGCTGTTCGGCGTCGGCAAGCGCCTGATCGGGCTCTACCTGGGCAATAGCGCGGTGGCCTCTTCCTACGGCGCGGCCGGCTCGGTGGTGGCGCTGATGCTGTGGATCTACTACTCGGCCCAGATCTTCTTCTTCGGCGCCGAGCTGACCCACCAGTACGCGCTGCAATTCGGCAGCCTGCGCGCGGAGGCGGTGCGCGCTGGCCGGCGCGAGCCCGGCCAGGGACCGCAGCCGCCGACGGCGAACCCGGTAGAATAGCGGCCAATTCCCCGTGCGTGCCTCCGGTGCCACCGCCCGATCCATGCGCCGCCAGCGGCGCAAAGATCGCGCCGCGTGGCCGGGCGGCCGCATTCCGGGCCCGATTCCCCCCTTTCCTGCCAGTCGAATCCGTGAGTTCGCTCGTATCCGAAATTGCGCGCCGGCGCACCTTTGCCATCATTTCCCACCCCGATGCGGGTAAGACGACCCTGACCGAGAAGCTGCTGTGGTTCGGCGGCGCCATCCAGGTCGCCGGCGAAGTGCGGGCGCGCAAGGCGGACCGGCACGCCACCTCCGACTGGATGGAGCTGGAAAAGCAGCGCGGCATCTCGGTGACCTCGTCGGTGATGCAGTTCCCCTACCGCGAGAACATCGTCAACCTGCTCGACACGCCGGGCCACGAGGACTTCTCCGAAGATACCTACCGTACGCTGACCGCGGTCGACTCGGCGGTGATGGTGATCGACTCCGTCAACGGCGTGGAAGCGCAGACCATCAAGCTGCTCAACGTCTGCCGCCTGCGCGACACGCCGATCCTGACCTTCATCAACAAGCTGGACCGCGAGGGCCGCTCGCCGATCGAACTGCTCGACGAAATCGAGGACGTGCTGCAGATCCAGTGCGCGCCGATGACCTGGCCGATCGGCATGGGCAAGGCCTTCCGCGGCGTGTACCACCTGATCGACGACAAGGTGCAACTGTTCGACCCGCACGGCGACAAGGGCACCGCCGCCATCGTCGACGGGCTCGACAATCCCGAGCTGGACCGCATCCTCGGCAGCCAGGCGGATGAGTTGAGGGTGGAGATCGAACTGGTGCGCGGCGCCTCGCACACCTTCGACAAGGACGCCTTCCTGGCCGGCAAGCAGACTCCGGTCTATTTCGGCTCGGCCATCAACAACTTCGGCGTGCAGTCGCTGCTCGACGCGCTGTGCGAACTGTCGCCGCCGCCGCTGGCGCGCAAGACCGAGACGCGCGAGGTCGGGCCGCAGGAGCCGAAGTTCACCGGTTTCGTGTTCAAGATCCAGGCCAATATGGACCCGCGCCACCGCGACCGTATCGCCTTCGTGCGCGTCTGCTCGGGCCGCTTCGAACGTGGCATGAAGCTGCTGCACGTGGCCGCCGGCAAGACCGTGGCCATCAACAACGCGATCACCTTCATGGCGCAGGATCGCAACACCACCGAGGAGGCCTACGCCGGCGACATCATCGGCGTGCCCAACCACGGCACCATCCGCCTGGGCGATGTCTTCACCGAGGGCGAGGGGCTGAAGTTCACCGGCATCCCCTCGTTCGCGCCGGAATTCTTCCGCCGCGCGCGCCTGAACAACCCGCTCAAGGTCAAGCAGCTGCAGAAGGGCCTGCAGCAGCTCGCCGAGGAAGGTGCCACGCAGCTGTTCCGCCCGCTCGGCTCGAACGACCTGGTACTGGGCGCGGTCGGCATCCTGCAGTTCGACGTGGTGGCGCACCGGCTCGAGCACGAGTACGGCGTCGACGCCATCTTCGAGAGCTATGATTGCGCCACCGCGCGCTGGATCCACGGTGACGCGGCCGAGCTCGACAAGCTGATCGACAAGGCCGGCCACAACGTCGCCCTCGACGGTGCCGGCGACCATGTCTACCTGGCGCCCAGCATGGTCAACCTGCGGCTGACGCAGGAGCGCTTCCCCAACCTGAAGTTCCTGGAAACGCGCGAGATCGTCTGATCCCGTCCCGCCGCGCGGCCGTCCGGCCGCACGGCCCCCGCTCCGTCCTATGCCTCATGCGAGGCGCAGCAGCCAGCGTGCCAGCAGCGCCACGCCGGAGGCCAGCACCACCAGGTTGACCATGCGCAGGAACTGTTCGCGCGACAGGCCCAGCGTGATGCGCCGGCCCGCCCACAATCCCAGCATCATGGCCGGCGCCAGGGCCAAGGCCAGCTTGAGCAGGGCAGCGCCGGCGTAGACCCCGGCGGCCAGGAACAGCAGCAGGCGCGTCAGGGTGCTGGCACCGATCAGCGTCGACTGCGTGACGCGCATCGCGTCCTTGCCCAGGCGTCCGGACAGGTAGATGGCATAGAGGAAGCCGCCACTGCCGAACATCGCCGAGCACACGCCTCCGAACAAGCCGAAGGGCAGCGCCGCGCGCGGCGTGAAGCGCGCCGCCGGGCGCTTGCCGGCCAACGACCACAGCGCATAGCCGCTCACGAACAGGCCCAGCAGCGGCGGCAGCAGGTCGGCGCGCAGCTTGAGCAACAGCGCGGCGCCGGCCAGGCTGCCCGCCAGCAGCCACGGCAGCACGCGCCGCAACTCGGCGCGGTCGGCGTTGCGGCCATCGCGCAGCAGGTTCAGCGCGGAGGCGCTGCAGTCCATCAGTGCCAGCAGCGGCACGATCTGCGCCACCGGCATCAGGCAGGCCAGCACGGGCGAGGCGACCAGCGCCGTGCCGAAGCCGGCCATGCCGAAGATGACGTAGGCGCAGGCGATGGCCGCGCACATGGCGAAGAACTCGGCGGGCGCCAGGCCCGGCAGCAGCAGGCCGGGCAGATCGAGAAGCGGTGAGGTTTCCATGCGGGATCGAGGAGGTGACTGGCCGGCGGCGGCGGCCGGCGGGATCGGCGACGGCGGTCCGCGCCTCGGACCGCCTCTGCAGGCAGGGTAAGGCGGCCGGGGGACGCCGGCCAATATCAAATCGGGCAGCGATCGATCGCAAAGCGGCATGGCAGCGCATGCCGCCGCCATGGCAAACTGCCGTGCGTACCCGCGTACCCGCGTACCCGCGTACCAGAGTACCCGCCCCGCAGGCCATCCTTTCCGCTCCCCTGGTTCCGTTCCCGATGCACCCCACCCTGAAGCAATTGCGCTATTTCGTCGAGATCGTCGACGCCGGCAGCTACAGCCTGGCGGCCGAGCGCCTGTTCATCGCGCAGCCGGCGCTGAGCCGGCAGGTCAAGGAGATGGAGGCGACGCTGCAGGTGGCCCTGCTCGAGCGCAAGCCGCGCCACGTCGAACCGACGCCGGCGGGCCGCGCCTTCTATGCCTCGGCGCGCCGCATCCTCGATGCGCTGGGCGAGGCCTCGGCGCAGGCGCGCCAGGTCGAGCGCGGCGAGCAGGGGACGGTGCGGTTGCTGCATTCGAGCTCGGTGCCGCTCACGCCGGCCTGCACGGCGCTGCTGCGCGCCTGCCAGGCCGACCATCCGGGTTTGCGCTTCGACGTCTCGCAGGCCTCGAGCGAGCAGCAGGCGATCGAGATCGAGGAGGGCCGCGCCGACCTGGGGCTGGCGCGCGAGCCGGTGCTGCGGCGCTATCCGGAGGTCGAGGTCGACCCGCTCTATGTGGAGCGGCTGGAGCTGGCGGTGGCCGCCTCGCATGCGCTGGCCGGCGCGTCCGGCATCGGGCTGGCCGCGCTGCGCGAGGAGGCCTTCGTCTCGCTGCCGCACCCCGACCGCGGCGGACTGAGCCACCGGGTCGCCCAATGCTGCCTGGAGGCCGGCTTCTATCCGCGCGCCGCTGCCGCAGTCTCGCGCAAGCTGGCGCAGCTGGCGCTGGTGGAGGCCGGCTTCGGCGTGGCGCTGGTACCGGCCTCGCTGCGCCGCTTGGCACCGCCCGGGGTCGCTTTCGTGCCGCTGTCGGATCCCGGTTGCGAGACCCGCGTGGTGCTGCTGTCCCGGCGCGATTCCGGCCCCGCCGCGGCGGCGCTGGCACGGCGGCTGCGGCAAGGACTGGGGCCTTCGGCCGCCGCCGCAGTGCGGGGATAGGGCTGCGGGCGATCTATGTGATCTTAAGGGCGCATATCGGTGCCGTTGCCATCGGATGAAGGTCTTTCCCGGGATGGCATTTTTCACATTGTGCCAATGTATCAACTTTGATTCATGGAAGCCGATGCATGCGCCTGCATGCATCGGCGCGCTCGGCTAGAATCGCTGCTTCCGGGCCCGTCAAGACCCTGCGGCGAGTCGGCCGCAAGGCTTCGACGATGGGGCCCCGGCGTGCCGGCGGCCTTTGCCGCCGCGCTTCCCGAGCCACTCCACCACCCATGTCGACCTCCGCTCCCTTGCCGACCGCCGATGCGGACAGCGTGTTCCGCGACCCCGCCTTCCGCCGTTTCTGGCTTGCCCGTTTCAGTACCACCATCGCCTACCAGATCTTCACCGTCGCGGTGGGCTGGCAGATGTACGACCTGACCCGCGATGCCTTCATGCTCGGCATGGTGGGGCTGGTGCAGTTCCTGCCGTCGGTGGTGCTGCTGCTGATGTCGGGCCACGTGGCCGACCGCTTCGACCGCCGCCGCATCGTGCGCGCCTGCCAGGTGCTGGAGGCGCTGGTGGCTTGCGCGATGGCGGTGGCCAGCCTGTCGGGCTGGGTGGCGCGCGAGCACATCTTCGTCTTCGTCGCGCTGATCGGCGCGCTGCGCGCCTTCGAGACGCCGACGCTGCAGGCCACCCTGCCCAGCGTGGTGTCGCCGCGCCAGTTGCCGCGCGCTGTCGCGCTGTCGAGTTCGGCCGCGCAGTCGGCCATCATCATCGGCCCCGCCGTGGGCGGCTTCGCCTATGTGGCCGGCCCGGGCGTGGTCTATGCGATCAGCGCCGTGCTGTTCTGCATGGCGGCGGTGCTGGTGTCCGGCCTCACGCTGCGCCAGGCGGCGCCGCGTATCACCACGCCGGTCAGCCTGCAGACATTGTTCGCCGGCATCGCCTACATCCGCAGCCGTCCGGTGCTGCTGGGCGCCATCTCGCTCGACCTGTTCGCCGTGCTGCTGGGCGGTGCCACGGCGCTGCTGCCGATCTACGCGCGCGACATCCTGCACACCGGCCCGTGGGGCCTCGGCCTGCTGCGCTCCTCGCCCGCCATCGGCGCGCTGGCAATGGCGCTCTGGCTGGCGCGCCATCCGCTGCAGCGCCGCGTGGGCCGCATCATGTTCGGCGCGGTCGCCCTGTTCGGCGCGGCCACCATGGTTTTCGGCCTGTCGCACTGGCTGCCGCTGTCGATGGCGGCGCTGGTGGTGCTGGGCGCCTCGGACATGATCAGCGTGGTGGTGCGCTCCACGCTGGTCCAGCTCGATACGCCGGACGAGATGCGCGGGCGCGTCGGCGCCGTCAACTCGGTCTTCATCGGCGCGTCCAACCAGCTCGGCGAATTCGAGTCCGGCGTGACTGCGGCCCTGCTGGGCCCGGTCGGCGCCGTCCTGCTGGGCGGTCTCGGCACCCTGCTGGTGGTGGTGCTGTGGGTGCGCCTGTTCCCGACGCTGGCCGGCCGCGACGCGCTGCACGAGCGGCCCGCGGTCGCCTGACACCGGGCGGGCGGCCGCGGGGCCGGCCGCCGCGCTCTCCCCCTCCTTCCGCTCCCTTTCCCCTCTTCCTCTCCGCTGCCTTCGGTGGCGATCCATCCGGCCGATCGCCTCTCCGAGCCCGCACGCGTGCCCGGAGCGTACCCATTTCTGCGTAGGCCTGGCGCGTGCTCCCGGGCCTGGCCGCCGCCCTCCCTGGCCCGGCCGGAGCCTGCCCAGCGGCCTTTCCGATGGTCTCTCCACAAAAAAAGCCGATCGGGTGCCAGCCCTTGCTCCTTCAGGGCTGGCGCGGGTTCTCGCCGCGCCGCACCGGTGCCGTGATGAAACCAAAGCCGCCGCCTGTTGTCCTGAACATATGTCAAAGACGGTCAACCTGGCTTGATCGTCTGGCATTTCCGCATACTCCCGCCGGCCGCCGCCAAGGCCGGGCCCGCAGCGCAGCCGCCATGCGGCAACGCAGAAACGGGTACGGGGCGCGTGGGCGGACCACCGCGCCGCCGCCCTTCCTTCCCACCCTCTTTCCCGCCAGGAGCCGACTCCCATGAACCTGAACATCATCGAAGCCGACAAACTGCAGGCCGCCTGGACCTACCTGCTGCAGTCCGCCGTGCAGCAGGGGCTGAACCTGCTGGCCGCCTTGCTGATCCTGATCGTGGGCTGGTGGCTGTCGGCCCGTGCCGCCGGCGCCGTGCGGCGCATCTTCGAGCGTTCCGGCATCGACGTGACGCTGCGTCCGATGCTGGCCAGCGCCACCCAGTGGATCGTGCGCGTGCTGACGCTGGTGCTGGTGCTGTCGCAGTTCGGCGTGCAGACCGCCAGCATCATCGCCATGCTGGGCGCGGCCGGGCTGGCCATCGGCCTGGCGCTGCAGGGCACGCTGCAGAACATCGCCGCCGGCATCATGCTGGTGTTGCTGCGGCCCTTCCGCGTGGGCCAGTACATCGACGCCCAGGGCGTGGCCGGCACCGTGCGCGAGACCGGCCTGTTCATGACCGAACTGACCACCGCGGACGGCGTCTGCCTGCGCGTGCCCAACGGCAAGCTGTGGGGCAGCGCCATCACCAACTACAGCGAGAACCCCACCCGCCGTCTCGACATCGAGGCCACGGTGGCCTTCGGCAGCGACCTGCAGGCCGCGCTGGCGGCGCTGCGCGCCATGCTGGCGGCCGAGCCGCGCCTGCTGGCCGAGCCGCGCGCCGAGGCCATGGTGATCAACTACGCACCGCAGGGCATCACGCTCAACGTGCGCTGCTGGACCGCCAGTGCCGACTACTGGGGCGTGCGCTTCGACTTCTACGGGCGCATCGAGGCGACGCTGGCGGCGGCCGGTTACCCGCTCGCGCTGCCGCTGCAGGAGCTGCGGATGCCGGCCGGGGCCGGGCCGCTTGCCGGCGCCGCCGACCCGGGGGCTGGCACGCCTGCGCCACGCTGAGCATGGCGCGGTCGCGGCCAGGCCTGTGCCGGCCGGCCGGGACCGCGACGCGGCACCCGCGTACTCTCCCTTCTGCTCCACCTGCCCGGGCAGGTTCCGAGGGCGCGCTGCACCCCCTTCCTTCATTTCCCGCTTTCCCCTCCCTCGACGATTTGCGAAAGGACTGCTGAATTTGCCTGCATCACGCCATCCACGCCCTCCACGCTTTTCACGCCATCGATATTCACCACGCCGGCTCATCCGCCGCTGCCTGCCGGCCCTGCTGGCCCTCGCCGGCGCAGCCCACGCCCAATCCGGCCTGACCCTCTATGGTTTCGTCGACGCCGGCCTGTTCAAGACCGGCCCCGGCAGCGAGGCCCGGCTCGGCACCATCCAGCGCAGCTACGTCGGCCTGCGCGGCCAGGAAGCCCTCGGCCAGGGCTGGGCCGCCACGTTCCACCTGATGACCCGCTTCGATGCCGGCAATGGAAGCCTGGAGGCCAGCGGCGCCACGCCGTTCTTCCAGGGCGAGTCCACGGTCGGCCTCAAGAGCCCCTATGGCGATGTCCGCCTGGGCCGCGCGCTGACCCCGATGTGGCAGTACGACTGGAACTACGACAACTGGTCCAACTTCAACCGCGTGGCATCCGTGGCCTGGTACGTATTCCATCCGTCCTACCGCAGCGATCCCTACCGCAACGGTCCGGCCGGCGAGTATTCGCGCTTGAACAACGGCGTCTTCTACGATTCGCCGACCTGGGGCGGGCTGCATTTCCACGCCGCGCTGGGCGTGGAGCGCTCGGCCGTGCCGGATGCGTACGGCCAGGTGGACCAGGCGCGGCCGCTGGCGGCATCCCTCAACTATGACGCGGGACCCTGGTCGGCCATGGTCGCCGCCGAGCGCAACGCGGCCGCCGACAACACATGGTTCGCCGGCCTGGCCTACCTGCGCGGCGCCTTCAAGCTGATGGCCTCGTACAGCCAGACACGGCTCGGCGCGGCCAGCCAGCGCTTCCTGGGCGAGGCCGGCGCGCACCGCAGCGCGGCCACGCTGGGTGCGGACTGGCGCCTCGGCGCGACCACGCTGAAAGTGTCCGCCGCGCGCGATTTCCAGGGCTACGGCCAGGCGGGTGCCACCGACTATGTGTCGGCCGGCTTCGACTATGCGCTGTCCAGGCGCACCACGCTGTACGGTGCCGCCATGACCCGCCACAGCCGCCACGCTCCCAGCGCCACGCTGTATGGCGCGGGCATGAGCCACAGCTTCTGACCGTTCCCGGCCGCCGCGCCATCCGCGCCATCCGTGCTCTCCAGCGTCCTCAGTCTTCCGCCGAGAACAGCGTGCAGGCACCGGTCTCCGCGCTGCTGACCTGGCGCCGGAAGGTGGCGAAGAGGTCGCGCCCGACGCCATGGCGGTTGGCCTCCAGGTCGGGGCGGCGCAGCTCGCGCGCCGCCCACTCGTCGGGCGGCACCTTCACCGTGAGCGTGCCGGCCGGCGCATCGACGCGCACGATGTCGCCGTCGCGTACCTTGCCGATGTCGCCGCCGGAGATCGCCTCGGGGCAGACATGGATGGCGGCTGGCACCTTGCCGGACGCGCCCGACATGCGGCCGTCGGTCACCATGGCGACGCGGAAGCCGCGTTCCTGCAGCAGGGTCAGCGTCGGCGTCAGCTTGTGCAGTTCGGGCATGCCGCAGGCGGCCGGTCCCTGCCAGGGCAGCACGGCGACGAAATCGCGCTCCAGCTCGCCGCGCTTGAACGCTGCCAGCAGGTCGTCCTGGCGCGCGAAGACGATCGCCGGCGCCTCCACCACCTGGTGCTCGGGTTTGACGGCCGAGGTCTTGATGACGGCCCGGCCCAGTTCGCCGACCAGCACCTTGATGCCGCCGTCGGGCGCGAAGGGCGCGTCGGCGCCGCGCACGATGCTGTCGTCCAGCGTTGCCTCGGGGCCGTCGATCCAGGTCAGCGCGCCGTCGCGCAGCACCGGCTCGCGCGTGTAGTCCACCAGGCCCCGGCCTGCCACCGTGGTGACGTCGTCGTGCAGCAACCCCAGCGCCAGCAGGGCGCGGATCACCACCGGCAGGCCGCCGGCGGCCTGGAACTGGTTCACGTCGGCCTTGCCGTTGGGGTAGACGCGTGCCAGCAGCGGCACCGCCGCCGACAGCTCGTGGAAATCGTCCCAGCTCAGCAGGATGCCGGCCACGTGCGCCATCGCCACCAGGTGCAGCGTATGGTTGGTGGAGCCGCCGGTGGCCAGCAGCCCGACCATGCCGTTGACGAAGGCACGCTCGTCGAGCACGTCGGCGATGGGCGTATAGCGCGGCCCGCCGTGCACCAGCCGCAGCGCCTGGCGCGCCGACTCGCGCGTGAGCGCCTCGCGCAGCGGCGTGCCGGGATTGACGAAGGCGGTGCCGGGCAGGTGCAGGCCCATCATCTCCATCAGCATCTGGTTCGAGTTGGCGGTGCCGTAGAAGGTGCAGGTGCCGGGGCCGTGGTAGGAGTGCATCTCGGCCTCCAGCAGTTCGGCGCGGCCGATCTTGCCTTCGGCATACAACTGGCGCGTGCGCGCCTTCTCCTCGTTGCCCATGCCGGTGGTCATCGGTCCGCCCGGCACGAACACCGTAGGCAGGTGGCCGAAGGACAGCGCACCCATCACCAGTCCCGGCACGATCTTGTCGCACACGCCCAGGCACAGCACACCGTCGAACATCTGGTGCGACAGCGCCACCGCGGTGGCCAGCGCGATCACGTCGCGCGAGAACAGCGACAGGTCCATGCCCTCCTGGCCCTGCGTCACGCCATCGCACATGGCCGGCGTGCCGCCGGCGAACTGCGCGGTGCCGCCCGACTCCAGCGCGGCTTCCTTGAGCCATTGCGGAAAGGCCGCGAGCGGCTGGTGGGCCGACAGCATGTCGTTGTAGGCAGAGACGATGGCGAGATTGGGCCGCTCCTCGGCCTTGAGGCGGAACTTGGCCTGGTCGGGCATCGCCGCCATGGCGTGGGCGAGATTGGTACACGAAAGATGCGAGCGCTCCACCTTGCGGCCGGCCATGGCGCGCGTGCGCGCCAGGTAGGCCTGCCGGGTGGCGGCGCTGCGGGCCACGATGCGGGACGTGACCCGTTCGAGGACGGGGTGGCGCGGCATGGGCTTCTCCTGCGGGGGGAGGTTCCAGACTAGCGCACTTTGTCGGCGGTTGCAGCGGCGCCGCGCCGTTGCTGCAGCGTTGCGTGGCCGAGGGGCGGCGGAACTTCGATCCCGCCTGAGCGGGTCCCTGAGCGGGTCCCTGAGCGAGCAGGGCGAGCGGCGCGATGCCCGCGACCCGCCGCTCAGGTACTCGGGCGGCTCAGGCGGCTCAGGCGCCGCTGTCGCGCAGGCGCTCGCGCACCGCGCGGCGGTTGAGCTTGCCGACCGCGGTCTTGGGGATGTCGGCGACGAAGCGCACCGCGCGCGGCTTCTTGTAGGCGGCCAGTTGCGCCGCCACGTGCTCGACCAGCGCCGCCGCCAGCGCTTCCTGCCCTTCCCTGCCCATGCGCTGCGCGTCCGGCGCGGCATGCAGCACCACCACGGCGGTGACGGCCTCCACCCATTTGTCGTCGGGGAGGCCGATCACCGCGCATTCGCGTACCGCCGGGTGGCTCAGCAGCGCGTTCTCGACCTCGCTCGGATAGACGTTGTAGCCGCCGCTGATGATCATGTCCGAGGTACGGTCCTTCAGGTAGAGGAAGCCGTCCGCGTCGAACACGCCCACGTCGCGCGTGCGTACCCACCCATCGGGCAGGAAAGTCTGCGCGGTCAGCTCGGGCGCGTTGTGGTAGCCGGCCACGCTCGAGGGCGCGCGCACGGCGATCTCGCCCGGCTCGCCCGGCGGCACCGGATGGCCGGCCTCGTCGACCAGGCGCAGCTCCACCTCCAGCGCGACCTGGCCGCAGGCGCCGAGGCGCTCGCCCTGGTGGTCTTCGGGGCGCAGCACGGCCAGGCACAGCGGCACCTCGGTCTGGCCGTAGTACTGCCAGAAGCGGTGCCGGCCCCAGACTGCCATGGCGCGCTCGATCACCGCGCGCGGCATCGGCGAAGCGCCATAGATGACGTAGCGCAGCGCATCGACCCGGGTGGACGCGAGGGCCGGCGCATCCAGCAGCATCTGCAGCATGGTCGGCACCAGGTTGATGGCGGTGACGCCCTCGCGCTCCAGCGCCGCCAGGAAGGCGGCGGGTTCGAAGCCCGGCAGCACCACGGTCTTGCCGCCGCGCAGCCAGAAGGGCAGCACGAAGACGCCGCTGGCGTGGATCAGCGAGGCCGCGTGCAGCATCACGTCGTCGGGCGTGGCCGGCAGCAGGTTGAGCAGCACGTTGCGGCAGATCGCGGCGTAGGAGCGTTGCGTGTGGCGCGCGGCCTTGAGCACGCCGGTGGTGCCCGAGGTGAACAGCGTGAGGATCACGTCGTCCTCGTGCACCGCGACCTGCGGGTCGGTAGCGGGCCGGGCGCGGGCATCGGCAGCCAGGTCGATGGCGCCGGGCAGGCTCGCGTCGAGCCCGAGGCAGACCAGTCCGGGGCGCGCCGCGCGCAGCGCGGCGGCGCGTTCGGCCAGGTCGGCGCCGAATACCAGCAGCCGGCAGTCGGTTTCCTCCAGCATGCGCGCGTGCTCGGCGAGCGACAGGCGGGCATTCAGGGGCACGCGGTTGATGCTTGCCTTCACGCAGGCGAAGTCCAGCGGCACGCTGTAGAGGCCGTTGTTGACCAGCAGCGCGACCCGCTCGCCGCGGCCGGCGCCGGCCGCGATCAGGGCGTGGGCCAGGCGCGCGCTCAGCGCATCGACCTCGGTGAAGCTGAGGCGGTGCTCGCCGTGGACGAGGGCCGTGCGCGCGCCATGCTGGGCGGCGCCGCGGCGGATCAGTTCGAGGGTAGTGACGGACATGGTCGGGATTCGCAGTCCTTGCAGGGGGGGACGGGGTTCGCAGAAATGGGTACGCCCGTGGCCCGGGAGGGGGAAAGCGGGGCGGGCGCGCCGTCAGCCGGCCGGACCGGGGCGGTCGGCCTGGCCGTGGCGCCCGGCGCCGTCGACGAAGCGCCGGGCGCCGTCGATACCCTCGGCGAACACGATCGGCGCCCCGGCCGCGCCCTCGGCGTGCAGCGCCGCCTCCAGCGGCAGGCCCCACTGCGTGTACGCCGAGGCGCGGTCGGCCAGCATGCAACGCTGCGGGAAGGCGGCGATCTCGTGCGCCAGCGCCTCGGCGGCGGCGCGCGCCTGCCCCGGCGCGACCAGCCGGTTGGCCAGCCCCATCGCGAGCGCCTCCTCGGCGGCGACGGGCCGCCCGGTGAGGATCATGTCGAGCGCGCGGCCCATGCCGACGACGCGTGGCAGGCGCACCGTGCCGCCGTCGATCAATGGCACGCCCCAGCGCCGGCAGAACACGCCGAAGACAGCGTCGCGCTCGGCCACGCGCAGGTCGGCCAGCAGGGCCAGCTCGAGGCCGCCGGCCACGGCGTAGCCGCTCACCGCGGCGATCAGCGGCTTGGACAGCGCCAGCCGCGTCGGCCCCATCGGGCCGCTGCCGCCGCCGGCCGGGTCCAGTTCATGGCGGCGCGCGGGGTCGCCCACCGCGCTCAGGTCGGCGCCGGCGCAGAAGTGGCCTCCGGCGCCCCACAGCACCGCCACGCGCAGCGCGGGGTCGGCCTCGAAGGCTTCGAACGCTTCGCGCAGCGCGGCCGCCATGGCGCCGTCGACCGCGTTGCGCTTGCCGGCGCGGTCCAGGATGATGGTGCAGACCGGACCATCCGTCTCGGTCCTGACATAGGGATCGGGCATCGTCTCCTTCCTGATTCTTGATGATTCTCGATGATTCTTGACGTGATCCGTGCCGTTCTTTTCGAGGTCCGCCCTACGGCCGTGACATGGGATCGCGCTGCCATAAATATTACATGAAATGGGCATTTTCATATTTTAAGGAAATATTCATCGTTTACCCGCCCCCCGGCCTGCCCCCCGATGCCGGCGCTATGTCGCGGCGATGCCGGCGGCCGTGCGGCACATGTCACAATCCGGCCTGCGACCCCGCATTCCCTCCGACACATCGACCGATCGACCGAACCACCATGGCCGCCAAGGCTGGTATCAAAATCGAAGCACCGTCCGCCACCGACCTGGTGCTCGACCTGCTGTTCACCCATCCGCGCCAGGCGCTGACCGTGCAGGCGCTGGCGCGCGCCGCCGAAGTGATGGACATCGCCACGCCCGCCGTGCGCGTGGCCCTGACGCGCCTGCAGCGCCAGGGCCGCGTGGCCAAGACCGGCCGCGGCAGCTATGCGGTGCGCCTCGAAGGCAACCCGGCCCACCACGAAGTGCAGTACTGGTTCGACAAGGAGAGCCGCCTGCGCGACTGGAAAGGCGACTGGCTGGTGGTGCATGACGCCGCCGTGGCGCGCAGCGCCAAGACGCTGTGGCGGCACCACCAGCGCGCGCTGGAGTTGTACGGCTTCCGCATGCTCGACACCGCGCTGTGGGTGAGGCCTGACAATCTCGACGGCGGCGCGCCGACGATGGAGGCGGCCTTGCGCCGCCTCGGCCTGGCCCGGGAAGCGCTGGTCTTCAGCGCACGGCAGTTCGACCCTGCCAGCGCGCAGCGCATGACCGGCCTGTGGAACGTGCCGGGCATCCTGGCCGGCTACCGCCATGCGCACGCCTTGCTGGCGCGCAGCACGGCGCGGCTGGCGCGCCTGTCGCCGGCGGCGGCCGCGCGCGAGACCCTGCTGGTCGGGCGCGCGGTGATCCGCGCCATCGTGCGCGATCCCCTGCTGCCGGAGGCCATCCAGCCCGGCGCCGAGCGCCACGCCCTGATCGACGCCACGCGCGCCTACCAGGCCGGCGCGCTGGCGATCTGGGAGACGCTGCTGCAATCCGAGGCGGACTGAGCCCGGCGCCGGACCCGGCGAAGTGCCGCAGCCGCCGCGCTCGCCAAGCGCAGGCGACTCACGTAAACTGGCTGGAACTTATGCGGCGCAGACTCGCACTCAGTTCTATGTCCGCGTGTTCTATGCCGCGTGCGTCGCACGGGATCGTGCAAGACAAGGAGTCCAGGGTGAGCATGCCCGATTTCGACATGGTGCTGTTCGGCGGCACCGGAGACCTGGCGCGGCGCAAGCTGCTGCCGGCCCTGTTCGATGCCCACTGCGCGGGGCTGCTGCATCCTGCTGCGCGCATCCTCGCCACCGGCAGCCGCGCGTCGACCACCGAGGCCTACCTCGCGGCGCTGGAAGAAAGCGTGCGCCCGGGCCTGGAGCACGCGCCGCCGGACGCCTGGGCCGCCTTCCTGGCGCGCATCGACTACGTGCAGGTCGACGCCGACGAGCCGGCCCATTTCGACGTGCTGGCGCGCCGCGTGCTGCAGCGGGCGCCGGAAGTGGTGGTGTGCTACCTGGCGACCGCGCCCCAGCTGTTCGCGCCGATCTGCGCGCAGCTCGGCCGCACCGGCCTGAACCACCCGGGTGTGCGCGTGGTGCTGGAAAAGCCGCTGGGCCATGACCTTGAATCTTCCGAGGCCATCAATGCGGAGGTCGCGCGCGACTTCGCCGAGGACCAGATCTACCGCATCGATCACTATCTGGGCAAGGAGTCGGTGCAGAACCTGATGGCGATCCGCTTCGGCAACGCCCTGTTCGAGCCGCTGTGGCGGCGCGAGTGGATACAGGACGTGCAGATCACCATTGCCGAGGAACTGGGCGTGGAGACGCGCGGCGACTTCTACGACCGCATCGGCGCGCTGCGCGACATGGTGCAGAACCACCTGCTGCAGCTGCTGTGCATGGTGACGATGGAGCCGCCCGCGAGCCTGTCCGAGGACGCCATCCGCGACGAGAAGATCAAGATCCTGAAGGCGCTCAAGCCGATCACGCCGCAGGAGGTGGCGGAGAAGACGGTGCGCGGGCAGTACCGGGCCGGGGCCGTCGGCGGCCGGCCGGTGCCGGGCTACCTGGACGAGCGCGGCATCGCGCCGGACAGCCGCACCGAGACCTTCGTCGCCATCAAGGCCGAAATCGCCAACTGGCGCTGGGCCGGCGTGCCGTTCTACCTGCGCACCGGCAAGCGCATGCAGGCGCGCGTGGCCGAGATCGTGATCCACTTCCGCGACGTGCCCCATGCGATCTTCCCGCGCCCGCTGGGCCTGTCGCCGCAGAACCGGCTGGTGATCCGGCTGCAGCCGGAGGAGAGCATCCGGCTGTACTTCCTCGTCAAGCAGCCCGGCGATACCGTGACGCTGACCCAGACCTCGCTCGACCTCGACCTCGCCAACTCCTTCAAGGCGCGCCGCGCCGGCGCCTACGAGCGCCTGCTGCTGGACGTCATCCGCGGCCGCCTGGGACTGTTCGTGCGGCGCGACGAGCAGGTGCAGGCCTGGCGCTGGGTCGAGCCGATCCTGGAGACCTGGCGCGACAGCCTGGTGCCGCCCAAGCCCTACACGGCCGGCACCTGGGGACCGGCCTCGTCGTCGGCGCTGCTGTCGCGCGACGGCGCGCTGTGGCACGAAGAGGTGTAGCGGGTGCGGCGGGTGTGCTGCGCGCCCCGGCGCGCAGCGATGCGCCGCCGCCCGGAGGCAGACCGGAAGGCGTGAGGACAGGACGAAAGGAGGAATCATCGATGCGGTGCTTCGAACATGCATCGGCGGCCGACCAGGCGGAGTCCCTGGCGATCTCCGTGGGCAATGCGCTGGAGCTGGTCATCGGCGTCAAGGGCTGGGCGGTGCTGGCGGTGTCGGGCGGACGCTCGCCGGTGGCGATGTTCGAGCGTCTGCGCCATCGGCACGTGCGCTGGGAATCCGTCACGGTCACGCTGGTCGACGAGCGCGCGGTGCCGCCAGGCCATGCCGACAGCAACGGCACGCTGGTGCGCCAGCACCTGCTGCGCGAGGATGCCGGGCGCGCCCATTTCGAGCCGCTGGTGGCCGACGCGGCGGATGCCGCCGATCCCGCCGCCGCCGTGGCCCGCCTGAACGCGGCCTACCGCCAGCCGGACGTGGTGGTGCTGGGCATGGGCGAGGACGGCCACACGGCCTCGCTGTTCGCCGACGCGCCGGAACTGCAGGCCGGGCTGAGCGAGCCGCGGCCCGGCTTCCTCGTCACCCATCCGGTGCAGGCGCCGCACGCGCGCATCACGCTGAACCTGGCTGCCTTGCTGGCTGCCGAGCGCATCTTCCTGGCGGTCTCCGGCCCGGCCAAGGCGGCCGTGCTGGCGCGCGCGCGCCAGCAGGCCACGCCGGCGCTGCCGGTCAGCCTGGTGCTGGCCCGGCGCCGCCCCGGCCTCGATGTCTTCCAAGCCTGAGCCGGGCGGCGCCATGACGACCACCGCCACCTCTGCCGCCACCTCTGCCGCCGACTTCCCGCGCCTGCTGGCCGACGTCGGCGGCACCAATGTGCGCTTCGTGCTGGAAAGCGCGCCGCGCCGCTTCGGCCCGGTCAGCGCCTACCGGGTGGCGGACTTCCCCTCGCTGGAAGCCGCCATCCGCCGCTTCCTCGCCAGCGACGCCGGCGGTGCGGCGCCGCGCCATGCCGCCGTGGGCCTGGCCAATCCGATCACCGGCGACCAGGTCAAGCTGACCAACCACAACTGGGCCTTCTCGATCGAAGGCATGCGGCGCTCGCTGGGCCTGGACATCCTGCTGGCGCTCAACGATTTCACCGCGCTGGCGCTGGCGCTGCCGCACCTGCCCAAGCAGGGCCTGGCCGAGCTGCGCGCCGGCGCGGCGCAACTCGGCGCGCCCTGCGCCCTGGTCGGGCCCGGCACCGGCCTGGGCGTCTCGGGGCTGGTGCCCGGCCATGCCGGCGCGCCGCCGGTGGCGCTGGCCGGCGAAGGCGGCCATATCGGCCTGACGCCGGAGACCGACGACGAATGGGTGGCATGGCGCGCAGCGCAGCGCGCCTTCGGCCACGTCTCGGCCGAGCGCCTGCTGTCCGGCAGCGGGCTGTCGCGCATCCATGCCGCGCTGGCCGCAGAAACGGGTACGCTCCTGCTGGCGCCGCTGTCGCCGGCCCAGGTCACCGCCGGCGCCCTGCAGCGCGGCGACCCGCTGTGCCAGCGCAGCTTCCGTGTCTTCTGCGGGCTGCTCGGCTCGGTGGCCGCCGATATCGCGCTGGTGCTGGGCGCGCGCGGCGGCGTCTATCTCGGCGGGGGCATCGTGCCGCGCTTCGTCGATGCGCTGCGGGTCTCGCCCCTGTGCGAGCGCTTCGACGGCAAGGGGCGCATGCGCGACTACCTGTCGGGGCTGCCGATCCATGTCATCACGGCGGAATATCCCGCCTTGTGGGGGCTGTCGGCGGCGCTGGCGCAGGCGCTGCAGGACGGGGGCTGAGGCAGGCGCGCGTGCGGCCGTCGTGCCGCGCTCCCCGTTTTTCCCCGCTCCCCTTGCTTTTCTTGTTTTCTTGATCAGGATTTCTCGCACAAGACCATGCGTGTACTGTTGGTGGAAGACGATGCCATGATCGGCGACAGCGTCAAGCTGGCGCTGCGCCAGGAGGGCTTCACGGTCGACTGGGTGCAGGACGGCGAGGCCGGCCTGGTCGCCGCAGGCGGCCAGGGCGAGGCGGGCTGCTACGACATCGTGCTGCTCGATCTCGGCCTGCCGCGCCGTTCCGGGCTGGAGGTGCTGCGCACGCTGCGCGCGCGCGGCGTGCGCACGCCGGTCCTGATCCTGACCGCGCGCGACGCCGTCGCCGACCGCGTCGCCGGGCTCAACGCCGGGGCCGACGACTACCTGGTCAAGCCCTTCGACCTGCAGGAGCTGGCCGCGCGCATGCACGCGCTGGCCCGCCGCGCCGAAGGCCGCGCCGAGCCGCTGCTGCGCCATGGCGACATCGTGCTGAACCCGGTCACGCGCGAGGTGACGCTGGCCGGCGAGGCGGTGCACCTGTCGGCGCGCGAGTTCGCGCTGCTGGCCGCGCTGCTGGCGCGGCCCGGCAAGGTGTGGTCGGTGCCGCAGCTGCAGGAGCGCCTGTACGGCTGGGACGACGAGGTCGGCAGCAATACCGTGGAAGTCTATGTCCACGCCCTGCGCAAGAAACTCGGCGCGGCGCTGATCCGCAACATCCGCGGCGTCGGCTACGTGGTGCCGCGCCTGGAAGACGGCGACGGTGTGGCGGGCAAGGCAGAGGCGGCCCCCTGATGCGCTCGATCCAGCAAACCCTGCTGTGGTGGCTGGCCGCCGGCCTGCTGGCGGGCATCGCCATTGCCACCGTGCTGATCTACGGACAGGCGCGGCAGGAAGCCAATGCCCTGTTCGACTACCAGATGAAGCAGGTGGCGGCGGCCCTGCCCAGCCAGTTCAGCGACCCGGTCGCGCCGCCGCTGACGGCCGGTCCCACGGTGGGGCTGCTGCATGGCGACGAGGACGTGGTGATCCATATCTGGGACGGCTCGGGCCGCAGCCTCTACCTGTCGCACGCCCATCCGGCGCTGCCGCCGCAGGCCGAGCTGGGTTTCTCCGACGTCAGGACCGACCAGGGCGAATGGCGCATCTACAGCGTGCAGCTCGGGCCGGCCGTGGTGCAGATCGCGCAGCCGATGAGCGCGCGCCGCACGCTGGCCGCGCGCATGGCCCTGCGCACGGTGGCGCCGCTGCTGCTGCTGCTGCCGTTGCTGGGCTGGCTGGTGTGGCTGGCGGTGGGCCGCGGCCTGCGGCCGCTGCGCGAGATCGCCGAGGAAGTGGGCGCGCGCGATGCCGCCACGCTGGCGCCGCTGGCCACGCGCGCCATGCCGGCCGAGGTGGCGCCGCTGAGCGAGGCGCTGAACCAGCTGCTGGCGCGGCTGGCGCAGGCGATCGACACCCAGCGTGCCTTCGTGGCGGATGCCGCCCATGCCCTGCGCACGCCGCTGGCGGCGCTGCAGCTGCAGGCCCAGCTGGTCGAGCGCGCCGACGGCGCCGAGGCCCGCCAGGAGGCGGTGGCGCGGCTGCGCCAGGGACTGGAGCGGCTGACCCACCTGGTCAACCAGTTGCTGACGCTGGCGCGCCAGGAGCCCGGCGCGACGCCGCCGCCGCATGAAGCGGTGGACCTGCGCGCGCTGGCCGGCACGGTGGTGGCCGACCTGACCCAGGCCGCCATCGACCGCGACATCGACCTGGGCCTGGACGCGGACCCGGGCGAGCTCACCGTCAAGGGCGATGCCGATGCCCTGCGCATCCTGCTGACCAACCTCGTCGACAACGCCCTGCGCTACATCCCGCGCGGCGGCCGCGTCGACGTGCACCTGCGCCGGGCCGAGGCGGGCGGCGCGGAGCTGGCGGTGTCGGACAACGGGCCCGGCATCCCGGCGGACGAGCGCGCGCGCGTGTTCGACCGCTTCTACCGGCTGGCCGACGCACCCACCGGCGGCAGCGGGCTGGGCCTGGCCATCGTCGCCGAGATCGCGCAGGCGCACGGTGCCCGGGTGGCGCTGGAGGACGCGGCGCCGGGCCTGCGCGTGCGCATCGTGTTCCCGCCGGCCTGAGGTGGACCCGAAGTGGCCTTGAGTGGCCTTGAGTGGCCTGGACCTGCCCTGGAAGCGCCTTTGAGATTGCCCGCTCAGGGAATGGGCGTCAGCAGCGGCTCGCCCGCGGCGTGCCGCGCGGCATTGGCCAGGAACTGGTTGAAGGAGGCATCGATCGCTTCCGGCGACCAGCCCGCTATGTGCGGCGTCAGCACCACGTTGGGGCAATCGAGCAGCGGCGCCGGCGGCGCCGGCTCGCTCTCATAGACGTCCAGGCCGGCACCGCCGAGCTCGCCCGCGCGCAGCGCCGCGGCCAGCGCCTCGGTATCGACCACGCTGCCGCGCGCGATATTGACCAGGTAGCCGGTGGGGCCGAGCGCGCGCATCACCGCGGCGTCGATCAGGTGGCGCGTGCCGGCGCCGCCGGGCGTGGCCACCACCAGGTAGTCGGCCCAGTCGGCCAGCGCCGCCAGGCTGTCGAAATAGCGGAAGGGGGCGTCGGCGCGCGGCTGGCGGTTGTGGTAGCCGACCTCGAGGTCGAAACCCTGGCCGCGCTGGGCGATGCGCCGGCCGATGGTGCCGAGGCCGAGGATGCCCAGGCGCTTGCCCGAGAAGTTGGGCTGCAGCGGCAGGTCGTTGCGCCACACCCCGGCCCGGGTGGCGCGGTCGAGTGCCGGCACCGCGCGCACCACGGCCAGCAGCAGGGCCATGGCATGGTCGGCCACGCAGGCATCGTTGGTGCCGGCGCCGTTGAACACAGCGATGCCGCGCGCGCGGGCATGGGCCACCGCCAGGTTCTCGTAGCCGGCGCCCAGCGCGCCCAGCAGTTCCAGCGCCGGCATGGCGTCGATCTCGTCCGCGCGCAGCCCGGTCGAGCCGTTGGTGAGGACCGCGCGGATGCGCGCGCCTTCGGCTGCCACGCAGGCCGCGCGGCGGACCGCATCGGGGGCGTAGTGGACGGTGAAGGCGGTGCCGAGCTGTTCGAGATGCTTGGGCGAGACGTGGATCAGCAGGAGGAGGTCGGGTTTCATGGCGTGGCGGCTGGGGAGAGAGCCGGACCCGGCGGCGGGCCGGGCCGGATCGAGGCATTCTAGCCGCACTGCACAAAAGCCGCCCGTGCCCGCCGATTATCAAATCCTGGACAACAATGCTTCCAATGCCGGATAGATGATGCGGGCGCGCCCGCTGTCCATAATCGACAGCGATGCCGGCGCTGGTGCCGGCCCCAGCAAGGAGTCCTTCCCATGTTTCCCGATTTCGATGCGGCGCGTGTCCTGGTGGTCGGCGGCAGTTCCGGCATCGGCCTGGCCGCGGCCCGGGCCTTCGCCGCGCGCGGTGCCCAGGTGACCATCGCCTCGCGCCACCAGGCCAGGCTCGATGCGGCGCTGGCGTCGCTATCGTCGCTGGGGGCGGCCGATGCCGGTGCCGGCGCCGGCGCGCGCGTCGCCGGCCAGGTGCTCGACGTCACCGACGACGCAGCCGTGGCCGCCTTCTTCGCCCAGGCCGAGCCCTGGGACCATGTCGTCATCTCCGCCGCCCAGACCGCGACCGGGCCGGTGCGCCAGCTGCCACTGGCCGATGCCTACGCCGCGCTCGACAGCAAGTTCTGGGGCGCCTACCGCGTGGCGCGCGCGGTGCCGATCCGCGCGCGCGGATCGCTCACGCTGGTGTCGGGCTACCTCGGCATCCGCCCGAGCAAGGCCTCGGTGCTGCAGGGCGCGATCAACGCGGCGCTGGATGCGCTCGGGCGCGGGCTGGCGCTGGAGCTGTCGCCGGTGCGCGTCAACACGGTCTCGCCCGGCCTGATCGCCACACCGCTGTGGGACAAGCTCGATCCGGCCGCGCGCCAGGCCATGTACGACGGCGCCGCCGCGCGGCTGCCGGCGCAATGCCTGGGGCAGCCGGAAGACGTCGCCAATGCCATCCTGTACCTGGCCGGCACCCCCTATGTGACAGGCTCCACCGTGCTGGTCGACGGCGGCGGGGCGATCGCCTGAGGACAGGCGCGCGGCGGGCGGCATCGCGCTGCCGGGCGCGCGCCTGTTTCCGTTTTTTCCAGTGGTAGTGAATGCGTGCTCGCGCACGCCAACCGGAGACTCTCCATGCAGATCGATCTCAGCGGCAAGACCGCGCTCGTCACCGCCTCCACGGCCGGCATCGGCCTGGCCATCGCCAAGGGCCTCGCCGCCACCGGCGCCGAAGTCGTGCTCAACGGCCGCCACCAGGACAGCCTGCAGGCCGCGCTGGAGGCGGTGCGCGCCGCCGTCCCGGGCGCCAAGGTGCGCGGCGTCGCGGCCGACGTCGGCGATGCGGCCGGTTGTGCCGCGCTGGTGGCCGCCGTGCCCGCGGTCGACATCCTCGTCAACAACGCCGGCATCTACGGTCCCAAGGACTTCTTCGCGCTCGAGGACGCCGACTGGAGCCGCTACTTCGAGCTCAACGTGATGTCGGGCGTGCGGCTCGCGCGGGCCTACGTGCCGGGCATGGAGGCCCGCGACTGGGGGCGCGTGGTCTTCATCTCCTCGGAGTCGGGGCTGAACATCCCCGAGGACATGATCCACTACGGCTTCAGCAAGACCGCCCAGCTCGCCATCTCGCGCGGGCTGGCCAAGCGGCTGCGCGGCACCGGCGTGACTGTCAACGCCGTGCTGCCGGGACCGACGCTGTCCGAGGGCGTGGCCGCCATGCTGCAGGAGGCGGCCGCCAGCCAGGGCGTGAGCGTGGAGCAAGCCGCCGCCGCCTTCGTCAAGGCCAAGCGGCCCAGCTCCATCCTGCAGCGTGCCGCCACCGTGGAGGAGGTGGCGAACATGGTGGTCTATGCCTGCTCGCTGCAGGCCTCGGCGACCACCGGCGCGGCGTTGCGGGTCGATGGCGGGGTGGTGGACACCATCGCTTGAGGCGCGCTGCCGGGCGCCGGCGCCGGGTGGGGGCGCATACGCAGAAACGGGTACGCAGATGTGGATGCGGACCTGGATGCGGACCTGGATGCGCGGACGGGGGTACGCAGAAATGGGTACGCCCGGGCCCGGAGCGATCCCGACCGGTGACGCTCACCCGGGCCCGCAGGACCGGCGGCGGCAGGCAGCCGCCCAGGCTCCCGCACGCCTGTCACCGATGGGTCCGGACACTGGCAGCAGATGCCGCCGGGCCTGAATCGCGGGGTTTGGGCCGGATCGCGGGCCGGAAAAAGGGAAGACGGCGGGCGGCAGGGGCGGCCGTGCCGTACAGGCGTGGCGCACGGGCGGGTTGGGTGATCCGGCCCCACCATGCCGCTCGCAGGCGCCTTGCGGCAGCCTCGCAGAAATGGGTACGCTTTGCGGGGCGGGGCCTGCGGGGCCCGCGACGGCGGACCCAATCTCATCTCATTCCCCGGTGCTGTCCCCGTCTTTGCCGCGAGTGCCGGCGTGCGCCACCAGCCGGTCCAGCAGGCTGCCCAGCTGGGCCTGCTCGGCGGCGTCGAGGCAGCCGAACAGCTCGGCATTGAGGCCGGCGATGACGGCGATCGCCTTGCGGTACAGCGGCCGCCCGCGCGCCGTCAGGGTCAGCACGACGCCGCGCCCGTCTTCGTCGCTGCTTTCCTTGCTGACCAGGCCGCGTTCGACCAGCGCCTGCGCGCTGCGGCTGGCCTGGCCCTTGGTCAGGTTGGCGCGCTGTGCCAGCGTGTTGACCGAGACCGGCTCGAAGGCCCCGATCGCCGCCAGGCAGCGTCCCTCGCCCAGCGGCAGCCCGCATTGCACGAGATAGGCCTCGGTGCTTTCGCGTTCGCTCAGCTTGTTGACCTGGTGCAGGCGGTAGGTGAGGAACTGGTCGAGGCGGGGCAGCGGCTTCATGTCGGCGATTCCGGGTCGGGCGCCTGCGACTTTACACGCCGCAGGCGCGCCGCGCATCCTCGATGGCCTGCAGCACCGGCGCGGCTTCGGCCTCGCGGCTGATCAGGGCCAGGCACAGGGCGGCCAGCAGCAGCGGCGTGCGTGCCTCGCCGACTTCGGCCATGGTGCGGCACAACTGCGTGTAGGCACGGTCCAGGTCGTCAGCTTGCATCGGAGGCTCCAGCGGGCAGGTTGAGGAGGAAGGGCGCCAGCGCGGCCTGCACGCGGTCCGGGTCGGGCTGGCGCCAGCGCGCCAGCACATAGCCGTCGGGCCGGATCAGGTACAGGGTGCCGTGGGTGGCGCCGTAGCGCTGCCAGGCCTGGCCGTGCGCATCGCGCAGCACGCCGTCGCCGCCCGGCGCGGCGGCCGGGGCCACCACCAGCCACTGCACCGGCGGGCCGGCCTTGCCCGCAGCGAGCGCGCCGAGCGCGTCCGGCACGGCGCCGTCCGCCTGGAAGCAGAGCAGGGTGAAGGCCCGGCCGAACGACTGGCTCAGGTGCACCGTCTCCGCGCCGCGCAGCAGGCTGGCCTCGGGCGCGGGACAGCCGGGCGCCGCGCCGGGCGCGTCGTCGAAGTCGGACGGGCCGTTGAGCGGCGAGCCGGCGTAGTCGATCGGCGCCGACTGGCGCGGGTTGATCAGCGAGCGCACCTCGGGATGGTCGAGCGCCAGGCGCAGCGCGGCCTCGCGCATCAGGCGGAAGGCGAAATCGGGCGGCGCCATGAACTCCGTGCTCTTGGCGCCGTAGGCGATGTTCTGGCGGGTGGCGTGCACCCGTTCATCCGAATAGGAGTCCAGCAGCGAGGCCTCGGCGTGCCCGCGCAGCACCCACGCCAGCTTCCAGGCGAGGTTGCCGGCATCGTCCAGGCCGGAGTTGAGGCCGCGCACGCCGAAGATCGGCACCAGGTGGGCGGCGTCGCCGGCGAACAGCACGCGCCCGTAGCGGTAGCGCGGCAGCGTCAGGCACTTGGCGTTGTAGATGGAGATCCACAGCGGCTTCCAGGGGGCGCTCTCGCCGATCATGTCGAGATGGCTCTGCACGCGCGGCAGCACATTCTCCGGCCGCACCGCGGCGTCGGCATCCTCGTCATCGCGGATCTGGTAGTCGATGCGCCATACATTGCCGGGCTGGCGGTGCATCAGGATGGTGGAGCCGGGATTGGAGGGCGGGTCGAACCAGGCCAGCCGCTCGACCTCGCGCCGCGTGTCCTGCTCGATGTCGACGATCACGTAGCGGCCCTCGTACTGCATGCCTTCCATGCGCAGGCCGAGCTGCTCGCGTACCGTGCTGCGCCCGCCGTCGCAGGCCACCAGCCATTGCGCGGCGACGCGCGCGCTGCCGCCACCCGTGTCGATCTCCACCGTCACGCCATCGTCGGCGGCGTGCACCGCGGCCACGCGCGCACCGAAGCGCACGTCGGACAAGGTGCCGACGTCCTGGGCGGCGCGGTGGGCGTATTCCTCGATGTAGTACTGCTGGATGTTCACCATCGGCGCGAAGCGCTCGTGCGGCTCGCTCGGCATGCGGAAATGCAGCACCTCGGTGTCGCGGTAGTAGCTGCGCCCACCCACCCAGGCCAGGCCGGTCGCCACGGTGGCGGCGTCCGCGCCGGCCCAGCCGAGGATCTCCAGCGAACGGCGCGACATGCAGATGGCCCGGCTGCCGCTGCAGTAGCCCTCGTCCGCCTCGACCACCAGCGAGGCGATGCCATGCCGGGCCAGCAGCGCCGACAGGGCCAGGCCGACCGGCCCGCCGCCGGCGATCAGCACCGGGACCCGCTCCGGCCAGGGCTGGGATGTGGGTGGCATGGAAGTCTCCGTAATCTGGTTGTGTGCTCAACTATATGTCGATAATAGTTGCGCGCACAACCAGCGTATACCCCTCCCGTCCTGGCCCGCGCCCGCTGCCACGCGGACGGCAACTTGCCGGAGCCGCGGGCTCCCCGCGGTGCTGGCCGCGCCCTCAGCCCGGCATGCCGAGCCGGCGTGACAGCGCGGCGGCCACCGCCGCCAGCTGGGTCCCGGTGGCCTGCACTGCCGCCGGCGTGGCCTCGTGCTCGAGCAGGCTGACGGCGATGCCGGCCACCGGTTCCCCCGAGAAATCGCGGATGGCGGCGCCGATGCAATGCATGCCTTCGCGCACCTGCCCTTCGTCGATGGAGAAGCCGCGCGCGCGCGTGTCCCGCATCTCGGCCAGGAAGGCCGGCAGGCCGGCCACGCTGTGCGGAGTCAAGGCAGCCGGCCAGTGCTGGCCGAAGCGCTGGCGCAGCGCGGCGTCCGGCAGCGCGCTGAGCAGGATCTTGCCGGTTGCGGTGAAGGGGGCGGGCAGGCGCATGCCGATGCGGAAGGTGAAGCCGAGCGGGTCGGCGCTGTTGCGGCAGGCCAGGTAGATCACGTCGCGCCCCTCCAGCACGCTGAGCGTGATGGTGTGGCGGCTCAGCTCGGCCTGTTCGGCGAAGTAGCGCTGGAACTCCCCTACCAGGTCGAACTGGGCCAGGAAACCGTTGGCCCAGTGCATCGGGTGGGCGCCCAGGCGGAAGGTGCCGTCGCCCGCGCGCGCCAGCAGGCCGAGTTCGAGCATGGTGGCGAGCAGCCCGTGCGCGCTGCTCTTGGGCAGCCCGAGCGCGCGCGCGAGGTCGGCCGCGGTGGGCGGCGCGCCCGCCGCGCTGACGAAGTCCAGGATGCGCACGGCACGCCGCAGCGCCGGCACGGTTTCGGCCTGCGCCGCCGCATTGTCTTCCTGCCCGTGTCCGGGAGCGTCCATGCCGGACGGCTGCAGTGCCTCACTCATTCTTGACAAACTCCCTCCGGCCGCACTACAAAGGCACACTGATAGTTCAATATGCGGATCTTAGTTCAACCTATTGAACTTAGCAAGGTTGGCGAGCCCGATGTCACGGCAAGCGAACCGGGTCCGCCCAGCCCCCGACCGGCACGGTCACCAAACGGAGTGAAATCTTGCTGACGCTGCAATCCCCCGCGCTGCTGCGCGATCAATGCCTTCTCGACGGACGCTGGCAAGGTGCCGCGGACGGTGCCGTGATCGAAGTCCGCAATCCCGCCGACGGCAGCCTGGTGGGCTGTGTGCCGTCGCTGGGCGCGCCGGCCGTCGAGGCGGCGGTGGCCGCCGCCGACCGGGCCTTCAAGCCGTGGTCGCGGCTGGCGCCGCAGGAGCGCGCGGCCGTGCTGATGCGCTGGTTCCACCTGATCCTCGCCAACGCCGACGATCTCGCCGCGCTGATGACGGCCGAACAGGGCAAGCCGCTGGCCGAAGCCAAGGGCGAGGTACGTTACGCGGCCAGCTTCATCGAGTGGTTCGCCGAGGAAGCCAAGCGCACCTACGGCGACGTGATCCCTGCCCCGCAGACCGACAAGCGCCTGGTGGTGATCAAGCAGCCGGTGGGCGTCTGCGCCGCCATCACGCCGTGGAACTTCCCGGCCGCGATGATCACGCGCAAGGTGGGCCCCGCACTGGCCGCCGGCTGCACCATCATCGTCAAGCCGGCCGAGCAGACGCCGCTGACCGCGCTGGCGCTGGGCGAACTGGCGCAGCAGGCCGGGGTGCCGGCCGGCGTGCTGCAGATCGTCACCGGCGACGCGCGCGTGGTGGGCGGCGTGCTGACCGCCAGCGACAAGGTGCGCAAGCTGTCCTTCACCGGCTCCACCGAGGTCGGCCGCCTCCTGATGGCGCAGTGCGCGCCGACCATCAAGCGCCTGTCGCTGGAGCTGGGCGGCAACGCGCCCTTCATCGTCTTCGACGATGCCGACCTCGATGCCGCGGTCGAGGGGGCGCTCGCCTCCAAGTACCGCAATGCGGGCCAGACCTGCGTCTGCGCCAACCGCCTCTACGTGCAGTCCGGCGTCTACGAGGCCTTTGCCGAGAAGCTGACCCGGCGCGTGCGCGAGCTGCCGGTGGGCGCGGGTACGCAGCCGGGCGTGCAGATCGGGCCGCTGATCGACGAGGCGGCGGTGGAGAAGGTCGAAAGCCACGTCGCCGATGCGCTGGCCAAGGGCGCGCAGGTGGCGGCCGGCGGCAGGCGCCACGCCCTCGGCGGCCTGTTCTACGAGCCGACCGTGCTGACCGGCGTCACGCAGTCGATGCGGGTGGCGCGCGAGGAAACCTTCGGGCCGGTGGCGCCGCTGTTCCGCTTCGATACCGAGGAAGAGGTGGTCGCCATGGCCAACGACACCGAGTTCGGCCTGGCCGCCTACTTCTTCACCGAGAACGCCGGCCGCGCCTGGCGCGTGGGCGAGGCGCTCGACTACGGCATGGTCGGCCACAACACCGGCCTGATCTCCAACGAGGTCGCGCCCTTCGGCGGCGTCAAGCAATCGGGCCTGGGCCGCGAGGGCTCGAAGTACGGCATCGACGAGTACCTGGAGATGAAGTACCTGTGCTCGGCCATCCGCTGAGCAGCAGCGCAACATAGCCCAGCGTAGCCCGGCATAGCCCAACGCTGCACCAGCCGGCGCAATGCCATGCCGCGCCGGCGGCACTGACGCACGCGCGCCGGGGCGGCGCCGTGCGCATCCGTGCGGTCGCCGCGACCGCGCCGCCCGCACGACAGGACAGCACAGAGAACACAGCAGAGGAGACCAGCGTGACGATGCAGGCTTTTGAATTCCGGACGGTGCCGTCCATCCATGTGGAGTGGGGTGCCGCCGCGCGCCTGGGCGAGTGGCTCGCGGCGCGCCAGGCGCAGCGCAGCGTGCTGCTGGTGACCGACGCCGGCCTGGTGCGGCACGGCCTGACCGCGCCGATCGAGGCCAGCCTGCGGGCCGCGGGCTGCACCGTCACGGTGTTCGACGACGTGGTGCCGGATCCGCCCGAGGCGACCCTGCACGCCTGCGTGGCCCAGGGCCGCGCCGCCGGCGCCGATCTCGTGCTGGGCCTGGGCGGCGGCTCGCCGCTCGACGTGGCCAAGCTGGCCGCCGTGATGCTGGTCTCGGAGCAGCCGCTGTCCGCGCTGTACGGCATCGGCAACGTGCGCGGCGGCCGCCTGCCCCTGGTGCTGGTGCCGACCACCGCCGGCACCGGCTCGGAAGTCACCAATATCTCGATCTTGACCACCGGCGAGACCAGCAAGATGGGCGTGGTCGCGCCGCAGCTCTACGCCGACCACGTGCTGCTCGACGCCCGGCTCACGCTCGGGCTGCCGCGCCTGGCCACGGCGGCCACCGGCATCGACGCCATGGTCCATGCCATCGAGGCCTACACCGGGCGCCACAAGAAGAACCCCTTGTCCGACGCGCTGGCACGCGAGGCATTGCGCCTGCTCGGCGGCAACCTGCTGGCGGCCTGCCGCGACGGCGCCGACCGCGCCGCGCGCGAGGCCATGCTGCTGGGCGCCACGCTCGCGGGCCAGGCCTTCGCCAACTCGCCGGTGGCGGCCGTGCACGCGCTGGCCTATCCGCTGGGCGGCCATTACCACGTGCCGCACGGCCTGTCGAACGCACTGATGCTGGGGCCGGTGCTGCGCTTCAATGCACGCGCGGCGGCCGCGCTGTATGCGGAGCTGGCGGATGTGCTGGGGGTGCCTGCGGGTGCCGCCGGCACCGATGCGGCGGCGCGCGCGGCGGCCTTCGTCGGCGCGATGGAGGCGCTGATGGACCAGAGCGGCGCGCCGCGCCGCCTGCGCGACGTCGGCGTCAGCGAGGACAGCCTGCCGATGCTGGCTGCCGACGCGATGAAGCAGACGCGCCTGCTGGTCAACAACCCGGTCGAAGTGAACGAGGCCGACGCGCTGGCGCTCTACCGCGAGGCGTACTGACGCACGGGGCGGCACGCAAGGGCTGGCATGAGGCGGCACCGCATGCACCACGCGCACCGTGCCCGCGCCGGCGGCCCGTCGTTCCCCCTTGCGCCGGTCGCCGGGGGACTCAGTCGTCGCGCTCGTCGCCGGTGGGAAAGTGCACGCCGGCGCGGCGCGCGGCCAGCATGATGTGGCGCTGCATGGCTTGCTGGGCCTGGTCCGGCTGGCGTGCCGCGAGCGCCTCGATGATGGCGCCGTGCTCGGTGAAGGTGGCGGTGCGCGCGCCGCGGCGGTAGTAGGGCAGGCGCTGGCTCTCGCGCATCATCTCGGCGCTTTCGCGCAGGATCTCGCCGATCACCTGGTTGCCCGCGACCGTGACGATCAGCGCATGGAATTCATAGTCGAGCTGCGAGGCGACGTCGAAGGCGTCGGCCTCGATCGCCTGCTGCATCGCCTGCGCATTCTCGCGCAGGGCGGCGATCTCGCCGGCCGAGATCGCCTGCGCCGCCAGGCGCGCGGTCAGTCCTTCCAGCGCGAAGCGCAGCTGGTAGATGTCGATCAGCGAATGGGTGGCGGCGAAGCGCCAGGGCGGCGGCGTGCCGGCTTCGCCCGGCTCGGCCACGTAGACGCCCTTGCCCGGGCGCGAGACCACGATGCCCTGCCCCTGCAGTGTCGAGATGGCTTCCCGCAGCGAGGCGCGGCTGATGCCGAGCCGGACCGCCAGCTCCCGTTGCGAAGGCAGCAGCGTGCCGGCGGGAAACACGCCATCGCGTACCCATTGCTGGATGAGGCTGACGGCCTGGTTGGCGACGGTGGAAAGCGGTCCGGTCATGCGGGGCAAGGGCGGTGGGGCAGGATGGGTTGGCGCGATTTTAGCCCACATCGCCGCGCGCCCGTGCCGCCGCGCGGCCCCCGGCGCGGCTACTTGTCGACCAGCCTGGCCGGCACGGTGTAGGTCAACAGCGCGCCGCACAGCAGGACCGCGGCGAGCACGTACATCGCGGCATCGGTGCTGTGCGTGGTGTCCTTGATCAGGCCGATCAGGTAAGGGCTCAGGAAGCCGGCGAGGTTGGCCACCGAGTTGATCAGGGCGATGCCGGCGGCGGCGCCCACGCCCGACAGGATGGCGGTGGGCAGGCTCCAGAACAGCGGCGAAGTGGCCAGGCTGCCGCCCGCGGCCAGTGCCAGCGCCGCCAGCGAAAGCGCGGTGTCGTGGCTGAACGCGGCGCTCAGCGCCAGCCCGGCGGCACCGCAGCAGAACGGCACGATCAGGTGCCAGCGGCGCTCGCGCAGGCGGTCGGAGCTGCGGCTGACCAGCAGCATCGAGCAGACCGCCACGCTGAACGGGATCGCGGTCAGCAGGCCCACGTGCAGCACGCTGTCGACGCCGGTCTGCTTGATCAGCGTGGGCAGCCAGAAGGTCAGGCCGTACTGTCCCATCACCGTGCAGAAGCAGATCAGCGTCATCTTCAGCACGCGCGTATCGGTGGCCACCATGCGCAGCGACATGTGGCCGGACTTCTGCGCGTTCTCGCTGGCGATGCCGCGTTCGAGCACGGCCTTCTCCTCGGCGCTGAGCCAGCGCGCGGACTGGATGCCGTTGTCGAGGTAGCGCAGCACGGCAAGCCCGGTCAGCAGCGAGGGTACGGCTTCGATCAGGAACATCCACTGCCAGCCGCGCAGGCCGTGGGTGTCGTGCATGGCCTGCATCACCCAGCCGGACAGCGGGCCGCCGAAGATCCCCGAGATCGGGATCGCGGCCATGAACAGCGCCACCATGCGTGCGCGCCGGTGCGAGGGAAACCAGTAGGTCAGGTACAGGATCATGCCGGGATAGAAGCCGGCCTCGGCCGCGCCCAGCAGGAAGCGCAGCGCGTAGAACTGGGAGGGGGTCTGCACGAACATCATCGCCGCGGAGATCAGGCTCCACAGGATCATGATGCGCGCGATGGTGGCCTTGGCGCCGATGCGGTGCATCAGCAGGTTGCTGGGCACTTCGAAGAAGAAATAGCCGATGAAGAAGAGGCCGGCCCCGAGTCCGTAGATCGACTCGCTGAACTGCAGGTCGGCCAGCATGCTGAGCTTGGCGAAGCCGACATTGACGCGGTCGAGATAGGCCACGACATAACAGAGCATCAGGAAGGGCATCAGGCGCCAGGCCACCTTGCGGTAAACGGCGTCCTCCTGCAGTTGCGCCGTCGCGCTCGGGGTGGCGGTGCCTGCGGGCGCCGCCCGGCCGCTTGCGGTAGGGGTCACGGGTGTCTCCTTGGGTAGTTGATTTCGTCACGCGACGGATCCTGGCGCGGATCCCGGTGCACTAGTCGTACAGGTCAGACCAGTGCGGCGAATGGTAGGAGCCGGCCAGGCCCGTGTCAAGCATGCCGTGCCGCGCGCGGTGCTTCGGGAAGACCGGGAGGAGCCGCTATGCAGGCAAAATATCGGGGAAGTGCGGCGCGCAGGGGATGTCTTGTGCGGCTCGGCCCTTTGCCGCAGAATTCAGGCGTGACTGGTCATACCAGTGGGGCGATCCCACAGGAGCCAAGCCATTTGTCCAAGGAGTTGCCGATGTCTGCTTTCCGCCCGGCCGCCGCGCCGGATCCCTCGACCCTGCTGCGGGCCGAGCCGCTCACGCGTGCGGCCTTCGCGCCCTTCGGCGACGTGATCGAGCCGCGCGCTCCCGGCGATGCCGGCGCCTTCGACATCAACGGCGGCATGGTGCGCCGGCACCATGGCCTGGCGCGCGTGGAGGTCGGGCAGGGCCACGCATTGATCAACCTGTTCGAGGCCAGGCCCTATGCGTACCCGCTGGCGATCCGCATGCTGGAGCGCCACCCCCTGGGCAGCCAGGCCTTCCTGCCGCTGGACGGCCGGCCCTTCCTGGTGGTGGTGGCGCCACGCGGCGACACGGTCCGGCCCGAGGCCGTGCGTGCCTTCTTCTCCGATGGCGTGCAGGGGGTCAACTATCACGCCGGCGTGTGGCATCACATGCTGCTGGCGGTGGGCGCGCCCTCGCGCTTCGCCGTGGTCGACCGCGGCGGCGAGGGCGCCAACTGCGACGAGATCACGCTGGCGCGGCCGCTCTGGCTGGCGCTGCCGGCCGCGCTGGCATCGGCCTAGCCTTCTTTCAGACTTCGCGCGTCATGCCTTTCAGGTCGATCCACTGGTCGAACTGCGCCTCGCTGACATGCCCGGAGGCGATCGCCGCCTCGCGCAGCGACAGGTTGCGCTTGACCGCCAGCTTGGCGATCTCGGCCGCCTTGTCGTAGCCGATATGCGGATTGAGGGCCGTCACCGGCATCAGGGAGCGCGCCAGCAGCTCGGCGATATGCTCCTCGTCCGCCAGCACCCCCGCCACCATATGGTCGGCGAAGCTCGCCACGGCATCGGCCAGCAGCGTGACGCTCTGCATCAGGCTGTAGATCAGCACCGGCTTGTACGCGTTCAGCTCCAGCGTGCCCAGCCCGTTGGCCAGCGTGATGGTGGTGTGGTTGCCGATCACGCGGCAGCACACCATCGCCAGCGCTTCGGCCTGGGTGGGGTTGACCTTGCCGGGCATGATGGAGGAGCCGGGTTCGTTGGCCGGCAGCTGCAGTTCGGCGAAGCCGGCGCGCGGCCCCGAGCCCAGCAGCATGAAATCGCGCGCGATCTTCAGGAAGGACGAGGCTGTGGTGTTGAGGGCCGCCGACAGGTCGGTCAGCGCGTCGTGGGCCGCCTGCAGCGCATAGCGGTTGGGCGCGGGCTCGAACGGCAGGCCGGTGTAGTCGGCCAGCGCCGTGGCGAAGGCGGCGGCGAAGCCGTGCGGTGCGTTCAGCCCGGTGCCCACCGCGGTGCCGCCCTGCGGCACCGGCATGGCGCGCAGCATGGCCTGCTGCAGGCGCGACTGCGCGTGCGCCGTTTGCGCCATGTAGCCGGAGAACTCCTGCCCCAGCGTCAGCGGCACGGCATCCTGCAGATGGGTGCGCCCGACCTTGACGATGTCGGCGAAGGCCTCGACCTTGCGGCCGAAGGCCTGCTGCAGCGTCTCCAGCGCGGGCAGCAGCTGGCGCTGGATGGCGCGCGTGGCGGCGATGTGCATCGCGGTCGGGAAGCTGTCGTTGGACGACTGGCTGGCATTGACGTGGTCGTTGGGGTGGACCGGCCGCTTGCTGCCGACCTCGCCGTCGAGCAGCTGGATGGCACGGTTGGCGATGACCTCGTTGAGGTTCATATTGGTCTGGGTACCCGAGCCGGTCTGCCAGACGGAGAGGGGGAACTCCTGCGCCCAGCGGCCCGCGATCACCTCCTCGGCCGCGCGCTCGATGGCCTGGGCCAGTTCCGGCGCCAGCACGCCGAGCTCGCGGTTGGCGCGCGCGGCGCACAGCTTGAGGATGGCGAAGGACTCGATCAGCGCCGGCGGCATCTTTTCCGTGCCGATGCGGAAGTTCTGGCGCGAACGTTCGGTCTGCGCGCCCCACAGGTGGTCGGCGGGTACCTGCACGTCGCCGAGGCTGTCCTGTTCGATGCGGAAGGCGGCGGGAGACTGCTGTTCGGACATGGATGGCTCCTTGTAAGGAAATCGGCCGCGCGGGAACGGCCGCAGGTAAGCGATGTCACTCTATACAAGGATATGCCGTGGCGTCGACGCCATGGTGATGGGGGCAGCGCCTGCTGCCGTGCATGCGCCGCATCGGAGCTGCGGCGCCCGCGCCATGTGGGCGGTGTGCCACCGGGATGCGGCGCCGGTGCACTACAATGCCGGCGTTGATGGCGCGTCGCCGCGCCGGCAGTCAGTCAAGGATCCGATATGGGTGAAGCCAAGAAGAGGGGTACGCCGCAAGAGCGTGCCGAACAGGCGCGCGCGCGCCTCGATGCGCTGCGGCCGGCGCAGCTGGTGTGTGGCGCGTGCAAGACCGCGTTCACGACGTTCGACGCCATCCCGGCTCCGGACCTGCGGGGCATCGATGCCGTCTTCGGCGGCCAGTGCCCGTCCTGCGGCAACGATGTGCTGATATTCAAGGGCGAACCGCAGGCCGTCGCCGACGCCATGCTGGCCTGGGAGAAGATGATGGGCGCCGATGCCAAGCTCGGCTACCAGTCCGACGACGGACGCCACATCGCCTTCGAGGACAAGGGCGAGGAACTGCACTGAGGCACTGAGGCACTGAGGCACTGAGCGCGGGCGACGCCGGGTCCGGCTCAGGCGCCGGCCAGTTCGTCCGGGCCGATCTCGTAGCGCCCGCGCCCGGCCGCCTTGGCGCGGTACAGCAGCACGTCCGCCGCGCGCAGCAGTTCGTGGTCGGCCATCGGGGCGCCGCGGTAGAGCGCCACGCCGATGCTGACGTCGACGTCGGCGACGATGCCGTTGATATGGAAGTGGCGCCCGACCGACTCGACGATGGCCTGCGCCACGCGCCGGGCCGCCGCGGCGCTGCCGAGGTCCTCGAGGATCACGGCGAACTCGTCGCCGCCCAGGCGCGCGACCGCGTCGCCCTGGCGCACGCAGCGCTGCACGCGCCGCGCGAAGGCCTGCAGCAGCAGGTCGCCGATGCCGTGGCCGTGGAAGTCGTTGACTGCCTTGAAGCGGTCCATGTCGAGGTAGCACAGCGCCATCAGACGCTGCTGGCCGCGGCTGCGCGCCATGGCCTCCTGCAGGCGCTTCTCGAAACCGCTGCGGTTCAGCAGCTGGGTCAGGTGGTCCAGGCGCGAGATGCGCGACAGGCGCAGCGTCTCCAGCTTGCGCTGGGTGACGTCCATGACATGCACATGGACGCCCACCACCTGGTCGTTGCCGGCATTCCATTCCGGCCGCAGCTGGACCTCCAGGCAGCGATAGGACGGTTCGTTCTCCTCCAGCTCGAAGGTGGCGGCGGTGCCCGCCAGGGCCTGGCGCATATGCGGCTCGACCACGCGATAGCGTGACTCGCCTATCACTTCCCGGACCGTCATGCCGCGCAGCCGGTCGAGCGGGATGCCATAGGCATGCTCATAGGCCAGGTTGTTGAACAGGTAGCGCTGGTCGGTGTCGACGAAGGCCAGCAGCGACGGCAGGGTGTCGGTGACGGCACGCAGCCGCCGCTCGTTGGCGTCGAGCAACTCGCGGCGGCGCTCCAGCTCGCGCATCAGCAGGCCGAAGGCGCGTCCGAGGTCGTGGATCTCGTCGCCGCCCTGCTGCGGCAGGCGCGCATAGGCGGCCGGGTCATGGGCGCTGTCGCGCACCACCTGGTGCAGGCGTGTCAGCGGCGCCAGCATGTGGCGCACCACCAGCCACATCAGCACCGCGCCGCAGCCGACCGCCGCCAGCAGCAGGTACAGCACCAGCAGTTCGAGCTGGTGCAGCGGCGCGAAGGCCTCCTGTGCCGGCAGCACCGCGACCAGTTCCCAGCCGGTGCTCGCCATCAGGTAGCGCGCGATGACGGGGCGCCGCGGCAGCAGGAACTCGAGGGCGCCGGCCCGGTTGGGGCTGCCGCAGGTATCGCCGATCGCATGCGCCGGCCGCAGGGTCAGCGCGCTGTCCGGATGCTGCACGTAGACCGGGTGCCTGCCGGCGGACACCAGGCAATAGTAGCCGCTGGTACCGAGGCGGCTATGTCCCAGCTCCACCAGGAAATTCGAGCGCGACAGGTCGAGCCAGCCGCCCACCAGGCCGCGGAAGGCGCCGTCGCGCGACAAGATGGGGACGCTGACCAGCACGCCGCTGCTGCCGTTCACGCGCGCGCGCAGCGGCGCGGACACGACCGGCTGCAGGGTGCGCGCCAGTTCGAGGAAATAGTCGCGGTCGCCGATGCCGACCAGCTCGCCGCTGCGGGTCAGCACGCGGCCCTGTGCATCGGCCACCACCACGCCGTCGAAGCTGGCCGGCACCGGGACGCTGCGCTGGGCCAGTTCGCGCAGCCGCGCCGGGCCCTCGTCGAGGTGGCCGGACAATTGCGCGGCCACGTGCTCGAGCAGCGTGATGCGGTCGTTCATCGAGGTGTCGAGCTGCTTGACGGCCAGCTCGACGATGGAGTCCTGCTGGTCCTGCAGCGCCTGCCGCACGTCGCGCTGGGCGAAATACAGCGAGGCCAGCGCAATGCCGGCGCTGAAGACCGTAGCGATCGCCACGGTGCTCAGCGCGATGCGTGTTTTCAGCGAAAGCGGTAGGAAGGTCATGCAGGCCGACGTTGGCGGAGCGCTGCAGACATCACACTGGATGCCGCGCAAACGAGAAACGTGCAGCAACAGCCGCAGTGACTACGCTAGCACATCCTGCTGGCAGTGGGAGCCCCGCGCCTCGCCGGGATCGTCGCCGCCACGCAGAAACGGGTACGCATGCCACGCCATGCCCCGCTCCGGCAATGCGCTGCGCCCGGCTCAGCCTTGTCAGCCTTATCAGCCTTATCAGCCTTGTGTGGCTTCGGAGGCGTCGCCGCGCGAATGCAGGCGGCGGTACAACTGGTCGAGCTGGGAGCGGCTGTTGCGCAACTCCTCGCGACCGCGTTCGGTGATGAGGTAGACGCGCCCGATGCCGTCGCGCAGCACGCTCTCGATATACCCATCCATCTGCAGCGCGCGCAGCAGCGGCCGGACGGAGCCGATATCCACCTGGAAGCCATACTCCATCAGCATGTCCGCGAGCATGGCCACGGTGGCCGGCACCTCGAACGCGAACTGGAGGACGTAGACTCGGGCTAGCAAGCCAAGGAACTGTCGTTTCATGACGCTGCAAACGCAGCATGTACGCCAACGGTTGACTTTGAATTATAGTTGTGAACCGTGCGCCGCATAGAGCGGCAAAAAAAGAAGCCGCCACGTCCGTGGCGGCTTGTCGGGAATGCGTCGGAGGGGTCAATTAACTCTGGCGCAGATCAGATTTTAAATCTGCTTAATACAGGTTGTCACCATCCTGTATCACACTCCCTTCTTCAGTGGGGGAGGAGTCCAGGGTCCCGCCCTCGCAAGGTGATAACCGCGCACATCGCGCCCGCATCCGGCGTCTTTCTCCTGCCGATCGCCGCATTTCCCTCTGGCGGGCAGGCCGGTTCGGCCGGGACTGGCCCCCGGCCCCAATCCTTGCATCATGCGCTGGCGGCCGGCGTGGGGAAATGTCCGAAATCAGCCAGCAAGCGGCTGCCAGCGGTGCTGTAATGGCAACACCGGGCAACTCCGGATTCCCACTGCCATCGACGCCTTTTCCCCCGCCATGACCGTCTCCGACCTCGCCCGCCTGCTGGCGCTATCCGCCATCTGGGGCGCCAGCTTCCTCTTCATCCGCATCGGCGCTCCCGTGCTGGGCCCGCTGACCGCGGCCTTCCTGCGCGTGCTGATCGGTGCCGTCACGCTGGCCGGCTGCCTGGTGCTGCTGCGCGTGCGCTGGGACATGCGGGGCAAATGGCCGGCGGTGATGGCCCTGGGCGTGATCAACTCCGGCATCCCCTTCGTCATGTACGCGGTGGCCGCGCTGTGGCTGCCGGCCGGCTATTCGGCCGTGTTCAATGCCATGACGCCGCTGATGGGAGTGCTGATCGGGACGCTGTTCTTCGCCGAACGGCTGACGCGTGCCAAGGCGCTCGGCGTGGTGCTCGGCGTGGCCGGCGTGGCGGTGCTGACGCGCAGCGGTCCCGTGGCCTTCACGGCGCAGGTGCTGCTGGGCGCGGCAGCCTGCCTGGTGGCGACCGCCTGCTACGGCCTGGCCGGCTTCCTGGCGCGCAAGTGGATCACGGCGCGCGGCGGCCTCGACAGCCGCCTGGTGGCGGCGGGCAGCATGGTGGGCGCCACGCTCTTCCTGCTGCCGTTCAGCGCCGTCTCGCTGTGGCAGCACAATACGCTGCCGCTGGCCGGGCCGACGGTATGGGGCGCGATGGTCGCCGTGGGCATGCTGTGTACCGCCATCGCCTACATCCTCTACTACCGCCTGATCGCCGACCTCGGTCCGGTGCGCTCGTTGACCGTGACCTTCCTGATTCCGCCGTTCGGCGTGGTGTGGGGGGCGCTGTTCCTGGGCGAGCGGTTGTCCTGGGCCCACCTGGCCGGCGGCGCGCTGATCGGCGGCGCCGTCTGGCTGGTGCTGCGGCCGGCCGCGCCGGTGGCGGCACCGTCCGCCGCGCGCAGCTGAGTGCCGCGCAGGGCGGCAGGGCGGGACGCCACCCCGCGTCGCGGGACTGTCGCCGAGACCGTCAGCGGAAGCGATAGGTCAGCGCGCCCATCGCGGTCCATTGCTGGCGCCGCTCCGTGATCGGGCTGGCCCCGGCATCGCCGCGCAAGCGGGCGAAGGTCACCGCCCCCAGCGCCGACCAGCGGCGCGAGATGTCGTAGCTGACGATGGCGTTGGCGTGCCACTCGCGCAGCCCGGCCCCCACGCTGTACACCGGCAGGCCCGAATCCCGGCTCTGCTGCGCGTTCACGCCGAAGAAGGTGCGCATGTACTGCCCGTTGCCCCAGGTCACGCCCGGGCCCATCGTGAACAGCCATTTGCCGGCCGGCAGGCTGAACAGCACGTCGCCGTTGGCGATCAGGCCCTGCTTCTGGCCGCCGATGTCCTGCGCCAGGTCGGCCGACAGTGTGACGAAGGAGATCTGCGCCTGCGCGAAAGCGCGCGCGCGCACCGTCATCTGCACGTCGCCCAGGCCGTTCAGGCGCGCATCGTCGCGCGCGCGGCGCCAGGTGGGGTCGAGCTGGAAGTCGGCGCCGACCTGCCACACATCGTTGTTGAGCAGGTAGGCACCGAGGAAATCGAAGCCGCGCGAGAAGAAGCGCCCGGCGTAGTCGATGTCCTGGTAGACGATGGGATAGACCAGCGCGTGGCGCGAGCCGGGGAAGTCGGGCGCGACGTAGACGCCCGGGCCGGCGGCGATCTTCCAGTTGCCGGCGGGGGCGTCCGGTTTCGCCTCGGCCGGGGCATCGGCCTGTGCCGACGCCTGGCCGGACAGGAACAGGCCGCACAGCAGCAGGCCGGCGGCAAGCGCGCAGCGGCGCGGGGAAAAAGCAGGGAGCATGCGAGGGCGGGAAGGTCATGCCGCCGCGGCAGCGGCGCGCGGCGCCAATTCTAACCGCGCGCGCCCCGCCGCAGCGTCCCGCGTGCTTCAGGCAGCGCTGCCCGGCACGACGTTGTAGCGTTCGCGCATCAGCACGATCACGCGGCGGGCCCGCGGCAGGTCGCGCACCGCCTCCTCCTCGCCGCGCGCAGGGAAGTCGACCTCCGCGCTCCAGTTGCAGCCGGTATGGTCGGGGCGATGCACGCAGACCGCGCGCAACTCGCAGTCGCCGCAGCCGGGTACTTCGAGCAGGCATTGCGCCAGCATCTGCCTGAGTTCGGGGAGCGGCTTGCTGCTGCGGGCCATGGTGCAGCCTCCGATGGATGCGGGTGGCGGGGCGCGCCGGCCCCGGTCTTCAGTCCAGCGACTCGCGCGCGTGGCACGCCGGGCACAGGCCGTACAGCACCAGCATGTGCTCGCGCAGCGCGAAGTTCTTGGCCGAGGCCACCTCGCGCTGGCGCCGTTCGATGCCCTCGTCGGTGAACTCCTCGACGCGGCCGCAGCTCACGCAGATCAGGTGGTCGTGGTGGCCGCCCTCGTTGAGCTCGAACACCGCATGGTCGGACTCGAAGGTGCGGCGCACCAGGATGTTCGCCTGCACCAGCTGGTTGAGCACGCGGTAGATGGTCGACAGCCCGGCATCGAGGTCCTGCGACAGCAGCGCGCGATAGACCTCTTCGGCGCTCAGGTGGCGCTGGGTGCTGGCGCGGAACACCTCCAGCACGCGCATGCGCGGCGAGGTGGCCTTCAGGCCGGCGCGCTTCAGGTCGATGGGATCGGAGCTATCGGGTGGCATAAGCATGCGGCACAAGCCCGGCAAGGGCGGATGGCCGGGACGCCGCGCGGAGGCCTGGCAGACCACCGGGCCGCTGCGCGACGCCCCGAGCGGCGCGCGCCGTGGCAGCCACGGCGCGCAGGAATAAAAAGGTGGCCTGGCTTGTCGCCCGAGTAGCGACCGGATTGGCGGGTCTCATTGCCGCACCGGTCCTCTGACGACTGGCTACTGCCAAACGCTCCGCGTGACGGAGCGGTCCCCACAAAAGACGGTTGGGTGCGCCGCCGAGGGCGACGCTACCGGAATCCTGTTCGTTCGCGGCGCCGGCTGGGGGATGGAGGAGGACAGGGTTTGCCGCTGCCTTCCACCGCTTCCCTTGCGCTGCTTTCGCTTGCGCGCTGAACGATGGAACGCATTGTAAATGGGAATTAATCTCATTTCAAGCGGTTTTTTGGCGGATGGAAATCCCTTCCGCGTTCTCCCGCCGAGACTCCAGCGGATGCACCAGAGACATCGAGCCCACGCATAGGACGGCGAGCAGCAGCGCAGCGGCATAGAATCCAACCCCAAGGAGCACGCCCGTCGCGGCAACGGCCCAGACAGATGCAGCGGTCGTCAGGCCGCGGACGCGCATGCCGTCCTTCATGATGACCCCGGCGCAGAGGAAGCCGATGCCGGTGATGACGCCCTGGATGGCATGTGCCGAATCTGCCTGGATGTGCGCTGTGGTGCCGCCGTACCAGAGCGGCGCGTGACCGACGAACACGGTCAGCGCGGTGGACGCCATGCAGACGAGCCCATAGGTGCGCATGCCGGCGGCACGACCGTTGTACGACCGCTCGTAGCCCACCAGCATGCCGAGCAGCAACGCGCCCACCAGGTTCAAGCCGATGAACGCGTTGGCGGCCAGGAAGCTACCGCTCCAATAGTGCTGCAGATCACCGAGCATGGGAGGTCCTGGTCAGGAAGCGAGCCAGTCGCTGAGCGAACGGAGGGTGTCCTCGCTCAATTCGCCCGTCGCTGCGGCAAGCCGCAGGCGGCCGAGCAGGTAGTCCAGCCGTGCTTGCACCACGTCCAATTCAGCGGCGAACACGCGCTGCTGCGCGTCGAGCACGTCGGGCTCGGTGCGGGTGCCAACGTCCCGGCCAAGGGTCGTCGCCGCCAGCGCGCTACGCGCCGACGTCAACGACTGCTCAAGTGCAGCGATACGCGACACGCCGGTCTTCACCGACAGAAACCCGTCCTGCACGCTCAGGCGCACATCGCGCCGGGCCGCAGCAAGCTGCTGCTCGGCCTGGCTCTTCTTCGCAACGGACTCCCGCTCGCGCGAGTCCAGTCCGCCGCCTGCGTACAGCGGAATGTTGACTTGCAACCCCACCGTCGCGGAGCGCGTATTGGCCGCAACCCAGGGAGCCAGATTGCCGCTCTGCCCTTGTGTGGTGTAACCCGCCACGAGCGATACGGTCGGGCGGCTGGCGAGACGGTACTTGTCGATCTCGGCGCCGGCAATGTCGAGTTCCGACTGCCGGGTCTTGACGAGGAAGCTCTGCTCTTCCCCCCTGGCCTGCCACGCCGCGAGATTGTCCGGCTCCGGCGGCCGTGGCACAAAGCGGGACGCGAGCCCGCTTAGTTGATCGGGCGACGTGCCGACGATCTCCTGGAAGCGCGTGCGACGCTGCTCCAGCGCGGATTGCGCCGTCACTTCACGGCTCTCCACGCCGTCCAGGCGCGCCTGGGCCTCATGTAGGTCGGTGATCTTGCCCTGCCCGATGTCGAAGCGGGCCCTGGCGCGGTCGCGCTGCTGCCGCAGGGCCGCCTTCTCGGCCTGCACCACGCGTAGCGTCTCCTCGCCCAGTACCACGCCGAAGTAGGCTTCGGCCACACGCAGGGCGAGATCCTGGCGCGACTGGCCGAACTGTGTTTGCGCCAGGTTCGTCTGCTCGCGCAGTTGCTTCTTCGCCGCCACCGCGCCGCGGTCGTATATCGGCTGCACCAGCACCACGCCGGCCTGCCTCAAGGTGCCCGAAGTATTGGGCGAGATCAGCGACGCGCCGTCGTCAGCCGCGGACGCATGCACCACGGTCCGGCCCACTCCCCCCTGCAATCTGACGCTGGGAAGCAGCAGGGCGCGGCCCTGCACGGCCTTCTCCTGCCCGGCCGTCAGCGCATCGTTCGCGGCAAGGGTTGTCGGATCATGCGCCAACGCCTGCTCATAGGCGCCCACGAGGTCGATCGCGCCGGAATCCCCGGCGCTCAGGAAAAGCATGCAGCCGAGGGCCACCTGTCCGGCCCGCAGGGCCATATTCAATCGCTTCATCACAATCACTCTCAACATCCGATCCGCGATCAGACGGTCGCGGGGCGCTTGGCCCGGTACCACGTCGCATACAAGGTGGGAAGGAACACGAGCGTCAGCACCGTGGCCACGGCGAGGCCGCCCATGATTGCCCACGCCATGGGGCCCCAGAACACAGAATGGGTGAGCGGCACCATCGCCAGGATGGCCGCCAGTGCCGTCAGCACGATCGGCCGCAAACGCCGCACCGCCGCCTCGACGATGGCCGTCCACAGCGGAACGCCGGCGCGCACGTCCTCGTCGATCTGCACGACCAGGATCACCGAGTTGCGGATGATCATGCCAGCGAGCGCGATGACACCGAGCATCGCAACGAAACCGAACGGAATCCGGAAGGCGGCCAGCACCACGCTCACACCGATCAGGCCGAGCGGCGCGGTCATCAGGACAATCGCCATCTTCTTCATGTCCTGCAACTGGATCATCAACAGCACGAGCACCGCGATAATGGTCAAGGGCATCACAGCAAACACTGAGCGTTGTGCCTTCGCGCTCGATTCCGCCGCACCGCCGATCTCAATGCCGTAACCGAGCGGCAGATCCTTCTCGAGGGCGTCGATCCTGGGCTGCAACGCACGCGTGACGTCGGGCGCCTGCGCCCCGGCGATATCGGCACGCACGGTCATCGTCGGCACGCGGTTGCGCCGCCACAGCTCACCTTCCTCGCTGGCGAGCGTGAGGCGGGCCACCTGCGAGACCGGCACGAACTTGCCGTCGCGCACATAGATCTTGGCGTCCTTCAGGTTGTTCAGGTCCGTGCGCTCCGCTGCGACGAGGCGCGATACAACGTCGATATCCTGGTCCTCCTCGCGGAACTGCGTGATCGGCGTGCCCGAGATCGATGCCTCCAGCGCCTGCTTGATCTGGCCTGAGCTGACGCCCAGCGCACGTGCCTTGTCCTGATCGACGTCGACCTGCACGCGCTTGATGCGCTCGCCCCAGTCCTGGTTGACCTGGCGCACGTGCGGCTCCTCACGCATGATGGCCGCCACCTTGTCCCCGATGGCACGGACCTTGTCGTTGTCCTGCCCGTACACGCGAAACTGCACCGGGTAACCGACAGGCGGACCGTTCTCGAGCCGGTTGACGCGGCCACGTACGTTGGGAAAGTCTTCCGCGAAGAGCTTCTCGAGCTTTTCCTTCACGCGCTCACGTGCCTCGCCGCCCTTGGTCATCACGATCATCTCGCCCAGGTTCAGGTTCGGCGTCTGTGCATCGAGCGGCAGGTAGAAGCGCGGCGCGCCATTCCCCACGAAGCTGGTCACCGCGGCGATGTCCGGATCGCCCTTGAGCATCGCATCGAGCTTGCGCACCTCGCTCTGGCTCGCCTCGAACGTCGAGGCCTCCGGCATCCACATGTCCACGATCAGCTCGGCCCGGTCCGATGCCGGAAAGAACTGCTGGGGCACTGCCTTGAACAGCACCAGCGCGCCCACGAACGCGGCGAGCGTGATGCCGAGCACCCACACGCGCTGTCTCAGGCAGAAATCGATGAAGCGGCGGAACTTGACATAGAAGCCGCGTTGGTAGACCGCCTCCTCGTCATGCGAGGCGTGCGCATGCGCCTTCAACAGCTTGAAACCGAGGTATGGCGTGAACAGCACGGCCACGATCCACGACAGCAGCAGCGAGATTCCCACCACCTGAAACAGCGAGTACACATACTCGCCGGTGCCGGACTTGGCGAAGCCGACCGGAAGAAAGCCCGCCGCCGTGATCAGCGTGCCGGTGAGCATCGGGAATGCAGTGGCCGTGTAGGCGTAGGTGGCGGCGCGGAACTTGTCCCAGCCCTGCTCGAGCTTCAGCGCCATCATTTCGACGGCGATGATGGCGTCGTCGACCAGCAGCCCGAGCGCGATGATCAGCGCACCGAGCGAGATGCGTTGCAGGTCGATCCCCATCACGTACATCGCCAGGAACGTCATGGCCAGCACGAGCGGGATGCTCAGTGCAACGACCAGTCCCGTCCGCAGGCCCAGCGACAGGAAACTCACCACGAGCACGATGACCACCGCCTCGGCGAGACTCTTCTTGAACTCGAAAACGGAATGCTCGACGATGCGCGGCTGGTCGCTGACCGCATGAATCTGCACCCCGACCGGCAGTGTGGACTCGATGCGCTTCACCGTTTCATCGAGCTTCGTGCCGAGCCGGATCACGTCACCGCCCTTGCGCATGCTCACCGCAAGACCGATGGCCTCGTTGCCGTTGAAGCGCATCCGCGAGGTGGCCGGCTCCACGAAACCGCGACGTACATCAGCGATATCGCCCAGCCGGAAGGTGCGCTGGCCGGCACGGATGCCGATGGCGCGGATGCCCTCGACGGAGTCGAACTCGCCGCTCACGTCCAGCCGCACCCGTTCGGCGCTGGTCTGCACCGTCCCGCCCGACGTCACCACGTTGGTTTGCGCCAGGGTCTGGGCAATCAGTGCCGGATCGATCCCCAACGAAGCGAGCTTGGCAGTGGAGACTTCCACATAGATACTCTGTTCCTGCTTGCCGACCAGGTCGACCTTGTTGACGTCGTCGACGCGAAGGAACTCGTTACGCGCGGCATCGGCGATCCGTCGCAGGTCGTCATAGTTGAATCCGTCGCCGGTGATGGCGTAGAGATTGCCGAACGTGTCCCCGAACTCGTCATTGAAGAAGGGCCCCTGCGTGCCCTGCGGCAGGGTTTGGCGGATGTCACCTATCTTCTTGCGGACCTGATACCACACACCCGGTACGGCGGAGCGCGGTACTTCCTCGCGCAGGTTGACCTTGATCTGCGTCTCCCCCGGCTTCACGTAGGTGGACGTATAGTCGATCTCCGCCACCTCCTGCAACTTGCGCTCAAGCTTGTCGGCAACCTGGTCGGCCATCTGCTGCGCGGAGCTTCCCGGCCAGTAGGCCTGCACCACCATCGTCTTGATCGTGAACTCGGGGTCTTCCTTCTGGCCCAGGCTGCCGTAGGCCAGCACCCCGGCCACCGACAACAGCAACAACAGGAATGCGATCATCTGCGGGTGCTTGAGCGCCCATTCGGACAGATTGACGCCTTTCACTTCGAACCTCCCGCCTGGGCCAGGGCCACCGCCTTCGCCACCTTCACCTGCTGGCCGGGCTGCAGCATATGCACGCCGGCGCTCACCACCGTCTCGCCGCCTGCCAGACCCGCCACCACAATGACGCTGTCGTTCTGCGCAGCGCCAAGCTTCACTTCACGCGCTGTCACCCTTGACGTCTTAGGGTCCACCACCCACACCTGGCGACCACGCTCGTGATCGACGATGGCGGTCAGCGGCACGCGCATCGCGCCACTGCCGTTCACGTCTGGAACCATGACGGAAGCGGTCATACCCAGACGCAGGAGGCTGGGATCGGCGTCAGCGTCCAGAATCGAAACGCGCGCAGAGTACGTGCGCGTGACGCTGTCAGCGTCCGGCGCAAGCTCGCGGAGCTTGCCGCTCCACGACTTTTCCGGATGTGCCCACACCGTGATCGTGAGCGTCGTGGCCTTGCGCAGTTCGTCTACGCGCGACTCGGGAATGCTGATCGACACCTCGCGCTCGCCGTCGGCCGCAACGGTGACAATCGACTGGCCGGCCGCCACCACCTGGCCGGCTTCCGCGTTGATGGCGCTGACCACGCCATCGCGGTCGGCCACGAGCGTGGTGAACCCGCGCATATTGGCGTTCAGTTGCTGGCGCGCCTGGGCCGAGCGCAACTGGGCTTCGGCCTGATTGAGCGCCAGGCGCTGCTGGTCCAGCTCGGCCTGCGAGGCAAAGTTCTGCGCCAGCAGTTGCTCGGTACGTTTCACGTCGACCCGTGCCTGGGCCACGCGGCTTCTCGCTGCATCGGCCTCGGCGCCAGCCGCCGCCACCTGCAACGTCTCCTGGGTGGGATCGAGCTGCAACAACGGCTGGCCGCGCTTGACATGGCTGCCCACTTCCACCATCCGGGCGACGACCTTGCCCGCCGTGCGGAATCCCAGCTGGCTTTCGTAACGCGCGCGAATTTCGCCCGAGTAGTTCGCGCCGACCGTGCCGTTGCTGCGCCCGACGACCACGGTCCGTACCGGTCTCACGTCCGTGTGTTCAGACGCGGGCTTCTTCGTGCACGCCGCCAGCAGGCTCGCTGCCGCGATGAGGGTGAGCACTGCTGCTCGATGATTCCTGTTCAATTTCTACGCTCCAGTGGGTACGTCACTCGCCTGCGAGTCATCAGCGGTTCGCGCCACCGAGCCAATGCAACGGACTCGTTCTGGGCATCAGCGACAGCAGGCCTGTTCGGGCATTCGCCCTTCCCAAGAGCCCGAAATATACATCATACTGACTTGGATGTCAGGATGACGTACAATTTATTATGTTGTGGGTGATGCATCATCGGCAGGGCGCAAGCGCATGAGGCGGAGAAGGCGCGTGCGGCCCTGCCGATCCGTGCTCCCGAGGAGAGAACAGATCAATGACCGTGATAGAGAAGGGATTTGCCGCTGAAGGAGAGCCGTGGAAGGCGATCGACCATCGTCAGCGCGTTGCGGCCAGGCGGCGCCAGCGCATGCGTTCGCTGTTGCTGAGCAGTGCCTTGCAGTTGCTTGTGGAGAATCGCACCGCATCGCCTTCGATCGACGACATCATCGCCGCGGCGCAGGTGTCGCGCGGAACGTTCTACAAGTACTTTCCGTCGTCCGATGCGATCATGCGCGAACTGATCGGGAGGGTCGCCGAACAGTGGGTGCGAGTGGCCGACCCCATCGTGCGGAGCCATGACGATCCTGCCGAACACATCGCCATCGGCATACGCCTGGCCTCGATGCTGGCGGTACACCAGCCCGGCGTGGCGGGCATCCTGGGACAGTTCGGCTGGGCGGGTCAGCAGGCGCCGAATATGCTGGAATTTGTCCGCCGGGACATAGAAGAAGGGATGCGCCGCAATCGCTTCGCGCGCATGCCGGTCACGCTGGCCTTCAACATCGTGACGGGCGCGGCAATGAGTGCGATGCACCGCATGCTGGAGACCGAGTGCGCCGATGATTTTTCGGAACTTGCCGCCGCGGTGGCATTGCGCGCACTGGGCGTGGAAAGCGCGACGGCCGACGCCATATCGAGTTCGCCGCTAAGCGCGAACATCGTGCTGTTCGAGGACATGCTCGGCGAAACGATCAGCGACGCGTCATAGGCGCGGCGCGCGATCGCTAACTGTCGGCTTCGGCGAGCGCGGCGAGCCGCTGCTGCGCCGTCTTGAGGAGAGATTCCGGAGCCGCGACCAGCTTCGGCAGGGGTGCTGCGACCAGCTTTGCAGCGCTCGATGCCGGTGCGCCAAGCGCTCTCAACACCGCACGGACGATGCGCTCGGGATAATCCCTGGCCGTTCTGCCGTTAGCAATGCGCTGGACGGCGATCAGCACCGCGCCCGTCGCCAGGTCCAGTCCCACGTCGGCGGCGTCCTCGCCGAACGTGCCGCGCTTCACGCCTTCCTTGATATCCGTGGGCAGGTGTTCATAGATCGCGCTCTGCTTGCCGACGAGACTGAAACCCGTGCTGGAAAGAAACCGCGCCACCACCGGATAAGTGCGCACAAGGTGCAGATACAGCCGACCGGCGGTCGCAACGCGCAGCGCCGGATCCTCGACTTCGCCCACGACGCCATCGATCATCTGCACCATATCGTGACTGAGCGCATCGCTGACGGCCGCAAGCAGATCATCGTTGGTGCGGAAGTAGTTATAGAAGGAGCCCTGCGAGACCCCGGCCGCTGCGATGACCTCCGGAATCACGCTGGAGCCAATGCCCCGCTGCGCAAAGACGATCATCGCACTTTCGATGAGACGCCTGCGCATCCGCGCACGCCGTTCAGCAGCAACGCGTGGACGATGGTCTTGGAATTCGGGATCGGCGGACATCTTCGATAGGAGGAGCGAGCTTGTTTGACGGGCGATTATGGCACAGCGCGGGACAGCATCCTGCACGCCCGCGGCTCGCCCACGTCCTTTGTAAGATAATGTATGTCATCATGACAATGTAGTCAGTATGGAGCAGAATGCCGGACTTCATCGTCCTGCTCCCTGGATTCCTGCCGTGCATCAGCCCCCCCTGTCTCCGCTGCCTCCGCTGCCTCCGGGCCAGGATCGACATCGGCTGATCGCGTGCGAGCATTGCGACGCACTTCACGTCCGCACGGCAATGGAGACGGGGGAACGGGCCATCTGCCGGCGCTGCGGCGCGGAGTTGTATCGCGACAGTACGCGGGCCTACCGCCGCCTGCTGCCGCTCGTCGTGACGGCCGTGGTCCTGTTGTTGATCTCCAACATGTACCCGATCGTCGCCATGGACCTCAAGGGCACGCGCATGGAGACCACCCTGTGGGGCGCGATACAGGTGCTCTACACGGACGACATGCCGCTGGTGGCCCTGCTCGTGTTCGCCACCACGCTCCTGCTGCCGTTGGCCGAGCTGCTCATGATGGGCTTCCTGCTCGTGCCGATGGCCCGGCACCGCAAGCCGCGCGCGTTCCATCGCATCGCGCGCGCCATCCTGCTGACCCGCCCTTGGGGCATGATCGAGGTGTTCATGATCGGGGTGCTTGTCACGCTGGTGAAACTCTCTACCGTCGCGCAGGTGCTGCCGGGCGTGGCGCTCTGGTCGTTCGGCGCACTGGTGGCGGTCCTCGCCGCCATCCTGTCGTTCCCCCCGTGCGACCTCTGGCACCATCTGGCACCACCTCGATGTGCGCGGGACGGACAGGGTGCCAGCCGCCCCCCCGGATACCGCGTCATGAGCGCGCACCGGCCGCACCACCCGACCGCGACCGCGCAGGGCCTGCTGGCGTGCCATGCGTGTGCTCTGCTCAGTCCGATGGCGCTGGCAGGAGCTCCCTGTCCGCGCTGCGGCGCTGTACTGCATCGTCGAAAGCCCGCCAGCATGACCCGTGCCTGGGCCTTTCTGCTGTCCGCCTACCTGCTCTATATCCCGGCCAACCTGCTGCCGATCATGGTGACGCAGTCCATCTTCGGCACCCAGCACGACACCATCCTGTCAGGCGTGGTCTATCTGTGGCTGTCGGGCTCGCACCTGCTGTCTCTGGTCGTGCTGATCGCCAGCGTCGTCGTCCCGCTGTTGAAGATGATGATCCTGACGCTGCTGTTACTGACGGTGCGCCGCCGCTCAACCTGGCGCATCCGGGAGCAGACCAGGCTCTACGCGCTGGTCGAAGTCATCGGCCGGTGGTCCATGCTCGACATCTTCGTGGTGGCACTGCTGGCATCGCTGGTACGGGCCGGGGCGCTCGCCACCATCACCCCAGGGGCCGGCGCCCTGGCCTTTGCCGCGGTGGTCGTACTGACCATGCTCGCATCATTGAGTTTCGATCCCCGCCTGCTGTGGGATACCTTCGATTCGCCGCCCCATTCCCTCGATTCTTCGCAAGCCGACCATGCCGGAACACATTGATCCTCCCACGCCGCAAAGCATACCGCTGCCGGACCGCAGGCCGCCCGCGCGCTGGCTGCCTTCGCTGGTCTGGCTGATTCCCATCGTTGCCGCGGTGGTCGGACTTTCGCTGCTGATCCACACACTGACGTCGCGCGGGCCGGAAATCACCGTCACATTCCACACCGCGGAAGGCCTGACGCCCGGTAAAACCCCCGTGCGCTACAAGGACGTCGATATCGGCCTGGTCAAAGCGGCACGGCTGGCGGCGGACCGCTCTCATGTGATCGCGACCATTGAACTGACAAAGGACGCCAGGAACTTCGCCGTGGCCGATACACGTTTCTGGGTGGTTCGGCCGCGCTTTGCCATCAGCGGCGTGTCGGGGCTGGAGACGCTGCTGTCCGGCGCCTATATCGGCGTGGATGCGGGCAAGTCTGCCGAGACGGCGCACAGCTTCACCGGGCTCGAAGTCCCCCCCGTCATCACCACCGATGCCTCGGGCAGGCAGTTCGTGCTCCGCGCGCAAGACCTGGGCTCGCTCGACATTGGCTCACCGGTCTACTATCGTCGTGTGCCAGTCGGCCATGTAGTGGCCTACCAGCTCGAGCCGAACGGCCGCGACATCACGCTGCGGGTCTTCGTCAACAAGCCCTATGACAAGCTCGTCTCCGCCGATACGCGCTTCTGGCATGCCAGCGGCGTCGACCTCAAGCTCGACGCGAACGGGCTGAAGCTATCCACGCAGTCGCTGGTCACCGTGATGCTTGGCGGCGTGGCATTCCAGGCCCCGGAGCGCTCGGCCGCGCATACCGCAGCCGCGGAGAACACCGAGTTCCTGCTGGCGGCCGACCAGTCCGAAGCCATGAAGGAACCGGAGGAGCTCGCCCCCGCGCTGGCAGTCCTCAACTTTGATCAGTCGGTGCGCGGCTTGTCGCCCGGCGCGCCTGTCGATTTCCGCGGCGTGACGGTCGGGCAGGTACGCTCGATCGGTATCGAATACCAGCGTGACAAGAAAGCCTTCCGCATGCCCGTGGTGGTGGAGCTATATCCGTCCCGCATGGGCCTGCGCGAGAAAGACGTGGCCGACGACACACGCAAGCTTGCCATCGTGCACAGCCTGGTACAGCGCGGCATGCGTGCGCAGCTGCGCACCGGCAACCTGCTGACCGGCCAGCTATACGTGGCACTCGACTTCTTTCCCAAAGCGCCTCTGCCCGATGAGCTTGACCTGAACGCGTCGCCTCCACAACTCCCGACCACGCCGGGCACCTTTGACGAACTGCAGGCCAAGCTTGGTGACATCGTGACCAAGATCGGCAAAGTCCCGTTCGACCAGATCGGCCAGGACGCGCGCACGGCGATGGTGTCGATGAACAGGATGCTCGTCAACGCGGACAAGCTCGTGGCACAGGTCAATGGCGATGTGGCGCCGCAGGTGCTGGCGGCGCTGGAGGATGCGCGCCGCACGCTCGCCACGGCCAATGGCGCGCTGGCGCCCGACGCATCACTGCAGCAGGACACACGGCGGATGATGCAGGAACTCACACGAACTGCCGCTTCGCTGCGCACGCTCACCGACTATCTCGAACGGCATCCCGAAGCGCTCCTGCAAGGAAAGAGGGAAGAGAAATGATGACACGCCTGACCCTGCTGTTTCCACCTGCCCTCGCGGCTGCGGCCCTGATGAACGGCTGCGCGTCGCCCGAGCCGCATTACTACACGCTGGCGGCCAGCCCGGCCAAGGCCGCGGCGGCCGTGACCGGGCGGGCCAGCCGGACCGGCGGGCCACTATGGATCGAGGTCACGCCAGTGCGTGTGCCGGAGCGCCTGAATCGCGCTCAGTTGGTGGTGCGTGACGGCACCGGCAGCGTTGTCGAGCTGCTCGACACATCGCGCTGGGCGTCTTCATTGCCGGACGAGCTACGCGATGCGCTGTCGCAGCACCTGCAATCGAGTCTTGATGCGGTGGATGTCTATCAGCACGGCCTGTCGGCGGCGCAGCCCGCGTTCCGCGTGACAACCGAGGTGGTCAGCCTTGACGCCGATGTGGGCAAGCGGGCCGCGGCAACGATCACCTGGACCGTGCGGCGACTTCCGGACGGCAAAGTCCTGAGCGGCCGCACTGAAATGGAAGTGCCGGCACCGGGGCAGGTGGACGGCGTGGTGAATGCGTACCGAGAGATCCTCGCCGCAACCGCGACCAACATAGCCGCCAGCGTGCAGTCCCTTGAGCGCTAGGCATGAAACACCGCGCACCATGTGTACGGCGAAGCGGGCGGCGAGCCCGCTTTTTTCATATCTGTCTGCTAACGAAATACTCGCTCTGCGGTTGCCGGATCCTGCGCCAACTGCCGTCGGTCAATGAGGCGGAGTCGGGCTTGTGAACCTTGATCCGCTCGCGTTGGCTCGCGCATCCTGCGTGAACGCCTTGGCCCTGCAGGCACGGTGCTGGACCGGAACCGAATCCGCCGACCTTGACCCTGGCGGCGCGCGCTTGAACAAGCGAGCGAGGATATTGATGCAGCGACCGGCAGTCCCTTGTTGCTCAAAGGCGTGTCCCCAGCCAGCTGCGTACCAGGCTCACCTTCGCCCAGCGGCCCATCGCGCAGCGCTGCGCGGCGTCGGCGGTGGCCAGGCGGGGTGTGGCCGGCAGCGGCTTGTCGAGCTTGGCGATCACATAGATCTCGTTCTTCTCGATGGGCGGGAACGGCACGAAATAGCGCGCCTGCTCGCCGTCCGGCGCGCGCGGCAGGATATCGGCCACCGCAGCCGGCAATTCGGACGGCACGCCGTCGATATGGACGCGCAGCCGGGTGCCGGGCAGCAGGTCGTCGCTCAGGCTGCGCGGGAACACCGCCACCACCCGGGTCTGCGAACAGTTGCTGGCGCGCGCCAGCGTGGCGCCCGCGGCGACGCGCGTGCCGGGCGCGGCGAGGACGTCCTCGATGACCCCGGCATCGGTGGCGCGGATCTCGAGGTTGGACAAGCGCTCCAGCCGGCTTTGCTCGGTGGCGATCAGCTTGTCGACCGAGGCGCCGTAGTCCTGCAGCTGCTGCATCTGCGCCTGCAGCTGCACGATGTCGGCGCTGAGCAGGACATGCTGCTGCTGCAGCGCCGCCACCGGTCCGTCGGTGGCCGAGATGAAGACCTTGCTCTTCGAGGCCTCGCGGTTGCCCACGGCATTGTCCAGCTCGGCCTTGACCGCGGCGCGGGCGTTGTTGAGCACCGAGAGCTGGTAGCGCGAGGCATTGGTATAGGCCTCGCTGACCGCGCCCGCCCACTGCATGGCCTGGTTGCGGTTGACCACCTCCTCCTGCTGGTCGACCTGCGCCTTGGCGGCGGCCAGGCGCGCCTGCAGCGCGCGCACGTTGGCGGAATGCTCCTGTTCCGCGGCGGCGTGGTAGCGCTGCAGGTCGCGCGTGTTCGCGGCCAGCAGCGCCTGCTCGCCTTCGAGCTTGGCCTTGGCCGCGTCGTAGCGCTGCTGGTTGTCGAGCTTCTTGCCGGTGAGCTCGACCAGCAGGGAGCGGTCGATATTGGGATTCTGCACGGTCATCAGGCCCTGGCCCGCCTGGAAGGGCCTGCCCGCCGCCACCATCTGCCCGGTCACCACGCCTTCCACCGGAGAGGTGATCAGGATCACCGGGCTGTTGACCACGGCACGTTCGGAACTGCGCGTGAACACATTGGGGAACATCACCGTCAGCACTGCCCAGACGACGAACAGGACGAAGCCGTAGCCGGCCGTGCGCGGCAGCAGCCGCCACAGGGGCCGCGCGGCCAGGGGCCGGCGCCAATCGGCGACCTGGCCCTCATGCGTCGGTCCGTGGAGCGCCGTCGCAGGACGGCCGCTGACGTCCTGGCGGTGTTCGAGAGAATCGGGTTCGAGCGAGTCGGGTTCGAGGGAGTCGGGCATGGCGTTCTCCAGCGAACAGCGCATGACAATACAAAAGCCCGCCAGGCTGCATGGTCGCAATGACGCCAGGGCGCCAGGGCACCACCACACAACCCGGCCCACATGTCCCCGTTTCGCTTATGTCGCAATGTGCGTACCGATGGCGAATCGCTGCATCGGCGCAACCTGAGAGAATCGGCCGTCCGGCCCGTCGGCTTCGCGCTGATCAGAGCGGGATGGCCAGGTCAGCGCGAGTACCTCGCGAGTACCCCTAAGGCTAGTCAAGCGGGTAAGCACCTGCTGTAAAAATATGTAAGAGCCGGCGTGCCCACGTCATAGGGATAGTGATGCCGGGCCCGATGCGCCACGGCAGCATGACGCTGTTCGCTGCGCTGAACCCGCAGCGCGTCGGCGCGGCCCGCGCCGATGCGCCGTCCATCCCGTCCCGCGCGACTTCAACGTCCCGGCGCGCCGCCGCCGCCAGGGCGTGTGGTGCTGCCGCTGCTGTCTCCGCTGCCGCCGCCGCTGCCGGTATCCGTATCACGTTCGCCGCGGGGTGGCGCCATTCTGTGGGTTTTCCGGTGCAGCCGGTCCGTCGACCTCGACTTGTCATCGTCCGCCCGGCGTGCCACGGTGCCGTCGTCGCCGCTGTGCCGGGCGTCCTGGTCGCTGATCTGCTGATCGCTGTCGGCAGATGCATCGGCAGGTGGGGTCGCCGGTGCCGGATCGTGGGCGGCCGCACTGGCCGCGACGGTGCCGAGACCCAAAGCGAGTACGGCCGTGAGAGCGAGTTTGCGTTGCATGTCCAATTCTCCTTGGGAAAGAGGGCCACGGGTCCAGGACTGGTTGCATATCGCGTACCAGTGCGGGGCAGACGGCGAGGGCAACGCAGGCCAGGAGGATGCTGGCGACATGGTCTCGGAGACGAAAGAGCGTTGTGCTCCCCGCGGAAAATTTGCCTGCGCTGGCTCGTGAAAATTTCACGGTGCGGGCGCGAGCGCTGTCCCGGCGATCTGGCCGTGGCATCACGCTGGGTCATCGCCCCCCCCCCCGCTGTCGCGCTTCACGGCAAATTGGCGGCTCACGCCTGGCGTCACCAGCGCGACGACGCGCCTGGGCGCCTCAACCAGACGCCGCCATGGCTCATCAGCCGGATTGTGGACGGATAGAAGCCAGCCAGCGCTCCGTCCAGCTGGCTCGCATTTCGTACACCCTCCCGGTCTGGCTTTGGACACGGACGCTCTCTAGACTCGCTGCGGGGGGACCACTGGTGCTTGCGCCCTCCCTTCCGCATGGAAGGGAGGGCTTCGGGCATACCATTCCGTCGTCGCTGACGAGACCTGGCCAATGACCTCGCTGCTCAACCGATTGAGGGGGCGCCCCGTGCTGCGGTGGCGGTGTGCCAGCTTGCTCGCCTGCAGCCCGTCCGGCGGCAGTCTCAGGCCGAACCGGGGCGTGGGTTCGCGGCCGGAAGCCGCCTACGCCATGTGCGGCGTCCTGCGGTTGACGTCCGCCTACCTGAAGGCGCGCGGGCAAAGGCTACGCGCGCCGGTCCCTCCCGCGCACCGCTGGCGTAGCGCGCATTACGACGCCGCTTGATGGCGGTATGCGGAAGGCAAGGTTGACTTGGAACCCGGCGTGGTGCCTGGATCGAATCCGTGGCAGATATCCGGTGGATGGGCCGCGCGCGTCACGACGAATCCCCGGCAAGCAGGCGCTGTGGGACCTGGCGCCAGTTCCACGCCTTGCCTGCGCGCACGAGAATCCAGACCATGTCGAACCTGTCGTCCGGCCAGGGGGCAGGCGATAGCTGTTGGTCGGACAACTGATTCACGATCTGCGCGAGGAGTTTATGCTCCCACGCGATGAGCACGGCGCCGTCCCGATGCTTGACGTCGGCGACCAGTCCGTCCACGTCGTCCTTCAGGTGCTGGGTGACCAATGGCGTGGAACGTTCCATGTGCAGCAGGGCGGAAAGAGGACTGACTGTCTGCATCGATCGCCTGCTCTGGCTACCGGAACCCACGCCTGCCGCGAAGATGACATCCGGTGTGACGATCTCTGCGGCTGCCGGACATGGATCGCGATAAAAGAACCGGACCAGCGCACCTGCGCGCTGCCAGCCGCGCGGGCTCAGGCTCTCTGAATCGGGCTTGCCCGATTCGTCCACCCCGCCGTCATCGGGAGAGGGCTTTTCCGCATGGCGGATGAGCATGACTTTCTGCAGTGACATGGTCCCTCTTCGCGAAAGGATTCAGCGCGGGTTGCCGGGGAGGGCGGGCCGTCCGGATGGACGCCATCAGGACGAGGGCATAGGGCATAGTAGTACATGGGAGACTTGCGGTATGGCATCCCCGATGCCCGAACGCGCCAATGGCACCAACGTCCCGCGGTCGTTGACATGGATGCGCTGGCCGATCCGCCGAAGAAGAAGGATCGCTCGCCACACTCTCGTGCTTCGGCTCAGCTCGCGCCGGCCGCGCGGCCATGCGCGCGTTGTCGCATGGCCCGCAAATCGATGAGCGACGGATCAATGGCGGCCAATGGCGCTCAATGGCGGCCATTGGCGGCTTAAGCATGTCCGCAAGGGTCTGATTGAGGACAGGCGGTTCTGCTTTGTCTTTTCCGGCAGGTTCATTAGGCTGGTTCTTTCCATGGAAGCGGAGCCCTCATGAACGCCAAGCAACGATTGACCGTGCAATCGACAAGTGGTGTCCTGCACGTCGTCGCCATCTGGCAAGGCTTGGCGCCGTATAGCGACAAGATTGGCGGTGTTTCGGCCCATGTGGATGCCGAGCGCGGGACAGAAAGCCTGAGCATCGATGTGGTCGACATGTGCGAGCATCAACTGATGCGCGTCGCAGCGCTGCTGAGCCACTCGCGCTTGCCCATGACGGCGATAGTCGAGCCGGTTTGGCCAAGCGGGCAAGCGCTGGCACCGCTGCCAGAGGCGAAGGCGAAGGCGAAGGCGGACGGCGGCTAGGGATCTGCCGGGCCTGGCGCGATGCGCAGGTCCCGCCAAAGCCAAGGCAGCCCCGGGAATACCGAAGACCCCACGCTTCCCGGCACGAAAGCGCCTCGGGAGCACCCACAGGAGCGCATGATGCAAGCATCAGATCTGGAATCGCTGAAGGCCGTGCAAGCCGCCAGCTTCGATATCGTCGTCGGACTGACCACAAAGACCCTGAATGCCTGCGAGCAACTGACGGCACTAGGCATGCAGATGCTCAGCGAGAGCCTGGCGGCAAGCCAGAAGCATGTGCTCAAGGCTGCCACGGTCAAGGACGTGCCAGAACTCGTAGCGCTGCAGATGAGCCTGGTCGAGCCGGCAACGGAAAGCATGCGAAGCTGCGCGCTGCGCCTGTGCGAGATTGCTGCCGGTGCACGTGCCGAGTACCAGAAGGTCGCGCAAGCCCATTTCGATTCAAGTCTGCGCAATATGCAGCAGGCCTTTGACAAGGCACAAGGTGCGCCGATTCGCACCGACGGCACATGGAGCGCCTGGCAATCGACCTTGGCTTCCACTGCTGCCTTCTATGATTCCATGCAGCAGGCGACCAGGTACGCCATCGAGCTGGCCGAACATCAGGTGATCGACGCAGCCACGGCTGCCTCGAGCGCCGCGCGCAAGATCAATGCGGAGTCAGCGCGTACGGAGGCAAGGCGCTGATCCCTCGGGGCCGGGCCCGCAATGGATCGCGCAGTCCTCGGTCTCCGGGCGAGGGCGCCGATTGGCAATGCGGAGGCCTGGCTCCAGTGGGAGGCGGGATGCTGGTCGCAACGGTTATCGTCCTGGTGCTCATGCTTCGTGCCATCTACGTGGGCGCGAAGGTTGGACGCGTGACGTTGATCCGGCGCTCGGGCCGCGGGCTGCTGCACGTCGAGTTGCGTCGTTGTGTCTACATGGAGCGGCTGCCTGCGTATATTTCACAGTTCCCCGTTCCGCGGGAGATGCGCATGCGGGTGGTGCGTATGGCGGGGATTGTCCTTTGGCGCGAGACGCGCAGCATCGCTTTGCCGGATGAGGCCTGCTCTCATCTCGCGGATATATCCATTCAGGAATACGACGAACAGTTTCCGCGCTGGGCGCGTGTCCGCGCCTTGATAGAGGCGGAGCCCGAGCGGAGCCTGAGAGGAAGGCCAAGCCACTGAGGCCCCTATTCGTACACGCATTCCGCCGCATGCCAGGCGCGAACGACCTCTTGAACGGCCTCTTGAACGACCTCTACACAGCCTTCCGGCGTGCCACTGTCTGTTTTCAACCCCCTTTTTTTCCAGGCAGGAAGGGGGGTCTTTCTGGACCCTGCCGGGTGCGGCTCGGGCCGACGGATCGGACCCATCGCGATGGTGGATGTCCAGGTCCCGGTCATGCCATGGCGGCGGCACTGCGTGCCGGGTATGCGTCCGTTGCCGGACGGCGGTCCCGGGGATGCGTGGTGATCACCGGTTCGTCGGCAGGCACAGGTCGGGCCACGGCGCGCGCATTCGGGCGCATGGGCTGGCGCGTGGCGCTGCCCGCAAGGAGCGAGGCATCGACCGGCTTTGCGCTCACGCGAGGGTTTGGTATCGTTGGGCCCGCACGATCTTCACGTGCCCCGGAAGGCTGGCGGATCCCGGCGCGGATCCGCCCGGCGGAACACCCCGGGGCATTTGCCGATGCCGGGCGGAGAGACACTGCCCGCATGGCAAAGGCGATCAAGGACCCGAACTTCAGCCTGGACAGACAGCATATGAAAGACACGAGCTTCGACCCCCGCCGCGCAGCCCTGCGGCTGGCTTCCGCATTGCGCGCGGGCACGTCGATCGAGGCGTTGCCCGAGGAGGAGCGCCCGGCGACGCTGGAGGAGGGCTACGCGGTACAGGCTGGATTCGTCGAGCAGCTCGGCGAAGGCACGGCCGGCTGGAAACTGGCCGGCGCTTCGCCCCGTGGCCTGCGTGGGGCCTTGCCCAACCCGCCGGCCACCGGGGTGCTGATCCCTTCGCGCGTCTTCGCTTCCGGCGCGCCCGTGCGACTGCCTGCCGGCCGGGGCGCCACGCTGGAGGTTGAAGTGTCCTTGCGCTTTTCACGGGAGGTGTCGCCGGCGGACGAGGCCTTCGACGCCGCTTCGATGCTCGCGGAGGCTTCCCTGGCCGTGGAGGTGGTCTGCAGCCGCTACCTGGACCGCAAGGCCGTGGGGCAGCCGAGCTTCGTCGGCGACAACGTCGGCTTCCACGCCCTGGTCCGGGGCGACCGGCTCGGATTCACCGCCGGCTCGTCCTTTGACGGGGAGGCCGGGCTCTGGCGCGAGGGCGACCGCATCGCGGCTTCGCTGGCCGGCGACGACAGGACGAATCCGTTCTTGTCGCTCGCCTTCCTCTGGGACCGGCTCGGCAAGCAGCGCCTGCACATCGCCGAGGGTTCCGTCGTGACCACCGGCACGCTGACCGTGCCGGTCGACGTGACCCAGGGCGGTCACTACGAAGCGCGCTTGGGAGACGCCAAGGTTGCGCTGACGCTGGCGCACTGACACCAGCTGTTCTGACGCGGCCGTCCGGAGCCCGATTGCGGGCGGTCGCTGTGCCAGGCGGCAGCGAGGGACCGTCGCCGCCAGTGCAGTCGGCGCGCCTCAGCCAGCCATGCCGCGCAGCTTGAACAGGCCGACGGTGCCGGCCAGGGCTTGCGCCTGTTCATTGAGCATCGCCGAGGCGGCCGTCGATTGCTCCACCAGGGCGGCGTTCTGCTGCGTGGCCTGGTCCAGCTCGGCGACGCTGCGGTCGATCTCGCGGATGCCGGTGTTCTGCTCGCGCATGGCTGCGTCGATGTCGCCGATGATGCGGGTGACGCGCTGGATGTCGGCGACGATGTCGCCCATTGCGCTGCCGGCCGCCTGCACGCGTTCGGCGCCGTTGTTGACGCTGGCCTCGGCTGCCTGGATCAGTGCCTTGATCTCGCGCGCGGCGGTGGCGCTGCGCTGGGCCAGGGTGCGTACCTCGCCGGCGACCACGGCGAAGCCGCGGCCGTTCTCGCCGGCGCGTGCGGCCTCGACCGCGGCGTTGAGCGCGAGGATGTTGGTCTGGAAGGCGATGCTGTCGATCACGCCGATGATCTCGGCGATCTGCGTCGACGCCTTGGCGATCTCGTCCATGGTGCTGACCACGCTCGACACCACCGCGCCGCCGCGGTCGGCCGTTTCGCTGGCTTCGCCGGCCAGGCGCGTGGCCTGCTGGGCGTAGTCGGCGGAGTTCTTCACGCTTGCCGCCAGCTGGGTCAGCGCCGCCGAGGTTTCCTCGAGGCTGCCGGCGGAGGTCTCCGTGCGGCTGGACAGGTCGCGGTTCCCGCTTTCGATTTCCGCGGTGGCCGATGCCATGCTGTCGACGGCCATGCGCACCTTGAGCAGCACCTCGCCGATTTTCTCCACGAAGCTGTTGAAGGAGGCGGAAATCTGCGCCACTTCGTCATTGCCATCGACCGGGAGCCGGTGGGTCAGGTCGCCGGCGCCGGAACCGATGGTGTCCATCGCATCGCGTACCCGGGACAGGCGGCCGAACGCGTGCGCGGTGAAGAAGGCGGCGATGCCCGCGGCGGCCAGCGTGAGCAGGACCACGGCCGCGCACAGCATGCGCACCACGTGGCCGAGGCCCGCGGTGGCCTCGGCCTTGTCGAGCGCGATCACCAGGTACCAGTCGGTGCCGCTCACGGCCTTGGCCTTGAGCAGCTTGGGCGCGCCGGCCAGCTCGACCTCCTGGGGCGTGCTGGCGCCTGCCAGCGTGGCCAGCAGCTCCGGCGTGAGCGCGGCTGCCACCTCGGTGGCCGGTTTCAGTATCAGCTTGGCGTCGGGGTGCGCGATCACCTGGCCGTCGCGCGCGACCACGAATGCCAGGCTGGACGGCGTCGGGTGCACGGCGGCCACCACCTGCCGCACGTCTTCCAGCGGCACGGCCCCGCTCAGCGCGCCGGTCGCCTCGCCGTTGCGGAGCAAGGGGGCGGCGAAGGACACGTAGGGAACGCCGGTCGACACGTCGCCGTAGGGCTTGGTGACGGCGAGCTTGCCGGCGGCGATGGCCGACTTGTACCAGGGCCGGACCGTCGGGTCGTAGTCCTTGGGCGTGGTGGTGCTGGTGGACAGGAAGGTCTTGTCGGTCCAGCCGATGGTCGTGATCGGGAAGCCGTTGGCGTTGCCCATGTGCTTGACCAGGCCGCGCGGGTCGCCATGCTCGACTTCGTCGGCGGTGGTCTTGACCGCCAGCGCCTTGGCGGCGACCCATTTGTCGATGGCCAGCGTGTTGCTGCCGGCGATGGCGGTCAGGTTTTCGTCGATGCTTTCCAGGGTGCTGCTTCGTACGATCGAATAGGTGGCGGCGCCGCACAAGGCCAGCGCGCCGACCACGGTGGCCGAGGTGATGAGGACGATACGGATGCGCAGGGAGGACATCTTGGATCTTGCGGAGGTTGGAGTCCGGACGGGATGACGGTTGCGACAGCAATGGCGTGCCCTCGCACCTCCCGGGAACAGGAGATGGAGTCACATTGCAACCTACGGCGGCCAGGCGCGGAACTTGAGGCCTTGCCGCATATGCCCTCGTCGGCGTGGCTCCGGACTGGCGTAGTGATCCGGCCGGCGCGTGGCGCTGCCGGCGTCGCGGCACGGGGTCGGCACGTCACGCTTGCCAAGGCGCCCGCGCACGCCCCCGCCTTCCTCGCGCGGGACCGCCTCAGCCCGCGCCCGGTGCCATCGCGGCGCTGGCGGCGGCCGGCCGAGCGCCCGCTGTGCTGGCGGCGCCGTCCGCCTCGCGCCAGCCCCCGCCCAGGGCCTTGTAGAGCGAGACCTCGCTGTCGAGCCGTGCCAGGCGATAGGCGACCAGCTGCTGCTGCGCCGAGTAGAGCTGGCGCTGCGCATCGAAGACGCTGAAGTAGTCGTCGACGCCGTTGCGGAAGCGCATGCGCGACAGCCGCTCGGTTTCGCGGATCTCCTCGATCATCGTGCGCTGCGCCTGGATCTGCCGGTCGTAGGTGCCGGTGGCGGCCATGCTGTCGGCGACTTCGCGGAACGCGGTCTGGATGGTCTTCTCGTAGTTGGCCACGTTGATGTCCTTGCGTACCTTGGCCAGGTCCAGGTTGGCCTGGTTGCGGCCGGCGTTGAAGATCGGCAGCGTCAGCTGCGGCGCGAAGACCCAGGCCAGGCCGCCGGAGAACAGGCCGGCCAGGCTGGTGCTGGCCACGCCGAGCGCGCCGGTCAGGGTGATGCTGGGAAAGAAGGCGGCGCGCGCCGCGCCGATATTGGCATTGGCGGCCTTGAGCTGGTGCTCGGCGGCGCGGATGTCGGGGCGCCGCTCGAGCAGGCTCGAGGGGAGTCCGGCGGGTACCTGGGCGAGCAGGTCGGGGCTGTCGAGCGCCGGCAACTGCTGCAGCCCGTCGGGCAGGGGGCCGCCGAGCAGCAGGGTCAGGGCGTTTTCATCCTGGGCGACCTGGCGCGTGTACTGCTCCACCCCGACCTGGGCGGTCTGCAGCTGGGTCTGGGCCCGATGTTCGTCCAGCTTGGCCAGGGCGCCGGCGCGCTGCCCGCGCGACACCATCTCGGCGGCTTCCTGCTGGCTCTTCAGCGTGTCCTGCGACAGCGCCAGCAGCTCGCGGTCGGCCAGCAGCGTCAGGTAGGCATCCGCGACTTCGGCCACCAGCGTGATCTGCGCACTGCGCCGCGCATCCTCGGTCGCCATGTACTGTTCCAGCGCCGCATGCTTGAGGCTGCGCACGCGGCCGAAGAAGTCGAGTTCATAGGCGGTGAAGCCGATGCCGGCGGTGAAGCTGTTGATCTGGGCGCCTTGCCCGGGGGCGCGCAGCCGCGGCGACACGCGCTGGCTGGTCAGGCCGGCATTGGCATCGATCTCGGGGAACTGCGCGGCGCGCTGCACCCGGTACAGGGCGCGCGCCTCATCGACGGCGAGGGCGGCGATGCGCAGGTCGCGATTGCCCGACAAAGCGCGTGAGATCAGTTCCTGCATCGACGGATCGACGAAGAACTCGCGCCATCCGACTTCCCCCAGCGTTGCCTGCGGCGCCGCCTGCGCGGCGCTGCCGGAGGCCGGCGCGTAGGCGGGGCCGCCGGGCCAGGCGGACGGGATCGGGGCATCCGGGCGATGGTAGGCAGGCTCCATGGTGCAGGCTGCCAGCGGCAGGGCGAGCGCGGCATACAGCCAGCGCGCGGCGGTGGGCGAGGGGCGGTTCTGTCGGGGCATGGGCGGCATCTGGAGAAGGGCGGATCGGAAGTGCTGGAGCATGGGCTTGCACCGGGGCGCGGCGGGGTGGCATCAGCCGGACAGCGCCCGCTGCAGCAGGCGCGAGATCGCCAGGCCGGGGCGGCCGGTGGTGGCGATGTTGAGGGCGGGTTCGCTGAACAGCAGGCGGATCAGGCTGTGGCGTGCCGCCCGGTCGGCATGCAGCGCGACACCGAGCAGCGTGCCCTGCCGGCGCACGATGCGGCAGGGAATCCAGCCGGTCTGGTGCAGCCAGAGCGCGCCCTCGGCCGGCACCGGCAGGACGGCCGCCGCCGGCGTCACCACGGCGGCGCCGTTGCAGGAGAGATTCTGCGTGCGCACGTCGTACTCCACGCCGCCGACGCGCAGCAGCGCACGCGCCGCGAAGGGGAAGCGCTCTTCCTTGCGCGGGCGCGGCAATTCGACGCAGACCAGCATCGAGGCCAGGTAGAGCGTCAGGGCGATGGCGGTCCAGGCGGTGTTGAAGGCCAGCCCGGGCGCGTCGGGGTCGGCGGCGAGGGCGTGCGCGAGTCCCAGCGCCGACACCAGCATCAGTCCCAGGTAGAGCGCGGCCAGCTTGCCGTGGATCACCAGGCGGGAGCGGTCGAGTCCCTTGTTGGTGACCTTGAACGGCCGGCCGAACGGCTTGAACAGCGCGCTGGCAAGCGAGACGGAGACGGCCAGCGCCGCCACGATCTGCGTGACCTCGGTGAAGATGGGCATGGCGCGGCAGCGCGTGATCCACACGCTGTAGGCCCAGTACGCGATCAGCGCCGGCGCGCCGTAGGCGAGGAACTGCAGCGGGTCGGCGGTGGACAGGGTCGGCACGTCGAAGTACCAGTACAGCAGCGGACCCGCCAGCAGCATCAGCGTGAAGGGGCGGCTCAGCCAATGCAGCAGGCCGTGGACATAGTGCAGGCGCTGCCGCCAGGTATAGCCGCGTCCGCGCAGCGGCCCGTCGCGGGTCAAGGCCACCTGGATGGTGCCGAGGCCCCAGCGGCTGCGCTGGCTGATGTACTCGGGCAGGCCTTCGGCGGACAGGCCGATGCTGAGCCGCTCGTTGAGCCAGCGCGTGACGTAGCCGAGCGGCAGCAGGCGGTAGGTCAGGTGGATGTCCTCGGTCACCGTGCCGGTCGGGAAGCCGCCGATGCGGCCCAGCAGGTCGCGCCGCACCACGAAGGAGGTGCCGATGCAGAAGGCCGTGCCCCAGGCATCCTTGGCCGGCTGCATGACGTCGAAGAACGCGCGCTGCTCGTCCACCCAGCATTCCTGCGAGCGCAGGTTGTACTGGATCGGGTCGGCGTTGTAGTAGAACTGCGGCGTCTGCACCACGCCGACCTCGGGATCGGAGAACAGGCCGATGGTGCGCAGCAGGATGTTGCGGTGGGGGGCGAAGTCGGCGTCGAGCACCAGGATGTAGGGCGCGCCGCCCGCCTCCGCGCTCACGCCCAGGCCGTTGTTCAGGTTGCCGGCCTTGGCGTGCGTGTTGTCGGCGCGTGTCACGTAGTGCGCTCCCACCTCGGCGCAGAAGGCCTTGAGCCAGTCGCGCCGGGTGTCGTCCAGCACCCACACGCGGAAATCGGGGTAGTCGATGGCGAGCGCGGCGACGATGGTCTTCTCCAGGATCTCCAGCCCCTCGTTGTAGGTGGCGATGAAGATGTCCACGCGCGGCACCGTGCGCGCGCGCCGCAACGCGGCTTCGCCGGCGTCCGCCGCGCGCGAGTGGTCGCTGGTGCGGCTCAGCACGACGATGGAGAACAGCGTATAGGCCATCGTCATGGTCTCGAAGGCGAAGAACAGGTACCCCCAGAGGCTGGCGAAGTCCATGCGGAACTCGGGCAGGGTCTGGCTGGCGCGCCAGCCCAGGTAGGCCAGCAGCAGGACCGCGGTGACGGCGCCGAACAGGATGCGGTCGGCGCGCCGCTGCGGGCTGCCGAGCTGGCCCAGGCCGAGCACGGCCACCAGGACGCCCCCGTTGATCGCGACCAGGATCGGGTAGTCGAGGAAGAAGGAGAACATCGAGGTCAGCATCGTCACTCCTGTTGCGTGGCTGCCGCGCGGCCGGGCGGCGGCGCGGGACATGTCGCGCCCAGGCAGCCGCCGGGACGGAAGGGGTTCCAGCCGGCCGCGGCCAGCACTGCCCAGGCGGTGGCGCCCAGGTGCGGCAGGTGGAAATAGAAGAAGTCGTCCGAGGTGGAGGTCGGGCCGATGCGCAGGCCGGTGCTGATGCGGGCCTGCGGCGTGGCATAGAGCAGGCCGGACGGCGCGCGCTGCGCCTGCAGCAGGCGCCACAGCGGGTCGGTCGGCGGCAGGCGCTGCGCGCCCAGCAGCACCAGGGCCGCCTGCGCCGTCCCTTCCGTCCACATGCCGTCGGGGTCGGCCTTGAAGCCGAAGCCGCCTTGCACGCCGTGGCGGCGCGCCACCCAGTCCAGGCTGCGCTGCCAGGGGCCGGCGTCGTCGGGCATGGCGACCAGCGGCCACAGGGAGGCATCCAGCGCGGACGGGCCCGCGTTCAGCGTCCGGCCATCCTCGCCGGTGCCGATCAGGAAGCGGCCGTCGCCGGCATTCCACATGGCCGCGACGAAGCCGCGCGCGCGCGCGGCTGCCGGGATCCAGCGCGGCGCGCCGGAGGCCTGGGCCAGCCAGTGGAAGGCGGCGTAGGCGTCGACGTTGTGCTCGGTCGATTTCCAGCCCTGGCGCAGCGGCCGCGGCTCTTCGCCGAAGAAGCCGCCGGCGTAGCCGGCCGGCGCGGCCGCGTCGAAGGTGTGCTGTTCGATCCAGCCCATCAGGGCGGCCGCGCCATCGAGATAGCGCGGATCGCGCGTGGCCTGGTGCAGCGCCAGCAGCAGCAGCGCGGCCCAGGCCACGTTGCCGGTCGCGGTGCCCGTCTGGTAGGCATCCTCGAACCATCGCCTGGATGGCTCGTTCCACCAACCGGGCAAGGGTACCGGTCCGGCCGGCACCGGCCCGGCACGGTAGGCGTTGCGCAGGCGCGCGTCATGATAGAAGCGGTCCTGCGCGCTGGCCTGCAGCATGGCGTCGCCGATGCGGCGGGCCCGCTGCGCCTGCCCGCAGGCGATCAGCGCGATGCCCGCCAGCGCATTGTCGTAGACGAAGGCCGCCTGGCGCAGCGCGGGGGCCAGCGGCTCGCCGCCGGGGGCGGCTTCGTAGCTGGCCAGGAACAGGGGGCCGCTGCCCGGGACGGCGTCGGCCAGCCGCGCCAGCGTGAGGCAGCCGGCGGCGAACAGCGCGGCGCGCGGCGTGCCTTGCGGCGGCGGCTGCGCCTCGGCATGCGGCGCGCGGCCCGGCGGGAGCGCCAGGGCCAGGCCCAGCAGGCAGGTCATCAGGATGGAGGCGGCGTGGCGGCTGGACATGACGGCGGGCTCCTGGTGCCGTGGCTTGCCGCGCCCGCCTCAGAGGCGCATCCCCAGCCAGCTGCGTGCCAGGCTCACCTTCGCCCAGCGGCCCATCGCGCAGCGCTGCGAGGCGTCGGCGGTGGCCAGGCGGGGTGTGGGCGGCAGCGGCTTGTCGAGCTTGGCGATCACGTAGATCTCGTTCTTCTCGATGGGCGGGAACGGCACGAAATAGCGCGCCTGCTCGCCGTCCGACGCGCGCGGCAGGATATCGGCCACCGCGGCCGGCAACGCGAACGGCACGCCGTCGACATGGACGCGCAGCCGGGTGCCGGGCAGCAGGTCATCGCTCAGGCTGCGCGGGAACACCGCCACCACCCGGGTCTGCGAACAGTTGCTGGCGCGCGCCAGTGTGGCGCCCGCGGCGACGCGCGTGCCGGGCGCGGCGAGGACGTCCTCGATGACCCCGGCATCGGTGGCGCGGATTTCCAGGTTGGACAAGCGCTCCAGCCTGCTTTGCTCGCTGGCGATCAGCTTGTCGACCGAGGCGCTATAGTCCTGCAGCTGCTGCATCTGCGCCTGCAGCTGCACGATGTCGGCGCTGAGCAGGACATGCTGCTGCTGCAGCGCCGCCACCGGTCCGTCGGTGGCCGAGATGAAGACCTTGCTCTTCGAGGCCTCGCTGTTGCCCACGGCATTGTCCAGCTCGGCCTTGACCGCGGCGCGGGCGTTGTTGAGCACCGAGAGCTGGTAGCGCGAGGCATTGGTATAGGCCTCGCTGACCGCGCCCGCCCATTGCATGGACTGGTTGCGGTTGACCACCTCCTCCTGCTGGTCGACCTGCGCCTTGGCGGTGGCCAGGCGCGCCTGCAGCGCGCGCACATTGGCGGAATGCTCCTGTTCCGCGGCGGCATGGTAGCGCTGCAGGTCGCGCGTGTTCGCGGCCAGCTGCGTCTGTTCGCCTTCGAGCTTGGCCTTGGCCGCGTCGTAGCGCTGCTGGTTGTCGAGTTTCTTGCCGGTGAGCTCGACCAGCAGGGAGCGATCGATATTGGGGTTCTGCACGGCCATCAGGCCCTGGCCGGCCTGGAAGGGCTTGCCCGCCGGCACCAGCTGCCCGGTCACCACGCCTTCCACCGGCGAGGTGATCAGGGTCACCGGGCTGTTGACCACGGCACGTTCGGAACTGCGCGTGAACACATTGGGGAACATCACCGTCAGCACCGCCCAGACGACGAACAGGATGAAGCCGTAGCCGGCCGTGCGCGGCAGCAGCCGCCACAGGGGCCGCGCGGCCAGGGGCCGGCGCGCATCGGCGAGCTGGCCCTCATGCGTCGGTCCGTGGAGCGCCGTCATGGGGCGGTCCGGGCGGGCATCCTGGCGGCGTTCGAGCGAATCGGGCATGACATTCTCCGGTGCGTGGCGCATGACAAAAGCAGAGCCTGCCGCGCGCCGCATGGTCAGCGCGGTGGGCAAGGCGCGGACGCAAGCCGGCCCAGCGCTTAAGCACTGTGCAGACTGGCCCGCTTGTCCCCATTCCGCTTATTGTGTGATGTGCATGTCGATGGCGAATCGCCGCATCGACGCACGATCAGGACGACCGGCGTACCGGCCCGTCGGTTCGCCCCGTAGCACCGGGGCGTGTCACTGGATTGGCCCTCCGGCCACGTTGGTTTCGCGCTGGCAACCGCGAGGCCGCAAAACCAGCACGAGTATCGTAAGGCTAGTCAAGCAGGCAGGCGATTGCTGTAAGAATGTGTAAGGGTCGGCCTTGGCACAGCGCAACAGGATGTAACCCAGGTCGCCATGGCTTTGAGCCTTGTCCTACCCTGTACGACCGTCGAGCCATGCCATGCCGCATGGCTCGATGTTCTGCCAAGGCGGACTTGTCCGCACAGTCGGGAGGCAAGCACGATGCAACGATCACGCGAGCATTTCGCAGCGACTTATCCATTGCAATCAGGCGGCACGCAACTGGTCGAGATATGTGGCCCCGCATTGCGGCGGCTGGGCCCGTTCGGCACGGACGAGGCATGCCGGCAGACCGCCGCCAGGGTCTTGCCGCGCTTGCGGCTGGTGCGCCTGCCGGTGCAGGCGGCGGAGCCGGATGCGCAGGCCGTGCGCATCCTGGCGAATGCCGAGGCGATGTGCGAAGTGTCGCGGCGGTGCATGCTGAAACTGCCGGAGGATCCGGAGCCGCCGGCGCGTGCGTCACGGCGGGCGCGATGCGGCGCGCAGCGTTCCGTGCTGGCGATGGCATTGGCCATGGCACGATCCGGGCACGCTCACGATCCGGCGGCCAGTGCGGCCAGTGCGGCCAGTGCGGAAAGTGCGGCCGGCAGGGCGTTCCGGCCTTGCCGCGGCGGCGCGGGCATCGGAAGACGCGCCACGTCACCGGCCGCAAGGCGCATCGCGCCATAGCGTGATAGCGCCATCGCGCCATCGCGCAACAAAGTGTAAAGCCGTGGCGTGGGGCAAGGCTGACCAGCTATGTTGTAGATAGTCTTTGCTCATCTGTGCCGCCTGCCGAGCCGATCGCGCGAACCGGGCATCGATACGGTGCTTCGCGCGGCCCGATGCCGGCACGCATGCCGCGCGACGCGTCGACCGCCATCCTGCGTCGCCGGTAGTGGTCCTGATCCAGACCGCCGTCTTGGCGGCTCCTTCTTCGCCCGCGTCACACGCGGGCTTTTTTTCCATGCCGGCGGCGTTTCCTGGCGGAGGCGAAGCGTGCGCGCACGCCAGCCGCGAGCGCTTGCGGAGCCGGGCACGCCGCGCGGCCGGCTCCTGGTTCATGGCTCGATGGCCCGGCGGCTCGATGGCAAAACGTAAGGCCTGTATCCAACCGTAAGCCTTGGCCGTGCGGACGAATCTCGGCGCGTTCCGCGCGGTCTGTCTCCACAGGGAGGTCGCAATGCCGCGGGCGCGGCGGCACAGCGCGTTCGGCGGTGATCGACACAAGCGACAAGGGGATTGCGATGAAACCGGTTCAGAAACTATGGGTAGCGGCAATCGTCGGCATGACTGCGGTGGCGGGGCATGCCGCGCCACGGCAAGGGAACGGCCAGCTCGTCGCCGGCCCGGGTGACACGGCTCCTGCGGCAGGTGCGCCGGGCATGGGTGGATATCCTGCGGGCAACCAGAGCGGCGTGGCGGCTCCGGTGAACCCGCGGGCCGATCCCGCTCCGATGGGGATGGCCGCCGAGATGAGCGGCGCCACCAGCGACCGCGCCATCACCATGAACGTCAAGTCCCAGCTGCTCGCGGAAAAGGGGCTGACTTCCTCCGGCATCCAGGTCAGCACGCAGGACGGTGTGGTCCGCCTGAGCGGCACGTTGAAGAACGACAGCGAACGACTGACAGCGCTCAACGCGACGCGCTCGGTGGCAGGCGTCAAGTCGGTGGAAGACGCGATGCGGGTCGGCAAGTAGCGGGCGCAAGGACAAAGGCGCGGCCTGCCCGCCTGCTTGCACGGGAGGCACACCGCAGGCGGGGCAGGCGCGCGGCCCGGCTGGCGCCGCGCGGTCGGGGGCGGGTCGGGGGCAACGACGCTACGCTATGGGACGTACGGGTCGGTGGGAGGCTGGAGGTCCCGCTCGGTCAGCTGGTCCTCGACGCCGCGGATGATAAGCAAGGCATCGTGTTCCCGTGCCTGCTGCACGCCCGCGGCAATGGCGGCCGCCCGGGACGTAAAGCAGCAGCGTTCGCCGCCAGGTCCATCGGAAACCACTTCCCACTGACCATTGCTGGCGCACGCCACTTGGATGGTAGCGATCGTCATGTTCGGCATCGCATCGTCGATATCTGCATAACGAACTTATAGGTGAAGGGGGTGCCGTACGGTATCGGACGACCTCCTACATTGGTGCGTTTCCAGACGGCCGGGCCATCGCGGGCGAGAGCGCTGACAGTCGCCATGTCCTTTGGCTTGCCCATGTGGCGCAATGCCCATCCCGCAGTGCCCGTCCGTCCCCCAGGCGCTGCCGCGCACCCGGTCCCTCCTTGCGGACCTGAAGCGTGTGCGGCGGGAGACTAGACTGGAAGCGGATAACCGGAAGCAGATAGCCGGAAGCAGATCACCGGAAGCAGAGAACAGGGGGCCGGACCGGCAGCGATCGCCAGGGCCTGCGCGCGCGCCTGCGCCGTGCGGGAACCGGGGAGCGCGCCATGCCGCCGTGCCGCAGTGTGATGAAGAGGGATGCTCGCCGTGGTGAATCCAGGAGGGCCGCGCTGATGCGGCTGCTCGAGGAGTTCGCGCTCGCCTTGCTCGTGCTGGCGAGCGCCGGCGTGGCATGGCTGTTGTTCACGCCCCCCGGCCACCGTTGGCTGGCCGGCCTCAGCCTGGCCGAACTGCGTTGCCTGGGGGCGTTCTGCGTCGCCGCAGGCGTGCTCGGCGCCTGGTACTGCGCACGTCGCTGGCGCCGCGCCGGCTGATGCCGGCCCGGGCATGCCTGGCCTGTGCCGCCATATATGCCGCCATATATGCCGGCATATCGATATGCCGATTCGATTGTTCCCCGCGGCCCTGGCGCAGTCCTATCCGGCACGTCCGATCCGCCTCGTGGTGCCCGATCCGCCAGGCGGCGCCACCGACGCGCCGGGGCGAGCGCCTGGGCCAGCCGGCGGTGGTTGAACACCGCGCCGGCACGGCGATCGGCGCGGCCGCCGCCCCTGCCGCCGCACTCAGAACAGGCCCGTGGTCGGCGGCGCCTCGCCCTTCAGCAGCCAGGCGCCGACCACCGCCGCCTTCCACTGGCGCGGATTGTGGTTGGCCACGGTGCGGGCATTGCGCCAGTGCCGGTCCAGGTTGTACTCACGGTCGCAGGACGAGGCGCCGCCCACGTCGAAAGCGAACTCCGAACTCTTCAGCGCGGCATCGACGGCGAAGTACTGGGCCTGGGCCACCGCGATGGAGGCTTCGGTCAGCGATGCGTTGCTGAGCCGGTCGGCCCAGGCCGCGTCGATCGCCTCGGCGGCGCGCAGGGTGGTGGCCTCGGCGGCGAAGACGAGGGCGGCGATCTGCCCGATGGTCTCCTGCACATAGGGGTCGTCCACCGAACGCTGCGCCGAGCTGTGCTTGATGGGGCGGGCCTTCTCGCGGGCGAACCAGGTCGCGTCATGGAGCGCGTTGCGCGCGATGCCGGCCTCGGTGGCGGCCAGGTATAGCTGGAACAGCGGGGTGACCGGGTTGCGGCGGTCGCGCGGGAAGTAGCTGATGCGCAGTTCATCCGCCTCGACGCGGAGATCGGCGAAGCGCGTGGTGCCGCTGGCGGTGAGGCGCTGGCCGATCGCGTCGAAGTCGTCGACCAGCTCCAGTCCGGCACGGCCGCGCGGCACCGCGAAGTGGGTCTCCTTGCCGTGCTCGTCCAGCGCGATGGAGCTGATCCAGTCGGCGTACAGCGCGCCGGTGCTGTAGTACTTGGTGCCGTTGACGACGTAGTGGTCGCCCCGCCGCCGGATGGTGGCGCGGATCTCGCCATGCCTGCCGCCGCGTTCCACACCGCCGTTGCCCACGATCTGGCCCGCCAGCAGGCGCTGGAACCAAAGCTGCCGCTCGGCCTCGTTGTCCTGGCCGGACAGCAGGCCCTCGACGAGGCCGAAGTTCGGGCGCAGCGCCTGGGCCAGGTTGGAGTCCACCGCGGCCAGGTCGATCAGGAAGCGGATCGCGTCGCGCATGCTGCCGCCGGGGCCGCCATAAGCCTTCGGGATGCGGAAGGTCAGCAGGCCGGCGTTGGCGACTTCGCGGGCCAGGGCATACGGTAGTTCCCGTTCGCGTTCACGTTGCGCCGCGCCGCGTGCGATCCCGGGCAGCAGGGCCTGCGCGCGCTGGAACAGCGCGGCCACATCGCCGGCGGGCGGCAGCGGCTGGCCGGGCGGTGCCGGGTGCGGATTGATGGCGGTGGCGGTGGCGCCGGCGTGGGCGCGTGGAGGCGCGGCGGCGGGCGCCGCCGGCAAGCTGTCGGTATCAGCCATGGCGATGAGGTGTCACGAGAGGGAGGTGGAAAGGGTGGATGCTGGACGGCGACCGCCGATGGCGTCGCGGCCGGCTTCGCCTGGATGCGCTGGCGCGCGGCGGCGCGGTCGTCGCCGAGCCGGGCCAGGCACCACGTTAGCAACGCCGGGCCGCTCCGGCAAACAAGCGTTTCGTCTTTGTATATGCGGTTCTGACTCAGGCCGGCGGCGGCGCGTCCCCCCGGCGCCGGGGGCGCGCTACCCCAGGCTGCGCTGTGCCGCCGCCACCGCCGCCGTGCGGGTTTCCACGCCGAGCTTCTCGTAGATGTGCTCGAGGTGCTTGTTGACGGTGCGCGGGCTCATGCCGAGGATCTCCGCCACGTCACGGTTGGTCTTGCCGCGCGCGACCCAGATCATCACCTCGGCTTCGCGCGCCGTCAGCGCGGGGCCGGCGGTTTCGCCGCGCGACAGTTCGACCACGACCACGGTGGTGCCGGCGCCGGTCAGGCGGCGCAGGCGTAGTCCGCCGAGCCCGTCCACCCGGTCCCCTCCATCGGCTCCGGCCTGTCCGTCCTGCGCGGCGGCGCCGAGGCGCTGGAAGGCCTCGCGCCAGGCGGGCGGCAATGGCGCCCCGGCGGCTGCCGAGGCCAAGCCGTGCGCCCGCAGCAGCGCCGTGGCGCTGGCGTTGGCCCACAGCAGGCGGCCATCGGGCCCGGCCGCGCACATCGGCACCGCGCTGGCCAGCACGGCCTCGCGCGCGCTGCGCGCCAGCCGCGCCTTGCCGGCGTGCGAGCGCACGCGCGCCACCACCTCGGCGATCACCACCGGCTTGGTCACGTAGTCGCAGGCCCCGACCTCGAAGCCGCGCACGATGTGCCGCGTCTCGCCCAGCCCCGTCATGAAGATGACCGGCAGGTCGGCGTGGCGGTCCATCATCGCCGAGCAGGTGGCGAAGCCGTCCATGCCCGGCATGTCGACGTCCAGCAGCACGGCATCGGGCGCGAACGCGGCCAGCGCGTCGAGGGCGGCGTCGCCGCTCGCCGCCGCGTGGACCTGCATGGCTTCCTCGCCCAGGGCACGCGCCAGGAAGCCGCGCGCGTCGGGGCTGTCGTCCACCACGAGGACCCGGGTCGCGCCAGCCAGGGCGGGCGAGGAGTCGAGCAGATCAGGATCGGGTGCCATGCAGGGCCTCGCCTAGGGATGCGTTCAGTGCCGCGCCGTCGCTGCGCGCCAGCGCGAGCATGCGGTGCGCCCAGGCGCCGACCGCGCCGCCGCCGTCGGCCAGTTCGGCCAGCAGGGCTTCGAGGGCGCGCTGCCGGCCGCTGGCGCCCAGTTGCAGCAGTTCGCGCAGCAGGTCGGGCGCGGGCGGCTGTGCTGGCGGCTGCGCTGGCGGCGGTGGTTCCAGCCGTGCTTCCAGCTGCGCCGGCGGCGCGGCCAGCGCGCGCCGCACCATGTCGAGCAGTTCGGCCTCGCGCACCGGCTTGCTGACGAAGCCGAGATGGCCGTGCAGCAGGCGTGCCTCCTCGGTGTTCTGGTGCGCGTTGGCCGAGACGATGACGACCTGCGGCGGTGCCGGCTCGGCGCGGATGCGCCGGCACAGGTCCCAGCCGGAGGCATCGGGCAGGTTCAGGTCGAGCAGCACCAGCTGCGGGCGCCACTGGCGCAGCGCGGGCAGCACCGCCGCGCCTTCGCCGGCCTCGCGCACCGCCAGGCCCAGCGGCGCCAGGAAGCCGCGCAGCACCGCGCGGTGCGCGGCGCGGTCGTCGACCACCAGCACGCGCGCGTGCGGCACCAGCGGGGCGGCGGCCGCGGCGACGGCCGGCCGCGCGGCGGCGGCCACGGCCGGCAGGTAGAGCCGCACGGTGAACTCGCTGCCGGCGCCCGGCGCGCTGCGCAGGCGGATATCGCCGCCCATCAGGTCCGCCAGCAGGCGCACGATGGCCAGCCCCAGGCCGATGCCCTCGCGATCGTCGTGCGGGTTGGCGCGTTCGAAGGGATCGAAGATGCGTGCCTGGTCCTCGGGGGCGATGCCGGGACCGGTGTCGGCCACGCTGAGGGTGGCCAGCTCGCGCTGGTGGCGCACGCTCAGCGTGACGCTGCCGTGCTCGGTGAACTTGATGGCGTTGCTGACGAGATTGATGACGATCTGGCGCAGCCGCTTGGAATCGCCGTGCACGTGCGAGGGCAGCGTGCCTTCCACGCGGTAGCGGAAGGCCAGGCCGCGCGCCGCGGCGAGCGGCCGGAACATGCGCACCAGGTCGTCGAGCAGTTCTTCGAGCGCGACCGCCTCCTGCTCCAGGCGCAGCTTGCCGGCCTCGATGCGCGACAGCTCCAGCAGGCCGTCGACCAGGCTGGACAGGTGCTCGCCGGCGCGGCCGATGGTGCGCACGTCCTCGCGCCACGCCGCCGGCGGCGCGGGCGCGCGCAGCAGCAGCTGCGAGTAGCCCAGGATCGAATTGAGGCCGGCGCGCATCTCGTGGCTCATGCCGGTGATGAAGCGGCTCTTGGCCTGGTTGGCCTGCTCCGCCACCTCCTTGGCGTTCTGCAGCAGCGCATCGGTGTGGCGGTGCGCGTCGATCTCCATCTGCAGCAGCACGTTCTGCCGCTCCGACTCCTCCTGCGCCACGGTGCGGCTCTCGTTGGCCAGCACCAGCCACCACGCCGCCACGGCGGCGAACAGCACCAGGCCGGCGCCGATCTTCAGGAACAGGCTGCCGCGCACGGCGAGCGGGCTGGAGAGCTGTTCCTGCGTGTACAGCAGCCACAGCAGGGTACCGAAGGTGAACACCATGCCGGCCAGCACCAGCGCGAACTGGCCGATGCGCCGCGCCGTCGACGGCGGCGTGCCGGCCGGCAGCACGCGCGCCAGCGCGGTGGCGATCTGCTCCTGCGCGCTCGCGCCCGGCTTGCAGCGGTCGCCGCAGCGCGCGTCGAGGGTGCAGCAGAGCGAGCAGATCGGGCCGCGGTAGGCCGGGCAGGCGGCCACGTCTTCCTGCTCGAAGGGATTGCGGCAGATCGCGCAGCGGATGACGGCATGGCGCTTGCCGAAGTCGACCGGCGCGCGCGCGATGAAGTAGCGCGACTGCGTCGCCAGCGCGATCAGCGGCGGCAGGGCGATGGACAGGGCCAGGGCGATGCCGATCGAGGCCGGGCGCAGGGTCTCGCCGAACACGCCCAGGTGCGCCAGCAGCGACAGCGCGGAGGCCAGCGCCATGCCGCCGAAGCCGGCCGGATTGATGTCGAACAGGTAGGCGCGGCGGAATTCGATGGCGCGCGGCGACAGCCCCAGCGGCTTGCTGATGACGAGATCGGCGAACAGCGCGCCGACCCAGGCCACGGCCAGGTGCGCGTAGAGCGCCAGCACCTGCTCGAGCGCCTCGAACACCCCCATCGCCATCAGCATCAGCGCGATCAGCACGTTGAAGGCGAGCCACACCACGCGCCCCGGGTGGCTGTGGGTCAGGCGCGCGAACACGTTCGACCAGGCCAGCGAGCCGGCGTAGGCATTGGTGATGTTGATCTTGGTCTGCGAGACCAGCACCAGCACCCCGGTCAGCGCCACCGGGACCCAGGCCGGCCAGCTGCCGCCGAGGCCGCGCGCGAAGCCGGCGAGGTACATCTGCGTCGGCTCCAGCGCGTGCGCGATCGGCAGCTCGGCCTGCAGCACGATGAAGGCGAGGAAGGCGCCGCCGGCCATCTTCGCCGCCCCCAGCACGATCCAGCCCGGCCCGGCCGCGATCAGTGCGCCCCACCAGCGCAGGCGGTTGCGCCGCGTCAGCGGCGGCATGAAACGCAGGAAGTCGACCTGTTCGCCGATCTGGGCGATCAGTGCCGCGGCCACCGTGGCGGCGGCGCCGAAGGCGTGCCACGAGAAGCCGTCGCCGTCCGCCAGGCGCCCGTTCAGGGTCAGGAAGTCGGCATAGCGGTGCGGCTCGCGCCACAGGATCAGCGCGTACGGCAGCACCAGCAGCACCAGCCAGAGCGGCTGGGTCCACAGCTGGATGCGCGACAGCAGCGTGACGCCGTGCGTCACCAGCGGGATCACCACCAGCGCGGACAGCAGGTAGCCGAGCGGGCGCGGCAGGCCGAACAGCATCTCGAAGGCCTGCGCCATGATGGCCGCCTCGAGGGCGAAGAAGATGAAGGTGAAGCTGGCGTAGATCAGCGAGGTGATGGTCGAGCCCAGGTAGCCGAAGCCCGCGCCGCGCGCCAGCAGGTCCATGTCCAGGCCGTGCCGCGCCGCGTAGTAGGAGATCGGCAGGCCGGTCAGGAAGATCACCAGCGCCGCCGCGCCGATGGCCCACATCGCATTGGTGAAGCCGTAGCTCAGCGTGATGGCGGCGCCGATCGCCTCCAGCGCGAGGAAGGCCACCGCACCAAAAGCGGTATTGGCGACGCGGAAGGCGCTCCACTTGCGGAACGATCTTGGTGCAAAGCGCAGCGCGTAGTCCTCGAGCGTCTCGTCGGCGACCCAGCGGTTGTAGTCGCGCCGGATCTTGCTGATGCGCTGGACGGGTTGGCTGGCGCTCGACATGGACAGGGGCAGGGACCGGGACAGGGACGAAAGAGGCCGACGGGAAGTCGGAACGATCGGCGATGCCGCTGCGCGACGCAAGAAGCGTGCCGCGGTGCCGCGTACGTTGAATGACGTATGGCCGCGCCGGCGCCGCCGCCGCATAGTCCGCTCAACGCCGCACCGCAGCATCCCCGCGCCGCGGCACCGATCCCGATCCCGAACCCGATCCCTATCCCACCTGCCGCCAAGGAGCATCGACCATGCGTGACAAGAACCGAGACGGGGCCAGCCCCGCGCCGTCCTCGCCCATTCCCGCCGAAGGCCGCGCCGTATCGCTGCCGCGGCGCCGGCTGGTGCAGGGCATCGCCACCCTGCCGGCGCTGTCGCTGGCGGGCCTGGCCGGCCAGGCCGGCGCCGCCAACCCGCCCACCGCGGCGGTCAACACCACCCGGCTGGCCGTCAGCGACGGCGAGGTCATCGTGGGCCAGCTCCACTCGGCCACCGGCACCATGGCGATCTCGGAGACCGGCTCGATCCAGGCCGAGCAGCTCGCCATCGACCAGATCAACGCCGCCGGCGGCGTGCTGGGCCGCAAGATCAAGGTGATCAAGGAGGACGGCGCCTCGGACTGGCCCACCTTCGCCGAGAAGTCGAAGAAGCTGCTGGTCAACGACCGCGTCGCCGCCGTGTTCGGCTGCTGGACCTCGGCCTCGCGCAAGGCGGTGCTGCCGGTCTTCGAGAAGGAGAACGGCCTGCTCTACTACCCCACCTTCTACGAAGGCCTGGAGCAGTCGAAGAACGTGATCTACACCGGGCAGGAAGCCACCCAGCAGATCCTCTGGGGACTGGACTGGGCGGCCAGGCAGAAGGGCGCCAAGAGCTTCTTCCTGATCGGCTCCGACTACATCTGGCCGCGCACCTCGAACAAGATCGCGCGCAAGCACATCGAGAACTTCCTCAAGCTGAAGGTGGTCGGCGAGGAGTACTACCCGCTCGGCCACACCAACTTCAACTCGCTGATCAACAAGATCAAGGTGGCCAAGCCGGACTGCATCTACGCCATCGTGGTGGGCGGCTCCAACGTGGCCTTCTACAAGCAGCTCAAGGCCGCCGGCATCACCGCGGACAAGCAGTTCCTGCTGACCATCTCGGTGACCGAGGACGAGGTGCTCGGCATCGGCGGCGAGAACATCGCCGGCTTCTACGCCGCCATGAAGTACTTCCAGTCGCTCGACAACCCCAACAACAAGCAGTTCGTCGACGCCTTCAAGGCCAAGTACGGCGCCAAGTCGGTGATCGGCGACGTCACCCAGGCCGCCTACCTCGGTCCCTGGCTGTGGAAGGCCGCCGTCGAGCGCGCCGGCAGCTTCGATGTCGACAAGGTGGTGGCGGCCTCGCCGGGCATCGAGCTGAAGAGCGCGCCCGAGGGCTACGTCAAGGTCGATCCGAACCACCACCTGTGGAGCAAGACGCGCGTCGGCCTGGCCCAGCTCGATGGCCAGTTCAAGGTGGTGGCCGAGTCGCCGCAGCTGATCCCGCCCAATCCCTTCCCCAAGGGCTACCAGTAAGCCGAGGAGCCGGTCATGAGTCTCTCCGACATGCTGAACATCGGCCTGATGCAGGGCTTCGCCGGCCTGAGCCTGTTCTCGGTGCTGTTGCTGATGGCCCTCGGGCTGGCCATCATCTTCGGCCAGATGGGAGTCATCAACATGGCCCATGGCGAGTTCATGACCATCGGCGCCTACACCATCTTCCTGGCCTCGGCCACGGTCGAGCGCCTGGCGCCCGCCTGGATGCCGTACTACTTCCCGCTGGCCATCGGCGCGGCCTTCGTGATCGCCTTCGCCGCCGGCTGGCTGGCCGAGTGGGCCCTGATCCGGCACCTGTACCGGCGCCCGCTCGACACGCTGCTGGCCACCTGGGGCCTGTCGCTCGGCATGCAGCAGGTGTTCCGCTCGACCTTCGGGCCCAAGGAGGTCAGCCCCACGCTGCCCGACTGGCTGATGGGCTCGTGGACACCGGCGCCCGGCCTCGACATCCCCATCAACGGCCTCTTCGTGATGGCGCTGACGCTGTGCGTGGCGGGGCTGGTGTGGCTGGCGCTGTACCGCTCGCGCTGGGGCCTGCGCGTGCGCGCCACCACCGCCAACCGCGCCATGGCCAATGCCGCCGGCATCCATACGCGGCGCACCGACCGGCTCACCTTCGCCATCGGCTGCGGCATCGCCGGCGTGGCCGGCGCGGCCTTCACCACGATCGGCTCGACCGGGCCGACCAGCGGCTCGCTCTACATCGTCGACTCCTTCCTGGTGGTGACCTTCGGCGGCGCGGCCAGCCTGGCGGGGACGGTGGCCTCGGCCTTCGGCATCGCGCAGACGCAGTCGATCACCGAGTTCTTCCTGACCGGCTCGATGGCGCGCGTGCTGACGCTGCTGCTGATCGTGACCATCCTGATGATCCGTCCGCAGGGCCTGTTCGCCCCCGCGGTGCGGCGCTAACCGGAGTTGCAGATGCCTGCCGCGAAATCCCTCCCCCGCGCCGCGCTGGCCGCGCTGCGCGGCGAATGGCTCGGCTACGCCGTGCTGGCCCTGGTGCTGCTGGTGGTGCTGCCGCTGGCGTGCGACGTGTTCCGCCTGAACCTGATCGGCAAGTACCTCAGCTATGCCTTCGTCGCCGTCGGCCTGGTCATGCTGTGGGGCTACGGCGGCGTGCTCAGCCTCGGCCAGGGCGTGTTCTTCGGCCTCGGCGGCTACGCCATGGCGATGTTCCTCAAGCTCGAGGCCTCGGATGCGAAGAGCACCGCGATCCAGTCGACGCCGGGTATCCCGGACTTCATGGACTGGAACCAGCTCACCGCGCTGCCCTGGTGGTGGGAGCCGTTCCGCCACCTGCCGCTGGCGCTGCTCGGCGTGGTCGCCGTCCCGGTGCTGCTGGCCTTCGTGGTCGGCTTCGCCATGTTCCGGCGCCGTGTCGGCGGCGTCTACTTCGCCATCATCACGCAGGCGGTGGCGCTGATCCTGTCGGTGCTGATCATCGGCCAGCAGGGCTACACCGGCGGCGTCAACGGCATCACCGACCTGAAGACCCTGCTCGGCTGGGACATCCGCACCGACGGCGCGCGGCTGGTGCTGTACTTCGTCAACGTGGCCCTGCTGCTGGGCGCCATGGCGCTGTGCCGCTGGATCCAGCACACCAAGCTGGGCGTGCTGCTGCTGGCCATGCGCGACAAGGAGGACCGCGTGCGCTTCTCCGGCTACGACGTCGCCATGTTCAAGGTCTTCGTGTTCTGCCTGGCGGCCGCGCTGGCGGCGGTGGGAGGGGCCCTGTTCACGCTGCAGGTCGGCTTCATGTCGCCGTCCTTCGTCGGCATCGTGCCGTCGATCGAGATGGTGATCTTCGCCGCCGTGGGCGGGCGCATGAGCCTGGTCGGCGCCGTGTGGGGCACGCTGCTGGTCAACGCCGGCAAGACCTACTTCTCGGAGAGCTTTCCCGACCTGTGGCTGTTCCTGATGGCGGCGCTCTTCATCGGCGTGGTGGTGGCCTTTCCCGACGGGCTGGCCGGCCTCTACGGCAAGTACCTGGGCCGCCGCGCCGGCGAGACACCGCAGGAGCCCGCCGACGGCATCCCTGCCAAGACTGCCTGAGCCTGAACCCGAGCGGGAGCGACCATGAGCAATACCGACTTCATGCTGGCCGTCGAGGACCTGACGGTTTCCTTCGACGGCTTCAAGGCGATCGACGGGCTTACGCTCTACGTCGACCGCGACGAGCTGCGCGTGATCATCGGCCCGAACGGCGCCGGCAAGACCACGCTGCTCGATCTCATCTGCGGCAAGACGCGCGCCAGCGGCGGCAGCATCAAGTTCGCCAACCGCGAGATGAGCGGCCTGCCGGAGTACGAGATCGTGCGCGCCGGCATCGGCCGCAAGTTCCAGACCCCGTCGATCTACGAGAACCTGAGCGTGTTCCAGAACCTGGCGGTGTCCTTCCCGCGCGGGCGCGGCGTGCTGGGCGCGCTGGCCTTCCGCACCACCGACGAGGTGCGCCGGCGCGTGGCCGGGGTGGCTGCCGAGATCGGCCTCGGCGACGCGCTGGAGCGCGAGGCCGCGCAGTTGTCGCACGGCCAGAAGCAATGGCTGGAGATCGGCATGCTGCTGATGCAGGAACCGCAGCTGCTGATGCTGGACGAGCCGATCGCCGGCATGAGCGTGCGCGAGCGCGAGCAGACCGCCGCGCTGCTGCGCCGCATCAGCAAGGGACGCGCCGTGATCGTGATCGAGCACGACATGGACTTCGTGCAGCAGATCGCCCACAAGGTCACCGTGATGCACCAGGGAAAGATCCTGGCCGAAGGCTCGATGGCGCAGGTGCAGAGCGACCCGCGCGTGATCGACGTCTACCTGGGCCATTGAGATGGCCGCCCCAATCCAACGCGACAGGAGGAAGCCCGCATGCTGAGCGTCGATAACGTGGTCGTCAACTATGGCCAGAGCGAGGCGCTGCACGGCGTCTCGTTCGCGGCCGCGCAGGGCGAGACGGTGGCCATCATGGGCCGCAACGGCATGGGCAAGACCACGCTGTTCAAGGCCATGATCGGCATGCTGCCGGTGCGTTCCGGCCAGGTGCGCGTCGACGGCCGCGACGTCGCGCGCGAGGAGAGCTACCGCCGCGTGCGCGCCGGCCTCGGCTACGTGCCGCAGGGCCGCATGATCTTCTCCCACCTGAGCGTCGAGGAGAACATCCTCACCGGCATGCAGCAGGGCAGCGCGCGCCGCATTCCGGAGGACATCTTCGCCATGTTCCCGGTGCTGTTCGAGATGCGCAAGCGCAAGGGCGGCAACCTGTCGGGCGGCCAGCAGCAGCAACTGGCGATCGCGCGCGCCCTGGTCGCCGAGCCCAAGGTGCTGCTGCTCGATGAGCCGACCGAGGGCATCCAGCCGTCGATCATCAAGGACATCGCGCGCGCGCTCGACGAGATCCGCCGCACGCGCGGCATCACCATCGTCTTCTCCGAGCAGGTCCTGAGCTTCGCGCTCGACGTGGCCGACCGGCTGCTGGTCATCGAGGGCGGCCGCTTCGTCCACGAGACCGCCCGCGACAGCACCGACGTCGGCCATATCCGCGCGCTGCTCTCGGTCTGAGCGGCCTTCCCACTCCCACTTCCCACTTCCCACCACCGGCATCCCAAGCAGGAGGCATCGCCATGACAGACACCCTGATCCAGGTCGACCTGGCCCAGTCGCCCTACGAAAACCCCGACGTGCACAACCGCTGGCACCCGGACATCCCGATGGCCTGCTGGGTCAAGCCGGGCGACGATTTCATCCTGGAGACCTACGACTGGACCGGCGGCTTCATCCAGAACAACGATTCGGCCGACGACGTGCGCGACATCGACCTGTCGATCGTGCATTTCCTCTCTGGCCCGGTCGGCGTCGAAGGCGCCGAGCCCGGCGACCTGCTGGTGGTCGACCTGCTCGACATCGGCGCCAAGGCCGACAGCCAGTGGGGCTTCAACGGCTTCTTCTCCAGGCAGAACGGCGGCGGCTTCCTCACCGACCATTTCCCGCAGGCGCAGAAGTCGATCTGGGACTTCCACGGCATGTTCACCTCGTCGCGCCATATTCCCGGCGTGAACTTCGCCGGCCTGATCCATCCCGGGCTGATCGGCTGCCTGCCGGACAAGGCCATGCTGGAGACGTGGAACCGGCGCGAAGCGGAGCTGATTTCCAGCGATCCCGCCCGCGTGCCCGGGCTGGCCAACCCGCCCTTCGCCGCCACCGCCCACATGGGCCGGCTGCAGGGCGACGCGCGCGAGCAGGCGGCCGCCGCCGGCGCGCGCACGGTGCCGCCGCGCGAGCACGGCGGCAACTGCGATATCAAGGATCTGTCGCGCGGCGCCAAGGTCTACTTCCCGGTCTACGTCGATGGCGCGGGCCTGTCGGTGGGCGACCTGCACTTCAGCCAGGGCGATGGCGAGATCACCTTCTGCGGCGCCATCGAGATGGCGGGCTGGGTCCACATGCGCGTGTCGCTGATCAAGGGCGGCATGGCCAAGTACGGCATCCGCAATCCGATCTTCAAGCCCAGCCCGATCACGCCGGCCTACAACGACTACCTGATCTTCGAAGGCATCTCGGTGGACGAGGCGGGCAAGCAGCACTACCTCGACGTGAACGTGGCCTACCGCCAGGCCTGCCTGAACGCCATCGAGTACCTGACCAAGTTCGGCTACTCGCGCGCCCAGGCCTACTCGATCCTCGGCACCGCGCCCGTGCAGGGCCATATCAGCGGCGTGGTCGACGTGCCGAACGCCTGCGCCACGCTGTGGCTGCCGACGCAGATCTTCGACTTCGACATCCGCCCGAGCGCCAGCGGCCCGGCGCGCATGATCCAGGGCGGCGTGGACCTGCCGCTGTCGCCGGACCTGCCCTGACGCGGATCGTCGCGCCCCACCGTTGCCACCGTTGCCGCCCTTGCGGAGAACCGATGCCCACCTACGACTACCGATGCGATGACTGCGGCGACTTCGCCGTGATGCGGCCGATGGCGCGGCGCGACGAGGCGGCGCGCTGCCCCGGCTGCGGGGCGTCCGCGCCCCGTGCCTGGGTGGCCGCGCCCGCGCTGGCCAGCATGAACGCCGCGACGCGCCAGGCGCACGCGCTCAACGAGCGCAGCGCCAGCGCGCCCAAGGAAAGCGCGCGGCACGGACCGGGCTGCGGCTGCTGCGGGCCGGTGAAGCTGGCGGGGCGCGCGGAGGGCGCCAGGCAGGCGGGCTCGCGGCCCTGGATGATCAGCCACTGAGCGCGACCGCCGGCACCGCACGGTGCCGCCCGGTGCCGCGGGAAGGAGCGTTACACGACGCCCTTGGCGCGCAGCGCCGCGAACTGCTCCGGGCCGATCTGCAGGCAGTCCCGCAGCACTTCCTCGGTATGCTGGCCCAGTGCCGGCGGCGCATGGCGCAGCGTCGGCGGCGTGTCGGACAGGCGCAGCGGGCTGGCGGTGCTGACCACCCGGGCGATGCCGTCGGACGCCGGCGGGCGCGCGCCCGGGTAGCGCTCCTGCTCGATGCGCAGGCCGCGGTGGCGCACCTGCGGATCGTCGTAGGCCTGGGCGATGTCGTTGATCGGGCCGCACGGCACCGTCTTGGCTTCCAGCAGCGTGATCCACTGCGCCGTGGGGCGGCCGCGCGTGACCTCCATCATCATCGGGATCAGCGTCTTGCGGTGGGTCACGCGGCCGGCATTGGTGGCGAAGCGCTCGTCCTGCGCCCAGTCCACTTCGGCGGCCTCGCAGAAGCGCGCGAACTGGCCGTCGTTGCCGATCGCCAGCAGCATATTGCCGTCGGCGGTGGGGAAGTCCTGGTAGGGCACCACGCTGGGATGGATATTGCCCTGGCGCTGCGGCACGTTGCCGGCATTGAGGAAGCCGGCGCCCTGGTTGGCCAGCACGGCCATGGCGACGTCCAGCAGCGCGATGTCGATGTGCTGGCCGCGGCCGGTGCGGTGGCGGGCCTCCAGCGCGCCCAGGATGGCGGTGGTGGCATACATGCCGGTGAACAGGTCGATCACCGCCACGCCGACCTTCATCGGGCCGCCGCCGGGCTCGCCGTCGGCATGGCCGGTGATGCTCATCAGGCCGCTCATGGCCTGGATCAGCAGGTCGTAGCCGGGCCGCGCGGCATAGGGGCCGGTGTGGCCGAAGCCGGTCACGGAACAGTAGATCAGGCGCGGGTTCAGCTCGCGCAGGCTGTCGTAGTCCAGCCCGTAGCGCTTGAGGCCGCCGGTCTTGAAGTTCTCCACCACCACGTCGCTCTGGCGCGCCAGCTCGCGGATCAGCGCCTGGCCCTCGCTGGTCGCCATGTCCACGGTGAGCGAGCGCTTGTTGCGGTTGCAGGCGGCGAAGTAGCAGGCCTGGCGGGTCGGCGCGCCGGACTCGTCGGCGAAGAACGGGGGGCCCCAGTGGCGGGTGTCGTCGCCTTCGCCGGGCTTTTCGATCTTGATCACGTCCGCGCCCAGGTCAGCAAGGTTCTGCGTGCACCACGGGCCGGCCAGCACGCGTGAGAGGTCGAGTACGCGCAGGTGGCTCAAGGCACCGGTACGGGCGGAGGGGGCGGCGGAAGCGTCGGTCATGGCGGTCGGGTCGAACGGGACGGGCAGCCTGCACGCACGGCAGGCACGGGCATCCATGCTAGAGGGCGCCCGTGCGCCTGAGTTCGGGATTTTGGAAGGCGGTCTTTGGGCGACGCTTCCCGGGCGGCGCCGCGCGCTTCGCGCACCATGTTGCGCGCGATGATGACCTGCTGGACCTGCGGGCTCCCTTCGTACCGGCGGAACCGCCGCACGTCGCGGCGGCGCGCTCAGTCCAGCGTCACGCCCTGGAGCACGGTGGCCCACTGGGCGCGCTCGCGCGCGGCCGTGTTCACCACGTCCTGCGCGTTGCCGTTCCACTGCTCGTAGCCGACGTCGGCGTAGCGCTTCTTGAGGTCGGGGTCGGCCACGGCCTGCTGCACCGCCTGGCCCAGCTTGCGGGCCAGCTCGGGAGCCATGCCCTTGGGCGCGTAGATGGCGTACCAGCCGCCGGCCTCGTAGTCCTTGAGTCCGGCGATGCCGGACTCGCGGAAGGTCGGCACGTCGGGCAGCGCGGGGCTGCGCTTGGGCGAACCCACGGCGATGGCCTTGACCTTGCCGCCGTGCACGTAGGAGCTGGCGGTGCTGATGATGTCGAACAGCAGGTCGATCTGGCCGCCGATGGTGTCCGTCATGGCCGGCGCGTTGCCCTTGTAGGGGATGTGGTTCAGCTCGATCTGCGCCTGCCGGGCGAACAGGGCCGCGGCGATATGGTTGGAGCTGCCCACGCCGGACGAGCCGTAGCTGAGCTTGCCGGGGTGGGCCTTGGCGTAGGCCACCAGCTCCTGGGTGGTGCGGAACGGCTCCTTCTGGTTGGCCACCAGCATGTTGTAGTAGCGCGCCACCGGTGCCACCGGCGTGAGGTCCTTGGCCGGATCGAACGGGAGGTGCCGCATGATGTTGGGCGCGACGGTCAGCGCGGCGCTGGCGGCGAACCACAGCGTGTTGCCGTCGGGGCGGGCGCGCACCACCTCGTGGCCGGCCAGCGTCGCGTTGGCGCCGGGCTTGTTGTCGACGATGACGTTGGCGTTGAGGCTCTTGCCCAGCGCGACGGCGAACAGGCGCGCGGCCTGGTCGGCAGGGCCGCCGGCGGCGTAGCCCACCACCAGGCGGATCGGCTGGCCGCCGGCCTGCGCGTGCGCGGAGACGGTGGCCAGCGCCGCGCCGCACAGGGCAAGGGTGGACAGCAGGAGGCGGCGGCGTGAAGCGGACATCAAGACAATCTCCTTCGTAATGCGGGAAGCGGAAAACAGGAAGCGGAAAGCAGGAAACGCAGGCACGGCCGCGCCCGCCGCGCCGCCGGACGGGCCGGCGCGCGGGCGCGGGGTGCTGCGCTTCAGGGGGAACGGCGCCGCGTCAGCAGCGCTCGAAGACGGCGGCGATACCCTGGCCGCCGCCGATGCACATGGTTTCCAGCCCGTAGCGGCCGCCGCGGCGCTGCAGCTCGTGCAGCAGCGTGGCCAGGATGCGCACGCCGGTGGCGCCGATCGGGTGGCCCAGCGAGATGCCGGAGCCGTTGACGTTGAGCTTGTGCTCGATGGCATCCTGGTCGTGCCAGTCCCAGCCCTTGAGCACGGCCAGCACCTGGCAGGCGAAGGCCTCGTTCAGCTCGACCAGGTCCATCTGCTCCAGCGTCAGGTTCAGGCGCGCCAGCAGCTTCTTCACCGCCGGCACCGGGCCGATGCCCATGTGCGAGGGCTCGCAGCCGGCGGCCGCCCAGCCCACCAGCGTGGCCATGGGGGTGAGGCCGAGCTCGGCCAGCTTGTCCTCGGCCACGATCAGGCAGGCGGCGGAGGCATCGTTCTGCTGGCTGGCGTTGCCGGCGGTGACGGTGCCGTCCGGCATCAATGCGCGCAGCTTGGCCAGGCTGGCCAGCGAGGTATCGGGGCGGAAGCCCTCGTCGCGCGTGAAGGCGACGGGGTCGCCCTTGCGCTGCGGCACCTGGACCGGCACGATCTCATCGGCGAAGCGGCCCGCTTCCCACGCCGCCGCGGCGCGCGCGTGGCTGCGCACGGCGAAGGCGTCGGCCTGCTCGCGGCTGATGCCGTAGTCGCGCGCCAGGTTCTCGGCGGTCTCGATCATGCCGGAGATCCTGCCGAAGCGCTCCACCGGCTGCGAGCGTTCGCGGCCGCGGTCGAGGCGGTCGAAGAAGCGCACATTGCCCGAGCGCGCGCCCCAGCGCATGTCGGTGGTGTAGTACTCGATATTGCTCATGCTCTCCACGCCACCCGCGATCACCACGTCGGCGGCGCCGCTCTGCACCATCATCGCGGCGGTGACGATGGCCTGCAGGCCGCCGCCGCAGCGGCGGTCGAGCTGCATGCCCGGCACCTCGACCGGCAGGCCGGCCTGCAGCGCGGCCCAGCGGCCCACGCAGGGCACTTCGCTGTTGGCGTAGGACTGGGCGAACACCACGTCGTCGATGCGGGCGGGATCGATGCCGCTCTTCTGCACCACGGCGCGCACCGTGGTGGCGGCCAGTTCCTCGACGGGCACCGGTCGCAGGCTGCCGCCGAAGGTGCCGACGGGGGTGCGGAGGGGGGTGACGATTGCGGCTCTGCGCATGGGAGTCTCCTTGGGAAGGTCTGTGGAATGGGCTGGGTCGGTCAGGCGGGATCGGCGGCCGGCATGTCAGGCCGCGGCCGCCGGTCCCGGCTGGGCCACGAAGACCGCGCCGCACTGGCGCAGCAGCGCATGGCCCTGCCGTTCGAGCTCGGCGCGGTGCGCCGGCGCGGCGATGTCCAGCATGCGGCGCATGCGTTGCGACAGCGTCGCGCCGCGCAGGTCGGCCACGCCGTATTCGGTGACGATCAGGCCGGCGTCGGCGCGCGGCGTGCTGACCGGGCCGGACAGCGCCGCCACGATGCGGCTGCTGTCCTTGGCCGTGGCCGGCAGGGCGACGATGGGCAGGCCGCCGCGGCTGCGCGCCGCGCCGCGCAGGAAGTCGACCGCGCCGCCCACGGCGCCGACGTAGACGCCGGCGGCCACCTCGGCATTGACCTGGCCGGTCAGGTCGACCTCGATCGCGGCGTTGATGGCGGCCAGCTTGTGGCTGGCGGCGAGCACCTCGGGGTCATGGGTATAGCGGGTCTCGCGCAGCTCGAAGCCTGCGTTGCGGTGGGCCCAGCGCCGCACCCGCTCGCCGCCCATCAGGATGCCGCCGATGCCGAGGCCGGTGTCGACGGTCTTGCGCGCGTTGGTCAGCACGCCGGCCTCGGCCAGCGCGGCGATGCCGTCGCCGACGGCGCCGCTGTGCAGCCCCAGGTCGCGGTGGCCGTGCAGGGCGGCCACCACCGCCTCGGGCAGGTTGCCGATGCCCATCTGCAAGGTGGCGCCATCCTCGATCCAGCCGGCGATATGGCGCGCGATGGCCTGCTCGGCCTCGCCGGGGGCGCCGCGGCCGAGGTCCAGCGGCGGATACTGCGCCGGCACCAGCAGGTCGATGTCGTCCGCCGTCAGGTAGCGGCTGCCATGGGTCCAGGGCAGGGCGGGATTGACCTCGGCGATGACCACGCGGGCGCGGTCGAGCGCGGCCGGCATGTATTCGTGCACCACGCTCAGGCTGTGGCGGCCCAGTTCGTCGGCGGCCGACACCTGCACCAGCACCACGTCCGCCGGCAGCGTGCCGGCGCGGATCAGGCCGGGCAGGTGCGAGTAGTGGCTGGGCACGATGTCCAGCACGCCGGCCTTGGCCAGCTGCCGGTGCGGGCCGCTGGCGGCGTAGCCGAAGAAGTCGAACACGTCGGCCTGCGCGGGCTGCAGCGTGTCGGCCTGGCCGATGCCGACGAAGATGCCGAGCCGCCCGCCCTGGGCGATGGCGTGGCGGTGCCCGACCAGCGCGCGCGTCAGGGTCAGCGGCTCGGCGGTGGCCTGTCCCCACCAGACGGTGTCGCCGGGGCGGATCAGGGCCTGCAGTCGCGAGGCCAGGGTTTGCGTGTCCACGGAACGGTAGCTCCTAAGGGGGCGGGGGGCAGGGGGGGCAGGCCGGCGGCCGGGCTGCGGCCGGCGGCGGGATGGCGGTCGGGCGGAATGCCGGCCGGTGCCGGCCGCTGTCGCCCGGTGTCGGCCGGTGTCGGCGTTCGGGCCGGCTCAGGCAAGCGGCTCAGGCAAGCTCGGCCCAGCCGTGGCTGAGCACGACCTTGTCGCGCTCGGCCACGCGGGCGCGCAGCTGGAAGTGGTTCGGCTGGCCCGGCACGCGCCAGATCTCGGTCACCAGCGTCTCGCCGGGGTAGACCGGCGCGGCGAAGCGGATGTCGAGCGCGCGCAGGCGGGCCGGGTCGCCGCCGGCGCACTGGCGCAGCAGCGCATGCCCCACCAGGCCGTAGCTGGCCAGGCCGTGCAGGATGGGGCGCGCGAAACCGGCCGCGGCGGCCACCGCCGGGTCGGCATGCAGCGGGTTGTAGTCGCCCATCAGGCGGTACAGCAGCGCGGCCTCGGGGCGGATCGCCCGGGTGTCGGTGAAGTCCGGGGCGCGCTCCTCGGGCACGGGCTGCAGCGCCGGCAGCGGCGCGTCGCTGGGCTGGCCGCCGTCGCGCAGGCTGTAGCCGCCGTCGCCGCGCAGGAAGGAGACCTGCTGCACGGTGGCGAGCAGTTCGCCCTGCGCGGTTTCCAGGCGCCGCTCGGTCACCATGATGGCGCCCTTGCCCTCGCCCTTGTCGCTCAGGTGGGTGATGCGGTTGTGGCCGACGATGTCGGCGCTGGCCGGCAGCGGGCGGTGCAGGCGCATGCGCTGCTCGCCGTGCAGCAGCTTGACCCAGTCGATGCCGGTGTCGGCCTCGCGCGCCCAGAAGCCCGGATAGCCGAGCACCACGGCCTGGGTGGGCAGGGCGCGCAGGCCGCCGGCCTTGCCCTCGAACACGAAGGGCAGGGCGGCCTCGTCCAGCGGGTCGCTGCCCAGGCCCAGGCTGAGCGCGTACAGCATGGTGTCGCGCTCGGCGTAGTGCTGGCGGATGGGCGCGAAGGCGCGCTGCTTGAGGTGGTCGTAGCGGATGGCCATGGGTGTCTCCTCCTGGTCGCTGGCTCGGATCGTTGGTGCTGCTGGCGGGCTCTGCGGGTTCTGCGGGCTCTGCGGGCTCTGCGGGTTCTGCGGGTGCTGCCGGGTGGTTCCTGCCGCTCGCGTCGGCTCAGACCGGATCCCAGCAGAACACGTCGCCCGAGCGCTCCATCGGCACGAAGGCGGCCTTGAGCGCCGGCATGCCGTGTTCCGCGATGAAGCCGGGCGTCCAGCCTTCGCTGCGGTGCACGGAGCGCAGCGGGCGCGGCTGGCTCATGACGAAGATCTCGTTGTTGCGCACGGCAAAGACCTGGGCATTGACCTCGCGGGCAGCGTCGGAGAGCAGGTAGACGGCCAGCGGCGCGATCTTGTTGGGCGTCATCTGCTGGATCTTGGCCACGCGCGCCTGCTGCTCGGGCGTGTCGGTGGGGATCGAGCCGATCATGCGGCTCCAGGCGAACGGCGCGATGCAGTTGGAGCGCACGTTGAACTTCTGCATGTCCAGCGCGATGCTCTTGGACAGCGCCACCAGGCCGAGCTTGGCGGCGCTGTAGTTGGCCTGGCCCAGGTTGCCGATCAGGCCCGAGGTCGAGGTCATGTGCACGAAGGCGCCGCCCTCCTGCTCCTTGAAGTGGTTGGCGGCGGCGCGGCTCATGTAGTAGCTGCCGTACAGGTGCACCTTGAGCACGGCGTCCCATTCGTCCACGCTCATCTTGTGGAAGAAGCGGTCGCGCAGGATGCCGGCGTTGTTCACCACGCCGTCGACGCGGCCGAAGGTGTCCACGGCGCAGGCGATGATGCGGGCCGCGCTGTTGGCTTCCGACACGCTGTCCGTGTTGGCCACCGCCTGGCCGCCGGCGGCCTGGATCTCTTCGACCACGCGCTGCGCGGGACCGGCATCCTGGCCTTCGCCGTTGGTCGAGGTGCCGATGTCGTTGACCACCACCTTGGCGCCCTCGGCGGCCATGGCCAGGGCGATATCGCGCCCGATGCCGCCGCCGGCGCCCGTCACCACCACCACCTTGTCCTGCATCATGCCTGCCATGTCGATCCCTCTCTTGTGTACGGAAATTGCCGGCAGGATCTCGCCAAACGGCGTTTTGCGCTATTCGACAATGCCAATGGCCGCCTTCGGCAATGGTGAAAGTGGGGCGCGACCGTGGGGTGGAAGTGAAGTGCAAGGCGGCGGCGGAGCGGCCTGGCGCGGCGCCGCGGGGGGCACGATCCCGGCGCGATCCCGGCGCGACCCGGGCAGGACTTAAGCACACGCGAAGACGCGCTTCCGCAAACGCTGATTGCGCCGGCGGCCGACTGGCCCGACCATGCGGACCTGACGTACCAGACACGGGCGTGGACCGGGTCCGGCGTGTGCGGGCAGCGGCCCGCCGCCGCCGTGCCGGCCCGCGCCGCCGCACCGCCGGCGCTTGCGCGGCAAGCCCGGGGGCCCTGAACAGCCAACACGCCGAACGTTTCCATGATCGAGCAGACCCAATCCAACAACTACCAGGAAATCCGCGACGCGGTGCGCGCGCTGTGCGCCGAGTTCCCGGACGAGTACTTCCGCAAGGTGGACGAGCAGCGTGCCTATCCCGAGGCCTTCGTCAACGCGCTCACCAAGGCCGGCTGGCTGGCCGCGCTGATCCCGCAGGAGTACGGCGGCTCCGGCCTGGGGCTGACCGAGGCCTCGGTCATCATGGAGGAGATCAACCGCTGCGGCGGCAACTCCGGCGCCTGCCACGGCCAGATGTACAACATGGGCACGCTGCTGCGCCACGGCTCCGAAGCGCAGAAGCAGAAGTACCTGCCCAAGATCGCTTCCGGCGAGTGGCGCCTGCAGTCCATGGGCGTGACCGAACCGACCACCGGCACCGACACCACCAAGATCAAGACCAAGGCCGAGAAGAAGGACGGGCGCTACGTCGTCAACGGCCAGAAGGTATGGATCAGCCGCGTGCAGCACAGCGACTGGATGATCCTGCTGGCGCGCACCACGCCGCTGGCCGAGGTCAAGAAGAAGAGCGAGGGCATGTCCATCTTCATGGTGGACCTGCATGAGGCGCAGAAGAAGGGCATGATCGTGCGTCCGATCCCGAACATGGTCAACCACGAGACCAACGAACTGTTCTTCGAGGACCTGGAGATTCCCGAGGAGAACCTGATCGGCGAGGAGGGCAAGGGCTTCAAGTACATCCTCGACGGCCTCAATGCCGAGCGCACCCTGATCGCCGCCGAATGCATCGGCGACGGCTACTGGTTCATGGACCGCGTCACCCAGTACGTGAAGGAGCGCCAGGTGTTCGGCCGCCCCATCGGCCAGAACCAGGGCGTGCAGTTCCCCATCGCCGAGACCTTCATCGAGCTGGAGGCCGCCAACCTGATGCGCTGGAAGGCCTGCGAGCTGTTCGACGCACACCAGCCGATGGGCGCCCAGGCGAACATGGCCAAGTACCTGGCGGCCAAGGCGAGCTGGGAGGCCGGCAACGCCTGCCTGCAGTTCCATGGCGGTTTCGGCTTCGCCTGCGAGTACGACGTGGAGCGCAAGTTCCGCGAGACGCGCCTGTACCAGGTGGCGCCGATCTCGACCAACCTGATCTATTCCTACGTGGCCGAGCACATCCTCGGCCTGCCGCGCTCGTTCTGAGCCCCGGCCGGCCCTCCCCCGGGCGGGGGCGGGCTGCCCCGCGCCGGGCACGTCACGCCCGGCGATTGCACCCCGTCCCGGGCGACCCTACACTGGCACCCATCGGGGCCCGCCGGGCCCCGCCCGCCGATCGACCGCCTTGCCCAGGAACCCCAGCGAGATGTCCCCGCCCCCCACCACCGCGCAGCGGATCAGCGATATCCCGCGCCAGCGCGCCGGGCTGGCCCCCGACGATACGGCCGTGGTCGAAGACGGCCGCACGGTGTCCTATGCGCAGCTGTGGGCGAACGTGGAAGCGGCGCGCACCTACCTGCAGGACCAGGGCGTGGCCACCGGCGATCGCGTGCTGGTCGTCGCCGAGAACTGCCTGGCGGTGATCACGCTGCTGTTCGCGCTGTCGGAGCTCGGCGCCTGGCCGGTGGTGGTCAATGCGCGCCTGTCGGAGCGCGAAGTCGATGAGATCCATGCGCACTGCCGGCCGCGCCTGGCGCTGTTCACCCATGGCGCGTCGCCGGACGCGCTGCGCCATGGCGTGCGCTACCGCGCGCTGGAGGGCGTGCTGCCCGGCCTCGGCCCGCTGATGGCGGGCGCGCTCGACACGGCCAGTCCGCGCGAGCCCGAAGCGGTCGCGCGCGAGGTCGCCGCGCTGCTCTATACCTCCGGCACCACCGGGCAGCCGAAAGGGGTGATGGTCACCCACCGCGGCCTGCTGCACTATGCCCGCGTCACGGTGGCGTCGCGCCGGCTGCGGCCGCACGACTGCGCCTATGCGCTGATGCCGATGTCGCACGTGTTCGGGCTGGCGACGGTGCTGCTGTCCACCTTCCAGGCCGGCGCCAGCCTGTACCTGTGCGCCCGCTTCAGCGCCGCCGACGTGGTGGCGGCGCTGCGCGCGGGCGAGATCTCCATCCTGCAGGGCGTGCCGACCCTGTTCAGCCGCATCCTGGCCCACTTACGCGCGCAAGGCCCAGGCGCGCAGGGCCCCGGCGCGCAGCCGTGGGGCCGGCTGCGCTACCTCTACACCGGCGGCGGCCCGCTGGACCTGACGCTGAAGCGCGAGGTGGAGGCCCTGTTCGGCCTGCCGCTGCACCACGGCTACGGCATGACCGAGTACGCCGGCTCGCTGTTCGTCACGCGCATGGAGCAGCCGCGCGCCGACTGCTCGGCGGGCCAGATCGTCGAGGGCGCGGAGCTGCGCGTGGTCGGCGCCGACGGACAGCCGGTGCCGGCCGGCACGCCGGGCGAGCTGTGGGTCAGGGGGCCGGGCGTGATGCGCGGCTACTACCACGCGCCGGAACTCACCGCCGACGCGCTGCGTCCCGACGGCTGGCTCAACACCGGCGACATCGGCCGGCTCGGCGAGGACGGCGCGCTCTTCATCGTCGGCCGCACCAAGGACCTGATCATCCGCTCGGGCTTCAACGTCTATCCGATCGAGGTCGAGTCGGTGCTCAATGCGCATCCGTCGATCCGCGTCTCCGCGGTGGTCGGCATGCCGGGCCAGGACGGCGACGAGGAAGTGGTCGCCTTCGTCGAGGTGGCCGAAGGACAAGCGTTCGACGTGCCGGCGGTGCAGGCCTACCTGAAGGAACGCCTCTCGCCCTACAAGCGGCCGCAGCGCATCCTGCGCGTCGCCACCATTCCCCGCACCGCGAGCGGCAAGCTGCTCAAGCTCCAGCTGCGCGGCATGCTGGCGGAGCCGCGCTAGCCGCCGGCGGTGCGCCGGTTGGCTCCCCGCTGGTCTGCCCCCCTCTCCCGCCTGCGGGAGAGGGGCCGGGGGTGAGGGCAGGCGCTGCCTGGCCGTGGCGAGTGGGATCACACCATCGGCTTTGTTTCCGTGCTTGCGTGCTGGATCACACCGTTGGCTTCGTCTCTGTGCTCGCGCGCTGGATCACACCGTTGGCTTCGCTGGGCTTGGCGCCTTGCTAGACCACCCCTCACCCCCGCCCTCTCCGTGCGGGGAGAGGGAGCCAGGACACTATGCTTGGCCGGCGGTGTTGGCTGTCTTCCCCGCTCAGTCCTGGCGCCCGAGGCCGTCCTCGACCAGCAGGTCCACCAGCTTGCGCGCGAAGACCGGCAGCGCGGCGAGATCGGCCACGCAGATCTGCAGCTTGCGTTCCGCCCATTCGTCCTCCAGCCGCACGATCTGCAGCGCCATGGTGCGCGCGTGGCGGCTGGCCGTGCTCTCGGGCAGCACGCCGATGCCGACGTTGGCTTCGATCATGCGGCAGGCGGTCTCGAAGTTGCTGACCTGCACGCGCCAGCGCAGCGCGCGCTGCAGGTCGCCGGCGGCGCGCTTGAGGAAGTTGTGGATCGCGCTGGCCTCCGGCAGGCCGATGAAGTCGTAGTCGAGCGTGTCGATGAAGCCGACGTGCCGGCGCTGCGCCAGCGGATGGCTCAGCGCGGTGGCGAGCACCAGGCGGTCGTGCCGGTACGGCATCACCTCGAGGCCTTCGGTGCGCACATTGCCGGCGACGATGCCGATGTCGACCATGCCCTCCTGCACCGCGCGTACGATGTCCGGGCTCAGGCGCTCCTGCATCTCGATGGTCACGTCCGGGTGGTTGACAAGATAGGTGCGCAGCACCGCGGGCAGGTACTCGCTCATCGCGGTGGTATTGGCCAGCACGCGCACATGGCCCTTGACGCCGGAAGCGTACTCCTGCAGGTCGCCGCTCAGCTGCTCGAGCTGGCGGATCACGCGGCGCGCGTGGGCCAGCAGGGTCTCGCCGGCGCCGGTGACCTTCACGCCCTGGTTGCTGCGGCTGAGCAGCTTGACGCCGACGTGTTCCTCGAGGTTCTTGATGCGGGTGCTGGCCGCCGCGAGCGAGAGGTGCGAGCGCTCCGCGCCCCGCGTCAGGCTGTTGGCCTCGGCGATATGCGTGAAGAGTTTCAGGTCGACCAGGTCGAAGCGCATGACTGCTGCGGGCGGCGGTGTCTCGGAGCGGGCGGATCGCGGGGATCGCGCGCATCGCTCGAATCGTTATGGGGCCCAGGGCATGCCGCGGCCGGGTGGCGGCGGTGCGATGGGACAGGCGGACAGTCCCGCGATTATAGTGAATCGGGCCGCCCCGTGGCAGGCGCGGCGGCGGGAAGGGCGGCAGCGGCGCGGGCGTTACGGCCGGCCGAACGTTAGCTTCGGGAAATGCAGATAGCGGCCACGGCGGCCGGCGGCGATGATGGCAGCCGGAACCGTCTGCCCCCACATCCCATGCACGCCCATCTGCACGCCTGCCAGCACCTCAGCCTGCGCCATCTCCTGCCGGCATTCCCGCTCTCGGTGGCCGCCCTGCAGGGCCGCGTGATCCTCCGGCGGCGCGGCTTCGAGCGCGCGCTGGCGCCCGGGCAGCAGGTCCTGCTCGATGCCTTCGAGCCGGTCGAGCTCGGCCTCGATGGCAGCAGCGAGCAGCCTTCGTCGTGTGCGCTGGCCCTGCATGTGGCGCGTCCGCCCGCGGTCGACGGCGCGTTGCACCGGCAACTCTCGCGCCGCATCTTCCTGCAGCCGCAGCACGCGTGGAATGCGAGCGACATCGCCAGGCTGCTCGATATCCCGCCGCCGCAGCTGCGCCGCATGCTGTTCTCGGAAGGCACGGCGCTGACCGAGCTGTGCCGCACCCAGCGGCTGATGCGTGCGCTGTTCGAAACCCTGGCAGGCCATGCCGCGGCCCAGGTGAAGCGGGCGGCCGGCTGGCCGCCGCAGGGCGACTTGGCGTCGGCCTTCTACGACCGCTTCGGCATCGCCATGCACGCGGCGCGGTCGCTGGCGGGCGCGCCGCGGCTGCGCCTCCCGCTGGCGCAGCCATGGCCGCGCGGTGTCGAGGGAGGAGGCCTGGCGGCGCGGCCGGCGCTGCGCTGAGCCCGATGCGCGCCGCCCCCGGCAGGGCGGGGCGGGCTCGGCAGAACCGCGCCATGCCGCCCCCGCGCTCCCGTAGAATCGGGCCCATCCGTCACGCTCCCTGCCCGCCGATGCTGCTGCCGATCCCGCCATGCTCCGTGCCGCGCCTGCCCGCGGCGCTCTCCCTGCTCGCCGCCGTGCTGCTGGCCGGCTGCGCGCCTGCCACCGTGGTGCAGACCAACCATGCCTCGGACTATGTCGCCCGGCCCGGCCGCATCTATGTCGCCACCGGCGCGGGCATGGGCTGGGGCAGCGAGTTCTCGCAGGCCTTCCAGCAGAAGTTCCAGGAGATCGTCGGCGCCTGCGGCAATACCGCCGGTTTCGTCGAACTGTCGGGGCTGGAACTGGACCAGCGCACGCCGGTCCAGCGCGCCGCCGATTTCCGCGCCGATACGCTGCTGACCATCGCCCATGGCGGCGGCGTGGTCATGATGGGCGGCGGCAACCGCATTTCGATCCACTATCTCGCCACGCTGGGCGCCATGCAAGGGCATCGGCCGGTCTGGCGCGGCAGCTTCGACTTCGGGCGCGGCGGCACCGTGATCCCGCTGGCCGAGCGCGGCGCCGTGTTCGCGGTGGACCTGACCAACGGCCTGATCCGCGACCACATGCTGCCGGGCTGCCGCCAGATCGCCCTTGGCCAGGGCAGCCGGCTCGAAGGTGCCGGCGCCGGCACGGCGGGCCGGGCCGTCCCATCGCAGACCGAGGCGCCGGTGGCATCGGTGGCATCGGTGGCGTCGCTGGCGGCTGCGCCCGCTGCCGCCAAGGCACCGCCGCCCGCCACCGGACAGGCGAGCCTGCAGGACCTGGATGGCCTGCTGCCGGCCGCCGGTGCCGCCGCGGCCCCCATGCCGGCTGCCGGCACGGGTACGTCGTCGGCGCGCGCCTTCGCCGATGCGGTGCGGCGGCGCGTGCGGCCGAACGTGCGCGTCGACGCCGAGATCGCGGGCAACCCTGCCGCCGTGGTGATGGTGGAATTGCGCGGCGACGGCAGCCTGCTGCAGTCCCGGCTGGTGCAGTCCAGCGGCGACGCGCGCTGGGACACTGCGGTGATGCGCGCGGTGGCGCTGTCCGCGCCCTTCCCGCTGCCCGACGACGGCCGCCTGCCGACACGCTTCACCATCACCTTCCGGCCGAAGGATTGAGGCGGCGCGCCAGGAGGACTCCTCGCGCGGCGGCCGGGAGAGGCGGGGACGGAGGGCGGGGACGGCGGCGGGTTCAGTTGGCGCGGCGGGCGCCGTTAATCCTTGCTGTAACGCATCATTGACCGCCCCCATGCTCAAGTCCGCCTTACCCTGCCTGCTGATCGGCCTTCCCGCGCTGGTCGGCATCAACTTCGTCTGGCCCGCGCTGCAGGCCCTGCACGCCTGCGACGACGCGGGTTCGCGGCTGTTCCAGGCCATCGTCGAGCGGGGCGGACAGGTCGGCCAGCGCGAACTGGAGGCGATCCGGCGCAGCTGTTCGGCGCAGGCCAGGTCGGAGGCGGCTCCGAGCCCGGCGCTGTTCAAGGGCCTGGAACTGCCCGCGTTCTCGGTCAGCAAGTAGCCGCTCCGCCAGTAGCCGCTCCGCCAGTAGCCGCCCAGCAGGCCGGCAGTCCGCAAGCCGCCCGCGCCGGTGGCGCCGTGGCGGGAGGCCACAACCTACTGATCGGGCGCATCCTGCTGATGGCGGCATCAGCGCGGGCTTTGCCTCGGTGTTCGGCACGCCGCTGGCCGGCGCCGCCCGAAGCCGCCCGAAGCCGCCGCGCGCTGAGACAGGGCGCGGAATGCCCCGCGTGCCGCGCCCGTCACGCCAGCCAGGCGTGCCATGGGGCGGAAGGTGGCCCGCCGAGCCGGTCTGGTTCCGGTGCGGCGAGTGCGGCGAGTGCGGCGCATGCGCCACAGCCACGGGCCACCCCCGGGCGCGCCGCTCAAGTTCGCCCGGCACCGTCCGATAGCCGGGGCGTATAGCCGGCGGCCGTGCTGCGATGGGCGCAGCGCGGGAGACCGCCTGCATGCACTCGCCCCCGCCCCCATGTCCTCCCGCCTGACGATCCGTCTCCGACTGCTGCTGTCCGTCTCGACGTTGTTCCTGCTTGCCCTGCTGGTCGGCGCGGCGGGCCTGCTGGGCCTGCGCGACGCCAACCGCGCCCACGAGCAGACTTTCACCAACCAGTTTCCGTCCGCGCTGGCGCTGGGCGAGTCCGACCTGAGCCTGACCCGTGCGCGCACCGCGCTGGACAAGTCGATGCTGTACCCGTCCGACGCGGACGCGATGCCGCTGCTCGACCGCACCGAGGAGCTGATCACCCGCTCCGACGCGGCCTGGAAGCGCTACCTGGCGCTGCCGCGCGACGCCGAGGAGGACCGCCTGGCCCAGGCGCTCGCGCCGCAGCGCGAGGCGGCCGTCAAGAGCCTGCGCGACATCATCGCCGCCCTGCGCGCCGGCGACCGCGCCAGCGCCGATGCCCTGATGGAGAAGAGCGTCTCCAAGGCCTTCCGCGCGGCCAACGACGCCAGCCAGGCGCTCGGCAAGCTGCAGCTCAAGCTGTCGCAGGCCAACTTCGACGATTCCCAGTCGGCCTACGCCCGCTTCCGCTGGGTGGTGCTGGCCGCCATCCTGATGGCGCTGGCGGTCGCCGCGTGGTGCGCCTGGTCGCTGCTGCGGGCCATCGTCGGCCCGCTGGAGGCGGCGGTCGCCCAGTTCGACCGCATCGCCGCCGGCGACCTGGCGCAGCCGGTGCGCCACCAGCGGCGCGACGAGATGGGCCGCCTGCTGGATGGCCTGGCGCGCATGCAGGGCGCGCTGGCCGAGACCGTGCAGCGCGTGCGCCACGGCTCGGGCGCCATCTCGGCGGCCACGCGGCAGATCGCCGCGGGCAACGCCGACCTGTCGCAGCGCACCGAGCAGCAGGCCAGTTCGCTGCAGCAGACCGCCGCCAGCATGGAGCAGATGACCTCGATCGTGCGGCAGAACGCCGACAACGCAGGCCAGGCCTGCCAGCTCGCCGACAGCGCCTCCGAAGTCGCGCAGCAGGGCGGCACGGTGGTGTCCGACGTGGTGCGGACCATGCGCGAGATCAGCACCGCTTCGCGCACCGTGACGGAGATCATCGGCGTGATCGACGGCATCGCCTTCCAGACCAACATCCTGGCGCTGAATGCCGCGGTGGAAGCGGCGCGCGCGGGGGAGCAGGGCCGCGGCTTCGCCGTGGTGGCCGGCGAAGTGCGCAGCCTGGCTCAGCGCAGCGCCGCCGCCGCCAAGGAGATCAAGGCCATGATCGAGGCCTCGCAGACCAAGGTGGAAGCGGGCAGCGCGCTGGCCGAGCGCGCCGGCAGCACGATGGCCGATATCGTCGCCTCGATCCGCCGCGTGACCGACATCATGGGCGAGATCGCCGCGGCCTCGAAGGAGCAGAGCACCGGCATCCACGAGGTCAACAAGGCGGTCACGCTGATGGACGAGGCGACGCAGCAGAACGCCGCCCTGGTCGAGGAGGCCGCCGCCGCGGCCGCCGCGCTGGAGGAGCAGGCGCGTTCGCTCGACGGCGCCATCGCCGTGTTCCGCCTGCATTGAGGGACCGGCGGCGCGTTCAGCGCAGGCCCAGCAGCCGCTCCAGGCCGTGCGCCAGCGCGGCGAGGCGCGCGCCCGCCTGGGCCTCGACGGTGGCGAAGCGGCCGCGCTTGCGGTGCACCGCGCAATTGAGCACGAACCACTGCGAGTCGACCTGCGCGCACAGCGGCGTGGCGAAGCCGTAGACGTCGGGGTGCCATTCGGCCGGGCTGGAGCAGAAGCCACGCCGCTCCAGGCTCTCGCGCGCCGCGGCCAGCGCCGGCATGGCGCGCCGCACCGCCTCGGCATCGTGCAGGCGCAGCCGGTTCAGCACGGCTTCGCGCTCGGCGGCGCCGCAGCGGCATAGCCAGGCGCGGCCGATGGCGGTGCTCAGCATCGGCACCGCCGCGCCGATGTCCGGCGCGGTCAGCAATTCCTCGGTGGAGCGCGCCGTCTCCACGTACAGCATCTGCGTGCGGTCGCGCACGCCGAGCGATACCGCGCCGCCCAGTTCGTCGGCCAGCGCCTTCATCAGCGGCCGCGCGACCTGGCGGATATGCATGCCGGCCAGCAGCGGATAGCCGCTCGCCAGCACCGCCGCGCCGAGCCGGTACTTGCCCAGCGCGCGCTCGTGGCGCAGGTAGCCGAGCACCGTCAGCGTATGCGTGAGCCGCGCCACGGCCGACTTGGACAGGCCGGTGCGCAGCACCAGCTCCCGGTTGCCCAGCAGCGTCTCGCCTGGGCGGAAGGCCAGCAGGATGTCGAGGCCCTTGGCCAGCGTGCTGGCGAACTGCGGGTCGCGCCCGCTTTCCGCTTCAGCCGCCATGCCGGCGCTCCAGGTCCTGCTCCAGGTCCGCCTCCACCGCCGCCACCAGCCGCGCCAGTTTCGGGCCCATCTCGCGCTCGAGCTTGCGCGGCGTCATGCGCAGCGCCGGCACGCCGCAATTGAAGACCAGGATCTCGCCGTCGGTCTCGGCGCGCATCGGCACCGCCACCGCGTGCACGTCGCGCTGCCAGTCGCCGCGCGAGCGGCAGAAGCCCAGCGCGGCGAGGTCGTCGCAGGCCTGCGCCACGGCGCCGGCGCAGCGCTCCCATAGCTCCGGTTCGCCGGCGCGCAGCGCCTCCAGCACCGGTGCGCGCGCCTCGGCCCCCGCGCGCGCCAGCCAGGCGCGGCCCATGGCCGTGCTCAACATGGGCAGCGCGGCGCCGATGTCCGGCCGGAAGGCGACCGCGTCGTGGCCGCGGCTGGTCTCGACGTAGACCATCTGCAGGCGGTCGCGCATGCCCAGCGAGACCGAGCCGCCGACCTCGTCGGCGAGCGCGCGCATGCGCGGCCGCGCGACCTGGCGCACGCGCAGTCCCGCCAGCAGCGGATAGCCCAGCGACAGCGCGGTGGGGCCGAGCCGGTAGCGGCGGTACTGCTGGTCGTACAGCAGCAGCCCGCGCGCCGCCAGCGTATAGGTCAGCCGGCTGATGGTGGCGCGCGACAGCCCGGTGCGCGCCGCCAGCTCGGCATTGCCGAGCATCGGCTCGCCGACGCGGAAGCACTGCAGCAAGGCCAGGCCATGCGCCAGCGTGGTGGAGAACTCGTGGTCGGGATGGCGTGGGCGCGGCGGCATGCGGACGGCGACGGGCGGCGGCGGTGGCGTTGGCTGGAGGCGGGTGGAGGCGCTGCAGGGGCAGGCAGCGGCTCGGCTCGATCATACGCCGCGCCGCGCGGGCCGGCGCGGCGCGCGTTCCGGATATCGAAACAGCGGTCTCGCATTCCGGGCCCCGCTGCTAGGCTGTGCCTGACCTGCTGCCCCGGCGGCACGGAACGATGCACAGCACGATGGAGACAGACAGATGATCCGCGACCCCGGCGCCTTCGACGCCTTCCTGCACAGCCTGCGCCGCTTCGTGCGCGAGCGCCTGATCCCGCAAGAGGCCGAGGTGGCCGCGCGCGACGAAGTGCCGCCGGCGCTGGTCGACGCGATGGCCGCGCAGGGCCTGTTCGGCTATTCGATCCCCGAGGCCTACGGCGGCGCGGGCATGAGCACCGAGGAACTGGTGCTGGCGGCGATCGAACTGTCGCAGTGTTCGGTCGCCTTCCGCGCGCGCGTCGGCACCAATACCGGCATCGGCTCGGAGGCGCTGGTGGCCGACGGCACGCCGGAGCAGAAGCAGCGCTACCTGCCGCGCCTGGCCCGCGGCGAGCTGACCGGCGCCTTCGCCCTCACCGAGCCCGAGGCCGGCTCCGATGCCACCGCGCTCGCCACCAGCGCGCGCCGCGAAGGCGACCACTACGTGCTCAACGGCACCAAGTGCTTCATCACCAACGCACCCATCGCCGGCCTCTTCACCGTGATGGCGCGCACCGATCCGCAGCAGGCCGGCGCGGCCGGCATCTCCGCCTTCATCGTCGAGCGCGGCACGCCGGGGCTGACCACCGGCGCGCCCTACCAGAAGATGGGGCAGGCCGGCTCGCCGGTGTCGGAGGTGCACTTCCAGGACTGCCGCGTGCCGGCCGCCAACCTGATCGGCGGCATCGAGGGACAGGGCTTCCGCACCGCGATGAAGGTGCTCAACAAGCAGCGCATCCACCTGGCCGCGCTGTGCACCGGGCCCGCCATCCGCATGCTCGACGAGGCGCTGCGCTTCGTCAGCGGCCGCAAGCAGTTCGGCCAGCCGCTGGCCGACTTCCAGCTGGTGCAGGCGATGATCGCCGACTGCCAGACCGAGATCCACGCCGCGCGCGCGCTGATCCTCGAAACGGCGCGCCAGCGCGACCGCGGCGAGGACGTGACGATGCAGGCCTCGATCTGCAAGTACTTCGCCTCCGAGATGTGCGGGCGCGTGGCCGACCGCTGCGTGCAGATGTTCGGCGGCTACGGCTATATCGCCGACTTCGGCATCGAGCGCTTCTACCGCGACGTGCGCCTGTTCCGCCTCTACGAAGGCACCAGCCAGATCCACCAGCTCAATATCGCCAGGCGCACGCTGGCCCAGGCCGCGCGCTGAGCCCCCGCAGGAGACCTCCGCCATGTTCAAGTTCCTCATTGCCGCCGCCCCGCTGCTGCTGGGGCTGCTGTGCCAGCCGGCGCCCGCGCAGGCGCAGGCCGCCGCCACCTATCCGAACCGCGTGATCCGCCTGGTGGTGCCGTTCGCGCCGGGCGGCTCCACCGATCTCGTCGCGCGCCTGCTGGCCGAGCAGCTGCGCGCCGAGCTCGGCCAGACCGTCATCGTGGAAAACAAGCCGGGCGCCGGCGGCAACATCGGCGGCGAAGCGGTGGCCAAGGCCGCGCCGGACGGCTACACGCTGCTGCTGGCCGCGGCCGGCCCGACCGTGATCAATCCCAGCCTGTACGCGCACATGCCGTTCAGCCCGCTGCGCGACCTGGCGCCGGTCACCATGATCGCGCGCGAGCACAACCTGATGGCGGTCAACGCCGCGCTGCCGGTGCGCAACGTCAAGGAGTTCGTCGCCTACGCCAAGGCGCATCCGGACTCGCTCACCTTCGGCTCGCCCGGCAACGGCAGCCCGGCCCAGCTTGCCGGCGAACTGCTCAATCGCAGCGCCGGGCTCAAGCTGCAGCACGTGCCCTACAAGGGCACCGGTCCCGCGGTGGCCGACCTGGTGGCCGGCCACATCACGCTGCTGATCGACAATATGCCGGCGCTGCTGCCCCAGGTGCAGGCGGGCCGGCTGCGCGCGCTGGCGGTGGCCAGCGAGCAGCGCGCGAGCGCGCTGCCGGACCTGCCGACCGCCGAGGAGGCCGGGCTCAAGGGCTTCGTGGTGACCGCCTGGAAGGGGCTGATGGTGCCGGCCGGCACGCCGCCGCAGGTGATCGCCCGCCTGCATGGCGCGGTGGTGAAGATCCTGGCCCAGCCCGCGCTGCGCAAGCGCCTGACCGACCTCGGCGCCGAGCCGGTCGGCAATACGCCGGAACAGTTCGCGCAGCAGATCCGTGCCCAGACCAGCTGGTGGGCGGCGCTGGTCAAGGCTACCGGCACCAGCCTGGAGTGAGCGCCGTGGAGCCTGCCGCCATGACCGCCCCCGCCGAACTGGACGCGCTGCGCGCCAAGGTGCGCGACTTTATCGAGCAGCATGCCATCCCGCGCGAGGATCCCGCGCTGGCCCATGATGTCGGCCGGCTCGACGCGGCGGTGGCCGAGCTGCGCGCCATCGCGCGCGCCGCCGGCATCTACGCCCCGCACCTGCCGGTGGAGATCGGCGGCCTCGGCCTGGACTGGCAGCAGCGCGCCGCCATCCTCGAAGAGGCCGGCCGCAGCTTCCTCGGCGCGCCGGCGCTCAACTGCGCGCCGCCCGACCAGCCGAACATGGTCAACCTGCTGCGTCACGGCACGCCGGCACAGCGCGAGGCCTACCTGATGCCGCTGGTGCGCGGCGAGCTGCGCTCCTGCTTCGCCATGACCGAGCCGGCACCCGGCGCGGGCTCCGATCCCGCCATGCTGCGCACCACCGCCACACGCGTGCCGGGCCGCGGCGGCGCGCCCGGCAAGTGGGTGATCGACGGCCACAAGTGGTTCATCAGCGGCGCGGTCGGCGCCGCCTTCGCCATCGTGCTGGCGCGCACCGGGGACGGCGCCACGCTGTTCCTGGTCGATACCGGCAATCCTGGCTACCGGCTGCTGCGCAATATCCCGGGCATGGACGGCTACCAGGTCGGCGGCCATGGCGAGATCCTGCTGGAGCGCTGCGAGGTCGGCGACGGCGCCGTGCTGGGCGAGCCCGGCCAGGGCTTCGCCTACGCGCAGGCGCGCCTGGAGCCGGCGCGGCTGTCGCACTGCATGCGCTTCATCGGGCGCGCTGCGCGCGCGATGGAGATCGCGCAGGACTACGCCCTGCGCCGCGAGTCGTTCGGCCAGCGCCTGGCCGACCTGCAGCAGGTGCAGGCCATGGTGGCCGATTCGCACATCGACCTGCACGCCAGCCGCCTGCTGGTGCAGGACTGCGCGCGCCGCATGGATGCCGGGCAGTCGGTCAAGCACGAGTCGGCCATGGCCAAGATCTTCGTGTCGGAAGCGGTCTGGCGCGTGGCCGATCGCGCCGTGCAGATCCTGGGCGCGCTCGGCATCTCCGACGACACGCCGGTATCGATGATCCAGCGCGAGCTGCGCCCCTTCCGCATCTACGACGGCGCCTCCGAACTGCACCGCGCCACGCTGGCGCGCCGCATCTTCACCCAGGGACTGCGCCCCTGAGACCTGACGAGACAACCATGACGACGAAGCAAGGCGCCGCCGCGGCGCATGGCGCGGGCCCGCTGGCGGGCATCCGCATCCTCGACATGGCCACCGTGGTGGCCGCGCCGTTCTCCAGCACCCTGTGCGCCGACATGGGCGCGCAGGTGGTCAAGCTGGAGCTGCCCGGCGGCCCCGACCCGCTGCGCGGTCTCGCCCCGGTCAAGGACACGCTGCCGCTGTACTGGAAGGTGACCAACCGCGGCAAGCGCGGCATCACGCTGGACGTGCGCCAGCCCGCCGGGCGCGCCCTGTTCCTGCGCATGCTGCCGGAATTCGACGTGCTGGTGGAGAACTTCCGCACCGGCACGCTGGACCGCTGGGGGCTGGACCTGGCCACGCTGCATGCGGCCAACCCGCGCCTGACCGTGCTGCGCCTGACCGGCTTCGGCCAGACCGGCCCCTATGCCGGGCGCGCCGGCTTCGCGCGCATCTTCGAGGCCATGAGCGGCTTCACCAACCTCGCCGGCGAGCCGGGCGGCCCGCCGCTGCACATGAACTATCCGATGGGCGACATGGTTGCCGGGCTGTTCGGCGCCTTCGCCATCGCCAGCGCCATGGCCGAGCGCCGCCGTCCGGAAAGCGCCGGCATGCCCGGCCGCGAGATCGACCTGTCGGCCACCGAGGCCCTGTTCCGCCTGCTCGAACCGCTCGCGGTCGAGTACGAACAGCTCGGCGTGGTGCGCCAGCGCGCCGGCAACCGCGCCACCTATACCGCGCCGTCGAACATGTACGCCTGCGCCGACGGCCAGTGGGTGTCGCTGGTGGCGTCGTCGGACCCGATCTTCCGCCGCCTGTGCCGCGCCATGGGCCGGCCCGACCTTGGCGACGATGCGCGCTTCGCCAGCAATCCGCTGCGCACCGCCAACCTGGAAGCGCTCGACGCGGAGATCCGTGCCTGGTTCGCCGCGCAGCGCTACGCCGACCTCGCCGCCGTGCTGGCCGCGGCGGAGATCCCCTTCTCCAAGATCTTCACCATCGCGGACATCGTCGACGACCCGCATTTCCAGGCGCGCGAGGCCATCGTGCGCCTGCCCGACCCGGACCTCGGCAGCATCCCCGCGCCCTGCGTGGTGCCGCGCTTCTCCGGCCACGCACCGGCGCCCGCGCGCAGCGGGCCGGGCGTGGGCGAGCACAATGCGGAGGTCTACGGCGCGCTCGGGCTGGGCGCGGCCGAGCTGGAAGCGCTGAAGCGCGAGGGCGTGGTGTAGCGCAGCCTGCGCGGCGCGGCCTCAGGGTTGCTGCAGGTCCTGATCCGGCCTTGGCGCGGCGCGCCCGGGTGTACTGTCCGCCTGCGGCCGCGCGGGCGGCAGCGGCAGCACCTTGCCGCTCAGCAGGCGGTCGAGATCGTTGCGGTCGACTACCTCGCGTTCCAGCAGCAGCCGCGCCAGCGCGTCGAGCCGGGCGCGCTGGCCGGCCAGCGTGGCGCGCACGCGCAGGCCGGCCTCGGCCAGCGTCTTGCGTACCTGCGCATCGATCATCTGCGCGGTGCGTTCGCTGTACTCCTTGCGCTCGCGCTGCGGCAGGCCGCTGCTGGAGAAGAGTGGATTGGGCGGGCTTTCGTAGGTGGCCAGGCCGAGCGCCTCGTCCATGCCGAACTGGGTGATCATCCGGCGCGCCATGTCGCTGGCGCGCTGCAGGTCGTCCTGTGCGCCGGTGGAGACGTCGCCGAACACCAGTTCCTCGGCGATGCGACCGCCCAGCAGCACGTCGAGGCGGTCGAGCAGTTCACTGCGCTTGAGCAGGTAGCGGTCCTCGGCCGGGGTCTGCTGCGTGTAGCCGAGCGCCGCGATGCCGCGCGGGATGATGGAGATCTTGGTGACGCGGTCGGCATGCGGGCGCAGCTCCGCCACGATGGCATGGCCGGCCTCGTGGTAGGCGATGGTTTCCTTTTCCAGCGCGTTCATCACGCGGTTCTTGCGCTCCAGGCCGCCCACGATGCGGTCCAGCGCCGCATCGAAGTCGGACATAGAGACCGCCGCCTTGCCCTCGCGCGCGGCCAGCAGCGCGGCCTCGTTGACCAGGTTGGCGAGGTCGGCGCCGGCGAAGCCGGGGGTGCGCGCGGCCAGCGCGGCGAGTTCGACGTCGGGGCCGAGGGTCACGCGCCTGGCATGCACCTTGAGGATCTGCTCGCGCCCGCGCAGGTCGGGCCGGTCCAGCGCGATGTGGCGGTCGAAGCGGCCGGGCCGCAGCAGGGCCGGGTCAAGGATCTCCGGCCGGTTGGTGGCCGCCATCAGGATCACGCCCTTGTTGGTGTCGAAGCCATCCATCTCCACCAGCAACTGGTTCAGCGTCTGCTCGCGCTCCTCGTTGCCGCCCACCGCGTTGAGGGCACGGGTCTTGCCCAGCGCGTCGAGTTCGTCGATGAAGATGATGCAGGGCGCGCGCGTCTCGGCCTGCTGGAACAGGTCGCGCACGCGTGCCGCGCCGACACCGACGAACATTTCGACGAAGTCGGCGCCGCTCAGGCTGAAGAAGGGCACTCCGGCCTCGCCGGCCACCGCCCGCGCCAGCAGCGTCTTGCCGGTGCCCGGCGCGCCGAGCAGCAGCACGCCCTTGGGAATCTTGCCGCCCAGGCGCTGGTAGCGGCCCGGCTCCTTGAGGAAGTCGACGATCTCCGCCAGTTCCTGCTTGGCTTCGTCGATGCCGGCGACATCGGCGAAGGTCACGCCGGTCTCGGTCTGCATATAGACCTTGGCCTTGCTCTTGCCGATCTCCATCAGCCCGCCGGCGGCGCCGCCGATGCGGCGGATCAGCAGGCTCCAGATGGCGAAGAAGATCAGCGCCGGCAGTACCCAGGAGAGCACGGTGCCGAGCACCTTGTTATCCATCTGACCCGTGAAACGCACGTGGGCAGCTTCCAGCTCCTGCACCAGCGAGGGATCGGCCACGCGCACGCTGCTGAAGGCGCGCGGGCCGTCGCCGTGGCCGCGCGCGGCTTCGGCGCGCGCCTTGCCGAGCACGTCGTCGATGCCGGCGGTGGAGAAGGTGCCGCTGATGACCTGCTCGCCGACCGACACTTCCTCGATCTTGCCGGCGTGCAGCAGCGCCTTGAAGTCGCTGTAGGGCAGCGTCTCCACCTCGCCGGAGAAGAGATAGGCCTGTAGCGCAAACATGGCCAGCATGGCCGCGGCCAGGTACCAAAGGGAGAACTGCCGGCGCGATTCCATCGGCTTCATGGGGGGCTGTCCTGGTATGGCGGCGAGCCGCGATGCGCTCTGGCGCTCACGCCAGCCAGCGCGCCGCCGCGTCCGGCGCAGCGCGGCGGCTGCGCACGGCCTGCAGCAGGCGCAGGCCTTCGTGGGTGAGCTGGATGCGCTGGGCTGGCGCCTGGGCATCGAGCTGCACCAGGCGGCGCTCGACCAGCACACGAATGTCCTCGGGATCCATGCCGGCTGGCGGCTGTGGATGGCCCAGTACCATCAGCGTCGCGATTTCGTGCGGGCTCAGCATGATTTCGTCTCCCGTGCGTGGGCACCGTGGGCGCCGTGCCTGTCGTGGCCGCCGCGCGGATGCCGCGGCCCGTGCGCAGGCAAATATAGCCGCTGCACCGGCGCCGGGCGGCGCGCTGCGTGCTGCGTTTGCGCCAGGTCAAACCGCGCTGGCGAATGTGCTTCCGGCGCCGTGTAACGGCGTTGCAGGCGCTCCTTGACATGCCCGGGCTGCCCGATCAGGCGTGCCCTGCCTGCCCGATTCCGCTGTCGGCGGGTGTCAGGACTTGTCAGCTTTGCCGGCGGGCGTCTCGCTAGCATCGGCGCCTATCAGGCATTCCCGGCCTGTTGCCGTCCTTGTTCCCCTCCACGCTGAGAAAGAAGACATGAAGAAGCATGCCACCCTCCCTTTTCCCTTGCTTCAGCCAGCCATCGCGTCGCTGTGCCTGTGCCTCGCCGCCTGCGGGGGCGGCGGTGACGATCCCCAGAGCGCCGGCTCCTCCCCTGGCACCAGCACCAGCGCCAGCCCCAGCCCCGGGTACACCATCGGCGGTGCAGTCAACGGCCTTGCCAGCGGCTTCTCGCTGCAACTGTTGAACAACGGCGCCGCCCTGCTGACACTGAGCGCCAACGGCGCCTTCACCTTCGCCGCGCCTGTTGCGCCCAACAGCGCTTATGCGGTCACGATCGGCACGCAGCCGCTCGGGCAAACCTGCTCGGTGAGCCATGGCAGCGGCATCGCCGCGGCCGCTGTGACGAACGTGGCGATTACCTGCGGTGCAGTGCAGGCGCGGGTGTCCACCCTGGCGGGCTCCACCACGGCGGGCGCCGCCGACGGCAGCGGGACCGCCGCGTCGTTCAAGAGCCCGTATGGCGTAGCGCTCGATACCAGCGGCAACCTGTACGTGACGGATTCAGGGAATAGCGAAATCCGCATGATCACCCCGGCGGGCGTCGTCACCACGCTGGCCGGCTCCACCACGTCGGGCTCCACCGACGGCACCGGCGCCGCTGCATCGTTCTCGGGCCCGAACGGGATCGCGGTGGATGCGGGTGGCAATGTCTACGTGGCCGACGCCAACAACAACAAGATCCGCAAGATCGCCCCGGGGGGCGTCGTCACCACGCTGGCCGGGTCCGGCACCGCCGGCTTCGCCAACGGCACCGGCGCCGCCGCGTCATTCAGGAATCCGCATGGCGTCGCGGTGGACGCGGGCGGCAATGTCTACGTGGCCGACTCCGGCAACAATCAGATCCGCAAGATCACCCCGCTGGGCGTCGTCACCACGCTGGCCGGCTCGAGCACCGCCGGCTCCGCTGACGGCACCGGCGCCTCCGCAAGCTTCTCCAATCCGCTTGGCGTGGCGGTGGATGCCAGCGGCAACGTCTATGTGGCCGATACCGGAAACAGCAGGATCCGCAGCATCACCCCGATAGGCGGCGTCGTCACCACGCTGGCCGGTTCGAGCACCTTTGGCTTCGTCGACGGCACGGGCACTGCGGCAGTGTTCCAGTTCCCGTATGCCCTGGCGCTCGACGCGAGGGGTAACGTCTATGTGGCGGACACCGATAATAGTGCGATCCGCAAAGTTACTGCGGCGGGTGTCGTGACTACGCTGGCGGGCTCTGGCAAGACTGGCTCGGCTAACGGCTACGGCAAGGCTGCGTCATTCTGGGGAGCGACCGGCATCGCGGTCGATGCCAGCGGCACTATCTATGTCGCCGACATGAACAATAACCAGATCCGCCTGATCCAGCCGCAACCATAAGAAGCAGCGGACTTGAGAGTGGTCTAGTCAGCCCGCACCAGCAGCACCGGCCGGCTCGTCTTCGTCAGTACGCTGTGCGCCACGCTGCCCAGCATCCGTTCGCCGAGGCTGCGCCGGCCGTGGGTGCCGAGCACCACGAGATCGGCGTTGCAGGCCTCGGCCTCGGCGGCGATGGCGGCGGCGACCTGCCCGGTGCTGTCCGGCCGTTCGAGCAGGCGCGTGGTGTGGGCCACGCCGGCCTCGGCGCAGCGGGCAGCGGCCTCGCCCAGCAGACGCAGCCCGTGCGCGTTGGCGCTGTGCGGCGCCGTGGCCTGGGCGCCGTCGCTGCCCTCGAAGAACACGTCGCTGTCATCGGCGACATGGAGCAGTCGCATCTCCGCCCCGCTGGCGCGAGCCAGTTCGATGGCTTGGGCGAGCACGGTGGCGGCACAGGCACCGCCGTCGATGGCGAGCAAGATGCGTCGATACATGAAGGCTCTCCGTGCAGCAGGGGGTGCGATCCCGGCCCTGCCCTATGCATACAGCGTAGGCGTGCCGCGTGCGGCTGGCTTGATCCGGGTCAAGCCGCGCGGACGACGCTCGCCTAGCCTTTCCATGGTCAGGGGCGCGCAAATGGCACGGCCGTGCCAGCGGACGGCGCGGACAGGAGGTGGAACATGGAGCGGAAGCGGCAGGCGGTCCGAGAACGGCATGGCCGATGGCGCGGGTGTGCGAGGTGCTGCGCCGGCCTCGTGCTGTGCGCCGCTTGCGCGGCTTGCGCCGGCCCGGATTGGCTGCGCCCGCCCAGGCCCAGGGCGGATACCGCGCCGGCCGCGCCCGCGCAAGGGCTGGCCAAGGTGCGCCCGCTGGCTGACGAACTGGTCTGCCTGACGGCGCCGGCGGGCGAGCGCATCGATCTCGCCGAGCATTTCGCGGATTTTCCCCTGATCACCGCCGCGCGGGACCAAGCCGGCGAGATGCACCAACACCGAGCGCCAAGCATAGTGTCTTGGCTCCCTCTCCCCGCACGGGGAGAGTGTGGGGGAGAGGGGTGGTTTAGCAAGGCGCCGCATCCAGCGAAGCCAACGGTGTGATCCAGCACGCGAGCACGGAAACGAAGCCGATGGTGCGATCCCAGCCACCACGGCCAGCCAGCGCCTGCCCTCACCCCCAGCCCCTCTCCCATGAGCGGAAAGGGAGCACACCCGTCGGCCGGCTCAAGCGGCTTGGGCGCATCCTGTCCGCACGCACGTCTTTCTTGATCCACGCCAAGCCCTGCCGCGCCGCATGGCCTAGTCTCGTAGCAAGCATCGCGGCGTGGCCCCGTCCGCTCTGCATGCGCCGGCCGGGGCGCCCGACGCCTCCAACCAGCGAGGAGGGCAGCATGCGCGCCTTTGCAAGGAAACTGAGTCTGCTCGGCATCACCGGCCTGGCGCTGGCGGCCGGCGTGCCGGTCGTCGGCATCGCGGCGGACGCGCCAGCCATGCAGGAAGGCGGTGTGCCGCCGCTGCACCATGTGAACGGGATCACCTATGTGTCCGGCGGCATCGGCAGCGATGAGGCCGCCGCGCTGCGCCGCATCGCGCCGCGCTTCAATGTGCGCATGCATTTCCTCGACAGTGGCGGCGACGGGTCCTTGTCCGATGTGTCGGTGACCTTGTTCAACGCGCGGCGCGAGATCGTGCTGCTGGTGCTGAGCGAAGGCCCCTACCTGTTTCTCAAGCTGGAGCCGGGCACCTACCGCGCGGTGATCCGCTATGGCGTCACCATCGAGTCCCACGGCATCGAGGTCAAGCCGGGCGGGCGCGCGCTCGACCTGCAGTTGCGCTTTCCCGCGCGGAACGAACCGGCCGAGCTGCTGGCCGCGCCGCCACAGGCCGGCGCGCCTTGCCAGCGCGCGGCGGCACCTTGCGGGCGGCGGTGAATGGAAGAGGGGCCGAAGATGCGATTCGTAGACAGGCAGGACGCGGCCGCGCAGCTGGCCGATGCACTGGGCCACTACCGCGGGCAGCGTGCCCTGGTACTGGCCCTGCCGCGCGGCGGCGTGCCGCTGGGGCGCGTGCTGGCCGACGCGCTGCAGGCGGACCTGGACGTGGTGCTGGTGCGCAAGCTCGGCGCGCCGGGCGACCCCGAGTTCGCGCTGGGCGCCGTGGCCGAAGACGGCTGGACCTATCTGGCGCCCTACGCCGAGCCCACTGCCGGCAGCGCTTACCTGGAGCGCGTGCGCGCCGAGGAACTGGAGCGCATCCGGCAGCGGCGCGCGCGCTATACGCCGGGCCGTGCGGCGGCACCCTCTGCGGCCGGCCGCGTGGCCATCGTGGTGGACGACGGGCTGGCCACCGGGGCCACCATGATCGCCGCGCTGCACGCCGTGCGCGCGCAGGCGCCGGCGCGGCTGGTATGCGCGGTGCCGGTGGCAGCGCCCGATGGCCTGCGGGAGGTGCAGGCGTATGCCGACGAAGTGGTCTGCCTGTACGCGCCGGCAGGCTTCCAGGCGGTGGGGCACCACTATCTGTCGTTCCCGCAGGTCAGCGACGAGGAGGTGGTGGACTGCCTGGCGGGCAGGGCCTGACAGCGCACGGGCCGGAGGCGATCGGGGTTGCGGCAATCCGTCACGCTGCGCCGGAGGGCGCCACTGCTTATGCTGTGGACGCTCCTGCACGTGCGATATGGCGCGCAGGGGCTTGCAGATATTCCCTGTCCCAACCCCAACCCCAACCCCAACCCCAACCCCAACCCCAACCCCAACCCCAACCCCAACCCCGACAGCAAGAGGAATCGACATGAAGATCCGTATCGCAAGCCAGCAGACCATCGAAGTCCCCGGCCGCGCCGGCGCCTGCTGCGGCGCCTGCTGTGCCGCCCTGGGTGCCTGACGGCACCGGTGCAACGGCGCCCGCGGTGCGGGCGCCGCCCTTCCTCCGTTGCGCTCCCGACCCCATGCAGATCGGCTTCAACTACACGCTGGGCAGTACCTATCCCTTCGTACGGCAGATGGCGCAGGACGGCGAGATCGACTACTGCGAACTGCTGATCGACAACTTCCTGCAGGTCCCGCCCGCCGAACTGGCCGCCGCCTTTCCCTGCCCGCTCGGCCTGCACATCATGTTCTCGCGCTTCCTCGAGAACGACCAGGCCGCGCTGGAGGCGCTGGCGCAACGCCTGCGCGACTACATCGCGGTGCTGCGCCCGCTCTATGTCTCGGACCATGTGGCTACCTTCACCCACCAGGGCCGCCACCTCTACCACCTGGCCGAGATCGACTACCGCGCGGGCTATGCCGCGCTGCGCGCGCGTGTGCAATGGTGGCAGCAGCAGCTGGGCGTGCGCCTGCACCTGGAGAACTACCCCTCGCTGCTGCCGGGCGGGCACGATGCACCGGACTGCTTCACGCGCCTGATGGACGATACCGGCTGCGGCCTGCTGTTCGACCTCTCCAACGCGGTCTGCGCGCAGCGCAACTGCGGCCTCGCGCTGGATGCCTGGCTGCCGGTGGCGGCGCGTGCCAGCCATTTCCACGTGGCCGGCTATGGCGAATCGATGCTGGCGCCGAAGCTGGCGCTCGATACCCATGACGCCGACCTCGCCGACGACACCATGGCCTGGCTGCGGGCGCTGCGCCCGCTGATCGACGCGCCCGGCCATACCCTCACCTACGAGCGCGACGCCGCCATCGATGCCGCTGCGGTGCGCGCGGAGGTGCGGCGCCTGCGCGCGCTCTTTGCCGCCGACCCCGCTCCCGCCGACCCAGATCGCGACCCAGATCGCGACCTTGATGCCGACCTTGATGCTGACTGACATTCACGCCACCCGGCCGGCGTACGCGGTCCCGCCACGCACGGTGCGCACTGATGCCGAACTGCTGCCGGCGCTGAGCGTGCCGGCGCTGCAGTCGGATTTCGCGCGCGAGTCCGCCGCCTTCGTGCGCATCGATACCAGCCTGCGCGCCTACTGGCACACGCTGTTCGACGTCTGTCCCGCGCTGCTGGAGCTGTCCGGCCCCGACGGGCTGCGCATTTTCCGCCCGTTCATGGCCTGGGCCGAGGCGCAGCGGCTGTCGCTCGGCTGGAGCGTCTACCTCTGGGTCTACCGCTGGCTGTGCCAGTCGGAATTCGCCGCGCGGCTGCCGCCCACGCTGGCCGAGACCCTGCTGGCCGCCTCGGCGGCGCGCTGGGCCGCGGTCGATCGCGGGCGCCACGCTGGCATCGTGCTGGCCGACGCGCAGGCAGCCTCGCCTGTGCTGGTGGCGGGCTGGAAATGCGCCAGCGTGGACGGCGCGCGCCGGGTCGAGCGCATCGCGCTGGACGAGCCGCTCGACGCGCCGCCGGACCGCTTCGGCCATTTCCTCGTGCCCGGCTTCACGCTCGACACCTTTCCCGGCTGGATGGCGGTGCCGCGCTGAGGCGGCGCGCCGGGCCGACCGCCGCCTCAGCGCGCCGCCGCGCCGCCGGCCGGCCACGGATCGGCCAGGCGTGGGTCGGTGAGGAAGCCGTGGTCGGTCAGCGCTTCGAGGAAGGCCACCACGTCGTCGAGTTCCTGCGCGCTGAGCGTGAAGCCTTCGATGAACTCGCTGCGCAGCGGGCTGGGGCCGTGCGGGCCGCTGGCGGCGCGGCCCTGGATCGCATAGTGGTCGCGCAGTACCTCGCGCAGCGTGGCGATGGAACCGTCGTGCATATAGGGGGCGGTCACCGCGACGTTGCGCAGCGAGGGTGTGCGCATCCTGCCCTCGTCGGCGGGGTCGCCGGTGAACTCGCGGAGGCCGTGGTTGCCGGCCGGATAGCCACCGTGGCCGTCCCGGTTGTAGAGGCCGGTGTTGTGGAAGCCGGACTCGGCATCGGCCAGGCGTGCGTGCAGGTTGTTGTCGGTGAAGTTGAAGCCGCCGTGGCAGTGCGCGCATTCGAGCCGCTCGCTGAAGAACAGCGCCTCGCCGCGCTTGGCGGACGCGCTGATGGCGTCGGGCCGGCCGCCGTACTTGTAGCGGTCGTAGGGCGCATCGAAGCTGAGCAGCGTGCGCTCGAAGGTGGCCAGCGCGCGGCTGATGGTGGCCAGCGAGACCAGGTCCGGCGTGCCGGCGCGTTCGGGGTAGGCGGCGCGGAACAGCGCCGGGTAGCGCGGGTCGGCGCGCAGGGTGTCGAGCAGGCGCGCCTCCTGGCCGGCCATGCCCATTTCCACCGGCGTCTCGCCGAACAGCGGCACCAGCAGCTGGCGCTCCAGCCGCTTGAGGTTGGGGTTGGCCCAGGTCAGCACCGGCAGGTAGGCCACGTTGCCCAGGCTCATCGCATTGCGCACGCCGGGTGTGCCGTGCACGCCGAGCGGCAGCTGGCGGCCGTCGGTGAAGGCGCGCGCCTGCAGGTGGCAGCTCGCGCAGGCGATGCTGCCGTCGGCCGACAGGCGCTTGTCGTAGAACAGGTGGCGTCCCAGTTCGGCTTTGGCGGCCGACATCGGATTGTCGGCCGGTACCACCGGACGGGGCATCCAGTCGGGCAGCGCCCAGCGGTAGTCGTCCGCGGGGGTGGCGGCCGGGGTGGCGGCGGAGGTGGCCTCGGGTGCGGCCGCTCCGGTCAGGCCGGCCAGCGCGACCACCACCGCGGCCGCCAGGGCCAGGCCGGTGCGCAGGCGTCGCATCGGCATGGCTCAGCCGCGCGGCGCGGCGCGGAAGACGCGCTGCGGCAGCGCCGGCTGGCCGTCGAAGGGCAGGCCGAAGGCCGGCATCACGAAGCGGCAGTCGGCATCGTCCGGGCCGGCCATGCAGCCGGGCGCGCTGTCCGGCGCGTTGACGTCCACGTCGGTGTCGCGCAGCAGCGCGGCGAGATCGAATTCGACCTGCTCGGTGGCTACGTCGAAGGCGTCCAGGCGCACCGTGACGCGGTTGGGCCGCGCGCACGAAGACGGCGCCGCGGTGGCCGCCGGCGACACGCAATCCGTGCTGCCCAGGTGGATGGGGAAGCCGGCCGCGCGGCGGCGCGGTGCGGCCGCCGGCACGGGGGCGGCGTCTGCGGGAGGGGCGGTGCCGCCCCGTGCCTGGCCGCGCGTGGCCATGTCGATCTTGACGAACTTGTAGCCGGCCTGCCAGCTCCAGAACATCGCGCTCAGGTTCAGCGGCGGTGGCGCCACGGCAGGGTCGCCGTGGTTGAGGTCGGCCGGCACGCCCAGCGTGAACTGCAGGCCGCGGTAGCGGCCCGCCGGCACGTGCCCGGTGACGGCCTCGCGCAGGCCGGCGTTGCCGTTGCGGCAGGGACCGCTGCCGTCCTCGAAGTCGAGCAGGGCCACGTCGCGGTACTGCCAGCGGCCGTCCTGCTCCAGGCGTAGCGGCACGGCGCGCCCATCCTCGTCGAGCAGCGCCACCGACGACACGTAGAAGCGGAAGTCGGACGGCGTGATGCGCGAGGCCGTGCGGCCGATGCCGTCGTAGCCGGCGCCGCAGCGGAAGGGCTGCGCGCCGACACGCGCGGCGAAGCGCACCGCCACCGGGACTTGCACCGGCACCGTGCCCTCCGCGCCCGCGCCGGGTAGCTGCGCCGGCAGTGGCGCAGCGCAGGCGGCCAGCAGAAGAAGGGGCGCGGCGGGAGGCAGCAGGCGGATGGCGGGACGGGGCAGCATGGCATGGCCTCAGCGGATGTCGGGAAGCGGCGCCCGCTGGCGGGCGCCGGGGAAGGCGGGGCTCGCCGCGCGGCGCGGCGCTCAGAAGCTGGCGCTCAGCGCGATCTTGAAGTTGCGGCCCGTGTCCGCGGTGTAGGCCACCGCGTTGCCGGACTGGTAGGGGAAATAGCGCTTGCCGAACAGGTTCTCGATGCCGACGTCCAGGCGCAGCCGGTCCTTGACACCGGGCGGGGTCCAGCTCGCGTAGAGGCTGTGCACGCCATAGCCGGGGCGCCGCCGCAGCAGCGTCGAGTCATAGTCCTGCGCGGCCACCAGGGAGCTGGTCCAGCCGAGCGTGGTGCGCCAGCGCGGCAGCGCCTGGCGCAGCGTCAGCACCACCTTGTCGGGTGGCGAGTACAGGTAGCCGCCGTTGCCGTCGTCGGTGGTGCGCACGCGGCTGTAGGCCGCGCCGAAGCTCAAGCCGCCGGACTGGTACAGGCCTTCGACCTCGGCGCCGCGGCTGGTGGCATTGCTGACGTTGCGGTACTGCGTGATGGTGCCGACGCCGGCGAAGGGCGCGGTGCGCGCATAGGTGCCGATCACCGTGCTCGCGATCAGGTCCTTGATCCAGGACTGGAACACCGAGGCGCGCAGCCGCGCGCTGTCGCCCGCCGCCAGCAGGTCCCTGCCCTGCAGCGAGCCGCCCAGTTCCAGGGTACGCGCGGTCTCCGGCTTGAGGTCGGGGTTGGCGGCGAAGTTGAACAGGTAGTGGCGGCCCGACAGGTTCTGGAAGGACTCGCTGATCGACGGCGCGCGATAGGCTTCGCCGAAGCTGGCATACAGGTTGCCGCGCGCCGCCGGCTGCCAGGCCAGCGTCAGCTTGGGCGAGACATGGCTGTCCGCCGCGCTGTTGGCGCCGACATCGGTGTCGTAGCGGTCGGCGCGCAGGCTGGGTGTCAGGCGCCATGGCTCGCCCAGGCGGATTTCGTCCTGCAGGAAGGCGCCGTAGACCTTCTGCGCGCCGTTCGGGATCACAGGGTTGGCCGCGCCGGCGCTCGACGCGTATTGCTCGTCGCGGTAATAGTCCAGGCCGTAAGTGATGCGCTGCCCCACCACCTCGCCCGGCAGCGCGATCGAGTGCTGCAGCGAGGCGCCGGTGGTGGTGGTCACGTTGGCTGTCACCGGCAGCGAGGAGACGGATGGATTGGCGTCCGCGCTCAGGTTGAGGCGGGTGCGATACAGCGTGATGTCGAGCTCGGGCCGGCCCTCGGTGTCCTTGAGCGTGCCCTTGAGCACGGTCTGTTCCTGGCTGACGCGATTGTTCTGCACCGGCACCGTCGACGACGTGCCCAGGCTGCTGTCGGCTTCCGGATTGTTCGGGCGCAGCGTGCCGCTCTGATAGGACAGGTGCGACAGCTCGAAGCGCAGCCGCCCGGTCGGCTCCAGGCCGAGCTTGAACAGGCCGCTGCCGGTATGGCCGTCGTTGGGCGACAGCAGCGTGCCGCCGCCCTGGCGGATGGGTCCGGACTCCGCGTAGCCGAAGGCCGCCAGCGCATCGAGCGGGCCATACTGCCCGTAGGCGCGGCCGTTATAGTGCGGCGAGCGGTCGGCTGAGGTGTAGCCTGCGCGCGCGTCGCCCCCGGCCGCCTGGCCAGGGGCGAGCAGGTCGCGCGCCGACAGCGTGCGGAACACCATGGCACCGCCCAGCCCGCCGCTGCCATACAGCGAGGAGGCGGCGCCTCGCATCACTTCCGTGCCGGCGAGGAAATAGGGGTCGAGGTAGAGCGGCGAGGTGATGCCGGCCGCGCCGTTCTGGCGCGCGCCGTCGATCGTCAACGTGATTTCCTTGCCGGTGAAGCCGCGGATCGAGGGGATTTCGCCGGCCTGGCGCGGACCGCCGCCGAAGTCGACGTTGGGCAGGGTGCCCAGCACGTCGGATACCGAGCCAGCCTGGCGTTCCTCGTAGTCGTCGCGCGTGACCACGCTGACCGAGGCGGCTGTGGCCGACAGCATGTTGCCGGTACGGGTGGCCGACACCACCACCGGGTCGAGGGTGGCCGCGGCGCGCTTGCCCCCGTTCTCCTCGGCGGCCAGCAGCGGCTCGCTGCACCATGCCGGACCGAGCGCGGTGCCCAGCGTGCAGGCCAGCAGCACATGTCGATTCATCGCGGTCCTTCCTCCTTGGTGTCTTGTCTTGTCGCGCGGCCGCAGCCTGCGGGCCGCCCACGCTTCATTTTTTTCGGCGCCACTTTATCGGCGCACGCTCGCAGACACGATGTGGCATTTGGCCGCGCCGGCGGTCCCGCGTCGATCTGTCGCACGCCGCGCGGCGGTGGCGGCCGCTAGAATCGTCCGGCATCCGCGGGATGCGCCGCGCATCGGCCGGCGCCGCCCGACTTCCGTCCCGCGGCCTATCGTTCCCGCCCCTGCGCAATGCCACCTGACCGATCGCGCGCCGACCGGCGCCGGCGCCATGCCGCCGCCCCCGCGGCACAGGCGTCTTCCTCGCCGTCTCCATCCGCCCCGCGTCCCGCAGCCCGCCTTTGCGCCGTTCCGGCCGCCCCGAGGGGCAGGCCGCGCCGCCGCTGGCTGGCAATCGGCACCATCGCGCTGGCCGGCGGCGCCTGGGCCGGGACCGGGGCCGGCGATGGCGACGCGGCCGGCGGCGCCACGGAGGTGGCGGCCGAGGTGGCGGCCGATGTGGCGGCCGAAGTGGCGGCCGAAGTGGCGGCCGAAGTGGCGGCCGAAGTGGCGGCTGAAGGAGAGCGCGGTGTGGCGAGCGGCAAGGCGGGCGCGCGCCGCGGCGCCGACGCGCAGCGCGCGGACTCCACGCTGACGCTCGGCGGCGTCACCGTGCAGGCCAGCCGGAGCGGCAAGCTCTCCACGCGCAATGTGCTGACCTCGGTCGACGTGCTCGGCGCGGACCGCATGGTCGACCAGAGCGTGGGGTATGCCTGGGAACTGTTCGGCCAGATGCCCGGCGTGCTGCTGACCGATTTCAACCAGGGCACCACCTCGGGCAAGCTGTCCTTCCGCGGCTTCAACGGCGAGGGCGAGATCAACGCGGTCAAGCTGCTGATCGACGGTATCCCCAGCAACAGCAACGATGGCAACATGCCCTTCATCGACGGTGTGTTCCCGCTCGAGATCGCTTCGCTGGAGACGGTGCGCGGCACCAACGATCCGCGCTACGGGCTGCACAACATCGCCGGCAATGCCGGCATCCAGACGCTGCAGGGCGGCAACTATGCGCGCGGGCGGGTCGGCTACGGTAGCTTCGGCACGGCCGATACCGAAGCGGTGGCAGGCTACGACAACGGCAACCTGGCGCAGAACTATGCCTTCGGCTACCGCCGCAGCGATGGCTGGCGCGACCACTCGCGCTATGACAAGCTGGCGCTCTCGGGCAAGTGGTTCTTCACGCCGGACGACGGCAGCTGGCGCGTGGGCGCGATGGCGCGCTACTACAGCGGACACGCGCAGGAGCCCGGCTATCTGACCGGGGCCGACGCCTACACCCGCCCGTCCGCGTCCTACGCCTTCAACAGTACCGACGAAGGCACGCGCGAAACGGGGCAGTACAGCCTGCACGCCGACACCGACCTCGGTGAGACCGTATCTTGGGCCAGCAAGATCTACCTGAATACCTTCCGCGACCGGCGCTACGTCACCTACTCCGCCAACGTGTCGCAGCAGGAGCGCTTCGCCGACGAGCAGCAGTTCGGCGCCAGCAGCGTGATGACCTGGCGGCCCCGCCTCGAGCCGTCCTGGCTGCGCGGCTTCGCGCTGGAAGGGGGCGTGGACATGGAGCGCCAGCATAACCGCAGCCTGCGCTACACCACGGTGGCCCAGGTGCGCACGGCGCAGACGCGCGACCAGGCGTTCGATTTCGACGTCTATGGCGCCTACGTGCAGGCCGTGCTGCAGCCGCTGCCCGCGCTCAGGCTGGTGCCGGCCTACCGCGTCGACGTGATCCGTGGCGGCTTCGCCAACGGCCTGAACGGACAGGACTACGCCATCAACGACTACGGCACCATCGGCCAGCCCAGGATCAGCGCGGTGCTGGCCGTGGCCGAAGGCTACAGCCTCTACGGCAACTGGGGCCGCACCTTCCAGGCCGGCACCGGCGCCGGCGCCTACAAGATCCCGCCACGCACCGCCGACCTGTCACCGTCGCTCAACGACGGCTGGGAGGCCGGGGTCAAGTTCCGCCCGGCCGCGTGGCTGGAAGGGCGCGTCGCCTACTGGGAGCAGTTGGCCTCCAATGAGGTCAAGCGCAAGCTCAACGATCCGTCGGGCGACTACGACAACCTGGGCAAGACGCGGCGCCGGGGCGTGGACTTGCAGGCCAATCTGCGGCCGATGGCAGGGCTGAACCTGTGGTTCGCCTATGCCTTCCAGATGGCCCGCATCGTCGATCCGGGCCCCGGCGATGGCGCCACCGCCGGCAAGCAGATCGACCACGTGCCCGACCGCATGGTCTCGGCCGGGCTCGACTACCAGGCCACGCCCGCGCTGCGCCTGTCGCTGTGGGGCAGCGCGCAGAGCAGCTACTACCTGGAGAAGACCAACAGCACGGGCCGCTACGGCGCCTATGCCTTGCTCAACGCCGGGCTCGGCTACCGCCTCGCGAAGTCAGTGATGCTGGACCTGCAGGTCAAGAACCTGGCCGACCGCTACTACGAGTACGTGTGGAACGACGGCACGCAGAACCTGCATTCGCCCGCTCCCGGCCGCTCCTTCCAGGCCACGCTGACGGTTGGCTACTGAGCGCGGGCAGGCCGCGCCCGTGCTCAGATGCCCCACAGGATGTCGGCCTGCTGCCGCCGGGCGGCGCGCAACATGTCGAGGAAGGGGTAGGCGCGCCGCGACAGCACCGCGCTGCGGCGCGCGTCCGCGAGCGGCGCCTCGCCGCCGTGGCCGAGCGCGCTCTCCAGCCGCTCGATGGCGCCCGGAAGCTCGTCGGGGCGGATCACGCCGCGCTCGCCGATGCGCTTGCCGACCAGGCCGAGCAGGTATTGGGCGAGGTCCCGGGGCAGCGTGATGTCCGGGGCGGCCTTGCTGTGCAGGGTGAGCAGCATGTCGACTCCTTGTCCTGGCGGGCGGCGCGTGCCGGCGGATCGTTCGATGGCGTGGCGTGGCGTGGCGGTGTGCCGGCGCGGGCGGCAGGGCCTGCGCGGCGGACCGTTGCCTGCAAGGTAGGCGGCCAGGCTTAAGCCTGGCTTAAGAGGAGCCGGCGTCGCGCGGCGACGATGCGATGGGCGACGCTGCGGGGCCTGGTGAAGGCAGCCCCGGCTACAGCAGCACGCGCAGCGCTGCGGGGTCGAGCAGGGTGATCGACTTGGAGCGGACCTGCACCCAGCCCTCGCGCTGGAAGCGCGACAGGATGCGGCTGACGGTTTCCAGCTTGATGCCGAGGTAGCTGCCGATTTCCTCGCGCGTCATGCGCAGCGAGAAGGCCGTCGACGAATAGCCGAGCGCGCGCAGCCGCGCCGACAGGTTGAGCAGGAAGGAAGCGACGCGCTGCTCGGCGGAAAGGCCTGCCAGCAGCATCGCGTGCTCGGATTCGCGCACGAGGCCGGCGCTCATCACCTTGAGCAGGCGGTGCTGCAGGTCGCGCGTCTCGCGGCACAGCGCCTCCAGCACGCCGAAGGGAATCACGCACACGGCGCTGTCTTCCAGCGCGACCGCATCGCAGGTGTGGGTCTCCGAGTCGATGCCGTCCAGCCCCAGGGTCTCGCCGGCCAGGAAGAAGGCGGTGACCTGGTCGCCGCCGCCGGGCGCGGGCACCACGGTCTTCATGGTGCCGGCGCGCAGCGTGTAGACGCTCTGGAAGGCGTCACCGGCACGGAACAGGTACTGCCCGCGCTTGACCAGGCGCCAGGTGCGCCCGTCGGCGGGCGCCGGGCGCGCCTGCCCGCACATGCCGGAGCAGACGCCTTGCAGCATGCAGCGGTTGCAGCGCGCGGCGCCGTCCGGGCCCGGGGCGGCGCTGTCCTCGGTGCCATGCGCTGGCTGCGGGCGGTGCGACGGCAGGGAGATGGGAAAGGTATCCGCGCTGACGTGGGGGCAGGTATCAAGCATGTCGGTATCCCTGTGGCTGGCTCGGGCGCGCGCAGCAGCGCGGCAAGCCCCGGTGGGCTGCCCGTCCGCGGGCGCGCCGGTGATCTGTGAATCCAGTATTCCACCTGCGCGGCGCCGATCCAATCAGGCTGCGCTGAATCGGCTGTCATCCGCGCGAAGAGAGATGTCAGGTTTCCCTGACGGGGCGGGAAGCGACGGGACGGGGCGGGAAAGGGCGGGGCGTGGCGACAGGGCAGGCATCCTGGCTACGGCATCGCCCGGGAAGGGGAAGGCATGCCGGATGTGGATCATGCGGCGCGGGTGGAGAGGGTCGGCCATCTCCTCCGAGCGGTGGAGTTTCCAAGTCGGCAAAACTCGCCTAACGTATCTCATGCCCCCGCCAAGGCATTTTTCCGCCCCCTTCCCCCGCATGCTGCGTGGTCATTTCTCCACTTCTTCGGATCCAGCCGGGCGTACCGCACCGAAGCTGGCGGCCTGCGTTGCCGCTATCGCTGCCGTTGCCGCGATGGCCGCCGCGGCGCTGGCGGCGCGGCGGCGCACGGTCCGGGTGCCGCTGCCGGTGCCGGACGGCAAGGCCGCGGCGGGCGCCGCCGCGCTGGCCACCGAAAGCGAGGCCCGCCTGGCCGGCATCATCCGCTCGTCGATGGAGGCCATCATCACCGTCGACGAGCAGCAGTGCGTGGTGCTGTTCAACCCGATGGCGGAGACCCTGTTCGGCTGGAAGGCGGAGGACGCCCTGGGCCGCCAGCTCGGCGATTTCATCCCGGCGCGCTACCGCGCCGCCCACGAACGCCATGTGCGCCGTTTCGGCGTGACCGGCGTCACCGAGCGGCAGATGGGACAGCAGCGCACCCTGTACGCGCTGCGGCGCGACGGCGTCGAGTTTCCCATCGAGGCCTCCATCTCGCAGACCCCGGACGGCGGCGGCAAGCTGTACACCGTGATGCTGCGCGACACCACCGAGCGCGTGCTGGCCGAGCAGGCGCTGCGCCGCTCGCGCGAGGAACTGCAGCAGCTTTCCGACAGCATCCTGGCCGCGCGCGAGGAGGAGAAGCGGCGCATCGCGCGTGAACTGCACGACGATCTCGGGCAGCGGCTGAGCGCACTCAAGATGGATCTCGCCATGCTCGACGAGGACCTGCGCCAGACCGCCGCCGCCGATGCCGCGCGCGCGCAGATCGCCGCCATGCAGGCGGTCATCGACGAGACCGTCGGCTCGGTGCGGCGCATCGCCGCCGACCTGCGGCCGGCGCTGCTCGACGAGCTGGGACTGGTGCCCGCCATCGAGTGGCTGGCCAAGGACTTCTCCACGCGCTATGGCATCCGCATCGAGCCGCACGCGCTCGGCGACGAGGTCGAGGTGCCCGAGCGCACCGGCACCGCCGTCTACCGCATCGTGCAGGAGGCGCTCAACAATGTCGCGCGCCATGCCCATGCGACGGCCGTCGAGATCGCGCTGGTACGTGCCGGCGACTGGTACCAGCTGACCGTGCGCGACAATGGCTGCGGCTGGGACGGCAAGATGCCGGAGCGCGGCAGGCGGGTGTCGTTCGGCCTGCTCGGCATCCGCGAGCGCGCCAGGCTGATCGGCGGCAGCGTGGCCATCGCGCACACGCCGGGCGCAGGCTTCGGCCTGACCGTGCGCTTCCCGGCGGTGGCGGGCTGCGGCGAGGAGGAGCACGCATGATCCGGGTGATGATCGCCGACGACCACGCCGTGGTGCGCGACGGCCTGCGCCATATCCTGGAACGCGCTGGCGGCTTCGAGATCGTGGCCGAGGCGGCGGACGGTGCCGAGGTGCCGCGCCTGGCCAGGGAAAGCGAGCCCGAACTGCTGCTGCTCGACCTGTCGATGCCCGGGCGCAGCGGGCTCGAACTGATCCGGCAGCTGCGCGCCGAGCGTCCCGCGCTGCGCATCCTGGTGCTGACCATGCATGCCGAGGAACAGTACGTGATGCGCGCCTTCCGTGCCGGGGCCGCCGGCTACCTGACCAAGGAGAGCGCGGCGATGGAACTGGTCAATGCCATCGCCAAGGTCGCGGCGGGCGGCACCTATATGAGCCAGGCGATCGCCGAGAAGCTCGCCACCGGCCTGCAGGAAGGGCTGGAAGCTCCGCACCTGCGCCTGTCGGACCGCGAAATGGAGGTCTACCGCCGCCTGGTCGCAGGCGAGGCGCTGGTGGACATCGCCGCCGCGCTGTGCGTGAGCGCCAAGACCGTCAGCACCTACAAGATGCGCATCATGGAGAAGCTCGAACTGGCCAACGACGCGGCCCTGGTGCGCTACGCGATCCGCCACCGCCTGTTCGACGAGGCCGACGATCTGTGAGGCCGCCGCGGTGCACTGCGGCCGGGCGCTTCTTCTCTTCTCCCCCTCTCCTTTCCTTTCCTCTTCTACTGCACGCCGTTGCCCGTGGTGTAGCCCACCGTCTGCGCCAGCAGCGGCACCTCGTCCTCGTTCAGCGACAGCGCCTCTGCCAGCAGGCGCTGGTTCAGCCAGCCGCGCACCACGGTACCCAGCCCGCACGAGGCGCAGTACAGGTAGACGTTCTGCGCGATGGCGCCCGCCGCGATCGCCGGGAACACTTCCTGCCCCGGCTTCGGCAGTCCCTGCAGGCGTGCGCGCCGGACCACATAGATCAGGTCGAGCGGCGCGGTGGCGACGAAGTCCTGGTAGCCGGTCAGGTTGCGCGCATCGACCGCGCGCTTGAGCACCAGGGTATGGTGCAGCGGTTCGTAGCGGTAGACGCCGGTCGGCAGTGCCACATAGATGTCGATCTCGTTCAGGCCGTGCGCCGACGGCGCGGTGCGCCCGCCGGTATCGCTGCGGTTGACGCCGCCGGCGGCCCACAACAGTTCGCCCAGCCGCGCCAGCGGCAGCTCGCGTGCGGCGAACTCGCGCGTGCTCTTGCGTTCCCATAGCGCGCCCATCAAGGGCAGGCCGGAAGCCATGTCGGGCGCCGGCAGCGCGATGGTGCGCTCGGATTTGCCGCGCACCGCCTTCGGCTCCTTGCCGGCGAGCGGTTGATACGTGAGCGACTTGACCTCTTCCATGCTTGTCTCCTGGACCCGTGGCGGCAGCGGTGCGCCAGGCGGGCCTGCCGCGTGCCGCTCCGTTGTCCAACTTAGGCCATCCCTGCCGGCGGGGCTTGATGGGCGTCAAAGGACAGGTGGCGCGCCATCTTGCGCTGGGTCAAGCCGCGGCCGCGGGGGCACGCTACAGTCAATGCAGCCGGCGCTGCGGCGCCCTGTCTTCACAGGAGCCTGAACATGCCTTACTCGACCATCATGGTGCTGCTCGACAACAGCCGCAGGGCCTATCACCGCCTGGAGATCGCCACCCGGCTGGCGGCCGCGCAGCGGGCCAGGCTGCTCGGCCTGCCGCTGATACCGCAGCCGGACCCGGGCCTGGCCCTGTTGCGCCAGCAGGATCGCGGCTTCATGGATGCCCTGCAGGCGCGCCACGAGGCGGCCATCAGCCAGATGCGCCATGCTTTCGAGGGCGCCGCGGACGAGGCGCCGGTGGCGGTCGAGTGGCGCGCGGTGGCAGGCGATCCGGCCGACGTGGTGCGGCGCGAAGCCTGCCTGGCCGACCTCGTCGTGGCCGGGCAGAGCGATCCCGACGACGACGAAGCCTGGATCGGCGAGCGCTTCGTCGAGTCGTTGCTGCTGGGCTGCGGCCGCCCGGTGCTGGTGGTGCCCTATGCGGGCCGCTTCGCCAGCGTCGGCGCCACGGTGATGGTGGCGTGGAGCGGCACCCGCGAAGCCACGCGCGCGCTGCACGATGCGCTGCCGCTGCTGCGCCTGGCGCGGACCGTGCATGTCGTCTGCGCGCCGCACGATGGCGGCGCCGCGCGCGAGCGCGAGGCGCCCGGCGAGCACGCCGTGGCCAGCCTGCGCTACCACGGCATCGACGCCACGCTGCATACGCTGCCCGGTGTCGCGGGCGATGCGGCGCTCGGCGAACTGCTGCTGTCGCGCGCCGCGGACCTGGGCGTTGACCTGCTGGTAATGGGGGCCTACGGCCACGCGCGCATGCGCGAGGTGGTGCTGGGCGGTGTCACCCAGACCCTGCTGGGCGCGATGACGGTACCGGTGTTCTTCTCGCACTGAGACCGGGATGCCCGCGCGGGGGCGCAAGGCGCCGCCCGCCGCCGGCAGGTGGTGGCAGGTGGTGGCAGGTGGTGGCAGGCGGTGGCAGGCGGTGGCAGGTGGCGGCCACGAACGAACGCGCTACAGCTACAGGTACAGAACGCGCTACAAGCGGAACGCGGGCGTCGCCGCCATCTCGCCGGGCAGGCCGTTCTCGCTGCGCTCGCGCCGCAGCACGTTGGACACCATGTCCACCTCGGCGCTCAGCGAGCGCACCGCATCGTCCAGCGTCAACAGTCCGATCACGGCGGATTCGCCATCGCGCACGGCCAGCCGGCGCACGCCGTGCGCCAGCATGCTGCGCAGGGCGTCGCTGACGGCGGCGTGGCGTTCGGTGGTGATCACCCCGGGCGTCATCACGCAGGTGACAAGGGCTTCTCCGCAGGCGGGCAGGTCGGCCAGGCCATGCACCACCATGTCGCGGTCCGTGACCACGCCCAGGATGCGCTGGTAGGGCCCGTCCTGCTCGGTGACGAACAGCAGCTTGGCGCGGCGGTCGCGCATCAGCTGCGCCGCTTCGCGCAAGGTACAGGTCGCGGAAACGTGGTGCAGCGCGTGGGAGCACACTTCGTCGACTCTCATGGGTGGCTCCTGTTATCGGTGCGGGGTCCGGATTCACTATATGGTGGCCGTGCCGCGCCACCTTGATCGAACGCAAGGGCGGTGTCGGCGCACTCACGGCGACCGGCGCCAAGCGCCGCGGACGGGTCGGCATGCTCCCGTCCCAGCCCGCCTTCGCCGCGCTGACCGCATGCCGGCTCGGCATCGGCCTGTGCGCGCTGTGCGGATCAGGGCGGCGCGGCCGAAGATTCCGGCGACGCCGCCGCCGGCGCCGGTCAATGCGCATCAATGCGAATCAATGCGCCATCAGCACCGGCACCGTCATGCTGGACAGCAGCGCCTGGGTGACACCGCCCAGCACCAGCTCGCGCATGCGCCCACGTCCGTAGGCGCCCATCACGATGAGATCGGCACCGAAGTCGGCGGCACGCGACAGCAGCAGTTCGCCGACGCCGGCATCGGCCAGCGGCGGCGAACGCTCCAGTGCGGCCTGCACGCCGTGCAGCGCCAGCGCGCGGCAGGCGTGTGCCGGCGGTGTCGCGCTGGCACGCAGGTCGCCCGCGCACAGCAGCAGGGCCTGCGCGCCGGACAGCAGCGGGATGGCGTCATGCAGGGCACGTGCCGCTTCGCGGCTGCCGTTCCAGGCCACGATGGCGCGCGTACCGATGGTGTCGAAGCGGCCGGCGCAAGGCACCACCAGGACCGGCCGGCCCGATTCGAGGATCAGGGATTCGAGGAACTGCGGCCCGACATAGCCCTCCGGCTCGGAAGGATCGGTCTGGCCCGCCACCACCAGTTCGGCCTCGCGCGCTTCGCGCAGCGCCGAGGTGACGGCGTCGCCGTCGGCCTGGCGCCACTCCGATGCGATCGGCAGCGCGTCGACGGCGGCGTGGAAGGCCGCCTCGGCGCGTGCGCGGGTGGCGTCGCGGCGCGCCATGTCTTCCGCCATATAGGTCTCGGCGCCTTCCATCATCGCGTACCAGGCGGGATCGGGTTCGAAGGCGGCGTACAGGCCGATCAGCCTGGCCTGGGCAGCCTGGGCGAGCCGGGCCGCGAGTGCCAGGCGCAGGCTCGAACGCGCCGAGCTGTCGAGATGGACAAGGATGCTGGCTGGGCGCATGGCGGATCCTCCAGGGCGATGCGCGGCGCCGGCGCACTCGCGCGCGCCGGCGGCCGACAGCAGGAAGCGGCAGGAAGCCGCGGGAAGCGGCCTGCGCGCGCCTCAGCGTATCGTGATGCGCTGCTGCGGCGTGGCTTCCTTCTTGGGCAGTACGACCTTCAGCACGCCGTCCTCGTAGCTCGCATCGACGCTGCCCTCGTCGATATTGCTGTCGAGCGTGAAGGCGCGCTGCATGGTGCCGGCGTAGCGCTCGCGGCGGATCACGCGCTCGCCTTCCTTGGTCTCGGAGGCGCGCTCGACCTTGGCCGAGATCATCACCGTGCCGCGCTCCACCGCGACCTGGATGTCCTCCTTCTTGGCGCCGGGGATTTCCGCCACCACGGTGTAGGCCTTGTCGGACTCGCTGACATCGACCTTGAACGGCATGCCGCTGTCGGCGCTGCCGCGCAGCGCGCGCAGCATGCCTTGCATCACATCGCCGATCGGCTCGAGCGAGAAGGGATCATGCAGTCGGATATTGCTCATCGTTCTCTCCTGGGAAGACAGGCGGCGCAACGCCGCCTTGCAAGATGCGCGGCGGATTCAGCGGTGCGCCGCCGGCGCGCCGTTCACGCGCAGTTCATCGATCACATTGACCACCCCCGGCGCGGACCAGGCGGCGCCGACCGTGGCGTCGCGCTCGGCCAGGGAATCCACCTGCCCGCTGAGGGTGACCACGCCATGCTCCACGCGCACATCGATGTGGCGGGCCTCGCGCTGGGCGTGGCGGCACAGGGCGGCCTCGATGCGGCGGGCGACGTCGGGCGGCGTCATGCGCGACTGGACGGTCAGGTAGTTGTGCAGGCCGGTGACGCCGCGCAGATGGCTCACGGTGCGTTCGGCCAGGGCGCGCTGGTAGCCCCACTCGACCTCGCCGCTCAGCGTGATCCAGCCCTTCTCGACGCGCACCTTGATGGCGCCGGCGGGCAGGTTGGCCTGCCACTGCAGCGCCGCGTGCGCGGCCTGGGCCAGCGCTTCGTCGCCGATCGCTTCGCCCGGGCGCACTTCGAGCTGCACCACCACGCCGCGTACGCCCGCGACGCGCTCGGCGGCGCGCTCCGCCGCCAGCTTCTCCGCGTGGCTGCGCAGGTGGCCGCTGAGCGTCACGATGCCGTCGTTGACCTCGACGCCGATGGCGGCGGCGTGCACCGCCGGCTCCCATTCGAGTTCGGCGCTGACATCCTGGTGGAGCTGGGCATCCGTCTTCATGTCGTCCTTCCTCTGCGTTGGCCGGGCCTGTTCGCAATATAGGCGGCGCGCCGCGACCGGCTTTGACCTGGCGCAAGGCCGCGGTGGCGCGCGCGGAGACAATCGGAGACAGGGCGGATGCCGCGCGCGGTCCGCCATCGACGAGGCAGCCGGAGAGGCGAGGGGGCACGATGACAACAGCGGAAGGCAAGGCCTGCACGGGCACGTGCGGTGCCCTGTGCAAGGGATGGCGGGGAGAGGTGGCGACGCGCCTGGACCAGGCCGAGCAGCGTGCGCTGGCGCAGTGCGGCGGAGCCGGGGCCGGCGCGGTCCCGGTGGAAGCGGCGGCCGGTCCGGCCGACCAGGTCGACCGGATCGAGCCGACCGACCAGACCGACCAGACCGACCAGGTCGACTACAAGGACCTGGCCGGCCGCGCCGCCTCGGCGCAAGTGAGCGAGGCGGCGCAGGCGCACGCGCGCCGCGAGCTGGCGGAGATTGCCGCGGCGCGGGCGCGGCTGGCGGCGGGCGACTACGGCATCTGCGCGGACTGCGGGCAGGGCATCCCGCAGCCGCGCCTGCTGGCCTGCCCGACCGCGCGGCGCTGCCTGCCCTGCCAGCGCCAGCACGAGCGGCTGCGGCCGGGCCGGCCGTAGGCGTGGCGGCGGCCTCCGTGGCGCCGCCCGGGTGGCACGGGTGCAGGACTCAGGCGGCTTCGCTGCCGGGGTCCTTCACCAGGCCGATCTCGCGCAGGTAGGACGCCAGCGCCGCGTGGTGCGTGGCCAGGGTGCGGACGATGCCGCTCAGGTCGTCGAGCGAGTAGGCGTCTTCTTCGGCGGCGCGCGCCGGCGCCGGCTCGCCGCCATCATCGGGCACCTCGTGCAGCGCCACGATGCTGCGCGGCAGGCCGAACACCCAGGCGGGCTGCAGCGAGCCCGGCAGGCGTCCCGGCGCCCAGCGCGCGTGGGCAATGTCGTGCAGCAACTGCCGATGGGTATGAGGCACCAGCAGGTAGGCGTGGATCCGGTCGAAGCGGTCCACCGGTACGTGGCGGCAGCGCAGCAGGTCGAGCAGCGCCTCGCGCTGGGCGCCGAAGTCGAGCCGGCGCACGAGCAGCATCACCGCGGTCGGATCGGCGCCGCTCAAGGTGGCGATGGCCTCCTGCATCAGCAGTTCATAACGCGCGAACCACTGCGTGACGGCACCGAACAGGCGCAGGTGTTCGCTGCCCAGGCAGCCCAGGTCTTGCGTGGACATGTCGGTTTCCTCCTGTGCGCGCCTGGGTTTGCGCACGGGCGCGGAGCGCGCGCGCTTGCGCGCCGCGAGCGCCGCGGCCGCCTTGCCGGGCCGCCCTCAGCCGGCGAAGCGGAAGTGCCCGCTGTGCAGGACGATGCGGTGCGCACCGGTCATCTCGAACAGCGCGCGCGCGACGTCCTGGATTTCCTGCCGGTGGTGCTGGAAGGCGCAGAGCAGGTCGTCGGCGCGCAGGGAGCGCGCGCCGAAGTGGTCTTCCAGCGCCTCGGCCGTGACCGAGTAGGTGGCGGGGTGGCCGTCGACCGTGGCCGCGCAGTCCAGGCAGGGGCCGGCCGCGCAGTAGTCGGGCGTGGCGTCCGGAAAGGCAATCTGCTTGTTCATGCCGTGCTCGCTGTGCTGGCTGGATTCCTCCAGCTTCCCTCTACCTACTGTAGCCACTGCCGCCGCAGAACGTGCGCGCCAGCGGTCCCGTGCCGGATGCCGGCTAAGCCGCCGCCGGCTGGCGCGAATCGCTGCGCACCAGCAGCACCGGCAGACGGCTCTTGCGGACGACGCCCTCGGCCACGCTGCCCATCAGCGCGCGCGACAGGCCGCGCCGGCCATGCGTGCCGAGCACCAGCAGGTCGGCGCCGCAGGCCTCGGCTTCGGCGACGATGGAATCGGCGAAATGCCCCGGCGCCGCCGGCCGGGTCACCAGGCGTGTCGTGCAGGGCACGCCGGCCGCCTCGCAGCGCCTGGCGGTGGCGGCGAGCACCTTCTCGCCCCAGGCCTCCAGTTCCCGCCGCATCTGCCCGGGGTCGTAGTAGCGTGCGTCATACAGCATGTCGATGTCGTCGGCGATGAAAATCGCCTGGACGGCGCCGCCGCCGGCCTTGGCCAGGCCGATGGCCTGCTCCATGGCCAGTTCGGCGCAGTGGCTGCCATCCACCGCCAGCAGGATGCGTTGATACATGGTAGGTCTCCCGGCCTTGCGGCGAGCAATGAAAAAAGGGGAAGGGCTCAGGCCGCGGCGCGCGCTTCGGCCTGCTGGCCGCCTGCCGCGGCGGCCGGCTCGCGCACCAGCAGCACGGGCACCTCGCACTCGCGCGCCAGGCTTTCGGCCACGCTGCCGAGCAGCAGGCGGCGCAGGCCGTGGCGCCCGTGCGTGCCGATCACGATCATGTCGGCCTTGCATTCGCTGGCGGCCTGCCGCACCGCGGACGGGATGTCGCCCAGCGTCAGCACATCGTTGACCAGGTGCACGCCGCACGAGACGCCGGCCGCGTCGGCGGCGGCCGCGGCGTCGCGCAGCAGTTCTTCGCCCGCCACTACCAGTTGCGGCCCGAGTGCGCCGGCGTCGACATAGCCCAGGTCGTACTTCAGGTAGCCGTAGTCCACCACGTGCAGGATCTCCAGCCGCGCCTGGGTCGAGGCGGCCAGGGATACCGCCTGCTGCAGGGCCTTTCTGGCGCAGCTGCTGTCATCGATGGCGACGAGGATGGTCTGGGGCATGGCGGGACTCCTGATGATGGGTGGGGGCTGGCGCGGGAGGGCAAGCGCGCTTGGCATGTTTCCGCTCTCTTGATCCACAGTGTGGCGCGGCGGCGGCGGCGCGGCTTGACCTGGATCAGGGAAAGCCGCTGCGGCGCCGCGTTCGCAGCCGGGCGCGCAGATCCGGGCGGCCGGTGCCGCGTTGCAGCGTGCATTTGCCGCCCCGTTAAGCTAGATAATTTCTATATTTCCGAAAATATCGGCTATCAAAGCACGTGGCCCATGATGGGTCGCGGCCGCTCGGCATCCATCGCCCCCATGCCAACGACCACGGCACGCCCGTAACCCGCGTCGCTGATGGCTGCGGTTCCTGTCTGGAGGGGGCAACCATGTCGATATCGCGCAGGCAGTTCCTCAAGGCCACCGGCGGTGCCGCGGCCGGGCTCAGCGTCGCCGGCAATGTACCGGGTCCGGCGCAGGCGGCATCGCCCCCCCGCCGACCTTGGCCGCACGGCCCTACCGTTCCCCACCCGCCCGGTCGCGCGCCTGGCGCAACTCCAGGTGAACATCCCGCTCGCCTTTTCCTATCCGGACGCCGCGTCGCCCTGCGCGGTGATCAAGATGGGCGCGCCGGTGCCCGGTGGCGCGGGACCGGATCACGATGTGGTTGCCTACAGCACGCTGTGCACGCACATGGGCTGTCCCGTTGCCTATGACGCCAAGGCGCGCACCTTCAAGTGCCCGTGCCACTTCAGCATCTTCGATCCGGAGAAGTCCGGGCAGATGGTGTCGGGCCAGGCGACCGAGAACCTCCCGCGGGTGCAACTCGAGTACAACGCCAGCGACGGCACCTTCCGGGCCGTCGGTGTCGAGGGGCTGATCTACGGCCGGCAAGCCAACCTGTTGTAAGCGGAGCGTACCGCCATGGCTACCAACAAGGACCGGGTCGCGCTGCCCCCGGTGAACGCGCAGCGGACGGATCTGACCTGCCACTTCTGCATCGTCGGTTGCGGCTACCACGTCTACAAATGGCCGGAAAACAGCGAAGGCGGGCGGGCGCCGGGCCAGAATGCCCTGGGGCTGGACTTTCGCAAGCAGTTGCCGCCGCTGGCCGTGATCATGACGCCGAACATGCAGAACACGGTCACCGATCGCGACGGCAGCCGGCACAACATCCTGATCGTGCCCGACAAGCGGTGCAGCGTGAACAAAGGGCTGTCGTCGACACGCGGCGGACAGCTCGCCAAGGTGATGTTCAACCCCGATGGGGTCGGCCGCGCCCGCTTGCGCAGCCCGCGTCTCTACCTGGCCGATCAGTGGGTCGATATCGGCTGGGACGATGCGCTGGCGCTCTACGCAGGGGTTACCAAGCGCGTCCTCGATCGCGATGGCCCCGGCGAGCTCGCCTTCGATTGCTTCGACCATGGCGGCGCCGGCGGCGGCTTCGAGAACACCTGGGGAACCGGCAAGCTGATGTTCACGGCACTGCGCACGCCGCTGGTCCGGATCCACAATCGTCCGGCGTACAACTCGGAATGCCACGCGACGCGCGAGATGGGCATCGGTGAACTCAACAACAGCTACGAGGACGCCGAGCTGGCGGACGTGATTGTCGCCATCGGCTGCAACTCCTACGAGACGCAGACCAACTACTTCCTGGCGCACTGGCTGCCCAACCTGCAGGGCCAGACCGTCGACAAGCGCAAGCAGCGCTTCCCGGGCGAGAGCATCGCGCCGGCCAAGGTGATCTTCGTCGATCCACGCCGCACGACAACCATCGCGGTGGCCGAGCAGGCGGCCGGCAAGGACAACGTGCTGCACCTCGATATCGAACCGGGTACCGACATCGCCCTGTTCGACGGGTTGCTGACCTACGTGGTCGACCAGGGCTGGCACGACAAGGAGTTCATCGGCGCTTACACCAAGGGATTCGACGCGGCCCTGCGTGCGAACCACCTGTCACTGGAGGACACCAGCCGGATCACCGGCGTGCCCGTCGGGCGCCTGCGGCGCGCGGCCGAATGGGCCTACAAGCCCAAGGCGTCCGGCCACCGGCCGCACACCATGCACGCCTACGAGAAAGGCATCATCTGGGGCAACGACAACTACCTGATCCAGTCGGCGCTGGTCGACCTGGTGCTGGCAACCCGCAACGTGGGCCGGCGCGGGACGGGCGTGGTCCGCATGGGCGGCCACCAGGAGGGATACGCGCGGCCGCCTTATCCCGGCAAGACCAAGATCTATGTGGACCAGGAGATCATCCACGGCAAGGGCATGATGTACACGGCCTGGGGCGCCAATCCGTTCCAGACCACGCTCAATGCGCAGGAGCACCGCGCCGTGATTCTGCGCCGCACGGCGATCGTGCGGGAGGCGATGGGGCGCCTGCGCGGCGCCTCGGTACCGCAGATGGCCGACGCGGTCTACGACGCCGTGAAGAGCAAGGGTGGGCTGTTCCTGGTCAACATCAACCTCTACCCGACCATGCTGGCCGACGGCGCCCACCTGATGCTGCCGGCCGCGCACCCCGGCGAGATGAACCTGACGTCGATGAACGGCGAGCGCCGCATGCGCCTGTCGCAGCGCTTCATGGATCCGCCGGGGACGGCCCGCCCGGATTGCCTGATCGCCGCCGATATCGCCAATGCGCTGAAGCGGCTCTACCAGGCCGAGGGCAAGCAGGACATGGCCGCCCGCTTCGACGGCTTCGACTGGCGCAGCGAGGAAGATGCCTTCAACGACGGCTTCCGCCAGGCCGGGCAGCCCGGCGCGAGCCCCATCGACAGCCAAGGCGGCGGCACCGGCAACCTGGTGACCTACGAACGCTTGCGTGCCATGGGCAACAACGGCGTGCAGCTGCCGGCCAAGGCCTATCAAGACGGCAAGTTGGTCGGCACGGAAATGCTCTACACCGAGGGCAAGTTCGATACGGCCGACGGCAAGGCCGAGTTCAAGCCGGCGACCTGGCCCGGCTTGCCGAAGCCGGTCGAGGCGCAGAAGGCCAAGTACCACTTCTGGATCAACAACGGCCGTGTCAACGAGGTCTGGCAGACGATGTACCACGATCAGTACAACGAGTTCGTGCGGGCGCGGGTGCCGATGGCCTACCTGGAGCTGAACCCCGAGGACGCGCGTCCGCTCGGCATTGCTTCGGGCGACGTGGTCGAGGTGTTCAACGACTACGGCACGACCTATGCTATGGCTTACCTGGAGCCCGACATCAAGCACAAGCAGGCCTTCATGCAGTTTGCCCACTACAACGGCATCGTCGGCAACGTGACCACGCCCTGGACCGACCGCAATGTCGTGCCCTACTACAAAGGCACCTGGGCGGATCTGCGCCGGGTGGGCAGCAGCGAGGAGTTCAAGGATACCGTCAGCTTCAAGCGGCGACGGTTCGATCCGGCCTGATCTCTGTGCCGTCATGCGTGAGCAGGCACGGCCCGGGCGAAGACGACGGGCCGTGCCCGTAGCCGCTATCGGCCTGTCTGCCTATCTGTTATTTCAAGAGCGTCTTGGCGATGCGCATCTGCTGGTTCTCGAAGGCAGGCGCAAAGTCTTCCAGGTCACGGCCTGACATGCCGACCGCTGCCGATGTCGCCACGGTTTTCCAGGTGCGGATGGCGGCACAGACCTCACCCAGCACACGCCGGACCGTGGCGGAATCCAAGCGAAAATAGCCCGCCACGCTGACTACCGCCTCAATGGAATCGACAGGGCCATAGGCCTCATCGAGCCACAACTTGAGTTCCTGGTCCTTGTCCGGGAACGGATTGATGTCGAATGCGGGCGCCAGGCGCCATTGGCCGTGTGCGACATGCAGGAAGCCGTGGTTCTGCACGTGGTCGTCGACGTTCGTGATGAGCAGATTGAAGGCGAGCCGGCGCCACAGCTCCTGGAGGTCCTGGCCCGGGTCGACGCTGTTTGCGATGATGGTGTCCGCAATCTGCGTGTAGGCATGGTCCTCCTGTCTGGACGCCTGCATCATCGAGCCCGCCGACAGGTAGGGAATCCGGCCGCCGCCTGCAACCCGGTCGAAGCGGCGGATGAGTGCGACGGGGGTGTCCTCAGACATCACGATGCGCGAATCGGCGACGGAGATGCCGGCGGCTGCAGCCAGGTGCAGTGCGAGGACTTCACCGCGCGTCACACTGCGGTCATCCTTCACGCTCGGGAACTTGCCGATGGCCAGGTGTCCGTCTTCGTCTACGATCGTGCATTTCGGTCGCATGCCACCGATGGAGGTGCCGCGGCCGCGAAGGTATCGCAGATCGGCCTCGGTCTCCTGGTTCATCTCCACCGCGCGCGACGCAGCCATCAGCGGCGCGAGCTCGAGCAACGGCGGTGTACCGCGCCCGCCTTCTTCGATGACGCGAAGGAAAGCCCGGGTGTCCGGGGCCCGGAGCCGGATGGCGCCGATCCGGCTCATATCATCGACGCCGAGCAGGTAGTCCATCTCGCTGAGTTCGGCATTCGAAACGGGCTTGCCGTCCTGCTGCGCGGATTTGCGACGCTTGGCGTGATCGCGCGCGATGACCCGGCAGCCCCAGCCGTCCGGCTCGGTGTCCGCGAATGCGAAGTGGAAAATGGAGTCCTCTTTGGATGGTGCCTTGCGGAACTGGTTGCCGTCTACGAGTGGGAGGTCTGGCGAAATGGAAAACTTCGCCGCGTTGGACAGCCAGGTGGCATCGTAGGCGAACGTCGAATGTTCGCGCCGCCCGTCCTTGGCGTAGGCGAGCTCGCCGAGAGGGATGGCACTCTGGCCCAAGGCCACGCCCACATTCTTCTGAGTCAGTGCCATGGGTCAGAGGGCCCCAGAAGGAGGTTTGCGGCCTTTCCCACGTACACGCTGCGGCAATTGCTCGTTCATGAGTGTCAGCCCGATGTCGTCGGCGGCCGTGTCGAGCATGCCGGTGATCTTGTTCAACTCGCCCAGGACGAAGAAGGCCTGCGCAACGGTGCCGATCGGAACGCGGGGGTCGCCTTTCTCCAGCCTGCGCAGCGTGGCCACGGATGTCTGGATGCGTTCCGCCATCGACACCTGTGTCAGCATCCGCCGGCGGCGGGCCAGCGACAGGTCCTGGCCGAGCTTGATCAGCGCACGAGTCACCGGCGTCGGCATGGTGACATCCTTCTTTGCGCTCACATATGAGCGCTTATCGTCGTTAGAGGGGGCCATGTAAGCGCTTACGGATTCCGATTCCCAAGCTTCCAGTATTGGGTCGGACAGCGTGCATGTCAACCGAGAGCGCATATTAGCGCTCACCCATGAGCGATTATGATGGATTGCCGCTCAAACGTGAGCGGTAAGCTAAACAAGGCGCGTGCGGCCTATCCGTAGCGCGTTGGCTGTATCCATCCAGTGCCGCCACCATGCTACTGCGCGCTCATGGCTTGTTTATATTTTATATTTCCATTAGTATGGAAATATGGAAGAACGAGATGCGATCCGCTCCCTCGCCGCGCTGGCCCACGGGCTGCGCCTCGAGGTCTATCGGCTGCTGGTGGTGGCCGGCCACACAGGCCTGACGCCCGGAGCCATTGCGGTGCGCCTGGAGGTGCCCGGCGCCACCTTGTCCTTTCACCTGAAGGAATTGATGCACGCGGGCCTGGTCCTGCAGCAACGGGATGGCCGGCACCTGATCTATCGGGCGGCGTTCGAACATATGAATTCACTGCTGGGCTTCCTGACGGCGAACTGCTGCCAGGGGGACGCCTGCCCGGAAACCACCGCCGCCGGCGGTGTCTGCGAATGTTGAGGGAGAATCCCATGAAGCGCTTTCACGTACACATCCACGTCGATGACCTCGGCAAGAGCATCGCCTTCTATTCCAAGCTGTTCGCGGCGGAGCCGGCGCGGGTCGAAGCCGACTACGCCAAGTGGATGCTCGAGGATCCGCGGGTGAACTTCGCCATCTCGACGCGTGGTACCCAGGCGGGCCTGGACCACCTGGGCTTCCAGACCGACGATGCGGCGGAACTGGCGGAGCTGAAGACGCGCGCCGAGGCGGCCGACATGGCGCTGCTGGACGAGGGCGAGACCACCTGTTGCTACGCGCGCAGCGAGAAGCACTGGATCACGGATCCGCAAGGCATCGCCTGGGAGCACTTCCACACGCTGGGCAACGTGCCGGTCTTCGGCGAAAGCCGGCCGGCCGAGGCGCCCGCTGCTGCCGCTGCCCCTGCTGCCGAATCGGCCTGCTGCGCGCCGCGTGCGCCCAGGGGCAAGCCCATCGGCGTGGCCGTGACGTCCAAGACGTCCTGCTGCTGAGGAGGCCGGCATGGGCGGCAAGACCAACAACGTCCTGATCCTCTGCTCCCACAATTCGGCACGCAGCGTGCTGAGCGAGGGCATGCTCAATCATCTGGCGCAGCAGCTCGGCCGCGACGTCCGCGCGTACAGCGCTGGCAGCGCGCCGAGCGGCCGCATCAACCCGTTCGCGATCGAGGCCCTGCAGAATGCCGGTGTGGAAACGGCCGGTTTCCGCAGCAAGAGCTGGGATGAATTCGTGGCGGATGATGCCCCGCGCATGCGGGTCGTCATCACCGTGTGCGACAGCGCGGCGGCGGAGCAATGTCCCTACTGGCCGGGAAGCCCCGTGAAAGTGCATTGGGGCTACGCCGATCCGTCGAACGCGCAGGGTGGCGATGACGGCAAGCGGGTCGCCTTCGAGCTGACGCGCCAGGCCATCGGCTATCGCATGCTGCAACTGTTGCAACTGCCGCTCGAGGAGATGAGCGACGCCGAGCTGCAGGTCGCGCTGCAGCGCATTGCGCGGAGCTGAACGCCATGGTCGACTTGCGGCACAAGGTTCTGGCGGAGTCGCTGGGCACGGCGCTGCTGCTGGCCATCGTCATCGGTTCGGGCATCATGGCGGAGCGGCTTGCCGGCGGTAATGTCGCCATCGCACTGCTGGCCAACACGGGCGCCACGGTGCTTGGCCTGTACGTACTGATCGAAGTCTTCGGGCCGCTCAGCGGCGCGCACTTCAATCCTGTGGTCAGTGCGGTCATGGCCGTTCGCGGCGAACTGCCGGGCTCCGCGCTGGCGCCGTATCTGCTCGCGCAACTGGCCGGCGCGGTGCTCGGCGCCTGGCTGGCCCATGCCATGTTCGACCTGAGCATCCTGCAGTACTCCACCAAGGTGCGCGGCGGCCCTGGCCAATGGATCGCGGAAGCGGTGGCTACGGCGGGGCTGCTGCTGGTGATCTTGCGGGCGCCGGCGGGCCGTGCCTCGTCCATGGTGGCGGCTTATATTGGCGCGGCTTACTGGTTCACGGCATCCACGTCGTTCGCCAATCCGGCGGCCGCGTTCGGCCGCATGTTCAGCGACAGCTTTGCCGGCATCGCCCCCGCCAGCGTGCCGGGCTTCGTCATCGCACAGTGCGTGGGCGGCGCCATCGGCCTGGGGCTGCACCGGCTGCTGGAGCCGCGAGCGGCGCGGCGTGGCCATCCCAATGTGATCGAGTCCTCGGGCGAGCAGCCGACTGACTGAGCGCGCCGCCATCCTGGCTGTCCGCGCGGGCCCGGGGCTCCTCGCGGCGCAGGCGGGCTTAGGCCCGGGCCTTCCGGCCTGCCGGCGCGCAGGCGGAGGTGGGCACGTCGCAGCCCTGCGCGTCACCCTCGCAGCAGTGCTCCACCAGGAAGCCGATCAGGTCGTTCATCTGCGGGAACTGGACCTGGTACAGCACATTGCGCCCTTCCTGCTGGCCAGCGATCAGCCCCGCATGCGAGAGCTCCTTGAGATGGAAGGACAGGGTAGCCGGCGGGAGGCCGAGCGCTTCCCCGATCTGCCCCGCGTAGAGGCCGGTACGGCCGGCCCGGACCAGCAGGCGGAAAATGGCCAGGCGCGAAGGCTGCGCCAGCGCGGCCAGGGCTTTGACGGCGGCGTCGCTGTTCATGAGGCTTGGGATCGATGCGTCGGCACGGAAAGGGGGTATTGTCCGCCGAAACCGGGGCGGGCGGGGCGTCGCGTCGATGCGCTGCCGTCGGGCAGCGAAGGCGGAGAGCGGAAATCGCGTCGCCATGCGGAATCGTCGCCGGCCGCTGGCCCTTGGGCGGCACTATATTGTCCGCATCGTCGATACAGCGGCGAACGGGATTGGCGTCCCGAACACTTGTGCGTGGAAAGCCGCCGGTTGGCGGCGTTTTGAAGCAGTGCCCGAACCGCACACAGGAGTCCATGTCATGGCTAGTTCACCGCCCTCGGCGCCTCGTTTATCCCACTCCCTGGCGGCCGCCGCAGCCACTTCTCCCTGCTCTTTCCGCGGGGGCGTGCGTGCCGAACAGGTCGGCGCCAGTCTTTATCTGAACACCGAAGTCATCGCGGAAACGCCGCTGAGCCTTGCCGCCGAGAAGGCGGCGCAACTGCACGCGCTGCTGGTCGCAAGCCTGGAGTACGGGGCTGGCTGCGGTGACTTGGGCGGTGACGCACCGGAGGCTGGCATCCAGTCCCGCCTGCTGTCGGTGGCCACCACACTGGCCGGCGAAGTGCTGGCCTTGAGCGAGCTGGCGGCGCGGGATGCGCCGCCCTGAGCGCCGCCCCGCACCGGCCGCCGCGGCCTTACAGCGTGACCTGGATCTGGTTGTGCACCGCGCTCACCCCCGGCGCCGACCACGCCGCCTCGAAGGCGGCCTGGCGTTCGGCCCAGGTGCGCAGCGTGCCGCGCAGCGTCACCACGCCTTCGCTGACTTCCACGCTGACGTGGCCGGCATCGTCGCTGGCCTGCCGTTCGATGGCCTGGCGGATGCGCTGCCTGACGTCGTCGGCGGCCATGGCGGGGCGGACCGCCAGTCCGTTGCTGACGCCGCGCACGCCGAACAGGCCCGCCACCGCCTGTTCGGCGGCCACCCGCTGGTAGTTCCAGTCGACTTCGCCGCGCAGCGTGACCGCGCCGTGCTCCACCATCAGGTGGATGCGGTCGGCAGGCAGTCCGCTCATCCAATCGAGGACATGGCGCGCCGCGCGCGCGATGTCGGCGTCGGTGCGCTGGGCGTCGTCGGGCAGGCGCACATCGAGCTCCACCGCCAGGCCCTTGAGCCCGGTCACGCGCTGCGCGGCTGCCTCGGCCGCGTATTTCTCGGCAAAGGTCGGCAGGTGGCCGCTCAGCGTCACGATGCCGTCCTGCACCTCGACGCCGATGCCGGTGGCGTCGACGGCCGGATCCCAGGCCAGTTCTTCCATCACGTCCTGCTTGAGCTGGATATCGCCCTTCATCTCGGTTCTCCTCGCGGCGGCACACCTGCAGACTAGGCGAGCCGCGCGCGGCGCCCTTGACCCATGTCAACGTGGCGGCATGCGCCTTGGCTAGGCTGGCAGCAGCGGTCCGTCCGGCACGGATCGCCCTGCGCGAGCGCAAGGAGCACCCATGTATCGAACCATCCTCCTGGCGGTGGACGGCAGCCATGCCTCCCGCCTGGCCACGTTCGAGGCGGCGGCACTCGCCCGCGCGATGGCCGCGACCGTGCACGCGGTCTATGTGCTGGATGACCGCGAGCCCCTGCTCGAAGTGGCTTACCTCGACCGTGACGCGCTATGGCGCAGCATGGCCGAGTTCGGACGCGGTGTGCTGCGTGCCACCGGCGACCAGCTCGGCGCGGCGGGTGTCGCCCATACGCTGGCACTGGTCGAGCACTGCGTCGCGCCGGGCCAGGTCGCGCGCACGCTGGTGGCACGCGCCGAGGCCTGCCACGCCGATCTCATCGCGATGGGTACCCATGGGCGTCGCGGCCTGCGCCGTGCGGTGATGGGCAGCGTGGCCCGCGCCGTGCTGCGCGAATGGGCCGGTCCCATGCTGCTCACGCGCAGCAATGCCGATGACTGAGCCGGGCCGGCGCGCCCCGGGGAGACTGCCATGAACGACACGGTCCGCTTCGACAGCCCCTGCGTGCTGGAGCCCCTGCGCTACCGCGCGCTGGATATCGATACCTGGCAGGAGCACGTGATCTACCTGCACCGCGACTGCGCGGTGTGCCGCGCCGAGGGCTTCCGCGCGCAGGCGCGCGTGCAGGTGCAGGTCGGCGCGCGGCGGCTGATCGCCACCGTCAACGTGGTCGGCTCGGGCGTGCTCGGCCGCGCCGAGGCGGCTTTGTCGGCCAGCGCCAGCGGCGCGCTGGAGGCGCGTGCGGGGGATCTGGTCTACGTCACCCACGCGCCCGGGCTGGAATCGCTGCGCTGGGTGCGCGCCAAGGTCTACGGCAACGAACTCGCGGGCGCGCAGCTCGACGCCATCATGCAGGACGTGGCCAGCGGCAGCTACACCGGCGTGCCCATCGCCGCCTTCCTGGCCGCCTGCGCGGGCGGGCGCATGACGGAGCGCGAGACCATCGACCTGACCCGCGCCATGATCGGCACCGGCGAGCGGCTGTCCTGGAATCGGCCCGTGGTGGCCGACAAGCATTGCGTGGGCGGGCTGCCCGGCAACCGCACCTCGCCCATCGTGGTGGCGGTCGCCGCCGCGGCCGGCCTGCTGGTGCCCAAGACCTCCTCGCGCGCGATCACCTCGCCGGCCGGCACCGCCGACACCATGGCGGTGCTGACCCGCGTCGACCTCGATGCCGCCACGCTGCGCCAGGTAGTGGAGCAGGCCGGGGCGTCGCTGGCCTGGGGCGGGGCGCTCGGGCTGAGTCCGGCCGACGACATGCTGATCCAGGTCGAGCGCGCGCTCGACCTGGACAGCGACGCGCAGCTGGTGGCGTCGATCTTGTCGAAAAAGGTGGCCGCGGGCTCCACCCATGTGCTGATCGACGTGCCGGTGGGCCCAACCGCCAAGGTGCGCGAGGAAGCCGACCTGGAGCGCCTGCGCAGTCTGCTGACGCTTGCCGCGCAGGCCCTCGGCGTGCGTGTGCGCATCGTGCGCACCGACGGCACCCAGCCGGTCGGGCGCGGTATCGGGCCGGCGCTGGAGGCGCGTGACGTGCTGGCGGTGCTGCAGGGCGCGCCGTCGGCGCCGCACGACCTGCGCGAGCGCAGCCTGATGCTGGCCGGCGAACTGATGGAGTTCTGCGGGGCCTGCGGCGCCGGCGAGGGGGCGGCGCTGGCCGCGGCGCTGCTGGCCGGCGGTGCCGCCTGGACCCGGTTCCAGGCCATCTGCGAGGCGCAGGGCGGTTTGCGCGCGCCTGGCCGCGCGCTGTTCCTGCGCGATGTACCGGCGCCACGCGACGGCGTGGTGGCCACCATCGACAACCGCCGGCTGGCACGCGCCGCCAGGCTGGCCGGCGCGCCCGAGCGCCAGGTCGCGGGCATCGACCTGCACGTGCGGCTGGGCGACACGGTGCGCGCCGGCCAGCCGCTGCTGACGCTGCATGCGCAGGCCTCGGGCGAACTGGCCTACGCGGGCGGCTTTCTCGCCGCGCATCCGGCCATCATGATCGGCGAGGCCGGCTGATCCGCGCGCCGTGACCGGCACCGGCTGCGATCCAGGTCAAGCGCCGCCCGAGCGCGGCGCGGCGCTGCGTCGGGCCTGCCGCTGGCGCTCAGGCCGGGTGGCCGCCGGAGTCGAAGTCGGGAAATTCGGCGTCGAGCACCTCGAACACCTGGGCCGCGCGGCCGGACAGCAGGCTCGAATCCATGCCGCGCAGCAGGTGCTCGTCGGAGCGCAGCCATTTGTAGGCCAGCCGTACTTCATCGAGGGTCGGTTCGAGAGCAAGGATCTGCGCGATCACTTCGGCCTCGAAGGGGCCGATCACGGCGCGGATCTCAGCGGCGCTGGCGGGGCCCGGCGTGGCCGCGTGCGGCTGGGTGGATGCGGTCTGGGTCATGGTGTGGTCTCCTGGATGCCCCGGGGTGGCGGCGGACGCCGGTGGGCGCGCCGGGCCGCGACGGGTGCGTTGTGATGGTTGCCTGTGATGCTGGCACAGCCGGTGGTGCACATCTTGTCCTGCGTCAAGGCAGCGCGGGTGGCGCGCCTGTGGCCGCAGCGCGGCGGCAGGGGTGGCGGCCCGCGCGGCCCAGGGCTCATGCCTCCTCCCCGGCGCCGGCAGCGCCCAGTTCGATGATCTCGTTGGTGATCTGTTCCTGGCGCTCGCGTCCCGCCTGCATCTCCAGCCGGGCCAGGGTCGCGCGCACGTGGTCGCGCGCCGACAGCATGGTGCGCATGCGTGCTTCGTTCTCGGCGGCGAAGGACTGCAACAGCGCTTCACACAGCTGGGTGTGGATATACGACTCGGCCAGGCGCGCCAGCAGCAGCGGCGCGGGCAGGCTGGCCAGCGGCGGCTGGCGGTGGGCGGGCCGGGTGAAGCGGCCGTAGTCGAAGGGCAGCAGGCGCAGTTCGCGGATGGGCGACGTGGCCGGTGGCGGGCACGCGTGCCAGGCGCTGAGCGCGGCGGGCCGGGCGGCCGCCAGCTGCGGTTCGAGCGCGTGCGCCAGGCGTGTGGCCAGCGCGGCCACGTCGCCCGGGTGGGCGGCCATCGGCGCCGACCAGGCCGGTGCCAGGCCGCGCTCGGCGGCCAGCGCGGCGGCGCGCTGGCCCACGATGTAGTAGACCGTGCCGTGGGCGCCGGCGCCGGCCTGGGCGGTGTCCAGCAGCCGCTCGTTGAAGGTGCCGACGAAGCCCTGGTCGCTGCCGATCACCACGCTGACGCGCGGGGTGGCTGGTGCGGCCGGTGCCTGCCGTGGCGGCTGCGCGGCGGCACCGGCCGGGTCCGCCGCGCCGGCCAGCGCCAGCGCATCGCCGATGGCCTGCGCCAGCATGGCCGCGCAGGCGTGCACGCCGGGCAGGTGGGCGCGCGCCTCGGCCGACCGGCTGGCCGCCATGCCGCGCACGGCGCCGACCACGGCCTCGAGCTGGCGCACGCCCGCGATGCGGGCCTGGAGTTCGCCGCGCCGCGTGCTCATGGCGGGGACCCCGGTGCGCGCTGCGGCGCGGGCTCCGCTGCGGTCGCGGTGGCAGTGCCGGACGCCTCGCTGGCATGCGCCGCCTCGTGCGCCGTGTCCTGTGCCGCCGCTTGTGTCGCCGCTTGTGCCGCCGCTTGTGCCGCCGCTTGTGCCGCCCCCCGAGCGGACTCCTGCGCCATCCCGCGCAGGCAGGCCCGCACCGCCTCCGCCAGCGACGCCTCGGCCTCGGCGCCGAGCGGGCCGCCATCGGGCAGGGCCGCGCCATGTGCCTGCAGCCACGCGGGCAGCCGCGCACGCAGGCGGCCCACGTCCTCGACCGGCAGCCCGTCGAAGGCGCCCGCCGCCAGCGCCGCCAGCAGCGCCACCTGGGACAGCGGCGCCAGCGCGGCGAAGCGGGGCTGGCGCAGCAGCGCGCGGGTGCGTTCGCCGCGCACGATGCGGGCCTTGACGCGCGCATCGGTGAGGCCGCCGAAGCGCGTGAACATCTCCAGTTCCTGGAACTGCGCGTAGTCCAGCCGCAGGCGGCCGGAGACCTGGCGCAGCGCGGCGGGCTGGGCCTTGCCGCCGACGCGGCTGACGCTGAGGCCGATGTCGACCGCCGGGCGCTGGTTGGCTGCGAACAGCTCGCTGCTCATCACCAGCTGGCCGTCGGTGATCGAGATCAGGTTGGTGGGGATGTAGGCGGAGAGGTCGCCCGCCTCGGTCTGCGCGATCGGCAGCGCGGTCAGCGAGCCGCCGCCGAGCGCGGGCGACAGCTTGGCGGCGCGCTCCAGCAGGCGCGCGTGCAGGTAGAAGATGTCGCCAGGGTAGGCTTCGCGTCCCGGCGGCTGGCGCGTCAGCAGCGCCAGTTCGCGGTGGGTGGCGGCGTGCTGGCTGAGATCGTCGATCACCACCAGCACATGTTCGCCGCGGTCGCGGAAGTACTCGCCCATGCTGAAGGCCGCAAACGGCGCGATCCACTGCAGGCCCGGCGCCGCCGCCGCCGAGGCCACCACGAAGATGCAGCGCCCGGCCGCGCCCTGCGCGCGCACGGTCTCGATGGCGCGCTCCACGGCGCCGGCGCGCTGGCCCACCGCGGCATAGATGCAGATGAGCCCGCTGTCCTTCTGGTTGACGATGGCGTCGAGGGCGATGGAGGTCTTGCCGGTGGCGCGGTCGCCGAGAATCAGTTCGCGCTGGCCGAGGCCGATCGGGAACAGCGCGTCGACCAGCAGGATGCCGGTGGCCAGCGGCTGGCTGACCAGGTCGCGCTCGACGATGGCCGGCGCGGCGCGCTCGATCGGCAGGCGCTGCGCGCACTCCGGCGGCGGCAGGCCGTCGAGCGGCCGCCCGAGGGGATCGACCACCCGCCCCAGCAGGGCAGGCCCCACCGGCACGCTGACCACCTCGCCGGTGGCGCTGACGCGGCAGCCGGCGCCCACCGAGCCGTCGTCGTCGAGCAGCACGGCGCCGATGCGGTCCGCGTCGAGGGTCAGCGCCAGGCCATAGCGGTCGCCATCGAAGCGCAGCAGTTCGTCGAGCCGTGCCTGCGGCAGCCCGGCGACCATGGCGATGCCGTCGGCGGCGCGTTCCACCCGCCCCACTTCGCGCGCCAGCGGGCCGAGCTCGGCCCGCGCCAGCGCGCCGCGCGCCTGCGCCAGCCAGGCGCCGGCGCGCGGGTGGCGGTCGTCTGCCGCTCCCGCTGCTCCCGCTGCTTCTGCCGACGGTGCAGATAGTGCAGATTGCGCCGATTCAGCCGGCCCGGCCTGCGGCGGCAGGGGAGCCCCCTCCAGCGGCGGTTCAGGCGGCAGGGACATCGTCGTGCTCCTGGGCGAGGGCGGCGCGCACGCGCGCCAGGTCCTCGCGCACATTGTTGCCGATCACCTGGCGGTCGCTTTCCAGCGCCAGGCCGGCCACCAGCCCGGGGTCCACGCGCGTGGCCAGGACCGGGGCCGCGCCCAGCGCCGCGCCGAGTGCCTGCGCGCAGCGCGCCAGTTCATCCGCCGCGAGCGCGCAGGGCGCGGCCAGTACCAGGCCGGCGTCCGCCTGCAGCAGGCCGGCGCGCGCCGGGGCCGGCAGCGCGGCCACGGCGGCGGCCAGGCCGTCGATGAAGGCGCCGATGCGGGCCTCGCGCGGCAGCCGCGCGAACAGCCGCGCGGCGATGTCGAGCGCGAGGCGCGCCGCATCCTCGCCGCCGCGCTGGACGGCGGCGCGCCGGGCGGCCGCGATGTCGGCCTCGGCCGCGGCGCGCTCGGCCTGGACCTCGGCCCGCGCCGATTGCGCCAGGGTGTCGCGCAGCCGCGCCGCTTCGGCGGCGGCGCCGGCTGCCGCCGAGGCATGCTCGGCCTCGGCCTGCGCGCGCGCCGCGGCGGCGGCTTCGCGCTCGCGCCCGGCCTCGTCGCGCGCCGTGCGGGCCTGGGCCAGTGCGTCGTCGCAGGCCTGCTGCCGCGCGGCGATGATCCTGGCGACCGGCCGGAACAGGAAGCGCGACAGGATCCACACCAGCACCAGGGCGTTGACGGCCTGCAGGCCGAGCGTCCACCAGTCGATGCGCATGATGGGCCCCGCCTACTTGAGGAAGGGGTTGGCGAACAGCACCAGCAGCGCCACCACCAGGCAGTAGATGGCCATGGTCTCGATCATCGCCAGGCCCACGAAGAGGGTGCGCGAGATGGTGCCGGCCGCTTCGGGCTGCCGCGCCAGCGCGTCCATGGCGGCGGCCACCGCCCTGCCTTCGGCCAGCGCCGGCCCGATCGCGCCGAACGACACCGCCACTGCCGCCGCGATGATGCTGACCACTTCCACGAGGTTGTTCATCTTGCGCTCTCCTTTTCCTTGTCCTGATCCAGCGCTGCCCGCGGCTCGCGTGCAGCGCCCCGGGCCGGCCGCTCGTCCGGCCCGCGCGGCCGCATGCCTTCGACCGCGCCCGGCTGCGCGTCGGCCACCGCCGCGCCGATGAAGACCATCGCCAGTACCGTGAAGATGTAGGCCTGCACCGCGCCGGTCAGCAGGTCCAGCGCCATCAGCGGGATCGGCACCAGCAGGCCGGCCAGCGACAGCACGATGCCGACCACGAAGACGCCGCTCATCACGTTGCCGAACAGGCGCACCACCAGCGAGAAGGTGCGCGTGAGCTGCTCGACGAGGTTGAGCGGCACCATCAGCCAGCTGGGCTCGGCGAAGGTGCGCAGGTAGCCGGCCAGGCCGCGGCTGCGCACGCCGTGCAGCACCGTCGCGGCCAGCACCAGCAGGGCCAGCGCGGCGTCGGTCTCCAGGTGGGCGGTGGGCGGCTCGACGCCGGGCAGCAGCGAGGACCAGTTGGCCAGCAGGATGTAGAGGAAGAGCGTGCCCAGCAGGGCGCGGTAGCGCTCCGGCGCCACCTGCATGGTGTCGCGGATCTGCTGGTCGAGCGTCGTCACCAGCAGTTCCAGCGCGGCCTGGTGCCGCGACGGGTGCAGCGCCAGGCGGCGCGTGGCCAGCCAGGCGCCCGCGCCCAGCGCCAGCATGATGGCCCAGGTCATCAGCACGGGGGCGGAGACGGGGACCGGCCCGAGGTGGAACAAGGGCTCGGTCAGCAGCGGCGAGTGCAAGGTCATGGCGTGTCCGCGCGCGCAGCGCGTCCATCGCGTGGCCGGGGCAGGCGGCGCAGTACCACGGCGCGCGCCGCCAGCAGGCCGGCGCCGGCGCCCAGCAGCGGTGCCGCGCCTGCCTTGGCGCAGGCGAACAGCAGGGCGCCGGTCAGCGCCAGGCGCACGCCCTGCAGCGCCAGCGCGCCGGCGGTGGCGCCGCGCTGCAGGCGCCGCACCACGGCGTGCAGGCTGCCGAAGTGCGCCAGCCCTCCCGCCAGTCCCGCCACGAGCCCCGCCACCGCGCCCGCCGCTCCACCGGCCAGTCCGCCGGTGAGCGCGGCAGCCGCTCCGCCCAGGTCGATCATTGCCCATCCTCCCCGCCGTGGCGCCGCATCCAGCGCCAGGCGCACCAGAGGCCGATGGCGGCCCCGATCATCAACAGCGGCGCCGAGAAGAAGACGCCGGTATGCAGCCGCCGGTCCAGCCAGCGGCCGGCCGCCAGCGCGAGCACGGTGGGCAGCACGATGGTCCAGCCGAGCACGCCGATCTGGGCCAGGCGGCTGGCCAGCGAGGGCTCCGGCACGCGCGCGGCCTGCCGTGCGCGGGCCAGCGCGCGCTGCGCCACGCGTTCACCGCCGTTGCCGTTGCCGTTGCCCTTGCCCTGGCCGTGAGCGCCGCCCTTGCCGCCGCCCCCATCGACGGCGCCATCGACGGCGCCATCGGCGTCACCAGGACCGCCAGGACCACCGGCGGCATGTGCGCCATCGTGCTGCGTTGCGCTCATGGCTCCAGCCTCCCGATGCCGTCGACATGCAGGTCCGGGCGCAGGCAGCGCACGATCTCGCGTACCGCGCGCGCATGCAGCCGGGTCTGCTCGACGCGCGCATTGCGCGCTGCCTCCAGGCGCCGCTCGCGCGCTTCGCGCACGCGCGCGGCCACCGCCTCCAGGCTGTCGCCCAGCACCGCGGCGGCGGTGGCGATGGCGACTTCCGCGCCGCCGTCCACGCGCAGCATGCCGCCCTCCACCATGCAGAAGCGATGCGTGCCGTCGGCGCCGTGCCAGCGCACCACGCAGGGCACCAGCACGGTGAGGAAGTCGGCGTGCTCCGGCAGCACACCGAAGGCGCCGCTGTCGTCCTCGGCGCGCAGCGCGCGCACGCCGGCCTCGTCCACCGCCAGTCCGTCGGGGGTGGCGATGCGCAGGTGCAGGGCGCGCGGCGCGGCGCTGGCAGGCGTCATGGCCGGTGTCATGGCGGGTGTCATGGCGTGCCCCCTTGCCGCGCCTGCTGCTCGCGCTCGCGTGCCTCGTCCAGCGTGCCGATCATGTAGAGCGACTGCTCCTGCCAGTCGTCGCATTCGCCGTCGAGGATGGCGCGGCAGCCGGCCAGGGTGTCGGCGACGGCCACCGAGCGGCCGGCCACGCCGGTGAAGTTCTCGGTGACGGTGAACGGCTGGGTCAGGAAACGCTGCAGGCGCCGCGCGCGTGCCACCACGCGGCGGTCCTGCGCGCCCAGCTCCTCGACGCCGAGCAGGGCGATGACGTCCTGCAGCTCGCGGTAGTGCTCGATGGCCTGGCGCACCGCGTTGGCGGTGGCCACGTGGTCGTCGCCCAGCAGCAGCGGATCGAGCAGTACCGAGGACGAGGCGATCGGATCGACCGCCGGGTACATGCCCTCGGCCGCCATCGCGCGCGACAGCACGATCATGCTGTCGACGTGGCTGCCGATGGCGGTGACGGCGGGATCGGTGAAGTCGTCGGCCGGCACGTAGACCGCCTCGATCGCCGTGATGGCGGCGTCGCGCGTGGCGGTGATGCGCTCGTGCAGCGCCGCCACCTCGCTGGCCAGCGTGGGCTGGTAGCCGACGCGCGAGGGCAGGCGCCCGAGCAGCCCGGAGACCTCGGCGCCGGCCTGCACGAAGCGGAACACATTGTCCATCAGCAAGAGCACGTCCTGGCGGCGCTCGTCGCGGAAGAACTCGGCGGCGGCCACGGCGGTCAGCGGCACGCGCCAGCGCGCGCCGGGCGGCTCGTTCATCTGGCCGTAGACCAGCACGGTGCGGCCGAGCACGCCCGAGCCGCGCATGTCGAGCAGCATCTCGTGGCCCTCGCGCGAGCGTTCGCCGACCCCGGCGAAGACCGAAATACCCTGGTAGCGCTCGGCCATGGCATGGATCAGTTCCATCACCAGCACGGTCTTGCCGACGCCGGCGCCGCCGAACATGGCGGCCTTGCCACCCTGGGCGATCGGTGTCAGCAGGTCGAGGATCTTGACGCCGGTGCGGAAGATCTCGGTGCCCGGCGCCTGCGCCGCCAGCGGCGGCGCGGCGCGGTGCAGCGGGCGCAGCGGCGTGCCGGCGGGCAGTGCCGGCCCGCCGTCGCGCGGCGTGCCGGTGACGTCGAGCAGGCGCCCGAGCACGGCTTCGCCCACCGGCACCCGCAGCGGTCCGCCGCCCAGGCGCACGGCCGCGCCGCGCCGCATGCCGCTGGTCGACTGCAGCGCGATGGCGCGCACGCTGCCGCGGTCCAGGTGGGCCTGTACCTCCGCCAGCACCTCGCCGCCTCCGTCCAGCGCTACCGCCAGCACGTCGCAGAGAGCGGGCAGCGGCTGGCCGGCGCAGTCGATGTCGAGCACCGCGCCACGGATGGCGCGCACCCGCGCGCTGCCGGGCGGGCCGGCAGCCTGGGCGGTCCGGGCGGTCCGGGCGGTCCGGGCGGTCTGGGGTGGGAGGGGGCGCGTTTCCAACGGTTCGGCGTTGCGGCGATGCGGTCGGGTCCCGGCGGCGCCGCTCGCGGCCAGGTGCAGGCAATCGCGGCCGGCGCCTCGGGACAGTCACTTCCTACTGTAGACGCCGCCGTCACGCCGCGGATTGATATCCATCAAGCGAGGGGTGCGCTCGCAGGCGCCCGGCTGCTATGGTGGGAGGGTGGGCCCTGGCGCGCCCGGGCCGGCCGCGTGGCGCCGGGTTGTGCGCGCGCAACAGGTAGAATCTGGCCCCGCCAGCCGATGGCGGGAGGGCCTGGGCGATGAAAGGGAGGGGCAATGCAGATCGCGGTATTGGAAGACGATCCGGACCAGCGCGATGTGATCCTGGCCTGGCTGGAGGGCGGCGGCCATGTGGCGCAGGGCTTCGGCGACGGCGCGGGTTTCATGGCGCAGGTGGGACGCGGCTGCGAGCTGCTGCTGATCGACTGGATGCTGCCCGACACCGACGGCGGCCACATCATCCATTGGGCGCGCGAGCAGCTCGGCTGGGAGCTGCCCATCATCGTGCTGACCGCGCGCGAGGACGAGCAGACCACCGTCAGCGCGCTCAGGTCCGGCGCCGACGACTACCTCGTCAAGCCGGTGCGGCCGGCGGTGCTGCTGGCCCGTATCGAGGCCCTGGCGCGCCGCTACGGCACCACCACCGGCGCCACCGCCGGCACCACCGTCGCCGGCACGGCGGCCAAGCGCCATGGCGCCTATGAGATCGACCTGCAGGCGGTGCGCATCGCGCTCGACGGCCAGGCTGTCGAACTGACGCAGAAGGAGTTCGACCTGGCTGTCTACCTGTTCGACAGTCCCGGCAAGCTGCTCTCGCGCGACCACCTGCTCAACCGCATCTGGGGCCTGAACGCCGACGTCGACACGCGCACCGTCGACACCCATGTCAGCCGCCTGCGCAAGAAGCTCAAGCTCGACGGCAGCAAGGGCTGGCGGGTGGCGCCGGTGTACGGCTACGGCTACCGCTTCGAACAGGAGGCGGCGGCAGTACGGCATTGAGCAGCGGCCAGCGGTAGCGGACGCCATCGGGCCGGGCGGCCCGCGGCCGGGCCTCAGCCGGCGGAGCGTGGCGCCGGGGGACGGGGCGCGTCCGGCAGGTCGAGGGAGGCGTCGGCCACGGTCCGGTTCCGCCCCTGTTCCTTCGCCGCATAGAGGGCGGCGTCCGCCAGCGCCAGCACCCGCTCCATGCTGCCGTGCGACTCGGGCCAGCTGGCGACGCCGAGCGAGACCGTCACCGCGCAGACGCCTGGCGCGGGCGTGGCGGCGGTGCGCTGGCGCAGCCGTTCGGCGATCAGCATGGCCTCGGCCGCGCCGCAGCCGGGCAGCAGCATGAGGAATTCCTCGCCACCGGCCCGGCACAGGAAATCGCCCTGGCGCGAGCATTCGCGCATGAGCCTGGCGATGTGGCAGATCACCTTGTCCCCCGCCTCGTGCCCGTACGTGTCGTTGACGCGCTTGAAGCGGTCCACGTCGATGGCGATGACCGCGAAGGGCTGGGCGGCGGCGCCCCAGTTGCGCAGCTGCGCCGACAGGGCGCGCCGGTTGCGCAGGCCCGTCATGGGGTCGGTGACGGCGGCCTCGTTGAGGGCGCCGATCTGCGCCTGCAGCGTGGCGAGGCCTTCCAGCACCGCCTGCTTGAGCTGCCTCGCCTCGAAGTACCAGGCACGGATGCCCTGGATGCTGCGCAGGGTGGCCGCCGTGTCCTTTTCCCCGGTCGCCTGCGCGAGCTGGCGCAGGGGTTTGGCGATCAGCCCGGCCAGGTACCAGGCGGCCAGCAGCGAAGCGATCACGAGCGGCACGGTATCGCGCAGCACGGCGAGCGTGAGGCGGTCCATCTCGGCCAGTGTCGCCGCGACAGGGCGCTGCGCCACGATGCCCCAGCCCGCGACCGGCACCGGAGCGAAGCCGGCGAGCATGTCGATGTTCCTGCTGTTGGCGATCCGGCGCGTGCCGGCCTTGCCGGCGATGACGTCCGCGACGATCGGGTTGTCCCTGGCGACCTTGCCGATCCTGCCGCTGTCCGGGTGGTAGAGAATGCGGCCGGCGCGGTCGACCACATAGAGGTAGGAGCCGTCGCGATAGTAGTGCTCGCCCAGCAGCGCATGCAGGATGCCCTTTTCCCGCAGGTAGATCGAGCCCGCCACATAGCCGAGGTAGCGCCCGTCCTTGCCCAGGATCGGCTGCGAGATATTGACCACGAGGTTGCCGGCGGCGGACACGTAGGCCTGGGTGATGCGCGGCTGCCGGGCATCGAGCGCCGCGCGCGCGCCTTCGCTGTCCAGTTGTTTGCCGGCGAGGTTCAGCGTGGTCGGCATCACGGCCAGCACCGTGCCGCGCGCGTCGACGATCAGCACCGAGTTGAACGAGTCGGTCTGGTGCAGCAGGCGCCAGGCTTCGTCTTCCAGCGCCTGCCGCCCGAAGGGCCTGGCGCCCAGCAGGGAGGCGCTGACGGCCAGTTGCTGCTGGGCCGACCTGACGAAGTTGGCGGTGCTGTCGGCCAGTTTCGCCGCATAGACCCGGTTGGCTTCGAGCGCGTTGGTCAGCAGGATCTCGCGCTGCACGCGGTAGGCGGAATAGAAGGTATTCGCGAAGGCAGCAAGCAAGGAGAAGACCGCCAGGGCCAGGACCAGGTGCCCAAGGCCGAGCCGGCGATACAGGCTGCGTAACATCGTCATGCTTTTCTTTTTACTTATCAGTGACAGGGGCTGGCGAGCGGCACGCAGATGGCACGCAGGTGGCACGCAGGCGGCACGTGTGGTGCTGTCGCTGTCATCACCCCGCCGGGGCCGTATTCCAGGCGTCCGCGTGTTCCGGGGCGGTGGACGATTGCGGCGCCTGCCAGGAGAACCGATATCGGCCCCGGCGCGTTGACGGCTCGGCTCCACTTTCCCGCCTCCTGTTGATGAAGATCAAGCCCGGCACGGGGATCCGGCGCGCGGCGCTACCGGCGCGGGCGCGCGCCGGGGGCCGGCCTTGGCCTGGGCGGGGCGGGGCGCCTCACCACGGCGTGGGCGGCGAGACGCGCCCGCCCATGGTGTCGTGCCAGGCGCGGCGCAGCTGCGCCACGTGCTGGCGCGACTGCCGGTACTTGTCGCCGCGCGCGCCGCCGGCCTTGGCGAAGCGCCAGTGGCGCAGCGCGCGCAGGCCGTGCCAGGCGGATGCGAGCCGGTTGCTGGCCCAGGCCGTCAGCCAGCCGTGGTGCTTGCGGTGATACAGCAGTGCGCTGCGCATGTGCCACGGCGTGAGCTGGGCGCCGGCGCCGGGGAGGTCACCGCCGGCATGGCGCACGCGCAGTTCCGGCCAGTACTGCACCGTGTAACCGTGGCCGCGCGCGCGCCGGCACAGGTCCACCTCTTCGTAGTAGCGGAAGAAGCGCAGGTCGAAGCCGCCGAGCGCCGCGAACAGTGTCGTGCGCACGAAGGCGAAGGCGCCCGGCACCCAGTCGACTTCGGCGGGCACGGCGGGATCGCAGCAGGTGCGGTCCGCGCGGCCGCACAGGCGCGAGCGCGGGAAGCGCGCCGCCAGGCCGCTCAGCGCCAGCGCTTCGTTGAGCAGCGAGGGGAAGCGCCGGGCCGAGGGCCGGTCGCTGCCGTCGTCACCCAGCAGGCGCCCGCCGGCGATGCCGACGCCCGGTTCCGACCACATGCGCTGCAGGCCTTGCGCGATGCAGGCCGGCGTGGCCGATACGCGGGGATCGAGCAGCAGCAGGATGTGCGCATCGGCGCGGCTGGCGGCGAGGTTGACCGCGCCGGCGAAGCCGAGGTCGCGCGGGCTGCGCACCAGCGTGACCCAGGGGTGCTGCGCGGCGACCAGCTCGGCGCTGCCGTCGCGCGAGGCGTTGTCGACCACGATGAGCTGCCAGTCGGCCGGCCGCACGCCGGGGCGCAGGCCGTCCAGCAGGCGCAGGATGCCGTGCGCCGAGTTGCGGGTGACGACCAGGATCGCCAGGCCGTGTGCCGGCGCGCGGGGCTTGTGGCGGCGCGTGTCGCGGGACGGGCCGTTGGACTGGTAGTACGAGGTTTCAGTCGGCATGGCGGGTCTCCCGGCGGGCGCAGCGGGCGCGCGCCGGCCCTCGGCCAGCCGCAGCAAGGTGCCCGGTCTCATCGCGGCTCTCCCTGCCCGGCGCGGCGCCGCGCGGCGAAGGTGATGCCGGGGTGCGCGTGCAGGGAAGCGTCGTACGCCCGCAGCGTGTAGTCGGTCAGCGCGGGAGCACCGCCGTGCCGCGCCGGCCAGCCGCTGCGCAGCCGGTGCCACGGGATCGGCAGCTTCCGCAGGGGCGAGTGCACGAGGTGAAGCGCGGCGGAGCGTTCGTTGCCGTCCACCAGGCACCTGTGCATGGCCGCGCGCAGCATGGCCAGCAGCGCCGCGCCGGCCACGGCCGCGCTGGCCGCCGGCCCCGCCGCCAGGGCGGCGGCCAGTACCAGGGGCAGCGCCGCGATGGCGGCGCCATGCAGCAGGTTGCGGTGGATGTCGCGCAGCTGCTGCGCGTTGTCGCGCTGGCGGCAGTGCGCCGGGACCTTGGCCTGCGCCCGGCCTGCGCGCGTGGTGCCGCACCGGGCCTGGCTGACGGGGGGGACGGTGCGGGGGACGGCAACCTCGTGCGGGGTCGCGGGTGCGTCCAGCAGGAGGATGCGCCAGCCCGTGGCGCGCAGCTGGCGGCACAGCTCCGGTCCCGCGCCGGTGTCCAGGCTGTCGTCGAAGCCGCCGGCCTCGATCAGCGCGTCGAGGCGGAACAGGGCGTTGGCGCCGCGATCGGCGGCCCGGCCGGAGGCCGCCTCGTGCCCGTCGCCCCATACGGCGGCGTAGCGTCCGCGCCGCAGCGCGGCCAGCGCCAGCCGGGGGAAGGCGGGGGCGAGCAGGGTATCGCCGTCGAGGAACAGCACGGCGGTGGCGCGCGCGCTCCGCCAGCCCGCATTGCGGCCGGCCGCGCTGCCGGGGCGGATGCCCTGGGCCGGGCTGCCACCGACCGGACCGGCCTCGACGTAGATCAGCTCGTAGGCCAGACCGCGCCAGTCGGCGCCGTGCACGCTGTCGAGGCAGCGCCGCAGGCGGGCCCCGTCGTCGTGTCCGATCACCACCACCGAGATGTCGGGGGCGGTCGTGCAGCCGGGGTGGCCGGCCGTTCCGTACAGGCTGTCGCGGGTGTGGTGCAGGGGAGGATTCGGCATGGTCGGCTCCGCTTGGTCGGTCCAGTCTGTGTCGGTGTGCGTCGGTACGGCGCGGGTTCAGCCGCGCGGCTGCAGCAGGTCGCGGTAGCGCTGCGCCAGCCGGGCCGGGTGGAAACGGTCCGACAGTTCGGCGCGGGCATTGGCCACCACCGCGTTGAGCAGCGCGGCCGGGGCCGACTGCAGTGCCTGCAGCGCGTCGGCAAGCGCGTCGGGATCGTTGGCCGCATAGTGGAAGCCGGTCTCGCCGTGCCGCACCAGGCCGCCGGCACCGCCGGCGTTGGGCACCAGCACCGGCACGCCGGCGGCAAAGGCTTCCAGCACCACCAGGCCGAACGGCTCCTCGGCGCAGGTGTGGACCAGCAGGTCCGAGCTGCGCAGCTGGCCGGCCGCGTCGGCACGGAAGCCGTGCAGCGTGACATTGGGCAGCCCGGCCGCGGCCGCGCGCAGTTCCGCTTCCTGTTCACCGCTGCCGTACAGGTCGAATTGCATGGCGCCCAGGGCCGGATGGCTGCGCACCGCCTGCAGCAGCAGGCCCGCGCGCTTGATGCGGTCGAGCCGGCTCAGCATCAGTACGCGCCGCACGCCGGCCTCGCGGAACACCGGGCGCCAGGCCACCGCCGACGGCTCGATGAAGTTCTCCACCACGCTGATGCGCGCGGCGTCCACCCCGTGCGCGACCAGCCGTTCGCGCACGAAGTCGGAGACCGCGACGAAAGCCACCGGGAACGGCTGCAGCAGGCGCTTGTAGCCGTAGCTGAGGCGTTCGTCGCTGCCCCCGCGCACGATGTGCAGGTGGCGCACGCGCGCGCGCCCCAGGGCCTGCGCCAGCACCACCAGGAAGGCCTGCGACAGGTCGAGCGAGGCCACCGCGAGCTCGGGCTCGCGGCGCGCGGCGCGCCACAGCAGGCGCGCCAGGCCGGCGCTCGACCGGAAGCTCTCGCTGCGCAGCCCGCACTGGCTGGCGTGCGCATGCACCGGTCCCGGCGGCGCCACGATCACGCCGTCGAAGCTGTCGGCGAGGTGCTGCAGCGTGCGGATGGCCATCCGCTCGGTGCCGGATAGCTCACCGCTGGGGAGGATGTAGAGGAGAGGCGTGGCCATCATGGACATCCAGCATGTTGTTCTGGATGCCATTGCACCGCGGAGCGGCGCCGGGATGGTTACACGATTGCAAAACCGCGGCGGCCCGCCAGGATCGGGCGCGCGGCCGCGCCGGCCTCAGCCGCCCGCGCTGGCGGCCAGCGCCGCGTGCAGGCGCTTGACCAGGGTGGCATGGTTGACGCCGTCGGCGTGGCCGTAGCGCACGGCGTCGCAGCTTTCGCGGATGATGAAGAGGCCGAAGCCGCCTTCGGAGCCGCCGCTGAAGTCCGGTGCCAGCGTGCGCGGCGGCGAGAACGGCGTGCCGGTGTAGAACAGTTCGAGCTGGCAGGCGTCGGGCGCGGCGCGGAAGATGAACTCCAGCGGGCCGCCGTCTTCGGCGTGGCCGCCGTGCCGGACCGCGTTGCTGGCCAGTTCCACCGCGGCCAGGGCCAGGGCGCTGGCCTGCACCTCGTCGAGCCCGCCGTCGCGCCCATGGGCCTCGACGAAGGTGTGCAGGGCCTTGAGCTGCGTCATCGCGCGCGGCATCTCGAAGCGCCATTCGCGCGCGCCGGCGGCCTCGGCCGGGGTCTGCAGCACCAGCATGGTCATGTCGTCGGCGATCCTGCCGTCCGCCGTGTAGGCCTGCATCACGTGCTGCATGCCGCGCGCGATGGTGCCGGGGCGCTGGTGCGTGCCCAGCAGCCGGTGCAGCGTGTCGGTCATGCGCGGCAGGCCGAAACGCTCGCCATCGGTGCCCACCGCGTCGGTCACGCCGTCGGAATACAGCACCACGGTCTGCCCGGCACCGAGCGCCACCTCGGACTGCTCGATGTCGGCGCTCTCGAGCACGCCCAGCGGCGGATGCTGGTTGGCCAGGAAGCGGTGGCTGCCGTCGGCGCCGAGCAGCAGCGTCTCCTCGTGGCCGCAGCCGACCCAGGTCAGGGTGTTGCGGTTGCGGTCGATGCGCAGGTAGCACACGGTGACGAAGCTCTCGAGCTCTTCCAGCTGCCGGTGCATGGCCCGCTGCACGTGGGCGATGATCTCGGCCGGCTGCGGCGGCGCGCGCCGGTTGCCGCGCGCGGCGCCGGCCGCGCCCGCCGCGATCGCCGGCACGGCCTGGGGGGCACGGTCGGCCGGCCCGCCGCGGGTGACCAGTTCGGCCAGCGAGCGCGCGAACTGCATCTTCAGGCCGGCGCCCAGCAGCGCGGCCGGCACGCCCTTGCCCATGGCGTCGCCGACCAGGATGTCGAAGCAGCCCTCGCTGAACTGGAACAGGTCGAAGAAATCCCCGTTGATGCCCTGCGAGGCGGTATTGAAGCCAGACAGGAAGCAGTCGAGCACGGCCGGCGGCAGGTCGCGCGTGAGCAGGGCGCGCTGGATGCCCGCCCCCAGTTCCAGCTCGGCGCGGCGCGCCGCCTCGATGGCGCGCTCGCCGGCGATCTGGCGGCTGATGTCGGTCTGGATCAGGAAGATCTGGCGCAGCCGTCCGTGCGCGTCGAGGTCCGGCACGATGGTGGAGGCGGCCCAGTACAGGGTGCCGTCCTTTTTCTGGTGCACCAGCTGCCCCGCCCAGGCCTGCGCGGCCCGGACCAGGGCGAGCGGGTCGTGCTCGATCGGTTCGCGCTGGCCCTTCGGCGCGAGCAGGCGCAGGTCCTGGCCGACCAGCTCCTCGCGCCGGTAGCCGCTGACTTCGGCCAGCTTGCGGTTGGCGTAGGCGATGACGCCCTCGGGCGTGTAGATGCTGACGATGGCGTGCTGGTCCAGCGCGCGCTTGAGCACGCGCAGGCTCGCCGACGATTCGCGGTAGCGCTCCAGCAGCTGCTCGCGCTCCTCGGCTGCCTGCTTGGCCTCGGAGATATCGCGCAGGGTGCAGGAGAGGATGCTCTCGCCGTCGGACTCCACCGGCACCACCGAGACTTCGAGCGGAAAGCGCTCGCCGTTGGCGCGCATGGCCGGCAGCTCCCAGCGCTGTCCCGCGTGCTGGGCGTGGATGCCGCCGCGCAGCGTGCGCGCCACGCCGTCGAGCGCGCCGCGCGATTCCGGCGGGAACACCAGGGCGTCCAGCGAGCGCCCGAGCGCATCCTGCGCGCGGTGGCCGAAGATGCGTTCGGCCTCGTGGTTGAACTCCAGGATGTGGCCGCGCGCGTCCAGCGTGACCATGCCGTCCATGGCCGAGGCCAGGATGGCGCTCTTGCGCGCCTCGCTGGCGGCGATCTCGCGGTGCAGCGCGAACAGGGCGGCGCGCACCTGTTCGTTGCTGCGCAGGCTGCGCCAGGCCGCCCCCGCCACCAGGCCGAGCAGGGCCAGCCCGGCGGCCAGCGCGATGGCCACCCAGTGCATCAGGCCCTGCCAGCCGGCCAGCGCTGCGTCGAGCCCCAGCTCGACCATCACCACCAGCGGCCAGCGGCGCGAGGCGCGGTAGGCGAGCAGGGCCGGCTCGCCGTCCAGGCCGATGCCGGACAGGCTGCCGTGGTCGCGCTGCGACAGCAGCTCGCGGAAGACCGGATTGGCCGAGAAGTTGGCGCCGGGGGCCGCCTGGATGCCCTCGGTGGCCGCCAGCAGCGTGCCGTCGTAGTGCAGCAGCGCGGCGGTGCGGCCGGCGTCGGACAGCATCAGTCCGAAGGTATTGGCCAGGTAGTCGGTGTTCAGCGCGATCACCATGTAGGCGTCGCCGCCGCTGCGCAGGGCCACGTGCCGCACCAGCGGCACGAAGCTCAGCGGCAGCATGCGCAGGGCCGGGTCGGGATGGCGGGCCAGTTCGGAATCGGCCAGGTCGCGGCCCGCCACCGGCTTGCCGATCCGCAGCGCGTCGGCGTTGTCGGTGTCCGCGAGGCGCGGCAGGCGCTCCGGATCGATGCGCTTGCCGCGCGCCTGCGGGTTGGAGCTGGCCAGGATCAGTCCGTCGGCGGCGACCAGCGAGAAGCTGCGCACCGAGGGCGTGCCGGCGATGGCCTGGGTGAGCAGCAGGTCGATGCGTTCGCGGCTGGCCTGGCTGTCGTAGGCGGCCAGGTCTTCGCGGAAGGCGTCGCCGAGGATGGCGGCCGTGCCGACCGCGCGGCTCGACTGGTCGTCGAGCGCGCGCGCCAGCATCTCGACGTTGTCGAGCTCGTTGTCGATGGCGTTCCTGCGCTCCCACCAGGCGAAGCCGGCGGCGGCGGCGACCATCAGGCTGGCGATGGCGGCCGCGGCCCACAGCACCATGGTGCTGGTGAGCCAGGCAGGCGGATGGCCGGTGCCGCGGCCGGGCGGCGCCTCGGGTGGTTTCACTGGCGGATCAGCACCTCGGTCAGCCCGTGGCGGCGCGCAGCCTGTTCCAGCCGGCCGTCGTGCTTGATGCGCTCGACGAAGGCGTTGATGGTCCGGTACCACTCCTCGTCGTCTTGGCGCATGGCGTAGGCGTAGGGTATGCGGTGGAAGGGTTGGGACGGCGAGACCAGCCGCGCCCAGTCCGCATTATCGAGCAGGCGGCGGCTGTAAGGGTAGTCCGTCATGAAGACATCGACACGGCCGGCCTGCAACTCCTGTTCGCGCGTCTGCGGCGGAGCCAGCACCACCAGGTTGGCCTGCTTGAGGCTGGCGCGCATCACCGGTTCCATGAAGGTGCCGGCCTGCACCGCCACGTTGACGCCGGGCTTGTCGATATCGGCCCAGCTGCGCACGATGCGGCTGGCGCGCATGGTGATGCCGTAGATGTCGCTCTGCAGGTAGGGCTGGCTGAAGCGCAGCACGGCCTGGCGCTGCGGCAGCACGCCGACGGCGAACATGGCCACGTCGCAGCGGTCGCCGCGCACGTCGTCGATCAGCGTGGCGAAGGACGAGTCGACATAGGCCACCTTGACGCCGAGGTCGGCGCCGAGCGCCGCCGACAGGTCGATGTCGATGCCGCGCAGCTGCTGGGTGCGCGGGTCGCGGTAGGTGATGCCGTAGTAATCCGGCCAGATGCAGACGCGTACCTGGTGCCGGCTCTTGACTCGTTCGGCGACCACGCCGGCGTGGGCGTGCGGCACCGTCGCCGCCAGGCAGCAGGCGGCCAGGGCCAGCAGCCAGGCCATCCGCCACGGGCCGCGCTGCGCCAGCGTGGCCTGCGCGCGCGCAGCGGCGCCCCCGCGACGGGTGTCGGGTTCAGGTGTCATGTTCTGGTTTTCCCCTTGCAATGCAAATGACTCGGGCCGGGCGCCGACCGTCAGCGCGGTCGGGCCTGCGGCAATCTGGCGGCTGGCGTGGCCGGAATCGGCGCTGCCGCTCTTGGCTGGATGGCGCTTGGGCAAGCGGATCACGTCGGCCTCTTCGCGCGTGAGGCTGGCGCCGTGGCCGGCGGTGCGGGGTACGCGTTCATGCGCGCCGACCGCGCAGCCGGCCGGCGCGGCAGCCCGGCCACGGGGCGGCCGGCAGTGCGGCCAGTGCGGCCAGTGCGGCGGGGGCAGCCAGCGCTGCCAGCGTTGCCAGCGCGGCCATGGACAGCGTGCCGCTGTCGATGCGGGACGCCGGCATGCCGGCGGCGCTGCTCAGGATGAGGAATGGGGTCCACGGTCCATATTTCATCCATCGGGCGTGGGACAGTGCCAGCGGCGGCCCGGCACGGCGGGCGGGCAGGCGGGGCGGCTGGCGGCCCGCCGGCAAGTCCGTTTCTCCGCGCCGCAGCATGGCCAGGACGGCCGTCGGTGTCGGCTTGGCATGGTGGGCGATGGACATGGCGGCTCCCCGGGGAATCGGTACCTGAATCGGTACCTGGATTGAAGCGCACCGTGGCCGACACAATGTGGCCGCTTTGTGAACTTTGTCGGCCATCCTCGTGCGCGGCCGGCGCCCGGCTCAACCCCGGTGTCCCGGCACCAGGGCGACTTCCCGGTGTCCGCCGTCGTCCGGTGTGCGTCGTGTGGGGGGAAGGCAGGGGGCGCCGCAGGTGACCTCCTGCGGATGCTGCCGTGCCGGCGGCCAGGCGGTGCGGCAAGCGGCCTTCGTCATGCGCCATGCCGGCCGGGGCCCGGGGCTCCGGCCGGGCAGGCTCTCAGCCGTGGCGGCTGGCGGTCGGGCGCGCGGCGTTGCCGCGTGGCAGGCGGTACGAAGCCAGGTGCTGGCAGCGCGCGGCCGCGGCCCGTGCGTGCCGGCGCGAGGGCTGCCGGCGCGGCTGGCTGGCGGCGGTCGCCGTGGCAGGCATGCGGCCGGCCTGGGGGGCGGCGGCGTAGAGGCAGGTCGGGGCTGGCATGGTGACCTCCGTTGGCGTGGCTCAGGCGAAGGCGCGCACGGCGTCTTCGGCGGTAGCGTGGATGCTGAACACGCGGTGCATGCGCATCAGCTCGAACAGGGCCTGCACCGGGCGCAGCATGCCGCACAGCTTGAAATCGCCCTGGCTCTTGTGGGTGCGGCGCAGGCAGGCGATCAGCGCGCCCAGGCCCGAGCTGTCGACGAAGCTCAGCGCCGACATGTCGAAGACGACGCGCTGGTAGTCTTCCAGCAAGGGGTTGATGGCTTCCTTGAATGCCTTGACGTTGCTGGCGTCGAGGTGGGCCTCGTCGAGCCGGATCAGCAGGACGCCGGAGGTTTCCCGGATGGCCGTCAATTGCATGGCAAGCTCCTTGTTCTCCGGCCGGGCGGAAAAAGGCGCCGGCCGCAGGGTGATTAAATGCGGGAAGGGCGTTCACAATGTCACCGCTTTGTGAATTCGCGCGCGCTTGCCGCGCACCGGCATCAGCCGGCAAGGCCGTCGGCATCGGCGCCGGAGGTGCCGCCGGGGCCCGCGGGCGTGGCGAGGGTGGAGAGCGTGGCGCGCAAGCCGGCGAGGGTGGCCAGCAGGGCGGGGGACGGGGCGGCGGCGGCCATGACCGCGTCTTCCAGCGCGCGCGCCTGCGCGCCCAGCGGCGCGAGGCCATGCAGGCCGGCGGCGCCGGCCAGGCGGTGCAGCACGGCGGCGGCGGCCAGGCGGGCCTGTGCCGCCGTTTCCGGCGCCGCTTCGGCCGCGGCCGAGGCGGCCCAGGCCTCGACGGCCCGGGCCAGCTCGTCGGCGCGGCCGGGCAGGCCGGCGAGGAAACGCTCGCGCAGGCGCTGCAGTTGCCGCTGCGCGGCCGCCGCGCTATCCGGCGCCGATGCCACGCCCGTGTTCCCAGTAGATGCGCAGGTTGTCCGCCAGCGTCATGGGATCGAAGGGTTTGACGATGACGCCGGTGGCGCCATGCTCCAGCAGCGCCTCGATCTCGTGCGGCAGGGCGCGCGCCGACATCAGCACCACCGGCGTGCCGCGCAGCGCCGGCATGGCGCGGATGGCCTGCATCGCCTCGGGCCCCGTCATGCCCGGCATCATCACGTCGAGCAGGATCAGGTCGGGCCGGAAGCCCGGTGCCTGCTCGACCGCCGCACGCCCGTCGGCGCACATGCAGACCTCGTAGCCGCCGACGGTGGCCAGGCTGAGTTCGAGAATGGTGCGGATGTCGGGGTCGTCCTCGGCGCACAGCACCCGCCGCAAGGCGTCCATGGCGTCAGTCTCCGGCCAGGTTGGCGGCCAGCCGCACGGCGCGCAGGAAGGCATCGTTGCCGGTGCCGCGCTTGCTCAGCAGGGTGAAGCCATGGGCGCCGGCCTGCTCCGCGCCGATCACGTCGGTGTACAGCAGCACCGGTGCCGGTCCGGCCAGCCGCCGCAGGCGCACGCAGACCGTGTCCAGGGGGCCGTCCGCGCCGGCCGGGTCGGCGATCAGCAGGGCAGGCGCCGGGGCCGCTTCGTCCACCGCCTGCCCGAGGTCGTCGAGGCAATGCAACTCGCACAGCGGCGACAGCAGCGCCGCGATGCGGTCGCGCGCGCGGGGATCGCCATCGATCACCATCACCTGCGGCTGCGACAGCGTGCGTTCGGCGCCGCCCCGCCAGACCGGCAGGTCGACCACGAACTCGGCCCCGTGCCCGGCGGTGGACACCGCGCTGACCTTGCCACCCATGCGTTCGATCAGCAGCCGGCTGATGTGCAGGCCCAGGCCGGTGCCGGCACCGCTGCGGCGGTCGGTCTGCTCGGCCTGCGAGAACTTCTCGAACAGCCTGGCGCGGAAGGCCGGGTCGATGCCCGGGCCGTGGTCGCGCACGGCGATGCGCAGGCGGCCCTGGGTGCAGTGGCAGCGGATTTCCACCGGCTGCTCCGGCGGCGAGTGCTTGACCGCGTTCGACAGCAGGTTGGCCATCACCTGCAGGAAGCGGTCGGCGTCGATCTCGGCCCGCAGTCCCGGCGGCGGCGGCGCCACCACCTGCAGCGTGCGCCCGAGCCGGCGCGCATAGTCGGCATTGGCCTGCACCGCTTCCGCCAGCAGCGGTTCCAGCGCCTGCACGCGCAGGTTCAGCATCATGCGGTCGGCTTCCAGCTTGGTCAGGTCGAGCACGTCGTCGATCAGCCGGCCGAGCCGCTCGCCGTTGCGCTGCGCGACCTCGGTCAGGCGCCGCGCCTGCTCCGGCAGCTCGCCGGCGGCGCCGCCGGCGAGCAGGCCGAGCGCGCCCAGCACCGAGGTCAGCGGGGTGCGCAGCTCGTGGCTGATGGTGCTGAGGAATTCGTCCTTCAGGCGTTCGAGGCGGCGCCGCTCGCTGAGGTCGCGCAGCACCAGCGACACGCGTGCCGCGCTGCCGCTGGGCCAGCCGGTCATGCCGATCTCGGCGGCGCTCTCGCGGCCGTCGGCGCGGCGCAGGTTGCGCTCGATGCGGACCTGGCGCGCGTCGCCCGGCTCCAGCGGCGGCAGCCCGGAGGGAATCAGCGAGTGCAGCGGGATGCCGTCGGGTGGCAGGGCGGACAAGCCCAGCAGCGCCAGGCCGGCGCGGTTCGCGTCGCAGATGCGCTGCGCGCCGTCGAGCGCCAGCACGGCGTCGCCGACATGGTCGAACAGCGCGCGGTTGTGCATGGCCTGCGCCGCCAGCCGCGTCTGCAGCTCGAGCGCGCGGCCGATATTGCGCAGCTTGGCCTGCAGCAGTTCCGGGCTGACCGGCTTGAGCAGGTAGTCGTCGGCGCCCTGCTCGATGGCCTTGACGAAATGGTCGGCGCCACTCATCGACGACATCACCACCACCGGCAGCCAGCTGTATGGCTCGCGCGCGCGCAGGCGGCGCGTGGCCTCGAAGCCGTCCATGTCGGGCATCAGCAGGTCCAGCAGCACCAGGTCGACATGGCGGGCCGCGACCACGGCGAGCGCTTCCTCGCCGCTGCCTGCCTCGACCGCCCGGTGCCCGGCTTCGCGCACCCGCTGGGCGGTCTCGGCGCGGCTGGCCGGCATGTCGTCGACGACCAGCACCTGCAGGCACTGTGGCGTATCGGGGGGAATGGCGGAGATGGCGGCGGAGTCTGGCATCGATCCCTTCGGCTCGGGTCCAGCGGAGGCGGCGTGCCGGAAGCGGCATGGGCCGCCCGATTATGCCACGCCGGTCCGGCCCCGTCGGCGCGCCCGCCCCCCCCATGGGAGGGGCATGCGGTGGCGTGCCGGAGACGGCGGGGCATGTGCTTTCACAATGTCGCCACCATTTGCGCCGCTTCGGCGCCTTTAATGGCAGCAAGGGGGAACCGATGGGGAGCGAAGGGGGGAGTGATGGAGGAACAGGCCGGCGCGGTGCGAAACACGACGCGCTGGACGATGCCGACGAGTGCACCAACACAGAACGCCAAGCACACGGTCTTGGCTCCCTCTCCCCGCATGTGGAGAGGGCGGGGGAGAGGGGTGGTTTAGCAAGGCGCCACGCATGACGAAGCCGTCGGTGTGGTCCAGCACGCGAGCATCGGGACGAAGCCGATGGTGTAATCCCAAGCTGCGGCCGGCCGGCGCCTGCCCTCTCCCCCGGCCCCTCTCCCGCAAGCGGGAGAGGGGAGCAAACCGGCGGTAGCGAGAAGGCTCAAGTCCTGCCGGCAACCGGTGGAAACGGGGAGTAAGAAACGGGCGGGAAACGGGGGAAACGGGGGAAACGGGGGAAACGGGGGAAACGGGGGAAACGGGGGAAACGGGGGAAACGGGGGGGAGCGGAAAAGGCGGGAGGGCCGGCAGGGAGGCGTGGCCCTCCCGCCAGGACCGCTCAGGCCAGCGCCAGCGGCGCGGCGAAGATATAGCCGACGCGGTGCGCCGTGCGCAGCGGCAGTTCGCTGCGCGTCAGGCTGCGCCAGCGCTGGCGCAACCGGCTGACCAGGGTTTCCAGGCGCCGTTCGTCGTAGTGCAGCCACTCCTGGCCGAAGTTCTCCACGATTTCGCGGCGGCTGGCCGGCTGGCCCGGGTGGCGTGCCAGCAGTTCGAGCAGGCTGCCCTCGTTGACCGAGACCATCATGCGCGAGCCTTCCGGCGCGATCAGTTCGCTGGCCTGGCGGTCGAGCTGCCAGCTCGCGGCCACGCGCCGGCTCAGGGCGCGCAGTACCGCGTCGAATTCCAGCAGCTTGACGGGCTTGACCAGGTAGTGGTCGGCGCCGTCCTCGAAGCCGCGCACCTTGTCCTGCGTCTCGCCGCGCGCGGTCAGCATGACGATGCCGCAGCCCGGGCGCTGCCGGCGCAGGCGGGCGACGGCTTCGAAGCCGGTGCCGTCCGGCAGCATCACGTCGATCACGGCGATGTCGGCCTGTTCGATCAGGGGCGCGGACTCGGCCAGGCTGCCGGCCTGGAGCACCGTCCAGCCCCGCTTCTGCAGGAAGGCGGCGATTTCCTCGCGCAGTTCCGCCTCGTCCTCGAGCAAAAGAATGCTTCGCATGTCCGGGTCCAGGGATGGCGTATGCCACATCGGATGGCAATGGGAACCCTTTACGGACAGCCGGAGCGAAAACTTGAGCGGCCAGGCGCCTTGCGCTGCACAGGGGATCAGCCGGCGCGCCCGCCGGCCTGCTTGCGCCAGGCCACCGGCGCCATGCCGAAGCGGGCCGAGAACCAGCGCGAGAAGGCGGCCGGCGAGCCGTAGCCGAGCAGCCCGGACACGCGTGTGAGCGAGTACTGCGGGTTTTCCACGTAGCGCCGGGCCAGTTCGCGGCGCACTTCGTCGAGGATGCCGGTGAAGGTCTCGCCCGCCTCGTCGAGCTGGCGCTGCATGGTACGCAGGCTCAGGCCGAGCCCCTGCGCCACCGCGGCGCTGGTGGCCCGCCCCATCGGCAGCAGCAGGTAGATGGCAGCGCGCACCTCGTGGCCGATGGCGCCGCCGCCGGGGGCCGGCAGGGCATCGACGAAGCGCTGCGCATAGCGCGCCATGACCGGGTCGGCGCCGGGATTGGGCGCGTCCAGGTCGGCCGCCAGGCAGACGATGCCGTTGAATTCGCTGTTGAAGACCAGCGGGCAGGCGAACAGCCGGCGATGTGCGCGCAGGTCGGCTGGCGCCGCATGCGTGAAGTTCACGCTGACCGGCTGCCAGCGCGCGCCCAGCAGCGCGCTGCCCAGGCGCGCCAGCACGCCGATGGCGAGTTCGGTGGCCTGGCGTGAGCCCGGTGCGGACACCAGTTCGTGGCGGATCACGACCGTCTTGCCGACGTCCTCCAGCAGCAGCGCGATCGAATCGTTGACCAGGTGGCGGTAGCGGATCAGCGTGGCCAGCGCCGCGCGCAGCGTGGGCTGCTGGCCGATCAACAGGCTCATTGCGCCGAAATCGGACAACTGGCGGGTTTCAGCCATGCGCAGGCCGAAGGTCAGGCAGCCGCTGGCCTGGGCCGAGGCTTCCAGCAGCGCCACCACGGCGGCGGCCGGCACGCGCCGGTCCGGGTCCTGCAGCATGGCGCGGCTCAGGCCGACCCGGCGCAGCAGCGGCTGCGGATTGAGGCCGAGGCTGTGCGCGACCTCGAAGAAATGGCTCAGTGCCGCGGCACGTATCAGCGTCTCCACGTCCCGACTGTCTCCGTATTGTTGTCCCGGGTTGTCCCGGGTTGCCCCTGGGCTGGCCTGGCGTGCCGGCCGCCCCGGCACGCGCAGCGATCATAGATGTGCCTGGCATGAAATGCAAAGTTCCCGGTGCGCAATGCAAAGCGCGCCGCGGCGCCGGCACCTACAGTGCACAGCATGCATGGCGCGCCTCGCGCGCCGCGATCACGACAGGAGACAACCGATGGCCAAGGTCATCCGCATGTATGAAACCGGCGGTCCCGAAGTGCTGCGCTGCGAACAGGTCGAAGTCGGCGATCCCGGCCCCGGCGAGGTCCGCATCCGCCACGTGGCGGTCGGGCTGAACTACGCCGACACCTATTTCCGCACGGGCATCTATCCGGTGCCGCTGCCGAGCGGCATTGGCGTGGAGGCTGCCGGCATCGTCGAGGCCGTGGGACCGGGCGTGAACAACGTGGCGGTCGGCGACCGCGTCACCTACACCGGCTTCGTCAACACGCTGGGTGCCTACAGCACCGAGCGCCTGGTGCCGGCGGCGCCGCTGATCCGCCTGCCCGAGACCATCAGCTGCGAGATCGCGGCCGCCATGACCATGCGCGGCCTGACCTCGGCCTACCTGATGCGCCGCATCCACGCCTTCCGCGCCGGCGACACCGTCCTGCTGCACGCCGCCGCCGGCGGCGTCGGCCTGATCGTCTCGCAGTGGGCCAAGCTGCTCGGCCTGACCGTGATCGGCACGGTCTCGTCCGAGGCCAAGGCCGAGGTGGCGCGCGCCCATGGCTGCGACCATGTGATCAACTACAGCCACGAGGATGTCGCCCGCCGCGTGCGCGAGCTGACGGACGGCGTGGGCGTATCGGTGGTGTTCGACAGCGTCGGCAAGAACACCTTCATGGCCTCGCTGGATTCGCTCAAGCGGCGCGGCACCATGGTCTGCGTCGGCACCGCCTCGGGCCCGATCCCGCCCTTCGATCCCGTGCTGCTGGCCATGAAGGGCTCGCTGTTCCTGACCCGCCCGGCGCTGGCCGACTACATCGCCGATCCGGCCGAGAAGGCCGAGCTGGCCGGCGAGCTGTTCGACCACGTCGGCGCCGGCCGCATCCGCATCGAGATCCACCAGCACTACGCGCTGGAAGATGCCGTGCAGGCGCACCGCGACCTGGAAGCGCGCAAGACCACCGGTTCGTCGATCTTCGTCATCTGAGGAGGCCGCCATGCAAGTCAGCCAACTCACCTGTGCGCTCGGCGCCGAACTGCGCGGCGTGCAGCTTGCCGACGCCGTGCGCGACGACGGCCTGTTCGCCGAGATCCGCGCCCTGCTGCTGCGCCATCGCGTGCTGTTCCTGCGCAAGCAGGAACTGAGCCGCGCCGAGCACGTGGCCTTCGCGCGCCGTTTCGGCGAACTGGAAGACCATCCGGTCGCCGGCAGCGATCCCGAGCACCCCGGCCTGGTACGCATCTACAAGACGCCGGACCAGCCCAACGACCGCTACGAGAACGCCTGGCACTCCGACACCACCTGGCGCGAGGCGCCGCAGTTCGGCGCGGTGCTGCGCTGCGTGGAGTGCCCGCCGGTGGGCGGCGACACCATGTGGGCCAATATGGTGCTGGCCTACGAAAACCTGCCGGCCCACGTCAAGGAACAGATCGCCGACCTGCGCGCGCGCCACAGCATCGAAGCCAGCTTCGGCGCGGCGATGCCGATCGAGAAGCGGCTCGCGCTGAAGGCGCAGTATCCGGACGCCGAGCATCCGGTGGTGCGCACCCACCCCGAGACCGGCGAGAAGATCCTCTACGTGAACGGCTTCACCACCCACTTCACCAACTACCACACGCCGGCACGCGTGCGCTTCGGGCAGGACGGCAACCCCGGCGCGGCCGACCTGCTGCGCTACCTGATCAGCCAGGCCTATATCCCCGAGTTCCAGGTGCGCTGGCGCTGGGAACCGGACAGCGTGGCGATCTGGGACAACAGCGCGACCCAGCACTACGCGGTGATGGACTACCCGCCCTGCCACCGCAAGATGGAGCGGGCGGGCATTATCGGCAGCAGGCCGTTCTGAGCGGCGGCGAGCGCATCGTCTTCGTGGGCGGGATCCCGAAGGCGGGCGCAGGCCGGATCGATAACAAGACGCTGCGCACGCATGCAGCCCAGGCAGGAAGGGAAAGCTCAGTGCCAGCCGCAGCGCGGCTGGCGTTTTTTCTTTGCGGCGGCGAAAGCGCAGGCCGGCATCCAGATCAGGACCCCTGCCACCGGATCCCGATGATCGATTCCCACCCGATGGACGATGCGCCGGGCCGCGTCAGCCCAGGCAGCGACGCCACGACGGATCACAGATCCGCCCAGGCCGCGACGACACCCACCGCGTAGAGCGAACCGAGCACCGCGCAGATGCCCGACGACACCAGCCAGAAGCGCGTGGAGTTCTCGGGGAACGCGGGCCTGAGAAGCGGGAAGCAGACGGCGCGTGCCAGGTAGACCGCGCCGATGCAGGCGAGCGCTGGTTTCGTCCATGGCAGGCGAGGACCGATGCCGGCGCCCGAGAAGGCGTACATGGCCCAGAGCAGCAGCACGCCGGCGATGAACAAGGTCAGCAATGCCGGCCGGATCTGGCCGGCCTCGGCCGCGCGCGCCATGCGCTCGCCCGCACCCATGAACCGATAGGCGCGGGCACCGACGGCGATGCAGGCCAGGTGGGCCGCGGCGGCGGCGGCGCTCAGCACGCCGCCGAGCACGAGGGCTTGGGCGCCGGTATCAAGCATGGTCGAAGCAGCCGTTGCGCACCACGCAGGCATCGGCGGCCAGCCGATCCGCTTGGGTATCCGCTGGGGTATCCGCTTGAGCGCGGGTGCGGGAAACGGCCTCGCGCAGGCGGACCAGCGCGTCGCGCCGCAGATCCCTTGCCCGGATGCCGTCCGTCTGCGATTCCCATCTGTCGTCAATCCGCATGTCGTTCCTGTCATCGATGCGTTCGATTTTGTGGCAGTGTGATCGGGGCAGTCCTGGTTGTCAAAACGCCGCAAGGGGGGAATGCAGCGCGGCGCCACGGCGCTTCCCGCAGCGGTGCCTCCGTCGCGCGTTCTCATGCCGTACCCCTGCAGATTTCGCCTCCATCCCGATCGGCTGCCTTGCCGGCCGGAGTCCATCGACAGCGCAAGGCGGCTCGGGCGCGGCGGCCACAGGGTGCGTCATGACGTCCTACCATTTCAGGTAGTTACGGAATCCGTCGGCACATTGTTCAATCTAGCCCAGTTCTGACTGAGGGGATTGCATTGAACATCGTTTCCGGAACCGCGAAGGAATTGGGCAGATCGCTTACGGATCGTATCGCCCGCTACCGCTACAAGGTCTTCGTCCAGCAACTCGGCTGGCGCATGCCTTGCGGGCAGGAAGGGGAACTGGACCAGTTCGATCACCCCGAGACCTTCTATGTCGTGGCCCAATCGCATAGCGAGATCGTGGGCATCGCGCGGCTGCTGCCCACGACCCGGCCCTATCTCCTCGCGGAGGTCTTCCCGCAATTGCTCGACGGCGCCGCTCCGCCTTCGTCGGCCCGCGTCTGGGAGCTGTCGCGCTTCGCCGCGACACCGCCGCATGGCGCGAGGAACGGACCCCTCGATCATTTCTCCTCGCCGCTGGCGGTTGCGCTGCTCGCGGCCGCGTTGGCCTGCGCCGCAAGGCAAGGCGCTGCGCATGTCATCACCGTCTCGCCCCTCGCGGTCGAGCGCCTCTTGCGCAAGGCCGGCTTCAGCGCACGACGCGTGGGCGCACCCATGGTCCACGACGAGGAGTCTCTGATCGCCTGCCTGATCGACGCACACGCGATCCCGCCTGTGGATGGGCACCGCGCCGCCGGCACGCAGCATGGCGGGCAGCTCGCCCTGGCCTGACATCCATGCCACAGCCCCTGCTGCGCCCAACCCTTTCGATTGACTCCGCGCCCATGGACCGCACGCCGATCGACGCTGGCGCCGACCGCGATTCGCATCGCCATCCGATGAACTGGACAATTCTGAACTCGATTCGACGTAATGCCGAGGAAGAGCCGGGAGGACTGGCCTTTCACTTCCTGCATCCGGAGGATGGCGCCGGCGAGCCGGTCACGCACGGCGAGCTGGCGCAAAGCGTGGCCCGCTATGCCCAGGGGTTCCGGGCACTGGCGCAGCCGGGAGGATCGGCGCAGCAGAAGATCGTGATCGCGTTGCCGCAGGGTCCGGCCTTCGTTGCAGCCTTCTATGGCTGTATCGCCGCCGGTGCCATCGCTGTGCCGACCTTTCCCCCTGGCAATCCCTTGCAGGCGGATCGCATCCGGCACATCTTGCAGGACCTGCGCGAATGCATCGTGCTGGCCGAGCGTGAATGCCTGGACACGGCGCTGGCGCCGCTGCGCCGGGACGGCGAGCTGAAAGGCGTGCACTGGTGCGCGCTGTCCGATCTCGAACGGATGCCGGCTGCGAGCCTGGCCGGCCTTTCGCCGGACCCGGCCGCCATCGCCATGCTGCAGTACACCTCCGGCTCCACGGGCCGGCCAAAGGGGGTGATGGTCAGCAACCGGAACCTGGTCGAGAACTCGGCGCTGATCCAGGACTGCTTCAACCACCGGCGTGGCGTCAGCCGCTCGGTCATCTGGCTGCCGCCATACCACGACATGGGCCTGGTGGGCGGGGTGCTGCAACCTACCTATGCCGGGTTCCCCGCGCTGCTGATGCCGACCAGCCTGCTGGTGCGCAATCCATTCCGCTGGCTGGAGGCCGTCACCCGCTTCCGCGGAACCAGCAGCGGCGGGCCCAATTTCGCCTTCCAGCTTTGTGTCAGCCATGTGCGCGAGCGCGACCTGCGCAAGCTCGATCTCTCCAGCTGGAACATCGCCTTCTGCGGCGCGGAGCCGATCAGCCATCGCACCATGACGGAGTTCTCCGCGCGCTTCGCCTGCGCCGGGTTCCGTCCAGAGGCCATCTATCCCTGCTACGGCATGGCGGAAACCACGCTGATGGTCTCCGGCAAGCCTCATGCCGAATCGCTGCGCGCCGTGCACGTGGATGCCAGGGCGCTGGCGCGCGGCATCGTCCGTGAGCAAGACCAGGCGCAAGGCGGCACGCAGTCGGTGGTGAGCTGCGGCAGGGTGCACCCCAGCCTGGACCTGCGCATCGTCGACCCCGAACTCGGCCGTGAGCGCATGGCGCGGGAGATCGGCGAGATCTGGATCAGCGGTCCGAGCGTGGCGCATGGCTACCTGGGGAGGCCCGAGGAGTCCGAGAAGACGTTCCGGCAGCCGCTTGCGGGCGGCACGGGCCGCTACCTGCGTACCGGAGACCTGGGATTCATCGACCAGGGGGAGCTGTATGTGACCGGGCGCATGAAGGAACTGTTGATCATCCGGGGCGCCAACTACTACCCGCAGGACATCGAACAGGCGGCCGCGCTGGCGGCCCCGGAACTGGTCAACGGCAGGTTTGCCGCCTTCCCGCTGACGCAGGACGGGGCCGAGGTGGTGGCGATCGCGGCCGAATGCCCCCGCACGCTCACGCACCACAACGATGTCGCGCGTCGCATCAACGCGGGCCTGATCGCCCGCTTCGGCATCAAGGCCGAGGTGATCCTGTTCGTGCCGCGCAAGACCATCAAGGTCACTTCTTCGGGAAAGCTGCAGCGTACGGCGATCCGCCGCGATTTCCTCTCCGGCGACCTGCCCGTCTATCACCGCAGCGACGACCGTCGCGAGGCCGCCGGGCCGATGCCGGTGGAGGGGGCCATCGCCCCGGGCGACGGCGGCTGGACGGTGGCGGGCATCCAGGCCTGGATCGTCGCCCGCATCGGCCGCATCACTCGCTCGGACCCGTCGCGAATCCGGCCGGACGAGAGCTTCGCGGAGCTGGCGCTCGATTCGGTGTCCTCGCTGGAGATCCTCTCTGAACTCGACGCCAGCCACGGCATCGGGGTGGCACCGGATTCACTCTATCGGCACAACACGCCGGAGCTGCTCGCACGCGAGATACATCGCCTCTGGCATCTGAAGCAATCTTCGCAAGGAGTCTCCCATGGCATTGCCTGACAACGTGAGCGAGGCGCTGATCGGCTTCATCAGCGACAGCTTCCTGGGCGACGGCACCCGGATCGACGCCGGCACGCCGCTGCTGGAACTGAACATCCTCGATTCCGCGGCGCTGTTCGACGTGGTCGATTTCGCCCATCGGCGCTTTGGCATCGCCGTTCCCGTCTCCGAAGTTCACCCGGGCAACTTCGCCAGCGTCGGAGCGCTGGCCCGTCTGATCGGGCGGCTGCAGGCCGGCCCGCAAACCGTCGAGATCGCCCCATGATCCCAAACCAGTGGTACGCCATCCTGCGCAGCGAGGACGTGCGCAAGAAGCCTGTCGGCATCACCCGCTTCTCCAAGCGGCTGGTGGTCTATCGGGATACCAGCGGCCGGGCCGTATGCCTGGATGACCGCTGCCCGCACAAAGGCATTCCGCTGAGCCATGGCAAGCAGCATGGCGACCTGCTCGCCTGCCCCTATCACGGCTTCCAGTTCGACCAGAAAGGCAGGTGCGTGCATATGCCGGTGCTGGGCCGCAACGGAACGGTGCCGAAAGCCATGTGCGTGCGAGCCTATGTGCTGCGTGAGCAGCATGGGCTGATCTGGTTCTGGACGGGCGACGGGGACGGGCAGACCTTGCCGGAGGTGCCCATGTTCGAGAACTTCAGCCAGTACCAGGGCTTCACCTCCCGCTATGGATGGGAGGCGCCGGTGCACTACACACGCTATGTCGAGAGCGTCTGCGAGGTCTACCACGTGCCCTTCGTGCACAAGGGGTCGGTGCTCAATATCTGGGATCCGAAGGGTGGCCGCGTCGATGACTTTCGGTGCGAGGTCAAGGGCACGCTGATCAGCAGCAATTTCATCCTGCGGGCGGACGACGAGCGCACCGCCGAGGAAACCCTGAGCGCGAAGATGCCCTGGAATCGCGGCTGGCGCATCGGCGTGGACGTGCAGATGCCGAACATGGTGCAGATCCGCAATGACGTGTTCGACGTCTACCTGATCGCTACGCCGGTCGACGACGACAACTGCTGGGTCTGTGTCTGCTACCAGGAGCCGAAGCGCGACCTGCTGCTGCCGATGATCAAGCCGCTGCCCATCCCCCTCTGGCGCAGGGTGCGGCCGTGGCTGATGTGCCGCATGGAGCGGTATATCCAGCAGGCCAAGGATATGGAAGCCATCCGCGGCCAGGAGCCGCGCATCTCGCACCTCCAGGCCAACAAGCTGATTCCCTTGGACAAGGTCAACGCCTACTACCTGAAGATGCGCGACAGCCTGACCCGTGCCGCTTCCACGCCCGCCGCAGCGGCAGCCAGGCTCGACTGACGGATTCCACCAAGCGCAGACCTTCCAGATATCCACACGCAGAGGCTTCATGAACAACGCCGTTTTGTTTGATAGCGCCAGGAAAATCGCCGTCGTGCGCGAGGTGGTCAGGACGCACTCGCAGTATGCCGAGTCGGATCTCGACCCCGATGCGCTGCTCCAGGAAGAGCTCGGCATCGATTCGATCATGCTGGCAGAGATCATTGCCGACCTGAAGAAGCGGTTCCGGGGCGCGGATCGCGTCAGCGCGGAGCAATTCGATACGCTTGGTGCGCTGCTGCACGGCTTCGCCGTCTTCGAACTCGAAGGGACCGCGTTCCCGGAGGACGTCCAGGGGGAGCCGGCACCGGGCAACCTCACCATGCGCGACTTCATCGGCTCCGGCGAGTCCGACCTGTTCGCCAAGACGCGGCGCTTCGGCCGCTTCCTGCGCTCACGCGAAGCGGCCGGGGAGTTCTGGTACGGCATGGCCTCGAGCGGCCTGTGCACGAGCCGCGCGCGCATTTTCGACCGCGCCGAATGCCGCGAACGCGAGTTCCTGCTGTTTGCCTCCAACAACTACCTGGGCCTGGCCAACCATCCGCGTGTCATCGATGCCATCGCGGCGGCCGTGCGCGACTATGGCGCGACCAATACCGGAAGCCGCCTGATCGGCGGCACCACCGACCTGCACCTGCAGCTCGAGCAGCGCCTGGCCAGGTTCAAGGGCCGCGAGGACTGCATCGTCTTTCCATCCGGCTACTCGGCGAACCTGGGCACGATCTCCGCGCTGCTGGGAGCCAATGACGTCGCCATTACCGATGCCTGCAACCACATGAGCATCCAGGACGGCTGCAAGCTGTCCGGTGCCGCCCGCAAGATCTATGCGCACAACGATATGGACGCGCTCGAAGCGGTGCTGCAGCGTGCCGACGACCGCCCGGGCGGCCGCCTGATCGTGGCCGATGGGGTCTTCAGCATGCACGGCGATATCGTGGACCTGCCCGGACTGGTCAGGCTCGCGCGCAAGTATGGCGCCAAGCTGCTGATCGACGACGCGCATGCGACGGGTGTGCTCGGCGCCACGGGTTCGGGCACCGCGGAGCATTTCGGCATGAAGGGCATGGTCGACCTCGAAGTGGGCACGATGAGCAAGGCGCTGGGCGGGCAGGGCGGATTCGTCGTCGGCGACAAGGAGGTGATCGACTACCTGCGCTTCTATGCCAATGCCTACGTCTTCGCCGCGACCATCCCGGCGACCGTGGCGGCCGGCTTGATCGCCGCGCTCGACGTTCTCGAAGCCGAGCCGGAGCGCCTGCGCCGGCTCTGGGAGAACGTCAGCTACCTCAAGTCCGCGCTGGATGCCATCGGCTTCGATACGGAGCGCTCCGCGAGCGCGATCATCCCGATCGTGATTGGCGACGAGGGGCGCGCCATGGCCCTGGGGCGATCGGTGCGTCGGCGCGGCATGTTCTGCCAGACCGTGGTCTTCCCCGGCGTCGCGGTGGGCGATGCCCGGCTGCGCATCAGTGTCCTCGAGTCGCACACCCGCGACGATCTCGACGAAGCCGTGCGGATCCTGATCGAGTCCGCGCGCGAACATGGTTTGCTGCCGCACTGAACGCGCCCGATGCGAGAGGAAATGAGCACCATGCACACGCCCGACGACGCCTTCGTGCACCTGGCCTTGCTGCGCCATGCCGGGGAGCGGCCCCAGGCGCCTTTCCTGCTGGGCGCGTCAGGCGTCAGCTACGGCGAGGCAGCGCAGTGGATAGGACGGCTCCTGGCCAGCGGGCTGCTGCCAGGACGGGGCGAGGCGGCGGCGATCTGGATGGACAAGGGCAATGGCTACGCGCTCGCCGTCCTGGCGGCGCTCTTTGCCGGCAACCGCTATCTGCCGCTGGATGGCGCACAGCCGGTCGAGCGCGCAGGCACCATCGTCGCGGACGCCGGCGCCAGGGTGCTGATCGCCGACAGCGCGCATGCCGCCCAGTGGCTGTCCGGCGCGGCGACGACACCGCTCGATTGCCTGATCGTCATCGATGACGCGCCATTCCCGCAACCGCCGCGCCTGTCGTGCCCCGTGCGCAAGCTTGGCGCGCGCCTGTACGAACTGCCCGCAGCCGGGGCAGGCGCCCTCGCCAACGGGGATCCGCCGGGATCGGCGGACGACGTGGCCGCGCTGCTCTATACCTCGGGTTCCACCGGGCAGCCGAAAGGCGTGCAACTCAGCCACCGCAATCTGGCCAGCTTCGTCGGCTGGAGCACGCGAACGCTCGATCTGCGCGACTCGGACCGCCTGTTGAACCTGGCGAGCTTCAACTTCGACCTCAGCACCTTCGACCTGTTCGCAAGCCTGCGGGCCGGAGCGTCCCTGTATGTGACGGACGAAGCCGAGAGCAGACAGGTCGCCAGGATCGCGGACATCCTCGTGCAGCAGCACATCAGCGTGATGTACAGCGTGCCGTCCATGCTGGCGCTGCTCGACCGCGCCGGCGCCTGGGAGTGCTTGGGCGCGGCCGCTCCCCGTTGCATCGTGTTCGCCGGCGAAGTCATGCCCAAGCCCCAACTGCGGGCCATGGCACGGGCGCTGCCGGAAGGATGCCGCCTCTACAATTTCTACGGTCCGACCGAGACCAACGTCTGCCTGTTCCATCGGGTGACAGCGGCGGATCTGCGCAGCGATGACCCGCTGCCGATCGGCAGGCCGGTGAGCGCGGCGGAAGTCTGGCTCCAGGACGACTGCGGGAAGCCGCTCACCGCAGCCGGTGCAATCGGCGAGATCTGGGTGCGCGGCGCCTGCGTGACGCCCGGCTACTGGCGGCGCGACGATGACCCCAATACACCGAACCACCGTGCCGGCATGCACGCCACCGGCGACTATGGCGAACTGGTGGATGGGAGCTTCGTCTATCGCGGTCGCAAGGACCGCATGCTGAAGCTCAACGGCTACCGGGTGGAACTTGGCGAGATCGAAGCCGCGCTGGCCCGCCATCCCGCCGTGCACGAGGTCGCTGTCCTGGCCCATGCCGGCGAGGAGGGCGCGGCGCCGGGCCTGCATGCCTGGTACGTGACGCGCCCCGGCGAAGAGGCGGTGCCGGTGCTGGAGTTGAAGCGCTTCTGCGCGGACCTGCTGCCGCGCTACATGATCCCGAATCGCATGATCAGGATCGACGCGCTGCCGCGCACGCCGAACGGCAAGGCGGACTACCGTCGCCTGCAGCAGCAACTGCGGCAGGGAGAGGCGAAATGAGCGGCCATCCTCGAACCGGTGCCGTGCTGGCGATCACCGGGCTGGCCTGCCGCTATCCGCAGGCGGCCGATGTGGAAGCGCTGTGGCAGCGCATGGGACGGGGACCGGCGGCATCGCCGGGGCGTCTGGGGCCATCGCCCGTCGATCCCGGCGGCTTCGGCATCCCGCCGATCTACCGGAACTCGATCAATGCGGTGCAACTGGACCTGATGGCGCTGGCCGGCGAGGCGCTGGCGATGGCGGGTATCGAGGCAGACGCGGTCGCTCGCGAGCATACGGATGTCATCTTCTGCAACGCGCTGGGGATGAACCGGCAGTACGAGAACTACGCGCGTATTGCTGCCGTGGAGTGGGCGGAGCCGTGCTGGGAAAGCGCGGGCATCGAGCCCGGCCGCGCGCGCGCGGCCTGGAAGCGCACGCTCGACGAGACCTTCCAGGCGACCACCCACGACAAGATCGGGGAGATGGCCAGCAGCATCCCGGCACGTGTGGCGGCGCATTTCCGCCTGCGCGGCCGCGCATTCGCGCTGGAGGCACAGGAGCGCAGCGGATTGGAAGGCTTGCTGGCCGCGGCGGACGCCATCGCGCTCGGCCAGGCCCGATCGGTGCTGCTGCTCGGCGCCCAGTGCCTGGCCTCGCCGCTGGTGGAGAGACTGTTGCGTGCGTGCCTGCCGGCATCCCTGATGTCGGCGTTCAGTGAAGGCGCTTGCGCGCTGGTACTGCAGGATGCGGCGACGGCTGGCGCGCGTGCCATGGCGCTGATCGACGACTTCGGCGTGGACTGCGGGCAGGCACCAGCCGGGGAGCCGCCGGCCGGCACCGGCCGTCGCCTGCTGGTACTCGACGGCATCGAGGCGCCGCGGTCCGGCATGGAAGCGGGCGCGGTGCCGGTCGATTGCCTGCTGGCACACGATGCCTGCGGTTACGGTTTCTCCATGCAGGTGCTGAGCGCCCTGCTGCAGGCAGCACTGGCACAACATCGTGGAGGAGCCGGGCATGCCCAGGCAGGCGACGCGACCGGCCTGCGGGTGGCGGTGCGGGGGGAGGCACTGGACGGTCGTCGCTACCACATCGCCCTGGCACCGGCACCGGCCGGAGCGCCCGCTGGCTTGCCTGATGCGGAACCGCCGGCGCCTGTCGCCGTCTTGGGCATCGGAGCGCGCTTCGGCGGTGGCCAGGACAAGGAGGACTACTGGCGGGCGCTGCAGTCGCCGACGCACTGCTTCCGTCCATTGGCGCCGGAGCGCCACGGCAGCGCGGCCTACTATGACGAAGACCCGCGGGCGCCGCTGAGCTATTACATCGGCGCGGCCAGCTACTGCGAGCCGCTGCGGGGCGATCCGGCGGCGGCGCTGCGTGACGACGCCTTCGGCATGGCCCTGGCGGCAGGCCGCGAAGCGCTGGATGGGCTGCCCCTGCCGCTGCCGGCGGGCGCGGACGAGGTGCTGGTGGTGACGGCATCCAACCTGACGCCGTCACCGCTGCGCCGGCTGGCCGCGCGCGATGCGCTGCCGCGCATCGAGGCAGCGTTCGTCACCGTGGCGCGGCGGCTGGGGATGGCCGAGCCTGCGGTGCGGGCGGCCGCCGCACGACTGCGCGAGCGAGGGCAGGGCGGGCCGGAAGCGGCCGACCTTGGCGGCGATGCCTGCCGGCAGCTCAGTGCCAGCGGCATCAGCCGGGAGCTGGCGCGGCTTGCGGGCGCGTCCGCGCGCTGTGTCGCGGTGGAGGCCGCCTGCGCGGGATCGCTGGCGGCGCTGGACCTGGCGCTGAACAGCTTGCGCAGCGGGCGCTGCCGCCTGGCCGTGGTGGCTGGGGCGGAAACGCCCGTCAACGTTGCGGACCTGGTGCTGTGCGCCTCGCAGCGAATGCTGTCCAGCGGACTGATCGCCAGCTTTACACAGGCGGCAGACGGCTTCACTCCAGGCGATGGCGCCGGGGTCCTGGTGCTCGCCACGGCAGACGATGCCGCAGGCTGGGGCGTGCCTGCGCTGGCCCGCATACGCGCTTCGGCCTCTTGTACGCAGAGCAGATCGATGGTCGCGCCGAACCCGGATGGCCAGGTCAAGGCGATGCAGCGGGCCTTCGGCCAGGTCGATTTCGGACCGGACGCGATCGACTTCGTCGAGACGCACGGCACCGGCACGCTGATCGGCGACGAGGTGGAGATCGCTTCCCTCGCCGCGGTGTATGGCCAGCGCGCCCGGCCCTTGCACCTCGGCGCACTGAAATCGCGCTTCGGGCACTGCTTTGCCGCGGCCGGCATCGCCGGCCTGATCAAGACGGTATTGGCGCTGCGCGCCCAGGCGATTCCGGCCAACTATTTCGGCGCGCCGCTCAAGGCGGAACTGCGCCTTGCCGCATCCCGCTTCGATCCGCTCGAACGCGGGGCGCCGTGGCCGGCCGCCGAGGCGAGAACCCGCCGTGCCGCCGTCAATGCCTTCGGCACAGGCGGCGTCAACTATCACGTACTACTCGAGGAAAGCAGGGGCTGAACGCATGGACTTCTCCACCAGTGCCCGTCACCGGGACATCGCCACGCACATGGGAGCGCTCGGGCGCGACCTGCAGGATCCCGCCCTGGCCGGGCGTGACCGGGAGGGCCGCTTCTGCCCGGAACGCTGGGCCATCCTGGCCAGCCACCGCGTTCATGCGCTGAACGTGCCCGCCGGACTGGGGGGCGAAGGGTACGGTGCGCTGGACCTCGTCCATGCGCTGGAAGCGCTTGCCGAGCATTGCGAGGACACCGGCCTGCTGTTCGCCTTGGCCGCGCACCTTTGCGCCTGCGTCCACCCGGTGGCGCGCTTCGGCGATGATGCGCAGCGTGAACGCTGGCTCAGCGCCGTGGTGCAGCAGGGCTGGATAGGCGCGCACGCCATCACCGAAGCCCAGGCCGGGTCGGATATCAATGCGATGCAATGCACCGCGATCCGCGAGGGAGACGGCTATCGCCTGCAAGGCGAGAAGTGCTACATCACGAACGCGCCGGTATGCGATTTCATCGTGGTGCATGCCCGCACCGGGAATGGCGGGGGTTTCCTCGACTACAGCGCCTTCGTCCTCGACAGGCATAGCCCGGGCGTGCACATCAGCGCGAAGCCTCACGAGAAGGTCGGCCTGCGTACCACGGCCATGGGGGATATCCGCTTCGACGGAACCTGGGTCAGCGCCGCGCAGCGACTCGGCGCCGAGGGCGCAGGCGGCCCGATCTTCCTGGCCAGCATGGAATGGGAGCGCAGTTGCCTGTTTGCGATCTATCTGGGAAGCATGCGGCGCCAGCTGCGCCGCACGTGGCAGCGTGCCCGCACGCGGGAGCAGTTCGGCAAGCCCCTGCTTGCCCAGCAGGCCCTGGCGCATCGCATCGCCGACATGCACGTGCGGCTGGAGAGTGCCCGGCTGGCATGCCTGCACGCGGCGTGGAAACTGGACCACGGCGAGCCGGCCCAGGACGCGGCGGCCATTGCCAAGCTGCTGGTGTCGGAGGCGGCAGTGAAGAACGGACTGGACGCCGTGCATATACACGGGGCGGCCGGCGTGCTCGAAGGCGATGCGGAGCGGCAGTTGCGCAATGCCTTGCCGTCGACACTGTTCTCGGGCGGCAGTGAAGTCCTCAAGGACCAGCTCCTGAGGCAGCTCGGCCGCGAGTTCCAACCTCACGCGGGACGGGCATGATGAAGACGCTAGCCAGTGTGGGCCAGGCGGGTCTGGGCAAGGAGGAACTGCTCGCGGCAGCGGGCGTGTACGTGGAGTACACGCGAGCCAGGGGCGACCACCTGTACCTGCAGGACGACGATGGCGCCGAAGTGCCGGTGCTGGATCTGGTCGGGGGCTTCGGCGCCTCACTGCTCGGGCATTACCATCCCGAGATCACCGAGGTGCTGCAGGACTGCATTGCGCGGCGGCGTCCCTTCCTCGCGCAAGGCTCATGCCGCAAGCGCTCGCTCGACCTGAAGGAGAGCCTCGCCGACTACTTGCAGCGGCACACCGGTACGGCCTTCAGCATCGCGCTGTACAGCACCGGAACCGAGGCCGTGGAGGCGGCGTTGAAGCACGCCCGCTACGCCTTCGGCCAGCGGGTGGCGCGGCTTGCCGAAGCCGCGGCGTCCAATGTGCGCGAACTCCTGACGCGGATCGAGCGCGGCGCAGTGCGCGTCGACGCCGCCTTCCTGCAGGCTTGCGAGCGCCGCCTCAGGCAGGAGCCGCTCACCAGCCTGGATGACCTGCTGGCGGCAGTGTCGGCGGCGAACCAGCGCGCCGCCAACACGCAGGCGGTTATCGCGGCCTTTCCGCGCGCCTTCCATGGCAAGACGATGGGATCGCTGGCGCATACCTGGAACCGCGATGCCAGGCTGCCCTTCATCCGCAACCACGACGGCGCGGTCTTCATCGAGTCGCCGGGAGACTTCCTCGAGGAGGTGGAGGGCCGGTGCCTCGAGTTCTTCGGCTTCGCCTTCGAACCGTTCGCGCTGGTCCGGCACAGGGTACCGACGCTGGCGGCCGTGATCTACGAACCGCTGCGCGGTGAGGGCGGTGTCGTCGAACTCGGCGCCGAGGAGCAGGCCCTGCTGCGGGAACTGCGTGCCCGCCACCCGCAGGTGGCGCTGATCGCGGACGAGATCCAGTGCGGCCTGGGCCGCTCCGGGCGGCCCGTCGAGAGCCATGCCTGCGGGCTGCCGGCCGACTACCTGACCTTCGCCAAGTCGCTGGGCGGCGGCCTCGCCAAGATTTCCGCCCTGGCCGTGCGGGCGGATCTCTACTTCCCCGAGTTCAGCATGCTGCACAGTTCGACATTCGCCGAGGACGACATGTCGTCGATCATCGCCAAGCGCAGCCTGGAGATCATCGAGCGGGACGATCTGGCGCGCCGCAGCGCCAGGCTCGGCGAAACGCTGCTGGCGGAACTGCGTGGGCTGCAGCAGCGCTGGCCGCGCGTGATCAGCGATGTGCGCGGCCGCGGCTGCATGCTGGGCGTCGAGCTGGAGGACTTCTCGGATCACCCGTCGGCGGTGCTGGCCAGCCTGGCGCAGCAGCAGATGCTCGGCATGCTGAGCGCGGGCTACCTTCTGCACAGCCATCAGGTGCGCGTGCTGCCATCGCTCGGACGCCGGCGCGTGCTGCGCCTGCAGCCTTCGGCCTATCTTGCCGCGGATGACGTGCGCCAGGCCTGCCGCGCGCTGGATGGCCTTTGCGCGGTGCTCGATGCCGGGGACGTCGCGGCCTTGCTGCATCACCTGTCCGGCCCGGCAATCGATGGAACGCCCGGCGAGCGTCCGGCGGACGGCTTCGGGGCGGACGCCGCCATGTCCCATGACAGTGGCGACGGGCCTTGCGAGCGCGTCGGATTCATTGCCCACCTGGTCGATACCGACAGCGTGCGCGCCTGGGATCCCGCCGTGGCCGGCCTGTCCGACGACCAGATCGGCGAACTGCGGGGCCGGATGCAGCGCGCGCTGGAGCCTCGCCAGGTGGCGCGCCGTCGCGTGCGCTCTGCGCTCGGCCGCGAAGTGGAGCTGGTGCTCTACGCGATCCTGATGGATGCGGAGGCGATCGAGCTGGACATGCGCTTCAACAAGTCGGGGCAGATCCGCGCGCAGGTACACCACGCCTACCGGCAGGCCCGGGAAGACGGTTGCAGCCTGGTGGGCTTCGGCGGCTACACCTCGATCGTTACCGCGAACTGCACCGATTTCGACCATGATCATCCGGCGGTCACGACCGGCAATGCGCTGACGGTCGCCACCAGCATGGCGGCGGCCCGCGAGGCAGCCCGCGAGGCGGGGATCGCACTCGAGAGTGCCGATGTGGCGGTGGTCGGCGCGGCGGGCAATATCGGCCAGACACACGCGGCGCTGCTGGCGCGGGAGTGCGGCAGCCTGCTGTTGCTGGGACGTCCCGGCTCGCTCGCCCGCCTGCGCGCGGTCGCGCAGGCGATCGCGGCGGAGCTGCTGGAGACCATGCGGATGCCCGGGCACGCGCGGGCCGGCAGCCTGTGCGCGGATGGCGCCGAAGGGCGGTTGATGGCGCGCTTGCGCGACAGGTGGGGCAGCGGCCCGCTGCCCGACAGCGAGCCGGTGGCCGCCTGGCTGCTGGAGAGCGGACTGATCCGGCTCGGCGAGGCACCTGAGCTGTGCCGGCAGGCCGATATCGTCATCAGTGCTTCCAACAGCGCGCATGCGGTACTTGATGCGACCTGCCTGGCGGCCGACCGTCCCGTTCTCGTCTGCGACGTGGCCGTGCCCGGAGACGTGAACGCCCGCTCGCTCGCCGCGCGTGCCAACGTGCGCCTGATCCGCGGCGGCATCGTCAGCCTGCCGATGGCGCCCGGCTTCGGGCTTCCCGGGATGCGCCTGCCGCCTGGCAAGGTCTACGCCTGCGCCGGCGAGACCTTGCTGCTGGGCCTGGCCGGCATCCGTCGCGACTTCAGCAAGGCCGCCATCACCACCGCGCAGGTCCGCGAGATCGCGGCACTGGCGCGGCTGCACGGCTTCGAACTGGTGCAGAAGGCATGAGCCCGGCGGATGTGAAGGCAGGCCTGCCGTGGCCGGGTTCGCTGAGCGACCTGCTGGCGCTCGCCGCACTGGCGCCGTCCTCGCATAATTGCCAGCCCTGGCACGTCAGCCTGCTGCACGCCCGGGGACCGTCGGCGATCGGCGGGGCGGGAACGCCGGGCAGGCTGGTGATCAGCATCGACCGCCGCAGGGCTCTCGATGCGCTTCCGGCGCTGCGGACCGAGATGTCGATCAGCGTCGGCGGCTTCGCCGCCATCCTGTTGAACCTGCTGCGGATGGCGGGCTGGCCGGCGGAAGCCCGCTGGCTGACCGGAGCGCCGGAGGCACACGGCGTTCATCTGGTGCCGGTCGTGCAGATCGATCTCGGGGCGCGCGGGGTGGCAGCATGTCCGGCCGCGCTGCGGAGGCTGGCCGCCGCGCTGCGCCGACGCCGCACTGCCCGCGGTGTCTATGGCGGAGAGGTCGACTTCGGCGCGCTCACAGGCTCGGACCTGCTGCCGCACAGCCTCGCCGGTGCCGCCCAGGCGGTGCCGATGCGCTGGCAGGCGGTTCGGCATGGCGAACGCCACAGCCGGCTCAGCGCTTTCTATCGCCGGCATGCCGCCCGTGACTTCGTGCACCGCGCTGCGTGGCGCGAGACCTACCGGCATCTGGTGTTCAGCGACGCCGCGCGCGCGCCGCACGGCACCGGCATCAATATCCAGAGCCTGTTCGGGCCGATGCCGGCGTGGCGTCGCCAGCTCCATCGCGTATTGCTGCATCCCGCGTTGCTGGCAACGCTGGGTCCGCTGGGGGCCACGGCGCGCATCGGCACGCACCTCGAATGGCTGATCCGCAGCAGTCCGACCGTGCTCGTGCTGAGTTCGCCGGCAACGGGCGCGACACCGGGCCGCGACCTGCTTGCGGGCGAGGCGGTCGTCCGCCTGTGGCTGGCGGCGGGCGAAGCGGGGCTGAGCCTGCATCCGCTCTCCGTCGCGCTGCAGCACCCGGACCTGAGCGAGCTGCTGGGCGGACTGCTCGGCTGCGCCGACCCGCTGCTCTTCATCGCCCGCGCGGGACGTCCGCTGCAGGACGGTGACCCGCATCACCGCTACCGCCGTGCTCCTGCGGATTTCTGCTCGCCGCCACCAGGCGCCTCCGTCTTCCCGTCATGACCGCAATGCCCATGTTCCCGACATCCTCCCGAATGCTCTGCCTGCTGGCCGCCTGCGTGGCCTGGACAGCGCCCGCATCCATCCCGCTGGCGCGGGCCGCGTCCAGTGGCGAGGCGGTAGCGCCCGCGGCCGGGCAGCCCGACGACCGCACGCTGGCGCAGTGGATCTACGGCGCCGAGCACATCCTCCGAGGCAAGACCTCGGCGGCCGTGATGAGCATGACCATCAAGAAGACCAGCTTCGAACGCGAGTACGACCTGCTGGTGATGACGGACGACCGCGCCCCCGCGGCCAAGGTGCTGCTGCGCATGCTCGGCCCGGCGCTCTGGCGCGATAACGCCACGCTCAAGGTCGGCGACAAGATCAGCTTCTACGATCCGCGCACGAACCGCATCACCGTGATGGGGAACTCGATGCTCGGCGACAACTGGATGGGCAGCCATTTCACCAATGACGACCTGATGCGCGAGACCGATCTGTCGCGGCACTACAGCTATGTGCTGGTCGGCAGCGCGCCGGGCAAGGACGCCGCCGGGCAGCCGGTCGAGGAGCACACGATCGCGTTGGCGCCGTTGCCGACCGCACCCGTGTCCTGGGGCAAGGTGCTCTACCGGCTGTACGTGGGGGCGGACCGGCAGGCCTATCCGAGGCGGGTGGAGTACTTCCGCCGGGCCGGCGATGAAAAGCCCGCGCGCGCGCTGGACTACGAAGACGTGCGCACGATGGACGGCAAGGCGGTACCGACGCGTCTCACCATGAGTGTGTTCGACCGGCCTGGCGAGTACACCCGCATCGACTACAAGCGCATCCGCTTCGGCCTCGACCTGAAGGCCGACGAGTTCACTGAACGGGCCTTCCGCTGAGCTTGCCGATGACCAGTTCCACCTTCAAGATGGCGTGGCGGAACCTGCGCCGCAATCGCAAGCGCAGCTTCATCGCCGGTGCCGGCATCGCGCTCGCCATGTCGCTGTGCATGGCAACGCTGGGCATCATGGACGGCCTGAGCCTCGACCTGATCAAGGGCACGGTCGATGGCGAGGTGGGCCATATCCAGGTCCACCACCCGGACTATCTCGCCACCCGGCAGGTCCTCAAGACGGTGCCGGCCGGCGCGGACGACGTCGCGCGCCTGCGCGAACCGGCGCAGGTGCGGCAGGTGGCCAGGCGGCTCTATGCATGGGGTTACCTGAGCCATGGTCAGCGCTCGGGCGGCGTGCAGCTGATGGGTATCGAGCCGGACGCGGAACGTGGCGTCACCACCATGGAACGGACCCTCGTGCAGGGGCGTTTCGTTCCCGGGCAGCCCACACCCTGGCGCAGTGCCAGGCCATTGAGCGCGGCGCAGGCGGCGCTCGACCGGCGGCTGACGCAAGATGCGGTGGACGATGCCTTCGCGCGCATCGAAGACGCCGGCCGGCGGCCGGGCAGTGCGGCGGCGGCGCGGCGCGTGCAGGAGACGGCAGGCATCGCGGAGCAGCTGGCACCACGCCCTGAGCGGCCGCCGGCTGCGGTACTCGGCAGCAAGCTGGCAAGCAACCTGGGTGTGAGCATCGGCGACCGCGTCAGCCTGCTGTATGAGAACACGCTGGGCGCGCAATCCACCATTGACCTGGAGGTCGTGGGCATCTCGCGTTCGGGACTCGATGCCGTCGACCGCACCCGCGTGCTGCTGCAGATGGAAGACCTGCAGAAACTGCTGCTGCTGGAGCGGCAGGCACACGAGATCGCCATTCGGATCCGTGATCCGCGCGAGGCCGTGGACGTGGCGGCAGCGCTCGGGCGCACGCTGGCCGCCACCCCCGGTGCGCCGCCGCGCTCGGTACTGGCGTGGTCGCAACTGCGGCCCGACATCACGGCGCTGATCGCGTCCAACCAGGCCTTGATGGGGACGCTTGTCTTCATCGTGTTCCTGGTGGCGGGCATCGGCGTGCTCAACACCATGCTGGTCAGCGTGCTGGAGCGCCAGCACGAGATCAGCCTGCTCAAGGCACTCGGCCAGGCGCCGCGCAGCATCATGAGCCTGGTGATGCTGGAAACGTGCTGGTTGACAGCGCTGTCGTGCCTGGCCGGCCTCGCCATCGGCTACTTGGCCCAGGCGTGGCTCCACGTGCATGGCATCGATGTGTCGGCCTTCGGCGGCTTCTCCATGTCCGGGGTCAGCGTGGCACCGGTGCTGCGCGCGAGCCTCTCGCCCGTCAACGCAGTGATTCCGCTGTTATGCCTGTTCCTCATCAACCTGCTGGCTGCCGTGGTGCCAGCGGCCGTGGCTACGCGCATTCCGGCTGCGCAAGGATTATCGATCAAATGAGCATGGAACACAGACTCGCGGTGCGCAACCTGCTGCGCAACCGCCGCCGCAGCGTGCTGACGGCGCTGATCGTGGTTGCCACGGTTGCGCTGATGACGGTATTCCAGGGGCTGTCCGAAGGCGGGCACCGCGCCATGATCGACGTCGGGGTGCGCATGGGTCTCGGCCACATGATCGTGACCGCGCGGGGGTACGCCGACAATCCGGGGCTCGATCGGCTGGTCGCCGATGGCGAAGCGCTGGCGCAGCGGATACAGGCAGGGCTGCCGCAGGCGACCCATGTCGTGCCGCGCCTGAGGCTGAACGCCATGGCACAGTCCGGCGGCAACACCGTGGCGGTGACGGCATCCGGCGTCGTGCCCGGACTCGAGGCCGAGGTGTCCGGCATCGCCGATCGCAAAGCCGTCTTCGAAGGTGAGCCGCTGATGCCGCCCGCCGCCGCCACGCCTGCCGGCCAGTTGCCGCCGATCGTCATCGGCTCACGCCTGGCGCGTGCTCTGGCGGTGGGACTCGGTGACCGGCTGACGCTGACGGTCAAGCCCGCCTTGGGCTCCGATTTCTCGCGCGCGGCTTTCCGGGTCGCCGGCATCTTCCATACCGGCATGGTCGAACTCGATGCCTTCTGGGTCGAGCTGCCGTTACACGAGGCGCAGCGGCTGGCGCGTACCGGCGGTGTCAGCGAGATCGCGGTTTACCTGCGTGACGAATCCGAGCTGGCGCCGGCGGCGGTGTCGCTGCGCGGGAAGCTGGAGGCGCTCGCGCAAGGGCAGCCGCTGCAGGTACGAAGCTGGAGCGAGGCGGCGCCGGAGCTCTATTCCGCGGTGATGCTCGATGCGGCGGGCATGTACCTGCTGATGGTGATCGTCTTCATCGTGGTGGCGGCCGGCATCCTGAACACGATCGTGATGTCGGTCATGAAGCGCGCCCGCGAGTTCAGCGTGATGCTGGCGCTCGGGGCAAGCCCGATGCTGGTCACCCGGGTCGTGCTGCGTGAGGCTTTGTACCTGGCGGCGGCGAGCGTGGCGCTGGGGCTCGCGCTCGGCTACGCAGCGCACCTGCACTTTGCCACCGAGGGCCTCAACTTCAGGGAGATCTTCGGTACCAGCCTCGAAGCCGGCGGCGTGATGCTGCCGGACCGATTCCGTTCCTACCTGCAGCCGGGGAAGCTGTTTGCCGGCGCCGGCTTCGTGTTCCTGCTGACCGTCGTCGTCACGGTCTTCCCGGCCTTCCGGGCCGGGCGCCTTTCCCCACTTCAAGCGAGTCAACATGGCTGAGCAAGACGCCTTCGCGCCCATCATCCAGCTACGCGGCATCGGCAAGGTTTTCCGCCGCAAGCAGCAACAGGTAAGCGCCCTCACCGACATCGACCTGGGCATCCGGCATGGCGACTTCGCCGTGATCGCGGGCCCGTCGGGATCGGGCAAGACGACGCTGCTGAATATCATCGGCCTGCTCGACACGCCCACGGCAGGACATCTCGCGTTCTGCGAGCGTCCGCTGTCGCAGGCGTCGCTCGCGGAGCTGGCGCGCATCCGCCGGGATGAGATCGGCTTCGTCTTCCAGGCCTACAACCTGATGCCGGTGCTGACCGCGGCCGAGAACACGGAAATGGTGATGGAATTCCAGGGCCGGCCGGCCGCCGAGCGCCGCCGGGTGTCCCGCGAGGTGCTGGAGCAGCTGGGGCTCGGCGGGCTGATGCATCGCTACCCCGACCAGCTGAGCGGTGGCCAGCAGCAGCGGGTGGCGGTGGCGCGAGCGATCGCGAGCCGTCCCAAGCTGGTGATTGCCGACGAACCGACCGCCAACCTGGACTCGAAGTCCGCGCGGAACCTGATGGACCTGATGGTGGGCCTCAACGAGCAGGCGGGGATTACCTTCGTGTTCAGCTCGCACGATCCGCAGGTCATCGAACGGGGCCGGCGCGTGATCTCGCTGCGGGACGGCAGGATCGTGGCCGACCAGCAGACCGTCGCGTTCGATGCGCTGGCGTAGCGGCGTCTGCCGCCTTGCTTGCAGGAGCGCGATGATGCTGTCGCTGATGCGGTTCGGGACGCCGGATGCCGCGGCCGGGCAGGACCAGGCCGTGCTCGAAGCGCTCGGCCTGTCGGCGGTGGCCGACACGGCGGCGGACTTGACCGGTACGGCGACACCCGGCGGCGAGCGGTCGTCTTGGCAGGAGGTGGCGTTGGGCGGCGTACTCCAATACCGCGCGCTTGCCAGCCGCCCGGGCGGGCAGGATGGCACGGGCTACGCCAGCATGGCGACGCTGCGCCTCACCGCTGAGGCCGACTACGGGACGCTGCGCTGGGTTGCGCACATGAATGTCGAGGATTGGCGGGCCAGCCGGCCGTCGCTGCTCGCCTCGATGGTGGACGGGCAAGGCCGGACCGACCGGATCCGCGGGCTGGCGCTGCGGGAGCGCCATGCCGGCTCGCTGCAGGCGATCGGCATGGATTGGCTGTATGCGCAGGCGAGCCTGTCGCGGGCACGTATCACGGTCGGGCGGCAGCCCATCAGCCTGACGCTGTCGCGCTTGTGGTCGCCAGCGGACATCCATGCGCCGTTCCTGCCAGGTGACCTCGAACGACTCTACAAGGCCGGCGTGGATGCGGTCCGCCTCGACTACTACCTGAGCGACCGGCTCAGTACGCTCAGCGTCGTCAGCGTGGACAGGGAGCACAGGGAGGGCAGCGGCGGCGGCGTGCAGGCCAAGTGGCTGCAGCGCATCGAGTACAGCGGCGAGCGCAGCAAGTCCTTCGCCTATGTTGGCCAGCGCCGGCACTGCGACCTGCTCGCCGCAGGCTACCTGGTCACCGGCGTCGTCGGCGCGGACTGGTACGGCGAGGCGCTGGCGTACCGCGGCCGCGCCGCCGGAGCGGACAACTGCTCGGCCAACGGTGGCGGGATGCGCGGCGGCTGGGGGCACCGGGCCGTGGTCGGTGCCAGCGTGAAACTGGCGGCGAACACGATCGGTACGCTCGAGTATTTCCACCAGACCCCGCTCAGCCGGCAGGCGGACTTGCCATGGATCGGGTCGGGCAGGCAGTACCTGGGTGCCTCGGCCTCGTATCAGGCGCATCCACTTGTCCATCTCGACGGCCTGTGGTTCGTGAACCTGACTGACCAGGGACAGCAGTTGACGCTGGCGATGCGGTACACGCCCCAGCGCAACGTGGTATTGCGCGCCAGCGTGGCCGGACCGTTGACGGGGACCGGCCGGCGTGGCGGCGTGGCAAGCGAGTACTGGCAGGCCGGGCGCATCGTGCAGCTCGGGCTGGACTGGTACTTCTGACTGCCGATCTTCGGGCCGAATCGCGCCGAATCGGGCCGGGGCGGCAGCCCTCAACTTCTTTCCAGACCCGCACATCATGAATCTTGCGACGTTGCGCAAGCTGATCTTCGAAAAGAACCTCCCCGCCATGCTGCGCCTGGACGGACAGGCAAGGCACCTGTACCGCAGCGCGTTCGCGACATCCGCTGGCGCCAGCGGCGTGCTGGCACTGCTCGCGCGCGGCCCGAGCCGCGCCGATGCCATCGCCTCCCACATGGGGCTGGATGCGGGCCAGCTGCCAGCCGTCGAGGCCTGGCTCGAGTGTGGCGTCAAGGCCGGCGAACTGGCACGCAGGGACGGTCGCTACCGCCTCCGCGGACGCTTGTCGCGGATGCTCGCCGACGGCGGCAACGCGACGCTCGGCGCGCTGTTCGAGGAAGTGAGCCGCTATCACTACGACGCGATCCTGCAGGCGCCACAACGGCTGCGCAGCGCGCAGCGCTATACCTTGGCGGACCAGGACGGTGTGTTGATCGCGCGAGCCTCGCGCATCCTGGAGCCGCTGGTCGAAGAAGCGGTCGACTGGGCCTTCGCCGCCCTGCCGGCTTCGAACGCCTCGGTGCTGGAGGTCGGCTGCGGCGCCGGCCACTATCTCGGCTACATGTTGTCGCGACGTCCCGGCTTGCGGCTGGTCGCGCTCGACTTCCAGCAGGAAGTGGCCGACGCGGCCAGGCAGGTACTGGCCATGAGTGGATGGAGCGGGGCGGACGTGGCGGTCGAGCATGCGGACATCCTGGCATTCGATACCACGGAGCGCTTCGACCTGGTCACCCTGCACAACAATATCTACTACTTCGGCGGCGAGCGCCGCGCGGCGCTGCTCCGCAAGGTGCGCTCGCTGCTGAAGCCGCGCGGGCGCCTGCTGCTGACGACCAGTTGCCGCGGCGGCAGCGCGGCGATCGCCGCGCTGCACCTGTGGTGGAAGCTGTCCGAGGTGACGGACGGACTGCCGGAGCGCGGGGCGATGCGACAGATGCTGCGCGAACACGGCTTCGATGCCGTGGAGGACAAGCGCGTGCTGCCGGGCGAGAGCTACTTCGCCTTCCTGGCCGGCTCCGCCTGACCGGGGCGGCGGGCCATCGAGCTGAACCGATACCATCCGGAGCCTTACCATGACCACACATTCTCTCGGCACCACGCCGCACGGCCTGCCCATTGCCGACAGCAGGTTCGACGGGGCGGCTCCGGCCGTCCGCCACGCAGCGGGGGCCGCCGGTTCCGCTCCGCCGGCCGGGCAGCCCTGGGCACTGGGCTTTGGCGCTGCGGTGTCGCTGAGTGCGGACGAGCTCGGCGGCAAGGGCTGGGGCCTGGTGCAGATGCACGCCAATGGGATGCCCGTCCCCGCGGGATTCTGCCTGCCCTCGCACGCATTCGAGCGCTTCCTGGCATTCAACGGCCTTCCGCTGGCGCAGGCGTGGGCAGACCATGACCATGCGGTACTTTCCACGCTGGCCCGGCGCATTCGCGAGGGCGAGTTTCCGCCAGGCGCGGCCAGCGAGATCCTGCTGGCCTACGCCGCGCTGGGTTCGGGCCCGGTGGCGGTGCGTTCCTCGGCAATCGGCGAGGATTCGGCCGCGTACTCGTTTGCCGGACAGCATGACAGCTTCCTGTACGTGAACGGCAGCGGCAGCCTCCTGGACCGCGTACGCGACTGCTGGGCGTCGATCCTGAATGCCGGCGCGCTGGCCTATCGCCGCAGCCGTCTGAGCGGCGCGGCAGGCGCTGGCGGCGTGCCTGCCATGGCCGTCGTCGTCCAGGCGATGGTGGCGGCGCAATGCGCGGGTGTTGCGTTCGCGCGCAATCCACTCAACGGGCGAGATGACCAGGTGCTCGTCGAGGCGTGCTACGGACTGGGAGAGGGGCTGGTTTCCGGACGTGCGAGCGCGGACCTCTACGTTCTCGATGCCGTGGACCTCGCGCTCGTCGAACGGCAGGTCCGGAGCAAGGCGTCGGCCATGCGTTGGCATGCCGGCGCAGGGCGGGTCGAGGAGCAGGCGGTGCCGGAAGATCAGCGCGAGGCGGCGGTGCTGGATACGGCCCGCGCACGGACCATCGGTGACTTGCTGGTGCGCTGCAATGCGCTCTTCGGCGGGCCGCAGGACATCGAATGGGCCCAGCACGACGGCGTTACCTGGCTGCTGCAGAGCCGCCCCATCACGGGCGTGGTCGAAGCGCGCTCCCCGCACCAGGGACGACCCGGGCCGGAGGTGGCACAGCGGGCCCTATGGTCGCGCATGGACATCGGCGAGATCTTCACCGGCCGCATGACGCCGCTCGGGCTCTCGTTCGCGCGCCACTACCAGTACAAGGTGCACCAGGCCTGCGGCACAGGCATCGGCTTGCTGGACCTGGGCGAGCCGGACGAGTACATGGGTTACTACAAGGGCCATGTGTATCTCAACGTGGCCTATACCGCCCACCTGCTGTCGCAGACACCGGCGGGGCAGGACCAGGGGCTCTTCCTGCGGCGCTTCGCCAGCGGCGATGTCGACCTGGACGGCTACCGGAACCCTTACGGAGAGCGCCATCGCGGCCCGCGCTGGCGGTCTTGGGGGTACTGGATCGGGAAGACGCTGGGTGAACTGGCCGGCGCCAAGGCGCGGGCGGCGCGCATGGTCGCGTCGCGGTTCCGCGAGTTCGACCGGGCCAGCGCGCAGGACCTAGGCGGCATGGACCTGGATCGGTTGCGCGAGGAACTGACGCACGCGCTCGACTATTTCCGCGCGATGCACATCGGCTACCTGCCGTTCTACATCAATGCCTTCGGTACGTACGGGCTGCTCGAGCAACTCTGCCAGGCCTGGCTGCCCGGGGATGGGCAGCACCTGCAGAACCGGCTCAAAGGCGATATGTCGAACCTGCGCACCATCCGCAGCGCGCGCGATATCTGGACGCTGCGGCAATCGCTGCCGCGCTATCCGCGGGTTGAAGGCCTGCTGCGCGCCATGCCGGCGGGAAAGGTGCTGGTGGCGTTGCGGGAACATCCGGAAGGCGTCGCGTTCCTGCGGGACGAACTGGCGCCGTTCCTGCGTGAGAACGGCATGCGGGCGCGCCAGGAGATGGAGTTGAGCCATCCGCGCTGGATCGATGACCCCACCTATGTTTTCCAGATCCTGAAGATCTACCTCGGGCGCGGCAATACCGTCGCGGAGCGCCTTGCGTCCGCCGGTGCGAGGAGGGAGCACGGGCAGGAGGACGGAGGGGGCATGGCGGACGACGACACCGAGGTCCTGCTGCGCCGGCTTCCCCTGTTCAAGCGTGCCGTCATGCGTCGCGTCATCCGTCTGTATTGCGGCTGCAGCGAACTGCGGGAGGAAACGCGCATGAGCATGATCACCTCGATCTGGCTGGTCCGCCGCATCCTGGTCGAGGTGGCGAGCCGCTTGCGGAGCGAGGGCGTGCTTGCCGATGAGAGCGAACTCGCTTATCTCGACTTCCAGGATCTGTGTGCCTATCTGAACGGCCAGGCCAGCGCGGCCGAGTGCTTTCCGCGCGCTCGGATCGAGGCGGCGCGCGGACTGCACGAGTCGCGCGCGCGGGGCGAGGAGCCGCCGATGACCTTCATCGGCGAGGCGCCCATCGCGCGTGCAGGCGGCGCCGTGCCTGGCCAGGAGGCGGACGGTGCATTGCGCGGCCTTGGCACCTCGCGTGGCTGTGTCCGCGCGATGGCGCGCGTGATCGATGACCTGGAGGCCCAGGCGGGCGAACTGCAGAAGGGCGAGATCATTGTGACGCGCTTCACCGACGCGTCGTGGACGCCTCTGTTCGCATTCGCGGGCGGCATTGTCACCGACGTGGGGTCGATGTTGTCGCACAGCTCGATCGTTGCGCGCGAATTCGGCCTGCCTTGCGTCGTCAACACGGTGCACGCGACGGCGCGTATCCGCACCGGGGACTGGGTCTCCCTGGACGGCGAGACGGGCGAGGTCCACATCGAATCCGGCGCGGCGCCGGAAGGCCGGAAGGCATCCCGTTAGGAGGAACCAGCCATGCAGATCCTGATCGACCGTATCCGGCTCCACAGCCCGGCATGCCGTGCGGCTTTCATCGAATGGGTCCGGGAGGTGGACTATGCCGCCTGCCGGGATCTTCCCAGCGTGCTTCGCTTCGAGGTGGTCGAGGTGGTCGAGGTTCGAGGGGACGCCGAGGGGGGCGAGGGCGCCGGAGGAGGCGACTGCGATTTCTTCGAGATCATCCATGTGAGCTCATGGTGCGATTTCGAGCGCGATATGCAATCGCCGCTGTTCCACGGTCTGCGGGCACGCTTCGAGCAGCTGGCCGCCGTGGTCGGCCAGCTGGCCGGCGAGCCCATCCCGCCGGGTTATGTGCGCCATGCGTGAGCCTCCCGGCAGTCTCGGCCCGGGGCCGGTCGCCATGGCGGTTCCCGGGCCGTGCTGCTGGCGCATCGATCTCGCCGCGCTGGCGCGAGATTGCCTGGACCGGGATTGCGCGCGCTGGCCCGCCAGCGAGTGGCTGGATGCACAGGAACTCGACCGCCTGCAGAGTTTCGCGTTGAACAAGCGTCGTATCGAGTGGCTGGGCGGACGGCTCGCCGCCAAACGCGCACTGGGCCAGCTCTATGCGCGCGAAGGATGGGCGGGCAGGGCGCCGCGTGCCTGCCGCGTCGTCCACCATGCCGACGGGCGTCCCGTCTTCGATGGCATGCCGCTGCACCTGTCCATCAGCCATAGCCGGCAGTTGGCCATGGCGGCCGTGGGGACCGAGCCGCTTGGTGTGGACGTGGAGAGTGTCGACGCATTGCGTGCGGACAGCCTGGTCGCGTTGCTGAGGCCGGCCGAAGTGCGCGTGTTGCGCCAGGCGATGGGGCTGCGCACGGACTCGGCGCGGGCGCTCGCATGGTGCCTGAAGGAAGCGCTTTTCAAGGTGGTGGGCGCAGGCGGATTCGCCCGGTTCGCCAGCGCCCTGCACCTGGCCGGCTGGCAGCCGCCCGATCGGCCGCAATGGCAGGCGCACGCGCTGGAGGAGGAGTTCGCCGTGAGGCTGGCGCGCGAAGCGAACCGCTGGCGGGCATGGTGCGCGGTGGAGGCCGGGATGGCGCACGTGCTGGTGTTGCCGGCCTGATTCCGGCGTCGGCGCTCGGCCTGCGCGCAGTGAAGGACATTTGGCAAGTACAAGGAGAATGTGATGGATCCCAAGGCGATCGCGTTCGGCGAGGCCATCGAGACGGCGCTCGGCAATCCCTACGAGGCCTGTTCGGCAATCAGCTTCCAGTCGGTGCTAGAACTCGACGAGCAGGAAGCATTTCCGCAGCGGAACCTGGAACGGTTGCGCGAGCTTGGCTGCTTCGAGCAGCTGATCCCGGAGTCGCTGGGCGGCCGCCTGGGCGAGCTGGAGCAGGCAATGCTGATGGCGCGTCTGGTTTCGCGGCGCGACCTTACCACCGCCATCGCGTTCGGCCAGGCTTTCCTCGGCAGTATTCCGATCTGGCTGGGCGGCAGTGCCGAACAGCGGCAGCAGGCGGCCGCGCTGCTGCGCGACGGCGGCCTGGCCTGTCTCGCCCTGACAGAGAGAGAACACGGCAGCGATATCCTTTCCACCGGATTCCGGGTCCGGGCGGGCGGGTCCGGGTTGGTCGCCGACGGCAGCAAGTGGCTGATCAACAATGCCAGGCGCGGCGCAAGCCTGACGGTGCTGTGCCGCATCGAGCAGGGCGACGGCAGCGCTGGCCTGGGCCTGCTGTGGCTGCGCCGGCCGAGCGGAGAACTTCCTTCGAGCTGGCGGCCGCTGAGCAAGATCCGGACGCACGGCATCCGTGGCGCGGATATCAGCGGCCTGCAATTGGAGGCCCACCACTGCGAGTCCGGCGCCCTGCTGCCTTGTCCCGAAGGCGCGCTGCCGACGGTGCTCAAGACGCTGCAGATCTCGCGCGTGCTCTGTACCGGCTTCTCGCTCGGCGCCGTCGATACCATGTTCCGCCTGACACTGCGCTTCGCACGCGCGCGCCGGCTCTACGGCAAGCTGGCCATCGAGATCCCGATGGTGCGCGCCAGGCTGGCGCGCTGCTACGTCGGCATCCTGGTGGGGGACCTGGTGGCGCAGGTGGCCTGCCGTGCCATCAGCGCGCGGCCCGCCGAACTCAGCGTTCTATCGGCCGTGGCGAAGTTCCATGTGCCCAGCGAGGCCGAAGCGATTGCACGGGAACTGGCGCTCGTGCTGGGAGCCCGGCATTACGTGCGCAGCGAGTTTCCCTGGGGGGTGTTCGAGAAGCAGATGCGCGACAACCAGGTCGTCAGCCTCTTTGACGGCAGCACGCAGGTCAACCTGAGCCTGATCTCCGCGCAGCTGCGCGCCCTCAGCATGCGCCTGCGGGAGCGGCTGGAGGCGGGGCCGGGTCCGGGCTGGCTGGACAAGGCCGCGACGCTCTTGTGGCGCGACGGCAGCTGCCAGGGCTGGCCGGCGCAGGCCGACCTGCGCCTGGGCGCAAGCGGAGAGGACTGCCTGCTGCCCGCGTTCTTCGCGCTGCGCCGCACGCATGGCGAGGTGCCGCCGGCGGTCGCCGTCGCCCTCGACGCGCTCGAAGGCGCTGTGCGCCGGTGGCTGGTCGACTGCCAGGTGGCGATGGCCCACGCGACGCCGGCGCACGACGCGGTCGACCTCATGCAACTGAGCGAGCGCTACGCCGCCTTGCTGGCCTGTGCCTGCGCGGCACTGGCCTGGCATCTGCACCGCGAGGCGAGCCCGGGCTACCGGCTCGACGAGACCGTGCTGCTGATCTATGTCGCCGGCAAGCTGCCGGAGGCCGGCATCGTCGTCACCGAGGCGCAGCGCCAGTCGATCGTTGATGCCGCGATGGCGCTGGTCGACGGGCAGCGTCTGCTTTCGCTCAGCGATATCCGGATCCGCGACGCACAGTGATGCGGGTCAGTGGTGCAGCAGCCCGAGCATGGCGGCGCGCACCACTGCGCCGGTCTTGTTGGGGGCATCGAGCTTGCGGACGGCGTTTTTCATATGGAAGTTGACGGTGTCCACCGACAGATTGAGGATGCAGGCGATTTCCCCTGAGGTCTTGCCGTCCGCCGCCCAGCGCAGGATCTCGGTTTCGCGGCAGGTCAGCTTCCGCGCGGAAGCCGTGGGGGGGCGGGCGTCGAACAGGCGGGACAAGGCCAGGTGGGCTACGCTGACCAGCGTACGCATCTTCGACTCGTTGCATTCCAGTTCACTCGCCGAAATGGGGCTGCCGCATCGCACCAGGGAGAGCATGCTTCCCACGCCATCCGGGCTGAAGCAGGATTGGCACCAACCCACGCGCAACCCGACGGCCTGCGCCTCGACCCAGAGCGCGGGCGTGGTTGCGAAGACGTCGTCGGTCCACACCAGCGGTACCGTGGTGCGCCGCCCGTGTGCCACGGTCGGATCGATACTCAGGTAGTTGGCTTCCTTGTAGCGGGCCTGCCAGGACGTCGGAAAGTTGCTGAGTATCGTGGTTCTGGGCCTGGACAGCGGAAGCGGCGTGCGGATCCCCACGGCAAACATGTCAAAGCCGAGCGCATTTGTCGCGCGCTCGATGCGATGGAAAGCCTCGCGTGCACACGTGCATTTTTCCATCTCGACGATCAATTCTTCCTGCCAACGGGGGGTGCTCATGATTCACCATTGCTCTTTCCCGATTGAAATCGGATTCATTAGGATGGATGGGCATAAATTCTGGTCGGGACAGCAGGATCCGCGATCTCGATGAAGGCGCGGAAATATTCTCCCATCGGCATGGAACGCCTGCATCGATTACCCCTGGCGCGATCGGCAGGCGGGAGGCGGCGGCGAAGATCATCATTCGCAATGCGGCAGATCTTGGCGGCCTTTTTACTGCCGCGTTCCAAGGGAAGGAATGGGTATGGCGAGGAGACCTGTTTCCCGGAATCGGGCCGAGAGTCTTGCATGGGCGCCTGGATGTTGCAATTGAAGTTTTTTTAATTCATATGTTCATTTGATAATGCGATGAAGATGGATTTTGTATATCTTTTTTATGAATCCCTACATTCGAGTGGTTGATATAAAGAGGTCGATTAATGCGAATGGAGTGACCGGATCCGTTCCTGGCTGGGTGGCATCGCTCGGATCCGCCGTCGTCCCGGCGGCATCACGTCGCGGGCCCGCTGCACCACGGTCCGGTGCCGCCAGGGCGGCGCAGGGCGGACATCGTGGCCTTCGCTTTGCCATGTGGGCGGCTGGGCGGCAAGGCAGGGGCAGGGCCGTTGCTTCGCGCGATGCCCGCTGCCGGGCAGGTGGCGCGAGCGGGGGATGCGGGGGGGGCGTCAGGGCAATGCAGTCTGTGTCGGCGGCGGAGTTGCGGAGGCGTCGCCTGGTTGGTCTTCGCCACGCATGGCCGCGCTGCTGCCTGTGCCGGGAACGCTCACACCAGCAGCCCGGCCGTGCGCTGCACCACGAAATCCATGAACGCATGCACCTTGCGCGACTGCCGCCGGTTGATGGCGTAGACGAAGTGGATGCCGGCGCTCTGCAGCGTGCTGGCCGAGGGGTAGCGGGGCAGCACCTGGACCAGCTGTCCGGCCTCCAGCGCGTCGCGCACCAGCCAGTAGGGCAGCAGGGCGATGCCGCTGCCGGCCAGCGTGCCTTCCAGCAGGACCTCGACGTCATTGGCCACCAGGTCGCCCTGCGGCACGACTTCGATGCCGGCTTCGCCATCGGGTCCGGCGAAGCTCCAGACCACGCGCTCGCCGGCGCGGCGGTAGCGCAGGCAGTTGTGCGCGAGCAGGTCGGCCGGCGCGGCGGGTGCGGCGCGTTGCCGCAGGTAGTCGGGATGGCAGACGGCCAGCCGCCGGTAGCGGCCCAGCGGGCGGCTGACCAGGCTGGATTCGGCCAGCGTGCCGATGCGGATGGCGAGGTCGGTGTCGGTCTCGACCAGGTCGACGTAGTCGTCGGTCAGCGACAGTTCCAGCGTGACGCCGGGGTTGGCGGCCAGGAAGGCCGGAATCAGCGGCGTCAGCAGGCGCTTGCCGAACACCCGCGGCGAGCTGACCTTGAGGCGGCCGCGCGGCTGGCCGGCGTAGGACGCGATTCCCTCGTGGACGGCGTCCAACTCGGCCAGCAAGGTGTCGAGCTGTTCCTTGTAGGTGCGGCCGGGCTCGGTCAGGGCGAGCCGGCGTGTCGTGCGAGTCAGCAGCTTGACCCCCAGCCTGGCTTCGAGCGCGTCGACCTGGCGCGACACGCTGGAGGCGGCGATGCCGAGCAGATCGGCGGCCTCGGTGAAGCTCAGCGTCGAGGCCACTTTCTGGAAGACGCGCATCGCGCTCAGCAGGTCCATGCCGGGGGTTCCATCGGTTGTCAGCCGGCCGGGACGAACAGCGGTTCGGCGCCGTCGGCGAATTTGCTGGGAGTGAACTCGATGATGTCGTAGCGTGCCAGCCCCTCGCGGTAGAAGGGGTCTTCGGCCAGCACGGCGTCGAGCTGCCGGCGATCGAGCCGGCGCACGAGGATAACACCGCCGATGCGCGGTACCTGCGGTCCCGACGCCAGGAAATGGCCGGCGCGGTAGTGGCGGTCGAGGAAGTCGCGATGCTCCGCCAGGCTGGCTTCGATGGCGGCCAGCGGTTGCACGTAGTGCAGCAGGACGATGAACATGATGGTTGCCTCAGACGGTCAGGATGATCTTGCCGAGCGTGACGCCTGACTCCAGCAGGCGGTGCGCCTGCGCGGCCTGGGCGAGCGGCAGCACCTGCTGGATGCAGGGGCGGACCCGTTCGCGCGCCACCAGGTCGAGCACGTGGTCGAGGTCGCGGCGCCCGCTGCCGCGGCAGCCCAGCACCTCCAGGCGCCGGGTGAACACCGCCTTCAGGTCCAGCGGCGCCATGGTGCCGGTGGTCACGCCGCCCAGCACCAGCCGGCCGTCCATGGCGAGCGCGGCGACCGATTGTTCGAAGGTGGCGGCGCCGACATGCTCGAAGACCAGGTCCACGCCGCGCCCGCCGGTGAGCTCGCGCACCTCTTCCGCCATGCCGGGGCCGGCCAGCACCACGGCGGCGGCGCCTGCCCGGCGCAGTGCCTCGTCGGTGCCGGCGCTGCGGCAGATGGCGATCACGCGCGCGCCCATGGCGCTGGCCAGTTCGACCGCGGCGTAGCCCAGCCCGCCGTTGGCGCCGAGGATCATCACCGACTCGCCTGCCGCCAGGCACCCGCGCCGCAGCATGGCCGCCGCCGTGGCGTAGGTGAGGGCGAAGCTCGCGCCGCGCACGTAGTCGAGCGCCTCGGGCAGCGCGACGGCGTTGCGGGACGGCACGCGCACGAACTGCGCATAGCCGCCGTCGATGGTGGAACCGACCGTGCCGAAGTGGCTGCAGCGGTTGTCTTCGCCGCGCAGGCAGTGTTCGCAGTGGCCGCAGGAGAGGATGGGGGCGGCGAAGACGCGCTCGCCGATGCGGCGGCGGTCGACATTGGCCCCGGCCTCGACGATCTCGCCGGCGAAGTCGGTGCCGGGGATGCGCGGCAGCGGCACCTGGAACACGCTGCCATCGCGCAGCAGCACGTCGAGCCGGTTGACGCCGGCGGCGTGCACGCGAACGACGACGTCGTCCGGCCCCGGGGCCGGGGTGGCGACGTCGACCAAGGCGAGCGTATCCGCCGCGCCGTATTGCTGGATCTGTACCGCTTGCATGGAAACTCCGTTCCGGGTTGAGAACGGAGCCACTCTACGGGCCGACCGCGCGGCGAAACAGCGGGCTGGCCGCAGAAGAGAAATCGGCCGCGCGCAAGAATCGGTTCCTGCAGGGATCCGGCGCATGCGCCGCGCCGGCTGGTGGCACGGCGGCACGGCGTGCGGCGGCGACTCAGGGCTGGATGCCGAAGGCCTTGACGATGCCTGCGTTGCGCTCGAATTCCGTGCGTACGGCCTGGCCGAGCTGGGGCAGGGACTGGGCCTCGATGGGTTCGTAGCCGAGATCCTTCATGCGTTCGTGCACGCGCGGCGTGGCCGCGGCGCGGTAGCTGGCCGCGGCGATCCTGGCGGCCAGCGCCTCGGGCAGCCGTGCCGAGCCGATCACGCCGACCCAGTTGCTGAAGTCCAGTTCCGGGTAGCCCAGTTCGGCGAAGGTGGGCACCTGGGGCAGCAGCGGCGAGCGCGTTTTCGACGCCACCGCATAGGCCTGCAGCTTGCCGCCCTTGAGCAGCGGCAGCGAGGTCACCATGCCGTCGAACATCAGCGGGATCTGCCCGCCCATGACCTGGGCCAGCGCCGGGCCGGAGCCGGCGAAGGGCACGTGCTGCAGGTCCAGGCCGGCCTTCTGGTTCAGGATGGCGCCGGCGTAGTGCGAGGCGGTGCCGGCGCTGTACGAGGCGAAGGACAGCTTGCCGGGATTGGCCCTGGCGTAGGCGACCAGGCTCGCCAGGTCCCTGGCGGGCAGCGAAGGCGTGCCGACCAGCAGCAGGCGGGAGCGGGCCACCGCGGCGATCGGGCGCACGTCCTTGAGCGGATCGAACGGCGTCTTCAGCACGTGCGGTACCTCGGTCAGCACATTGCTGGCGGTGACCATGATGGTCTGGCCGTCGGCGGGCGCGGCCAGCAGGGTGCTGATGGCGATGCTGCCGCCGGCGCCGGGCTTGTTGTCGACCACCACCGGCTGTCCCAGGTCCGCCGACAACTGATCGGCGAGCAGGCGCGCGATCACGTCCATGGTGCCGCCGGCCGGGGCCGGCACCAGCATGCGGACGGGCTTGCCGGTCCAGGCCAGTGCGGCCGGCACGGCCAGCGCCAGGGCCAGGGCAGCGCCGGTTCGGCGCAGCGTGGAAGGTCGGATGATGCGTGGCATGGTGTCTCCTCTTGGTGGGGGGGCGGACGCTTTGGCGTGCCTGCGTCCGTCGTTGTGTTTGTTGTTGTGTTTGTCGTTGCGTTTGTCGTTGCGTTTGTCCCGCCATGCCCGGCCGCCCCGGCCGTTCGGGCCGGCATCCGCGGCACCGCTTCGCCGCCGCGGTTCAACCGCAGGCGGCGAGGTCCCGCGGCGCGAAAGCCAGCGCCTGCTGCATGGCGTCGAACAGGACGGCGGCCGGACGCGCGCCGCTGACGCCATGCCTGCCACCGAAGACGAACAGGGGCACGCCCTGGCCGGCCCAGCGCGGCGGCGCCTGCGGTACGGCCAGCGGCGGCAGCCATGGCGCGTCGTCGTGCACGGGGCCGGGCGCGCGGATGCCGCAGGCGTCGGCCGCCGCGCGCAGCACCTCGGGGTCGCCGATGTGCTGCGCCGCGATGAAGTAGCGCGTGAACAGCTCCTCGGTCAGCGCGCCGGCGGCGGCAGCACCATGCGCCTGCGCGGCGTACTGGATCAGCCGGTGTCCGGCCAGGGTGTTGGGCAGCACCTCGATGCGCTCCAGCGCCAGCGGCAGTTCGAGGCCGGCTGCGCGCGCGGCTTCCTGCACCTGGGCCCGGCGCGCCGCCACGGCGCGGGCGTCGCCCAGGCGGGCCAGGTAGAAAGCGCGGTAGTCGAGGCCGGCGGCCGGCACGGCGGGCAGCAGCGGATAGGCACACCAGCGGACGCGCACGGGTACCTCGGGCCGCTCGTGCGCCCAGCGGGCCAGGGCCGCGTCGAGATGGCGCTTGCCGATCAGGCACCAGGGGCAGATCAGGTCGAAGTACACGTCGACCGTCAAGCAAGGCTGCAGGGTCATGGCGAGGCGGACGGAAAGATTGCCGCGGCCCGGCGGGCGGCGGCGGGGTCAGGGGAAGCGGGGGTGCCGTGCCGGCGCACCGGCCCGTCAGCGCTTCAGCCGCGCGGCGGCTGCGGCGGCTGCAGTGTCCGCGGCATGGCGGCCAGCCCGCGCAGCGACGGCCGCCGCTGCGCGACCTCGGCCAGCACGGCGCCGCGCTCCTGCGCCGTCAAGCGGTCCCAGCGGCCGATCTCCAGCGCGGTGCGGCCGCAGCCCTGGCAGTACTTGCCGGCCTGGTCCATGCGGCAGATGTTGATGCAGGGATTGCCGATGGCGGCATCGGCCGGGGCGGGATCGGTGTGGGACATCGGTGTCCTCCTGCGCGCGCGGCGCGGCGAAGAGGCCCGGTTGGCCCGGCCGCGCGGGAAAGTCGCGCAGCCGGGGCCGGGCAAGCGTTTCAGGCGGTCGCTCAGGCAGCGGCTCAGGTAGCGGTTCAGGCCGCGGTTCAGGCCGCGTTGCGCAGCGGCAGGTTGCGCTCGCCGGCGCGGCGGTTGGGCGCCATGCCGTTGGCCGCCAGCGTTTCTTCCGCGCTGTCGTACCAGGTGCCGATGCGGTAGATGCGGCGCGCTTCCTGGCCCGAGGCGATGTCACGGCCCAGCTCGCGGGCCACGCGCACGCACTGCTCGATCTGCTGCACCGAGGTCATGCGCTTGCCGTGCTGGTCGATGATGGTGTCCTCGATGCCGCAGCGCGGATGCAGGCCCATGGCCATGGCCATCATGTTGAAGGGCAGCACGTTCTTCAGCAGCGATTCGGCGGTCAGCGTGCAGCCGTCCGGCGCGCGATGCACGAAGTTGATGAAGTTGAAGGGGTTGGGGCCGTCGAAGCCGCCGCCGATGCCGATCCAGGTCAGGTTCAGCGGCCCCTTGTAGGCGCCCTTGCGCACCAGGCGCTCCAGCGTTTCCAGCGCGTGCATGCCGGTCAGCTGGAAGTGCGGCTGGATGCCCGAGGCCTGCAGGCGGCGCAGGTGCTCCTCGACCCAGGCGGGGCCGGCCGGCACGGTCATCTCGCTGTAGGCGGCCTGGTAGGCGGGGTTTTCCAGCGACGTGCCTTTCAGGTACTCCGGATACAGGAGTTCCATGATGTTCATCTGGGTGGTGTTGATGGCCACCGTGACCTGGTCGGGCTTCGGGGTCAGATCGGCCAGCATGTGGCGGGTGTCGTCCGACAGCCACTTGGCGGCCTCGCCTTCGTCCTCGGGGGCGAAGGAGATCGAGCCGCCCACCTGGATGATCATGTCGGGCACCGCCGCGCGCACGCCGGCGATCAGCTCGTTGAACTTGGACAGGCGCTTGGAGCCCTTGCCGTCGAGCTCGCGCACGTGCAGGTGCAGCACGGTGGCGCCGGCGTTGTAGCAGTCCACCGCCTTCTGGATCTGCTCCTCCATCGTCACCGGGATGTCCTCGGGGAAGTCCTGCGGCATCCATTCGGGGCCGTAGGGGGCCACGGTGATGACCACCTTGTCCTGGTTCTCGGGGTGCAGGGAATCGTCGAGGAATTGCATGTCGTCTCTCCAGTTCAGTGTTCTGGCCTCGCCGGCGCATGATGCATATCGCGAGCCGGGCGGGAGCCTGCGGGCGGATCGCTTCCGGTGTCGGAAGTATCGTGCAACGGCGCCCGGGCATTTGACGATCCGGGACGATCAATTTACATTCAGGGACAGTCAGGGAAAACACGATGTCCTACTACCTTCGCAGCGCCAGTCTCACCAACTACGTCGAAGTCGCGCGTGCCCTGGGGCTCGATCCCTACCAGCAGCTGCGCGCGGCGCGGATCGGCCGCAGCGTGCTGCTGGATCCCGACATCCGCATTCCGGCGGCCCAGGTGGGGCGGCTGATGGAGGCCTCGGCCAAGGCTGCCGGCGTCGACGACTTCGGCCTGCGCATGGCCGAGCTGCGCCAGTTGTCCAACCTCGGCCCGCTGGCCTTCGTGGTGCAGGAGCAGCCCAACCTGCTGCGCGCGCTGGAGTCGATGGTGCGCCACATGGACCTGCAGAACGAGTCGCTGTCGATGCGCGTGGAGCGCGAAGGCGAACTGGTGATCATCCGCCTGCAGCTGCTGAGCGACGAGGCCAGCCCGCTGCGCCAGGCCACCGACCTGGCGGTCGGCGTGGTGTTCCGGATCCTGAGCGTGTTCCTCGGCCCGTCCTGGCGCCCGCGCAGCATCAGCTTTTCGCACGCGGCCCCGGCCAGCACCGCCACCTGGCAGCGCGTGTTCGGCATGCCGGCGCTGTTCAACCAGGATTTCGACGGCATCGTCTGCCGCGCCGCCGACCTGGAGGCGCCGCTGCCGTCCTACGATCCGGTCATGGCGCAGCAGGTCAAACGCTATCTCGGCACGCTGCTGGCGCAGTCCAGCACCACGCTGCGGGACAAGGTGAGGAAGCTGGTCTATCTGCTGCTGCCTTCCGGCATGTGTTCGGTCGAGCGCGTGGCGCAGCACCTGGGCGTGGACCGGCGCACGGTGCACCGCCACCTGGAGCAGGAGGGCACCACCTACCTGGAGATCGTGGCGGAGGCGCGCGCCAGCCTGGTGCAGCGCTATATCGAGAATCCGGAACGCCGGCTGTCCGAAGTGGCCACCTTGCTCGGCTTCTCGTCCCTGAGCGCGTTCTCGCGCTGGTTCGCCGACCGCTTCGGCTGCAGCGTGACACGCTGGCGCGCCGGCGGTGGCGGGAAGGCGCCGCCGGCCAGCCCGCGTTCCGGCAGCTCAATACACTCCGACTAGTTGTGAAGCGTCATGTGGACGGCACTCGCGACCGACAGCGCCGCCAGGCAGTCGGCGTCGTTGCACAGGCTCGCCATCGCCGTGCCATGCGATGCACTCCAAACCGTTGACTATAGGCAACGGTCAAGCGTAAATAGCACTCCACGACTGGGATGGGAGTCCATCATGCGGATCGGCGAACTCTGCAAGCGGGCGGGCGTATCGCGCGGCACCGTCGGCTACGACGAGCGGTTGGGGCTGCTGGACAAGGCCACGCCACCGCCCGCCCGGTCCTCCCCGCTTTCCTATTTCTGGAGCGGTGACACCATGCGCAGCCGGCGCGTGAGCGAGGTCGTGCTGAGCGGCATGCTCGAGGTGCCGGAACCGCCGGCGCGGCTGCGTGCCGACTGGGCACGGGAGATCTCGTCGCACATGACCCTGGACGCGGGCGATGTCGAGGTGATGCCCCTGGCCCGCGCACGCATGCGCTGGCCGCAGTACTCGCAGTGCGTGCGGGCGGTGTCCGACTGGACCGGCCGGCTTGGCCTGCCCGGCGTGCTGGCCGGCAGTGACGTCGCGCTGATGGTGTGCCGCGGCGCGAGGTACCACCATGACGGCGAGCAGTACGGCGGCGCGGTCTTCTGCAATCTCTTCCTGAGCGAGGACAAGGGGCAGGACCTGCATTTCCCGTCGCTGGACCTGCGCATTCCGCTCAGGCGAGGATTGGCCGTGGTGTTCGATACCTGCCAGCCGCATGGGGTGATCCGACGTGGCAGCGATGGCTTCGCCGCCGCCGACTTCCCGGACGGCCGGGACGACTCACAGCTGTTCCTGACCTGGGAACTGCCGGTCGAGGATGTCCATGTCGCAAGGTCCCTCGAGGTCGTCTTCGATGCCGACCCTGCGACCGCGGCGACGCTCGACGCGGAGCAGGTGCGGCGGCAAGGTGAGAGGGTGACCGTCAGTCCCGACTCGGGGCGGTGGTGCCGGGCCGATTAGCGGAACCCGGCCAGGCGCACGTCCCAGGTGCTGGTGCTGGTGCTGGCGCTCGTCGCGTCGGGCGCCGGCGCCTGGGCCGTGCGCTGCGCCGGCTCATGACGTTGTGCGTCGACAGACCGCTGTCATTCCCTCCCGCTGTCGTTGCCCGAGCCATCCGCGCGGGCCCATTCTCCGAGAACTGAAAGCGCTTTTCATATTGTGGAATCCGGGCCGGATTTTTCCCGTCTTGGCTTTTCGGCTCTTGAAAACGTGTTCCACATCGCAGGATCTTGTTGCTATCTCATTGAAAAATAAGGATAAAGCAAGTCTTATGTCTTATATAAGAGTTCGCCGCAACGCACCAAGAACGCCATACAATGACTTCACGCTGCTTGCTTCGACATCCTGCTTCGGCACCCGTAGCGGCACCCGCGATTTCTCTCAAACGCGCTTCACTCTTAGGAAATTCAAATGTCCCAGTATCAAGACGACATCAAGGCAGTTGCTGGTCTGAAGGAGAACCACGGCAGCGCGTGGAATGCCATCAACCCCGAGTATGCCGCCCGCATGCGTGCCCAGAACAAGTTCAAGACGGGTCTGGACATCGCCAAGTACACCGCCAAGATCATGCGTGCCGACATGGCCGCCTACGACGCCGACCCGTCCAAGTACACCCAGTCGCTGGGTTGCTGGCACGGTTTCATCGGCCAGCAGAAGATGATCTCGATCAAGAAGCACTTCAACAGCACCGAACGCCGCTACCTGTACCTGTCCGGCTGGATGGTCGCCGCGCTGCGCTCGGAGTTCGGCCCGCTGCCGGACCAGTCGATGCACGAGAAGACTTCCGTCAGCGCGCTGATCCGCGAGCTGTACACCTTCCTGCGCCAGGCCGACGCCCGTGAACTGGGTGGCCTGTTCCGCGAGCTGGATGCTGCCAAGGATGCCGCCGCCAAGGCCGCCATCCAGCAGAAGATCGACAACCACGTCACCCACGTCGTGCCCATCATCGCCGACATCGACGCCGGTTTCGGCAACGCGGAAGCCACCTACCTGCTGGCCAAGCAGTTCATCGAAGCGGGTGCCTGCTGCATCCAGATCGAGAACCAGGTGTCCGACGAGAAGCAATGCGGCCACCAGGATGGCAAGGTCACCGTGCCGCACGAGGACTTCCTGGCCAAGATCCGCGCGATCCGCTACGCCTTCCTGGAACTGGGCGTGGACGACGGCATCATCGTGGCCCGTACCGACTCGCTGGGCGCCGGCCTGACCAAGCAGATCGCCGTGACCAACACGCCGGGCGACCTGGGCGACCAGTACAACGCCTTCCTCGACTGCGAAGAACTGTCGGCCGACCAGCTGGGCAACGGTGACGTGGTCATCAAGCGCGACGGCAAGCTGCTGCGTCCGAAGCGCCTGCCGAGCAACCTGTTCCAGTTCCGCGCCGGCACGGGCGAAGCGCGTTGCGTGCTCGACTGCATCACCTCGCTGCAGAACGGCGCCGACCTGCTGTGGATCGAAACCGAAAAGCCCCATATCGCGCAGATCGGCGGCATGGTCAGCGAGATCCGCAAGGTCATCCCGAACGCCAAGCTGGTGTACAACAACAGCCCGTCGTTCAACTGGACCCTGAATTTCCGCCAGCAGGCCTATGACGCGATGAAGGCTGCGGGCAAGGATGTGTCGGCATACGACCGCGCCCAGCTGATGAGCGTGGAATACGACCAGACCGAACTGGCGAAGCTCGCCGACGAGAAGATCCGCACCTTCCAGGCCGATGCATCGCGCGAAGCCGGTATCTTCCACCACCTGATCACGCTGCCGACCTACCACACCGCCGCGCTGTCGACTGACAACCTGGCCAAGGAATACTTCGGCGACCAGGGCATGCTGGGCTACGTGGCTGGCGTGCAGCGCAAGGAAATCCGCCAGGGCATCGCCTGCGTCAAGCACCAGAACATGTCCGGCTCGGATATCGGCGACGACCACAAGGAGTACTTCAGCGGCGAAGCAGCCCTGAAGGCAGCGGGCAAGGACAACACGATGAACCAGTTCTCGTAATCGTCATACCCGAAGCAAAACGCCAACCCATCGCGGGTTGGCGTTTTTTTTTGTCCGGCGGGATCGTTCGCCGGGGCGCTCATCGAACGTCTTCTTGTGGCCAGAGGGAACACCCCTCAACCTTCACGCCTCACGCCCGATCCTGCCGCCGCCGCACAAAAAAAGCCGCCACCGGACGAAGTCCGAGCGGCGGCGCCAAGGTCGAGCAGGGAACGGCGGGGCGGGCGCCGCGCGCAGCGGCGCCTGCCCGGGATCAGAACTTGTGGCGCACGCCCACGGCCACGCCCACCATGGAGTTCTGGCCGCTGGCCAGGGCGTAGCTGTTGCCCAGCGAGAGGCTGGTGGCATAGGCGGTGGCCACCGAGTCCAGGGTCAGGCCGGCATTGCGGGCGTAGGCGGCGGACAGGTAGACGTCGGTGCGCTTGGACAGGTTGTAGTCGGCCACCAGCGCGACCTGCCACGGATTGGCGACCTGGGTGCTGCCGTAGAGGTTGTGCACCTTGTCGTAGTCGTACTCCAGGGTCAGGCCCAGTGCCGGGGTGACCTGGTAGTTGGCGCCTACCCAGTAGAAGTCGTCGCGGGCGATGCCGGCGCCGGCGGCGTTCTTGTTCTGTCCCCAGCGGTAGCCGCCCATGACCTTGGCGGGGCCGAAGGTGTAGCTGGCGGCGACGGCGGCCTTGCGGAAGGTGCCGCTGCCGGTGCCGATGGTGGGATTCCACTGGTCGTAGCCGAGCGCGATGCCGAGGGGACCGGCCATATAGGTGGCGGCGGCGCCGTAGGCGGAGTCGCGGCGGAAGGCGCCGGGGACCTCGCCGTTGCCGCCGACGGCGATGGCGGAGGCGCCGGTCTGCGGCAGGGCCAGGCCGGTGCCGAAGGAGAAGTGGGCGAGGGCGGTGACGGGGCCGAACTGGCCGGTGTACTTGACGGTGTTGTCCTCGCGGAAGTTGGCGCCGGACTGCAGCACGACGGGTTCGTACTGGGTCGCGTAGGCGGCCGGCGCGAAGTTGGCCAGGGCCTCGAACATCGAGGTGTACTGGCGGCCGAGGCTGATCTGGCCGAGCGTGGCCGACTGCACGCCGACGTAGGCCTGGCGGCCGAACAGGCGGCCGCCCTGCTGCGAGGTGCCGGTGTCGAGGTTGAAGCCGCTTTCCAGCACGAACACGCCCTTGAGGCCGTTGCCGAGGTCTTCGGTGCCGCGCAGGCCCCAGCGCGAGCCGGACAGGCCGCCGGAGTCCATGCGGTAGACGCTGTTGGAGGTGCCGGGGTTGAAGCCGTTGGCGGCGGAGGGAATCGCGCCGACATGGTTGGCGAACTCGACGTTGATGTCGGCCACGCCGTAGAGCGTGACGCTGGACTGGGCGCTGGCCAGGGCCGGGCAGGCGATCAGGGCGGCCAGGGCGGCCTTCTTCAATGGCATGGTGTCTCCTCGTTCCTTCTTCGATGTGGTGGGGGAATATTGCTGGGGTCGGGGCGGGCGCGGCCATCGCGCGGCCTGCCGCGCGGCCGTGTCGGCGCGTGCCGTCGGGCGCGCCTCAGCCGTCGGCCAGCAGCTCGGCCAACAGCTCCGTCGCCTGCGGCCACGGGCCGTAGCCGGCGGCGGGATTCAGGTGGCCCACCTCGCCCAGGTCGACCAGGCGGCTGCCCCAGGCATAGGCCATGCCGCGCACGCGTTCGTAGGCGGCCAGGGGGTCGTTGCGGCTGGCCGCCACCAGGCTGCGGAAGGGCAGGGGCGCGCGTGGCGCCGGCAGCCAGCCGTTCGCTTCGAGCGCGGCCTTGTCGGGATAGCCGGCCGGCAGCGGCTGGTCGAAGTCCGGCGGCGTGGCCAGCAGCGCGGCGTGGATCGGGCGCCGGTGCTGCGCGGCCCAGTGCACGGTGATCATCACCCCTGCGCTGTGGGCCACCAGCACCACCGGGCCGTCGATGTCGGCCAGTGCGGCGTCGAGCGCGGCCACGCGGGCGTCGCGGCTGAGCTTGTCGTGCTCCAGCGGCGGCACCGAGCGGGCGTTCGGCAGTTGTGCCTGCAGCAGGGTCTGCCAGTGCTCGGGCACGTGGTCGCGCAGGCCGGGTACCAGGAGGAAGGTGAGGGCGGGATCGAACGTCATGGAATGCCTGGGATGCTTCGGGTGTCCGGAATGTCCGGGTGGTGGTGCGGATCGGTATGGCTCGGTGTGGCTCGGTGGTGCGATGGCTCAGCCCGCGCGTGCCGCGCACCGGCGCTGCAGCCGCGCCAGGTCGGCCGCGTAGTGGCGCCGGCCGAGGGCGAAGGCCACGGTGGCGCCGAGTCCCGCCAGCGGAATCCATTGCAGCGTGGCGAGCAGGCCGATGTGATCGGACAGCATGCCGGTGAGGAAGGGGCCGGGCGCGAGGCCGAGCAGGTTGTTGGCCAGCGTCAGCGTGGCGAAGGCGGTGCCGTGGATGCGCGGGTCGGTGAGGTTGGCCACCATGGCGCTGGCCGGACCCGCGGTGCCGCCCACCAGCAGCATGCCGGCGCCCAGCAGCGCGAGCTGTGCGCCGCCCGCCGGCAGGCGGAAGGCCACGGCCAGCAGCACGCAGCACAGCGCGCTATAGGCGATCGACACCAGCCACTTGCGCGCCGGCGCGTGGCGGGCCAGCCAGTCGGTCAGCGCGCCGCAGGCGATCATGCCGGTCCCGCCGGCCAGCACGAAGCCGGCCGCGGTGACGCCCGCGCGATCGGTCGCCATGCCGTAGTAGCGCGACAGGAAGCTGGGAATCCAGGCCAGCAGGGCGCTCATCACCAGCAGCTGCAGCGCGCTGCCGACGTAGGCGCAGAGGATGGACGGCGCCGAGAAGAGGGCGACCAGCAGCGGGCGCAGCGCGGTCCGGCCGGGGGCGGCGGCCGCGGCCGCGGCCTCTTCCTCGCCCAGGGCCCGCCGCCGCGCCAGCACGCGCGACTCCGTGATGCACAGGCGGAACAGCGCAACGACCGCCAGGCCGAACAGCGCCATGCCGGCGAAGGCCCAGCGCCAGCCGAAGTGCGACGACAGCAGGCCGCCCAGCGCCATCCCCAGCACCGAGCCGAAGGCGCCGCCGGCGATGAAGGCGGCGCTCAGGCTGGCGCGCAGGTGGCGCGGGAAGACCGACAGCACCAGGGCGATGCCCACGCTGCCGTAGGCCGCCTCGCCGACGCCGACGCACAGCCGCGCCAGGAACATCTCGCCGAAGTTGGTGGCGAGCGCGCAGCCCAGCGTGGCCAGGCTCCACATCGCCGCCATCCAGGCCAGGCTGCGCACGCGGCCCCAGCGGTCGCACAGGATGGAGAGCGGAAAGGTGAGCACGCCCACCATCAGCGCGACCACGCCGCCGAGCGCGCCCAGCTGCGTGTCGCTCAGCGCCCATTCGGCCTTGAGCAGCGGGAAGACCACGTTGAGCACCTGGCGCGACATGTAGTCCGACAGCAGCAGGGCGAAGCTGAGCGCGAAGACCAGCCACGGATACCAGCGCCTGGCCGCGCCGCCGGCCGTGGCCTCGGCCGCCCTGGAAGCCGCGTTGCCTGCGGCGCGCTCGGCGCCGGCGGCCATGGCGGCACGATTCGGATGTTGTCCCAGCATGTCAGCTCCTCTCGGCAGGCCGGCGCCATGTATGTGGCGCGAGGCCCGGCGCTTCGGCTGCGCATCCGCCGGTGGTGGCGTGCGCGTTCGGTGGCTGGGAGTATCGGGGATAGGTCAAAGATGGTTTGACATTGCGGGACAAGTTCTTTGCATACCGTGACAGTGCGGGAAAACGCCGAGACGCTGGCCGCACAGCGCGGGCGGCGCCGCGCGGCCTGGCGCACCTTGCTTCACTTCGTGCGAAGCCGTGGAGTAAACTCGGGGGCCCGCGGGCTCCGTGCCCGCCCAGTCCCAGTCCCAGATTCAGGAGTTTCCATGCCCATGCCCATGCGACGTGCACTGACGGTGGCGGCCTGCCTGCTGCCGCTGACCGTGGCCAGCCCCGCGTTTGCCTATTTCGACAACTTCATCCACAACACCGTGGTCGGATCGATGAACAAGGCCGAGGCTGCCTCGTTCGCCAAGGCTGTGCTGAAGGTGCTGACCGACGGCGAGGACGGCGCGCCGTCGGCCTGGAGCGCCCCCGCGCGCCGTGGCCGCGAGGCCGTCGAGGCCAGCATCACGCCGCTGCGTTCGAAGACCGACCAAGGCCAGTCGTGCCGCCGCCTCAAGGCGGAACTGACGCGCGGCAGCAGCCACGACGAGTGGACCGGCTGGTTCTGCAAGCAGGCGGACGGCCGCTGGAAGTCGCGCAAGGTCGGTGACGACTGAGGACGCGCGGCCCGCTCTTCCGGGGCCGCGCCGCGTGGTGGCCGCTCCGGGCGTGGCGCCGGCCACGCCCTTCCTCTTCCTTTGGTCCGGCTCTTTCCCACTCCTTCCCGCTCCTTCCTTCATTCCCGCGCCGCGCCGGCCCTCATGCCGGCGCCGCTGCGCCGCCTCGTATCGTCAGGCCTCGGCCAGGCAGCGCGCGATATCGAGCGCCAGGCGCCCGGCATCCTCTTCCTCCAGCGTCGACACCGTGATGCGCAGCCCGTGCGCGGGCGCCGCCACGCCGAACGGCTCGCCGCTGCGCACCAGCCAGCCGCGGCGCGCCAGCGCGAGGACGAGCGGCTGGCTGTCGGCGGCCAGCGGCAGCCACAGGTTCAGGCCGTCGGCCGGCGTGGCCGCTGCGTCCGGTGCATCCGGTGCATCCGGCATGAGGCCCTGCGCGGCGAGCGCCCGCGCCAGCCAGGCACGCCGCCGCGCATAGTCGTCGCGGGCCTGCGCAACCCGGCCGGCGACCGCCGGCGACGACAGGCAGCGCGCGACGATGTCCTGCAGCAGGTGGCTGACCCACTGCGTGCCCGGCGCCAGCCGCAGGCGCAGCCGCTGCGAGGTGTGCGGGTCGCAGGCGATGCAGGCCAGCCGCAGGTCGGGCCCCAGCACCTTGGACACCGAGCGCACCAGGGCCCAGCGCTGCGCCGCCGGCGGGATCACGTCATGGTAGGGCGCGGCCGACAGCAGCGCGAAGTGATCGTCGACCACCAGCAGCACGTGCGGATGGCGCGCCAGTACGTCGCGCAGGACGCGGGCGCGCGCCGCGCTCAGGCTGCAGCCGGTCGGGTTGTGCGCGCGCGGGGTCAGGATCACGGCCTGGGCGCCCGCCTCCAGCGCCGCTTCCAGCGCATCGGCGCGCAGCCCTTGCGCATCGACCGGCACCCCCACCGCCTGCAGGCCGGCCACGCGCAGCGTGTTGATGCTGCCCAGGAAGCAGGGGTGTTCCACCACCACCTTGTCGCCCGCCACCAGGTGCGCGGCCAGCAGGCGTTCGATCGCGTCGACCGCGCCGTAGCTGAGGTCGACGGCGAAGCCGGGCGGACAGTCCTGGGCGAACCAGGCCTGCGCATGCTGCGCCAGCGGCGCGTCGACCAGCGTCTCGCCATACAAGCGCGGGCGCCAGGGCCGGGCCGCCAGCGCCGCCGCCGCGTCGGGCAGCCAGGCGGGGTTGGGATTGCCGCCGGCCAGGTCGGCCAGCGCGCTGCCGGGCGCCGTGCCTTCCTGCTCGCCGGCCTCGGTCAAGTGGCGGATCACGGTGCCGAGCCGGCCCTGGGTCAGCGCGACCCCGGCCGTGACCAGGCGTTTGTAGGCGGCGGCCACCGTGTTGCGGTTGACGTCGAGCCGTGCCGCCAGCTCGCGCACCGGCGGCAGCGCCTCGCCCGGCCGCAGGCGGCCGGACAGCACCTGCTGGCGCACGTTGTCGAAGATCTCGGCCGCAGTCTTCCCGGAAATATCCATTTTGTCCTATGACAATATATAATTTGGCACAGGACATTCTACACGGCCGTCTCCGGCATCCCGCCGCGAGGCTGCCGCCACGTGCTGGAGGACCACGACTTGCCTGCTCCGCCCGATCCATCCCCGTTCCCCACGCCGACCCGGCACGAACACCACGGCCTCTATCCGCACGCCCGCACGGTCGACGACTTCCGCCGTAACCTGGCCGAGGTGCGGGCCCGCATCGCGGCCGCCGCGCGGCGCGCCGGCCGCGATCCCGCCGAAGTGCGCCTGCTGCCGGTCAGCAAGACGGTGGACGAGGCGCGTATCCGCCTGTCCTATGCGGCCGGCTGCCGCATGCTGGGCGAGAACAAGGTGCAGGAAGCCAGCCGCAAGCAGGCGGCACTGGCCGACCTGCCCGGGCTGCGCTGGTCGGTGATCGGCCACCTGCAGAGCAACAAGGCCAAGGTGGTGGCGCGCTTCGCCGACGAGTTCCAGGCGCTCGACAGCCTGCACCTGGCCGAGGTGCTGGACCGGCGCCTGCAGGCCGAGGGGCGCGCGCTCGACGTGTTCGTGCAGGTCAATACCTCGGGCGAGGACAGCAAGTACGGGCTGCCGCCCGGGCAGGTCGGGGCCTTCCTGCGCGCCTTGCCGGCCTTCGGCGCGCTGCGCGTGCGCGGCCTGATGACGCTGGCGCTGCTGTCGGGCGAGGCGGAGCGCGTGCGCGCCTGTTTCGCCAGCCTGCGCACCCTGCGCGACCGGCTGCGCCAGCAGGCGCCCGACGGTATCGCGCTGGACGAGCTGTCGATGGGCATGTCCGGCGACTTCGAGATTGCCATCGAGGAAGGCGCCACCGTGGTGCGCGTGGGCCAGGCCATCTACGGCGCGCGCGCCACGCCGGACCATTACTATTGGCCGGGCACGGGCACGGGCCCCGGCCCGGACGCCATCCGCGACCCGGCTTCCGACCCGGACGCCGCGCATCCCGTCGGCGCCGCCGGCATCCATCCGAACCCGAGGCTCCTGCCATGAAGACCGTCCTCGCCATCCGCCACATCCATTTCGAAGACCTCGGCACCCTGGAGCCGCTGCTGCGCGCGCGCGGCTATCACGTGCGCTACGTCGACCCTGCCGGCGACGACCTCGCCGCGCTCGACGTGCTGTCGCCGGCGCTGATGGTGGTGCTGGGCGGCCCGGTCGGCGCCTTCGACGAGCCGCGCTATCCCTGGCTGACCGCGGAGTTGCGGGCCGTGCGCGTGCGCCTCGAGGCCGGACGCCCGCTGCTGGGCATCTGCCTCGGCGCCCAGCTGATGGCGCGCGCGCTCGGCGCGGCGGTGCGTCCGATGGGCGTGAAGGAGATCGGCTTCGCGCCGCTCGCCTTGAGCGAGGCAGGGCAGGCTTCGGCACTGGCCGGCCTGCAGGGGGCCGCGGTGCTGCACTGGCATGGTGACCAGTTCGCCATTCCCGATGGCGCCCAGCGCCTCGCCGGCACGGCGGCCTGCCCCAACCAGGCATTCGCCGTCGGGCCCCGGGTGCTCGGCCTGCAGTGCCACCTGGAGGCCGATGCCGGCACCATCGAAGGCTGGCTGCTCGGCCATGCCTGCGAACTGGAGCTGGCCGGCATCGACCCACGCATGCTGCGCGCCCAGGCCCTCGCGCACGGGCAGGCGCTGGCCGCGGCGGCGCAACGTGTGTTTGGTGCCTGGCTGGACGGTTTCGAGGCCGAGGATGCGGCGGCGCCGGCTCCCGTCCGGCCGGCTCCGGGGCCTTGATCAGGCCGTCCGGCCGCGCCGCCCGCCCGAGGGCCGGGCGGGTGTGCCGGAAGCGACGCGCCGGCATGTGCTGCCTGCGGTTCGTGGCGGTGCCCGAGTGATGGCTGCCGCTCGTTCGCCAAGACAAAGCCCAAGCCGGCGGCGCGCCAGGGGCGCACAATGAGGGGCATCGGAGGCCGATCCGCCGAGGGGACCGTGATGACCGCATTGACCGACGCCGAACTCGCCCGCGTGGCGAGCCTGCTGGACCAGGCGGAACTGCGCGCGCGCGCGCAGCTGACCGCATCGGCCGCCGCGCCGCCGTCGCCGGAGCCCAGCGACCAGGCCGATCAGGCCGACCGCGACACCGACCTGCGCATGGGAGAAGCGGTGGAGACGCATGCCCGCAGGGAGCTGGCCGATATCAGCGCGGCGCGGCAACGTCTTGCCAACGGCTCCTACGGCTTCTGCATCGAGTGCGGCGAGGAGATTCCGCCGCCGCGCCTGCTGGCCTATCCGACGGCCAGGCGCTGCATGGATTGCCAGCGCGCGCGGGAAGCGGCGCCGGCGCTGGCGGGCGGCCGCCAGCGCTGAGGGTGCTGGCGGCGCTGACGGGCGCTCACGGCGCTGACAGCGTTCGTGGTGTTCATGGCGTTCGTGGTGTTCACGGCGCGGAACGCCAGGCCCGTGCCGCAGCGGGGGGGGCCGCGGCCCGAAGCCCTCGGGGAGGCTGCCCACCCGCCCGCCGGGCGGCGGACGGGCAGGCATGCCGGACCGGTCGGGATCAGAAGGCGACGCGCAGGCCGCCGTTGACGCCGACGTCGTTCTTGCCGCGGCGCACTTCCCCGTTCAGGCCCAGGTAGGCGTAGGCCTGCTTGCCCAGGCGCAGCGTGCCGGTGAAGCTGGCCTGGCCGAACAGGCGGCCCACCTGCGGTGACACGATGCCCATGCTGTAGCCGGCCAGGTTGGCCTGCACGGTGGTCTGCGCCAGGTTGCCGTTGTCGCGGCCGATGCCGGCGCTGAACTGGTAGGTCAGCGTGTCGGACAGCGGGCTGCGCTGCGCCGAGCGTGCCGTCAGGCCCAGCGTGACGCGGTTGCCGGTGGCGTCGTAGCGGCCCAGGCTGAGCGCGGCCGGCGTGGCCGAACCCTCGTCGGTGGCGCCGCGCGTGCTCTTCTGCCACAGGAAGCGGGCGAACGGCTCCAGCGTGGTCGCGCCCAGCGCCAGCGGCGTGCGCAGGCCGATCCCGACCTGGGTGCTGTTGCCGCTGGCGTCGGTCTTCAGCGCGGTGCTGGAGAGGCCGGTCGGATCGGCGCGCTGGGTATTCCAGTCATTGCTGCCGAAGCCGGCCATGCCGTCCACCACCACCGGGCCGAGCGTGCCCTGGCCGTAGGCGAAGCCCATGTACTCCGCGACCGAGCCCGAGCCGCCGGTGGCGCCGACGTTGGTGTTGGTGTACGCGAAGCCGAGGCCGAAGCGGGTCGACTCGCCGCCCAGCATGTCCGCGCCCAGCACGAACTGCGAGCGGTTGGTGGTGAATTGCGAGGCGCTGCCGTCGCCGTCCCAGCGGCCATGGTCGGCGCCGATGTCCACCCACAGGCCGCGCCGGCGCGCCGGCTCGCTGGTGGTGGCGGTGGTGGTGGCCGGCGCCGCGCCCAGCACGCTGGTGTCGCCGAGCTGGCGGATCACCGTGTTGTTGACGCGCAGGCCGGCCTGCGGCGCGGCCGCGGCCATGGCGGCGTGCACCTCGCCGGCCAGGGCGCGCGCGAAGCCGGGCAGCGTCGCCGCGTTCTGGCTGGCGGCCACGTACAGCAGCTTGTCCTGCGCCGTGGTGGCGGTGCCGGCCTGGTCGCCGGCCAGGATGCGGTCCAGCACGCCGCCCGCGGTGACGGCGTTGCGGTTGCCGCCGGCCAGCCACTGCGCGTAGGAGGTCGGCAGGACCTTGAGGTCGATGCTGTTGCTGCCGAAGGTGTTGTAGAACACCGCGAAGCGCGTGCCGTCGCTCATGCCGCCGGGCTGCGCCAGCGTGGCGAAGCGCCCGGAGATGCCGCCGTCGGCGGTGACGATGCGGAAGGTGTCGCCCAGCACCGGCTTGTAGGCCGCGCTGCCGTAGCCTGCCTCGCTGGGCGAGAACAGGTTGCTCAGGCGCGGCGCCAGCGTGGTGTTGGCGGCGATGGAGAACTGGCCGCCGTTGGTCACGCGCAGGAAGGAGTAGTAGCCCGGGGTGCCGATCGGCGTGCCGGGGCCGGCCTGCAGCTTGCCCGAGATGTCTTCCTGGTAGGTACTGCCGGACAGCATGTTGACGCTGCCGGCCACGGTCAGGTAGCCGGGCGAGTTGCCGGGCGACAGCGTGCCCTGCACGTTGACCGTGCCCTGGATGGTGCCCGCGCCGCCGAGCCGCGCGCCGGAAGTCACGTCGACATCGCCGTTGATGGTGCCGTTGGCCAGCAGCGTGCCCTGCTGCACGCAGGTACCGTTCGACAGCGTCGCGCTGCCGGTCACGTCCAGCGTGCCCTGGCCGCTCTTGACGAAGCAGCCGCTGCCCGAGGAGGCGGTGCCGATGGTGCCGGACAGGGTGGTGGTGGTCCCGGCCGCGGTGTTGACGTTGGTGCCGCCGCCCAGCGCGATGGTCTGGCCGGTCAGGATGTTGACGGTGGTGTTGATGGTGCCGCCATTGACGATCACGTTGCCCCAGCCCAGGCCCCACGGATTGGTGACCTCGACCAGGCCCGCATTGATGGTCAGGCCGCCGGTCCAGCCGGTGCCGGGCGTGTGCGCCGGAGCGCCGGCGTTGTCGCCGCCCAGGATCAGCGTACCGGTGCCGGCCTTGGTCAGCATGCCGCTGCCGGACAGGCTGCCGTTCAGCGTCAGCGTGGTGGCGCCATCGGTATTGAAGGTGCCGCCGCTGCGGCCCAGCACCACGTTCCGGCCGCTGGAGAAGGTGGCCGTGTTCTGCAATGTGCCGCCGTTCAGCGCCAGCGTGCCGGTGCCGAGGTTGGCGTCGGCCGATACCTTGAGCGTGGCGCCGCCGTTGACCAGCGTGCCGCCGCTGTAGGTATTGGCCCCCGACAGGGTCTGCGTGCCGCCGGTGACGGCCAGCATGCCGCTGCCGCCGATGGTGCCGGCGAAGGTGCCGCTCGCGTTGACCAGGGCCAGCGTCTTGCTGCCCAGGTCGACGCTGCCATTGCCGGACAGGCTCTGGATCGCCGCGCCGGCATTGGTGGCGGCGATGCTGAAGGCGCCGTTGTCGATCACGTTGCCGGACGCGGCGATGCTGCCGTTGCCCGACAGCGCCAGGGTGGCGCCGCTGCCGATCGTGGTGGCACCCGTGTAGGTATTGGCGCCGCTCAGGGTTTCGGTGCCGCCATTGACGGTGACCCCGCCCGCGCCGGCAATGGCGCCGGAGAAGGTGTCAGCGGCGTTGCTGAGCGTCAGGGTCCTGCCGCCCAGCGCGACATTGCCGCTGCCGGCCAGCGACTGGATCGACGCGCCGCCGGTGGTGGCGGAGATATCGAAGATGCCGTTGTCGGTGACCTTGGCCGAGGCCGCGATGCTGCCGCTGCCGCTCAGGGCCAGCGCGCCTTCGCTGCCGATGGTGGTGGCGCCGGTGTAGGTGTTGGCACCGCCCAGGGCCTGGGTGCCGCCGTTGACGGTGAGGCCGCCCGCGCCGGCGATGACGCCGTCGAAGGTGTCGCTGGCGTTGCTGAGCGTCAGGGTCTGGCTGCCCAGCGCCACATTGCCGTTGCCGGCCAGCGTCTGCAGCGTGGCCCCCTGGCTGGTGCCGGAGATGTCGAAGGTGCCCAGTGCGATCAGGCCTTGGGAGGCGGCGATGCTGCCGGTGCCGCTCAGGGCCAGGGTCGCGCCGGTATCGACACCGGTGAGGCCGGTGTAGGTGTTGGTGCCGCCCAGGGTCTGCGTGCCGCCATAGACGACCACGTTGCCGGTGCCGGCGATGACGCCGGAGAAGGTGTCGCTGGCATGGGTCAGCGACAGGGTCTTGCCGCCCAGGGCGACGTTGCCGTTGCCGGCCAGCGACTGGATCGACGCACCATTGGTGGTGGCGGAGATGTCGAAGCTGCCGTTGTCGGTGACCTTGGACGAGGCCGCGATGCTGCCGGCGCCGCTCAGGGCGAGGGTGGCTTCGCTGCCGATGGTGGTGGCGCCGGTGTAAGTGTTGGCGCCGCTCAGGGTTTCGGTGCCGCCGTTGACGGTGAGGCCACCCGAGCCGGCGATGACGCCGCCGAAGGTGTCATTGGCGTTGGTCAGCGTCAGGGCCTTGCCGCCCAGGGCGACATTGCCGCTGCCGGCCAGTGACTGGATCGAGGCGCCGTTCGTGGTGGTGGAGATGTCGAAGGTGCCGTTGTCGGTGACCTTGGACGAGGCCGCGATGCTGCCGTCGCCGGTCAGGGCGAGGGTGGCCCCGCTGCCGATGGTGGTGGCACCGGTGTAGGTGCTGGCACCGCCCAGGGCCTGGGTGCCGCCGTTGACGGTGAGGCCGCCCGCGCCGGCGATGACGCCGTCGAAGGCGTCGCTGGCGTTGCTGAGCGTCAGGGTCTGGCTGCCCAGCGCCACATTGCCGTTGCCGGCCAGCGCCTGCAGCGTGGCCCCCTGGCTGGTGCCGGAGATGTCGAAGGTGCCCAGGGCGATCAGGCCTTGGGAGGCGGCGATGCTGCCGGTGCCGCTCAGGGCCAGGGTCGCGCCGGTATCGACGCCGGTGAGGCCGGTGTAGGTGTTGGTGCCGCCCAGGGTCTGCGTGCCGCCATAGACGACCACGTTGCCGGTGCCGGCGATGACGCCGGAGAAGGTGTCGCTGGCATGGGTCAGCGACAGGGTCTTGCCGCCCAGGGCGACGTTGCCGTTGCCGGCCAGCGACTGGATCGACGCGCCGTTCGTGGTGGTGGAGATGTCGAAGGTGCCGTTGTCGGTGACCTTGGACGACGCCGCGATACTGCCATTGCCCGACAGGGCGAGAGTGCCTTCGCTGCCGACGGTGGTGGCACCCGTAAACGTGTTGGCGCCGCTCAGGGTTTCGGTGCCGCCGTTGACGGTGACCCCACCCGAGCCGGCGATGACGCCGCCGAAGGTGTCATTGGCGTTGGTCAGCGTCAGGGTCTTGCCGCCCAGGGCGACATTGCCGCTGCCGGCCAGCGACTGGATCGAGGCGCCGTTCGTGGTGGTGGAGATGTCGAAGGTGCCGTTGTCGGTGACCTTGGACGAGGCCGCGATGCTGCCGTTGCCCGACAGGGCGAGGGTGGCTTCGCTGCCGATGGTGGTGGCACCCGTAAACGTGTTGGTACCGCTCAGCGTTTCGGTGCCGCCGTTGACGGTGACGCCACCCGAGCCGGCGATGACGCCGCCGAAGGTGTCGTTGGCGTTGGTCAGCGTCAGGGTCTTGCCGCCGAGGGAAGCCAGGCCATTGCCGGCGAGCGACTGGATCGACGCACCATTGGTGGTGGCGGAGATGTCGAAGCTGCCGTTGTCGGTGACCTTGGACGAGGCCGCGATGCTGCCGGCGCCGCTCAGGGCGAGGGTGGCTTCGCTGCCGATGGTGGTGGCGCCGGTGTAAGTGTTGGCGCCGCTCAGGGTTTCGGTGCCGCCGTTGACGGTGACGCCGCCCGAGCCGGCGATCACGCCGCCGAAGGTGTCGTTGGCGTTGGTCAGCGTCAGGGTCTTGCCGCCGAGGGAAGCCAGGCCATTGCCGGCGAGCGACTGGATCGAGGCGCCGTTCGTGGTGGCCGAGATATCGAAGGTACCGTTGTCGGTGACCTTGCTGGAGCTGGCGATACTGCCGTTGCCCGACAGGGCGAGGGTGCCTTCGCTGCCGACGGTGGTGGCGCCGGTGTAAGTGTTGGCGCCGCTCAGGGTTTCGGTGCCGCCGTTGACGGTGACGCCGCCCGAGCCGGCGATCACGCCGGAGAAGGTGTCAGCGGCGTTGCTCAGCGTCAGGGTCTTGCCGCCCAGCGTGACCAGGCCATTGCCGGCCAGCGACTGGATCGCAGCGCCGCTGGTGGTGGCGGAAATATCGAAGGTACCGTTGTCGGTGACCTTGGATGACGCCACGATGCTGCCATTGCCCGACAGGGCGAGAGTGCCTTCGCTGCCGACGCTGGTGGCACCGGTGTAGGTGTTGGCGCCCGACAGGGTCTCGGTGCCGCCGTTGACGGTGACGCCGCCCGAGCCGGCGATCACGCCGCCGAAGGTGTCGTTGGCGTTGGTCAGCGTCAGGGTCTTGCCGCCGAGGGAAGCCAGGCCATTGCCGGCGAGCGACTGGATCGATGCACCGCTGCTGGTGGCCGAGATGTCGAAGGTGCCGTTATCGGTGACCTTGGACGACGACGCGATGCTGCCGGTGCCGGCCAGGGCCAGCGTGCCTTCGCTGCCGATGGTGGTGGCACCCGTGTAGGTGTTGGAACCGCTCAGCGTTTCGGTGCCGCCGTTGACGGTGACGCCACCCGAGCCGGCGATCACGCCGCCGAAGGTGTCGTTGGCGTTGGTCAGCGTCAGGGTCTTGCCGCCGAGGGCGACATTGCCATTGCCGGCCAGCGACTGGATCGACGCGCCGCTGCTGGTGCCCGAGATGTCGAAGGTGCCGTTATCGGTGACCTTGGACGACGACGCGATGCTGCCGGTGCCGGCCAGGGCCAGCGTGCCTTCGCTGCCGATGGTGGTGGCACCCGTGTAGGTGTTGGAACCGCTCAGCGTTTCGGTGCCGCCGTTGACGGTGACGCCGCCCGAGCCGGCGATCACGCCGCCGAAGGTGTCGTTGGCGTTGGTCAGCGTCAGGGTCTTGCCGCCCAGCGAGACCAGGCCGTTACCCGCCAGCGACTGGATCGACGCGCCGCTGCTGGTGCCCGAGATGTCGAAGGTGCCGTTGTCGGTGACCTTGGACGAGGCCGCGATGCTGCCGGCACCGGCCAGGGCGAGCGTGGCGCCACTGTCGATGGCGGTGGCACCCGTATAGGTGTTGACCCCGGTCAGCGTCACCGAGCCGCCGGTGCCGCTGTTGGTGACGGTCAGCGTGCCGCCTCCGGTGGCCGCGTTGGCGATCACGCCGCTGAAGGTGGAGCCGTTGCCGTTCTGGTCGATGGTGCCGCCGTTGGCGTTGAGCGTGAAGTTCTGCCCGTAGGCGCCCTGGGCCGTATCCATCTTCAGCGTGCCGCCGTCGAAGGCCGGGTTCAGCGAGCCGCCCGCCAGGCCCGAGGCCGCATGGGGCGAACCGGCGCCGGTGATGTCGGTGGCCACGGGACCGGGGGTGGCCCCGATCATGTTCACCAGCCAGCTCGGGCCGTCGGCGCCGAGGTCGCTGCCGTTCGCCGCGGAGTGGAAGCTGAAGGCGGTCAGGCCGCTGTACATCAGGTAGCCTTGCCCGTACTGGTATCCGGCAACGATGGGCTGCAGCCCGAAGCCATCCGTCTGGCCCTGCACATAGCTGGTCAGCGTGATGCCGCCGGAGGCGGTGACCGTGTCGTGGGCCAGGTAGCCGCCGATGCGGCCGGTCGCCCCGATCGGTGTCGAGGTGAACAGACTGAGGCCGGCCTGCGTCAGGCTGCCGGAGCTGGAAGCGTAGCCGTCGCCATGGTTCAGCGTGACGCCGCCGAACGTGATCGAGGTATCCCAGCCCGCCGATTGCAGCAGCAGGCTGCCGCCGCTGTTGACCCAGCCCAGGATGGTCGACGAGTTGGCGCTCAGGAAGGCGCTCAGGTCGATATCGGTGTTCGCGCTGCCTTCCAGCATGACGAAGCGGGTGCTGCTGTTGAAGATCGACCCGACATTCGTCGTCGCGCTGGCGTAATTGGTATAGAGCGTCCAGTTGTTGATGCCGTAGGCGGCATTCATCGCGGTCTGGTCGTCGGTGGTGCCCCACGGATTCTCCGTCACCAGCACCGGTGTCGCGCCCGCCAGCGCGACGAAGCCGCACGAGAGCAGGACCGCGCCGGCAAGCCGCTTCAGGGCGAACAGCCGACCCTGCACGCGCGCCGGAGCCAGCGCCGGCCGTGCCGCCGTCGTGCCCCCGCCATCCTTGCCGTGCGCGCTGGCCAGTTCGGAGGCGGCGACATAGGCGCTATGCCGCTTGCTCCAGATGAGGCGGTATGTCTTGTTCATGATTCCACTCGCTTTGTCTTGGTGTCTTGAATCTGTCGAGGCGTGAGCGAATCGCGGGACGAGCGCAGCCGCCCGTGCCTGGCACGGGTAGCAAAAGGCGGGGCCTGTCAGGCCACCGGCGCGCGTCGGCCCCGGCCTCTCGCGTCACGCGAAGAGGTCGGCGGATGCCGAGGGCTTAAGCCGGCAGTGCTGAGGGTGGGTGCTGGAGAGGGATGGCGAAACGGGCGGTCCGTCGCGCCGTGGCGATGAGCCGGTGCGCCGTGGCGCGGCCAGGTCCGGTTGGCACCGCGGGATGCCGTGGCAGGTGAATATCGATCAAGCTAACCCCCTTGAAACCAGAATCGGTCGATCGCAGCGGCCGCGCCGCGTCGCCGGATGGGGGCGCGGGCGGGATGCCGCCGGAACGACCGGCTTACCCGTTATCTTGTTCTTCGCTCGCAGGTACGGTCGCCTCGTCCGGGCCGGCGCGGAGCCGCCGGAACCGATGCGATCGCCATGCGTTGGCTTGTACTGTGTTGTTGCGCTTCGCCTGCCGCACGGATGACGTTCCTGTCGCCGGGCCCGTCTTAGCGCTGGCCTTCGACATCGATCGCTTTCCCCGCATGGGCTTCCCGGCCCGCAGGCGGCGACAGCCATGTCGCCGGAACAAAACCCCGTGAAGCATGCACGGGAGTATTCGAATTACCGCGAAGTGCTATTTATAGTCTTTGTATTATTTTTATCACATTGGAATGCCCGGAAGCCGCGATTTACCCCCTACGGACGAAGGGAGGGCTGGGCTGGAAGTGAAGGAAAAGACAGGGGAGAGCTGGCGCCGCTGGCCGGACGGACCGCGCGGCCTGCACAGGGCCCGCGCAGCGCGGCGGGCCGTTGGCGGTGGTGGCGCGGAGCCCGTGGAGGAGGCGCGGCGCCGGGATCCGGCGCCAGGTGCTGCCCGAGGCGCTTGTTGAGGTTCCTCCTACCGGGCAGGCACCGAGTTCGGCGGCAACTGATAACTCCACGTCTCGCTCAGCGTGCGGCCGCCCGAGACCAGGGCCTCGCGGATCTCCACGGCCTTCTGCGGATCCTTGACCTTGAGGCGCAGCTGGCTGCGCCAGCCCTGGATGGGCGGGTTGGGCTGCAGCGTCTGCTCCAGGATCTCGGCGTTGTCGCCGGCGCTGAGCTGGAGCTGGACCGGCGTGCCGGCCGGCAGCGTCGCCAGCACCGGACCCTCGAAGTCGACGGTCAGGCCGATGCTGCCGTCCAGGTGGCGGATCAGGTTGGGCTGCATGACCTCGCCGGCGCTGCGCAGCGTCTGCTTGACCCAGGCCAGTTTCTGGTCCAGCAGCGCGCGTTCGTCCAGGGTCCAGTGGATGGTGTAGTCGGCGCGCAGCGGCTGGCCCTTGGGCGGCAGCGTGTCCGGCGTCCAGAAGGCGACGATGTTGTCGTTGGTTTCGTCCGGCGTGGGAATCTCCACCAGCTCGACCTTGCCCTTGCCCCAGTCGCCCTCGGGCACGATCCAGGCGCTCGGGCGCAGGTCGTAGCGGTCCTTCAGGTCTTCGAAGGCGGAGAACGCCCGGCCGCGCTGCAACAGGCCGAAGCCGCGCGGATTGGTCACCTGGAAGGTGCTGATGGCAAGCTGGCGCGGGTTGTTGAGCGGGCGCCACAGCCATTCGCCGCCGCCGGTGTGGATGGCCAGGCCGTTGGAGTCATGCAGGGCCGGGCGGTAGTTGTAGGGATCGCGCTGCTGGTTGGGGCCGAACAGGAACATGCTGGTCAGCGGCGCCACGCCGAGCTTGGCCACGGGGCCGCGCATCAGGATGCGCGCCTGTACCTTGAGGGTGGTGTCGGAGGTGGTGAGGCCGGGGGTCAGCTCGAAGCGGTAGGCGCCGGTGGCGCGCGGCGAGTCGAGCAGCGCGTAGAACACCAGCTGCTTGTCGCGCGCGGCGGGGCGCACGAGCCAGAATTCGCGGAAGGCCGGGAATTCCTCGGCCACCGGCAGGCCGGTGTCGATCGCCAGGCCGCGCCCGGACAGGCCGTAGACCTGGCCCTTGCCGACCACGCGGAAGTAGCTGGCGCCGAGCACGCTCATGATCTCGTCGTCCTTGCCGGCCTGGTTGATCGGGTACAGCACGCGGAGGCCGGCGTAGCCGAGCCGGGCGGTGGCCGATTTGTCGAGCTTGAGGTCGCCGAAATCGAAGCGGGCGGGGTCGTAGCGGATCTCCTGCACCGCGCCGCCGACGATCTCGTTGATGCGCACCGGGCTGCTGAACTGCATGCCCTGGTGGTAGAAGGCCAGCCGGAATGGCGTGCCCTGGTCCTTCCACTCCATCTGGTCGCGACGCGGCTGGATCTTGATGTAGTCGGCGAACTGCATCTGGCGGAAGGCCGGCGGCAGGTTGTTGGCCGGCGCCTGGTAGGGCTGGTCGGCCAGGGTACGGGCGCGGGCCAGTACGTCGTCCAGCGAGAAGGCGTGGGCATGTGCGGCGCACAGCACGGACAGGGCCAGCGTCAGCGTCTGCAGGGGCGCGCGCATCGTCGGGCGCATCATGGGGCGCAGCGTTGCGGCGAAGGCGGCAAGAAGCACGGATCTCTCCAGGAAGGCAGGTGAAAACGCATGCCGGCGGCTGCGGCGGGTGGGTGGCCCGGACGGCCGCGCGGCAAGCCCCTAGTTTAATAGGGGTAAACTGCGCACAAGGAAAGTGCAGAAAGTAACGCTTGCCGCCGTGTGTCCCGCCGGGCCGCGCGCAAGCCGGCATACGGGGCATACGGGGCATACGGGGCGTGCGCGAGGGCGGGCGTGTCCGGCGCCGTCACCGTCACCGTCACCGTCACCGGGGAAACCGACCTGATGAGACTGTTGTCCACGCTGGCCTTGTCCGCCAGCCTGCTTGGAGCGCCGGCGCTGGCCGGCGCGGAGCCGGCCTCGGCCGGCGGCAACCAGGGCGGCTCCGCCGCCGCCAAGGATGCCTTCATCGCCTCCCTGATGCAGCGCATGACGCTGGACGAGAAGATCGGCCAGCTGCGCCTGATCAGCATCGGCGCCGACATGCCCCAGCCCCGCCTGATCGAGGAGATCGCGGCGGGGCGCGTAGGCGGCACCTTCAATTCGGTCACGCGCGCCGACAACCGGCCGCTGCAGGACGCGGCGGTGCAGCGCAGCCGCCTGAAGATCCCCATCTTCTTCGCCTACGACGTGGTGCACGGGCACCGCACCGCCTTCCCCATCAGCCTCGGCCTGGCGGCAAGCTGGGACATGGACGTGGTCGAGCGCAGCGCGCGCGTGTCTGCCATCGAGGCCAGCGCCGACGGACTCGACATGACCTTCGCGCCGATGGTCGACATTTCCCGCGATCCGCGCTGGGGCCGCACCTCGGAGGGCTTCGGCGAAGATCCCTACCTGGTCTCGCAGTGCGCGCGCGCCAGCGTGCGCGGCTTCCAGGGCAGTTCGCCGGCGCGGGCCGACAGCGTGACGGCAGTGGTCAAGCATTTCGCGCTGTACGGCGCGGTCGAGGGCGGGCGCGACTACAACACCGTCGACATGAGCCCGCTGCGCATGTTCCAGGACTATCTGCCGCCCTATCGTGCCGGCATCGATGCCGGCGCGGGCGGCGTGATGATCGCGCTGAACTCGATCAACGGCGTGCCGGCCACCTCGAACCGCTGGCTGCTGCGTGACCTGCTGCGCGGGCAATGGGGTTTCCACGGTGTCACCGTGAGCGACCACGGTGCCATCGAGGAGCTGATGCGCCACGGCGTGGCCAGGGACGGCCGCGAGGCGGCGCGGCTGGCGATCGATGCCGGCGTCGACATGAGCATGCACGATTCGCTCTACCTGAAGGAGCTGCCGGCGCTGGTGCGATCCGGCGAAGTGCCGGTCGCCCGCATCGACGAGGCGGTGCGCGAGGTGCTGGGCGTCAAGTACGACATGGGTCTGTTCCAGGACCCCTACCGCCGCATCGGCAGCGCGCGCGACGATCCGCCCGACGTCGACGCCGAGGGCCGCCTGCACCGCGCCGAAGCGCGCGACGCCGCGCGCCGCTCGCTGGTGCTGCTGGAGAACCGCCAGCGCACCCTGCCGCTGGCCAGGGGCGGCACGGTGGCGCTGGTCGGGCCGCTGGCCGACGCGCCCATCGATATCCTGGGCAGCTGGTCGGCGGCGGCCAAGGCGCGCCAGTCGGTGACCCTGCTGCAGGGCATGCGCGAGGCGCTGGCGGGGCGCGGCAGCGTGGTCTACGCGCGCGGTGCCAATGTGACCGACGACGAGCGGGTGGTGAACTACCTGAATTTCCTCAACTGGGACAAGCCGGAGGTGGTGCAGGACAAGCGCCCGCCGCAGCAGATGATCGACGAGGCGGTCGAGGCGGCGCGCGGCGCCGACGTGGTGGTGGCCGCGGTGGGCGAATCGCGCGGCATGTCGCACGAAGCCTCGAGCCGGACCAGCCTGTCGCTGCCCGGCAGCCAGCTGGCCCTGCTCCAGGCGCTCAAGGCGACCGGCAAGCCGCTGGTGGTGGTGCTGATGAACGGCCGCCCGCTGGACCTCAACTGGGCGAAGGGCAACGCCGACGCGCTGCTGGAGACCTGGTATGCCGGCACCGAAGGCGGGCACGCCATCGCCGACGTGCTGTTCGGCGACTACAACCCCGCGGGCAAGCTGCCGGTCTCCTTCCCGCGCTCGGTCGGCCAGATCCCCACCTACTACAACCACCTGCGCCTGGGCCGTCCGTTCACGCCGGGCAAGCCGCCCAACTACACCTCGCAGTACTTCGAGGAGGAATCCGGCCCGCTCTATCCCTTCGGCTACGGCCTGAGCTACACCGATTTCGCGCTGTCCGGGATCACCTTGTCGGCCACCACCATGCCGCGCCAGGGCAGCATCGAAGCCAGCGTGACCGTCAAGAACACCGGCACGCGCGACGGCGAGACCGTGGTGCAGCTCTACCTGCGCGATGAGGCGGCCTCGGTGGTGCGGCCGGTCAAGGAACTGAAGGACTTCCGCAAGATCGCCCTCAAGGCGGGCGAGAGCCGCCAGGTGCGCTTCATGCTGGATGAAGACAGGCTGAAATTCTTCAACGACCGGCTCGACTATGTGGCCGAGCCGGGCGAGTTCACCGTGCAGGTCGGGCTGGATTCGCAGGCCGTGCGCGCGCGGACCTTCACGCTGCTGCGCTGATCCGCCGGGTCACGGGAGCAGGGGGCTCCGCCTGCTCCCGGTGATGCGCGGTGGACCAGGGCTGGCCGTGGCGGCGCCTGCCGCGCCGCCGGCTCAGGCCTGCGTGATCAGGAAGCGTTCGCGCTGCTTGCCGATCCATGCCGGCGCGCGGCCGCGGCCGGACCAGGTCTGGCCCGTCTTCGGATTGCGGTACTTCGCCACCGATGCGGACTTGCTGCCGCGCGGACGGCCGCGGCGCGGCGTCAGGTCATCGGTGCTCAGCCCGTACTGCGCCATCAGCCCGTGGATCTGCGCGATCACGGCCCCGATCTCCGCCTTGCGCGCCTGCGCGATGGCGGCGTCGAGCGCCTCCCGCTGCACCAGCAGTTCCTTGTAGCTTGCCATGGTGACCTTCCCTTTATCTCTGTTCTTCGCTTGGTGATTCGTTGTGCATCGCGCCCCCGGTCTGCCCGGCCGATGCCATCCCGTCGATGGCGGTGGCGTGATGTCCGCTTAACGCGGGATCCGCAAAAGAGTTGACCGGTGCGCAGGCGCGGCCGTGCCTGGGGCACGGCACGCCGGCTTCGGGCGGAGCGGCAGCCTAAGCGGGAAATGTGACGCCTGCGTTGCAGGAGTGCGGAAAAGGTGCGGCATCGGGGCGCGGCATCGGCAGGCATCGGTGCGGCACCGGCACCGTCCTAGCGCGGCGTCGCGGGCCGCGGCACGCTGGCGGCGTAGGCGGGCGGGCGCCGCGCCAGGCTGGCCTGTTCGTAGGCATAGGCCATGGCGATCAGGTCGGCCTCGCGCCACGCGGTGGCGGCGAAGGAGAGGCCGCAGGGCAGGCCGCAGACCAGGCCGGCGGGCACCGTGATGTGGGGATAACCGGCCACCGCCGCCGCGCTGCCGAAGCCGGCGCCGCCGAAGTCGCCGCGCACGAAGTCGGTCAGCCAGGCCGGGCTGGCGCTGGGCGCGACCAGCGCGTCGAGCTCGTGCTCGCGCAGCACGCGGTCGATGCCGTCCTCGCGCGCGAGCCGCCGTGCCTGCGCCAGCGCTTCGAGATAGGGGGCGCTGTCGAGGCCGCCGCAAGCCTGCGCGCGCCGCAGCGTGTCCTGGCCGAAGTAAGGCATCACGCGTTCGCGGTGGCGGTCGTTGAAGGCGATGATGTCGGCCAGCGAGCGGTGCGGCGACCCCGGCGCGAACTCGGCGAGGTAGGCGGCCAGGCCGGCCTTCAGCTCATGCCGCAAGACCACCGACTCATGCGCGCCCAGCCCGGCCTCGCCCGGCAGCTCGGGCAGCTCGACCAGGGTCGCGCCCTGCTCGCGCAGCACCTTCAGCGCATCCTCGATGCGCGCGCTCACGAGGTCGTTGCGCGCGCCGAAATGGCTGCGCAGCACGCCCAGGCGCCGGCCGCGCAGGCCGTCGGTGCGCAGGCAGAGGGTGTAATCCTGCGCCTGCCCGTCGGCCGCCAGCGTGGCCGGGTCACGCGCATCGCGGCCCGCCAGAACGCTCAGCAGCGCGGCCGCGTCGGCCACGGTGCGCGCCATCGGGCCCGGGGTGTCCTGCGAATGCGAGACCGGCACCACGCCGTCGCGGCTGACCAGGCCGACGGTGGGCTTGATGCCGACGATGCCGTTGACCGCGCTCGGCGAGATGATGGAGCCGTCGGTCTCGGTGCCGACCGCCACCACGGCCAGGCTGGCGGCGACCGCCACTGCGGAGCCCGAGCTCGAGCCGCTGGCGCTGCGGTCGAGCGCATAGGGGTTGCGCGTCAGCCCGCCGCGCGAACTCCAGCCGGACACGGTGCGCGGCGAACGGCAGTTGGCCCATTCGGACAGGTTGGTCTTGCCCAGGATCACGGCGCCGGCCGCGCGCAGCCGCTCGACCAGGAAGGCGTCGCGCGGCGCCCGCGCGCCGAGCAGGGCGAGCGAGCCCGCCGTCGTTTCCATCTTGTCCGCGCTGGCGATATTGTCCTTGAGCAGCACCGGGATGCCATGCAGGGGCCCGCGCACCCGGCCGGCCTGCCGTTCCGCGTCGAGCCCGCGCGCGATGTCGATGGCGTCGGGATTGATTTCGATCACCGCGTTGAGGCAGGGGCCGTGGCGGTCGATGGCATCGATGCGGTCGAGGCAGGCGGCGACCAGGCTGCGGCTGTCGGTGCGTCCGCCCAGCATCGCCTCTTGCAGGCCGGCGATGCCGGCTTCGACGATGGCGGCGTTGGTGCTCGGGGAATGGGCTGCCATGGCGGCGTCTCCGGTGGCTGCTGCGGTGCCCGCCGCCTGGGCTGGCTGGGGCGGCCGGCCCAGGCGCCGGCCGGCGCGGCGGGGATGTGGCCGCCGCGGCGGTGCCGCAGTGTAGCCTGAAGCGCCTCGCGCCTTCAGGGCGGGCTTTCCCGTAGAGCGCTGGTGCCGCGCTGCCGTCGCCTCGCCGTCTCCGTCGCCGTCGCCGTCGCCGTCTCCGTCGCCGTCGCCGTCGCCGTCTCCGTCGCCGTCGAGCGCGGCTACGCGGTTGCCGGCACGGCCGCCTCGCGGGTCTCGAGCGCATGCCGCAGCGACAGCGCGATGCCGCGCGCGGCCACGCGCACGTCCGCCAGCGAGGGGAAGGTCGGCGCGATGCGCAGGTGGCTGTCGTGCGGGTCGCGGCCGTAGGGGAAGGCGGCGCCCGCCGGGGTCAGCACCAGGCCGGCCTCGGCCGCCAGCGCCACCGTGCGCGCCGCCAGTCCAGGCGGCGTGTACAGGCTGATGAAGTAACCGCCCTGCGGCACGGTCCAGCGCACGCCCGGCACGTCTGCCAGCAGTTCGCCGAAGGCGGCCAGCACGGCGTCGAACTTGGGCCGCAGCAGCGCGCGGTGCGCCGCCATCAGCCGCTCGACGCCGGCGCGGTCGCGCAGCCAGTGCACATGGCGCAGCTGGTTGAGCTTGTCCGGACCGATGGTACGCACCGCGCTGCATTGCTGCCACCAGGCGACGTTGCGCGGCGAGCCGGCCAGGAAGGCGACGCCGCTGCCGGCCATCGTAACCTTGGACAGCGAGGCGAACACCAGGGCACGGTCGGGGTGGCCGGCCGCGGCGCAGGCCGCAAGCACGGCGGGCGTGGCGTGCGGGGTGTCGGTCAGGTGGTGCAGGCGGTAGGCGTCGTCCCACAGCAGGCGGAAGTCGGGCGCGGCCGTCGGCATCGCCGCCAGCCGGCGCACCACCTCGGCCGAATAGATGGCGCCGCTCGGGTTGCTGTACAGCGGCATGCACCACATGCCCTTGATGCTGGGGATGTCGCGCACCATTTCCTCGACCGCCTCCAAATGCGGGCCGTCGGCGCGCATCGGCACGGGGATCATGCGGATGCCGAGCGCCTCGCAGATGGCGAAGTGGCGGTCGTAGCCCGGCACCGGGCACAGCACGGCGGCCTCGCCGCGCACCCAGGGCGTGCCGCCGGCCATGCCGTGCAGCATGGCGAAGGCGAGCGCATCGTGCATCAGTTCCAGGCTGGAGTTGCCGGCGGCGACCACCTGCGCCGGCGGCACCTCCAGCAGCGCGGCGCCCAGCTCGCGCGCCTCGGGCAGGCCCAGGGGGTGGCCGTAGTTGCGGCAGTCGATGCCGTCGCGCGACAGGTGACCGGCCGCCGCGGCATCGTCGAGCAGGGCGCGGGACAGCTCGAGCTGCTCCGGCGCGGGCTTGCCGCGCGACATGTCCAGGCGCATGCCGAGCTGCTTGAACTGGTGGTAGGTGTGCGGCGTCACGCGCGTCTCCTTTGAGCGGAAAGTGGGGGAACGGCGCCAGTATGCGGAGGCGCATGCCTTCAGGCAAACGCGTTATATTGATGCTTTTGATCAGGTTTTCTGATGGCAGGGTGCTTTCCCACGCGCACCACCGTGCCTTCCCGTCCCGCCCCGTCGCTTCCCGGGCGGGGCCGGCCGGGCAGCGTGCGCATGACCTGGAGCGGTGTGTCCCGATGAAATCCCTTGACCTCGATGTGCTGGCGATGGTGGTGGCGGTAGCCGATGCCGGCAGCTTCGTGCGCGGCGCCGCGCTGGTGCACCGCTCGCAGTCCGCGCTCAGCATGCAGATCCGCGCGCTCGAAGACACGCTCGGCAAGACGCTGTTCGTACGCGGCCCGCGCCACGTTTCGCCGACCCCGGACGGGCTGGTGCTGATCGCCTACGCGCGCCGCATGCTGGCGCTGCGCGACGAGGCCTGGGCAGCCATGGTCCATCCCGAGGTCAAGGGCCGCGTGGCCATCGGCGTGCCGGACGACTATGCCTCCTCGCTGCTGCCGGCGGTGCTGCGCAAGTTCTCGGCCAGCTATCCCAAGGTGGAGATCCACGTGATCGGCCTGCCCAGCCACGCGCTGGCGCCGCTGCTGAAAGACAACAAGCTGGACCTGGCCTGCGTCACGCGCATGAAGGGCCTGGGCGGCGAGTTCATCCGGCTCGAACCCATGGTCTGGGCCGGGCCGGCGGCGGGCGGACGGGAGGTGTGGCTGGAGCGCCCGCTGCCGATCGCCGTGTTCGGCGCCGGCAGCACGGCGCGCGCCAATGCCATCCGCGCGCTGGAGCGCGCCGGCATCGGCTTCCGCACCTCTTATGAGAGTCCCAGCCTGATGGGCTTGCTCAGCATGGTCGAGGCCGGCCTGGCGGTGGCCCCGTCGGCGCGCTGCGCGGTGCCGCCCTCGCTGCAGCAGCTCGGCCGCGCGCATGGCCTGCCGGCGTTGCCCGAGCTGGAGATCGTGCTGGCGCGCAGCGCGCGCTCCAACCGCCCGCCCTGCGACTTCCTCGCCGAGCAGATCCTGACGGAACTGCGGTTGTAGCGCCGCGCGTGAAGGGATGGCGTGTGGGGATGGCGTGTGGGGATGGCGTGCGCGGAACATCCCGGCCGACGGCCTCAGCGGATGTCGACCACCGCATCGCGGATGGAGACGCGGCGCGGGATCAGCTTGTGGCGCAGGGCCAGTTCGGCGCTGTCCTGCTGGGCATCGAGCACGGCGGCGTCGAGCGGATAGCGCGCGCCCCAGTCGACGCGCGGCACGGCCTTCTGCCACACCGCCAGCGGCACCTTGGTATTGTCCGCCAGCAGCGCTGCCGTGGCGGCGGGGTGGGCGGCGCTGTCGCGCGCCTGGGCCTCGACCTGTTCGAACAGCAGCCGCAGCGCGGCGGGATAGCTGGCGGCGAAGCGGCGCGTGGCGATGTAGAAGCCATACTGCGGCACCGAGAGCTTGCCGATCTCGAGCAGCGCGCGCGCGCCCGCGCCGAGCTCGGCGTCCGCATAGCGCGGGTCGGGTACCGCCCAGGCATCGACGTCGCCACGTTCGAAGGCTGCGCGCGCTTCGCCGTAGGCGAGATAGGCGAGCTGCACGGCGCCGGCGTCCAGGCCGGCGTCCTGCAGGGCCTTGAGCACGAACAGATGGCCCTGCGAGCCCTTGGCCACGGCGATGCGCTTGCCCAGCAGCCCGCGCACGTCGCGCACCGTGGAGTCCTTGGGCACGACGATGGCGTAGCTGCGCTGCAGCTTCGGCGCATAGGCCACGTAGACCAGGGACGGCGCGCCGCCCGCCTGCGCGAAGATGGGGGGCGTCGAGCCCACCGTGCCGACGTCGACGTCGCCGCTGTTGATGCCCTCGACCATCGGCAGCCCGTAGACGAACTCGATCCACTTGACGGTGACGTGATGCGGCGCGAGCGCTTTCTCGAGGCGGCCGGAGGCCCGCAGCGCGACCAGGCCGTCGCCCTTCTGCACCCCGATGCGGATTTCGCCGGGCCAGGCGTCGGCGGCGTGCGCGGCCTGCAGCGGCGCGACGAGCAGGGCGGCGAGCAGGCCGCAGGCGCCGAGCGCGCCCGCCAGCCTCTTGGCAAAGGCCGCGCAGGCGGCGGCACGGCGGCAACGGTTCATGGCGTCAGGCCGCATCGCGGGCGGCGAAGAAGCGGTTGGCCGGCCGCGCCAGGCCGTAGTGGCCGCGCAGCGTGGTGGCGGTGTACTCGGTGCGGAACAGGCCGCGCCGCTGCAGCAGCGGCACCACGTGCTCGACGAAGGCATCGAGCTGGGCGGGCAGCACCGGCGGCATCAGGTTGAAACCATCGGCGGCGCCCGTGGCGAACCAGTCGGCGATGACGTCGGCTACCTGCTCCGGCGTGCCGGCGAAGGTGAAGTGCCCGCGCGCGCCGGCCAGCTCGTGCAGCAGCTGCCGTAGCGTCGGGCGCTCGCGCCTGACCAGGCCGGTGATGACCGCGGCGCGGCTCTGCGCCGCCTGCACGGTGGCGGGATCGGGAAAGTCGTCGACCGACAGCGGCTGGTCCAGGTCGAGGTGCGAGAAGTCATGGCCGCCGAAGCGGTTGGACAGGCGCTCCAGGCCCACGCTGACATCGGTCAGCGCGTTCAGTTCTTCGAGCAGTGCGCGTGCCTGCGCCTCGGTCGCGCCGATGGCGGCGCTCAGGCCGGGCAGGATGACGATCTGCGCCGGTGCGCGTCCGAGCGCCGCCGCGGCGCCCTTCAGTTCGGCGTAGAAGGCCGCGGCGCTGGCCTTGTCGAGATGGGCGGTGAAGACCGCCTCGGCGTGCCGGGCGGCGAACTGCCGGCCCGAGGGCGAGGAGCCGGCCTGCACCAGCACCGGCCAGCCCTGCGGCGGACGCGGCAGGTTGAGCGGGCCCGCCACGCTGTGGAAGCGGCCCTGGTGCGCGACCGGGCGGATGCGTGCCGGGTCGAGGAAGCGGCCGCCCGCGGCGTCGTCCACGATGGCGTCATCGGCCCAGCTGTCCCACAGCCCGGTCACCACGTCGAGGAATTCGTGCGCGCGCGCATAACGCTCGGCGTGCTCGATCTGGTGCGCGTGGCCGAAATTGGGGCCGGCGCCGCGCACCCAGGAGGTGACGATGTTCCAGCCGGCGCGGCCGCGCGTGATGTGGTCGAGCGAGGCGAACTGCCGGGCCAGGTTGAACGGTTCGGTGTAGGTGGTCGAGGCGGTGGCGATCAGGCCGATGTGCCGGGTCGTCTGCGCCAGCGCGGCGAGCGTGGTGATCGGCTCGAGCGCGCCGGTGGCGACGTGTGCGGCACCGTCGCCCAGCGCCAGCGCATCGGCCAGGAAGACCGAGTCGAAGCGGCCTTGCTCGGCGCGCTGCGCCAGGGCGCTGAAATAGTCGAGATCGGTCAGGGCCTGGCGCGTGGCGCCGGCATGCCGCCAGCCGGCTTCATGGTGGCCGCGGCCGTGGATGAACAGGTTGAGGTGGAGTTGACGGGACATCGCGCGCCGGCCTTGCCGTATCGGAGTGCCCGCTGCGGGGCGTTATGGGACCTGGGACCTGATGGGGCACCAGGGCTCCGATTGTAGGAACGGCGGCGCGCGGCGCGAACGAAGGATGGTGCATATCGATATCGGACGGCCATGCCGGCTGCGGCACGGCCGTCCGGAACGCCGCCGCTCAGGCCGCCAGGCGGAAGGTGCCCACGGCCTGGTGCAGGGCGGCGGCCTGCTCCTCCAGCGAGGCCGCGGCGGCGGCCGCTTCCTCGACCAGCGCGGCGTTCTGCTGCGCCATCTGGTCCATCTGCGTGACGGCCTGGTTGACCTGCTCGATGCCGCCGCTCTGCTCCTCGGTGGCGGCGCGCATCTCGCCCATCAGGTCGGTCACCCGCTTGACCGCCTCGACGATTTCTTCCATCGCGCGCCCGGCGTTCTCCACCAGGGCGGAGCCATCCTCCACGCGCTGTGCCGAGTCGCCGATCAGGGCCTTGATCTCCTTGGCCGCGGTGGCGCTGCGCTGGGCCAGGCTGCGCACCTCGCCCGCCACCACCGCGAAGCCGCGTCCCTGCTCGCCCGCGCGCGCCGCTTCCACCGCCGCGTTGAGCGCCAGGATATTGGTCTGGAAGGCGATGCCTTCGATCACGCCGATGATGTCCACCACCTTGCCGGAGGCCGTCTTGATCTCGCCCATGGTGCTGACCACCTGGGTCACGATGCCGCCGCCGCGCACCGCGATCTCGCTGGCGCCTTCGGCCAGGCGGCTGGCCTGGCGCGCGTTCTCGGCGCTCTGGCGCACGGTGCCGGTGAGCTGCTCCATGCTGGCCGCGGTTTCCTGCAGCGAGGCGGCCTGCTCTTCGCTGCGGCGCGACAGGTCCGCATTGCCGGCGGCGATCTGCTTGGCCGCGCCGGCGATGGCATCGGCCGAGCCGCGGATGCTGCCGATGGCGCCGGTCAGGCGCTGCTGCATCTGCTGCATGGAGAACAGCACGCTGCGCTGGTCGCCCGGGCGGGTGTCCACCGCCGTGGACAGGTCGCCCTCGGCGATGCGCGTGGCGATCAGCGAGGTCTGCGTCGGCTCGCCGCCGAGCTGCCCCTGCAGGTTCCTGGCGATGCGCAGCACCACCACCGTCATCACCAGGCCGATGCCCAGCAGCAGGCCCAGCGACTTCATCAGGCTAAGGCGGAACGCGGCATTGATGTCGTCGAGGTAGACGCCCGAGATGAAGTTCCAGTCCCAGGGCCGGAAGTTCTCCACGTAGCTCAGCTTGGGCTGGGGTTCCTGCGCGCCGGGCTTGGGCCACTGGTATTCGAGGTAGCCCTTGCCCGGGCCCTTGCCGATGGCGGCGATGTCGCGGAACAGGAAGGTGCCGGTCGGGTCCTTGGTCTGTTCCATGTTCTGGCCGTTCATCTCCGGCTTGAACGGATGCATCACCACCACGGCGTCGGAACGCATCAGCGTGAAGTAGCCGTCGCCGCCGAAGCGCATCGCGCGCACCTGCTCGATGGCGCGCTGCCGGGCTTCGTCCATCGTCATCTTGCCGGCGCGGGCCTCGGCTTCCAGCGTGGCGACGGTCGTGATCGCGGTGTTGGTCACGTGGACCAGGTCGAGGCGGCGCTCCTCCAGCCGCAGCGCGCGCATCTGCCAGGCATCCCACAGGGTCAGGCCGAGCAGGCAGATCCAGCTCAGCACAAGCGGCAGCAGCAGTTTCTTCCTCAGACTGAGGTTATCCAACATCACAAGTCTCCCGTATCAGTGGCTCTTAAGGCATAGTCGCGGCGCATTGCCGGAATTTCTCAAGATATCGACCTGGTTTCGGCACAACTTGACGCTGCGCGACTAGGGGGATTCCTCGATGGCGCGGCGCGGGCGATGGTGCACCGGCGGCCCGCGTGCCCTGCGTATCGACTGTGTCGGTGCTGTAAGCCGCTGTAACAGGGTGGCGTGCGCGTGTCATTGCCTTTTTAAATGAGAACCATTATCCTTTTCAGCTCTTGCCCGGCGGGCGGCGATGCAGGCGCGAACGCTTGCACCGGCGTCGGGCGCGAGTTCTGACGAGGGCGCCGTTTGCCGGGAACCGCCGCGGCACGGCCGCCGCGCGGTGGCCGCAGCCGCGCCACGACCCGACCGATGTCCATGACCGACTCCCAGCCTGCCGCGGCCTCGCAGCGCCGCGCCTTCTGGCTCAAGCACCTGCACCAGTGGCACTGGATCAGTTCGGCGATCTGCCTGATCGGCATGCTGCTGTTCGCCGTCACCGGATTCACGCTCAACCATGCCGGCCAGATCGAGGCGCGCCCCAAGGTGGAGACGCGCGAGGCCACCGCGCCCGCGCCGCTGCTGGCCGCGCTCAAGGCCGCCACGCCGGCGGCCGGCCAGGGCGGCGGCGATCCGAAGGGGCCGGTGCCGGCGGCGCTGGCGGCCTGGCTGTCGGACGCGCTGGGCATCGATGCCGGCGGCCGCGAAGCCGAATGGCAGGGCGACGAGGTCTACGTGGCGCTGCCGCGTCCGGGTGGCGACGCCTGGGTCAGCGTGGCGCTCGAGGACGGCCGCACGCAGTACGAGAAGACCACGCGCGGCTGGATTTCCTACCTGAACGACCTGCACAAGGGCCGCAACGCAGGACGGGCATGGAGTCTGTTCCTCGACGTGTTCGCTTTCGCCTGCCTGGTGTTCTGCCTCACCGGCCTGTTCCTGCTCAAGCTGCATGCCGGCGGGCGGGTCGCCACCTGGCCGCTGGTCGGGCTGGGGCTGGTGGTGCCGCTGCTGCTGGCCATGTTGTTCATCCACTGACGTTTTCTCCGACTCCCTTCCCTGACGAGGTCTTGCCCATGCGCCGATTGTTCACCGTCACCCTCAGCGGCCTGGCCGCCGTGCCGCTCGCCGGTCCCGCCCTGGCCGCGGAGATGAACGTCAAGGTGGAGATCCCGCGCCTGAACGTGGCGGAGTACCACAAGCCCTATGTGGCGCTATGGCTGGAGCGCGCCGACCAGAGCCCGGCCGCCACGCTGGCGGTCTGGTACGACGTCAAGCACAAGGACGGCGAAGGCACCAAGTGGCTCAAGGACATGCGCCAGTGGTGGCGCAAGGCCGGCCGCGACATGAAGATGCCGGCCGACGGCGTCTCGGGTGCCACGCGCGCACCGGGTGAGCACGCGCTCACCTTCAGCGAAGGCAAGGCACCGCTGGGCAGCCTGCCCGCCGGCGACTACCAGCTGGTGGTCGAGGCGGCGCGCGAGGTCGGCGGGCGCGAACTGCTGCGCGTGCCGTTCAGCTGGCCGCCCAAGGCGGTGCAGGCGGCCAAGGCCAAGGGCGAGCACGAGCTCGGCACGGTCTCGCTCGAACTGAAGCCGTAATGCGGCCCCGCCGCCCCGACACCTGCCACCGGCGGCCAGGCCGCCGCCATCACGCCATCGCGCCATCACGAGGAGCACGACCATGAAGACTTCCGCACGCCTCCACCCGTCCCGTCCGTCCGCCCGGCCCGCGCGGCGCCTGGCCACCCGCGTGGCCGTGCTGGCCCTGGCCGCGCTGGCGCCGCTGGCCGCCCACGCGCACCGCCAGTGGCTGCTGCCCTCGGCCACCGTGCTGTCGGGCAGCGACGCCTGGGTGACCGTGGATGCCGCCGTCTCGAACGACCTGTTCTACTTCGAGCATTTCCCGCTGCGCCTGGACGGCCTGGCCGTGACCGCCCCCGACGGCGCCGCCGCCAAGGCCGAGAACGCTTCCACCGGCCGCTACCGCAGCACCTTCGACGTGCGCCTGGACAAGCCCGGCACCTACCGCGTGGCGGTGGTCAACAGCGGCCTGTTCGCCAGCTACAAGGTGGATGGCCAGGCCAAGCGCTGGCGCGGTACCGCCGAGGCCTTCGCCAAGGAAGTGCCGGCCAACGCGCAGGACCTGCAGGTGACCCAGGCCGAAGGCCGCGTCGAGACCTTCGTCACCGCCGGCAAGCCGGGTGGCGACGCGCTCAAGCCCACTGGGCACGGCCTCGAACTGGTGCCGATCACGCACCCGAACGATCTCGTCGCCGGCGATGCCGCCAGCTTCCGCCTGCTGCTCGACGGCAAGCCCGCGGCCAACGTCAAGGTCGACGTGGTGCCGGGCGGCATCCGCTACCGCGACCAGCTCAACGAACTCCACGCCACCACCGACGGCGAAGGCAAGTTCAGCGTCAAGTGGCCGTCCGCCGGCATGTACTGGCTGGAAGCCGACGTGCGCGACGACAAGGCCACCATCGCGCCGGCCAGGCAGCGCCGCGCGAGCTACGCCGCCACCGTGGAAGTCCTGCCGCAGTAAGCCGCGCCGGGACGGCGGCGGCCGTCCCGCACCGTCCCCTCCGTCCCGCACCATCCCGTCCCGCACCCGCTCCGATGAACCGCGTCCTCATTCCCCTCTCGCCCGCGGCCGGTCAGGCACCGCCACCGCACGCGCCCGGCGCGCGCCTGTGCCGCTGGCAGGGCGAAGCGATGGGGACCACCTGGTCGGTCCTGGCGGCGCTGCCCGCGCGGGCGGGCACCGGCGTCGCGGACGGTGCGCAAGGCAGGGACGCGGTGGAAGGCTTGGCAGGGGTCGAAAGCACAGACGCCGTGCAGGCCGCCATCGACGGCGTGCTCGCCGGCGTGGTCGCGCAGATGAGCAACTGGCGCGGGGATTCCGACATCGGCCGCTACAACCGCGCCGCGCCCGGCACCTGGCTGACCCTGCCCGCCGACGCGGCCGCGGTGGTCGCCTGTGCGCTGCAGGTGGCGCGCGACAGCGGCGGCGCCTATGACCCGAGCGCGGGCCCGCTGGTCGACCTGTGGGGCTTCGGGCCGGCGCCACGGCGCAGCACGCCGCCCGCGCCGGCCGAGGTCGAGCTGGCACGCGCGCGCTGCGGCTGGCAACGCGTCGGCTTCGACGCGGCCGAGCGCCGCCTGCAGCAGCCCGGCGGCCTTTCGCTCGACCTGTGCGCCATCGCCAAAGGCTTCGCCGTGGACGCGGTCTCGCGCCGGCTGGCGGCGCTCGGCCTGCCGCACCACCTGGTGGAGATCGGCGGCGAACTGCGCGGCGCGGGCACCAAGCCCGATGGCACGCCGTGGTGGGTGGAGCTGGAAACGCCCGCCGCGGATACGGGCGGCGCCCGCACGCTGGTCGCGCTCTACGGCCTGGCGGTGGCCACCTCGGGCGACTACCGCCGCTACTTCGATTGCGGCGGCCGCCGCTATGCCCACACGCTCGACCCACGCACCGGCTATCCGGCCAGCCACGCGCTGGCCTCGGTCACGGTGCTGCATGCCGAATGCATGCTGGCCGACGCCCTGTCGACCGCGCTGACCGTGCTGGGCCCGGAAGCCGGCCTGGCGTTCGCGCGCGGCCGGCAGCTCGCGGCGCGCTTCCTGCTGCGCACGCCGCACGGCTTCGAGGAGCGCCTCAGCCCGGCCTTCGAGGCCATGCTGTCATGAGATTCCCTGTGCTTGCGCCGGCGGCATGGTCCGCCGCGGCCATGTCCGCCGGCGTCGCGCTGGCCGGCCTGGCGCAGTCGCGCGGCGTGGCCGCCGCCGGCGTGGTGCTGGCCTATGCCGGCTTCTGCGGCGTGATCGCCGCGCGCCACCTGGCGCGCCGGCAGGCCAGGGCCGCCGCGCGCGGCGGTGCGGACGGCGAAGGCACCGTGCCGACCCTGGTGGCCTATGCCAGCCAGACCGGCTTTGCCGAACAGATCGCCGAGCAGACCGCGCAGGCGCTGCGCGGTGCCGGCCAGCCGGTGCGCCTGCTGTCCTTCGCCGATCTCGATGGCGCGGGCCTGGCGGCCTGCCGGCAGGCACTGTTCGTGGTCAGCACCACCGGCGAGGGCGACGCCCCCGACAGCGCCTCCGGCTTCATGCGCCGCTTCCTCTCCGGTGCCGGCGCGGCGGGACTGGCCCCGCTGCGCTATGGCATCCTCGCGCTGGGCGACAGCAGCTATGCGCGTTTCTGCGGCTTCGGCCGCACGCTCGAGGCCTGGCTGCACAAGCAGCAGGCGCAGCCGCTGTTCGACATGGTCGAGGTCGACAACGGCGACGCCGGCGCGTTGCGCCACTGGCAGAACCACCTGTCCGCGCTGGGCGGCGGCGCCGAGATCGCCGACTGGGAACGCCCGCGCTACGCGCGCTGGCGGCTGGCCGAGCGGCGCTTGCTCAATCCCGGCAGTCCCGGCGAGCCGGTCTTCCACCTCGCGCTGGTGCCGGAAGCGCCGGAAGTGCCCGGCACGCCCGGGGCCCTGGCCTGGCAGGCCGGCGACATCGCCGAGATCGGCCCCTGCCGCGCACCCGGCGAAGTGGACGCGCTGCTGGCGCGCCTCGGCCTGGAGGCGGCGACGCCGGTGCGCTGCGACGGCGAGGACACGGTGCTGGCGGCGGCGCTGGCGACGCGCCTGCCGCTGCCCGAAGCCGCCTTCGACACCATGCGCGGCCTGCCGCCGCAGCAACTGGTCGACACGCTGCCGGCGCTGCCCCATCGCGAGTACTCCATCGCCTCGCTGCCGGCCGACGGCCGCCTCGAACTGCTGGTGCGCCAGACCCGCCATGCGGACGGCCGCCTCGGCCTCGCCTCCGGCTGGCTCACCGAGCACGCGCCGGCCGACGCGCGCATCGCGCTGCGCGTGCGCAGCAACCGCGCCTTCCATCCGGTCGCGCACGAAGTGCCGCTGCTGCTGGTCGGCAACGGCACCGGACTGGCCGGCCTGCGCGCCCACTTGAAAGCCCGCGCCGCCGCCGGCAGCCGGCGCAACTGGCTGCTGTTCGGCGAACGCACCGCCGCCCATGACAGCCTCTACGCCGACGAACTCGCCGCCTGGCAGGCCGACGGCACGCTCGAACGGCTGGACCGCGTGTTCTCGCGCGATGGCGGACCGCTGCGCTACGTGCAGGACGCGCTGCGCGCCAACGCCGCCGACGTGCGCGCCTGGATCGAGGCCGGGGCCGCCATCTACGTCTGCGGCAGCCTGCAGGGCATGGCCGCCGGCGTCCACGCGGCGCTGGCCGAAGCGCTGGGCGACTACACGCTGACGCGCCTGGGCGAAACGGGGCGGTACCGGCGCGACGTGTACTGACGGCCGGGCTTGGTTCGTGACGGTCCGGTGTGGTCTGGAGCGATGCGGCGCGCATCGCACCGGTTCGCGCCCCTCTCCCGCCTGCGGGAGAGGGGCCGGGGGAGAGGGCAGGCGCTGGCCAGCACGAGCGCCCTCGCCAACCCCCCGACCCCGCACGCCGCTACGCCGCTACGCCGCCATTTCAATCAACGCATCGACGATCACCACGCCCTCCGCGCTCACCATCACCGGATTGACGTCGATCGCGCGGATGGCGCCGCCGCCGCGCGCCATCATTTCGCCGACACCCGCCGCGACGCGGCACAGCGCTGCCACATCGGCGGCGGCCTCGCCACGCACGCCGGCCAGCAGCGGCGCGATGCGCAGGCCGGCGAGGGCGCGTGCCACGTCGGCTTCGCGGCAAGGGGCGAGCAGGACGGCGGTATCGTGCAGCGCTTCGACATACTTGCCGCCGGCGCCGACCACCAGCACGGGGCCGAAGACCGGATCCCAGTGCGCGCCCACCATGCACTCGTGGGCCCCGGCCGCCATGCGTGCCACCAGCACGCCTTCGGCGCGCGCGCCCAGGCGCGCCAGCGCGGCGCTTTGCGCGCGCCAGGCTTGCGCGACCACTTGCGCGTCGTCGAGGCGCAGCGCGACCAGGCCGTGTTCGCTCTTGTGCGGCACGTCGGGGGAGCAGGCCTTGACCGCCACCGGGCCGCCCAGCTCGCGCCACGCGGCCACGGCCTCGTCCTCGCTGCGGCAGAGGCGGTGCGCCACCACCGGCAGTCCGCCGGCGGCCAGGCGGGCCAGGCTGGCCGCCTCGCTCAGGGTGTGGCCGCCTGCGCTGCCGGTGGCGGGTGTGGCGGCCGTGGCGATCGCCGCCGGCAGCGGCGGCGCGGCCTCCAGCTCGCGCAGCCGCCGCTGGTGGTGGACGAGCTGCGCCAGCGCCGCCAGCGCTTCGCGCCCGCTGGCGTAGACGGGCACCTGCTGCGCGCGGAAGGCCTCGGCCACCGGCGCCTGCCAGGCGGCGACGGCGATCGGCTTGCCCGCCTCGGTGGCAAAGGCGGCGGCGTCGCGGGCGAAGCGCGGCACGTCGTAGCCCATGCCGGCAACCGGGATGTCGAGCAGCAGGAGGTCGGTGGCCGGATCGGCCGCCGCCAGCGGCAGCACCTCGCCGAACAGGCCGCTGTTGGTCAGCAGGGCGGCGGTTACGTCGACCGGGTTGGCGGTGGCGGCGAAGCCCGGCAGGCGCTCGGCCAGCGCGGCCTGGGTGGCCGCGCCCAGCGGCGCCATCGCCAGGCCCAGCGGCTGCGCCGCGTCGGCGGCCATCACGCAACTCGCGCCGGAGTTGCTCACCACCACCAGGCCCGTGCCCCGCGCCTGCCAGCCGCGCAGGTAGAGCGGGGCGCAGCGCGCCAGCGCATGCGCATCGTCGACGCGCCAGATGCCGTGGCGTTCCAGGAAGGCCGAGACCGCGCGGTCTTCGTTGGCGATGGCGCCGGTGTGCGAGGCCGCGGCGCGCTGGCCGGCGTCGGAGCGGCCCGACTTGACCGCCACCAGCGGCACGCCGCGCTGGCGCGCCACGGCCGCCGCCTCGGCCAGCACGGCGGGATCGACCAGGCTTTCGAGGTAGAGCAGGATCAGCCGCACGTCCGGGTCGTGCGCCACCGCCAGTGCCATCTCGCTGACGGTGACGTCGGCCTCGTTGCCGGTGGCGTGCATGTGGCGCACGCCGATGCCCTGCGCGCGCAGCAGGCCGTAGACCATGGCGGCCATGCCGCCGCTCTGGCTGATCACCGCCACCGGCCCGTCCTGCGGCGGCACCTCGATGAACATGGTGGAGAAGCTGGCGATGGCGCCGCTGCCGAAGTTGGCCAGGCCCTGGCTGTTCGGGCCCACCAGGCGCAGGCCGCTGGCGCGCGCGGCCTCGACCATCTCGCGCTGCTGGCGGCGCCCTTCCGCGCCGGCCTCGCCGAAGCCGGAGGCGATCACGATGGCGGCCTGCACACCCAGGCGCGCGCAGTCGCGCACCGCCTGCACCGCGGCCCCGCCGCCGACCACGATGATGGCCAGTTCGGGCGCCTCGGGCAGCGCGTCGAGCGAAGGGTAGGCCGGCAGGCCCTGGATGGTGTCGCGCTGCGGATTGACGGGGTACAGCGTGCCGGCATAGCCGTGCTCGCGCATGTAGTGGATGGGACGGCCGCCGATCTTGTGGATGTGGTCGGAGGCGCCGACCACGGCGATCGAGCGCGGGGTCAGCAGGGCTTGCAGCTTGGCTTGCATGGTGTGGCCTTGGAGTTCGCGGGTTGGCCGGACGGGCGGGCCCGCAGCGGGTTCGGGGAAGGGGGCGGAAAAGGCGGGGCGGCGCGCGCCACCTCGATCGCGCCGAGGTTGCCGCCGGCGCCCGGGCGGTTCTCCACCACCAGCGGCTGCCCCAGCTGCTCCGGCAGCTTCATGCCGACCACCCGCGCCACGATGTCGGTCGGGCCGCCGGGCGGATAGGGCACCACCAGGCGCACCGGGCGGGTGGGCCAGGACTGGGGCGGGGATGCGGTCTGGGGCTGGGCCTGTGCCGCGGGGGCGGCCAGCCAGGCCAGCCAGGCCAGCGATGGGGCGAGCGTGCCCGCCAGCGGGGCGAGCGCGGCCCGCCGACGCCGGAGCTTCGGTGTCATCGGATCTCTCCATGGGGTGGTGCGTGCCGGCGCTGCCGGCGCGGATGCGGCGTAGCCGCCGCGCATCCCGGGCATGCCCGGGCCCGGTGCGCCCTATTCGCGCTGGAAGCGCAGCAGGGTCTGTTCGCCGTGGCGCAGGAAGCCGGCGCGCACGCGCGCGCCGATCTCTACGCCCGGCTCGGCGTGGCCCATCACGCGTGGACCTTCGTCCAGCGTGGCCAGCACCAGCGTGTAGGGGGCGAGCGCGCGGAAGGCTTCGGTGGGGGCGCGCGCGACCTCGGTCACGGCGTAGACGGTGGCGCCGCCGCCGGCGCGGCGCCAGCCCAGCCGCGTGCTGCCGCAGGCGCGGCAGGCGTGGCGTTGCAGCGGCTGCCAGGCGCCGCAGTCGTCGCAGGCCTGGTAGCGCAGTTCGCCGGCGGCGAGGCCGGCCGTGTAGGGGTGGCCGGCGGCCGGTTCGATGGCTTGGGTCATGCCGATACCTCGGTGACGGGCGCTGCCGCCCGGCAAGGGAAGCCTCGCCCGGCCTGCCGGGGCCGTCGGGTCTGTCCGGTCTGCGTGATCTGCGCCATCCGTGAGGACTGCGCGGGCGGTACGGTGCGGGACGGTCTCATGCGGCCTCCAGCACCAGGCTGACGTGGGCCGACAGCACGCCGCCGTCGGCATGGAAGAGGGCGCGCTCGCGCCGCGCCAGCTGGCGCGCGCCGGCGCGGCCGGCGAGCTGGCGCCCGGCCTCGGCCAGGTGCATCAGGCCCCCGGCCACGCCGGAATGGCCGAAGGCGAGCAGCCCGCCATGGGTGTTGAGCGGCAGCGCGCCGTCGCGGCCGAAGTCGCCGGCCCGCAGCCGCGCCGCGGCGCCGCCGCGCGGGGCCAGTCCGATCTCCTCCAGCAGCAGCGCCAGCGTGATGGTGAAGGAGTCGTAGATGGCCAGGCAGTCGAGCTGCGCCACGCTGCAGCCGGCCTCGGCCAGCGCGCGCCCGGCGGCCTCGGCCGCGCCGGTGTCGAGCACACTGCCGATGGCGCACAGGTGCTGGTGGCGATGTGCCTGGCCGGCGCCGGCCAGGCGTACCGGGCGGCCCGCGCCGGGCTCGGCGGATACCACCACGGCCACCGCGCCGTCGGAGATCGGGCAGCAGTCCGACAGGCGCAGCGGCGTGGCGATGGCGCGTGCCGCGCGTGCCTCGGCCAGCGTCAGCGGCTCGCGCAGGTGGGCGTCGGGATGGCCGGCGGCGTGCTCGCGCATCAGCACCGCGAAGCCTGACAGGTCGTCGGCCGCCATGCCGGTCTCGGCCAGGTAGCGCGAGGCCAGCAGCGCGTAGTAGGCCGGCACCGAGGCGCCGTTGGGCACCTCCATCTCCGGCTCGCCGACCTGGGCCAGGGTCTGGATCGACTGGTCGCGGCTCTGGCCGGTGAGGCGGTTCTCGCCGGCCACCACCAGCACGTTGCGGCAGCGGCCGGCGCGCACCAGCTCGCGCGCCAGCATGGCCATGGCGCCGCCGGTGGCACCGCCGGCGGCCATGCCGTGGGCGTAGGCCGGCGTCAGCGCGGCGTACTCGCAGAAGCGGTCGGCCAGCATCAGGTGCGGCAGCGTGGTGGCGTAGCCGCACAGCACGCCGTCGATGTCGCGCCGGGCCAGGCCGGCATCGGCCAGGGCCGCGTCGGCGGCCGCGGCCATCAGCGTCAGCGGGCTGCTGCCTTCGAGGCGGCCGAAGCGGGTGTTGCCGCAGCCGCGCAGGTAGGCGGTGTTGACGGTGCGCATTCCAGTCATGGCGCTGATGGCAGTCATGGTGCGCGCGTCCCTCAGCCGCCCTGCTTCAGCAGCGGGCACTTCGACTTGGCCGGCGGCATGAAGGCCTGGTCGCCGGGGATGGTGGCCAGCACCTTGTAGTAGTCCCACGGATACCTGGACTCGGACGGTGCCTTGACCTCGAACAGGTACATGTCGTGGATCATGCGGCCGTCTTCGCGGATGCGGCCGTTCTGCGCGAAGAAGTCGTGGATGGGCGCGGCCTTCATCTGCTTCATCACCGGCGCGGTGTCATCGCTGCCGGCGGCCTGCACCGCCTGCAGGTAATGCATCACCGAAGAGTAGACGCCGGCCTGGCTCATGTTCGGCATCTGCTTCACTTTCTCGAAGTAGCGGCGCGACCATTTGCGCGTGGCATCGTTCATGTCCCAGTAGAAGCCCTCGGTCAGCAGCAGGCCCTGCGCGGTCTTCAGGCCGATGGCGTGGATGTCGTTGATGTAGAGCAGCAGGCCGGCCATGCGCTGCTTGCCGTCGCGGGTCAGGCCGAACTCGTTGGCGGCCTTGATGGCGTTGACGGCGTCGCCGCCGGCATTGGCCAGGCCCACCACCTGCGCCTTGCTGGCCTGGGCCTGCAGCAGGTAGGAGGCGAAGTCGCTGGCGCCGATGGGGTGGCGCGCCGCGCCCAGCACCTTGCCGCCGGCGTCGTTGATCACCGCGGTGGCGGACTCCTGCAGCGTGTGGCCGAAGGCATAGTCGGCGGTCAGGAAGAACCAGGTCTTGCCGCCGCGCTGCACCACCGCGCGCGCGGTGGAGTTGGCCAGCGCGTAGGTGTCGTAGGCATAGTGCACCGAGACCGGCGTGCACAGGTCGTTGGTGATGCGCTCGGTGCCGGGGCCGGAGAACACCACGATGCGGTTCTTCTGCTTGGCCACTTCCAGCACCGCCAGCGCGGGCGCCGAAGCGGCCACGTCGAGGATGGCGTCGACGCGGCCGGTATCGAACCACTCGCGCGCCTTGCTGGCGGCGATGTCGGCCTTGTTCTGGTGGTCGGCCACCACCAGCTCGATCTTCTTGCCCAGCACCTTGCCGCCGAAGTCGTCGATGGCCATCTGCGCGGCGGTGGCGCTGCCGCGGCCGGTGACGTCGGCGTACAGGCCGCTCATGTCGAGGATCAGGCCGATCTTGACGATGTCGTCGGAGATGCGGGCGGCGGCGGGGGCCTGCGCGGCTGCGTGCAGCGGCAGCGCGGCGCTGAGGGCCAGGGCCAGCGCGGTCAGCGTGGCGCGCAGGCGGCTGGGTTGGGCGGGACGGGTTGGCATGAGATCTCCTCCTTGCTCAGGCTGGGTGTGGCGTTTTCGCTTCTTGGGTTCGTGTGTCGTGTGTCGTCGCGGCTGCGGGCGCTGGCCCTCACCCCCGGCCCCTCTCCCGCAAGCGGGAGAGGGGAGACAGCAGTCGGTGATGCGAAGGCTTGCGCCAGTGCAAGCGGTCTGCTCCCCTCTCCCACTGCGTGGGAGAGGGGCTGGGGGTGAGGGTAGGCACTCGCGGTGGCGATATCCCTCAACATGCCGCTGGCTTCCACTAGCAGCGGCCTGCCGATATTGCCGGGCTCATACCGTCGCCACCGGCGTCGTCGGCGATCCCACCGCGCCGGGCAGCCGCAGCGGCGGCGCCGTCAGCAGGAAGCGCGAGCGGCCGTGCGCGCGCAGCCATTGCGCCAGGTCGTGCAGGTACCACAGCTCGCCCAGCGGCAGGCCCAGCTTGAACAGGCAGTGGTGGTGCAGCGGCAGCAGCGGATGGTGGCCGCCGTCGTCCGGCGCGGGGCGCGCGGGGTAGCGTTCCACCGCGTAGTTGTCGGCGATCAGCGCGGCGACGCCGGAATCGGTGAGCCATTGCAGCAGCTTGTCATCGCGGCCGTCGAGGGCGCTGCAGCTATGGTGCAGCACCGTCTCGTCGGGTTCGCGCTGCATCGACAGCACCACCTCGGCGAAGCCGGTGCGCAGCAGCAGCATGTCGCCGCGCTCGACCTCGACGCGGTCGGCTTCCATCACGCGCATCAGGTCGTCGTAGCCGACGGTGCGGAACTCGCGCCCGTAGTGGTGCGCCAGGTCCACCAGCACGCCGCGGCCCTGCATGCCCTTGACGGCGAAGTTCTCGATGCCGAGCGCGCGCGCTTCGCTGTGTTCGTGGCCGCAGCCGTGCGCGGCGAAGTGGTCGTCCTCGGCGTAGTCGACCGGGCCGACGATATGTTCGTTGGCGCGGTAGCCGTTGTAGTAGACGCGCTCCGCGCGGCCGTCGCCGTCGGCGTCGAACAGCGCGCCCACGTGGGCCAGCGAGTCCCACTGCGTGGAGTACTGCAGCGACAGCAGCACCTGGTCGTCGCTGATCACATCGGTGGCGGCGGGGTCGACCTTGGCCAGCGGGAAGTTGACGTAGGGCGCGCCGTCGCGGAAGGTGGGGCGCAGCACGGGCGGGTGGCGGCGCGGATTGAGCTTGTTGCCGCCCGGATAGTCCAGCGGCAGCGACAGGCAGAAGCTCAGCCCGGCCTGCACTTCCTGCGCCCCCTTGCGTACCTGCTCCGGGCCGATCAGGTTGACGCGGCCGAGCTGGTCGTCGGCTCCGAAGTCGCCCCAGTTGGATCCGGGCGGACGTTGTTTCCAGCGCATGCGTGTAGTCTCCATGGTCGATATGGGTGGAAGGGCTGCGTATCGCGCCGTGCCTCAGGTGCCGGACATGCGGGGCATGCCGGGCACGGCAGGAGTGGCGGGCAGGGCCTCGCCGGGGGCCGCGGCGCGCGCCGCCGGCACGGCACGCCGGCGCGGCCGCGGCACGCCGCCGGCCCAGGCGGCGCACACGGCGTCGGCCTCGCGCCGCAGCGCGCGTGCCAGCGCCGTCTCGCGTTCGCTGATGCGCTCGTTGAGCGCGGCGATGCTGAGGGCGGCGAGCGGATAGCCGTCGGGATCGGGCAGCGCCACGGCGATGCCGCCCATGCGCTCCACCACCACGTTGAGCAGCACGGCGTAGCCGCGCTCGCGCGTGGCCTCCACCTCGCGCCGCAGCAGCGCCGTGCTGATGCGCGGGTAGCGATTGAGCGCGGGCGCCAGGCACTGCAGCGCCGCCTCGACCTCGGCGTCGGGCAGGGCGGCGAGCAGGGCCAGGCTGCCGGCGCCGACGCCGAGCGGGCGGCGGCTGCCGATGTCCAGGTAGTTGGCGCGGATGGGGAAGCTGCCCAGGCGCAGCTCGATGCAGATCGATTCCCAGCCGCTCGGCACCGACAGCAGCGCGGTGTCCTCGAACTGCTGGGCCAGCCGGATCAGCGCCGGGCGGGCCAGGGCGCGCGGGTCGATGCGGTGCAGGGCGGCGGCGCGCAGCGCCAGCCACTCCGTGCCGGGGCTGAAGGCCTTGGTGTCGGGGTCGCGCTGGACCAGGCCCTCGGCCGCCAGCGTCTCCAGCAGGCGCAGCGCGGAGGCCTTGTCGACGCCGGCGGCGCCGGCCAGGTCGGTCAGGCGCGTGTTGCGGGCGTCGGACAGGGCGCGCAACAGCCGGCAGGCCTTCTGCAGGGAGGAACTGGGGGGAGAGGGCAAGCGGGGCTCCGGCGCTCGGTTTCGGTTGGGTTTTGCTGGATGAAACGGCTGGATTCGGCTCGGCGCCGGCTTCTCACCGCGATGGTGTGGAAAATCCACTGTGCAACGACGTTGTTATAGGCGCCTTCGCTGGTGCCGTCATTCTGCGATGCATCAAAGTTTCGCCGGATGAAACCGGCAGGCCGGCCGCGGCGCGCCGGCAGGCGGCGCCGGAACCGGCCGGCTTCCGCTATGCTTGCAGGCTGCCGCGCCCCTGCCGATCCTCCCTTTTTCCGTCCGCTCCGCCATGAACCGTCATCCCCGGCGCCGCCCGCGCGCCCACCGCCTGCTGCGCGCCGCCATGCTGGCGCTGGCCACCGGCTTCGCGCTGGGCGCCGCGCCGGCGCGGGCGGTGCCGTCCGCCGCCACGCATGCCGGCACGGCAGCCACCGGCGGCGAGCGCTTCGCGGTGCCGGGGCTGGAGAAGCCGGCCAGCGTGCTGGTCGACCGCTGGGGCGTGCCGCACATCTACGCCAACACCCTGTACGACGCCTTCACCGTGCAGGGCTTCGTCGCCGCGCGCGACCGCCTGTGGCAGATCGATCTGTGGCGCAAGCGCGGCCTGGGCCAGATGGCCAAGGATTTCGGCCCCGCCTACGTGGAAGGCGACCGCATGGCGCGCGCGGTGCTGTTCCGCGGCGACCTCTACCGCGAATGGCTGGCCTACGGCTCCGACGCCAAGCGCGTGGCCGAGGCCTTCGTCGCCGGCATCAATGCCTATGTGGCGCTGGCCGAGGCCCGCCCCGAGCTGCTGCCGCCGGAGTTCCGCGTGCTCGGCTACAAGCCCGCGCGCTGGCGCGCCGAGGACATCGTGCGCATCCGCCACCACGGCCTCACCACCAACTTCACCGGCGAGCTGGACCGCGCCCAGCTCTACTGCCATGCGCGCGCCGGGGCCGCGCGCGCCGACTGGCTGCGCCGCGAGCTCGACCCGCAGGTCGAGCCCAGGGTGCCGGAGGGGCTCGATCCCTGCTCGGTGCCGGTGGCGGAGCTGCGCCGCGCCTACGACCTGGCCACCGCGCCGCCGCGCTTCCCCAAGGAATGGTGGAGCAACGCCGCCGCCGCGCTGCCGCCCGCGGCGCTCTACGCCACCGTCGACATGGCGAGCGACATGGGCCGCAGCCTGGGCTCGAACAACTGGGTCATCGCCGGCAGCCGCACCGCCACCGGACGCCCGATCCTGGCCAATGACCCGCACCGCGCCCATGGCGCGCCCAGCCTGCGCTACATCAGCCACCTGAATGCGCCGGGGCTGTCGGTGATCGGCGCCGGCGAGCCCTTCCTGCCCGGCATCTCGATCGGCCACAACGAGCACATCGCCTTCGGCCTGACGCGTTTCTACATCGACCAGGAAGACGTCTACGGCTACGAGACCAATCCGGCCAACCCGCACGAGTACCGCTACAAGGGCCGCTGGGAGCCGATGGAGAGCGTCACCGAGGAGATCGCGGTGCGCGGCGAGGCGGTGCCGCGCAAGGTCGCCATCGACTTCACGCGCCACGGCCCCGTGCTCTTCGCCGATGCCAAGGGCGGGCGCGCCTGGGCGCTGCGCGCGGCCTGGCTCGACCTCGGCATGGCGCCTTACTTCGGCTCGATGGACTATATGCGGGCGCAGAACTGGGACCAGTTCCGCGCCGCCATGAACCGCTGGGGGGCGCCCGGCGAGAACCAGGTCTATGCCGACCGCGCCGGCAATATCGGCTGGCTGCCCGCCGGCCTGACCCCGGTGCGGCCGAACTGGGACGGGCTGATGCCGGTGCCCGGCGACGGCCGCTATGAGTGGGCCGGCTACCGCGACATGGACCAGTTGCCATGGGCCTTCAATCCGGCCGCGGGCTACGTCGTCACCGCCAACGAGAACACCATCCCGCCCAACCATCCGGCGGCCCGCCTGGGCGTGGGCTACGAGTGGAGCGACACGGCGCGCGCGCGCCGCCTGAAGAGCCTGGTGGCGGCCAGCCCGCACGCCACGCTGGAGGACTCGATCGCCTGGCAGAACGATACCGTGTCACTGCCGGCACAGCGCCTGGTGGCACTGCTCAAGGACCTGCAGAGCACCGATCCGCAGCTGCGCCGGGGCCTGGACCTGCTGCGCGGCTGGGATGGCAACGAGCGCGCCGACAGCGCGCCGGCGGCGCTGTTCGAGGTCTGGTTCGGCAAGTACCTGCGTCCGGCCGTGGTGCGCGCGGCGCTGCCGGCCGAGGTGGCGCGGCTGGTTGGCAGCGGCGACGCCGCGCGCGTGCTGGCGGTGCTGGAACGGCCGGAGCCGTGGATGCCGCTGGAGCGTCGCAACGACGCCATGCTGGGCGCGCTGAAGCAGGCCATGGGCGAGATGGAGCGCAAGCTCGGCGCCGACCCGGCCGGCTGGCAGTGGGGCAAGCTGCATGCCGCCGTCTTCCGTCATCCGCTCGACACGGTGCTGGACGCCGCGGCGCGGCAGAAGTTCGATGTCAACGCCGGCCCCATCGGCGGCTCGTCGTTCACGCCGATGAACGCCAGCTACCGCGCCGGCGACTACCAGCTCAGCGCCGGCGCGTCCTTCCGCATGGTGCTGGACGTGGGCAACTGGGATGCCGCGCGGGCGGTCAATGCGCCCGGCCAGTCGGGCAATCCGGCCAGCCCGCACTATCGCGACCTGGCGTCGCTGTGGGTGCGTGGCGAGACCTTCCCGCTGGTCTACTCGCGCAGGGCGGTGGAGAAGGAAAGCCGCGAGCGGCTCGAACTGGTGCCGCCCGCGCCGTAGCGCGGGCGGGTGCCGCCAGGCCGCTCAGGCCGCCCTGGCCTCGGCCGCTTCCTCGTCGGCATGGCCGGGCCCGCGCCGGCGTTCCTTGCGGCAGGCCTTGCAGGTCAGCTCGATGCCGTGGGCGCGGCGCGCGTCGCGCGGGAAGAACTCGCCATCGGCCGGCCAGTACTCGCCGCAATGGTTGCAGCGCTGCAGCCAGCCGATCTCCGACAGCATGCGCGCATCCGGCAGGACCTCCGGCCGCGCTTCGGCACGGGCCTCGGACTGCGCGTCGGGCGGGATCTCCGGCAGGAGGCGCGGGGCGGGGCGCGCGGCGGAGCGTGGCGCCTCGCGGCTGGCGCGCGGGCGGGACGCGGCGGCCATCAGTGCGACAGCAGCGCCGAGCAGCCCATGACCAGCCAGCCGATCGCCATGCAACTGCCGAGCCAGGCCGCCAGCACGAGGGCGATGGTCGACCACTTCATCAGCGCGCGCGCCGGCCATGGTTGCCATCGGTACCGTGGGTGGCCGGCTGCTGCGCGCGGGCGGCGGCCGGAAAGGTTGCGCGGGTGCGGCCGGCTGGCCGTAGCGGAGGGAGGGCTGGGCGGACTTGTCGCATGCGGCGGCTCCTACATATTGGCAGCCGGTGGCCGCCGAAGCCTGCAACTTAGCAGGCCATTGCCGCCGGGGTTTGTGTGTCTTGTAAGCAAATATTTGAGAGCGTAAAGAATTGTCTGCAAATGTGTGCCGCGCCGGCGCCACCCGGACGTGCGGCGGGCCGCCGGCGCCGCCTGCCTGCCGGCCGCCGAGCCACGGCCGGCGCGCCCTGGCAGGCGGCCGGTGGGGCATATGCATCTGCGAAACGCTTCGTTCCCGGCGCGCACGGGTGGCGCTATCGTCGCTCCATCGCATCTTACGAGAGTGTTACATGTCGACCCGGACGCCCTTTGCTGCCCTTGGTTTCTTCCGCGTCACGCCACGGCTGTCGCGCCGCATCGCCGTTTTCTCCGCCCTGGCGGCCCTGGCCGCCGGCACCGCGCTGGTGCCGGGACAGGCCCTGGCCGATCGCCTCGACGACATCCGCAAGGCCGGTGTGCTGCGCGTCGGCGTGTTCGACGCCAACCCGCCCTTCGGCTTCGTCGATGCCAAGGCGGCCCCGGTCGGCCTCGACGTCGACTATGCCGAGGAGATCGCGCGCCGGCTCGGCGTCAAGATCGAGTACCGCGCCACCAACCCCGCCAACCGCCTGCCGCTGCTGGCCTCGCACAAGGTGGACATCGTCGCCGCCAACTTCACCATCACCGACGAGCGCCGCCAGCAGATCGACTTCTCCACGCCCTATTTCGCCAGCGGCCTGCAGTTCATCGCCCGCAAAGGCACGCTCAAGCAGCCCGACGACCTCAAGTCCTGGCGCCTGGGGGTGGACAAGGGCACCACGCAGGAGAGCACGCTGCGCCAGCGCTACCCGGACGCCCGCGTGATCGCCTACGACGACTCCCCGCTGGCCCTGGCGGCCCTGCGCAGCGGCGCCATCCAGGCCTTCGCCCAGGACGGCGCCAAGCTCGGCGCGCTGCTGGCCACGCTGCCCGGCAAGGAGCAGTTCGAGATCTCGCCGTTCACGCTGACCCGCGAGTACATGGGCGTCGGCATTCCCAAGGGCGAGACCCGGCTGGTGGCCGCCATCGACGGCATCCTGCTGGACCTGGAGAAGAACGGTACCGCCGCGCGCATCTACGACAAATGGTTCGGCCCCAAGAGCGCGGCGCCGCTGCCGCGCGACTTCACCATCGGCAGTGCGCTGAAGTGAGGCGGGCCGGTCGCCACGGCGGCGCGTCCGGTGCGCCGGGTGTGCCGGGTGGTGCGCCATGAGCCAGGCCGCGATCCTGCTGCAGGCCCTGCCGGCACGCTATGCCGGCTGGATCCTGGCCGGCTTCGGCATGACCGTGGCGCTGTCGGCGGCGGTCTTCCTGCTGGGCTGCACGCTGGCGGCTGGCTGGCTGGCGCTGCGCCGCGCCGGCTGGCGGCCGCTGCGCGCGGGTGCCGGGGCGGCGGTCGGCCTGCTGCGCCGCACGCCGCTGCTAGTGCAGCTCTTCTTCTGGTATTTCGGCGCGGCCCAGCTGCTGGGCGAAGCCGCCATCGCCGCGCTGACGGCGTGGCCCGGCGTGACGGTGGCGGGCCTGCACCTGCCGGCGCCCTCGCTGGAGTGCCTGGCCAGCCTGGCCGGCATCGGCCTGTATGCCAGCGCCTTCTATGCCCAGGAGCTGGAGGCGGGGCTGGCGGCGGTGCCGCGCGGACAGGCGCAGGCGGCGCTGGCGCTGGGTTTCACGCCATCGTCGGCGTTCTGGCGCGTGGTGCTGCCGCAGGCCTTGCGTATCGCCGCGCGTCCGCTGCTCGGCCAGTTCTGCCAGACCATCAAGAACACCTCGCTGGCGATGGCCATCGGCTTCGCCGAACTCTCCTATGCCGCGCGCCAGGTCGAGACCGACAGCCTGCTGACCTTCCAGGCCTTCGGCCTGGCCACGCTGCTCTACGTGGCGCTGATCCTGCTGCTGCAGGCGGGCGTGCCGCCGCTGCTGCGGCGGGTTGGCTGGAGCCTGTCGCGCCATGGTTGACCTGTCGACCGACCTGTCCGGCCTGGCGCTGGTCTGGCACCAGCTTCCCTACCTGCTCAAGGGCGCGTTTCCGCAGGGGCCGCTGGCCGGCGCGGCACTGACGCTGTGGATGGCCCTGCTGGCCTGCGCCGGCGCCACGCTGGCGGGCATCGCGCTGGCGGTGCTGCTCGAGCTGGCGCCACGCGGCGTGGCCGCGCCGCTGCGCGCCATGCTGGCGCTGCTGCGCGCGGTACCGGTGCTGATGCTGGTGTTCTGGACCTACTTCCTGCTGCCGATGGTGGCGGGCGTGCATGTGGGCGAAGTCTCGACCGTGGTGGTGGCGCTGGCCGCCATCGGCGCGGCCTACGTGGCGCAGACCCTGCAGGCGGGCATCGCCGCGCTCGGTCCCGGCCAGCGCCAGGCGGCGCTGGCGCTGGGCATGACGCCGGCGCGGGCGCTCGGCTCGGTGCTGCTGCCGCAGGCCCTGCGCACCATGCTGCCGTCGCTGGCCAACACCTGGGTGGCGCTGGCCAAGGACACCTCGCTGGCCTATATCGTGGGCGTGAGCGAACTGGCCACGGTGGCGGCCCAGGTCAACGGCCGCAGCATGGGCCACGCCGCCGAAGTGTTCGCGGCGGTGGCGCTGCTCTACCTGGCGGTGTGCCTGCTGATCGAGGCCGCCGCCGCCGCCTGGCTGCGCGGCTGGCCGGCGCGCGGCGGCGGCCGCGCATGGCCGGCCCGGTCGGGCGCCGGGCTCAGGCCGCGGGGAAGCCCGTCTTCTGCGGCCAGAGGTTATTGAAGGCCAGCAGCGAGGTCGAGGCGTAGAGCCCCGCGCGCGTGAAGGGCTCCGCCGCCAGCCAGGCCCGCGCGGCCTCGCGGTCGGGGAAGTCCATCACCAGCAGGCTGCCGACCATGGCGGCGCCGTCGTCGGACAGCAGCGGACCGGCGAATGCGATGCGCTCGGCGGCGGCGGCCAGGTAGGCCCTGTGCTCAGGGCGCACGCTGAGGCGCAGCTCGGCGGCGCCGGGTTTGTCGAGCAGGTGGAAGACGAACAGCAAGGCAGGCTCCGTGGAAGGTCGGGGTAGATCGGGAAGGTCGCGCAAGGGCAGGGCGGACGCTCAGCGCTGGCCGAAGCTGGCGCCGAGGAACAGGTCCTTGAACTCGCGCGGCTGCGAGCGCCAGTACTGCTTGGGCGCGCTGACCTGTGCGCCCAGCTCGGCGGCGGCATGCCACGGCCAGCGCGGATCGTACAGCATGGCGCGCGCCAGCGAGACGGCGTCGGCCTCGTCGTTGGCGAGGATGGACTCGGCCTGCTGCGGCTCGGTGATCAGCCCCACCGCCAGCGTGGGCAGGCCCACCTCGGCCTTGACGCGCTGCGCGTACGGCACCTGGTAGCCCGGCCCCAGCTTGATCGCCTGCTGCGGCGAGACGCCGCCGGTGGTGACGTGGATGGCGGCGCAGCCGCGCGCCTTGAGCGCCTGCGACAGGGCCACCGTGCCATCGATATCCCAGCCGCCCGGCACCCAGTCGGTGGCCGAGATGCGCGCCCACACCGGCTTGTCGGCGGGGAAGGCGGCGCGCACCGCGTCGAACACCTCGATGGGGAAGCGCATGCGGTTTTCCAGGCTGCCGCCGTAGGCGTCGTCGCGGTGGTTGGCCAGCGGCGACAAGAACTGGTGCAGCAGGTAGCCATGCGCGGCATGCAGCTCGATGCCGTCCAGGCCGAGCGCGGCGGCGCGGCGTGCGGCGGCGGCGAAGTCCTCGCGGATCTGCGCCATCTCATCGAGGGTCAGCGCATGCGGCGGGTCTTCTCCCTCGGCATGCGGCACCGCCGACGGCGCCACCGTCTTCCAGCCGAGCGGCTCGTCCGGGCGAATCTGGCTGCCGCCCTGCCAGGGCGCGCGGCTGGATGCCTTGCGTCCGGCGTGCGCCAGCTGGATCGACACCGCGATCGGCGCATTGGCGCGCACCGCGCGCAGCACGCGCGCCAGCGCCGCGGCGTTGTCTTCGTTGTACAGGCCCAGGTCGTAGGGCGTGATGCGCCCCTCGGGGGAGACCGCCGAGGCCTCCAGGATCAGCATGCCCGCGCCGGACAGGGCGAGTTGGCCGAGGTGGATCATGTGCCAGTCGGTGGCGTTGCCGTCTTCGGCGGAGTACTGGCACATCGGCGCGATGACGATGCGGTTGGCGAGCTGCAGCGTGCCGATCGACAGCGGCGAGAAGAGGCGACTCATCTAGATGCTCCTGCGGGTTCGCGCCGGGCCGGCGGCCACGGCGGGCATGGCAGGCGAGTCTACTCCGGGCGGCCGGATCCTGCCGGCGGCAGCGCGATCCCACGCCGCCGGCAGGGAATTGGGCCGTCAGGCCACGCGCGGCAGGCTGGCGCCGGTGGCGTGGTCCACCACGTAGCGCCAGCTGCCGTCCGGCTGCCGGCGCACGATCTCGGCCGAACTTCCTGCCAGCACCAGCGCGCCGCTGTCGTCGTGGATGGCATAATCCGCGCGCAGCAGGGCCAGCTCGCCATGCTGCAGGCAGAAGTTGTTGAGCGAGCGCATGGTGCCGGGCACGACCAGCAACTGGCCGAGCGCGCCGGCGATCTGGCCCGCGCCCTCGAAGGCGGGCGTGGCGCCATCGGTCTTCAGGATGGCGTCGGGCTCATAGAGGGCCAGCAGGTTTTCGAGGCGGCGGCTGTTGAACGCGCGTGCGAAGGTTTCATTCATCGCGGCGGGCGTCATGACCTGGAACGGGGCGGACATGGTGGGGAAGCTCGGCTTTCCTGGTAGATCGGGCCGCGATCAGACCACGGCGCGCCAGCGCTATCCAAACGGGAAGGAGTGCAGGGTGTTGCGAGCAGGACAGGATGCGGCCGGCAAGGCCGATGCCTTCGGCGGGCCGCTTGGCGATGGCTTTCGCGATGGCCCCGGTGATGGCCTTGGCGATGCCCGGGGTGGCGGCGCGGCTGCCGCCGCGGCACAGCCGCAGATGCAGCCCGATCTGCCCGCCCTGCGCCGGCCGGCCGCCTGCCCGGTCGAGGACTGGCTGGCTTTCCTCGGCCACCGCTGGAACGCGCTGATCTTGTGGCATCTGCGCGGCGCCGGGCCGCTGCGTCACGGTGAACTTGCGGGCTGCCTGCCGGGCATCGCGCCCAAGGTGCTGTCGGTGCGTCTCGACGGCCTGGAGCGGCGCGGCCTGGTGGAGCGGACCCAGTTGCAGACCTTCCCGCGCGGGGTGGCCTACGGCATCAGCGACAGCGGCCTGGAACTGCTGCAGGTACTGGACCAGATCGATCTCTGGTCCAAGCGCCACGCGCCGCAGCCGGCATGGCCGGGCTGGCCGCCGGCGGCCGGGCAGGCATCAGGCCGGCCCGGCTGACCAGGTCGATCGGTCGGATCGCACCGCCAGCGCACCGGCCGCCCTCTCAGGCGTGCCACTCCTGCATCGGATTGCAGGCCAGGTAGCGCGCCGGCTGGCTGATGCCCAGGCGCTCGCGCGCCGCCTCGATGGGCTCGTGCAGCAGCGTCTCGTAGTCTTCGGCCAGCAGCCAGCGGGCGCGCCGGCCCAGGCGGTAGCCTTCCCACACGGCGCGCGCGAAGGCGGCGCTGCCAGTCAGGCGCAGGCTCTTGAGCGCTGCCGCCACCGCGATGAAGGCCCAGCCCAGGCCGCCCGTCTGCGCGTAGCTGAAGGCGACCAGCGCCGCTTCGCCGAGGCTCTCGTCGGCGCGGTAGCCGGTCATCACGTGCCAGATGTCGTGCACGTCGCGCGTACGCCGGCCGAACCAGGTGTAGGCGTCTTCGATCAGGGGCTCGTTGTTGAGGTTGGACACCTCGGCCAGGCCGTTGGCGCTGTAGCCGGTCGCCTCCAGGAAGTCGCGGTAGGCCGCGCCGACCGTGCCGGGCGCGAAGCTGGCGATGAAGGCCGGATCGGAGAGGCGCTCGGCCAGCTCGGTACGGCGGTAGGCCAGCCGGCGTCCCTCGGGCGTGCTCAGCAGGCGGGCGTAGTTCTTCGGCATGGACGGCCCGTTGAGCGCGCGCATGATCAGGAACACCTGGGCGGTGTCGTGGCCGTTCTGCAGCAACTTGCGGATCGCGGTGAAAGCGGTGCGAAAGTCACGTTTGTAGGGATCGGGGGCGAGCGCGGTGGCCATGGGCAGGTTCCTTCTGGCAGGGATTGCGACAGGACGGAGTGGCGACGATCTTTGCAGGGAAGGCCCGATTACAATGTCGTCTTCCCGACATAAGGCAGCGATTGACGCCGCTCGACGCCATGTCCCGCTTGTCCACCCCGGAAGCCCGGCAGGCCGCGCTGCGCTCGAGCGCCTGGTTCGCCGGCCTCGGCGCTGAACTGCAGCAGTGGATCGCGCAGACCGCGCGGCCGCGCGCGCTCGTGGCGGGGCAGCGCCTGTTCGGGCGCGGCGACCTGCCCGACGGCCTGTACTTCGTCGTCGACGGCGCCATCCGCATGACCAATACCTCGGCCGACGGCCGCCAGGCGCTGCTGGCCATCGCCGAATCGCCGCAATGGTTCGGCGAGGTGGCCCTGTTCGATCCCCAGCCCCATATGCACGACGCCTGGATCGACACCGACACCCTGCTGCTGCAGATCCGTCATCCGGAACTGCACGCCTTCCTGGCCGGGCACCCGGCCCACTGGCAGGCCTTCGGGCAACTGATCGCGCAGAAGCTGCGGCTGGCCTTCCAGGCCATCGAAGGCACCGTGCTGCTGCCCGCGCCGCTGCGGCTGGCGCAACGCCTGCTGGCCATCGCCGGCGGCTACGGCGCGCGCAGCGACGGCAGCAAGCGCGTGATCCGCGTGCAGCAGGACCAGCTCGGCGCCATGCTGTCGATCTCGCGCCAGACCGTCAACCAGATCCTCAAGGACCTCGAAGGCCGCGGCCTGCTGCACTGCGCGCGCGGCTCCATCGAGATCACCGATTTCGCCGGCTTGCGCCGCTTCGCCGGCAGCGTCTGACTGCAGTGTCCGGCGGTTGCGCCCGACAGCCGCCCGGCAGCGCCCGCCGGCCCCGCGCCGGCCCGCCGCCGGCGTGTACCATGTGCGGATCCATCCACCATCGGAGATTGCATGTCCAAAGCTCGGCTCATGCTGGCCGGCGCCATCGCCGCACCCCTGCTCGCCGCCTGCGCCAACGGCGTCAGCGCCGACTACATCCAGGCCAAGGAACCCCGCCGCATCCACTCGCCGGCCAGTACCAGCGACCTCGTGCTGTGCCTGAAGGCACGGCTCGACCAGGACGCCAGCATCGTCGCCTACCCGGAACCGGGCAAGGTCGACGTGCGGGTCGGCTATGCCGAGAGCGCCGACTACCGCTACTTCTACCTGATCAGCCTGCGCCGGGCCCAGGCGGGCACCAATGTGGAAATCCGCAGCGCGGGCGAATGGCGGCCGCTGATGAGCGAGAACCGCGTGGCGGGGTGGGTCGAGGACTGCAAGCCGGGCACGGCGCACTGAGGAGAACCACGGCCGCCGCCCGTCGGCGGTGGCGCCACGGGCCCGGCGGCGCGATGCCTGTTCAAGCCGCCAAGCGGCCTTCCCCCGCAGCGCTTCCCCCCACCACATCCGCCACCCACGCCAGCACCAGCGCGACCGTGCCGCAGGCGAAGATCAGCGTGTAATGCCCGTGCGAACGGGCGAACAGCCATGCGTAGCCATAGCCGCCGGCCGCCTGGCACAGCGCGAAGGCCGTGGTGGCGCGGCTCCATGCCGCGCGCTGGGCGGCGGGATCGTGCGGCAGCAGGGCGTTGACGCGGCCCAGCACCAGCGTCACCACGCCGGGTGTGAGGGCGCCCAGGATGACCGTGGCCAGGCCGATGGCGATGGCGTTGCTGCTGAGCACCAGCAGGGCCGTGCCGATGACCTGCAGGGCCAGGGCGATGCGGTAGGCCTTGGCAAAGCCGATGCGGTCGGCGATGTAGCCGCAGGCCAGCGGGCCGGCGATGGCGGCGGCGCCGTACAGCACCCAGCAGGCGGCGCCGGTCGCGGCGCCGCGTCCGAGTCCGCGTGCCACGTAGTCGACCAGCAGCATCATGACGGGCACCAGTCCGAGGGCGTTGGCGGCGTACTGGGCATAGAGCAGCGCCAGTGCCTTGCGCGGAGCCGGCGCGGCGTGGGGCGGGGTGGTGTGCGCGGTGGTATGCGGGCTCGCAGCGGCGGCTGCCGGAGGTGGGTCCGCCGGCCAGCCGAACCAGCTCACGGCGGTCAGCAGCAGGGCGAGCACGCCCAGGCCCAGCCAGGTCTGCTGCAGGCCTTGCTGCAGCAGGCGCGGAATCAGCGTGCCCGAGGCGGCGATGCCGACGCCGAGTCCGACGAAGATCATGCCGCCGGCAAAACCGCGCCGGGTCGCCGGGATGTGCGGCAGGACCGCCGAGGCGGCCAGCACCATGATGGCGCCGCCCGCCAGTCCGGAGGCGAAGCGCCACAGGAAGAACCAGCTGACCGAGAGGGGATAGGCACAGGCGAAGAACGCCGCGGTAGCCAGCAGCATCATCGCCCGCAGCGCGGCGCGGTTGCCGGCGGCGCGCGCCAGCGGGCGGCCGAGCAGGGCGCCGGCGAGGTAGCCGGCGAAGTTGGCCGCGCCCAGCGTGACGGCCTGCGCGGCGGTGAACCAGTGCGCCTGGATCAGCGGCGGGATCAGCGGTGTGTAGGCGAAGCGGGCCAGGCCGATGGCCAGCAGGCTGGCGCTGAAGCCGGCCAGGATGGCGAGGGCGACGTTGCCGGCCGCGGGGCTTGCGGCGGGGCTCGCCGCCGGGCTGGCGGCCCCGCTCGCGGCGGTGGCGATGCTGGATTCAGGCATGACGGGTCCTTGGCGGCGCGCGGCAACGGTGGCGCGGGTCGCAGAGGGGCCGGCCGGCGCTGGCGCCGGCGGCGGGGATGGCAGGGTGGGGGGCCGCGTCCGCTGGTGCCCGGCGCGGCACGCAGACGCCTAGCGGTGGCGCGGCGAGTCGCGCGGCGCGGAGGGTGCGGCGGCGGCGGCGTCGCCGGCCGGCGCAATCGGTGGCATCGGCGGCAGGCCGAGCAAGCGCAGCGCGCTCGCCGCGGCGGTAGTGATCAGGGTGCGCTCCGGGCGTGTGCGCGCCAGCACCCGCACGCCCAGCAGTACGGCCAGCAGGTGGGCGGCGCCGGTTTCGGGCGGGGTGGCCGCCGGCAGCGCGCCCCGGGCCTGGGCGGCGCGCAGGCAACGCACGAAGAAGGCCTCGATCTGCCCGATCTCCTGCGCGATGGCGGCGCTCAGCTCGGCATCCTCGGGCCGGGCCTCCAGCGCCGAGTTGACCAGCAGGCAGCCGCGCCGCAGCGGATCGTTCAGCGAGCGCTCGACGGTCTCGCCGAAGAAGGCCGCGATCGCCTCGGCGGGTGCGTGCGCACCTTCGAGGCGTGCCATGCGCTCACGCAGCGAGCGCTCCAGGTAATGCTCCAGCACGCGCCGGAACAGCGCGCGCTTGTCGCCGAAGGCGTTGTACAGGCTCGGCTGGGTCAGTCCTGTCTCGCGCACCAGGTCGCGCGTCGAAGTGGCTTCGTAGCCGTGTGCCCAGAACGCGTCGGTGGCGGCGTCGAGCACATCGGCTTCGTTGAATTCGCGGGGTCTTGGCATGAGGCAGGCAGCGCGCGCACTGTTTTATGTCGATCGATACAGAACATACTATATCGATCGATACGAAATGCAAGGTGAATCCTTCGCGCTGGCGGCGGAGCGGCCGCGCCGCCGGCTAAGGGAACACCCTCACTGGATCGAATCGATGCCCGGTGCTATTTATCCTATTTATCATCATAAATAGACCGAAGCCGATGAGCCTTCCTCCCAAGCCCCCGCTCCCCGCCGGCAAGCGCATCAAGCGCTCGGACCAGGTGGTGGCCGGCATCAAGCGCTGGATCGTCGATACCGAGCAGCAGGCCGGCGACCGGCTGCCGCAGGAAGCGGCGCTGATCGAGCAGCTCGGCGTTTCGCGCGGTACCGTGCGCGAGGCGCTGGCCGCGCTGCAGGTGCAGGGCCTGGTGTCGGTCAGCACCGGGCCCAACGGCGGCGCCACCTTGACGCCGCCCTCCTATGAGCGCTGCCTGGATGCGGTGTCGAGCTATCTCTACTTCCAGCCGGTCGACATCAGGACGCTGTACGCGCTGCGGCGCGCCGTTGAGCCCGAACTGGCCGCGAACGTGGCGACCCGGCTGAGCGAGGCCGACCTGGCGGAACTGGAGGCGCTGATCGGCCTCAGCCATCCGGCGCACGGCGGCAGCGCCGACTGGAACGCGCGGCGCGAGGCCGACCTGCTGTTCCACGACCGCCTCGCCGACGCCTGCGACAGCCCGATGCTGGCACTGTTCTGCCGCCTGCTCAACGACATCATCCGCCGCGTCATCATCGTGCGCCACGCGCAGGATGGCTTCGACCGCTTCGACGAGGACGTCCTGCACAGCCACACCGGGCTGATGGACGCCTTCCGTGCGCGCGACGCGGCGCGCGCGCGTGAGCTGATGCGCGAGCACATGGCATGCGCGGAGGCGCTGGCGCTGGAGGCCGAGGCGCGCATGGACCGCGCCGGCCTGCTGACCGGCGCCGAGCCAGGCGACTGAGCGCGCTGCCACTGTTTCCGCCGGCGCGCGGCCAGCCGCGCGCCGGGTTCCGCCCCGCTGCCTGACAGCTGCCTGATCGTTGCCTGACGGTTGCCTGACGCTGCCTGACGCTGCCTGACGCAGGACCGCCCGCTTCTTCCGCAAGCGGGCGGCGGGGATCGCTTTTGCCCTCACCCTCAACTTGTGGAGTCCTGCACCATGCCTGCCCAAGCTGCACTGTGGTCCCTGAGCGCCGCCGAAGTCGCGGCGGCCGTCCGCCATGGCGATGTGTCCTGCCGCGAAGTCACCGCCAGCGTGCTGGAGCGCATCGCGCAATGCAATCCGCGCGTCAACGCGCTCACCGAGGTGCTGGCCGACGCGGCACTGGCCAGCGCCGATGCCGCCGACCGCGCGCGCGCCGCGGGCGCCGCGCTGGGCCCGCTGCACGGCGTGCCGGTCACCATCAAGATCAACGTCGACCAGGCCGGCCATGCCACCAGCAACGGCGTGATCCCGCTGCGCGACCACATCGCGCGCGAGGATGCGCCGCTGGTGGCGCAATGGCGTGCCGCCGGCGCCATCATCGTCGGGCGCAGCAATACGCCGACCTATTCGTGGCGCTGGTTCACCGACAACGGCCTGCACGGACGCACGCTCAATCCCTGGGACCCAGCCGTCACCCCCGGCGGCTCCAGCGGCGGCGCGGCTGCCGCGGTGGCCACCGGCATGGGCGCGCTCGCGCATGGCAACGACATCGGCGGCTCGATTCGCTATCCGGCCTATGCCTGCGGCGTGGCCGGCCTGCGTCCGACCGTGGGCCGCGTCCCCGCCTACAACCCGAGTGCCACCGCCGAGCGCAGCATCACGCCGCAACTGATGTCGGTACAAGGGCCGCTGGCGCGCAGCGTGGGTGACCTGCGCCTGGGCTTCCACGCCATGGCCGGCCATGATGCGCGCGATCCGTCATGGGTACCGGTGCCGCTGGAACTGCCGCTGCCGGCGGGCCCGCTGCGCGTGGCGCTGTTCCGGCACTGCCCGGGCATTGCCGTCGATCCCGCCGTGAGCGCGGCACTCGATCAGGCCGCCGGCTGGCTGCAGGCGGCCGGCTACGTGGTCGAGGAGGCTGCCTTGCCCGGCTTCCTCGAGGCCGCCGAACTGTGGCGCACCCTGACCACCGACGACGCGCGCCGCAGCGTCGTCGCGGGCGTGCGCGAGCACGGCGACGAGGCCATCCGCCGCAGCCTGCACAACATGATGGAAGGCATGGCCGAAACCGACCGCGACGGTTTCCTCGACGGCCTGGCGCGCCGCCAGACGCTGGCGCGCCAGTGGGCGGTGTTCTTCGAGCGCTATCCGCTGGTGCTGATGCCGGTGTCGTGGCAGCGCCCGGTGCGGCAGGACATGGATACCGGCAGCGTGGAAGACATGCGCGCGCTGGTGGCGGCGCAGAGCCCGCTGCTGGCCACCGCCGGCCTGGGCGTGCCGGGCCTGTCGGTGCCCACCGGCCTGGCCGGTGGTGTGCCGATGGGGGTGCAACTGGTGGCGTGGCGCTTCCGCGAAGACCTGCTGCTGCGCGCCGGCGAAGTCATCGAGCGGGCGGCAGGCTTTCTGCCGTTCAGCGCGCGCTGAACGGCGGCGGGCGCCGCGCGGCGTCCCGGACGGTCGCAGCGCGCCGGGCCACGGCATGCGGTGCGACGCCGCGCGGTGCGCCGCCGCGCAGCAGGACAACAAGCCGTACGACCACTAGCCTGGCGAAAACACAGGCAGCAACCAGGAGGAGACATGCAAGACGACAACCACGCGGGCGCGTCCCGCTATTCGCGGCGCGCCTGGCTGGCCGGCGCCGCCGCGCTCTGTGCCGGCGCAGCGTTGCCGCGCGCCGCCAGCGCCACGAGTGCCCAGTCGGTGGCGCGCATCATCGTACCTTTCCCGCCGGGCGGCCCGGCGGACTTCATGGGGCGCCTGCTGGCCGAGAAGCTGAAGGACACGCTGGGGCGCACCGTGCTGGTCGACAACCGGCCCGGCGCCGGCACCCGCGTCGCCGCCGAGGCGCTCAAGCACGCGCCGGCCGACGGCGGCACGGTCCTGCTGACGCCGGTCGACACCATGGTGATCGCGCCGCTGATCTACAGCAACCTGCGCTACCAGCCGGCCACCGACTTCACCGCGATCACCGACGTGGCGGGTGTGCAGTTCGGCCTGGCGGTGCCGGCCGACGCGCCCTACAAGACGCTGGCGCAGTTCGTGCAGGCCGCGCGGGCCGAGCCGAAGGCTCACTCGATCGGCATCAGCACGGTCGGCACGCTGCTGCATTTCCTCGCCACCGAGTTCGTCGCGCGTGCGCGCACCGGCAGCACCATCGTGCCCTACCGTGGCGGCAGCCCGCTGGTCACCGAGGTGCTGGGCAAGCAGATCGCCGCCGGCATGGATGCCACCACCACCTTCGTCGAATACCATCGCGCCGGCAAGCTGCGCGTGCTGGCCGTGGCCGGCGAGCGGCGCGCCGACGCGCTGCCAGCCGTGCCCACCTTTGCCGAGGCCGGCTATCCGGAGCTGGTGGCCGCCTCGCGCTACCTGCTCTATGCGCCGGCCGCCACGCCGCCCGCTGTGCTGGGGCAGTGGCAGCAGTCGGTGCGCAAGGCGCTGGCGATGGGCGATGTGCGCGACAAGCTGGAGCGTACCGGCTACGACCTGCTGGCCGGTTCCTCGCCCGAGGAGGTGGCGCGCTATGTCAGCGGCGTGTCGGAACGCTGGGGCCCGGTCATCAAGGCATCCGGCTTCAAGGGCGACTGAGTCGAGGGCGACCGAAGCCAGCGTGACACAAGCAGAGCGGGCGGCATGGGCGGCGGCCGGGTGCATGGCCCGCCGCCGCAGTGCCATCGCACCGCAGCGTCGCTGCTTCAGCCTGCCCCCAGCCCCCGCTGCAGCGTCGCCTTGAGCATCAGGAACACCTGGCGCGCCACCGGATTGACCGCGTTCGGCCGCGCCCACAGGTAGTAGGTCACGTCGGGCAAGCGCGGCAGCCCGTCCTTGTCCCCCAGCACCCGCATGTCGGCGCCCAGCAGGTCGATGCTGCGCGCGGTCACGCCCAGCCCTGCGCGGATGGCGGCCTTGATGCCGATCAGGCTGGGCGCGAGGTAGGCCGCGCGCCACGGCACACCGCTTTCCTTGAGCGCGTCCAGCGCCAGCCGGCGGAACAGGCTGGGTTCGTCGGCCAGGATCAGCGGCACCGGTGCGCCGCGTTCGTAGGCGAAGTCCGCCGCGCAGACCCAGATGGTGGGCGAGGTGCGCAGCGGGAAGCCGTCCAGCGCGCTGTCCTCGCGCGTCGACAGGGTCAGGTCGATCTCGCCGCGGCGCAGCGATTCCATCAGGAAGGGGCTGCGTCCCACGTGGATCTCCAGCCGCAGTGCGGGCGAGGCGCGCGCGATATGCGACAGCAGGCCCGGCAGCAGCGTATCGGCCACGTCGTGCGGCGCGCCGATGCGCAGCGAGCCGGTCAGGTCACCCTCGCGCATCACCCGCAGCGCCTCATCGTTGAGTGCCAGCAACTGGCGCGCGTATTCCAATAGCTTGTCGCCGTGCCGGCTGAGCTGCTTGTTGCGGCCCTGGCGCTCGAACAGGTTCAGGCCGAGTTGCTCCTCCAGCCGCTGCATCTGCTGCGTGACCGCCGACTGGGTGCGGTCGAGCTTGACCGCGGCGGCGCCGAATGTCTCGCAGTCGGCGATGGTCACCAGGGTGCGCAGCAGATCAAGATCGAAGGTTTCCATTCATCAGGTTTGCTAATGGATTTTCTTGGGTGGCTAAGTGGTATCGCCACAGGGATTTCTTTACAGTGAGATGACCGATGCGAAAAATCGCACGAAAAAATCATATCCATATAAGGATTCTAGAGACATGTCGGTGGCACAGCAACGCAAGTCGACGGTGGATGAGACCCTTCAATCCATCAGGAATATTGTAGAGATGGCGGGCGTCACGCGTCCCGCGCTGGCCCAGGTGCTGGCGCGCGTGCAGGACCTCGCCGCGCGGCCCGAACTGTGGTCGGAGGGCGACTATCCGCCGCCCGAGGCGGGCGAGCGCCAGGCGCGCTACCTGATCGCCGAGGATCCCGACCAGACCTACGCGCTCTACCTGAACGTGATGCGCCCCGGCAAGCGCATCCCGCCGCACAACCACACCACCTGGGCCTGCGTGGCCGGGGTCAGCGGCATCGAATACAACGACGTCTACCGGCGCACCGACGACGGCAGCCGTCCCGGCTTCGGCACGCTGGCGCACTCGCATACCGTCGAGGTCGGTCCCGGCACCGGCATCGCCCTGCTGCCGGACGACATCCACTCGGTGGAGATCCGCGGCGACGACGTCATCCGCCACCTGCATATGTACGGCCGCGCGCTGGAGACGCTGACCGAGCGCCTCAGCTTCGACCTGGAGCAAGGCACCTGCCAGGTGATGCAGGTCGGCGTGCAGACGCGGCGCTGAACCTGCCGCGCGCCTGAGCGGCGTGCCGGCACGGACTGCCGTGCCGGCACGCCGCCGCCATCGCCACACGCCTGATCGGACCTTTGCGGATCGAGCCTCCCCGCGCGGAGAGTCGGGGCCCGCTTTTGCCCGTTTTTTCTCCTTTTGCCTGCTTTCTTGCCCGTTTTCTGCCGGTTGCCTCCAGCGTCGTCCCTCTCGTGCTGGCCGGCGACCTGCCCGAACCTTGCCCGACACACCCTATGTCCACGCCCGCTAACCGCCCCGCGGCGGAAACCATCGATGCCCGCACCCTGAAGGCCTGGCTGCACGACGACGAGGAGATCGCCTTGTTCGACGTGCGCGAGCACGGCCAGTACGGCGAGGGGCATCCCTTCCTCGCCGTGCCGCTGCCCTACAGCCGCTTCGAGCTCGACCTCGGCCGCCTCGCGCCCAGCCTGGCCACGCGCATCGTGCTGGCCGACGACGGCGACGGCGTGGCCGCGCTGGCCGCGCGCGCCGCGGCGGCCCTGGGCTACCGCCGCGTCTTCACGCTGGCCGGGGGCGTGCCCGCCTGGCAGGCCGCCGGCTACGTGCTGTTCGCCGGCGTCAACGTGCCGTCCAAGACCTTCGGCGAGCTGGCCGAGCACCACTACGGCACGCCGCGCGTCAGCGCCGCCGAGCTGGCCGCGCTGCAGGCGGGCGCGGCAGCGCCGGTGGTGCTCGACGGCCGTCCGCTCGGCGAATTCCGCAAGATGAACATTCCCGGCGCGCGCTGCTGCCCCAACGGCGAGCTGGCCTGGCGCCTGCGCGACCTGGTGCCCGATCCGTCCACGCCGATCGTGATCAACTGCGCCGGCCGCACGCGCAGCATCATCGGCGCGCAGACCCTGATCAACCTCGGCGTGCCCAACCCGGTCTACGCGCTGGAGAACGGCACGCAGGGCTGGTACCTGAACGATTTCACGCTGGAGCATGGCGGCACCGCCCACTATCCCGAGCACACCCGGCCGGCCGGGCAGGAGGCCGCGCGGCAGGCCGCCGAGGCGCTGGCCGGCCGCGCCGGCGTGCCGCGCATCGATGCCGCCACCGCCGCGCAATGGCTGGCCGATGCGGACCGCAGCACCTTCCTGTGCGACGTGCGCACGCCCGAGGAATTCGCCGCCGGTTCGCTGCCCGGCGCGCAGCACACGCCCGGCGGCCAGCTGATCCAGGCCACCGACCAGTATCTCGGCGTGCGCCGCGCGCGCCTGGTGCTGTTCGACGCGGAAGGCGTGCGCGCGCTGGTGGTGGCGAGCTGGCTGCGCCAGATGGGCCACGACGCGGTGGTGCTGGCGGGCGGCCTCGAGGCCGGACGCGCCGCCGGACTGGCGGCGCCGGCACCGCTGGCCGCCGGTGCCGGCAACGCACTGGCCGAGGTGGCGCCGGGCGAGCTGCGCGACGGCCTCGCCGCGCAGCAGATGGCCGCGCTCGACCTGCGCCCCGGCATGGCCTTCCGCGCCGCGCGCGTGCCGGGCAGCCTGTGGTCGATCCGGCCGCGCCTGGCGGCCGACCTGGCCGGCGTGCCGCGCGACACCACGCTGGTGATCGTGGGCGAGGCCGACCTCGCCGCGCTGGCGGCGGCCGACCTCGCCGCGCTCGGCTATGGCGACGTGCGCCGCCTGGCCGGCGGCATCGAGGCCTGGGAGGCCGCCGGCCTGCCGCTGCGGCGCGGCAACGGCGCACCGGAGGCACTGCCCGACGCGCGCTGCATCGACTTCCTGTTCTTCGTGCACGACCGGCATGACGGCAACAAGGAGGCGGCGCGCCGCTACCTGGCCTGGGAAACCGGGCTGGTGGCCCAGCTCGATGCGCAGGAACTGGCGCTGTTCCGCTTCCTGCCGGCGGCCTGAACCACCGCCGTCCGGCCTTCGACCTGCGATCCACCGGCCGTCGACCCGGCATCCATCCGCCACCCGCCTGACATGAACCGCCGCAAGCGACCCCGCCAGGCCGAGCCCGCTGTCCGCGCCGTCGCCCTCGTGGCAACGCCGGACGCGCCGGGCCGGACAGAGTCGCGCGGCCACGATTCCCCGCCTTGCTCGAAGGTGCAGACACGCGGCCGGGCCTTGGCCCGCGCCTTGCCAGGACTCACCCATCCGCCCCCAGGAGGTCTCATGTTCCGCTTTCCCTCGCCAGGCCGTTCCGCCCGCTTGCTGCGCGCGCTGTCGTCGGCCCTGAAGCCCGCCCTGAAGCCCGCCCGGAAGCCGGCGCCGCACGTGCTCGCCGCGCGGCCGCTGTCCCTGCGCGCGCCGCTGCATACCCCCGGGTCCGGCGGCCCGCCCGCGCACTGCCAGCCGGTCCGGCGCCGTGCGCGCACCACGCTGGCGCGCCTGGCGGCGCTGGCCGGGGCGTGCGGCGCCGCCGGCAGCGTGGCGCTGGCCGCGGTCGCGCAGCCGCTGGCGCCGCTGCCACCGGTGAGCGGTTACCCGGCGCAGCCGTTGCGCATCGTCTCGCCATTCCCGGCGGGCGGCGGCAACGATGCCGTCTCGCGCATCGTCTCCAGCCGCCTGGCCGAGGTGCTGGGGCAGTCGGCGGTGGTCGACAACCGCGGCGGTGCCGGCGGCAATATCGGCACGCGCTCGGTGGCCGAGTCCAAGGCCGACGGCTACACCCTGCTGACCTCGCAGGTCTCGGTGATGGCGGTCAACCCGACGCTGTACGCCGCGCCGGGCTTCGATCCTGTCAAGCAGTTCAAGCCCGTCACGCAGATCAACGCCGCGCCGCTGGCCATCGTGGTGGCGGCCAACGCGCCCTGGCAGACCTTCGCCGAGCTGGCCGCACAGGCCAAGGCGCAGCCGCAGCGCATCACCTTTGCCACGCCGGGCAACGGCACGCTGTCGCACCTGGTCGGCGTGGTGCTGGACAAGGATGCCGGCGTCTCGCTGCAGCACGTGCCCTACAAGGGGGCGGGCCCGGCCATCAACGACCTGCTGGGCGGCCAGGTGAACGTGCTGATCACCTCGACCTCGTCGGTGGCCGGCTTCGTGCAGGCCGGGCGCATGCGCGCGCTGGCAGTGACCAGCCCGCGCCGGCTGGGCGTGTTCGCCAAGGTGCCGACGCTGGAGGAACTGGGCTACCGCAACCTGCGTTTCGAGGACTGGTACGGCATCTTCGTGCCCGCCGGCACGCCGCCGGAGCGCGTGGCGCACCTGAACCGCGCGCTGGTGCAGGTGTTGCACCAGCCCGACGTGGTGCGCCAGATCAACGAAGGCGGCAGCGACGTGGTGGCCAGTTCGCCCGAGGCCTTCGGCGCGCAGCTCAAGAGCGATATCTCGCGCTGGTCGCAGATCGTCAAGCTGTCGGGCGCGCACCTGGATTGAAGACCCCGCGGCGGCACGGCCCTTGCGAGGCGATCGCCGGGGCCGCGCCGCGCCCCGCCTGTCCGCACTTGCGCCGGCCGCCTCCGCCCACCACTTCCGCCCGTCCATTCCGAAGGCCAACCATGAAGCACACCCTTCCGACCCGCCTTGCCCGAGCAGGCCGCCATGCCGACGTGCCGGGCGGGCAGCCGGTCAACCCGCCGGTGGTCCGCGCCAGCACGGTGCTGTTCGCCTCCACCGCCGAGATGCGCGAGATGCGCGCGCGCCGCGCCAGCGAACGCCTCTTCACCTACGGCGCGCGCGGCAATCCCACCGCCTTCGCGCTCGAGGACATGGTCACCGAACTCGAAGGCGGCTACCGCACCCGCCTCTTTCCCAGCGGCCTGGCCGCCGCCGCCATGACCTTGCTCGCCTGCCTGCGTCCCGGCGAGCACGTGCTGCTGCCCGACTGCGTCTACGAGCCGGTGCGCAACCTGGCCGGCGGCTTCCTGCGCGAGCATGGCGTGACGGCCGGCTTCTATGCCGCCGACGGCAGCGACCTCGCGCGCCGCCTGCGGCCCGAGACGCGGCTGGTCTACGTGGAAGCGCCGGGCTCGCTGGCCTACGAGATGTGCGACCTGCCCGCCATCGCCGCATTGGCGCACGCGCACGGCGCGCTGGTGGCGGCCGACAACACCTGGGGTTCAGGCCTGCTGTACCAGCCGCTCGCGCTGGGGGCCGACATCTCGCTGATGGCCGCCACCAAGTACCTGGGCGGCCATTCCGACGTGATGATGGGCACCGTCTGCACCACTGAGGCCGCCTGGCCGCGGCTGGCCGCGCTGGCCGACGCCTTCGGCATGGCGGTCAGCGCCGACGATGCCTACCTGGTGCAGCGCGGCATGCGCTCGCTGGGCGCGCGTCTGGCCCAGCACCAGGCCGGCGCGCTGGCGGTGGCGCAGTGGCTGCAGGCGCGGCCCGAGGTGGCGCGCGTGTACTGCCCGGCGCTGCCCGGCGACCCCGGCCACGCGCTGTGGCGGCGCGACTGCCGCGGCACCAACGGCCTGCTGTCGTTCGCGCTGCGCAGCGGCGGCCTGGCCGCGGCCGAGCGCTTCGTCGACAGCCTGTCGCTGTTCGGCATCGGCGCCAGCTGGGGCGGCTTCGAGAGCCTGGCCACGGTGGCCGACATGGCCCGCGCGCGCTCGGTCGGCGACTGGTCCGGCAGCACGCCGCTGGTCCGCCTGCATATCGGACTGGAAGGCGTGGAGGACCTGATCACCGACCTGGCGCGCGGTTTCGCCGCGCTCGGCGATGGTGTGCCGCATGCACCGTGCGTACCGCAACGATCGTCGGCCGGCGCCGTGCCGGCGGCCTGCATGGAGAACGAAGACGGGCATCATCGATGACTGGCTGGCTCGTCGAGGACGGCCGCCAGGCCGGCTGCAAGCCCTTCGCCGACGATCCGTCGCCGTCGACCGGGATACCGCGCTCCCAGGTGGAGGTGGAAGCGATGCGCTGAGCGGGTCCGTCGCGCGGCGAAGCGCGGCTCAGAACTGCTCCCAATCGTCCGACGATGCCGCGGCCGCGCGCGCCGCCGCGGCCTGCCGTTGCGGCTGTGCCATCGCCGGCTCCAGGCGCTGCGCCGGCAGCCGGGCCGGACGCGCCGGCTGCCGGGGGGAGCGCGGCGCCGTGCCCTGCGTGGCGCCCGCGCCGGCCTCGGGTTTGCCGGCGCGGGCGGCTTGTACTGGCTGCGCGGACGCCGGCGGCGCGGCCTCGATGCCAGCGCCCGCGTCCAGCCGGAAGGTGCCGACCGCCTGCAGCAGCAGGCGTGCCTGGTCTTCCAGCGCCTGGGTGGCGGCCGAGGCCTGTTCCACCAGGGCGGCGTTCTGCTGCGTGGTCTCGTCGATCTGCGTGATGGCCTGGTTGACCTGCTCGATGCCGGTGGTCTGTTCCTGGGTGGCGGCGGTGATTTCGCCCATGATGTCGGTGACGCGCTTCACGCTCTCGACGATCTCGGCCATGGTGCTGCCGGCCTGGCCGACCAGCGCGCTGCCTTCGCCGACCTGCGCCACCGAGGCGTCGATCAGGCTCTTGATCTCCTTGGCCGCGCTGGCCGAGCGCTGCGCCAGCGCGCGCACTTCGCCGGCCACCACGGCGAAGCCGCGGCCCTGTTCGCCGGCGCGGGCGGCTTCCACCGCGGCATTGAGCGCCAGGATATTGGTCTGGAAGGCGATGCCTTCGATCACGCCGATGATCTCGACGATCTTGTGCGACGAGGTGTGGATCGACTCCATGGTCTGCACCACGCGCGCCACCACCTCGCCGCCGTGGTTGGCGACGGCCGAGGCGGACACGGCGAGCTGGTTGGCCTGGCGCGCGTTGTCGGCGTTCTGCCGCACCGTGGAGGTCAGTTCCTCCATCGACGCCGCGGTCTCCTGCAGCGAACTGGCCTGCTGCTCGGTGCGCGAGGACAGGTCCAGGTTGCCGGCGGCGATCTGCCGGGAGGCCCCGCCGATGGTCTGCGTGCCGCGATGCACTTCGTGCACGATGCCGTTCAGGCTGCCGCGCATCTCGGCCAGCGCCTGCAGCAGCTGGCCCGACTCGTCGCGCGCATAGGGCCCGCCCTGCGCGCCGGCCTGGCCGGAGAGGTCGCCCTGCGCGACGCGCTGGGCCGCCTGCACCGCGTGCCGCATCGGTTGCGTGATACCCACCGTCAGCCACCAGGCGAAGCCGATGGCGAAGGCCGCCACCAGTGCCGCCGTGACGATCAGCACCGTGCGGGTGCGTTCGGCCAGCGCGTCGATGCGCTGCGCGGTGGCGTTGATCGATTGCCGCTGCAGGTCCAGCAGCGAGCGCAGCGCCTCTTCGTAGCCCTTCGCGCTGGGCAGGTAGCGCTCCTGCATCAGGCGCTCGATCTCGGCCTCGCTGGCGCTGCCCTTGATCTTCATGATCTCGTCGCGCGCGGCGATGTAGGCCTGGCGCACCTCGGCGGCCTGGCGCAGCACCGGCTTGTCGGTCTCGTCGGCCTGCGCTTCGATCTGTTTCATCAGCGCGGCGCCGCGTGCCGAGGAGGCCTTGGTCTGCTCCGCGAAGAAGCCCGCCAGCGCGGGATCGCTGCTGCGCGCGATGGCCGAGGTGCGCACGATGCCGACCGCGACCAGCGAGGTCCAGTCGGCCACCAGCCGTTCCTTGGCGAGCGGCTCGCTCATCATGGCGCGCGTCTGCTGCGAGAGTTCGCGCATGCGGTAGACGCTGAACGCGGTGTTCAGGACCAGCAGTGCCAGGATGACCGCGAAGCCGAAGGCAAGGCGTGTTCCGATCTTCATGTCGCGGATCTTCATGGGGGATGCTCCTGTCGATGTCCTGTCGATGGCGGGGCGGACGGGCCTGCCCGCGGACGATCCGGGCCGCGTTGCGCGGCGAGGGTCGTCATCGGTTAACGGTCGGGGGGTGGCGGGATTTACGGCGGATGCGGGGTGCCGTGGCAATTTCCGGCAAGCGGTGCCGCGATTGCGGCGTTCTCGCCGCATTCGTGTGGCGGCAGCCTGCGACATCGTGCCGCAGGCGGGCCTGTGGCGCCGCCTCGGCGCTCAATGCGGCCCGGTGCCGGCCGTTATTGCACGGGTGCCGGCCTGGCCGGCATAGCGTAAGTGCTTCCCCGCACCGCTTTACGGCGCCCCCGGGTCGGGGGCGCCGTTTTTTTCATGCACTCGGGGAGGGAGGCGAGGTGCGCCGAGGATGCCTGCGCGGGCGCAGTGTGCGCCCGGCGGGCGGGGAGAGAGGATCAGGTCGCGCAAGCGCGGGGGGAAGCGCCGGTGTGCATCGAGGGCTACATCAACTGCACCGAGCGCATGCGCCTGCCGGGTGGCGTGCGCGGCAGGCAGGGAGCGCGCGGCGCGCGCCCGCCTGCTGCAGCCGCCTGCCTTACTGCGCGGTCCAGCCGCCGTCGATCTTCAGTTCCGCGCCGCGCATCTCGCTGGCGGCGTCGGAGCACAGGAACACCGCCAGCGCGCCGATCTGCGCGGGCGTGACGAACTGCGCCGAAGGCTGCTTCTCGCCCAGCAGCTTCACCGAGGCTGCTTCCACTGTCAGGCCCTCGCGCGCGGCGAGGGCGTCGATCTGCTGCTGCACCAGCGGCGTCAGCACCCAGCCGGGGCAGATCGCGTTGACGGTGATGCCGGTGCGCGCGGTTTCCAGCGCGGCCACCTTGGTCAAGCCGATCACGCCGTGCTTGGCCGCCACGTAGGCGGACTTGCCGGCCGAAGCGATCACGCCGTGCACCGAGGCGATGTTGATCACGCGGCCCCAGCCGCGCTGGCGCATCGCCGGCAGCGCGGCGCGCATGGCGTGGAAGGTGGCGCTCAGGTTGATGGCGATGACGGCGTCCCAGCGCTCGGCGGGGAAGTCCTCGATGGGGGCGACGAACTGGATGCCGGCGTTGTTGACGAGGATGTCGACGGCGCCGAAGCGTTGCGCCGCGAAGGCCAGCATGGCCTCGATCTCGGCGGGGCGGCTCATGTCGGCGCCGTGGTGCGCGGCGCGCACGCCCAGCGCCTCGATCTGCGCCAGTGCGCCGGCGGCGTCGCCGAAGCCGTTCAGCACGAGGTTGGCGCCGGCCTGCGCCAGCGCCTTGGCGATGCCGAGGCCGATGCCGCTGGTGGAGCCGGTGACGAGGGCGGTCTTGCCCGCGAGCGGGGCGGAAGAGGGGGAGGTAGTCATGAGGGTGGGGATCCTGTGCGTGATCAGACCAGGCCGGTCACATAGAAGGTGGCGATGACGAAGAACACGGCGAGCGTCTTGATCAGCGTGACCGCGAAGATGTCGCGATAGGACTCGCGGTGCGACAGGCCGGTCACCGCCAGCAGGGTGATGACCGCGCCGTTGTGCGGCAGCGTATCCATGCCGCCGCTGGCCATGGCGACCACGCGGTGCAGGACCTCCAGCGGAATCTGCATTTCCTGCGCGGTCTTGATGAAGGTGTCCGACATCGCGGCCAGCGCGATGCTCATGCCGCCCGACGCCGAGCCGGTGATGCCGGCCAGGGTCGAGACGGAGACGGCGGCGTTGACCAGCGGGTTCGGGATGCTCTTCAATGCGTCACCGACCACCAGGAAGCCCGGCAGCGCCGCGATGACACCGCCGAAGCCGTATTCGGACGCGGTGTTCAGCGTGGCCAGCAGGGCGCCGGAGACGGCGGTCTTGGTGCCGTTGGCGAAGCGGTCGCGCACGCGGCCGAAGGCGGTCAGCATCACCAGCAGGATGCCGAGCAGCAGCGCGCCCTCGACGGCCCAGATCGCCACCACGCCCTTGATCGACACGTTCAGCGGAGCGTGCACGCCCGGCAGTATCGACGGATCCACCGTGTACTGGTCGCCGTACCACTGCGGGATCAGCTTGGTCAGCGCGAAGTTGGCCACGCCGACCAGGATCAGCGGAGCGATCGCCAGCACCGGATTGGGCAGGTCGGTCGAATCGACCCGCTCCGGTTCATTCAGCAGCGAATCGCCATAGCCTTCGCCGCGCGCGGCCGCCGCGCGGCGGCGCCATTCCAGGTAGGACAGGCCGACCACCACGATGAAGGCCGCGCCGATGGTGCCCAGCAGGGGCGCCGCCCAGGCGGTGGTCTTGAAGAAGGTGGTGGGGATGATGTTCTGGATCTGCGGCGTGCCCGGCAGCGAATCCATGGTGAAGCTGAAGGCGCCGAGGGCGATCGCGCCCGGCATCAGCCGCTTGGGGATATTGCTCTGCCGGTACAGTTCCGCGGCGAAGGGATAGACCGCGAACACCACCACGAACAGCGACACGCCGCCATAGGTCAGCAGCGCGCACACGGCCACGATGACCGCGTTGGCGCGCGAACGGCCGATGTACTTGATCGCCGCGGCGACGATCGACTCGGAGAAGCCGGACAGTTCGATCACCTTGCCGAACACCGCGCCCAGCAGGAACACCGGGAAGTACAGCTTGACGAAGCCGACCAGCTTCTCCATGAAGATGCCGGAGAACACCGGTGCCACGGCGCCGGGGTCGATCAGCAGGACGGCGCCGAGGGCGGCGACGGGGGCGAACAGGATCACGCTATAGCCGCGGTAGGCGACCAGCATCAGGAACGCCAGGGCGGCGATCACGATGATGAAGGACATCTTGTCTCCAATCGGATGGTCCGTGCGGACACGTTGTCGGGGGAAGGGATGGCACGCGGCGTACGTCGCGCCGTGCGGCGGCGTGGCATCGCACGAAGCGTGCCACTTGCCCGCAAAGCCTTGCCTGGCGCGGCCTGGCAGGCATCGGGGCGGTGTCTCGGCGCCTGCCGGCGGCCGCGCGCGCGGGGCGCGGGCCGGCGGCAGGTACAATTTGTCTCCAAATGGAGACGTCCACCGGCGCACCCGCAGCCCCGCCGCGCGGCGGGGCCCCGCCGCGAAGCACGCGATGAAGCCTAAAAGCCCGCCATGTCTCCCGCATGACAGGGCTGCAATGCTGTCTCGCTATCGAGACCGCATTGTCTCCAACCAGAGAATTCGAGGTCGCCAGCGATACGCGACCCCCTTCGAGACAAAACAATGGATCTTCCGCGCAACGACGCCGCCAGCGGCGCCGACGGCAGCATCGGCATCGACCCCGGCGGTGACAGCGGCACGCTGCTGGCCGACTACGGCCACGTCAGGAAGCTGGCCATGCAGACGCTGTTCGACACGCTCGACCGTTCCAGCGAGGGCACCGTGGTGGTCGACCGCGACGCGCGCATCGTCTGGATCAACCGGCTCTACGCCGCACGCTTCGGCTTTACCGACCCGCGCGACGCCATCGGCCGCGACTGCGAGGCGGTCATCCCCAACAGCCTGATGCGCGAGGTCGTGACCAGCGGCGAGCCCATCCTGCTCGACATCCTGGAGAGCGGCCGCGATCCGCTGGTGGTCACGCGCCTGCCGATCAAGGACGGCCAGGGCCAGACCATCGGTGCGGTCGGCTTCGCTCTGTTCGACGAGCTGCGTGCGCTGACGCCGCTGTTCAGCCAGTACTCGCGCCTGCAGGCCGAGCTGATCGCCACGCGGCAGTCGCTGGCGCAGGCGCGTCGCGCCAAGTACACCTTCTCCAGCTTCGTCGGTACCAGCGCCGCCAGCCTGGAGACCAAGCGCCTGGCCCGGCGCGCCGCGCAGCTCGACTCGCCGGTGCTGCTGCTGGGCGAGACCGGCACCGGCAAGGAACTGCTGGCGCATGCGATCCACGGCGCCTCGGCGCGCGCCGACCAGCCGCTGGTCACCGTCAACGTCGCCGCCATCCCCGACGCGCTGCTCGAAGTGGAGTTCTTCGGCGCGGCCGCCGGCGCCTATACCGGCGCCGACCGCAAGGGGCGGGTCGGCAAGTTCGAGCTGGCGCACGGCGGCACGCTCTTCCTCGACGAGATCGGCGACATGCCGCTGCCGCTGCAGGGCAAGCTGCTGCGCGTGCTGCAGGACAAGGAGTTCGAGCCGCTGGGTTCGAACCGCATCGTGCGCGCCGATGCGCGCATCATCGCCGCCACCTCGGCCGACCTGCCGGCGCTGGTGGCACAGGGCAGGTTCCGCGCCGACCTGTACTACCGCCTCAACGTGCTGACCATCCACGTGCCGCCCCTGCGCGAGCGTCCGGGCGATATCGAGGCGCTGTCCTATGCCATCCTCGACAAGCTCGCCACCCAGCGCGAGGCCGGCCACCTGGAACTGGACGAGGCCGCGTTGCGGCTGCTGTGCGCCTATCGCTGGCCGGGCAATGTGCGCGAGCTGCGCAATACGCTGGAGCGTGCCGTGATGCTGTCCGACAGCGAGCGCATCGACGCGCGCGCGCTGGCGCGCTTCGTCGGCGACGGGCGCGGCAGCGAGGTGTTGCCGCAAGCCGCCATGGAGGACGAACCGGCGCCGCCCGCCGAGGCCGCGCCGCTGCGCTACGAGGCGGCGATGCAAGCCTTCGAGCGGCAATTGCTGGCCGAGGCGCTGCGCGCCGCCGGCGGCCGCGTGGCGGAAGCCGCCCGTGCGCTCGGCATCGGGCGCGCCACCCTGTACAAGAAGATCGCCGCGCTGGGTATCGATGCCGGCGCCTCCCCGGCGGCGCCGGCGGCGGGCAGCCGCGCCTGAGCCCGCGCCGGCCCGCGCCGGTGCGCGCCGGCCTTCAGCGGAAGATGAAGGCCAGCACGGCCTCGCAATGCGCCTCGATGGTCTTCTCGCGCAAGGCGTCGATGCCGTGCGCATATTTCATTTCGGCGGTGAGCAGGTAGGGAACCTGGGCGATGGCGGTCACCATGTACAGCAGCATCACCGGATCGATCCGCGCGAGTCCGCCGGTCTGCCGGCTGACGACCTCGATCAGCGGCACGGTCAGGTCGTGGCGCGGGCGGATGAAGGCCTGCGCCATCCACTGCAAGCGCTCGGAGTCGCGATTGGCCTCCTGCATCATCAGGCGCGCGTGCTCGGGATGGCGCGCGCAATACCGCACATAGTTGCGGATGTACTCCTGCACCGCCTCCAGGGCGTAGCCCTGCGGACCGGGCCGGGGCGGTTCCAGTTCCTGCGCGAAGCGCTCGAACAGGTAGGTGACGCTCTCGCGCCAGAGGCTTTCCTTGTCGCCGAAGTAGTAGCGGATCATGGCGTGGTTGACGCCGGCCATCTCCGCGATCTCGCGCAGGCTGACTGCATCGAAACCACGTGTCGAGAACTGCTCCAGGGCGATGCCGAGTATCTGGGCTCGCGTCTGTTCACTTCGTTCCTGTTGTGCCTGCCTGGCAGTGCGCATCTACAGATTCCTCAGGGGTTCACGCCGGATGGCGCGATCGTCCAGGCGATCTGCGCCGCGGCCTGGAGCGTATCGCGTGGCGCCGCACGGCGTCGTTTCAGGGATTGTACTGAGCCGCGCTCGCTTGACGCTTCCGGCGCGCCGTTGATAAATTATCCGAGTGGATAATTTTACGGCGGATGGCGCAGCGGTTTCCAGGGGGAGACGCTGCTCGCCGGGATCGCTTGCGGGCGAGGGGCGTGGAACGATGGCTGCAAATCTCGACTCGGTAACGTCGCCGGCCCGGCCGGAGGCCCCGGCCGCCGTGCCGGCCGGCGGCGACAGGCTCACGCTGCGCGCGAAGCTCGGCTTCGGCATCGGCGATTTCGCCTTCAACCTGTACTGGCAGGCGACCACCCTGTACCTCCTGTACTACTACACGGACGTCGTCGGGCTGTCCGCGGCCACGGCGGGGTGGATCTTCGGCGCCGCCATGCTGTGGGACGCGCTGTGCGATCCGGTGGCAGGCTTCCTCGCCAACCGCACGCGCACCCGCTGGGGCCGCTATCGGCCTTACCTGCTGTTCGGCTGCATCCCGCTCGCGCTCAGTTTCATCGCGATGTTCTATCCGAGCGCGGCCACCGGCGATCGCCTGCTCGCCTTGGTGCTGGGCACGCACATGCTGTTCCGCACCGCCTACACCGTCCTGTCGATGCCCTATAACTCGCTGATGGCGACGCTGACGCGCAGCAGCCAGGAGCGCGGCGGCCTGGCCGCCGCCCGCATGGTCTGCGCCAGCAGCGCCGGCCTGCTGGTGGCGCTGCTGACACTGAAGCTGGTGCATGGGTTCGGCGCGGGCGACGAGAAGCAGGGCTTCCTGGCGGTGATGACCCTGTACGCGGTGGTGTCGCTGCCGGTCTTCCTGCTGACCTTCCTTTCCACCGAGGAGCGCGTGCAAGCCGATGCGCACACCCTCTCCGTGCGCGACGCCCTGGCGGTGGTGCTGCGCAACCGCGCCTTCCTGCTGGTCTGCGGCATGTCGGTCGCGCTCATGGCCGCCGGTACCTTCCTGTCCAAGACACTGCCCTATGTGCTGAAGTACGCCCTGCACCGGGAAGACCTGATCGGCACCGCGCTCGGCGTGGTCGCACTCCAGGTCTTCATCGCCGTGCCGCTGTGGGCATGGCTGATGCGGCGCACGTCGAAGCGATTGGTGGCCCTGGCCGGCGGCGGGCTTGCCATCGGCGCCTATGCCGTGCTCGGCGCGCTCGGCACGCCGGGTGTTCCCGCCTTGCTGCTGCTGCTGGGCGTGATCGGCTTCGCCAGCGCCGCCACCCTGCTGGCGTCGTGGGCCATGATTCCCGACACCGTGGAGTACGGGGAGTGGCGCACCGGCATCCGCGGCGAAGGCACGATCTTCGGCGTGATCGCCTTCGCGCAGAAGGGCGCGCTCGCCATCGCCGTCGGCGGCGTCGGCCACCTGCTCGGCGCGCTCGGCTTCGCCGCCAACCAGGCCCAGGCGCCGGCGACCCTCGACGGCATCTGGGCCATGCTGTGGCAGGGGCCGATGGCGCTGCTCGTGGTGGGCATGGTGTTCGCCTACTTCTACCCGGTGACGCCGGGCATGCATCGGGATCTGCTGCACGAACTGGGGCGGCGCCGGGCCGCTGCCGGCGCCGCGCCCTGATCGCCGCGAGCTTCCCCTGAACCTCCGTTTCTTCGTTGACCGCGCGGTCCCCGCCGCGCGCTCGGACTCTCGCGCCCTTGGCGCAGCCATTCCAACCCGGAACCACCCGATGCCCGAACTTCATCCTCCCGGCAGGGAAGCCATGCCGTCGTCCCCGCCTGCCGCGGCTTCCTGCTCCTCCCGCGCCGATCCCGACCTGCGCGCCAGCGAGACCGAGTCGCGCATGACCGACGACGAACGCTTCTCGCTGCTGTACAGCCTGATGGTGCGGGTCTTCGGCCGCACCGAGAGGGAGCCGCGCGTGCCGGCGGAACTGCCCGTCATCGCGGGCTACACCAGCGGCGTGCCTCGTCTCGGCATCCCGTCCCTGAAGATGGCGGATGCGAGCCTGGGGCTGCGCCACACCGGCGGCCAGGGCGACGGTGCCACCGCCTTTCCCGCCGGTCTCGCGCTGGGCGCGAGCTTCAATCCGGCGCTGGCGCGGACCATCGGCTGCGTGATCGGCAAGGAGGCGCGTGCGCGCGGCTTCAACGTGGCGCTGGGCGGCGGCATCAACCTGGTGCGCGAGGTGCGCAACGGCAGGAACTTCGAATACGTCTCCGAAGATCCCCTGCTGTCCGGCCTGGTGGGGGCCGGCATGGTCCGCGGCACGCAGGAGGAAGGCGTGCTCGCGGTGCTCAAGCACGTCTCGCTCAACGCCAGCGAAACCAACAAGTTCTTCCTGGATGCCGTCATCGATCCGGCCGCGCATCGCGAGAGCGACCTGCTGGCCTTCCAGATCGCCATCGAGCAAAGCGAGCCGGGTGCCTTGATGGGGGCGTACAACCTCGTCAACGGCGCCTATGCCTGCGGCAACCGCGCCCTCCTGCAGGAGACGCTCAAGGACGCGATGGGCTTCAAGGGCTGGGTGATGTCGGACTGGCTGGCCGTGTACGGCTGGGAGTTCGCCCTGAACGGGCTCGACCAGCATTCCGGCGCGCAGCTCGATGCGCAGGAATGGTTCAACGGGCCGCTGCGGCAAGCGTACGAGGATGGCAAGGTGCCCAAGGCGCGCATCAGCGAGATGGTCCGGCGCATGCTGCGCTCTTACTATGCGGTGGGCATCGACCAGGAACGCCCCTGCGGGCCGGTCGACTTCGCCGCGCATCACGGCGTGGCGCTGGAAGCGGCGCGCCAGGGCATCGTGCTGCTGAAGAACGAGCGGGAGGCGCTGCCGCTGGCGCCGGGCAAGGGCAGGATCGCCGTGATCGGCGGCTATGCCCAGGCCGGCGTGCTGTCCGGCGACGGCTCGAGCCAGGTCATGCCGCCCGCCGGTTATGCGGCGCAGATCCCCGCACGCAGCCATCCCTTGCTGGGGCCCACCACCATGCGGCTGTTCGGGCCGTCGCCACTGGCGGCGCTGCGCCAGCGCTTCCCGGAAGCGGCCGTCTCCTACGACAGCGGCGCGCATATCGCCGAGGCGGTGGCGCTGGCCAGGCGTTGCGACACCGTCATCGTGCATGCGATCCGGCACGAGGGTGAGCGCTTCGACAGCCCGGACATGACCCTGCCGTTCGGGCAGGACGCCCTGATCGACGCGCTCGCGAGCGTCCATGACAACGTCATCGTCGTGCTGCAGACCGGCAATCCGGTGGCGATGCCGTGGCACGCCAAGGTACGGGCCATCGTGCAGGCCTGGTATCCGGGGCAGGCGGGAGCGCAGGCCATGACCGAGGTGCTGGCGGGCGACGTCAACCCGTCCGGGCGCCTGCCGGTCACGTTCCCGGCCAGCGTCGAGCAGACCCCCCATCCGCGCCTGCCGGGTGCCGACGTCGAACTGGGCACGCCCATCCGCGTGCACTACCACGAGGGCGCCGAGGTCGGGTACCGCTGGTTCGCCCGCACGGACAGGCAGGCGCTGTTCGCCTTCGGCCATGGACTGAGCTACACCCGGTTCGCCTACGCCGACCTGCGCATCGATGCCGGCGAGACCGTCACGGCGACATTCACGGTGACCAACACCGGGGCGCACGAGGGTGCGGACGTGCCTCAGCTGTACCTGACGGAAGCGGCCGGCGACGTGCGCATGCGCTTGCTCGGCTTCCAGCGCGTCTTCCTCCGTCCGGGGGAGTCCGCGCGCGTCAGCGTGCGCGCCGATGCGCGCCTGCTCGCGCGCTTCCAGGCCGCCGAGGCGCACTGGCGCATCGACGCCGGCCGCTACCGCCTCGCGCTCGGGCGCTCGGCCGGGGAGCTCGTCCTGCATGGCGATGCCGAGCTCGAGGGGCGGACCTTCGGCCGTTGAGTCCCATGGCGGCGGTGCCGCGCCCTGCGCGCCGCCGCCACGCCGGGCCCGCACATACCAGAACAAAGCAAGAGGAGGAGAATCATGCAGAAGACGATCATCAGGTTTCCCCAGTCCACGAAGTCGCCCGCATCGCCCGCATCGCCCGCATCGCCCGCATCGCGCAAGTGGCCCAAGTCCCTGGCCGGCGCGGCCTTGCTGGCATCGGCCGCCGGCGTCGCGCACGCGCAGTCCGGCGTGACCCTGTACGGTGTGATCGACGTGCCGATCGAATACATCAATCACCTGGCCGGCAGCGCACCGACGATCAACCCGGTCACCGGCGCCGTGACATCGAAGCCGGGCGGGAACAAGTTCGGCATGGAGACCAACGGCGGGCTGTCGGGGTCGCGCTGGGGCCTGCGCGGCGTCGAAGATCTCGGGGGCGGCCTGCAGGGGCTGTTCGTGCTCGAGAGCGGCTTCGGTGCCGACACCGGCCAGTCGCTGCAGGGCGGGCGCCTGTTCGGGCGCAAGGCCTATGTCGGCCTGCAGAGCGACCGTCTCGGCCAGATCGCGCTCGGCCGGCAGGACACGACCATGTTCACCATGCTGGGCAACTTCTCGCCGAGCAAGTATGCCCTGCTGTTCGAGCCGATCGTTGCGCTGCTGGGCACGACCTACGGGCAGGACAACGTGATCAGCTACCAGGCGGTCAAGGGGCCGGTGACGGTCAAGGCCCACTACAGCTTCGGCGTCGGCACACCGGCCTTCGGGCTGACGCCGCTCGCGGGGCAGGGCGCGGGCGAGACGCCGGGCCACGCCAGGGACAACACCGCCTACGGCGCGGGCGCGATGTACCTGGACAACCGCTTCGGCGTGACGGCCAGCTATGACCAGTGGAACCCCGCCGCAACGGCCGGCAGCCCCGGCACGGTGAAGAAGGCGGCGCTGGCCTTCGCCTACTACCTGCCGCGCACGAAGTTCGTGGCAGGCTACCGCTGGGGCCAGAACAAGGACGCGGGCGGCAACACGCTGCTGCGCGACGATTTCTGGTGGGTCGGTGTCAACCACGACCTGACTTCGGCGCTGTCGCTGAGCCTTGCGTACTACTACGACAATCAGAAGATCCTGCGCACGAACGCGGTGCAGCCGGCGCTCAATCCGGTCAACCCGTGGCAGGTGAACCTGATTGCGGACTACGCCTTCTCCAAGCGCACCGACGTCTATCTGACGGTCGCTTATGTGAAGAACTCCGGCCTGAACTTCGATTCGGCGGCAATCAGCTTTGCCAACGGCGCTTACCTGACGCCGGGCAGCAACAGCCAGATCGGCGCGGCCATGGGTATCCGCCACAAGTTCTAGTCCACTGAATCATTGAAATGGGCGGGGAAGGACATGGTATGCGGGCCATCGCTCGCGCGGCGGGCTCGATCGGCTCGATTGACGCGGCAGGCCGGGCGCCGCGAGGATAGACATCATGCAACACGGAAACCGCAACGTTATGTTCTCCAGGCAGCTACGCCCGGCGCGATGGATCGGCGCCGCCATCGTCTTGGCAGCGGCCGGCGCGGCCGCCGCCATGTTCGCCACGCGAGCCGGCACGGCGGCGCCCGCCGCGGCCGGGGCCGCGCCCCAGGTCATCCTCGGCGATGGCGTCCATGGCCCGCGCGGGATGGCCTGGGTACCCGGCGGCGCCTACCGCATGGGCAGCGACAGCCCGCTCGCGCAGGACAACGAGCGTCCGGCGCACACGGTGCGCGTGCACGGATTCTGGATGGACCGGCACCACGTGACCAACGACGAGTTCAGTGCCTTCGTGGCGGCCACCGGCTATGTCACCACCGCGCAGAGGACACCGGACTGGGACACGATCAAGGTACAGCTGCCGCCGGGCACGCCGCCTCCGCCCACCGGTGCGCTGGTGCCCGGCGGCCTCGTCTTCGTCGGCACGGAGCACCCGGTGCCGCTGCAGGACTACTCGCGCTGGTGGCGCTACGTGCCAGGCGCGGACTGGCGCCATCCGCAGGGACCGGGCAGCTCGATCGAGGGCAAGGGCGACCACCCCGTCGTGCAGGTGTCTTATGAGGACGCCGAGGCCTATGCCAGGTGGGCGGGCAAGCGCTTGCCGACCGAGGCGGAATGGGAGTTCGCGGCGCGCGGAGGCCTGGAGCAGGCGAACTACGCCTGGGGCGACAGCTTCGCCCCGGACGGCAGGCAGATGGCCAACGTCTGGCAAGGGCAGCAGGCGCAGCCCTTTCCCGTGATCAGTCCCAAGGCCGGCGGCGCCGCCGGCACCAGCGCCGCCGGCACGTTCCCCGCCAACGGCTATGGACTCTACGACATGACGGGGAACGCCTGGCAATGGGTGGCCGACTGGTACCGCGCCGACCAGTTCGCGCGGGCCGCGGCGGACGCTGCGGCCGCGGTCGATCCGCACGGCCCCGGCGACAGCTGGGATCCTTCCGAGCCCGGCGTGCCCGAGCACGCGCCCCGGCGGGTGATCCGCGGCGGCTCCTTCCTGTGCAACCAGGACTATTGCCTGAGCTATCGCCCGAGTGCCCGGCGCGGGACCGACCCGTACAGCAGCATGTCGCACCTGGGCTTCCGGCTGGTGATGGACCAGCAGGCCTGGCATCCGGCGCGGCCGGCCAGCGCGCCCGCAGCGCCCGCCGTGCTGGCCGCCGCGATGCCCTGAGCCCGCATCAGTCCCCGCATCAACCCCCGCATCAACGCGGCAGGGCCCCGCCCGCCGCACCGTCTCAATCTCGAGGAGGCGCTATGCCCTTACCGAAACGAACGCACCAGGGCGTCCTGCGCCTGGTCCTGGCCCTGGGCAGCATGCTGCTGCCCGCCGCGCATGCCGGCACGCTGCCCGCGCAGCCAGGCCCGCAGCCAGCCCGGCCGAACATTGTGTGGATCACGGTGGAAGACATCACCACTTTCCTCGGCGCCTACGGCGACCGGGAAGCGATGACGCCGAACATCGACCGGCTCGCCAGGGAGGGCGTGCTGTACACCCGCGCCTACCAGGCCGCGGGGGTGTGCGCGCCCGCGCGCGCCGCCCTGATCACCGGCATGTACCCGACCTCGGTGGGCGCGCAGCACATGCGCACGGGCCCCGGTGAAATCCAGATTCCCGGGCGCGCCATGGCGCCGAAGCCGGACGGCATACCGGCGACCTATTCCGTGGTGCTGCCCGAGCAGGTCAAGGCCTTCCCCGAGTACCTGCGCAAGGCGGGCTACTACACCTCCAACAATCAGAAGCAGGACTACCAGTTCGAAGCGCCGGTCACGGTGTGGGACGAGAACGGCCCCGCCGCCTCCTTCCGCAACCGCCCGGCCGGAAAGCCGTTCTTCTCCGTCTTCAACTTCTTCCTGACCCACGAGTCCATGGTGGCACTGCGCAAGGATCCGCTGCGCGTGGATCCCGCCCAGGTCGCCGTGCCGCCGATCTTTCCGGACTCGCCTGCGGTGCGGGGCGACATCGCCCGCATGTACACGAATATCCGGATGATGGACGACCAGGTCGGCGAGTTGATCCGGATGCTCAAGGAAGATGGCCTGTACGACAACACCATCATCTTTTTCTTCTCCGACAACGGCGGCAACCTGCCGTGGATGAAGCGCGAGATCCTGGAGCGCGGCACGCATGTGCCGCTCATCGTGCGCTTTCCCGGCGGCGCGCACGCCGGCACGCGCGCCCGCGAGCTGGTCAGCGGGGTCGATCTCGCGCCCACGGTGCTCTCTCTCGCCGGCGTGCCGGTCCCGGCCTATATGCAGGGCCAGGCCTTCCTCGGCGCGCAGCGGGCCAAGGTGGCGCGCCGCTACGTGTTCGCCGCGCGCGACCGCATGGATACTGAGTACGACCGGGTGCGGATGGTGCGCGACGGACGTTACCGCTATCTCTACAACTACATGCCGGAGCGGCCCTACTACCAGGACCTCAAGTTCCGCCTGATGCTGCCCATGATGCGCGACATCCTGCAGCGCAAGGCGGACGGCACGCTGCCGGCCGCCACCGCGGCGTGGTTCGGGCCCAAGCCGGTGGAAGAGCTCTACGACGCCGAGCGCGATCCGTGGGAACTGCACAACCTGGCGGACGATCCGCGCTACCGGGCCAAGCTGGAGGAACTGCGGCAAGCCTTCCATGACTGGACGGCCCGCTATGGCGACATGGGCGGCATTCCCGAGCGCGACATGCTCAAGCAGATGTGGCTGGGCGGCGACAAGCCGCCCGCCACCGCGCTGCCAGAGGTCCGCGAGGTGGCCGAGGCGGGCGGCGGCGTGCGGATCGCCTGCGCCACGCCGGGGGCATCCATCGGCTACTGGATCGAACGCCCGGGCGCCGCGCAGGTTCCGCCCCGGCATGTGGTGCAGAGCTGGGACTACGAGCGCCTCGCCGCCGAGATGCTCGGCAAGGGCTTCGCCAAGGTCGGCGACATGCGGCCGGTGCCGCAGGCATGGACCGTCTACGACAACGAAGTCATCGCGCTGAAGCCGGGCGAGATCCTGCACGTCAACGCGATGCGCATCGGCTATGCGCCGGCGCGCATCGACTACGTCGACGGCAAGACGTCGGCGCCCGGGCAGGACTGAGGCGTGCCGGCGGATCGCCGGTGCGCGGTGCGCCGGTGCGCCGGACGCCCCCGGGCGTCCGGCCTGCGCTTGCGCCGCATCGATGCATGGAGAGCCTGAAAAACATGGAGAGAGTGGAGAGTCGGATGTCTTATGCGATTTACCCCGGCCTGCGGGACAAGACCGTCGTCGTCACGGGCGGCGGCAGCGGCATCGGGGCGGAAATGGTGAGCGCCTTCGCGCAGCAGGGCGCGCGCGTCCACTGCATCGATATCAGCGAGGCGGACACCGCGCGCCTGCGGCAGGCACTGGCCGCCGAGGGCCTGCCTATCACCTGCCACGTCTGCGACCTGCGCGACCTGGACGCCACCGCGGCGGTTTTCGCCCGCATCGCGCGCGACGGCGCGCCGATCGGCGTGCTGGTCAACAACGCCGGCCGGGACGACCGGCATCGGGTCGAGGCCATCACGCCCGCCGTCTGGGAGGACTGCATGGCCGTCAACCTGCGCCACCAGTTCTTCTGCGCCCAGCTGGCGGCGGCCAGCATGCGCACGGCGCAGGCCGGCGTCATCCTCAATATGGGATCGGCTTCCTGGCATGTGGCCGTGCCGGACCTTGCCGCCTACATGACGGCGAAGGCCGGCATCGAGGGCCTGACGCGCGGGCTGGCGCGCGACCTCGGCCGTGATGGCATCCGCGTCAACTGCATCGTCCCCGGCGCGGTGCGCACGCCGCGCCAGATGCAGCTGTGGCAGACGCCGGAGAGCGAGGCGCGGCTGATGCAGGGCCAGTGCCTGCCGGTGCGCATCGAACCGCGGCATGTGGCGGCCATGGCGCTGTTCCTGGCGTCGGACGATGCCGGCTGCTGCTCGGGACGGGAGTACTTCGTCGACGCAGGGACATTCGGCCTATGAGCGGCATCCATCCCACCTGCCTGTGGCCGCTCGCTGCCGGCCTCGGCGAGGGCCCGGTCTGGCACCGTGAGTCCGGCGCGCTCTACTTCGTCGACATCCTGGGCGGCAGCATCCATCGCCTGGCCGTGGCGACGGGCGTCACCACGACCTGGCCGCTCGCCGGCCGGCCGGGCTTTCTGCTGCCGTTCGCCGACGGCTCGTTCCTGTGCGGCATGCAGCATGGGCTCTACCGCTTCGATCCGGCCGACGGCTCGTGCCGCAAGCTGCTGGAAGTCGAGCCGGAGCTGCCGGGGAACCGCATCAACGACGGTTTCGTCGATCCCGCCGGGCGGCTCTGGTTCGGCACCATGGACGATGGCGAGTCGGCCGCGAGCGGGTCCCTCTACCAGCTCGGCGACGACGCCAGGCTGATGTGCCGCGACCAGGGCTATGTCATCACCAACGGCCCCGCCATGAGCCCCGACGGGCGCACGCTGTACCACGGCGACACCGTTGCGCGCCAGGTCTATGCCTTCGACGTCGGGCCGGATGGCGCCCTGTCGCGCAGGCGGGTATTTGCCCGGCCTTGCGGCGAGGGGTATCCGGACGGCATGGCGGTCGATGCCGATGGCTGCCTGTGGATCGCCATCTTCGGCGGGGCGCGGATCGAGCGCTGGTCCGCCGATGGCCGCCTGGCCGGCACCGTGCGCCTGCCTTGCGACCAGGTCACCAAGCTGGCCTTCGGCGGAGACGACCTCCGGACCGTCTACGTCACCACCGCGCGCAAGGGACTTGGCGCCGAGGCCCTGCAGCGGCAGCCGCTGGCCGGCGGCCTGTTCGCGTTCCGGGCACCCGTGGCCGGCCTGCCGCAGGGGATCTGCCGCGCCTGGCCCTGAACGCCTGGCTCAGCCCTGGCGGTACACGTCCGGCCGCAGGATCTCCATATGCGCCTGGGGCGCGTGCAGCGGCGTGAAGCCGAAGCGGGCGTAGAGCCCCGCCGCGGTCGACGTGACCAGGGTGAAGCGGCGCAGCCGCGCCAGCGCCGGGCAGGCCATCACGGCCTCCATCAGCCGGCGCGACACGCCCTGGCCGCGGTGGGTTTCGAGCACGAATACGTCGACCAGGTAGGCGAAGGTGGCCTGGTCGGTGATGACGCGGGCGAAGCCGACCTGCCGGCCCGTGGCGGATGGACCGTTGCACGGTGTCCAGGTCGATGCCGCGCGCCCAGGTCGAGCGGTTCGACAGGAAGTCATGGATCATCGGGATGTCGAGGCGATCCCGGTCGGTGGAGATGTCGATGGGCATGAGGGTCCGTATGGGTGAGGACGCGTCGAAGGCAACTCTTGCCTGCCGCCGCCTGCCGCCGCCTGCCGCCGCCTGTCGTGGCCATGGCACGCGGCCAGGCGGGCGTGGCGCTGGCGTACCATGGTAGCGCCACGCCCGCCCGCGATCCCGCCGGCCCCGTCCTGCGCGCGCGGGCAGGCATGGCATGGCATGGGGCGGACGGAGCCCGGCATCTTGACAGCGGAGCGGCAGTTCATCTAGTTTATTGGATAATTATTCCAATAAACTGGAAACCATGGATATCAATGCCACCATCGCGTCCCGCGTACGCGCGCTGCGCGAGGCGCAGGGCTGGTCGCTGGAGGCGCTCGCCGAGCGCAGCAAGGTAAGCCGCTCCACCATCTCGCTGATCGAGCGCGGCGCCAGCAGCCCCACCGCCGTGGTGCTGGAGCGGCTGGCCACGGCGCTCGGCGTTGCGCTGGCGTCGTTGTTCGAGCCGGCGCCGGACGATGGGGCGGCCGAGCCGTCGCCGCTGTCCCGCTCGCGCGAACAGGCGCTCTGGACCGACCCGGAATCCGGCTATGTGCGGCGCAACCTGTCGCCTGCCGTGCCGTCGCCGATCCAGCTGGTCGAGGTGCAGTTCCCGCCGGGGCAGCGCGTGGCCTACGACACCGGCATGCGTGACAGCGATCTGCACCAGCAGCTCTGGATGCTGGAAGGGGTGATGGAGTTGCGGGTCGGCGACGCGCCGTGGCGGCTCGAGGCGGGCGACTGCCTGGCGATGCGGCTGGACCGTCCCATCGTTTTCCACAATCCCGGGCGCAGGGCGGCGCGCTACCTGGTGGCGCTGAGCAAGCAACCCTTCCACGATCCGCGCGGCCGCTGAGGGCGCGCCGGCGAGAACCCGGCGCCAACACATCGCCCCGGCCATGCCTGCGCATCCACCACGGACCCACTATGGACCCCACTATGGACACCACCAGGGAACCCGCCATGGAATCCATCGTCCTGCGCCGGCTCGGCGCCGAGGAGGCAGCCGGCCGCGCCGGCGCGCTGGCCGACGTGCTGATCGATTGCGTCGAAGGTGGCGCCTCGGTCAGCTTCATGCTGCCGCTCTCCCGCGCCACCGCGCAGGCCTTCTGGCAAGGCGTGGCGCAGGGCGTGGCGCGTGGCGAGCGCATCCTGCTGGTGGCCGAGGACGCGCAGGGCGAGATCCTCGGCACCGTGCAGCTGATCACCGCGCAGCCGGAGAACCAGCCCCACCGCGCTGACGTGGCGAAGATGCTGGTGTGCCGCCGGGCGCGGCGCCGCGGCGTGGCCCGGCGCCTGATGGCGGCGCTCGACGCGGCGGCCCGCGCGGCCGGCAAGTCGGTGCTGGTGCTCGATACCGTCACCGGCGGCGATGCCGAGCGGCTCTACGAGCGCGCCGGCTGGCAGCGTGTCGGCACGGTGCCGAACTACGCGCTGATGCCGGACGGCAGCTTGTGCGGCACCACCTTTTTCCACAAGCAGCTTGCCTAGGACGTGGCTGAGACACCGGTCAGGGAAACCTGTCAGACTGTCGCCCATGATGGCGCGCCGCCATTGTCCGAGGACATCGCCATGGAACGTGAAGCCTTTGTCCAGGCCCTGACGCAGGAGGGCTACAGCGAATTCGTGCTGGTCACGCGCGAGGCCGGCGCGCTGGCAGAGCACAGCCACCCCTTCGAGGCCAAGGCGCTGATCCTGTCGGGCGAGATCGAACTCCTTGCCGCCGGCGAGGAGCGGCTGTACCGTGCCGGCGACGTGTTCCACCTCGCGGCCGGCCAGCCGCATGCCGAGCGCTATGGCGCGCAGGGCGTGCAGGGCGTGCAGTCCCTGGTCGGCCGCCGCTGAGGCGCCTGCCTGGTGGCATTTCTTTCCTCCCCCTTACCGCACATGGACAAACTGCTGGCCCTGAAGATGTTCGTCGAAACCGTGGACGCGCGCGGCTTTTCCGCGGCGGCACGGCGCCTGGAGGTGGCCACCTCCTCCGTCACCCGCACGCTCGACGGACTGGAGGCGGAACTCGGCGCGGTGCTGCTCAACCGTTCGACGCGCCAGGTCACGCTGTCCGAGGCCGGCGCGGCCTACTACCAGCGTGCGCGCGGCATCCTGGAGGCGGTGGCCGAGGCCGACGCGCTGGTCGCCGACCGCGGCGATGCCCCGGTGGGGCAGTTGCGCGTTTCGCTGCCGGTGGCCTTCGGCCGGCGTTGCATCGCGCCCTTCCTGGCCGGGTTCATGGCGCGCTACCCCCAGCTCGAACTGGAGGTGACCATGACCGATGAGATCGTCGACCTGCTGCGCGAGCGTATCGACGTGTCGATCCGCCTGGGCAGCGCGGCCTCCTACGACGACGTGGTCGCGCGCGAGATCGGCGTGTTCCGCCGGCGCGTGGTGGCGAGTCCGGCCTACCTGGCGCGCTACGGCATCCCGGCGGCGCCCGCCGACCTGGCCGACGCCGGTCGCGAGTGCCTGCGCTTCAGCTATGGGGCCAGCCAGCAGGTGTGGACCTTCGGGCGCGGCGACGAGGCCATCCAGGTGCCGGTCGGCGGGCGCTCGCGCAGCAACAATGCCGAGGTGCTGCACGAACTCGCCCTGGCCGGCAGCGGCATCGCCCTGCTGCCGGACTGGATGGTGGACGGCGACATCGAGGCCGGGCGGCTCAGCACGCTGTTCGCGGACTGGACGGTCAATCCGAACCAGGCCACCTCCGCCATCACTGCGCTTTACCTGCCCAGCCAGCGCGGCTCGCGCCGCATCGCGGCTTTCCTCGATTTCCTTGCGCAGCTGCCGGGGCCGACCGGGCAGGCCGCGGCGGTGCCCTGAGCGCTGGCGGGTCCGGGGCGCCACCGCCGGCTCAGCCGCCGAGGCGGCGTGCGAAGAACGACAGGATCTCGTCGCGCGCGCGCAGCGTCGGCTGTCCCGCTTCGTCGATCAGGTGGGCGGTCACCACGCTGTGCGGGCTGCCCACCACCTGGGCGAAGAAAGGCGGCGGGGCCGGATGGGCGGCGCTGTCCGGCAGCACGCGCGCGACGAAGCGCTCGCCCAGCGCCTCGCGGAAGGCGGCGAAGCGCTGGGCCCGGCAGTGGCGGTCGCCGTCGAAGCGGTAGGCCAGCACGGTCAGGTCCTCGCGCTCCAGGCGCTTCCGCACCGCCGCCAGTTCGTCCGGCGCCATGCCGGTGCCGGCCGGGTCGTCGAGCGGCAGCGAGGGCTGGCACATCACCGGCGCCAGCATGGCCGGCTCCAGCATCATCGACAAGGCGAAATTCCCAGTGAAGCACATGCCGATGGCGCCGACCCCGGGGCCGCCGCATTGCGCGTGCGCCAGCCGCGCCAGCGCGCGCAGCCACTGCATGGCCGGGCTCGGCGCGCCGCCCGCCAGGGCGCGGAACTCGGCGCTGACGCAGGCCCGGCGGAAGGTGGCGATGCCCTCCTCGACCTGCGGCAGCGCGCCGTCGCGCCCGAACAGCGAGGGCATGTAGACGGTGAAGCCGGCCGCGCGCACCCAGCGGCTGAAGCGCGCCACCTGCGGGCTGATGCCCGGCATCTCGGTCATCACGATCACGGCGGGTCCACTGCCGGTCACGTGCACGACCTTGCTCACGCCGTCCAGCGTGATGCGGCGCGGTTCGAAGTCGTCGAGCGGATCGTCGGCCTGCGGGTCTCGGGGCGTTTCCATCGGTCTGTCTCCTGGTGGATGGCATGGGCGCGCCGGCTGGCGCGCTGCTTGTATTGGAGCGTTCGCAGGGGCAGAATGGCAGCGTCTGAAATGACTCGTTTCAAGCGAAATCCGACATGCACGATTTCACCGTCGTGATCCTCGAAGGGGCCTATGCCAGCAGCGTCGCGGTGACGCAGGACATGCTGGCGGCGGCCGCGGCGCTGGCCCCCCGGGCGGGCGTGGCCGCGCCGCGCTGGCGCCTGTGCTCGCTCGCCGGCGGGCCGGTGCGGCTGCAGGGCGGGCTGTCGGTGCAGACCGCGCGGCTGCCGGCGCGCGCGGGCCGGGACCGCTCGCTGTGGGTGCTGCCCGGGCTCGGGCTGGCCACGCCGGCGGCGCTGCGGGCGCGCCTGGCCAGCGCCGAGGCGGGTGCGGTGGCGGCCGCGCTGGCGCGCCACGCCGCGGCCGGCGGCACCGTGGCCGCCGCCTGCTCGGCGGTGTTCCTGCTGCGCGATGCCGGCCTGCTGCAGGGGCGGCGCGCCACCACCTCGTGGTGGCTGGCGCCGCTGCTGCAGGCGATGGCGCCGGCGTGCCGCGTCGATGCCGACCGCATGGTGTGCGCCGACGGTCCGGTGACCACCGCCGGCGCGGCCTTCGCCCAGACCGACCTGATGCTGCACCTGCTGCGCGAGCGCTGCGGCAGCGCGCTGGCCGAGCAGGTCGCGCGCATGCTGCTGGTCGACGGCCGCCAGGCACAGGCGCCCTTCATCGTGCCGGAGGCGATGGCCAGCGGCAACGACCTGGTGGCGCGCCTGGCGGCCAGGGTCGAGGCGGCGCTGCCGGCGCCGCCATCGGTGGCGGAACTGGCGCGGGCCTTCTGCATGTCCGAGCGCACGCTGGCGCGCCATGTGCAGAAGGCCACCGGCAAGAGCACGCTGGCGCTGGTGCAGAGCGTCAGGCTGCGGCGCGCCAGGGCGTTGCTGGAGGGCAGCCGGATGACGGTGGAGCAGGTGGCCGAGGCGGTCGGCTACCAGGATGCGACGGCGTTGCGGCGCCTGATGCGCAAGGTGGCGGGGGCCAATCCGGGCCGCTTCCGCCAGGCGGGGGTAGCGGCGTAGTGGTTGAGTCGTGGTGGCGGCGTGGGGCGCCGGCTCAGTCCTGCGGCGTGGACTCCAGACCGTCGATATCGAAGCCCTGGGCGGCCAGCCGTTCCACCAGGGCCTGCAGCCGCGCCGAGTCCACGTGCGGGGTGCGCGACAGGATCCACAGGTACTGGCGTTTCGGTTCGCTGACGGCGGCCAGCGTGTAGTCGGGGTCGAGGTCGATCACCCAGTAGTCGCCCCAGACGAAGGGCAGGAAGCCCAGCCATGCCGGCGCGAAGCGGACCTGCAGGCGCGCCGAGGCGGCGCCGCCGACCTGGCGCGCCACGCCGTCGGCTTCGCTGGTGCCACCGCTGCGGTTGCTGCAGCGGTTGGTGATGGCGAGCTTGCCGCCGGCGGCCAGCGCGTAGGTCGCGGTGGCGTGGCCGATGCACTCGCGCTGGAAGGGGTTCGGATACCTGGCGATCTCATACCAGGTGCCGAGATAGCGCTCGACCGCGAGTGCCGGTACCGGCTGCAGCGGCGCCGCGGCCTGCTCGGCGGCGTGCGCGGGGCCCAGCCACAGCAGCGCGGCGCAGGCGAGCAGCGGGATCCGGAAAGACGACATGTAGAGGCTCCTTGGGCGGGACAGGCGCACGGCACCGGGGGCCGGTGCCGTGCGCCGCCGCAACGATAGCACCAGTCGCCGCGGGCGGGCACCGCGCCGGTGGCGGCGTGCTAGAGTCTGCGCAGGAACCACGACGGGTGCATGACGGATGCATGACGGCACAGGCGGGCGCACATGAAGACGCTGCTGATCATCTACCACACGATGACGGGAGGCACCCGGCAGATGGCCGAGGCGGCGGCCGCGGCGGCGCGCGCGCAGGCCGGTGTCGAGGTCAGGCTGCAGCGCGCGCAGGACACCGTCGCCGAGGATGTGCTGGCGGCCGACGGCTACCTGTTCGCCACGCCGGAGAACCTCGCCGCCATGTCGGGCCTGATGAAGGATTTTTTCGACCGCTGCTATTACGCGGCGCTCGACCGCGTCAACGGGCGGCCCTACGCCGCCATGATCTGCGCCGGCAGCGACGGCCAGAACGCGCTGCGCCAGATCGACCGCATCGCCACCGGCTGGCGTCTCAAGAGCGTCGCTGCCGGGCTCATCGTCTGCACCCATGCGCAGACGCCCGAGCGCATCCTCGCGCCCAAGACCGTCGAGGCCGATGACCTGGCGCGCTGCGCGGAGCTGGGCGCGGGCCTGGCGGCGGGCCTGGCGCTGGGCGTGTTCTAGCCGCGCCCGCCGCGCCCGCCACTCCCTGCGCCGGACGGGCGCGGCCAGCCGGATTCAGCCGGCCAGGGCCATCCCGGCGTTCTCTTCGGCCGGTGCCGGCAGGGCTTCCACCATCACCGGCACGCGCGGGGCGACCGCGCACATCAGCTCGTAGCCGAGCGTGCCGGCGGCCGCCGCCACGCGGTCGATCGGCACGTGCCGTCCCCACAGTTCCACCGGCGTGCCGACGCCGGCCGCCGGGCAGTCGCTCAGGTCGACCGCGAGCATGTCCATGGAGACGCGCCCGACCGTGCGGCTCTCGACCCCGTCGACCCATACCGGGGCGAAGTGCCCGGCGTGCGAGGACGCCGTGCGCGGGTAGCCGTCGGCATAGCCGCAGGCCACCACGCCGATGCGGCGCCGCGCGGGCGCGACGTAGTGCGAGCCGTAGCCGACCGCCTCGCCGGCCGGCACGTCGCGCACGGCCAGGATGCGGCTGCTCAGGGTCATGGCGGGCTGCAGGCCCTGCGCGGCCACGTCCTCCCAGCGCCCGGCGGGCGAGGCGCCGTAGAGCATGATGCCGGCGCGCACCCAGTCCATGCGGCTGCCGGCATGCCACAGCGTGCCGGCCGAGTTCGCCACGCAGGCGGCGCCCGGCAGCCCGTGCGTGGCCGCGTGGAAGACCGCCATCTGCGCGGCGATGCCCTTGTCGCCGTCGGCGTCCGAGAAGTGGGTCATGTGCGTGACCGAGCGCACCGCCTCGATGGCCTGCAGGCGCCGCCAGGCGGCACCGTAGCCGGCCGGGTCGAAGCCCAGGCGGTTCATGCCGGTGTTCAGCTTCAGGCAGACGTCGAGCGAGCGCGGGGCAAGGCGGCGCGCGCGCGAAGCGTCCTCCAGCAGGCGCAACTGGGCCTCGTCATGCACCGTCGTGCTCAGGCCGAGCTCGCCCAGCCGGTCCACGTCGGCGGCGTCGAAGAAGCCTTCCAGCAGCAGGATGGGTTTGTTCCAGCCCAGCGCGCGCAGCCGCGCCGCCTCGGCGGGTTCGAGCAGGGCGAAGCCGTCGGCCGCGCGCAGCGCCGGATAGGCGCGCTCGATGCCGTGCCCGTAGGCGTCGGCCTTGACCACCGCCCAGACGCGCGAGGCGGGCGCCGCGCGGCGGGCGGCAGCGAGGTTGGAGGCGAGGGCGGGGAGGTGGATGGTGGCGGTGATCGGGCGCGGCATGGGGGCAGGGGCGGGTCGATGGCGGTGGGGCTGTTTCCAGCAAACCACGCTATCGTATGAGCAACCAGGCAGGCATTGTTTCCAATTTGATCTGGAAAAACAGGAAAGCTTGCTGCGCCCCCGGGCGCCGCCAACCTGCCGCCTGTGCGCCGGCAGCCGGGATCGGGCGGACGCCCGCCTTTGTATCCGCCATGTACCTGCCTGTGCGCCATGCGGCAGTCCGGCGCGGCGCTGTCTTACGCGCCGTTACCGCTCGGTTACGGCCGCTTAAATAGGCACGGAGTGCCGTCCAGTTCGGCCCTTGCGCCGCGCCCCGGCTGGCTAGCATGCCTGCCTGGGCCGGCAACGGCGCAATCGTGACAAGGAAGGAGGGCCGGATGCGTTTCGCCTTTGCCGGCTTCGATCTATGGTGCGGCGTGTTCGACGCCTTCGTCGCCGCGGGCTGGCAGCCGCTGGCCGTGTTCACCATGCCGGTCGACAACCGCCAGGATTTCAACGAGGAAGTGGTGGCGCGCGCGCAGGGGCACGGCGTGCCGGTGCGCATGTCCGCCATCCGTGCCGACGATCTGCGTGTCCTGGCCGAGCAAGGCTGCGAAGTGCTGGTGGTGGCCGGCCATGCCTGGCGCGTGCCGGACTGGCGCGCGTACCTGCGCCATGCCGTCAACTTCCACCCCTCGCCGCTGCCGGAGGGGCGCGGGCCTTATCCGCTGTTCCGTGCCCTGCTGGAAGCGCGCCGCGCCTGGGCCGTCAGCTGCCACTGCCTGGCCCCCGAATTCGACGCCGGCGAGATCCTGGCGGCGGAACCGGTGGCGCTGTCCGCGGAGGAGTGCCACGAGACCTTCCAGCTCAAGCTCCAGCTCGCCGCCGCACGCCTGGCCGGCCGCGTCGCGCGCGACTTCGCCGGCCTCTGGCAGGCCCGGCGCGCGCCTGCGGGCCGCACGAATGCATCGCGCCGGTCCTCGGCGGAGCGCCGCTCTATGTGCGGCGCGCCGCCGGCTGGGCCGAGCCCCATGCCTTCGAGCCCGGCACGATCGTGCATCACTACCGGCGCAAGCTGGTGGTGGCGGCGCGCGACGGCTTCGTCGCCCTGCTCGAATGGAGCGCGCTGCCGGCCGCCGCGCGCCACGGGCTGGGCACGTAGGGCGCGGGGCGCGTTCTGCACACTCCGCTCGCGCCGTCCGTCCGCGCACGCTGCGGCCCGCTCCGGTGCCGCCGGCCGCAGCGCCAATCCTGGCGTGCGCCGTAACGAAAATGTTTCTGCGTAACGTTACACGCCACATCGATTCCGCCCTGCCGGGGCGCGCACGCCGCCCGTGGCGTCGCCTGCCCCGCCGCCGCCTTCCCGCGCCAAGTCCTTGATTTTTCGGCCGTCGGCCTCGGCCGGATGCCGTGCGCGCGTCGCCGCCCACCGGCGGCCGGCACGCGGGCATGGGCTGGCACGTCTCCTGCGCTGTCCGCACGCCGACCGGCCCGGCCCGCTACCCGCTGCGGACCGGCCGCCGGCATCTCGGAGACGCAGCGGCATGGTGCCGCCGCGCGACGACAACTCATCGAAAAAGGACTAGTACATGAACAAGCTGCAATCGTGCTGGAAGGTGGCCGGCCTCGCCTTCGCAGCATCGGTTTGGGTCAATGCGGCACAAGCGCAGTCCGTCTCGCTGCCGGCGCTGCCGGTCGGCGACGTGCTGGCGCCGGTGACGGGCGTGGTCGGCACTGCCACCGGCGCGCTGGGCAGCGTACCGGTGCTGGGCAGCGCGGCGGCCCCGGTCACCGGCGCGGTCGCCTCCGTGGTCAGCGCCGTCAGCGGCGCCGCCAGCGGCTCCGGCGGCCTGCCTATCACGCCGATCACCAGCGTGCTGAGCACCGCGACCGGCGCACTCGGCAACGTACCCGTGGCGGGCAGCGCGCTGGCGCCGGTGACGGGCGCGGTCAATGGCGCGGTCAATGGCGTGCTCGGCACCGTGGCCGGCACGGCCGGCGGCAATGCGGGCAACCCGCTGGCCGCGGTGACGGGCCTGGTCGGCACCGCCACCGGCGCACTGGGCAATGTGCCGGTGCTGGGCAGCGCGCTGGCGCCGGTGACGGGCGCGGTCAATGGCGCGGTCAATGGCGTGCTCGGCACCGTGGCCGGCGCCGCCGGCGGCAATGCCGGCAACCCGCTGGCCGCGGTGACGGGCCTGCTCGGCACCGCCACCGGCGCGCTGGGCAATGTGCCGGTGCTGGGCAGCGCCATCGCTCCGGTGACCAATGTGGTCAACGGCGTGGTGGGTACCGTGGCCGGCGCGGCAGGCAGCAATGCCGGCAACCCGCTGGCGGCAGTCGGCGGCGTGGTGAAGACCGCGACCGGTGCACTGGGCAACGTGCCCGTGCTGGGCAGCACCCTGGCGCCGGTCACGGGCCTGGTCAACGGTGTGGTCGGCACCGTGACCGGCGGCGCCGGCAGCACCACGCTGGTGGCCCGCGCGCTGTAAGCGGGATGCGGGACGCCCGCGCGGGCGTCCCGCCGGTGCCCCGGCTGTCGCCACCTGCGGTAGCCGGGGCGCGCAAGAATGCGAATGCGAGTCACGCGCGTTCGGATTCGCCGCACGGGGTTATTGCGTGGCGGCGCGCCGTCCTGTCTTATGCTGCGATGAAAGAGACAGGGGACGCACGATGCCGCCGACATGCCCGCAGCCAGGATTGCGCCGACGCTTGCCGCCTCCGCAGGCGGCGCTGGTCATCGCGATCGTGCTGGCGCTGGCGATGTTCCCGCCATCGGCCCGCGCAGTGCTGCCCGACGAGATCCAGGTCTACACCGGCGACATCAATGCCCCAGGCCAGCTCGGCCTGGAGTTGCACGTCAATACCACGCCCAGCGGCATCGGCACGCCCAGCTATCCGGGCGAGGTCACCACGCCGCATGGCTGGCGCTATACCGCCGAGTTTTCCTACGGCCTGACGCGTACCGTGGAGTTCGGTTTCTACATCCCCACCACGCTGACGCGCGACAACACCTTCTATGTCACCGGCCCCAAGCTGCGCGTCAAGTGGATGCCGCTGCAGCCGCAGGACGGTGTCGGCAGCTTCGGCGGCATCAACGTCGAACTGGCCCATGTGGGCCCGCGTTTCGAGGCCTCGCAGAACGCACTCGAACTGCGCCCCATCTATGGCCACCAGGACGCGCGCTGGCTGTGGGCGGTCAATCCGGTGCTGGACTGGAACCTGTCCGGCACCGCCCGCAGCGGTGTGCCGGACGCCGCGCCGGGCGTCAAGGTGGCGCGCACCGTGGCGCGCGGACTGGCTGCGGGGGTCGAGTACTACGCCGACCTCGGGCCGGTCAACCATCCGCTGCCGCTGCACCAGGAGCAGCACAGCGTCTACCTGGCCTTCGACGTCGATCGCAAGCCCTTCGTCTTCAATTTCGGCATCGGCCGTGGCCTGACGCGCGCGACCGACCGCTGGACCTTCAAGTGGATCTTCGAGATTCCGCTCGGCTGAGGTAAGCGGCCAGGCCGGCGCCGGCGGGCGGCATGCCGCGCCGCATCATGCCTGGAGCGGGGAGGCCTGCGTGGCGGCACGCGCGCAGCGTGCGCCGGCGCCGCCGTGCGCGGCTTTCTCGCGGCGCCGGTTGTTGGCAGAATGGGCGGATCGACGACGCTACGCTCTTTGCTGCCATGGACCATGCACCCGCCGCCCCTGCTTCCAGCCGCCCGCCCGACAGCTCCGGGCCGGCCGATGATGGCGCGCTGACGCGCGGCCAGCGCATCGGCCGCGACGTGGTGGCGGGCTGTTCGATCGCCGGCCTGCTGCTGCCCGAGGCGGTGGCCTATGCCGGCATCGCCAACCTGCCGGCGCAAGCCGGCCTGATCGGGCTGCTGGTCGGCCTGGTGGCCTACGGCATCGTCGGCACCAGCCGCTTCGCGGTGGTCTCGGCCACCTCGTCCTCGGCGGCGGTGCTGGCCGCGGCGACCTTGTCCATGAGCGGCGCCGATGCCGGCCAGCGGCTCGCGCTGGGCGCCGCGCTGGTGGCGCTGGCCGGCGTGTTCCTGATACTGGCCGGGCTGGCGCGCCTGGGCGGCATCACCGATTTCATCGCCAAGCCAGTGCTGCGCGGTTTCACCTTCGGGCTGGCCATCACCATCATCCTGAAGCAGGTCGCCGGGGTGGCCGGCGTCCACCCGGCGCACAATGACCTGCCGCGCTTCTGCTACGAATTCCTGCAGGTACTGCCGGCGTGGAACCTCAACGCCCTCGCCGCCTGCCTGGCGGCGCTGCTGGTGCTGTTCGCGCTGGCGCGCTGGCGCCGGGTGCCGGGGCCGATGGTGGTGATCGTGCTCGGCGTCGCCGCGGCTTATGCCACCGACCTGAAGCACTTCGGCATCGGCCAGGTCGGCGCCATCGACCTGGCCGACCTCCGCCTCGGCCTGCCCGACCTGCCGCGCGCGCAGTGGCTGCGCCTGGGCGAGCTGGCGATCGCGCTGGTGCTGATCCTGTACGCCGAGTCCTACAGTTCCATCCGCAGCTTCGCGCTCAAGCACGGCGACAGCACCCAGCCCGACCGCGACCTGGTCGCGCTCGGCCTGGCCAACCTCGGCTCGGGCGTGCTGCACGGCGCGCCGGTCGGCGCGGGTTTCTCCGCCACTTCCGCCAACGAAGCCGCCGGCGCGCAGTCTCGCCTGGCCGGCTGGTGCGCGGCCGCCGTCATCGCGCTGATCGTCGCGCTGCTGCTGCCGCAACTCGCGCTGACGCCCGAGGCCGTGCTGGCCGCCATCGTCATCCATGCCGTCAGCCATACGCTGCGGCCGGCCGTGTTCCGGCCCTACTGGGCCTGGCGGCGCGACCGCCTGCTGGTGATCGCGGCCTGCGCCGCGGTACTGCTGCTGGGCGTGCTGGACGGGCTGCTGGTGGCGATCGGCGTCAGCCTGGCGCTGACGCTGCGCAGCTTCTCCGAGCCGCGCGTGAGCCAGCTCGGGCGGCTCGACGGCGGCCACGACTATGTCGATATCGCCGCCCACCCGGAGGCGCAGCGCCTGCCCGGCGTGCTGATCGTGCGGCCGGAGGCACCGATGTTCTTCGCCAACGTCGAGCGCATGCTGGCCGCGGTGCGGCACCTGCGCCAGGCGGCCGACGAGGGGCTGCATACGCTGATCTTCAGCCTGGAGGAGTCGCCCGACATCGACGGCTCGACCATCGAGGCGCTGGAAGTGTTCGCGGCGCAGGTGGCCGCCGACGGCCAGCGCCTGCTGCTGGTGCGCCTGAAGCCGCCCGTGCTCGACGTGCTGATCCGTGCCGCCTCTCCGGCCCTGCCGCGCGAGTCGCTGCACGACCTCAGCGTGGACGAGTGCGTGCGCTCGCTGGGGGCGGCATCCGCTTAGGCGCCGCCGTGCGAACGGGCGGCCTGGAAGGCCAGGTCCGCCCGCGTGCGCCGGATTCCGCCTACTTCGCCAGCAAGCCGGACAGCGGCTTCTGCGACAGGAAGATCGAGCTCAGCTCATCCTGCGTCAAGGCGCGGTTCCACATCGCCAGGTCAGAGAAGGCCATCTGCATGGGCTTGTCTGTCGTGGCGAGGCTGGGATTGTAGGAGCCGGCCTTCTGCCCGTTCTTGGCCATGTAGAACTTGCCGGTTCCATCCTCGCCCAGGCCGAAGCCGACTTCGCTCGACTGGTTCACGCCGGCCAGTGCCGCGGCAACCATGCCGGCGGCGAATGCATGGGTCTGCGATTGGCTGCCCAGGATGGGATCGAACACATAGCCCGACATGGTCTTGCCGCCGACATCGACCACCAGCGCGAAGTACACCCACTGGTTCTCGCTGAAGGGGATGTACGGGCTGTTGGTGTCGGTGCGGTGGGAGCCGTCCGCGACGTTGAACTCCGCGCCGCATCCGAACATGCTGATGATGATGCCCGCGGTGCCGCCGCTGGTAGCGTAGCCCGTCTTGTTGCTGAAGATGGGCTCGCCGACCGTGTTGGTGCTGCACGCCGGAGCCTTGTACCAGAAGCCGATGGAGAAGGCGCCACCGCTGGCCACCGCGCTGTTCACCACGTCCTGCGAAGAGGATTGCGGTGTCAGCCGGTAACCGTCGTAGCCGGCGGCATTCGCGATATTGGTATCGATGAACAGGCCATGGCCGCCCAGCGGGTCGGCGGTCATGGCGCCGCCATTGGCATCGGCCGCCCACGGTCCCATCGTGCTGTGGCCGAGCGCATCGACCGGCGCCGTCAGTTGCGGGTCCTGACCGAAGGGGTAGTAGACCGTCAGCCCGTTGACCAGGGTGGCGGCGAGGGGGACAGGGGGTTGCGCCTTGATGTACGAAATCTGAGGCGTGAGCACGGCGCGGGCCGCCGTGCCAGCGATCACGGCATAGCTGAAGCGGTATTTGCCGGTCTGCAGTTCGGCCCGGTCGGCGAGCGGGTCGGTGTACGTCGTCGTGCCTGCGGGCAGCTTGGCGATCTCCTTGCCATCGCGCATGAGCGTGATGGCCGCGCTCGCGGGCGCGCTCCAGGCCAGCACGGCCCGGGCCCGCGTCGTGTTGTCCTCGGCAATCTGGACGGCAAGCGTCGGGGGTTGCGCGCCGATCAACTGGGCGCCGTCCATCGCGTAGTCCGGATTGGCCGGCGTCTTGTTCAGATGGGCGAGGATCGTGGGGGTCACGTCCGCGATGCTGGCGTACCGATACAACCCCGCGACGGTTGCCGGCAGCGCCGGGGTCGATCCCCGCTGGCCATTGTTCTCGTCCTGGTTGACGGCGATGAACGCGGCCGACTGCGGCACCTCGGGCAACCCGTCGGCGCGGCCATTGGCATTCAGGCCGTGGCTCGAGGCCACGACCACCAGCCACTGGCTGTCGGCATGCTTCGCCGTTTCCGACAGGAGCGTGCCGACCGCCGCGTCCAGTCGGGCAAGCGCCTGCGCGTATTGAGACGAAGCCAGGCCATCGTTCAGCGCCACGTCCTCGGCGGAATGGTACTGGGCGACGACGGTCGCGTAGTCGCCCCTGCCTATCATCTGGATGGCATTGCGCGTGACGCAGTCGTCCGGGTTGGCGTCCTGGGCGCAGCTGGCCAGCGTGTCCAGCGCGCCCGCGGCATGATCGGGCGCCAGCAGGGTCGCCAGCGGTGCCGAGGCGACCGCCGCCCCTGTCCGGCTCGTGCCGGATGCCTTGGCCAGGCTGAACAGGGTCGGCACGGCGGGCTTCTGGCCGGGCGCGATCGCGAAGATCCGATGCCGGCTCGCCCAGGTGCCCGTCAGCAGCGTCGCCCATCCGGGTGCATCCAGGTTCGGCTGCTGGCTCACGTCGTTGAGTACGCCGCCGCTGTAGGCGAGCTGCGGCCGGAGTCTGGCGAGATTCGGCAACTGGCCCGAGGCGATGCCCTGGCGCAAGGCGTCGTAAGTGACACCGTCAAGATCGACGAGCAGCGTGCGCCTGGCCAAGGTGGTCGTGGACGCCGAGGGAGTGCCGGTGCCGGGCACAGGCAACTCGGCGGAGGCGGTCTTGTCGTCGCTGCTGCCGCAAGCCGTCAGGGCGCCGCCGATCAGCCCGGCCAGGGCCAGGGAACCGGCGAGCCGGGCCAGCGGCCGGCGACGGGGTGCCGGGCGTTGGCGCGCGGTGGCGGCGTGGTCGGCGCACCCGTGCGCCGCGGCCGGCGTCTGCGGGCCGGCGCCCGCGCGCAATGCATTGCTGTGGATGGTCATGTCGTGGAATAGCCAATAGGGGAAGATGGGAGACCTTGGAGTCCGTCGTGGGGCGCAAGGCCGGCCCGCCGCGGCATGGGCGGCGGGCCGGCCGGGCATCGTCGCTATGCGCCCATGCCCATGGCCGGGTCCGAGACGGAGTCCTTGCCGGTTTCGATCCGGCCGGCGAAGCGGCGCTTGAACGTCGGCGATACGCTGGTGCTCACGCTGAAGTCGTACCAGTTGCCGCTGTTGGCCACCGGCCAGCTCAGTTCGCCCACCGAGTTCGGTGCCACCGAGAGCGACCACGGGCCGTCCGTGTGATACGCGTTCGCGGCGACGGTGAAGGTGCAGGGCTGGTTGCCCCGGTTGTGCAGCTTGACGCTCACCGAGGCGTTGTCGCACGGTTGGTAGCAGACCTGGATCTCCGGATTCACCGCGCCCGTCGTCTCGCTCAGGTCGCCGACGAACTCGCGGTGGTAGCCATTGGGTCCAAGCACCCAGAGGTGGTACCTGCCGTGGTCGGCGACGGGAAGTGTCCAGCTGCCGCTCAGCGACTTGTTGGCTTCGACCAGGTAGCGGCGCGGGATGAGGTCCAGGTGCAGCTTGTCATAGACATGGAACAGCGCGCCCACGCCGCCGGTGCTGGCGTTGACGAATTCCAGCGTGACAGCACCCGCCTGTGCATTCGGATGCATGGTGGTGTGCAGCTCGTAGGGCAGCGCGCGCGACGGCCGCGTGCCGGCTGCCTGGGCGGGCAGGGCGGAATCGGGCGTGGCGCCAGGCACGGCAATGGCGGACTTCGCGCTCTGCGCGATCGCCAGGGCGTCGACGCCGACCTTGGTGGTGCGGCCCGGCAGATCCGGCACCAGGGCGGCATTCGGGTTGACGAAGTCGAAGCACGAGGTGAGGTCGCCGCAGACGGCGCGGCGGTAATTGCTGATCTGGGGCTCGATGACGCCAAAGCGTTTCTCGAGGAACATCAGCGTCGATGTGTGATCGCAGATCTGCGAGTTGACGAACCCGCCGCGGCTCCACGGAGAAATCACGAGCATCGGCACGCGCGGACCCGGGCCATACGGGCGGCCGTCTGCCGCCGGCTGCTTGCTCGTGGCGGGCGTGTACGTGTGGTACTCGGGCGCCATATCGCTGTCCGACAGCGTGCTGCCGCCCGCGAGCGTGCCATCCGGATTGCGCGACGGCGCGCTCGGCGGAGGCAGGTGGTCGAAGAAGCCGTCGTTCTCGTCATAGTTGACCAGCAGCACGGTCTGGCTCCAGATTTCCGGATTCGCGGTCAGGGCGTCCAGGATCTGTTGCACGTACCAGCCGCCCTGCGCCGGGCTGGAGGGCCCCGGGTGCTCGCTGTATTGCGACGGAGGAATGATCCAGGAGACCGACGGGAGCGTGCCGTTCTGGATGTCGTTGCGGAACGTCTCGAGCAGGCCTTCCGGCATGGTGTTGCCGAAACCCTTGGCCAGCGGGCTCAGTGCATCGTCGATATCGGGGTTGTAGGCGGGTCCGGCGGCCGTCGGCGACTGCGCCAGGCTTTCTGTCGCTACATACACCGGCCGGCGCGTCGAGGGCATCTGCTCGATGGCCTTGCGCCAATGGCGGAAGCCCATCATTTCATTGCAGCCGAAGTTGTCGATCAGGCTTTGATAGACCTTCCAGCTGACGCCCGCGCGTTCCAGGCGATCGGCGTAGGTGGTCCATGTCCAGCCGGAGGTGGAGGCTCCGATGTCGTTGCCGCCGTTGAACTCATTGACCAGCGCGGCGACCCCCACGGGCGCGTTGGTGTCCGGGTCCAGTCCGCTCGGACCATTGGTGCCGGTCCAGTAGAACAGGCGGTTGGGGATCGTGCCGGTGTGCATGCCGCAGTGATAGGCATCGCATGCCGTGAAGGCATCGGCGAGCGCGCGCTGGAACGGCACTTCCGCGGTGTCGTAGTAGCCCATCGAGAGCGGCGTCTTTGCGTTCGGCCAGGCCGCCATCCGGCCATGGTCCCAGGCGGCCTGCGCATCGTTCCACGTGTGCGGCGTGCCGCCGGCACGCTGTGCGTTGCCTGCGTTCCCGTCGAGGTGATAGGGGATGAGCGTGCTGGCCCCGTAGGACTGGTAGAAGATGCTGGGGGCATTCGCCGAGGGAACCGGGAAGCGGTCTCCGTAGCCGCGCATGCCCTTGTGCGTGCCGAAATAGCTGTCGAACGAGCGGTTCTCCAGCATCACCATCACCACGTACTTGACGTCCTGGATGGTGCCGGTGGCGTTGTTGGCCTCGATGGCCAGCGCGCGCCGGATGCTTGGCGGGAAGGAAGAGAGCGTCGCGATGGCGGCGGCGGTGCCGAGGGAGGAGCGCAGGAACTTGCGCTTGGAAGGATTGAAGGTCATACCGGATGAACGATGGTGGGTGGCTCGGACAAGGCTGGGCGTACCGCGGTCAAGGTACCGGCGCGCAGTGCGTCGTGGTGCAGGCCGCCGGAGTCACGTCGCCGGTGTTTCCGGGGTTGCCCGGGGAAGGGGGCGCCGTCGGGTTGTCGCCGCCGCCGCAGCCGCCCAGCAGCAGCACGATGCACAGCGCACCAATGCCCAGCATGGATCGGCCTGTTTCTTGATGTGTAGGGATCGGTCTAGTCATGAGATGGGTCAGTTGCAGTCCGAGCGCGGATCGTTGCGATGGGCTTCGTGGTCAATCGAGTTGTCGCCATGCACGGGTCTTGCGACAACAGCGGGGCGTCCCTGGAGCAGGCTCGGCTGCGAGGGAAAGACTGTTCCGGTACGCTTCAGGAGTTCTTGCCGATGCCGCGCGAGGGCGTTTGCATCGGCTATGTCGGGCTACGCGGGCATGTCGTGACGCGAGTCGTCGATCTCGCCCGGCATGCCATGGCGCTCAGCAGAGGTGCATCTCCACGCCCGCGCGCTCGCACAGCGCTTGCAGGTCGGCGGGGGCGTCGGCGTCCGTGAAGAAGTGGTCGACCTGTTCGAGGCTCGCCACCCTGCAGGGCGCGTCACGCAGGAACTTGCCGCTATCGGCAAGCAGCAGCCTGCGGTGGCTATGCGTGAGGAGGACCTGCGACAGTTCCGCTTCGTCGGGCTGGAATTCGTAGAGGGTGCCGTCGGCGCTGACGGCGCCTACGCCGAAGACGGCGAAATGCGCGCGGAACTTGCGCAGGAAATCGAGCGTGGCGCTCCCCATCACATCGCGGTCGGCGGGCCGCAGCCTGCCGCCGGTCACCCAGGTCTCTATCCCAGGCTTGTCGGCCAGAACCCGTACCGCATCCATGTTGTTCGTCACCACGCGCAGCGGCCGGTCCGGAGGCAGGGCTCGCGCGAACTCCGCCACCGTGGTGCCATAGCCGAGAAAGACGGTCGCGTCGTCCTGCATGAGACCGGCAGCCGCCTGCGCGATACGGCGCTTGCGTTCGACCTGGACATTGCTTCGCTGCAGGAAGCTCTGGTTGTGCTGGTGGGTCGGCAGGCTCAGCCCGCCATGCACGCGCCTGACCAGGCCTTGCTCATCGAGGTCGTTGATGTCGCGACGGATCGTCTGGCTGCTCACGTTGAAGCGGTCGGCCAGTTGCTCCGTGGTCAGCCGGTCCACTTCGTGCAGCCAGTCGAGGATGTCTCGCTGTCGTCGGTTCAGGCCCATTTGTTCATTCGCTCATGATTTGTGTTCGAATGAAAATCTACCTGCCAAATGTGACGAAGAAATGATATCTGCCGAGAAGGCGTGGGCAGCTTACGTAACCTGCACATGCCATGGGCAAGCGTTGGCATGCGTTGCGGTCGAGCTGGAGCGCCTTGCGCATGACAAGGCCGACGTGACCGCGCAGATGCCTGGCGGGATGGTCGGGGGGACGATGATCGAGCGCTGCGTTCCGGTCCGGGGCAGGCGCATGGATACCGCTGTCCTGTGCGCTGCGCAGCGGTGGCATGCTTGGTGAACTCCCGCGCTCGCGGCGGATCTTCAGTGGCCGTTCCGGCCAGAGAAGACTCTTCTTTCCGCGACATCCATGAAGCACGACTAGCCACCCTTGCAAGTGATCGGATAGCTTCGTGGTTTCGGGAATACCCTTCGCAGGACCCCGCCAGCAATTTGAACTAAGCCGCATGGATGACCATCCCATCCAAGTCCGATCCGATATAGTTAAAAAAATTGCAGGCTGGGGATCGGATTGGTCGGGAGGCCCGGGATGAAAGCTCGTGCGAGGTATTGGATTGCCTTCGGCGCTGCATTTGCACTCCTGATCGCCGCGCTTCCTCAGAGCGGCATGGCAGTACCGGCCTTCGCCCGCCAGACCGGCATGGCCTGCGTCGCTTGCCACGTCAACTTCCCGGAGCTCACGCCATTCGGGCGGTTCTTCAAGCTGACCGGCTATACCCTGTCGAACAATCGGACTATCCCGCTCTCCGCGATGGTTCAGGTTTCAAGAACATCGTCCCGAACTGTCGATCAGGCTAATTTCGACTTCGTTCGCAATGACGATCTCGCGCTGCAGCAGGCAAGCGTTTTCCTGGCAGGCCGCATCTTCGATCACGTGGGCACATTCACACAATGGACTTATGATGGCATCGCCCACCGCGCCGCGCTTGACAATACCGATATCCGGGCGGCATGGCACCTGGCTGAAAACGATATTGATTTCATTTACGGCGTCACAGTCAATAACAACCCCACCGTGTCAGACGTGTGGAACAGCACGCCGGCGTTTGGCTTTCCATTCGCGTCGAGCAGCGTCTCCGTCACGCCCGCCGCGAGTACGCTGATTGATGGCGGGCTGGCACAGCAGGTTGCGGGTCTTGCCGCCTATGCCTTCTGGCAACGCAGCGTCTATGCCGAATTCGGCTTCTACCGCACGGCTGACGGAGCGCTCTCCGTCTTCCGGACCGGGCAGGACATCAACACCCCCGGAGGGGTGGCGCGCCTGAGCGGCGCAAGCCCGTATTGGCGTCTCGCCTACAACCACGAATGGGGCGCCAATTCCCTGATGCTCGGCACCTTTGGCATGATCGCGGATCGCTATCCGGATAACACCTTGCCGGGTACGCCGACAGACCGCTTCAGCGATTACGCACTCGACGCGCAGTATCAGTACCTGACCCTGCCGCACGCCTTTACAGCGCAGGCCGCATGGATCTACGAAAAACAAAACTGGCGCGCGAGTTTCCCCAGTGGTGGTATCGGTGCCGGTCCGACCCCGGCCAATCCGACAGACCATCTCACGACGTTCAAGGCCAGGGCTTCCTATATGTACCAGCGCAAGTACGGGGGTACCCTGGCGTACTTTTCCACGACTGGAAACGCCGACCCCGGTCTTTACGCACCAGCGCCGGTGACAGGCAGCGCCAATGGCTATCCGGATTCGCGCGGGCTGATCTTTGAGCTGGACTATCTGCCCCACCCGCAGGTCAAACTGGCATTGCAGTACACCTGGTTTCTCAAATTCAATGGGGCGCATGCCAACTATGACGGCAATGGCAGGAATGCCCAGGACAACAACACCCTCTATTTACTGGCCTGGTTCGCGTTCTAACCGATTAGCGCGAAGGCGATTCTTCCTGACGATGAGGAGAGCATGAGCCATATCTGCGTCGTTCGCCTGTCAAGAGCTGTCGTGCTCGGCGTGGCCACTGCCGTGCTGACGATCCCGGTGACGTGCGCGGCAGATGGCGCGAAGCTTGCCTCGCAGTTATGCGCAGCTTGCCATGGCGTGCACGGTCACAGCGAATCGCCCATGTTCCCGCGGCTCGACGGGCAAACATCCGAGTATATCCAGGCGCAGCTCAAGGGATTCCGCCACCATGAGCGAGGCGAGACCGATGCTCGCTCCTATATGTGGGGAATCGCCTCGCAACTGGATGACGACACTATTCGTGCTCTAGGTGACTACTACGCCAGCCAGAAGGCGCCGCCGGGTGGTGCGGGCGAGACTGAGATCATGGCCAAAGGGAAAGCCATTTTCGAACAGGGCCTGCCGGACAAGGGGGTCCCCCCCTGCGCTACTTGCCACGGTGCCCAGGCCCAGGGCAATAGCTTGTTTCCACGACTGGCCGGACAGCATCAGTCCTATCTCGTTCGCCAGATCGAGGTATTCCGCAGCGGTGCCCGGGGTAACGCGCCAGTAATGAGCGCGGTAGCACATCAACTCAGCGTCGAGCAGGCACAAGCCGTCGCAGCCTATTTGCAGGCACAGTGACGCGCGAGTCGGGGTAGTCCGCCACCGGCAGCGGACGCCTGCAAGCGGTGCGGCGCCGGCGCGAGCTGGCGGACGAGGGGCTGCATAGCCTGTTCTGCAGCCCGCCCGCTTCGTACTCAGCCGCGCCGCGCCGTGAGCCATTCGGCCGGCTTCAGCGGCTTGCCGACCACGCGGATCTCGCCGATGTTGCCGAAGAAGCCGTCCGCGCGGCTGCCGTCCCACGAGCCGCCGCCGATGACCCAGGGCATGGCCGCGCCGAGCGTGTCGACACCGGTGGCGTTGCTGGTGTTGCGCAGCACCGGCGCGCCTTCGATGTAGAGCAGCGTCTCCTTGCTGCTGTTGTCGCTGACGATGGCGACGTGCACCCACTTGTCCGCGATGATCTCGCCGGACCAGTTGGTCCTGGCGTCGCGGTTGCCGGCCTGCACCGGCACCACTTCCCACTGGATCTCGCGCAGGCTGGAGACGGCGAACAGCATCGGCGGCGATTCCGGGTCGCCGCCGACGAAGCCCGGCAGGTCGCCGCGCTTGCCGTCGCGGGTCATGATGTTCATCCAGGCGTGCTTGCCGGCGCTCCAGCTCTTGTCGAGCTTGACGAAGGCCTCCACGGTGTAGCCGTTGGCCAGCGTCTCGGCGTTGATGGGCGCGGCGGCATCGGTGAGGAAGTAGCTCAGGCGCGGTGTGTTCTTGTCGGTATTGCGGAACTGCACCGAGCCCGGCGCCGCCGACAGGTGATGGCGGTCGCTGGACCAGACCAGGTCGTCGAGCTGCGCGCCGGCCACGCCGTCGACGTTGAGCGGCGCGCGGCGGACCGGGTTGGCGCCGGCCTGGTCGGCCACCACTTCGCCGACCTTGACGACCTGGCCGTCGGTGCCGCCGAAGAAGCGCCAATGCGCCAGCGTGCCGGCCACGTGCGGATAGTCTTCGCTATCGGCGGCCGGCTTCTGTGCCGCCACGGCCGGGTCGGTGTAGCCCGCCAGCACCAGTGCGCGCGCTTTGTCGACCAGGGAGGTATGGCGCGGCTTGCCGGCCTGGAAGCCCTGGTTGAAGCGCGCGAAGCGCTTGGCGAAGTCCATCCGGATGGTGAACTGCTCATTGGGCGCGGTCAGCACGGCCTGGTCGAAGGCGTTCAGCGTGTCCTTGGGCTTCTGCGGCACCCAGGGCGAGAACGACAGCACCCGGATCTGGTTGTTGCTCAGGTCGAACTCGTACAGCCGCATCAGGCCGTTGCCGCCCTGGTAGGCCATCTGGTAATCGACCACCATCTGCTCCACCGCATTGCCGTAGGCATTGGTCTTGGTCAGGCGCGCGGCACCGTGGTAGTGGCCGTTCAGCGTCATGAAGATCTGGTCGTTGTTCTGGATCAGCTTGTCCCACAGCATGTTCCCGTAGGGCACTTCGAGCGGGCTGACGCCGTCCTTGTCGATATTGAGCAACTGGTGGTTGACCAGGATCGCCGGCAGCGTGGGATGGTCCCGGAGCACCTGGTTGGCCCAGGCCAGCCCCGCGTCGGAGATGCGCCAGGACAGCGACAGCACCAGGAACTGCTGGCCCTCGGCGGTGAACACGTGGTACTCGTGGAAGCCGCTGGGATCGCGCCCGCCGAAAGTGGCCTGCCGCTTCGCGCGCGCGGTGCCGAACCATTGCAGGTAGGGCTCGCGCGACAGGTCGCGCTGCTGGTCGGTGCCGCTGTCCTGGCTGGCGGGGGTGACATAGTCCTGGTCGGAGATCACATCGTGGTTGCCGGCCAGGATGGAGTACGGCACCTTGGCGTTCTCGAGGATCTGCATGGCCGCGTCGGCCACCATCCACTGCGCTTCCTTGCCCTGCTGGTCGACCACGTCGCCCAGGTGGACCAGGAAGGGGATGTTGAGGCCGGCGGCGTTGTCGGCCACCCACTGGGTCTGGGCGCGGAAGGGTTCGCTGCCGAACTTGCGCGAGAACTGGCGGTTCTCGGCCACGGTGGCATAGCGTGCATAGAACTGCGTGTCCGGCAGCACCGCCAGCGCGAAGCTGGAGATCGCCTGCGGCGTTTGTGGTCCCTGCGGCGTGGTGCCGGCACCGCCTGCGGGCGCTGCCGTGGTGGCGTTGTCATCGCCGCCGGCGCAGGCGGCCAGCAGCGCGCTGCCGCCGACCGGCAGCAGGGAGGCGCTCAGCCCGGCCTTGAGCAGGTTGCGGCGGCGCGCGTCGGGCGCGGCGGGGAGGCCTGGCGCGACAGTGCCGTCGACGGCGACGAGGTCGGGACGCTTGGGGGTGGTTTTTTCCATGACTGCAGGTTTCGCGGGTTGGCGCGGAGGCGCCGCGGGGCGCGGTCTCCGCCGGGATCAGGCAAAAATCAGGCAAGAATCAGGCAAGAATCAGGCAAGAATCAGGCAAGAATCAGGCAAGAATCAGGCAAGAATCAGGCAAGAATCAGGCAAGAATCAGGCAAAAAAAGACCCTGGCCAGAGCCAGGGCCAGGCGGCGGCACTGGCATGCCGCCGCAGTCCGCGCACTGCCGCGCGGATCCCGGATCAGGGCGTATCGGTGAATACCTGCGTGCTGTAGTCCGCCACCGGCAGCTTGTTGAGCTGCTTGCTGGTGCCGGGCAGGCCGTCCACATAGGTCAGGAAGGCTTCGGCGTAGTCGAGGCCCACCTCGGTGCGGCGCGCGCCGGTCACGCTCTTCATCGTGGTGTAGCCGTCCTGGCCGTCGGCGAGGAAGTTGATGGTGACCACGCTGTAGGTCTTGGCCGGGTCCAGCGGCACGTAGCCGGAGGCGGTCTTGACCTCGAGCTGGCTCAGGCGCGAGCCGGCCGGCTGGTTCAGGTCTGCGTTCCAGCGCAGGCCACCGGTGTAGGGGTAGGAGCCGGTGTTGTTGGCGACCACCGCCGCGATCGCGTCTTCCAGCGTGGCCTTGACCTCGGCGCCGGTCATCTTGAGCTGCACCAGCGTGTTCTTGAACGGCAGCACGCTGTAGATATTGCCCACGGTGACATTGCCGGCCGGCAGGTCGATGCGCACGCCGCCGCCGTTCTGGATCGAGATGTCGGCATTGAAGAAGGCCTTGCCGCGTTCCAGGAAGGCCTGGGCCACGAGCTGCTGCACGTCGCCGCCGTGGGCGATCACGTTGGCGTCCTTGTTGCAGACGTCGCCCAGCGTCGAGCGGGTGGCATCGCGCTTGCTGCCGGGCACGCGGCGCAGGCACAGGTTGGCCGGCGCCAGCGCGACCACCTTCTGGCCGAGCGCGTCCTTCTCCGTCTTGTAGGTGGCCAGCTTCGCGGCCGCGGCGGCATCGGGCGTGGTCATGCGCAGCACGCCGCTGGCGGCGATGTCCTGGCGGATCAGCGCGGCTTCGGCGTCGCTCACCGGAGTGGCGCCGCGCTTGAAGGTGCTGCCGATCAGCACATGCGGCGTGCCCTGGCAATTGCTGACGTCGCCGTTCTTGTCGAAGTCCACCTTCAGTTCGCCCACCACGTAGCTGTACTGCCAGGCCTGCACCACGCAGACGGGCTTGCCGTCCTTGTCGGTCACGCGCGTGGGGTAGTCTCCCTCCGGCGTCAGGCCCACTGTCTGCATGCGCTCCTTGGGGCCGAGCAGGGTGTGCGAATCGGCGCCGACGATCACGTCCACGCCGCTGAGCTGCTTGGCCAGTGCCAGCTCGCCGGTGTAGCCGACGTGCGAGGCCACCACGATCTTGTTGATGCCCTGGGCGCGCAGGCGGTTGATCTCGGCCTGGGCCGCCACCGCTTCGTTGTCGAAGGTGGTGCCGGCATCGGGACGGGACGAGTTCTTGGTCTTGTCGGCGATGGTCAGGCCGACGATGCCGATCTTCTGGCCGTCGCGCTCCACCACCGTCGAGGCCTTGACCGGGCCGCCGGCCAGTGCCGAACTCGACGCGAACTTGACGTTGGCGCTCAGCACCGGCGTCTTGCAGCTGCCGGCGTGCAGGTAGTTGATGAAGGTCTTGAGGCCGCTGTCGGTGTTGTCGAACTCGTGGTTGCCCAGCGTGAACGAATCGAAACAGACGGTGTTCATCATCTCGGCATCGGCCTTGCCGTTGCTGAGGTTGAAGTACAGGTCGCCGGTCACGGCATCGCCGGCGTGGATCTTCAATACATTGCGCGAGGCGCCGGCCAGCGACTGGATGGCGGCGGTCACGCGGGCGAAGCCGCCGTATTCCACGTCGATGGCCTCGCGCTTGCCGTTGGCGGTCAGCAGGTTGAGCTTGACCGACTCCGGATCGAGGTGGGAGTGGTGGTCGTTGACGTGCAGGATGGTCAGCGACAGCGGCTTGGCCTCGGCGGCCGGCTGCGGCGCGGTGGCCTGCGGGGTGGCCGGCTGGCCGTTGTCATCGCCGCCGCAGGCGGCCAGGGTGAACAGGGTCGAGAGCAGGGCCAGCGAGTAGGCGCCGGCCTGGCGGGGAAGAGTGCGTGTCACGGTCGAATGTGTCTGATATGTGTCTCAATGTATCTTCCGTGATGCAAATGACGTGCTGATGACATGGCACCGGCGATGCCCTGCGGCATCGCCGGCTGCCCGGCGGCCTTCCGCCCCGGGTTCAGGCGTTGAAGCCGCCGTCGATGGTCAGGCTGGCGCCAGTGACGAAGCCCGCCTCCGCGCTGGCCACGTAGGCCACCATGCCGGCGATCTCGTCGGCATGCGCATGGCGCGGCAGCGCCATCAGGCCGTGCAGGGACTCGGCGAAGTCGCCCGTCTGCGGATTCATATCGGTGTCGGTCGGGCCGGGCTGCACGTTGTTGATGGTGATGCCCCTGGGGCCCAGGTCGCGCGCCAGGCCCTGCACCAGGCCTTTCAGCGCCGACTTGCTCATGGCATAGGCGCCGCCGCCGGCGAAGGGCATGCGGTCGGCGTTGCAGCTGCCGATGTTGATGATGCGGCCGCCCTGGCCCATGTGCGGCAGCACCGCCTTGGCGGCGACGAAGACGGCGCGCACGTTCACTTCCAGCGTGCGGTCGAAGTCTTCCAGCGTGAAGCTGTCGAGCGCACCCAGGCGCAGCACGCCGGCGTTGTTGACCAGGATGTCGATGCGGCCGAAGCGCGCGGCGGTGTCGTCGATGGCCTGCGCGAGCGCGGCGGCGTCGCCGGCATCGGCCTGGATGGCCAGCGCGCGGCCGCCCTGCGCTTCGATCTCCGCGGCCAGCGCGCGGGCAGCGGCGCCGGATTCGCGGTAAGTGAAGGCGACGGTGGCGCCGTCGCGCGCCAGGCGGCGCACGATGGCGGCGCCGATGCCGCGGGCGCCGCCGGTGACGAAGGCGATCTTGGCTTGGAAGGGAGTTGACATGATGTGGGCTCCTTGCGGTTGCGGTTGCGGTTTTGGTTGCCGATGAGGTTCCGGCGTGGTTCCGGTGTAGAGCCAGTATGTCCGGCCGATTCCCTGTGCGGTAGGCGATAATCCGGATCATTACTTTCAACTGCTGGTATCAGGCCGGAGCCGGTCCGAACCGGCCTGGCCGGAGCCGCGGTCTACCCATGGAAGCCCTCAACCTGCTCGAGTCCTTCATCCAGTCCGCGCATGCCGGCAGCTTCTCGGAAGCGGCGCGCCGTCTCGGCCTGACGCCGGCCGCGGTCAGCAAGAACGTGGCGCGGCTGGAATCCCAGCTCGGCCTGCGCTTGTTCCAGCGCAGCACGCGCAGCCTGACCCTGACCGAGGGCGGCAGGCAGTTCCTGCAGAGCGTGGGCGAACCGTTCGCCGACCTGCAGGACGCCATCGCCCATGCCGCGCAGCAGGACGGCGAGCCCTCCGGCACGCTGCGCGTCAGCGTGGCGGTGGCTTTCGGGCGCGATTACCTGGTGCCGATGCTGGGCGGCTTCCTGCAGCGCTATCCGGCCATCGTGCCGGACTGGCAGTTCGACAACCGGCCGGCCGACCTGATCCAGGGTGGCTTCGACGCCGCCATCGGCGGCGGCATCGAACTCACGCAGGGGGTGATCGCCCGCCAGCTGGCCCAGGTGCACGGCGTGGTCGCCGCCTCGCCCGCCTACCTGTCGACCCATGCCGCCCCGTCGCATCCCGCCGAGCTGGCACAGCACGACGGCATCGTGCGCCGCTCCGGCTCCACCGGCCGCTTGCGCGCCTGGGTGCTGCACGACCGGGCCGGCCGGCAGGTGCAGGCCGAATGCCGCACACGCCTGGTCTTCGACGACCCGGACGCCATGGCCCACGCGGCCATGCTGGGCTACGGCGTGGCGCTGCTGCCGCTGCCCCATGCCGCGCGCTGGCTGCAGGAAGGCCGCCTGGTGCGGCTGCTGCCGGGCTGGTACACGGACTTCGGTCCGCTGTCGCTCTACTACCCGCACAAGAAGCTGCTGCCGCGCAGCACGCAGGTGTTCATCGAGTACATCGTGCAGGCCTTCCGCGAGCAGCGGCTGGCGGCGCGCTTCGATGCGCGCTGAGTGAGGCAGGCGGCTCGTTTCCGCGCTGGCGAGGCAGGCCGGGCGGAAGGGCGGAGAAGGGGCGGCGGAAGGGCGGCGGAAGGGCGGCCTGACGCCTGCCGCGATGCGTCACATCGCCATCAGGAAAACCCTGAGTACCGGCTATCGATGGCTCGATCGGCCGCCGTTGGCGCGCGCGCGGCCGCTGGCGTCCCGGCCTTCCGCAAGCCTTGCCACGTGGCACGGCTTTCCTAGAGCCTGCATGGCTCTCAGCCGGGTACGACTGTCATGACGGGTATCGAAACCCGGCAATTCTCGGGGATCTGCTCCGGACTTTATGCTCGGCAGGTATGAAAACGGGTGTCCAAAAGTATTGGACGCTCGATCCGGCCGGCGCGTATAAAACCATTCCATGAACCTTCCCCATGCAGCGTGCCCCATGACTCCGATCACCATCGAACGCATCGAAACCCGGCTCGTCGACCTGCCGACGATCCGCCCGCACAAGCTTTCGGTGGCGACCATGCACGGCCAGACGCTGATGCTGGTGACGGTGGTGTGCAGCGACGGCGTGACGGGTATCGGCGAAGGCACCACCATCGCCGGCATGGCGTATGGCCCGGAAAGTCCCGAGGCGATGAAGCTCGCGATCGACACCTACTTCGCGCCGGCCATGATCGGCCGGGACGCGACGCGCATCCAGGCGCTGATGGACTTCGTCGGCAAGCTGGTGAAGGTCAATCACTTCGCCAAGAGCGCGCTCGAGACGGCGCTGCTCGATGCGCATGGCAAGCGGCTGGGCGTGCCGGTGAGCGAACTGCTCGGCGGCCGCCGCCGTGAGCGCCTGCCGGTGGCATGGACGCTGGCCTCCGGAGATACCGCGCGCGATATCGACGAGGCCGAGCGCATGCTGGCGGAGCGCCGGCACAAGGTCTTCAAGCTGAAGATCGGCGCCAAGGCGATCGATGCGGATATCCGCCATGTCGCCGCCATCAAGCAGGCGCTCGGCGAGCGCGCGGCGGTGCGCGTGGACGTGAACATGGCCTGGAGCGAGACGCAGGCGGCGCAGGCGATTCCGGCCCTGGCCGACGCCGGCTGCGAGCTGGTCGAGCAGCCGGTCGCCTCCGCCGCGGCACTGGCGCGCCTGATGCGCCGCTACCCCGTCGCGCTGATGGCCGACGAGATCCTGCAGGGACCGGAGAGTGCCTTCGACATCGCGCGGCACCATGGCGCCGATGTCTTCGCGATCAAGATCGAACAGAACGGCGGGCTCTTCGCCGCGCAGCGCGTCGCCGCGATCGCCGATGCGGCCGGCATCGAGCTGTATGGCGGCACCATGCTCGAAGGGGCGTTCAGCACGGTCGCCTCCGCGCACCTGTTCGCGAGCTTCGCCAACCTGCAGTGGGGCACCGAACTGTTCGGGCCGTTGCTGATCACCGAAGAGATCCTGGCGAAGCCGCTGGACTACAGCGACTTCGAACTGACCGTGCCTGACGGCCCCGGCCTCGGCATCGAGCTGGACGAAGACAAGGTCCGGCGATTCACCCGCGACGGGCTGACCAAGGTGACCCGCTGATCCCGTTCGCGCGCAAGAAGATTCCGGTGACACCGTGGTGTCGCCAGCCGTCGCCGGCCCGCGGCGACGGGCCTTGAGCCGGCGAAAGGCGGCTCGTTCGGGGAGGAGCATGCCCCGAGCCATGTTTTCCCCCAACACAAGTGGAGACACCGACCATGAGCGTCAAAGTATTCGATACCCAGGAAGTGCAGGATCTGCTGAAAGCGGCGTCCAATCTCGGCGGCGACAAGGGCAGCGCCCGCTGCCAGCAGATCGTCCACCGCCTGCTGAGCGACCTGTTCAAGGCCATCGACGATCTCGACATCACGCCCGATGAAGTCTGGGCCGGTGTCAACTACCTGAACAAGCTGGGCCAGGACGGGGAAGCGGCGCTGCTCGCGGCCGGCCTCGGCCTCGAGAAGTACCTCGACATCCGCATGGACGCCGCCGACAAGGCGGCCGGCCTCGATGGCGGCACCCCGCGCACCATCGAGGGCCCGCTGTACGTGGCCGGCGCGCCGGTGCGCGAAGGCGTGTCGCGCATCGACCTCGATGCCGACGCGGACGCGGGCCCGCTCGTCATCCGCGGCACCGTCACCGGCACCGACGGCAAGCCGGTCGCCGGTGCGGTGGTCGAATGCTGGCACGCGAACTCGAAGGGCTTCTATTCGCACTTCGACCCGACCGGCGCGCAGACTGACTTCAACCTGCGCGGCGCGGTCCGCACGGGCGCTGACGGCAAGTACGAATTCCGCACGCTGATGCCGGTGGGCTACGGCTGCCCGCCGCAAGGTGCCACGCAGCAGCTGCTGGACGGCCTCGGCCGGCATGGCAGCCGTCCGGCACACGTGCACTTCTTCGTCACCAGCGAGGCGCACCGCAAGCTGACGACGCAGTTCAACATCGAGGGCGACCCGCTGATCTGGGACGACTTCGCCTACGCCACCCGCGAAGAGCTGATCCCGCACGTGGTCGGCAAGACCGGTGGCACAGCGCTGGGCATGAAGGCCGATGCCTACCAGGACATCGAGTTCGACATCGTCCTGACGCCGCTGCTCGAGGGCAAGGACAACCAGATCGTCCATCGCCTGCGCGCATCCGCAGCGGCCTGACCGCTGCGACCCACCGTATCGCCGCTGGCGCGCGATACGGCCAGGCCGGGCGGCGCGCTGGCGCCGCCGTCCGGATCCCCCCGCGAGAATCATTCGACACCGATGCAGGAACTCCATGCAGGGCTTGGGGTGCGCATAGGAGGAGGAACCATGTCCGCCATCATCGAAAAAGCCAAGCAACTGGAGCATCTGCTGTCTGCCGCCGTGCAGGACGACAGGCAGGCCGGTGTATTCCGCTGCCGCCGCGACATCTTCACCCACCCGGACCTGTTCGAACTGGAGATGAAGCACATCTTCGAGCGCAACTGGGTGTACCTGGCGCATGAGAGCCAGGTCCCGGACAACAACGACTACTACACGACGTGGATCGGCCGGCAGCCGATCGTCATCACGCGCGACAAGACCGGCGAGCTGCACGCGGTCATCAATGCCTGCGCGCACAAGGGCGCGATGCTGTGCCGCCGCAAGCACGGCAACAAGGGCAGCTTCACCTGCCCGTTCCACGGCTGGACCTTCTCCAACACCGGCAAGCTGCTGAAGGTGAAGGACGAGAAGACGACCGAGTATCCGGTGCAGTTCAACACGCACGGCTCGCACGACCTCAAGAAGGTCGCCCGCTTCCAGAATTACCGCGGCTTCCTGTTCGGCAGCCTCAGCGACGACGTGCAGCCGCTCGAGGAATACCTCGGCGAAGCACGCGTGATCATCGACCAGATCGTCGACCAGGCGCCGCAGGGTCTCGAAGTGCTGCGCGGCAGCTCCTCGTATATCTACGAGGGAAACTGGAAGATGCAGATGGAAAACGGTTGCGACGGCTATCACGTCAGCACCGTGCACTGGAACTATGCGGCGACGATGGGGCGGCGCAAGGAAGAGGGCACCAAGGCTGTCGATGCGAACAGCTGGAGCAAGTCGGTCGCCGGCGTCTACGGCTTCGAGCACGGCCACATCCTGCTGTGGACCCGGACGATGAACCCGGAGGTGCGGCCGGTCTACCGGCAACGGGAGGAGATCCGGGCGCGCGTGGGCGAGGTCAGCGCGGAATTCATCGTCAACCAGACGCGCAATCTGTGCCTGTATCCGAACGTGTTCCTGATGGACCAGTTCAGCACGCAGATCCGCGTCGTGCGCCCGCTCAGCGTGGACAAGACGGAAGTCACGATTTTCTGCTTCGCGCCGAAGGGGGAAAGCGAAGCCGACCGCGCCACCCGCATCCGCCAGTACGAGGACTTCTTCAACGTGTCCGGCATGGGCACCGCGGACGACCTCGAAGAGTTCCGGGCCTGCCAGGCCGGCTACGCGGGCACCACGGCGATGTGGAACGACCTGTCGCGCGGTGCCCCGCTGTGGGTCGAGGGGCCGGACGAGAATGCCAGGAAGATGGGGCTGAAGCCGCTCATCTCGGGCGAACGCAGCGAGGACGAAGGGCTGTTCGTGTGCCAGCACGAATACTGGGTGCGGGTCATGCGCAACGCCCTGAAGACGGAACGCGAGGAGGCCTTGTCATGAGCTTCGACTACCGCACCATCTGCGCCGCGCTGTACCGCGAGGCACGCCTGCTCGACGATCGCGAGTGGGACGCATGGCTGGCCTGCTATACCGAGGACGTCACCTACTGGATGCCGGCCTGGGACGACGACGACCGCTTGACCGACGATCACGAGCGCCAGATCTCGCTGATGTACTACCCCGACCGGGGCGGTCTGGAGGATCGCGTGTTCCGCATCAAGACCGAGCGCAGCAGCGCTTCGACGCCGGAGCCGCGCACCGGCCACAACGTCACCAATGTGGAGGTGCTGGCCGAGCGCGGCGACGAGGTCGACGTGCGCTACAACTTCCACACACTCAACCACCGCTACCGGGTCACCGATCACTTCTTCGGCACGATGTTCGTCACGCTGCGCAGGGTCGGCGACGACCTGCTGATCTCGTACAAGAAGATCGTGCTGAAGAACGACTACATCCGCCAGGTGCTCGACGTCTATCACGTCTGACGCCGATCGATTCCGTACTGAAAGGAAATGGAGGAGCTTCCATGTCCAGCTACAACATTGCATTGAACTTCGAGGACGGCGTTACCCGCTTCATCGAATGCAAGGCCGGCGAGAAGGTGCTCGATGCCGCCTTCCGCGCCCGTATCAACCTGCCGATGGATTGCTCCGACGGTGTGTGCGGCACTTGCAAGTGCCGTGCCGAAAGCGGCAGCTATGACCTTGGCGATGACTACATCGACGACGCGCTGAGCGAGGATGAGAAGCACGGCGGCCTGGTGCTGACGTGCCAGATGGTGCCGCACAGCGATTGCGTGATCGCTGTGCCGACCTCATCGACCGCATGCAAGACCGCGCACGGCCGCTTCAGCGCGACGGTGTCGAAGGTCGAGCCGCACCACGATGCGGCGATCGTGCTCGAGCTCGACATGGACGCGGGCGCGCCCGAGTTCCTGCCGGGGCAGTACGTCAACATCGACGTGCCGGGGAGCGGCCAGCACCGTTCGTACTCCTTCTCGTCGGCGCCGGGCGAAGCGAAGGTCAGCTTCCTGATCAAGAAGATCCCCGGCGGCGTGATGAGCACGTGGCTGGAAGCCGCGCAGCCGGGCCAAAAGCTCGATCTGCACGGGCCGCTCGGCAGCTTCTACCTGCGCGACGTGCGCCGGCCGCTGCTGTTCCTTGCCGGCGGCACCGGCCTCGCGCCCTTCCTGTCGATGCTGGAAGTGCTGGCGCGCGCCGGTTCGCAGCAGAAGGTCCACCTGATCTATGGCGTGACGCGGGATCTCGATCTCGTGCAGGTCGGTGCGATCGACGCGTTCGTCGCCAGGCTGCCGAACTTCAGCTACGCGACGGTGGTCGCCGAGGAAGCCTCCCGCCACCCGCGCAAGGGCTGGGTCACGCAGCATATCCCGGCCGACGCACTGAACGACGGCGATGTCGATGTCTACCTGTGCGGGCCGCCGCCGATGGTCGATGCGGTGCGCAAGCACTTCGACGACAACGGCGTGAAGCCGAACAGCTTCCACTACGAGAAGTTCACGCCCAACGCGGCACCCGGCGTGTCTTCCAAGGCGGCTTGATCATGCAGCGCTTTTCAGGCAAGACCATGGTGGTCACCGGAGCGGCCCAGGGCATCGGCCGCGGTGTCGCGCTGCGCGCCGCCGCCGAGGGCGCCTCGGTGCTGTTCGTCGATCGCGCCGAGTTCGTAGCCGACGTGGCGGCCGAGGCGGCCGAGGCCGTCGGCGGGCGCACGGCTGGATTCGTGGCCGACCTCGAAACCTATGAAGGCGCGCGGGCCGCGATGGCATTCGCCGGGCAGCGCTTCGGCGGCATCGACATCCTGATCAATGGCGTCGGCGGTGCGATCCGCATGCGCCCGTTCGCCGAGTTCGAGCCGGCGCAGATCGACGCGGAGGTGCGCCGCTCGCTGATGCCGACGCTGTACAGCTGCCACGCAGTGCTGCCGTACCTGCTTCAGGGCGGCGGCGGGACCATCGTCAACATCTCGTCGAACGCCACGCGCGGGATCCGGCGCGTGCCGTACTCGGCCGCGAAAGGTGGCGTCAACGCGCTCACACAGGCGCTGGCGATGGAGTACGCGGAACACAATATCCGCGTCGTCGCGACCGCGCCGGGCGGCACCCAGGCGCCGCCGCGGCGGATCCCGCGCAATGCCGCCGGCGACAGCGAGCAGGAAAAAGCGTGGATGAACGAGGCCGTGCAGCAGGTGATCGGGTCGACCTTCCTCAAGCGCTACGGCAGCCTCGACGAGCAGGTCGCGCCCATCCTGTTCCTTGCTTCCGACGAGGCCAGCTACATCACCGGCAGCGTGCTGCCAGTCGCGGGCGGCGACACCGGCTGAACGGCGGGCGTGCGGCTTTGGCCGCGCGCTCCGCCACAACGGCGAAGTCGCCGCCGCGGTGGCACTGCAGGCGCGCTCGCGCCGCTGCGGCCGGCCCCGCCCCGCCTACGCTTGCGGCGGCTTGCCGGCGCGGTCGCCGGGCGCCTGGTACTCCATCGCGCCTTCGTCGTAGAGATCGTAGATCAGGCGCAGCATGCGTTCGATGTCCTCGGATTCGTCGAGCATGCGCATGCTCATGATGATCGGCGACACCAGCTTGTCGTCGTCGAGGTCCTTGTAGGCAATGTCGTCGCGTTTCAGGCCGTACACGCTCTTCGGCACGATCGATACACCTTCGCCGGCGGCGACCAGCCCGAGCGCGATCTGCAGTTCACGGGTCTCCAGCACGCGCGAGGGCTTGAGCGCGCGGTCGTGAAAGGCGGCCAGCACCTGGTCCGCATAGCTCGGGCGCGGGGACTTCGGAAAGATGATCAGGGTCTCCTTGAGCAGGTCGCGCAGCGACAGTGCCGCCTTCGCCTCGCACAGCGGATGGCCGAGCGGCAGCGCCACGATCATGCGCTCCTCGCGCAGCACCACGCGGCGGATGCCCGGATCGTCCAGGCGGATGCGCCCGAAGCCGACATCGATGCGGCCCTCCTTGAGCGCCGCGATCTGGTCCATCGTCGACATCTCGTGCAGGCTCAACTCGACCTCGGCATGCAGCTGGCGGTAGCGGCGGATGATCTTCGGCAGCATGCCGTAGAGGGTCGAACCGACGAACCCGACCGACAGGCTCCGCTCGATCTTGCCGACACGGCGCGCCATCGATTCGAGTTCGTCCATCTGCGCCAGCAGCTGCGCCGCGTGCTGGTAGAAGAAGCGCCCGGTCTCGGTCAGCTTCAGCGGGCGCGAATTGCGCTCGAACAGCTGTGCGCCGAGCAACTGCTCGAGCTGCTGGATCTGCCGGCTCAACGGTGGCTGGGCGATATGCAGGCGTTGCGCCGCGCGGGTGAAGCTGCGCTCTTCGGCGACCGCAACGAAATAGCGCAGGTGGCGTAGCTCCATGTTCCTTGCCGTTCAATGGGGACGCGATGCCAGGCCGGCGTGCAGAGCAGTGAGCGGGTGCCGCTGAACCGATTGCCGAATGCCGATTGCCGATCGCCGGCACATTCTACTTGACGATCGGTGGGCGCTGCGGCGGCCTTTCGTGGCCCATCGGACGCAATGTCTCGCCGCGGTCATGTCGGGACCGGTCGGGTCCGTTGCGCGGCAACACCGGCAACGTCGCCGCCTGGCTCCGCCGCCGTCCCTCGCCTCGCCGCCCACTACGCCAGGTGCACGCCGAAGCCGCTGCGCCCCGGCGCGATCTCCTCGCGCAGGGTCAGCGCCGGAATCTCGTAGTCCCCGCCATTCTGCCGCCGGAAGGGAATCGGCTGCGTCTCGAACAGGGTGTCGAGCCGTTCGCCCAGCGCCGCGCTGGCGGCATCGAAGCCGGCCGCGTCGACGCGGCTGCTGCGGTGGATGACGAAGGGCGGCAGCACGTCGAAGCCGGGGTAGAACAGCACGCCGTGCTGGATCGGCAAATAGTCTCACTTCCACCGGGCTCCATCAAGGTCTACAAATTGCCTTGAAACCCGCATGAATACTAGGTTTCTTGCCCATCAAGCTCTGCTGAAGCACACTGAAAGCCGTCTGTTTTTATGTCCAAGTTTATGTCCAAGTTTATGTCCAAGTTTATGTCCAAGTTTATGTCCAAGTTTATGTCCAAGTTTATGTCCAAGTAGCGGTTTTGGCCTGGGCCTTCCTCTACTTGGACATACGGAGGAAGAAGAGGGCACTCACCGACACCGCCCTCAAGGCACTCAAGCCCAGGGACAAGACCTACACCGTTAGCGACGATCGCGGCCTGTACCTGGAGGTATTTCCAACCGGGGGGATGGTCTCGCGCTACCGCTACCGGCTGAACGGCAAGTACGAAAAGCTCACGCTGGGCAAGTACCCGGCATTGACCCTCAAGAACGCCAGGCTCGTGCGCAATGGCGCCTCGCAAATGGCGGCCATTGGCGAGTCTCCCGCGCAGAAGAAACAGCAGGCCAAGGTGGCCGGTCCGGAAGACACCACCCTGAGCCAGTTCGCCGAGCGTTTTTTCAAGGAGATCCAGCAGCGCGACCGCAAGAACAACACGATGCCGCGCCGCTATCTGGACAAGGACATTCTTCCGCACATCGGCATGAAGCCGGTATGTGAACTTACGGCCGAAGACGTTCGGTCAGCTATCTGGCGCAAGAAGGAGCAGGGCTTCGACGCGGCGGCGGGCCAGGTGCGCGGCCTGCTTAAACGCATGCTGGATTACGCGGTGAAATGCGGGCTGATCTCGGCCAATCCAGTCATGGCGCTGCCCATGCGGCACATCTACAAAGCTGTTTCGCGTGAGCGTGCATTGCCCGCCGAGGAAATCAAGCAGTTCCTCCAAGCCGCGCACCTGTCGAACATCCGTCGTCAGTTCAAGATCAGCCTGCAACTCATCCTGATCACCGCCAGGGAAGCCGGCCAGGCGCGGATGCCCGGTACGCCGGCGGAACACAATAGGTAGCGTCCCATTTCAACCGAGGCGGTGCGGGCGGGCGAGCGGGAATGGGAATTGGCCTGGCGCCTATTGTTGGCGCGGGGCCGGTTTGGCCGGCTCCGGTCACGGGGCTAGCCGGTCGGCTCCTGAGGGAGCGAGGTCCGATGGACGTGCGTATTCCGAACAGCCGAATTGAATTTCGTACAAATTGCGGAATTTCGGCATGAATTTTCAGAATCGTCTCTTATCCCCGCCGTCGATCAATGCCCATGCTGGCGTCCAGAGAAGTCCATGTACGTCCATATCTGCTGAGAGCCTGCTGCCAGCCCTGACTTAGCGGCAGCAACCAGGTGCTCAGCCACTTGGAGCATCGATGGCAAGACAATCCGATATGCGCTTCACCTTCAAGGCGGGGGGCATCGAGTTCGATGTGGTCTCGTTCGACCTGGACGAAGGACTGAGCCAGCCGTTCACGCTGTCGGTCGACCTGGCCAGCACCGACCCGTCGATCGATTTCGGGGCGGTGCTCGACCAGCTCGCGCAGCTCACCATCTGGCGCGCTGACCAGCCCGTGCGCTACGTCCACGGCGTGGTCAGTGATTTCGAGCAAGGAGACACCGGCTTTCGCCGCACCCGTTACCGCGCCGTGGTCGAACCCAAGCTCGCGCGTACGGGGTTGTGCGCCGACTGGCGCATTTTCCAGCGGCAGAGCGTGCCCGACATCCTCTCGGCGGTGCTCAAGGAGCACGGGATCACCGACTACGAACAGTTGGTGACCGAGGCGCACCTGCCGCGCGAGTACTGCGTGCAGGCGGGCGACAGCGACCTGCATTTCCTCGCCCGGCTGGCCGCGGAAGAGGGCTTCTACTACGCCTTTGCCTTCGCCGATGCCAGCCACCGTCTGGTGCATGGGGACAATCTCTACATCTTCGGCGCCATCGACGGCGGCCCGGTCGAATACAACGCCACGCCGGGCGGCGACCAGCCCACGCCGGCGCTGCGCCGCTTCCGTTACCGTGAGCGCGTGCGCACCGCGCGGCAGACCCAGCGCGACTACACCTTCAAGCACCCGACCTACAACCAGCAGCATCAACACGACGGCGCGCAGCTCGACCACCAGGGGCAGGACTACGAGGTCTACCAATTCCCCGGGCGCTACAAGGAAGACGCGGCGGGGCAGCCCTTCACCCGCACCCGCCTGCGCGGGCTGCGCGGCGACGCGCGTACCGCCGAAGTGGAAGGCGATGACGCGCGCCTGGTGCCCGGCCTGGCCTTCGACCTCACCGGCCATCCGCGCGCCGACCTCAACCGCGGCTGGCGGCCCCTGCGCATCAGGCACCGCGGCGTGCAGCACACCAGCCAGGCCGAGGAAAGCGCCGACGCGGAGCAGGGCACCCACTACAGCTACACCGCCGAGCTGGTTCCCGATGATGTGGAATGGCGTCCCGCACCCATGGCCAAGCCGCGCATCGATGGCCCGCAGGTCGCCATCGTCGTCGGCCCGCCGGGCGAAGAAATCCACTGCGACGAATGGGGCCGGGTCAAGGTCCAGTTCACCTGGGACCGGCAGGGCAAGTCCGACGAGCACAGCTCCTGCTGGATCCGCGTTTCGCAGAACTGGGCCGGCGCCACCTGGGGGCACATGGCCATCCCGCGTATCGGCCAAGAGGTACTGGTAGGCAACGTCGACGGTGACTGCGACCAGCCTCTGGTGATCGGCAGAACCTACATGGCGCTGCAGCGCCCGCCCTATGAACTGCCCAGGCACAACATCCTCAGCACCATCAAGAGCAAGGAGCACAAGGCCGGGCGCAACAACGAACTGCTGTTCGACGACACCCATGGCGAGATCAGCACCACCCTGCGCAGCGACCAGGGCGCCAGCGCGCTCAACCTGGGCTACCTCGTCCACCCGCGCCCGGGCGGTGGCAAGGCGCGCGGCAAGGGCTTCGAGCTGCGCACCGACGAGCACGGCGCGGTGCGCGCCGGCTCCGGCCTGCTGCTGACCACCGAGCCGCGTCCGCGCGCCAGCGAGCACCACAAGGACCTCAGGGAAACCGCCGCCCGTCTGCACGTGGCCGGCGAGCAGCAGGAGGGCTTCGGCACCCAGGCTCGCGAAGTACAGGCGCAGGAAGCGGGTGACCAGGATGCGGTCGCCAAGGCGCTGCAGAAGCAACACCAGGGCATTGCCGGCAACGGCCCAGGCGACCCGTCCAGCAACAACTTTCCCGAGTTCGCGCAGCCGTACGTCGTCATCGCCAGCCCGGTTGGCATTGCCACCAGCACGCCCGGCTCGACCCATATCGCCAGCGGCGAACACATCGCGCTCAGCAGTACGGAACACATCAGCCTGACCAGCGGCAAGCGTTTGCTCGCCAGCGCCAGCCGTGGCATGCGCCTGTTCGTGCAGAGCCTGGGCTACCGCCTGGTGGCCGTGGCGGGAGACATCGACATCCGGGCGCTGAAGGACAGCATCAACCTGCTGGCCAAGCTCAACATCACGCACACCGCCGAGCGCATCACGCTCAATGCCAAGACCGAGCTGGTCATCAACGGCGGCGGCAGCGCCACGGTGTACAACGCGGGCGGCATCACCCACCAGACCAGCGGGCGCTACACCGGTCATGCGGCCAAGTTCAGCTACACCGGTCCGAAAAACCGCGCGGCCAGTTTCCCGGAGCCGCCCAAACCCAGCCAGGGCAATCTCGAGCTCTTCAATCGTTACGCCAACCAGCGCGGCCTGGCGAACGGCGGCTTCGAGGTCGAGGACGCGCTCGGCAAAGTCTTCAAGGGCACGCTCGATTCAGCGGGGCGCAACGTCGTCTCCGGCGTAGCACCAGGGCCGGCAAAGATTCGTTTTGGGCTGGACCCGGCTAACCCTTGGGAGGAAGCCAGCTATGTCGGCGTGCCCAAGTGGCCTGCGAATCCGCCGAGTGGCAGCGCCAGCCAGGTCCAGTCCCTTGTCGCTGGCGCCATGCCGTCACAGGCCATGGGCGCCGCGCCGGTGCCAGCCATGGCGAAGTCCCTGAGCGCTGGCGCCACGCCGGTGCCGGCATCGGGCCCCGGCCGCTGGGTCACCACGGACAACGACTACCACGGCATCAAGAACACCGGGGTCATGTTCATCAATCGCCTGACCTCCATGGGTGACGAAGGGCGCCTGTTCGGCTCCGACGGCAAGGACTACATGAACACCACGCGCGACAAGATCCAGAAGTGGAAGCCGCTCCCCGCGGATGCCGACCCGTGGCTCAAGGACAACTCGGCCGTCCATGCCTACGGCGAGACCCGGAAGATCAAGCAACGCTATCATCGCGGCGCGCCAGCGTGGCCCCCGACGCTGGTACGGCATAGCGCGGCCAATCCAGGGCCCACATCAGATTCCCAATGGGAGGTGCCGTCGTGACGCGTCGCCTCTACCTGTTCTGGGGCGGGCTGGATCTGCTCTATCTGATCCGCCTGTTCTGGCTCAACCTCGCCATCGGACGCGTTCCGCTGTACGACGACATTCAGGCATTCGGGCAATTGCACGAGCAGGGCGGCTATGCGGCCGTCTGGTTCGGCCTGTCCCTGCTGCTCACCGTGTCCATCGCTGTGTCGGCCTGCCTGTTTCTGCGGGGCAGCCGCTACGCGCGGCCGCTGGCCTATGCCCAGGTACCGCTGCGCCTGCTCTTGGCGGTGCCATCTCTGTCATTCATTCCATGGCTCTTGCACGCGGGCGAGGGGGCGAGCCTGCCGCTCAACCTCGGGCTGCTGCTGCTATCCGAGCTACTGAAGGTCATCACCCTGCGTCGGCACGGGCGCGCGAAAGGGCCTGCCGCCCCCGCTGCGTAGCGCTGCGCCCAATACCGCCCCATTCATCACCGAGCACGGCCGTGGTCATGCCGTGCAAGCCAACCTACACCACGAGTAACGTATGGCAACCCCGAACCCGCAGGAACAGCAACGCGCCCCCCAGGTGGCGGTCGCGCCGCTGAACACCATCGATGCGCGCGACGTCAACCGTGGCGCCCAAGAATTCGACCAATGGCTGCGCAAGGTCAGCGATGGCGTGGTCACCCTCGACCGCATCCGCACCGTGGCGGGGTCGCTGCCGGTGGTCGGCAACATCATCGCCCTGGTCGACAGCCTGGGCGACATCGTCACCCTGTCGCAGGCCAAGGAGCGCCGACTGCTCGACTGGGTCAGCCTGGGCATCAACCTCATCGGCGTGCTGCCGGCGCCGCCGACCATGGCGGCGGCGCGCATGAGCCTGCGCCCGACTCTGTTCCTGGTGCGCCAGGAACTGAAGCTGACCGGCAAGTCGTTGCTCGGCGATGCTCTCATCAACGTGCTGGTGGCCCACCTCAACGCCAGCATCGTGGGCGAGATCGACACGTTTGCCAAGGAGGCGCAGGGCAAGCTCAACGGCATCCTCAAGGATGCTGGCGATTGGGGCGGCAAGGCGATTGTTGACATCGCCGGCGGTCTCGAAGCGCTCGCCACAGGCAAGCTCAACGCCTCCGGCGACGCCAAGGCAGCGGCCGAGCAAATGCGTGCCGCTGGCGATCAGTTGCTGCATGACCCCAAGGCCAGCATCAGCAACTTCCTCGGCGCCGTGTGGGGCGTCTATAAAGCCGCTGGCAAGGCCGCCGCCAACGTGGCCGCCAAGGCCCTGCTCGACGAGCGCCAACGCGAACTGGTGCTTCGCAACACCCAGGCGCTACGCAACTTCGCGCCGGAGCTCAAGAGCCAGGTCGCCGGCCTGGGCGACGAGAAAGTGGCCAACAGCATCGGCTATCTGCTCGCCTCCCTGGTCACCGCCTTGGCGCGCTGGCGTGCGCGCGGTGCCGCCGGCCAGAGCGCCAACGTCAAGCCCAAGACCACGAGCAAGGGGGAGAGACAGGGCTCGGAAGGCATGATGGAGGCCCAAACCAGGCAGCACCCCACTACGAAGGACCCCAATCCGCTCAAGGAAGGCTGTACGTGCGCCAAGACCGAGCGCAGCATCAGCTTCGCCATGGGCAGCGAGACGCTCAGCCATACCGACTTCTCGCTTCCCGGGCCTTTCCCCATCGACTGGACGCGTACCTACCGCTCCAGCCTGGGGGCCTACGATGCAGGAGAATTGGGTGCGCGCTGGATCACCCCGTACACCACGCGCTTCGATGTGGTTGGCGAGGGGCTGCGCTACCACGGCGCCGATGGCCGCAGCCACGACTACCCGCTGCCCAGGGTGGGCGAAGCGCACGATGACCGTATCGAAGACCTCACGCTGATCCGGACCGGCGAAAACAGCTTGGCGCTGTGCCGTGGCTTCGAGCGCCGCGAAACTTACCAGCGCCATGGCGACCGCTATCTGCTCACGCGCATCGAACTGCGCGGCGGCGCCGGCCTGCTGCTCGGCTACGACCACCGCGTGGGGGAGCGCGTGGTGCTCTCCGACCTCGTCACCTACCAGGACGACCCGAGCCAGCCGCACACCCACCTGGGTACCGACGTGGACGCGCACGGCCGCATCATCGGCCTGTGGCTGATGGGCGAGGACGAGCCCCAGCGCCGCCTCAGCCTCTACCGCTACGACGAGGCGGGCGACCTCACCATCGCCCAGGATGAGAACGCGCAAGTCTGGACCTACGCCTACCAGCACCACCTGATCACCCGCTACACCGACCGCACCGGCCGGGGCATGAACCTCGAATGGCAGGGCGAAGGCCCCGATGCCCGCGCCGTGCACGAGTGGGCCGACGACGGCAGCTTCGACACCCGGCTGGAATGGGACGAGAGCATCCGCCTCACCTACGTCACCGACGCGCATGGCGAGGAGACCTGGTACTACTGCGACATCCTCGGCTACACCTACCGCATCATCCACCCGGACAAACGCTCCGAGTGGTTCTTCCGCGACGATGCCAAGAACGTCATCCGCCATGTCCACCCCGATGGCAGCGAAGACCGCTACGCCTACGATGAGGTCGGCAACCTGCTCGAACACATCCGGGCCGATGGCACGGTGGTGCACTACGCGTGGGATACGAAGAACCAGCTCATCAAGATCAGTGATGCCGAGGGCGGCCTCTGGCTGCGCGACTACGACACGCGCGGCCGGCTCACGGAGGCCATCGACCCGCTGGGCAACAAGACCGAGTACGTCTACAACCTGATGGGCCTGCCCATCGGCATCACCGATGCCAGCGGCAAGACCAAGCAGCTCGAGTACAACGCCAACGGCCAGCTCACCCGCTACGTGGACTGCTCGGCCAAGGCCAGCGCCTGGGCCTACGACGAGCGCGGCCAGATCGTCCAGTTCACCGACGCGGCGGGCAACGTCACCCGCTACCGCTACGAGGTCGGCCAGCTCGCCGCCATCCGCCACCCGGACAACAGCGAAGAACACTTCGAGCGCGATGCCGAAGGCCGCCTGCTGACCCACGTCGACGCACTGGGGCGGCGCACCGAATGGAACTACACCGAGGCCGGGCTGCTCGCCAGCCGCGTCGACGCGGCCGGCCAGCACTTGCGCTACCAGTGGGACAAGCTCGGCCAGCTCACCGCACTGCGCAACGAGAACGGCCGCGACGCGGAGTTCCACTATGACCCGGTGGGCCGCCTGCTCGCCGAAACCGGCTTCGATGGCGCCACCACTCGATACGAGTACGAGGAAGAAACCGGCAAGCTGGCGCGCGCCGTGGACGGCCAGCGCATCACGGCCTACACCTTTGATCCGATGGGGCGTTTGGCAGAACGCCGCGCGGCGCTGCAAACCGGCGATGCCGAACCGGGCGAGCGGGACTGGCAGGTGGAAACCTTCGCCTACGACGGCAACGGCAACCTCGCGTTGGCGACCAACGCCCACAGCCGCCTGCAATGGTTCCACGACGAGGCCGGCAACCTCGTGCGCGAGCACCAGCACTACACCCGCCTCGGCAAGCCGCTGGTTGGCGTGTGGCAGCACGAATACGACGCGCTCAACCAGCGCACGGCCACCGTGCGCCCGGACGGGCACCGGGTAAGCTGGCTCACCTACGGCAGCGGCCACCTGCTGGCGCTGCAGCTCGACGAGCGCGAACTCGTCAGCTACGAGCGCGACGACCTGCACCGCGAAATCGTCCGCACCCAGGGCAACCGCCTGCTACAGACGCAGCAGTGGGACACCATGGGTAGGCTGAGCGAGCAGGTGCTGGCCCACGAGGCCAAGGGCCCGCACGGGCAGACCGGTGGCGGCAGCCGCATGTTGGTACGCCGCTACCGCTACGACGCCAGCGGCCAGCTCACCGATATCAACGACACGCGGCGGGGCCAACTGGCCTACCGCTACGACCCGGTGGGCCGGCTGCTGGAAGCACAAAGCCGCCTGGGGCATGAAACCTTCGCGTTCGACCCGGCGAGCAACCTGATCGACCCGGCCGAACAGCGCGAGGCGGAGCGCCAGCGCATGCCGCGCATCAAGGCGCTGGACAACCTGCTCAAGCAGTACGCCGGTACCCACTACCAGTACGATGCGCGGGGCAACCTCAGCAAGCGCTGGAACAACGGACGGGAAAGTCGTTTCACCTGGGACCTGTTCGACCGCCTGACGCACTACGAAGACGAGCGCCTGCAGGCAGACTACAGCTATGACGCCCTCGGCCGGCGCCTGACGAAGTACAGCAAGGCCCACTACGAAGAACGCCGCGAGGCGGGGCCGCATTGGAACCGCAGCGAGCGCGTCAAGCGCAACCGCGAACTGCAATGCGGCTTCACGCTGTACGGCTGGGACGGTGACACGCTGGCGTGGGAAAGCAAGATCGCCGACGAGGACGGCTTCGGCGCGCGCACCACGCACTACGTCTACGAGCCGGGCAGCTTCGTGCCGGTGGCGCAGGCGGTGCGGCAGGACGCCATCGAACTGCTCGACCAACCGGAGTACGGTGACTACTACCGGCAGGATGAGGACCCGCTGTGGCTGCCGCCACCGCCTGCGCCGGCCATCGACAGCCTGGCCTGGTATCAGTGCGACCACCTGGGCACGCCGCAGGAGTTGACGGACGAGCAGAGTGAGATCGCGTGGGCCGCCGAGTATCGCGCGTGGGGCGTGGCGCAGGAGGCCATTCGGAAAGCGTCGGGCAAGGCATCCGTAGCCAACCCCATCCGCTTCCAGGGGCAGTACCATGATCACGAAACGGGGCTGCACTATAACCGGCATCGGTATTACGATCCGGCATCGGGGCGTTTCGTGTCGAAGGACCCGATCGGGCTCGCAGGCGGGATCAACGTCTTCCAGTACGCGCCGAACCCAGTGGGCTGGATCGACCCGTTAGGGCTTTCTGCTGCAACCGATTTGCCTCGGATGAAAGGGCGAAGCGTGCCGCGTGTGAGATCAGTGCTGAATGATGCGGGCTTTGCCAAAACGAAAGACAATGGCGTGAACGAGACTTGGAAGCATGCGGACGGATCGGAGGCCCGGGTTCATAAATACGGAAACAAGTGCCCCTGTCCATATAAATCGGGAAATAACGCGCATGTCCACAAAGAAGATCCTGCTGGGAATCAACTTAATGATCGAGGACTGGTGTCACTAGATCCAAATGAAACACACATTGGTATCCGTAATCCTGCTGATCTACCAGCTGTTCGTGGGAGGCCACACGGATCATGAGCTACGAATATAGATTGGTGTTTGACAACGCTGCTTCAGCGCAGCATGTCATGGACTCGTTGAAGTCGAGTGACGCATGCGTCAAGGCGCAGGCGCTGGAAGTTTGTCTGAAGGATTGGGCGCTACAGACATTGGCTGAATATGATGCTAGGTTGACTCAAGAGAGCGATCGATCGCTATGGTTGGAAGTTAATTTTAGGTCGCTGAATTTATGCAGTCTGGTGCAAGGAGCGTTGAGCGGCAGGGTTGTTAGATGTTTCGAAGATGGGGATTGGGACGATGAAGTAACGTTGAAGGAAGCGTTTCGCATCAAGACAAACAACTAAATGACAAGGGCCGCGTGAGCAGTCCTTGTTGTTAGGGAGGTCGGCGGCAATTCGAGATGATGGCGGTCTGCCGAAAGGTGTGGTTGAAGGAGAGGTCGACGCCATTTCCGGATTTGAATCCGAAGAGTTCGACATGTGTACGACTTGCCACCCAATCTGCTCTGGCTAACCGTCGTGCAATGTCGAGATGCCTTACTACGCAAGGCTCAACGACGTGTCATTCACCGCGCGATACCAGTATGACGACGAGTGCTATCTGCATCGCAATAGGAGATTGTGACGGCTGAAAAGTCAGGTCGAGGGTAGCGGCAAGTAGACCGGGCTGCACTATAACCGGGGCGGCCTCAAATCTGAAGTGCAACACCTTGCCATTCGGTAAGGTGTGATGAATGACGAGAACGAAATACCAACAACTACAACCCGAAGAACGCATGCACATCGAGATTTGGAAGGCTGAAGATGTCAGCCTGCGAGCCATGGCTCGCAGGCTTGGTCGCGCGCCCTCGACACTGATGCGTGAGCTTCGTCGCAATGCCAACGCCCGTGGCAGCTATGGCGCAATGAGCGCGCAGGCCTGCCGTACCCAACGCCTCAAAGCCAGCCGCCCGGCCCCTAAGCTTGCTCCTGATGGCGTGCTGTGGGGCGTGGTGCGCCACTTCCTCGATCAGAAGTGGTCGCCCCAGGAAATCTCCGCTACGCTCAAGCGAGCCTTTCCTGACCAACCCGACCTCAACGTGTCCCACGAGACCATCTACAACGCCATCTACGCCTATCCGCGAGGTGAGCTGCGCCGCCAACTCATCGCCTGCTTGCGACAAGGCCACACCAAGCGTCTGCCGCGCTCGCGCGGCACCGACCGGCGCGGCCAGATTCCCGACATGGTCAGCATTCACGTGCGCCCGCCCGAGGTCAACGACCGGCTCATGCCCGGGCACTGGGAGGGCGACCTCATCAAGGGAGCGGGCAACCAATCGGCCGTAGGCGTACTGGTCGAGCGCATGAGCCGCGCCGTACTGCTGGTCAAGATGCCAGACGCCACCGCTGCATCGGCTCTGGCCGGCTTTACCGCGAAGCTGCAATCCTTGGTGGCGCCACTGCGCCAGACCCTGACTTATGACCAGGGCCGAGAGATGGCCCGGCACGCCGAACTGAGCGCCGCCACTGGCGTGCGCGTGTACTTCTGCGACCCGCATAGCCCCTGGCAGCGCGGCACCTGCGAGAACACCAATGGCCTGCTGCGCCAGTACTTACCCAAGGGCACCGACCTGTCCGTCCACTCGCAGGAAGAACTTGACGCCATCGCCGACAGCCTCAACGGCCGGCCGCGCAAAACCCTGAACTGGCACTCCCCGCTACAAGTCCTCGCGCAGGTTCTGGCCAATCCCACGGACCGGCTTCCTGTTCAATAACTGAGGGGTGTTGCACTTCGCACTTGAAACCGCCCTGCTCAAATCTCATGCCCACAAAGGCGTTATAGATGTTGCCGGCAATCCAATCCAGAATTACTACTGGACAGATGCAGCTTTGGCTAGTGGCAAGAACTGGCACCGGTTTTTAGGGCACGGGGTCCGCAAGTCAGGAAATGCTGACCCCGGGTCGCGCCCGTTGCTTAATTAGTGATGTAGACGACGTCCACCCGCTTTGAGGGCGAGCGCTTGGCGGTCGACTATTTATCTATGACGCCCTCAGCTCTCCACAGCACAGCCAGGCGCACTACGAGGAACACCGCGAGGCGCTGGCCGCGCTGGAGCGCGCGGTGGCGGCGGACAGCCCCTTCGATCCGGCCCAGGCCGGCCACACCTGGCGCCTGGCCGCCACCGACTACATGGAGTCCACCCTGGTGCTGCCGGTGCTGGCGCGCCTGCGCGTGGAGGCGCCCGGGACGCGGCTCGCTGTGCTGGAACTGGTGCCGGCCAAGGTGGCGCGGCAGGCGGAGCAGGGTGAGATCGACCTCGCCTTCCACACCACCGAGGGCGCGCCGCCCGCCCTGCACCGGCGCGCGCTGTTCAGCGAGCGCTATGTGCTGGCCGGGCGCGCCGGCCATCCGCGCCTGCGGCGCCGGCCCACGCTGGCGCAGTTCTGCGCGCTCGACCACGTGATCGTGTCGCAGGACGGCGGCGGCTTTCGCGGTGTCACCGACGAGGTGCTGGCGGCGCGCGGCCTGACGCGCCGCGTGGCGCTGTCGGTGCCGCATTTCCTCTTCCTGCTGTCGGCGCTGGCCGGCAGCGACCTGGTCGCCATGGTGCCGGAGCGGCTGGTGCGCGGCGTGCCGGCGCTGCGGGTGGTGGAGCCGCCGGTGGAGGTGCCGGGCTTCGAGATCTCGATGTTGTGGCCGGAGCGCGTGCACCGCGACGCGGCCCACCGGTGGCTGCGGGACCTGATCGTGGCGGCGGTGTAGGGCGCGCGCCGTTCAGTGCGGCGCGGGCGGCGGCGCGGTCGATCCGCGAACGATCAGTTCGGGTACCAGCTCGACGGTGACGGGCGGCGATGCCGGCGCGCCGATCTGCTGCAGCAGCAGGCGCGCGGCGTCTTCGCCCATCTGGTGCACGGGAATGCGCACGGTGGTCAGCGGCGGCGTCAGCGCGTCGACGAAGGGCATGTCGTTGTGCCCGACCACCGAGATGTCGGCGGGGCAGCACAGCCCGTGCTCGCGCAGGTAGTCGTAGCAGCCCATGGCGATCAGGTCGTTGCCGGCGGCGATGGCGGTCATGCCGGGAAAGTCCGCGAACAGGCGCGCGCAGGCCTGGCGGCCGGCCTCGCGCGAGTAGCTGTCGGCTTCCACCACCTGCCACGCCTCGCGGCGCAGGCGATGCCGGCGCACCGCCTGCAGGAAGCCCTCGCGGCGCTGGTAGCCGGTGGAGAGCGCGGCCGGCCCGGCGATGTGGCCGATGCGGCGGTGGCCCAGCGCCACCAGGTGGTCCACCGTGAGGCGCATCGCCAGCAGGTTGTCGCTGACCACGCAGGACGCGCGCCCCGCGTCCTCGCCGCGGTTGATCATCACGGCGGGGATGCGCTGCTTGAGGCAGTAGTCGAGGATCGGGTCTTCCCGTTCGGCCGTGGCCAGCAGCAGGCCCTCGACCTGGCGTCCGACCAGCTGGTCGATGACGAAGCGCTGGCGCACCTTGTCGAGGCCGGCGTTGACCACGATCGGCACATAGCCCTGCTGGGCCAGCACGGCTTCGATGCCGGCCAGGATGGGCGGGAACACCGGGTTGGCGATGTCGGGCAGCACCACGCCCACCAGGCCGGAGCGCTGCGTGCGCAGTCCCGCCGCGATCCGGTTGGGACGGAAGCCGCGCGCCTCGGCCACCTCCAGGATGCGCGCCGCGACGTCGTCGGCCACCAGGTGCCGGGTGGCCGGATTCATCACGCGCGAAACCGTCGAGTAATGGACGTTGATCTCGGCGGCCAGGTCTTTGAGGGTCAGGCGTTTGCGCTCGGGCATGGCGGCGGGATGGGGGATGCGGTGCGGCGGCGGCGCGGGTTGGCGGATCCGCCATTCTAAGCCAGCACCGGGCCGCCGCCACGCGCGGGGGCCGCTTTCCGCCCGCCGCCAGCCCCCTCCTGTGCCTGACCGTGCCTTACTGCCCGCCGCGGATGCCGGCCTGCCGTACCACCGGCGCCAGCCGGGCGACTTCGCTGCGCAGGGTGGCGGCGAAGGCCTGCGGGGTCGAGCCCCTGGCCTCGGCGCCCTGGGCCGCGAGCCGCTCGCGCACGTCCGGCGCCACCAGGGCCTTGGCGATCTGCGCATTGAGCGCATCGACGATCTCCTTGGGCGTGCCTGCCGGCGCCAGCACGCCGAACCAGGAGTCGAAGGCGTAGCCGGGCAGGCCGGCCTCGGCCACGGTGGGCAGGTCCGGCAGGGTGGCGGCGCGCTGGGCGGTGGCCACCGCCAGCGCCCGCAGTTTGCCCTGGCGCACGAAGGGCATGGCCGAGACGGTGGGCGCGAACATGAAGTCCGCGCGGCCGGCCATGATGTCGGTCAGCGCCTCGCCGGTGCCCTTGTAGGGAATGTGGAGGATGTCGATGCCGGCCTGCAGCTTGAACAGCTCGCCGCTCAGGTGGGTCGAGCTGCCGGAGCCGGCCGAGTCGAAGTTGAGCGTGCCGGGCCTGGCCTTGGCCGCGGCCAGGATGTCGCGTACCGAGTGGTAGGGGCCGGTGGCGTTCACGACCAGGACATTGGGCACCGTCGCCACCATCGATACCGGGGCGAAGTCCTTCAAGGTGTCGTAGGACAGGCGCGGGTAAAGCGTGGCATTGATGGCGTGGCCGATCGACACCAGCGCCAGCGTGTAGCCGTCGGGGGCCGACTTGGCGACGATGGCGGCGCCCAGCGTGCCGCCGGCGCCGGGCCGGTTCTCGACGATGACGGTGTAGCCGCCGCCCTCGCCGATCTTGCTGCTGAGGATGCGGGCCAGGATGTCGGTGGCGCTGCCGGCCGAGAACGGTACCACCAGCCGGATGGGTTTGTTGGGGTAGGTGCCCTGTGCGCGCGCGGCGGGGGCCGGCGCCAGCAGCGCGGTCGTGGCCGCGGCCAGGGTCAGGGTCAGGGTCAGGGTCAGGGTCAGGGTCGAGGTCAGGGCGGTGCCGGCGGCGCGCAGCCTGGGGAACAGGTATTGCAGCATCTCTTGTCTCCTTGGTGGGGTGGGGCGCGGCGCGTCCGCGGTGGCGGACGCGCCGGCGAGGGCCGGGCCCGGTCTGCGCCGGGCTCCGGCCGCCTCACGGATAGGGCATGGCCAGCAGCAGCAGGGCGGGCCGGTTGCACGGGTTCGAGACTTCGCGTGCCTCGCCCGGCGCCAGCCGCACCGAGTCGTACTGATGCAGCGTGACGGTCTCGTCCGGCGTGCGCAGGCGCACCTCGCCCTCCAGCACGACGTAGTGCTTCTCCAGGGGAGAGGCGTCCAGGGCGGTGTGCCCGCCCGGCAGCAGCACCGACACGCCCATCCACAGGGCGTCGGAGCGGCCCGCCTCGTGCCCCTGCAGGCGCAGGCAGTGCATGCCGGTGTGGTGCGGCGGGAAGTAGGCCGGTGCTTCGGCGAAGCGGGTGACGTTCATGGCTTGAGCACCACGCGTTCGGGCGCGCCCTGCAGCACCGCGCGATAGGCGTCCTTGGCCTGCCCGAGCGCGAAGGTGTAGTCCTGCAGCACCGGGAAGGGACGCAACGCCCCGCTGGCGAACATCGGCGCCAGCTGGTCGAGGATGCAGGCGCCGGCGGCGCTGTCCAGCGCCAGCGTGTCGACGCCGGCATAGGTGTGCTGGCCGCGGTAGAAGGCGAAGATGTCGAACGGCACCGCGCGCTCGATGGTGGAGATGAAGACCTGGGCGGCACCGATCGCCATGGCCTGGTTGGCCTGCTCGAAGTAGGGGCTGCCGACTGTGTTGTAGACGATGTCGGCGCCATGGCCGCCGGTCTCGTCGCGCACCACTTCGGCGATGCGCTCGCGGCTGGCGTCGATCATCCGCACCGGCCCGCTGGCATGGCCGCGATAGGCCTCGGCGGTGCGCTCGACGGCGAACACGCGCGCGCCCAGCGCGGTGGCGATCTGGATCGCTGCCTGGCCGACCTTGCCATTGCCGCCGCAGACCAGCACGGTGCTGCCCGCGCCCGGCATGCCGGCACGGCGCAGCCCCTCGTAGGCGGTGATGAAGGGCACGCCGACGGCGCCGGCCTCCAGCAGCGAGAGCGTCGACGGCTTCTCGCGCACCGACTCCACCGGCAGGCGCAGGTAGCGCGCATGGCTGCCGTCGCGGCGGATGCCGAGCTCGCCGCCGCTGCCCCAGACCGCGCGGCCGAGCAGCGCGGCGGGACCCTCGACCACGGTGCCGGCGAAGTCGCGTCCGGGCGTGCGCGGCCACACCGCGTGCGGCATCAGGCCGAGCGTGGCCTTGACGTCGCTCGGGTTGACGCCGGCGCTGGCCACTTCGATCACGCACTGGCCGTGCTGGGCGGCCGGGCGGGGCAGGTCGAGCAGGTCGAGCTGCAGGGAGTCGATATCGGAAGCCTTGCGGCTGACTTGGATGGTGTTCACGGGCTTTCCTGTCGGACTTGGGTTTAGGGTGTGGGTGCCGTATGCGTGCGTGCGGCGCGCTTCAGGCGTCGCGCAGGCCGAGGGTGCGGCGGGCTTCGGCGGGCGAGGCGATCTCGCCGCCGAGCGATTCGACGATGCCGCGCGCCTTGGCCACCAAGGCCGCGTTGTCGGGTGCCAGCACGCCCTTCTCGAGGTAGAGGTTGTCTTCCAGCCCGACCCGCACATGGCCGCCGGCGAGCCAGGCCTGGGCCACCATCGGGAACTCGGCGCGGCCGATGCCGAAGGCGGACCAGTGGGCGCCCGGCGGCAGCATGTTGCGCGCGTAGAAGACGGTCTCCGGCGTGGCGGCGAAGCCGTACTTGACGCCCAGCACGAAGGTCCACAGGCCGGGGCCGTCGAGCACCCCTTCGCGCTGCAGGTCCAGCGCCAGGTTGAGGTCGCCGGAATCGAAGATCTCCAGCTCGGGCATCACGCCGGCTGCGCGGATCACCTTGGCCATCTTGCGGACGTTGGCCGGGGTGTTGATGACGACGTCGCCGCCCGAGTTCATGGTGTTCAGGTCGAGCGAGCAGACGTCGGGGCGCAGCGCCGCGATGTGCTCGACACGCTTGGCCGGGTGCAGCAGCGTGGTGCCGGGCGCGGCCACGCGCGGCTCGTCCTCGCTCGGCACGAAGCGTCCGCCGGGGCCGGTGGTGAGGTTGATGATGAGCGTGCGGTGGCGGCGGCGGATGCGGTCGATGACGTCGGCGTAGTAGTCGAGCGACATCGAGGGCCGGCCGGTCTCGGGGTCGCGCACGTGGATGTGCGCGGCGGCGGCGCCGGCCTCGGCGGCTTCCAGCGCCGCGTCGGCGATCTGTGCCGGCGTGACCGGCAGGCCGGGGTGCTGCTCGGGCGTGACGATGTTGCCGGTCACGGCGCAGGTGATCAGGGTTTTGCGTGCATGCATGGGGCGTGGGTGCGTGATGTCCGGGGAGCGGGGGGCGTTCAGCCGAGCAGGCGGCCGCCGTCGATCACCAGGGTGGTGCCGGTGGCGAAGCGCAGCGTGGTGGCGCAGGCGGCGATGGCCTCGGCCACGTCCTGGGCGCGGCCGATGCGCTTGAGCGGCGTGGTCTTGGCCGCGCGTTCGTTGAAGGCGGCGTCGCGGCCCGGCACGAAATCGGTGTCGACCACGCCGGGCGAGACGTTGAGCACGCGGATCTCCGGTGCCAGCGCCCGGCCCAGCGACATGGCCATGGCGTCGAGCCCGGCCTTGGCGGCGCAGTAGGCCACGTTGCTGCCCTGGCCGTTGCGGCCGGCGATCGAGCCCACGTTGACGACCAGTCCGTCGCCGCCGGCGCGCAGGTGCGGCGCGAAGGCGCGGATGGCGGCGAACTGGCCGCGCCAGTTGACCGCGAACAGTTCGTCGATCAGGTCGTCGTCGAGGGCGTCCAGGTCGGCATGCGGGACGGCGCGCGTGAAGCCGGCGGCATTGACCAGGATGTCGATGCGGCCGTAGTGGTGCAGGACCGAGGCGGCCAGTTCGCGCAGCGAGGCGCTGTCGCGGATCTCGGCGCTGGCGGCCAGGTGGTTGCCGGCCGGCAGCGCCGCCGCCGCGCTGGTCGCGCCGTCGTGGTTGCGCCCGGCCAGCACGATGCTGGCGCCGAGGCGGGCCAGCGCGTCGCCGGCGGCGAAGCCGATGCCGCCGGTGCCGCCGAGGATGACGGCGACCTTGCCGGAAAGAGGAGAGAGGCTCATGGTGTGGTGCGCGATGACAGGGTGGATGGGAAGGGATGGCAAGCGTGCAGCGGCCGTTCAGTCGATCGGCGGCTTGGGGAAGGTCGGCGTGCCGGGTTCGAGCGCGAAGTCGAAGTCCAGCGTGTCGTAGGGCGCGGGCAGCTCGCCCCAGGGGCTGCGGCCCTGCTCCACATGGTCGAGCCGGCCCACCAGCTGACGGTGCACGCCGAAGGTCACATCGCCTTCCAGCGCCGGCGCCTCGTCGGCGAAGACCTGGGTGACCAGGGTGCGGTAGCCCGGCGCGGCGACGATGAAGTGGATGTGGGCGGGGCGGTACGGATGGCGCTGCTGCGCCGCCAGCAGCGTGCCCACCGGGCCGCCGGTCGGTACCGGATAGCCGGCCGGGCGCACGGTGCGGAAGTGGTAGCGGCCGTGGGCATCGGTGTGGAAGCGCCCGCGCAGGTTGCGGTCGGGCTGCGACGGGTCCTGGTTGTCGTACAGGCCCACCGGCGATGCCTGCCAGACCTCCACCAGGGCACCGGCCAGCGGCGTGCCGTCGGTGGCGCGCACCGTGCCGCTGACGAACAGCGGCAGGCCGGGCGCATCGTCCTGCACCACGCAGTCGCCGCAGTCGTAGGCCGGCGCGTTGGCGCGGTAGAACGGTCCCAGCAGCGCGCCGGGCGTGCGGCCGTCGCGGGTGCTGTTGTTCATCACCGTGACCAGGGTCGACAGCCCCAGCACGTCCGCCGCCAGCACCACTTCGTTATTGGTGGCATGGGTGGCATGGCCGAGCGCGGCGACGAATTCCAGGCCCCGCTCGAACTCCTCGTCGGTGGGCCGGACCTCGCGCAGGAAGTCGTGCAGGTGCCGCACCAGCGACGCCATCACGAAGCGCAGGCGCGGGTCGGACGTGCCTGCCATGGCGGCCTCGACGATGGGCGTCACCGAAAACTCGTCCTCGATCAGCGCGAGCGCTTCGTCGGCGCGGGATGTCTTGTCGTGAACTGCTGTCTCCATCACTGCTCCTTGCAAACGTTTGCTGCAAACGTTTGCAATCATAGCCGGGGAATCGCAATGGTCAAGGGAAACTTGTGCCGTGGCACCGTGCAGGCTGCGGCAGGAGCCGCGGAAATCCAATGAAAACAAGCCATTACCGCATCTGCGGGCGTGTGCTTGATACCCGCCGGAAGCGGAGGGTGGCGCATGGCCGTTGCCAGGATCGGCGGGCACGGCGGGCAGGCCGCCGGCGTGCCTTGCGGTAATATCTGCGGCGCCGGCGGCCGCTGAAGCCGTGCCGCGCCCGATCCCTGCGAGCTCCCATGTCCTTCTCCAAACTCTCGCTGGCCCGCCGCCTGCGCCTGCAGCAACTCGCCATCTTCGACACCGTGGTCGCCACCGGCTCGCTGCTGGCGGCGTCGCGCGAGCTGCATATGACCCAGCCGGCGCTGACCAAGGCGGTGCAGGAACTGGAGGAACACATGGAGCAGGCGCTGTTCGTGCGCACCCGGCGCGGCGTGGAGCTGACCGATTTCGGCCGCATGATGCACGGGCACTGCCGTTCGCTGCTGGCGGGGGTGCGCCTGCTGGCCGACGACCTCAATGCCTGGAAGGCCGGGGTATCGGGGCAGGTCATCGTCGGTTCGCTGCTGGTGGCCTCGGCGCGCCTGCTGCCCAAGGCGCTGGTGCGGCTGCGCGCGCTGGCGCCGGATGTGGTGGTGGAGGTGCGCGTGGGCGGCAACGAGGCGATGTTCGAGGCGCTGGTGCGCGGCGAGCTGGACGTGATGGTGGGCCTGCTGCCGGCGCAGCCGGGCGATCCGGCGCTGGAGCACGTGCCGCTCTTCGAGGAGAAGCTGTGTGCGGTGGTGGGGCGCCACCATCCGCTCGCCAGCGAGGTGGCGCCGGCGCTGGCGCAGCTCGAGCACTACGACTGGATCCTGCCGACACCGGAGTCCGACGCGATGCCGGCGGCATTGCGCTTCTTCGAGGCGTTGGGCATGAAGCGGCCGGTGCGGGTGATCGAGTCGGTTTCGATCCTGACCAATCTCGGTCTGCTGATCCAGTCCGAGATGATCGGGGTGATGCCGTTCTCGGTGGCCCGGCAGTTCGTCCAGGGTGGCTTGCTGAGCGTGCTGCCGCTGGGCCATGGCAGCGTCTTCGGCACCATCGGCTATACCCTGTGCAAGGGGCGCGAGCCGTCGCCGGCGGCCGAGCGCCTGCTGCAGGCGCTGCGCGAGGCCGCCGAGCCGTAGCCGGGCCGGGTCGTGCCGGCGCGCCGCAGCGCTGGTATTCCTGCTCCTTATACGAACGCGCGAGGATTTCATTATCCGGCGCGCGGCCCGCTCCCTAGAATCCTTCCGTGCCCGTCAGCCGGAGCCCCCGGCCGCGCGAGGCCGGCGCGGCCATCGTGGACGGCGCCATCGGAGGAGACCATCTTGTCGCGATTCAATCTACCGGCGTCGCTGCGGCCGACGCGCAACTATGTGGGCGGCGAGTTCGTCGAAACCGGGCGGACCTTCAGCAACCTGTGCCCGGTGGATGGCCATGAGCTGGCCCAGGTGCACGAAGCCGACGCCGCGCTGGTCGACCGCGCCGTGCGCAGCGCGCGCGCGGCCATGGCAGGGCCCTGGGGCCGCTCCCATGTCGAGGAGCGCGCGCGCCTGCTGCATCGCGTGGCCGACATCATCGAGCGCCGCTTCGAGGACTTCCTTGCCGCCGAGGTGGCCGATACCGGCCGCCCGCTCGGCCAGGCACGCCAGCTCGACATCTACCGCGGCATCCACAACTTCCGCACCTTCGCCGACCTCGGCAAGCTGGCCCATACCGACTTCTTCGAGACCCGGCTGGGCGACGGCACCGAACTGATCAACTACACCAAGCGCAAGCCGCTCGGCGTGGTCGCCAGCATCTCGCCGTGGAACCTGCCGATCCTGTCGCTGACCTGGAAGGCGGCGCCGGCGCTGATCTGCGGCAATGCCATCGTCTGCAAGCCGTCCGAGGAGACGCCGTCGACCGCCACGCTGGTGGCCGAGGCGTTCCACGAGGCCGGCGCGCCGGCCGGCGTGTTCAACGTGGTCCATGGCTTCGGCCCCGGCTCGGCCGGCGAGGCGCTGACCACGCATGGGGGTGTCGACGCGGTGACGTTCACCGGCGAGTCGCGCACCGGTGCCGACATCATGAAGGCGGTCGCCGACGGCGTGAAGGAGGTGTCGTTCGAGCTGGGTGGCAAGAATGCCGCCATCGTGTTCGCCGACGCCGACTTCGATGCCGCCGTGGAGGGCATCGTGCGCTCCAGCTTCACCAACGCCGGCCAGGTGTGCCTGTGCACGGAGCGCGTCTACGTCGAGCGTCCCCTCTTCGAGCGCTTCGTCGCCGCGCTCAAGGCGCGCACCGAGGCGCTGCAGGTGGGCTGGCCCGACCAGCCCGGGGTCTTCATGGGCTCCTTGATCTCGCACGGCCACCGCGACAAGGTGCTGTCCTATTTCGACCTCGCCGTGCAGGAGGGCGCCACCGTCGTCGCCGGCGGCCGTGTGCCGCAGTTCGGCGACGCGCGCGACGACGGCGCCTTCGTGCTGCCGACCATCTGGACCGGCCTGGCGGACGACGCGCGCTGCATGCGCGAGGAAGTGTTCGGCCCGGTCTGCCACCTGGCGCCGTTCGACAGCGAGGACGAGGCGATCCGCCGCGCCAACGACAGCGCCTATGGCCTGGCGAGCAGCGTGTGGACCACCAACCTGTCGCGCGCGCACCGCGTGACGGCGCGCCTGCACGTGGGCATCGCCTGGGTCAATACCTGGTTCTCGCGCGACCTGCGCACACCGTTCGGTGGCAGCAAGCTGTCGGGCATGGGGCGCGAGGGAGGCCGCTACTCGCTGGACTTCTACTCCGAGACCACCAACGTCAGCATCAAGATCTGAGGCGCCATGCTGCAGAGAATCCTCTCGACGCGCGTGGCCGCGCCGAAGTTCGCCTATTCGCCGTGCGTGCGCCACGGCGCCACCGCCTACGTGGCCGGCATGGTGGCGCTGGACCCCGACAGCGGCTGCCTGGTCGACGGCGGCGTGGCCGCGCAGACCCGGCGCATCTTCGACAACCTGCAACTGGCGCTGCCGGACTATGGCCTCGATCTCGATGCCCTGTGCCTGGCGCGCGCCTACCTCAGCGATTTCTCCACCTTCGCCGAATTCAACCACGCCTGGGAGTCGGTCTTCGCCGGCCGGCCGCTGCCGGCCCGTACCACGCTCGGTGTCGCCGCGCTGCCGCTGGGCGCCGCGGTGGAGATCGAGTTCACCTTTGCCTGCTCCACAGCGGAGCGCCCATGATGCCGAGGGAAGCCATGATCGATGAAGTCGTCCAGCAGGTGGCGCAGCGTCTTTGGCGCGCAGCCGAACTGCGCCAGCCCACCCCGCCCGTGCGCGAAGAACTGGCCGCCGCGGCCGGACCTGGCGGCGACGTGCTGACGATGGCCTACCAGGTGCAGCAAGTGCTGAGCGAGCGCCGCCTGGCCGGTGGCGAGCGCCTGGTCGGCCGCAAGATCGGCCTGACGTCGAAGGCCGTGCAGCGCCAGCTCGGCGTCGACGCGCCCGACTTCGGCGCGCTGTTCGCCACCATGGCGGCCGGCGACGGCGAGGAGATCGCCTGGTCGCGCACCCTGCAGCCCAGGGTCGAGGCCGAGATCGCGCTGGTGCTGCAGCGCGACCTGCCGCACCTGTCGCATACGGTGGCCGACGTGATTTCCGCCACGGCCTACGCGCTGCCTGCGCTGGAAGTGGTGGGCAGCCGCATCGCCGACTGGGACATCCGGCTGGCCGACACCGTGGCCGACAACGCCTCGTCCGGCCTGTTCGTGCTGGGCACGCGGCCGGTCACGCTGGACCGGCTCGACCTGGTCGACTGCGGCATGGTGATGGAGCGCCGCGGTGAGCCGGTCTCGAGCGGCGTGGGCGCGGCCTGCCTGGGCAATCCGCTCAACGCGGCGGTATGGCTGGCCGACACCATGGCCCGGCTGGGCGCGCCGCTGCGCGCCGGCGACGTGCTGCTGACGGGGGCGCTGGGGCCGATGGTGGCGGCCGCGCCCGGCGATGTGTTCCAGGCGCGCATCGAAGGGCTGGGCTCGGTGCGGGCCGTCTTCGGCGGGCGCGACTGAAGCCGCGCGATCCGCCGCACCACGAAACCCCTGCACAGGAACCGACATGAGCCAGATCCTCGCCGACGCCGCGCTCGCACTCGATGCGGCCGCCAGCCAGGCGCAAGCCATTCCCCAGTTCGCGCCGGGCAGCTTCGACCTGCCCGCGGCCTACGCCATCCAGCACGCCTCGATCGCCCGCCGCTTCGAACGGGGCGAGCGCCTCAAGGGCATCAAGCTCGGCTTCACCAGCCGCGCGAAGATGGTGCAGATGGGCGTGGACAGCCTGATCTGGGGCTACCTGACCGACGCCATGATCGAAGAGGATGGCGGTCCGGTCGATCTCGGGCGCTACATCCACCCGCGCGTCGAGCCTGAAGTCTGCTTTGTCACGCGCCGCACCATCGACGCGCCGCTGACCGCGCTGGAAGCCGCCGACTATCTCGAGGCGGTGGCGCCGGCGATGGAGATCATCGACTCGCGCTACCGCGATTTCCGCTTCAGTCTCGAGGACGTGGTGGCGGACAACTGCTCCTCCGCCGGCCTGGTGGTGGGCGCCTGGTCGCGCCGCTTCGACGGCCTCGGCAACCAGGGCGTGCGCATGCAGTTCGACGGCCGCGACGTGCAGGTCGGCTCGACCGGCGCCATCCTCGGCCACCCGCTGCGCTCGGTGGTGCAGGCCGCGCGCCTGCTGCACGCGGCGCAGGCCAGCCTTCCTGCCGGCTCGCTGATCATGGCCGGCGCCGCCACCGCGGCCGAGGCGTTACGGCCGGGTCTGCACGTGAGCTGCAGCATCGGCTGCGGCGACAGCGCGCTGGGCTGCGTGGCCTTCACCACGCAGCCGGGCGGGCATTGAGCGCGGCGCGGCCGTACAGGCATCCACGACAACAGGAGACTCCAGCCATGACCTCAGAAGCGCACCTGGTCGCCGGCAAGGCGCGGCCGCGCGGCCGCTTCCCGCACTGCAAGCGGGCCGGCGACTTCCTCTTCGTCTCGGGCACCAGTTCACGCCGCCCGGACCACAGCTTCGCCGGCGCGCAGGCCGACGAGATGGGCGTCACCACGCTCGATATCCGCGCACAGACACGCGCCGTGCTCGACAATATCCGCGACATCCTGGCCAGCGCGGGCGCGGGCCTGTCGGACCTGGTCGAAACCCAGGTCTTTCTCGTCAGCATGAACGACTTCGGCGGCTTCAACGAGGTCTGGGCCGAGTACTTCGACTACGACGGCCCCACCCGCACCACCGTGGCGGTGCACCAGCTGCCGCACCCGCACCTGCTGATTGAGATCAAGGCCACCGCCTACAAGCCGCTGGCCACGCAGGAGGACTGACATGTTTCCCTTGAAATACGGCCGGCCGCTCAACTTCCAGCGCTGGCTCGACGAACACGCGCAACAGCTCAAGCCGCCGGTCGGCAACCAGCAGATCTGGCAGGACAGCGACTTCATGGTCACCGTGGTCGGCGGGCCGAACGAGCGCAGCGACTTCCACGATGACCCGGTGGAGGAACTGTTCTATCAGTTCCAGGGCAATGCCTACCTGTTGCTGTGGGAGCGCGGCCGCTACGAGCGCGTCGACCTGCGCGAGGGCGACATGTTCCTGCTGCCGCCGCATACCCTGCATTCGCCCCAGCGCCCGGAAGCGGGCAGCCGCTGCCTGGTGGTCGAGCGCCAGCGCCCGGCCGGCGAGAACGACGCCTTCCAGTGGAGCTGCGCGGCCTGCGGCACGGCGGTGCAGCGGCATGAAGTGACGCTGCGCAGCATCGTCGCCGACCTGCCGCCCTTGTACGAATCCTTCTACGCGAGCCCGGAGCAGGCGCGCCGCTGCCCCGGCTGCGGCGAGATCCATCCCGGGCGCGATTTCCAGGCCTGGCACCGTACCCTGGCCGAGCACTTTCCCGCCTTGCCATGATCGACATCCACTCCCATTTCCTGCCCCCCATCAGCCGCGCGGAGGCAAGCGCGGTCGATGCGCAGCGCGCGCCCTGGCTGGCCGTCGATGCCGGTGGCGAGGCCGGCCAGATCATGATCGCGGACGCGCCCTTCCGCCCGGTCTACCGGGCGCTGTGGGACGCCGACTTCCGTGTCGCCGAGCTCGATGCGCAGGGCATCGACACGCAGCTGGTGTGCGCCACGCCGGTGATGTTCGGCTATGCCTGGGAGGCCGCCCGCACCGCCGACTGGGCGGCGCGCATGAACGACAAGGCGATCGGCTTCTGCGCGCGCCATCCCCACAGGCTCAAGGCGCTGGCGCAAGTGCCGCTGCAGGATACGCGGCTGGCCTGCGCGGAAGCCTCGCGCGCGCTCGCCGCGGGTTGCGTCGGCGTGCAGATCGGCAATCACGTGGGAGACAAGGACCTCGACCATCCGGACCTGGTCGACTTTCTCGTCTACTGCGCCGAGCACGGCATCCCGGTGCTGGTCCACCCCTGGGACATGATGGGCGGCGGGCAGCGCATGAAGCGCTGGATGCTGCCCTGGCTGGTGGCGATGGCCGCGGAGACGCAACTCGGCATGCTGTCGCTGATCCTGTCGGGCGCGCTGGAACGGATTCCCGCATCGCTGCGCATCTGCTTCGCCCATGGCGGCGGCAGTTTCGCCTTCCAGCTCGGGCGTGCCGACAACGCGTGGAAGCACCGCGACATCGTGCGCAAGGACTGCCCGCGGCCGCCGTCCGAGTATGCGCGGCGCCTGCACGTGGACAGCATCGTGTTCGACGAAGGCGCGCTGCGCCTGCTGGTCGACGTGATGGGGGCCGAGCGCGTGATGCTGGGGTCAGACTATCCCTTCCCGCTCGGCGAGCAGGAGGTCGGTGCCCTGGTGCGCCGCGCGCCCTGCCTGGACGCCGCGCAGCGGCGCGGCATCCTGGGCGACAACGCAAGCGCCTTCTTCGGGCTGGATGCGGCCGCGCCGGCAGCGTGAAGGCCGACGGCGGCCAGTCACCTGCCATCTACCATCAAGCAGCAGAACCCGCGGCGGGCGCACAGAGCCGGAGGCCGGCGCGCGCGGCAAGGAGGAGACCACCATGCGGCAGATCGATGCCAACCGACTGGCGGACGACGCCAGCTTCAACCGCTTCCACGCCACCGTGCTCGTCTGGTGCGCGCTGGCCATCGTCTTCGACGGCTACGACCTCGCCGTGGCAGGCATCGCGCTGCCGGCGATCATGAAGGAGATGGGCGTGGACGCGACCCAGGCCGGCTTCATGGTCAGCTCGGCGCTGTTCGGCATGATGTTCGGCAATATCGTCTTCGGCGCGCTCGCCGACCGCATCGGGCGGCGCGCGGTGATCGTGCTGTGCATCGCGCTGTTCAGCCTGTGCACGGCGGCGGCCGGCATGATGCACGAGCCGGTGGCCTTCAGCGTGATGCGCTTCCTCGCCGGGCTGGGCATGGGCGGGGTCATGCCGAACGTGATCGCGCAGATGTCCGAGTACGCGCCGCGGCGCATGCGCAGCACGCTGATCACGGTGATGTTCTCCGGCTACTCGGTGGGTGGCATCGTGGCGGCGCTGGTGGGGCGCGGCCTGATCGAATCCTACGGCTGGCAGGGCGTGTTCCTCGCGGCGGCGGCGCCGGCTGTGCTGCTGCCATGGATCTGGCGGCAGATGCCCGAGTCGATGGCCTTCCTGCACAAGCGCGGCCGCACCAGCGAACTGCAGGCCATCCTCGCGCGCCTGGCGCCGCAGTATGCGCCGCAGGCGGACGACGTCTTCGTGGTGGCGAGCCAGGACAAGCCGCAGGAGGCGCCGCTGCGCACCCTGTTCGCCGAGGGGCGAGGCTTCAGCACCGTGATGTTCTGGGTGACCTGCTTCATGTCCCTGTTCATGGTGTACGCGCTCAATGCCTGGCTGGTCAAGCTGATGGCCTCGGCCGGCTACAGCCTGGGATCGGCCCTGGCCTTCGTGCTGGTGCTGAACCTCGGCGCCACGGCCGGCGCCATCGGCGGCGGCTGGCTGGCCGACCGCCTGCACATCAAGGGCGTGCTGGTGCCGATGTTCCTGCTGGCGGCGGTGTCGATCGCGCTGCTGGGCCACGGCATGCCGACCTGGGTCCTGTTCGTGCTGGTCGGCGTGGCCGGCGCCTGCACCATTGGCACGCAGACGCTGTCCTGTGCCTATTGCGGACAGTTCTATCCGCTGGCCTGCCGCGGCACCGGGCTGGGCCTGATGCTGGGCGTGGGGCGAGCCGGGGCGATCCTGGCGCCGATCCTGATCGGCGCCATCATCGGACTGTCCCTGCCGCTGGCCCACAACTTCCTTGTCATCGCCGTGCCGGCGGTGATCGCCGCGGCCTCGATCGCGCTGGTGAACCACGGCCGCTCCGATCTGGTGCGGCAACGCACGGCCTAGCCAACGGATGGACGCAGACGCGCTGGACGGAGCCGGCAGCGACGCCGACGCCGTTGGCCAAGCATGGTGTCGTGGCTCCCTCTCCCCGCATGCGTGTTCAGACCGGAGAGGGGAGCGAACCGGCGCCAAGCATCTCATCGAGCACTTGTTGCGGCTCGGGCATCCCCCCCGAGTTGGCGGTTGAAACCGCACTTTGTTGCGCTTATAAGATCACGTTATGACCCGCAACCGGATTCCCGGTGCCTTGATGCGCACGACAAGGTGGTCTGGTATCCAGCAGTGCGCTTCCGGAGTCTTCGCCAGGCTCGACTGAGAAGAAGGAGATCCAGTCCATGCTGCCCGTCATCGTGCATGCCATCGTTGCCTATTTCGTCTCGCACCTGATTTATCCGCGCAGCACCGAGGCCTCGGTCCTGCGCACGGCGCAGGCGTGGATGACATTCGGCGTGACGGCGGGGCTGGTTTCCGCGCCCGCCACGCCGCTGTACCAGCAGTCGGGCGTCGACGCGCTGGTTGCCACCGGCATCACGGTCGGTACCTGCATGGTGCTAGGCTTCGCCGGCGGCTCGTTCTGGGGCTGGATCCGCGGCCATGGCCGTGGCTACGTCCGCGGCGGCGGACTGGCGATGGCCCCCGTTCCCTTTCCTGTTCCGGCTCCCGGTCCTGCCCCGTTCGGCATGTCGATCGCCGCTGCCGTGCCTGCACCGGTACCCGCTCCGGTGCCTGCCCCGCTTCCGGTGGCGGCCGCGGCGCGGCTGCCGGCGCCGGACCAGGGCTCGCGCGCCAGCAAGCTGCTGACGCTGGCCGTCGTGCTGGTGGTCGCGCTCGGCGTGGGCCGCCACTTCGGCCTGTGGCGAGGCGATGCCGCGGCGCAGCGCTGGGATGGCGATGGCGAGTGGCTGCTGCTGAAGGAGATGTCCCACACCGGTGGCACGAAGTCCTACTACTTCCGCCGCCAGGACGGCCAGGGCCGTCCGACGCTGGATCTCGCCGTGGTCTACCAGGGCGATGCCAGCCGCTTCCATGGCGAGCGCCTGCATGGCTCGCTGTCGCGTATCGAACTGGACTGCGCCGGCGGTTTCGCGCGCTACCGCGTGGTCAAGTACCGGGGCTACCAGCGCAGCGACGCGCCGGACGCCATGTACGGCGAGATCGCCGCGATGTCGCGCGACCAGCCGTCCGAGTGGCGGCCGGCCGAGGACCTGGGCGACATCGCCGACATTGCCTATCGGGCCTGCTCGGCGCCGCGGCGGTTCCAGTCGGCCGGCCTGTAGCCCGGCCTGCAAGTCGGCCTGCACGTCGGCCTGCATGCCGCTCCGCGCGCCGCCTCACAGGCCGTCGCGCCAGGGCCGGCCACGCGCCGGCAAGTGCTAGCGCGGATCTCCGTTCCCGCCCGGTCGCGCCGGCGCCAGGCGCGACACGATGCGCCGGGCCCGTTCCAGCACGGGCCGGTCGACCATCTTTCCGTCCACGGCGATGGCCGCGCCGCCGGCCCGGTCAGCCGCGTCGAGCACGCGGCGGGCCCACGCGGCTTGCTCGGCATCCGGTGCCAGGCCGGCATGCACGCCCGCCACCTGGGCCGGGTGGATCAGCAGCTTGGCACCGAAGCCGAAGGCGCGCGCGCGGGTGGTTTCGGCCGCCAGCGCGGCGGCGTCGCCCAGCGCGGTGCAGACGCCATCCACCGGCGCCGGCAGGCCGGCGGCGCGCGCATGCGCTACCAGGCGGCTGCGGAAGTAGTCGAGCGGGGCGCCGGCATCGCCGATGTCGAGGTCCAGCATCAGGTCGATGCTGCCGAACAGCAGGCGCGCCACGCCGGGCAGGGCGGCGAGTTCGCGCAGGCGCGCGAAGCCGGCGGCCGTTTCCAGCAGCGGCAGGCAGGCACAGTCAGGCAGCGCCGCGCGCAGGGCGCGCGCGGCCTCTGGCTCGGCCTTGGGCAGCACGATGCCATCGGCGCCACCCTGCGCGCACCACGCCAAGTCGGAACGGTGCCAGCACGTGTCGGCGCCGTTGACGCGCACCAGCAGCGGCACGCCCGCCGCGGCCGCCTGCGTGCGCAGGGCCGGCCAGGCGGCGGACAAGGCCGTGCGGGCATCGTCCTTGGCGGCCGGCGCGACCGCATCCTCGAAGTCGACGATCACGGCATGGGCGCCACAGGCGAGCGCCTTGCCGATACGCTCTGGGCGGTCGGCCGGCACGAACAGGTAGCTGAGCGGCAGGGCAGGTCGGGACATCGCGGCACTCCTCACAGCGCGCCCGCGGCATGCAGGGCGTGGATGTCCTCGGGCGTGCAGCCCAGTTCGGCGAGGATGGCGTCGGTCTGCTGGCCCACGGCGGGCACGGGATCCATGCGCGCCTCCGTGGCTCCCGGCGGCAGCAGTGCCGGCACGGCGCCGGCCGGCGTCTCGACCTCGCGCCAGCGCCCGCGCGCGGCGAGCTGGGGGTGGGCCCAGACGTCGGCCATGGTGTTGACGCGGGCGTTGGCGATGCGGGCCGCCTCCAGGCGGGCGATGACCTGGTCGGCATCGAGCGCGGAGAACACGGCGACGATGCGTGCGCGCAGCGTGTCGCGGTTGGCGCTGCGCCGGCTGTTGTCGGCGTAGTCCGGATGGCTGGCCAGGTCAGGATCCTGCAGCACCGTGGCGCAGAACGCGGCCCATTCCCGTTCGTTCTGCAGGCCCACCATCACCGTCTTGCCGTCGCCGGTGGGGAAGGGGCCGTATGGATAGATGGTGGCGTGCGCGGCCCCGGCGCGGGGCGGCGGCGCGGCGCCGTCGAAGGCATAGTAGAGCGGGAAGCCCATCCATTCCACCGTTGCTTCCAGCATGGAAATGTCGATGCGCTTGCCCCGTCCGGTCTGGCCGCGTTCGAGCAGCGCGGCCAGGATATTGCTGTAGGCATACATCCCGGCGGCGATGTCGGCCACCGAGGCGCCGGCCTTGACGCCTTCTTCCGGCGTGCCGGTGACCGAGACGAAGCCCGACTCGCTCTGCACCAGCAGGTCGTAGGCCTTCTTGTCGCGATAGGGGCCGTCGGCGCCGTAGCCGGAGATGTCGCAGACGATCAGGCGGGGAAAGTCGCCGCTCAGGCTGGCGTAGTCCAGGCCCAGCCGCGCGGCGGCGCCGGGGGCCAGGTTCTGCACCAGCACGTCGGCCCCGGCCAGCAGCTTGCGCAGCAGCGCGCCGGCCGCCTCGTGCTTGAGGTCGAGCGTCAGGCTTTCCTTGGAACGGTTGGTCCAGACGAAGTGCGAGGACTGGCCCCGCACCCGCGTATCGTAGGCGCGGGCGAAATCACCGCCGCCGGGGCGTTCGATCTTGATCACGCGCGCACCGAGGTCGGCCAGTTGCCGGGTGCAGAAGGGAGCCGCGATGGCTTGCTCGAGGGAGACGACGGTGATGCCTTGCAGGGGACGGGACATGTCGGGGCTGGGATGGAGTCCGGGGCGCTGGTCCACTGGATCATGGAAATGGGAGGGGAAAGGCCTGCCATGGCAGGCACCGGCCGATCTCAGGGATTCAGTGGGCTAGTGGTCGATGGCGAGAATCTAGCCGCTTTCGCCCGCCGGCGGAAATAGCGAAAATGCAGGCGTCCATAAGTAGAATCAATACATTGCCCGCCGCCCCGCGCGGTGGCGGCCCGCATCGATCTCACCGCACAGGAGCCGAATTCGATGGATATCCGTGCCATGCGCTATTTCGTGGCCATCGTGGACCAAGGCAGCCTGACGCGGGCGGCGGAGGTGGTGTGCGTGGCACAGCCGGCGCTCAGCCAGCAGCTGGCGGCGCTCGAGGCCGAGTTCGGCGTCGCCTTGCTGCACCGCAGCGCCAAGGGCGTGCGGCCGACCGAAGCGGGCCGCACGCTGTACCGGCATGCACGCGCCATCATCAAGCAGGTCGAGGCCGCGGGCGCGGAGGTGCGCGTGGCCGGCGCCGATGTCACCGGCGCGGTGGCGATCGGCCTGCCGACCACGGCCGCGGCCGCCTTCGGCATGCCCTTGATGCGGGCCGTGCGCGAGCGCTATCCGCGCGTGCGCCTGCAGCTGTTCGAGAGCATGAGCGGATATATCTCGGAGCTGCTCAACAACGGCCGCCTGGATTTCGCCATCCTGTTCCGCGACACGCCCTCGCGCGCGGTGGAGCCGGAGCCGCTCGCCACCGAATCGCTCTACCTGATCGGCACCCCGCCGGCGGGCAGCCTGCGTCCGCCGCGCCGGGCCCGGCGCGGGAGCCTGCACGGGGCGGGTGGTGCCGGCGCTGCGCACGATGCAGACGATGGGCTCGATGCGGCCGGCGAGGGGACGGTGGCGCTGCGCCAGCTCGATGGCGTTCCGCTAGTGCTGCCCAGCGGCGCGCAGGGCCTGCGCGACGTGGTGGAGCGCAGCTTCGCGCGTGCGGGCATCCGCCTCGAGGTGGTGGCCGACCTCGATTCGCTGCCCTTCCTGCTGGCCTCGGCACGCGAGGGGCTGGCCTGCACCATCCTGCCGGCCTCCTCGGTCGCGGACGCGGCGCCGGCGGTGCCGCGCCGGCTGATCGTGCCGGAGCTGCGCCGCACCTTGTCGCTGTGCTGGCCGCGCGCGCTGCCGCGTACCCATGCGGCCGAGGCGGTGGCGGAGATCCTGCGCGAGCTGGTGGCGGCGCGTATCGCCGAGGGCGGCTCGCTGAAGCGGCCGCCGGCACCGGCCGAGGCAGCGCCGGCGACCGCTGCGCAGGCGGATAAGTAAAACTTATGCGCGTAGTCGCCGATTGAATTTCCCGCCCGCGGGCTTCGCGGGTAGAGTGCGCTCCGATGCGGCCGCGGCCCGATGCCGCCGGCCGTCAACCAGAGGAGACGCAATGCTACGCAACCCCCGCGCGCTGGCCGGCCTGGCCGCCAGCCTGGCGCTGTGCGCCGCCGCCCCGGCCCACGCCGAGCCCTATCCCGCCAAGCCCATCCAGATGGTGGTGCCACAGGCGCCCGGCGGCACCAACGACATCGTCGCGCGCCTGGTGGCCGCCGACCTGTCGCAGCGGCTCGGCCAGCAGGTGGTGGTGGAGAACCGGCCGGGCGCCGGCGGCAACATCGGCACGCAGTACGCCGCGCGCGCCACGCCGGACGGCTATACGCTGCTGATGACCATCAGCAGCACGCAGGCCATCAATCCCTCGCTGTACCGCCAGGTGCCCTTCGATCCGGTCAAGGACTTCGAGCCGATCGCGCCGGTCGCCAGCGTGCCGAACGTGCTGGTGGTCAATCCCGCCTTCCCGGCGCGCAGCATGGCCGAGCTGATCAGCATGGCCAAGGCCCGCCCCGACTACTACCGCTTCGCCTCGGCGGGCAACGGCACGCTCAACCATCTGCTGGGGGAAATGCTCAACAGCATGGCGGGCATCAAGCTGGAGCACGTGCCCTACAAGGGCGTGGCGCCGGCGCTCAACGACGTGCTGGGCAACCAGGTGCCGATGGCCTTCGCCAGCCTGCCCTCGGTGCTGTCGCACATCAAGGCGGGCAAGGTGCGCGCGCTGGGCGTCAGTTCGGCCAGGCGCTCGCCGTTCGCGCCGGACATCCCGGCCATCGGCGAGACCGTGCCGGGCTACAGCGGCGACCTGTGGGTGGGCCTGTTCGCGGTCAAAGGCACGCCGCGCGAAGTCTCGCAGAAGCTCGCGCAGACGCTGCACGCCGCGCTGGCCGACAAAGCCCTGCGCGACAAGCTGGCCGCGCAGGGCGCCGAAGTGCTGGACGGCACCCCGCAGCAGTTCTCCGCCCTGCTGAAGTCCGACATGGACAAGTGGGCGAAGATCGTCAAGAGCTCGGGCGCCCAGGTCGACTGAGGCGGGCCCGGCCGGCGCAGCGCCGGCCGCTCAGCCGCTCAGCCGCGCGCCGGCGCGAACAGCGGCAGCGCGGCCAGCGCCGCCATGCCCGCCACCGCCCATACCCAGGGCCAGGCGCTGGCGGCCAGCAGCGCCGGGATCAGCAGCGGGGTCAGGAAGAAGCCGAGGTAGACGATGGTGTTGGCCATGCCGAGCGCGGTGCCGGCGCGTTCCGCGCCCGCCAGCGTGGCGAGTTCGGTGTAGGCCACGCCGTGCCAGGCCGACACGCTGATGCCGGCCGTCACCAGCAGCAGCGCCAGCAGAGGCACCGCCGCCGGGGCGCCGGCGCTGGCCAGCGCCAGCAGCAGGAAGGTGCCCGCCGCCGCCCAGGTGCTGGCACGCAGGTAGCCGCGCCGGTTGCCGCGGCGGTCGGTCAGGCGGCCGCTCCAGACCCGCATCGCCATCGCGCCAGCCTGCACCGCCACCATGGTGGCCGACATGCCGGCCAGGCCCATGCGGGCGAAATCGTGCAGGTAGACGGTGGCAAAGGTCAGCACGGCGAACTGCGGCACGCACAGGATGCCGATGCCCCCGACCAGGCGCCACACCGCCACATCGCGCAGCGGGCCGCGCGTGCCCGCGGGCTCGGCCGCCGGCCGTGGCGCCGCCGCGGCAGGGACCGTAGCGGACAGTGCCTGCGGCGGCTCATGCAGCCAGGCCCAGGTCAGCCACGCGGCCAGCGCGCAGGCCAGCCCCAGCGCGCCGAAGACCCAGGCAAAGCCTGCCGACGAAGCCAGCCAGGGCAGCGCCAGCGCGCCCAGGCCGCCCCCCAGCGGCACCGCGGTCTGGCGCACGCTCATGGCGAAGCCGCGCTCGCCCTCGCGGAACCAGCGCATCACCGCGCGTCCGCTGGCGCCATTGACGCTGCCGCCGAGCAGGCCGGCCAGGCAGAGCGCCGCCATCAGCGCGGCCAGCGGCGGCACGAAGCCGGCCGACGGCGCCAGCCATGCGGCCGTGGCCAGCAGGGTGGCGGCGGTGGCGGCAAGCCCTGCGAGCAGCACCGGGCGGTCGCCGAAGCGGTCGGCGGCGAGGCCCCAGGGCAGTTCCGACAGGGCCACGCCCAGGCCGAGCGCGCCCAGCGCCAGGCCGAGCTGGGCGTTGTCGAGCCGGTAGCCGGCGCGCAGCCAGACCGCGGTGGTGGGAATGCCGGCGGCCGCGGCGGAGAAGGCAGCGTTGGCGGCGACGCCGACGCCGAGCACTTTCCAGCGGTGGGCAGGGCCGTGCGCGGGGGCGGGGCGTGCGGAGGCGGCGTCGGACGGGCGGGACAGGGGCGAATCGCAGGAAGCAGGCATGGCAGGTACCGGATCAGGGTTGACCTGTGCAGTCTGGCGCTTAGAATTCATCCTGAAAATCGGAAAATATCGAATCAATGATTCGATAAAACAGGATCATTGATATGTCACAGATCCACTTCGATCTGGCCGCTCTGCGCAGCCTCGTGACCGGCATGGAACTGGGCAGCTTCGCGCGCGCGGCGGATCGCGTCGGACGCTCCAGCTCGGCGGTGAGCGCGCAGATCAAGAAGCTGGAGGAGCAGGCCGGCATCGCGCTGTTCCGCAAGGAGGGCCGCGGCCTGGCGCTGACCGACGCCGGCGAGGTGATGCTGGCCTATGCGCGGCGCCTGCTGGAGCTGAACGACGAAGCCGCGGTCGCGGTGCGCGGCACCGGGCTGGACGGCGGTGTGCGCCTGGGTTTGCAGGAGGAGTTCGGCGAAGCCGTGCTGCCCGAGGTGCTGGGCCGTTTCGCGCGGGCCCATCCGCGTGTGCGCGTGGAGGCCGCGGTGGCGCGCAACGCCGACCTGCTGGAGCGCATCGCCACCGGTCGCCTGGACCTGGCCTTGATCTGGGACGATGCCGCCGCCTTCGGCTACCGCCTGCAGGGCGTGGGCGGCGTCGAGCGCATCGACGAGGCGCCGATGTGCTGGATCGGTGCCCACGCGCCGGCGTGGCAGCCCGGCGGTGGCGAGCCGCTGCCGCTGCTGGCCTTCGACCGGCCCTGCCAGTTCCACGCCGCCGCGACCGCGGCGCTGGACCAGGCCGGCATTGCGTGGCGCGTGGTCTTCACCAGCCCCAGCCTGGCGGGCCTGTGGGCCGCCGCCGCCGCCGGCCTCGGCGTCACCGTGCGCACCCGCTACGGCTTGCCGGCCAGTGTCTGCGCGCTCGATGCCGCCGCCCTGGGCCTGCCCCCGCTGCCTTCGCTGCCGCTCAAGCTGCTGCGGGCCGGGCCGGTACTGCCGCCGGCCGCGGAGCGGCTCGCGGGCATCGTGCTGGAGGCGCTCGAGGCGCTGGCGGCGCAGCGCAGGGGAGGTGCCATGGCGCTGGCGGCGTAGGCGCGGCCAGGGGTGCGCCGATGGTGTCGCTGCCGCGTGTTTTCCGCGCTGAAAGCGGCGGATGGGCGCGGTTTCAGAAGTCTTCCCGCTCGTCGTGGCGAGCGGACGCGGCGCCGTCGTGCGCCGGTAGCGGAGGAGGGTCGAGCGGCGCGGGCCTTGCTGTCTGAAGGTCGCGGGTGTTCTTCTGCACGGCGATGGCGCCGAACAGCGAGAGCAGGAAGGCCATGCCGTAGAAGCCCTTCTCGCTCAGCGCGAGGGTTGCGTTGAACAGGCCGACGCACAGCAGCAGCACCGCCAGCAGGGTCGATGCCCAGCTCAGGCCGTAGTAGATGCCTGTCACCGGAATGCCCTCCAGCCGGTCGCGTACGCTCTTCTGCACCGAGATCGCAGCAAAGAGGCCATAGGCGAGGACGGTGAAGTAGTAGCCCTTCTCGTTGAGCTGCATGTCGGCGTTGAACAGGCCGATCAGGAAGGCGACGAGGCCGGCGAGCAGCGCGGCCCAGGAGGCCGCGACGAAGGCGAAGGAGGTGGGCTGGGGGATGGGCGTCGTCATGTGGTCGGGGTGGGAAAGGGAGGCCTGCGGAGGCGGATCATCATGGCGAAAGCGCTTGCAGGGATGTTTGGGACGCGTCCGAAACCGATTCAGGAATCTCAGATGCCGGACTCTGCCGGCCGCGGCCCCGTGTCGGTGCCGCCGGTCCGCCCCACTCCACCTGCCGCACCGTCCGCTGCGCCGGCCGGCCACTTGATGTAGGCTGCCGGCTTGTGCGTCGACCGGCACATGCGGTGGGCTGGCCGGGCCTGCGCACCGAAACGGGACACCGAAACGGGAGATACTCACATGCCACAACACATTGGAATCGTTGCCTGCTCGGCCGAAGGCGCCGCGCTCTGCTACCGCACCCTCTGCAGCGAGGGCGCGCACTGGCTGGGGCCGCACGGCCACCCGGAAGTCTCGCTGCACGGCCACTCGCTGGCCGACTACGTGCGCTGCCTGGAGGCGGGCGATCGCGGCGGCGTCGCCGAACTGATGCTGTCCTCGGCGCATAAGCTGGCGCGGGCCGGCGCCGATTTCCTGATCTGTCCCGACAACACCATCCACCAGGCCCTGCCCGAGGTGCTGCCGCGCTCGCCGCTGCCCTGGCTGTCGATTGCCGAGGTGGTCGCCGCCGAGGCCGCCGGGCGCGGTTACCGCCGCCTGGGCCTGACCGGCACGCGCTGGCTGGTCGACAGCGAGGTCTACCCGGACGCCCTGGCCAGGGCCGGTCTGGCCTGCGTGCGGCCCGAGCCCGGCGAGCGCGATGCGATCGCGCGCATCATCATGGACGAACTGGTGCCGGGACGCATCGAAGCGGATTCGGTACGCGTGTTCCAGCGTGTGATCGAAGGCCTGCGCGAGCGCGGCTGCGACGCCGTGGTGCTGGGTTGCACCGAGATCCCGCTGATCATCGGCGACGCCAATTCGGCGCTGCCCACGCTGGACTCCACCCGCCTGCTGGCGCGCGCGGCGCTGCGGCGCGCGCTGGGCGACGCCGTCCGACCGGAGCGCTCCCGCCTGTGAGACCGCGGGCCTGCGCTGCGGCCGATGCCTGCTATACTTGTACAATCAGTTGAACAAGTTCAGTGGGGGCGAGCCATGCGCACCGTTCATTTCTCCGATGCCCGCAACAACCTGAAGGCCGTGATCGACCAGGCCATCGCCGATCACGATGCCATCCTGATCACACGGCGCGATGCGCCCAATGCCGTGATCATGTCGCAGGAACAGTACGACAGCTGGATGGAAACCATGTACCTGCTCAGTTCGCCGGCCAATGCGGAGCGCTTGCTGCGCTCCATCGAGCAGCATCGCCGGGGCGAGGGGGTGGAGCGTGAGTTGATCGATCCGGACGCGGCATGACGCGCCAGCTGGTCTTCATGCCCGACGCGTGGGATGACTATCTCTACTGGCAAGGACAGGACAGAAAGACGCTCAAGCGAATCAATCAGCTCATCCAGGACACCACGCGTAACCCTTTCGATGGAGTCGGCAAGCCTGAGCCCCTGACGGGGAATCTGTCCGGCTACTGGTCGCGCCGCATCGACAATACCAACCGTCTCGTTTATCACGCCAACGATGACGAGTTGACCATCATTGCCTGTCGCCTGCACTACGGCGCCAAGTAGGGAACGCCTCGGCTCGCGCAGCAGTACCGTGGTGCCGGCTCATCGCGTGCGTACCGTTGCGCCTTGTCATGACCACCTCCGCCCTGCTCGTCATCGACGTCCAGCAAGTCCTGTTCGATCCGGCGTCGCGATGCGCACGCCGCTGCAGGATTGGCTGGACGCGCGTGGCAGGGCTGGGCTATGCCATCTCGCTGGTGGCGGATGCGCACACCACGCGCGACAAGCCGCATGCGCCGGTGGCAAGCATCTTCGCCCACCACAATGCGACGTTGCCGGACATTACCAGCTTCGGCGTGCGCATCGCGGCGCCGGCATCGGCCAGCGTCGACTTCTGAGGCGCCAGCGCTCGCCAGCGCACGTCGGCCCATTCGCTGTTCCCTATTCCTCCAGCTTCAGGCCCGTCTTCGCCACGAAGCCCTTCCAGCGTTCGTACTGTTCGCGCGCGTAGCGGTCGAGCGCGGGGCCGTCGCTGGCCATCACCTCGAAGCCGGCCTGGGTCAGCTTGCGGTGGGTCTCGGGATCGTTGAGCGCGGCCTGGAAGTCGGCGGTCAGCTTGCGCAGCGTCGCCGGCGGGGTGCCGGCCGGTGCGAAGATGCCGATCCACGAATACCGATCCACGAATACGCTTCGAAGCCGGGCAAGCCGGATTCCGCCACGGCGGGCACCCCGGGCAGTTCCGGCAGGCACCTGGCGCGCATCTACCTGGAAGGCGAGGGCGACCAGCCCCAGCGCGCTTCAGGCACGTCCCAGGCACGTCCGAGGCACGTCCCAGGCAAGCCTCAAGCGTGGCCGTCATCCGGCGCGGCCGCCTGGCGCAGGACCGCCATCGGTCCCAGCGTGGCCACCGCCGTCAGTTGCGCCGCGTCGCGCACGAACAGCGAGCCGGCATAGGCCAGCGCGTTGACGGACAGACCCGCCACATGCTCCGCCGCGCGCCGCACCAGCAGCATGCCGCGCGGGAACACCAGCAGGTTGTAGGGCGCGGATTGCAGGTTCCCCGCCTCGGTCGCGCGCGCCTCGATGCCGACGGCCTCCAGCAGTTCCCGGTAGCGCGCCAGCGCCACGCGCGCCATGCGTTCCGGCGGCAGCAGCGTGGTCAGCGGTGCGTAGGCGTGGGCGAAGGCGAGGCCGGGCGCGCGGCGCACATGGGGGTGCGTGCCGCTGGCCGGCGCCGCGTCCAGCAGCGGCACCATCGGCGGCGTGCCGCCCAGGCCGGCCAGCGGCACCACCTGCAGGTGCTTGTGCGGCTGGCTGGCGCCGGCCACGGTGCCGCCGTTGTAGAAGCCCAGGCCGTCGAACTCGGCCAGGCAGGCGAACAAGGCGGCGAAGTCGGCCAGGTCCAGCAGCGTCTCCTGCGGCACGAAGGCGCGCGTGACGATCAGCAGGTGGTGGTCGATGACATGGAACTTGTTGAGCAGCGCCAGGTGAGCCGGGCCCACGTCGGCGACGAACAGTTCGGGGTCATGGGGCAGGAAGGGGTCGGCGGTGGCCCGGTGCGGCGCCTGCGTCGCCACGGGTTTGCGGGCGAGGCTCGAGACCTGGCGTACCTGGAAGCGCACGCCGCCATCGTCGATCAGCACGGTACCGGTCTCGATCGGCTGCAGCGCGCCGCTGTGCCGGGCGCGCTCGGCCTGGCGCAGGATGGCCGGCCACAAGGTGCCGGGGGCGAAAAAGCGAGAAGGGTGCGGGATCATCGGGCCGCCCTGCCGAAACGGAGACGGCGGCGGCGTGGCGCCGCCGTCCGCATCTCCCGACTATCCCACAAGGAGCGGCGCCGGTGAAGATGGCCGGCCCGCATGCGCCCGGCAGCGCACGCGGCGCCCCGGCCGCTTTCCGGCCATGGAAGACCGGAGCCGGCCGCAGCCGCTCAGTCCAGCTTCGCGTTCACGTTCTCGTTCACGTAGACGCGTTGGCCAGCCACCCAGGTCTGCAGCACCCGTGTCTTCCAGATGTCCGCCGGCGCCACCCGGAACAGGTCGCGGTCGACCAGGATGAAGTCGGCCCACTTGCCCGGCTCCAGCGAGCCGAGCGTCTTCTCCTGGTGTTCCGCGTAGGCCGCGTCCAGCGTGAAGGCACGGAAGGCCTGCGGCAGCGTCATCGCCTCTTCCGGATGCCAGCCCTGGATCGGCCGGCCTTCGTGGTCGGTGCGGGTGACGGCGGCGTGCAGCCCATAGAAGGGGTTGGCCGATTCCACCGGGAAATCGGAGCCGCCGGCGATCACGGTGCCCTGCCTGAGCAGCGTCTGCCAGGCGTAGGCGCCCTTGATGCGTTCCTTGCCGATGCGGTCCTCCGCCATGTTCATATCGCTGGTGGCATGGGTGGGCTGCATCGAGGCGATCAGGTCGAGCTGCTTGAAGCGCGGGATGTCCGGCAGTGCGATCACCTGCGCATGCTCGATGCGGTTGCGCAGTTCGCGCCCGCCCACCTCCTTGAAGGCGGCTTCCATGGCGTCCAGCACCTGGTGGTTGGTGGCGTCGCCGATGGCGTGCACATTGACCTGGTAGCCGGCGCGGATGGCGCTCTTGACCGCGGCCTGCATGGCGGCGTCGCTCATGAACAGCAGGCCGCTGTGGACGTGGTCGTCCGAGTAGGGCGCCATCAGCGCGGCGCCGCGGCTGCCCAGCGCGCCGTCGCCGTACAGCTTGACCGCGCGCAGGCTGTAGCGGTCGTTGCCATAGCCGACCAGCGGCCCCTTGGCCGAAAGCGCCTTGAAGTCGTCGCCGACGTCGCGGATCATGCCGTAGATGCGCGTGGTCAGCTTGCCCTGGTCGGCGAATTCGCGGTAGATGCGGTCCTCGGCGGCGGTCACGCCGGCGTCGCCCACGGCGGTCAGGCCGAGCGCGTTCAGGTGCGCCACGGCGGCGGCCAGCGCGGCGCGGCGGTCGTCGTCCGAGTAGGGCGGGATCACCTCGTTGACCAGGGCCATGGCCTTGTCGACCAGCACGCCGGTGGGATTGCCGTCGGCGTCGCGCTCGATGCGGCCGCCGGCCGGATCCTTGGTCTCGCGCGTGATGCCGGCCGCCTGCAGCGCCTTGGTATTGAGCCAGGCGGCGTGGCCGTCGACGCGGATCAGGCGCACCGGGCGGTCGGATACGGCGGCATCCAGCTCGGCGGCGGTGGGGAAGCGGCCCAGCTTCCAGTTGACCTGGTTCCAGCCATAGCCCAGCAGCCATTGGCGCTGCGGGTTCCTGGCGCCATAGGCGCGGATCAGGCCCTGCGCCTCGGCCAGGTCCCTGGTGCCCGACAGCGAGATCTCGGTGGTCTTGAAGCCCAGCCGGAAGACGTGGCCGTGGGCGTCGATCAGGCCCGGCAGCAGCGTCTTGCCGCCGCCATCGACGCGGGCGGCGTCCGGATAGCGGGCGCGCAGCGCGGAGGCGTCGCCGGTGGCCAGCACCTTGCCCTGGTCGAACACCAGGCCGGTGAAGGTGGCCAGCCTGCCGTCCTGCAGCGTGTAGCCCTGCACGGATTCGACCAGGGTGGGGGCGGCCTGGGCGCCGGCGGGCACGCCGAAGGCGAGGCTGGCGGCGAGGGCGGCCAGCGTGGTGCGGGTACGGTGCGTCAAAGCGGTTCTCCTTGTGTTGTGCCTTGGGATGGCTTGTTGTGGTACGCGTCGGGATGCGTCCTGTTGCGGGCAGTGGACCTGCCTTCTGCTTGTGTTCGCTTGCGCCGGTCTTCCGTCGTGCCCGTTGCGGAACCCGGCGCGCCCGCCGCCCCGCCAAGGGGGGCGGCCCGTACGGCCATTACTCGGCCGCCGCCGCCGCGGCGCCCGCGTCGGGCAGCCCGGTGGCGCGCGCCGGCAGCGGCGGGAAGTGCATCGCGGCATAGGGCACGATGCGCGTCTTGCGCACCAGCCGGTAGCCCAGCCAGATCAGCAGGAAGACGGGGATGCCGACATAGGTGGCGGCCACCGCCAGCCAGTCGACGCGGCCCTGGGTGAAGGCCTGGTAGTTCTGGCCCAGCGTGATCACCATGCACAGGGCGAAGGCGAACAGCGGCCCGTAGGGGAAGAAGGGCGAGCGGTAGGGCAGGCGCGACAGGTCCAGGCCCTTGGCGACGAAGCCCTTGCGGAAGCGGTAGTGGCTGATGGCGATGCCCAGCCAGGCGATGAAGCCTGTCATGCCCGACAGGTTGAGCAGCCACAGGTAGACCGACTGGCTTTCGAACAACGAGGTGAGGAAGCACAGCGCGCCCACGGCGGTGGTGGCCAGCAGCGCCGGCATCGGCACGCCGTTGCGCGTGAGCCGCGCGAACACGCGCGGTGCGCGGCCCTCGGTGGCGAGGTTGTAGAGCATGCGGGTCGAGGCATACATGCCCGAATTGCCCGCCGACAGCACGGCGGTCAGGATCACCGCGTTCATCACGCCGGCGGCGAAGGCCAGGCCGGCGTGGCGGAATACCAGCGTGAAGGGGCTCACGCCGACCGTCTGCACGTCGCTTTTCAGCAGGCTGGGGTCGGTGTAGGGGACGAGGATGCCGATGATCAGGATGGCCAGCACGTAGAACAGCAGGATGCGCCAGAACACCTGGCGCACCGCGCGCGGGATACTCTTGGCCGGCTCGGCCGACTCGCCCGCGGCCACGCCGATCAGCTCGGTGCCCTGGAAGGAGAAGCCGGCGATCATGGCCACGCCGATCATGGCCGGCAGGCCGCCGACGAAGGGCGCGTCGCCGATGGTGAGGTTGGCCAGCCCGGCCGGCATGCCGCCGGCGTCGCCGCGCAGGATGCCGAAGATCATCAGCAGGCCGATGCCGATGAAGGCCACCACGGTGACCACCTTGACCAGCGCGCACCAGTATTCGGCCTCGCCGAAGCCACGCACCGAGATCGCATTGAGCAGGAACATGGCGGCGAGGAACAGCGCGCTCCACAGGATGCCGGGCGTATGGGGGAACCAGTACTGCATCACCAGCTGCGCCGCGGCCAGCTCCACCGCGATGGTTACCGCCCAGTTGTACCAGTAGTTCCAGCCCAGCGCGAAGCCGAAGCCCTCGTCGACGTAGAGCGCGCCGTAGGTGGCGAAGGAACCCGACACCGGCATGTAGGCGGCGAGTTCGCCCAGGCTGGTCATCAGGAAATAGACCATGGCGCCGACCAGCAGGTAGGCCACCAGCGCGCCGCCCGGGCCGGCCTGGGCGATGGTGGCGCCGGAAGCGACGAACAGGCCGGTGCCGATCGAGCCGCCGATGGCGATCATGGTGAGATGGCGCGCACGGAGGGCGCGGCGCAGGGCGGGCACGGGGGCGCCGGTACGGGGTTGCTGGCTGTCCATTGGGCCTTGTGTTCTGGGCCGGGCGCCGCCCGCGGCGGGCCGGCCCGTGCGGATGATGCCGGTCGGGGGCCGGCCAGTGCCTGCCGGCCGGTACGTCGGGCGGCATCATAAGAGAAAACGCGTCGTGCGCAAAGCGCGCGGGGGTGCCGCGCTGCCGCTAGAATCAACAATGTGCGCCACCGCGGCGGCCTGGCCGCGGCTTGTGGGCGCTGCAACATCCGGCTAGCGAATGGACCTTCCGATCAAGACTGAAAACCTGTGGTTCGATGTACTGCTGAGCGCGCTCATCGTGCTGGGCGGCGTGATCGTCGTCAAGCTGGTCAACCGTTTCTTCCGCGGCCGCCAGCAGGCCGACACGCGCGACAACTATCGCGCCTGGACCGTGGCCAGCCGCAACCTGGTGGCGGCCGTGGTGTTCCTGCTGCTGCTGGGCATCTGGGTGTCGGAGCTGAAGAGCGTGGCGATCTCTTTGGCGGCCTTCGCGGCGGCCATCCTGCTGGTCGGCAAGGAACTCGTGATGTGCTTCCTGGGGGCGTTCATGCGCATGATGTCGCGTCCCTTCCAGCTCGGTGACCTGGTCGAGATCGGGCCCCATTGCGGCGAGGTGATCGACCAGGACGTGCTGACCACGACCCTGGTCGAGGTCGGCTCGGCGCGCCAGTACACCGGCTTCACGGTGCAGATTCCCAACAGCCTGCTGCTGACCACGGCGGTGCGCAACCATTCCCGGACCGGCAAGTACACACTCGACCAGGTGCGCTTCCCGCTCGCCGAAGGGGCCGACCCGGAGGCGGTGGAAGCCCGCCTGGTCGCCATCGGCCGGCTGGCGTGCGCCGACTTCCTGGAAGAGGCCGGGCGCAGCCTGCGCCATCATGGCGACATGCATTTCGTCGACCTGTCGCAGTTCGAGCCGCGCGTCCTGTTCGAACCGGCCGGACCGGGCCGGATGGACGCGCTGCTGCGTTTCCCGGCGCCGGTGATCGGGCGGGTGCGCGTGGCGCAGCACATCATCCGTGCCTTCCACCGCGCCGACGGAGCGCCAGACCCTGGCGTGCCGCGCAGGCGCGAACCGAACCCGCAGGCCGCCGCGCCGGATCCCGTGCCCTGATCCTGGTGCGCCGCAGCAAGGAGGATTCCTCATGTCGGCCAGACTTGCCGTGCTGTGCGCCACCTTCCTCCTCGCTGCCTGCGCCAGCCTGCCCCGCGATGTGCAGCGCACGCCTTCCCACGCCCTGGGCTACGCCGCCACCGCCGGCACGCCGCTGGGCGAGGCGGTGGCGCCCAAGCTGGCCGAGCATCCCGGCGATTCGCTGTTCTACCCGATGGCGTCCGGGCCCGATGCCCTGGCCGCGCGCCTGGTGCTGGCGCGCGCCGCCACCCGCACGCTCGACCTGCAGTACTACGCCTTCGATGCCGACGCCTCCGGTACCGCGTTGATCGGCGAGCTGCTGGCCGCGGCCGATCGCGGCGTGCGCGTGCGCCTGCTGCTGGACGACCTGCATACCGACGGCCACGACGCGCTGCTGGCAGCGCTCGATGCGCACCCCCGCATCCAGGTACGGCTGTTCAATCCCTTCGCCAACCGCGGGGCGCGCTGGATGGATTTCATCGGTGATTTCCATCGCCTGGACCGCCGCATGCACAACAAGGCCATGATCGCCGACAACCAGTTCGCCATCGTCGGTGGCCGCAATGTGTCCGATGCCTACTTCGCCGCCGCCCCCCAGGTGGACTTCAGCGACCTCGACCTGCTCGCCGCCGGCCCCGTGGTGCCACAGGTGTCGGCGGTGTTCGACGACTACTGGAACAGCGCGGCCGCCTATCCGGCGGCGTCGCTGATCCATTTCGGCAAGGACGGGCAGGGCGGGGACGAACTGGACAAGGTGCGCCGGCGCCTGGCCGCCGCCGGACGCCAGGCCCGCACCAGCCCCTACGTGCAGGAGTTGCTCGATTCCGGCCTGGCGGCCGGTATCCGCCGCGGCCGCATGCCGGTGTTCAGCGGACGTGCCGCGGTGATCGCCGACCGCCCCGACAAGGTGTTGCGCACGGCGGAAGACAATCCCACCCACGCCATCAACCAGCTTGCCAAGCTGCTTGGAGGGGCCCGGCATGACCTGGCCCTGGTGTCGCCGTACTTCGTGCCGGGCGAGGGCGGTACCGAATGGCTGGCGGCGATCGCACGCCGCGGCGTGCATGTGCGGATCCTGACCAACTCCTTCGCCGCCACCGACATCAAGGCGGTGCACGCGGCGTACGCGCCGTACCGGCGGCCCTTGCTCGAGGCGGGGGTGGAACTCTACGAGCTCAAGCCCTCCGCCTATGGCGACCTGGAGGGGCGCGGGCCGCGCAGCCTGTTCAGCTCGAGCCGCGCGACCCTGCACGCGAAGGGTTACATGGTCGACCAGCACCTGCTCTTCGTCGGCTCGCTGAACCTCGACATGCGCTCGGCGCGCCTGAACACCGAGATGGGTATCGTGCTCGACAGCGCCGCGCTGTGCGAGCACATCGCGCGCGGCGTGGATCCCAACTTGCTCGACATGGCCTACAAGGTGGAGCTGCGCCCGCCCGAGAGCGGGCCGGACATCGCGCCGGACAGCGCGCCGGACAGCGCGCCACCACTGGCCTGGACCACGCGCGAGCATGGGCTGCTGGTCACCTACGACAGCGAACCCGGCGTCTCGGTGCCGCAGCAGATCGGCCTGGACCTGCTGCGCTTGCTGACGGCAGAGCGCGAACTGTAGCCAGGCTTCGGCCACCCGCGCGGCGCTTCACCGAATCCCGTTTCGGGGGTATGGTGGTGCCTCGTGCCCGCGCCGCGCGCCGGCCCTTCCCAACGCGAAGCCCAGAGGAGAAGCATGAAAGCCGCTGTCCTGCACCAGCCCAAGACCCCTCTCGTGATCGAAAACGTCGCCATCTCCAAGCCGGGACCGCACGAAGTGCTGGTCCGCACCGCGGCGGTCGGGGTATGCCATTCCGACCTGCACTTCGTCGACGGCGCCTATCCGACCGCGCTGCCGGCCGTGCTGGGCCACGAAGCGGCCGGCGTGGTCGAGCAGGTCGGCTCGCTGGTGCGCACGGTCAAGCCCGGCGACCACGTCATCACCTGCCTGTCGGCCTTCTGCGGCCACTGCGAGTTCTGCCTGACGGGTCACCTGTCGCTGTGCGTGGCGCCCGATACCAGGCGCGCCGAAGGCGAGGAGCCGCGCCTGCTCGCGCCGCAGGGGAACATGAACCAGTTCCTGAACCTGTCCGCCTTCGCCGAGCAGATGCTGATCCACGAGCACGCGCTGGTGGCGATCCGCCGCGACATGCCGCTGGACCGTGCCGCGCTGATCGGCTGCGCTGTCACCACCGGCGTGGGCGCGGTGGTCCATACCGCCAAGGTGCAGCCGGGCGAGACCGTGGCCGTGATCGGCTGCGGCGGCATCGGCCTGGCCACCATCAACGGCGCCGCCATTGCCGGCGCCGGCCGCATCATCGCCATCGACCGCGTGCCCGGCAAGCTCGAACTGGCCCGCCAGTTCGGCGCCACCGACGTGGTCGACGCCGGCGCCACCGACGCGGTGGAAGCCGTGCGCGCCCTGACCGGCGGCGGCGTGCACCACGCCTTCGAAGCCATCGGCCTGAAGCAGACCGCCGAGCAGGCCTTTGGCATGCTGCGCCGGGGCGGCACCGCCACCGTGATCGGCATGATCCCGCCGGGCCAGAAGGTCGAGCTCAAGGGCACCGACTTCCTCGCCGAGAAGCGCATCCAGGGCTCGATGATGGGCTCCAACCGCTTTCCCGTCGACATGCCGCGCCTGGTGGACTTCTACCTCTCGGGCAAACTGAAGCTCGACCAGCTGATCTCGCAGCGCATGCCGCTGGAGCAGATCAACGACGCCTTCGACGAACTGCGCCGCGGGGAACTGGCGCGTTCGGTGATTTTGTTCGAGCAGTAGGCGAGGGCTGGCCGGCGGCTTCGTCCGGTACGGCAGCGTTCGCACCGCGCTGGTTGTCTCCCCTCTCCAGCTCGCGGGAGAGGGGCCGGGGGTGAGGGCAGGCGCTGGCTGGTCGTGACGGGTGGAATCACACCATCGGCTTCGTCTCTATGCCCACGTGCTGGATCACACCGACGGCTTCGTTGGATGTGGCGCCTTGCTGAACCACCCCTCTCCCCCACCCTCTGCCCGTGCGGGGAGAGGGAGCCAAGACCGTTTGCTTGGCGATCGGTGTTGGCGCATCGTCGGCTTCGTCCAGTGCTACGGAATTCGCGCCGCGCCGGTTTGCTCCCCTCTCCCGCTCGCGGGAGAGGGGCCGGGGGAGAGGGCCGGCGCTGGTTGTGCCATCGCCGCCCGCCGTACCGCCTGCGGGTAGCGGATGGTGAAGGTCACCGCGCCGGCGAAGGCCAGGATGGTCGCGGCGATGTCGATCCACAGCGGGATCGCGCTGGCGTATTCGGCGGCGGCGTCGGCCGCTACCATCACCGCCAGCGCCACGGCCCAGGCCAGCGTGATATGGCGGTTGACGGCGAGGAAGCGCGGCGAGTCCCAGTATTCGCGCGGTACCCGTTCGCGCGCATATTGCAGCGTGAACGGCCGTCCGATCGCCAGCGAGACGACCACGATGGCGAGCAGCCCGCTGTCGACCACCAGCCGCACGGTCGCCACTGTCCAGGCCGGCGACAGTACCAGGGTATAGGCCGCCAGCGCGCCGAACAGCAGCAGGCTGCCCACCTCCAGCGTCTTCAGCGATTCGCCGCGCCGCCGCATGCGCGCGCACAGCAGCAGCGAGACCAGGAAGGCCGCGCCCAGGCCGGCGAGCGGCGAGGCCAGGCGCATGGCGATGAAAAAGGCGATGAATGGCGCGAAGCCGGTCAGCATGCCCATGATGTGCTCCTTGTCCTTGTGTCCGGGGATCCGTGCATCGGCAGACGTGGACGGCCGGCTTCAGCCGTGGCTGCGCCAGTTGCCGTGGAAGCCGAATGGCACCCGGTGCGAGAGGTGCACCAGGGCCACCGGACCGCGCGCGATGTCGGTGGCGTCGAAGACCGCCAGGTCGCTGCGCTTGTCGGCGCCCCGGTAGACCGTCGCCAGCAGCCAGCCGTCACCCTCGGGCGCGTCGTCGGCGCGCGGCACGAAGACCGGTTCGGAGAGGCCGTCGCCCTCCGGCAGCAGCCAGGTCCTGCGCTGCCCGGTGACGGCGTCGAAGTGGGCCAGTCCGTCGAAGACGCTGCGCTCGGTGCTCTCGTGCCCGCGCCAGGCGAAATAGCCGTGGCGGGTGGGCTGCATGGCGAAGCGCTCGTCGAAGCGCGGGAATTCGCCGGGCAGGTCGTCCAGCCAGGTGCGCGTGAAGGTGTCGCTGTTGCCTTCCAGGTCGAAGGTCCAGCGGCACAGGCGCGCCGAGGTGCCGGCCGGGCCGGCGCCGGGGTTGAACAGCGGTGAACTGTCGTACTGCATCACGTCGGCGATGATCTTGCTGCCGTCTTCCCAGGCATTCATCACGTGGAACACATAGCAGGCATCGTTGCGGAACCAGCGCATGCGCGCGGCGCCGCCGCTGCGCGGCAGGATGCCGATGTGGGAGCCCCTGTCCGGTTCCCAGGCGTAGGCCGGCTCGCCGCGCATGGCGCGGTCCATGCTGCCGGACAGCGGCAGGATGGGGAAGAGCGCGTAGTGCTGCGTCACCATGAAGTCGTGCACCATGCTCGGGTAGGGCGCCAGCAAGCGCTCCAGGTGCGTCAGGTGTCCGGCGCTGTCGAGCTTGCCGTACAGCATGGACGGCGTGAAGGGGCCGTCGGCCGCATAGGCGAAGAACACCATCTCGCCGGTGCGCGGGTCGATCTTCGGGTGGGCCGTCATCTTGCCGAGCGCGTGGCCGCCGAGGTCGCTCTCGTAGCGCAGCGGACCCAGCGTGGTCAGCTCGCGCGCGTCGAGCGCGATCGGCGGATGCGCTTCCTCCAGCGCCAGCAGCTTGCCCCCGTGCCACAGGATGTTGGTGTTGGCCACGCCCTGCCCGTCGACTTCCTGCACCGAGGCATCGGTGGTGGCCGGGTTGCCCCAGCTGCCGAACAGGGCGCAGCCGGCCGCCTGCTCGCGGCGCAGCTTCTCGGTGCGGACCCAGCGGTTGCGGTAGCTGGCGCGGCCGTCGCCGATCTCGAAGGCATGCACCATGCCGTCGCCGATGAACCAGTGATAGAAGTCGTCGCGCGGCGCGAACATCGGGTTGGGGCCGTTGCGGTACAGCGTGCCGCGCAGCGCGCGCGGCAGCTCGCCGCTGACCGGCAGGTCCGGCGCGTCGCATTCCATCAGGATGGGGGCGAAGTTGCCCGTCAGGTAGGGGACGGACGGGAAGGGCTGGCTCATCGATGTCTCCTGCAGTGTGTGGGGGCGGCTCGGCGCGGCCGGTGGCTTGGCAGGGCTGGTCAGGGCGTGTCGCCGGCGGGTGCCGGCGGCGTGCGCATGCCTTGCACGAGAAGCCGCATCATCTCGCCGTGGATGGTGCGGAAATCGGGGGACTCCGGCAGCTTGCCGGCCAGGTGCAGTACCACCAGGCCGTGCACGGCCGCCCAGACCACGTAGCTGAGCACCTGCGGGTCGCCATGGATCTGGCCGCGTTCAGCCAGCATCTGCAGGTGGGCGCCCATGGTGCGGCGGGCGCGCTCGCCGGCCCGCTGCAGTTCCGGGTAGCGGCCGTCGTCGGGCTGCGACATGTCGAACATCAGCCGATAGGCGTTCGGCTGGGAGAAGGCGAAATCCAGGTAGGCGCGGCCGGAGGCGCGCGCGCGCTCGATGGGGTCTTCGATGCCGGTGCCGGCGTTTTCCATGGCGTCGGCGAAGCGGTCGAAGGCCGCCGCCCGCACCGCGGCGAGGATGTCCTCCTTGTCGCGGAAGTAGCGGTAAGGCGTCATCGGGCTGCAGCCCAGTTCCTCGGCCAGCTGGCGCATGCTGACGCTGGCCACGCCGCCCTCGGCGAAGCGGCGCTCGGCCACCTCGCACAGGCGTGCCTTGAAGGCATCGATCTCGGGTTGGGTCAGGGACTTGGCCATGGCATTCCAGGAACGTGCGCGCTCCGGCCGGGCCGGTTCCGCGGTATCACTACGATTATTTACAGTGTAAATATACGGTGTAAATTGTCAAGGAAAAGGCGGGGATGCCGTAGCAGTGATGCCGGTACGCCGGCACCGCCCGCCGTGCTTGCGGCACTGCGCTGCAGCATTGTTCGCCCTGTGGGACAATGGCCGGCCGCAGCTGACGCGCTTTCCAGCGCCGGTGCGGGCGAAGGCGGCGAGGCTTGCGAATGAAGACGATCGATTGGAAGGACTGGGAGATCTTCTGCCGGGTGGCGGAAGGCGGCAGTTTCACGCTCGGCGCGGAACTGGCGGATGTGCCCAAGTCGTCGGCCAGCGCCGCCGTGTCCCGGCTCGAGACCGAACTGGGCGTGCGCCTGTTCGAGCGCACCACCCGGCGCGTGCGCATCACCGAGCGCGGCCAGCAGCTCTACGAACGCGTCGCGCCGCATTTCAGCGCGCTGCGCGAGATCAGCGCCGAGGCCGTCTCGGTCAGCGAGCAGGTCAACGGCACCCTGCGCATCGCCACGCCCTACGAGGTCGGCTCGTCCCACCTGTCCGGCAGCCTGCTGCGCCTGCTCAAGCTGCATCCCGGGCTGCGCGTCGAAGTCGATGTCACCTGGGACCAGCCCGACCTGATCAAGCAGGGTTACGACCTCGCCTTCGTCATGACCCACACCGGACTGTCGGATTCCTCTTTCGCCAGCAAGCGCGTGGTGCTGGTGGAGCGCTGCTTCTACGCCTCGCCCGACCTGATCCGCATGCGCGGGCTGCCGCGCGTGCCGCAGGACCTGGCCGGCTGGCCGACCCTGGGCGATGCCGGCGACACCGAGTGGGAAGTGATGCATGACGGCGTGGAGGTGGCGCGGCTGCCGGTGCAGCCGCGTGTCGCCACCCACAATGCGGAGTTGCGGCTCAAGGCCGCCACCGAAGGGCTGGGCGTGGCACGCCTGTCCTCGCGCTTTGCCGGAGAGGAGGTCGAGCTGGGGCGGCTGGTGCGCCTGCTGCCGGCCTACACCTCCTCGCAACTCAAGGTCTATGTGCTGATGCCGGCCCGCAAACTGATGCCCGCCAGCGTGCGCGCCTTCCTCGATGTGCTGGAGGAGACGCTGGGCGTGCCCGATGCGCGCGGCGGCGCGGCGGCCGGCATCCGCCTGGGCGACCTGCCCGACGAGGACGGCGCGCCGCGTGTCGCGTCCGCGCTCCAGCCCTGACCCGGTCCCGATGCAGGCCTGGTGCAGCTCTGGTTCAGCCGGCGCGGTCGGCGCTGTGCACGTGCAGGCCCAGCCTGTGCGCCACGTCCAGCATCTCCGGATCGTCCTCGCTGCGTGTGATCCAGCCGGCATAGGCGTCGCCGCCGGTGTCCCAGGCCCATAGCGTGTAGCCGGCCACGCGCAGCTGCGCATGGACCAGCTCCATCAGCTCGGACACGCTGTTGTCCTCCAGCAGGGCGGGATCCTCGGGGTCTTCCACGCCCCAGTCCGGCTCGAAGTCCAGGCGCGCGCAGAGGTGGCCTATGCAGCCGACGAAGCCGGCAGTGTCATCGGCGCCGACGCAGAAGCCCGATTCCCAGTCGATCACCTCCTTGATCAGCGCGGCCAGCGCCTCGCCCTCGGTGGCATCGGGATCGTCGTCCAGCCGCGTTTCGAGCGTGGCGAGCTGGTCGGCGCAGACGGCCGGGTCGTCGAGATTGATCAGGGCGAGCAGGCGTTCCAGGGTGAACCGGAGGTCGTCGTGGTCGTCGTCGAGAGGCATTGTGTCGGGCGCAGGGGAAGTCTGGGTGGAGCAGGGTGAGGCGGGCCGCCATGCATGGGGCCGGCCCGCGATGTTAGCCGGATCGCGGCGCGCCGTCAGCCCGCCAGGCGCGGGATCTCGCGCTGGCCGCCCGGCGTCAGGCGCAGCGCGCGCGAGCCGCGCACCGGTTCCACCCAGCCGCGCGCGAGGAAACCGTCGAGCAGCGCGGCGCCGAGCGCGCCGCCCAGGTGGGGTTTGCGCTCGCTCCAGTCCGGACAGGTGCAGGCAAATTGCCGCCGGCGGCGGCGCGCGCCCTCCAGGTCCACGCCGAGTCCGCCGATGGCCGCGGCGCCGGCTTCGGTCAACTCCACGCCGGTTCCGGCCAGGTGCAGCCAGCGCGCCCGCACCATGCGCTCGAACAGCCCCACCGCCAGCTCGCCGGCCATATGGTCGTAGCAGGTGCGTGCCTGGCGCAGCGCGGCGGGCGCGCCGCGCGACGCCGGCAGCGCGCGCAGGCGCGGCGGCGGACTGGCCAGCGAGGCCGTCGCCAGCGCCTCGATCGCGACCCCGATCTCGGGCGCGGCGAGCCGGTAGAAACGGCTGCGCCCGCGTGCCTGCATCGCCACCAGCCCGCCCTCGGCCAGGCGCGCCAGATGGCCGCTGGCCGACGAGGCGGAGAGGCCAGCGATCAGTGCCAGTTCGCCGGCCGGGCGCGCGCTGCCGTCCATCAGCGCCCACAGCATGGCGGCGCGGCCGGGGTCGGCCAGCAGGCCGGCGAGCTGGCTGATGCCAGGCGTGTATTCCATGGTTTCCCCCAGGGTGAAACAAGGATTCCAGTATAGGCCGGGGGCAGGAGAGAGAGGAGAAGGCCGGGGCGGCCGCAGTGGCAGTGGCAGTGGCAGCGGCCGCGCCGCCGCCGCTCAGCCCTTGGTGCGCAGGGTCGCGCTTTCCAGCAGTTGCTCGTGAATGAAGGAGCGCAGCAGCAGGGCCTCGCGTTCGTCGTAGGCATCGAAGGCGACGCCGACGCAGTGGAAGGGGCCGCTTTCGTCGGTGTTGGATTCGTCGCGGGTCAGGGCGTCGAGCACGAAGCGCGTGTTGCGGCCGGCCGCGCGCAGCGTGAAGGCGAGCTGCACCGGCTTGCCCGGCGCGGTCAGGGCGGCGCTGGCGGCCATCAGCGAGGCGCCACCGAGGCTCAGGTCGGTAATGAGCACCGTCTCCGGCGCGGCGCTGCCGTCGGCCATCGACAAGGTGCCGGCGATACGCACCGGCACGCGGATGCTGCCGCGCATCTCGCGCGCGTCGATGTGCTTGATCTCGTCGAGCATCCAGTAGGGGAACGGCGCGCCCGAGCTGGCTTTGACGCGGGCCGAGAAGCTGTGGATGCTGGTGCCGGTGAAGCCGCGCAGCAGTACCGTCTCGCCGTCGAGTGCGTCCGCGTTGCGGCCCTCCAGCTTCGGCCAGGCGATGAAGGCCGCGTTCTCGGTGAAGCCGATCAGGCGGCTGGCGGCGGCCCGGCTGGCATCGCCGGGACGCTTTACGTGCAGCAGGGTGCCGACCACCAGGCCATAGCGGTCGCCCAGCGGGGATGCCGGTTCGTCCGCGCCGAGGGGCTCCATATCGTCCGCCCAGAAACAGCGGCCGCCATACATGGCGAGGGCCAGTTCTTCCTGGTTGTGGAAGACCGTTCCCTGGTCCGCAATCGGAAATCCCAACTCGTCGAGCAGCGCGGATTTCAACGGCTGCCCTAGTTCGATATCACTTGCTTTCGCTTCCCTGCGCATGGTTGATGTCCATTTACATCTGATGATAATAATCCACCCGCCCTTCACTGTCTGCCGATGACCGAGGCCAGGGCCGGGCATGCGCACAAGAGCCTCGGTGCGCACCGGCCGTCACAACCTGTGCGGCCCCTCCGGCGGCCCCGCCGGGCTTGCGCGGCGGGCGCTCAATTTGTCGGGGACGGTGCCGTAAAACGGGGACGCCTGCCCGGTACCATGCAGAGTCCATTCCAGTGTGGGGTGCTGTCAAATCCGCTTCCTGGAGTAGGCTCGCGTGCGGCCTGGCCGGGTCCGCACTGCCGGAGCGGGCGGACTGGTCCCGCCCGCATCCGGGTACCGCGCGACGGCCGGCTGCCTGCCTGGCGGCGCCGGGCGGTCACGGCCCGGCCGATTGCCGAACGCGGAGATTACCCGCCCACTATGTCAAGAACCCATCGCCGTATCAGACAGGGCGCGCCTGCGTGGCGGGCCGGGTGGCGGCACCGCCACCCAGACGGGCGTGGCCGCCGTCGCCACGCCTGCGCCGCCCGTATCCCGCCGGCCGCGGCCGGCGGCGCCCGTTTGCCCTCGATATGCTGAAGCGCAGGCTCGGCGCCGCCCTGCGCGCCTCCTCGCTGGAGCGCCGCTTCGGCCTCGTCACGGGCGCCCTGGCCGGCATCCTGCTGGCCGGGTCCGGCTGGCTGTTCCTCCATCAATGGGCCGCCTACGCCGACGCCGAGCGGGCGCTGGCGAACCTGCGCATCTTCCGCGCCGTGCTGCTCGCCATGGAGAAGGTGTCCGCCGAGCGCGGTCCGGGCAACGCCGCGCTCGGCGAAGACCTGCCGATCCCGAGCGCGCGCCTGGCCACGCTGCAGGCATTCCGTGGCGAGAGCGATGCCCGCATCGCGGACCTGCTGGGTGAACTGGCAGCGGCCGATTGCACCCCGTGCCGTGCCGAGCGGGCCGCGGTGCTGGTCGCGCAGGCCGACCTCGTCAGGGCGCGCGCCACCATCGACAGCCTGCTGCGGCAGCCGCGCGCGCGGCGTTCGAGCGCTTCGCTGTATCACGCGATCGATGGCATGGTCCGGGTGATCCCGCGCTTTGTCTCGATCGCCGACGCCGCCGCCGCCAGCGTCGACGAGGGGGCGCCCGGGATCCTGGGCCGCCTGCTGGCGGCGCGTCTGGCCGCGGTGCTGCGCGAGCAGGCCGGGCTGCTGGGCTCGCAGCTGGCGCCGGCCCTGGCCGCGCACCGGCCGCTGGGGGAGGCCGAGCAGTACGCGATCGAACGCACGCGCGGCACCATCGACCAGTTGCGCGGCCTGCTGCAGCCGCGCGTGCTCAACGATCCCGCCTTGGCGCACGGCACCTTCCAGCGCATGGAAAGCCAGTACTTCGACGAGGGCCTGGCCTATATCGAGCAACTGCGCGTGCTCGCGAGCGCGCCGGCGGGCACCGGCGTGACCACGGCCGAGCTTACGCAGCACTACGTGCCGCTGATGGCCTCCATCGTTGCCTTCCGCGATGAGATCCTGGACCTGGCGCAGGCCCAGGTGCAGCGCTGGCGCGACACCCGCCTGGCGTGGCTGGCCGCCATCGGTGCCGCGCTCTCGGCCGTGATCGCCACCTTTTTCCTCAGTGCCCGGCTGTTCCGCCGCCAGGTGGTGCAGCCCTTCGCCGAAGCCACGCGCGACATCCGTGCCATCGCCGCCGGCCAGTTCACCGCGGTGGCGCCGGCGCAGCACTACAGCGGTGAGATCCGCGAACTGTTCGAGGCGGTGCAGGTGCTGCAGGAGCACAGCAGCGAGCGGGCCCGGCTGGAGCAGGAGCGCCACCGCCTGATCGAGGAACTGACCGTGCAGGCGGAGCGCGATGCGCTGACCGGCCTGCTCAACCGCGGCGCTTTCGAGCGCCAGGCGGCACCGGCCTGCGCGCAGGCGGGTCGGGCCGGCCGCATGCTGGCACTGACCTTGTTCGATGTCGACTATTTCAAGCGCATCAACGACACCTACGGCCACGCCGCCGGTGACCGCGTGCTGGTGCGCATCGCCCGTCTCTGCCGCGAGGTCTGGCAGGCGGACGAGATCGTCGCGCGCGTCGGCGGCGAGGAGTTCGCGGTGCTGGCCTTCGTACCCGGCCGCCGCGAGGCGGTGGCCCAGGCCCAGGCGCTGCGCGAGCGGCTGGGCCATGCCGGCATGCAGGCGGACAATGGCGAGGGTATCGCCATCCGCGCGAGCTTCGGCCTGGCCTTCGCCGCCGCGGGCGAGGCGGCCTGGCTGGAAGACCTGATGAAGCGGGCCGACCGGCAGCTGTACCGCGCCAAGGACGCGGGGCGCGATGGCATCGCGGTGGAAGACGAGCCGGGTGCCGGCACGGCCGGCTCCGCGCCCGTCGCCTGATCGCGGCTGAGGCGGCTGAGGCGGAGGCGGAATCCGGCAAGACGGCCGGGCCGCTCACGGTGCCGGCCATTCCCATGGCGAGGGGCATTCGCTATGATCCTATCTGCACTTTTCCCCGCGCATCCGTGCTCGGTTCCATGAACTGCGCGCGCGCTGTTCCGATCACCGATCACCGAGACCTTCTTGTCCGCTGCCGCATCCGCCTCCCGCTCCGCATCCGCCCGCACCGGCACCCCGCTGGCGGACGCCGCCGCGCGCGCACCGGTGCCGCGGCTGCGGGTGCGGCTGGACGGTGGCGCCGACCCGCAGGCCACCGCTTCCTGGCGCATGGCGCTGGCACCGCTGTTCACGATCGACATCGACGGCGATGCCGCGGCCTTCCGCGGCGAACTGGACGCGGTGCACCTGGGCGACAGCCTGATCTCGCGCTGCAGCGCGTCGGTGGCGCACGCGTTCCGGCGTGGCGCCGGCGATATCCGCCGCAGCCAGGTCGACCACATCCTGATCCAGTGCTATCTCGCCGGGGCGGTCGAGGGGGACTACGGCGGACGCCAGGTTCATGCAGCGACCGGCTCGGTCAGCGTGCTGGACCTGGGCCGCGCGCTCGATTCGCGCGCGGGCGCCTTCTCCAACCTGACCCTGGTGGTGCCGCGCGACCACCTGCCGCTGTCCTTGCGGCGCCGCGACCTGCATGGCGCCGCACTCGAGCCGGCGCGCGCCGCCACGCGCCTGCTGGGTTCGCATCTGGCCGAGCTGCTGGAACACGGCGCCGACCTGACGCCGGAGGAAATGGCGGCCGGCGTGCGCGCAGCGCTGGTGCTGCTCGAAGGTGGCGCGGCCGCACTCGATGACGGCATGCTGCCGGCGCAGACCGCGGCGCGCCGCAGCATGCGCCGCCTGGTGCAGGGTTATGTCGACGCGCACCTGTGCGCCGAGACGCTGTCGGCCGCGCAGATCGCGCGCACCTTCCGCTTGTCGCGTGCCACGCTGTACCGCCTGTTCGACGACGATGGTGGCGTGCACGCCTACATCCAGGGCCGCCGCCTGGATCACTGCTTCGACGAACTGGCGCGTCCGCACGCGCATCCGCCGGCCATCGGAGAACTGGCCTACCGCTATGCCTTTTCCAGCGAAAGCGCCTTCAGCCGCGCCTTCCGCCGCCGCTTCGGCCTCAGTCCGCGCGAGGTGCGCGTGCTCTCTGCGCACGCGGCCCGCCCGCCCGCCGGCATCGGCGTGGCCGACGCCGAAGCCGGCGAGGCGGCGCTGATCCAGGCCTGGCTGGCGGGATTGCGGCACGCAGGCGAGCGCGCCTAGCCGCTATCGCCAGCCGGCCGGAGGCCCGATGCGCGGTGCCCGGTGCCGCTCAGTCCTCCTCCAGCTCAGTCCTCCTCCAGCACCACCTGGCCGCCGCACTGGACGTAGCAGCTGCGATAACCCTCGTCGCAGGCGCTGGTGTCGGCGTAGGTCGAGCAGTAGCCGACCTTCTTCGCGCACTGTTCGCGCGCAGCCTTGTCGTTGCCCGCCACCGCGAGGCAGGCCGAAAGCTGCGTCGCACGCCGCGTCTCGCAGGCTTGTGCCTTGACGGCGGCGGTCTGCTCCTTGCCGGCGGCGCAGAGCTGCTTGTTGGTGTCGCAGGTGGTGACGCACTGGCGGCCGGCGGCCGTCTGCGGTGGGATATAGCGGTAGGAAGCGCAGGCGCCGGCGAGCAGCGCGAGCGCCGCCCAGGCCGCCAGGCGGTAGAGATGGCGCATGGGAGGCGGAAAGGGGAACCGTCGGTGAAGGAGGGGCGGGCCCGGCGCGAATTGCCGCGCCGGGCCCGCTGCAGGAGCGGCAAAGGGCCCGGCAGCGGGTTTGCTCAAGGTCAGCCCAGGGTCAGCCCAGGGTCAGCGCACCGTGCTCTTGCTGTAGCGGACCGGCACGTCCACGCCGGCGTCGGCGGGCAGCAGGGACTTGAGCCGCTCGCGCGCGGCGGCGGTGTCCTCGAAGCTGGCGAAGCGCAGGCTGCTGATGGCGATGTGGTCGTAGTACTGCACCGACACCGCGCGGATGCCGAGCTGGCCGACGGCCTGCTGCACGGCCTGCACCGGCACGCGCGAGACCAGCACCTCGTTGCGCGACTCGCCCACCACGCCGCGCGCATTGACCACCAGCGAGGTGGCCTCGGCGGCCGACGCCCCGCTGCTGAGCGTGCGCGGCTTGCTGTCGGTGTCGGGCAGCACGCGGTAGGCCTGGCCCCCGATCTGTACCTCACGCGCGCCGCCGAGCGCGGCCTGCTGCGCCTGGCTGAGGCGGGTGCCGATGGCGTAGCCGGTGTCGGCGGCAGCGGCAGATACGGCGGGCAGGGCGAGGACGGCGGCGAGCAAGGCCGCGGCGCAGGCGCCGGACGCCGCACGGTCGAACGGATTGGTCTTCATCTGGATCTCCCCGCCGCCTCAGCGGGCGGCAATGATACGGTACTCGACAGCCAGCGGGCTGGCCAGCGTCACGGTGGACGTGCCGTCCCGCGGCGTGTAGTTCCTGCACTGGCCGGGGCCTTCGATCAGCGGCACGGCGTTGACCGCGTACACCTCCCAGGTGCCCGCCGCCGCTTCGCCGTAGAAGGCATAGCTGCCCAGTCCGTAGTGGTCGGCTGCGGCCGCGCCGGTCACGTAGAAGGCGTTGTAGGGCACCGCCAGCGCCGACACCGTGCCGGACGGCGACTTGACGAAGATGCCGACGCTGCCGAGGCAGACCGAGCCGCTCAGCCGCAGTTGCAGCGCATCCACCTTGTCGCTGCCGGTCACGGTGAACTGGCCGAGTTTCTGCACCTGGCCGTAGCGGAACTCGGTGATCTCGTTGAAGGCCTCGGTGAAGTCCGGCACCGTCAGTTCCGCCGGCTTGTAGGCCGTGTAGGCCCGCGCCGCCTTGACCGCCGCGCCGGCGTCGACGAGGCCGAAGCCGTACCAGTTCGAGTAGCGGTAGCCGGCGGCGTTCTTCTGCCAGCCCAGGTCCACGCGGGCGCTGCGGCTGCCATCCACCAGGCTGGCGTCGGTCGAGCCGGTGAAGCTGCTGTCGCGCAGGTTCACGCGCTGGTTGCGGTTATCGCGCGAGCCATAGCCAGGATCGATGGGCCTGGCGGTGGCGCGCAGGATCTCGCGCACGTCGCGCCAGCTCAGGTTCGGATTGGCCGACAGCATCAGCGCCACCACGCCGGTCACCGTCGGCGTGGCCGCCGAGGTGCCGTTCATGCTGGCGTAGTCGCAGTTGGCGTTGTCCTTCTGGTTGGTCACGCTGCCGGCCACCATGAAGTCGTTCACCTTGCTCACCCCTGTGCGGGCGTAGCCGCGCGCGCAGCCGTGCAGGTCGGTCGAGAAGATGGTCGGGCCGCTGCCCGCTTCGCCGTAGCGGCCGGCCTCGCCGCCCTCGCCACCCAGGCCCGTCACCCAGTTGACCGAGCCCGCGCTCGAATAGGAGGCACGCACGCCGCGGGCATTGGCCGCGCCGACCACGATCACGCCGGGCTCGAGCGCATCGGTGTCGTTGGCCGGGTTCTGGCAGCTCACCACGCCGCCCTGGCCGCCGACCGAAGCGCAGTACCGCGTCGGCTTCTCGCCGGTGTCGGCAAACTCATTGCCGGCCGCCTTGACCATCACCAGGCCCTTGCCGCCGCGTAACTTGGGGAAGGCGCGGATCAGCGGCGAGGCGTCCTCGCCGGTGTCATAGGCAAGTGGCAGCTTCGGGTTGTCGCCGTAGGACGCATTGATGATGTGCGCCGACCTCGACCAGTCGGCGCCGCCGTAGGCCTTGAGGGGATCGGCCTTGGCCGGGCCGATGAAGCGGGCGCCGCCGAGCACCGCGCGCGGCGCGATGCCCATCACGCCCTTGCCGTTCTGCGCCGCGCCGATGATGCCGGCGACTACCGTGCCGTGCGCTTCGTCGATGTTGGCGGCGATATCGGCCGGCGTGGGGTCGCTGCCGCCATCGTCGAAGTTGTGGGTCATGGCGCGGTTGACGTTGGCGGCCAGGTCCTCGTTGCCGATGTCCATGCCGTCGTCCAGCACCAGCACGTTGACACCCTGTCCCTTGAAGCCGGCGGCGTGCGCTTCCTCGACGTTGATGTCGGTGACGCCATCGGCGGTGCCGGTGAAGGCGCGGAAGAAGCTGGTGGCCTGCTTGAGCGCCCACTGGTAGGCATAGAGCGGCTCGGTGCTGCCGGTCTGGCAGGCGTAGCGCGCATCGACGCCGGTCTCGGCGCAGCCGGACGCCGGTGCCGTGGCACCGCCGCCCGTCGCCGGCGTGCCGCCGGCGCTCGTGGTGCCGCTGTCCGCGTTGTCGCCGCCGCAGGCGGCGAGCGCGGCCGCCGCAAGCAGCGTCAGCGATAGGTTCCTGGTGTAGGAGAACAGCATGGATTTACCCCCCTGTCGATCAATCGAGTGTCCTGGCCTCGGCCAGGGGGCCGCCTGCGGGCCGCTCTGGTGGCGGCGCGGCCGGCGGGCCGGCGGGGATTGTTGCAGGAGCGCGCCGCGCGTACTGTCCCGGGCGTCTCGGAAAATCGTGCCGTGCGTCTCAGCGGGTCGGAGGGGGCGGCCCACGCTTCATCACAGCATGAAACATGGCGGCGCACGGCGCTGGCACATTGGCGGCATGTCGTTCCGGAATCGTTGCCGATTCCCTGTCATGCCCCATCCCTTGCCTGGAAACCAGCCATGATCGCCGTCCTCTTCGAAGTCGAACCTGCCCCCGGCCGCCGCGACCAGTATCTCGACCTCGCCGCGCAGCTGTTACCCACGCTGCAGTCCATCGACGGCTTCCTGTCGGTCGAGCGCTTCGAGAGCCTGAGCACGCCCGGCAAGCTGCTGTCGCTGTCTTTCTTCCGTGACGAGGAGGCCGTGCGCCGCTGGCGCAATGTGGAAGCGCACCGGCGCGCGCAGGCGGCCGGTCGCGCCGGCGTATTCGCCGGCTATCGGCTGCGTGTGGCCCAGGTGCTGCGCGACTACGGGCTGGACGAGCGGGAGGCGGCGCCGGAGGACAGCCGGCAGGCGCACCCGCTCAGGCGGCCGCCCCGTTGAGCGCCGGTTGTGCGGAGTGTGCTGGCTGTGCCAGCGGGGCGGCCTGCGCCGCCGGCCGGTCCGAGCCGGCGCAACGGGAGGGGGGCGAGGAGGAATAAGGCCCCGGGGCGGGCACCAGGCCCCAGGCCTGGCGGGTGACGGCCACGATGTTCGCGGCCGCGTCGTGCTGGTTCGGCTGCCGGCTCGGATGCCGGTTCTGGTCAATGGTCTGCAATCGTCGGTTTTCCGCGAGTTTTGCCGCAAGGAATGAAGGCAGGGCCCGAGTCCCGCAGGCGGCGGCGACTCAGGTGTCGCTGACCGGCAGGCGCTCGCAAGGCGCGCAGCCGTCGTCGTGATCGTCGTCGTTTTCCCCCAGCAGCAGGTTGGCCACCGCGATCGCCGCCACCGCGACCACCATGGCGCGGAACAGCCAGCGATTGTTGCGCGCCCGCTTGTCCTGCGCCTTGCCCGGGTTGTCCTGATCGGTCATCGATGTTCCTCCTGCCTGGGTCGGCCACCGCTGCCGGCGACCGACGGAATCTTACCAAACACTTCTGATAATTGGAACCAAAAAGGTAACAATTCGGCTGGCTGTCTTTGTCCTATGGGGTCACAGCCAGCCCGGCGCCACCCCCTGCCGCCTAGTCGGGGCGCCAGGACGAGGCCTTGACGATGGCCGAGACGAAGGAAAGCTGCTCGATCTCCTCGGCCCGGATCTTCACCGTCTTGTGGTTCTGGTTGATCGACAGGAAGTGGGTGTAGCCGTCGCGCGTATAGCCGAGGATCTTCACCATCACCCGCCCGTCGCGCGATTTCACCAGCACCTCGTCGCCGCTGGCCACGGCCTGGTTGGGCTCGACCACGACGAATTCCCCGTCGCGGATGCGCGGCTCCATCGAGTCGCCGACGCAGCGCAGGCCATAGGCATCGGGGTCGGCGCTGAGGAAATGCAGGTAGCCGTCGCCGTGCCCGACCGGGTATTCCAGGTCGCAGAAGTGCCCGTTGTCGCCGAGCTGGGCCATTGCCACCACGGCGATCTTCTTGAATGCCTGCGGCGCGATCGGGATCGGGTGCCAGTCGTCGCTGTAGGCCACCGCCGGCGATGGCTGGCCCTTGCCGGTCAGCAGCCATACAGCGTTGACCTGGTAGCGCTCCTGCAGCACGGTGGCCTGGACCAGGGTCGGCTTGCGGCTGCCCTCGGCCCATTCCTGCACATCCGATTCCGGCGCGCCCACCGCTGCCGCCAGTTCTTTCTTGCGGATGCCCAGCCGTTCCAGCACGAAGCCGACGCGCGCGGCCAGGCCGTCCGACTGCGCCGGCGGCACGGCCGGCCGGCTTTCCGAATCCATCCAGAACTGCGGATAGCCGAAGGTCTCCTCGATCTTGCGCGCGGTGCGGTCGCCAATGTCCTTGCCGCCGCTCAGGTAGCGGTTGACCAGGGAGGGGGTGGAATAGCCGAGGGCCTGGGCGGCGCGCGACTGGTTGCCGTCGGACTTCTCGGCGATGGCAATCGAGAACTTCTCGCGGCGGATTTCTTTGATCGACTTCATGCGCGTGATTGAACCCGGTTTGACCGAGAAGGTAAATAGACCTTCATGGTAACAGACGAGTCTTGTAATGGTTACCAATATGGTAATAGAATCGTCCGAAAGTGCATCCGACCCAACCCGGCCACGCGGCGCCAGGGCGGTCCGGCGGGCCGCGCGCGCAGTGCGGGCCTGCCCTTTCAACAGGAGGGAAGTGCCATGAACGATGCAAGGGAAGGGAAAGCGGAGGCCGGCGCAGCGATGGGCGACGCGGCCGCGAACACGGCGCCGGGCGCCGGTGGCGCAGCGGGTCTCAGCGCGCGCCAGCGCATGGTCATCGACTGCTTCGACGGCGGTGGCGTGCTGCTGACGCGCGAGGACATCGCCGCACGCACCCACCTGCGCCTGTCGTCGGTGTGCGGACGCGTGCGTGAGCTGCTCGACGCCGGCTACCTGCAGGTACGCGGCCTGCGGCGCTGCGCCGCCACCGGCAAGCCGCACGAACTGCTCGGGCGCAAGGGGGCGCGATGAAGGCGCCGCGGCACGGGCACGGCGCCCTGCGCGGGCCGGCCATGGCGTCCGGCATGGACGGGAAGGGCCGCCATGCGTGACTACGGCAAGATCAGCCCGCAGTTCTGGATGGGGCCGACCGGCAGGCGGCTGCGCGCGCACGGCGCACCCGCGCAACTGGTGGCGCTCTACCTGACCACCTGCCCGCATGCCAATATGCTCGGCCTCTACTACCTGCCGGTGATGTATATCGCGCACGAGACCGGCCTGGGCATGGATGCTGCGTCGGCGGGGCTGGCCGGCTGCATCGAGGCCGGCTTCTGCCGCTACGATCCGGCCACCGAAATGGTGTGGGTGTGCGAGATGGCCCACTACCAGATCGGCCGGGCGCTGAGCGCGGCCGATAAGCGCTGCGCCGGCGCGCAGAACGAGTACAACGCGCTGCCGGACAACCCCTTCCTGCTCCCCTTCTTCGACCAGTACCGCACCGATTTCCACCTGAGCCGGTGCCGCGGTGCGCCGGCACCGGGCGAAGCCCCTTGCCTGGCCCTTGCGAGCCATGAACAGGAGCAGGAGCAAGGGCATGAGCAGGACCAGGGGAAGGACCAGGGGAAGGACCAGGGGAAGGACCAGGGGAAGGACCAGGAAAGGGGTAACCCTGGCGGGTTACCTGTGGCCACCGCTGCCGGCGAGGGGATTGCCGAAGCCACGCTACCCGCCGCGTCCGAGCGCGGCCGCGCCGACTGTCCGCACCGAGACATCGTCGCGCTCTACCACGAGCTGCTGCCGATGTGTCCGCGCATCCGCGACTGGACGCCGGCGCGGCAGGCACAACTGCGCGCGCGCTGGAGCGAGGACGCCGGGCGCCGCACGCTGGACTACTGGCGCCGCCTGTTCGCCTACATCGCCGAGAGCCGTTTCCTGACCGGCCGTGCGCCCAGCGCCGGCAAGCCGCCGTTCGTGGCCAGCCTCGACTGGATCGTCAAGGCCGAAAACTTCGCCAAGATCCGCGAGGGGCGCTACCACAAGGAGGCGGCATGAGCGCGCGCGACGTCGGCCTGGCGGCGGTGACGGCTGGCGCGGTGCCACACAGCATCGAGTCCGAGCAGGCCGTGCTGGGCGGGCTGCTGCTCGACAACGACGCGATCGATCGCGCCGGCTGGCTGCTGCCCGAGCATTTCTACCGCGCCGACCATGCGGCGATCTTCCGCCATATCGTCGCCCTGCTTGCCGATGGCGTCGGTGCCGACGCGGTCACTGTCTTCGAACGCCTGGCCGCGCACGGACTGGACGCCCACGCGGGCGGCCTGGCCTACTTGAATGCGCTGGCGCTGCAGACGCCGGGCAGTGCCAATATCGCGCGCTACGCGGCCACCGTGCGCGACCGCGCGCTCAAGCGGCAACTGCTGGCGGTGGCGTCGGACCTGCCGGCCCTGGTGGCAGGCGGCGAACCTGCGCGCGCCGTGCTTGACCGCGTGCAGGCACGGCTGGAAGCCCTGGCGCAGGAACGTACGATGGCGCGCCCGGTGCGCGCAAGCGAGGAGTTCGACGCCTGCCTGGGCGCGCTGCGCGAGCAGGCGGCCGGCGCGCACCAGGCGCTGGCAACGGGCTTTCGCGCGCTCGACACCAAGCTCGGCGGCGGCCTGCGCGCCGGCGAGCTGGTCATCGTGGCGGGGCGCCCGGCCATGGGCAAGACCGCTTTCGCGCTCAACGTGGCCTGCCACGCCGCGCGCAGCCACAGCGTGCTGGTGTTGTCGCTGGAGATGCCCAAGGCGCAGCTGCACCAGCGCAACCTAGCCATGCTGGCCGAGGTGCCGCTGCCGCGCCTGCGCCAGCCCGAGCAACTCGGCGACGAGGACTGGCGGCGCCTGGCGGCGGCGCGCAGCCGCGTGGCCGAGCTCGGCCTGTTCCTCGACGACCAGCCGGCGCTGTCGCTGGCTGACGTGCGTGCCAAGGCGCGCATGGTGCGCCGCCGCCACGGGCTCGACCTGCTGGTAATCGACTACCTCGGCCTGATGAGCGGTGGCGCCAGCGAGAACCGCAGCCAGGAAGTCGGCAGCTATTCGCGTGGGTTGAAGGCGCTGGCCAAGGAGCTGGGCATTCCGGTGATCGCGCTGGCGCAGCTCAACCGAAGTCTCGAGAGCCGGGCCAACAAGCGCCCGCTGATGGGCGACCTGCGCGATTCCGGCGAGCTGGAGCAGGACGCGGACATCATCCTTCTGCTCTACCGCGACGAGGTCTACCACCCGGAGTCGCCAGCGCGCGGCATGTGCGAGGTGCTGGTCGAGAAGCAGCGCCAGGGCGAGACCGGCAGCGTGCCGCTGGCCTACCACGGCGAGACCACGCGCTTCCTCGACGCACCGGCGGGATACCGCGCGCCGGCGCCGCGCCCCGCGCGGGCGATCCGCGAGGATCTATGAAGGACGCCATGCACGGCGCCCGCGCCAGGCGCGGGCGGGCGTTGCAACCGAAGCAGGGCCGAACCAAGGCCGATCACCACAGGAGCGATCATGAATATCGAAGACCGGCTGGACAACTGGGGCAGGGTGGTACGCGATCCGCGCTGGCAGCCGCAATGCTGCGCATCGTGGGCACGCGTGGCGACCGCGCTGCGCGATGCCGCCGAGCGGCAGGCCGCGATCCCGCTGCTGCCGCGCGACATCGAGGACGGCTGGAGGATCGAGCGCGCCTGGCAGCGCATCCAGGACCCGCTCGCCAAGCGCCTGCTGCAATACCACTATGTGCACCGCATGGAGGCCGAGATGGTGTGCCGCGTGCTGGTGCGCAAGTACGGCGCCGCGCCCAGCACGCTGCGCCACTGGGAGGCGCGCCTGGCCAAGGCTCAGCGCGTGATGATGCATGTGCTGTCGTTGGACGACGCGCGCCGGCAACTGGCGCGGCAGGTGGCACGGCAGTCGGTGCAACAGGCGGTGCAACAGGCGGTGCAACAGGCGGTGCAACAGGCGGCGACACTGTCCGCACAGCCCGCACCGCATTTGCCTTCCTCGCCTTCCGCATTGCCCGCACGGCGCGTGCTCACGGTGCGCGCCGCGCCATGCGCGATGGCGTAAAAAAACACGGTGCAAAAGCTTGCGCGCTGTGCGGTTGTCCTCTAATCTGAACCCAGATTACTGATTGCCCAGCGCGGCGCACCGGTTCAGACCGAGACACAGCATCCCGATGGAGGGATGCCCGTGGCCGGACCGGAGCGCAGCGAATCCAGCCCGCCAGGCCAGCGCCTCGCGGGCTTTTTGCTTTGCTGCGCCGGCCATCGATGCAACCGTTCCGATTCCCATGCATTGCCTCGCAGGAGACCCCCCGAGATGAGTACCGTCGCCATCCGCAAGGCGCTCGAAGAACGCCTCAAGACCATGCAGCCCGCGCTGGCCACGGCCTGGGAGAACCAGCCGTTCACGCCCGCCGCCGGCGTGCCCTACCAGCGCGTGCTGATGACGCCCGCCACGCCGGAGAACGCCAGCTACGGCGCTGCCTTCCGCGAGGTCGGTCTCTACAAGGTCACGCTGTGCTATCCGCAGGACAGCGGCACGGCCGCCGTGCAGGCCCAGGCCGACGCGCTGCGCCAGTGGTTCGCCCGCGCCACCACGCTGCGTGCCGACGGCGTCGAGGTGATCGTGCGCACCACGCCGGCCATCGGTGCCGGCGCCATCGAGGGCGACCGCTACTGCGTGCCGGTCAGCATCGACTACCTGGCCAACCTGGGCGGCTGACGCCGCCCGCTCTCTTTCCACCTTGCCACCAGCCCCGCCGCGCGCGGGGTTTTTTCTTTTCCTGGAGCCTATCCATGCCGATTGCCAAGGGTTTGTACAAGCAACTGCGCTACAAGGCGCAAACCGGCCAGGGTGTCGCGGCCGGCTCGACCGGCGGCCAGATCCTGCGCCGTGTCACCTCTGACCTGTCGCTGGTGAAAGACAGCTACCAGTCGGAGGAGATCCGCGCCGACCAGCAGATCGCCGACTTCCGCCACGGCGTGCGCCGCGTCGAAGGCACCATCAAGGGCGAGCTGTCGCCCGGCACCTATGCCGACCTGATCGCCGCGGCGCTGCGGCGCGACTTCAGCGCCGGCGCGGTGGTGTCCGGCGCCAGCCTGACCGTGGCAGGCAGCGGCCCGGCCTATACGGTCACGCGCGCCGCCGGCTCCTTCCTCACCGACGGCATCAAGGCCGGCGACGTGGTGCGGCTCGCCGGCGGCTTCAACGCCGCCAATGCCGCCAAGAACCTGCTGGTGGTGTCGCTCACCGCCACCGTGCTCAACGTGCTGGTGCTCAATGGCAGCGCGCTGGTGGCGGAAGGCCCGATTGCCTCGGCCTCGGTCACGGTGCAGGGCAAGAAGACCTTCGTGCCGGCCAGCGGCCACACCGACAAGTACCTGACCTTCGAGCACTGGTACGCGGACATCAACCAGTCCGAGCAGTTCACCGACTGCAAGGTCGGCCAGCTCGACGTGAGCCTGCCCGCCATCGGCATGGCAACCATCTCGCCGCAGCTGCGCGGCATCGACATGAAGACCGGCACCGGCGCCTATTTCACCGCGCCTGCGGCCGAGACCGCTGCGGGCGTGGTGGCCGCCGTCAACGGCGTACTGCTGGTCGGGGGTTTGCAGGTGGGGCTGGTGACCGGCCTCAGCGTGTCGGTCAACGGCAATCTCAGCGGCGATCCGGTGGTGGGGCAGAACACCATGCCCGATTTCTTCCCCGGCCGGCTGGTGGTGACCGGCCAGTTCACCGCCTACTTCCAGGACGGCACGTTGCGCGATGCCTTCGTCGGCGAGGGCGAGGTCGGCATCGTGGCGGCGCTGACCACCAGCAATGCCGCCAATGCCGACTTCATCGCCTTCAACCTGCCGCGCGTGAAACTGAGCAGCGCCGCCAAGGACGACGGCGAGAAGGGCATCGTGCAGACCTTCAGTTTCCAGGCGCTGCTGAACACCGCCGGCGGCACCGGCACTGCCAGCGAGAAGACCACGCTGTCGGTGCAGGACTCGCTGGCCTGACAGTGGCCCCGGCGCGGCGGCGGCGCTTGTGCGCCGCCACCGCGCCTTCCTTCACTTTCCCCGGAGCAAGACCATGGAAACAAGCCAGGGCGCATCGTCGCGTCCGCTCGCCTCGCTCAACCTGGTGCGGGCCAGCGAGGCCGGCCACGAGTTCGAACTGAAGAATTCCGCCGGTGACGGCCTCGGCGTCTTCATCACCGTGCTGGGCGATCACTCGGACACGGTGATGGCCGCCAACCGCAAGCTGATCAACGAACGGCGCGAGCGTGCCTACGTCGCCGCCAAGAAGGGCGAGAAGATGGCGCCGGACCCGATCGAGGACGAGGAGGCGCGTGCCATCGAAGGCGCGGTGCTGCGCACGCTGGCCTGGCGCGGCATCGACGAACCCTGCACGCCGGACCACGCGCGCCTGCTGTACACCATCAACCCCGAGGCGCGCGGCCAGGTCTACGCGGCCGCGGCGGAGACCGCCAATTTTTTGGCGCGCTGACGGACGAGCTGGTGGCCTACGCCGAGCACCAGGCGGTGCTCGACGCGCGCCTGCCCGACGGCTCGTCCGTCCGCCACAACCTCGAGGCGGCCGCACGCCAGAGTGGCCGCGCCCTGCCTGAACTGGCGGGACCGGCGCTGCCGGCGGCCGGCCTGCAGCTGTGGACGTGGTTCGCGGACCTCAACGCGGCCCGCCGCGGCAGGCCCATGCCACAGCCGCTCACCTACTCCGACATCCACGCCTACTTCACCCTGCTCGGCCAGCGGCCGGCGCACTGGCAGCTCGACGCCATCCGCCGCCTCGACCGTGTGGTGATGGCGGCGGCCTACCAGCGCAAGGGATAACCATGCAAATCGCAACCCTGGGCATCGCCCTCGACAGTGCCGCGCTCAAGCGCGGCGAGGACGCGGTCGACCGCTTCGTGCGGGCGCTCGAGCGCGCCACCGGCAGCATCGCCAAGATGGCGGGCGACGGCGACAAGGCCGCCTCCGGGCTGGCCAAGACCGGTACCACCGCAACCGGCGCACAGAGCGCGCTCAAGCAGCACGAGGCGGCGGTCAACCGCGCCAAGCAGTCCACCGACGCGCTGGAGCGCGCCAACCGCGCCAGCGCCACCAGCCTCGGTGGACTGTTCCGGGAGTACGTGGTGGATCCGGCCCGCAGTGCGATGCAGAAGAAGGCGGGTAACAGCGGGGTCGAAGCCGGGTCGGTCCAGAACGGCGTCAAGGATGCCCTGACGGCCTTCGAGGACGCCATCGTCGACTACTCCAAGACCGGCAAGTTCAGTCTGCCGGCAGCGGGCAAGACCGCGTTGCAGTCGCTCGGCAAATCCGTCGGCAAAGTCGGGCTGTCCCAACTGGCCAAGGGGGGCGTCGGCCTGCTGGACTGGTTGTTCCCACAGCAGGAAGGCACTTCCACTCCCGGCGCAGGTTCCGGCGGTGCGCAGGATCAGCAAGGCGCCGCACAGGCGGCCCAAGAGGCGGCGGCCGGCAGCGCGGATGTCAGCGCTGCCACGACCGCGGAGGCCGGCGCCGGCGCCGGCGATAGCAAGACGAAGAAGGCCAGCATCAATACCTTCTCAGGCTGGCTCGGCGACGCGCAGAAGGGACTCGAAGACTACCTCGGCTCCGCTGGTGGCGTCGCCGGTGCGGTGGAGTCGCTCTTCTCCGACGCGTTCAGCAAGATGGGCGATGCCGTGGCGACTTTTGCTACCACCGGAAAGCTCGATTTTGGCGAGTTTGCCAAGTCGGTTATTGCAGATCTGATCAAGATCCAGGCGCGTGCAGCGATCTCCGGACTAGCGAAGATGGGCATTAGCCTCATCGGCAGCCTGATCGGTGGGGAAGCTGCCAGTACGGATATGGCTGGTACTCCCGTTGACATGAGCATGCCGGTTGGCACTCCGATACGTGCCAGCGGTGGCAACGTCGATGCCGGCCAGCCCTACCTGATCGGCGAACGCGGCCGCCCCGAGCTGTTCGTGCCCGACGTGGCAGGCCGCATCCTGCCCGACACGGCCCTGCCCGGTCCGGGAGACGTGTCTGGCGCCGCGCCGGCCATCACCTTCCACAACACCTACAACATCGACAGCCGCTCCGACCGCGCCGACGTGATCGCCGCGATCCAGCAGAGCCAGCAGCAGACCAAGGCCCAGATCCTCGAGAGCATCAACCGGGGCGGCCAGTTTTCCCAGAGACGATAAGCCATGGCCATCCTGACCTTTCCCGACGACCTCCTGCCGTCCGGCGCGATGTTCGGACTGCAGTCCAACACCGAGAGCTTCACCTCGCCGCTGAACCGGGCCACGCAGACGGTGGAGCGGCCCGGCGCGCTGTGGCGGGCGCGCCTGACCTTCTCCACGCTGAGCGAACCGCAGCAGCGCCGGCTCAAGGCGCTGCTGGCCGCGCTCAACGGCATGGCGGGCCGCCTCTACCTGTGGCCGCACGGCACACCCGCCGCCGCCATCGTCGCGGCGCGTCCGGAGCTGGCCGGCGCGGCAGCGCCGCAGGTCAACGGCGCGCTGAGCGACTTCCGCCTGCTGCCGTCGCGCGCCTGGCCGGCCGCCACGCTGGTGCTGCGCGCCGGCGAGTTCATCGCCGCCGGCGGCGAGCTCAAGCTCGTCACGGCGGACGTCACCAGCGACGCCGCCGGGCTGGCGCAGATCCCGGTGGCACCGCCGTTCCGGCGCGCGCCCGCCGACCGCTCCTCGATCGCGCTCGACAAGCCCAAGGCGCTGATGCGCCCGGCCAGCGATACCTGGGAGTTCGTCAGCACCGCGGCCTGGCGGCACGAGACCTTCGCGGTGGACTTCATCGAGGTGCCGGCATGACGCGCCCCCTCGACCAGGCCACCGCCGCGGCGGTACGCGCGGGCCACGTGCCCTATCTGTTCTTCGTGCAGATGGATTTCTCCCAGCCGCTGCGCGTGTGCAGCGCCGGCTACGACATCGAGTGGAACGGCGCCACGTGGCTGGGCATCGGCGCGCTGGGCGGCATCGAGCCGATCCAGGAGCAGGCCGGCCTCGAGGCCATCGGCGTGCGCCTCACGCTGGCGGGCGTGCCGCCCGAGCTGATCGCCATCACGCTGGCGGAGCAGTACCAGGGCAAGGCTTGCCAGATCTGGTTCGCGCCACTGCGGGAGGATCTGCGGCTGTTTGGTGAACCAGTTCGGCTGTTCGCGGGGAGGATGGACACGATGAACACTTCGGTGGGGGAAACGGCAACCATCACGCTATCGGCGGAGTCGCGCATGGTCGCTTGGGAGCGAGCCAGGACGCGGCGCTACAACCATGAGGATCAGCAGAGCAGGTTTCCCGGAGACCGTGGTTTCGAGTACGTGTCGCAGATGGTGGAAAAGCAACTGATTTGGGGGCGTGGATGAAACGGTTCAACGATTGGCCGAGCCGGCTCGCGGCGTTCATCGAAGCGCGTCGCGACCGAGCATTTGCACGTGGGTCCAGTGATTGCTGCATGTTCGTGGCCGACGCAGTGCTGGAGATGACTGGTGTCGATCATGCAGTTCGTTGGCGTGGGGCCTACTCATCCGACAAGTCGGCGCTGCGCTTGCTGCGCGACTATGGCGGCGTCGCCGGGTTCGCCAGATTGACACTGGGCGAGCCGGTTGCCGCGATGCAGGCTGGTCGCGGTGACATCGTGCTTATCGACGCTCCGGAGGGCGAAGCTCTCGCATTGTGCCTCGGAAGCGCGATCGCGGTCCAGGCGCGCAATGGGCTTGTCTTTCTACCAATGAGTGCCGCGAAGGCGGCATGGAAAATCTAAGAGGTGGAGCATGGCAGAAGGCATAGCCGCAATCGCGAGCTGGGTTGTCGGGGCACTTTCAGTTACTGGTATTGCCGCAGAGGTTGTTTCTGCCATCACGTATGCCGTCGTGATGTTCGGGGCATCTGCCGCATTCAGTGCCGTCATGGGCGCTGTTTTCAAGCCCAGGATTCCCAATAGCTTCACCAGCGAAGCCCAGGGCCGGACCCAGATCGTCCGCTCCAACGTCCAGCCCCGCAACCTGGTCTACGGCAGGGCGATGACGTCCGGCCCGCTGGTGTTCGCGGCCAGCACGCATGGTGACGGGCGGGCCAACCAGTTCATGCACCTGGTGGTGGCGCTGGCGGACCACGAGTGCGAGGACATTGAAGAGATCTACCTCGGCGAGGATGCCGTAGGAAGGCTGGATGCCAAGGGCTTTCCCGTCGGTGGCCGATTCCTCAAGGAGTGGAACGAGTCGAAGACAGTCGAGTGGCCTGTGAAGGCTGGGCAGCGGTCGGTCACTATCGAGGCCGGTGAAGAGGTGCGCAACATCATTTCTCTGGTGGCACTCCTTCCGGTCGAGGGCGAGGATAGCCGCGCTGCTACCCGGAGCGTACCGGTCAAGGGCATCGTGGTCGCCGGGAATGCGAGCCAAGTCAGGATTGATGACTTTCCGGAGGACACCCGAGCGTTTGCGTTGACGTTCGACGGACGCCGTACCAAGGCCTACGTGAAGGTGCGCAGCCATCTTGGCTCGTCAGACCAGGGTGCCGATGATGACTTGGTGTCCGAAGTGCCCGGCTGGACCCGGGAGCACCGCCTGCGCGGCGTCTGCTATCTCTACGTGCGCCTGGAGTACGACGCCGACCTGTTCCCCAACGGCCTGCCCAACATCAAGGCGCTGGTGCGCGGCAAGCGTGTCTACGACCCGCGCAACGGCACCACGACGTGGTCGGACAACTGGGCGCTGTGCGTCTACGACTACCTGCGGGATGCGCGCGGATTCGCCTGCGGCGATGGCGATGTCGATGCGGCGACGGTGCGCGCGGCGGCCAATGTGTCGGACGAACTGGTCCCGCTCGGCAACGACCGCAGCGAATCCCGCTACCGCTGCAACGGGGTGGTGATGCTGGACAAGTCGCCGCGCGACAACCTGACCGAGATGACCACGGCCGGCGCCGGCGCGGTGGTGATCTCCGGCGGGGTGTTCCGCGTCTTTGCCGGCGCCTACGACATCCCCACGGTGACGCTGAGCGAGGACGACCTGCGCGGCCAGGTCAAGGTGCAGCCGCGCATGTCGCGGCGCGACCTCTTCAATGCGGTCAAGGGCACCTTCATCAATCCGTCCGGCAACTGGCAGCCCGGTGACTTCCCGCCGCAGCGCAATGCGCTGTACGCGCAGCAGGATGGCGAGGTGATCGAGCGCGACATCGAACTGCCGTTCACCATCGACACCGTGACGGCACAGCGCCTGGCCAAGATCATCCTGGAGCGCTCGCGCCAGGGCATCGTGGTCGAGTTCCCGGCCAAGCTGAGCGCCTTCCAGCTGTCAGCCTACAGCACGGTCAAGCTGAACCTGGCGAAGTTCGGCTGGCAGGACAAGGTGTTCCGCGTGATGTCATGGAAGATGTCCGACGACGGCGGCGTCGACCTGGTGCTGAACGAGGAGGCCGCCGCGGTGTACGACTGGAACCATGGCGACGCCACTACCTCGGATCCGGCGCCGGATACCAATCTGCCCAATCCCTTCCGTGTGGAGACGGTCGGGCAGATCCGCATGGATTCGGGCGAGGAGCAACTGATCCTCAGCCAGAGCGGCGTGGTGATCTCGCGCGTGCTGGTGTCCTGGCCACCGGCGCAGGATGTCACGCTGCGGCAGCGCGGGCGGATCGAGCTGGAATTCAAGCTGCTGGAAGAGACCAGCTGGACCGCGCTGCCCGCGCTGCCGGCCGGCGCTACCAGTACCTACCTGGCGCCGGTGGAAGACCTGGCCTATTACATGGTGCGGGCGCGCTATGTCTCGGCCATCGGTGTGCGCAGCCCGGACTGGACTTACTCGCCGGCGCACCGCGTGATCGGCAAGTCGGCGCCGCCGCACGACGTGAGCGGACTGTCGCTGGCGGTGCTGAACGGCTTCGCCAACCTCAGCTGGGATGCCTCGGTGGATCTCGACGTGCGCAACGGCGGGCAGGCCCGCATCCGCCATACGACCGACCTGCAGCAACCCTCGTGGAACAGCGCCGTGGACATCGGCGGCTATACCGCCGGCTCGGCCAACGCCGCGCAGCTGCCGCTGCTGGAGGGGGCCTACCTGGCCAAGTGGATCGACTCCAGCGGCAACGAGTCGCTGCATGCTGCTCAGGTGACCACTACCGCGCCGTCGCTGCTCGACCTCAACGTGGTGGCCACGGTGGCAGAACAGCCGCAGTTTGCCGGCTCGAAGCAGGGCATCGTCTACGACGCGGCGCTGGGGGGCATCAAGCTGGTCGGGCGCGCGCTGATCGACGAGCAGGGGCCGGTCGACGCCAGCGGGCTGTGGGACAGCCAGCCGCGCGTGGATGGCATCGGTCCGGTCGATACGGTGGTCGGCAATGGTGGCTGGGGTCTGGTCGATTCGCTGGGCGGCATCGTGGAGCACGGCAGCTACGCCTTTGCCGGTGCGCTGGACCTGGGCGTGGTGGAAAGCTCGCGCCTGACCGCGGCGATCGACACCGTGTCCTTCGACACCGGCGACCTGTTCGACTTCCGTCTGGAGCGGATCGACGGCTGGCAGTCCATCGACGGCGACCGCATCAGCGATACCGCGGTGGCGCTCTATGTGCGCACCACCGCCGACGACCCGGGCGGCTCGCCGGCCTGGTCGCCCTGGCAGCGTTTCGCCGTGGGCGACTACGAGGCGCGTGCCTTCCAGTGGAAGGCCGAGCTGGCCAGCGCCTCGCCCACGCACAACGTGCTGGTGCGCGGCCTGGCCGTGAGCGTCGATATGCCGGACCGGCGCGACTACGCGCGCGACGTGGTGGCGCCGGCGGCGCCGTACGCGATCGCTTTCGCGCGGCCGTTCCGCATCGTGCCCTCGCTCGGTGTTACCGCACAGGACATGGCACAAGGCGACTTCTTCACGGTCGCGGGCAAGAGTCGCAGCGGGTTCACCATCCGCTTCTTCAACAGCGCCGGCGCGCCCGTCTCCAGACGGTTCGACTGGGATGCCGTCGGCTATTAACCACCTTTCTCGACAGGAGATAAAGCATGTCCCAACACGACATGGTGATCGACAACCAGGCCGGCGCCGCCTTCCGCGCCGACCTGAACAACGCGCTGGCGGCCATCGCCACCAACCAGTCCGGCTCGGTCGAGCCGAACCCGTCCTTTCCCTTCCAGTTCTGGGCGGACACGGGCAACGGGTTGCTCAAGCAGCGCAACGCGGCCAATACCGCGTGGATCAAGCTCGGCCCGCTGGGCGTCGCCAACTTCGGCCTGATCATGCCGGGTACGGTCGCCTTCCACGCGAAGAGCGCGGCGCCGGCCGGCTGGCTGAAGTGCAACGGCGGCGCGGTATCGCGCACGACGTATGCGGAGCTGTTCGCCGAGATCGGCACGAGCTTCGGCGCCGGGGACGGGTCGACGACGTTCAATCTGCCGGAGTTGAGAGGGGAGTTCGTGCGTGCATGGGATGACGGCCGAGGAGTCGATAGCGGACGGAGCTTTGCCAGCATTCAGTTGGGCAGCGTGGAAAGCCATAGGCATACCTTCAGAGCAGCTTTCAATGGTACGGGGACATCTGGATCGATTGCCCAGTACGGTGCCAACGGGCAGGCCGAAGGTCCGCAGCTGTCTACCGAAATTACTGGTGCAGGGGAAACCCGCCCCCGCAACATCGCCCTCCTCGCCTGCATCAAGTACTGACCCCAAGACAAGGAAGAACCTCATGGACATCCATAACTACCACCCGACCACCGGCGAATACCTCGGCCTGGGCGTGGCCGATCCGAGCCCGCTCGAGCCCGGCGTCCATATCGTGCCCGGCTATGCCACGCCGGTGCCGCCGCCGCGCGCGGCCGGCCGCGCCATCGCCGTCTACCGCGATGCGGCGGGCGGCGTGCCGCAGAACGCGGCGGACGGCGCCTGGACCGCGCAGCCCGACTACCGCGGGGTGCCGCTTTACCGCACGGCCGACGGCAGCCGCTTCGAGGCGGGCGCCGAGTACAGCGGCATCGGCGACCTGCCGCCTTTCCTCACCGACGAGCCGCGGCCCGGTCCCGCCCATGTGTGGCGCGACGAAGGCTGGCAGCTCGACGGCGCGCTGGCCGCTCGGCTGCAAGCCGACGAGGCCGCGGCACGGCGCGACGGGCTGCTGGCCGAGGCCGAGCGGCGCATCGCGCCGCTGCTCGACGGTTTCCTGCTGGGCGAACTGACGGAGCCGGAGGTGGAGCGGCTCAGGTCCATGAGCCAGTACCGCAAGGCGCTGCGCGCCATCGATCCGGATGCGGCGCAGGCGAGCGCCTGGCCGCAGGCGCCCTGGGACTGAGCGCTGCGGCCGGTGCCGTTGGTGCCCGCGCGTGGTATCCATGCGCGGGTTTTTTCTTTTGTGCCGGAGGATTCCCGATGAACCAAGCCGACATGACAGTGGAGGCCGCCAAGGTCATGCCGGCCACCCCCGTGCCGATCATGACCTTCATGGGCTACGGCGTCGCCGACTGGGCCAGCGCGGTCACGCTGGGCTATGTGCTGCTGCTCGCCGCGCATTTCCTGTGGGTCAAGATCGGCCGCCCGTGGTGGCGCGCGCGGCGGCCGCGGCGGGAGCGCTGAGATGGCGCTGCCGCAACGCGTGACGCTGGCGCTCGGCTCCGGCGCGCTGGCGCTGGCGGCGGCCGCCGTGGCGCTGTTCGAGGGCTACCGTCCGGCAGCCTACCTGGACCCGGTCGGCATCGCCACCATCTGCTACGGCCATACCGATGGCGTGCGCCTCGGGCAGCGGCGCAGCGAGGCGGAGTGCGAGGCGCTGCTGCGCGCGGACCTGGGCAAGGCGCTCGGCGCGGTCGACCGGCTGGTGGCGGTGCCCTTGCCGGAGACGCGCCGGGCGGCGCTGGCGTCCTTCGTCTACAACGTCGGGCCGGAGGCCTTCGCTGCCAGCACCTTGTTGCGCAAGCTCAACGCCGGCGACGTGGCCGGCGCCTGCGACGAGCTGCCGCGCTGGGTGCTGGCGCGCGGCCGCGTGCTGCCGGGCCTGGTCGAGCGGCGGCGGCAGGAGCGTGAGCTATGCCGGATGTAGGCGCATGGCAGCTGGCCGGGCTGGCCGGCGCCGGCCTGCTGCTGGGCGCGGCAGGCTGGACCGCCAATGGCTGGCGCCTGGAGGCCGTGCAGGCTGCGAGCGCGCTGGCTGCCAGCGGGGCGCAGGCGCGGCAGTCGGCGCAGGCGCTCGAGACCTTGCGCGCCAGCAGCGCTGCCATGCGTGCCGCGGCGGATGCCTACCGGCAGTCCCAGTCCGCGCTGGCGGCGCGGCTCGATCGTCTTGAGGAGGAACTCCAACGTGCCAGGCCCCTTCCCGTGGATTGCCGCCCTGATGCTGAGCGGATGCGCCTCCTGTCCGGCGCCGTCGACGCCACCCGCGCTGCCGCCGCCGCTCGATAGCGCGCTCGCGGCGCCGTGCCGCATTCCGGATGCCCCGACCATGGCCGACTACGACGCGTGGCAGGGGTGGATGATGCGCGAGGTGCTGGGCGCGCTGGCGGACTGCGCGGCGCGGCATGCGCGCACGGTGGCGGTGTGGCCGGGGTAGGGCCGGGGCAGGGCGTTGGCGCGGGCATACGCGCCAGGACGCCTTCTCCCGCAAATGCCTCCGCCGCCGCTTCAGAACGGGGTCGCCACCTCGATCACCACGTCGCCGCGCGGCAGCGCCACGCAGGCCAGGATCATGCCGTCTTCCTTCTCGTCCAGGCTGAGCCCGGGCCATGCGATGCGGTAGTCGACCGCGCCGGCGTGCAGCTTGCACATGCAGGTGCGGCAGGTGCCGTTGCGGCACGAGTGGGGCAGGGTCACGCCGGCCCGCAGCGCGGCTTCGAGCAGGGTCTGCCCCGGGGCCACCGGGAAGCGGGTGCCGGCGGGCTCCAGCGTGGCGGTGGCGGGATGCGGGGAGGGGGCGGACATGGCGGGTGCCTCAGGCGTCGTCATCGCCGGGCTGCTCGGGAAAGCTTGCGCGCCCGTGGGTGGCGTCGCGCAGGGCGGCGCGTGCGCGCTCGCGCTGTGCCGCGGGCAGGTGCAGGGTCAGCAGGGCGCGCGCGCCGTAGGCGCTGTCCGCCAGGCTGCAGCCGGCCTGTTCGGGCTGGTCCAGCCAGCGGCGCACGCGCGGTTCGTCGGCGTAGTCGACTTCCACGGCCAAGGTGGCGTAGGTGATCCGTTCGACACGTTCGGCCTGCTTGAGGGCGGCGGCAATGGCGTCGGTATAGGCCCGCACCAGGCCGCCGGCGCCCAGCTTGATGCCGCCGTAGTAGCGCACCACGGCGGCCAGCACGCCGTCGAGGTCGTGGTGGCGCAGCACTTCGAGGATCGGGCGGCCGGCGGTGCCCGAGGGTTCGCCGTCGTCGGACATGCCGGACTGTCCGCCGGCCAGCAGGGCCCAGCAGACGTGTGTGGCGGTGGGATGCAGTGCGCGCAGGCGCTGCAGTTCGGCCATGGCGGCGTCGCGGTCGGCGACGGGGATGGCCAGGGCGAGGAAGCGGCTCTTGCGGATGTCGAGCTCGGCCTCGACCGGGGCGGCTAGGGTGTACGTCATAGGCCGGACAGTGTAATGGCATTTGCCCGGGTGACCGCCAAGACGCCGGACATGGCTCGGTCGCGCTGCGGCGTCCGGCGCGCGCTTTTGGAGTGGCTGCGGGCGCACGTCACGTGGTTCCGAGTACAATCCGGCCGCCGCCCAGGCGGGATAGAAACTGTACTCTTGTGCCGTGGGCGGATGTGTGCGTACTGCGGGCAGCCGCTCCCTCTTACTCTTCCTTCCATCAACATTGCGCGCGGCCGGCAGCCCTCCCCACGGGCCCGGCGCCTCGCCACCATCGGAGCCCCCGCCGTGAAGGACGAAGCCAGGAAGAGAAGCAAGGCCATCCACCCCCCTGCCACCGGCAGCGGTCCCGATCCGTTCGGCGCCATCGCCTGGCCGACGGCGGGCGCCACCGGCGCGGGAGGCCTGCGATGAAGCTCTACGAGAAATTCGCTGACGATATCGAGCGCTTGATCCGCCAGGGCGTCTATCGGCACGGCGAGCGCCTGCCGTCGGTGCGCCAGGCCAGCCAGCAGCACCGCATCAGCATCACCACCGTGCTCCATGCCTACCTGCTGCTGGAGAGCCGCGGCCTGCTGGCGAGCCGGCCGCAGTCCGGCTATTTCGTCAACCTGGAGCGCGCCGACGGCGAGCGGCAGATGCAGGACCTGCGCGCGTCCAAGCCGATCGCGGTGTCATCGACGGTGGACGTCAGCCGGCTGGTGCTGTCGACGCTGCGTTCGATCGGCAGCGGTGACGCGGTGCCGCTCGGCTCGCCCTATCCGGATCCGGTGCTGTTCCCCTTCGAGAAGCTGAACCGCTACGCCTATACCGCCGGCCGGGACAAGACGCTGTGGAGCCTGACCAACGCGCTGCCGCCGGGCGATCCGCGCCTGCTGCGCCAGATCGCGCGGCGCCACCTCGAGAACGGCATGCCGGTCGATCCCAACGAGATCATCGTCACGGTCGGCGCCACCGAGGCGATCAACCTGTGCCTGCAGGCGGTGGCCAAGCCGGGCGACGTGATCGCGGTCGAGTCGCCGACCTTCTACGCGATGCTGCACGCGATCGAGCGCATGGGCATGAAGGCGATCGAGGTGTCGACCCACCCCGAGCACGGCATCGATATCGGCGAGCTGGCGGCGATCGTGAAGTCGCAGCCGATCGCGGCCTGCATGGTGATGCCGAACTTCCAGAATCCGCTCGGCTTCCAGATGCCCGACGAACGCAAGCGGGAACTGGTCGAGTTCCTGGCGGCGGCGGACATCCCGGTGATCGAGAACGCCGTCTACAACGAGCTCTACTTCGGCGACGCGCACCCCAGCTCCTTGAAGAGCTATGACCGCAAGGGCCTGGTGCTGCATTGCTCGTCGTTCTCCAAGAGCCTGACCGCGACCTATCGCATCGGCTGGGCGCTGCCAGGCCGCTATCGCGACCAGGTCGAGAAGCTCAAGTTCCTGAATACCCTGGCCACGCCGCTGGTGCCGCAGCTGGCCATTGCCGAGTACCTCGAGCGCGACGGCTATGAGCACCACCTGCGCCGGATCCGCAAGGCCTACGCGCAGCAGGCCAACCTGATGCGGGCGATGGTGTCGCGCTTCTTCCCCGAAGGCACGCGCATCTCCAGCCCGGCCGGCGGCTACGTGCTGTGGGTCGAGCTGCCGGCCAAGGTCGATGCCATGCATCTCTACCAGCTCGCGCTGGAGCGCGGCATCACGATCGGGCCGGGGTATATGTTCTCGATCTCCGGCAGCTACCGCAACTTCATCCGGCTGAACTACAGCAGCCCGTGGTCGCGGCGCATCGAGGAGGCAGTGATCGAGGTCGGCAAGCTGGTCGCGAGCTGCGCCCGCTGAAGAGGCCGGCGCACCGGCGGCTCCGGCCGCCGGACGCCGGCGGTGGCATCGAAGGCGGTCGACCCCCAGCCGCCCTCAGCCGCCCGTCACCGGCGGGAAAAACGCGATCTCGCTGTCGCCGCGCACCACGTAGGCGCGGTCCACCAGTTGCAGGTCGACCGCGGCCCGGATCGGCTGGCGCTGCCGCAGCGCTTCGGCCCAGCGCGCGTCGCGCGCGGCCAGGATCTCCAGCAGTCCGGCGATGGACACCTCGGCGGTATCGAGCTCGAGGGTCTCCTGCGGGGTGCCGAGTTGCTCGCGCAGGCTGGCGAAGGTCTTGATGGTCAGTCTCATCGGTATCCATCCGTTGTCGTTGCGTCATGCGTCATGCGTCATCGGCTTGTGACTTGCGCCTGGTGGCAGCGCTTCACACCGGCAGCCTGAGGCCTGCAGCCTGCGGCCCGGGACAGCGCCGCCCCGTTTCAGCCCCACCGCTCCGCCGCCTGCTCGTCGCGCGTGCGCGCGGCGACCCATGCGGCATGGCCGTCGCCGTGGATCTCCTTCTTCCAGAACGGCGCGTAGGTCTTGAGGAAATCCATCAGGAAGGCGCAGGCGTCGAGCGCCGCCTGCCGGTGCGGCGCGGCGACGATGACCAGCACCACCGCCTGCCCCAGCGCGACGCGGCCGGTCCGGTGCACGATCCTGACCGTTTCCAGCGGCCAGCGCGCGCTCGCTTCCTCGACGATGGTCCACAGGGATTGCTCGGTCATGCCCGGGTAGTGTTCGATCTCCAGCGCTATCACGTCGTCGCTGTCGCCATGCCGGCGCACCACGCCGATGAAGTTGGCGATCGCGCCCACCTCGGGCTTGCGCAGGATCGGCTCGAACTCCGCGCCGAGCGCGATCGGCTCGTGCTGCACGCGCACCTCGAAGCCGGCCTCGATGGCGCGCCGCGTGAAGCCGGCGAGTTCGGCGGCTCCATCGTCATCGGCGGCCGTGGCGGCCGCGGCGGGCGTGCCGCCGGGTTCGGAGAAGGGGAAGCGCGAAGGGAGTGGCGATGTCATAGCGTTGCTCCGTTGGTGGCCCGCCGCGCGCGCCGGCGCGGCGTCAGCCGCCGACCAGCGACATGCGGACGGTGGGATAGACCTTGCCCGGCCGGGGGCGGGGCGAGGCGCGCAATTCGGAATAGCGGTCGTCGCGCTGCGCCCAGCGCTGGCGCACGGCCTGCGCCAGTTGCGTGGCGCAGGCATGGTCGTCCAGCCACGGCCGCAGGCTCAGGCCCCGGGTGGCGAACAGGCAGGTGTAGAGCGTGCCGTCGGCGGCGACGCGTGCGCGCGTGCAGGCGCCGCAGAACGGCTGCGAGACGCTGGCGATGAAACCCACTTCGCCGCCGCCGTCGGCGTGGCGGTAGCGGATCGCGGTGTCGGCGCCGCGGGCCTGGTCGAGCGGGACCAGCGGGAAGGCTGCCGCCACCAGGTCGCGCGCCTGCGCGGCCGTCAGCACGTCGCCGTCGGACCAGCGGTCCGCGCCGCCGACGTCCATGTACTCGATGAAGCGCACGCTGACGCCGGTGCCCTTGAAATGGCGCACCAGCGGCAGGATCTGGTCGTCGTTGACGCCGCGCTGGACCACGGTGTTGACCTTGAGCGGCGCCAGCCCGGCCGCGCGCGCCGCCTCGATGCCGTCGAGGATGCGCGCGACCGGCAGGTCGGTATCGCTCATGCGGCGGAACACGGCGTCGTCGAGCGCGTCGAGGCTGACCGTCACGCGCTGCAGGCCGGCGTCCTTGAGCGAGCGCGCCTTGGCTGCCAGCAGGGCGCCATTGGTCGTCAGCGCGATCTCCACCGGCTTGCCCGCCAGCGTGGTCAGCTGCGCCAGTTGCTCCACCAGGTTCTCCAGGCCGCGCCGCAGCAGGGGTTCGCCGCCGGTGATGCGGATCTTCTCGACGCCGAGCTGGGTGAAGGCGCGCGCGATCTTCAGCAACTGCGCGAACGACAGCCGCTCGGCCGGCGGCATGAAGGCATAGTCCGCGGGGAAGGCCTCGCGCGGCATGCAGTAGGTACAGCGGAAATTGCAGCGGTCGATCACCGACAGGCGCAGGTCGCGCAGCGGGCGGCCGCGGCGGTCGACGACGGTGCCGCGGGCGGCGTCTTCGTCGGCCGCGGCGGTCGGCCTGGCCGGGCCCGCAGGCGAGCCGGCAGGGGGAAGGAGGCGGGGAGCAAAGCCCGGCAGGCGGGCGGCGAGGTCTGGGGCGAAGGCTCTCACGATCGATCCGGTGACATGCGGTCGGCAGGGCCGAAAAGGCGCAGGCCGCCGCACCGCGTCTCCCGGGTGGGAGACTTGCGCGGCCGGCCTGCCAAAGGGTGGTGATCCCCAGCCAGAATAGGCGGCCGCGCGCCGGTGCAGCGTGCACAGTTCGGCGGCATTGTCCGGGGTACAGTTGGCGCCGGACGCGGCACACGCCGCGCCCGGCACGAACGCTCAGGCCAGCCAGTGCGCGAAGTCGTGATAGGGCGCGCTGTCGCCCGGGGCGAGGCTGGCGCCCGCGGCGATGCGCGCGAGGCCGTCGGCCCGGGCCAGCCCGAGCACCGCGCCGGCGCCCTGCTCGGGCAAGCGTTCCAGGCACGGCCGTCCGTCCGGGCCGGTGGCGCAGCGGACGCGGAAAAAGCGCTCGCGCGCCGCGTCGACGCCGGGCGCGAAGCCGAGCGGCAGCGGCAGGGCGGCAGGCAAGGGCTCGGCGCGACCCTGCAGCCGCCGCATCAGCGGGCCGACCAGCAGTGCGAAAACCGCCAGCGCCGCGCCCGGATTGCCGGGCAGCACCACCACGGGAGCGCCGTCGAGGCGCGCCAGCGAGACCGGCTTGCCCGGCTTCATGGCGACGCCGGACAGCAGGACCTGGGCGCCGAGCGACGCCAGCGCCGGCCGCACCCGGTCTTTCTCGCCGACCGAGGCGCCGCCCACGCTCAGCACGAGGTCGGAGCGGGCGCGCAGTTCGCTCAGGGCCTGCCGGATCGCCTGCTCCGTGTCCGGCGCGTGCAGCGCCTGCGTGACCACGCCGCCCATGTTCTCCACCAGGCCGGCCAGCATCGGCGCGTTGCTGTCGTAGATCTGGTGGCGCATGCGGATCCGTCCCGGTGGCACGAGTTCATCGCCGCTGGTGAGGATGCCGACGCGCAGCGCCGGGAAGACGTTGAGCGCGTCGATGCCCTGGGCGGCGGCCAGGCCGACGTGCAGCGGGCCCAGGCAGGTACCGGCCGCGATCAGCAACTGCCCCGCGCGGAACTCCTCGCCCTGGCGGCGGATATGCAGGCCGGGCCGCACGCCCGCGTCGAACACGACATGGCCGTCAGCCTCGCGCGCCTGCTCCTGCATGATCACCGTGTCGGCGGCGGCCGGCAGCAGGCTGCCGGTGAAGAGGCGGGTGGCGCAGCCCTCGCCCAGCGGCAGCGGCACCTCGCCGGCATAGCAGCGCTGCTGGATGCGCAGCGGGCGGCCGGCGCCGAGATCGGCGTGGCGCACCGCATAGCCGTCCATCGCGCTCTGGTCGGCCGGCGGCTGGTCGAAGGCGGCACGCAGCGGGACCGCCAGCACGCGGCCGCGCGCGTGGGCCAGCGCTATGCGCATCGACAGCGCGGGGGCGGGAAAGGCGGAAACGAAGCGCTGCTGTGCGTCGGCGAAGGCAAGGGCGTGCGGCATCGCTGGTCACCTCGGCTCGCGGAGAGCCGTGGGCCCGGCCTCCGCGGAGATCGGCGCGGGGTACTCGACGAAGCCATCGCCGCGGCAGAAGCACAGCAGGCGGATGCCGGCCTGGGCGGCGATGTCGATCGCCAGCGAGCTGGGCGCCGAGACGGTGGCGAGCATCGGGATGTGCAGGCGCGCGGCCTTGCGCACCAGCTCGTAGCTGGCGCGGCTGGACATCAGCACGAAGCCGTCGCGCGTGTCCACCCGGCGCCGGGCCAGCCGGCCGATCAGCTTGTCGAGCGCATTGTGGCGGCCGACATCCTCGCACACCTCCAGCACGGCGCCGTCGCGGCCGCACCACGCCGCCGCATGCACGCCGCCGGTTTCGCGCATCAGCGCCTGTTGCCCGGGCAGCTCGCGCACGGCGCGGTGGACCGCCTCGGCGGCGATGTCCGCCGCCGCGCCGGCGTGCGCGATGCGCGCCGGCTGCAGGTCCAGCAGCGACAGGCTTTCGACGCCGCAGACCCCGCAGCCAGAACGCCCCGCCAGGGCCCGGCGCCGGCCCTTGAGGGCGGCGAACGCCTCCTGGGCCACCGTCAGCTGGACTTCGGCGCTGGCGGCGCTGGCGGCACAGCAGGAGACCTCGATGTCGAACACGTCGGAAGCCCGCTCGACGATGCCTTCGCTGAGTGCGAAGCCCAGCCCGAACGCTTCGAGGTCGAGCGGCGTGGCCATCATCACCGCATGCGAGATGCCGTTGAACACCAGCGCGACGGGAATTTCCTCGGCGACGCGGTCGCGCGCCGCGCGCGCGGCGCCGTGCTGGTGGCGCAGCACGTCGAGCTCGATATGGCCGCGCTGGTCGGCGGTGGACAGGGCTTCCGGCATTGGGGGACTCCTTTTGTAGTGAGGCGCTCGCGCCCGCGGCGGCCGGCGGCGGCTGGCGCGGCGACGACGGAGCGCGTCGCGCGCGGCCGCCCGCGCATGGCCGCGAGAGCACAGTGCGCATGGTAGCGGGGCGCCGGCGCCGATTCCCGGTACACCTGCGCGCGGCAGGGAGAAGTACAGTTCGCGCGCGCCGGGATTCGATTGCCAGCACGCGCAAGCCTGCACTATCGTCGAGCGCAGACCTGGCACCGCCGCCACGGCGCGCGCAGCCGGTCAGGCCTGGCGGCGGCGCATTGTGCGCCGCGGCACGGCGTCCGTCCCCCACTCACTGTGCCGGTGCGAATCATGGAAATCTTCGACGCCCTACACCTTGCCAGGCTGCAGTTCGCCTTCACGGTTTCCGTCCACATCGTCTTCCCCGCGATCAGCATCGGCATGGCGAGCTTCCTGGCCGTGCTGGAGTGGCGCTGGCTCGCCACCGGCGACAGCAGCTACAAGGACATGTTCCTGTTCTGGTCCAAGGTGTTCGCGGTCAGCTTCGGCATGGGCGTGGTGTCCGGCGTGGTGATGGCCTACGAGTTCGGCACCAACTGGAGCGGATTTTCCCAGGTGGCCGGCAATATCACCGGGCCCCTGCTGACCTACGAGGTGCTGACCGCCTTCTTCCTGGAGGCCGGCTTCCTCGGCGTGATGCTGTTCGGCTGGCAGCGGGTCGGCGCCGGCGCCCATTTCTTCGCCACGCTGATGGTGGCGGTGGGCACGCTGATCTCCACCTTCTGGATCCTGTCGTCGAACAGCTTCATGCAGACGCCGCAGGGCTTTGCCGTCGAGGCCGGGCGCATCGTCCCGGTCGACTGGTTCCAGGTGATCTTCAATCCCTCCTTCCCCTACCGCCTGGTGCACATGACGATCGCCGCCTTCATCGTGGCTGCCTTCATCGTGGCCGCCTGCGGCGCCTGGCACCTGCTGCGGGGGCGGCGCGACGCGCCGGTCAGGCGCAGCTTCTCGATGGCGCTGTGGATGCTGCTGGTGCTGGCGCCGGTGCAGATCGCCGTCGGCGACGCGCACGGCCTCAACACGCGCGAGTACCAGCCGGCCAAGATCGCGGCGATCGAAGGGCTGTGGGAAACCGAGAAGGGCGGCACGGCGCTGAACCTGTTCGGCCTGCCCGACATGGAAGCGGAGCAGACCCGCTACGCGCTGCAGGTGCCGCACCTCGGCAGCCTGATCCTGACCCATAGCTGGAATGGCGAGATCCGCGGCCTGAAGGAGTTCGCGCCGCGCGACCGTCCCTATTCGCCGATCGTGTTCTGGACCTTCCGCGTGATGGCCGGGCTCGGCATGCTGATGCTGCTGACCGCGCTGCTGGGGCTGGCGCTGCGCCGGGGCGGCCGGCTCTACGAGGCGCGCTGGTTCCAGTGGCTGGTGCTGTGCATGGGGCCGTCGGGTGTGGTGGCCCTGCTGGCCGGCTGGATCACCACCGAGGTAGGCCGGCAGCCGTGGACCGTCTACGGCGTGCTGCGCACGGAAGATTCCGTATCGCCCATTTCCGCGCAGCAGGCGGGCGTATCGCTGCTGCTGTTCGTGATCGTCTACTTCATGGTGTTCGGCATGGGGATCTACTACATGTGGAAACTGATGAAACGCGGGCCGGAGCTGAACTCGCATGCGGCCGCCGCGCTCAAGCACCCCGGGCTGCGCAACCGCGCGCTGGCCGCGCCGTCGGACGCCTTGGAAGGAGAGTGATGCCATGACCATCGACCTGCCCGTGATCTGGGCCGCCATCATCGGCCTCGGCGTGTTTCTCTATGTGATGCTCGACGGCTTCGACCTCGGCATCGGCCTGCTGTTTCCCTTCTTCGACGCCAAGGCGGATCGCGATGTGATGCTCAATACCGTCGCGCCGGTCTGGGACGGCAACGAGACCTTCCTCGTGCTCGGCGGGGCCGGACTGTACGGCGCCTTCCCGGTGGTCTACTCGACGCTGCTGCCGGCGAACTACCTGCCGCTGATACTGATGGTGATCGGCCTGATCTTCCGCGGCGCCGCTTTCGAGCTGCGCGCCAAGGCCCGGCGCACCCAGCACCTGTGGGACCTGGCCTTCATCGGCGGTTCCGCGCTGGCGACGTTCTGCCAGGGCATCGTGCTGGGGTCGCTGCTGCAGGGCATCCGGATCGTGGACGGCCGCTTTGCCGGCGGCCCCTTCGACTGGCTGTCGCCCTTCAGCGTGTTCTGCGGCTTCGGCGTGCTGATCACCTATGCGACGCTCGGCTGCGGCTGGCTCATCCTGAAGACGGACGCCGACCTGCAGCGCCGCATGCGGCTGCTGATGCGGCCCCTGGCCTGCGCGCTGCTGGGCGCCATGGCGCTGGTCAGCCTGTGGACCGTGATGGGCCTGCCGGCGGTGGCGCAGCGCTGGTTCGGCAGCGGCAACCTGGGCTGGTTCCTGCCGGTGCCCATCCTGGTGCTGGCCTGCGTGTGGGGCATCTTCCGCTCGGTACGGCTGCGGCACGAGGCCATGCCCTTCCTGCTGACCCTGGCGCTGTGCTTCCTCGGGTATACGGGGCTGGTCATCAGCATCTGGCCGAACATCGTGCCGCCGTCGCTGACGATCTGGCAGGCCTCGTCCAGTCCTTCCAGCCAGTTGTTCGCGCTGGTCGGCACCGTGATCGTGCTGCCGATCATCCTGGTCTACAACGCGCTGCAGTACCGCGTGTTCCACGGCAAGGTGCGTGAAGGCGACGCCGGCTATCACTGACGCCGCCGCCGGGGCCCCGTGCGCCCGGACGGCATGCTTTCCTGAATTGACTCCCGATCCTTGCGGGCGGCGCGGCATGCGCCCGCGCCGCCCTCGCCGCCCGCAAGGATCGCCCGACAAGACCAAGCCAGATGATCGTAAGGCCAAGACAGAACTGGTTCCTGATGCTGTTCGTGTGGAACGGCTCGGTGCTGCAGTCCATCATTCCCCAGCTCGTCTTCATGGGCGCCGTCAGCAGCCTGGCGGTGTTCACGCACGGGCGCGTGTTCGGCGAGAAGATCCCGCTCAACACCGCGCTGTTCACGCTGTTCGGCCTGGCGCTGGCGATCTTCCTCGCCTTCCGCAACAACGCCAGCTACGACCGCTACAACGAGGCGCGGCACCTGTGGGGCAATATGCTGATCGCCTCGCGCACGCTGACGTCGCAGATGCTGTGCTACCTGCCGGATGCCCTGGCGGCGGCCGAACGCCGACGGCTGGCCGATACCCTGATCGCCTTCACCTATGCGCTCAAGCACCAGCTGCGCAGGACCGATCCCGGCGACGACCTGCGCCGCCTGCTGGGGCCTGCGTCGGCAGAGGCACTGCGCGCCAAGGCTTACCGGCCCGCGGCCGTATTGAACGAGATCCGCCACGGCCTGGAGCGCCATGCAGGGCCGGGAGCCGCCGGCACCACGCGCTGGATCTTCGATGCCCAGCTCAACGAACTGGAGAAGTCCCTGGGCGGATGCGAGCGCATCGCCTCCACGCCGATCCCGTTCGCCTACAACGTGCTGCTGCACCGGACCGTGTACGGCTACTGCATGCTGCTGCCGTTCGGCCTGGTCGACGCCACCGAGTTCTTCACGCCGCTGCTGTGCGTCTTCATCTCCTACACGCTGATCGCGCTGGAAGCGATCGCCAGCGAGGTTGCCGAGCCCTTCGGGCTGGCGCCGAACGCGCTGGCGCTCGACACCATGTCGCGCAATATCGAGCGGTCTATCCTCGATTTGTGCGGCCGCGAGTTGCCGGAGGAGGTTGCGCCGGTGCGGCCGTACCAGTACACCTAGCCGTTGCAGGCGGCGGCCGCGGGGGGATGAGGCATGGCGAGGAGCACGGACATGGACGAGAGGGCGGCACGCAGGGAAACGTGGCGCCGCCGCTGGCGCCAGGCGGCCTGGATGGTCGGGCTGTGGGCGGGCGGTGTCGTTTCGGTGGCGCTGGTGGCCGAACTGATCCGGCTGGCGATGCAGGCCGCGGGAATGAAATCGCACTGAGATATCGCGCTGCGACGCGGCGGGCGGGAAGCGGGCCGGTGCGCGACCCGCTGCGTCACCCGCCGGTCGGTACATGGACACGCTCACGCTGCCCGGTGGGGGCGTTGGCGGAGCGTTCGGCATCGTGCCCCTGGCACGACTCGCCTGGGAGACAAGCATGCAGCAATTCGATCTCTATATCCGGCCGGCAAAGCCGACGCTGGGGCTCTATGTGCGCAAGGGCGCCGGCCTCTCCGACCTGGAGGGCGCGGATCAGTGGCAACTCGCCGGGCAGGTCTGGGAGAACGAGCTGCCGCCCGGCCTGCTGCGGGAACTGGAGGCCAATGGCCATGCCTTCCAGGAGCTGGGAGGGTGAGGTTTGCGATGCCATGCACCGGCGCCACGCGGGCCGCCGGCCATCGCCAGCGATCGCCAGCCATCGCCAACTGTATCTTTCCGGCCGGACGGCGATGGCCTATGTTGCCTACAGGAAATTGCCCGCACATCCGGCCCGCCGGGTGCGGCGCCGGAGCCGTTGCGACAGGCTGCCCACATCGACGGCGAATCATGTGAACGCTTCATTCTCCAGGGACATCACACCATGCCAGCGCTCTGCGATCTCTGCCATGCCCGCCCCGCCGTTGCCCGCGTCTCGGTGACGGAGGACGGTGCGCGCCGCACGCTCTCGATCTGCGACTACCACTACCGGCAGTTGCTGCGGCACCAGGAGATGCTCAATCCATTCGATTCCCTGCTCGGCGCGGGCAGCGGGCTGTCCCGCTGGCTCGGCGAGGCGGGCGAGGCGGGGTACGGCGCATCGCTCGCCGCCGAGGTGCCGCGCGAGTCGGTCGATCCCACCGACGCCTTCAGCGAGCAGACGCTGGAGCTGCTGCAGCGTGCCGCGGAGAAGGCGCACGAGCTGCGCCGCGGCGAGCTCGACAGCGAGCATCTCCTCTACGTGCTGGCCGACAACGATATCGCCGCCGCCCTGCTCAAGGAATTGAAGCTGTCCGCCGCCGATATCCGTGCCTATATCGATGAGCATGCGCACACCGGTCGGGCGGATCCCGGCATGCCGCTCGAACGCATGACGGTGTCGCCGCGCCTGAAGAAGGCGCTCCAGTTCGCCTTCCAGGCCTCGCACGAGCTCGGCCACTCCTACGTCGGCCCGGAGCACCTTCTGATCGGGCTGGCGGCGGTGCCGGACAGCATCGCCGGCGCCCTGCTCAGGAAGTACGGCGTGACACCGGAGGCATTGCGCCAGAAGGTGGTCAAGGTGGTCGGCAAGGGCGCGGAGGATGGACGGATCGAGCAAGGCACGGGCACCCCGCATCTCGACAAGGTCGGGCGCGATCTCACCGCGATGGCGCGGCAGGGCAAGCTCGACCCGGTGCTGGGCCGCTCGCAGGAGATCGAAAGCACGATCGAGGTGCTGGCGCGGCGCAAGAAGAACAATCCGGTGCTGATCGGCGAGCCCGGCGTCGGCAAGACGGCGATCGTCGAAGGTCTCGCGCAGCGGATCGTCAACGGCGATGTGCCGGAGGTCCTGCGCGACAAGCGGCTGGTGGAGGTGAACATCAACGCGATGGTCGCCGGGGCGAAATACCGCGGCGAGTTCGAGGAGCGCGCCAAGCAGCTGATCGACGAAGTCACCGCCAGGCAGGACGAGCTGATCCTGTTCGTCGATGAGCTGCACACCATTGTCGGCGCGGGGCAGGGCGGCGGCGAAGGCGGCCTGGACATCGCCAACGTGTTGAAGCCGGCGCTGGCGCGCGGCGAGCTGAGCCTGATCGGCGCCACCACGCTGAACGAGTACCAGAAGTACATCGAGAAGGACGCGGCCCTGGAGCGCCGCTTCCAGCCTGTGCTGGTGCCGGAGCCCACGGTGGAGCAGACCATCGTGATCCTGCGCGGCCTGCGCGACAAGCTCGAAGCCCATCACCAGGTGACCTTCTCGGACGAGGCCTTCGTCGCGGCCGCGGAGCTGGCCGATCGCTACGTCACCTCGCGTTTCCTGCCGGACAAGGCCATCGACCTGATCGACCAGGCCGCCGCGCGCGTGCGCATCGGCGCGACCTCGCGCCCTGCGGCGATCCAGGAGCTGGAGGCGGAGGTGGCCCAGCTCAAGCGCGAGCAGGACTATGCGGCCTCGCGCAAGCGCTTCGACGAGGCGAAGGGATTCGAGGAGCGCATCGGCGCCAGGCGCAAGGAGCTGGACGAGCAGGTCGAGGCGTGGCAGCGCAAGACCGGCTCGGAGACGCTGGAAGTGACGGTGGCCGTGGTGGCGGAGGTGGTGTCGCGCCTGACCGGCATCCCGGTCGCCGAGCTGACCCAGGAAGAGCGGCAGAAGCTGCTGGCCATGGAAGCCACGCTGCGCGAACGGGTGATCGGCCAGGACGATGCCGTGGTCGCGGTCAGCGATGCGGTGCGGCTGTCGCGCGCCGGGCTCGGGCATGCCAACCGGCCGATCGCGACCCTGCTGTTCCTCGGCCCGACCGGCGTCGGCAAGACCGAACTGGCCAAGGCCCTGGCCGAGACCGTGTTCGGCGACGAGCAGGCCATCATCCGCATCGACATGTCCGAGTACATGGAGCGCCACGCGGTGGCGCGGCTGATCGGCGCGCCGCCGGGCTACGTCGGCTACGAAGAGGGCGGCCAGCTCACCGAGCGCGTGCGGCGGCGTCCCTACAGCGTGATCCTGCTCGACGAGATCGAGAAGGCGCACCCCGATGTCTACAACGTGCTGCTGCAGGTGTTCGACGATGGCCGCCTCACCGACGGCAAGGGACGGGTGGTGGACTTCACCCACACCATCCTGATCGCCACCAGCAACCTCGGTGCCTCGATCATCATGGAGAACCTGGCGCGGCCCGAGGCCTCGCGCCAGTCCGACAAGGCCATCCGCGAGGCCCTGATGGGCGTGCTCAAGGGGCATTTCCGTCCCGAGTTCCTCAACCGGATCGACGAGATCATCGTGTTCCACGCCTTGTCCGAGGCGAACATCCGCGCCATCGTGCAGATCCAGCTCGACCGCATCGCGCGCACCGCGGCCGCCCAGGACATCCGGCTGGAGTTCGGCGAGGGGCTGGTCGCGCACCTGGTCGAGCTCGGCTACCAGCCCGAGTTCGGCGCGCGCGAACTGAAGCGGCAGATCCGCCAGGTCATCGAGACGCGGCTCGCCAAGCAGATCCTGGGCGATGCGCTGCAGTCGGGCGACAGCGTGCGCATCGATTTCGACCAGGACAGCGGCGAAGTGCGTTTCGACAAGCTGGCTGCGGCTGCCGGCGCGGCCTCCGGACCCGCCTCCGCCGCCGGGCCGGCGCCGGCGTCCGGAGCCGACGGCGCGGGCGCGCCGGCCGCGCACAAGGCGGCGCGGCCCCCGGCGGCCAAGCCTGCCAAGCGGGCGGCGCGCGCGAACGGCGACCGCCCCGGGCAGCCTGGATAGGAGGGCTGCAGCACCGACCTACTGATCGACCTGCATACGGACCTGCATACGGACCTGCAAAGCGACCCATATACCGCCACACATATCGACCCACATGTGGCGCGGCCGGCCATCGTATCCGCCGGCCCGCCGCGCCGCATGGCCAGACCTCAGCGAAACCGCCCGTTCTTACGGGCCAGTCCATGGAGTGCATCCAATGAGCAATCGACGCGAAGTGCCCGGCATCCGGGAGTACGAAGGTCCGGCCGGCGGCTGGGGCGCGCTGCGCGCCACGGCCCAGGCTATCCGCCTGCAGATGGAGACCATCAAGGCCCCGATCACGCTGATGCGGACCAACCAGCCCGACGGCTTCGACTGCCCCGGCTGTGCCTGGCCCGACAAGGAGCACCGCTCCACCTTCCAGTTCTGCGAGAACGGCGCCAAGGCGGTCACCTGGGAGGCCACCACCAAGCGCGTGACGCCGGAGTTCTTCGCTGCCAACACGGTGACCTCGCTGCTGCAGCGTTCCGACTTCGAGCTCGAAGACCAGGGCCGCCTGACGCATCCGCTGGTCTACGACCGCGCCACCGACACCTTCCGCGCGGTCGAGTGGGATGCCGCGTTCCGCCGCATCGGCGAGATCCTGCAAGGCCTGGCGCCGGAGCAGGTGGAGTTCTACACTTCGGGTCGCGCCTCGAACGAGGCCGCCTACCTGTACCAGCTGTTCGCCCGGGAGTACGGCACCAACAACTTCCCGGACTGCTCGAACATGTGCCATGAGCCGACCAGCGTCGGGCTGCCGCAATCGATCGGCATCGGCAAGGGCACGGTATCGCTGGAGGACTTCGACGCCTGCGACCTGATCCTGTCGATCGGCCACAATCCGGGCACCAACCATCCGCGCATGATGGGCACGCTGCACGAGGCCTCGCGCCGCAATGTGCCGATCATCGTCTTCAATCCGCTGCGCGAGCGCGCGCTGGAGCGCTTCGCCGACCCGCAGAACTGGGTGGAGATGGCCACCTACGGTTCGACGCGCATCGCTTCCACCTATTTCCAGGTCAATGCCGGCGGCGACGCGGCGGCGCTCAAGGGCATCATGAAGGCCCTGCTGGCGATGGAGGCCGACCAGGGCGGCGTGCTCGACCGCGATTTCATCGCCGCCCATACGACCGGCTTCGAAGCCTTCGCCGCCGACCTGGACGCGACCACCTGGGAGGACATCGAGAAAGCCAGCGGGCTGAAGCGGGCCGACCTGGAGCAGGTCGCCATCGCCTACGCCAAGGCGAAGGCGACCATCGTGACCTATGGCATGGGCATCACCCAGCATAACAAGGGCACGGCCAATGTGCGCCTGATCGCCGACCTGCTGCTCTTGCGCGGCAACTTCGGCAAGCCGGGCGCAGGCATCTGCCCCCTGCGCGGCCATTCCAACGTGCAGGGCAACCGCACGGTGGGCATCACGGAGAAGCCGTCCGAGGCCTTCCTCAAGCAGATGGACGAGACCTTCGGCCTGCAACTGCCGCGCCAGCACGGGCACGATGCCGTGCAGGCCATGCAGGCGATGGTCGACGGCCGCGCCAAGGCGCTGATCTGCCTGGGCGGCAACTTCGCCGTGGCGCTGCCCGATCCCGGCCAGGCCTTCCCGGCCATGGGCAGGCTGGACCTGAGCGTGCACATCGGCACCAAGCTCAACCGCACGCACCTGCTGGTGGCCAAGGAGACCTTCCTGTTCCCCTGCCTGGGCCGGACCGAACTCGACGTGCAGGAGACCGGCCCCCAGTCGGTGACGGTGGAGGACTCGATGTCGATGGTGCATGCCTCGGCCGGCAAGCTGGCGCCCGCCTCCGAGCACCTGCGCTCCGAGCCGGCCATCGTCGCCGGCATCGCGCGCGCCACGCTGCCGGCCAGCAAGGTGCCCTGGCAGGAACTGGTGGCCGACTACGACCGCATCCGCGACCTGATCGACAAGACCGTTCCCGGCTTCGAGGCGTTCAATGAACGCATCCGGCAGCCCGGCGGCTTCCGCCTGCCGCTGCCGCCGACCGAGCGCCAGTGGCATACACCGTCGGGCAAGGCCGAGTTCTCGGTCTACGGCGGCGTGCACGAGGATGCCGAAGTGCTGGGTGGCGAGAACGTGCTGCGCCTGATCACGATCCGCAGCCACGACCAGTACAACACCACCATCTACGCGATGGACGACCGCTACCGCGGCGTGTTCGGGCGGCGCGACGTGCTGTTCATGAACGAAGCCGACATGGCCGCGCAGGGCCTGGAGCACGGCGACCTGGTCGAGCTGGAAACGCTGGTGCCGGGCCGGCCGCTGCGGCTGGCGGGCCTGACCGCGATCGCCTACGGTATCGCGCAGGGCTCGGTGGCGGCCTACTACCCGGAAGCCAACGTGCTGGTGCCGCTCGACTATATCGACAAGGAGAGCGGCACGCCCTCCTACAAGTCGATTCCCGTGCGCGTGCGGCGCGCGGCGGCGGCCTGAGCGTTCCGGCCGGCCATGCCGCGCCAGCGCGCGGCATGGCCCGCTGAGGCGCTCACGCAGCGCACGGCGGCAGCGGGATTCCCCCCTGCCGCGCGACGAAGCGCAGCAGCGCCTCGGCCAGCGCGCGCTCCAGCCGCACTTCCCAATAGGCGTTGTACTGGGTGATATCGAGGGCGGGAAAGGTGCGCCGCTGCGGCGAACGGAAGGGCGCGCGGTGGTCGAACTGGCGCAGGCAGCCGGCCAGCGCGCCCGCCCCGGCCTCCTGGGCGAAGGCGGCCAGGGCCAGCAGGGACTGGCGCACCGTTTCCTGCGCCGGCGCCGCCAGCCGGCGGCAGGGCCCGCCCGGCACCGGCTCCGATGGCGCATCCAGCCGCAGGCGCGCGGTGCTGGCGTGCCAGCGTACCGCGGCCGGCTGCCCGAGGCCCAGCGAGCGGGCCAGCGCCTGCACCATGGCAGCGCGCGGAGGTTCGGCGGTGCGTGTCTCGCAGGCCGCGCGCAGCGCGGCCCAGAAGCGGTCGAGGTCGGGCAGGCGGCCGGTCTCGATCGCTTCCCAGATATTGGCGTGGCCGTCCACCGCGATGCGCGTCTCGTCGACGCGCACCGGCAGGCCGTTGGCGCCGAAGCGCTCGGCCGCGCGCCGGATCATGCGCGCGGCGATGCGCCGGCAGAAGCGCTTGCGCTCGGCGGCGGCATCGGGCAGCGGTGGCACGGCCGAGGCCTCCATGCGCAGGCCGAGCTGGCTTTCCAGCACCATCACGGCGCGGAAGGCGCGCGCCGATTGTTCCTGCGCGTCGTGGAAGGCTTGGATCAGGGCGTTGTACATGGTCTCGCGCCGGCAGGCATCGATTCGATGGCCGATTCAATGCTGCGCCGGCACCACCTTGCCGCGGAACAGGTGGTACTGGTAGAGGTTGTAGCCGATCATGACCGGGAACACGAGGCCGATGCCGCACAGCATGAAGGCCAGCGTCGGGCTGTCCGAGGCGGCGGCCGCCACGCTCAGCCGGCCCGGCACCAGGTAGGGGAACAGGCTCAGCGCCAGGCCCGCGAAAGAGGCGATGAAGAGCACCGTCGCGCCCGCGAAGGGGCCGTGCTCGCCCCGCACCGCCACCGCGTAGAGCACGTAGGCGCAGGCCAGGGCGGCGACCACCGCGAGTGCCGCCAGCACGTGGAACACCCCCGCGTCCTGCCAGCGCGTGGCGCCGACCTGGCTGAAGCGCAGGGTCGCGTACGACACCGCCAGCGCCGCCGCGACCGTGGTGGCCAGCGCCATCACGGTGTAGCGCCGGGCCGCGCTTTCCATGGCGCCGGTGGTCTTCTTGACCAGCCAGGTGGCGCCCAGCAAGGCGTAGCCGGACACCACGCCGATGGCGGTGATGATCACGAAGCCGATGCTGGCGGCGCCCGGCACGAAGCCGGTCAGGACCTTGCCCAGCACGATGCCCTGCGCGATCGCGGCGAGCAGGCTGCCGGCGCCGAAGACGCGGTCCCAGGCGGTCCTGCTGCGCTGGGCGGCGTGGCGGAACTCGATGGCGGCGCCGCGCATGATCAGGCTGGCGATCAGCAGCATCACCGGTACGTAGAGCTCGGAGAGGATGGTCGCGTAGGCCTTGGGGAAGGCGCCGAACAGGGCGCCGCCCAGCGCGACCAGCCAGGTTTCGTTGGCGTCCCACACGTGTCCGATGGACTGGATCATGACGTCGCGCTCGCTGGCGCGCCCGCGCAGCAGCGTCAGCATGCCGACACCGAGGTCGAAGCCGTCGGTGACGACGTAGAAGACGAGCATGAGGCCGATCAGGCCGAACCAGGCCTGGCTCAGCAGGGCCTGGGTGGAAAGGGGTGTCATGGAAGGTTCCTGCGAAGAAGGGGCGAGGTGGCGCCGAGGTGGCGCCGCCGTATGGAAATGGGGTACGGATCAGTAGTCCACGGCGTGCGCTGCCGCCACGCGGGCCGGCACGCGCGGTGGCATCAGGGTCAGGTCGGGGCCCTTGCGCAGCCAGCGGCGCGCGAAGACGAAGAAGGCCGCCAGCAGCGCCACGAAGAAGGCGCTGAACATCAGCATGCTGCCGCTGATGGCGGCGGCCGGGATGGCCGAGGCGGCATGGTCGGTACGCAGCAGCCCATACACCACCCAGGGCTGGCGGCCGACCTCGCGCACGATCCAGCCGCATTCCACCGCGATATAGGGCAGCGGGATCGCCAGCACCCAGGCCAGCAGCAGGTGGCGCCGGGCCAGCAGCGCGTCGACGCGGCCGCGTGTCTTGCGCAGGGCGACCACGGTCCACAGCGCCAGCACCAGGAACAGGAAGCCGATGCCCGCCATGGCGCGGAAGGTGTAGTACAGCAGCGGGATCATGGGTGGCTGGTCGGCCACCGGGATGTCCTTCAGGCCCTTGACCTGTCCGTGCAGGCTGTGCGTGCCCAGGATGCTGAGCATGCCCGGCACCTCGAGCGACCAGTCATTGCGCTGTTGCGCGGCGTCGGGCCAGGCCAGCAGCGACCAGCTGGCGCCGGTGCCGGGGGCATTGGTTTCCCAGTGGCCCTCGATCGCGGCGCCCTTGGCCGGCTGGGTCTCGAACACGTCGACGCCGCTGGCGTCGCCGAGCCAGACCTGCAGCGGGGCGACGAAGGCGAGCAGCAGCAGCGCCAGCTTGAACGAGCGCGCGAAGAACTCGGCATGGCGGCGCTTGAGCAGGTAGTAGGCCGAGATGCCCGCGATCACCACCAGCCCGGTCTCGAGCGCGGCGAACCACATGTGCGAGACGCCCCAGGCCATGTCGGGGTTGAAGATGGCGTGCACATAGTCGGTCACCACCAGCTTGCCGTCGACCAGCGCGATGCCGCCCGGCGTCTGCAGCCAGGAGTTGGCCACCATGATCCAGAAGGCGGAGAGCGAGGAGCCAAGCGCGACCATCGCGGTGGCGAACAGGTGGACGCCCTTCGGCACGCGTTCCCAGCCGAGCATCATGATGCCGACGAAGCCCGCCTCCAGCATGAAGGCCATGGCCCCCTCGAAGCCGAGGATATTGCCGAAGAACTGACCGGTGTACTCGGAGAACGGGCCCCAGTTGGTGCCGAACTGGAATTCCATGGGGATGCCGCTGACCACGCCCACGGCGAAGTTCAGCAGCAGCAGCTTGCTCCAGAAGCGCGCGTGGCGGTACCAGGCGACGTCGCTGGTGCGCACCCAGAGGATCTCGACGACGAGGAGGAAGGCGGACAGGCTGATCGTCAGGATCGGCCAGAGTATGTGGAAGACCGCGGTCATGGCGAACTGGCCGCGCGCGAGGTCTAGGGCTTCGATGGTCATGGGGGACTACCGCGAGGATGAGGGAGGGCGGCCGCGTCCGCCGGTGGCGGGCGCGGCTGCGTGGAGGGTGGCGTGGGGGGCTTGCCGCCCACGCCGGCACCTGGTGGTGCCGCTCAGAATGCCGGCAGTTCCGCGGGCTGCGCCGAGCGGTGCAGCAGCACCGGGATGGACTTGGAGGTCGGCGTGTTGCAGACGTCGCCCACGCTGTCCAGCGGCACCAGCGGATTGGTCTCCGGATAGTAGGCGCCGATGCAGCCGCGCGGGATGTCGTACTCGACCAGGCGGAAATAGTTGGCGCGCCGCTCGATGCCGTCGTCCCACACGGTGGTGATGTCGACCCAGTCGCCGTTGCGGAAACCGAGCATGGCGATGTCCGCCGGGTGGATGAAGACCACGCGGCGCATGCCGAACACGCCGCGGTAGCGGTCGTCCATCGCGTAGATGGTGGTGTTGTACTGGTCGTGCGAGCGGGTCGTCATCAGCGTCATCAGGCGCTCGCCGTGCTGGCGGCGCGCGCGCACGATGGGCGTGTCCTGCTGGACCGGGTGGACGATGAAGTTGGCCTTGCCGGTGGGGGTCTGCCAGTCGCGCTCGCGCGAGGCCACGCGCAGGTGGAAGCCACCCGGCTGCCGGATGCGTTCGTTGTACTGCTCGAAGCCGTCCAGCACCTGCTCGATGGCGTCGCGGATCCTGGCGTAGTCGCCTGCCATGGCCAGCCAGTCGACCTTCGCGCTGCCGAGCGTGGCGTGCGCGAGGTTGGCGATGATGGCGGTCTCCGACATCAGGTGGGGCGAGGCGGGTTTGTTCATGCCGTAGGAGACATGGACCATGCTCATCGAGTCCTCCACCGTGACGCCCTGCGCGACGCCGTCCTGCACGTCGATCTCGGTGCGTCCGAGGGTGGGCAGGATCAGCGCGTCGGCGCCGTGCACGAGGTGGCTGCGGTTGAGCTTGGTGGCGATGTGGACGGTGAGGTCGCAGGAGCGCAGCGCGTCGAAGGTGCGGTAGGTGTCGGGCGTGGCCATGGCGAAATTGCCGCCCAGGCCCAGGAAGACCTTGACGTGGCCTTCGATCATCTGCTCGATGGTCTCGACCACGTCGAGGCCGTGCTGGCGCGGCGCGTCGAAGCCGAACACCGTGCCGAGGCGGTCGAGGAAGGCGGCCGAAGGCTTCTCCTCGATGCCGACGGTGCGGTTGCCCTGCACGTTGGAGTGGCCGCGCACCGGGCACAGGCCCGCGCCGGGACGGCCGATGTTGCCGCGCATCATCAGCAGGCTGGCCAGCATCTGGACGGTCTGCACCGAATGCTTGTGCTGCGTGATGCCCATGCCCCAGGTGGCGATGACGCGCTTGCCGCGCGCGTACAGGCGGCCCAGCGCTTCGATGTCCTCGCGCGCCACGCCGGACTCCGATTCCAGCAGCGGCCAGCTTTCCTGGCGCAGGTCGGCGGCGAAGGCCTCGAAGCCGAGCGTGTGTTCGGCGATGAAGTCGAGGTCGAGCAGCCGCTCGGTGCCATCGGCGACGGCCTTGTCGTCGAGTTCGAGCAGGTGCTTGGCCACGCCCTTGATCAGTGCGAAATCGCCGCCCAGGCGGGGCTGGATGAAGGTCGAGGCGATCGGCGTGCTGCCCAGGGTCAGCATCTCGAGCGGATGCTGCGGGCTGGCGAAGCGCTCGAGGCCGCGCTCGCGCAGCGGATTGACGGAGACGATGGTGGCGCCCCGGCGCGAGGCCTCGCGCAGTTCGCCGAGCATGCGCGGATGGTTGGTGGCCGGGTTCTGGCCGAAGATGATCAGGGTGTCGGCCAGCTCGAAGTCGTCCAGCGTGACCGTGCCCTTGCCGATGCCGACCGCGTCCGGCAGGCCGCGGCTGGTCGCCTCGTGGCACATGTTCGAGCAGTCGGGAAAGTTGTTGGTGCCGAACATGCGCACGAACAGCTGGTAGAGGAAGGCGGCCTCGTTGCTGGCCCGGCCCGAGGTATAGAAGGCCGCCTGGTGGGGCGAGGCGAGGCCGTTCAGGTGCCGCGCGACCAGCGCGAAGGCGTCGGCCCAGGCGATCGGGCGGTAGCGGTCGGTCCGCGCGTCGTACACCATCGGCTCGGTCAGGCGGCCGTGCTGTTCGAGCTCGAAGTCGGTCTGCTTCATCAGCTCGGCGACGGTGTGCTCGGCGAAGAAGGCCGGCGTCACGCGCTTGGTGGTGGCCTCGGCGGCGACCGCCTTGACGCCGTTCTCGCAGAACTCGAAGGTCGAGGCGTGCTGGCGGTCCGGCCACGCGCAGCCCGGGCAATCGAAGCCGTCGGGCTGGTTCTGCTTGAACAACATGCGGTAGTTGCCGCCGGTGACCCGTTCCTTGACCAGGTTGATCGCCACGTACTTGAGGGCGCCCCAGCCCGCGGCCGGATGGTGGTAGGGCTCGATCTTGCCCTTCGGTTCCCTGTTGCTATCCATGTACTGGACTCCACGTTGACGGCGCGCCGCGCTGTCCCGGGGGCGGGACGGTCCACGCGCTGGATTGGATGACCGCAAGCGTAAGGGTCTGGCGCGCAGGCGGAACGCACACTTGACGACGGCGTGGAAGAGTACAGTTGCGCCGGCGGCCGCGCTGGTGGCCGGACTGTATGTCTGTGCGGCGCGCCGGGGCTAGAATCGGCCCGTGACGACAAGGCGCGGAGAGAACAGGCATGGAAGCAGGACGGCCGGCCACGGAGAGCGGCGGGAGCAGCGATGCCGCCGATGGCATGGATAGCGCCAAGGGTGCCGAGGGCGTCGATGCCGGCGTGGCGCTGGTGCTCGAGCACCTGTGGGCGGCGCGCCGCGAGAGCCCGGGCCACCCCTGGTCCCTGGCCAAGCTGGCCAAGCGGGCGGGCCTGCCGATGAGCGTGCTGCGGCGCACCCTGACCCTGCTGCAGGCGGCCGGCCTGGCCGATTTCGAGCTCGACGAGGCGGGGCGCGGCTTCGCCGCGCTGAGCGCGGAGGGCGAGGCGCTGTGCGCAACGGTGGCGCCGCCGGCCGAAGGCAGGGAGGCGGTCGCCGGCGGGCATAGCTGAGCGCGCGGCATCAGGCGGGAGGCTTGCCGAGGGGAACGCGGCATGGCTGTCATCGCCTTGTCACCAGAATGTCATCAATACTGCATAGGATGCATCGCATGGGGCGCGCTGCTGCCGGCGCCGGCCGCTGACTGCGCGGCCGGCCCGGCCGGCTCGGCCTGCGCAGTCCATGGCGCCCTTTCCTCCCTTCCCGCATTCCCCACGCCAAGATCCGAACACCATGTCCGACCAACCCGACGTGTCCCGCCGCAAGGCCCTGAAGTTCCTGGCCGCTGCCCCGATGCTGCCGCTCGGCGCCACCACCGCCGCCGCCCTGCTGGCCGGCTCGGGCGCCGCCGAAGCCGCCGCGCCCAAGGCGGCCTTCAGCGGGGCCGCCTTCGAGGGCATGGCGGCGCCGACGCTGGCCGACGCGGCCGCCATGGCGACCACCACCGTGGGCTCCGGCCTGACCGTGTCGTTCGCCGATGGCAGCCGCCGCAGCTACAAGCTGGCCTACCATCCCTTCTTCACCACCGGCGACCTGGTGCCGGACGGCAAGGGCGGCAAGGTCCTGGCCGGTGGCTACTACAACATCGCCAACCAGCCGATCCTCGACAACTCGGTGGCCGGCAAGGAGCGCCAGTTCTTCTCGGACAGCCCGGACGGCACCTCGCTGCTGTCGCTGGGCAAGGCGGCCAGGGGCAAGGTGCCGGGCGTCAAGGGCAACCCGGTGTTCGCCGTGGTGCAGTTCGAGTACACCACGCGCGACCAGAAGGGCGGCAGCATGTACGGCCTGCTGCCGTCGCCGATCGCCGTGCTGACGCTGGACCAGGATCCCCGCACCGGCAGCCTGCGCCTGGTCAAGTACCACAACGTCGATACCTCGGGCGTCAACGGGCTGTGGATCACCTGCGGCGCCAGCCTGTCGCCGTGGAACACGCACCTGTCGAGCGAAGAGTACGAGCCGGATGCCACCAAGGCGGCGACCGACCCGCAGCTGCGCGGCTTCAGCCAGAACCTGTACGGCGACGCCGGCAAGGCCAGCCCCTACCACTACGGCCACCTGCCTGAAGTGACGGTGCACCCGGACGGCACCGGCACCATCCGCAAGCACTACAACGTCGGCCGCATTTCGCACGAACTGGTGCAGGTGATGCCCGACGAGCGCACCGTGCTGATGGGCGACGATGCCACCAACGGCGGCCTGTTCCTGTTCATCGCCGATCGCCCGCGCGATCTCTCCAGCGGCACGCTCTACGTGGCCAAGTGGCACCAGACCTCGGGCACCGGCCCGGGTGCGGCCACGCTGAGCTGGATCCGCCTGGGCCACGCCGCCAGCGACGAGATCCGCGCGCTGGTCGAGGGCGGCATCAAGTCGGGCGACATCATGGACGTGAAGACGGCCGATCCGCAGGATGCCGCCTACACCCGCATCAAGTACAACGGCAAGGACAACTGGGTCAAGCTGGTGCCGGGCCAGGAGAAGGCGGCCGCCTTCCTCGAGACGCACCGCTATGCCGCGCTGGTGGGCGGCAGCCTGGGCTTCACCAAGATGGAAGGCACCACCGTCAACATCCGCGACAAGAAGGCCTATTCGGCCATCTCGCGCATCGAGAGCAGCATGCTCAAGGGCAACGCGGCCAACGGCGGCGACATCCAGGTCGAGGGCCCGTACTCGGGCGCCGTCTACGAGTTGAACCTGAGCGGCGGCCAGAAGGACCGCGACGGCGCGGCGATGGACAGCGCGTGGGTGCCGGTCGACATGGCCGCGGTGCCGGCACTGGTCAGCGAGGATCTCGGCGGTGGCGCCAAGAAACAGCAGGACGCGCTGGGCAACTTCGCCAACCCGGACAAGATCGCCACGCCGGACAACCTGAAGTTCTCCGAGAAGCTGCGCACCCTCTTCATCGGCGAGGACAGCAATACCCACGTCAACAACTTCCTGTGGGCCTACAACGTCGACACCAAGACCCTGAGCCGGCTGCTGTCCTGCCCGGCCGGCGCGGAGTCGACCGGCCTGCACGCGGTCGACGAGATCCATGGCTGGACCTACATCATGAGCAACTTCCAGCACCCGGGCGACTGGGAAGCGCCGTTGCACGACAAGGTGCAGGCCACGCTCGATCCGCTGGTGCGCGCCAACTACAAGGACCGCTTCGGCGCGGCCGTGGGCTACCTGACCGCCGACATGTCGGCGATCCGGCTGTCCAAGGGCTGAGCCCGCGCGCACGGCGCGCAGGATACGACCCCGCAGGCCGGTAGCCTGTGGGGTTTTTCACGTCCGGCGCCGACGCTGGTCCTCTGCGTCATTCGAAAGGCCCCCCGATCGACAGCGCTGGATGCACCGCCGCTCGGGGGCGCTTTCCCTGACGCAAGGGCCTAGCGGTGATGGCCGCCGCCGTGGAACCCGCCGCCGCCATGAAAGCCGCCGCCGCCATGAAAGCCGCCGCCGTGGAAGCCACCGGGGTTGCCGTGGAAACCGCCCATGCCACCGTGGAAGCGCATGCCGGGTGCGTGCAGGAAGACGTGGTTGATACGGTGGAAGTGATGGAAGCGGTCGATGAAGATCACGCCGCCGACAGCGGCACCGAACGGTGCCCAGTACCAGGGATCGGCATAATAGGGCGGCTCGCCATAGCTGACCATGCCGCCGCTGGCGTCGACCATCTGCCAGGTGCCGTCAGGCTGCAGGCACGCCAGCCCCGTGACCTGCTGCAGGACCCCGTCCACCACGACCTGGCCGGTCATCTCCTGGCAGGGGGTGCCATCCATGTCCTGGCCGCTAGCTGCGGTGCCGAAGGCGGCCGCCGCCAAGGCCGCCGCGAGGATCGCCGGACGCCTGGCACGCGCGGCCAGGTCCGCCAGGCGCCCAGTCCAATACTTGCCCATGATTGCCACCCCGAGCGCGGAATGCCGGCGCCCGCGCTGCCGTCACAGGCGCGTGCGCCATGATTGCCTTGCCGGGCCGTCTTGCGCGGCGCACCGGTTTACCCGCGGGGCAGCAGGGATGCTGCCCCGCTGTACGGTAAACGGGGCGGGCGGCGCGCTTATTCCGCCGGCGCAAGCAATTGGGGGGGGGGGGCGGGAATCGGGGGGGCGGCTAGGCTGGCGCCAGCAGCAGGCGCTCCATCAGCGCCTTGCGTTCTTCCTTCTGCGCGGCCGTGCCCTGGTTGGCCAGCAGTGACTCCGACAATTCATAGCTGTATAGCGCGAAGGCGCGCCCGCGCGCCTCGGCGATGCCGAAGCCGAGCGCGCTGAAGCACTGGGCGATATAGGACAGGCGCTTGGCATCGACCTCGTCGAGGATCTGGCGCACGCGCTCGTCGCGGCGTGCCCAGGCGCGGATGGCGAGTTCGGTGGAGGCCGCTTCCTGCGCCGCCTCGCCGCGGAAGGGCAGCGACAGCAGGTCGCGGATCAGCTCGCGCGGCGGCAGGCCGCGCCGCTCGAACCGGTAGATGATCTGCTCGGTGGCCTCGTCGCGCCAGGCCATCAGCATGCGGTGCAGCAGGTCGTCGCGGTCCTTGAAGTGCCAGTAGAAGCTGCCGCGCGTGACCGACATCTCCTTGGCCAGCACTTCGACGCGCACGGCGTCGACACTGCGGCTGACCAGCAGGTTGCGGGCGGCCCGGATCCAGTCTTCCGGCGTCAGCTGGCTGCGCGGCTGCGGGGAGGGCTCGGCGGGACTTCTCGGCATGTGGACTCCAGACTTCAGGGCGGCGGGCAAGGACTGCCCTGCATTCTACCGTCCCTGTTCCATACGGTAATGTATTGTATGGTTGTCATCGCAATGCGCGTTAACACCTAGGAATTACGAAGGATATCGCCTTGACCATCGCCGATTGCCTCCATACCATACACATACGTATGTGTATGGAGAAACCGATGGGCAAGTTTGAGGGCGTGGGCAAGACGCTGCTGGCCGCCGAGCACCAGACCAACTACTTCGACCTGGGCCAGGGCAAGCCCCTGTTCCTGCTGCACGGCTCCGGCCCCGGCGTGTCGGGCTGGACCAACTGGAAGGGCGTGATGAACGAGCTGGCGCAGTCGTTCCGCGTGATCGTTCCCGATATCGCCGGCTTCGGCTTCACCGAGTTCAAGGACGACGCCAAGTACGACATCAAGTTGTGGGTGCGCCACCTGGTCGGCATCCTGGACGCGCTCGAGATCGAGAAGGCCTCCTTCGTCGGCAACTCCTTCGGCGGCGCGCTGTCGCTGGGCCTGGCCGTGTTCGATCCCAAGCGCGTCGACAAGCTGGTGCTGCTGGGCACGCCGGCCGGCGAGTTCGAGCAGACGCCGGGCCTGCGCTCGGCCTGGGAGTACGAGCCCTCGCCGGAGAACATGGAGCGCACCATGCGCCTGTTCCCCTTCGACCAGTCGATCATCACGCCGGAGATGGTGCAGTCGCGCTACGAAGCCAGCGCCCGTCCGGGCGCGCAGGACGCGCTGCGCAAGCTGATTCCCCGCCCCAATGCCGACGGCCCCACCGTCGTCAAGGGCTTCCCCGAGCATGTGGTGGCCAAGATCGAGGCGCCCACGCTGGTGCTGCACGGCCGCGAAGACCGCGTGGTGCCGCCGGCCTGCGGCCAGTTGCTGGCGCGTGCCATCCCCAACGCCGACCTGCACCTGTTCGGGCGCTGCGGCCACTGGGTGCAGACCGAGCGGCGCGACACCTTCCTCAAGCTGGTCGCCGACTTCTGCGCCTGAGGACGCACGCCATGAGCCGCAACGTACTCGAGCGCGTGCTGCACCAGCTCACCGTGGACCGCGCCGCCAAGCAGCGTTTCCGCGAGGACGCCGCTGCCTACCTGCAGCGCTTCGCGCTGAGCGAGGCCGAGCGCGCCATGCTGACCGGCTTCGACGTGCTCGGCCTGCAGCAGGCCGGCGTCAACCCGATGCTGACCATGGGTTTCTGGCAGGAGCTGTCGCCCGAGCGCGACATGCGTGCCTACATGCGCAAGCTGCGCCCGCTCGGTGCGCACGAACCGGTGCACAGCGCGGCGCTCAAGCCATAGCCGGCCACAGCAGGCCATCGGTGGCGGGCGGGGACACCCGCCGCGCCACCCGGACGAGGATAGAGGAAGAAGATGGGACAGATCGTAGGCGGCTTCCTGGTGCCGCATGATCCCGTGATGTTCGTCGCGCCGCAGGCTCCCGCGGCCGCGGTGCAGGCGCGCATGTGGGGTGCCTTCGGCCAGTGCGCGCGGCGCCTGGCGGAGCTGGCGCCCACCAGCGTGGTGATCGTCGGTGCCGACCACTACATGCTGTTCGGCACCGCCTGCCTGCCGAGCTACCTGATCGGCACCGGCGATGTCGACGGGCCGCTCGATGCCATGCCGGGCCTCAAGCGCGGCGTGATTCCCAACAGCGAGGCGCTGGCCACCCACATCGCCGCCGACGGCCATGCGCGCGGCTTCGACTGGGCGGTGGCGCGCGCGCTGACGGTGGACCACGCCATCGCCATTCCCAACCAGTTGATCGTGCAGCCGCTGCGCGAAGCCGGCCACGCGGTCGGCACCATCCCGGTCTACCTGGCCGCCGGTGTCGATCCCTATATCCGTATCGGCCGCGCCATCGAGGTGGGCCGGCAGATCCGCGACGCGGTCGCATCGTTCGACGCCGGCGAACGGGTCGCGGTGATCGGCAGCGGCGGCATCAGCCACTGGGTCGGCACCGCGGAGATGGGCCGCGTCAACGAGGCCTTCGACCGCGAGATCCTCGACTACGCCGTGCGCGGCGACCTGGCGGCGCTGGCCGCGCTGCGCGACGACTACATCCTGGCCCACGGCGGCAATGGCGGCATGGAGATCCGCAACTGGGCCTGTGCCATGGGCGCGCTGGAAGGCGCGCGCGGCGAGGTGATCGCCTACGAGGCGGTGCCCGAGTGGGTCACCGGCCTGGGTTTCGTCCAACTGCACCTGCAGTGAGGCCGCCGCGATGCGGGCCGGCAGGGTAACCGGATAGCAATGATGAGCAAGAAGATTTTCCTGATCCAGCGCGATGCGCTGCAGCCTGGCGAGGTGCGCAAGGTGGAGACGCCGGGCTGCCCGCTCGCCGTCTACAACGTCGACGGCACCTTCTACGCCACCAGCGATGTGTGCACGCACGCGACCGCCTCGCTGTCGGCGGGCGAGATCGTCGACGGCGACCTGATCGCCTGCCCGCTGCACGACGGGCAGTTCCATATCCCCACCGGGCAGGCCATGGGCTTTCCCTGCACGGTCGACCTGCGCACCTACAAGGTGATCGAGGAGGGCGACGCCATCTACGCCGACCTCGAGCAGGAGTCCGAGGCAGCCGCTTCGGCCATTTGAGGAGGACGACATGACCGCATCGACCGCATCGACCGCATCGACCGCATCGACCGCATCGACCGGCACGCCGGCGCACGACTGCACCGGCAACTGCGAACGCCTGCGCAAGGATCCCGCCAGCGAGCCGCTGCCGGGGCTGGAGCGCCTGATCGACCTGGACAGCGGCCGCCTGTCGCGCCGCGTCTACTGGGACCAGCGCGTCTACGAGCAGGAGCTGGAGAAGATCTTCGCGCGCAGCTGGCTGTTCCTCGCGCACGAATCGCAGATTCCCAAGGCCGGCGACTACGTCACCACCTACATGGCCGAGGACAACGTCATCGTGGTGCGCCAGAAGGACGGCTCGATCAAGGCCTTCCTCAACACCTGCCCGCACCGCGGCAACAAGCTCAACTTCACCGACGCCGGCAATGCGCGCGGCTTCATCTGCAACTACCACGGCTGGAGCTTCGGCATCGACGGCGCGCTGCGCGGCATGGCGGGGCAGGAGCTGTTCGAGGCCAGCGGCATGGACCGTGCCGAGCACGGGCTGCACCCGGTGGCGCAGGTGGCCAGCTACAAGGGCCTGGTGTTCGGCAACATGGACCCGGACGCGCCCTCGCTGGAGGAATTCCTGGGCGATTTCCGCTACTACCTGGACGTGATGCTGGACATGGATGGCGAGGGCACCGAGTTCATCGGCGGCTGCGTCAAGTCGGAGATCCGCTGCAACTGGAAGGTGCCGGTGGAGAACTTCATCGGCGACATCTACCACGCGCTGTGGACCCACGACTCGGCCGCGCGCGCCATGCTGGGCGGCCCGGTGGCCGAGGTGTACAAGGATCCCGATTCCTACCACGTCAACGTCAACGGCCATGGCTGGGAGTTCAACCTCGACGTGGTCGGCAACGCCGCCACGCTGGGCGACAAGGAGATCCGCAAGTACCTGTACGGCATCCAGCCCAAGGTGGCGCAGCGCCTGGGCGAGTTCCGCTCCAAGATGATCGGCTCGATCTCCTCGGTCAGCGTGTTTCCCAACCTGTCCTTCCTGCCGGGGCAGAACACCTTCCGCGTGTGGCATCCGCGTGGTCCCGGCAAGATCGAACTGCACACCTGGACCATCGTCAACAAGAGCGCGCCGCAGGACATCAAGGACCGCTGGCTGAAGGGCACCATGATGACGTTCTCGCCTTCCGGCGTGTTCGAGATGGACGATGGCGAGAACTTCGAGTTCTCCACCCGCACCAACGCCGGCTTCGTCACCCGCCAGCAGGACCTGTACATGGGCCTGGGGCGCGGCACGCGCCTGGACGGCAGCGGCCTGCCGGGCAACGTCTACCGCAACCAGGTCAACGAGGCCAACCACCGCGCCTTCTACCAGCGCTGGCTGGACCTGATGCAGGCGCGCGCCTGGCACGAGGTGCCGGAGCGCGACAAGCCGGCCCTGCCCGACAGCGCCTTCACTTACGGCCAGCAGGCCAAGGAGGCCGCATGAGCGCGCTGCCCAAGGAAGCCGGCATCGACGCGGCCGCTCCGGTCGACCTGCCCACCGCCCATCGCATCACGCAATTCCTCTACCGCGAGGCACGCCTGCTCGACGCCGAGCGCTGGCAGGACTGGCTGGCGCTGATGAGCGAGGACATCCACTACTGGATGCCCGCCATCGAGAACCGCCGGCGCGCGGACAAGCTGGGTGCCTATGCGCCGGGGCGCGGCGCCTACTTCGACGACAACCTGCTGGACCTGTCGCGCCGCGTGGCGCGCTTCCAGCAGCCGTCGGCCTGGGCCGAGGACCCGCCCACCCGCCACGTGCACGTGATCAGCAATGTGGAGGCGCTGCACGGCGCGGCCGCCGGCGAGTACCTGGTGCACTCGGTCTTCGTCAACTACCGCAGCCGCGGCGAGGCCGACAACGACCTGCTGCTGGGCCGGCGCGAGGACCTGCTGCGCGTGCACGGCGAGCCGGAGGCGGGTGAGTTCCGCATCGCCCGGCGCAAGATCGTCATCACGCAGTCGCTGTTCCTGTCCAAGAACCTCAACACTTTCCTCTGACACCGACATGGGCTGGCTAGACAAGGACGTGGCGCTGGTGACCGGCGCCGGCTCGGGCATCGGCCTGGCGGTGCTGCGGCGCTTCCTCGCCGAGGGCGCCGCGGGCGTGGGCGCGCTGGTGCGCAATGCCGCGGCGGCCGATGCGCTGCGCGCCGAGTTCGGCGCGCGCGTGGCGGTGACGGTGGGCGACGTGCGCTCGCCGCAGGCCAACGAAGCGGCGGTGGCCGCCACCGTGGCCGCCTTCGGCAAGCTCGATACGCTGGTGGGCAACGCGGGCGTGTGGGACTACTTCGCACCGCTGCGCAAGTTCAGCGACGGCGAGCAGCTCGCGCGCACCTACCGCGAGGTGTTCGACGTCAATGTGCTGGGCTATCTGCTGGCCGCTTATGCGGCGGCGCCGGCGCTGCGCGAGAGCCGTGGCAGCATGATCTTCACGCTGTCCAACGCGGCCTTCTACGCCGGCGGCGGCGGCGCGGCCTACGTCGCCTCCAAGCATGCGGGCGTGGGCCTGATCCGCCAGCTCGCCTACGAGCTGGCGCCCGAGGTGCGCGTCAACGGCGTAGCGCCCGGCGGCACCGTGACCCCGCTCAAGGGGCCCGAGGCGCTCGGCAAGCAGGACGCCCGGCTGTCGGAGATCCCGGGCTTCTCGGAGGCGGTGGCCAACGCCATGCCGCTCGGCTTCATCGCCCAGCCGGAGGACCACGCCGGGCACTACGTGCTGCTGGCCTCGCGCAGCAATTCGCCGGCCACCACCGCCGCCATCCTGCAGAGCGACGGCGGCTGGGAGGTGCGCGGCAGGCCGGGGCGCAAGCCGCAGTCCTGAGGCCGCCGCCGGCAGCCCGACGAATCACCGAAGACTCACCGAAGACTCACCGAAGACAACGACAAAGAGACAACGATGACCGCCCCCCAATCCCCGCCCGCCAGTGGCACCGCCGCGCAGGCCGCGCTGCGCGCCGCCTTCGGCGCCGCGCGCCTGCCGGTGATGGCAGCGCCCATGTTCCTGGTGTCCAGTCCGGAACTGGTCTGCGCCAGCCGCGACGCCGGCATCGTCGGCACCTACGCGGCGCCCAACGCGCGCGATATCGGCGCGCTGGAGACCGCGCTGGCGCGGATCGCCGCGCATGCCGCGGCGGCCGACGGCCCGCCCTGGGCGCTCAATATGATCGTGCACAGCAGCTACGACCGCTTCGACGCCGAGATGGCGCTGGTCGAGCGCTACCGTCCCGGCATCGTGACCACCGCGCTGGGCAGCCCGCGCCGCGTGCTCGAGCGCGTGCACGGCTACGGCGGCCTGGTGATGGCCGATGTGATCACGCCCGCGCTGGCGCGCAAGGCCATCGATGCCGGCGTGGACGGCCTGGTGCTGGTCAGCAGCGGCGCGGGCGGCCACACCGGCCAGTACCACCCCTTTGCCTTCCTGGAGGCGGTGCGCCGCTTCTGGGACGGCCCGCTCGGCCTGGCCGGCGCCATCTCCAGCGGCGCGCAGATCCGCGCGGCGCAACTGCTCGGCGCCGACTTCGTGGTGGTGGGCACGCGCCTGATCGCCACGCCCGAGAGCCTGGCCGCGCCGGCCTACCGCGACCTGCTGGTGGCCAGCGAGATGGACGACCTGGTGCTGTCCTCGGCCGTCTCCGGCGTGCCCGCCAACTGGCTGCGCCCCACGCTGGAGGCCGCCGGCTTCAGCGAGGAGCAGCTGCGGCAGCCGGGCAGGATCGATTTCTCCGGCGATATCGCCGCCGCGCCCAAGGCCTGGAAACACGTCTGGTCGGCCGGGCACGGCGTCGGCGCCGTGCGCGCGGTGGCGCCGGTGCGGCAGGTGGTCGACGAACTGGCGGACGGCTATGCGGACTGCCTGCGGCAGGAGGCACGCGCTTTGCCGGCGCTGCTGGAGCGCCACGCCCGGGCCGCCGGGCCCCGCCTCGCCGCCTGAGCGGCGGGTGGCGCGGGCGATCCCCCGCGCGGGTCCCGCCACGGCATCCGCATCCGTTTCCGCATCCGTTTCCGCCTGCACATTCGTCCCGGTATGCGCACCGGCAACTGCGCCGGCAACTGCGCCGGCCAGAGCGCCGGCATCCGGACCGGCTACAGAACCCAAGAGGTAGACACAGCATGACAGCCAAGCCCATCCAACTAGCGGCCGATGCCCTCCATGAGGCCCGCCGCACCCGCACGCCCATCGCACGGGTGTCCGAGACCTTCGGCATCGCCGGCCTGGAGGCCGCCTACGCGGTCGCCGCCGCCAACACCCGCCGCGCGCTGGCCGAAGGCCGCGTGCTCAGCGGCAAGAAGATCGGCCTGACCTCGCGCGCCGTGCAGCAGCAGCTCGGCGTCGACCAGCCGGACTTCGGCGTGCTGTTTGCCGACATGGAGTACGTCAGCGGGGCCGAGATCCCGGCCAGCGCGCTGATCCAGCCCAAGGCGGAGGGCGAGATCGCCTTCGTGATCGGGCGCGACCTTGACGAAGCGCCCACCTGGGGCCGCTTCCTGCGCGCGGTCGAGTACGCGTTGCCCGCCATCGAGATCGTCGACAGCGCGATCGCCGACTGGCGCATCACGCTGGTCGACACGGTCGCCGACAACGCCTCCTGCGGGCTCTACGTGCTGGGCACGGACCCGCGCCGCATCACCGACCTGGCGCTGGCGGACTGCGCGATGCGCTTCACGCGCAACGGCGAACCCGCCTCCGAGGGCAGCGGCGCGGCCTGCCTGGGCCACCCGCTGCACGCCGCCTGGTGGCTGGCGCGCACGCTGCTTGCGCTGGGCGAGCCGCTGCGCGCGGGCGACGTGGTGCTGTCGGGCGCGCTGGGACCGATGTTCGCGCTGGCGCGCGGCGATGCTTTGCACTTGGAGGTGGACGGCCTGGGGAAGGTGCAGTGCCGGGCCGATTGATCGATGGACGCAAGCGCCCGTCGCCAGAACGGGCCAGAGGAGACCGCAATGCGAGTTGAACACAGGAAGAACCCCATGCAGCCACGCCGCGCGGGCCACCGTGCCGGGCTGGCCCCGGTCCGGGCGCTGGCCCTTTCTCTTTCCCTTGCGCTGGCCGCCTGGTGCGTGCCGCTGCACGCGCAGGCGCCCAAGGGCGCGGCGGTGACGATCGGCGTGACCGTGTCGGCCACCGGGCCGGGCGCCTCGCTCGGCATCCCGGAGAAGCAGGCCATCGGCATGCTGCCCGCGACGCTGGGCGGCAAGCCGGTGCGCTATGTGGTGCTGGATGACGCCACCGATCCCTCGGCGGCGTCGCGCAACGCGCGCAAGCTGATCGAGGAGGACAAGGTGGACGCGGTGGTCGGTTCCTCCACCACGCCGGCCTGCCTGGCGGTGGCCGCCGTCGCCGCCGAGAGCCGCACGCCCTCGATCGGGCTGTGCCCCTTCGTGCCCAAGCCGGAATGGCTGCAGTGGGCCTTCTCGCTGCCGCAGTCGGTGGCGGTGATGTCGGCGGCCCTGTTCGACGATATGCGCGCGCGCCAGGTCAAGACGCTGGGCTTCATCGGCTACAGCGATTCCTATGGCGAGTCCTGGCTCAAGGACGTGGCGCAGCGCGCGCAGGCGGCCGGCATCCGCCTGGTGGCGAGCGAGCGCTATGCGCGCACCGACCAGGCCGTCACCGGGCAGGCGGTCAAGCTGCTGGCGGCGCGCCCGGACGCGGTGCTGGTGGCCGGCAGCGGCACGCCGGCGGCGCTGCCGATGCGCACCCTGCGCGAGCGTGGCTACCAGGGACCGATCTACCAGACCCACGGCGTGGCCAACAACGATTTCCTGCGCGTGGGCGGCAAGAGCGCCGATGGCGTGGTGCTGCCCGCCGGCGCGCTGCTGGTGGCCGAGCAGTTGCCGGCCGCGCATCCCAGCAAGGCGGTGGCGAGCGACTTCGTCAAGCGTTACGAGGCCCGCTACGGCGCCGGCTCGCGCGACCTGTTCGCCGGCTACGCCTATGACGCCTACCTGGTGCTGGAGCGCGCGGTGGCGGCGGCAGGCAAGAGTGCCCAGCCCGGCACCGCGGAATTCCGCCAGGCGCTGCGCGATGCCATCGAGGCCACCGCCGACCTGCCCGGCTCGCATGGCGTGATCACCGTCAGCAAGAGCGACCATTCCGCCTACGACACGCGCGGCCGCGTGCTGGTCAAGGTACAGGACGGTGGCTGGAGGCTGCAGCCATGACCGCACAGACCGCACAGACCGCACTGCGGGCCGCGATCCCCGCGGCTCCTGCCGCCGCTGCCACGCCCGCTGCCACGCACGGCGGCGCAGGGCTGGTGCCGGACATGCCGGTGGCGCTGGCACGGCCCCGCATCCTGCGCGAGGACCGCGCCGACGGCAGCTTCGTGCTGCGTTCGGCCGAGCCGCTGCAGCCCTACGACCGCTGCATCGGCGACTGGCTCGAACACTGGGCGCGCGTGGCTCCCGACCAGCCCTTCCTGGCCGAGCGCGCGCCGGGCGGCGCGGGCTGGCGCCGCGTCGGCTACGGCGAGGCGCTGGCGGCGGTGCGCGCGCTGGCACAGTCGCTGCTCGACCTGGGCGTGGCGCCCGAGGCGCCGGTGGTGGCCCTGTCCGACAACAGCGTGAACCTGGCGCTGCTGTCGCTCGCGGCCATGCACGTGGGGCGCCGCATCGCGGTGGTGTCGTCGGCCTATACGCGCCTGGCGCGCGACCATGCCAAGCTCCATGCCATCCTCGACCGGCTCGGGCCGGGCCTGCTCTACGCCGAGGACGGCGCGCAGTACGGCGGCGCCATCGCCGGCTGGCGTCCGGCCTGCCCGGTCGCCTTCGGCGGCGGCGCGGCGGGCAGCGGCATCGTCTGCGCGCTCAGCTTCGACGACCTGCTGGCCGCGCGCCCCGGGCCGGAGGTGGACGCCGCCTTTGCCGCGGTCGACGGTGCCACGGTGGCGCGCGTGCTGCTGACCTCGGGCTCCACCGGGGCGCCCAAGCTGGTGCCCAACACGCATGCCATGCTGTGCGCCAACCAGCAGATGATCGCGCAGTGCTGGCCCTTCGTCGACCGCGCCCGCCCGGTGGTGCTGGACTGGCTGCCGTGGAGCCATACCTTCGGCGCCAACCACAACTTCAACCTGGTGCTGCGCAACGGCGGCACCCTGTACATCGACGCCGGCCGCCCGGCGCCCGGCGCCATCGAGCAGACCATGCAGGGCATCCGCGAGGTGCGGCCCACGCTGTTCTTCAACGTGCCGCGCGGCTACGACGTGCTGCTGCCCTACCTGGAAGCGGACCCGGCGCTGGCCGAGGCGCTGTTCGGCCGGCTCGACATGCTGTTCTTCGCCGCCGCGGCGCTGCCGCAGCCGATCGCCGAGCGCCTGCGCGCGGTGGCGCGGCGCGCGCGCCAGGCGCCGCTGTTCTTCACCACGGAGTGGGGCTCGACCGAGACCTCCCCGGTGATCACCAGCGCCCACTTCGCCACCACCGACACGCGCAATATCGGCGTGCCGGTGCCGGGCCTGGAACTGAAGTTCGCGCCCTGCCAGCAGAAGTACGAGTTGCGCGTGCGCGGCCCGTCGATCTTCCCCGGCTACCTGGGCGACGAAGCGAAGACGCGCGAGGCCTTCGACGAGGAGGGCTTCTACAAGATGGGCGACGCCGGCCTGCTGGCCGATCCGGGCGATCCGGACGGCGGCGTCATCTTCGACGGCCGCGTCTCGGAGGACTTCAAGCTGACCACCGGCACCTGGGTCTCGGTCGGCACCCTGCGCGTGCGCGCCGTGTCGGCGCTGTCGCCCTACGCCATGGACGTGGTGGTGGCCGGCCACGACCGCGACGAGATCGGCCTGATGATCTTCCCCGCGGCGCCGCTGCGGCAGCTCGCCGGCGACGCGGCCGGCGCGCTGTGCGGCAAGTCGCTCGGCAGCCATCCGGCCGTGCAGGAGGCGCTGGCGGCCGTGCTGGCCGAACTGTGCCGGGGCGCGGGCTCGGCGCAGCGGCCCGTGCGCGCGGTGCTGTTGTCGGCGCCGCCGTCGATCGAGGAGGGCGAGATCACCGACAAGGGCTATATCAACCAGCGCGCCGTGCTGGCGCGCCGCGCCGACGACCTGGCGCGGCTGTATTCGGACTGCGTGTCGGTGATCCGGCCGCGATGATGCAACGGCGCGTGCCGCGGCGGGCAGGTCCCGGCCCCGGCGCGCGCCGCGAGGACCAAGCCGTAAGGAGCATTCGTGAAGTACAGGATCAGGATCGAGCCCGCGGGCGTGGAGATCGAGTGCGATGCCGGGCAGAGCCTGCTCGACGCCGCGCTGGCGCAGGGCTATTTCCCGCACCATAGTTGCCGCCGCGGCGAGTGCGGCGCCTGCCGCGTGCAGCTGCTGTCGGGCGAGGTCGGCTATGCGCCCGGGCGCCGGCCGGATGGCGCGGCGGCGCTGGCGGCGGACGAGTGCCTGAGCTGCCAGGCCGTGCCGCGTTCCGACGTGGCGATCCGTGCGCCCGAGGTGCTGGCCGAGCCCGGCCGCCGCGTGGTGCAGGCCAGCGCACGCGTGCTGGAGGTGGAGCGGGTCTGCCACGACGTGGCGGTGGTGCGCCTGCAGCTGCCGGCATCCGCCGGCTTCCAGTTCAAGGCGGGACAGTATGCCGACGTGATTCTGCGCGATGGCAGCCGGCGCAGCTATTCGATGGCCAATCCACCTAACGCGGACGGGCTGATCGAGTGGCATGTGCGCGCCATGCCCGGCGGCCGCTTCTCGCCGCATGTGTACGAACGGCTGAAACCGCGCGACCTGTTGCGCGTGGAGGGGCCGTTCGGCGCCTTCGGGCTTGCCGAGAGCGAGGCACCGGTCGTGCTGCTGGCCTCCGGCACCGGCTTCGCGCCCATCGCCGCCATGCTGCGCAGCCAGGCCGACGCGCTGGCGCGGCGCGGCGCCGTGCTGTACTGGGGCGGGCGCCGGCTGGAGGACCTCTATGCACGCGAGGAGGCCGAGCACTGGGCGCAGCGCCATCCCGGCTGCCGCTTCGTGCCGGTGCTGTCGGACCCGGCGCCCGGCTGGCACGGGCGTACCGGCTTCGTGCACGAGGCCGTGGTGGCCGATATCCCGGACCTGGCGGGCCACGAAGTCTATGCCTGCGGCAATCCGCTGATGGTGGACGCGGCGCGCACCGTCTACTGCCAGGATCACGGACTGCCGCCGGCGCGCTTCCACAGCGATGCCTTCGTCACGCGCTGCGAGCCGCGCGAGGCGGCGCAGGCAGCTTAGCGCGGGCGGATTTCCCGCATAGCCGCCGCACGGGCGCGGGCCGGTCCGGAGCGGTCGGAGACGGTACGCGCGGGCGTGGCCGGCGGGCGCGCCCGGCCGAAGGCGCCGCGCGCCGGCCGCGTGTCAGCGCCGGTCATGCCCGCCGCCGTGTCCGCCACCGCCATGGCCGCCATGGCCACCACCACCGCCAGGGCCACCACCGCCAGGGCCACCACCGCCAGGGCCACCACCGCCCGGTCCGCCGCCATGTCCACCACCGCCAGGGCCACCGCCCCCACCGTGGCCGCCTCCACCGTGCGGCCCTCCGCCTTGCCAGCCGCCTGGGCCGCCCGGTCCACCGTGCCCGCCGCCGGGCCCACCATGCCAGCCGCCGGGGCCCGGGCCGGGCGGTCGCCCGCCGGCATGGCCGCCCGGCGGCCTCCCGGGCAGCGGGCCGGCGTGGCCGGGAGGCAGGCCGGGCGGGCGCACGTAGGCCGGCGGGCGCGGTCCCGGGTGCGGCGGCGGGCCGTAGCCGCCGGGCGGCCGGTAGCGTGACCAGCGGTCGCGGTCGCCGTACCAGGGACGGCCGCGGTAGTAGTCGCCCCAGTAGGCGCCCAGCGAGAAGGACAGGATCGGCAGGCCGATCATGGCGCCATAGCCCAGCAGCGGCACGCTGCGGCCCTGGTAGGGATAGGTGAGGCTGCCGCCGTAGACCCAGCCGCGCAGGCTGGACACGCCGATGTCGCACCAGCTGTAGCCGCTCACGCAGCCCATCACGGTGACGGCGGTGCCGGGGGCCAGCTGGGCCACGGCGGGGTAGCCGGCCGAGGGGCCGGCATAGATCATCACCGGGCCGTTGGTATAGGCGAGCACCTGGGCGCTGGCGGTGCCGGGCTGCGCCAGCATTGCAGCGAGGCCGGCCAGGCCGGCCAGCGCGGCCGGGGCGAGTCGGTTCTTGCGCATGCGTTGTCCTCCTCGGAGAGCCTGTTCCGCATGCCGTGCCGGAAACCGGCCGCCGGCGGCGGAAAGCCGGCGCCCGCGCGGCGGCGCGGGCGTCTTATCCAGCATAAGGCATGGCGGAGGTGGACCCCAATGCGCCTTTGTATGAGTTGTGACCGGATCTTGCCGGCACCGCCGGTGGCCGCCTGGTAGCCCGGGCCGACGCCCTTGCGACGCGGGACCCTAGTCCACTGCCAGGCGCAGCATCGGCCAGCGCGCCAGCCAGCCCTTGGCGGCCAGGCGGGCGTCGAAGATGTCGCGCTTGCGCGTGCGGAAGCCAGGGGTCGGCCGCACGATGCCGGCGAACAGGTCATCCAGTCCGTAGGGCGCGGCGATCTCCAGATCGCCGCTGGGGCCCAGTCGCACGCCTGTCGCGGTCGCGGTCTCGGGCCAGTGGCGCATGGCGTCGGTGGCGTCGGCATAGGGCGGGTCGCCGTTGCGCCGGTGCATGCGGCCCTGGTGCTTGACCGACCAGTCGGCGGCGGGTTCGAGCGCGCGCAAGCGCTGCGCCAGGGCGAGATCAAGGCCGGGGTGCGCCGGCCCGGCCGCCGGGCGGTCGAACCAGATGACGTCGATGTCCGTGTCGGGCGGGGCCGGCGCGCGCCCGGCGAGGTGGTCCCAGACCGCGTTGCGCACGAAGCCGGCGGCGATCCAGCAGTCGGGCAGGGCCAGCGCGGCCGCGGCGCGCAGCAGTGCCAGGCGCCGCGCATCGGCCAGCAGCAGGGCGCGCAGGCGGGCGGCCTGGGAGGCGGCATCCGGCGAGACCGGTGTGCCGGGCAGGACGAACGGGGCGGGAGGGATCGGGGCCGGGTTTGCCATTGGCGCTCATTCTTCCACGTGGCGGGCGCCGCGCAAAGCGCCGCGCGCGGTCGAGTACACTGCCGGCTGGCCAGCCGGCCGGCGCAGCCTGAGTCTCATGCCGCATGCCGCGCACCGGCTGTCATTCCATCCACAACGCCGAATCGCCATGAAACGTCTTTCGCTGCTGATCTGCACCGCTTCGCTGTCCGTTGCCGCACACGCCGCCGCGCCTGCCGCGCCGGTCGAGACCCTGCCTTCGGGCGTGACCATCCAGACCCTGGTCAAGGGCAGCGGGGCCTCCCCCAAGGCCACCGACTCGGTCAAGGTGCACTACCGCGGCACGCTGCCGGACGGCACCGAGTTCGACAGCTCCTACAAGCGCGGCCAGCCGATTTCCTTCCCGCTGAACCGCGTGATCCCGTGCTGGACCGAAGGCGTGCAGAAGATGCAGGTAGGCGGCAAGGCCAAGCTGGTCTGCCCGCCGGCCACCGCCTATGGCGCGCGCGGTGTGCCGGGCACCATCCCGCCCAATGCCACGCTGAACTTCGAGGTCGAGCTGCTGGGCATCGGCGGCTGAGCCCCGGCCGGCCCGGCGCGCGGCCGCCGGGCTACGCGCCTGGCCCGGCCTCGGCGGCCTCGGCGGTCCCACCGGCCCCACCGGTGTCGTCGGCCTGCCGGCTTGCCATGAAGTCGCGCGGCGCCTGGCCCAGCGCGCGCCGGAACATGGTGGAGAAGGCGCTGGCGTTGGCGTAGCCGGTCTCGGCCGCAACGCGGCCGAGCGGCCTGCCGCGGCTCATCAGGTCGATCGCGTGCGCCAGCCGCAGCTGCTGGCGCCAGGCGCCGAAGCTGATGTGCAGTTCCTCCCGGAACAGCCGCGCCAGCGTGCGCTCGCTGGCACCCGTGCGGGTGGCCCATTGCGCCAGGCTGAGCGCCGAGCCCGGGTCTTCCATCAAGGCATCGCACAGCGCCTTCAGGCGGCGGTCGGCGGGCAGGGCCAGGCCCAGCGAGAGGGTCGGTGCGGCGGCCAGTTCTTCCAGCAGCAGCGTAGCGGCCAGTTCGCCGCGGCGCCCCGCCAGGTGCCCGTCCCGGGCCAGTGCCCGTACCAGTTCCCGCAGCAGCGGCGACACTTCCAGTACGGCGCAGGCGCCGGCCGGCAAGGTACAGGCCTGCGGCGCGATATAGCAGGCATAGAAATCCACGTCGCCCAGCACCGTCACCTCATGCTCCACGCCGGGCGGGATCCACACCGCCCGCATCGGCGGCACCACCCAGGCGCAGTGCGCGGCCTGCACGCGCAGGCTGCCGTGCAGCGGGAAGGAGACCTGGGCCCAGGGGTGGCGGTGCCGCTGGATCACCGCATTGGGCGGCGGCTCGCGCAGGTAGGCGACCACCGGTTGCGCGGCGCTGGGATGCTCGCGCGAGGTCGGTGCGTAGCCGGGGCGCGGCTTGCGCGCGGCCGCTGGCGAGGGGGTGGCGGGGGATGGCATGAATTCGTAAGAAATTGCCCGGTAAGTGTAACCCGGCCATCGCGCGCGGCTCTAGGATCACGTGCATCAGCTTGGCACCCGCCGTCGGGAAGCCGCCGCCAGCGGGGCGCGGGCAGGACGGCCGGGGCCGTACAGGAGATCCGACCATGGCCACCCCGATCGACGCCACCGCCGCGCCGCCTTCCGCAACACCCACCGCTCCCTCCGCTCACCCGGCTCCCTCGGCTCCGCTGCGCCCGCCACCGGCCGGCGGCGGCGCGGCCGACACGCTGCGCGCGGCCGGCGTGATCGGCCTGTGCGTGGTCATCGCCTGGGCCGGCGGCAGCCTGGCCGGCGCCGCCGCGCCCCTGGTCTGGGCGGCCGCGCTGGTGCTCTCCACCGTCTGCTGCTGGGCGCTCGGCGTGCTGCCGGAGCCGACCGCGACCCTGCTGTTCTTCCTGTGCGCCATCCTGTTCCACGTGGCGCCGGCCCAGGTGGTGTTCTCCGGCTTCGCCTCGCCGGCGTGGTGGCTGATGTTCGGCGGCGCCGCCACCGGCGTGGCGCTGCGCGGCACCGGCCTGGCGCAGCGGCTGGCGGATGTGGTGTTCGGCCGGCGCCTGGCCGGCTACCGCCAGTTGATCGCCACCATCGCGGTGAGCGCGGTCGGGCTTGCCTTCCTGATGCCGTCGACCACCGGGCGCGTGCTGCTGCTGATGCCCATCGTGCTGGCGGTGGCCGACCGCCTCGGCTTCGCGCCCGGCTCCAACGGCCGCATCGGCATGGTGCTGACGGTGGCCGCGGCCAGCTACATGCCGCCGACCACCATCCTGCCCGCCAACATCCCCAACAGCGTGCTGCTGGGCGCGGCCAGTTCGCTGTACGGCATCAACCTCAGCTACGGCGCCTACCTGCTGCTGCATTTTCCCGTGCTGGGTTTGCTCAAGACGGTGGTGCTGGTGTGGCTGGTGTGCCGGCTGTTTCCGCACCAGGGCTCGCTGCTGGCGCAGTCGGAAGGCGCGCGCACGCCGATGAGCCGCGCGGAGACCCGGCTGGCCATCGTGCTGGCGCTGGCCGTGGCCGGTTTCGCCACCGATGCGCTGCACGGCATCTCGCCGGCCTGGATCTCGCTGGCGGCCTGCATCGTCTGCCTGCTGCCAGGCGTGGGACTGGTGTCGCCGCGCGCACTGGCCGAGCAGGTGCACCTGCCGCCGCTGCTGTACGTGGCGGGCTTTCTCGGCCTGGGCGCCGTGGTCGAGTCGAGCGGCCTGGGCAGCGCCGTGAGCGCGGCGCTGCTGCGCTGGCTGCCGCTGGCGCCGGGCCACGACGCCGCCAATGCGGCGGCCATCGGCGCGGTGGGCGCGGGGCTGGGCCTGATGACCACGCTGCCGGGCCTGCCGGCGGTGATGACGCCGCTGGCGCGCGAGCTGGCCGCCGCCAGCGGGCTGTCGCTGGAGACGGTGCTGATGCTGCAGGTGCCGGTGTTCTCGACGGTGATCCTGCCCTACCAGTCGCCGCCGATCATGATCGCCATGCAACTGGGCGGCGTCGGCCTGCGCCATGGTACGCGCCTGTGCCTGGCGCTGGCGGGCATCACGGTGCTGGTGCTGCTGCCGCTGGATTACCTGTGGTGGCGCGTGCTGGGCTACCTGCACTGAGGCCGGTGCGCCGGCTGGCGGTGCGCAAGACAGGGGAAAGGCGGGCGGGGGTCAGGGCTCGTCCGCCCCGCACAGGTTGGCGCGCACGCGCTGCAGCAGGCCCATCAGCTGCTCGCGCTCGGCGTGGCTGAAGCCGGCCAGGGCCTCGTCGGTGACGGCGTCGCCGAGGCGCCGCGCACTGTCCAGCGACAGCTCGGCCTTGTGCGTCATGCGCAGCACGCGCTCGCGGCGGTCGGCGGGATTGTGGCGGCGTTCGATCCAGCCGCCTTCCTCCATGCGGTCGAGCAGGCGGGCCGCCGAGATCGGCGCGACCTCGAGCAGGTCGGCCAGGCGGGCCTGGTTGACTTCGCCGTAGTGCGACAGGTAGGCCAGCACGCGGCACTGGGCCCGCGTCAGGTCGAGCGAGGCGCGCGCCAGCTGGTCGAAGCGCCGCCCGGACAGCCGGCCGACGTCGGCGACGAGGAAGCCAAAGCGCTTTTCGAGTTTCGTTTCCATCGCGTGATTATAGGGAGGGCGGGCAGGGCGGGCCCGATCGCCGGCCCGGGGGGAGCCTGCCTTGCCCGGTCCCGGCTTGCGCGTATAATAAGCCTGCTTATTATTAAGGCCTGCACCTTCACCTTCCCGCCGGACCCCCCCCATGTCTTCCACGGCCACGGCGGCGCATCCCGAGGCGCCGCTCAACCGCCGCATGATCACGCTGTCGATCATGCTGGCCACGCTGATCCAGACGCTGGACAGCACCATCGCCAACGTGGCGCTGCCGCACATGCAGGGGACCTTGTCGGCCTCGCAGGACGAGATCACCTGGGTGCTGACCTCCTATATCGTGGCGGCGGCGATCGCCACGCCGCTGACCGGCTGGCTGTCGGACCGGCTCGGCGTCAAGCGCCTGCTGGGCATCGCCATCGCCGGCTTCACGGTGGCCTCGGCGCTGTGCGGCCTGTCCGAGACGCTCACGCAGATCGTCGCCTCGCGGTTGCTGCAGGGCATCTTCGGCGCCTCGCTGGTGCCGCTGTCGCAGTCGATCCTGCTCGACATCAACCCGCGCGAGCGCCAGGGCCAGGCCATGGCGGTGTGGGGCATGGGCGTGATGGTCGGCCCCATCCTCGGGCCGACGCTGGGCGGCTGGCTGACCGACAGCTACAACTGGCGCTGGGTGTTCTTCATCAACGTGCCGATCGGTTCCTTCGCCATGTTCGGCGTGATGACCTACCTGCCGCGGCGCGATCCGACCCGCAGCATGCGCTTCGATGCCTTCGGCTTCGTCACGCTGAGCCTGGCCATCGGCGCCTTCCAGGCCATGCTCGACCGCGGCGAGCAGCTCGACTGGTTCGGCTCGCTGGAGATCCGCGTCGAGGCGCTGATCGCCGCGCTCAGCTTCGCCTACTTCCTGGTGCACACGGCCACGGCCGGCCCGCGTTCCTTCTTCCGCTACGAGCTGCTGAAGGACCGCAACTTCACCACCGGCGCCTGCTTCATCTTCGTCATCGGCGCGGTGATGTACGCGACGCGCGCGCTGCTGCCGCCGATGCTGCAGAACCTGATGGGCTATCCCGTGGCCACCACCGGGCTGGTCACCGCGCCGAGCGGCGCCGGCACCATGGTCGCCATGCTGCTGGCCGGGCGCCTGCTGCGCTGGATCGACGCGCGCGCGCTGCTGGCCGCGGGTTTCGCCATCTCGGCTTTCGCGCTGTGGCAGATGATGCAGTACACCATCGTGCTGTCGCCGGCCGACATCGTCTGGCCCGGCATCGTCCAGGGCTTCGGCCTGGGGCTGGTGTTCGTGCCGCTGAGCGCGCTGACCTTCTCCACGCTGGCCCCGGCCCTGCGCGCCGACGGTACCGCCACCTACAGCCTGATGCGCAACATCGGCAGCAGTATCGGCATCTCGCTGATCCAGACCCTGCTGACGCGCAATACCCAGGTGGCGCACGCCGACCTGGCCGCGCACGTCAGCGTCTTCAACCCCGCCGCGCAATCGATGCTGGCTGGCGGTGGCGGCGCGCGCGAGCTGGCCGTGCTCAACCAGGTGGTGAACCAGCAGGCCGCGATGATCGCCTACCTCGACGACTTCAAGGTGATGCTGGTGGCCACGCTGCTGGTGGCGCCGCTGATCCTGCTGATCCGGCCGACGCGCCATGCGGCGCAGGACGCCTCCACCGCCCACGCGGCGATGGACTGACGCCAGGCCGCAGGCGGCCGGCGCGGCGGACCTTGGTGTTCCGCCATATGCAATGAAGCTGGCGCCGTCTTGTTTGCCGCCTACTATGGATGGGCAGGCGGCGGCCGCGCGCGCCGGCGCCTGCCCGCGTGGCGCAGGTCCGCGCGGCGCTGCGCAGGAGGCGAACATGGAACTGATCGAGACGGCCGAGCGCCGGATCTTCATCGAGTTGCTGCGGCGCCATGGCCTGCCTGAATCGGATTTTGTGCTGGAGTGCGCCGATACCACCGATCCCAAGGGAGACGAGATCGAAGGCCAGCGCGGCTTCGCCGCGGTCATGCGCCGCTCCACCGGGTTCCGGCGCGAATACCCGATCGGCTTCGATCCCGGCTGGCTGGCACGCTGGCGCCGCGATCTCGAGGATGGCGTGTTCGCCGGCCCGCCGTCGGGCGGCTGACGCCGCCGGGCTGCCCGGCCTGCATGGCAGGGCTCCAGGGATCGATACAGGTACCCATGCGGGCAGCCTACGGGCACCCATACGGCCACTCATACGGGCATCCGTTCCCAGGGAGGGAAAATGAGCAGGTGCAGGATGGCGGCAACCATCGCCGCGTGGCTCGGCGTGGCCGCATGCGCCGTGGCCCATCCGTCGATGGGCGATGGCGCGGGCGGCGATGACACCTACCTCGGCGTACCGGTAAGCGGTATCCGGGCCGCCGCCGACGCCGTGGCCGGCAGCGCGAAGCCGGCGCGTGCCGCTGCCGCCCCGGCTCCGGCCGCCGCCGTGGCCCAGCTCAGCTACCGGCCGGACACCGGCGTGCACGAGCGTGTGGTGGCGCGCCTGACCGGCTTCTTCACCCAGGGCGACGCCGCCCGGCGGCCGCTGATCGCGCACCGGCTGGACCAGGCGGATCCGCTCGGCCAGTTCGACGCGCTGCTGCGCCAGCAGGGCTACGACAGCCGCAACCTGGCCGACGTCTTCACGGCCTACCTCGTGTTGTCCTGGGAGGTGGTCAACGCCGCGGACGCCATGCAGGCAGCGGACGGCGTGCAGGCCGTGCGCGATGCGGTGCGGCAGGCCTTCGCCGCCAACGCCCGCATGCGCGCGCTGCCGGATGCCGACAAGCAGACCGTGGCCGAGACCCTGGGCTACCTGGCCATGGTGGCGGTGGCCGCGCAGCGCGAACTGGCGCAGGCCGGCAACCCGGTGGCGCTGGCGGAGCTGCGCGAGGGCGTGCGCAAGACCGCGCGCAACCTCGCCGGGGTCGACCTGGGCGGCGTGCTGCTGGACGACAGCGGTTTCACGCCGCGCTAGTCACCGCGTTTCACGCCGCGCAAGTCGCGCGGCTTCGGATCGCCGAGGCGCCGCCCCGTGGCGCCGGCGGATGCCTTATGCGACCTTATGCAAGCTTCGGTTCGGTGGCGGCGAAACTGGGTCGCTCGCGCATCGCGCCGTGCCCGCGCCGCACCGCCGGGTACTTCTCCAGCAGCGCCGCGCCTTCCGCGAACATGCCCAGGCAGGCCACGATGGGCGCCAGGTACAGGTCGGCCATCGCCGCGCGGCTGCCGCCCAGGTAGAGGCCTTCGCCATAGGCCTGCTCCAGCGCGGCCAGGTGCCGGTCGATGTCGGGCAGCGCGGCTTCGATCACACCGCGGTCCGGCTGTCCGCCGGCGCCCTTGGGGAAGACGTACTGCAGCACGTAGCGGCGCACCATGGCGTCGTAGGCGTGGCAGGCGATCACGCTGACCCATTGCTCGTCCCGTGCCCGCGCGGTGACGCCGTGGGCCTGCAGGCTCGGGCCCTCGAACGCTTCCTCGATGTAGCCCAGGATGGCGCGCGTCTCGTAGAGCGAGATGGGGCCGTCAAGGAACACCGGGATGCGGCCGAAGGGGTTGTGCGCCAGGATCTCGGGCGTTTGCGGTGGCACCGGCTGCAGGGTGTAGGCGACGCCTTTTTCGGCCAGTGCCATGCGTACCGTGCGGCAGAAGCTGCTGCGCGGATCGCCCAGCACGGTGACCGTGCCGGCGCTGCCGGCGGGGTCCAGGTAGTCGCTGAGCCGGTTGAACACGGAGCGCCAGCCGCTCGCATGCGAATCGCGCTCGCCCTGCTCGGGGAAGCCGCTGTGCCGCATACGCAGGTGCGTGCCGCCCTCGGCGCTGGTCAGCGTCACCTCGATCAGCGTCTTCACGCCGGCCGGCAGCGGTCCGTCCTCCCAGGTCCAGGTGTAGGCCAGGAAGTCGGCACGGTCGACCGCCTGGTACTCGCCGGCGACCGTGTGCCGCGCGCCGTCGCGCTCGCCCATCACGATGCGGTAGCGCCCGCCCACGCGCGCGTCGGCGCTCGCCTCCAGCACGCGCAGGCCGCGCGGGCAGTGCCAGGCGGCCAGGGCGTCCTGGTCGGTGAAGGCATCGAAGACTCTCTCGCGGGGGGCGCGGATGAAGCGCTCCATTTCCAGGGAAAACGTGGCGGCTTGGGTCATGGCTTGTTTCCTCGCGTCTTGTTGGCGGTCGCGCGGCCGCCTGTGGCGGGGCCCGCCGCGCTGGTTCCTTCGACATACTCGACAAGCCGGTCGAGATTGCCTTCCCAGTGGCGGCGGTAGCTGTCGAGCCAGTCATGCACGCCGCGCAGCGCCTCCGCGCGCAGGTGGCAGATGCGCCAGCGCGCGTTCACTTCCCGCTCGATCAGGCCGGCCTCGGCCAGCACGCGCAGGTGCTTGGAGACGGCCGGCGCGGACATTGCGAACGGCCGCGCCAGCTCGGTCACGGGCGCCCCGCCTTCGGCCAGGCGCGCCAGGATGGCGCGCCGCGTGGGATCGGCCAGGGCGGCGAAGACGATCGAGAGGGTGTCATCGGGAGAAGGCATGTTCTCATTTAACTTGTTGGTTAAATGAAAGTCAAGGGGGCGATGCGGCCGCCGTGCGCTGCCTGGCGGCCGCCGGCATCATCGGCGCGGTGGCGGACCGGGCAGCGCCGGCGGCGCCGGCGGCGCGCATGGCGGGCTTCGGTCCGTGCAGCCGATCGACCAGCGCCTGTTCCAGCCGCGCCGGGCTGCCCGTGGACACGCGGGCCAGCAGTCCAGCGTCCGCGCAGGCGGCGATGGCTGCCACGCCGCCCAGCACGCTCACGCCCAGTCCGCGGCGCAGCCATGCGCCGGCGCCGATCGAGCGCTTCATCGCCGCGAACACATAAGCGCCGATGCCCAGCGCCGCTGCCAGCGATGTCGCCGCGCCCGCCGCATAAGCGACCAGCAGCAGGGAGCTCTGCACGCTGGCGCCTTGCAGCGCGGCGGTGGTCAGCACGATGCCGAGGATCGGGCCTGCGCACGGCGCCCACAGCATGCCCGTGGCCGCACCCAGCAGCAGCGACGCCCAGGGCGAGGACGCCGCGCGGCTGCCGTCGCCGGCCAGACGGTTGCCCAGCGCCACCACCGGGCGCGTCAGCACGTCGGCCAGTCTCGGCACCAGCAGCGACAGGCCGAACAGCGCCAGCAGCGCCAGCGCGCCGTAGCGGCCATACGCATTGGCGCGCACGGCCCACGCGCCGCCAACCGATGCCAGCGTGGCCACGGCGGCAAAGGTGAGCGCCATGCCGGCCAGCATCGGCAGCGGGCCGCGCAGGAATGGCTGGCCGCTGCGGCTGAGCACGAAGGGAAGCACGGGCAGGATGCAGGGACTCAGGATAGTGAGTGCGCCGCCCAGGTAGGCGAGGATCGGCAGGATCATGATCGGGTTCCTTTTGTCAACAGGCTGGCCAAGGTTCTGGCATGCCTCCGATTGGGCGCCCCGCATCTACCATCAATGTGTCGTCAAGCCCGGGAAGTTGTACCGCTTTGTGGGCCTGGTGCGGCCAGATACATTGCGATACACGGAAGCACTCCGACGCCCATACAATCTCGCCAACAGACTCGCCAACAGACTCGCCAACAGACGGATCGTCCACTTTCCCGGCCGAGACCATTCCAGATCATTCTCCAGGGGTGACACCGATGGATACGCATGTAGACCACGTCCTGATCGTCGATGACGACCGGGAAATCCGCGAGCTTGTCTCGACCTACCTGACCAAGAATGGCCTGCGCGTGACCATGGCGCCCGACGGACGCCATATGCGCCAGTTCCTGGAGGCCAGCACCGTGGACCTGATCGTGCTGGACATCATGATGCCCGGCGACGACGGCCTGGTACTGTGCCGCGAACTGCGCGCCGGCAAGCACAAGGCCACGCCCATCCTGATGCTGACCGCGCGCGATGACGAGACCGATCGTATCGTCGGCCTGGAAATGGGCGCCGACGACTACCTGACCAAGCCTTTCGCCGCGCGCGAGCTGCTGGCGCGCATCAAGGCCGTGCTGCGCCGCACGCGCATGCTGCCGCCCAACCTGCAGATCACCGAGGCGGGCCAGCTCCTGGCCTTCGGCGACTGGCAGCTGGACACCACCGCGCGCCACCTGATCGACCGCGAAGGCACCATCGCCTCGCTGAGCGGAGCGGAATACCGGCTGCTGCGCGTGTTCGTCGATCATCCGCAACGCGTACTCAACCGCGACCAGTTGCTCAACCTGACACAAGGCCGCGAAGCGGACATCTTCGAGCGCTCGGTCGACCTGCTGGTCAGCCGCCTGCGCCAACGCCTGAACGACGATGCGCGCGAGCCGGCCTATATCAAGACCGTGCGCAGCGAGGGTTACGTATTCTCGATGCCGGTGGAGATCAAGGAGGCGCGCCAGTGAACACGCGCCGCTGGCGCTGGCCACGCACGCTGGGAGCACGGCTGTTCCTGGTCCTGCTGGCGGGCATCATCGTCGCCCATCTGCTGTCGTTCGCGGTACTGTTCGCGGAACGCTATATTTCGGCGCGACAGGTGATGCTCGGCACGCTGGAAACAGACGTGGCCACATCGGTGGCCATCCTCGACCGCTTGCCCGCGGCGGAGCGGCCGCAATGGCTGCCGCGCGTGAACCGTGGCAACTACCAGTACATCCTGGGGCCGGGCTTGCCGGGCGTACCCGAAATGACCCAGCGCGGCAAGGACATCGCACAGCGCATCATGGATGCCAGCGGCGGCCGGTTTCCCGTGATCGTGCAATCGATTCCCGGCGACGGCAAGCGCGTGCAGGCCCACCTGACCCTGAGCGATGGCAGCCCGCTGACCATCGACGTGCATCCGCGCATGACGCCGATCGCACAGTGGCTGCCCTATGTGCTGGTACTGCAGTTGCTGCTGCTGATCGTGTGCTGCTGGTTCGCCGTGCGGCTGGCCATCCGCCCGCTGGTGGCCCTGGCCGATGCCGCCGACACGCTCAACCCGAATGCGAAATCGCCGCCGCTCGACGAAAACGGACCGATCGAGCTGGCGCGCGCGGCGCGGGCCTTCAATGCCCTGAGCGACCGTATCGCGCAATTCGTCGCCGAGCGCGTGCAGATCCTGGCGGCCATCTCCCACGATTTGCAGACACCTATCACGCGGATGAAGCTGCGCGCCGAGATGGCCGAGGATTCCGAGGAGCGGCGCAAGATGATGAGCGACCTGGGCGAGATCCAGACACTGGTTCAGGAAGGGCTGGCGTACGCGCGCACCGCGGGCGGCGAGGGCGAGAAGGCGTCGCGGATCGACCTCGGCTCCCTGGTCGAGAGCCTGGTCTACGACTACCAGGACACCGGCAAGGCCGTGTCACTCGTGGAGAACGCCGGCGGAGCGCTCGTGACGCGGCCCAATACGCTGCGGCGCGTGCTGACCAACCTGGTCGACAACGCCATCAAGTACGGCGGCGGAGCCGCCGAGCTGAGCGTGCGCCGCGATCGGGACGTGGTGATCATCGCGGTGATGGACCGTGGCGGCGGCATCCCCGAAGACAAGCTGGAGGCTGTACTGCAGCCCTTCGTCAGGCTGGAGGCGTCGCGCAATCGCGAAACCGGCGGCACAGGGCTGGGCCTGGCCATCGCTCACCAGCTGGCCTTGGCCATGGGCGGCTCGCTGAAGCTGCGCAATCGCGAGGGCGGTGGCCTGGTGGCCGAGATCCGCATCGGCTGACCGCCCGCCCCCCCTCCGGCCGGCGCGGTCCCGTCCTCGCCGCGCCTCCCATGGCCGCGCCGATTTCTGGCGCGGCCATGTCGTTTCAGCGCTCCTCCCGCGCACACGGCGCTCCGCCGTCTTCCCCGGTTCTCCTGACGCCGCGCCGCTTCTCCCCGCCTTTTTGTATGCCTTTGTATCGAGGCGTCGCACCGATACGTGGCCAGACACAAGGGCCCCGATCCTGCTACGGGCGCGATACGTGGGGCGCCTTAAATACGTTCCGTGGCAGCGCAACGCACAAGGGACAAAGCGAAAACGCTGCTTCGACTTACCTGCCGGCAATCCAGGCCACGAACCACGCAACCGCATTCAATGCAAAGGAAAACCATCATGTCCAACAACTTCGCCAAGCGCCTCGTTCTCGCTGCCTCCCTCGTCGTCGCCGCCACCGCCGCCGCCACTGCCGCCGCCGGCGCACAGGCATCCGTCCTCGGTGCCCGCAGCCCGTACGCGGATGGCGCCCGCGCCGCCCAGGATTCCCGCGACGTGTTCAGCGAGGGTGCCCGTGCCGTGCAGGACCAGCGCAGCCCGTACGTCGACGGCGCGCGCAACGTGAATGCCTACGGCGACGGCGCGCGCACCGTGGCGGGCATGGACCGCACCGGGGTATCGGCCGAGCCGGCCCGCGCGGCCGACCCCTATCTCGATGGCGCCTACGCCTGAGCACGGGACGTCTCTCAACTCTCGGCAATCCGACGCTGAATACCTGTTGAACGCAAGAAGGAAAACACCATGACCCGCATTGAAAAAGTCCTCTATACCGGCAAGGTCCACATCACTTCCGGCGGCCGCGACGGCTCGGCGCGCAGCGACGACGGCAGGCTCGACATCGCGCTGTCCTCGCCTGGCAGCAAGGGGCACGGCACCAACCCGGAACAGCTGCTGGCCGCCGGCTGGTCCGCCTGCTTCATCGGTGCCATCGGACTGGCTGCAGGCAAGCAGAAGATCAAGCTGCCGGAAGACCTGTCGGTGGATGCGGAAGTGGACCTGGGCACGGCAGGTATCGAGTACCTCCTGCAGGCACGGCTGCGCGTACACCTCCCCGGCATCGAGCGCGAAGTGGCCCGGGCGCTGGTGGACTCCGCGCACCGCACCTGTCCGTACTCGAAGGCGCTGCACGGCAACATCCACATCGAGACCGTGCTGGTCTGATCCCTGTCCCCTGGTCCGGCATGCCGGACCAGGGGCATTCCCTCCGACGCCATTTTCTGCATTTTCTGCTGAGTCCTGAACCATGCGCCTTCTCATCCGCGCTCTTCTGGCGGCTTCCGGCATTGCCGCCATCTATACCTTCGGCACAGGTGCCGCCGCTGAGAGCCCCACGCTGGCCGAGCAGGCCCAGGCATCGGAATTCGCGAACATCGAGCACTGGCTGAACTCCGCGCCGCTGACGATGCAGCAGCTGCGCGGCAAGGTGGTGCTGGTCGAGTTCTGGACGTACGCGTGCGTCAACTGCGTCAACACCTTGCCGCACGTGAAGCAGTGGTACGAGAAGTACAAGGACCAGGGCCTGGTGGTGGTGGGCGTGCACACGCCCGAGTTCCCGTTCGAGAAATCGACGGCCAATGTGCAGGCCGCGCTCAAGCGCTTCGATATCCGCTATCCGGTGGCGCAGGACAATCGGTACGGGACCTGGTCGGCATACCGCAACCAGTACTGGCCCGCCACCTACCTGATCGATGCCAGCGGCCGCATCGTCTATCGGCACGATGGCGAGGGACAGTACCAGGAAACGGAAGCCGCGATCCAGAAGCTGCTGGCGGCGGGCAAGGCCGGGACGGCGCGCTAGCTTCCCGTTGATGGATACGCAGGACACCGGCATTCCGGCAACGCGGATGCCTTGCGCCGCCTTCGTCACGCTTGGCGATGATTGCCGCACAGCCCGGCCTGGCCGCGCCGCTTTGTATCTGCGTGTATGGCAGCCGCGCGTATCCATCGGGCGATACAAATCTCCCCGGGGCCCGACACATGGCGCTTGCGATGGCCTCCTAGACTCGTGCCCAGGTTGATCACACACACAGGAGCGAAATATGTCCGAGAACGTCAATATGCCTCGCCGGGGCTTTCTGGGCGCAGCGGCGGCGGCGCTGGCCGCGGCACAGCTTGGCCTGTCGCAGGCTGCCCGGGCCCAGGGCGGTCCGGCGCAAGCAAGGGCCCTGCCCTCGGTCGCGCCGGCCGCCCAGGCGGCCTTCGCACCGATCAAGCATATCCACGCCGGGGTGCTCAACGTCGGCTATGCCGAGGCCGGCCCGGCCGACGGGCCCGTGGCGCTGCTGCTGCACGGCTGGCCTTATGACATCCACAGCTTTGCCGAGGTCGCGCCCCGCTTGGCGGCGCGCGGCTATCGAGTGATCGTTCCCTACCTGCGCGGCTATGGATCGACGACCTTCCTGGCCGCCGACACCATGCGCAACGGCCAGCCATCGGCCATCGCCGCGGACATGATTGCGCTGATGGACGCGCTCCATATCCAGGATGCCGTGGTGGCCGGCTTCGACTGGGGCGCGCGCACCGCCGACATCATGGCCGCCTTGTGGCCGGAGCGCTGCAGGGGGCTGGTCTCCGTGAGCGGCTACCTGATCGGCAGCCAGGCCGCCGGCAAGCAGCCGCTGCCGCCCGAAGCCGAGCTCCAGTGGTGGTACCAGTTCTACTTCGCCACGGAGCGCGGCCGCGCCGGCTACCAGAAGTACACGCACCAGTTCGCCAGGCTGATCTGGCAACTGGCGTCGCCGGCATGGAAGTTCGACGATGCCACGTTCGAGCGCAGCGCGGCCGCCTTCGACAATCCTGACCACGTGGACATCACCGTGCACAACTACCGCTGGCGGCAGGGGCTGGTCAGCGGGGAAGCCAGGTTCGACGAGATCGAAAAGCGGCTCGCCAGCGCGCCCGTCATCGGTGTGCCGACCATCACCATGGAAGGCGACGCCAATGGCGCGCCGCACCCCGTGCCCAGTGCCTACGCCAGCAAGTTCGCCGGATGGTACGAACATCGGGACCTGCGCGGCGGGATCGGCCACAACCTTCCGCAGGAAGCCCCCGCGGCGTTTGCGCAGGCGGTGCTCGATGTCGACGGGCACTGAGGCATCCGGGAGGCAGGCGCTGAACAGATTGCTGGTCCTGCTTGCCATGGCACTCCCGGCGCTCGCATCGGAACTCGGCGGCCAGGCTCACCGATGCGCCTGGCATGGCCTGCCGCGCCAGATGCGCGCGGATAGGGAGGACAAGACGGAGCGGAAGCCAGGATGATCGGCCGCCCCGGGCGTGACCCGCTCGGGGCGCGGACGCCGCTCCAGCGATGCCGGACTCACGCCCCGGCGCGACCGGGCGACAGCGTGTAGCATCTCGACACTTTGTGTCAGGACCGGGGCCGCGGCGGGTCCATGCGCGGACCGGCCCACTCATCCGGATTTCCCAAGAAGGAGACGCTTGTCCATGCCGATTCCCCGATCGCTTGCCTGCCTGTGCGGTGCCGTCGAACTGCGCCTGGACGGCCAGCCGGCCGCGCGCGCGAACTGCCATTGCGGCACCTGCCGCGACTTCTACGGGACGCCGATGCTGGCGGCCACGGCCTGGCAGGCCGACGATGTCAGCCTGGTGCGCGGCACGCTGGCGCACTTCGCGCATCCGCACAAGCGGCTGTCGCGGGCCTTCTGCGCGGCCTGCGGCGAGACGCTGTACGGCACCAACCGCCTGGGCATGCGCGTGCTGTCCAACGCGCTGCTGGCACGCGCCGCCGGCGGCGGGCTGCCGCCGGCGCTGCAGCCGGCCATGCACCTGTTCTATCGCGAGCGCGTCATCGAGGTGGAAGACGCCCTGCCGAAGTACCTCGATGGCTGGGATGGGCCCCTGTACGAGCGGTCCGCGTCGGATGCGCAGGGCACGGCTTGAGCCTGGCCGGACGGCGCACGGAGCGTAGCGCCGCTCGCGCGGATGGGCGGCGCCGGCCGCGCGGAAGCCATGGCCGCTGACGGGACGGGGGCGGCGAGCTTCAGGTGCCGCCGGCGGTCCCGCTCGCCTCGGCCGGCGCGCCGAAGCGCCAGGAGAGCCGCCGCGCGGCCTGCCGCAGCAGGTCCGCGGTAGCGCTGCCGGTATCGCTGTCGAAGCTGCCGGTGCTGCCCATCACGGCGATCACCAGCGCCAGGCTGCCGGTATGGTCGAACACCGGCGCGGCCAGCGTATCGATGCCGGGCACGGGCCGGCCCTGGGCGTTGTCGATGTGGCCGGCCCGGATACGCGCGAGGCGCTGCGGGTAGTCGGCCGGCGGCGCGCCGCCGGCCATGCGCAGGCTGTCCTGGCCGAGCCGCGCGGCCAGCGCCTCGGGCGGCAGCCAGGCCGCCCAGACACGGCCGATCGCGGTATTGACCAGCGACATCACAGTGCCCACGCGCAGGCTGACGTGCTGCGGCCGCGCGGCCTCCTCCAGCCGCACCACGGTCGGGCCCAGCGGCCCGAGCACGGCCATCGCCACGCTCAGGCCGGTGGCGCCGGCCAGCTCGATCACCTCGGGCTCGGCCTCGCGTGCCGGCGACAGACGCTGCAGCGCGATCAGGCCCAGTTCGAGGCTGAGCGGACCGGCCATGAAGTCTCCGCCAGCGTCGCGTGCCAGCAGGCCGGTCTTCTGCAGGCTGACCAGGTGGGGGAAGGCCTTGGCCGGCGCCATGCCGGCTGCGCGCGCCAGCTCGGACAAGGGCAGCGGGCGCCCGGCGGCGACCAGCGCGGCGAGCAGCTGGCCGGTGTTGTCCAGCGACTGGATGCCGCGTTGCGGCCTGCCGCCGTCGTTGGTGCCGCCGTCGTTGGCGTCGTCTGGGGCGGCGCCGTTGTCGGGGAGATTGCGGGTGCGGCTCATGCTGCCTCCGCCGGGATCTGCGCGCCGATGTCCGCGGCGGTGGCCAGCAGCGCCCGCGCGACCGGGCCCTGCCAGTCGACGTCGATGGAGCCGCTCGGGCCGATCGCGGTCAGCACCAGGCGCAATTGCCCGCCGGTATCGCGCACCGGCACGGCGAGGCTGCTGACGCCCGGGCTGGGGGCGTCGACCGCGCGCTCGATGCCGCGCGCGCGGATGGCATCGAGCGCCGCATCGAAGCCGGCCGCGGCGGCGGCGCCGCTCTGCTGGTGGGCCCAGGCGGCATGCCAGCGGGTCTCGGGCAGGAAGGCGCAGAACACGCGTCCGGTGGCGGTGGCGGGCAGCGACATCAGCGTGCCCACGTGCAGGTTGACGTGCAGCGGTGTGCCGGCGTGCGCGTAGCGCACGATGGTGGGCCCGCGCGGCGACACGCTGCTGATCGCCACGTTGAAGCGGATCGCCTCGGCCAGCGCATCGACGCGCGGCACCGCCGCGCGATAGGCGGGATCGTGGTCGAGCCGCAGCATGCCCAGCCGCAGCGCCAGCGGTCCCGGCTCGTAGCGGCCGGACAGGTGGTCGCGCTTGATCAGGCCCAGGCGCGTCAGGCTGACCAGGTAAGTGTGGGCCTGGGCCGGCGTCACCTGGGTTTGCGCGGCCAGCTCGGCCAGCGCCAGCGGGCGGCGCGCGTCGGCCAGCGCGCGCAGGAAGCGCCCGCCTACCTCCACGCTCTGGATGCCGCGCTGGGCCTTGTCGGCTGCCGCGGTGCTCGCTTGCGCTGCTGTGCTCATGCTGCTCCCGTTCGAAAGCCCAGATGGTAATCGATGCGATGGTCGCGCCGCCGGTGAGCGGGGCGCCTTGCGCGCCGGGCAGCCGGCGCTCTCGGGGTTTTCCCTGGGTTCTGGCCTCCTGGCTGTCCTCCTCTTCATTTTAGTCAGAGACAACACAATTTGTTATTGACTAAAAATGAGGGCTTTCCTAAGATGCCTCTACCCCGATACCGGCGCCATCGCGGCGCCAAGATCCAAGACCAATACGGGGCGAGACAGTCCCCCGCGCGCAGCCGGCCCGCCCGCCGCCCGCCACGCTGTCCGCCTCGATCCAACCCCCCCTAGAGAGAGGCAAGCATGGCAAAAGCATTCGCGTCCCAGGCCGACCTGGAAGCCAAGAAAGTCACCTTCACCCAGCTCTCGGAGAACGCCTACGCCTACACCGCCGAAGGCGACCCCAATTCCGGTGTGATCATCGGCGACGACGGCGTGCTGATCGTCGACACCACGGCCACGCCCGCGATGGCGCAGGACCTGATCGCCAGGATCCGCTCGGTCACCGACAAGCCGATCAAGTACGTGGTGCTGTCGCACTACCACGCGGTGCGCGTGCTGGGCGCCTCGGCCTATTTCGCCGAGGGCGCGCAGCAGGTGATCGCCAGCCGCGGCACCTACGAGATGATCGTGGAGCGCGGCGAGGCCGACATGAAGTCGGAGATCGAACGTTTCCCGCGCCTGTTCGCCGGCGTCGAGACGGTGCCGGGCCTGACCTGGCCCACGCTGGTGTTCGAGAAGGAGATGACGCTGTTCCTCGGCAAGCTGGAAGTGCGCATCGCCCACCTGGGCTCGGGCCATACCAAGGGCGATACCGTGGTCTGGCTGCCGTCGCAGAAGGTGCTGTTCTCCGGCGACCTGGTGGAGTACGACGCCGCCTGCTATTGCGGCGACGCGCAGCTCGCCGAATGGCCGGCCACGCTGGACGCGCTGGCCGCGCTGCAGCCCGAGAAGCTGGTGCCCGGCCGCGGCCCGGCGCTGACCACGCCGGCGGAAGTGGCCAAGGGCATCGCCTACACCAAGGACTTCGTCACCACGCTGTACCAGGCCGGCAAGGAAGCGGTGGCCGAGCGTCTCGACCTGAAGGGCGCGATGGCGCATACGCGCAAGTCGATGGACCCGAAGTTCGCCCAGGTCTTCATCTACGAGCACTGCCTGCCCTTCGACGTGTCGCGCGCCTATGACGAGGCCAGCGGCATCGGCCACCCGCGCATCTGGACCGCCGAGCGCGACAAGGAAATGTGGGCCGCGCTGCAGGACTGAGGCAGCGACGCGACGCAGGGACAGCCGAGAAGAATGTGGACGGAGACAGCAGCATGAGCATCGATTACCAGCACCTGACGTTCGACTACCAGCCGTGCGCCGAGCAGCGCGCGCCGCGGGAGACCGGCGCGGCAGGCACCATCCATCCGGTCGCCGTGGTGGGCGCCGGCCCGGTCGGGCTGGCCACCGCCATCGACCTGGCGCGCCAGGGCGTGCCGGTCGTGCTGGTCGACGACGATTGCACGCTGTCGAGCGGCTCGCGCGCGATCTGCTTCGCCAAGCGCACGCTGGACATCTTCGACCGGCTCGGCTGCGGCGAGCGCATCACCGACAAGGGCGTGCGCTGGAACCTGGGCAAGGTGTTCCTGCGCGACGAGCAGGTCTATGCCTTCGACCTGCTGCCGGAGGAGGGCCATCGCCGGCCCGCCTTCATCAACCTGCAGCAGTACTACCTGGAAGGCTACCTGGTGGAGTGTGCGCAGCAACTGCCCAACCTGGAGATCCGCTGGAAGCACAAGGTGGCCGGTATCGAGCAGCACGCGCAGGGCACGCCCGACGCGCACGTGGTGCTGACGGTGGAGACGCCCGACGGCAGCTATCCGCTGGCCGCGCGCTACGTGGTGGCGGCCGATGGCTCGCGCAGCCCGGTGCGCAAGCTGATGGGGCTGGACAGCAAGGGCCGCACCTTCAAGGACCGCTTCCTGATCGCCGACGTCAAGATGGAGGCCGGCTTTCCCAGTGAGCGCTGGTTCTGGTTCGACCCGCCTTTCCATCCCAACCAGTCGGTGCTGCTGCACCGCCAGCCGGACAATGTCTGGCGCATCGACTTCCAGCTCGGCTGGGATGCCGATCCGGTGCTGGAGAAGGCGCCGGAGCGCGTGATCCCGCGCGTGCGAGCGTTGCTCGGCCCGGACGCGAAGTTCGAGCTGGAGTGGGTCAGCGTCTACACCTTCTCCTGCCTGCGCATGGACAGCTTCCGCCACGGCCACGTGCTGTTCGCCGGCGATTCGGCGCACGGGGTCTCGCCGTTCGGCGCGCGCGGCGCCAACAGCGGCGTGCAGGATGCCGAGAACCTGGCCTGGAAGCTGGCCTACGTGCTGGACGGGCGCGCCCCGGACAGCCTGCTGGACAGCTATGCCAGCGAGCGCGAGTACGCCGCTGACGAGAACATCCGCAATTCCACCCGTTCCACCGATTTCATCACGCCCAAGAGCCCCGTCAGCCGGCTGTTCCGCGACGCGGTGCTGACGCTGGCCAAGCGGCATGCCTTCGCGCGGCAACTGGTCAACAGCGGCCGCCTGTCGGTGCCGGCCGTGCTGCACGGCTCGCCGCTGAACACGCCCGATGGCGACGCCTTCGCCGGCGCCATGGTGCCGGGCGCGGCCTGCGTCGACGCGCCGGTGGCCGGCGCGCGCGGCGAGTCATGGCTGCTGGGCAGCCTGGGCGATGCCTTCACGCTGCTGGCGTTCGGCGCGCCGGAGCGTTTCGACGCCGGCACGCTGCGCGCGCTGCGGTCCCTGCCGCTGAAGCCGGTCTTCGTCACCGGCGCGGGCGCCGACGCGCAGGCCGGCACGCCGGCCTGGCCGGACGCGACCGTGCTGGCGGACCTCCAGGGCCTGGCGGCGCAACGCTACGACGCCCAGCCGGGCACGGTCTACCTGATCCGCCCGGACCAGCATGTGTGCGCGCGCTGGCGCCATGCCGACGCGGCGGCGGTCGCGGCCGCGCTGCGCCGGGCGACCGGGCAGGCGGGCCAGGCGGGCCAGGCAGGGCAGGGTGCCGCCGGCCCCGCCGGGTCAGGTGCGGCGGCCGCGCTCGCCGCGGCCTGAGCGTCCCGTTCCGGCCCGCGCAGCCGATCCGGCCCGCCGCCTGCGCGGCGGCCGTGGCGGCGCGCGTCCCGCGCCGGGCCGCTGGCGAGAGGACGCCAGTACGACAGGGCACTACCGAACATCCCGAGCATCCCGAGCATCCCGAGCACCACTGAGCACCACCGAGTACCACCAAGTACCACCGAGCGAGACATCCAGATGGCAGTCCATACCCACCCCAACCTGAGCCGCCCCGACGACTTCTACGAAGCGCTGATCGAGATGCACCGCGATCTCGACGAGGCGCAGAGCCAGGCGGCCAATGCGCAGCTGATCCTGCTGCTGGCCAACCATATCGGCGACCATGCCGTGCTGCTGGATGCGATGCGGCTGGCGCGCGAGGGTGTGCTGTCGCAGCGCACCTGAAGCGGCCTGAAGCGGCCTGAAGCGGCCTGAAACCGCCCGAGGCCACGTGAAGCCGCCGCGCGCCGGCGCCAGCGCCGGCCAGGCCACGACCCGGCGGCCGCGCCAGCGGCATGCCAGCCGGCCACGGCAGCGCGCCGCGGCCGGCCGTCCCGCCCAGACGCAACAGACGTAGGCGGAAGCGCCCCCCCGCAGCGGGGGGCAGCCCCCAACCGGAGACTTACCATGACGCAATCCCATGCCGGGGCGCTCGCGCCCCAGGCCCCCGCCTTGCCCGATGAAGACGCGCTCTACCGCAAGGTGTGGCTGCGCATCATCCCCTTCCTCTTCGTCTGCTACGTGGTGTCCTTCCTGGACCGCATCAACATCGGCTTCGCCCAGTTGCAGATGAAGCACGACCTCGGCTTCAGCGATGCGATGTACGGCCTCGGCGCCGCGGTCTTCTATGTCGGCTACGTGCTGTGCGAGGTGCCCAGCAACCTGCTGCTGGCACGCTTCGGCGCGCGCCGCACCTTCACCCGCATCATGCTGCTGTGGGGGCTGGCCTCGGTCGGTATGATGCTGGTCTCGACGCCGGCGCATTTCTACGCGCTGCGCTTCCTGCTGGGCGTGTTCGAGGCCGGCTTCTTCCCCGGCATCGTGCTCTACCTGACCTACTGGTTCCCGGCGCGCCGCCGCGCCGCGGTGATGGCCATCTTCTTCGCCGGGGTGGCGGTGGCGGGCGTGCTGGGCGGGCTGCTGTCCGGCTGGATCATGCGCGACTTCGCCGGCGTGCTCGGCCTCTACGGCTGGCAGTGGATGTTCGCGCTCGAAGGCGCGCCGGCGGTGCTGCTCGGCCTGGCCGCGGCGTACTACCTGGTCGACGGGCCCGCGCAGGCCGGCTGGCTGTCGGAGACGGAGAAGCGCTTCCTGGTGGCGCAGCGCGAGGATGGCGCCCACGCCGCCCACGCCCACTCGCTGCGCGCGCTGCGCCACGCGCTGGCCAATCCGCGCGTCTACCTGTTTGCCTTCATCTACTTCGCGCTGACCTGCGGTTCGCTGACGCTGAGCTTCTGGATGCCGCTGATGATCCGCGACTTCGGCATCCAGGACGTGGTCTCGGTGAGCCTCTATTCGGTGGTGCCGAACGCGGTCGGCGCCGTCGGGCTGTTCGTGATCGCGCGCCATTCCGACCGGCGCGCCGAACGCCACCGCCATTTCCTGGCCTGCACCGCCGGCGGGGCGCTGGCCCTGGCCGCGCTGACGCTGCACCTGCCCAGCTTCGGCGCCATGCTGGCGCTGCTGTCGCTGGCCTGCGTGCTGATTTTCGCCGCGCTGCCGATCTTCTGGTCGCTGCCGCCGAGCCACCTGCCGGCCGGCACGGCGGCCGCCGGCATCGCCTTCATCAGCAGCATCGGCATCACCAGCGGCATCGTCAGCCCGTGGGTGATCGGCCAGATCAAGACGCACACCGGCAGCATGGACAACGCGCTCTACCTGCTGTCCGCGCTGCTGCTGGCCAGCGGCCTGGCGATGTGGCTGGGCGTGCCGCGCGACGCAGCACGCCGCTGAGCGGCAAGCCGCGCGGAGCGAGGCGGCGTGCTCAGGCTACGCGCGGCGCCGCGCCGGCAGCCAGCATGCCCGGCTCGGCCATCGGCGGCAGGGTGATGACGAAGCGCGCGCCGCCGCTGTCGCTGCTGTCCAGCGTCACCTGGCCGCCATGCAGCAGGACGATGCGGCGCACGATGGCCAGCCCCAGGCCGAAGCCGCCGGTGTGGCGGTTGCGGCTGGCATCGGGACGGTGGAAGGGTTCGAAGATGCGCTCGCGTTCCTCGGGCGGCACCCCGGGCCCGTCATCCTCGACGCACAGGCGCAGCGAGCCGCCGGCGTCGGTCTCGGCATGCAGGCGGATGGCGCTGCGCGCATAGCGGGTGGCGTTGCGGCAAAGATTGAGCAGGGCGCGCGCCACCAGGCGCGGGTCGCACACATGGTGGCCGACGGGGCCGCCGGTACCCGCGTTGAGCGTGAGCTGCTGGTCGGCCACGTCATTGGCGACGCTGGCCACCACGCTGTCGATCAGCTCGCTGACCGACACGCGCATCAGCAGCATCGGCGTCGCCCCCTGCTCGAGCTGCCCCAGCGTCAGCAGTTCCGTCACCAGTTCGTCGAGTTCGCGCACGTCCTTGCGCAGGTCGTCCAGGCGCAGCGCCTGGCGCGCCTCCGCCTGGGCGCCGCCGCCGCCGGACTGCAGCAGCGCGATGCCGAACTCCAGCCGGGCGATCGGTGTCTTCAGCTCGTGCGAGATGCCGTGCATCATCTCGCGCTGGTGCACGATCGAGGCCTCGATGCGCTCGGCCATCTCGTTGAACTGCTGGGCCAGCTCGGTGATGTTGGAGCGCCGGGACAGTTTCGCGCGCGTGGACAGCTGGCCGGCGCCGAAGTCGCGCGCAGCCTGCTGCAGGCGCGCCAGGTCGCGCCAGTGGTACCAGACCCAGGTCACGATCGACAGCAGCGTGGCCAGCGCGATCAACGAATAGCCGACCACCGAGATCCTGAGGTCGTTGTTGGAATCGACCGTCGCCGCATGCAGGATCGAGCCGTCGTGCAGGGGCACGTAGTAGTGCTGGCCGTCGCGGCTCAGCACCAGCTTGCCGTCGTGCAGGTCACGCTGCTGGCTGGCGTCGAGGCGGGCGATGTCGGTCGCTCTGGCCATGTCGAAGCGCTCCAGTGCGTGTGCCTGCAGATAGCGCAGCCCCTCGTCCCGGCGGGCGCCGGGGAACTGGTCCAGGTAGTGCTGCAGCGCGAAGACGTAGCCCTTGCGGTTCTCCCGCTCGGCGGCGGTGATGATGTCGTGGAACAGGGGGATGAAGGTCTTGTTGATGCCGATCACCGCGGCGGCCGCGGCGAGCATCACCAGCAGGTAGAGCTTGAGCAGGGAGCGGACCATTCATTCCTCCCAGGCCGAGGGGCTGAACAGGTAGCCGCGCCCCCAGATGGTCTTGAGCTTCTGCGGCTCTGGCGCCGCGTCTTCGAAGCGGCGGCGCAGCCGCGAGATGCCGGAATCCACGGTGCGGTCGATGCCGTCGAACTCGATGCCGCGCAGCTGCTTGAGGATGTCGTCGCGGCTGAGCACCTTGCCGGCGGCACGCGCCAGGATCAGCAGCAGGTTGAACTCCGCCGTCTTCAGGTCGACTGGCTGGCCGCGCCAGACCACGCGCCGGTTGGGTGGCGAGATCACCAAGGAGCCGAACACCAGGTCGTCGTCGGCCGAGGCGTGCGCTGCCGCGCCGCCCTGGGCGGCGGCGCGACGCAGCAGGGCGCGGGCGCGCGCCACCAGCAGGCGCGGCTCGATCGGCTTGACCACGTAGTCGTCGGCGCCGAGCTCCAGCCCCGCGACCTGGTCGTAGGTGTCCACGCGCGCGGTCAGGATCAGCACCGGCACCCGCGAGAAGGCGCGGATGCCGCGGCACACTTCCATGCCGTCCAGGTGCGGCAGCATCAGGTCGAGGATGACGAGATCGGGCTGGAGCCGGCGCACCGCGTCCACCGCGATGTCGCCGCGGCGTACCACCTGGACGGAGAACTCGTAGTTGCCCAGGTACTCGCTGACCAGTTGGGCGAGGCGGTCGTCGTCCTCGATCAACAGAACCTGATGCTTGGCCATCGCCTCGTTCATGGCGGATCCTCGGGGGTACGGAAAGTGCCGATTCTAGCTGTCCTGGCGGTGCGGCCGGCTGGCGGCGACGCTTGCGGACAAATTGGCACAATTGGACAAGATTTCGCGAGGAATCAGGACAGACTTCGCGCCCCGGCCTCTCTAATCTGCCGACTTCGATCACCAATCGGAGGATGTGTGGACGTCGAGAGCAAAAGCCAAAGTGCGCGCCGCAGGGCGCGCCGCATGCCGCCAGCGCTGGCGGCCTTTGTCGTGGCCGGGCTGGCCGGGCCCGCGCAGGCCGAGATCACCTATACCGTGGGCGCCGCCGCCGGCGCCGGCCCGCGCTACATCGGCAGCAACCAATACCGCGCGCTGGGCGCGCCGCTGTTCCGTGCCGACTTCGGCAACGGCGCCTTCATCGACCTGCTGCAAGGCGCGGGCTACACCTACAAGTTCGCCAACGGCATGTTCGTCACCGGTGCCTTCGGCTATGCCACGGGGCGCAGCGACCGCAACCGCACCGACCTGGCCGGCTCGGACCACCTCAAGGGCATGGGCAAGGTCCAGGGCTCGCTGATGAGCTCCTTCCAGGTCGGCGTGCCGGTCTATGGCGGCGCCGTCGCCAGCCTGACGCTGGACGTGCCGCTGACGCACCGCGAGCGCGGCCTCAGCGGCCATCTCGACCTGGCCGTGCCGCTGTACCAGCGCGGCATGCATACGCTGACCCTGACGCCGGGCATCCACTTCGGCTCGCGCCGCTACACCCAGACCTTCTTCGGCGTCACCGATGTCCAGTCGGCCGCCAGTGGTTTCCGCCCCTACTCGACCAAGGCGGGCATCGACAGCGCCAGCCTGTCGCTGGCGTGGAACGTCGAACTGTCGCGCGCCTGGTCGGTGCGCACGCTGGTGACGGTGAGCCGGCTGCTGGGCGACGCGGGCGACAGTCCCATCGTGCAGAGCAGGCAGCAGGTGTTCGGCATGACGTCGCTCAACTACACCTTCTAGGAGGGCATCATGATGTGGAACTGGCACGCCAGCGGGCAGCAGATCGGAGGCGGTGCCGCGGGCTCCCGCACGCAGGGCGAGGTCGGATGCCTGCTGCTGACCGGCGCCACCGGCTTCATCGGTGGCAACGTGCTGGTGGCCGCGGTCAATGCCGGATTGAGCAGCCGCCTGCTGTGCCTGGTGCGCGCGGGCAGCGCCGCCGAGGCGCTCGGGCGGCTGCGCGCCAACGCCCGGCAGTGCGGGCTGCCGCCCAGCCGCACCGCCTGGCTCGGCGAAGAGAACATCCTGCTGGGCGAACTGGGCACGCCGTTTACGCCGGCGCAGCAGGCCCGGCTGGCGCGTGTCACGCACCTGATCAACTGCGCGGCGATGGCCTCGTTCTCGGCCGATGAACGCGTGACGCGGGTCAACGTGGAAGATACGCTGCGCTTCGCCTCGCACTTCGCCGGCAGCGCCGCGCTGCGCCGCTTCATCCATGTGGGCACGGCCATGGCCTGCGGCACGCGGCGCGGCGCGCGCGTGGCCGAGACGGTGATCGAAGAAGGCCGCGCAGGGTACGGCGAAAGCGCGCACGGCGCGCAGGACGGGACCGGCATGGAAGCCGCACCCGGCGCGCCGCACGACGCCGGCGGCCACCTGGTGCCCTACACGCGCAGCAAGCAGGAGGTGGAGCAGCTGCTGCGGCAGCGCTACCCGTCGCTGCCGCTGGTGGTGGCCCGCCCGTCCATCGTGGTGGGCCACACCGTGCTGGGCACGCAGCCTTCGGCCAGCATCTTCTGGCTGTTCCGCATCATCCACCGGACCCGCCGCTATACCGTGCGGCCGCAGACGCGGCTGGACGTGATCGCCGGGGACGACTGCGCGCAGGCGCTGCTGCGCCTCGCCCTCAAGCCCGAACTGCGCTTCCGCGCCTATCACCTGTCGGCCGGCGCGGCGGCGCCGACCATCGCCCAGGTCCTGGCGGCCATGGACGATTGCGCACGCACCGACGAGGCCCTGCCTTACCGTGCCTGCGCGCCGGACGAACTGCCGGCGCTGGCGCGCGACGTGGCACGCGCCGAAGGCCTCGGCAACCGCCGCCTGATCGAGCGGGCGCTGCGCCTCTACGCAGGCTTCGCCGAACTGGGCTATGTCTTCGACAACCAGCGGCTGCGCGACGAGATCGGCTTCGAGCCCTTGCCCATCACCGACTATGTGAGCGAGTGCATGCGTACCTCGCACGGGGTCGGGCTGCTCGAACAGATGAGCTGGGATTTCAAGGCCTGAGGCGGCTCGCCGGACGGCCGGCACGCCGGCGCGGACCTGAGGATGGCGCGCTGCCGCTCAGTCGGCCGCGCCCCCATACCCCAGCTCCCGGCTGACCGCCAAGGCTTCCTCGCGCAGTGCCAGCGCGACCGGCCCGTCCAGTGCCGGGTCGAAGCCGCCGGTCGCGCCCAGCGCGGCCATGACCGCGCACAGGCGGCCGTGGCAGTCGAACACCGGTGCCGCCACGGCGCTGATGCCCTTCAGGTTGGTGTCGCGCACCGCGGCACAGCCGCCGGCACGCACGGTCTCGCGCAGCCGCCCGATGGGGTCGCGCGGGTCGAGCTGGGCCCGTTGCTCCGGCGTGGCCTGCGCCAGTTCCTCCGCTGCCAGCCCTTGCACGCGCGCGGCGTCGAGCAGGCCCAGGAAGACCCTGCCGGTAGCCGACCACAGCAGCGGCAGCACCGAGCCGACCCGCACGTTCACCGTGACCGGCAAGCCTGGCTCCTCGAAGCGCACGATGGTCGGGCCCTTGTTGCCCATCACAGCCACGAAGCAGGTCACTTCCAGGCGCTCGCGCAGGCGTACCAGCGAGGCTTCGGCCGCGCGGATCGGATCGGCCTGGCGCATCGCCGCCAGCCCGATCTGCAGCGCTTCCAGCCCCAGCCGGTAGAGCTGGCTGCCGGCCTGCTGCACCACCAGGCCTTCTTCGACCAGGCTGACCAGGTAGCGATGCACCTTGGCCGGACTCTCGTCGACCTGCGCCGCCAGCGCGGTCAGGCTGGCCTGCCCGCCCAGGCGCGCCAGCGCCTTCAGCACGGCCATGCCGGTGGCGGCCGATTGCACGCGCTGGCGGCGCTCGCGCGGCCGCGCCGGCGGCTCGGGCTCGGACGGGGCAGGGAGGCTGCCGGACGGCGGGGCGCGATGCGGAGCGCGGGGCATGGATTCCTCGGGCGGGTGGGGCAAGGGCAGGCGGGCTCCGGTGCGGGGCCCAGGTAAACCCCGAAGTTAACCTGTGGCATCAAATTACGCAATGCGTATATGATTTACGCAAACGAGCCAGTAGACAGACAAAGCAACGAGCCGGGCGGCAAGTCGACCGCCGGCCACCAAAGGAAAGACAGGAGACACCATGAACAAGACCCGCGGCCGCCTTGCCGGCCTGCTGACCCTTTCCCTGTTCGGCGTGCTGCCGCCGGCCCAGGCCGACGGCAACCGCGCCGATGCTTATCCCGCCAAGCCCATCCGCTGGGTGGTGCCCTATGCCGCCGGCGGCGGGTCGGATTTCCTGGCGCGCACCATCGGCCAGGGCCTGGCGACGCGCGTCGGCAAGCCGGTGCTGGTGGACAACAAGCCGGGCGGCAATACCGCCATCGGCGCGGCCGAGACGGCGCACGCGCCGGCCGACGGCTACACCGTGCTGTCGGCCGACAACGGCACCCTGGTGTTCAACCCGGCGCTGTACAAGACGCTCAGCTACAACCCGGGCAAGGATTTCGCGCCGGTCACGCTGATGGGCCGCTTCCCGATGATCCTGGTGGTGGGGCCGGCCTCGCCCGCCAGGACCGTGCAGGATTTCATCGCCCAGGCCAAGGCGAGTCCCGCCGGCGTGAACTACGGCTCGGCCGGGGCCGGCAGCCCGCATCACCTCGCCATGGAACTGCTGAAGGTGGAGGCCGGCCTGAACATGACCCACGCGCCTTACCGCGGCGCTGCGCCGGCGCTGTCCGACGTGGCCGCGGGCCAGATCCCGGCCATGATGGTCGATTACGCGGCCGGCGCGGCCTTCATCAAGGCCGGCAAGGTGAGGCCGCTGGCGGTGGCCAACGCCGTGCGGCTGCCGCAGCTGCCCGAGGTGCCGACCTTTGCCGAGGCAGGCTATCGCAAGGTGGAGGCGGCGGCGCTGGTCGGCATGGTGGTGCCTGCGGCCACGCCTCCCGAGGTGGTGGCGGTGCTCAACCGCCAGGTGGTGGCCGCCATCAGGGAGCCCGGCGTGCACCAGAAGCTGGTCGACTTCGGCGTCGAGCCGGTGGGTAACAGCCCGGCCGAGTATGCCGACATGCTGCGCGCCGAAACCGCGCGCTGGCACAAGCTGATCCGCGATCTCAAGATCACGCTCGACTGAAGCCACCGCATCGACCGCATCGACCGCATCGACCGCATCGAACGGGCCGCGTGTGCGCGGCCCGCGTCCCTTCCCGCAGGAGCCAAGCCATGTCCGACGCCACCGCCACGCCACCGAGCGGGGGTTGCCCCTTCCACGCCGCACCGCCTGCCGCGGGCGCTTGCCCGGCCGGTGCGCCCGAAGCGGTCAGCGCGCAGGCGGCCGCCTTCGATCCCTTCTCCGACGCCTACCAGCAGGACCCGCCCGAGTATGTACGCTGGGCGCGCGAGCAGGAGCCGGTGTTCTACAGTCCGCGCCTGGGCTACTGGGTGGTGGCCCGCTACGACGACATCAAGGCGGTCTTCCGCGACAACCTGACCTTCAGCCCCGCGATCGCGCTGGAGAAGATCACGCCGACCGGGCCCGAGGCCAATGCGGTGCTGGCGTCCTATGGCTATGCGATGAACCGCACGCTGGTCAACGAGGACGAGCCCGCCCACATGCCGCGCCGGCGCGCGCTGATGGAGCCCTTCACGCCGGAGGCGCTGCAGCATCACGAGCCGATGGTGCGCCAGCTGGTGCGCGACTACGTCGACCGCTTCATCGACGACGGCCGCGCCGACCTGGTCGACCAGTTGCTGTGGGAGGTACCGCTGACGGTCGCCCTGCATTTCCTCGGCGTGCCCGAGGAGGACATGGACACGCTGCGGCGCTACTCGATCGCGCATACCGTCAATACCTGGGGCCGCCCGCGCTCCGAGGAGCAGGTGGCGGTGGCGCATGCGGTGGGCAACTTCTGGCAGCTCGCCGGCCGCATCCTCGACAAGATGCGGCAGGATCCCGACGCGCCCGGCTGGATGCAATACGGCATCCGCAAGCAGCGGGAACTGCCGGACGTCGTGACCGATTCCTACCTGCATTCGATGATGATGGCGGGCATCGTCGCTGCCCACGAGACCACCGCCAATGCCGCCGCCAATGCCATCAAGCTGCTGCTGCAGCATCCCGACGCCTGGCGCGAGCTGTGCGCCGATCCGGGCCTGATCCCCAACGCGGTCGAAGAATGCCTGCGCCACAACGGCTCGGTGGCGGCCTGGCGCCGCGTGGTCACGCGCGACACCGTGGTCGGCGGCGTGCCGCTCGCGGCCGGCGCCAAGCTGCTGATCGTCACCTCGTCGGCCAACCACGATCCGGCGCATTTCGAGGATGCCGACCTGTTCGACATCCGCCGCGACAATGCCGTCGATCACCTGACCTTCGGCTACGGCTCGCACCAGTGCATGGGCAAGAACCTGGCGCGCATGGAGCTCCAGGTCATCCTGCAGGAACTGACCCGGCGCCTGCCGCACCTGCGCCTGCCGGCACAGCGCTTCACCTATGTGCCGAACACCTCTTTCCGCGGTCCGGAGCACCTGTGGGTGGAATGGGACCCGGCCGCCAATCCCGAGCGCGCCCGCCCCGCCTTGCGCGACGCGCAGGCGCCGGTGCGCGTCGGCGAGCCGGTGCGCCATGCGGCCGGCCGCGCGATGGTGGTGGAGAGCGTGGCAGCCGCGGCGCAGGGCGTGCTGCGGCTGCGCCTGCGCCCGGCCGATGGGCGCGCGCTGCCGCGCTGGTCGCCCGGCGCGCATATCGACGTGGATTGCGGCGGCACCGGCCTGTCGCGCCAGTACTCGCTGTGCGGCGATCCGTCCGAGCCGGGCGTGCTGGAGATCGCCGTGCTGAAGGAGGAGGCCGGGCGCGGCGGCTCGCGCTGGCTCCATGAAAACGTCCGGGCCGGCGCGCGCCTGACCATCCGCGGCCCGCGCAATCATTTCCGCTTCGACGAGGGCTGCCGGCGCGCGGTGCTGGTCGCCGGCGGCATCGGCATCACGCCGATCAGCGCGATGGCGCGCCGCGCGCGCGAGCTGGGCATCGACTACACCTTGCACTACAGCGGCCGTGCGCGCGCCTCGATGGCGCTGCTCGACGAGCTGGCCGCGCTGCACGGCGAACGGCTGCACGTCTACGCCGGCGACGAAGGGCAGCGCGCCGACTTCGCCGCGCTGCTGGCCGGCGCCAGTGCCGATACCCAGGTCTATGCCTGCGGACCGGCGCGCATGCTGGAGGCGCTGCAGGACTGTTGCGCCGCGCTGCCCGGCGACGCGCTGCGCATCGAGCATTTCCACGGCACCGGCGGCACGGATCCGGCCGCCGATGCGCCCTTCACGGTCGAACTGAAGGACTCGGGCCTCGTGCTGGAGGTGCCCGCCGGCCAGACGCTGCTGGCCACGCTGCGGCGTGCCAACATCGACGTCGCCAGCGACTGCGAAGAAGGGCTGTGCGGCTCCTGCGAGGTGCGCGTGCTGTCGGGCCAGGTCGAGCACCGCGACGTGGTGTTGACGCGAGCCGAGCGCGAGGCCAATGGCCGCATGATGGCCTGCTGCTCGCGTGCCCGCACCGGCCAGCGCATTGTGCTGGAACTGTAAAGGCGGCGGCCCCGTATCGCTGCGCCGCAGCACGCGCGGCAGCGGAGCACGGGCCGGTGCCTGGAGGGATGCCGTGCTGCGCACTTGCTGCCGGCCGCCGCAGCGGCGGGCTTGCCCTGCGCGACAGCGGTGATAGCATGACGCGCAGGCGGGCAAGCCGTGCAGCGCTGATCCGCGTGGTTCCCGCCTGGCAGGCCGCCGGCGCGCATGCAAGCAGCGACTGCCCTGCGGGGCGGTGCGCCGGCCATCTTCCTTCATCCCTAGAGCGAGGAGTCAGCCATGTTCCCTGAGTACCGTGAGCAGATCGACCGTCTTTGTGCCAAGGATGGGCATTTCGCCAAGATGGTCGATCGTCACAGCGAGCTGGACCAGCAGATCCAGCAGATGGAGGAGGGCAAGATCCCGATCGATGGTGTCTCTATCGAGACCTTGAAGAAGGAAAAGCTGATGCTCAAGGACAAGCTGTATGCGGTGTTGACGCGCAAGCCTTGACCACCGGGCCCGCGCCGGCACGGTAGCCCGGCACGGGGCATGTCGCCGGTGCTTGCAGTGCCCGGCGCCGGCCCGCGCGCCATCTCCCGGTCCCCTGCTTTCAGGCGCCGGTGGTGTCTTCCTTTTTTACCGCGATCGCCGGCCGCGCCAGCGGCTCGATACGCTTGCGCGGCTTCTGCGCCGCGATCCACAGATCGTAGGCCATCTGCATGCCGCACCACATCTCGCGGCTGGCACCCAGGGCTTCCTCCAGGCGGATGGCGATGTCCGGCGTGATCGACGCATGGCCGTTCAGGATGCGCGACAGCGTTGCGCGCGTGACGCCAAGGTGTGCCGCGAAGGCGGTGATGGTGATGCCGTCCAGGCCCTCGAGCCAGTCGCTCAGCACCGCGCCGGGGTGCGGCGGGTTGTGCATGGGAGTCATGATGGTTTCCTGGTCTTGCTAGTGTTGCTGGCGTTGCTGGTGATAGTCCTGGTAGTCGACGACATAAGCGTGGCCGTCCTCGAAGCGGAAGGTCAGCCGCCAGTTCGCATTGACCGAGACCGACCAGCAGCCCGCCATGCCGCCGCTCAGTGCATGCAGGCCCCAGGCGGGGACTCCCATGTCTTCAGGACGCGTCGCGTGGTTCAAGGCGCCGAGCTGCTTGCGCAGCCGGTCCGCGTGGTGAGGCTGGATCCCGGCTTTCGATCCGGTTTCGAAGAACTTCCTGAGTCCGGCATGGGCGAAGTGCTTGATCATCGGATGGCTGACAAGGTGCTTGTAGTGTATAGCGTATCTATACGCTATACAAGATCGATGAGATGTGCATAACAAGGCAGGTGCACGCTAGCACCCGGCCGGGCCAGGAATCATGCCGATCGCAACCTTTGTATTGCCTTTGTATTGCCGGGAGCAGCGCGTTGCCTGGCTCCATGTGTCGCCCATCCTGTCCGAACAAGACGCGATCCGTGATGTCGGGGTGGACAGGCAGCCACGGCGCGATGGCACGACCGCGGGTCAGCGCGATGCCGCTCTGCCGCGCGCCGCGAGCGCTTCATTGTTGATTCCAGTTCAAGAGTATTTCCGCTTCCCCCTGCTTTTTCTGCAAAGGTAAGCGCGGCAGACTGCGGTCCATCGTGACCACCGGACCCAGTCCACCATGCCTCTCGCCCTGCTTGCGCTGACCCTCAGCGCTTTTGCTATCGGCACGACGGAATTCGTCATCGTCGGCCTGATTCCCACCATCGCCACCGACCTCGGTATCCGCCTGCCATCGGCCGGACTGCTGGTCAGCCTGTACGCGCTGAGCGTCGCCGTGGGCGCGCCGGTGCTGACCGCGCTGACCGCCCGCGTGCCGCGCAAGACCTTGCTGGCCGGCTTGATGGTCTTGTTCACGCTGGGCAATCTGCTGGCCTGGCTGGCGCCCGGCTACGGCGTGCTGGTCGCCGCGCGCGTGCTGACCGGCCTGGCGCACGGCGTGTTCTTCTCGATCGGCTCGGTGATCGCCACCACCCTGGTGCCGCGCGAGCGGGCCGCCCGCGCCATCGCCACCATGTTCAGCGGCATGACGGTGGCCTTCGTCGCCGGCATTCCGCTGGGCACCTTCATCGGCCAGCATTTCGGCTGGCGCGCGACCTTCCTGGTGGTGGCCGGCTTCGGCGTGGTGGCGCTGCTGGGCAGCCTGCTGTTCGTGCCGGGCAACATCGCCCAGGCCGCTCCCGCGCCGCTGCGCCAGCAGCTCGAGGTGCTGGCGCGGCCGCGCCTGCTGCTGGTCTATGCCATGACGGCGACCGGCTACGGCGGCTCGCTGATCGCCTTCACCTTCCTCGCCCCAATCCTGCAGGAGCTGGCCGGTTTCACCCCGGGCCAGGTCAGCCTGGTGCTGGTCGCCTACGGCGTCTCGGTGGCGCTGGGCAACGTCTGGGGCGGCCGCCTGGCCGACCGGCTGGGCCCGGTACCGGCGCTGCAGCGCATCTTCCTGCTGCTCGCCGTGGTGCTGCTGGTGCTGGGTGTCACCGCGCACTACCGCTGGGCGGCGGCGCTGACGGTGCTGGCCTGGGGCGCGGTGGCCTTCGGCAATGTGCCCGGGCTGCAGCTCTATGTGGTGCGCCAGGCGAGGGCGGTCGCGCCGCAGGCTGCCGACGTGGCCGCGGGCTTCAATATCGCCGCCTTCAACCTCGGCGTGGCGGGTGGCGCCTGGGCCGGCGGGCTGATCGTCGACCACCTGGGCCTCGGCACCACGCCGTGGCTGGCGGGGCTCGTCACGCTGGGCGCGCTGGCCCTGACCACGCTGAGCGGGCGCCTCGACCGGCGCGCCGGCCTGCCGGTCCATGATGGCACGGGCGAGGTTGTCGCCACGCACTGAAGCCGGCGGCTGCCGGCCCCGGCCGCCACGGGTTTGCGGCGAGCCAGGCGCCGGCGCCAGCCGGCTGGCGTGGTTGCGCCCGGCACCTTCTTAATTTCCGCTTAAGACTCGGTCCATAGACTGTGGGCGTACTGAACCACTCCGACGGGAGAGAGCATGACCCCCCAAGAAATGCAGGCCCTGGACACCTTCCTGACCCAGCTGGTGCAGGCCAACACCGGCACCAAGGACGCGCAGGCCGAAGCGCGCATCGCCGACGCGGCCGCGCGGCAGCCGGACGCGGCCTACCTGCTGGTCCAGCGCGCCATGCTGCTGGACCATGCGCTGGCCTCGGCCAAGGCGCAGATCGCCACGCTGCAGAGCCAGTTGCAGGCAGCGCAGGCAGCGCAGGTCAACGGTGGCAGCCACTTCCTCGATGGGGACAGCGCCTGGGGCAACAGCGCCGGTCGCGCGGTGCCGCCCGCCGCCATGCCGGCCTCGATGCAGCCCGCGCCGCAGCCGATGCCGCCGTCCATGCAGCAACCGATGCCGCAATCCGTGCCGCAGCCGGCCCGGCCCGGCTTCCTCGGCGGCGGCCTGGGCGGCGCACTCGGCAGCATCGCCAGCACTGCCGCGGGCGTGGCCGGAGGTGCCTTCCTGTTCCAGGGCCTCGAGAACCTGTTTCACCGCAACAGCGGCGGCGGCGGTTTCTTCGGCCAGCCGGCGCTGGGTTCGATGCCGGCCGAAACCACGGTCGTCAACAACTACTACGACAACGGTGATGGCGGCAGCGCCTTCGACGCGCGCGAGCGGGCATCGGACGGCAGCTTCCTCGATTCCGGCCTCGATTCCGGCCTCGATGCCGGCCTCGATAACGACGATTTCCTGAACGACGACTCGTCCATCGTCTGAGTCCGCGGCGGCGGTTCCGGCGGCGCCCTGCGCGCGGCCGTCACGGACCGTCATGGTCCGTCCGCGCGCCGGCGGCCGCGCACGCGCGCCGCCTTCTCCTGCCCCTCCACCAGCATCTGCGCCGCCGCCCCGATATGTTCGGCGAGCCGGCTTGCCACCGGCTGCCGGCTGTGGCGCGCGCGCTCGACCAGTCCGACCTCCCGGTAGAAGGTCTCATCCCCCAGCGGCAGCGCCACCACTTGCGCCGGCCAATGGCCGCCCGCCAGTGTGCGCGGCAGCAGCGCGACGCCAAGTCCGCGCGCCACCAGTTGCGCAATGCCTTCCAGTTCGTCCAGTTCGATGGCCTCCTGCACGGCCAGCCGCTGCTGGCGCAGGAACTGGTCGACCAGGCGTCCGCCGAACGAGCCGCGGTCGTAGCGGATGAAGGGCTCGCTCTCGACCACCTCGCGCCAGCCGCGCCCGGCCAGCGCGGCCGGCGCCAGCAGCACAAAGGGCTCGCGCAGCAGGGAGCGCCATTCCAGCTCGGCCGGCAGCGCATAGGGCGGGCGGATCATCACCGCGATGTCGACTTCGCCGGCATCGACCTGGCCGAGCAGGTTGAGCGAGACGCCGGGCACCACGCGGATGCGGCATGCGGGCAGCTCGGCGCGGAAGCGGGCGATGGCATCGGCCAGGAAGGTGGCCTGCGCCGAGGCGATGGCGCCGATGCGCACCATGGCGTTGCCCTGGGCGGCCAGGCCCTGGTGGCCCAGGCGGTCATACAGCGTGATCAGTTCCTCGGCCAGGGCCAGCGTTTCGCGGCCGGAGGCATTGAGCCGGGCCGAGCGTCCGGTCCGGTCGAACAGCGGGAAGCCCAGTTCCTCTTCGAGCCGGTGGATCTGGGCGCTGACCGCCGACTGGGTCAGGCCGATGCGGGCCCCCGCGCCGGCGAAGGTGCCGTGGCGGGCCACGGCGATCAAGGTGCGCAGTTCTCGCAGCATGGTGATTCATCAATTTTGGTGGTGCTAAGGTCAAAAATATATCGCTTTTCATCATGATTCGTCATGCATAGACTGCATCTCAGTGGCGGCCCACCTCGCACCGACTGCCGAGACAGCCAAGGCGAGGCGGGCCGCCCGACCCCACAACCGAACCGCACCGATTGCGAGAGCCTGTCCACCATGAGCGAATCCACTGCCGTCCTGCCCCCGTTCCACCTGGCCTTCCCGGTCCACAGCATCGCCAGCGCCCGTGAGTTCTACGGCGACCTGCTGGGCTGCTCGGAAGGCCGCAGCGCCGAGGACTGGGTCGACTTCAATTTCTATGGCCACCAGATCGTCGCCCACCTGGCGCCGGAAGAGTGCGGCCACCGCAAGACCAGCGCGGTCGACGGCGATGCCGTGCCGGTGCGCCACTTCGGCGTGGTGCTGTCGATGGCGCAATGGGAAGCAGCCGCCGACAAGCTCAAGGCCGCCGGCCTGCAGTTCATCATCGAGCCGCACATCCGCTTCAAGGGCGAAGTCGGCGAGCAGGCCACCATGTTCTTCCTGGACCCGTCGGGCAATGCGCTGGAACTGAAGGCCTTCGCCAACATCGCCTCGCTGTTCGCCAAGTAAGCCGGCACCCGGCGCGGCCCGCCCGCGCCCATCCGCCCGCCGCCGCGCGGGCGGACGCTGCATATCCAGACGACCGGCCCCAGGCCGGCAACCCGCGCGGCGAGCGCTTGCAGCGCCGCGCGTTCGCCCCCACGCAGTCAGAGTTTGTTATGCGAAGAATCCTGGTAGCCAACCGCGGCGAGATTGCCTGTCGCATCATCCGCGCCGCGCAGGCGCTCGGCATCGAGACGGTGGCCGTGTATTCCGAGGCCGATGCCGGTGCGCTGCACTGCCAGATGGCCGATGTGGCCGTGCCGATCGGGCCGTCGCCGGCGGCCCGAAGCTATCTGCGCGCCGAGGCGGTGCTGGCGGCCGGCGCGGCGCACGGCGCCGACGGCGTGCATCCGGGTTATGGCTTCCTCTCTGAGAACACGGCCTTTGCCCAGGCGGCCCAGGCGGCTGGCATGCGCTGGATCGGTCCCTCGGTCGAGTCGATCGAGAACATGGGCGACAAGAAGCGCGCCCGCGAGATCGCGCAGTCCTGCGGGGTGCCGGTGCTGCCGGGCAGCCCCCGCTTCCTGCCGGAGCAGCTCGACGGACTGGAGGCGTCCGCCGCGCAGGTGGGCTATCCGCTGCTGGTCAAGGCCGCCGGCGGTGGTGGCGGCATCGGCATGAAGCGCGTCGACGGGCCGGCCACGCTGGCGGCCACCGTGGCCTCCACCCAGGCGCTGGCGCTCAAGGCCTTCGGCGACGGCAGCGTCTACCTGGAGCGCTACGTGGCGCGCGCGCGCCATATCGAAGTGCAGGTGTTCGGCTATGGCGACGGCACGGCGGTGCACCTGTTCGAGCGCGAGTGCTCGGTACAGCGCCGCTTCCAGAAGATCATCGAGGAAAGCCCGGCGCCGGGCCTGCCGGCCGAGGTGCTGGCCCGCATGAGCGCCGCCGCGGTGGCGCTGGCGGCGTCGCAGCGCTACAGCGGCGCCGGCACCGTCGAGTTCATTCTCGACGCCGATAGCGGCGAGTTCTTCTTCCTCGAAATGAACACACGCATCCAGGTCGAGCATGGCGTGACCGAGGCGGTCACCGGCTGGGACCTGGTGCAGGCGCAGATCCGCCTTGCCGCCGGCACGCTGGCGCGGGTGGCGCAGGCGGACATCCGCCGCCATGGCGCCGCCATCGAGTGCCGCCTCTATGCCGAGAACCCCGCGCGCCATTTCATGCCGTCGCCGGGCCGGCTGGAATGCTTCGCGCTGCCGGCCATGCCCGGCCTGCGTGTCGACACCGGCGTGCGCGAGGGCGACATCATCACGCCTTACTACGACCCGATGATCGCCAAGCTGATCACGCGTGGCGATGACCGCGAGGCCGCCCGCCTGGCCATGCTGGACGCGCTGGCGCACGCGCGCATCGCCGGCATCCGCCACAACGCTGACTTCCTCGGCCGCGTGCTGGCGCATGCGGACTTCCGCGCGGGCCGTGCCGACACCGGTTTCGTGGCGCGCGAGATGGCCGCGCTGGTGGGCGACAGCGCCGCCCCGGCCGCGGTGCCGGCCGCAGCCGTGCTTGCCGGGGTGCAGCCGTGAGTGCGGCAGCCACGAGCGCGTCCGACGCGCCGGTGCCCTGGTGCATCGAGCCCTCGGGGGATCGCCTGCTGATGCTGGTGTTCGACGCGGGGCAGGGCGCCGAGGCGCTGGCTGCCGCCAACCGCAGCGCCTGCGCGGCCGCCGCCCGCATCGGCGCGGCGGCGCTGCCCGGCGTGCGCGACGTGGTGCCCGCGCTGAGCACCGTCGGCATCCACTATCACCCGGCCGAGGTGGCCGGCGCCAGCACGGCATTGCCGCCCTACCAGGCGCTGGGCGAGGCGCTGGCGGCGCTGCTGGCGGCGCCGCTGGACCTGTCGGCCGCCGCCGCGCGCGTGGTCGAGCTGCCGGTCTGCTACGGCGGCGAGCACGGTCCCGACCTCGAAGAGGTGGCCACCCTGTGCGGGCTGGCGCCCGACGAGGTGGTGGCGCTGCACAGTGCCGAGCCGGTCGACGTGCTGATGCTGGGCTTCGCCCCGGGCCACCCCTATGTGGGCCGCTTCGATGCGCGCCTGGCGCCGCCGCGGCGCGCCACGCCGCGCACCGCCGTGCCGGCCGGCTCGATCGGGTTGGCCAACCGCCAGTCGGTGATCTACCCGATGGTGCTGCCGGGCGGCTGGAACCTGATCGGCCGCACGCCGCTGCCGCTGTTCGATCCGCACCGGACCCGGCCCTGCCTGCTCGACGCGGGCGACCGCGTGCGCTTCGTGCCGGTCTCGGCCGCGCAGTTCGATGACATGGCCGCGGCGCATGCCGCCAGCCAAGGAGGCGGCCGATGAGCGACGCCATGCAAGCCCGCGCCGGCGCGGCCGCCATCGAGGTGCTCAAGCCCGGTGCGCTGAGCACGTTCCAGGACCTCGGCCGCCACGGCTTCCAGCAGCTCGGCGTGCCGGCCAACGGCGCCATGGACGAGCGCGCGCACCGGCTGGCCAATGCGCTCGTGGGCAATGCCGCGTCCTGCGCCACGCTGGAGGTCACCTTGATGGGGCCGGCCCTGCGTTTCCACACCGCGGCCACGGTCGCGGTGTGCGGTGCCGATCTCGAGGCCACCATCGACGGCGAGCCACTGCCGAGCGCGCAGGCGCGCGTGGTGCCGGCCGGCGCCACGCTGGCCTTCGGCAAGCGCCGGCGCGGCCTGCGCGCCTACCTGGCGGTCGGCGGCGGCTTCGCGCTGGAGGCCGTGATGGGCAGCCACAGCACCTTCGTGCGCGGTGGCTACGGCGGCGTGCAGGGCAAGCCCTTGCGCAAGGGCGACGTGATCGCCCTGCGCGCGCCGCACACCCGGCTGCCGGTGCTGCCGTCCGGCGGCAGCCTGTTTTCGTCCGAGCCGGAGAGCGCGCCGGATGCCCCGATCCGCGTGGTGGCCGGCCGCGAGTGGCGGCATTTCCACGCCGATGCGCACGCCGCCTTCACCGGCGGAGCCTTCCGCATCGGCGCCCGGTCGGACCGCATGGGCTACCGCCTGGAAGGACCGGCGCTGCCGCTGGGCGCGCCGCTGGAACTGCAGTCGGAGGCGGTGGGCTTCGGCACCATCCAGGTCCCGCCCGACGGCCAGCCCATCGTCCTGATGGCCGACCGCCAGACCACCGGTGGCTATCCCAAGATCGGCCATGTGATCGCGGTCGACCTGCCGCGCCTGGCGCAGCGCATGCCCGGTGAGACAGTGCGCTTCGCGCTGGTGGAACTGGCGTACGCGCAGCGCCTGGCGCTGCTGCAGGATGCCGCCTTCGCCGCGCTGGAAGCCGCCCGGGACTGAGCCCGGCCTTCCACCCCTTCCTCAACCGCACAAAAGAAGACGCCCCCATGCCAGACCCGGACCAACGCCAAGCCGACGCGGTGCCCATCGTGGCCGAGACCGCCGGCACCTTGTGGAAGATCATCGCCGCACCCGGCGCCGCGCAGGCGCGCGACGCGACCCTGGTGATTATCGAATCGATGAAGATGGAAATTCCGGTCGAAGCGCCGGCCGACGGTTATGTCGTCGAATATCGAGTGACCGAGGGGGAACTGGTCGAGGAAGGGCAGGTATTGGCTTTCTATATTCCTGCCGATTAACTTCGGCGTGGGATGAATAATATCCCGCCATTTTCCGTATCTGCTTGGAAAACAGTCGGCCGGCCCTGCGGGGCCCGGCCGCCGCGCGCCGCGGCATGCCTTCGGGCGTGCCGCGGCGTTGGCGCAGTGGCCGTGGCATGCCGGCCGTCCGCCTATCGCTGGACTATCGCCGGACTATCGCCGGCACCACTGCTCCGATGCCTGCCGTGTTCCCGGAAGTTCAGCAGGAACAATGGTTTAGCGCAGCGCGGCGGTGATGAGGCTGGGCTGGCGGCACGCAAGGATGGTGCAGGCCATGCCCGCCGGCGGACGGCGGCGCGTAGTGAAGGATTCAATCTGGTGCAGCAGGGCAATGGGAGACTCTGCAATGGATGGCCATCGATGGCCAGGCCCTGCTGCGCGATTTTTCCGGCGTTTTTATCGGGCAAATCGACTGGCACGCTTGTTGCTGAATAAAAAACAAAAGCACGACGCGTGCATAACGGTAGTGAATGCAGTGCGGGAAGCCTGGAGAAAATAGGGCCTCCCTCTCCAACAACAGGTGCGCACCCGCGGGATTTCCTCGGCCAGCGCGCCAGGTATTCATGTGCTGACCCTGGTTCCCGCAGGCTGCCGCCGGCAGCCGGCGTGGCCTCTTTCACCCTGCTTCAGGAAACGTCATCATGTCCAACGCCCCCACCTCCACGCTGCCGCTCCCTGACGCGGCCGAAGCGGCCGCCGCGGCCACCGCCGCCGCCGCGGCCAGGCCCGCAGGCGACATCGCCGTCGCGCGCAAGGCGGCCCTGGCCGCCGCCGCCGGTACCGCCATCGAATACTACGAGTTCGGCGTCTACGGCTATCTCGCCTCCACCATCGGACCGCTGTTCTTCCCCGGCGACAATGCTACCGCGTCCTTGCTGGCGATCCTGGCGGTGTTCGGCAGCGCCTTCCTGATGCGGCCCATCGGCGGCATCGTGCTGGGCCGGCTGGGCGACCGCGTCGGCCGCCGCACCGTGCTGCTGGTCACCGTGATCGGCATGGGCGTGGCCACCGGCGCCATCGGCCTGCTGCCGGTGGCCGCCAGTGCCGGCCTGGCGGCGCCGCTGCTGCTGCTGCTGATCCGCCTGGTGCAGGGCTTCTTCGCCGGCGGCGAGGTGACGGGCGCGGCCGCTTACGTGGCCGAGTCGGCGCCGGCGGGCCGGCGCGGCTTCTTCGGTGCCTTCACGCCGGTGGGCGTGGCGGTGGGCGGCGCGCTGGCCGCCACCGTGTGCGGGCTGACCACCTCCATGCTGGGCAGCGAGGCCATGAGCGAGTGGGGCTGGCGCATTCCCTTCCTGACCGCGATCCCGATGGTGCTGGTGTCGTCGCTGGTGCGCAAGCGCGTGGAGGAATCGGTGGCGTTCCAGCAGTTCCAGCAGCACAGCGAGCCGCCCAAGGCGCCGCTCAAGGAAGTGTTCGGCCAGCACATGCCGGCCGTGGTCAAGGTGCTGCTGCTGTCCTTCGGCCAGAACGTCGGCTACTGGGTCGGCCTGGTCTTCATGAACATCTACCTGACCACCTACCTGAAGTACGACAAGGCCACCGTGTACTGGATCATGGCCTTCGTCAGCCTGGCGATGGCGATGCTGATGCCGTTCTGGGGCGGACTGTCCGACCGGCTCGGCCGCCGCAAGGTGCTGGCCATCGGCTTCCTCGCCTATACCGTGCTGGTGGTGCCGATGATGATGCTGATGGACCAGCACAATATCGGCCTCGCCTTCCTCGCCATGCTGGTGGTGGCGCTGCCGATGCCCATCGTGCAGTCGGTCGGCTATCCCACCTATGCCGAGCAGTTTCCCACCCGCGTGCGCTATTCCGGCATGGCCTTCAGCTTCAACCTCGGCGCCATCCTGGGCGGCGGCGTGACGCCCTACGTGGCCACTGCGCTGATTGGCGCCACCGGCAACCTGCTGAGCCCGGCCTACCTGCTGATGGGCGGGGCGGCCATCAGCCTGCTGGCGCTGCTGGGCGTCAAGGAAACCGCGCGCAAGGCGCTCGACTGAGAAGGGGCCCACGACCATGCGCAATGTTCCCGCCGCGCTGCCCGCCTGGGCCGACGATCCCGCCGCCGTGCGCGCCGCCATCCGGCGCGGCGCCTGGCGCGGCCACACCGCCGGCATGGCGCCGGGGCGCGTGCAAGGCAACCTGATGATCCTGCCGCGCCGCTGGGCCGACGATTTCCTCGGCTACTGCCGTGCCAACCCGGTGCCGTGCCCGCTGATCGGCATGACCGAGCCCGGCTCGCCCCTGGTGCCGGTGCTGGGCGAGGACGTCGACCTGCGCACCGACGTGCCGCGCTACCGCGTCTGGCGCGACGGCGTGCTCGCCGGGGAATGCGAAGACATCACGGCGTTGTGGCGCGACGACTTCGTCGGTTTCGTGCTGGGTTGCTCGCTGTCCTTCGAGCATGCACTGCAGGCCGCCGGCCTGGCCGTGCGCCATGTCGACGAGGGCAAGGTGGTGCCGATGTACCGCACCCGCCTGCAGACCGTGCCCGTGGGCCCGTTCCGCGGCCCCATGGTGGTGTCGATGCGCCCGTACACGCCGGCGCAGGCCGCCCTCGCCGCGCGCATCTGCGCCGGGCTGCCGGGGGCGCACGGCGCGCCCGTGCAGGTCGGCGATGCCGCCGCGCTCGGCATCGCCGACGTGGGCGTGCCGGACGAAGGCGAGCCCACCGCGATCCTGCCGGGCGAAGTGCCGGTGTTCTGGGGCTGCGGCGTGACGCCGCAGGCCGCCGCCATCGAGGCGCGCCTGCCGCTGTGCATCACGCATGCTCCGGGCCATATGCTGGTGGGGGATACGCCGATCGAGGCGGTGCGGGTGTTGTGAGGGGCGGCCCGGGGCGCCGGGTGGCGCTCCGGGCCGTGCCTTGCCGGCGCGAAAAAAAGCGCAGGAAAGCACAAATCCCGCAGGTTGCGCTCTCACGTACCCGGTCTGGCGCGCTCTACACTCGTCGCACCAGCGCCCGCGCAGCGGTCTCTTCCGCTCCGCGGGCGCGCTCATCATCGCGGCGATCAGCCGGCGGCCGACTCCATGGATACTGCGCGAACTCTCGAAACCGGCATCGCTTCCCTGCCCCTGCCCCTGCCCCTGCCGACAACGCTTGCGAACGGCGCAGCGCTGGCGTCTCCGTCACCGGCATCGCCGTTCCACTTCGCCACGCGCATGGCCCGCGTACAGAGTTCCGCGGTGCGCGACCTGCTGAAGTACAGCAAGATGCCCGGCATGATCTCGCTGGCCGGGGGCATCCCGGCGCCGGACCTGTTCGATACCGAGGGGCTGCACGAGGCGCTGGCCGCGGCCCTGGCGCCGGATGCCGCGGGTGCCTTCCAGTACGGCCTGACCGAGGGTGAGGCCGCCTTGCGCGAGCAGATCGCGCAACTGCTGCAACAGCGCGGCATCGAGGCCGCGGCGGACGGCATCCTGGTCACCTCCGGCTCGCAGCAGGGACTCGACCTGGCGGCGCGCGTGCTGCTGAATCCGGGCGACACCGTGCTGGTGGAGCGCCCTTCCTACCTGGCGGCGCTGCAGGCCTTCGCGCTGGCCGAGGCCGACATCGTTTCCGTGCCGTCGGACGAGCAGGGCATCGACGTCGATTGGATCGAGGCCTACGTATCGCGCCATCCGGTCAAGGCGGTCTATGTGGTGCCGAACTTCGGCAACCCGGGCGGACGCACCCTCAGCCTGGCGCGCCGGCAACAGCTGGTCCGGCTGGCGGCGCGCACCGGCACCTACCTGATCGAAGACGATCCCTACGGCGAACTGCGGCTGTCGGGAAGCCCGGTGGCCAGCATCCAGGCGCTCGCCGCCGGCACGCCGGCGCAAGCGCGCACGCTGTATCTGTCCTCGTTCTCCAAGATCCTGTCGCCCGGGCTGCGGGTCGGCTGGATGGTGCTGCCGCCCGCGCTGTTCGAGCAGGCCGCGCTGGCCAAGCAGGCCATCGACCTCCACAGCTGCAGCCTGTCCCAGCGGCTGATCGGCGCCTATCTCGCCGCGGGTCGGCTGGCGCCGCGCCTCGCGGTGCTGCGCGACGCGTACCGGCAGCGCCGCGATGCGCTGGTGTCGGCGCTGCGCCGGCACCTGGGTACCGCGATCGCCTTCCACGAGCCGGAGGGCGGCATGTTCCTGTGGGCGCGCTTCGCCCCGGAGGTGGATGCGGCGCGCGTCCTGAAGGCAGCGCGCGACGCCGGCGTGATCTTCGTGCCCGGCGCCGCTTTCTTTGCCGCTGCCCCCGAGCACAACACGCTGCGCCTGTCCTATTCGACGATCGACGAAGCGCGGGCCGAAGTCGGTGCGATACGCCTGGCCAAGGCGCTGCGCCATGCCGGCGGGGGCATGCTGCATGCCGCCGCCGACTGACCCGGGCCGAAGGGGAGGGCCAGGAGGAGAGCGGTCCCGCCGCGCCGGTAGAATGGGGAGCCAATGACCGGGGGGCAGGGCGATGACCGTACGCAAGCTCGATTTCCGCAAGCCGGAAGACCACGCCGCGCTGTTCGCCAGCGCCCCGGTGCGCAGCAGTGCGGCGCATGGATGGACGCATCTCTACTTCGAGCGCCGCGATGACAGCCTGTTCCACACCGCCGAACATGCCATCGACGGACACTACCTGATGGTCAAGCTCAATCCGCTTTCCATCGCGGAGCGCCGCATCGACGGCAAGCGCCATACCGAAGTGCAGCGCCGTGGCTCGACCGCCTATGTGCCCAGCGGTTGCGGGCACAGTGTGCGTTATGTGCGTCCGCTCGGCAGCCTGTGCCTGATGACCTTGCCCGAGGACACCCTGCGCGAGGTGGCCGACGAACTCGGCGTGGCGCGCATCGCCATGGCGCCGGCGTTCGCCGAGGCGCCGGACCATTTCGTGCTGAACGCGTTCGAGACCCTGGACCGGGAACTGCAGGATGGCAACCCGCACGGCGCCTTGATCGGCCAGACCTATGCGCGCCTGGTGGCGGCCCATGTCCTGACGTGCCACGGTGGCGCCGGCGCCCGCCGCCACGGGCGCCCGGCCGCATTGACCGCGGCCCGCATCCAACGGCTGGACGAGTACATCGAGGCGCGAATCGCCTGCCCGATCGCACTGGAAGAGCTGGCGCGGCTGGCGGCCCTCAGTCCCTTCCATTTTTCGCGCGTGTTCAAGGCCGCGACCGGGCTGTCTCCCTACCAGTACGTGCTGCACAAGCGCATCGAGTTTGCCTGCGCCTTGCTGCGGCGGGGCGAACTCGCGATGGACGCCATCGCGACGGCATGCGGCTTCTGCGACGGCGCGCAGTTCTCCAGGCAGTTCAAGAAGATCCGCGGCATCGCGCCATCGGCGTATCGCGCCGGCTGGCGCGAGCAGGTGGCATGGCAGCGTGCCCTGCCGCGCGTCGCCAGGCCTTAGTCCGCTGAATCACAAGTTCATTCTTCCACGAACTTAAGACCCAGGACCCAGGCCTCAGGCCTCAGGCCGATACCAGCCGGCCTCAGGACGACACTGGCCGGCGGCTCGTCGCAGAATGAAAAAAAGCCCGGGCACCACGCCCTGGCCTTGCGGCCGGCGCGGTGCCCGGGCTTCGTCTGCCGGCAGGGCGGCGGTGGCCGCCGCTGCCGCGTCGATCAGTTGCCGCTGGAAGCGGGTGCGGCCGGAGCGGCCGGTGCTGCCGGGGCGGCCTTCTTGCTGTGCTTCTTCGTGTGCGAGGCCTTGCCCTTGCTGCTGGTCAGGTCGGCGCGCGTGCTCTTGTTGGCGCCCTGGGTGTACGGGTCGAACTTCTCGCCGGCCTTGGCACCATCGGTGTACGGGTCGGCCTTGCCCATCTTGGCGCCGTCGGTATAGGGGTCGGCCTTGCCGGCCTTGGCGCCCTGGGTATAGGGATCGGCCTTGCCGGTGGTCTGGGCTTGCGCGGCGATCGAGGCAGCGCCCAGGCAAAGGGCAAAAGCGGTGATGGCGATCTTCTTCATAATCGTGAGGGCTCCGTCGGGTGCCGCCTTGCTGGCAGCGCAATGCGTTGGGACTACGTGCTGACCGGACATCGGTCATTTCCGCTAACGTGCGCCGGAAGCGGCGAGTTGACGCAGGAATGCTGTCCGCTGACCAGATGGCTGAACACACTGTTTGCTGCCATGGACAATACGCGGTCGCGGTGGTGCTGCGGCAATCGGAACGGCAATCGGAAATGGCTGCCGGGGCTGCCGGCGCACTGTGGCGCTGGCCGTGCCCGGCACAGGGGCAACGGCGCCGCCGCGCGGGCGTGGCCTGAGAATACCGGGCGCGGATGCGGCGGGGCGCCTTTTACGGCACCTCGTGCGCCACGCATGGTGCGATCCTCGGCCGACGCCCCGGCCTGCATGGCGGAACCGCGTGCCGTGCCGCCCCGGATCCGCAGAGATTCCCCCGGCCCCGGGCCATCGATCATGGACAAGCTCGTTTCCGTGCCGTATGCGGCATCTTGAACGACATTCCAGCGGCGCCCGTCCCCCCCGTCCACCCGTCGCATCCCCCGCTCCACCCGGTCTCCGCCGCCACCGGTTTCGCGGGTCGCCACCTCAGTGCTTGCCCGTGGCTTAGCGGGCCTCGGAGGTCAAGGAGAGGCCGCCCCTTGCCGATAAACGCAAGGGGCGGCCGACGCATGGCCTGTCCCATTACACATAAAACGGGGATTGGGGAGAAACATCTATGTGGGGAGCCACTTTGCGCACGACAGCCCTCGTGTGCAGCGCAGCGCTGCTCGGCGCCTGCGCGCAGCACTACGGCAATCGCGTGGCGGCGACGTCCGACAGCTTCCGCGCGGGCAACGTCGACGCGGCGATCGCCGCACAGGACAAGGCTTATGAGGGCGTCGCGCCCGAAGACCGCGACCTGCTGTATTTCCTGGAACGCGGCGAATTGATGCGCATGCGTCCAGGCAGCCTGCAGGCCAGCACCGATGCCTGGCTCGCCGCGACGGACAAGGTCAAGGGCTGGGAGGACGAAAGCCGCGACAAGCTGGCCAAGAGTGCCGGTGACCTGGGGGCGCTGTTGCTGAGCGAATCGCTGAGCCGCTATGACGGGCAGGACTACGAGAAGGTCCTGCTCAGCACGCGCCTGGCGCAGAACCAGCTGATGGCCGGCCGCTGGGACGATGCGCGGGTGGAAATCCGGCGCATGTATGAGCGCGAAGCCCTGATCGCCTCCTTGCGCGACAAGGAGGTACAGGCCCTCAAGGACGAGGCGGAGAAGAAGGGCGGCAAGAGCGCCGAAGTCCAGCTCAAGGAAATCAAGGGTTATCCGGTGGAGATCTTCGACGATCCCGCCGTGACGGGCTTGCGCAATGCCTACCAGAGCGCGGCCTCGCATTACCTGGCCGGCTTCGTCTTCGAAGCCTTGGGCGAACCCAGCCTGGCCACCGCGGGCTACCGGCAGGCGATCGAGCTGCGCCCGGATATCCCGATGCTGCAGAAGGGGCTGGAAGGCGTGGCCGCGGGCAAGCGGGTACCGGCCGGCAAGACGGACGTGCTGTTCATCATCGAGACCGGCAGCATGCCGGCGCGCGACTCGGTCAAGATCACGCTGCCGCTGCCGATCGGCGCCGGGGTGAAACTGCTGACGACCTCCTATCCGGTGATCCGTCCCGCGCGCGACAACTTCGTGCCTGCCTCGCTGACGGTGGGCGACAGCACCGTGCCGGCTGCCCAGGTGACCAGCCTGGATGCCATGGCGCGGCGCGCGCTGAAGGACCAGATGCCGGCCATGGTGGCACGCAGCATGGTGCGCATGGCCGTCTCCGGCGCCGCGCAGGAGGCGCTGCAACGCAATGGCGGCGCGTTCGGATCGCTGATGAGCCTGGCGGTCGGCGTGGGCGGCGCCATCAACGAGAACGCGGATACGCGGCAGTGGCGCACGCTGCCGGCGAACATCTCGCTGGCGCGCGCCGTGGTGCCGAGCGGCACCGTGCCGGTCTCGTTCGGCGCAGGGCCGGGCAGCCTCCGCCAGGAGGTCAAGGTGGACGGCACCTACGCGGTGGTGGTGCTGCGTCCGCTGGGCAGCCAGTTGACGGCGCTGGTGTCGCAGCCGGGCTCCGGCCTGGTGGCCGCGGCGCCGTCCGCGCCCGAGCCGTCCCGGCGCGTCGCGCACCGTCCGGCCAAGGTGACGGCGAAAAGCGTGTCCAAGGCGCAGTGAGCCGTTTCTTCGCACGGCTGCGCAGTCAGCCGTATCCGGGCCGGCGCACGCCGGCCCTTTTCCCTTTTCCCGTTTCCTTTTCCCGTTTCGATTCGTATCCGACTCTATGACGAAGCCGATATTCCGTGCCTTTCCCCTGGCTGCCCTGGTGGCCGTCTGTACGCTGCCGGCCGTGCCCCTGGCGGCCGCGCATGCCGAGACCATCGCCTCCAAGGTCGTGCAGCTGGGCCAGATGAACCAGGTCAGCGTGAGCGCGCTGCGCGCCACCGAGCGCAATGGCCACCTGCTGCTGCAGGTGCAGTTCACCAACGCCTCGACCGGCTACCAGTCCCTTGCCTACCGGGTCAAGTGGCTGGACCAGGACCAGTTCAGCGTCTGGGAGGACGAAGCCTGGAAGCCGCTGATGCTGAACGGCCTGCAATCGGTCAGCGTCCAGGCGCTGGCGCCGACCCGCACCGCTACCGATTTCCGCATCGAAGTGCATGCCGTTGACAACTCCGCCCCGGCGATGGGTGCCCGTTAGCCCGGCTTTCCCTTTGCTTTGTATAGCCTGACCCGATAAAAGGAACCCTGCATCATGACTCCGCTCCTGCGATCCTCCTCTCTTGCCGCCGTGCTCGCCGCCGGCACCTTGCTGGCCGGCTGTGCCAATGTCGCCGGCCCGCGCGTGGAAGGCAATGTCACGTATGGCGATGCCAAGGCAGTCGAGACCCTGACCAACGAATTCGGCTCGACCGACCTGCAGACCATCGCCGAGGCGATGACGCGCTCCCTGCTGCAGTCGCGCCCCATCACGGCACCGCGCGAAGCCCCTGTGCTGACGCTGGCCGAAGTCAGGAACAAGACTGGTGAATACATCGACACCCGCGCGATTACCGAGAAGATCCGCAATCAATTGCTCAAGAGCGGCGCCGTACGCTTCACCACGGCCGGGACCGACATGCAGGGCCAGCTCGACGAGTTGCAGCGCCAGAACCAGACCGGCCTCTACAAGAACAGTGGCAAGGCCAGGATGGGCCAGATGCAGGCGGCCAAGTACCGCCTGGAGGGCAACATCACCTCGATCACCAAGCGCACCGCGAGCGTCAAGGACGTCTACTACATCTTCAACCTGACCCTGGTCGACAACGAGTCGGGGATGCTGGAGTGGGCCGACGAGAAGGAAATCCGCAAGACCTCGGCGCGCTGAGGCAGGGAGCAGACCGATGCTACGTTTCATGCTGGCGGTGGTGGCCGCCGTGGCCTGTTCCGGCGCCGTCGCGCAAGTCAAGATCGCGGTGGCGGACCTTGCCTACAAGGATACCGTGCGCGAGTCCTTCTACTACGAGGCCGGCTATCAGAAGTCGCGTGACAGCGGCTCCGCCAGCTATCAGGACAGCGCCTGGTCGGGCAGCGGCCGGGCCGCCTTTGCCTCGTCGCAGGAGTCAGGCTACGTCAAGGCGAGCGGCGAGATGACGCGGATCGAGTATGGCGAGCTGCGCCGTTTCACCGCGGATATCAAGGGCGAGCTGATCAAGGGCCGTGCCGTGCGCGTGGTGCAGGGCAAGCCGTACTCCGGCCCGCCTTCGGAGGCGCTGTTCAATGTGCGCGAGCGCATCCGCAAGGGAGACTTCGCGGGGGCCGACTACGTGTTGTTCGGCGTGGTCAACAGCGTCGAGTGGCGCAACGATGTCCAGCCGGTGCAGGGCACGCGCAACTCCATGCTGCTCTACAGCCTGGAACTGGGCACCGAGTTCAGCCTGATCAATACCCGCACGATGGAGGTGCGCGCCGCGTTCTCCGCGGTGGGCGAGGGCAACGACAACAAGATCTGGTCCGCCGGCGCCGTACTGACGCCCAACAAGGCCCGTGTCATGCAGGCCGTGTCGCGTTCCCTCGCGGAGGACGCCGTGCGCCAGCTGGATGAGCAGTTCGGCGCGGCGGGCGGCCGCGCCACGGCGGGGGATGGCGACCCGGGCGTGGCGTCCGCCGCCGCGCGTGGTGCCGACCGGCGCCAAGCCGTGGCTCCTGCGGTCAAGGTGTTCGACTGAGCCGCGCCGCAGCGGGCGGGGCGGTCCGCCGCGCAGAGCCGGCGGGCCGCGGCGAGGTGCGGTGATCCGCACCGCCTTCCCTGTTCCTTGAGCGACGGCCGGACGGCAGGGCGGCATCGCAGCCTGCCTGGCCGTCCGCCATCCTGCCGGCGCGTCGCCCCGCTCCGGTCCGTTGCCGGGGCGGAGCGGGGCCATCGCATCCAAGGCACTGGCAACATTGCCGCCTTGTCCTATAATCATTGACTACGCAATGATTGATGGCGCAATAAATGACAATCACGTCACGCGAGGCACCCCCGGCCGGCCAGGTGCTGCCTTTCTGGGAGTCGCTGATGGCGATGTTCGGCATCGCCTTCGTGGTGATGCTGGTGGCCCTGGACCAGACCGTGGTCGGCACGGCGCTGCCGACCGTGGTGGCCGAGCTGCAAGGCTTCGAGTACTACGCCTGGGTGGCCACCGCCTACCTGCTGGCGTCCGTGATCACGGTGCCGATCTTCGGCCGTCTGGGCGACTACTACGGGCGCAAGCCTTTCGTGATGGCCTCCATCATTGTCTTCACCGGCGCGTCCGCCCTGTGCGGGATGGCCACCAGCATGCCCTTCCTGGTGCTGGCGCGCGCCCTGCAGGGCATCGGCGGCGGTATGCTGGTGGGTACCGCCTTCGCCTGCATTCCCGACCTGTTTCCGGATTCCCATGTGCGCCTGCGCTGGCAGGTGATGATGAGCGCGGCCTTCGGCATCGCCAATGCGATCGGGCCGTCGCTGGGTGGCGTGCTGACCGAGTGGTACGGCTGGCGCGCGGTGTTCTACGTCAACCTGCCGGTCGGCCTGCTGGGCCTGGTCTTTGCCTGGCGCTACCTGCCGCACCTGCGCCACCAGTCGCATGCGGGTCCGATCCGGGTGGACTGGCTGGGCGCGGCGCTGATCGGCCTGGGGCTGGGCAGCCTGCAGTTGAGCGTGGAACTGCTGCCGCGCCACGGTTTCGGCGCCGGTACCGTCGGTCTGCTGCTGCTCGCGGTGGCGGCGCTGGTGGGGTTGTGGCACTGGGAGCGGCGCTCGCCCAATCCGATCCTGCCGCTCGATATGTTCCGCAATCCCGGCCTGGCGCCGCTGTTCCTGCTGGCGGTGCTGGTCGGCTTCACGATGTTCTCGCTGCTGCTGTACGCGCCGCTGCTGTTCCAGGGCGGCTTCGGCTACTCGCCGAAGGAGGCCGGCCTGCTGGTCACGCCGCTGGTGGTCTGCATCACCGTGGGCAGTATCCTGAACGGCCGTATCATCACGCGCGTGCGCAACCCGAACGCCATGCTGTATGCGGGCTTTATCATGCTGGCGCTGGCTTGCCTGGGCCTGTCGCAGGCGACTCGCGACATGTCGCGGCACCTGCTGCTGGCGCTGATGCTGGTGGGCGGCTTCGGCCTGGGCTTCATCATGCCCAACCTGACCGTGTTCGCGCAGCAGACCGCGGGCCGCACGCAACTGGGCATCGCTACGGCGATGCTGCAGTCGCTGCGCATGGTGGGCGGCATGGCCGGCACCGCGCTGATCGGCACGCTGGTCGACCGCCGCTATGCCGATGGCGTGCGCGCGGCGCTTGCCGGCGCTGGAGCGAACGACTGGATGCCGCGCCTGGGCGATCCGCAGGTGCTGATCGACAAGGCCGCGCAGTCCGGCCTGCTGGCGCAGCTGCACCAGGCCGGCCACAACGGGGCGCTGCTGCTGGAGCAGGCGCGCCTGTCGCTGGTCGGGGCGATCCATCTCGGGCTGGTGCTCGGCGCCGTGGTAGCCGCCCTCGGCATCTGGTTGGCGCGCCGCGTGCCGCCGATCAAGCTGGAGCGCGCCGTCAAGCAGGCGACGATGGCTGCCGAATAGCACGGCACCGAAGCATCGAAGCATCAAGGCGGAAGCCTGGAGGAACTGGAGTGGAATTGGAGCGACAAAGCCTGGCGGTGCTGCAGCAGTTCGGGCGGACCTATCGGGCCTACGCCTCGGCGTTCGAGCAGTGCGTCGGCTTGCCGATGCCGCGTTGGCGCATTCTCTACGCGCTCTACAACGATGCCGAGCCGATCGCGCAGAAGCCGCTGGCCGATCGTGTGGCCATGGACCCGGGCGCGCTGACGCGCCAGTTGAAGGCATTGCAGGAACTGGGCTGGGTCGAGCGCAATACGAGCGAGCGCGACAATCGCGTGACGCACGTCACGCTGTCCGCGGCCGGCCGCGAGGTGGTGGCGCGGAACCTGCCGCGCCGCTCGGCCTTCCTGCAGGACGTGCTCGACAAGGTGACCGCCGACAAGCTGGAGCATCTGTCGGAAGGGCTGCAACAGCTCGAAGCCGGCATCGCCGAAGCACTGGCGCGCGTGCGCGACGCCGAAGACGTGGCCTGAGCGCCGGGCAGCCGCAGCCGGCCACGCCGGCTCGTCCCTGCGGCGCCGGACTACCTCCTCGGCCCTTCCTGATTCCCGCCTGCGTGTCGCGCGCCGGATCGCGTGCGCGGCCTTCCGCTTTCCCTTGCGCCGTGTCCGCCGTGTCCGCCGTGGTCCGATGGCCGGGTTTGGCCGCCGGCGGCCCCGCTCTCCGTCAGTACCCGCTGCCCGGTGCCGGCGCGCCAGCGCCGAGCAAGGCCGCCACGGCGTGCGGATCGGACGGGAAGTAGAAATGCACGTAAGAGGCCGTCAGGCTGCCGCAGCGGTAGATCGCCTCGCCGCGCGCGCCGTCGCGCGGCGAGGTGGCGTGCGTGGCCGCGACCAGCGGGCTGTCGGCCTGCGAATAGTGGAAGGTGTGGCCGCGCAGCGTGCCCTCGGGCAACGCCACCGCTTGCGGCCCGAGTGCGCTGAGCCGGCGCTGCATGCGCACCGTGCCCGGCAGCAGGCCTGCCATGGCGTGGCTGAGCCCTTCCTTGTCGACCAGCGTATCGAACAGCGCCATCATGCCGCCGCACTCGGCAAGCATGGGCAGGCCGGCACCGTGGGCGTCGCGCAGCGCATCCAGCATGCCGCGGTTGGCGGCCAGCTGCGCGGCGTGCAGTTCCGGGTAGCCGCCGGGCAGCCACAGCGCATCGCAGGCGGGCAGCCTGGCGTCGGCCAGCGGCGAGAAGAAGGCCAGGCGCGCACCCATCGCCGCCAGCAGCTCGAGGTTGGCCGGATAGAGAAAGCGGAAGGCGGCATCGCGCGCCACCGCGACGGTCTTGCCGGCCAGCAGCGGCGGCGGCGGGATGGCCGCCACGTCGGCGAAGGCTACCGGCGCCGGCAGTTGCGCGACCGGCTGCGTCGCGAGCAGGTCGGCGAGGGTGTCGAGGCGCTCGCCCAGGTCGGGCAGTTCATCGGCTGCCAGCAGGCCGAGATGGCGTTCAGGCAGCGAGGCGCGCGCCTCGCGTGGCAGCGTGCCTGCCCAGCCGATGCCGGCCGGCACGCTGGCCTGCAGCATCTGCGCGTGGCGTGCCGAGGCGACACCGTTGGCCAGTACCTGCATGCCGGGCAGCGCACCGCCGTAGTTCGCCAGCCCGAGGGCGATCGCGCCGAAGGTCTGCGCCATCGCGCCGGCCTGGATCACACCCAGCACCGGCAGTCCGAAGCGGCGCGCCAGGTCGGCGCTGCTGGGCTCGCCGTCGTGCAGGCCCATCACGCCTTCCACCAGCAGCAGGTCGGCGTCACGCGCGGCCTCGGCCAGGCGCGCGGCGGCATCGTCGGCGCCGGTCATCCAGAGGTCGAGCGAGTGCACCGGAGCGCCGCTGGCATAGGCCAGCAGCGACGGATCGAGGAAGTCGGGGCCGGCCTTGAAGACGCGCACGCGGAGGCCCTGGCGGCGGTGCAGGCGCGCCAGCGCGGCAGTCACCGTGGTCTTGCCCTGGCCGGAGGCCGGAGCGGCGACCAGCAGCGCGGGGACGCGCAGTGTGGCGGGCGGAGCGGAAGCGGGGCGGGGCATGGCGGAAGCGGCCGCGGCAGGGCGGCGGGCGGTTTGTCGGCGCCGGATTATATCGGGCCGCTCCGCGCCAGCGCGACCGTAGCGGCGGTGCCCGGCAGTACCAGGCCGCTGTGCGCGGCGTAGGCGAACAGCTCCTGGTCGTTGCATGCGCCCAGCTTGCGCATGGCCGACAGTTTCTGGCTGCTGACGGTCTTGATGCTGCGGTGGCTGGCGCGCGCGATGTCCGTGAGCGAGCTGCCGTTGAGGTACAGGCGCAGCACTTCGATCTCGCGCGGGCTGAGCCCTTGCAGGCCGGGCAGGCCCGGCTCGCCCGGTTCGCCGTAGCCGAGCGCGGCGGCGAGGATGCGCAAGGCGGAGCGTCCCACGTAGAAGAGGCCGCGCTGCACCTGCGCGATGGCAAGCGCCATCTCCGCCGGCGGTGCGTCCTTGAGCACCAGTCCGTGCACGCCGGTGCGCAGGATGGCGCGCAGCACCGCCGGGTTGGTGATCATGGTGAGGACGATGACCTGGCCTTGAGGCAGGCAGCGCCGCAGCGCGCGCAGCAGGCGGATGCCGTCCTTGGCGTTGGGCGCGGGCATGTGGTAGTCGGTCAGCACGATGTCGGGGCGCAAGGCCTCGGTGGCGCTCAGCAGTTCGGCCGCGCTCGCAGCCTCGCCACAGACCTCCCAGCCCGGTCGCCCGTGCAGCAGGCCGCGCAGGCCGGCGGGGACGATCGGGTGGTCATCCGCAATCAGGATTCTCAATGCCATGTCGGACGTCTCCCTCCATCGTTGAGCGCGGCATGCCAGGCGAGGGGCCGCGGCTAGGCGAGGATAGCGGCCGCTACCGCGCACGGGAGGAAGACTTTTCGCAAATTACCTGCCGTGGCGGAGGCAGCGGCCCCGCCCAGGTGCCAGCGCGGCGCCGGCTTCCCGACCTCACGCCGAGGCGCAGGCGGCCTGCCGCTCGCTTGCCGCGCGGCGCTGCTCCAGGGCCTTGGCCGGGTCGCGCAGGATGGCGCTGCCGATCTCCATCATCTCGTGCAGCGCGGTGGCGCGCGTGCGCGCAGGCATCCAGAAATGCAGGGCGGCCCAGTCCGGGAAGCTATTGGGCGTGGGCAGCAGCCGGGTAGGTTGGTCGCGCGCTACCAGCGGTACGTTGAAGTCCAGCAGCGGACAGATGCCACCGGTGGCGCGCAACAGCGAGATCTGCGTATGCCAGGAGGGCGCCACGGTCTCGCGGTGGCCGGGATCCCCCGCATGGCGGGCAAGGTAGGTGCGCAGCGGGCTGCCCGGCTCGCTGTCCTCCTGCAGCAGGATCCAGTCGCCATCGGCGTGCGGCTCCGCCTCGCTGCCCGGCCGGGCAGCACTGACCAGGCGGCGCGGGGTGGCCAGGATGCTGTGCTGGGCGATGCCTGCCGCCGCGTACTGGCTGTCGATTACGAAGGCACAGTCGATCTCGCCCTGTTCCAGGTGCCGCGACAGCGCCGCATCGGCGCGCACCGGGCGCGTAACGAAATGGTTGTGCGGGAATTGCTCGCACAGGGCGGTGAGGATTTCCGTGATGACCGGGTCGCCGATCGAGGCGGAGAAACCGATGCTGACGCGCGCGCCATGTGCCGCCGCTTCGGGCGGCGGCTCGTCGCCGCGCACGATCTGCGCCCACTTGGCGAGCATCAGGCGAGCGGTCTGTTCCAGCCGCAGGGCATGCGGGGTCGGCTCGAGCACGCCCTTGCGCTTGATGAAGAGCGGGTCGCCGGTGATTTCGCGCAGGCGTGCCAGGCTGTAGGCGACGGTCGGCACGCGGCCGCGGGTATAGGCAGCCACCGCGCCGAGGTCGCGGTACTCCATGAGCAAGACAAAGATCTGCAGCAGCTTGGTGCTGACGTGTCGCATGCTGACTACTCCCGTTCTGTTTGCCGCCGCGCTGCGGCGACACTTCGCTAGGAGCCGGCATCCGGCTGTGCAACGCCGCTTGCTGCCCGCCGCGCGCACACCTGGGCTAGCGCGGTGTGCGGATGGATTGCGGCGAGGCGACAGGCAAGCGCTGCCATCCGGATGAAACCGGCATGTCGGCAGTGTCTCCCCAATTCCTTGCAGACCGGTGGCTGCGTCGGCGCTCCCTATCGCAGACCGGCATGACCGGCCTGGCAGTGGCCGGTGCGGCAGCGCCGCGTCCCCCTCTGATCTGACGTGCGACGGATGACGCGGGGGATCGAAATTTTGTTTCAATTTGGCAAGCTTAATACAGTAACTAGATCGATACTAGGCGTTCAGGCGGTTTTCCATGGCAATTCGAACGGGTCCGAATCGGATAGCATTTTTGTTCGTACATGGTGACATGAGCGCCCGCGCGGTGACCGGAATGCCTGGGCGCGCGTCCGTGGCGCCGCGCGCGGGTGAGTGCAATCGGCTTAATACGGGCCGCGAAGACACTGAATTGCCTTCCCCGGCAGGACTCGGCTAACGTCGCGGACAAGGACCGGCCACCGCATGATCGGCGGTGCGCCGCGGGCGATGTCACCGAGTGCGGAGGGAACCCCGTGAATAGACGCTTTTCCGAGGAGCAGATCCGTTCCTACCTGGCGGAAGCCGCCAGCGGCGTGCCGGTGCGCGAGTTGTGCGCACGCTATGGATTCAGCGATGCATCGTTCTACGGCTGGCGCATCCGTTATGGACAGAGGCCGCCGGGCAGCAGCGCGGAAGTCCGCAAGCTGCGCGAACTGCAGGAAGAAAACGCGCGTCTGAAAGGGATGCTGGCCGATGCCCTGCTCAAGCTGGAGATGCTGCGCCGCCGCGGTGGCCGCGAAGCCGCTGCCAAGGAGCGCTGAATCCTGTGATGGCTGGCGGTTCGGACCGCGCAGTTTCCCGCCCTGCTGCAACACTCAGGTAAACATGAACACGATCCGCGTTTCCTTCGTCCTCCCCCTGCTGCTGTGGCTGTGGTCCGCGCCGGCTACCGTGCAGGCGAGTGATTCCTTGCCCCAGCGGATGGTGGCGCCGCCACCGCCGCGCCTGATCGACGGCGCGAGCGGCGCCGATACGATGCCGGCCTTGCCGGCGTCGGGCAATGACGACGGCACGCTGTCGCCGGCCCAGCGGCAGCGCTGCGAGGATCTGCTGAACCAGATCAATGCGCTGCCCGCGGGACCGCAATGGTCGGTGGGGCGATCCTCGGTGACCACCGCGGACGGCCGCACGTATCCGTCGCTCGAGCGGCAGGCGGACCGCAAGCGCTTGCAGGAGGCCTATCGGCAGGAGTGCGCGCAGCGGCGGCGCTGATCCACCGGCGCGGTGGCGCGCCTAGGCGGCCTGGCGGCTGGCGTGCACGGTGCCGCGCGCGGCCGTGCCGTGGGGGTCGGGGAGATGGCTGGCATCCGCGTAGACGGCGGCAAGCCCGCCCTGGTCGACGATGCGCAGCAGCTTGTGGCGCACGGTGATCAGGCCCGCCGAGGCGAAGCGCGACAGCAGCCGCGAGACGGTTTCGAGTGTCAGTCCCAGGTAGCTGGCGATGTCGTTGCGCGACATGGCCAGGGTCAGCGAGTCGCCGCCGCCGCGCCGGCCGTGTTCGCCGGCCAGGTCCAGCAGCAGCATGGCGAGGCGTTGCGCGGCCTTCATCGAACCGATCGCCACCAGCAAGGTGCGCTCGCGTTCGGTGTTCCGGCGCAAGGTGTCCAGCACCATGGCGCGGAACTCGGGCAGGCGCATCTGCATGCGCAGGCTCTCGACCGGCACCACGCAGCAGCTCGCATCCTGCAGGGCGATGGCGCTCGTGGTGTGTGCGGTGCTGTCGTGCGCTTCCAGGCCGAGTACGTCGCCGGCCAGTGTGAAGCTGGTGATCTGGCGCCATCCCAGCGACGACTCGAACATATTCTTGATGCTGCCCTTGCGCAGCGGATAGACCGCCAGCGCCGGACGGCCCTGCTGGTACAGCAGTTGTCCCGCGCGCAACTGGATGCGCGAGGGACACAGGTCGCGCGGCGGGGGATCCTGGGAGGGTGCGATGCGCTCCGCACTTCTGCAGACCTGGCGGAAGGGGCAGAGAGGGCACGCGGGGGCGTCGTCGTGCGGCCTGGCCATATCTCGATCATTCCGGTTGCCGATGCTGGCGCCAGTATAAGGGCGCCTTGCTGCCGTGCAGCTTGCCGGCGTGATGCATTCTTTTAGTCGGCGAATTGAAGATTTTCGCGCATACCAGGCTGGGATCTGGACATTCTCCGGCTTCTATGTGCCGAATTTGTCACCTTCATCGGTGGTGGCTCTGTGCTATGCTGCAACGCAGCAACAAAGTCATGCAGTACCAAAGAGCGAGACGCGAAACCCGCGCTCGACGAGCAGGAGTCCACATGGCCAATAGCCTGTCAGGCGACTGGCGCGCGCAACTGCGACGGTTCAGCCGGGTGCAGGACCAGACCGCGCGGCAGTTGCGAGCCTGGCTGGATCGCCTCGATGCGCTGAATCCGGCAAGTCCCCCGCGGCAGGCGCGCCGCACCCTCCCGCCTGCACCGCAGCGGGAACATCCTTCCGAGCCCCCGCCGGGCAAGTGGTACAGCCAGCAGTTGCGGCTGCCGCCCAAGCCGGGCGAACTGCTGCCGCAGCTCGGCTTCCGCCTGTACGTGCCGTCCTGGGCGCATCCGCGCGAGCCGCTGCCGCTGGTGGTGATGCTGCACGGCTGCCGGCAGACGCCCGAGGAGCTGGCCGCCGGCACGCGCATGAATGCCCTGGCCGAGCGGGAAGGGTTCCTTGTGGCCTATCCGCAACAGCCGCTGCGCCGCCAGTTGCAGCGCTGCTGGCAATGGTTCGACCTGGCATCGGAGCAGGGCGGGCGTGAGGTGCAGGCTATCGCCGCGCTGATCGACGCGCTGGCGCTGGAGCCGGGCGTATGTTCCGACCAGGTCTACCTGGCGGGCATGTCGGCCGGCGCCGCAATGGCAGCGGTGGTCGCCTTGCGCCATCCGGACAAGATCGCCGCCGTGGGCCTGCACTCGGGCGTGGTGGTGGGGGCGGCCGACACGGCGCGTGCCGGGCTGACCGCCATGCGTGCGGGCTCCGTCACCGATCCGGCCGTGCTGCTGGATGCCGCCGGCATCGTGCCAGGCGGGCCGGCGATGCCTGCCATCGTGATGCACGGGCTGGCCGACGACGCGGTCGCGCCGCTCAACGGGCGCCTGCTGGCCCGCCAGTTCCTCGCCTACAACCGCCTGGGCGGGGCTTTGCCTGCGCTGGCGGGGACGGCTGCGCAGGCATTGGCGCCGGGGGAGTGTACCGAGGTACGGTTCGGCCGCTGGCAGCGCGACCTCGTCGTGCTGCACGAGGTCGCCGGCCTGGGCCATGCGTGGAGCGGTGGCGACGCGCGCTACGGCTATCACGCGGACCTCGGCCCGGACGCCAGCGCGATGATGTGGGACTTCTTCCGCGCGCACCGGCGCTGGCGCTAGCCGGCCGATGCCGCGTGGCGCGCGCTCAGTCGGGCGCGCGCTGCTTGACGAAGAGGGCCGTCAGCATGCCCAGCACGCACAGCGCCACCACATAGTGAGCCGGTGCCAGCGGGTTGCTCTTCAGCATCAGCGTGACGATCATCGGCGTCAGCCCGCCGAAGATCGCGTACGACAGGTTGTAAGAGAACGACAGGCCGGAGAAGCGCACCTGGGCCGGGAAGGCCTTGACCAGCACGTAGGGCACTGCGCCGATGGTGCCGACGAAGAAGCCGGCCAGCGCGTAGAGCGGCAGCAGCAGGTCGGGGCGGTCATGGATGACCGTGTAGAAGGCGTAGGCGCTGGCTGCCAGCAGCGCGCCGCCGACGAACAGCGTGAGCCGCGCGCCGATGCGGTCGGCGGCCAGGCCGGCCACCACGCAGCCTACCGTCAGGCACAGCGTCGCCACGCTGTTGGCCACCAGCGCGGTGCGCGCGTCGAAGCCGTAGAGCTTCTGCAGGAAGGTGGGGGTCATCAGGATCACCACCACGATGCCGGCCGACAGCATCCAGGTCAGCAGCATCGACACCGCCACCGCGCCGCGGTGGTCGCGTACCACCGCCTTGAGCGGCATCTCGGCGGCCAGCGCCTTGCGCTGCTGCAGTTCGGCGAACACCGGTGTCTCGTGCAGCCAGCGGCGCAGGTACATCGAGCCGATGCCGAACACACCGCCCAGCAGGAAGGGCACGCGCCAGCCCCAATCGGCCAGCTCGGCAGGATTGAAGATGGTGTTGATGCCGGTGGCCACCAGGGAGCCCAGCAGGATGCCGGCGGTCAGGCCGGCCGTCAGCGTGCCGCAGGCATAGCCGACGTGGCGCGCCGGCACGTGCTCGGAGACGAAGACCCAGGCGCCGGGCACCTCGCCACCCACGGCCGCGCCCTGCATCACGCGCAGCAACAGCAGCAGCAGCGGGGCGAACAGGCCGATCACGTGATAGGTCGGCAGCAGGCCCATCAGCAGCGTCGGTACCGACATCAGCAGGATGGACAGCGTGAACATCTTCTTGCGGCCCAGCAGGTCGCCGAAGTGGGCCATGACGATGCCGCCCAGCGGGCGCGCCAGGTAGCCGGCGGCGAAGATGCCGAAGGTCTGCAGCTGGCGCAGCCACTCCGGAACCGAGGGCGGGAAGAACAACTGCCCGATCACGGTGGCGAAGAAGACGAAGATGATGAAATCGTAGAACTCGAGCGCGCCGCCGAGGGCGGCGAGCGCGAGCGTCTTGTAATCCTGGCCGGTCAGCGGACGGGCGTGCGCGCTGCCGCGCGCGCCGGCCGTGCCGACGGTGCTGCTGGTAGACATGTGGAGACTCGCATGGAAGAGATCGCATGCGAAGCGGGCAACACGGATGACGTGGAGTTGGGGGCGGCCGGAGGGTACAGCGCAGGGACGCAGGCTCTGAGTGGCGGGTAAGCCGCAGGCTTGCGACGGGCGCTTCGCAAAGTCGGGAAGATTACCAGATCGCCCGGAGCCTTGTCTTATATAAAAGACTGCAAATGCCCTTGCAATGCTGTAACGCCTTGCCATAATGTGGGAAAAAAGTGAAATTTCGGGCACAAAGCTGCGGTCACTGCAGCTGGGTGGGGTCAAATCTTCTGAGGTGACATGAACTCCAAGTTCTCCATGCAGGCCGCCATGGCCACCCCGCGGCGGCGGCTGGCCGTGCGCGCGGGCGGCGGCATCGTGGCAGCGCTGGCCGTATTCGGGCTGGCGGGATATTTCGGTGGCCCTCCCCTGCTGAAGTGGCAGATCGAAAAGCAGGCAAGCGCCGCGCTCGGGCGCAAGGTGACGCTGGGCGGGGCGCAGGTGCGCCCCTTCTCATTGGGCGTCACGCTGCAGGATCTCGCCATCTTTGAGGCGGATGGCAAGCGGCCCATGCTGACGCTGGGTTCGGCGGAGGCCAAAGCCTCGCTGGCCTCCTTGTGGCATCTGGCGCCGGTGGTGGATGCCCTGCACGTCGACGCCCTCGCCGTGCATGTGACGCGCGCGCCCGACGGCGGCATGAGCTTCGACGACATCGTGCGGCGTTTCGCGGCCCAGCCCAAGGCGCCGAATGCGAAGCCGGCGCGCTTCTCGGTCAACAACATCGCGGTGACCGATTCGAGCTTCGTCTTCGACGACCAGCAGCTCAAGCAGGTGCAGCGGGTCGACAGGTTCACCCTGACCCTGCCCTTCCTGTCGAACCTGCCGCATGACGTCGAGATCGTCACCCGGCCGACGCTGAGCGCGCTGGTCAACGGCACGCCACTGGCGCTGGACGGCACCATGCTGCCCTTCGCCGACTCGCGCGAGACGCACCTCAACCTGAACCTGAACGGCCTCGACCTGGTGCGCTTCATGCCGTTCGCGCCGGCGCTGCGGGATGCCGAGGTCAAGAGCGCGCTGCTGGACTCGCGCCTGACGCTGGGATTCCGCCAGCAGAAGGACACGCAGGACATCTTCCTCGGCGGCACGGTCACGCTGCGTAACGCCGACATCGTCAAGCACGACGGCTCGCCGCTGCTGAAGGCCGACCGGCTCGCGCTGGACATCGACCGCATCGAGCCGCTGGCACGGCATGCGCACCTGCGCAGCGTCAGCCTGGAAGGCCTGGGCGTGCAGGCGCTGCGCCGCCCCGACGGCACGGTCGACCTGGCCAGCGCCTTGCTGCCGCGCGCGGCCGCGCCCGCTACGACCACCGCGCCCGCCAAGCCGGCGGCCGGTCAGGCCGCAGCGGCCGGCGCAGGCAGCGCCGGCAAGGCGGGCGCCAAAGCACCGGCTTCCGCGGCGGCTGCCTCCGCGCCCGCGGCCCAGGCTGGCGCCGCCAAGGCCGCACCCGGCTGGGCCTACGCGGTGGACCACATCACGCTCAAGGACGCCAGGCTGGGCCTGCGCGACGAGGCCGCGCCCTCGGGCCCGGGCACGCTCGCGCTCGGCCCGCTCGAGGTGCAGGTGGACGGTCTCTCCAGCAGCGGCGGCAAGCCGGCCACGGTCGAGGCCAAGCTGACCCTTGCCGAGGGCCAGACGCTGCAGCACAGCGGCGAGCTGTCGCTGCCGGACGGCAAGCTGAGCGGCACGCTGCAGGCCAGCGGCGTCAAGCCGCAAGGTTTCGCCGCCTGGTGGCCGTCCGCGCTGAAGAGCCAGCTCGGCGATACCGCCGTCAATGCCGAGCTGCACTACAGCGCGGCCTGGGGCAGCGGCGCCCCGCAGTTCACGCTGGACAAGTCGCGGGTCGAAGTGGCGCCGTTGTACGTGGCCGCCACCGGTGCCGCCTACACGCCGCCCGCGTCCGCCAAGGCCCCGCGCGCCGCGCGCCGCGGGCGCAGCGCGGCCGCCGCTGGCTCCGGTACAGCAGCCTTGCCGCTGCTGCGCGCCGACAAGGTCGCGCTCGAGGGCATCGCGTTCGATCTCGCCAAGCAGTCCTTCGCGGCCGACGAACTGGTGGTGGCCAAGCCCGAGGTCGCCGCCACGCGCGACCCGCACGGCGAACTGGTCGAGGTGGCGCGCATCTGGGTGGCGCAGGCCACCGGCAAGGCTGCGCCGCCCGCACCGGCCACGCGCGGGCGGTCTGCACCGGCCGCCACGACAGGGCAGCCCGCCGGCTGGAAGGCGCGGCTCGGCAAGATCTCGCTCGACCGCGGCGCGGCGCAGCTGACCGATTTCCAGCCGGCCGAGGCCAACCAGGGGCGGCCGGTCGTCCACCAGTACCGCAACATCGCGCTCAGCACCGGCGCCGTCGGCTGGCCGCTGGCGCCGGGCGCGGTGCCGTTCAAGCTGCGCGCCGACGCGGGCCGCCGCGGCAGCCTTTCGCTGTCGGGCAGTGCGCAGCCGACCGCGCCGACGGCACAGGTCGACATCGACCTGCGCGAATTCGACATGGCGCCGCTGCAGCCGTACCTGGGCAACCAGTTCAATGCCGCGCTGCGTGCCGGCAGCCTGACGGTCAAGGGCCGCGCCAACGTGTCGGCGCCGGCCGGCAAGCCGCTCGCCGCGCGCTTCACCGGCAACGCGCTGGTGGGCAACGTGCGTTCGGTGGACCGCCTGACCGGCGACGACTTCCTGCGCTGGCGTACGCTGACGGTGTCGGGCATCGATTTCGCCATGGACCCGGCCAAAGGGCCGATGCAGGTCGGCCTCGGCAAGATCGCGCTGTCCGACTTCTATGCCCGCGTGATCCTGAACGCCAACGGCCGCCTGAACCTGCAGGACGTGATGGCCGGCGGCGCCGCCAAGGGCGAAGCCGAGCCCCGCACCAGCCTGACGCAGGCCAACCCGGCATCGGCGCCGCCGGCCGCGCGGGCGGCGGCCTCCGTCCCGGCGGCGCCTGCGGCACCCGCGTCCGCGGCACAGGCCAAGGCGGCGCCGGCCGAGAGCGGGCCCAAGCCGCAGATCCGCATCGGCGGCGTGTCGGTCGACAAGGGCAACATCAATTTCTCCGACTTCTTCGTCAAGCCCAATTACACCGCCAACCTGACCGACATGACGGGCTCGGTGTCCAAGGTCTCCACGGCGGATCCGACTCCCGCCGACGTGGTGCTGAACGGCCGCGTCGACGGCGACGCGCCCGTCAACGTCAGCGGCAAGGTCAATCCCTTCAGCCAGCAGCTCTATCTCGACCTCGCCGCCAAGGCCACCGGCATCGAACTGACGCGGCTGACGCCCTATGCGGCCAAGTACGCCGGCTATCCCATCACCAAGGGCAAGCTGAGCGTGGACGTCTCGTACAAGATCGACAGCGGCAAGCTCGAGGCGCAGAACCACCTCTACCTCGACCAGCTCACCTTCGGCGACAGGGTCGACAGTCCCGACGCCACCAAGCTGCCGGTGCTGCTGGCGGTGTCGCTGCTGAAGGACCGCAACGGTGTGATCGACGTCAACCTGCCGGTGTCGGGCTCGCTGTCCGACCCCGAGTTCAGCATCGGCGGCGTGATCGTGCGTGTCATCGTCAACCTGCTGGCCAAGGCCGTCACCTCGCCGTTCTCGCTGATCGCCCATGCCTTCGGCGGCGGCGACGAACTCGGCTACGTGGAGTTCCCGGCCGGCACCGCCACGCTGACGCCGGAGGCGAAGAAGAAGCTCGACACGCTCGGCAAGGCGCTCAACGACCGGCCTGGCCTGAAGCTGGAGATCAGCGGCCGCATCGACCCTGCCACCGACGCCGCCGGTGCGCGCCGCGCCTGGCTCGATGAACGCGTGGCCGAGGAGAAGGTGCGCGAGCAGCGCAAGAGCGCGCAGGCGGGCGCGCCGCTGGAGGAAAGCGAGGAGGGCGAGCAGGGCGCCAAGGTCACGGTGACGCCGCAGGAGTACCCGAAGTACCTCGAAGCTGTCTACAAGCGCGCCTCGTTCAAGAAGCCGCGCAATCTGATCGGCCTGGCCAAGTCGCTGCCCACGGCCGAGATGGAGAAGCTGCTGCTGGACAATGCGCCGGTGACCGAGGCCGGCCTGCGCCAGCTCGCCGAGCAGCGCGCGCTGGTGGTCAAGCAGGTGCTGGATCGCGATGAGAAGGTGCCCGAGTCCAGGCTGTTCCTGACCTCACCCAAGCTCGACGCCGAAGGCATCAAGGACAAGGGCGCGCCCACCCGGGTGGACTTCGCCATCCGCCAGTAGGTGCGGCAGGCGCCCGCCTGCGCGCGCCGGTACCTGGCGTCCCGCCTGCCGCCAAGGACGGCAGGCGGGACGCCAGCCTGGAAAAACCGCGTATGATTCCGCCCGCATCGGTAAAACATGGACAGGAGCCAACATTGCAGCAAGACGACGCGGTTATCTACAAGACCTGGGTTTGCCTGATCTGCGGCTGGGTGTATGACGAAGCACAGGGCTGGCCGGAAGACGATATCGCGCCGGGCACACGCTGGGAGGACATTCCTGACGACTGGCGCTGTCCCGAATGCGACGTCGGCAAGGCCGACTTCGCCATGATCGAGATCTGAACGGATCTCTGGGCAGGATCCGCGCGGCTTGCGCCCGCGGCAGGTGCGCCCGCACCAAGGGACGGGAGCGCCATCCGGGCGCCCGCTGAGCGGTGGCGGGGATGTCGGCTAGTGGCGCAGCGGCGCCTGCCGGCACAGGCCGGAGGCAGCGCGCCGCCTCGCGCAGCGGCGATAGCGCATCCGGTATGGATGGCTGCAGCGCCACAGCGCGGCCGACACCGTCAGCACGAGCAGGGCCGCCATGCAGGCGGCGATCAGGCCAATGGACATGCCGGCCTCCTTCCCAACGAGGACTTCCCAAGGCGGCCCTCGGCGGGCCGCCCGCTCAGATCAGCAGCGGCAAGGCCTCCAGCAGCAGGATCGCGACCGCGGCACCCAGCAGCGCGCCCGCGGCGCGGCAGCTGATGCGCAGGAAGCGCGCGGTCACCGGGACCGCGCCCATCGCGATGATGCCTACCAGCGCCATCGGGATCAGGAAGACAAGATCGTACAAACGCAGCGGCGTCATGGCGGTCTCCTCTCTCTCGTTCTTTCCTTCATCCAGTATAGGCAGTGTGCCGGCTTCGCCCAGTCATCCCCATCGGGGTTGTCCCGCAGTCGTGGTGCCGCCGCCGCCGCATCAGTACCGCTCAAGTACCGCTTCCATCGCGCGCACATGCCGCGACCGGGCGCGCGGGCGCCGCTTTGCGCGCGCTGCATCACGCCTGCGCCGCGAACGGATGCATGGCCCGCAAGCGTGCCGAGGCACGCTCCAGGCATCCCCGGGGCATGTCCTATGCTGAGAGCAGCGGTGCGGGCGCATGACCCGGCCGCGCCAACGCCCTTGGGGGCGTGATGGCATGACAGCAGCAGCGGAGGTGGCTATGGAACTTCACATGCATTCGCACCACTATGTGCGCAGGATGCCGGACTGGTCTGCGGCGGCGGTAGCCGGGCTGGTGGCCGGCGCCTTGCTGGTCGTGGTGGAACTGTTCTGGTCCTCGATGGTGGCCGGCGTCAATCCGTGGGGCACCACGCGCATGATCGCCGCCATCCTGATGGGGCCGGACGTCCTGCAGACCTCGCTGTTCAGCGTAGGCACGGTGGCGGCGGCGCTGGTCATCCACTTCGTGCTCGGGGCGATACTCGGCATGGTGCTGGCGGCCATCATCGCGCCCTTCCAGCTCGACTCGAGCAGCGGCATGGCGATGCTGGCCGGCGCTGTGTTCGGCGCCCTGGTGTACCTGTTCAACTTCCACGTGATGACGCGCGCCTTTACCTGGTTCATCGACGCGCGCGGCTGGCATACCTTCGTTGGCCATCTGCTGTTCGGCATGGCGGCGGCGCTGTGCTACTGGTGGTTCGAACGGCGCGAAGGCGCGATGCGCTGAGACCCGCGCAACGCAGACGCCCGGCCGTGGCCGGGCGGTCCTGGACGGCGGATGCCGCACCTGCGGTATCCGCCGTCTGCCTTGTGGCGCAGCGCACCAAGCCGCGGCCGCGCCGCGCCTGCACCGTACGGTGTGGCATGGCGTGCCTCGCGCGCATGCACTAGTCTGTATTGCATACGGCTCGGCACAACCGGTCCGGGCGGATGGTGAGCAGGAGTCGGACATGGCGCTTGCGATAGCGCTGGTGGCGGTGGTCGCGGCCACAGTGCTCTTTCATGTCTTCAGCCCTTGGTGGGCAACGCCGCTGGCGTCCAACTGGCAGCAGATGGACGACACGCTGACGATCACCTTGATCATCACCGGCGCCTTCTTCATCGTCATCAATCTCCTGGTCGGCTACCTGGTCTGGCGCTATCGCCACCGCAGCGGGCAGCGTGCGGCTTACGAACCCGAGAACCCCCGCCTCGAGCGCTGGCTGATCGCCGGCACCTCGGTGGGCATCATCGCCCTGCTGGCGCCGGGCCTGGTGGTCTACGCGAAGTACGTGAGCGCGCCGCGCGACGCCATGCAAGTCGAAGTGGTCGGCCAGCAATGGCAGTGGAGCTATCGCTTCCCGGGCCAGGGTGGCGCGCTCGGCCGTGCCGACGCGAGCTTCGTCACGCCGGCCAATCCGCTGGGCATCGATCCCGGCGATCCGCGCGGGCAGGACAACCGCATCGTCAACGGTCCCGAGCTGCACCTGCCGCTGAACCGGCCGGTCAAGGTGCTGCTGCGTTCCAAGGACGTCCTGCACGATTTCTACGTGCCGCCCTTCCGCGCCCGCATGAACCTGGTGCCCGGGATGGTCACGTCCTTCTGGTTCACGCCCACGCGCGTCGGGCGCTTCGACATCCTGTGCGCCCAGCTATGCGGCATCGGCCACTACAACATGCGCGGCCAGGTCGTGGTCGAGGAGCCGGCGGCCTTCGAAGCCTGGCTGGCGCGCCAGCCCACCTTCGCTGCCACGCAGCACCCGGCGCCGGCCGCGCCGGCCGCCGGCGCAGGTGCCAGTGCCAGTGCCACCGACATGCTGGCGGCGCAAGGCAAGGCACTGGCGCTCAGCAAGGGGTGCGTGGGCTGCCACAGCGTCGATGGCAGCGTCGGCGTGGGGCCGAGCTGGAAGGGCTTGTACGGCAGTGTGCAGACCTTCTCGGACGGCAGCAGCGCGCGGGTCGACGATGCCTTCCTGCGCGAAGAGATCCTGACCCCGCAGGCGCGGCTGGTGAAGGGCTTCGGCCCGGTGATGCCCACCATCCCGCTGAGCGAGGACGAACTCAAGGCGCTGATGGCCTACATCCGCGCCAATGGGACCACCGCCGCCGCGGCCGCGCCGCAGGCGGGCAGCCCGGCAACGCCGGCGCGCTGACGCGGCGCACCGGCAGGAGGAAGACATGGCCTACGCGCACGATGCAGGGGGGCACGGCAGCTTCTGGACCCGTTATGTCTGGAGCCAGGACCACAAGGTGATCGCCGTGCAGTACACGCTCACCGCCATCGTGGTGGGCGTGGTCGGCGTGGTGCTGTCCAACCTGATGCGGTTGCAGCTCGGCTTTCCCGGCCACTTCCAGTTCATCGACGCCAACCGCTACTACCAGTTCGTCACGATGCACGGGATGATCATGGTGATCTACCTGCTCACGGCACTGTTCCTCGGCGGCTTCGGCAATTACCTGATCCCGCTGATGGTCGGCGCGCGCGACATGGTCTTCCCCTTCCTCAACATGTTGAGTTACTGGGTCTACCTGGTGTCGGTGCTGGTGCTGCTGGCGAGCTTCTTCGCGCCGGGCGGGCCGACCGGGGCCGGCTGGACACTGTATCCGCCGCAGGCCATCCTGCCCGGCACGCCGGGCCATGACTGGGGCATCATCCTGATGCTGGTGTCGCTGGTGATCTTCATCGCCGCGGCCACCATGGGCGGCCTCAACTATGTGACCACAGTGCTGCAGGCGCGCACCGAAGGCATGACGATGATGCGCATGCCGCTGTCGGTGTGGGGCATCTTCACGGCCACCATCCTCGCGCTGATCGCCTTCCCGGCGCTGTTCGTCTCGGGCGTGATGATGCTGCTCGACCGCGTGCTCGGCACCAGCTTCTTCATGCCGGCAATCGTCTCGCTCGGCCAGCAGCTGCCCTACAAGGACGGCAGCCCGCTGCTGTTCCAGCACCTGTTCTGGTTCTTCGGCCACCCCGAGGTCTACATCGTGGCGCTGCCGGCCTTCGGCATCGTCTCCGACCTGATCAGCGTGCACGCGCGCAAGAGCATCTTCGGCTACCGCACCATGGTGTGGGCCATCCTGGTGATCGGCGTGCTGTCGGTGACGGTGTGGGCGCACCATATGTTCGTCAGCGGCATGAATCCCTATTTCGGCTTCTTCTTCGCCACCACCACGCTGATCATCGCGGTGCCCACCGCGATCAAGGTCTACAACTGGGTGATGACGCTGTGGCGGGGCGACATCCACCTGAGCGTGCCGATGCTGTTCGCCATCGGCTTCCTCAGCACCTTCGTCATCGGCGGCCTGACCGGCCTCTTCCTCGGCAACGTGAGCGTGGACATCCCGCTGTCGAACACCTACTTCGTGGTGGCCCACTTCCACATGGTGATGGGCGTATCGCCGATCCTGGTGGTGTTCGGCGGCCTCTACCACTGGTATCCCAAGGTCACCGGACGCCTGCTGAACGACGTGCTCGGGCGCGCGCACTTCTGGATCACCTTCCTGGGCACCTATGCCATCTTCTTCCCGATGCACTACCTCGGCATCCTGGGCATGCCGCGCCGCTACTACGCTTACGACAACTATGCTTTCATCCCCCAGTCTGCCCATTCGCTGAACACCGCGATCTCGGTGGCGGCCTTCGCCGTGGCGCTGGCGCAGCTGCTGTTCCTCTTCAACCTGGCCTGGAGCCTGCGCCATGGCAAGGCGGCCGGCCCCAACCCGTGGCGCGCCGCCTCGCTCGAGTGGCAGACGCCGCAGACGCCGCCGGTGCACGGCAACTGGGGCGAGCAGACGCCGGTGGTCTATCGCTGGGCTTATGCCTACAGCGTGCCCGGCGCGCGCGAGGATTTCATCGCCCAGAACGCGCCACCCGAGGCGGGCGGGCTGGAGCCGCAGGCCGAGGCCGGGCGCGGAGCGCTGGCATGAACCAGACCGGTTTCCTGCGCCTTGGCCGGGACGATCCGGGCGACGGCCCGGCCGGACGCCATGGCGCGCCAGCGGCGCTCGGCACCGGCGTGTTCATCGGGGTGGCAAGTGTGCTGTTCCTGCTCTTCCTCGCGGCCTACACCATGCGCATGAGCGCGCCGGACTGGCGTGCGATCCGCCTGCCGTGGCAGGTCTGGCTGTCGACCGCGCTGCTGGCGGCGGGCAGCCTGGCCATGGCAGACGCGGCGCGGGCGGCGCGCGCCGGGCGCGCGCGCCCGGCGCGCCTCGCCTGGTGCCTGGGCGGCCTGGCGGCGGTGCTCTTCATCGCTTCGCAGCTATGGGGATGGCATGCCCTGCAAGGCAGGCAGGTGAGCGTGGCGGGCAATCCCGCCGGCAGCTTCTTCTACCTGCTGACCGCCATGCACGGCCTGCACGTGCTGGGCGGCGTGGCCGCGTGGCTGCTGGTGACGCTGCGCAGGGGGAGCGGGCGAGGCGATGCCGGCGCCGCGCTGCGCATGGCGCTGTGCGCGCGCTATTGGCACTTCCTGCTGGCGCTCTGGCTGGTGCTGCTGGTCGTGCTGCGCTGGCTCACGCCCGAGGTGGTGCGCTTCCTCTGCGGCGGCGCGTGAGGCCGCGGCGGAGCCGAAGCGGAACGGCAGCAAAACGGCAGCGGGAGGCGAGAGATGGTCACGCAAGCAGCCGCGCCCGAGCGGGCGCCCTACGTACCGAGCGGCTGGCGCGGCCTGGTCGCCGACTGGCGCTCGGACCAGCACGCCTTCCAGGTGTCCTGGGGCAAGGCCATGATGTGGATCTTCCTCGTCTCGGATACCTTCATCTTCGGCTGCTTCCTGACCGGCTACATGACCGTGCGCATGGCGTCGACCGTGGCCTGGCCCAATCCCAGCCACGTGTTCGCGCTGCATATCGGCGGCGCCGAGGTTCCGCTGCTGCTGATCGCCATCATGACGTTCACCCTGATCAGCAGCAGCGGCACCATGGCGATGGCGGTGAACTTCGCCTACCGGCGCGAGCGCCGCCGCTGCGCGGCGCTGATGGTGGCCACCGCGCTGTTCGGTCTGGCCTTCCTCGGCATGCAGGCCTTCGAGTGGAGCCACCTGATCTTCACCGAGGGCGTGCGTCCCTGGGGCAACGGCATGGGAGCCGCGCAGTTCGGTGCCAGCTTCTTCATGATCACGGGCTTCCACGGGCTGCACGTGACCTGCGGCGTGATCTACCTGCTGACCGTCGCCAGCCGCGTGCTGGGCGGCCGCTATGAGCGCAGCGGCAACTACCAGATCGTCGAGATCGCCGGCCTCTACTGGCACTTCGTCGACCTGGTGTGGGTGTTCATCTTCGCGCTGTTCTATCTCTGGTGAGGCCGGCCATGACACAGACGACCACCGCCACTGCGCCGCCGGCGCCTTCCGAGCCGTCGCAACACGGGGGGCAGCAGCATTCCATCGCCCTCTACCTGAAGGTGTGGGGGCTGTTGTTCGTGCTGTCGACGATGTCCTATCTCGTCGACTATTTCCATTTCACCGGCATGCTGCGCTGGACGCTGATCGTGCTGTTCATGGTGCTCAAGGCCGGCCTGATCGTCGCGGTGTTCATGCACATGGCCTGGGAGCGGCTGGCGCTGGCCTGCGCCATCCTGCTGCCGCCGCTGGCACTGTTGCTGCTGGTCGGCCTGATGGCGACCGAGGCGGATTACACTTTCGTCTTGCGCGGGCTGTTCCTCCACTGAGCGGGTGGCGACGGCCGGCGCTCGCGGCCGGCAGCGCTACTGCCGGGTACGGCGCCGAGCCCGCTGGCGGGCCGCGCGCCATCGCTCCGAGGAGCCCAGCCCGCCATGCATCCCGCCACCGAGGCCATCCTGACCTTCAACCACGGCCGCGATCCCGAGCGCCTGACGCGCAAGCTCGACGCGATGGCCCGTGAGCCGTTCTCCTTCTTCCGCGGCAGCAATCATCTCTACGCCGCCTCCGTGCAGCACGAGGAGGCGCTGCTCGATGCCCCGCACACTTATGTCTGCGGTGACCTGCACCTGGAGAACTTCGGCAGCTTCAAGGGCGACAACGGCCTGGTGTACTTCGACCTGAACGACTTCGACGATGCCCTGCTGGCGCCGCTGACGGTTGACGTGGTACGCATGCTGTCCAGCCTGATGATCGCCGCCTCGCAGCTCGGGCTGTCGGAGGAGGATGCGCGCAACGCCAGCGAACGGATGCTGTCGAGCTATGCGGCGGTGCTGGCCCAGGGCAAGCCGCGCTGGCTGGAACGTGCCACCGCGCAGGGACTGGTGGCCGAGCTGCTGCGCCGCGTCAAGCGGCGCCGGCGCGGCGAACTGCTGGCGCAGCGCACCGAGTTCCGCAAGGAGCGCCGCCGCCTGCGCATCGACGGGCGCCATGCGCTGGCGGCCGACAAGGCGCAGCGCAAGCATGCGGCCGCCATCCTGCACATGTACTCGCAATTGCCGCACGGGCACCGCCTGGTGGCCGATGATGCCGCGCGCCGCATCGCCGGCACCGGCAGCCTGGGCCTGGAGCGCTACGTGGTGCTGGCGCACGAGGTGGGCATGCCGCCGGTGGCGCAGCGCCTGATCGACGTCAAGCTGGCGGCGCCGACCGCCTGGAGCGGCATGCGCCTGCGCCGGCAGCCACGCTGGGAAGGCGAGGCCGCGCGCGTGGTGCAGGTGCAGCAGGTCATGCAGGCCGCCTCGCCGGCACTGCTGGCGGCGGTGAAGATGAACGGCTTGTCCTACGTGGTCAAGAGCCTGCAGCCCACCGCCGACCGCGTCGACCTGGGCCGTCCCACCAGCGCCGAAGAGCTGCGCCTGGTGCTGGACACCATGGCCCATGCCGCTGCCTGGGCGCACCTGCGCAGCTGCCGGCACCAGTCGGCCGATCCGATCGAGCAACTGCAGGAGTTCGCGGCGGGCACGCGCTGGCGTGCTGCCGTGCTGCGGCTGGCGCGCCACGGCTGTTCGGTCTCGCTGTCGCAGTGGCGCGATTTTGCCGACGACTACCGGCGTGCCCGCCAGGGCACGGCGCGCAAGCGCCGCTGAGGCCCGCGCCCGCTCCGGCGGGCGCCGTGGCGGCCATGGGCCGCATCCGGCATCCGGCCATGCACCGGGTATCCGGCGACGCACCGCTTGCGTGAACCGGGCTTGCCGCTTATAAGTGGAACCATCGTTCTATTTCCGGAGCGGCGCAGATGAAGGCAAGCGTGGAGCGGGTGCCGTCCCAGGAGGGCGGAGCGGGCGAACGCCGCCGGCCGAAGCAGGCGCGCAGCCAGGCCACCGAAGACGCCTTGCTCGATGCAGGGCTGGCCTGCATCGAGGCGGTCGGCATCGAGGCCACCTCGATGGCGCTGGTGGCCGAGCGCGCGGGTGCTTCGATCGGCGCGCTTTACTTCCGCTTCGGCGACAAGGAGCGCTTCGTCCAGGCCGCGCTCGCGCGCGCCTTCGATCGCATCCGCGCCGAGACGGATGCGCTGCTGGCCTACGCGGTCATGCAGGACAAGCCGCCCGCGGCGGTGATCGTCGCCTGCGTGGACCTGGCGGTGAAGATCCAGAGCCGCAGCCAGGGCGTGCTGCGCGCGGTGCTCAAGCGCGCGCTCGACGATCCGGCCGCCTGGGAGCCGGTCGGCCGCCTCGGCAACGAAGTCAGCGGGCGCCTGATCGATACGCTGGCGCGCTATCCCGAGGTGACCGCGATCCCCGGCTGGCGCGACCGCATCATGCTGGCCATGCATGCCGCGCGTGCGATGCATTTCAACAGCCTCTACAACCCGCAATCGCCGTTGCCGTCGGACCCTGAGCGCATGGTCGCCGCGCTCAGCGATCTCGTGCTGGGTCATCTCGGCCTGCCACCGGATGCCGGCGCCGAACCGGCGCGGAGCAGGGCGCAGGACAAGGCGCAGGACAAGGCGCGGACCCAGGAGCACGCACCGACCGCCGCGCAGCGCGGTCACCGACAAGGGAGGGCCTGATGCCACGCCTGCAAGACAAGATCGTGATGGTCACCGGCGCGGCCTCCGGGCTCGGCGCTGCCTTCAGCCGCGCGGCCGCCGAGGCGGGGGCCGCGGTGGTGCTGGCCGACATCGACGCGCATGCCGGGCAGGCGCTGTGCGAGGCGCTGGCCGCAGCGGGTGCCGACACCCTGTTCCTGCACCTGGACGTGGCGCGCGAAACGGCCTGGCAGGAAGCCATGGCGGAGGTCGAGCGCCGCCACGGCCGGCTCGATGTGCTGGTGAACAACGCCGGCATCGCCCTGCGCGGCTCCATTGCCGATTGCTCGCTGGCCGACTGGCAGCGCACCCTGGACGTCAACCTGACCGGGGTTTTTCTCGGCTGTCGCGCGGCCCTGCCGCTGATGCGCGAGGGAGGCGGCTCGATCATCAACGTGTCGTCGATCTACGGGCTGGTGGGCGGCGACCAGGTGGCGGCCTATTGCGCCGCCAAGGGCGGCGTGACCTTGCTGACGCGCTCGGCGGCCCTGCACGGCGCCAAGTGCTCGCCGCCGGTCCGCGTCAACTCCATCCATCCCGGCTTCGTCGAGACGCCGATGGTACTGGGCTCGATCGGTGCGCTCGACGCCGGCGCGGCGGCGGCCGCGCGGGCGCGCATCGAGGGCATCACGCCGCTCGGCCGCCTCGCCACGCCGGACGACATCGTCGGCGCCTTCCTGCTGCTCGCCTCCGACGAGGCGCGCTACATCACCGGCGCGCAGTTCACCGTCGACGGCGGGCTGACCGCGCAATAGGGCGGGCGTCAGGGCGGACGGCAGGGCGCACGTCGCGGTGCCCGTCCCGCCGCGGACAGCGCCGTCCCGGCCGCGCCGCCGCCATCACGTTGCCGGCGGCACCACCAGAAGCAGGAAAACAGACAGGAGACATGGCGCAATGCAAAGACTGACCGTGGACGCGGCAGGCGTCCGTACCAGCCTGATCGACACCGGCCGCGGCCGGCCCACCATCCTCGTGCATGGCACATCGTCCAGCGCGGAGACGGGCTGGGCGCCCATCCTGGCGCGCCTCGCCGAACGGCGGCGCTGCCTGGTGCCCGACCTGGCCGGCTCGGGCCTGAGCGTGGACGACGGCTCGGCGCTGACCCTGGAACGGCTGGTCGGGCAGGTGGAGGCCGTCGCCGCCCTGGCCGAGGGCGAAGCGCTGGACCTGGTCGGCTACTCGCTGGGCGGCGTGGTGGCGGCGGCGGCCGCGGCCAGGCTGGCGGGGCAGGTGCGTCGGCTGGTGGTGCTGGGCGGCTGGGCCGCGACCGACCTGCGCATGCGCGTGCAGTTCGACCTGTGGCAGGCACTGGCCCGCACCGACCGCACGCAGCTTGCCCGCCTGCTGTTGCTCAATGGTGTCTCCGAGCGCTTCTTCGCCGCCAGCGACCCGTCGCTGGTCGAGACCGTGCTGGCGCGCTTTGCCACCGGACTGGCGCCGGGCAGCGACCGGCAGGCGGCGCTCGACGCCATCGTCGATATCCGTGCCTGCCTGCCGGCGGTCCGCGCCGCCACGCTGGTGATCGGGCTGGCCCAGGACCGCCTGGTGCCGCCGGCGCATTGCCGCGCGTTGGCACAGGCCGTGCCCGGCGCGCGCTACGAAGAGATCGATTGCGGGCACCTGGTGATGCTGGAACAGCCCGAGCGCCTGCTGGAACGCATCGAACGCCATCTGGAGGAGCGTCATGACTGAAGCTGCATTCACTGCCAACGCCACCAACGCCACCAACGCCACCAACGCCACCAACGCGGCGCCAGCGCCGGAGGCCGCCGGCGCGGCCGAACACTTCGACGTGCTGATCGTCGGCGCCGGCATCTCCGGCATCGCCTCTGCCTACCACCTGAACGACCAGTGTCCGGAAATGCGCTTCGTCGTGCTGGAGTCGCAGGCGGGCTATGGCGGCACCTGGCTGACGCACCGCTATCCGGGCGTGCGCTCCGACAGCGACCTCTACACCTTCGGCTACCGCTTCAAGCCCTGGACCGGCACCCCGATCGCCACCGCGGCGGAGATCCTCGCCTACATGGGCGAAGTCATCGCCGAGAACGGGCTGGCGCGCCACATCCGTTACCGCCACGCGATCCGTTCGGCCTCATGGTCGAGCGAGCAGAGCCTGTGGACCATCGAAGCCAGCCGCAGTGATACCGGCGCGACGGTCCGCTTCACGGCGAACTTCCTGTGGATGTGCCAGGGCTACTACCGGCACGCCCAGGGCTATACGCCAGAATGGCCGGCCATGGCCGATTTCCGCGGCCGCATCGTCCATCCGCAGGACTGGCCCGAGGACCTGGACTGCACGGACCAGCGCGTGCTCGTGATCGGCTCCGGCGCGACCGCGGCCACGCTGGTGCCGGCGCTGGCCGGACGCTGCGCGCACGTGACCATGCTGCAGCGCTCGCCTACCTACTTCATCACCGGACGCAATGCCAACGTGCTGGCCGACGAACTGCGCCAGCTGAAGATCGACGAGAGCTGGATTCACGAGATCGTGCGGCGCAAGATCCTGCACGACCAGGCGGTGTTCACGCAGCGCGCGCAGCAGGAACCGGAAACGGTCAAGGCCGAGCTGCTGGCGGGGGTGCGCGCCAGCCTCGGGCCCGACTTCGACGTCGACACTCATTTCACGCCGCGCTACCGGCCCTGGCGGCAGCGCATCGCCTACATTCCGGACGCCGACCTGTTCCAGAGCGTGCGCGAAGGCAAGGCCTCGGTGGTCACCGACGAGATCGAGCGCTTCGTCGAAGGGGGTGTCCAGCTCAAGTCGGGCCGCACGCTGGAGGCCGACGTCATCGTCACCGCGACCGGCTTCGACCTCAGCGTGCTCGGCGATATCGCCTTCACCATCGACGGCAAGCCGCTGGTGTTCTCCGACAGCGTGACCTACCGCGGCATGATGTTCACCGGCGTGCCCAACCTGGTCTGGGTATTCGGCTACTTCCGCGCCAGCTGGACGCTGCGCGCGGACCTGATCGGCGATTTCGTCTGCCGGCTGCTGCGCCATATGCGCGACAAGGGTGTCGGCAGCGTGGTGCCGGTGCTGCGGCCCGAGGACCGCGAGATGGCGCTCGGCAGCTGGGTGGACCCGGATAACTTCAATCCGGGCTACCTGATGCGCGGCATGCACCTGCTGCCCAAGCGCGGCAGCAAGCGCGAATGGCAGCACACGCAGGACTACTGGGGGGAGAAGGACGAGTTTCCCGCCATCGATCTCGATGACGCGGTGTTCGCCTATGGCGGCCGGGCGCCGGCGCGCTGAGGGGGAGCGCGGCGCACCGGGCGGTGCGCCGCGAGGTCGGCACGGCGTGGATGCGGCCGGCCCGTGCGGGCCGGTGCCGCGTGCGCGCCGGGGGCTTCAGACCTGGGTGATGAACTTGGTCACCAGGTAGCCATCGAAGGTCTCCTGGCCGCCTTCGCTGCCGATGCCGGAGTCCTTGATGCCGCCGAAGGGCGTCTCGGCCAGCGCCATGCCGAAGTGGTTGATGTTGACCATGCCGGCCTCGAGGCCGTTCGAGACCTGCGTGGCCGTCTTCAGCGAATTGGTGAAGACGTAGGAGGCCAGGCCGTAGGGCAGGCTGTTGGCGCGGCGCAGGACTTCCTCGGTGTCCTTGAAGCGGGTCACCGGCGCGACCGGGCCGAAGGGCTCGTCGACCATCAGCTTGGCGTCGTCGGGCAGGTCGGTCACCACGGTGGGGGCGAAGAAGAAGCCCTTGTCGCCGATGCGCGAGCCGCCGGCGACGATCTTGCCGCCGCGGTGGCTGGCGTCGTCGAGGAACTGCTGCATCGACAGCACGCGGCGTTCGTGTGCCAGCGGGCCCATCTCGGTGCCGGTCTCCAGGCCGTTGCCGACCTTGATCGAGCCGATCACCTCGGTGAAGCGCGCCAGGAACTTGTCGTAGGCCTTCTCCTGGACGTAGAAGCGCGTCGGCGACACGCACACCTGGCCGGCGTTGCGCAGCTTGAAGCGGGCCAGCATCTCGGCGGCCGGTTCGACGTCGGCATCGTCGAACACCAGCACCGGCGAATGGCCGCCCAGCTCCATGGTGACGCGCTTCATGTGCGCGCCGGCCAGCGCGGCCAGCTGCTTGCCGACCGGCACCGAGCCGGTGAAGGAGATCTTGCGCACGATCGGCGACTCGATCAGGTAGGTCGAGACTTCGCTGGGAACGCCCCAGACGATGTTCAGCACGCCCGCCGGCAGGCCGGCGTCATGGAACAGCCGGGCCAGCGCCACCACCGCGCTGGGCGAGTCTTCCGGCCCCTTCAGGATCAGCGTGCAGCCGGCGCCGACGGCGGCGACGATCTTGCGGATGGCCTGGTTGAAGGGGAAGTTCCACGGCGTGAAGGCGGCGCAGACGCCGATCGGCTCGCGCACCACGATCTGGCGCACATTGGGCTGGCGCGGCGGGATCACGCGGCCGTAGATGCGGCGGCATTCCTCGGCATGCCAGTCGGCATGCTCGGCGCACACCAGCACCTCGCCCACCGCCTCGGCCAGCGGCTTGCCCTGGTCCATGGTGATGTTGCGGCCGATGTCCTTGGCACGCTCGCGCGCCAGCTCGCCGACGCGGCGCAGGATCTTGGAGCGCTCCAGCGGCGAGGTCTTCTTCCAGCTTTCGAAGGCGCGCTGCGCGGCGGCAAGCGCGCGGTCCAGGTCGGCCTTGCTGGCGTGGGGCAGCTTGCCCAGCACTTCCTGCGTCGCGGGATTGATCACGTCCTGCTCGTGCCGGCCTCCTCCCTTGACGAATTCCCCATCGATGTAGAGAGCGAGATCCTGATACATGCCATTCTCCTGGTGGTTGTCTGCTGGGCGCCGCCCGCCGGGGGCGGGGGAAAAGCGCAAGCATAGCGCCTTGCCAGGATTTCTGCATGTGCCGCATGGCGCGAGAATGTTCCGCGGTACGGAACATTGCGGAGCATTTTCGCGCCATGTCCGGGACAGGCCGGCGCCCCAGGCGGGGCTCAGCGCCGCCGCAGGTCCGCCATGCTGCGGGTAGCCAGGGCAAGCGCGTCGTGGCTGCCGCCGCCGAGGCTGGCGGTGATCTCGGCGGCCGCCTCCTGCACCATGTCGGCAAAGGGTTTGAGACGGCCGGGACGGAAGCGCTCGGCCGGACCCGACAGCCCGACCGCGGCGATCACATGGCCGTGGCAGTCGGTGATCGGCGCGGCGATGCCGGACACGGTCTCGCGCCATTCGCCGCGATTGACGGCGTAGCCCTGCTTGCGGATCTTCTCCATCTCGCGCAGGAAGCGCGCGGGCTCGACGATGCTGTGGGGCGTGGAGGGTACCAGCGCTGCCGCCATGCGCTGCAGCGTGGCTTCGGGCAGGAAGGCGAGCATGGCCTTGCCGGTCGCCACGCAGTGCGCCAGCGCGCGTCCGCCGATCTGCGTGTAGGCGCGCACCGGGTTGGGGCTGTCGATCTTGTGCACGTAGACCACCTCGCCGCGGTCCAGCACCGACAGGTGCACGCTCTCGCCGCTGGCGTGCATCAGCTGGTCCATCCAGATCTCGGCGTGGCGGCGCAGGTCGAGCCGGGACAGCACGGCCGAGCCCAGCTCCCACAGCTTGATCGAGGCGCTGTAGCCGCTGCCGTCGCCGGCGCGGATGACGTAGCGCAGCTCCGTCAGCGCCTGCAGCAGGCGGTGCACATTGCTCTTGGCCAGGCCGAGCTCGGCGGCGATCTCGCTCAGGCCCAGCGGGCGTTCGCTGTGCGCCAGCAGCTCGATCACGCCCAGGCCCTTGATCAGGGTGTTGTTCATGCGGTTCGGGCGTCCTTGCCCGCGCGGTGCCGGCCGACAAGGAGGGGTGCGTTCTCAAATGTGGAACGATTGTAGCCGAATCTGGAACGTTCCTATAATCGATCGCAATCCGGCCGGGCCCAGCGGTGGTGCCGCGGCCGCCAATTTCCACGGACGTTGCAATGCCCGATCTCAGCGAACAAGACCTGCCGCTGGCAGGCGTCAAGGTGGTGGAGTTCTGTACGGTGGCCGCCGGCCCCTTCTGCGGCATGCTGCTGGCCGACATGGGCGCCGAGGTGATCAAGGTGGAGCCGCCGGAGGGCGATACGCTGCGCCAGTGGCCGCCGCTGTCGGCCGGGTTCTCCGAGAACTTCGCCTCGCTCAACCGCAACAAGCATTCGGTGGCGCTCAACCTGAAGGATCCCGCCGATGCGGCACTGGCGCGCCGCCTGGTCCTCGACGCGGACGTGGTGGTGGAGAACAACCGGCCGGGTGTGATGGACCGCCTGGGGCTGGGCTACGCCGCCTTCCGCGACGAGAAGCCGGGCCTGGTCTACTGCTCGGTGTCCGCCTACGGCCAGAGCGGCCCGCGTGCCGGCGAAGGCGGCTTCGATCTCACCATCCAGGCCGCTGCCGGCGTGATGAGCGTGACCGGCGAGCCCGGCGGCGCGCCGGTCAAGTGCGGCGTGCCGCTGGCGGACTTCGCCTCGGGGCTGTACGCCGCCTTCGCCATCGCCAGCGCGCTGGCGCGCGTGCGCGCCGGCGGCGCCGGCGCCCATATCGACGTGCCGATGTACGGCTGCACGCTGGGCATCGCCGCACTGCAGACCAGCGAGTACTTCGGCAACGGACGCAGCCCCGTCAAGCTGGGTTCCGCGCATCCGCGCAATGCGCCCTACCAGGCTTTCCGCGCCGCCGACGGCTACTTCGCCATCGCCGCCGGCAACCAGAAGCTGTGGCTGGAAGTGGTGCGCGTGGTCGGCCTGCCGGAGCTGGCCGCCGACCCGCGCTTCGCCAGCACGCGCGAGCGCGCGCAGCACCAGGAGGCGCTCAAGGACCTGCTGGAGGTCCGCTTCGGCGAGCAGGGCGTCGAGCACTGGATCGCCGCCTTCCGCGCTGCCGGCGTGCCGCATGCCCGCATCAACGACTATGCCGCCGCGCTGGACGATCCGCAGGTCGGCCACATGGACTGGGTGCGGCCGCTGACGCTGCCGGGCGGGCATCGCACGCGCACCTTCGCCTCGCCGCTGCGCTTCGACGGCCAGGGCCTGCCGATCCGGCTCGACCCCCCGGCGCTGGGCGAGCACAACGCCGAGGTGCGCGCGCGCCACGCCGGTGGCAGCCATGGCGCGCAACAGGACATCACGGGAGAGGCATGATGCAGCATCCGATCGAACGCTTGCGCGCCTTCGTGGCGACTGTCAGCGCGCAGGTGGAACGCGCGCAGCGCGAGGGCAGCGAGATGGGTGGCAATGCGGCTGGCAATGAGGCCGCGCTGCTGGCCGCGCTCACCGCGCCGCTGCGCGACCTGGTGTCGCATGACGACTGGCTGCCCGAGAGCCTGGCGCGGCCGCACGCGCTCTACTACCAGCAGCACCTGCTCTACGGCGATCCGCTCGATCGCTTTTCGCTGGTCAGCTTCGTGTGGGGGCCGGGCCAGCAGACGCCGGTGCACGACCACACCGTGTGGGGCCTGATCGGCGTGCTGCGCGGCGCCGAGATCGACCAGCGCTTCCGCCAGGAAGCGGGCCGCATGGTGCCGGACGGCGAGCCGGTGAGGCTCGAGCGCGGCGAGGTGGCCGCGGTATCGCCGACGCTGGGCGACGTGCACCGCGTGCGCAATGCCTACGATGATCGCGTCTCGGTCAGCATCCACTTGTACGGCGGCAATATCGGCCGCATCGACCGCCACGTCTACGACCCGCAGAGCGGGCAGGCCAAGCCCTTCGTGTCGGGCTACTCCAACGCCATGGTGCCCAATCTGTGGGCGCGCCCCGCCGCATGAACCACGCCCCCGCATCCGCTGCCGAGCCCTTGCTGCGCATCGCCCGGCAAGGCCCGCTGACGCACCTGACACTGAACCGGCCGGCGCGCGGCAATGCGCTCAGCGCGGCGCTGGTGGCGGCGCTGGCCGCAGCGGTCGAGGCCTGCCACACGGACGGCACGCGCCTGCTGGCCATCGAAGGTGCCGGCAAGCACTTCTGCACCGGCTTCGACCTGGAGGACCTGGAGCAGGAAAGCGACGACTCGCTGCTGGCGCGCTTCGTGCGCGTCGAACTGCTGCTGCAGGCCGTGCATGCCGCGCCCTTCGTCTCCGTCGCGCTGGTCCAGGGGCGCGCCATGGGCGCGGGCGCCGACCTGGTCGCCGCCTGCGCGCGGCGCTGGGCCGCGCCGGGCAGCAGCTTCGCCTTTCCCGGCGCCGGCTTCGGCCTGGTGCTGGGTACCGAGCGGCTGGCCGCGCTGGTCGGCGCCACTTGCGCGCGCAGCTGGATCGCCGGCGGTGGCGCGATCGGCAGCGAGGACGCGCTGCGCGCCGGCCTGGTGGACGCCATGGTCGTGCCCGACGCGCGCGCGGCCGGCCTGGCGGCGCTGCTGGAGCAGGCGTGCCGCCTGGATGCATCGACGCAGGCCGCGATCCATGCCGCCGCCCTGGGCGGCAGCGCCGGCGCCGCAGCACGCGCGGGCCAGCTTGCCGACCTGGTGCGCTCCGCCGCGCGCCCGGGACTGAAACACCGCATCGCGGCATACCGGGCGGCCACGCGCCGCTGAGGTGCCCCGCTGAAGCGCCCCGCTTGAGCGCGCCGTCCGGGCACGCCGGGCATGCAGTGCAGCGGAAGCCGGACGCCGATCCGGCCCGCGCCAGAAGAACGACAAGACGGAGACAAAGCATGGACCCAGCAAAGACCTCGGCCGACAATCTCGCGGCCTTGCTCTCCCCGCGCTCGGTGGCGGTGATCGGGGCATCGGAAGACCAGGGCAAGTTCGGCGGACGGCTGTTCCGCATGTTGCTCAAGCACCAATACGGCGGCACCGTCTACCCGATCAACCCGGTGCGCGAGACGCTCTTCGGGCTGAAGACGTTTCCGAGCATCGACGCGTTGCCCGAGGCGCCAGACATGGTGATCATGGCGGTGCCGCAGCCCAAGGTGAAGGAACAGGTGGCGGCCTGTGCCGCACGCGGCGCGCGGGCCGGCATCATCATCACCTCGAAGTTCTCGGACGCGGGCGCCGCAGGCGCGGCGCTCGAACGGGAGATCGTGCAGATCGCCAACGCGCGCGGCATGCGCCTGATCGGGCCGAACTGCCTGGGCGTGATCAGTCCGGCCAACCGGTTGGTGCTGTGCTCGTCGCCGGCGCTCGAGGTCGACACCCTGATCGAGAGTCCGATCGGCTTCGTCAGCCAGAGCGGCGCGCTGATGGCCACGCTGTTCGATCGCGCCTACGACATCGGCATCGGCTTCACGCACTGTGTCTCGGTGGGCAACCAGGCCGACCTGGAACTGTGCGATTTCGTCGAGTTCCTGATCGCCGACCCACGCACGCGGGTGATCTGCACCTACATCGAAGGGATCAAGTCGCCCGCGCGCTTCATCGAGCTGGCGCGGCGCGCCCGCGCCGCCGGCAAGCCCTGGCTGGCGGTGAAGGCCGGCAAGACCGCCGACGGCAGCCGTGCGGCCTTCTCGCACACGGCCAGCCTGGCGGGCGACCATGCCAGCCTGGAGGCCGTCTGCCGGCGCGAGAACGTGGTGCTGATGGACGACCCTGCCGCCATGCAGGTGCTGGCGGCCGCCATGGCGCGCTACCCGGCGCGGCAGGTCGAGCGCGCCGTCATCGTCACCACCTCGGGCGGCGGCGGCGCGCTCAGCGCGGACCGTCTCTCTGAAGCCGGCATTCCGCTGGCGCGCTTCGGGCAGGCCACGCAGCAAGCGCTGGCGGCGCTGTATTCCGAAGGCCAGGCAGGCAATCCGATCGACCTCGGCGGGCGCCGCCATGAGGACGGCGCGGACGCCGCCGAGGTCGGCGAGCGCACGGCGGCCCTCGCGCTGGATGATGCCCAGGCGGACCTCGGCCTGTTCGTGATGACCACCGCGCCCGCGCTGGCCGATGCCACCGCCCGGCTGGCACAGGGTGGCGCGGCCAGCGGCAAGCCGATGCTGTTCGTGATGCAGCCGGGCAAGGCCGCCGCTGCGGCGCGCGCCCGGCTGCTGGAGGCGGGCGTGCCCTTCACCAACAGCCTCGGCGAGGCAGTGGAGGCGCTCGCGGCCTGGTGCCGTTGGTCCGCCTGGCGGCCGGAATCGGTGGCGCAGCCGGGCGTGGACATGGTCCTGCCGGCCGGCCTGGCTGGCACCCTCGACGAGGCCGCGGCCAAGGCGCTGCTGCGCAGTGCCGGCATCCCGGTCAACCGTGGCCAGGTGTTCGCCGACGCCGAGGCCGCCGTGGCCGGCAGTGCGGCCATCGGCTTTCCACTGGTGGCCAAGGTGGTGTCGCCCGAGATCGTGCACAAGTCGGAGGTGGGCGGCGTGCTGCTGGGGGTGGCCGACGCGCAGGCGCTGCGCGCCGGGCTGCAGGCCATGCGCGAGCGCATCGCTGCGCTGGCGCCGCAGGCTTCCATCACCGGCTTCTCCTTGCAGGCGCAGGAAGAAGGGGAGCTGGAACTGCTGGTCGGCGCGCGCCGCGACGCGCAGTTCGGCGCGCAGGTGGTGATCGGCAGCGGCGGCATCCTGGTCGAGCTGCTGCGGGACATCGTCGTGCTGCCGGCACCGCTGTCACGCGAGAGCGCGCTGGCGGCGCTGGCGCGCTTGCGGGTGGCGCCGCTGCTGCAGGGGTGGCGCGGCCGGCCGGCGCTGGATGTGGAGGCGCTCGCCGCCGTCATCGTCCGCATGGGCTGGCTGGCGCATGCCCTGCGCGAGCGCGACTTCGAGATCGAGGTCAATCCGCTCAAGGTGCGCGCCGCTGGCGCGGGTTGCGTGGCGGTGGATGCGCGCGCGCGCATCGGCTAGCCGCGCGCGGCAGCGGGTCGCCGCGAGGCTGCCGGAAGCTTGCCGGCAAGGACAACATCGGACAAGGAGACAAAGAGCATGAGCGTCGTCACCATTGAACAGCATGGCAAGGTCACGCTGTTCACCCTGAACCGCCCCGAGAAGCGCAACGTCATCTGCAAGGAGACGGCCGAGCTGCTGCAGCAGGGCTTCCGCGAGTTCCACGCGTCCGCGCAGCGCGTGGCGGTCATCACCGGCGCCGGCAACGAGGCCTTCTCGGCCGGCGCCGATGTCGGCAACCTGCCGGAACTGTGGCGCTGCATCCCGGGCTCGGGCTTCGTCACCGACAAGCCCATCATTGCCGCCACCGCAGGCTGGGTGGTGGGCGGGGCGCTGGTGCTCCACATGATGTGCGACCTGGCGGTGGCTGCGGACAACACGCGTTTTTCCTACCCGGAGGCGCGCCTCGGTTTCACCGGCGGCATGATCGCGGGGCTGGCGGCACGGGTGCCGCACAAGGTCGCCATGGAGCTGATGCTGCTCGGGCGCACCGTGGATGCGCAGCGCGCGCGCGAGGTGGGCCTGGTCAATGACATCGTGCCGGTCGGCGGCCAGGTGGAAGCCGCGCTGAAGATGGCCGACGAGCTGTCGCGCTCGGCACCGCTGGTGCTGGCCACGCTCAAGCGCTTCGTCGCGCAGACGGTGATGCCGAAGGGCCCTTCCGAGCTGATGGCGGATGCCGTGCGCGAGCTGTCCGCGGTGCGCGAGAGCGAGGATACGCAGGAAGGCATGCGCGCCTTCCGCGAGAAGCGCCGCGCGCAGTACCAGGGGCGCTGAGCGCCGGCGGCGCAGGGGCGGATGACAACGGCGGCGGGGCCCGGCGCATGCCGGCCGGCGCCGCGCGCAGGAGACCGGGAACATGACGCGAACCTTCAGGGCGCTGGCCGCCGCCCTGGCGCTGGTGGCGGGCTGTGCGGCGGCACCGGCCGCGCTGGCCGACTACAAGGGGCCGGTGCGGCTGGTGGTCCCTTACCCCGCCGGTGGCAATGCCGATACGCTGGCACGGCTGTTTGCCGAACGCATGAACCGCGAGCTGGGCACGCCCTTCGTGGTGGAGAACAAGGTCGGCGCGGGCGGCACCATCGGCGCGCAGTCGGTGGCCAACGCGCCGCCGGACGGCAGTACCTTGCTGCTGGCGCCTACCGCCGTGCACGTGATCACGCCTCACCTGCGCGCCGTTCCCTACGACCCGCTGAAGGATTTCGTGCCGGTGGCCAAGCTGTCGTCTTCGATCGGCATCGTCACGGCGCGGCGCGACCTGCCCGCCAAGGACATGCGCGAGTTCATCGCCTACGCCAAGGCGCACGAGGGCAAGGTGTCGTACGGCTCCGCCGGCCTGGCCACCATCACCCACCTGCAGGGCGCCGTGGTCGGCATGAAGACCGGCGTGAACATGCTGCATGTGCCCTACAAGGGCTCGGCCGAGGCGATGAACGATCTGCTGGCGGGGCGTATCGACGTGATCTACGACAGCGTCGCGCTGCCGCAGATCAAGGCCGGCCGGCTCAAGGCGCTGGCGGTGACCGGCACCGAGCGGCATCCGGAGCTGCCCGACGTGCCGACCTTGCATGAACAGGATCTCGACCTGGCGCTGCCGAGCTGGTTTGCGCTCTATGCGCCGCGCGCTACGCCGCAGGCGGTGGTCGAGCGCTATGCCGCGGCGGCCGGACGGGTGATGTCCGCGCCCGACATGAAAGGCCTGCTGATCCGTTTCAGCCAGTACCCGTCCTTCCAGGGGCCGGCCGAGTTCAGCCGGCAACTGCTCAAGGACGATGCCTTCTACCAGCAGTTGATCCGCGCCGGCAATATCCGGCTGGAGTAGGGGGCGGCAGGGGCGCGCGCGGGCCGTCGGCGCGAAAGGGCGCGATGTGTTTCAGCCGCCGCTTCCTGCGTCGCCCGCTTTATCTGCGTCCGCCGCAGCGTCCGCGTCATCCGCATCCAGCGCCAGGCTTGCCAGCCAGCGCCGTACCACCGCCTCTTCCTCTGGCGACAGGGTGGCGCGCAGGCGCGCCTCGTTGACCATCACGCGTTCGCGGCAGCGTGCCAGCAGGGCTTCCCCGGCGGCGGTCAGGGCGATGGCCTGGATACGTCCGTGCACGGGGTGAGGCCGGCGCGCGATGGCGCCGGCCTTCTCCAGGTTGGCGACGATCACGCTGACGGTCTGCGGCGTCAGCAGGGCCAGCCTGGCGACGTCGGCACCCGACAGGCCAGGATAGGCGCCGGCCATGGTCAGCACGACGAATTGCGGCGAAGTGACGCCGAGGTCGGACAGCGCGCGCTCCATGCGCAGGCGGTTGCCGGCGCTGGCCTGGCGCAGCAGGTAGCCCAGGTGGCCGGCTTCGCCGCGCTTGCCCTCTCCGGCGCGCGGCACCGGGCGGTGCGCCAACTGGCGGGCGTCGGCCGCGGGGTCGCCGGCGGCGCCGGCAGGCGGCGTGGCCGCCGCGCGCTCCTCGGCCCGGGGCGCCTGGGCGGCTTGGGGGCGTTTGCGGGGGCCCTGGCTTGCGCTGCGCATGGTCGGGATGGCAAGTTGTTCGTGGCCTGACATTATCGCAGCGATCGGCGGCGCGGGCACCCTGAATGGCGCTGCCGCTCCCGGCGCTTGCCAGAATCGGCCGACTCGCACGAAGATGGTGCTTTGCCGAGCCACCAGTCACCAGCCGACCCGACAGGCCAAGATGAAGAACAAGGCGCAATTCACCACCGGTCCCATCGCACGGACCTTGCTGTTGTTTTCGCTGCCCGTGCTGGGCAGCAACATCCTGCAGTCGCTCAATGCTTCGATCAATTCGATCTGGGTGGGCCATTTCCTCGGCGAAGCGGCGCTGACCGCCACGTCCAACGCCAACATCATCCTGTTCTTCCTGCTCGGCGTGGTGTTCGGCGTCAGCATGGCCAACACCATCCTGGTGGGGCAGGCGGTGGGCGCGCGCGATATCGCGCAGGCGCGGCGGGTGGTGGGCACCAGCACCACCTTCTTCGTGCTGCTGTCGGTGGCGGCGTCGGCCTTCGGCTACGTCTTCACGCCGGAGATCCTGCTGGCCATGGGCACACCGGCCGACGCGGCGCCGTTCGCCATCGCCTACCTGCGCATCATCTTCGTCGCGCTGCCCTTCATGTACTTCTACAACTTCGTGATGATGACGCTGCGCGGCGCGGGCGATTCGCGCACGCCGTTCTGGTTCATGCTGTTGTCCGTCGGCCTCGACGTGGCGCTCAACCCCTTGCTGATCTTCGGCGCCGGACCGGTGCCGGCGCTGGGCATCGCCGGCTCGGCGCTGGCGACGCTGATCGCGCAGTCCACCAGCCTGGTGGCCATGCTGGCGCTGCTGCGCCGCCGCCGCCACTTCCTCTGGCTGCCACGCAGCGAGCTGTCGCTGCTGTGGCCCGATCTCGCCATCCTGCGTTCGCTGGTAGTCAAGGGCTTGCCGATGGGCATGCAGATGGTGGTGATCTCGTCATCGGCGCTGGTGATGATGTCGCTGGTGAACCGCCACGGCTCGCAGACCACGGCGGCCTACGGTGTGGCGTCGCAGCTGTGGACCTACGTGCAGATGCCGGCGCTGGCGGTAGGCGCGAGCGTGTCGTCGATGGTGGCGCAGAACGTCGGTGCGGGGCTGTGGCACCGCGTCAACAGCATCACGCGCACCGGGCTGGCCTTCAACCTCGCCATGACGGGGGCGCTGGTGGTGCTGATCTACGTATTCAACCGCCATGCACTGGGCCTGTTCCTGCCGGGCGACGGCGAGGCCATCGAGATCGCGCAGCACATCAATGCCGTCGTGCTGTGGTCTTTCATCCTGTTCGGCTTCACCATCGTGCTGTTCGGCACGGTGCGTGCCACCGGGGCGGTGATGGCACCGCTGGTCATCCTCTTCGTGTCGATGTGGCTGGTACGGCTGCCGTTCGCCAGCGTGCTCTCGGGGCCCTTCGGCGCGGGCGCGATCTGGTGGAGCTTCCCGGTGGGCTCGGTGGTGTCGGTGACGCTGGCGACGCTCTACTACCTGCGTGGCACCTGGCGCGCCAGCCACATGCTGGCAGCCGGCAGTGTGCCGGCCGCGGTGCCGGCCGGCGTGCGCGCCAATCCGCGCAGCTAGCCGCGCGCGGGGTGCATGCCCCGTTGTTTTCCGGCGGCGCCTGCCGCCGGTTTCCGCCACTGCGGGCATCGATCATCGCCGCCGGCCGTGCCGCCTGTGCAGGGCGGGTCTTCCTTTCGGATGGCTTTCATCCGCATCGCCGCGGATATGGCCTGCGCCGTCCCCTCTGGCTGAAGCCTGAAATGAAAGCTCTTTGTAAGGGCGTGCTGTTTCGTCTCCGGAAGCGAGCAGACAGACAGGCGCCGCCTCGATGTCCTTTCCCTCAGACATGTTGACCGCAAACGGCCGGATTCGCTTGACGTGGCTGGGATCGCGACGCATCGGCACGCGCGGCGCGCGTGCAGGCAGCGCATCGGTGAATACCCCTAGTTCAAGACAACTGAAAGGCGGATGAAAGCACACCTATCTAACGTTGCACCCATTCTCGGGCGGATGGGGTCAATGTACCGACGCTGAGGGGGGACTGCCGGGCAGCAACAGAGATGTGCGGCAGATGCATTTCGTGTACTTCGAGGAGAATCGTTTTGCGCATACGCAGCCAAAAGGACTTTGCCTCCGGCCTGATGTTCATTCTGGTCGGTTTGAGCTTTTCCTGGGTCGCACGCGGCTATTCCATGGGAACGGCGGCGAAGATGGGACCCGGTTACTTTCCATTCCTGCTCGGGCTGGTGCTCGCCCTGCTGGGCGCGCTGGTCCTGATCGGCTCGCTGTCGAGCAAGGGCGAGCAAGACCACCTGGCGCGCTGGGACCTGAAGACCCTGCTGTGGATCCTGGGTTCGGTGGTGCTGTTCGGCCTGCTGCTCAAGCCGCTCGGCATGGTGCTGTCGGTGTTCGTGCTGGTGCTGGTGTCGTCGATGGCCAGCCATGAATTCAGCTGGAAGGGCGCGCTCCTCAATGGCGTGGTGCTGGTGCTGATCAGCCTCGGCGCCTTCGTGTACGGCATCAATCTGCAGATGCCGGTGTGGCCTGCCTTCATCACCGGTTAAGGAGTCGGTCCCATGGAATTGTTCGAACACCTTGCCCTGGGCTTCTCCACGGCATTGTCGCTGCAGAACCTGGCCTATGCCTTCCTGGGCTGCGTGCTGGGCACCCTGATCGGCGTGCTGCCGGGCCTGGGGCCGCTGGCCACCATCGCCATGCTGCTGCCGGTGACCTACACGCTGCCGCCGGTGGCCGCGCTGATCATGCTGGCCGGCATCTACTACGGCGCCCAGTACGGCGGCTCGACCACCGCCATCCTGGTCAACCTGCCCGGTGAATCGTCCTCGGTGGTGACCACCATCGACGGCTACCAGATGGCACGGCGCGGCCGCGCCGGGGTGGCGCTGGCCACCGCCGGCCTGGGCTCGTTCTTCGCCGGCTGCGTGGCCACGCTGATCCTGGCCGCCTTCGCCACGCCGCTGTCGGAACTGGCTTTCAAGTTCGGTCCCGCCGAGTACTTCTCGCTGATGGTGCTGGGCCTGATCGGTGCCGTGGTGCTGGCGTCGGGCTCGCTGCCGAAGGCGGTGGCGATGATCGTGCTGGGCCTGCTGCTGGGCCTGATCGGTACCGACGTGAACTCGGGCGCCGCGCGCTTCTCCTTCGACATCCCCGAACTGACCGACGGTATCGACTTCGTCGCGCTGGCCATGGGTATGTTCGGCTTCGCGGAAATCATCGCGAACCTGGAGCAGAAGGAAGCCCGCGAGACCTTCACCGACCACGTGACCAACCTGTGGCCGACCAAGGAAGACTTCCGCCGCATGATCCCGGCGGTGCTGCGTGGCACCTTCCTGGGTTCGGCGCTGGGCATCCTGCCGGGCGGCGGCGCGGCACTGGCCTCGTTCGCGGCGTACTCGCTGGAGAAGAAGACCTCCAAGTACGCGCACGAATTCGGCAAGGGCGCGATCGAAGGCGTGGCAGGTCCGGAATCGGCCAACAACGCCGCGGCGCAGACCTCCTTCATCCCGCTGCTGACGCTGGGCATCCCGCCCAACGCGGTGATGGCGCTGATGGTGGGCGCGATGACCATCCACAACATCCAGCCGGGCCCGCAGGTGATGACCAGCAACCCCGCGCTGTTCTGGGGCCTGATCGCCTCGATGTGGATCGGCAACCTGATGCTGATCATCCTGAACCTGCCGATGATCGGCGTCTGGGTGAAGCTGCTGACCGTGCCGTACCGCTTCCTCTACCCCGCCATCCTGGTGTTCTGCGGCATCGGCGTGTATTCGGTCAACAACCAGACCTTCGACGTCTTCATGGCGGCTGGCTTCGGCGTGATCGGCTACCTGTTCCTGAAGCTGAAGTGCGAGCCGGCACCGCTGCTGCTGGGCTTCGTGCTGGGGCCGATGATGGAAGAGAACTTCCGCCGTTCCCTGCTGCTGTCGCGCGGCGAGTTCAGCGTGTTCGTCACCCGCCCGCTGTCGCTCGGCCTGCTGATCGCCGCGGCCGCGCTGGTTGCCGTGGTGGCGCTGCCCTCGATCAAGGCCAAGCGCGAGGAAGCGTTCCAGGAAGAGTGACGCCCCACGACCAGGCGCCGGCCATCCGGCCGGCGCGCGCAAGATGAAGTGGTACTCGGGGTGCTCTTGGGGCACCCCGTTTTTTTTTGCATGACCGCCCGCGCGCACCGCGGCGCGGATCGACCGACCCAGGGGCCCGAGCGGGTCCCGGCATGCGGGCAGCGCCCGCGCCGATGATGGAGAAGCCGCCGACTGCCGGAGCAGCAGTCATGGCCTGAGCCTGATGTCATTTCCTCCCGTGCCTGCTGGCGGCCTGCCGGCGGCGCGGGGCCAGTGCCCATGAAGACACCCACACTCGACCGATTCGTTTCGCGCCTCTACATCCTGAAGTTCGTCAAGGCACGGCCCGCGACCGTGCTGAACCTGGTGGACCGCCTGCGCGAGCACGGCATCGACAAGAATATCCGCTCGCTGCGGCCCATCCTGCGCAGCCTGATGATCGCCAGGGCCATCACGGCCGAACTGGTCGAAGGCAGCGGCCGGGTCTACTGCATCACCGAGCAAGGCCGCGCCGAGCTCGACCGCTATCTCGCGCACCTGGACATCCTGCAGTCGGAGCGCGGCAACGAGCCCTCGCCGGGCCAGGGCCGGGAAGACGGCGGCTGACGGGCGACGAACGGGCGACGAACGGGCGATGACTGCGCTGTCACGCTGCGCCCGCCGAGGCAGCGCCGATCGCGGCGCCGGATGCGCCAGCCCCATGCCTCTTCACCACATCGCCGCGGATCAGGCCAGCACGCGATAGGTCGACTGCACCAGGCCGGAAGGAAAGCGCCGGCTCGATTCCAGTGCCAGGCTCACGTCGCGCGGCAGGGCGCCGAACAGTGGCCTGCCTGCCCCGATCAATACCGGCACCGTGGTGATGACCAGGTCGGCGATCAAGCCATCGCGCAGGAACGACTGGACCAGGCGGCCGCCATCGACGTACACGCGGCGCGCGCCGGCGGCCTCCAGTTGCGCCATCGCTTGCGCGGGCGTGCTGTCCGAGAAGCGCACCTTTCCCTGCAAGCTATCCGGTACTGGCTTGCCGGCCAATTGCCGCGACAGCACGAGCACGGGCCTGTCGTAGGCCCATTCGCCCATCGTGAGGACTTTCTCGTAGCAGCCCCGGCCCATGACGATCGCGTCCTTGTCGGCGATGAAGGCCGGATAACCATGGTCTTCCGCCGGATCATCCCGTTCCAGCAGCCAGCCGATGTCGCCATCGGTCCGCGCGATGAAGCCGTCGAGGCTGGTGGCGATAAAGACGTGTCCTGTGATCATTGTCGATGAAGTCCGTGGTGCCTGGATAGCCGATTATGACCGCGGATCCAGCCGGCTGCGACCGCTGGTGCAAGGGGCGGTGCAAAGACTGATGCGTACAGCCACGCGGTGCCCTGGATGCCCGGCGGAAGCATCGCGAAAGCAATACCCGTGGCGTAGTGTGCGGTCCATTCCGAGGCGGATTTTCCCCGGATGGGGGCTGCCTTGCCGAGGCTGGCGAGGATCCCGGCGGCCCCGATACCACCTGGCCCCTCACGCCTCACGCCATCAGCACCTGGTTGCGCCCGTTGCGCTTGGCCTGGTAGAGGCCGGTGTCGGCCAGTTCGACAAGGCGGCTGAAGACCTGGTCCGGCGCCGGCACGATCACCGCGCCGCCGATGCTGACCGTGAGCCACGGCGAGGTCGGCGAACCTTCGTGCGGCACCTGCAGCGCCTCGATCGCGCGTCGCACCTTCTCGCCGAGCAGGCGCGCGCCGCCCGGCGAGGTGGCCGGCAGGATCATGGCGAATTCCTCGCCGCCGAAGCGGGCCGGCAGGTCGGCCGGCCGCGCGCAGTTCTCGCGGATCACGCTGGCTACGCGCCGCAGCACTTCGTCTCCGGCCACGTGGCCGTAGGTGTCGTTGTAGGCCTTGAAGGCATCGACGTCGATCATCAGCAGCGCAAGCTGGCTCTGCTCGCGCTGCGCCCGCCGCCATTCGGCGTTCAGGTACTCGTCGAAGTAGCGCCGGTTGGACAGGCCGGTGAGACCGTCCGAATTGGTCAGGCGCTGCAGTTCGAGATTGATCTCCAGCAACTGCTGCTGGCTCTGCCGCAGGGCGCGGTAGGCCTCGTCGCGTTGCAGCAGGTTCAGGTAGGAGCGCGAGTGGTAGCGGATGCGTGCCACCAGCTCGATGCTGTCAGGCAACTTGACCAGGTAGTCGTTGGCGCCTGCCGAGAAGGCTGCGCTCTTCATCTGCGCCTCCTCCTTCGTCGACAGCACGATGATGGGGATGTCGCGCGTGGCAGGATTGTTGCGGTAACGTCGGACCAGGGTCAGGCCGTCCACGCCGGGCATCACCAGGTCCTGCAGGATCACGGTGGGGCGCGTCAGTTCCGCCACGCCGATGGCCTCGGCGGGTTGCGCGCAGTAGTGGAAGTCGATGTCGGGCTCGCCCGCCAGAGCGCGCCGCACCGCTTCTCCCACCATCGCCTGGTCGTCGACCAGCAACACCATGGCCTGGTAGTCGTACTGGTTGCCGCCGCCGGTGCCGAATTCACCTTGTGTTGCCATCTCACTTCCTCAATATCGCTGGACGGGCCCCGCTGGCGTCGTGCCGGCCGGCAGGGACCGCCGTGCTACCCCGGTTGCTTGCCGAACATCGCCCCGCCGCCCACGCTCTGCAGACGCGCGGCGATCCTTTCCAGGGGCAGGATCTCGCGGGCGGCGCCGAGCGCCGCCGCGGCCTTGGGCATGCCGTAGACAGCGCTGGAAGCCTGGTCCTGCGCGATGGTCAGGAAGCCGCGCTCGCGCATGGCCTTCAGCCCGATCGCGCCGTCCCGGCCCATGCCGGTCAGCAGCACGCCCGTCGCGTCGCCGGCCCAGTGGGTCGCCACGCTGTCGAAGAACACATCGATCGACGGCCGGTAGAGGCAGTCTTTCGGTTGCTCCGTGTAGACCATCTGCGTCGCGCAGGTGAGCCGCAGGTGGTCGTTGGTGCCGGCCAGCAGCACGGTGCCCGGCCGCGGCGCCTCGCCGTCCAGCGCCAGCCTGACCGGCAGCCGGCATTGCTCGTCCAGCCAGGCTGCCATGCCGGCCGCAAAGGCCTCGTCGACGTGCTGTACGACCACGATCGCCGCCGGGAATTCCGCCGGCAGCGCGCCCAGCAGGGTGGCCAGCGCCGCCGGGCCGCCGGCCGAGGCGCCGATTGCCACCAGGCGCTGGGTGGTGGAGCGTCGCGGCGTCTCCGGCGCGGCCGCCGGCTGCCGGCTCTGCCCGCCCACCAGGCTCGCCACCGTGCGGATCTTGCGCAAGAGCGGAGCCGCAGCGCGCTGCGCGTCGGGCTCGACCAGGGTGGGGGTGTCGACCGCATCGATGGCGCCATGGCCCATGGCGTCGAAGACCAGGCGCGTGTTGCGCTCGACGTCGGTGGTGACCACCACGATGGGGCAGGGAGTCGCCGCCATGATGCGCCGCGTGGCCTCGACGCCGTCCATGACCGGCATCAACAGGTCCATCAGGATCAGGTCGGGCGTGTCGCGCGCGGCCCGGCTGACGCCCTCGGCGCCATCGGCCGCCACCCAGGCAAGCGTCAGCGACGCATCCTGCGCGAGCGCGCGGCGCAGCGCGGCCACGGCGGCGGGTGAGTCGTTGACGATACCGATCTTCATCATGCGCGCGCCTCGCCTATCAGGTCCCGCACCGCGTCCAGCAGCGCTGTGTCGTGGAAGCTGCCCTTGGCCAGATAGTAATCCGCACCGGCCTCCAGGCCGCGGCGGCGGTCCTGCTCGCGGTCCTTGTATGACACCACCATGACCGGGATCGGCCGCAGCGCGGCGTCCTGCTTCATCCTGGTGACCAGCTCGATGCCGTCCATGCGCGGCATGTCGATGTCGGTGATGACCAGGTCGAAGGACTCTGCGCGCAGCATGTTCCAGCCGTCCATGCCGTCGACCGCCACCCCGACATCATAGCCCCGCCCGGCCAGCAGCTTGCGCTCCAGCTCGCGCACCGTGAGCGAGTCGTCGACCACCAGCACGCGCCGGCGCCGCAGGGTTTCCGCTTCGGTGCCGGCTTGCCGGGCGCGCGCGACGCCGCCCTCGGCCACCAGCCGCTCGACCGAACGCAGCAGGTCGTCGATGTCGAAGATCAGCACCGGCGTGCCGTCGTCGGTCAGGCTGCCCGCGGCGATATCCTTGACCTTGCCCAGCGCCTCGGCCAGCGGTTGCACGACCAGCGTGCGCTCGCCGAGCAGGCGGTCGACGGCGATGCCGTAGGTGTGTTCGTGTTCGCCGATCACCACCACCGGCACTTCATCGCGCACGGCCGCGCCGACGGGGCGCTGCAGCACCTGGGCCGCCTCGACCAGGCCGACCTGGCGCTGCGCGAAGCGGAAGTGGAAATGCTGGCGGCCCTCGAGCTGCTCGATGGCATCGCGCGGCACCGACGTGGCCCGCTGCACGCGCCCGAGCGGAAAGGCATAGGCTTCGCCGTCGACCTCCACCAGCAGCGCGCGCACCACCGACAGCGTCAAGGGCAGCTCCAGGTGGATCTGCATGCCTTCGCCGCTGCGCTGCGACAGGCGCAGGCTGCCGTGGACCTGGCGGATCATTTCCTGCACGGCGTCCAGCCCGACCCCGCGGCCCGAGATCTCCGACACGGTGTCGCGCATGCTGAAGCCCGGCAGCAGCAGGAATTCGAGCAGCTCACCCTGCGACAGCCTGCCGGCGGTCTGCTCGCTCGCCAGCCCGCGCCGCACGATGGCGCTGCGCAGGCGCTCCAGGTCCACGCCGGCGCCGTCGTCGGCGATCTCGATGATCAGCCGGCCGGCGTTGTGCCGCGCGTGCAGCGTGATGCATCCCTCCGCCGGCTTGCCCTGCGCCACGCGCTGCGCAGGAGGCTCGATGCCGTGATCGGCGGCGTTGCGCAGCAAGTGGGCCAGCGGGGCGTCGAGCTGCTCCAGGATGTCGCGGTCCACCTGCGTCTGCGCCCCGCTCAGTTCGAGCCGCACCTGCTTGCCCAGGGTCCGGCCCAGGTCGCGCACCATGCGGGTGTGGCCGGCGATGGCGTCGGACAGCGGCCGCATGCGGCACGCCAGCGCCGTGTCGTACAAGCGGCGCGACAGCCGACCGGCGCGGTGGTCGTACTGCTCGAAGCCGGCCAGGTGCTCGGCGAACTGGCGATGCATGCCGGCCAGCAGGTCCTGAGCTTCGGCCAGCGCGGCCAGGCCGCGCTGGTCCGCCGTTTCGGTGGACAGCCCGGCGCGGGCCGTGTCGAGCGCGCGCGTGGCGCGCATCTGCAGGCGGCGCATCTGCTGCATGGCGTCGCCGAATTGCCGCAGGCCGTTCGATTCCACCATGCCTTCGGCGGCCATGGCCAGCAGCTGGTTGAGCGTTTCGGCGTTGACGCGCAGCACGCGCTCGCGGCCATCCGCCTGCGGCGCCGGCGCGGTCGGCGTGTCCGATGCGTTTGGCGTGGCCGGCGCGGACAGGGAGGATAGCGATCCGAAGTCCGGCATCGATAGCGCGGCCATGGCCTCCGCTAACAGGTCCGGTTCCGTCACGGCCGGGCTCAAGGCGCGGGCCTCGGCAGCGACGGCCTCCGGCGCGGGGACGCCCGCCGACGGTTTCGCCGCCGGCGCCTGTGGCGCGGCCAGCAGCGCCTCGAGCTGTGCCAGCAAGGGCTCGATGCGTGACACCTGCTCGTGCGGTGCCGTGCCGGGCTGGCCGATCCGCTGCAGCAGGTCGGTGCCCTCCAGCAGCGCGTCGATGTGGGCTGCGCTCAGGCGCAGGCTGCCCTGCTGGGCGGCGACCAGGCAGTCCTCCATCGCATGGGCCACGCGCACGGCCTCTTCCAGGCCGACGATGCGTGCCGCGCCCTTGAGCGAGTGCGCGGCGCGCATGCAGGCCTCGAGCTGGCGGGCGGCCCCGGGATCGCGCTCCAGCGCCAGCAGCCCGTCGTTGAGCACGGCGGTCTGCGCTTCCGCTTCGAGCGCGAACAGCTCCAGCAGCGAAGCATCGCGGAGTTGCTCGGGATTCATGCGAGGATCTCCAGCAGGGCCTGGCGCAGGCGGTCGGGATCCAGCAGGCCGACGTGGCGTCCGCCGCTGTGCAGCACCCCCTGCAGGTAGGGCAGGGCGACGCGCGAGAGCGTGGTGGGCAGCGGCAGCACGCGATCCTGCGCGAAGCGCTCCACACCGGCCACTTCGTCCACCGGCAGGGCGATGGCGGCGCGGCCCTGGCCGAGCACCAGCACGCGCGTGCCCGGCGCGGCGCCGTCCTGCGCCGCGGCCTGGCCTCCCAGCAGCGTGGCCAGGCTGATGCAGGCCAGCAGTTGCCCGCGCACGCCGGCCACGCCCAGCACGGCGGCGTGGCGGCGGTGGGGCAGGGAATGGATGGGACAGGGCGTGGTGATCTCACCGAGGGCGGTGGCCGGCAGCGCCAGCCATTCCTGCCCGGCGCGGAACACCAGGCAGGACAGCGCCGGTCCGTGTTCCGTCCCGGGCTGTTGCGTCGCGCGGGGCGCGCCCGCCGGCGCGCCGGCGGACGGCGAGGTACCGGCCACCATGGTGTCCAGCAGCGCGACCGCGGCCTGCGCGTACACCGGGCAGTTACGGCAGTGGACGAAGCCGGCAAGCCGCTCGCAGCTGCCGTCGCCGCGCACGCCGATGCGGCGCCAGCAGGCGTCGATGGCTGGCTCGGCGGAAGGTGGGGGCAGGCCGGCTTCAAGCATGGCGTCGGTCCCGTGCATGGCGCTCGGCGCGCTGGCGCAGGCGCAGCGCGCCTTGCGCATCGCCTTCGCTTTCGAGCAGCGCGGCCATGTGGTGCAGCGCCTCCTCGTGCGTGGGGTCGAGGTACAAGGCTTTGCGATACGACTCGCGCGCCAGCGCCGGCAGCCTGCCGGCATCCTGCAGGATGCCGTGCAGGCAGTGGGCATCGGCGTTGTCGCCGTGGGCGCGCAGCCAATCCTCGCAGGCCCGCGTCGCGGCTTCCAATGCGCCGCCGTCGGCCATCGCTGCGATGCGGGCCAGCGCTTGCGCGCTGCCGGCATCGGTGGCGCGGCCGGAGGGCGGGTGGACCGGAGGGGAGGCGGAGGTGTCGGCGGCGCGCGGCGCAGGCTGGATCCGGCGCGCCAGGGGGGCGGCCTGGCGTGCCGGCGGGCGTGGCGGCACCGGCATCGGCGCCGGCCGCGACGCCACGGCCGGCGCCTGCGCGGCGGCATGGCCGGGCGGGTGGAAGGCAAAGGCCAGCGGCACCTTGGCCGAGTGGAAGCCGCGTGCGGTCATCAGGCTGGCCTCGGCCGGGCCGACGAAGACCATGCCGTCCGGATGCGTCAGGCGTGCGAGCGCGGCCACGGCCTGGCGCTGGGTGGCGGGGTCGAAGTAGATCAGCAGGTTGCGGCAGAAGACGAAGTCGAACGGCGCCTCGCCGTCGAGCAGGCCGGGCTCCAGCAGGTTGCCGCGGCGCAGCCGCACGCGGGCCCGTACGCGCTCGTCCAGCTGGTAGCTGCCCGCCGCGCGGCGGAAATAGCGGTCGCGGAAGTCCAGCGGTCCGCTGCGGAAGGCATGGTCGCGATAGCGGCCGCCGCGCGCGTGCTCGAGCGCCAGCGCGCTGATGTCGACGGCTTCGACCTGGAAGCGGTGGGCGGGAACGCCGCTGTCGAGCAGCGCCATGACGATCGAATAGGGCTCCTCGCCGGTGGAGCAGGGCAGGCTGAGCAGGCGCAGCGGACGATCGATGCCGCGCAGCCGCTGCACGGCGAAGCGGCTGAGCGCGTGCAACGCTTCGCGATGGCGGAAGAACCAGGTCTCGGGCACCACGACGGCCTCGATCAGTGCCTGGAACTCTTCCGTTTCGCCGTGCAGCCTGAGCCAGTAGGCCTGGTGATCGGTTTCATTGATGGCATCCAGGCGCTGTTGCACGGCGCGCGCGATGGCGCCGGGCCCGAGGGCTTCGGCATCCAGCCCGGTGCGCTGCTTGAGCAGCGCCGCGATCTGGGCCGGCAGGCTCATGGGGGCGAGGCGGTTCATGATGCCTCCGCCGCCGCGAACAGCAGGGCGTGGACGGCCGCAGGCAGCAGCGCGTCGACCCGGACCCATTGCACCAGCCCGCCCGCATCGGCCCGGACCGGGCCCAGGTAGCGCGCTTCGCCCGCGGCGATGCCGCCGTCGACGAACTCGGCGGGATCGCAGCGCAGGGTCTCGGTGGCGCGTTCCAGGCGCAGGCCCAGGCAATGCACCTGCGTCTCGCCCGCGCGGCGGTAGTGCACCAGCACCGTGCGCGTGCTGGTGCGCGCGGCCGCCGGCGCGCCGGTGGCGAGCGCGCTCAGGTCGATCACCGGCACCGGGCCGCCGCGGTGCGTCAGCAGACCGCTGACCCAGGCGGGCGCACCGGGGATCTGCTTGAGCGCCGTCAGCGGCAGCACCTCGATCACCTCGCCGGCATCGAGTGCATAGCGGTCGGCGCCGATGCCGAACAGCAGGAAGAGCTTCATGGCGGCCTCGGCGGGGCTTACACCTTGAAGCGCGAGACGCCGGCGCGCAGTTCGTTGGACACCAGTGTCAACTCGTCGATGGCCTGGCCCGACTGGCGCAGCGATTCCACGGTCTGCTGCGCGGCTTCGGACAGCTGCATCAGCGCCTGGTTGATCTGCTCGGCGCCGTTGGCCTGGGCCTGCATGCCCTCACTGACCATCTGCACGCGCGGCGCCAGCGACTGCACCTGGCCGATGATCTGCGACAGCTGGTCGCCAACCTGGGTCACTTCCGACATGCCGCGCCGGACTTCTTCGGAGAACTTGTCCATGCCCATCACGCCGGCCGCCACCGCCGACTGGATCTCGCGCACCATCTGCTCGATATCGTAGGTAGCCACCGCGGTCTGGTCGGCCAGGCGCCGGATCTCGGTGGCGACCACCGAGAAGCCGCGGCCGTATTCGCCGGCCTTCTCGGCCTCGATGGCGGCGTTCAGCGACAGCAGGTTGGTCTGGTCGGCGACCTTGGCGATGGTGGTCACCATCTGGTTGATGTTGCCGGCCTTCTCGTTGAGTGTGGCCAGCTTGGCGTTGACCGAGCCGGCCGCGTCCATCACGTGCTGCATGGTGGCCTCCATGCGCGACAGGCCGGCCTGGCCGGTGCCGGCCAGGCCGGCGGTCTGCTCGGCGGCGCCGGACACCTCGGACATGGTGCGCACCAGGTCGCGCGAGGTGGCGGAGATCTCGCGCGAGGTGGCGCCGATCTCGGTGGTGGTGGCGGCGGTTTCCGTCGCCGTCGCCTGCTGCTGGCGCGCGGTGGCGGCGATCTCGTTGACCGAGGTGGTGACCTGGATGGCCGAACGCTGGGCCTGGCTGACCAGGCCGGTCAGCTCGCCCGACATCTGGTTGAAGCCCTCCTCGACGGCGAGGAACTCGTCATGGCGCCGCAGCGCCATGCGCAGGCGCAGGTCGCCGCCGCGGATGCCCCCCAGCAGCGAGACGATGGACTGCATCGGCACCGTGATGGCGCGCAGCAGCAGGTAGCCGCAGACGATGGCGGCCAGCACCGCCACCACCAGCGCGACCTCGATGCTGGTCTTGGCCGCATCGACCGCGCCGACGATGGCGCCGGAGGCGCGGTTGGCGACCGCGTTGTTGTCGTCGACCATCTCCTGCACCACCTTGCGCGCCTCGGTCCAGCGCTCGTGCGCCGGCCCGCGCAGCGCCGCCTCGGCCGGGGCCGCGCCCTTCCACGCGTCGGGCGTGGCAAAGGCGCGCGCGGCCTCCTCATAGCGCGCCCGTGCCGCCGTATAGGCGGCGAAGCGGGCGCGGTCGTCGTCGCGGAACATGGTCGATTCGTACTGCTGCTGCAGCTTGTCCAGGCGCTGCAGGGCGTCGCGCGTCTGCTCCTGGAACTGCTGGCGCTGGCTGTCGCTGGCCGCGCTCACGGTTTCCCAGCCGAGCACGTAGAGTTCGCCCCAGACGCCGCGCAGGCCGGTACTGTAGTTCAGCCCCGGCAGCGCGTCGCGCTGCATCTGTACCGCCTCGTGGTCGATGGCGGTGAGGCGGTTGTAGGCGACGACGCTCATCAGCAGCATCACCAGCAGGATGAAGGAGAAGCTGGCCAGGATGCGGGTACGGATGGTCCAGTGGTTCACGGTGCGGTTTCCGGTAGCGGCTTGGTTCTGCGTCGGGCGGGACGGCGACAGCCCGCCGGCGGCCGGGCCGCGGGCGGGCTTGGGTCGGGCGCGGCCGGGCCGCCGGCGCAGTTGTGCGGCGTAGGGTACTGTAACGTCCAGGCCATTTCAATGCCGGCGATGGGATGGCGGCTTGTACTATTGCGCCGCAGCAAAAGCGATGCGGGGCGCTTGATTTTTTCCAAGTTTTCGTCACACTAGCCAAATAGCTAGATCCGAACGATGTCGATAATCACCTACAAGGCTGGAATGGTGGCCAGGTCGGAGGCCAAGGCGACCGGTGCCTCGCCGGATGCGGACGTGGATCCGCTCACGGGGATACCCTCGCGCCAGGCATTCTTGAAGCGGCTGGAGGCACGCCTGACACAGGAGGCGGTGCCCCGCTGCGCATTGCTGCTGATCGGCATCGACGACTTCCGCGCCTTCAACGACATGCACGGCTTCGGCGAGGGGGATGCCATCCTGCGCCAGGTGGCGCGCCGCCTGCGCGATGCCTCGCCGCGCGACGCCGAGCTGGGCCGCGTGGGCGGCGACGAGTTCGGCGTGCTGCTGCCCTCGATCTCCGACCCGACCCTGGTGCGCCATATCAGCGCCGCCATCCTGTCCCTGCTGTCCGAATTCCATGAGGTCGAGGGCCGCCGCCACCATGTGCTGGCCAGCGTCGGCGCCTGCGTGGTACCCGCCGCCGGCAACGACGTGTCCGAGGTGCTGGCCTCGGCCAGCCTGGCGCTCGGCCGGGCCAAGCGGGACGGCGGCCGCACCATCCGTTTCTTCAAGCCGCAGATGCGCACCGACGTGGCGACGCGCCTGTCGCTGGTGCAGGCCTTGCGCGAAGCCTATGCGCAGCGCCAGTTCGAACTGCTCTACCAGCCCCAGGTCGACCTGCGCGACGGGCGCGTGGTCGGCGCCGAGGCGCTGATGCGCTGGCGCCACCCGACCCTGGGCCTGCTGCAGCCGGCCAGCTTCATCGACGCGCTGGCCGCCAGCAACGTCGCCGGCGATGTCGGCATGTGGCTGCTGCATACCGCCTGTGCCCAGGCCCGGGTGTGGACGCTGGGTTTCGCCAATGCGCCACGCGTGGCCATCAACCTGTTCGCCGCACAACTGGCCGAGAGCCGGCTGCTGACCGAGGTGCGCCATGTCCTGCGCGAGCTGCAGCTCGCGCCCGAGCGGCTGGAACTGGAGATCACCGAGACCATCGCCCTGCAGCAGGGCGACGAGATCTCCGACCAGCTGCAGGCGCTGCGGCGCGACGGCGTGACCCTGACCTGCGACGACTTCGGCACCGGCTATGCGTCGTTGAGCTTCCTGAAGTCGTTCCCGGTCGACCGGCTCAAGATCGACCAGAGCTTCATCCGCAACGTCACGCAGGACCCCGTGGACGCCGCCATCGTCCATTCGCTGATCGACGTCGGCGCCAGCCTGCGCATCGGCGTGGTGGCCGAAGGGGTGGAGACCGCCGAGCAGCGCGACTTCCTGCTCGCCAACGGCTGCTACGAGGCCCAGGGCTACCTCTATGGCCGCCCCATGTCGGCGGAGCGGCTGACCGAGTACATCCGCAGCCAGACCGGCTGACCCGGACAGGGCACGCCCCGGGGCGTGCCCGTGCTCGCTCCGGCCCGCCTTTCCCCTCCGAATTCCGTCCGGATCCCCCCGAATTCCTTCTGGATTCCTTCTGGATTCCTTCTGAATCCCCGCTTTCCGGCACGCCGCCGGCATGCCCGGCGGGAGACAGATCTGCTTACAAAATCACGTGCGCGCAAACGGCGGCGGCGCGTTCCACGGTATAGGCTCCGTACAGGACGGCGGGCTTCGGGCCCCGCCGGCACACCGATCATGCATACCCTTCCGCTTTCCCGGCGCGCTGTCCAGGCGACCTTGCGCGCGGCCATGCTGGCCACGGCCCTGCTCCTGGCCGCCCACGCGCCGGCACGCGCGCAGCAGGCCGATCCTCCCGCGCGCGTCGCTACCGTGACCGAGCGGTCCGGTGGCCTGAGCCTGGCGCCGGCGGGTTCGGATGCCTGGGTGCAGGCCAGCCCCAACCGACCCATCAGCACCGGCGACAGCCTCTGGGTGGATCCCGCCGGGCGCACCGAACTGCATATCGGCTCGACCGCGCTGCGGCTCGGCGGCGGCACCGCCATCGGCGTGCTCAACCTGGACGACACCATGGCGCAGGTGCGCCTCACGCAGGGCACCCTGCAGTTGCGCGTGCGCGCGCTGCCGGCCGGCCAGTCGGTCGAGATCGATACGCCCAACCTGGCGCTGGTGCCGGCCGAACCCGGCGACTACCGCCTCGACGTCGCCGCCGATGGCTCCACCACCATGGTCACGGTACGGCGCGGCCGCGCCGAGCTGTATGGCGACACCCGCTCGCTGGCGCTGGCCGCCGGCGAGCGCATCCGCCTCGGCGGCACCGACCTCGCCGATGCCGGGCCGGTGCCGTATGGCCCGGAGGACGATTTCGACCGCTGGACGCTGGCACGCGATGCACGCGAAGACGCTTCACGCTCGGCCCGCTATGTCTCGCCGGAGATGCCGGGCTACCAGGAACTCGACGCCTACGGCGCCTGGGAGCAGGACCAGGGCTACGGCGCGGTCTGGTACCCCAATGTGGTGGCGGCAGACTGGGTGCCTTACAGCAGCGGCAACTGGGTCTGGATCGCGCCGTGGGGATGGACCTGGGTGGATAGCGAGCCTTGGGGTTTCGCCCCCTTCCACTATGGCCGCTGGGCCTTCATCGGCCACCGCTGGGGCTGGGTGCCCGGGCCGCGGGTCTCTCATCCCTGCTATGCGCCGGCGCTGGTGGCCTTCGTCGGCGCCGCTGCTGCCGCCGGGCCTGGCGTCGCCTGGTATCCGCTCGGGCCGGCCGAGCCCTATCGTCCGGTCTACCGGGCCAGCCCGGCCTATGTGGCCCGCGTCAATGTCAACGTCAATGTGAACGTCGCCGGCGGCGGGGGGCGGCCCTTCGGCGCGCCGGCGCCCGGCGCCGTGCCGAACCGGCTGGTGCCCGGTGCGATCAGCGTGATGAGCGCTGCCGCCTTCGTCCAGGGCCGCCCGGTGGCACACGGTGCCCGGCGCGGCGACTGGCGCCACCTGCCGGCCGGCGAGGGGCAAGGCGCGCCGCTGCTGGCGCCGGTGCAGGCCAGCCTGGCCGGCGCAGCCGCGGCGCGGCACGCACCGCCGCCGGCCGGCGCCTGGTCCCGCCCGGTGGTGGCACTGCGCGCGCCGGCGCGCCGCCCGCCGGACGAACTGGCCGGCCGCTTCGCCAGGGAGGGCGCGACCGTGCCCGGCGCGGGCGCGGCGCTGCACGCGGCGCCGGTGCCGGCCCTGTCCGCCGCACCCGGGCCCGGCCTGCGCCTCAGCCGCGCGGGGCAGCCGCCGCGCGCCCAGGTGCCGGCGATCGGCGCGCAGCCGCCGCGCCAGCCGCTGGCGGTGCCGCCAGCGCGCGGATCGCAGGAGTTCCCGCGCGGCGGACCGGGCATGCCTGGCGCACCGATGCCGGGCACGCAGCCGGGACGCGCGGGGCCGGCTCAACCGTTCGAGACGCCGCAGCGCCAGCAGCAGGAGATGCAGCGGCAGCAGGCGGACCAGCAGCGCCAGGTGCAGGAGCAGCAGCGCCTGCAGCAGGAAATGCAACGCCATCAGGCCGACCAGCAGCGGCAGCAGGTGGACCAGCAGCGCCAGGTGCAGGAGCAGCAGCGCCTGCAGCAGGAGGCGCAACGCCACCAGGCCGACCAGCAGCGGCAGCAGGCCGACCAGCAGCGCCAGATGCAGGAGCAGCAGCGCCTGCAGCAGGAGGCGCAACGCCACCAGGCCGACCAGCAGCGGCAGCAGGCGGACCAGCAGCGCCAGGTGCAGGAGCAGCAGCGCCAGCAGCAGGAGGCGCAACGCCACCAGGCCGACCAGCAGCGGCAGCAGGCGGACCAGCAGCGCCAGATGCAGGAGCAGCAGCGCCTGCAGCAGGAAACGCAGCGCCACCAGGCCGACCAGCAGCGGCAGCAGGCGGACCAGCAGCGGCAGATGCAGGAACAGCAGCGCCAGCAGCAGGAGATGCAACGCCGCCAGGCTGACCAGCAGCGGCAGGCGCAGGAGCTGCAGCGCCAGCAGGCCGAGCAGCAGCGGCAGATGCAGGAGCAGCAGCGCCGGCAGGCAGACCAGCAACGCCAGATGCAGGAGCAGCAGCAACGGCAGATGCAGGAACAGCAGCGGCAGATGCAGGAGATGCAGCGTCGCCAGGCTGACCAGCAGCGGCAGGCGCAGGAGCAACAGCGCCAGCAGGCCGAGCAGCAGCGCCAGCAGTTCCAGCAGCAGCGGCAGATGCAGGAACAGCAACAGCAGCAACAGCGGCAACAGCAGCAGATGCAGGAACAGCAGCGCCAGCAGCAGGACGCGCAGCGGCGCCAGCGAGAGCAGCAGCAACAGCAACAGCTGCAACAACAGCAACCGCAGCGCTAGTCCTGGGCGGAGGGCCCCAAGGCAAGCGGCGCGCGGCGGGAGTGTCCCGCCGCACGCCGCAGGCTTTCCCGGTGCCGGCTTACTTGCCCAGTTCGGACAGGCGCACCTGGGCGATCTTGCCGCCCTGCACCACGCCGACGATGGTGTCGGCCACCGTGCCGCCCTTGGCGTCGATGCCCTCCACCTCGTTGGGGTTGGCATCCTTGGCCATGGTCTTCACCGCATCGGGCAGCTTGGCGCGGATGGCCGTGGCGTCCGAGGTGGTGCCGGCCAGCTTCATGGCGCCGGCCAGTGCGTACACCATGGTGTAGTTCAACGACATCTCGGTGGTGGCATCCTTGCCGTCATGCAGTTTCTTGTAGCGGCCGTTGAATGCCTGCGCCGCCGGACGCGCATCGTTGACCAGCGGCAGCACGCCGATCGAGCCTTCCAGCATGGCCAGGCCGTTGGTGACCTTGGCCATCTCGTCGAGCTTGGCCTGGTCCATCACGATGAAGCCGCCCTTGAAACCCAGCTCACGCGCCTGCTTGACCACCAGCGCGGTGGGCTCGGAAGGGCCGCCGACGAACATCACGTCGGGTTTGTCGGCCAGCACGCGCGACACGCCGCTGTAGAAGTCGGTGGCCTTGGTATAGGACATCGGATTGTTGGCCACCACCTTGCCGCCCGCGGCCTCCCACGCCGGCACGAAGGCCTGCACCCAGGCCTTGGCGTAGTCGTGGTCGGCCGGCGCCAGCGCGACGTTCTTGCCGAAGCGCTTCATCTCCGCCTTGATGAACGGCTCGATATAGCCGGTATAGGCCGGCGGGATGCGGATGGTCAGCTTGTTGCCCACGTCGGTGATGCGCGGCACGCTGGAGTAGGCCATCACCAGGAACTTCTCCTGCTCGTTGAAAGCCTGCAGCGCGAAGATGCCGCCCGAGTGCGGTACGAACACGGCAGGCGTCTTGTACTGCTGCACCAGCCGGCGCGCGTTGATGGCGGCGTCCGCCGGCGAGTACTTGTCGTCCAGCGACACCACCTCGAGCTTGACCTTCTTGCCGCCCACCTCCAGGCCCTTGGCGTTGATCTCGTCCACGGCCATCTGGATACCGGACAGCACGTTCTTGCCGTACAGGGCGGCGCCGCCGGAAAGCGGGCCCGTGTAGCCCAGCTTGACCACTTCCTGCGCCAGCGCGGCGCCCGAGGCGAGCAGGGCGGCCATGGCGGTGGCGGCCAGCGGGAAGATGCGGCGGATCGTCTTTTGCTGCATGAGGCTGTCTCCTGTTGTCGTTGCGTATTGCTCGGGTATGGCTTGCTTGTTCATCGTGTTGCTGTGCCCAGGGAGCAGGGCGGGTAGCCGGGTCCGTGGAGTGCTGCCGGTGTGCTCCCTTCTACCGCTTGCGGGAGAGGGGCCGGGGGAGAGGGCCGGCGCCCGCTGGTCGGGGCTGCGAGGATGACACCCTCGGCCCGCTTGCATCGCTCACCCGCCGATGTACGCCTTGCGGATGCCTTCGTCCTTGAGCAGGGTGTCGCGGTCGCCTTCCATGACGATGCGCCCGCCTTCGATCACGTAGGCACGGTGCGCGATGCCCAGTGCCGCGTAGGCGTTCTGCTCGGCCAGCAGCACCGTGGTGCCGGCGCGGTTGATGCGCTGGATCACCTCGAACATCTGCTTGACCACCAGCGGCGCCAGGCCGAGCGAGGGCTCGTCGAGCAGCAGCGCGCGCGGGCGGCCCATCAGCGCGCGGCCCAGCGCCACCATCTGCTGCTGCCCGCCGGACAGCGAGCCGGCGGCCTGGTGACGCTTCTCGCGCAGGATGGGGAACATCTGGTAGACCTCTTCCAGCGTGCGCTGGCTGCCGGCGCGGTCGCCGCGGTGCACGTAGGCGCCCAGCACCAGGTTCTTCTCCACGCTCATGGCGGGGAACAGCTTGCGTCCCTCGGGGCAGTGCACCAGGCCGGCCTGCACGATCTGCGACGGCTTCATGCCGCCGAGCTCGCGGCCGTCGAAGCGCATGCTGCCGCCGCTGGTGCGGTGGATGCCGCTCAGGGCCAGGAAGATCGAGCTCTTGCCGGCGCCGTTGGCGCCCAGCAGCACCACCAGCTCGCCGGCGCCGGCGTGCAGGTTGATGTTGTCGAGGGCGCGGAAGCTGCCGTAGGAAAGCGAGACGCGCTCAAGCTGCAACATGGTCGGCTCCCAGGTAGGCCTCGATGACGAGCGGATCCTGCTGGATCTGCGCGGGCGTTCCCTCGGCGATCTTCTCGCCGTAGTTCAGCACCATGATCTTGTCGGCCATGCGCATGATCATGTCCATCTTGTGTTCGATCAGGCAGACGGTCTTGCCATGGCGCACCATCTTGCGGATCAGTTCGGCCAGGCCCACGGTCTCCTCCGGATTGACGCCGCCGGCCGGTTCGTCGAGCAGCAGCAGTTCCGGGTCGGTGGCCAGCGCCAGCGCAAAGGCGACGCGCTTGCGCTGTTCCTGCGTGATGTCCGCCGCCACTTCGTGCGCCAGGTGGGAGAGCCCGACGAAGTCGAGTGCCTCCTCGGCCTTGGCGCGGCACAGTCGCTCTTCCTCGCGCAGGCGGCGCGTGTTGAAGATGACGTCGGCCAGTCCGGAGCGCGTGCGCAGCCGGTGGCCCACGATCAGGTTGTCCAGCACGGAGGCGCGGTCGAACAGGTGCGTGGCCTGGAAGGTGCGGGCCACGCCCAGGCGCGCGATCTGGTCGGCGCGCAGGCCGGCCACGTCCCTGCCGCGCAGCAGGATCTGGCCCGAGCTGGGCGCATGCGTGCCGGCAATCAGGTTGAAGAAGGTGGTCTTGCCGGCGCCGTTGGGGCCGATGATGGCATTGATGTGGCCGGCCTCGAATTTGACCGACACATCGTGCACGGCGGTCAGGCCGCCGAATTTCTTGGTCAGGTTGCGGATCTCAAGCATGGTCGGCTCCGGCGGTGGGGCTGGCGGCGCGGGCGGCCTGGGCCGTGCCCGGTTGCCGTGCGGTGCGGCGCATGGCGGCCTCGCGGCGCGCCTGGCGCTTGAGCCAGGAGCCGACGATGCCGTCCGGGACGAAGATGATCAGCAGGATCAGCACCGGGCCGAACACCAGCATGCGGTAGTCCTGCAGGAACTGCAGCGTCTGCGTCACCCACGGCACCAGCACCGAGCCCAGCAGCGGTCCCAGCAAGGTGCCGGTGCCGCCCACCAGCATGGCCATCACCATGTCGAAGGTGAGGTCGGTGCGGGCGATGTCCGGGCCGAGGAAGCGCACCTGGCCCGCATACAGCGCGCCGGCGAAGCCCGCATAGCCGACCGACAGCACGAAGGACAGCACCTTGGTGCGCATCAGGTTGACGCCCAGCGCTTCGGCCAGCGCCTCGCTGTTGCGCACGGCCAGGAAGCTGCGTCCCAGCAGCGAGCTGACGATGCGGTGCATCAGCCAGGTGCCCAGCACCAGGAAGGCCAGCACCAGGTAGTACTGCGCCAGCACGCTGTCGAACTGCAGCGGCCCGATGGCCGCCGGCACCGGGATGCCGATCAGGCCCACGGTGCCGTGCGTCAGGCTTTCCCACTTCTCGATCAGCAGGTAGATGATGTAGCCGACGCACAGCGTGAAGATCGAGAAGTAGTGCCCGCGCAGCCGCAGCGACACCAGGCCGACGAAGTAGCCGATGACCATGCAGACCACGCCGGACAGCGCGAACGCGGTCCAGAACGGCACCTGGTGGTCGACCGTGAGGATGCCCAGCGTGTAGGCGCCGATGGCCATGAAGCCGCCATGCGCCAGGTTGAGCTGGCCGGTGTAGCCGGTGATCAGGTTCAGGCCGAGGGTGGCGATGGCGTAGATGTAGGCCAGCGTCATCACGGTGTGGAAGTAACTGTTGGAGGCGACCAGCGGAAAGGCCACCGCCAGTGCCAGCAGCAGCGCCCAGCCCGTCTTGCCTTGCAATGCGTTCATGGCTTCCGGCTCCTTATGCGGTCTTGGCGGCGAACAGGCCCTGCGGGCGCACCGACAGGATGGCCACCAGCAGCACGAAGGCGATGATGTCCTTGTAATCGGTCGACACGTAGAAGCCGCCGAAGCTCTCAGCCATGCCGATGATCAGGCCGCCGGCGATGGCGCCCGGGAAACTGCCCATGCCGCCGAGGATGATGATGACGAAGGCCTTGGTGATGACGAGGTTGCCCATGCTCGGGTAGACCAGGTTGATGGGCGCGTACAGCGTGGCCGCGATGGCCGCCAGCGCACCCGAGATGGCGAACACCAGCAGCGTCACCCGGGTGGCGTCGATGCCGACCAGCGCCGCGCCCTCGCGGTTCTGCGCCATCGCCATGATGGTGGCGCCGGTCACGGTGCGGGTCAGGAACAGGTGCAGCAGCACCATCAGCGCGAAGGCCGCCACGATGATCAGCAGGCGCTGTGCCGGCGCGGTCAGGCCGAACAGGTCGACGAGCTGGCCGTAGGGCGTGGGCATGCGCTGGAAGTCGGCGCCCCACAGCGCCTGCGCGCCGGCCTCGAGGAACAGCATGATGCCGATCGCGGCGATCATGTCGTGCAGCTCCGGCGCATTGCGCAGCGGATGGAACACCAGCCGGTCGGCCAGCATCGACAGCAGCGCCACGGCCAGCGCCGCGCCCGCCATGGCCAGCCAGTAGTTCCAGCCGAGCGCCGTCATGGCGTAATAGGACACGTAGGCGCCGGCCATGTAGAAGGCGCCGTGCGCGAAGTTGGGAACATGCAGGATGCCGTAGACCAGGGTCAGGCCCAGCGCCACCAGGCTGTAGACGCCCCCGAGCGTCAGGCCATTGAGGAATTGCTGAAGGAACAGTGCCACAGACTTGCCTATTTTCGAATCGCGAACGAAGGCACGCACGGGCCGTGCGGGCCCGGACGCGGCGAAGCAGGGTGGGCGGCAGGTGCGCCGCCAAGGCGTCGAGCGCTAGCGGCGTGGCGGCGCGGTGGCGGATAAGGTGTGGTGCATCTCTTGTCTCCTGAAGTTGGCGGCCCGGCGGCGTGGACCGGCGCCGTGGCCCGTCGTGTCGTGGAAGGCAGGTCAGCCCTGATATTCCCGCACGATCGTTCGTTCTAATTGACTGTTGCATACGGCCTGATGCACAGTCAAGGAATACGGAGATGTATTTCGCTGCGCGAAATAGGTCGTTCTCACGCCCTGGCGGCCCAGGCCGCTGGTCGTCGTTTTTCCTGTCGTTGTCGTCATGAAGCGCACCATAACGATCCCTTTGTCAACCGATGCGAGCGCGGCGCCCGTTGCCGGCGCCGCTTCCGGCGCGCCGGTGGCGGCAGCGGCGGAGGATGGCGAGGCGGACCGCAGCTTCGTCACCGCGCTCGCGCGCGGCATGGAACTGATGCGTGCCTTCGGCCCCGACGACGACTATCTCGGTAATGCCGAGCTGTCGCGCCGCACCGGGCTGCCGCGCCCCACGGTGTCCCGGCTCAGCTACACGCTGGCGCGGCTGGGCTATCTGGTCTATGCACCCGAGCGCGAGAAATACCGGCTCGGCCAGGGCGTGCTGGTGCTGGGCCACCGCTATATCGCCGGCTCACGGTTGCGCGACATCGCGCGGCCGCTGATGCAGTCGCTGTCGTTCGCCACCGATTGCACGGTGGCGCTGGCGATGCCGGACCGGCACGAGATGATCTACCTGGAGGCCTGCCAGCCGCGCGGCGCGCTGGTCAAGCGCCTGACGCCCGGCTCGCGCCTGCCGATGGCCACCTCGGCGATCGGTCGCGCCTGGCTGGCCGGCCTGCCGCCGGCGCGCCGACAGCCGGTGCTGGCCACGCTGGAGCGGCACTACGGCCCGCGCTGGCCGGGCGTGCGCAGCCGCCTGGAGCGTGCGCTGCGCGACTACGCGCGGCACGGTTTCTGCCTCGCCCACGCCGAGTGGGAGCGCAGCGTCGCCGGCGCGGCCGCGCCGGTGCGGCTGCAGGGCGGCGCCGAGGTGCTGGCCATCAATATCGGCGGCGCGGCCGAACGGCTGCCGCCCGAGATCCTGGAAGCGAACCTCGGTCCGCGCGTGCGCGCGCTGGCCGATGCGATCCAGCACCGGCTCTGGCAGGGCGGCGACAGCACGGAGGAGCGCCTGCCCTGATCCGTACCCCTTCATCCTGCCCATTCCCCAACACAGCAACAACACAGCAACAACACAGCAACAACACAGCAACAGGAGACATGAGATGGATATCCGCAACAAGACGGTAGTCGTGACCGGCGGTGCCACCGGCATCGGCCGCGCGCTGGTGCTGGCCTTCGCCCGCGCCGGCGCGCGCGGCGTGGCCGTGGCCGACATCGACGCCGACGGCGCCGAGCAGGTCGCCGCAGCCGCGGCCGCCGAGGCGCCGGGCTGCGAGGTCTTCGCCCGCCGTACCGACGTGGCCGATGCCGCCGCGGTGCAGGCGCTGGCCGACGAGGCGACCCGCCGCTTCGGGCAGGTCGACGTGTTCTGCTCGAACGCCGGCATCATCCTGCGCAAGGCGCTCGACGCCAGCGCGGAGGAATGGCAGCGCATCTGGGAGATCAACGTGATGGCCCACATCCATGCGGCACGCGCGGTGCTGCCGCAGATGCTGGCGCGTGGCGACGGCTATTTCGTCAACACCGTGTCGGCGGCCGGCCTGCTGTCGCAGATCGGCTCGGCGCCCTATGCGGTCACCAAGCACGCCGCCATCGGCTTTGCCGAGTGGCTGTCGATCACCTACGGTGACCGCGGCATCAAGGTCAGCTGCATCTGCCCGCAGGGCGTGCAGACCAAGATGCTGTATGGCGAAAAGGGCGAGCGCAAGGGCTTCCTGCAGGATGGCTCGGTCACGCCGGAGCATGTCGCCGCGGTCACGCTGGAGGGCATCGCCGACGAGCGCTTCCTGGTCCTGCCCCACCCCGAAGTACTGGAGTACTACCGCCGCAAGGGCCAGGACTACGACCGCTGGCTCAAGGGCATGCGCCGCCTGCACGATAAAGTGATGCAGGAGTTCGGCAACCTGCCCGTCTGACGGGGCCGGCTCCCCGCGCGGACGTGGCGCGGCCCGGGCGGGCCGCGCCACGCCCTCTCACGAACCGAAGCCAACTTGGCAAGGCCCCCGGCAGAAGCGGGCCTGCAGGAGACAACAGCATGCGAATCCAGTCCTGGCGCACGGCCCTCGCCGCCGCCGCCCTTGCCGTCGTGGCCGCCGCTCCGGCGCACGCCGACACCTACCCGAGCAAGCCGATCCGGATGGTGGTGACCTTCCCCGGCGGCGGCGCGCCCGATATCCTGGCCCGCCTGTTCGCCGAGAAGTCGGCGCTCGGCCAGCCGGTGGTGGTCGACAACAAGCCCGGCGCGGGCGGCAATATCGGCGCCGAAGCGGCCGCGCGTTCGCCTGCCGACGGCTATACGCTGGTGCTGGGCACGGTCGGCACGCACTCGATCAACGGCTCGCTCTACAGCAAGATGCCGTATGACATGGTCAAGGACTTCACCCCCATCATCCTGGTGGCGTCCACGCCCAACGTGCTGGTGGTCAATCCCTCGGTGCCGGCCAAGGACGTGGCCGAGCTGATCGCGCTGGCCAAGACCCGGCCGGGCGCGCTGACCTTCGGCACGCCCGGGGTCGGTACCTCGCCGCATGTGGCCGGGGAGATGTTCAATACCCTGGCCGGCGTCAAGCTGACCCACGTCCCCTACAAGGGCCGCGCGATGGCCTTGCCCGACCTGCTCGGCGGCCACATCAGCATGATGTTCGACAACCTGCCGTCGGCGCTGCCGGTGGTGCGCGAAGGCAAGCTGCGCGCGCTGGGCGTGACCAGCCTCAAGCGCTCGCCCTCGGCGCCCGACATCCCCACGCTGGCCGAGCAGGGCCTGCCGGGCTTCGATGCCGATTCCTGGTTCGCCATCTTCGCGCCCGCGCACCTGCCCAAGGAACTGCAGGACAAGCTCAATGCGGAGGCCAACCGCGTCTACAGCCTGCCGGACGTGCAGGCCAAGATGAAGACGCTGGGGCTGGAACCGATGCTCGGCTCGCCGGAGCGGCTGGCCACCTTCCAGCGCAGTGAGATCGCCAAGTGGGCCAAGGTGATCAAGGCTTCGGGAGCGAAGGCGGATTGAGTGGTGGGGGTGCGGGCGCTTTCGGTGCCGCGGTGGCGGGAATCACACCGACGGCTTCGCTTTTGTGCTCGCGTGCTGGATCACACCGACGGCTTCGTTTTGCGTGGCGCCTTGCTAAACCACCCCTCTCCCCCGCCCTCTCTCCGTGCGGGGAGAGGGCGCCAAGACACCATGCTTGGCGTGCCTTGTTGGCCTTGTTGGCCTTGTTGGCCTTGTTGGCGTCGCTGGGGTGCTCAGGCGTCCGGTTCCGCCGCCGCGTGCCCGTGCGTCGTTGCCTTGTCGTCGCGCAGCCGGCTCAGGCTGACCACCGCGCCCAGCGTGGCCACCGATGCCGCGACGACCAGCGCCATGCGTGCCGCGCCGCTGCGGTCGAGGCTGAACAGCAGCGCGACCACCGCGGTGCCGGTGGTCTGGCCGAGCAGGCGCGTGGTCGCTTGCGCGCCGCTGGCGCCGCCGCTGCGCTCGGGCGGCGAGGCGCCGATCATGGCGCGGTTGTTGGGTGACTGGAACAGGCCGAAGCCGAGCCCGCACATCGCCATGCGCCACATCACGTCGACATTGCCGGCGCTCTTGTCGAGCAGCGCCAGGCTCAGCAGGCCCGTGGCGAGCAGGCCAAGGCCGCCGCCGGCCAGGACGCTGGCCGGGTAGCGGTCCGACATCCGTCCCGAGACCGGGGCCATCAATGCCACCATCAGCGGCCAGGGCGTGATCAGCAGGCCGGTCTCGTGCAGCGAGCGGCCGAGCTGGTACTCCAGGTAGAAGGGCATGGCGACGAAGGACAGCATCTGCGTCATGAAAGAGCAGAACGACGTGCCCACCGCCAGCGTGAAGGCGCGGCTGCGGAACAGGTCCACCGGCACCAGCGGGGCGGGGCGGCCATGCTGGCGGCGCACCAGCACCCAGCCCAGCGCGAGCGCGGCGACCAGTCCGGCGCCGCCGGCCAGCCGCAGCGAGGCGTGGCCGAGGCCGTCGACGCCGAGGATGAACAGGCCGAACACCACCGCCGACAGCGCTGCGCTCGGGTAGTCGAAATCGCGCGGCTGCGGCGGTGTCTCGGGCAGCGAGCGGCGGCTCAGCGTCAGCGCCAGCAGCGCCACCGGCACGTTGACGGCGAACAGCCAGGGCCAGTCCGCCACCGACAGGATCAGCGCCCCGAGCGAGGGGCCGATGGCGGTGGTGATGCCCACCACCAGTGCATTCAGGCCGATGCCGCGGCCCAGGCTGCGGGGCGGATAGATGAAGCGCACCAGCGCGGTGTTGACGCTCATGATGCCGGCGCCGCCCAGGCCCTGCAGCACGCGTGCCGCCACCAGCATCGGCAGGTTGACCGAGAGCGCGCACAGCAGCGAGGCCAGCAGGAAGATGGCCAGCCCGGCGCGGTAGACGCGCTTGTAGCCGAGGATATCGCCCAGCGAGGAGAGCGGCAGCAGGCAGACCGTGACCGCGAGCTGGTAGCCGTTGACCACCCAGATGGTGTCCGCCGGCGCGGCACCGAGCTGGCGCGAGATCGAGGGCAGGGCGATATTGGCGATGGAGCCGTCCAGCACGGCGAGGACCAGGCCGCTGAACACGGTCAGGACGGCCCAGGCGCGCTGGGGATGGGGAAGGCCTTGGTGTGACGGCATGGGACGGATGGCGGCGGAGGCGGGCACCCGGGCGGGCGTCGGCCGGGCGCCCGCCATTATCTGCCCGCCCGCGCCGGTGCGCAAAGCGGGAAGTTGTATCGGTGCATTGCGCGTGGCTTCAGGTGGGGACCACGCGTGGCGGGCGGGGCCGGGTGGCGAGCGCGAAGGCGATCTGGGCCAGGCCGGCGCTCAGTCCCATCACCACGCCGGCCCGCCAGGCCATGGTGTAAGAGCCGAGGGCGTCATAGACCAGGCCGCCGCCGAAGGCGCCGACGAAGCTGCCGATCTGGTGGCTGAAGAAGGCCACGCCGCCGAGCATGGCCTGCCAGCGCAGGCCGAAGGTCTCGGCGATCCAGCCCGACACCAGCGGCGCCACGCCCAGCCAGAGGAAACCCATGATGGCGGCGAACGCCAGCGTGCTGGCCGGCGTGGGCGCCGAGGAGAAATACCAGGTCAGCACCAGGGAGCGGGTGGTGTAGATGCCGCCGAGCAGCAGCAGCTTGTTGTAGCGCCCGCCGGCCCAGCCGAAGAATAGGCTGCCCAGCACATTGAAGCCGCCGATCATGCCGAGCGCCTGGGCGCTCAGCATCGGGTCCATGCCACAGGCGTCGAGATAGGTCGGCAGGTGAGTGGTCAGGAACACCAGTTGCATGCCGCAGACGAAGTAGGCCAGCGCCATCACCACGAAGGGGGCATGGCGCAGCGCCGTGCCGAGCGCCGCGCGCGCGCTCTGGTCGCCGCCGCCGGCGCTGGCTGGCAGCGGCAGCCGGTCGACCCGTCCGGCGAACCAGGCGGCCGGCAGCATCAGCAGCGCTAGCAGGATGAAGGCGCCGATGCCGCTGCGCCAGCCATGCGCCTGCGTCACCAGCTGGCCGATCGGCGCGGCCAGCAGGGCGCCCAGCGAGCCGGCGCCCGACACCAGGCCCAGCACCGTGCTGCGCAATGCCGCGGGCACCGGGCGTGCCGCCACCGCCAGCGAGATCGCGCTGCCGGTGCAGGCCATGGCCGCCCCGATCGCCACGCCGGCGCCGAGCGTGACCCCGACCAGGCCGTGCGCGGTGGCCAGCAGGACCAGCCCCGCCAGGTAGAGCACGGAGCCGCCCAGCATCAGGCGGCGGAATCCCAGGCGTCCGGCCCAGGCGCCGGCCAGCGGCTGCAGCAGCCCCCAGGACAGGTTCTGCACGGCGATGGCGACGGTGAAGTCGGAGACCGTGATGCCGATGTCGCGGGTCAGCGGTGGCATGAAGATGCCCAGGCTCTGGCGCAGGCCCATGGCCAGGCTGAGCATGACGGAAACGCCGAGGAGGATGGGCAGGGCGGGGCGCAGGACGGAGAGTCGGTTTGGCACGGTGGGTGTCTCGGTTGTCGTTCTTATTGTTCTTATTGTTTTCTTGTATGTTTTGTCTGCCCGGGAGAGCCGGGGCATCGGACGAGCGTAGGCCTGGCGGCAAGCGGCTGTCAACGCGCCCGGCACTTTGCCGGGCGATCGGCGCGCATGCGTTCTGCAGGGCGGCACGGGCGGCGCGCGGGGGCGATGCCAGGCTTGCCTGCTGTCCCCCCCTGGCCCCCTCGCAAGGGGTACAGGCACCGTTCGCGACACGCGCGAGGCACCCGGACCCTACTGAATCCGTTCGCGCTGCCGATAAGACAAGGCGTGATCCGTTGGCGCGGAACGCCTCGGCGTGCGCCTCGCTCCTCTCTTGTCGCCCATGCTCAAGCCACTCGACGTCGGACCGGTTGGGAATTGGTTCCGTCGCCGGGCCCGGAACTGCCGGCCCGGCGGGAGCCAGCACGGCGCATTGGCGCCGCGCCGCCCGGCGTATGCCTGGCGCGCGCCTTGTGACCGACGCGGCTGCCCCGGCAGCGCCTCCGCCGCCCGGGTTGTCCGGGGCGTGGGCGCCGCCGCGCGCCGCGCCACGCGGCCGGGCTGATCCGCGATGCCGCAACGCCAGAGCCACCGGGCACCGCCGCCGGATGCCGCCGCCCCCCTGCCGCCGGGCCGCATGCGCTGGCGGCTGGGCGTGGCCTATGCCATTCCGGCGGCCGCGCTGCTCGCCTTGCGCGCGCTCAGCGACGACCAGCGCTGGTTCAGCCTGCCGGTCCATACCGCCATCGAGATGCTGGGCTTCTTCTCCGGCTCGCTGCTGGCGGTCATGCTGCTGATCCTGTTCCTGTACGACCGCCGCCGCTACGCCAACCCGTGGGCCATCTGCGCGCTCAGCACCATGAGCCTGCTCGACGGCTTCCACGGCCTCAGCAGCTACAACCAGGCCTTCGTCTGGCTGCACAGCCTGGCCACCTTCTGCGGCGGCGTGTTCATGGCGGCCTCGGTCTCGCGCCGCTTCATTCCGACCCGCAAGGCCCTGGCCTGGCTGGCGCTGGTCACGCTGGCGGCCCTCATCATCGGGGTGCCGGCGCTGATCTGGCCGGAACTGGCCCCGCGCGTGCAGGCGGCCGGGCGTTATACGCTGCTGACCCAGTGCCTGAACGTCGGCGGCGGTCTCGGCTTCCTGTTCGCCGCCGGCGTCTGCCAGCGTGCGATCCGGGGCCGCGCCAGGCCGCATGCCTGGTCGTTCTCGGTGTTCTGCGCGCTGTTCGGCATCGCGGGCGTCATGTTCGTGCTCAGCAATTCATGGGGCCTGAACTGGTGGGGGCTGCACGCGGTGCGCCTGCTCGGCTACCTGCTGGTCATCGCCGAGATCGTCATGGTGTTCGTGCGCGGACGCGAGGAACTGGTCCGCATCAATGCGCAGCTGGACCAGCGCGTGGCCGCGCGCACCGCCGAACTGAGCCAGGCGCTGTCGCACCTGCAGCAGACGCAGCATGAGCTGGTGCAGGTGGAGAAGCTGGCTTCGCTGGGCTCGATGGTGGCGGGCATCTCGCACGAACTGAATACCCCGCTCGGCGTGGCGGTCACCATCCTGTCCGTGGCCGCCGAGCGGCTGCGGCAGCTGCTGGGGCACCTGGCCGGCGGCACGCTCAAGCGCACCACCTTGCAGGAAGGACTGGCCGAACTGGACGAAAGCATGCGCCTGCTGCAGCGCTCGGTCTCGCGCGCGGCCAAGCTGGTGGCCAGCTTCAAGCAGATCGCGGTGGACCAGACCTCGGAGCGGCGGCGCGAGTTCGACGTGCGCCAGAGCGTCGACGACCTGGTTGCCAGCCTGCGGCCGAACTGGAAGCACCGCGACGTGCGGGTGGTCAACGCGATCGCGCCCGGCATCGTCTGCCACTCGCTGCCGGGCCATATCGGCCAGATCGTCGGCAACCTGCTGCAGAACGCCGTGCTGCATGCTTTCGAGGGGCGCGCGGGCGGCCGCATCACGATCGACTGCAGGCCCGCGGGCGATGCGCTGGAAATCCGCGTCAGCGACGACGGCGTGGGCATGCCGGCCGATGTGCTGGGCCGCATCTTCGAGCCCTTCTTCACCACCAGGCTGGGCACCGGCGGCTCCGGCCTGGGCCTTGCCATCGCCCACCGCATCGCCACCACCATCCTCGGTGGTGAACTCAAGGCCGATTCGGTGCCTGGCCGCGGTACTTGCTTCGTGCTCAAGATCCCGCTGCACGCCAGCCCGGCAGCACCGTCTCTTTGAATCGATTCCAACAACATGCGTCCCCTTTCTCCGCCTGCCAGCGACCTCGACGACATCGTCTTCGCCGAGGAGTCCCTCGAGCCCGCGCCCAGCGCCGCGGAGCCCTGGAAGGTCCTGATCGTCGATGACGAGCCCGACGTCCACGACACCACCGAACTGGCGCTGCGCGGGCTGGAGGTGCTCGGCCGCCCGCTGCAGTTCCTGCATGCCCGCTCGGCGGCGCAGGCGCGCGCCTGCATCGACGCCGAGCCCGAGCTTGCCGTGGTGCTGCTCGACGTGGTCATGGAGACGCCGGACGCCGGCCTCGAACTGGTGCGCTACATCCGCGAGGAGGCGCGGCGCGGCTGCCTGCGCATCGTATTGCGTACCGGCCAGCCCGGCTATGCGCCGGAGATGGACACCATCCGGCTCTACGACATCAACGACTACAAGACCAAGACGGAGCTCACGCGCACCCGCCTGTTCACCACGCTGATGGTCGCGATCCGCTCATACCAGCAGCTGCGGCAGGTGGAAGCCACCCGGCAGGGGCTGGAGAGCATCATCAGCGCCAGCATGGACCTGAGCCGGCTGCGTGGCCTGAAAAGCTTCGCGGAAGGCGTCGTGATCCAGCTCTGCGCCTTGCTCGGCGTGCAGAACGAGGGCCTGGTCTGCGCCTTGAGTACCAGCGAGCGCTTCGACCCGCTGGTGGTCGCCGCCTCGCGGCGCTACGCCGACATGATCGGGCAGCCGCTGTCGCACTGCGCGCCGGCCCACCAGGAGGTCATCACGCTGCTGCACGCGACGCTGCGCGAGCGCAGGAGCACTGCCGGCAAGGCATTGGGCCTGTATTTCCCGGTTTCCAGCATGGCCGGCATGGCGGCCTATATCGACGTGCCGGGCTCGCTCAGCGAGGTCGACCAGCGCCTGATCGAAGTCTTCGTGGCCAATATCACCGCCGGCTTCGACAACGTGCTGCTGAACGAGCGCATGACCCGGCTGGCCTATTCGGAGTCGCTGCTGGGGCTGCCCAACCGCAACGCCCTGATCGACTGGCTCGACGAAGGCAGTACCAGCGACGCGGTGGTGGCGCAGATCGACCTGGACGGCTTCGCCGACATCAACTCGACGCTCGACCAGCACTTCGGCGACCTCGTGCTCAAGGCGGTGGCGGCGCGGCTGGCGCAGTGCTTCCCGGCGCCGACGCGGCTGGCCTACCTTTCGGTGGACGTGTTCGGCCTGCTCGGCCTGCCGCAGCGCATCACGCCGGCGGCCATCGCGCAGGTGTTCGCCGAACCCTTCGTCATCGAAGGGCAGATGTTGCGGCTGTCGGCGACTTCCGGCCTGCTGCACGTGCCGGCCGGCGCGCGCGGCATCGGCCACGACGCCATCACGAAGTCGTCGATCGCCGTCAAGCAGGCCAAGACGCGGGCGCGCGGACAGGCCTTGCACTACGATGTCTCGCAGTCCGAGCTGGTGCGCGAACGCATGCGGCTGCTCAACGAACTGCGCAGCGCGCTGTCGTCCAACCGCCTGTTCCTGGTCTACCAGCCGGTCGTCGACCTGCGCAGCGGTGTCATCGTCGGCGCCGAGGCGCTGCTGCGCTGCCGCGCCGAGAGCGGCGAGCTGATCCCGCCGGGCCGCTTCATCCCGCTGGCGGAGCAGTCCGGCATGATGGTGCTGATCGGTGCCTGGGTGGTGCGCTCGGCGCTGGGCGAGCTGCGCCGCCTGATCGACCTGGGCCATACCGGCTTCCGCATGGCCATCAATGTCTCGCACGCGCAGTTCCGCGAGCCCGACTTCGTCATGCAGTTCGCGCGCACCATGGCCGAGTGCCGGGTGCCGGCCACCAACATCGAGCTGGAGTTGACGGAATCGGTCGCCGTCGAGAACACCCAGGCGCTGATCGAGAAGCTCAACCAGGTGCGTGCGCTGGGCGCGACGGTGGCGATCGATGATTTCGGCACCGGCTACTCCGCGCTGTCGATCCTGCGCCAGCTGCCGCTCAATCGCATCAAGATCGACCGCAGCTTTGTCAGCATGATCGACAAGGATGCCTCCTTCGCCCGCCTGATCGTCACCATGGGACGCCAGCTGGGCCTGACCACCATTGCCGAGGGCATCGAGTCCGTCTTGCAGCTGGGCGCGCTGCAGGCCATGCATTGCGAGGAAGGGCAGGGCTACCTGTTCTCCCAGCCGGTGCCGGCGCGCGAGCTCCAACAATTGCTGGCGAGCGGCAAGCCGCTGCTCTGACGCTGGCGGGGAGCCCGGCATCGCGCCCCGGCTCAGGGCCGTGCCGGCGCCGGCGCGGTAGCCGCCGCCGCGCGCGTGCCCGCCGCCGGCGGCATGGCGCCGACGTAGGGCGCATCGGTGAGCGCGCGCAGGAAGGCGACGATGTCGTCGACGTCCTGCTCGCTGAGCGCTGGCGCCATGCCGGGCGGGCGGTTCATCGGCATCGAGTTGACATTGATGTTGGCGCGGTAGGCCGCCGGCACGTCGTCGAAGGTCGGGGCGCCGTGGTACCAGCGGCGCGGATCGGTCGAGCGCGTGTTGTAGAAGGCCACCGCGTCGCGCAGCGAGCCGAACACGCCGTTGTGCATGAGGCGCTGGCGTACGGCGACATTACGCAGGCCGGGCGTGCGCAGGTAGCCGCACCACTGCGTGGGTTCGGGCCAGCGCAGCCTGCGCGCGCTGTCGCACAGGCCGTTGTCGAAGTGGCGCGCGTCGCGGTTGGCGGGCAGGGCGCGGTTGCGCGGCACCGCGATGGCGTCGTAGCCGAAGTCCGTGAAGAGCGAGCGCTCGGGCCGGCGGGCGGTGTCCGACAGCGTGTGGCAGCTCATGCAGTTGCCCTTGTCCGGGCTCTTGAACAGCGCCAGGCCGCGCTGCTCCTGCGCGCTCAGCGGCGTGCCGCGGCGCAGGTAGTCGTCGAAGCGCGAGCTGAAGGGCGCCATCTCGTCGCTCTGCAGGTAGGCCTGCAGCGCCTCGCCGAGGGCGCGCACCAGGCGCTCGGGATCGTGCCGCACCGCCGCGCCGAAGCGCGCGGCCAGCGCCGGCGCCAGCTCGGTCCGGTTGACCTTGCGCAGCAGGGCGGCCGGCGAGCCGTTGTTCATCTCGTTGGGGTCGAACAGCGGGCCGCGCGCCTGCTCGGCCAGCGTGTCGGCGCGGCCGTCGGCGAACAGCCCGCCGAAGGGCACCGGCTGCAGCGCATCGTCATCCTGGTAGAAGTGGCGGCGCGGCACGTAGCGCACGTAGAGCAGCGAGGGCGCGTTGCGCAGGCTGAAGCGTCCCGCCCGGCTGCCTTGCGGCACGCCCGGGCCCTGCAGCGCGGCCGGCGAAAGCGTGGGCGAGAAGGCACGCGCGGGGTCGTGGCAGCCGGCACAGGACTGGCCGCGCGGCTCGGACAGGCGCGCGTCGAAGAAGATGCGCCGGCCCAGCGCGGCCAGCCCGGCGTCCGCGCGGAACACCGCGGCTGCGGGATCCACCTTGGCGGCCACCTGCGGCGTGCCTGCGCCGATGACCGCCACCACGCGCGCGGGAGGTGCGCCCGGCAGCAGCGTGACGCCGGCCGCCGCCGCCGGAGCGCCGTGCGCGGCGGTGCCGGCCAGCGCCAGCGCCGCCGCCAGGCCTGCCGCGCTCAGGGCGCGACGAAGCCGCTCTTGTCGCATGCCAGGCTGCTGCCGGTCTGCGTGCAGGTGGTGAGCAGCTTGCCCGCCACGGTGTAGGACTTGAACAGCCAGCCTTTGGCAGGGGAGGCGCGGCGTTCCATCAGCATGAAGCCGAAGCTGCTGTGATGGGTGATCTTGTCCAGCGTCGTACCGGGTGCGGGCAGGATGCCGGCGGGCAGCGGGTCGGGCAGGGCCACGTCCAGGTTGTCGCCGCCGTTGCCCGAGACGATGGTGGCGGGGTGCGTGGAAGCGAAGTTGATGGCCTGGAAGTCATGCACGTGGCCGTGCAGCGCTACCTGCACGCCGGTCGGGTAGTAGGCGGTACCGTTCAGGTCGGTCATCACCGATTGCATGGCGAGGTTGCCCGGGGCCGGATTGGCGCCGGCCACCGGCGCAAAGGCCAGGATCGGATGGTGGTTGGTGAAGATGGTGGTGCTCATGCCCGTCTTGCCCGCCATCGCTGCCACCGACTGCAGCTGTTTGCGATAGACCTGGAACTGCGCATCGGTGGTCTTCAGCGCGGCCTTGCCCACCTTGGCCGTATCGAACACGATCACCTGCGATTCGCTGCCCAGCGTCACCGCATACGGTTCCGAATAGTTGGCGGTGTTGTCGTCGGCCGGGTTGTCGCAGGAGGTGGCGCTGGCGTAGGGGCGCGTATCGAGGAAGCGGTACCAGCCCTGGCCGGCGCGCGCGCATTCTTCGTGGTTGCCGCGCACCATGATCCAGGGCGCCTTGGCCAGCAGCGGCGCGGCGGGCTTGAACAGGTCGGCCTGCCAGGTGTCCCAGCCATAGCCCCACGGACTGCCCTTGCAGCCGGCGATGTCGTCGGGGCAGGCGTTCTCGCGGTAGTGGTAGTCGCCGATATGCAGCACCAGGTCGGGGTTGAAGCCGGCGGCGGTGGTGGCGAGCGCGGCGAACGGCCAGGCGGTGCCGTCGCTGCAGGGCTGGTAGGCGTTGTCGGCTTTCTTCAGGCGGCAGCCGGTATCGGCCAGCACCAGGATGCGCTGTGGCTCGGCCTTGGGCAGCGGCAGCTTCTGGCCGGCCACGCTGGCCGTGGCGGCGCCGGCCGGCAGCTTCGCTTCGCAGACATTGACGGGGAAGCTGGACGGCTTGGAGTCGGCCGGAGCGCTCGCGGTGGTGCGCAGCGGCACGGTGCCGGCGGCCACGCGCAGCGTCATGCGGCTGGCCTTGCCATCCACGGTCAGCAGCGGGCAGGAGGCGTTGGGGTCGGCGCTGCCGGAAGCCGGCAGCGGCGCGCTGTAGCTGGTGATGGCGCGGGCGATGGCCTGGTTGTCCTCGCCGAGCACCACCCAGGCGGACTGGATGTTGGCGCTCACGCTGGCGGCGTCGCCCAGCGGCTGCGGCTGCGGTTGCGGCTGGGTGGCGATGGGCGCCGTCGCGCTTTCGCCGGATGGATTGTCGCTGCCGCAGCCATACAGCATGCCTGCGGTGGTCAGCGCGGCGAGTACGGCCAGCAGGCCGCCCCTTTCTTGTGTGCGCATGGGTTCCTCCCTGATCGGAGCCGGCAAGGTAGCCCATCACTGTGAAAGAAAGATGACGCTCTGTTCGCGCGAGCAGTCAGGCAGGCAGCGAGTTGCGGCGAGCGGCGGGCGCCGCCGGGTCAGCGCGCGGGGGCGCGCCGGCGTGTGCCGCGACCGGATGCGCTGGTCTGGTCGGCCGCGCCAGCCCCGCCGGCTTCGCCGGCCACCGCGCGCAGCGTGTCCGGGAAGGCCCGCACCTGGTCGGCGAAGAAGCGCCGCTCGGCCGGGCGCAGCGCCCTGACCTGCCGGGCCAGGCGCTCGATGGCAGCGCAGGCCGCGCGGCTGCCGCCTTCCTCGCGGGTCAGGTGCCAGGCGGATTCCAGCAGCAGGTTGGCCAGCTGCAGCGCGCCGAGGCGGGCATGGCCGCTGTCGTGTTCTTCGATGGCGAAGGCCGCCGCCGAGGACCAGCGCACGAAGCCCTTGGCCGGCGCCAGCGGCGCGTGGAAGGGGCGCAGGGCTTCGACCGCGTCCGCCACGCGCAGCGGCTGCTGCGCGCGGAAGGCCGCCACGCTGCCGTCGGCCGGGCGGCAGTTGCCGCGCGCCACGCGCAACAGGAAGATGAGGTTCCAGGCCGAGCCGCCGCCGACGCCGAAGCGGTCGCAGATCCATTCGGACAGGCCGAGCCAGCGCATCGCCTGGCACTGCACGGCGGCCGGCGCGAGTGCGCGCTCACCATCGATCAGGCCGTGCTGCCAGAACAGCCACAGGCACCAGCCGAGGTTGGCCGCGGCATGCTGCGCGGCTTCCACCGAGTCGGCCTCGTAGGCGGCCTGCAGCGCGCCTGAGAAGGCGGCCAGGGCCGCCTGCGCGGCTTTGGCGCCGGCCGTGCTCCGGCGCCGCGGCTGGCGCGCGCCGGACGGCGCCGGCTGCGTGGCGGCGATGGCGTCGTGCTTGTGCAGCAGCGCGCCGAGGTTCAGGTACTCGAAGCGCACGCGCGGGTTGTAGCGCAGCACCGGCCGCAGCGCGCGCGCCGCGGCCAGGCTGTCCAGCTCGGCGCGTGCCGCGGCGGTGTCGCCGCGCGCATAGCGCTCCCAGCCGCGCACCACGTGGGCCATCGCGGCGAAGGTGGGCAGCGACTGGCTGAGGCCGCCGCCGATGACGATACGGTCGAAGCGGTACAGCGCGGCGCGGCAGCGCTCCAGTTCATCGTTGCGGCGCCAGGCCAGGCTTTCCTTGAGCAGTACCAGGGCATGCTGGAAATCGTCGCCGGCACAGCGCCGCGCGGCCTGGAAGGCGGCCGCCATGCCGCTGTCCGGGCTGCCGGGCGCGCCCATGCGCAGGCCGCGCATGGCGTGGGTCAGGTGGTTCCAGAAGGCCGGCTCGGCCAGGGCATAGCCGAGTCCCGCCGGGGCCGCCGCGACATCCTGCGCCTCGCCGCCCGGTGCCGCCGCCGAGGCCAGGTCGAGATAGCGGGCCAGTGCCGCGCGTCCGGCGCGCTTGCCGTCCAGCATGAAGGCGAGGCGGCGGCCCGCGCCGGGCGCGAGCCAGAACGGGCCCTGGCTGCGCCGTGCCGGATCGAGGCGGGCGGGCGCCGTGCCGCGCTCCAGGCCCCAGCCGACCGCTACCTGCCAGCGGCGGAAGTCGGCAAAGGCGCGCGACACCGGCATGCGGATATCGGCCGCGCGCGCAAAGCGCGCCCGCACCGTGGCGGCCGTCACGCCGTCCTCGCCGGCCAGCTGCGCGTAGCGCAGCCGCGCCAGCAGCCAGACCGACTGGGGCCGGGCAGGCTGCCCATCGACGCGGCAGGGCGGGGACAGGTCGACGATCAGGGGGGGCGGGCGAAGGGGCATGGGCGAGGCGCGGACGTGGCGCGGACGTGGCGCGGGCTCGATGCCGCCCGCGCCGGCTGCCCCGCATCTTACGGCATGCCGCCGGCCGCTCCTGCGCCGCGCCGACGCAGCGCTACTGGACCACGATCGACAGCGTGCTGCCGGCCGGTACCTGTACGGCTTCCTTGTAGGTGCCGCTGACCGCCTTGCGCACCACCGGGAAGCTGGCGTAGGCCTGCAGCATGGCCGGCACGGTGCTGGCCAGCGTGCGCTGGGCCGCCAGCGTGGCCGGGTCGATCGCGGGGAGCGTGAAGCCGCTGTCGGCGCGCAGCGGATAGCCGTAGCCGGAGGGCGTCTGCGCGGCGCTCATCAGGGCCCCCGTGGTGGCGCCCCAGCGCGTCAGCTGGTCCACCACGCCCGAGTCCGGCTGCACCGACTTGATGGCGGCATCCAGCGAGGCCAGCGAATCCATGCTGCTGGCGCTGGTCAGCAGGTTCTTGTAGAAGGCCAGGCCGAGCTGCCGGTTGAGGAAGCCGCCGAAGGAGCCCGACACGGAGTAGCTCTCGCAGCTGCCCGAGAACGGCGTCCAGACCGTCAGGCCGCAGTCGTAGCTGCCGCCGCCGTAGGCGATGTAGTCCGGCAGGCGGACATCGCGGATGGCGTTGTAGCTCGGGTCGATGGTGAAGTCGGCGAAGTCTTCCATCATCATCGCCGTGGCTTCCTCGAGCCAGGTCGAGAACGCGTAGAGCGGGCCCATGCTGATGCTGCGGCGGTAGAAATTCTGCATATGCAGGCTTTCGTGCGCCATGGTGGTCAGGATGGTCTGCACGCCCCGGCTGCCGCCGAGGTAGAGCGTCTCCGAATCGAGGTACAGCGAGACCGACTGGTTGCTCAGTGGCGTGGTGCTGCTGTTGACGAAGTTGTTCATCGCCCAGAAGTAGCCGACCAGGCCGTAGGGGGCGTTGTTGCGGTCGAAGTTCATGACCACCAGGTCGATCGGCTGTCCGCTGCCGGCGATCAGGTTGTTGTAGTTGTGCGGCCCCCAGACCGGCCCGCCCACCGTGCGCAGCATGTCATAGATGCCGCCGGCGCGGGCGTAGGTCGAGCCCAGCGTGCTGACCAAGGCCGGCGTCACCATGCCGGGGCCGGACTCGCTGTTCTCCACCCACAGGTTGATGACGGCGCCGTCCGAGCCGGTCCACTGGCCCTGCAGCGTGGCGCTGCGCACCGAGCCGTCCTTGTAGTACCAGTCGCGCGTGCTGCCGAGCGCGGCCGGCGTGACGCTGGCCGCGGACTGCACGGACAGGCGCGGCGCGTTGGCGGCGGTGGCGAGCCTGGCCCAGCCGCTGCGGTTGAAGTCGCTGATATCGGTGCGCGCGCTTTCTGCGCTCTGTCCGGCCTGCTGGATGGTGCGGGAGGGCTCGACCAGCGACGAGACCGCCAGCGTGATCGGCGGCATCGTCGCCGCTGCCGAACTGGTGTTGGTGAGCACCAGCGTGACGTCCTGCCCGGTCAGCCCGGCGATGCTGACCGGCACGGTGGCCGTATCGCTGCCGTCATTGCTGCCCTGCCAGACGCCGATGCCGGAGCCGGCATAGGTGTGCGGGCCGAGCGCGCTGCAACCGTTGCAGGCGGCCGCCATGGTGACCTGCTGCGTGGTCGTGCCGGTCGGCGACGAGGTCGCGGTGGTGCCGCTGCCGTTCCTGCTGCCGGCGCTGTCATCGCCGCCACCGCCGCAGGCGGCCAGCACCAGGCAGGACAGCAGGCCGGCCAGTGCGCCGCGCAAGGCGGGGCGTCGTATCGTTGCGACGGCATGGGTGTCGGGGCATGCTTGTGGCCGCTGGCCTGCATGGCATGCACACGGGTTGGTTGACCCCACGAGCCGGTGATTTCCCTGCAATGAATGCATGGGTCTCTCCCTTGTTAGCTTTCACGTTGGGCAGGTGTCGGGGCGCGCGCGGTTTGCTCCTGCTGAAAGGGGTTATCGGCAGCGGAAGCGCGGGGGTTGAAGGCCGCGAAGAGGGGATTGAAGTGGCCGTGGCGCCACAGTGGCCAGGCGACGGGCGCACCGCGGCGTGTCGGTGCGTGTCAGTGCGTGTCGGTGCGTGTCGGTACGTGTCGGTCGCGTCAGTGCGCGTCAGTGCGCGAGCTGCGCCAGCACGGCGTTCAGCGAGGACAGGCCGATCTCGATCAGGTGCAGCATGTAGGTGCCCATCTGCGGCATCACCAGCGACATCACCAGGAGGCCGCCCGCCAGCGTGACCGGGAAGCCGACGGCGAAGATCGACAACTGCGGCGAGGCACGGTTGAGGATGCCCATGGCCAGGTTCAGCGTGAGCAGGGCCGCGATCAGCGGCAGGGCCAGCAGCAGCCCGGAGGAGAAGATCGTGCCGCCGGCGCGCGCCACCGCCAGCCAGCCCTGGCCCGACAGCGGCGTGCCGCCGATCGGCAGGCTGTTGAAGCTGTCGACCAGCGTGGCCAGCATCACCAGGTGTCCGTCCATCGCCAGGAAGATCAGCATGGCCACGACGTTGAGGAAGCTCCCCAGCACCATGGTCTGGCCGCCGGCGCTGCGGTCGAAGAAGGTGGCGAAGGACAGGCCCATCTGCAGGCCGATGATCTCGCCGGCGGACTGCACCGCGGCGAACACCAGCCGCATGGTGAAGCCGGTGGCCAGGCCGATGCCGACCTCGTTGACGATGATCAGCAGGCCGTCATAGGAAAACACCGGTACCACCGGCACCTCGCCGATGGTCGGCGCGACGATGGCGGCGAGCGCCATGCCCAGGCCGAGCTTGACGCGGCGCGGAATCGACGCCTCGCTGAACAGCGGTGCCGCGCTGAACAGGCCAAGCAGGCGGAACAGCGGCCACAGGAAGGTCGCGATCCAGGTGTAGAGCTGGACCGAGGTGACGTTCAGCACGGGGCGGCCGTCAGTGCACCAGTCCCGGGATGCCCTGGAAGACTTCGCGCATGTAGTCGACGAAGGTGTTGATCATCCAGGGGCCGGCCAGCACCATGGTGGCGAACAGGGCCACCAGCTTGGGGATGAACGACAGCGTCATCTCGTTGATCTGCGTGGCGGCCTGGAACAGGCTGACCACCAGGCCGGCGGCCAGCGCCACCAGCAGCAGCGGCGCCGCCAGCAGCAGCGTCATCTTCATCGCCTGGGTGGCGATGGTCATCACGGTCTCGGGAGTCATGTCGGAAGCCTGGCGCGTGCCGCGGTGGGACGGATCGGACGGTTGGGACGGTCGGTGCCGTCGGGCGGATCAGTTCAGGAAGCTCTGCGCGAGCGAGCCCAGCAGCAGCTGCCAGCCGTCGACCAGCACGAAGAGCATCAGCTTGAACGGCAGCGAGATGGTGGCCGGCGGCACCATCATCATCCCCATGGCCATCAGCACGCTGGCCACGACCAGGTCGATGATCAGGAAGGGAATGAAGATGGTGAAGCCGATCTGGAAGGCGGTCTTCAGCTCGCTGGTGACGAAGGCAGGCACGAGGATGGACAGCGGCACATCCTCGGGGCCCTGCATCTCGGGAGTCTTGGCCATCTGCGCGAACAGGGCCAGGTCCTTCTCGCGCGTCTGCTTCATCATGAAGCTCTTGAGCGGCACGCTGGCCTTGGCGGCGGCGTCTTCCAGGCTCAGCTTGTTTTCCGCCAGCGGCTTGTAGGCATCGTTGTAGATGCGGTCGAAGACCGGCGACATCACGAAGAAGGTCAGGAACAGCGCCAGCCCCACCAGCACCTGGTTGGGCGGCGAGCTGGCGGTGCCCATCGCGCTGCGCAGCAGGCCCAGCACGATGATGATGCGGGTGAAGCCCGTCATCATCAGCATGGCCGCCGGCAGGAAGGACAGTGAGGTCAGCAGGACCAGCGTCTGCACCGACAGCGACCAGATCTGGCCGCCGCCCGGTGCCGGCTTGCTGATCACGCCGGGCAGTGCCTGCGCGCCCGCCAGCGCGGGGGAGAGCGCCAGCGCGGCACCCGCCGCGCACAGCAGCGCCGGCAGCAACAGGGAAGAGTACCGGCGGCGTGGCGCCGCCGGAGCATGCAGGGGAATCATGACTTCAGGTTTTCCTGCATCGAGCGCAGCAGTTTCTCGGTGAAGCTGCTGGCCGAGGTCGTTTCGGCACGCGCGGCCTCGGCACGCTGCGCGGGCAGCGTATGGAGGGTGCGGATCTCGCCGGGGCTGACGCCCAGCACCAGCCAGGTATCGCCGACCTCGACCAGCACCAGGCGCTGGCGCGCGCCGAGCATGGCGCTGCCGATCGTGCGCATGACGCCGGCCTGGCCCTGCCGCACCAGGCCGGAGCGGCGCGCGAACCAGGCCAGCGCCAGGATCAGCGCGATGACGCAGAACAGTCCCAGGCCGAGCTGGGCGAGGCTGGCGGCCGCGCTGCTGCCGGCGTGGGCCGTCGCCTCGGAGGCGGCCGGGGCGAAGGCGTGAGCCGCGGGCGGCAGCAGGAGCAGCGCGCTTGGCGTCGCCTTGTCCCGCCACCGCCGGCGCACGCACACACTCACACTCATTTGTTCAGCTTCCGGATGCGCTCGGACGGCGTGATGATGTCGGTCAGGCGGATGCCGAACTTGTCGTTGACCACCACCACCTCGCCCTGGGCGATCAGGTAGCCGTTGACCAGCACGTCCATCGGCTCGCCGGCCAGGCCGTCGAGCTCCACCACCGAGCCCTGCGCGAGTTGCAGCAGGTTCTTGATGGGCACCTTGGTGCGGCCCAGCTCCACCGTCAGCTGCACCGGGATGTCGAGGATCATCCCGATATCGTTGTGGAAGCCGGTCGGGGCCTCCTGGGCCAGCGGGGGGAAGACGGTGGCCGCGGCGGGCGCGGCTACCGGCGTGCTCGCCTCGGCGGCAGCGGTGGCGCTGGTCTGCTCAGCCAGCGCGCTGGCCCAGTCGTCCATCGGGTCGACCGGCTTGTCCTCTTTGCCGTCAGTCATGATCGGTTTCCTTGTTGGAATCGCTTTCTTGGTGATTGAGCATCCGTTCCACGCGCAGCGAGTACTGGCCGTTCATGGTGCCGTAGCCGCACTGCATCACGGGCACGCCGTCGACCTTGCCGAAGATCATCTCCGGCAGCTCGATCGGCAGCACGTCGCCGGCGCGCAGCGCCAGCACGTCGGCCACGCTGCTCTGCACATGGGTGAACTCGGCGACCAGTTCCACTTCGGCCGCGCGCAGTTGCTGGGAAAGTTGCTGGAGCCAGCGCTTGTCGACCTCGACCTCGTCCTGCAGCGGGTTCATCAGCAGGTCGCGCACCGGCTCGATCATCGAGTACGGGAAGCAGACGTGCATCTGCCCGCCCACCGCTCCCAGTTCGATATGGAAGGCGGTGGTCACCACCACCTCGTTGGGGATGGCGATGTTGGCGAACTTGGTGTGCATTTCCGAGCGGACGTATTCGAACTCGATCGGGTGCACGGTGCGCCAGGCGTGGCCGTAGCTCTCCAGGGTCAGGTCGAGCATGCGCCGGATGATGCGCTGCTCGGTCTGGGTGAAATCGCGGCCTTCCACGCGGGTGTGGAAGCGGCCGTCGCCGCCGAACAGGTTGTCGACGACGAGGAAGACCAGGTTCGGGTCCAGCACGAACAGCGCGGTGCCCCGCAGCGGCTTCATGTGGACCAGGTTCAGGTTGGTCGGCACCGGCAGGTTGCGCACGAACTCGCCGTACTTCTCGATGCGCACCGAGCCGACCGAGATGTCGGCGCCGCGGCGGATGAAGTTGAACAGCGCGGTGCGCAGCTGGCGCGCGAAGCGCTCGTTGATGATCTCGAGCGTGTGCAGCCGGCCGCGGACGATGCGTTCCTGCGTGGCCAGGTTGTACGGGCGCACGCCGTCTTCCGAGACGGCGATGCCGGCATCTTCGGTCGTGTCCGTTTCACCGGTCACGCCCTTGAGTAGTTCGTCTACCTCGTCCTGCGAAAGGAACTTGTCGTAGGCCATCTAGTGTCCTGCCCCATGAGCGGCTGATTGGTCGAAGCGCTTGGATTCCGGCTCAGCCCGCCCGCTGCCGGCTGGCGGGCCGGCGGATCGGAGACGAGGCGGGTGGCGGCTTCATATCGGATTGGCTCGCGGGGCAGGGCATCGGCCTACTGCACCACGAAGGAAGTAAACAGAACATCCACGATCTTCTGCGGCGGCAAGCCCTTGGTGAACGGTTCGGTCAGCGCGCGCTGCAGTTCCTGCGCCAGCTGCCGCTTGCCCTCGACCGTGGCCAGTTCCTCCGGCCGCTTGGCCGAGAGCAGCAGCAGGATGCGGCTGCGCACCTCGGGCAGGTAGGCCGTCAGGCGCGTGCGCGAATCCTCGTCCGCCACCTTCAGCGACATCGCCGTGTGCAGGAAACGCTCGCCATCCTCGCTCTTGAGGTTGACCGTGAAGGCGTCCAGCGGCACGAAGATGGGCGGCGGGATGACGGGCGCGGCCGGCGCCGCCGGCTGCCGGTTGCTGAGCAGGCTGCCGAGGAAAAAGCCTCCAGCGCCCAGGACTGCGACCAGCACGGCGCCGATCAGCAGTAGCCGGCCGCGCTTGTTCGTGTTGCCGCCGGCCTGGGAGGGGGAAAGCGTGTTCGCCATGAGAAGCCTGTCTTGGAATGCCCTGCCATTCTTGTGGGAATCAGCGGCAGGCAAAGGGTCGAAAAAAAGGGCGAAACCCGGTCAGATCGACCGTTTGAGGCGGACGGATCGGGTCATGCGCGGTACGGATCGCATATGCATCAGGTTAACGAATGCCGCAAGCGGAACTTGAGCGGGACCCGGCGGCGCACCGGGTGGCTGCCAGCCGGACGGCATGACCGCATGTCTGTTGCGGACGCCGGCGGACTGCCGATCTTGTGCTGCCAGTCAGGCGATGTTCCGGTATTTCAGGCGGCGCAGGGAGAGTGAGCGCTCTCTATGGGGGCGGTCTTGGTCGGCTTACTCTTATATAAGATATAAGACATTTGACCTTGGGCGCACTTAGCCTTACAATCGCGTAGCCACGCGTTTTTTTGAAACCCTATTACATAGCAGGTTCCCATGCTTGATACCTATCGCGCCCATGTCGCCGAACGCGCCGCGCTCGGCATTCCTCCGCTGCCGCTGACCGCCAAGCAGACCGCCGACCTGATCGAACTGCTGAAGAATCCGCCGGCCGGCGAGGAGCAGGTCCTGGTCGACCTGATCACGCACCGGGTGCCCGCAGGCGTGGACGACGCCGCCAAGGTCAAGGCCTCCTACCTGGCCGCCGTGGCGCTGGGCAAGGAAACCTGCGCACTGATCAGCCGCGCCAAGGCGACCGAGCTGCTGGGTAGCATGCTGGGTGGCTACAACATCTCCCCGCTGATCGAGCTGCTGGACGACGCCGAAGTGGGTGGCGTGGCCGCCGACGCGCTGAAGAAGACCCTGCTGATGTTCGATGCCTTCCACGACGTCAAGGAAAAGGCCGACCAGGGCAACGCCAACGCCAAGGCCGTGCTGCAGAGCTGGGCCGACGCCGAATGGTTCACCAGCCGTCCGGAAGTGCCGCAGAGCCTGACCATCACCGTGTTCAAGGTGCCGGGCGAAACCAATACCGACGACCTGTCGCCGGCCCCGGACGCCACCACCCGTCCCGACATCCCGATGCACGCGCTGGCGATGCTGAAGAACAAGCGCGAAGGCGCTGCGTTCCAGCCCGAGGAAGATGGCAAGCGCGGCCCGGTCAAGTTCATCGAGTCGCTGAAGGACAAGGGCCACCTGGTCGCCTACGTGGGCGACGTGGTCGGTACCGGTTCCTCGCGCAAGTCCGCCACCAACTCGGTGCTGTGGTTCACCGGCGAAGACATCCCCTTCGTGCCGAACAAGCGCTTCGGCGGCGTGTGCCTGGGCAGCAAGATCGCCCCGATCTTCTACAACACCATGGAAGACGCCGGCGCGCTGCCGATCGAGCTGGACGTGTCGAAGATGGAAATGGGCGACGTGGTCGAACTGCGTCCCTATGACGGCAAGGCCCTGAAGAACGGCGAAGTGATCGCCGAGTTCAAGGTCAAGTCCGACGTGCTGTTCGACGAAGTGCGCGCCGGCGGCCGCATTCCGCTGATCGTCGGCCGCGGCCTGACCGCCAAGGCGCGCGAAGCGCTGGGCCTGGCCCCGTCGACGCTGTTCCGCCTGCCGCAGAACCCGGTCGACACCGGCAAGGGTTTCACCCTGGCGCAGAAGATGGTCGGCCGCGCCTGCGGCCTGGCCGAAGGCAAGGGCATCCGTCCGGGCACCTACTGCGAACCGAAGATGACCTCGGTGGGCTCGCAGGACACCACCGGCCCGATGACCCGCGACGAGCTGAAGGACCTGGCCTGCCTGGGCTTCTCCGCCGACCTGGTGATGCAGTCGTTCTGCCACACCGCGGCCTATCCGAAGCCCGTGGACGTCAAGACCCACCACACCCTGCCGCAGTTCATCAGCACCCGCGGCGGCATCTCGCTGCGCCCGGGCGACGGCGTGATTCACTCGTGGCTGAACCGCATGCTGCTGCCTGACACCGTCGGCACCGGCGGTGACTCGCACACCCGCTTCCCGATCGGCATCAGCTTCCCGGCCGGCTCGGGCCTGGTGGCCTTCGCTGCCGCCACCGGCGTGATGCCGCTGGACATGCCGGAATCGGTGCTGGTGCGCTTCAAGGGCAAGATGCAGCCCGGCGTGACCCTGCGTGACCTGGTCAACGCGATCCCGCTGTACGCCATCAAGCAAGGCCTGCTGACCGTGGCCAAGCAAGGCAAGAAGAACATCTTCTCCGGCCGCATCCTGGAAATCGAAGGCCTGCCCGACCTGAAGGTCGAGCAAGCGTTCGAACTGTCCGACGCCTCCGCCGAGCGTTCGGCCGCCGGTTGCACCGTGCGCCTGAACAAGGAACCGATCATCGAGTACATCAACAGCAACATCACGCTGCTGAAGTGGATGATCGCCGAGGGCTACCAGGACCCGCGCAGCCTGCAGCGCCGCATCAAGGCCATGGAGGCATGGCTGGCCGATCCGAAGCTGCTGGAGCCGGACGCCGACGCCGACTACGCCGCCGTGATCGAGATCGACCTGGCCGACGTGCACGAGCCCATCGTGGCCTGCCCGAACGACCCGGACGACGTCAAGACCCTGTCGGACGTGGCTGGCGCCAAGATCGACGAAGTCTTCATCGGCTCGTGCATGACCAACATCGGCCACTTCCGCGCAGCCTCCAAGCTGCTGGAAGGCAAGCGTGACATCCCCGTCAAGCTGTGGGTCGCGCCGCCGACCAAGATGGACCAGAAGCAGTTGACCGAGGAAGGCCACTACGGTGTGTTCGGCACCGCCGGCGCGCGTACCGAAATGCCGGGCTGCTCGCTGTGCATGGGCAACCAGGCCCAGGTGCGCGAAGGCGCCACGGTGATGTCGACCTCGACCCGCAACTTCCCCAACCGCCTCGGCAAGAACACCAATGTGTACCTGGGTTCGGCCGAACTGGCAGCCATCTGCTCGCGCCTGGGCCGCATCCCGAGCAAGGACGAGTACATGGCCGACATCGGCGTGATCAACGCCAACGGCGACAAGATCTACAAGTACATGAACTTCGACCAGATCGAAGACTTCAAGGAGGTCGCGGACACGGTGTCGGTGTAAGCCGGCCCGTCCGCACACAGCGGTAAGCAGGTGAACGGCCCCGCGCGCAAGCGCGGGGCCGTTTTCTTTCGGCGGGCGGCCGCGGCAGCGCCCTCCCGCCACGGTCAGGCGCGCGGCGCCGCACGCGGCATGCCCGCCGCGGCGGGCATCATCCGCACGATCTGCACCATCCGCACCATCCGCACCATCCGCACCATCCGCACCATCCGCACCATCCGCACCGTCCGATTTCAGCGATCCGTTGGACTAGGCTGGATGGATCGCATCGGCGCGCTCCACCGGAGCGCCAGCCGCGCGCGGCTGGCGATTGAGTTGCCGTAGCCGTCCGCGAACGGCCGGTCCGAAGGACCGGCCAAGCCGCCATTCAGCCAGGCAGTGTCGAAGCGCGCAATCCGGGGCGCAATCCGCCGCGCATCCGCGCGTCCCTCAGAACTTGTGGCGGATGCCCACACCCAGGCTGTCGCCGTGCGACTGCCCGCTCAGCTTGTCGTAGAAGTAGGCCGCATAGAGGTCGGTGCGCTTCGACAGGTTGTAGTCGTAGGCGATGCCCACGGTATTGCGGTTGAAATCGCCCACATTGTTCTTGGTCTTGTCATAGGCATACGACACCAGCACGCTGCCCGCCCCGATCGGTACCGAGGCGCCGAGCTGGCCGTTGGTGTGCTTGATGTCGCCGATTGTGTTGTTGACGTTGGACTTGATGTACTGGCCCTGCGCGAACAGCTTGACCACCTTGAAGTCGTAGGACAGGCCGACCTGCACGGCGTTCTGCTTGTCGAAGCCCGCCAGCGCCGCCGGCGAGGTCACGTCGCCCGGCACGCTGTTGAACTTGACCTGCTGGAAGGCCACGGTGGCGGCGAAGGGGCCGTTGAAGTAGAGCACGTTGCCGCCCCACTTGTTCTTGCCGTTGTCGCCCGCCTGCTCGCCGAAGGCGTAGATGAAGTTGGCGGTGAGCCCGCCGAAGTTGGGCGTGGAGTAGACCAGCGAGTTGCTCCAGCCCGAGTCGCCGATGATGCCGGGGTCGTAGACGGCGCCGCTGCGCGCGGTGAAGTAGGTGTGGAAGATCGACGGCGCGAACACATAGGAATCCACCAGCGGGTTGAACAGGATGGTGGAGATGAAATACGGCGTGGTGTTGCGGCCCAGCCGGATGGTGCCCGCCTTGTCGCTCTGCAGGCCGACGAAGGCGCTGCGGCTGAACATGGTGTCGCCGGTGAAGCGGCCCATCGCGCCCTGGTCGGCGCGGTAGAAGCCGTTCAGGTCGAAGATGGTCTTCAGCCCGTTGCCGAGGTCCTCGGTGCCCTTGATGCCCCAGTAGGACGTCTGCATGCCGCCCGCGCCGACCTGCCAGGCACGCTGGCCGCCGGCTGCGCGCGAGCTGCCGACATAGGTGTCGACCTGGCCGTAGAGCGTGACGCTGGACTGTGCCATGGCGCCCGCGCTGGCCAGCAGCGCGGCGGCGGCGGCCAGCAGGGCCTTGCCGGTGGTGGCGCGCAGCCTGGCGTGCGGACGGGTGCGGGGGTGGGGCTGGAACTGGAACTGGAACATGGAGGACTCCCTGGTCGTGGTTGCGATGGTTCAGGCAAAAGCTCCCCCGCGCCGGCCGGTCGCGCGGAGGCGGACCGGTGCCGGCTGGCTCTTGCCGTGGTGACGGCGCGAGGGGGCGTCAGGAGGGGGGGCGGCGCGGTACTAGCCGGCGCGGCGCATACCGTGTGGCGGGCTGCCGGCGCGCTGCGGGCGGATGGCGACGAGGGTGGCGCCGAGGATGGTGCTGAGGGTGGCGGTAGCGTGGGTGGCGGGCATGGCGGCTCGTCCTGCGTCGGTCTTATGGTTTCCCCTGCATTGCGCGCAGGTGGCTGCTGTCGGCGCCGGTCGCCAGGCGGCGGTGCCGGTTCGTGTCGGGTCCAGTTTGCGGAATTCGCCTGCGCGCAACCAGCACTATTTTTGGCTCATGGCGCGCGCAAAATGTGTGCGCGGCGCGCACCGTGGCGCGGCATGCCGCGCCACGGTCTCAGGCCGCCTGTCTCAGGGGCTGGTGCAGATCCGCCAGCGAGGCCTTGAGGTGCTCGGCGAAGGCAGCCACCGCGGGCGGCAGCGCACGGCCCTTGCGCGTGGCCAGCACCAGGCGGCCGGCGCACAGCTCGGGGTCGCTCAGCGGCAGCGCGTGCAGCGTGCCCGCGCGCGCCTCGCGCAGCGTGCCCGCCTGGAACTGGAAGCAGATCGCACCGGTCTCGCGCGCGAAACTCTTCAGCATCTCCACGCTGCTGGCCTGCAGCATCACGCGCAGGCTCAGGCGGTTGCGCGCGCAGATGGCGTCGATCAGGCGCCGGCTGCCGAAGCACTCCGGGCCCAGCGCGACCGGATACGGCTGGCAGTCGGCCAGGCGCAAGGTGCTGCGGCCGGCCAGCGGATGGTCGGGCCGCAGCATCGCGCAGAAGGGTTGAGACGATACCGCCAGTTCCTGCAGCAGCGGCGAGGCGGGCGGATCGTGGGTCAGCAGCAGGTCGGTCTCGTCCTCGCGCAAGGCCGCCAGCAGGTCGCCGGTGCCGGCCACCGTGACGCGGAACTGCACGCCCGGATAGCGGGCCTGGTAGCGGCCGATCGCCTCCGGCAGGAAGTCGTTGGCGACCGATTCGGCGGCGCCCAGGCGCACGCTGCCGCGCACCAGTCCGCGCAGCTGCGACATCTGCGCGGCGGCGGCATCGAGATCGGCCAGGCTGCGGCGGATGGTGGCGACCAGCACCTCGCCGGCGGCGGTCAGCCGCACGCCGCGCGGCAGGCGCTCGAACAGGGCGGTGCCGATCTGTTCCTCGACTTCGAGGATCTTGCGGTTGAGGGCGGTGGAGGCCACGTGCAGCTGGGCCGCGGCCTTGCGGATGGAACCGTGGCGGGCCACCGCGTCGAGGTAGAGATAGAGTCTGGGCGGGTGCAGCATCGGTGCGTGCGGACGAGGCCGTGTGAGAGCGTTGTGCTCTCACTAGCAGGGAGCGTGCCAGGCCCCGGCGCAGCGGCGGGCGCCGGGCGCCGGGCGCCTCAGCGCGCCCGGCGGAAGGTCAGGTTGATGCGTTCGTGCCCGCACAGGGGATGGTCGCCGTCCGCCAGCGGCGCCACGCCGTGGTAGGCGAGCCGCGACGGACCGCCCCACACCACCACGTCGCCATGGGCCAGGCGCACGCGCGCGGTGCGGTCGGTGCGTTGCAGGCCGCCGAACAGGAAGGTGGCGGGCAGGCCCAGCGAGACCGACACGATCGGCGCGCGCAGGTCGCGCTCGTCGCGGTCCTGGTGCAGCGACAGGCGGGTGCCGGGCAGGTAGCGGTTGACCAGGCAGGCATCCGGCGCGAAGCCGGCGAAACCGGCCGCCTGCGCGGCCTCGGCCGCGAGGGTGCGGAACGGCTCCGGCATGGCCGGCCAGGGCTGCCCGCTGAGCGGGTCGGCCGGCTCGTAGCGGTAGCCCCGCGCGTCCGACACCCAGCCGAAGCTGCCGCAGTTGGTCATGGCCACCGACATGCGCTGCCCCCCCGGCGTGACGAGGTGGCGCCAGGGCGCGCTCGCCGTGATGCGGGCCACCGCCTCCAGCAGCGCCGGCGCGGCGGCATGGGCGAAGGCGCGCAGGATCACCGCGCCGGCCGCGAGGGGCTCGGTATGCGGGGTTTCGGGGGGGAGGTCATCGAAGAGGTCGAAGGTCATGGCTGCACGCGGCACGGCGCGCCGGGTGCGGCGCCGCCGTTCGTCACTGCCATGATACCGGCGCCCGGCGCGGCCGGGCAGGCGGGAAGGGGGCCGGAAGGGGGCCGGAAGGGGGCGGGAAGGGGGCGGGAAGGGTGAGGGCGGCGGGTACCGTTTCCGGCACCCGCGGTCACCCGCCGGTGCTCAGGCGAAGGTGTCGATCTCGCCGCGCGCGAGCTGGCGGACCGGCACGGTCACGGTCTGCACGGGCGCGTTGCTGTCGCCCACGCCGGCCAGCCGGGCGAAGCCGCCGCTCGAGGCCTGGCGTTGCTGGGACTGGCCGTTGCCGGGCTGCTGGCCGGCGAAGCTGTCGGCGCCGACCGAGGTCTGGCCCAGCTGGATGCCGCTTTCGGCCAGCGAGGTGCGCAGTTGCGGCAGCGCCGCTTCCACCGCCGCGCGTACGGCCTGGTGCGGCGAGACGAACTGGGCCTGGGCCTGGTCGTTGACCACGTTCAGCACGACCTTCAGCGGCCCGAGGTTGGGCGGATTGAGGTCGAGCTCGGCGGTGTGGCTGCCTTGCGTGGTCAGGCGCACCATCTGCTGGCCCAGCGCCTGCGGCCACTGCGCGTCGCCGAGCGGCGGCGATACCGCCAGCGGGGCGGCCTGCGCCGCCGTCGCGGCAGGCTGGGCGGCCTGCGTACCGCCGGCCTGGACACCGGCCATCGCGGCGAAGGTGGCGGCGTCCATGCTCTTCGCCGTGTCGGTGGCGGCGGCCTTGGCGCCAGCGGCCGTGGTGGCGCCGCCGGCGCCGGTCACGGCGGCGCTCGGCGCGGTGGCGGCCTGGGCCGCACCCTTGGCGCCATCGCCCGGTGCGGCCGTGGCGGCCAGCGCCGTGCCCTGGGTGCCCGTCGTCGTGCCCGTGCCGTTCTTGCCGGCCTGGCCTGCCAGCAAGGCCTGCAGCGGGTCCTGCTTGCCGGTGCCGGTGGCGGTGGCTGCGGCGGGTTTGGCGTCCTGCGCAGCGCTGACCGACGGGGCCTGGGCCGCGTCGGCGTCGTCCGCATTGCCGGCCGTCGCGGTGGCATTGCCCTGCAGCGCCGCCCGCTGCGAGGCGATCGCCGCCAGCGTGGTGGCGGCCGCATTGCCTGCCGCGGCGCTGCCGTTGCCGCCGGCGCCCGGCAGTGCCGCCGCATCGCCGCCGCTGCCCGCCTGGAGCTTGCCATCGGGAAGCGCAGCCGTGGCCGCATGGAACGGCGTCATCTGCGCCGCGGCCAGGGCCGCCAGGGCGGCGCTGTCGGGCATGGCGGCCTGCGCGGCGTCGACCGCGCTGTCGTCGTCCTGGTCCTTGCCAGCGGCGCCTGGCTTGGCCGCGGTCGTGCCGGATGCATTGCCAGGCGCCTGCGCGGCGGCGGCCTGCGAGCTGGACGGGGCCGCCTGCTGGGCCTTGCCCGCGTTGCTGTCCGCCGTCGACGCGGCCGCGTTGCCGGACTGGCTGCTGCTACCGGTGCTGGCGTTGTTGCTGGCGTTGTTTCCGCCGTTGCTGCTGCTGCTGTTGCTGTTGCTGCTGCCACCGTTGTCGCGCGCCTTGGCGAGCGCGTCGCCGAAGCCCGTGCCGTTGCTGTTGCCGCTGGCGCCGGCCGATCCGTTGGCGGTGCCGGTCGTGCCGGCGGCATTGCTGGCGTTGCCGGTGTTGCTGGTGTTGGCGGCGTTGGCCAGCTTGGCGATGCCGGCGGTAATCTGGCTGATGTCGATCATGTCTTCGTCGTCGTCGGGCGCAGGTGCGGCGGCGCCTGGTTGGCTTTCGTTCTTAGTCCTGGCGGTGGCTTGCGGCGCGCGCCAGGCGGGCGGCGTACTCGTCGTTGGCGCGTTGCTCGCGGCGCGCGCCGGCGGCCTGCTCGCGCGCCTCGGCGCGTGCCACCAGCGTGTCGAAGGAGTTCTGGCGCCGCTTCTGCGACTGCCAGTTGGCGCGCCCGGTCAGCAGTGCCGCTTCGGCCTGGGCCAGGGCCTGGCCCTGCTGGCGGATCGCGCCGTCGAGAGAGGTCAGGAACTGCGCGTAGTCCTGCCAGCGCGTGGCCGTCATGCCGTCCTGTGCCATCGCCTGCATGCGCGCCCGGTATTCCTCGCGGTACTTGTTCAGCGCGGCGAGCTGCTGTTCGGCCTGGGTGCGCAGCCCTTGCAGGCGGCCGAGTTCGCGCGTCGCGGCCTCGGTGTCGTTCTGGGCCAGGTCGGCCAGCAGGTTGAGCGGGGTGGGCTTGGCCATGTTCACTCCTATTCGAAGAGAGCGGACAGCTGGTCGATCGAGCCGTCATAGTCGGCGCGTTCGTGGATGTCCTGCTGCAGGAAGGCTTCCATGCGCGGATGCATCTGGATGGCCAGGTCCAGTTCGTGGTCGTGGCCGGGTGCGTAGGCGCCGACGCTGATCAGGTCGCGGTTGCGCTGGTAACGCGACATCAGCTGCTTGAAGCGCCGCACCTTGGAGAACTGGGCCGGGGTGATCAGCGCGGTCATGGCGCGGCTGATCGAGGCTTCGACGTCGATGGCCGGATAGTGGCCGGCTTCCGCCAGGCTGCGCGACAGCACGATGTGGCCGTCGAGAATGGCGCGCGCGGAGTCGGCGATCGGGTCCTGCTGGTCATCGCCTTCGGCCAGCACGGTATAGAAGGCGGTGATCGAGCCGCCGCCCTCCGGGCCGTTGCCGGTGCGCTCCACCAGCGTGGGCAGCTTGGCGAAGACCGAGGGCGGGTAGCCCTTGGTGGCCGGCGGCTCGCCGATGGCCAGCGCGATCTCGCGCTGGGCCATCGCATAGCGCGTCAGCGAATCCATGATCAGCAGCACGTGCCGGCCCTGGTCGCGGAAGTACTCGGCCAGCCGGGTCGCGTAGGCGGCGCCCTGCATGCGCAGCAGCGGCGAGGTGTCGGCCGGCGCCGCCACCACCACCGAGCGGGCGCGGCCTTCGGCGCCGAGGATGTTCTCGATGAAGTCCTTCACCTCGCGGCCGCGTTCGCCGATCAGGCCGACCACGATGACCTCGGCGCTGGTGTAGCGGGCCATCATGCCCAGCAGCACGCTCTTGCCCACGCCGGAGCCGGCGAACAGGCCCATGCGCTGGCCGCGTCCCACCGTCAGCATGCCGTTGATGGCGCGCACGCCGGTATCCAGCACCGTCTCGATCGGCGCGCGGTCGAGCGGGTTGATCTGCGTGCCTGCCAGCGGCACTTCCTGGGCGGCGCTGATCGGGCCCAGGCCATCGAGCGGGCGTCCGGCCGCGTCGAGCACGCGCCCGAGCAGGCCTTCGCCGACCGGCAGGCGCTTGGAGCCGGGCTCGCGCGGGGCATGGTCGCCCGGCGGCAGCGGCGAGGGTTCGAGCGGGTAGACCCGTGCGCCGGGCAGCAGGCCGGTCACGTCCGATTGCGGCATCAGGAACAGGCGGTCGGCACCGAAGCCCACCACTTCGGCCTCGGCGGTGCGGCGGCCCTGGCCGTCGCGCTGGCCGGCCGGCAGTTCGATCAGGCAGTCGCTGCCCACCGGCAGGCGCAGCCCGACCGCTTCGAGCACCAGGCCGGCGGCGCGCGTCAGCCGGCCGCAGTTGCGGATGCTGTTGATCTCGGCCAGGCGGGCGCGCGCGCCGTTGAGCGTGTCGCGCCAGTGCTGGCTGTGCAGGATCGGCGCCTCGAGGCGCTCGGCGCTGTCAGCCATGCGGGGGCTCCCAGCTGTCGGCGCGGCCCAGCGCCTTGACCACGCGGCTCCAGCGTGTGGCCAGCGTGGCGTCGAGTTCGCCGCTGGCCGCGCTGGCCACGCAGCCGCCGCGCTCGATGCCGCCGTCGGCGCGCACCGTCCAGCCGGCGGCTTCCAGCTCGCCGCTCAGGTGCGTTTCCACCAGGGCCACGTCGTCGGGGTGCAGCAGCAGGCAGGGCGAGCCCGACAGCGCCGGTTCGGTGGCCAGCAGTTCGCGCACTGCCGGCAGGACCATGGCCGGATCGGCCACGACCGTGCCGCGCACCAGCTGGCGCGCCACGTCCAGCGCCAGCGACAGCAGGGTCTGCGCGACTTCCTCGTCCAGGTGCGTCAGGGCGCCGCGGAAGGTGCCGGCCAGTTCCTGCAGGCGGGCGGCCTCGCCGCGCGCCAGTTCGAGCCCGCGCGCATAGCCTTCGCGGTGGCCGTCGCCATAGCCCTGGGTCTGGCCCTGGGCGTAGCCCTGGGCATAGCCTTCCTTGCGCGCGCCTTCGCGCATGGCATCGATCGCTTCGAAATCGATCGGCGGCGGCGCGGGTTCGAACGGCAGCGGCGGCGGAGGCGGCGGCAGGTCGTCGCGCGGATCGAGCGAGCGCATCTTCCAGCGCCGCCAGTCGCCGCGCCCCGCCGCGGCCGGGGCCGGCTGCGGATCGAGGGCGGAGAAGTCGGGCTGCGGCGCCGGCCGGAAGGCCGGCGTGAAGCCGTCGGCCGGCGCCTCGCGGCGCGGCTCCGGCCCGGCGGACAGCCGGTAGGCGTGCGGATCGGGGCGCTTAAACGTAGGCATCGTCGCCACCGCCGATCTGGACTTCGCCTGCTTCCGCCAGGCGTCTCACCACCTGCAGGATCGCCTTCTGCTCGGTCTCGACCTGCGACACGCGCACCGGGCCCAGCGCATCGAGGTCCTCGCGCAGCATTTCGCCGGCGCGGGTCGACATATTGCGGATGAACTTGTCGCGCAGCTCCTGCGGCGCGCCCTTGAGCGCGACGATGAGCGATTCGGTGGCGATTTCCTTGAGCACGCGCTGGATGCCGCGGTCGTCGACCTGCAGCAGGTTCTCGAACAGGAACATCTCGTCGATGATCTTCTGTGCGAGGTCGCTGTCGTGCTGGCGCACGCCGTCGATCACCGCTTCCTCGTGCGCCGTGCTCATCAGGTTGATGATCTCGGCCGCGGTGCGCACGCCGCCCATGCGGCTGCGCTTCAGGCTCTGGCCCGCCAGCAGCTTGGTCAGCACGTCGGTCAGTTCCTGCAGCGCGCCCGGCTGCACGCCGCCGAAGGTGGCGATACGCAGGATCACGTCGTTGCGCAGGCGGTCGGTGAACATGCCCAGCACCTCGGACGACTTCTGGCGGTCCAGGTGGATCAGGATGGTGGCGATGATCTGCGGGTGTTCGTCGCGGATCAGCTCGGCCACCGAAGTCGAATCCATCCAGTTCAGCGAATCGATGCCGCCGCCCGGATCGCGCGACTCGAGGATGTCCTCGATGATCGAGCCGGCACGCTCCTCGCCCAGCGCCTTGTTCAGCACGCTGCGGATGAAGGCGCCGGAATCGACGTTCAGCGCCAGGTACTGTTCGGTCTCGTCGCGGAAATCACCCAGCACCTCGGCCATCTGCTCGCGCGTGACCGCGCTGAGGTCGGCCATGGCCGAGCCCAGGGTCTGCACCTCGCGCGGCGACAGGTGCTTGAACACTTCGGCGGCCGCGTCCTCGCCGATCGCCATCATCAGGATGGCGCTCTTCTGCAAGCCGTTATTTGTCGTCATTGGCAATCCAGTTCTTGATCACGCTGGCCACCAGGCGGGGATCGCGCTGCGCGGCGTCGCGCACCAGGGCGAGATCGCTCTCGTACTTGGCCGTGAGGCGCAGGGTCTCGGGATTGGCCTGTTCCTCGGCAGGCAGCAGGACCGCTTCGCCGCTTTCGGGCTCGGCCGGTGCCGGCAGCGGCGGCGCGGTGTACTTGCGCAGCACCGGGCGCGCCACCTTGAACCAGAGGAACATCGCCAGCAGTGCCAGCATCAGGTAGCCGGCCAGTGTCTTGGCGAGTTCGATCATGTCGGGCTGTTTCCACAGCGGCAGTTCCGGCGTCTCGTCGCGCGGCTGGGTGAAGGGGCTGTTGACCACGTTGAGCGAGTCGCCGCGGTCGCCGGAGTAGCCCATGGCTTCCTTGGTCAGGTTCTCGATCTGCTTGAGCTGGGTCGCCGGCAGCGCCTCCGCCACGGTCTTGCCGTTGGCGCCGGTCTTCTGGCGGTAATTGACGATCACCGCCACCGACAGGCGGCGCACGCCGCCCGGCGACTGCTGCACGTGGCGCACGCTGCGGTCGAGTTCGTAATTGGTGGTGGTGTCGCGGCGGCTGTTGCTCGGGCCGCTCGACTGCGTGCTGGCCGTGGCGGCCTGGGCCGGCTGCTGGGCGGCCTGGCCAGGCTGGCCGGGCTGGCCCGGACGCTGCGCCTGCGCGGTGGCGATGGGGGCGGTGGCCGCCGGGGGCGGCTGGTTCGACAGCGCGCCGGGCACGCCGCCGACCGGCGTCGAGCCTTGCGAGGACGACTCGCTGGTCTGCTGGCTGCGCACGGCCGCGTTGGCCGGGTCCTGGTTGGGCTTGTACGACTCGTCGGTGTGCTCGACGATGGAGAAGTCGACGTCGGCCGTGACCTGCGCATGCACATTGCCCTGGCCCACGATGGGCGAGAGGATGGCTTCGATGCGCTGGGCATAGCCCTGTTCCAGCGTCTGCACGTACTTGAGCTGGGTGGCGTCCAGCAGGCGCTGGTTGTCGCCGCTGCCCGACAGCAGGTTGCCGTGCTGGTCGACGATGGAGATGGCCTTGGGGGTCAGTTCCGGCACGCTGGAGGAAACCAGGTGGCCGATCGCCGCGACCTGGCCCTCGTCGATGGCGCGGCCGGGATAGAGCTGCAGTACCACCGAGGCGGTCGGCTTCTGGCGCTCGCGCACGAACAGCGTGGGCTTGGGGATGGCCAGGTGCACGCGTGCCGACTGCACGGCGGAGATCGACTCGATCGAGCGTGCCAGCTCGCCTTCCAGGGCGCGCTGGTAGTTGACCTGTTCGGCGAACTGGCTGATGCCGAACTTCTGCGCATCCATCAGTTCCATGCCGGTGTTGCCGCTCTTGGGCAGGCCTTGCGAGGCCAGGCGCAGCCTGGTCTCCGGCACCTTGTCGGCGGGCACCATGATGGCGCCGCCACCCTCGGCGAACTTGTACGGCACGTTCATCTGCTGCAGCGAGGCGATCACCGCGCCACCGTCGCGCTCCGACAGGTTGCTGTACAGCACCCGGTAGTCGGGGCTGCGCGACCACAGCACCCCCACGGCGATCGCCGCGGCGAGCGCCGCGCCACCCAGCATCAGCGGCAGGCGCGGGTTGGCCTTGAGGCGCTCGACCAGCTCAGCGCGGCTGGGCAGCGTGGCGGCCGCGGTCATGCGCCGGTCTCCAGGCCGGCGCCGGTCCGGCTGCCGGGCTTGCCGCCGCTGGCGCCGGCCAGGGTGGCGGCATCGATGTGGCTCAGATCACGCTGCAGAAAAAACACGCGTACTCCCCGCGGTAGTTGGTCATTTGGCGTACCGGCGGCACGGCGTGGCGGATAGTCCGCGCCATGGACGGCACGCTAGCGATGATCGGCGACGAAGGGGGCGGACAATCGGGCGAATAGCATGGGTTTTCCACCCGAATTCAGCGCATGCGTGCGGCGGGGGGGCGGGTACGCTTCGGCATCGTCGAAGGCCTGGATCGTGCGTGTCCAGGCCTTAATGTGATGTTTGAGACGCAATTCTGGAGCGGTAGAGCGCCATGAGCACCATTTCCCCTATCGAAGGCATGCTGCAGCAGCTGCGCGGGCTGGCCCAGGCGGCCGGTGGCGGGTCGCCCGCCGACACCACCGCGCTGCAGTCGGGCGGCTTCGCCGGCGAGCTGCAGCGCTCGCTCAAGCGCATCAACGCGGTGCAGGAGCATGCCTACGGCCTGGCCGAGGCCTTCGACATGGGCAAGCCCGGTGTCTCGCTCAACGACGTGATGATCGAGATGCAGAAGGCCAACATCTCTTTCCAGACCGGCGTGCAGGTACGCAACCGGCTGGTCACGGCGTATCAGGACATCATGAACATGACGGTCTGAGCACGGCCACGTTCCCGGCGCTGCCTGCTCCGGGTCCGTGGCGGCCGCAAGGGCGCCCCCGCGGCTGGCTGCGCGTTCCTGCCCCTCGTTCCCTTCATCGCATCTATTTCACCGGCGCTGGCGATCGGTACCGCTCCTGGCCGCCAGCCCGCTTGCACCCATGACTCATCCCGTCGTCGCCAAGGCCGCCCACCGGGGCAGCCGCAAACACACCGATCTGGCCGAGCGCGCTCGCGCCGGCTGCCTGGCCGGCCGCTTCGAGCAGGCCCTGCGTCACGCCGAGAAGGCGCTGGCGGATGAGGCCTCGGCCAGTTCCGAGGCCTACCGCTGGGCCGCAGCGGCGCTGGTCGGGCTGGGGCGCCGTCCGCAGGCCATCGAGATGGTCGGACGCGGCCTCGAACGCTTTCCCGACTCGCCGGAGCTGCTCCTGATGCAGGGCTGCTTCCTCAGCGAGGACGGCCGTCAGGTCGAGGCGCGCGTCGTGATGGAGGCTTGCCTGGAACGTGCGCCGGAGATGGTGCCGGCCTGGGTGTCCTACTCCGCCGTGCTGTATGCCCACACCGACTTCCTGGCCGCGCGCAACGCGGCGGCGCGGGCGCTGGAGCTCGAGCCCGACAATATCGAAGGGCTGCTCAACTATGCCAATTCCCTGAAGGAACTCGGCGACGTGGCGGAATCGATGCGCGTGCTGATGCGCATCAGCAAGATCGCGCCTGAGGCCGAGCTGCATCGCTGCAGCCTGCTGTTCACGATGTTGTTCGAAACCAGCGTGACGGCAATGGACCTGCGCCGCGAAGCGCAGGCCTATGCCAGGCTGCTGTCCCGCAAGCGCACCGGCCGCAAGCGCCGCGGTGCGACGCCCGTGTCGGGCCGCATCCGCCTGGGCATGCTCTCCAACGACCTGTACGGCCACGCGTGCGCGTACTTCATCCTGCCATTCCTGGCCAACCTGGACCGTGACCGCTTCGAAGTGGAGCTGTTCGCGCTGAATGCGCACCGGGACAACGTCTCGGAGAAGTTCGCGCTCTATGCCGACAGGTTCGTCGACCTGGCGGGCAAGTCCGAGACGCAGATCGCCGACGAGATCGATGCCGCCGGCCTGGACATCCTGATCGACCTGGGCGGCTACACCGGGGTCACGCCGGTGACCTACATGAGCTACGGCCTGGCACCGATCCAGATGACCTGGATCGGCTACCCCGGCACCACCGGGCTGCCGGCCATCCACTACCGCATCAGCGATGGCATCAGCGACCCGGCCGGCAACGAGGCCAACTACACCGAGAAGCTGCTGCGCGCGCCGGTGATCGCCGCGACGTATGCCCCGCTGGTGAATGTGCCGCTGAGCGTCTACGAGCCTCACTACGCGGTGCGCCAGACGCCTGCGCTGGAGGCCGGCTTCGTTACGTTCGGCTGCTGCATCAACCTGGCCAAGATCAGCGAGCGCACGCTCGGCCTGTGGAGCGCGGTGCTGGCCCGGTGTCCGGGCAGCCGCCTGATGGTCGAGTGCAACGGACTCGACAAGGACGAAGTCAAGCAACTGCTGCTCGCGCGCATGGAGCAGGCCGGTATCGATCCGCAGCGCGTGGTCTGCGTGCCGCGCTCCCGTGTCAACCAGTACGTGCTCTACAACAGCTTCGACATCGTGCTGGACACGGCGCCGATGACCGGTGGCGCCAACACCTGCGATGCGCTCTGGATGGGCGTTCCGGTGGTGACGCTGGCCGGCCGCGCCTTCCACGAGCGCATCTCCGCGGCCTGCGTGCACGCCGTTGGCCTCGGCGGCCTCGCCTGCGAGAGCGAGGACGCTTATGTGGCCACGGCGGTCGAGCTGGCCGGCGACGTGCCGGGCCTCAATGCACTGCGGCTGACCCTGCGCTCGCGCTTCGAGCAGAGCGCGCTGGGCGATGCGGCACCGTTCTGCCGCTGGTTCGAGCAGCAGGCCACGGCGCTGGTCGCCGAATACCGCGACGTGCCGCAGGTGCCGGCGCGCGCGGGCGAGGGTCTCTTCCTCGGCGGCGCCTGGTATCCGCTGGAGCAGCTGGTCCAGCTGGTGATGGGCCACCTGGACCGGGCCGAGCACGAGGCGCTGAGCAACCTGCTGGAGAACATCTCGGCGAAATGGAACAAGCACTGGCTGGTGGCCTATGCGCTCGGCGAGATGGCATATGCCCGCGGCGAGCGCGAGCGCGCGCTCGACCTGCTGATCGAGAGCGCGGCGCAGCGTAAGTACTCGCTGCCGCTGTATCGCCTGCTGAGCGCGCGGCTCGACGAGTGCGGGCGCGACAAGCAGGTGCTGGATGCCTTCCTGCGCGACAGCTTCGGCATCGACCTGGCCTACCTGGACCGGCAGGGCGTGCCGTCGCGGCGGGAGATCGCCGGCGTCGCGGCCGAGCCGCAGCGGGAGGCGGCATGAAAGCGGTGATCCTGGCCGGCGGCCTCGGCACGCGCATCTCCGAAGAGTCGCACCTGCGGCCCAAGCCGATGATCGAGATCGGCGGCAAGCCCATCCTGTGGCACATCATGAAGATCTACTCCCACTACGGGATCAATGACTTCGTGATCTGCCTCGGTTACAAGGGCTACGTCATCAAGGAGTACTTCGCCAATTACTTCCTGCACATGTCGGACGTGACCTTCGACATGCGGGCCAACGAGCTGCAGGTACACCAGCGGCACGCCGAGCCCTGGCGCGTCACGCTGGTCGATACCGGCGAGGCCACCCTGACCGGCGGCCGCCTGCGCCGCGTGCGCGAATACCTCGGCCGCGAACCGTTCTGCTTCACCTACGGCGACGGCGTGGCCGATATCGACATCGGCAAGCTGGTCGCCTTCCATCACAGCCACGGCAAGCCCGCCACGGTGACGGCGATCCAGCCGCCCGGGCGCTACGGCGCCCTCAATATCGACGGCGGCGCGGTGCGCAGCTTCCAGGAGAAGCCGGCCGGCGACGGCGCCTGGATCAATGGCGGCTACTTCGTGCTCGATCCGTCCGTGATCGAACTGATCGACGGCGACCAGAGCAGCTGGGAAGGCGAGCCGCTGATGCGGCTCGCTGCGAGCGGCCACCTGGCGGCCTACCACCACGGCGGCTTCTGGCAGGCGATGGATACCTTGCGCGACAAGAACCAGCTCGAGGAGCAGTGGGCGGGCGGCCGGCCGGCGTGGAAGGTCTGGCAGTGAAGCAGTTCGGCGATATCTTCGCGGGACGGCGTGTCCTGCTGACCGGGCATACCGGCTTCAAGGGCAGCTGGCTGGCGCTGTGGCTGGCCCGCCTCGGCGCCAGCGTGACCGGCTATGCGCTGGCGCCCACGGGCGAGCGCAACCACTGGCGGCAGCTCGATCTTCCCGTGGCGCACCGCGAGGGCGATCTGCGCGACCTCGCCGGCCTGGACGCTGCCTTTGCCGCGAGCCGTCCCGAGATCGTCTTCCACCTGGCCGCCCAGTCGCTGGTGCGGCAGTCCTACCGCGAGCCGCTCGACACCTGGTCCGTCAACCTGATGGGGACCGCCAACCTGCTCGAACTGTGCCGGCGGCACCCGCAGGTGCGCGCGGTGGTGGTGGTCACCACCGACAAGGTCTATCACAACCGCGAATGGGCCTGGGGCTACCGCGAGAGCGACACGCTCGGCGGCATCGACCCCTACGCGGCCTCCAAGGCGGCCGCCGAACTGGCGGCGCAGAGCTACCGGCAGGCTTTCCTCGAGGCGCGCGGCATCCTGCTGGCGACCGCCCGCGCGGGCAACGTGATCGGCGGCGGGGACTGGTCGGAAGATCGCCTGCTGCCGGACCTGGTGCGCGCGCAGGCGGCCGGGCAGCCGCTGCAGGTACGCTCGCCGCGCGCCACGCGCCCCTGGCAGCATGTGCTGGACTGCCTGTCCGGCTACCTGCTGCTCGGGCAGCGCTTGCTGGCGGGCGACGCGTCCTGCGCGCGGGCCTGGAACTTCGGCCCGGCGGCCGACGACAACCGCAGCGTCGGCGCGGTGCTGGAACGGATGCGGGCATTCTGGCCCGAGCTCGGCTGGGTCGATGCCGACACCGCCGGTCCGCACGAGGCCGCGCTGCTCGGCCTGGACAGCGCCGAGGCGCGCAAGCTGCTGGGCTGGGCGCCGGTGTGGCGACTGGACGATGCACTGCGCGCCACCGCCCAGTGGTACCGCCAGGCGCTGCAGGGCGGCGCCGGACTGACGCATGCCCAGCTGGCCGACTACATCGACTGCGCCGCCGGCGCCGGAGCGGTATGGACAAGCGCCTGAGCATCGAGCCGGCCCGCCTGGGCGGCCTCGCGCTGGTGCGCGGCGAGCGCTTCGCCGACCATCGCGGCGCCTTCGCGCGCCTGTTCTGCAGCGATGAGCTGGCGCCGCTGCTCGGCGCGCGCCGCATCGTGCAGGCCAACCATTCGCGCACCGCCCGCGTGGGCGCGGTGCGCGGCATGCACTTCCAACGTCCGCCGCATGCGGAAATGAAGCTGGTGCGCTGCCTGCGCGGCCGCGTCTGGGACGTGGCTCTCGACCTGCGCGCAGGCTCGCCCACCTTCCTGCATTGGCAGGCCTTCGAGCTCAGCGCCGACAACGGCCACATGCTCGTCATCCCCGAAGGATGCGCCCACGGCTTCCAGGTGCTGGAGCCGGACAGCGAACTGTTGTACCTGCACACGGCAGCCTATGCGCCGGCCGCCGAAGGCGGGGTCCGTCACGACGATCCGCGCGCCGGCATCGGCTGGCCGCTGCCGGTGGCCGATGTCTCCGCGCGCGACCGCGGACATGCCCTGCTGACGGCGGATTTTCCTGGAATCGCCCTATGAACTGCCGACACTGCGCCGCGCCGCTCGAGCACGTCTTCCTGGATCTCGGCTTCGCGCCGCCATCCAATGCCTACCTGAGCGAGCCCGACCTGCATGCGCCCGAGACCCACTTCCCGCTCAAGCTGCGCGTGTGCGCGCACTGCTGGCTGGTGCAGACCGAGGACTACGCCCGCGCCGACGAGCTGTTCCGGCACGACTACGCCTACTTTTCCTCGACCTCCCAGACCTGGCTGGAGCACGCGGCGCGCTACGCGCGCGAGATGAGCGGGCGGCTCGGGCTGGGCCCGGACAGCTTCGTCATCGAAGTGGCCTCGAACGACGGCTACCTGCTGCGCAACTTCGTCCGCGCCGGCATTCCCTGCCTGGGGATCGAGCCGACGCTGGGCACCGCGCAGGCCGCCGAGCGTGCGGGGGTGCCCACGCTGCGCGAGTTCTTCGGCCGTGAACTGGGCGAGCGGCTCGCCGCGTCGGGCCGGCAGGCAGACCTGATCGCCGGCAACAATGTCTACGCGCATGTGCCGGACATCAATGACTTCACGCAGGGGCTGCGCGCGGCGCTCAAGCCGGGCGGCACCATCACGCTGGAGTTTCCGCACCTGCAGCGGCTGATCGAGCAGATCCAGTTCGACACGGTCTACCACGAGCATTTTTCCTATCTGTCGCTGTCCGCCGTGCGGCGGATCTTCGCCGCCGCAGGCTTGCGCGTGTGCGACGTGCAGAAGTTGCCGACGCACGGCGGCAGCCTGCGGGTGTTCGGCTGCCACCAGGCCGACCCGCGAGCGGACGCGCCCGCCGTGGCGCAGGTGCTGGCGGAGGAGGAGCGCTTCGGCCTGTGCCGGCTGTCGACCTATGCCGGCTTCCAGGCGCGCGCGGACGGCGTCAAGGACGGCCTGTGCCGCTTCCTGCTCGAACAGAAGCGCGTCGGGCGGCGCGTGGCCGGCTACGGCGCGGCCGCCAAGGGCAATACCTTGCTGAACTACGCCGGCATCCGGCCCGACCTGCTGCCCTACGTCTGCGATGCCGCGCCTTCCAAGCAGGGCAAGTTCCTGCCGGGCAGCCACATTCCCGTGCTGCCGCCGGAGTGGTTGCGCGAGGACCGGCCGGACGTGGTGTTGATCCTGCCTTGGAACATCGCCGGCGAGGTGGCGGCGCAACAGGCCCATGTCAACGATTGGGGGGGCGAGTTCGTCGTCGCCGTGCCGGAGATCCGCCGTGTCGGCCATGACTGATCGCACTTCCGCGGCGGTAGCCGCGCCTGCCGCCGCCCGCGCGCATTGTGTGGTGGTGTCGCAGCCGATGTACTTCCCGTGGGTGGGCATGCTGGAGCAGATCCGCCTGGCGGATACCTTCGTCTTCTACGACGACGTGCAGTTCGCGCGCCGCAGTTTCACCAAACGGGTCCAGCTGAAGACTGCGCAGGGCGTGCGCTGGATGAGCGTGCCCTTGCGTGCGCCAGGCTTCGACGACCGCATCGACGAGGTCGAGGTCGACGACAGCGAGGGCTGGCGCGAGCAGCACCGGGCCCAGCTGGCGCAAAGTTGCCGCGGCGCGCCGCACCTGCAGGACGCACTCGCTTTGCTCGACGGGGTGCTGGGCCTGCCCACCACTTCGCTGTGCGAACTGGCTCGCGCCTCGATGGTAGCGCTGGCTGACTACTTCGGTCTGGCCGCTGGTACCGCCTTCCGCGACAGCTCGCGGCTTGGCGTGCCAGGGGCGAAGACGGTCCGGCTGCTGGACATCTGCCGGCATGTCGGCGCGGCGCGCTATGTCACCGGGCACGGCGCCAGCCGCTATCTGGAGCACGCCCGCTTCGACGAAGCCGGCATCGCCGTCGAATACATGGATTACCAGTTGCGGCCCTATGCGCAGGGACACGGCGCCTTCACGCCCTACGTTAGCGCTCTCGACCTGGTGGCAAACTGCGGCCGGGAGGGCGCCCGGCACATCGTCTCGGGCACCATCGGCTGGCGCGAGATGTTGGCGCGCCAGGCCGCCGCCGCGCCGGCACCGGCACCGGCACGGGCAGAGGAGGACTGATCGTGCTGACCGTCGTCGTCACCGGTGTCGGAGCCATCATCGGGCAAGGCGTGGTGCGCAGCCTGCGCGCCAGCGGCCTGCCGCTGCGCGTGGTCGGGGTGGATCGCAACCCGGACAGCGTGGGCCGCTCGCTGTGCGATGCCTTCCACGCCAAGCCGCGCTGCGACGAGTCGGATCCAGCCTACCGGCGCTTCTGGCGCGAGCTGGTCAGTGCCGAGCAGGTGGGCCTGGTGCTTCCGGCACTCGAACTCGATGTGCTCTATCTCGACAGCCAGCGCGAGCTGTTCGCCGGGCTGGGCGTGCCGTTGGCGCTGAATCGTAGTGAACTGATCGCCTTGTCGGCTGACAAGTGGCATTGCGGCCAGGCGGTCGCGTCGCTCGGACTGCCGGCCATCCCGACACGGCAGGACGGTGACTGGGAGATGCTGCTGTCGGCTCTCGGTCCCGCCCCCCTGCTGATGAAGCCGCGTGACGGCAACGGTTCGCGCGGCGTGGTGCGCTTGCACGACGCTGCGGACCATGCCTACTGGCGCGGCCGCCATGGCGGCAACAACCTGGTCCAGCGCATCGTCGGCAGCGACGACGAGGAGTACACCGTCGGCGTGTTCGGCTTTGGCGACGGTGAGGCGCTGCCCCCCATCGTGATGCGCCGGCGCCTGGCCCAGGCGGGCAACACCGCTTTCGCCGAGACCGCGCACGAGCCGGCGGTGGTGGCCGCTACAGGGACCCTGGTGCGCCATCTGCGTCCGCTCGGTCCGACCAATTTCCAGTTCCGCGTGGAGGCCGGGCAGGCTTACCTGCTCGAGATCAATCCGCGCTTTTCCAGCAGTGCCTCGCTGCGCACGGCCTTCGGTTACAACGAGGCCGCCATGGCGGTGGACTTCTACGCGCACGCGCGCCGTCCTGCCACGCCGGTGCTGCGAGCGGGGCGCGCCTGGCGCTACGCGGAGGACTTCGTCGAATATGCTGGCGATTCTTTCTGATATCCACGGCAACCTGCCGGCATTGCGCGCGGTGGTCGACGCCGCGCGCGGGCTCGGCTGCCACCGCTTTCTCTCGCTGGGCGACGTCGCGGGCTACTACGCGCAGCCCGGCGAATGCATCGACCTGCTGCGCGAATTGGGCGCGCTCAACGTCATGGGGAACCATGACTATTACCTGGTCTCGGCGGTCGACTGCCCGCGCTCGCGCCTGGTCAGCGAGATCATCGCCTACCAGCGAGGCGTGGTCAGCGCCGAGCAACGCGCCTGGCTGGAGCAGTCGGTGCCGATGCATGCCGAAGGCGACAACCGCTTCGTGCATGGCGGTTGGAACGACCCGATGGATGAGTACCTCTACCGGATCGATGCGCAGACCGTGCCGGCGCAGGCCAGGAGGCTGTTTTCCGGCCATACCCATGTGCAGACGCTGGCGGTCATCGGCGAGCGGACCTATTGCAACCCCGGCTCGGTCGGCCAGCCGCGCGATGGCGATCCGCGTGCGGCGTTCGCGGTGCTGGACGGAGAAGAGATCCGCCTGCAGCGGGTCGCCTATGACATCGCGCAGACAGCGGAGGCGATGGCGCGCGCGGGGTTCCCGCCGCACTATGCGTCCTGCCTGTACCAGGGGGCTCAGATCGGCGGGCGCATCGACAAGGTTGCCATCGAATATTGACGGGAATCGGCGCACTGACGCACACGGCGGGGCACCGGTTACCGGCGCGTGGGGAAGGGCAGCAAGAGGCTAAACGACAGCGGCGCGCCGTGACAGGAAGCGCGCCGGAACGCAAGCGGGAACGACATGAATCCGATTGAGCAATTCCAACAGGAAGTACAAGACAACATCCGCCGGCTCGGCGCCGACTCTTCGCTGCGTGGCGCCTCGCTGGACTGGATGCAGAAGGTGGCCGCGGCAGGCAGGTATTGCTACAACTTCAGCTGGCTGGGACGTCCGATCATCCAGTATCCGCAGGACATCGTGGCGGTGCAGGAACTGATCTGGCAAGTGCGTCCCGACCTGGTGATCGAGACCGGCATCGCCCATGGTGGTTCGCTCATCCTGAGCGCCTCCATGCTGGCCATGCTCGACTACTGCGAGGCGGTCGAAGCGGGCACCGCCTTCGATCCGCGCGCCTCGCATCGCCGAGTGCTCGGGCTGGATATCGACATCCGTGCCCACAACCGCGCCGAGATCGAGCACCATCCGCTGTCACACAAGATCGACATGTTGCAAGGTTCGAGCATCGACCCCGCCGTCGTCACGGAAGTCCGCCGCCGCGCCGCCGGCTACCAGCGCGTGCTGGTCATGCTGGACTCGAACCACACCCACGATCACGTGCTGGCGGAACTGCAGGCCTACGCGCCATTGACCAGCCGCGGCAGCTACTGCGTTGTGTTCGATACGTTGGTCGAGGACCAGGCACCGCATCTCTCGGCGGATCGTCCATGGGGCAAGGGGAATAGCCCGAAGACCGCGGTATGGGCCTATCTGGAAGCGCTGAAGCGCGAGCCGGCGCAGGGCGTTGACGGTGAGGACCTGCACTTCGAGATCGATCTCGCGCTCGAGACGAAGCTGCAGATCACCGTGGCGCCGGACGGCTACCTGAAGCGCGTGTGAGGGGGGAGGGCGACATGGAGGCGGTGTCGGCGGGGCTGGATGGCGCCATGCGGCAGGCGTTCGCGCGAGACGGTGTGCTGGTGCTGCGCGGCTTCTATGACGTGGAACGCGAGATCCTGCCGATCCAGCGGGCGATCCACGAGATCATCGGCCTGGTGGCGCAGCGGCATGGCGTCGCGCTGGCTCGCGGCGACTTTCGGCCCGAGTGCTTCGATGCGGGCTATGAGCGGCTGGTCGCGCACGACCGGCGGCTGGGCGGCGAAGTCTACGACCTGGTCAAGCAGATTCCCGCCTTCCTGCGCCTGGTCGCGGCAGAGAAGTCGGAAGCACTGCTCAAGCAGCTGCGTAACACCGACCTGGCCGGCATCGGTGGCGCCAGCTACGGCATCCGCATCGATCGGCCGCATGAAGAGCAGTTCCGCAGCCATTGGCACCAGGAGTTCATTTTCCAGCCGCAGAGCGTCGACGGCATCGTGCTGTGGAGCCCGCTGCGCGCGCTGACGCCGGAACTCGGGCCCGTGGTGGTGTGCCGCGGTTCGCATCGCGACGGCATCCGCCGTTGCAGCAAGAGCGGCGCCGGCGCGGCCAAGGCCGGCGCCTACCGCATCGGGATCGTCGACGACGAGCAGGTGGCTGCGGGCTACGAGCAGGTCGCGCCGCTGACGCGCCCAGGCGACCTGATCGTGCTGGATTTCCTGGTGATCCACCAATCGGGATTCAACGTCTCGAGCGAGGCGCGCTGGTCGATGCAGTCGCGCTTCTTCAACTTCCGCGATGACTACGGCATGCGGTTGGGCTGGAAGCCGTCGATCAGCGCGGGCGCTGAAGTGGAAGCGCTGTTCCAGGAATACTTCGTCAAGGAAGGGGACTCGTGAATTGCTGCAATGTCTGCGCGGGCGCGCTGGGCGAGCCGGTCTACCGGTCTGCCGGCGATCGCTCGTTCACCACGATGAACACCCCGGTCGGCGGCCGCACCGAGGTCCATTTCTGCGCCCGCTGCGGCCACCTGCAGACCAGTGAGCTGCCGGACCTGGCCCACTACTATGCCAAGGTCTACGAAATCAACCTGGCCAGCGCGGAGGCTGACCAGTTGTACCAGATCGTCGACGGCCAGCCGGTCTATCGCGCCGATCATCAGGCCCGAGTGCTGCGCGCCAAGGTCGAGTTTCCGCCAGGCTGCCGGGTGCTGGACTACGGCTGCGCGCAAGCCGCGACGCTGCGCAAGGTGGTGGCCACCAGCCCGGAGATCCGGCCATTCCTGTTCGATGTGACCGACAAGTACGTCGGGTACTGGGAGCGCTTCCCGGTGCCCACGCAATGGGCGACCCACCAGGTCGATCCGGCCTGGGCGGCAGGCATGGACGTGGTGCTGTCTTTTTTCGCATTCGAACACATCGCCGGGCTGGAGCGGGCGCTGGCCGACATCAAGGCGCTGCTCAAGCCGGGCGGCACCTTCTACCTGGTGGTGCCGAACGTACTGGGCAATGCCGCGGACTTCATCGTGGCCGACCACGTGAATCATTTCACGCCGGCCTCGATGCGCTACCTGCTGGCTGCCAACGGCTTCGATGCCGTCGAGGTCGACGACGAAGCGCACGATGCCGCGCTGGTGGTGACGGCGCGGCTGGCCGCAGCACCGGTGCCGCGGCCGCCGCTGCCGGACGCGGTGGAACTGGGGGCGCTGGCAGCCTCGGCGCGACAGATGTCGGCGTACTGGAACGAGGCGTCGGCGCGGATCCGTGCCTTCGAGGCGGACGGCGACGGGCCCTGCGCCATCTACGGGGCGGGTTTCTATGGCAACTTCATCGCGGCCAGCCTGGCATCGCCCGAGCGCGTGGACTGCTTCGTCGACCGCAACACGCATCTGCACGGGCAGGCCTGCTGGGGCCGTCCCGTGGTGGCTCCGGACGGGCTGCCCGAGAATGTGCGGCGCGTGCTGGTGGGCGTCAACCCACGCGCCGCGCGCGGCGCGATCGAGGCCGTCGAGGCCTGGCGTGGCCGCGGCATCAGCTTCTTCTATCTCTGAGGCGCCCGCAGCGCTCCGGCGGGCGGACCGCCGATCGATCAACGCAGCGCCGCGCAGCGGCGCGGGGGAATGACAGTGGCATGTGATTGCAATGTATGCGGGACCCCGCTGGTGGCACCGATCTACCGTTCGGCCAGCGATAGCTCGTTCACCACGATGAACTCGCGTGTGGCGGGACGCACCGAGGTGTACTTCTGCCGCCACTGCGGTCATCTGCAGACCGGCGAGCTGCTCGACCTGGCGGACTACTACGCCAATTCCTATGAGATTCTTACCACCACCGAGTACACCATCGTCGACGGCAGGCCGGTAGCGCTGGCCGAGCACCAGGCCAGGGTCCTGCTGTCCAAGGTCGAACTGCGGCCCGGTTGCCGCGTGCTCGACTATGGTTGCGCCAAGGCTGACACGTTGCGCGTCGCGGCGACACTGGCACCCGGCATCGTACCCTTCCTGTTCGACGTGACGGACAAGTACATCCCGCTGTGGGAGCGTTTCCCGGTCCCGGCCCGATGGGCGACGCACCGCGTTGATCCTGCCTGGGCGGGCTCCATGAACGTGGTGCTGTCGTTCTTCGCGCTGGAACATATCCCGCGGCTCGCCCAGGTGCTGGCAGAGATCCGTGCGCTGCTGGCGCCGGACGGTACCTTCCACTTCACCGTTCCCAACGTGAGGCGCAATATCGGCGACTTCATCGTCGCAGACCATCTCAACCACTTCACGCCGGAGTCGTTGCGCCATTTGCTGGCCGCGAATGGTTTCACCGACGTACAGGTGGATGAACAGTCCCACGACGTCGTGTTCGTCGTGACGGCGCGGCGGGCCAGGCAGGCGCAGGGCGCCGTGGTGCCGCCGGACGCGGCTGCCATAGCCGGGCTGGAGGCAGCGGCGCTGGAGATGGCACGCTACTGGCGCGAGGCCGCCACGCGCGTGCAGGTCTTCGAGCAGCGCGCGGAGGGTGCCAGCGCGATCTATGGCGCCGGCTTCTACGGCAACTTCGTCGCCGCGAGCCTGGCTTCGATCGATCACGTCACCTGCTTCGTCGACCGCAACGTGCATCTGTACGGACGGCCTTGCTGGGGCAGACCGGTGGTGCCGCCGGAAGCGCTGCCCGCCGGGGTGCGGCGAGTCCTGGTTGGCGTCAATCCGCGCAATGCGCGCGCCGCCATCGAGTCGGTCGAGAGCTGGCGCAGCCGCGGGCTGGACTTCCTCTATCTCTGAAGGTGTCCACGGCGCGCCTGGCGCCCGTGGCCCATGTCCCGAACCTCCTGTCCATGATGAAACGCATCCACGTCTCCGGCCCCTCCATCACCGAGCGAGAGATCGCCTATGTGACCGACGCGGTCTCCCATGCCTGGCTGTCGAACGCCAATGTCTACAACGAGCGCTTCGAGCGTGCCTTCGCCGACTACCACGGCGTGCGGCATGCGGTGTCGCTGCCGTCGTGCACGTCGGCGCTCCACCTGTCGCTGCTGGCACTGGGCATCGGCCCGGGCGACGAGGTGATCGTCCCGGACTGCACCTGGATCGCCAGTGCCGCGCCGATCAGCTACGTCGGCGCGACCCCGGTGTTCGCGGATATCGAGCGCGACACCTGGTGCCTGTCGGCCGAGGCGGTGGAGGCTTGCGTGACGCCTCGCACGCGGGCGCTGATTGCGGTCGACCTGTACGGCGGCATGCCGGACTACGAGGCGCTGCACGCGGTGGCCAGGCGCCATGGCATTGCCGTCATCGAAGACGCCGCGGAGGCCGCCGGCTCGCAGTACCGGGGCCGCGCGGCCGGCACGCTCGGCGCGGTCGGCACCTTCAGCTTCCATGGCTCGAAGACACTGACCACGGGCGAAGGCGGCATGCTGATCACCGATGACGATGCCATCTACCGCCGCGTGCTGGTGCTGCGCGACCACGGCCGCCAGCCCGGCGACACCTTGTTCGACAATCGCGAGGTCGGCTACAAGTACAAGATGAGCAGCCTGCAGGCGGCGCTCGGGCTGGCGCAGATCGAGCGCATCGAGGAACTGGTGGCGCGCAAGCGCGAGATCTTCGCCTGGTACCGCGAGGCACTGGACGGCTGCTCAGACATCACGCTCAACAGCGAGCCGCCGCAGGTGCGCAACAGCTACTGGATGGTCACGGCGGTGCTGCCCGCACGCCTGGGCGGCAAGGTCGCCGCGATCCGGCACCTGGCCGAGCGCGGCATCGACACACGCCCTTTTTTCAGCCCGCTGAGCAGCCTGCAGGCCTATGCCGGCAGCGCCTCGGCCTTGCAGGCGCGTGAACGCAACCGCGTCTGCTACGAGATCGGGCCGCATGCGATCAACCTGCCTTCCGGCCTGCAGCTCGAGCGTGCCGACGTGGAGCGCGTGGCGCGGGAGCTGAAGGGGCTGCTGGCCTCGGCCTGAAGCGAGGCATCGGCTCTCCGCAAGCGGGTGGCCGGCTCGATGGCGAAGGCGCCGGGCGGAGGTCCGGGGCAGGGCGCGTGGCAGGAGGTGTCGCGCCGGATGCGCCCGGCGCGCCCGATGCACCGATCGGGCCGGTGGCGCAGCGCCCGCGGCACCGTCGGCGTCAGCCCGCCTCGGGCGACGATTGCTCCAGCCGGTAAAGCCAGGCCAGCAGCTCGGCCACGGCAACGTACAGTTCGGGCGGAATCTGCGCATCCAGGTCAACCTGCATCAGCAGGTTGAGCAGCGTCGGCGAGTCGTGCACATAGACGCCCGCCTCCTTGGCGCGCGCGATGATCGCATCGGCGACCACACCATAGCCCTTGGCGACCACGCGCGGGGCGGCTTCGCGGCCATGCTCGGGGTCGTAGCGCAGCGCGACGGCGGCCGCGCGTGCATCCTGTCCATCGGATCCGTTCATGGCGCGGCCTCCTGCGTGCTCGCCGGCAGGGCCTCGACGTCCAGCCGCATCAGTACCAGTCCATTGGCCGAGAGATTGCCCGCCAGCGCGGAGCGCTCGGCATTCAGGCGGGTGGCGACCGCGCGGTCGGGGGTCAGCAGCAGCGCCTGCAGGCCGGTACCGTGCAGGCTGAGGCGCGCCTCGACTTCGCCGAGATTGGGCAATGTCAGGCGCAGCCGCGTCGACCAGGCGCGGTCCGTCGCGCCGCCGCCGGTGTCGTCCCACGTCTGCGGCTGGATTTCCCAGTCGAGGGGAACGCCGGGCCAGGCTTCGCCGGTCCAGCGGAACTGCTGGCTGGCCAGCAGGTCGAGCTGCTGCCTGACGAGGTTCTCGCTGGCCGGATGGATGATCGGAGCCGCGCCGCGCGCCGCCTCCTGGGCGTCGGGCACGCCGGCGCGGGCCGGTTGCGCGGCGCTGTCGCTGCCCGTTGCCTGCAGTTCGCGCGCCGGGCGCGCGGTGCCGCGGGCGACCGCCGCGTAGGCTTCGGCGGCGAGGTTGCCGGGCCTCGGCGCTGCCGCGCCGGGCTGGGCCGCGTGGCCATCCGGCTGGGCGGGGCGGGGTGGGCTGTGGCTCGCTGCATCGGTGTCGCCGTCGGGCTGGGCGGCCAGCAGTGTCTCGCCGGCCGGCAGCGCCGGGCGGGCGGCCGCATCCGCTGGTGCAGGCGTTGGCGTGGGGGCCGGCAGCAGCAGCACCGGGGGGGCGGGGCGGGCGTCGGGCGTGGCCGCGGGCGCCGCCTGCGCTGCCTGCGCCGTCGTGCCGGCGGCGGCGCCATCCTGCGCGTCCGGCCGCGATGCGGCCGGCAGACGGCCTTGCGGTTCCTGGCGCAGCGCATCGAGGGAGCGCGCGCCGTTGAACCACTGCGCCAGATGGCTCTCGTAGAACATGCCGCTCTGGTTGACCAGCATCGTCAGCGCGCTGCGCAGCGTGGCCGCGGCTGCGGCCCCGGCCGGCGCGGCCGGCAGCAGCGGCTGGCCGCCGCGTACCGCCGTGCCGTCGGTGCGCTCGACCAGGTCGAGGATCGTGCGCGCGGTCCAGCTCAAGGTCTCGCGCGTGGAGCCGCCCGCAGCGAGCGGGCCGCCGGGCGTGCCGGCGGCGGTGGCCTGGCCGAGCCCGCGCGCTTCCACGGTGCCGCCGCTGGTGCTCTGCATCCCGCTTTCCGGCACATCGGAGAGGGGTAGCAGCGTGGCCAGGCGCGACGCGGTCAGGGCGGAGCGGACTTGCGAGGCCGAAGCGCCGGTCAGCAGCGAAGGGTCGGGCAAGGACGGGATGCTGGTCATGGCTGGCGTTCGTCAGGCCGCGTTGTGCCCTGGACCGTTCCGCATTGCCGGGTGGCGGGCGCCGGGGGCCGGGCGCGGTGCGGGGACGGGGGACGGGGGACGGGTTCGAGGGGGGGGGCTCGGGCCGAGGGCGGCGGGAAACTCAGGCGGGCTGGTAGGCCTGGTGCAGGTCGCGCTGGCGGCGGCTGTTGCGCAGCAGGTCGCTCAGGCGGTTCCATTCGGGCATCAGCAGGTCGCGGATGGCCGCGTCGCAGGCCAGGATGCGCTCGAGATGGCCGCGGCGCCGGTCGCGTTCGTCCACGCTGGCGGGCGCGTCGTGGTCCAGGGTCTTCAGGTGTTCCACGCGCGCCAGGTAGGACTCCTGCAGCGCGTAGACATCGTCCATCCTGCCAGCTTCCGCGGCGCCGAGCATGCGCTTGGCGAGCGCCTCCAGTTCCACGTAGCAGGCAAGGATCGGGCTGCTTGCCGGCATGTCAGGACTCCATGGCGACCGGCTGCGGCGTCGCGGCGATCTGCGCCCAGGCCGAGGCCAGGTTCTCCAGCAGGCGGTCCACTTCTTCGAGGATGGTCGCGTCGTTGTTCAGGTTGGCCTGGAAGAGGCGGCGCGACATGTACTCGTAGAGTTGTTCCAGGCTGGCCGAGATGTCGCCGCCCGCCTCATGATCGAGCGAGGCGCGCAGGCCGTTGTCGATGATCCGCATGGCATGGCCGATGGCCTTGCCCTTGTCGGCGATGTTGCCGTCGGCCATGTGGAACTTGGCGCGGGCGATGGCACCGCGGGCGCCATCGTACAGCATCGTGATCAACTGCTGGGGGCTGGCCGACATGGCCCCGGTCTGCACGCCGATCTTGGCGTAGGTGTTGGCGGCATTGCGTGCATACATGATTCTTGGCTCCGGCTCCGGCGATCAACCCGAGGTGCTGCTGCTCTTGGTCATCGCGTTGAACTGCTGCGTGAGATAGCTGCTGGTATTTTGCATTTGCGACATCAGCACGTCCAGGTGGCTGAACTCCGTCTGGTAGTTCTGGATCTGCGCGTTGATGGTGCCCTGCAAGGCCGTGTACTGGGAGCTGAGGCTCGTCAGCGTCTGGTTGATGCCGTTGGTCGCAGCGGTGAGGGCGCCGTTGGTGCCGGTCATGCTGGTGACCAGCGAATTGATCTGGTTGCCGTAGCCGCTGACACCGTTGGTGTTGGCGAACAGCGCGGCCACGCCGTTCGGGTTGCTGGACAGCGCGCTGTCCAGCGTGGTGGAGTCGAAAGACAGCGTGCCGTCCTTCTGGAAGGTGACGCCGGCCTGGGCCAGCGTCTTGATCGCGTTTGCGCCGCTGCCGCTGCCGCTCTGCGCGGCGTTGAGCACCGAGCGCAGTTGCTGCTGCAGCACCTGCAGCGTGGAGTCGCCGGTCAGCGGCTGGGCCGTCTTGGTGCTGGCGTCATAGGCCGACAGGCTGGTGATGGTGCTCTGCAGGTTGTTGTAGGCGGTGACGAAGGACTGCACGCCGGTTTCGATCGTCTTGGTGTCCTGCTTCACCGCCACGGTCGACGCGCCGGTCTGCGACAGCGACAAGGTCACGCCCTGGATGGCATCGGTGACGCTGTTGCTGGCGCTCTGGATCGCGATGTTGTTGACCGTCATCTTCGCGTTCTGCCCGGCCACCACCTGCTGCATGTTCTGCGCGCTGCCCCCGGTGGGGTCATAGCCGAGCAGGGACGACAGCGAGGCGCCGCTGCCGGACTCGTTGCTCGTCGTGATCTGCATGCTGCTGTTGGCGCCGGTCGCGTTCGAAGTCAGCACCAGGCGGTAGGGCGTGCCCGAGCCGTCGTTGATGATGCTGGCGGTGACACCGGCGTTGGCCTTGTTGATGGCGCCGGCGATGCCCTGCAGCGTGTTGTTGCTGCTGTCGATCGTGATGTCGACGCCGCTCGATCCCGATTTGGCGGCGAAGGTCGTGCCATTGCCGTAGACGCCGTTGCTGAGCGTGTTGTTCGGATCGGAGATGGTGCCCAGGTTGATGTGGATGGTGCCGGTCATGGTGCTGGCCGTCTGGCTGGCCTGGCCGGTACTGACCAGCGACTGGGCTTGCGCGAGCTGCGTCACGTTGACCGCATAGCTGCCTGCCACCGCGCTCGTGCTGGAGGTCGCGCCCACCGTGCCGGCATTGCTGGAGGTGGCAGTGGTGGAATTGAAGAAGCTCGGCTTGGAGAGCTGCTGCGCCGTGGTCTGGAAGGCGGTCAGCATGCTCTGCAGCTGGCCATAGGCGGACAGCTTGGTCTGGTAGGCCGTCTCCTGGTTCTTGATCTGCGTCAGCGGCGTCTGCGCGGCCGTGGTCAGCTGGGTCAGCAGGGTGCTCAGGTCCAGGCCGGAGCCGACCCCGAGTGACGTGATCAGGGGGCTGGAGCTGCTGGAGGTCGAGGAGGTGGTCGTCATGGGGTGTTCCTGGCTTGGCCGAACCCATCAGGAAAGGAAGGACTTTCGCAGGGCCGGAGCCCTGCGGAAATGCTCCCGCGCGGGGCCGGACTGGCGTCCGGCCCCGCGCTGGCGGGGCTTCAGCTTACTGCAGCAGCTTCAGCACGCTTTGCGACGACTGGTTCGCCTGGGCCAGCACCGAGGTACCGGCTTGTTGCAGGATGTTGGAACGGGTCATCGCCGACACTTCCGTCGCGTAGTTGGCATCCTGGATGTTCGAACGGGCCGAGCTCATGTTGGTGATGCTGGTACCCAGGTTCGTCAGGGCCGAGGACAGGCGGTTCTGCACCGCGCCCAGGCTCGAAGCCAGCTTGTCGACTGCGGCCAGGGCCTTGTCGATGGCGGTCAGCGGGTCGGCCGTCGAAGCGCCGGTGGACGACTGAGCGGCGGTGGTGAAGGCGTTGGTCGAAGCATCCACGTAGGCGGTCTGGCCGACCTTGGCGTTGATGTTCGGATCGTTTGCCGCAACCGTGCTGGCGTTGTTGGCAGCGACGCTCACCTTGCCCGTGGTCGAGTCGACCAGGTAGTTGGTGGTGTAGCTGGCGGTGTTGGTCAGGCCGCCGTTAGCGTCGATGTACTGGGAGGTCGCGCCGTTGGCGCCGTCGGTCTTGCCGCTGGCGCCGTCGATCTTGACCGTGGTGCTCAGGCCGCTGGTCTTGCCCAGGGTGACCGTGGTGGCATTGCCCGAGCCGCCGGCCAGGATGGCCGCTTGCACGTCGCTGCTCGTCGCGGTGGCGGTGTTGTTCAGGCCGTTGGCGCCATCCGAGCTGTAGGTGGTGCCGTTGATCGAGATGGTTGCCTTACCGGCAGCGGCGCCCGACGCGGCGGTGAAGGTCGATGCCAGCGTGGCCTGGGCGTACGAACCGGTCGTGTTGTTGGTGGTCAGGTTGCCCGAGCCGTCGTCGTACAGCGTGGTGGTGCCGTCGGCGGCGGTCAGCTTGCCCGAGCTGTCGACCTTGAACTGCACGGTCGCGCCGGTCTGGTTGGTGTACGTGCCGGTGGCCTGGCCGAAGGCCGGCTTCTGCGAGTTGGCCAGCGCGGCAACGTTACCCGAGGTGGTGTTGACCGTGTAGCTGAAGTTGCCGGCGCTTGCGTTGTAGGTGTAGGTGTTGCCGCCTGCCACTGCAACGGTGTCGCCATCCTTCAGGTTCGACAGCACTTGTGCCGAGGTCGCGAACACGTTCTTGGTGGTGACCTGGTACAGGTTCTTGTTGTTGGCGTCCTGCACGGCGGTGCCGGCGGCGACGGCGTTCTGCAGGTCGGTCTGGCTGGCGGCGGCGTTCTGCTGGCCGGCCACGCTGAAGCCCGTCAGGTTCAGGGTCTTGGTGCTGGTTTCCTGCAGGCCGATCGAGATGGTCTGGCCGTCGTTGGCACCGACCTGGATGCTGACTGCGCTGGCCTTGGACGACAGCACGGCGATGCCGTTGAACTGGGTCTGTTGCGAGGTGCGGTCGATTTCTTGCAGGCGCTGGGTGATTTCGTCCTGGATCGATTGCAGGTCCGAAGCCGAGTTCGTGCCGTTCTGCGCTTGCACCGTCAGTTGGCGGATACGTTGCAGGTTGTCGGTGATCGAGCTCAGGGCGCCACCGGTGGTCTGGGCCAGCGAGATGCCGTCGTTGGCGTTCTGCTGCGCTTGCGTCATGCCGTTGATGTTCGACGTCATGCGGTCGGCGATGGCCATGCCGGCGGCGTCATCGCTGGCGCTGTTGATGCGCAGGCCCGACGACAGGCGCTGGATCGCAGTGCTCAGGTTCGACTGCGACGCATTCAGGTTGTTCTGAGTCATCAGAGACAACACGTTGGTATTGATGACCATTGACATGGTGGGCTCCTATTTCCAGTGATATATGCACATTCCGGCGGGTGCCGTAACGTTGGCCACCTGCGTTGCAGGATCAGTGGTGCCTCCGTTGCAAGGGTTATCGACAGGGCGGGAAGAAGATTTAGAGTGATCTTCGCGTCGAATCTGCAAGCGGGGCATTCCGGAGCCCGGCGGGCAGGGAACTAGCCCCGCCGGCGGCCGCGTGGAATGAAGAGATCGACGAACTCGGGCGAGTTGATGGCCTCGTCCCGGTGGGCATCGAAGGGAGAGTTGGCGGCGGCGGCCGGCATCACCCAGGAAATGGCGTGCTTGTATACCACCTGCGGCTGCTGGTCTTGTACATGCTTGCCCAGCAGCAGCACGTAGTCGTCCATGCGCAGCACCAGGCCCTGCAGGCGGACGCCGTTGGAGAGATGGACGACGACCGGCGAGTGCGTACCGTAGTGCGCGGCGTAATGGAGCGACTGCAGTTTTCGCTTGCTGCGGGTTGGCCTGGTTACCTTCTTGTGCACGGCTTCTCCGGAAGAGCCCGAACGGGTCCTGGCGGCTGACTACGCTTCGGGGATCGGTTCCAGGCTTCGCTGCGGGCGAGAGCAGGGCGGAAACCGCGGCAACCCGATGGCGGCGAGGGATGAAACATTCGCTCTCGGTGCCGGCGCAAGGGCCGCAGGGGCTGACCGTCTCGGCGCGCATCGGGCAAGGTCCGTTGCGGGACGCTGGGCTGCCCTGCGGCTGGGGCCGAGAGGTGTCGCCAGGAGAGAAGGGGAACACTTCAGCCGGCGAGAGTAACAAAGTTTTTCGGAGATTGACTCAGTCCTCACTCTCGTCATTTAGAGGTTTACCTCTAAAACGCAGCGTGAGAACCGTGAAATGTTATCTGCTGGTATCTTCCGGTGCCGGACTGCCGGTTCTGGCGCATGACTCCCGGACCACGTCGCTGCAAGGCTTGGCGGCCGGGAGGGGGCGTCTTCTTTGCGCTGGCAAGAGGTGCGCGTCATCCTTCCGTTCACAAAAAAGTGGCAGAAGCTACACCTGCGCCATCCGGGGTTTCCCTGATGGAAGCAGGATTTACACCTCATGTAAGCGCGTTTATATTCACAGCAGAGCCGTTCGGCTCTTGGCAGTCCTCGAAAGCCTACGAGCACCCCGCGCGTGGGCTTCTTTTTTTGGCCCGCTGCATGGATACATCGCGGCCGGAGCCGCGATGTCCTGCTTCCGGCGTTGTCCGGGGTACCTCATCTGTATTAGACGCGCCGCGCTGTCCTGCCCATTGGCGGAACAGGCGGCGCTTTCCCCCTCTATTCGTTTTTCCGCTCAAGGTGGCGCATGGCGCGGCCGTTAGCGCCGCTTGCGTCGGCGTCTGCCTTGCGGGGCCATGCCGGCGCGTGTGCGTTCATAACGTAGAGACCGAGGATTGAGGAGGATTGAGCAGATGCGTTTGCGCAATGTCGGCATCGGCTTCCGCTTGTCGGGGGCTTTCGCGCTGGTGGCGGTACTGCTGGTGGCGGTCGCGCTGGTCGGGGCGTTTTCCCTGCATGCGCTGAATGTGTCCATGCACCAGACTGTCGAGCAGCGCTTGTTCAAGGTGCTGGACCTGGACCGGGTCAAGGAGTCGGCGCTGACCATCGGGGTGATGGTGCGCGATGCCACGCTGAGCGAGGATCCCACGGCGGTGGAGCGCAATGGTAATCAGATCGATGTCCTGCGCCAGCAGATGTCCGCCACGCTGGACGAGCTCGATCGCGTGCTCAATGCCAGCGGCAGGCCGGAGGTGCAGGAACGCATGCGTGCCTTGAAGTCGGCGCGTGACACTTACAACGGCCAGCTCGACATGGTGCTGAGGCAGTTGCGCTCCGGCGAGTTCGCCGGGGCGCGGGCATCGCTGGTGGCGACGCTGCCGGCTGCCCAGGCACCCTACTTCGAGCAGCTCAACGGACTCGCCGCGACCGGCCGCGAACTGGCCGTGAGCGCCTTGCGGGATGCCGATACCAGCTATGCGACCGCGCGCAACCTGCTGGCCGGCCTGACGCTGGTGGCGGTGCTGCTGGCGGTGGTGGCCGGGGTCGCCATCACGCGTTCCATCACCGCGGCCGCGCGCGAGGCGCTGGCGGCCGCCGAGGCGCTGGCCCAGGGGCGGCTGAACCATTCCGTCACCCGGCACGGGCGCGACGAACTGGGCCGCATGCTGGAGGCGCTGAATCGTGCCTTCGGCCAATTGTCGGCGCTGGCGCGCGGAGTGCAGGGCGCCTCGGCCTCGATCGGTGCCGCCACTGACGAGATCTCGCGCGGCAATACCGACCTGTCCCAGCGCACCGAGGAGCAGGCCGCCTCGCTGCAGCAGACTGCCGCCTCGATGGAGCAGTTGACCTCCACCGTGCGGCAGAACGCCGACCACGCCAACCAGGCCAACCAGCTGGCCGTCGGCGCGTCGGCGGTGGCGGACGCCGGCGGGCAGGCGGTACGCGCGGTGGTGCAGACCATGCAGAGCATCTCGCAATCCTCGGCGCGCGTGACCGAGATCATCGGCGTGATCGAGGGCATCGCCTTCCAGACCAACATCCTGGCGCTGAACGCCGCGGTCGAGGCCGCGCGCGCCGGCGAGCAGGGCCGCGGCTTCGCCGTGGTGGCATCCGAAGTCCGCAGCCTGGCGCAGCGCTCCGCGGCCGCGGCCAAGGAGATCGGCGAGCTGATCACGGCATCGGGGCGCCAGGTGGACGACGGTGCGCGCCAGGTCGAGCATGCCGGCCGCACCATGGACGAGATCGTGGCGTCGGTGCGCCGCGTGACCGACATCATGGGCGAGATCTCGGCCGCCACCCAGGAGCAGTCATCGGGTATCGAGCAGATCAACCGCGCCGTGGCGCAGATGGAAAGCGTGACGCAGCAGAATGCCGCGCTGGTGGAGCAGGCCGCGGCGGCGGCCGACAGCCTGAAGGGGCAGGCGGCGCGGCTGGTCGACGAGGCCTCTCGCTTCGAGGTCGGTGCCGCGCCGGCGGCGCCGGTATCGGTCGCGGCGCCATCTACGCCGTCCACGCCATCCGCGTTGGCCGCGTCCGCATGGACCCGCCAGGATCCCGCGCCGGCCCCGGCGGCGCCGCGCCGGGCCGCCGTGGCGCGCCCGGCCGCCGCCCCGGCGATTCCCGCGCGTGCGCGAGCGAATGCGGGCGCAACGGCCGGCAAGCCCCCCCAGCCTCCCAGGGCCACCGGGTCCGCCAGGGCCGCCAGGACCGGGAGCGAAGCGCCCTCCGCCGCCGCTGAGCCGGCCCGCCAGCCGGTGCTGCCCAGCAAGGCCCGCCCACCGGTGACGCGCAAGCCGCAGGATGGTGTGCTGCCAGCGGCCCGGCGCGAGGCGTCGCGCCCCGCCGCCGGCCGGCCGGTGGCGCAGGCGCCACGGCGGGCCGCCAGTGCGGAGCATGCCAGCGGGGACTGGGAGAGCTTCTAGCCGAGCTTCCAGCCGAGCTTCCAGCCGCGCGCCGGCCCCGCCGCCCCATGCTGCGGCCGGCAGCGCGGCCGGCTTCAGCCTACAATACCGGCTTCGCTTGCCCCCAACACAAAAAACAGCAGCAACGGCCGGGGCAGCAGGGCGCGGCATGGCTCACGGCGCGTCTTCACGCGCTTCGCCGCGCGGCCGGCCGTGCCGCACTCTCCCGACATGACAGTCCGTCCCCCCGACACGCCGTCCGCCCAGGGCGGCGCCGCCGCGCCTGCCTCCGCTTCGCCTTCCCTCGCACCCTCGTCCGCTGCGCCGCCCGGCGTGCCGGTCATGCAGGTGATCTTCGGCCTGATGCTGGCGATCCTGCTGGGCGCGCTGGAGCAGTCCATCGTCGCCGTGGTGCTGCCCGAGATCGCCATGCAGCTGAACGGCTTCGAGGTGATGGCCTGGGTCATTTCCGCCTACCTGGTCGCCTCCACCGTGGTGACGCCGATCTACGGCAAGCTGTCGGACCTGCTGGGCCGGCGTTCGGTGCTGACCTTCGCCATCGCGCTGTTCCTGCTGGCCTCGCTCGCCTGCGCCATGGCGCAGACCATGCCGCAGCTGATCCTTGCCCGCATCCTGCAGGGCCTCGGCGGCGGCGGCCTGATCTCGGTCTCGCAGGCGACCATCGCCGACGTCGTGCCGCTGCGCGAGCGCGGCCGCTACCAGGGCTATGTCAGCGGCGTGTGGGCGGTGGCCAGCATGGCCGGCCCGGTGATCGGCGGCTACCTGGCCCACTACCTGTCCTGGCGCTGGATCTTCTGGATCAACCTGCCGCTGTCCCTGCTGGCGCTGGTGGTGGTGCGCCGTGCGCTGCGCCACCTGCCCGCGGGCGGGCGCCGCCACCGCATCGACTACCTGGGCGCGCTGCTGTTCGGCGGCGGCCTGAGCGGGCTGCTGGTGTTCCTGACGCGCCTGGGCCAGGGCCAGGCCGCCACCGCGCCGGCCTCGCTGGCACTGCTGCTGGCCGGCGTGCTCGGGCTGGCGCTGTTCCTGTGGCAGGAGCGCCGCGCCACCGATCCGATGATCCCGCTGGGCATGATGGGGGTGCCGACGGTGGCGATCTGCTGCGTGACGCTGTTCCTGTGCTTCTTCCAGCTGATCGCCATGTCGGTGCTGCTGCCGCTGCGCTTCCAGGTGGTGGGCGGCGCCCACGCCGATGCCGCGGCGCTGCGCCTGGTGCCGCTGACGCTGGCGATCCCCTTCGGCGCCTTCATCTCCGGTCGCCTGATGTCCTGGAGCGGACGGTACAAGCCGCTGCAGCTGGTGGGGGCGCTGGTTGCGCCGGTGGCCATCCTGGCGCTGGCCTTCGTCGATCCGCGCACCACCTGGCTGTGCGCGCTGGTGATGAGTGCGCTGGGGCTGGCCATCGGCCTGCAGCTGCCCAGCGCCCTGGTGGCCACGCAGAACGCCGTGCCGCCCAGCCAGGTCGGCGTGGCGACTGCGTTGACGGCCTTCTCGCGCATGCTCGGCGGCGCCGTGGGCGTGGCCGTGCTGACCACCATCCTGATCGCCCTGCTGCGCCATAGCGGGGTGGGCGTGGCCGAACTCAAGGGGGGCGAAGACGTGCTGATGAGCATGTTTCATCGCGCCATGTCCGGCGCCGGCGACGGCGACGCGGCCGCCGTGCGCCAGGCCGCTGAGCAGGCCTTCCGCACCCTGTTCCTGCTCAGCGCGGCGGCCTCGCTGCTGTCGCCCTTCCTGGTGGCCCGCCTGCCCGAAGCCGCGCTGCGCGGCTCCGCCGGCAGTTCCGCCGCGGTTGCCGAGTAGTTGCGGAGTTGCTGTCCGATAGCTGCCGGATAGCTGCCGGATAGCGTTCACCGCCGGCCGCGGATCAGCGGTCACCGGCCAGGCCCGCCTCGATCGCCGTCTTTCGGCGGTTGCCCGGCCGGATGTCACCCGGGCAGGCCGTTGTCCGCCCGGCCGCCCGGGCACGGGGCGTGCGCTATCCACGCTCCGGCCGGCAAACGCAAGCTTGCGTCAATTCCCATGTCTTTTCATTCGATTGCGGGCCGGTGGCCAGGGGTACCCTTGTGCTCCAACTACCCGGCCCGGCCGGCGCCGTGATGCTCGCGGGCGTCGTGTCGCTGCCCGCCGCCCGCCTGCCGGTCGGTACAAGCCAATGAAAGGAATCGTATGAGTGAACAGGCAAGGCGCCGTGGTGCCGTCGTGCTGAGGCTGGTCTCATCCCGTGCGCAAGCGGTTCCCGTTCCGGCGCCGCTTGGCCGCGGCGTGCCGTCGGCTTCGCTTCTGCGGGGGTGGTTCGAGGAGGAGGTCGGTTATGTGAGCGAGGCGGCTTCCTTCTCCGGCGCATGCGCGCAAGCCGGTCCAGGCCGCAGCAACTGAACGTTTCGCGGCGACCGCGCCGGCGGCCGATGCCGCCGCCCGTTCCGCGCGGACCGCACCGACCGAACCCATAGGCAACCGGGCACCCATGACCCCCATCGAAACCGACGCTGTCGACCAGCGTCCGCCGCATTCGCCCGCATACCAGCCGCTCGGACTGGCCACGTTGCTGAGAAAAGCCGTAGCAGGCGAGGACCTGACACCGGTCGGCGCGCACCTGCTCGAGTACTGCCAGGCGCATGACGATCCGCAGGCCCTGCTGGACCTGGCCCTGGTACTCGAGATGAAGTATGAAAAGGATGCCGCCCTCGACGTCCAGAAACTCGCGCTCCATACCCGCACGCACTATCGCCTCAAGGAGGCGGTGGCACCGCGGCCCGTGCGTCTGCTGGCATTGAAGGCGCCGGGCGACCTGATGGCGAACACGCCGTTCGAGTGCCTGCTCGCCGGCGCGGACATCCAGGTCGAAGCGCTCTATGTCGACCCCGGCCTGGCGCCGCCCGCCGCCTTGCCCGAGCATGATGTCCTGCTGGTCGCCGCGTGCGCGCTGGATGCCAATGCCGGCGCGCTCGGACGGGCGGCCGAGCTGATCGCTGCCTCGGCGCGCCCGGTGCTCAACCGGCCCGAGCACATCGCCCTGACCACGCGCGAGGCCGCCTATGCCCTGCTGGGCAAGCTGCCCGGCATCGCCATGGCGCATACGGTCCGCGTCGGCCGCGAGCGCCTGCTGGCCGCCGCCAGGGGCGAGTGGAACCTGTCGCAGGAAGTCGACGGGCAGTATCCGTTCATCGTGCGTCCGGTCGGCTCCCACGCCGGCAAGGGCCTCGCGCGGGTGGCGGACGAGGCGGAACTGCGCCAGTACCTGGAAGGCGCCGAGGCCGATACGTTCTACGTGGCGCCGTTCATCGACTACAGCGGCGCGGACGGCCTCTTCCGCAAGTACCGCATCGTCCTGATCGACGGCGTGCCCTACGTCTGCCACATGGGTATCTCGCGCCACTGGATGGTCCACTATCCCTACGAGGAGATGATCGCCCACCCGGAGCGCAGGGAAGAAGAGGCCCGCTTCATGGCCGACTTCGATACCGGCTTCGCCGCCCGGCATCGCGACGCGCTGCAAGGCATCGCGGCGCAGTCGGGCCTCGACTATATCGGCTTCGATTGCGCGGAGGCGCCCGATGGCCGCCTGCTGGTCTTCGAGGTTGCCACCGCCATGGTCGTGCACGACATGGACGACCCCGCCACCTTCCCCCACAAGCCAGCGCAGATGCGCAAGGTATTCGAAGCGTTTGCCGGCATGCTGCTGCGCGCGGCATCCCGGTCCAGCCCTGAAACCAATCATCGCGACCACTGATGAACCCGAACCAGCTCAACTTCTCCGGCGGCCCCGGCGCGCTTCCCGAATCCGTCCTGGCGCACACCCGCCAGGCCATCGCGGCCTTGCCCGAGACCGGCATCTCCGTGCTGGGCATGAGCCACCGGTCCGAGTGGTTCCGCGACATCCTGCTCGAGGCGGAGAACAACCTGCGCCGCCTGCTCGGCCTGCCCGAGGACTATGCCGTCGTCTTCATGCAAGGCGGCAGCAGCCTCCAGTTCGCCATGATCCCGATGAACTTCGCCGGGGAGGGCTTCGGCCCGCCGGCCTACATCGATTCGGGCTACTGGAGCAAGCGGGCCTCGCTGGAAGCCGCGCGCGTGCGTCCGAGCCAGGTGGTCTGGGATGGTGCCGCGACGGGCTATCGCGAGCTGCCCTCGCTGGACCGGCTGGAGATCGATCCGGCGGCGGCCTACCTGCACTATGTGTCGAACGAGACGGTCGAGGGGCTGCAGTTCGCCGCGCCGGAGCGGATGGCGCCGGTGCCGCTGATCGCGGACATGTCGTCGGATTTCCTCTCCGCGCCGCTGCGCACGGATCGCTATTCCATGATCTACGCGCACGCGCAGAAGAACCTGGGGCCATCCGGCGTGACCGTCGCCATCGTCAAGCGCTCCTTGCTGGAGCGCATCCCCGCCGGCCTGCCGGCGATCCTGGATTTCAGGACGCACATCGCCAACGGCTCCAACTACAACACGCCGCCGGTGTTCGCCATCTATGTGCTGACGCTGGTCACGCGCTGGCTGCGCGACGAGATCGGCGGCCTGGAGGCGATGCAGCGCATCAACCAGCGCAAGTCGCGCATGCTGTACGAGACGCTGGAAAGCCTGGGCGACGCGGTCTCGATCCACGCGAGCCGGCCGTGGCGCTCGCAGATGAACGTGGCGTTCACCTTCGGCGATGCGCGGCTCGACCAGGCCTTCATGGCCGAGGCGCGCGAGCAGGGCATCGTCGGGCTTGAGGGGCACAGGTCGATCGGCGGCCTGCGCGCCTCGCTCTACAACGCGGTCACCGAAGGGGCGGTGCGGACGTTGACGCAGGCCATGGAGTCCTTCTGCCAGGCGCACGCCTGAACCTGCCCGGCCGCATTGCCGGCTGAGCGCCGCGGCCCTGCCGGGCGTGCCGGCGTCAGGATGCCGGCGGGCGTGCCGCGCGGCGCCGCGCCCGCGCGGCCAGTCCGGGGCCCAGCGCCCAGCGCAGCGCCGGCGCCAGCAGGTGCATGCCGGCCAGCGAGGCCGGGCGGCGCACCGAGGCGCCGTGCAGGCCCAGCTGCCGGCGCGCCCAGTCGGGCAGCAGGGCGATGCCGGCGTCCGCCATGATGCGCACGGCCGGCACCAGCAGCGGATTGGCCACCGGCATCTGCATCACCAGCCGCACCACTTCATGGGTGCGCTCGCTGGCTTCCAGCTGCGGCCGCATCGCCTGCAGGTAGTCGGCGATGGCGGCGCGCGTGCGCGGCACCCCGGTGGCGCCGAGTAATTCGGCGATACGCGCCTGCTCTGCGTAGTAGCTGTCCTGCTCGGCCACCGACAACGGTCCGACGTAGCGCAGGTAGGCGGCCAGGAAACTGGAGACTTCCGCCACGTGCACCCAGGTCAGCAGGGCGGGGTCGTCCGCCGCATAGGCACGGCCGTCGGGCGCGGTGCCGCGCACGCCGGCGTGGATGCGCCGCACGCGCTCGATCAGCGCCAGGGCATCGGCGCGGCTGCCATAGGTGGTGCCGGCGATGAACTGCGCGGTGCGTCCGAGGCGGCCCTGCATGTCGGTGCGGAAGGTGGAGAAGTCCCACACGCCGGCCAGCGCGAGCGGATGCAGCGTCTGCATCAGCAGCGCGCTGACACCGCCCGCCAGCATGGCGGGAAAATCCGCGTGCACCCGCCAGCAGAGCGCCGCCGGGCCGAACAGGCCGGGGTCGCCGGGCGGGTTGTCGTAGTCGAGGCTCAGGCCGGAATTGCTGCGTGTGAGCGCGCGCACCTGGGCGCCGGCGCGCTCGCGCAGCCGTGCCAGCAGGCGCGGCGCCAGGCCGTTGGCAAGGGAAGGGTCGGGACGGTGCAGGCCTTGCATCGAAGTCGGGGAAGGGCAGCCGGCCGGCCTCGCGGGCGGCCGGCTTCACATCTTCAATAATAATGCAGGTCGGTGGCCTTGCCCCAGAACACGCGGTAGGCGTAGACCGTGTAGCCGAGGATGGTGGGCAGCACCACGGCGGCGCCCACCAGGATCACACCCAGCGATTCCGGTGCGCTGGCGGCCTGCCAGATGTCGATGCGGTCGACCACCAGGAAGGGGAAGAGGCTGTAGGCCAGGCCGTTGAAGGCCATCAGGAAGATTGCGGCGGTCGCCGCGAACGGCACCCAGCACCAGCGCTCGTTGCCGGCGTCCAGCAGCGCCGGCATGCGGCGCAGCAGGCGGTCGACGATGACGAACAACGCCACCGTGACCAGCGGGACCGGGGCCAGCAGGATGAGGTTCGGCAGCGAGAACCACTTGTCGAAGATACGCTCGCTGACCAGCGGCGTCACCACCGAGACCGCGCTCACGCCCACCGCCGTCAGCCACAGGCTGCGCCGTGCCCAGTAGACCGCGCGCCGCTGCAGCCGGCCGCTGCTCTTCATCACCAGCCAGCCGGCGCCCAGCAGGCAGTAGCCCGCCACCAGGCACAGGCCCACCACCACGGCGAACAGCAGGTTGGGCAGGTCGTAGCGGAAGCCGGTGATGTACAGGCCCAGCATCAGTCCTTGCGAGAAGCCAGCCAGCAGAGAGCCGGCATAGAAGGCGGCATTCCACCACGGCTTGTGGTGGGCACGCGCCTTGACGCGGAAATCGAAAGCCACGCCGCGCAGGATCAGGCCGGCCAGCATCAGCGCCACCGGCAGGTAGAGGTTGGTCAGGATCACGCCGTGGGCGAGCGGGAAAGCGGTCAGCAGCAGGCCAACGCCCAGCACCAGCCAGGTCTCGTTGGCATCCCAGAAGGGGCCGATGGAGGCGATCATGGCGTCCTTCTCGGCGTCGTCGGCGCGGCGCAGCAGCACGCCGACGCCGAGGTCGTAGCCGTCGAGGATCACGTAGATCAGCATGGACAGGCCCATCAGGGCGAGGAATACCACCGGCATCCAGCCGGAGGCCTGGCTCAGGTCGGTCATTGCGCGCTCCGGAAGTGGCTGGGCATCATGCCGCGGGGAATATCGGCCTGCGCGTCGGCCTCGCCGGCCTTGCGCGCCAGGTAGAACACCACCGAGACATAGGCCGCGATCAGCGCCGCGTAGAGCGTCAGGTACATCACCAGGGTGCTGCCGATCATGGTGGCCGGCACCTTGGAGGCGGCCTGCGCGGTGGTCAGCACGCCGTACACGAGATAGGGCTGGCGGCCGACCTCGGTGACGTACCAGCCGGCCACCAGCGCCACCCAGCCCGAGAAGGTCATGGCCATCAGCGCGCGCGCCAGCCAGCGGCGCGGCTCGCGTCCGCGCCGGGTCTGCCAGGCGGCCAGCCAGGACACCGCCAGCATCAGCAGGCCCATCCCCACCATGATGCGGAAGGCGAAGAACACCGGCGCCACCGGCGGATGGCGCTCGCCGAAAGCGTCGAGGCCCCGGATCTCGCCATCGAGGCTGTGCGTCAGGTAGAGCGAGGCCAGCTTGGGAATGGCGATCTCGAAGTCGTTGCTGCGCGTGCTGGCGTCGGGCAGGCCGAACAGCACCGCCGGGGCGCCCTTCCCGGTCTTCCAGATGCCTTCCATCGCCGCCAGCTTGGCCGGCTGGTGGTGCAGCGTGTTGAGTCCGTGCAGGTCGCCGGCGACGATCTGCAGCGGGATCAGCACCGCCGCCAGCACGACGCCGGTGCGCAGCGTGGAACGGACCTCGGGCGCGCGGTCGCCGCGCAGCCAGCGGTAGGCCGAGATGCCCGCCACCAGGAAGGCCACGGTCAGGCCCGAGGCCAGCAGCATGTGGACCAGGCGATAGGGGAAGGACGGGTTGAAGACTACCGCCAGCCAGTCGGTGGCGTGGGCGCGCCCGTCGATCATCTCGAAGCCCGCCGGGGTCTGCATCCAGGAGTTCAGTGCCAGGATCCAGAAGGCCGACAGCGTGGTGCCGCCGGCCACCAGCAGCGTGGCGACGGTGTGCACGCGGTTGCTGACGCGCCGCGTGCCGAACAGCATGATGCCGAGGAAGGTGGCCTCGAGGAAGAAAGCCGTCAGCACCTCATAGGCCAGCAACGGACCGGCGATATTGCCGACCGTCTCCATGTAGCCGGGCCAGTTGGTGCCGAACTGGAAGCTCATGGTGATGCCGCTGACCACACCGAGCGCGAAGGTCAGCGCGAAGACCTTGACCCAGAAGCGGTAGGCGGCCATCCAGCGCGCGTCGCCGGTCTTGTTGAAACGCAGCTTGAAGAACAGCAGGACCCACGCCAGCGAGATGCTGATGGTGGGGAAGAGGATGTGGAAGGTGATGTTGGCGCCGAACTGCACGCGCGCCAGCATGACCGGGTCGAGCTCGGAAAACATGGGGGGCGACTCCTTACTGCTTGCTACGGGAAGACTTGCCGCTGCCGGCCGCGCGCGTGGCTTTGCCGCCAAGGGCGCCGCTCAGCTTGTCCTTGGCCTCGAGCAGCCGCGTCACGCGCGAACCCAGGCGCATCAGCTTTTCCAGCGTGGCGACATCCAGCCTCTGCATGTCGCCGAACCAGCTCGTCACCAGCAGGATCAACTGGTACATCTCGGTCATGCGCTGTTGCGCATGGCGGTCGTCGGGGTCGGCGGGGGATTCGAGCTGCACCTCGCGCAGCATCGACAAGGTGGGGTCGATCTCACGCCGGCGGCGCTCCTCCGCCAGCGTGCGGAAGATGGCCCAGACATCGTCCGGCGCGGAGAAATACTCGCGGCGGTCGCCGGGCTGGTGGCTCAGCTTGACCAGGTGCCAGGACTCCAGCTCCTTCAGCCCGATGCTGACGTTGGAGCGGGAAAAGCCCAGGGCCTCGGCGATCTGGTCGGCATTGAGCGGCCGCGCGGCGGTGAACAGCAGCGCGTAGATCTGGCCGACAGTGCGGTTGATACCCCAGCGGCTTCCCATCTCGCCGAAATGCAGGACGAAGCGCTGGACCAGGGGCGATAGCTGCATGATTGTCTGTTTTGAATTTTTAGTAATTTATGAAAGTTTAGTGGGGAATGCGGATTGCTGCACTGCATATGGGCGGGGTGGGACAAGATGTCGCGGGTGTCGCGTCCCACATGCCACGTCCCACAGTTAGCGGGTTTTATCTCGGCAGTGCGGGCTCCGATGCGCTTCGGCGCGGCGGCGAAAGGTCAACCCGTCTAGGAGGCTGGTGTGCATCTCGGTCGGCTGTTCCGCACGATCTTCCTCATCGATGCTTCCACCGATCCTCTGTTCCACCATGAGATGCAGCATGCATGCCTTGAGCCGCGGCGAGGCGGCTCACACGTTCCAGCGAGCCGTGCGACGAGTACGCGGAACTCAGCGCCTACAGACGGTGCTGGCGACGCGCTGGCATCAGAACCGGTGGCGCAGGCCGATCGCCACGCCCATCATGCTGTTCTTGCCGGCGGCAAGGTAATAGCCGTTGGCAAAGTTGATTGCGGAAGTGTCAAAGTTCAGTCCGGAGTGCCTGGCATAGGCGGTGGTGAGATAGACATCCGTACGTTTTGAGAAGGCATAGTCCGCAATAAACGAAAGCTGCCACGGATTCTTGACGTTTGTACCGGCCAGGTTCTTCACGTCGTCATAGTAGTAGCCGAGCGTCAGCGTGAGGGCAGAGGCTGCCTTGTAGTTGATGCCGACCCAGTAGTAGTCATCCCGCAAGAGGATTGCATCGGTGGCGCTCTTGTTCAGCCCCCAGCGATATCCGCCCATGATTTTTGCCGGACCCGCCTCGTAGCTGGCCGCGACGGCGAACTTCCTGAAGCTGCCGGTTGCGCCCGTCGTGGCGGAAAGCGTAGGGTTGTACTGGTCATAGACGGCGGTCGCGCCGAACGATCCCTCGGCATAACTGAGCGCTCCACCATAGCCTGTGTCGCGACGGAACTGGCCGGCAACTTCGCCGGCACCTGCGGCACCGTTTCCGAAGGACCAGTAGGCGTTGGCGGTCAGCCCGCCAAAGCTGCCGACATACTTCACGACATTGTCGGAGCGGTAGTTCAAACCGAGCTGAAGGCCGAGAGGCTCGTACTGAGAGCCGTACTTGGTCGGGGAGAAATCCGATAAGGCGTTGAAAATCGAGGTGTACTGGCGCCCGAACGTGACCGTGCCGATGCCGTTGCGCTGCAGGCCGACATAGGCTTGACGGCCAAAGAGACGCCCACCTTGCTGCATCCTGCCGTCGTCGCTTGAAAAGCCGCTTTCCAGCACAAAGAGGGACTTCATGCCGTCGCCCAGATCTTCGGTGCCCCGCAGACCCCAGCGCGAGCCGGACAGCCCGCCGGAGGCCATGGCGAACCTGTTGCGAGATGGGCCAGGGAATCCTTGCTGAGTGGGTGGGATTGCCGAGAAATTGCTGACGTACTCGATATTGGTGTCGACGAGCCCGTACAGCGTGACATTCGATTGCGCGACCGCCTGCCCCGAGGCGGCGCCCAGCAAGGTTAAGAGTCCAAGCTTCTTCTTCATTACACATGCCTCCTGAGTATTTTGTTCTTGGTATTGCTGCGGCACTACTGAACCTCTACTCCCGTTCGTCTGGCCACTTCGGCCCATTTCTTCTTTTCCTCCCTGACGAACGACTCGAACTCCAGCCTGCCCGCTCCGGCACGCGCGAAGCCGAGGCGCTGGAATTGCGCCATCACTTCAGGCCTCTCCAGCACTTTGCTGATCTCCGCGTGCAGCCGGTCCACGATTGCCGCCGGCGTTCCGGCTGGCGCGGCGATGCCGATCCAGCCCACTGCCTCGGCGCCGGCAAAGCCGGCTTCAGCCAAAACCGGGGTGTTTGGCAGGAATGGCGAGCGCCTCGGCGCTGCCACGCCGAGCGGCCGCAGCTTGCCCGATCGCACAAGCGTCAGCGAGCCGGGAACCGTGTCGTACACCGCGGCGATTGTCCCGCCGAGCAGCTGTGTCGTTGCCTCGGTATTGCCCTTGAAGGGCACATGGTTCAGTTTGATGCCGCCATGCATCGCCAGCGATTCCATGGCCAGTTGACTCGTGGTGCCGGTCGATCCATAGGCAAGCTCGCCCGGCCTGGCCTTGGCCGCGTTGATGAAGTCGGCCAAGGTCCTGTAGGGCGAGTCGGCGCGAACCAGAAGGACTTGCGGCGTCGTGGCCAGACTGGCGACGTACACGAAGTCCTTGATCGGCTCATAAGGTACCTTCCGGAACACCGCCGGCGTGATCACCAGCGGGCCACTGCTCGCGATCAGCAATGTGTAGCCGTCAGGCGCCGCCTTGGCTACGGCGTCAGTGCCGATCATTCCGCCCGCGCCCAGCCTGTTCTCGACCACTATCGGCTGGCCAAGGGCAGTGGCAAGTCCCTGAGCCACCGTCCGCCCGATGACGTCGGCAGCCTGGCCGGGGGCCGCCGGACTCACGAGCCGGATCGGCTTGCCGGGCCACGCTGGCTGTGCGTGCAGGAGGGCAGGCACGAGTGCCGCCGCACCGACCAGAAAAGCAGTCAGCAGCCTGAATTGGGTACGTTGCATGAGGTAGCTCCGACGAATGATGGACGAATCGCCGGCTGTCACACGGTGGCGACCGGCGTAGCGGGCGACCCGGCGGCCCCCGGCAGCCGCAGCGGCGGGGCCGTCAGCAGAAAGCGATAACGTTGGTGGGCGTGCAACCATCGGGCGAGCGGGGTGAGGTGCCACAACTCGCCGAGATGCACGCCTCGCTTGAACAAGCAGTGTTCGTGGAGCGGCAGCAGTGGCCCGGAATAGCCAGCCTCCGGCGCGGCGGGCCGCGCTTCGACCGCGACGTTGTCGGCAGCAAGCACAGCGATGCGTGTTGCGGAAATCCATTCGTGCAATTGCCGATCGGAGCCGTCCAGCACAGGGCAGGCCTGCGCGAGATCCTCGGCCGTCCGCGGCGCTCCATCCAGCAGCAGTTGCGCGAAACCGGTGTGCAAACAAACCATGTCGCCCGGCTCCACCACGATGCCGTCGATGTCGAGGATGCGGGCGAGCTTCTCGTAGCCCACCTGCACGCGCGCCGTGCCGAAGTGCCGGTGCAGGTCGATCATCACCCCGCGGCCCTGCACACCCGTCGCAGCCATGTGCTCGATCCCGAGGGCGGATAAGCCAATGTCGGCTGGCGGCCAGCCGTTGTAGTAGCGGATCTCTGGCTCGCCGTCACCGTCCGCATCGAACAAGGCACCGACGTGCGCCAGGGCGTCCCACTGTGTTGAAAACTGCGTGTAGAGCGTAACCCTGTCGTCGCATACCACGTCGGTCAGACCGGCATGCAGGTCGCGGGCGCACTGGTTGTAGCGCGGACGACCGTCGCGGAGCGCCGCGGCGAGACTCGGCGGATGCCGGCTCGCATTGAGCCGTGGACCCTTGTCCAGTGGCAGCGACAGGCAGAAGGCGATGCCATCCGTCGCTTCCTCCAGGGCGCGCCGTCTTCGTTCCGGGGTAATCTCATTCAACTGGCCTAGCCGGTCGTCGGGGCCATAGTCGCCCCAATTGGAGTGATCGGGCCGGAAGCGCCAACGGGTCTGGGTGGTATTCATGCTGACGCCTGGGCAGGTTGATGCATGCTGGTCGTTCCTTGCCGCTCCAGGGCTTCGATCTCCGCTGGCTCGAAGCCAAATGAGGCGAGCACGGTTCGCGTGTGCTGGCCCAACGTCGGCGAGGCAAAGGGGGCGGGGCAGGGCGTGGCGCCAAACTCGATCGGGTTCTTGAAGCCCAGGAACGAGCCCACCGTCGGGTGCTCGTAGCGATGCACCAGGTCCTGGGCCAGAACCTGCGGATGGCTGAACATTGCGCTGACCGATCGGGCGGCTGCGCACGGCACCTCGCTGCCAAAGACGGCTTCCCACTCCAGGGCGCTGCGTGCCAGCAGGGCCTCGCGGATGGCCGGCACGATTTCGCTGGCGCGCTCCGCACGCTTGCGGATACTGTCGTAGCGATCGTCGTCGCCCAAGGCTGGCAGCCCCAGCAGGCGGCACAGTGACTTCCAGAAATGCGGCGTATTGGCCGAAATGTAGAGCCAGCCATCGCGGGTCGGATGCAAGCCTGTCACGCCCCCCGAACCAAACTCTCTGCCGGCGTCGAGCGGCTCGCTGTCAGCCCACACGAAACGCCCGGCCTGCATCGCCAGCGCACTACGCATCAGCGAAGCACCGACGTACTGGCCGCAGCCAGTGTGTTCGCGGGCATAGAGTGCCGATACGATGCCGAATGCAGCCATGCAAGCGGTGTAGTAGTCGACGATCGACCCCATCAGCAGTTGCGGTGGCTCGTTCCGTACTGCGCCCTGCGCTTCAGACAAGCCCGTCATGGTCTGCAGCACCTGGTCGTAGCCCGCATGGTCTTTCAGCGGCCCGGACTCGCCGTAGCCCGTCACGGCGCAGTAGACCAGGCGGGGATGGTCAGTGCTCAGGCACGCATATGAGATGCCCAGCCTGGCCGGCACGCCGGGGCGGAAGTTGTGTACCAGCACGTCAGACTGCCGGATCAGGCGCTTCAGCGCCGCCAGCCCATCGGGGTGCTTCAGGTCGAGTACGATGCCTTCCTTGCTGCGGTTGTTTCCAACGAAGCCACGTGCCTCCGGCTTGAGTGTCGAAGGGTAGTGGCGCACATTGTCTCCTCCCGGCGGTTCGATCTTGATGACCCGCGCGCCGAGGTCGGCCAGCAGAGTACAGCCGTAAGGGCCTGCCAGATAGGCGCTGAGATCGAGCACGGTGATGCCCGCGAGCGGGCCGCCACGGCCCGTCGTGTACTGGGATGGACATGACATGATGGGGTTCCGGATAGGGCGATAAGGCGATAAGGCGATAAGGCGATAAGGCGATAAGGCGATAAGGCGCTCAGACTGGCGCTCTCGCGAGCAGGCGTTGGGCCAGCCGCAACAGCGGCTCGTCCACCATCTGTCCATCGACAAGAAAGGCGCCTTGGCCGGGGTCGTCAACATGACCTGCGGCCTCGACGATCTTGCGGGCCCAGGCCATCTCGTCACCGCCCGGCGTGAACGCCGCGTTGACGGTGGCAACCTGGCGCGGATGGATGCAAGATTTGCCTGTAAAGCCGAAGGCCCGCGCGTTGCGCGCCTCGCGCTCAAGGCCGGCCGTGTCGCGTACGTCAGCGAAGGCACCGTCATAGCAGGGAATGCCTGCCTGCGCGGCCGCAACCGAGACCGTCATGCGGACATGGTCACGGGCAGCCGCGTTGTTGCGGTCGATGCCGCACGCCAGGAACAGGTCGCCGAAGCCCACCTGCAGGCCCGCGACGCGCGGATGCGCGCTGGCAAGCTGAGCGGCCCGGGCCAGCGCAGCAGGCGTTTCGATGTTGATCAGCAGGCCGATGGGCGAAAGGATGCCGCGCTGGTGCTCCAGAACATCCAGCGCGGCCGCTGCCATGAGGATCGCGTCGGGCTGCTCGACTTTCGGCAGATTGATCTGCACGACAGACGGCAGGGCCACCGCCTCCAGGTTCTGCCGCCAGTGGTCGCCGCCCACGGCATTGATCCGCACGATCAGCGGCGGGCTCACCGAGCGCCTGACGGATTGCAGGTACAGGCTGGCGGCTCGCTGCGCGTCGTCCTTGCCGGCTTTGGTCACGGCGTCCTCGAGGTCGATGCAGACGGCGTCCGCACCGCTGGCCAGTGCCTTGCCGGCCAGATCAAGCCGGGTGGCAGGCAGGAACAGCTTGCTGCGCATATATTCCATGTTTTCACTCCGCCCGGATGTCGGCTTTCTGGGCGAGCTGGCGGAACCGCTGCAGCTCGGTGGCAAGAATCCGGCTGAACTCCGCGGAACCCATTGGTGCCAGGCTCGCGCCTTCGGCGTCGAAGGCGGCACGCAGGGCGGGGTCCTTCAGTGCCAGCGCGACCTCAGTGCCGAGCAGGTCGATCAGAGCCTGCGGCGTGCCTGCCGGCGCGAGCACGCCAGACCAGGCGTCGAAGGTGAATCCCGGCGCGCCGGCCGACGCCGCGATCGGCAATCCCGGCAGTTGCGGCGCTGCGCTTTCCCCCGTCACTGCCAGTGCGCGTACGCGCCCGCTCTTCACCTGCGCCATGGTGGAAGGGACGCTGCCCAGCACGATGTCGACGTGGCCGCCGGCCAGGTCTTGCATGGCAGGTGTCATGCCACGATAGGGCACATGCGTCAGCCTGATGCCGGCGCTCTCGGCAAAGGCTTCCGTGGCGAAGTGGTTGATGCTGCCGATACCCGAGCTGCCATAACTGAGCTTGCCAGGATGGGTCCTGGCTTGCGCAATCAGATCCTGAAGCGTCTTTGCCAATACGTGTTTGCCGACCGTGATCACGAACTGAGCACGGCTGACACGCGCCACCGGCACGAAATCCTTCAGTGGATCGTACACAGGGCGCGCCCGGAGCACCGATGCCGTCAGGAAGGACGAGGATGCATAGAGCAGCGTGTATCCGTCCGGCGCGGCCCTGGCGACATGCTCGGCGCCCAGCGTACCGCTGGCGCCAGACCGGTTGTCCACCACGACCGGCTGACCCAACGCATCGCTCAGCTTCCTGGCCAGCAGCCGGGCGGCATTGTCATTGGAACCCCCTGCGGGATAGGGCACCACCAGGGTCAGCGGCCGGGACGGAAATTTGCCAGCGGCAGGCTGGGCGCCGCCCGCACCGGTACTCATCACCATGGCCGCGCAGAGCGCCGCGGCCCCACGGTGCCAGCGCAAATGGGGTGTCAATGCTGTCTCCTTCGATTCTGTTCTTGTGTCGCCCTTGTCATGGGCTGCATCAGATCTTAAGCTTCGTGAGCCTAAAGGAAGCTGATTTTTCATTGATCACAAAGTGAGAAAACCTTATGAAGCTCGACATGTTGAATACGCTGACGGCGGTGGTCGAGAGCGGCAGCTTCGTGGCGGCCGCCGAGAGGGTTAGCCTCACGCCGAGCGCGGTCAGCTTGCAGATCAAGCAAGTGGAGCAATACTTCGGACATCCTTTGTTCGACCGCTCCGGCGCCTCCGTCACGCCTACGCCGTTCGGGCTCGAGACGGCGGCCGTGGTGAAGGAAGCCATGGCGGCGATCGAGGCGATGCGTTCGCGACGCAGCCCAGGTATCGAGGGAATCCTGCGGCTGGGCCTGATTCCAAGTGCGCTGGTCAGCGCCGGGCCTGTCGCCTTGCAGAAGCTGCGCCAGCAGTATCCCGGCCTGGAGATCCGGCTCACATCCGCGCCCTCGGCCACACTGCTGGACGATCTGAGAGGCGGCCGCATCGACGCTGCGCTCCTCGTGCGGCCGCTGTCGGGCGGATCATCACGGCTGCATTGGCGCGATCTCGCGCGCGAGGTCTTCGCGCTGCTTGCACCGCATGGCTCCACTGCGCGCTCGCCTGCCGAAGCGCTGGCCATGCACGGATGGATACGCTATCACCGCGGCATCACCGGCGGCAGAATTGCCGCCGACTTCGTGCGCCAGATCGCGCCCAATGCCAAAGCCGTTGCGGAGATCGAGTCCACGGACGCGATCGTTGCCATGGTTGCCGGAGGCATGGGCGCCACCGTGATACCACGGCCGCGGCAGCAGTTGCGGGCCGCCTATCCGCTGCGGGAGATGAACCTGGGAAAGGAGGCGCCCTGGCGGCAACTGGCTTTCTGTCGGATCGAGAGCGGGCACGGCGCCCGTGCTTTCGATGCCGTGGTACGGGCGTTTGAGGATGCCTATGCGCGGGTGAGATAAGGAGCCTGACGTCAGCGGCGCCTTGGTCTGCCCGGCAGGTGTCTCCAGCAGGAGGGAGTCCGCCGTTCACCGGCGCGCGGGACGGGTCCGGCGGATAGATGTGAGGCTAGGCACGTGAAGATCTCCTTTCTCTTGGTGTATGCATTTTGGCATATTGCATGGTGTTTTATGCATCCTTGTCTTGAAAAATCAGTCGAATGCATACATGATGTTCGTATTGCGATCCGGTGGGCTCTTCCATGACGGCTGCGGGCGAGCCGGTCGCCTCATCGCAAACGTGATGGGCGTCTCCCGCAGCGACAACCATCGCCGCAGTCGCAGCGCGACCGGCCGATTCACACACAAGAACCAACTCGGAAGACAAGGAGACAGGCAGTGAGACAGGCAACGAGTCACACGTCGGATCGCAGGCGCGGGTTTCTCCTCAGGGCCTTGCCGGCTGCAGCGGCCATCGGCCTCATGGGGGCTGGCGGGCTGGCACGGGGGGCACCGGTTGCGCCGCGTTCCGATGCAGCGCCGCTGGCGCAACGGCTGGCCGAGTACGTGCACGCGCTCGGCGAAGCCGATATCGACGCGGCGACGCTGGAGGCGCTGAAGCTGCGCCTGGTCGACACCTTCGGCTGCGCGCTGGCCGCGCTGGACGAGCCGGTCATTGCCAGGTGCTTCGGCCTGGCCGACGCGAGCGGCCCGGCCGAAGCGGCGCTGATCGGAACGCGCCGCCGGGGCTCGGCGGAACTGGCCGCCTTCGCTAACGGCGCGGCAATCCGGTACTACGACCTCAATGATGGCTACCTGTCCAAGGAGGCGGGCCATCCGAGCGATCACCTCTCGGTGTGCCTGGCCGTGGCCCAGTCTGAAGGCCGCTCGATCACCGACTTCATTGTGTCGGCGATCGCGGCCTACGAGATTGAGTGCCGGCTGTTCGATGCGGCATCGCTCAGCGCGCGCGGCTGGGACAACCCCAGCTATGGTGTGGTGACGGCTGCGTTGACTGCTGGCAAGCTGATGCGGTTACCGGTAGAACAGCTGACACAAGCCGTGAACATCGCGCTGGTGGACCATGTCGCCATGAATCAGACCCGGGTCCAGGTGCTCTCGAACTGGAAGGGGCTCGCCGATGCATCGGCGTCGCGCAGCGGTGTCTTCGCCGCCCGCCTGGCGAGGGAGGGAATCACCGGTCCCAGCCCCATCTTCGAGGGAACGATGGGGTTCAACCGCCTGGTGGCCGGCGCCGGTCTTGAACTGGACACGGCGGGCTTCGGCACCCGGGGCACGGGCTTCCGCATTCATGACGTGCTGGTCAAGCCCTATCCAGCGCAAGGCCACACCATCACCGCCGTAGAGTCCGCGATCCGGCTGTCGAAGAGGATTCCGGATCGCAACCAGATCGAGCGGGTGCTGGTCGCCACAACGCAGTTCGGATACCGATTCACCGGCAGTGAGCGGGAAATGTGGGCCCCGGCGACAAAAGAGTCGGCCGACCACAGCATGCCCTACGTGGTGGCGCGCGCCCTGCTCGATGGAACGATCACCAACGCCAGCTACGCCGAAGCCAATCTGGCGGCCCCGGACGTGCGTGCGCTGATGGCGAAGATCAAGGTGGTCGAGGACCCTGTGCTGACGGCAATGACGCCGCGCAAGATTCCAAACCGGGTGTCGGTCACGCTGAAGTCCGGTGAGACGCTGACCGAGCAGGCGGAGGACCTGTGGGGCTCTTCCCGGTTCCCGCTGACGCGCGCGGGCATCGAGGAGAAGTTCTGGCGCACGGCGGGGTCGGCGATCAGCAGGCCTCACGGTGAGCAGCTCCTCAGCGCCATCTGGTCGCTGGAGAAGGCCACCAGCGTCGACGAGTTGTTTGAGGCCGCCGCCCAGGCGCGGCAGGGCTAAGGTCTGGACTGTGCCGTGAGTGTGCCAGGAAGTCGACTTCAGCAGTCCGTCAGGCGCGTGCATACAAGTAAAAACCAACACTCATCGCGCCCAGGATGCCGATAAGAACAACAGCGCCCACCTTGTGTTGAAGTCTATCAAGACGGGCAAAGACATCCCAGTTGTTGGCCGATGCGGCAGCGTAGCGTTTGAAGACCAAGCCAACGCAAAATACATTCGCTGCCATGGCGACAAGGCCTGAGGCCACTTTGGTGAGCAATAGCGAGCTCGATGCCGCGCTCGGGAGCATGATCCAGCCTGTGACGAGCACAACTATGAACGCCGGGATTTCGACGATGATATCGACGCGCTTGTGAAGGGCTGACAAGAGCAACTCATGCTCCCGGCTTTTGCCCGAAAGTGCCCGCTCAAATAGTGCTTCTGTGAGAACGCAACCAAGCCACACGCCCATGGCTGCGAGATGGATAGGGAGCAAGATCGTTTTCATGAGTTAGGGAAAGACTGATTTAATCAGCACGGCAGTCATCTGGAGCACGCGTTTGGCGACACGGGTGGTTCAGCCCGTCTGGCCTGGCGAATCTGGCGCTCACCAGGAAGCTGTTGTCGGCCTCACAGGGGAGCAATCCATCCTGAGCGCGCACAGCGCGCCAGGAAAGGTGCGAAACGAGAGAAAAATGGCTTGAATCGTCCCTCTCTGCCGCGTTGCGAAAACCGAATTCCCTGGCAAATCCTTGGCTTGTGCAACATCAAGCGCAAGCCTCATGGATCAGCGATTCCTAAGGTTCTTTTCCCTGAAAATCTCTGCCATTCTTGTATTGAATGGCACCGTTTTTCCGGAACTTTAGCGAAGATCGCTTGGCATCTCGCCCTCCTCAAGCAGGGATCATTCAGATGCCGGCGATTCGTTGCGCGTCGATCCTCGGCCACCGCTTCCCACTACGCAAAGCAGGCCCAACCTCAGGGTGCAACCCAGCGACTCGTTCGCATGGTCTTCTTCCGGCCTCCCCATTGCACGCCATTGCGGAGGCTGCATTGCCGCCTTCACGCTGGCTCATCCTCCCCGCTCAGCCGATCACCCATAGATGGCGTTGGCGAGATCATCCGGGAACCGTCCGCCAGGCGACTGGCCTTCCAGGCCGGCATTGGTGAAGGCGACGGCGGTCAGGCCGTTGGCGCGGTCGACGAACCACGAATGCCCGTAGGCGCCGCCCAGTCGCCACGTCCCCGCGGGTTCGGGCGAGTTGGCCGCGGCTGGATTGCGCAGCACCGTGAAGCCGAGGCCGAAGCCGCGGCCCGGCCATGGCAGGAGGTCCATGCCCGGCGCCTGGTCTGTCGCCATGGCCTCGACCTGGGACGCTGACAGCAGCGGCGCGCCGCCCTTGCGCAGGGTTTCGAGGAGGGCGAGCAGATCCTCGGCCGAGCCGATCATGCCCGCGCCGGCCGAGGCAAAGGCATGGCTCTCGAAGGCCCGCCCCAGTGCCATGCGCATGCCTTCCGCCTCCGGGATAAAGGGCAGGCGGACCAGTTCGAGGTCGGCCATGCGGCGGGACGCGCCACCCTCGTTGATATACCCCGCCGCGAGACGGGCGGAGTCGGCCACGGAAAAGCCGGTGTCGGCCAAGCCGAGCGGTGCCGTCACCAGTGCCCGGATCGCCTTGGCAAGCGGCAGGCCGGACGCTTTCTCGATCACGAGCCCGAGCACATCGGTCGCAAGCGAGTAGCTCCACGCGGAGCCGGGCGCGAACAGGAGCGGCACCGTGCCGATACGCCGGACATTTTCTTCCAGCGATACGTCGGCGATGTCCATCCCGTCCGATACGCCGGCGCGATGGTACGGCCCGTCGGCAGGCTCGAAGAAGCCATAGCCCAGGCCCGCGGTATGGGTGAGCAGATGACGGACCGTGATGTCGCACACGCTGCCGTCCGGCGCTGCCGGCCGGAAGTCGGGGAGCCAGGTCGTGACCGGCGCATCGAGACGGATCCGCTCCTGCCCGATCAGTACCATGGCCGCGACCGATGCATAGACCTTCGAGACGGAGGAGAGCCGGAACAGTGTGTGCGGCGCCAGCACACGGCCGGCTTCCCGGTCGGCGAACCCGGCGGCCCGGGAGTAGACCGTCTCGCCATGCCTGGCGATCAGGACGGTGGCGCCGACGACGCGCTGCTCCGCAATGGCGGTGTCGATGACGGAATCGACGCGCTCGGTGAGGCTGGCAAGCGGCAGGGTCGAGGGGAGCGGCAGACGATGGGCCGAAGCGTGCGGCATGGAAAGCTCCAGAGTATTGAGTGGATGGGGTCAGCGCGATCGGGCGGGGCGGAAAGCCGTTCCGGCGCGCCGCGCAGGCAACCGAAAAGGCCCGCACGAACTGGGAAGCCGGCCGCATCCTTCCACGGCTTTGCCTTCGTTGCCGGGCGTTCCTGTTCCTGTCGAAATCGTCATGGTCTGCCTGTTCAGCGCGCCGCTTGCACGCACAGGGATCGCACGTGAAGCGCAGGCGACTACCTTAGGCTAATGGCGAACGCAAGACAATAATGCTAATGTTCAGAACATAGCGGACAAAAAGTCTTAAATCTTCGCGGTATGGAGGTATGGAATCACTCAGCGGGATCGCGTTCTTCGTGCAGGCGGCCGAAACGCGCAGCTTTTCAGTGGCCGGGCGCAATCTTGGCGTGTCGTCCTCCGCCGTCGGCAAAAGCGTGGCGCGGCTGGAAGAACGGCTGGGCGTCCGCTTGCTTCACCGCAGCACGCGCAGCATTACGCTGACCGCCGAAGGCACGCTGTTCCTGGAGCGCTGCCGGCGCATCCTGTGCGAGGTCGAGGCCGCCGAGCTGGAGCTGTCCGAGACGCGCCAGGCCCCGCAAGGGCGGCTGCGCATCAGCCTGCCCTTGGTCGGCAGGCTGGTCATGCCGGTGCTGACCGCCTTCATGCATCGTTATCCGGCCATCGAACTGGACGTGGATTTTTCGGATCGGCTGGTGGATGTCATCGAGGAAGGATTCGATGCCGTCGTGCGCACCGGCGAGCCCACGGACTCGCGCCTGATGTCCCGTCCGCTCGGGACCTACCGCCTGCTGCTGGTCGCGTCGCCCGGCTATCTGTCCCGCCACGGTACGCCGCGGGTGCCCGCCGATCTGGCCGGCCATGCCTGCCTGCAGCACAAGTTCCCCAGCACCGGCAAGTTCGAAGCCTGGCCGCTGAAGCGCAGCCACGCGGCGGCGGCGGACGTGGTGCTGCCGGCGACCATGGTCTGCAACACGTCCGAAGCACTGCTCGATGTGGCCAAGGATGGCCTGGGCATCGCTTGCCTGCCTGATTTCATGGTGAGCAAGGCGCTCGAACTGGGCGAGTTGACCACCGTGCTGGACAAGCACATAGAACACCAAGGCTCCTTCCGCCTGCTCTGGCCCTCCAGCAAGCACCTGGCGCCGAAACTGCGCGTGTTCATCGACTTCATGGCCGAGAGACTCTTCGCGGGCCAGGGCTTCGGCATGCCATCCGACCGCGCCACCCGGTGACTTCGCCCCCGCGCGCCACGCCCCTGACCCGCGCTACGTCGGGCCTGGCGGACCCGCTTGCCGCCTGCCCACGGCCACGGCCACGGCCTCACTCTTCCACACGGATGCGGGCCGCCTTGACCGCCGCGCCCCAGCGCTGATTCTCGGCCTGGACGAACTCGCCGAACTTCCTCGGATCGATCGTGATCGGCGTATATCCCATGTCGGCCAGGCGCGCGCGGAAGTCGGCCTGGCCGGTGACGCGCGCCACCTGTGCCTGGATGGCGTCGACCACGGCCTGCGGCGTGCCGGGCGGGGCGAGAATGCCGAACCACGTATCGGCATCGACGGCATAGCCGCTTTCCGCGAGGGTGGGGATATCCTTGATCGACGGGAACCGTTCCGGTGATCCCAGCGCGTAGAGACGCAGCTTGGTCTTGTTGGCGACCGCCAGCGGCGTCGGGATGAAGGCGTAGTCGACCTGTCCTCCCATCACGGCTGTCATGACCGGCGCGGCGCCGCCAAAGGGAACCTCGAGCATCGTGCCGATATGCGCTTTCGTCTTCAGGATCTCCATGCCCATCTGCGCCATGCTGCCCGGGCCCCAGTGCCCGTACGAGACAGGGCCGTTCTTCGCCTTGGCGACGATGTCCTGCACGGTCCGGGTTTCCGCGTCGGGCCTGCCGGCGAGGACGAATCCCATCTTTGCCACCGGGGCCACGGGGCGGAAGTTGTTGGGCTGGAACTGCACGACCTTCGGGTGAATGTACGGGGCGACCGATATGAAGTCGGCGGCGGCGAAGAGCAGGGTGTAGCCATCAGGCGGTGCGCGATAGACGAGGTTCGCACCGATCACGCCGTTCGCGCCGGGGCGGTTCTCCACGATGAGCGGCTGGCCGAGGCCGTTCTCGATACCTGCCACCACCAGCCGGGCCAGGACATCCGTGCCTCCGCCGGGGGCGTAAGGAACGATCAGGCGGATGGGCCTGCCCGGGGTCCAGCCACCTTGCGCCCGGGAAGGCTGGATACTACCGAACGTCATGGCAAGGGCGATAGCGAGGGCGGCCACTTGCGTGCCTGCCCCGACGACGCGCGAGAGGCGCCGCGCCTGGGTTGCGTTGGTCATCATTGTCTCCTGCTACGTTCCGTAGCTTCCTGTTCTTTGGCGGCCGCATCCTGGGCGACCGCATCTCCTGCGGCCGCGGGGGCTTGTCAACGTTCCTGGTGTCTTCCCGCCTGTGCCGCGGCATGCTCGCCGGCCAGCTTGCCGAACACGGCGCCCCGCATCACCGAGGTCGCCCCGGTGTAGACCTGGTAGTACAGGCCGGCAGCTTCGCCGGCCGCATAGAGCCCTGGAATCGCCTTGCCGTCGGTATCCACCACCTGGGCGTGGCGATTGACCTTGATGCCGCCGAAGGTAAAACAGATGCCCGGCATGATCGGGTAGGCGTAGTACGGGGCCGTATCGACCGGCCGTGCCCAGTTGGACTTGGGCGGATGGATGCCGGAAGTGCAGAGATGATCGACTTCGAGCGGACGGAACTCGCCCGGCCGGCATGCGGCATTGAAGGACTGCACCGTCTTCTCCAGACCCTCCGGCGCAATGCCGCATTTCGCGGCCAGTTCCGCGATGCTCTCGCCTCGCAGGGGCGGCTGGTCGGTGCGGATGCCTTTCCTCCAGTTCGGCACGTCGTCGATCCGTCCGTCGAAGATCACGAATGCGATCCCGCCGGGCTGGTCCTTGAAGGCCCGGGAGATATGGTCGTAGTGAACATCGACCGGTCCCGGTGCTTCATCGGTGAAGCGCTGGCCGAGCTTGTTGACGAGGATTCCATAGGGAAAGTTCATGACCAGCGCCTCGACCTGGGCCGAGCGGGGGTCCAGCGGTTCGGCGTGAAAGGAACTGAAGTCGCCGGCAGGCGCTGCGCCGAGGGCCAGCGCCATGCGGATGCCTTCGCCCTTGTTGTAATAGCCGCCGCGAGCCACGGGACGGATGTAGCGTGCCGCCGGGCCAAGGTATTGCGCCAGCATCTCCGGATTTCCCTCGAAGCCGCCCGATGCGATCACGACATGGCGTCCCCGCAGCGCGAAGGCATTGCCACCGCCGTCCACCAGGCCGAGCCGCAGATTGCCGCTGGCATCCCGGCGTGCCAGACGGCTGGCCGTGGTTTCGTAGAAGAACCGCACGCCAAGATCGGAGGCGTGGGCATGCAACGCTTCGATCATGGCCAGTCCTCCGCCTACCGGCATCAGGCGGGGGGCCGCGGCGGTGACGAAGTAAGTGGGCAGCGCATCGAAGCGGATACCGAAGGACTTGAGCCACTGCACGGTCGGCCCGGCCTGGCTCGAAAGCGTCGACAGCAATTCGGGATCCGGCATGCCATGAGCCTTGACTTGGGGTGGCCAGTCCTCGTAGGGAGCGGCCATGCTGCGAATGACATCGGGGTCGAGATTGTCGCCCGCGTTCGCGCTGAGCAACTCGTCGAAATCGTCGCTGACCTCGGTATCGCTCTTCATGCGGAAGTAGGCCTCGGTCCAGCGGGTATTGCCACCGGATTCCTCGCGCGTGGCGCGCTCGATGACAGCGACGCTGACGCCACGGCCGGCCGCGGCAACGGCTGCCGAGAGGCCGGAGATGCCGCAGCCGATCACGATCACGTCGAAGCTGTCGGCACTGTGCGCAGTGCTCATGATGTGTCTCCTCGCGGTGGGGTCAGTATTTGCGGATGAACGGGTCCGGCATTTCCAGGTCCGTGGAGATCCACACGCTCTTGGTCTCCATGAACTCCTTCACGGCCTCCATGCCGCCTTCGCGACCGAGTCCGCTGTCCTTGTAGCCGCCGAACGGCGTGGTGAAGCTGGTGGAGCGATAGTTGTTGATCCAGACCGTGCCCGCTTGCAGCCGCTCGGACATGTACATGGTCCGGTGCAGGCTCTTGGTCCATACACCCGCGGCCAGGCCGAAGCGGATGTCGTTGGCGATGCGCAGCGCATCGTCCTCATCCTTGAACTTCAGCACCGACAGCACGGGGCCGAACACCTCCTCCTGCGCGATGCGCATCTCGTTCGAGACATTGGTGAAGATGGTGGGCTCGACGAACTGGCCGGCGCCGAATCCGGGGCCGCTGCGGACATTGCCGCCAAAGGCGCAAGTCGCGCCTTCCTCCTTGGCAATGCGGATATAGTCGACCACCTTGTCGAACTGCGGACGCGTGGCGACCGGTCCCATCTGCACGTCCGGGCGGGATGGGTCGCCCAGCCTGGCCTTGCCGGCGATCGCGATCAGGCGATCGACGAACGCGTCGTGGATGCTCTCCTGCAGCAGCAGCCGGGAACCGGCCATGCAGGTCTGGCCGCCGGCGGAAAAGATGCCCGTGATGACGCCATTCGCCGCATTGGTCAGGTCGGCGTCGTCGAACACGATATTGGGGGACTTGCCGCCAAGCTCGAGCGTGACCTTCTTGAAATGCGCGGCGGCCGCCATGTTGACGCGCCGGCCACCCTCGTCACCGCCGGTGAAGGCAATCATGGGAACCAGGGGATGTTCCACCAGCGGCTCGCCGACATCCTTGCCGAAGCCGGTCACCACGTTGAACACGCCCGGCGGGAACCCCGCCTGCACAAAGAGCTTGGCCAGTTCCAGCAGCGAAACGGAGGTGTGTTCCGACGGCTTGGCGACGATCGTGTTGCCGGCGCACAAGGCGGGCGCCACCTTCCAGGCAGTCAGGAGGAGAGAAGAGTTCCACGGGGTGATGGTGCCGATGACGCCGACCGGCTCCATGCGGGTGTAATTGAAGACCTTCGGCTTGTCCATCGGAATGACGGCGCCCTGGATCTTGTCCGCCATGCCGGCGTAGTAGTAGAAATACTTGGCGACGTAACCCACCTGGCCGCGGACCTCGCTGCGCAGCTTGCCGTTATCGCGTGCTTCGACTTCGGTGAGCAGCTCCAGGTTCTCTTCGATCAGGCCGGCGAGCTTGTAGAGCAGCATGCCTCGCGCGGTGGGCGAAAGCCTGGACCATGGCCCCTTCATGGCGGCGGCCGCGGCCTGGGCCGCACGGTCGACGTCTTCCCGTGTCCCCCGTGGGATCCGTGCCCAAGGCTCGCCGGAGTACGGGTCGAGCGAATCGAACCATTCGCCCTGGACAGGGTCGACCCATTCATTGTTGATCAGGAGTTGGTAATGCGATGGCATGCAAAGTGTCCTCTGTGATTGGCAGGAAGCCCGGTGGATGTGTCGAGATGTGTCGTTTCCTGCGTGTCGATTCTGGTGATCGCGCTTGCCGCTGGCAAACGAAAAGAACTCCAGAGAAGATGAGGTTTTGTCATGAACTTTCCGAGGCAGTCCGCAGGCGGAGGGGAATTGCCCGGGCCGCCGCCTGCGCGGGCACGCTCCGGCCGCCCCGTGCTGCCACGCAGGCGCGCACGGCACGGGTGCGAGGCGGTGGTCGGCATCGTGCTCGCGCAAGGTCGGCGCCGGCGCGGCATTCGAGACGCGGGAGCCGGACAGGCCTGTCCGGCGGGGGATAGAGCGGAAGTCTTGAGCGATGCCGCGCGGCAGCAAGGCATCGACCGGTGGGCGGCGTAGACGGTGGGCGGCGTAGATAGTGGAAGCGTCGGCGGACAGACCCGGACTACGCCGGCCAGCGCTGCATTGGCGCCGGGGAAAGGAGGGGCCGGCGCGAGGATGGCGTCCGCAGGCGGGGCGCTTGCGGACGACAGGCTCGGCGCTGCGCTATGTCAGCCGGGCATGGAAGCCGGACTCGATGCCGACCACCCAGTCCCGAAACACCCGCACCAGTTCAGAGTCCTTCTTGCGCTCGGGATAGACCAGGCAATAGCGCTTTTCATGCTTGAGCGAAAGATCGAAGGGAACGATCAGGTCGTTGCGCTGGATTTCATCCTGCACATAGACGCGCGGCACCAGCCCGGCGCCCAAGCCGGCACGGGCCGCCTCGATCACCATCCCATACAGCTCGAAATGCATGCCCGGCACCGGCGTGAAGTCGGCCACCCCGGCCGCTTCGAACCAGTGCTTCCAGGCTTCCGGCCGCGTGGCCTTATGCAGCAGCGGCATGCGGGCCAGGTCAGCCGGCGCGGCGAGCAGCAGGGCGTCGAAATAGCGTGGGCTGACGATCGGCACCAACTCTTCGTCGAACAGGTCCACCTTGACCACATTGGTCCAGGAGGGATGATCGAAATTCAGGGCCGCATCGAAGTTCGTCTCGTCAAAACCGAACGGCAACGGCCGCTCGGAGAGATTCAGGATGATGTCGGGGTGGCGCTCGCGGAAGTCTCTCAGGCGCGGCAGCAACCAGCGATTGGCGAAGGTGGGGATCACGGCAAGCTCCAGCACACCCCCCACGCCCTTATGAGACATCAGCGCGGCGGTATGCGCTTCGATGTCGGACAGGTTGCGCGCGATGTTCTTGAGGTAAAGCCGCCCGGCATCGTTCAGGACGACCTGCTTGCGCACGCGCGTGAACAGCTTGACGCCAAGATAGGTCTCCAGCGAAGCGATCTGCCTGCTGACCGCGCTTTCCGTCAGGCAGACTTCGCTCGCGGCACGCGCAAAGCTGCCCTGCCTGGCAGCGGCTTCGAACACCGCGAGCGCAATCGTACTAGGGATTTTGCGTCTCATAGAGCATATGTTTTCTGGCGTGCGCGAATCGCATCGGTCGCAGATTATGGCGCAATGGCGGAAGACGGCGCTTCGAGGAGGCGGAAGCAGGGCAGTCCCCGATATACCCGGGTCACCGGGCGCGGCCGGCGGCCCGAGCCCAGGCGGTTGGTACCGATGGCCGGTCGATGGCGAGCCAGTCACCGGCGCGGGCCGGACTTCTTGGCCTGGCCGTTCAGCCTTGTCGGCGCCGGAGCGTCGATTCCGGCTCCGGCACGGCGGACCCGGCTCCGGCTTCCGTTTCCCACGGTGGCGGCGACATCGCCTGTTGCAGGTATTGCACCAGCGTGCGGATCTTTCTTGAGGTGAAGGGGGTACGCGGATAAACGGCGAAGATGCCGTCGTCGAGCAGTGTCTCGTGCGGCAGGACGTGGATCAGGCGGCCCGCCGCCAGGTCGGCGGCGACGATGAACAAGGGCAGTGCCGCGAGGCCGTGGCCGGCGAGTGCCGCGTCGCGCAGTACTTCGCCATTGTTCGCGGTGAATGTGCCACGCGCAGTGATTGCCCTGCGCGTGGCCTGCGGTGTGGTGTCCTGGAACGCCCAGACCTGGCCGGGCGGCGAGTTGCTGTAGCTGAGGCAGGCGTGCCGGGCAATGTCGCCGATGCTGGCCGGCAGGCCCGCGCGTGCGGCATAGGCGGGGCTGCAGCATACGACGCGCCGGCTCACTGCCAGCCTGCGCGCGATCAGTGCGCTGTCGCCCAGCCGTGTGATGCGGATGGCGACGTCGGCACGCTCATGGCCGATGTCGACTACTCGATCGTCGAGATCCATCACGACGTGCAAGCGCGGGTAGGCGCTGGCAAACTCGGCGATCAATGGCGACAGCCAGAGCGTGCCGAAGCTCATCGGCGCCAGGATCCGCAGTTCGCCGCACAGTTGTTGCGACGTCTCCGAGATGCTCTCCGCGGCGTGGGTCAGCTGCGTCATCGCGGCACGGGCCTGATCGTAGAAATGCTGGCCACTTTCGGTGGCTTGTACACGGCGCGTGGAGCGCTGCAGCAATGTGACGCCAAGGCTGCGCTCGAGGTCGTTGATGCGTTTGCTGACGACCGACTTCGATAGCGACATGCGGCGTGCGGCACCGCTGACGCTGCCCAGTTCCACCACCAGCAGGTAGGCTTCGATCTCCTCGGTCCTGAGTTGCATATTGGCTTTGCGCATTCGTCGTGACAGGAGATTGAACGGTAGTGCAAAAGAGCGGTGCTTGCGTGCTTGTCCACATGCGGCAACCTGCCGCCCGACCCGTTGCGCTATGGCGCGGCGATCGCGGATCTCTGTTGCGCTGCGGCAAAGCGATCGCTTGGGCCGGCCGGCCCCCGTGCGGCGCCCCGGAACGCGGCCTTGGGGAGGGGCAGCGGAGGTGTCGCCGGCCGCGGCTCATCCATGCAGCGGATTGCGCTTCTCCGGGTCGATACCGTACCTGGTGATGGCGTCCCGCAGCACGCTTCGTTCCAGCGAGCCTTCGTCTACCAGCGCCTTCAGTGCCGCCAGCGTGATCCAGCGGCGGTCCACTTCGAAGAAGTCGCGCAGTTTTTCGCGGGTGTCCGAGCGGCCGTAGCCGTCGGTGCCCAGCACGGTGTAGGCACGCGGCACGAAGGGTCGGATCTGTTCGGCCAGCAAGCGCACGTAGTCGGTAGCGGCGATGACCGGGCCGCGGGTTTGGGCCAGGCAACGTTCCACATGCGATTGCCGCGGCGCTTGGTCGGGGTGCAGCAGGTTCCAGCGCACCACGTCGTTGCCGTCGCGAGCCAGTTCGGTGAAGCTCGGGCAGGCCCACAGGTCGGCCTGGACGCCCCAGTCCTGTTCCAGCAGGTCAGCCGCGGCGATGGCCTCACGCAAGATCGTGCCCGCACCGAGCAACTGCACGCGCGCTCCCTGGCCATCGCCAGCGCGGCGGAACGCGTACATGCCTTTCAGGATGTCCTGCTCCGCTCCTTCCGGCATCGCCGGATGCTCGTAGTTTTCGTTCATCACGGTGATGTAGTAGTAGACGTCCTCCTGTTCCTGCAGCATGCGGCGCAGGCCGTCCTGGATGATCACCGCCAGTTCATAGGCAAAGGTGGGGTCATAGGAGATGCAGTTGGGGATGGCGCTGCCCCACACCAGGCTGTGGCCATCTTCATGCTGCAGGCCCTCGCCATTGAGCGTGGTGCGGCCCGCCGTGCCGCCCAGCAGGAAGCCGCGGGCGCGCTGGTCGCCGGCAGCCCAGGCGAGGTCGCCGAAGCGCTGGAAGCCGAAGATCGAATAGAAGATGAAGAAGGGAATCATCGGCTCGCCGTGCGTGCTGTACGACGTGGCAGCGGCGATCCATTCGGCCATGGCGCCCGCTTCGTTGATGCCTTCCTGGAGGATCTGGCCGTCCTTCGATTCCTTGTAGAAGCTCAGCTGCGAGGCATCCTGCGGCGTGTAGGTCTGCCCCTGCTGCGACCAGATGCCGATCTGCCGGAACAGCCCTTCCATGCCGAAGGTGCGCGATTCGTCCGAGACGATCGGCACGATGCGGCGGCCGAGCACTTTGTCGCGCAGCAGACCATTGAGGATGCGCACGAAGCTCATCGCGGTAGAGAACTCACGGCCCTCGCCGCTGGCCTTGAGCTGGGTGTCGAATGCCGAGAGCGGCGGCACCGGCAACGAGGGTCCCGTGCGGCGGCGCGAGGGCAGGTAGCCGCCCAGCGCCTGCCGGCATTCGTGCAGATAGGCGTGCTCGCGCGAGCCTTCCTCGAATTTCAGGTAGCTGAGATCCGCCAACTGCTCGTCGCTCAGCGGCAGGCGGAAGCGCTCGCGGAAGCGCGCCAGCGTTTCCACGCGCATGTGCTTCTGCTGGTGGGTGATGTTCTGGGCCTCTCCGGCCTCGCCCATGCCGTAACCCTTGATGGTCTTGGCCAGGATCACGGTGGGCTGGCCGGTGTGGCTGGCCGCGGCCAGGTAGGCCGCGTAGACCTTGTGCGGATCGTGGCCGCCACGGTTGAGCAGCCAGATGTCGTCGTCGGACCAATCCGCCACCAGCGCCTTGAGCGCGGGCGTGTTGAAGAAATGCTCGCGCACATAGGCGCCGTCCTTGGACTTGAAGGTCTGGTAGTCGCCATCCACGCATGCCATCATCCGCTGCGCGAGGATGCCTTCCTTGTCGCGCGCGAGCAGCGCGTCCCACTTGCTGCCCCACACCACCTTGATCACGTTCCAGCCGGCTCCGCGGAATTCCGCTTCGAGTTCCTGGATGATCTTCCCGTTGCCGCGCACCGGGCCGTCCAGGCGCTGCAGGTTGCAGTTGATGACGAAGACCAGGTTGTCGAGCCGCTCGCGCCCGGCCATGCCCAGCGCGCCGCGCGACTCGGGTTCGTCCATCTCGCCGTCGCCGCAGAACACCCACACCTTTCGTGCATGGTGGTCGCCGAAGCCGCGGTCCTGCAGGTACTTCATGAAGTGGGCCTGGTAGATGCCCATGATCGGGCCAAGACCCATCGACACGGTCGGGAACTGCCAGAAATCCGGCATCAACCAGGGATGCGGGTAGGAGGAGATGCCTTGGCCGCCGACTTCCTGCCGGAAGTTGTCCATCTGCGCCTCGCTGAGCCGGCCTTCCAGGAAAGCGCGGGCGTAGAAGCCCGGCGCCGAGTGTCCCTGGAAGAACACCAGGTCGCCGCCGTGCCGCCCGGAGGGCGCGTGCCAGAAGTGGTTGAAGCCGACTTCGTACAAGGTGGCCGCCGAGGCGAAGCTGGCGATATGGCCGCCTACGTTGGTGTCACGCCCCGCGCGCAGCACCATGGCGATGGCGTTCCAGCGGATATAGGAGCGGATGCGATGCTCCAGTTCGTGGTCGCCAGGGCTGCGCGCCTGGCGTTCGACCGGAATCGTGTTCAGGTAAGCCGTGTTGGCGCTGAATGGCAGGTAGATGCCGGCCTCATGGGCGCGCCGGATCAATTGCTCGATGAGGAAGTGCGCGCGCTCCGGGCCTTCATGGGCCATGACGCCTTCCAGGGCATCCAGCCATTCCTGGGTTTCCTGTGCATCGATGTCGTTGTCGTTGTCGTTCGAGGACGAAATAGGCATCACGGGCAACATGATGGTCTCCTGTTGGCCCGACATGGGCAAGGGTGCGGACAAGGCCGCGATGAAGGGGAGCGACGCACGGGGACACTAGCACCGGGGCGCTGGGCGGGTAAGGCGCGCCGTGGCGAATATCGTGTGCGGCATCGGGGCACACCGTCACGCAGGGGAATGCGCCGTGCGTGACGGCGAGGCGCTGTCAGGCGCCGTCGGTGAACGCATCGACGGGTTTCGCGGCGCCGTCGGCGTAGGGTGCGGTGCTGCGTACCGCGCCGTCGGTAAAGGGATCGGTCTTGCGCAAGGCAAGTGCGCGGAACTGTTCATCGGCCAAGGGCTGCGGCGTGCCGCGCGCGGCGAGTGGTTGGATAGGAGCGGGCGCTTCACTGCGAGCACCATCGATGAACGGGTCGGTCTTGCGGGGGGCGGCTTGTGCGCCGGCGGCGACGATCAGCAAGGCGGCGGTGGCCAGACAGGCGGTCTTCAAGATTTCATCTCCTTCATTCAGGTGAGGCAGGCCGCGGCGTTGGGCGGGTAGCGCGGTGCCGGCAGCGATCTCAATATAGCACAAACCGTACGGTATGGTACGCTTTGTTGAGGGCGGTTGCCTTTGGTAGACTGCGCCGTCCATCCCATCCGTTCCGGAACCGTCCTGTGAAATCTATGCCATCGCCGACGCAGAAACCGCCCGCCTCCGCGGACAAGCCCGCCGTGCGCATCACGCGCCGCGGCGAAGCCAAGCGTGCGGCGATCCTGGAAACTGCCGCCGGGATGTTCCTGGCCAACGGCTACGATGGCGTCAGCGTGGATGAAATCGTCAAGGCCTGCGGTGGCTCGAAGACCAATGTCTACAGCTATTTCGGCGGCAAGGACGGCCTCTTCGTCGCGGTGGTCGAGGCGCTGTGCGACCGCTTCCTCGAGAAGGTCGAGCAGATGGAACCGTCATGCAACAGTACGGCCCAAGGGCTGCACGTGCTCGCACGGGGTTTCCTCGAGTCATTGCTGCAGGACAGCCACCTGGCGTTCCTGCGGTTGATCATTGCTGAAGCGCGCCGCTTTCCCGAGATCGGGCAGGTCTGGTACACGCGCGGACCGCTGGCTACCTGCCAGTTCATCGCCGCCTACCTGGCGCGGCAACAGGCTGCCGGTACGAAACTGAACACCACGCCCGAAGTGGCGGCGCAGCATTTCCACAGCATGGTCATTGCCGGTGTCCTGCATCGCACGCTCGCCACCGGACAGCGCCCTGGCGAGGCGCAGATCGACGCACTGATTGCATCCGCCATCGACCTGATCGTGGCAAGGCCGGGGGCCGCAGGCTGAGCGGCCGGTGTCCTGATTCTGGAGTCGGTTGACTCACCCGGTCTGTCGAGAAGCCAGGCGAGGCCGGGAACGAAGCATCGCGAGGCCCATCGACGAGGCCGGATTCAGGGCAGGCTGGATAGGGGGAGCCGCCAGCCGCGGCGCTGCTACGCATCGTTCGGCAGCGTCGAACAGCAAGTTCTGCCGCTCGCTATCACGCTGGCGGGCGGTCCTCACTTATGCTGCAAGGGCTCGCCGCAACCGGGAACCGGTCATTGACCAGCGGTGCGACGCGCACCGCAAAGCGAGCGTCTGCCCATTTTTCCAGGAGACCACCATGGCCAGCGAACCCATCCGCGATCCTCTCAAGGACCATCTGCTCACGCCGCAGAATGCAGCCTTCGTCGTCATCGACTACCAGCCGGTGCAGGTGAACTCGATCGCCTCGATGGATCGGCAATTGCTCGTCAATAACATCGTCGGTACCGCGCAGGCAGCGCTTGCCTACAAACTGCCGATCGTGCACTCGACGGTGAACGTCAAGACCGGCCTGAACAAGCCGCCGATCCCGCAACTCGCCAAGGTGCTGAAGGACCATCCGACCTACGACCGGACCAGCATCAATTCATGGGAGGACGTGGAGTTCCGCGCAGCGGTGAAGGCGACGGGCCGCAAGAAGCTCATCATGACGGCGCTGTGGACCGAGGCCTGCCTGACGTTCCCGGCACTGGATGCGCTGGCGGAGGGCTACGAAGTCTATGTCGTGGTCGACGCGGTCGGCGGCACCTCGCTGGCCGCGCACGAGGCGGCGCTGCGCCGCATCGAGCAAGCCGGCGGCAAGATGATCAGCGTGGCGCAGCTGTTCTGCGAACTGCAGCGCGACTGGTCGCGCAGCGAGACCGTGCCGGCTTTCATCAACCTGTTCATCGAAACCGGCGGCACGGCTGGCATCCAGTTCTCGTACGACCGCAATGAGTAGGTGTGGCTGACGGGTTCTACCTGCCCGTCGGGGGTGGTCGGAATGGCGCGTTCCTGGATGCGCCATGGCGGTCCACCCCCCTCCGCCCGGGGCGCATCGGCCCGCCCCAGCCATTGCCACTACCTGGTTTGGAGCAGGGCTGTGCAATTCTCTGATTCGTCAGTGACCTTCAGTGACCTTCAGTGACCGGCACCCCGTTGATCTGAGACGAGACCGCAGGCAGCCTCTTTTGTCTCTCCCACGCCTCATCGTCAACCGATCATGGCAATCTCGTCCCGCGGCTGGCGGATTCCATTCGGACGAGCCAGCGCCCCCTTGTGATCCGGGCCCGATGAAAAGGCGTACCATCAAAGCGTGATCGAACGCCGGCTCTGTCCGTGCCTGAGCGTGTCACGTCTTTCATGTCACGTCTTTCCAGCCAGGGGGTTCCGTCATGATCCTCTACCACACCGACCCCGATTCCCCGGTCGTCGAAATATCGGTCGAAGGCAAGGTCACCGACCAGGACCTGCGCGACGCGATCGAGCGCATGCGCGGGGATCTCGAACTGCATGGCAAGACCCGCGTGCTCGAGCGCATCGAGCATTTCACCGGCATTGAACCCAAGGCCTTGTGGACCGACCTGACGCTCGGCGTTCCGCTGGCGCGCAGGATCACGCGCGCCGCCGTGGTGGCCGACGCGGGATGGATCCACGCTTCGATGCATCTGGCGCGGTTCTTCACCAAGGCAGAAGTCAAGACGTTCCACATCGACGAACTGGAGCAGGCGCGGGCCTGGATCCATGCCTGAGCGCCGCCCGGCGCATCGCGCATCGTGCTGGTGCTGGTGCTGGTGCTGCCCCTGACGGGCGCGAGGAAATCGGCCTAGGCCGGCCGCCGCGCGCCTGGCGGGAACCGGCGCGGCGCAGGGCGTGCCACCGAATCCCCCGACCTGGCACACGCCGATGCTGTCATCCTTGCTCGGACGGCTCCTGATGGCCGCGTTCACCGAGGCCTTGCCGAAGATCGGCGAGACGGAACGGGCCGCGCTGGAGTCCGGTACGGTCGGGTTTGAAGGCTGCCTGTTTGCGGGCAAAGCCGATTTCGCCAGGCTGGCGGCGATCCCGGCCGAGCGCTTGGATGAGGAGGAGCGGGTCTTCCTCGAAGAGCAGGTGGCCGAACTGTGCGGCATGCTCGACGACTTCGCCATCGACGAGGCGCACGACCTGCCGGCTGAAGTCTGGAGCTACCTGCGCAGGCATCGCTTCTTCGGCATGATCATCCCGCGCGCCTACGGCGGACTCGAGTTCAGCCATGCCGCCCATGCCGCCGTCGTCACGCGCATCGCAAGCGTCAACCTGGCCGCGGCGGTGACCGTGATGGTGCCGAATTCGCTCGGGCCCGCCGAATTGCTGCTGCGCTACGGCACCGAGGCTCAGAAAGCGCATTACCTGCCACGCCTGGCGCGCAGCGAGGATCTGCCGTGCTTTGCGTTGACCTCTCCCTATGCGGGCTCGGACGCGGCGGCGATCCCCGATGTCGGGGTACTGACGCAGCGTGAATGGAACGGTGCCATGACCCCGGGCTTCGCGCTGACCTTCTCCAAGCGCTACATCACACTGGCACCGGTTGCCACGGTCGTCGGCCTTGCCTTCAACGCCATCGATCCGGCCAGGCCCGCGGGCTCGCAGGAGCTGGGCATCACCTGTGCGCTGATCCCGGTGCCGCATCCGGGCCTGCGCATCGGCGCACGCCACAGGCCGATGAACGGGGCCTTCATGAACGGACCTGTGCAGGGCGAAGACGTGTTCATTCCGCTCGACTGGGTCATCGGCGGCAAGCAGAACATCGGCAAGGGGTGGCGCATGCTGATGGAGTGCCTGGCCACCGGCCGCGGGATATCGTTGCCTGCCCTCAGCGTGGCGCTGCAGCAGACATCGCTGTATGTGGCCAACGGCTACGCGCGACTGCGCAATCAGTTCGGCCTGTCCATCCACCGCTTCCCCAACATCGCCACGCCGTTGGCGCAGATGGCCGCCGAGCTCTATGCCACCGATGCCGCGCGACGGCTGACCACCTGCGTCCTCGACCAGGGCGAGCGGCCGAGCGTAGCCAGCGCCATCGTGAAATACCATTCGACCGAAGCGGCGCGCCGAGCGCTCAACCACGGCATGGACATCCTCGCCGGCAAGGCCATCTGCGCCGGCCCGTCCAACCTGCTGTCGATCGCCTATCGCCATGCGCCGATCGCCATCACCGTCGAAGGGGCGAACATCCTCACCCGCGCGCTGATCATCTTCGGGCAGGGGGCGGTGCGTTGCCATCCCTATCTGCTGAGGGAAATCCAGGCAGTCGAGCAGCGCGACGCCAGTGCCCTCGGCGAAGCCCTGCTCGGGCATTGCGGCCAAGTGCTGCACTGCCTGCGCGGCATTCTTCTCCAGGCGCCGCTGCTGGGCCAGGTCCCTCGGGGTTTCGAGCGCGAGGCACGCACGATTACCCGGCTCGCCGCCAGCTTTGCCTTCACCACGGACGTTTGCGTCGGGATCCTGGGTGGCAAGCTCAAGCGTCTCGAATTGCTGTCGACGCGTCTGGGCGATGCGCTGTCGCATCTCTATATGGCATGTGCCTGCTTGTGGCGATACGCCGGGCAGCCGGATGCGGGACTCGCGCCGGTCGTGCATGGCGCTGTCCGGCAGCAGATCTGGCTCGCCAGTGCAGCCCTGCATGCGCTGTATGGCAATGTCTCCAATCCGGCGCTGAGGGTGGCCGGCATGGTCGCGCTGGGGGGACTCCGGCCGATTCGGCGCTTGCGTGACGCGGAAACCCTGGCGATTGCCGAGGCACTTGACGATCCGCTCGTCATCGGCCGGCTTTGCCCGGATATGGGTCTGCCCCGTGCGGGGGGCCTCCGTGACTTGCATGATCTGCTGTCACTGGCGCAGGAGATCGGCGAAGAGGAGAGCCAGCGGCTGGCCGGCGCCATCCGCCAGTCCAAGGCGCTGGAGGAAATCGCCGCGACGTCAGCCGCACCGCAGGCGCTGGCCTTCCTGCGTGCGCTCGACAAGGTGATCCAGGTGGACAGCTTCCCGGAATAGAAGGTCAAGGCGTCAATGCGCGCCAAGGCATCGACGCCGACGCGGCCTGCGACCGCTCCCTGACCGTGTCGCCAGGACGCGGTACGTGCCTGCACTCAACGCACATGCCCGCCGAACAATCCCAGGCAGCCGATGACGATCAGGTAGATGGCGACGATGTAGTTGAGCAGGCGCGGAATCAGCAGGATCAGGATCCCAGCGATCAGCGAGATAAGTGGGCCAGCGCTGGTGATGAGGTGCACGATGACTCCTTCGAGGCGGGCGATGGGTCGCATCGCTCCGGCCCTCCCGCGCGGGGCGCGGGGGACGGGCCGGGCGGCGCGTCGGCTGCGTCGGCTGCGTCGGCTGCGTCAGCTGCGTCAGCGTGAGGAGATCTTCAAGGTGTCGTGGACGGAGTTCACGCCCTTCACGCTGCGGATCGTCTCGAGCGCGCGATCGTGTTGCTCCTTGCTCGGCACGTTGCCGCTGACATTGACCACGCCGTCCCTGGTCTTGACGTGGATGCCGGTGGACTTCAGGTCCTTGGTGGTCAGCAGCTTGGCCTTGACCTTGGTGGTGATGGTGCTGTCGCTCAGTTTCTCCTTAGCCTTGTCTGAACTCATGGCCGGGGTTGCGGGCTGTTGCGTGTCACGCTCGCCCTGCATGCGGCCGGACTGGGCAGGCGCCGCAGGGTTGGCCGGCGCGGTGGCCGGCGCCGTTGTCGAGTAGTCGTCCGCGGCTGTGCGCACGATGCCGCCGCTATCCAGTGCCAGCACGGTACCCGTGGCCGCTGCCAGCGCTGCTGCCAGGCAGGTCTTGCGGAACGCACGGGTGTGCGAGGTCGTTCGGGTCGTTCGGGTCTTGCGCATGGTCTCTCCTTTGAGGATGGCATGGAGGATTCGTCGCCGCCGCGTCCGCTCCAGGCGACGCGGCAAAGGCCGCACGATCCCTATCCCACCTATCCCATCTATCCCATCTATCCCGCATGCCGCGCCAGCGCTTGCCGCTTGATGAGAACGGCGCGTTGCCGCGACACGGCATCAGGTGTTGGAACGCTCATCGGCCCTGGGTCTTTCCTGCAGTCCATCACAACTGCCGCTTCTTCATCTCATCGCGCCGCTGGTATTGACACACCGCGTTTCACGTGGCTGTGCTTTCGTTCTAGGATGGGGCCGTCGATACGGATGTCGGACGATCTCCTATTCTGCGAAACGATGGCCGGCTCAACCGCTCGATGTGAGCCCGGGACGCCCCAGGCAAAGACCCGGCGTGGCGCTTGCTCCCTTTCAGGCGGATCCAGGCGCGCCAGGCGGATCCAGCAGGTGCGAGCGGATCGGACCACCGGTTACAAACCGTCACAACGCTGGCTGAACCCTCGCCACGCACGGCATCGAACAGGGAAAGGAACTGCCCGCATCGGCTGCATTCCCATCCGCGCGCATCCGTGCGCGGCAAGGCGGCAGCAAAGGACCCTACCTATGCGTTCCAATCCCCGAAGTCCCCTCGAAGACGCTGTCAGCAAGGTGCCGGCGATCACGTTCGGCTTCTGGATCATCAAGATTGCAGCGACCACGCTTGGTGAAACCAGCGGCGACTGGGTGACGATGTCGCTCAAGCTCGGTTATCTCGTCGGCTCCCTGATCTTCCTTGCCGGCTTCCTCGTGCTGGTCTCGGCCCAGATCCGTGCGAGCCGGTTCTACCCGGTGCTGTACTGGGCCACGATCGTCGCCACGACGACGCTTGGCACGACGCTGGCCGACTTCTGCGACCGCTCGCTCGGCGTCGGCTATCCGGGCGGGGTCTCCATCGTCGCCACGCTGCTGGTCGCGAGCCTGGCGGTCTGGTACCGCGTCGAGGGCACGGTTTCCGTCGGGAGCGTCGTCAGCGCGCGCGCGGAATGGTTCTACTGGATCACCATCATGTTCTCGCAGACGCTCGGAACCGCACTCGGCGATTGGGTGGCCGGCGAGGACCGGGGCGGCCTCGGGCTCGGCTATGAAGTCGGCGCGGCGATCTTCTCTGGCGGGCTTCTCATCACGGCCTTGCTCCGGCTCTGGCCGAGGATCTCGCGCACCGCGCTCTTCTGGGTCGCATTCGTGCTCACGCGTCCGCTTGGCGCGACCCTCGGCGACCTGCTCGACAAGCCTGTCGCGCAAGGCGGCCTGCACTTCAGCCGCTTCTATGCGTCGGGTGTCCTGGTTGCCTTCATTGCAGGCTGCATCCTGCTGCTCCCGCAGCGTGCGGCATCCCGGGTGAACTCGGCGATGTAGGACAAGGACCGACAGGCCTTTCAGCCTGCGCCGCAGGCAGCCGGCAGGTTCGCCGCCATAGAGTGGAAGTACTCGATGGCTTTCCCAATGGGGGTGGATCATGCTCCGATGCTACGCGACCTGTTTCTCCCTCGGCATCCTCGCCATGGCGGCCTCGGCCGTCACGCTGGCGCATGAGTCCGCGGACGAGCGGAGTGCCCTGGCCTATGTCGAGCCGGCGCCGCCGGCGGTCTATGGGCAGGCGCCCACTGTCGTGGAGGAGCCGAATGTGGTCATCGGCTGGCATGGCGACCGCTATTGGGACGGTCGCCGGTGGTGGGCACGCGAAGAGTGGAACCGTCGCCATCCGCAAGGCAGGGCGTTTCATCATGATGACCACCGAGATGACTACCGCCATGACCGCCGTGACGACCGCCGTGACGACCGCCGCGACGACCACCGCGACGATCGCCGTGGCTAGCGTGTGCGCGGGAACGCTCGCGGCCGAGGCCGCCTCCGCCGGTCACGATCTCCGCCTGCCAATGCCACCGCGTGCTGCCTACAATGAAAGTCGACGGGCAACCCGCGTCCGGTCCCGGACTCGCTGCTCGCCCACCGAAGGGAAGGTGCCCCCGGAGGCACCGGCCTGATGTTCGTGGCCGCCTGCGGCCGATTTCCACGGTGGAGGAGCGATGCAAGGAAGCCATCACAAGGTACGGGGCGCCATGCTTGCCACGGTGCTTTCACTGCTTGCTGCATGTGGCGGTGGCGGTGGCGGCGGTGGGGGAGGGGGCTCGAATGGCGCCGCTGCCCCGGCGGGCGGCATTCACCTGCAGATCGTCTCGTTCGGCGACAGCCTGTCGGATGTCGGCACCTATGCGCCGCTCGCCAGCGCCGTCGGCGGAGGGCGCTTCACGACCAATCCGGGCCAGGTCTGGACCCAGGACGTCGCCCAATACTATGGCGACACGCTCACCGCGGCATTCACGATCAGCGCGGCACATCAGTTGAGCGCGCACGGCGGCTTCGGCTATGCGGAGGGCGGCGCCACGGTGGCAACGGCGGCCAATCTGTACGATTTCCTGACCGATGTGATCGGCAATGTCGAAATGCCGGTCACGCAACAGGTCTCGTCCTACCTGAACACGCACGGCCGCTTCGACTCCAGTCAACTGGTGCTGGTCTTCGCCGGCGCGAACGACGTGCTGCGCGCCGGAGCCTTGCCGGCCGCGGCACAGACCGTGCAGACCGCGGCAAGTACCCTGGCCCAGGTGGTCGCGCAGATCGTCCAGAATGGCGCCACGCATGTGGTCGTGGTCAATGTCCCGAATATCGGACTGGCGCCCAAAGGGCTTGCGGCGGCCGACGGCGGGGCAACCCTGACACAGCTGTCGCAGATCTTCAACGACAGACTGAACTCGGCGCTGCAGGCCGACGGCGTGCAGGGCAAGGTCATCCAGATCGATTCCTACACATGGGAGAACCAGGTCATCGCGAACTTCAAGGCGGATGGCTTCCTGGTGTCGAACACCAGCGTCGCCTGCGACCCGGCGAAGACGCCCGATAACACGGCCCTGCTGTGCTCGCCGCCCACCTACGTGACGGCCAATGCCGATCAGACCTATATGTTCGCCGACGACCTTCACCCGACGACACGGCTGCATGCGCTGTTCGCCCAGTTCGTGGAGCAGCAGATCGCGGCGAGCGGTCTTGGCCACTGAGCCGGCGGGCGGGGCGACCCGCAAGCTGCATCGCGGGGTCCGCGCCCATCCGGCCTGACCTCGCGGCCTCGATGACGTCGGGCGCATGGACCTGCGGGCAGGCCCTGCCGCTTCCAAGCCGGCAGACAGGTGTCGACTATGCCTGCACCATGGTCCACAAGGCCCCGCACCGCCACGCCGCAGCGCGCTACCGTACATTCCGGACGCCGTGCCCTGCAAGGTGGGCGCAGGGCCGGCAGGACGCGGGTTTGCCGGTGCATACCAAAGGTTTACTGGTGTCACCGTCGTTTTGCGAGGATGCCGGAGGCGGGCTGGCGGTGAGCGGGCCCTATTCCATGCTTCGCCACATCATCCCGAGGAGCCGGTACCATGACCCACGGCAGCGCCCATATCGAATCGACGCCCTATCGCACGGACATCGTCGTGGGCGGACACGCCATCACGGCGGACGAGCCGCCCGCGCTGGGCGGCAAAGGCGCGGGCCCTGCACCCTATGACCTGTTGCTGGCCAGCCTCGGCGCCTGCACGGCGATCACCCTCAAGATGTATGCCGAACGCAAGGGCTGGTCCTTCGCGTCGCTCGATGTCTCGCTGCGCATCGTGGGCAGCGAGGAGCGCCGCATCGAACGGACGCTGGCGATACAGGGGCTGGACGACGGCCAGAAGGCGCGCCTGGCGGAGATCGCCGAGCGCACGCCTGTGACGCTGACGCTGAAGTCCGGCTTGCCGATCGATACCCGCCTCGCGTAGCGCGGAGCCGCAGCATGCCAACCGCCCGGGGATTCCACGGCGGCGGCTGCGCTGGACGATGCGCCCGCCGGGCGCCGTTGACCATGGGAGCAGGTCCATGACCCAGCCGCACGCAGATGACGCCGGGGGCGCAGGCACCAGATGTTCCCCGTCCTGGCGGCCGCCCAGGCTCGAGACCGGCATGCCCGGGGTCTTCGCCATCGGTGACGTCCGCGCCGGCTCGACCAAGCGCGTCGCGGCGGCGGTCGGCGATGGGGCCCACGCTTACCTCAGCAGCCTGAACAAGGAGTCAGCATGAACTCATGCCAGCACACCGACGGGATACTCGATGTCGTGCCCAGCGCACGGGGATGCGAAGAATGCCTGAGGATCGGCAGCGCGTGGGTGCACCTCCGCCTGTGCCGGACCTGCGGCCACGTCGGCTGCTGCGACAGCTCGCCGCACAAGCATGCCCGCGCGCATTTCGAAGCGACCGGGCACGCCATCATCGAGGGCTACGATCCCCCGGAGGGCTGGGGATGGTGCTACATCGACCGGCAGGAAGTCGATCTGCCGAACCAGACACCGCAACGCGGGCCTATCCCACGCTTTGTCTGAGACCGACTGCCGGCTTGCGCCGGCGGCTGCCGCGCTGCCATCCATTCAAGCGCTGGGATAGCGCGGAAGCACGAACTCGGCCAGTTCCTCCAGGACCTCCCCGGCCGGCCGCGTGCTGTGGCGCAGGTTGAAAGCCACGTGGTTCGCGCCATGCCTGGCCAGGGCGTCGAGCTCTTCCAGCAGGCGGTGGCGGCCGAGCCGATAGCCGAGGAAGATCGGCGACGGCGCGGCGTCCGGGTCGTCGGCCAGGTCGATGAACATGGACGTGGCGAAGGGACGGAAGGCCCCGTGGGCCTGGGTCTCGACCGCGCTGCGCCACATGTCGATCCTCGGCTTCTGGGCTTCGATGGGGCGGAAATAGGTGACCCAGCCGTCGAGATTGCGCGCGATCCACTGCAGCGTCTGCTGCGCGCTGCCGACCGCCAGCATGGGCAGGTAGCGTCCGCTCGCCTTGGGCAGCAGGTCGAGGCCGTCCAGGGTGCCGAAGCTGCCGGACAGCCGCGGGAAGTCTTCCGCGGTGCTGCGCCGGATCACTTCGACGGATTCCCGGTAGGCCGCGCCGCGCGCTTCGTGCGAGAGATGGAAGGCGGGATACTCGGCGGGGCGGTCGCCCGAGGCCGCGCCCAGCACGAAGCGCCCCCCGCTGACGACGTCGACCGAGGCGGCGGCCTTCGCCGTGTGCAGCGGATGGCGCAGCGGCAGCACGATCCCGGCCGCACTGAGGGCGATGTCGCGCGTCACCGTCGCCAGCTGGCCGAGCCAGACCCAGGGGTCGTAGATCTGGCCGGCGTCATTGAACTGCGGATCGAACAGCGGCACGTCGCGGACCCATAGCGTGGCGAAACCGAGGCGGTCGGCGCGCGCGGCGAGGTCGAGCTGCCCGCGCATGTCGGGGATGCCGTTCTCCAAGGGGGCCAGCGGCAGCATCAGGCCGAGGGTCAGGCGGTCCGGCTGGAACATCCTGGCAAAGCCGCGGTGTTGTCCGGATGGCGATGGTGTGCGCACGGTGGTGCTCCTTCTTCCCAGGGGGACGATGTTCAGGACAGCGAGCAGGCGCCGTTGCTGCAGTCGTCCTGCTGCGCCACGGCCCGGCGCAGTGCCGCCTCGAACACCGCGACGGATTGCGCGCCGCTGACGATCTCGCCGTCGATGTCGAACTGCGGCACGCTGCGGACACCGCCGGCCTGCACCGCCCGTTCGGCGTCGCGGACCTCCCGCGTGTCCAGGCGGCGTTCCCCGATCAGGCACCAGGGGCAGATGAAGTCGGAAGTGATGGTGATGTTGAGCGTCATGGCTGGTTCTCCAGGTGATGGAGCCATGATGCGCCCCGCGCGCGACGGCGATAAGCGGGGTCAGGCCGAAAGCTGCGTTGTACTGCTCGCAACGCCGATCTTCACCGCCCGGCATCGAGCCGGCGCGCCATGCCGTTGCGCGCGGGCCGGGGCGGACGATCCGGTCGCGCCGCTATGGCGCGGTACGCCCGCCGTCGCGCAGCTTGCGCATCGCCGCCGGCGCGCCGTGCAGGAAGACGTCGACCTTCTGGCGGATCACCGCTGCCATGTCGCCCGGCACCTTCAGCCCGTAGATCCATTTGCGCACGCCCAGGTAGAAGATGCCGGCATGCAGGCCCCAGATCATCTCGATCTCGGCCTCGGTGTCGGCGGCATGGCGGGGCGGGGCGATGCCGAAGGCCTCGCGCACTTCGGCCAGCACCGGCAGGAAGACCTTGCTGCGCAGCTTGCTCAGGTACTTGTTGTTGATGCCCTCGTGGGTCAGGCCGGCGAAGATGAACAGGCGGATCCATTCCTCGCGCAGGATCACCGAGGCATAGTCGAGATAGAAGACGTACAGCCGCTCGGCCAGCGGAATGGAGCGGTCGGCGATCTGCCGCTCCCATTCCGGGCGCCACTTGAACACCTCGTTGTAGACGCGCTCGATCAGCGCCTCCTTGCTGTCGAAATAGCGATAGAGCAAGGGTTGCGTGACCCCGATCTGGCGGGCCAGCTCGCGGGTGCTGCCGCCGAAGCCGTTGCGGGTGAAGTGCTCGATGGCCTTGTCGACGATCTGCTGTTCCCGCTCCTCCGGCAGGAGCCTGCGGGTGATCCTGTTGTCGTCGCTGTCCGCTGCGCTGCCTGCTTCCATGGGATGCCCTCTGACGATCGGGTGCGGGTGATGTCCGGGGATTCTACCAAGCCGCCGATCGACCGATAAACAACGGCCCGGGCCCGCCTGCGCCGCGTCGGCGCGCAGGCGGGCGCCGCGTTCATCCGCCGGCCTTCCCGCTGCCGGCGATGCCGAGCTCGCTGGCGACCTGCTGGTTGGCGTAGGCCGAGCGCTCCCAGGCGCCGCGCGCGGAGCGGTCGGTCACCGAGAAGACGTAGATGCCGGCGAAGGCCACCAGCATGGAGAACAGCGCCGGATACTCGTACGGGTAGATCGCCGTGGCATGTCCCAGCACCTGTACCCACACCGTCGGGCTCAGGATCGTGAGCACCACTGCGGTGAGCAGTCCCAGGGTACCGCCGATGACCGCGCCGCGCGTGGTCAGGCCGCGCCAGTAGATCGACAGCAGCAGCACGGGGAAATTCGAGCTGGCGGCGATCGAGAAGGTCAGGCTGACGATGAAGGCGATGGTCTGCTTCTCGAACAGGATGCCGAGCAGGATGGACAGCACGCCCAGCACGAGCGTGGTGGCGCGCGAGACGCGCATTTCCTCGTGGTCGGTGGCCTGGCCGCGGCGCACGACGGTCGCATAGAGGTCGTGCGAGATGGCGGAGGAGCCGGCCAGCGTGAGCCCGGCGACCACGGCCAGGATGGTGGAGAAGGCCACCGCGCAGATGAAGCCGAGGAACAGGTTGCCGCCGACCGCATGGGCCAGGTGTACCGCCACCATGTTGACGCCGCCGATCACCGCGCCCGAGCCGTTGTGGTACAGCGGATCGCCGGCCACCAGGGCGATGGTGCCGAAGCCGATCACGATGATCAGCGCATAGCCGATGCCGACGATGCCGGTGGCATAGAGCACGCTCTTGCGCGCGGCCTTGACGTTGCTCACGGTGAAGAAGCGCATCAGGATGTGCGGCAGGCCGGCGGTGCCGAAGATCAGGGCGAGGCCGAGCGAGATGGCCGAGACCGGGTCCGAGACCAGGCCGCCAGGGCGCATGATGGCGGCGTGCTTGCCGTGCGTTGCGATGGCCTGCTCGAACAGGCGGTCCAGGCTGAAGCCGAAGCGGCTCATCACCATGAAGGCCATGAAGGCGCAGCCGGCCAGCAGCAGGGCCGCCTTGATGATCTGGATCCAGGTCGTGGCGAGCATGCCGCCGAAGAACACGTAGACCACCATCAACACGCCGACCAGGACCACCGCCGAGGTATAGCTGAAGCCGAACAGCAGTTCCACCAGCTTGCCCGCGCCGACCATCTGCGAAACCAGGTACAGCAGCACGATCACGATCGAGCTGGTGGCGGAGAAGGCGCGGATCGGGCGCTGCCGCAGCCGGTAGGACAACACGTCGGCCAGGGTGTAGCGCCCGAGGTTGCGCAGCGGCTCGGCGATCAGGAACAGGATGATCGGCCAGCTGGCCAGGAAGCCGATCGAGTAGATCAGGCCATCGTAGCCGCTGGTGAACACCAGCGCCGAGATGCCGAGCAGCGAGGCGGCGGACATATAGTCGCCGGCGATCGCCCAGCCGTTCTGCAGCGCGGTGATCCTGCCGCCGGCCGCGTAGTGGTCGGCCACGCTGTGGTTGCGGCGGGCGGCCCATCGCGTCACCACCAGGGTGGCCGCGACGAACACCAGGAACATGCCGATCGCGGTCAGGTTCATTCCCTGCCCGACCGGGGGTGTGGCGGCCAGGGCCGGAGCGGCCGCGGCCAGCGCGAAGACCAGGCTCAGCAGGCGCTTCATTGCAGTTCTCCTTGGCGGATGCCGGCGATCAGCCGGTCGTAGACGGTATTGCTGCGATGGACGTAGAGCGCGACCAGCGCGAAGGTGAAGGCGAACATGCCGAAGCCGATGGGGATGCCGACGGTCATGGGCCGGCCGGCAACCAGCGGCACGGCCAGCAGGGCCGGCCGGAAGGCCAGCGTGAGGATGAAGCCGAAATAGGCCATCAGCATGGCCGCCGTCAGCGTCCAGGCGAAGCGGCGGCGCATGCGTTGCAGGCGGGCGAAGTCCGGGCGGCCGAGGATGGGGTGGGGGACCACCGGTGCATCGCGCTCGGTGGCGTCCGCATGGGAGGGGTAGGGGGCGGCTTGGGGCATGGCAGGGTCTCCGATGGATGGCAGGGGGCTCAGAAGCGCCGGGACACCGCGGTCTCGCGCATGACCGCCTCGGGCGTGCGGTAGCGCTCGGCCATCGCGCGCTCCTCGTCGCTCTTCAGTTGCGCCTGCATGTAGGCGCCGAGATGGCGCGCATGTTCGACGATCGCGTGGCCGATCTGCACACGCTCGCTGCTGTAGGCCGCGAGCGCGTCCGCCACCGGCGCACCGCTGCCGAGCGCGCGCACCAGCGCCATGGCGTCGCCGGCGGCCTTGGTGACACCCATGCCGCAGTGCGGGCGCGCGACGAAGGCGGCGTCGCCGAGCAGGGCGATGCGGCCGAACGCCATGCGTGGCACCGTCAGGTCGAAGATCGGCTGGAACAGCGGCTGGGCGGTCTTGGCGACCACCTCGGCAAACTGCGGCGCCAGCAGCTCGGTGGCCGCGCTCTCCATGTCGGCAAGCACGCGAGGGCGGATCAGCGCGGGCGGGATGCCGTTGCGCCAGCACTTGCCGCTGGCGTCGGTCAGCAGGTCGGGAAGCTCGTCGTCCTCGCGCGTGGCGCGGTACCACACGAAGTTGTAGCGGCGCTGGCCCGGCGCGGTGCTGTTGGCGGCGCCGGCCACGGGATAGCCGAGGATCTGCTCATGCGGCGGCAGGCAGAAGGCGAACTGCTCGAAGATGTCCGCGCGGGTGCCGGCCGAGAGCTGCGCCTCGTCGACCAGGCCGCGCCAGGCGATGTAGCCGGCGTACTCGAGCCCGGCCGCCGGCAGCCATTGCTCGCGCAGCCCCGAGCGGAAGCCGTCGGCGGCGACCACGAGGTCGGCGCGGTGCGCCGAGCCGTCCTGCAGCGTCACCACGGCATGGTCGCCATGCGTATCGGCCGATACCACGGTGGCGCCGGTGCGGTAAGTGCCCGTAAAGGCGTGGTTCAGGACCTCGTAGATCTTGCCCCAGGCGGTCAGCGTCTGCGGCATGGCGCGTTCCGACAAGACCTTGCCCTCGCGCGACAGCGTGATGCGCCTGTCCACGTGCACGCCGATGCTGTCGTCGACCGCCACGCCGGCGGCGGCGAGCGCCTCGAACAGCTCCGGATGCGTGACGATGCCGGCGCCGCGTCCGACCAGGGCTTCGGGCGTGCGCTCGAAGATCTCGACGTCCCAGCCGTCGCGCATCAGCATGTTGGCGGCAAGCAGGCCGCCGAGCGAGCCGCCTACGACGATCGCCTTCGGCTTGGTGAGCCGTGTGGTAGTCATTCCAGTTCTCCAGTCAGGGCATGGGTGCCGTCGGGCTGCGCAAGGCCGGCGATGTCGAGGCCGGCGACTTCCGCCGCGGGGTAGTTGAGTTCGATCGTGACGCCGGACGGATCCTCGATGAAGACCTGGTGCAGGCCCAGGCCGGGAACCGTGCGGTCGCGCCAGGGAATTCCCGCGGCGCGCAGGGTGTCCCACATCTGCCGGACACCGGTGGCGAGGAAGGCGATGTGGTCGAGGGTGCCGGTGCCGGACGCAGGCAGGGTCCGGTCGCCCAGGTAGGCGGACAGGCCGGCGGGACTGTCCGGATCGACGCCGATGATGTGCACGGTGCCGAAGCCGCTTTCGTCGTCGCCCAGGTAGAGCCAGGCGCCCGGGAAGTCGAAGGCCGGCCGGAAGCCGCGCCGGAAGCCCAGGACACGCTCATAGAACGCGCATGAGCGCTCCAGGTCGGTGGTACGGATGGAATAGTGTGCAAGCCTGGCCAGTGCCATCGCTCTCTCCTTAATTTATCAGTCGATCAGTGATCGGTTGATAAATTATAGGTTGGAGGTGACAGGCGACCAAGAACGATTCAGGCAGTAGTTACCCTGATGAATCGCTGTTTTTCGAGTGATAAATGAAGTGCGAGGCGCACCGGCGGCGCGGCAGTCGATGGCGGGCAGCCGGCAGCCGGGAACCACCGGCCGGCGCCGCGGCATTGCTGCCGCGGCGGTGGCGGGCTCAGGGGGCGAGCCGCGCGCGCAGCGCTTCGCCGCCCAGCGGCAGGTCGCGCAGGCGCAGGCCGGTGGCATCCAGCAGGGCGTTGCCGATGGCGGCGGCGGTCGGCCCCATGGCGGCTTCCGCCACGCCGAGGAAGGGGGCGCCGGGCCGGTCGATCAGGTGGACCTTGATCTGCGCGGGCACGGTGGAGAAGCGCATGATCGGATAGCTGCTCCAGTCGACGCTGCGGATGCCGTCGCGGTCGAAGCGGAGCTGCTCGTAGAGCGTCCAGCTGGCGGCCTGCAGGATGCCGCCTTCGATCTGGTTGCGCACGCCGTCGGGGTTCACCACCTGGCCGCAGTCCACCGCGACTTGCGCCGATTCGAGGCGCACCCTGCCGCTGTCGCGCTCGACCGAGACCTCCACCGCCATGGCGACATAGGCCATCAGGTTCTTGTAGCGCGCGAAGGCGAAGCCGACGCCCCGCTTGCCCGCGCGCGCGGCCTTCGCCTTGCGCGGCCAGCCGGACTCGCGCGCGGCCAGCCTGATCACCTCGAGCGCGCGGGGGTCATCCATGTGACGCACGCGGAATTCGACCGGATCGATGCCGGCCGCGCGCGCGAGGTCGTCCATGAAGGTCTCGATGCTGAAGACGTTGAGATGCGCGCCGAGCGAGCGCATGGCCGAGGTGCGCAGCGGCATCGTCGGCGAGAAGTGATTGACGATGTGCCTGGCTGGCAGGCGGTACAGGGGGATCGCGTTGCGGTCGCCGCCGCCCTCCGGCTGCAGCATCGGCACCGACGGCGCCGGTGTGAACGGCTTGGCCAGCTGGGTGGCCGGCAGCAGCCGGCCCGCGTTGACCACGCGCTCGTTGTGCGAGCTGCTCCACAAGGCATAGTCCCAGCTGACGATGGTGCCGTCGGCCGACAGCCCGGCCCGGACCTGCGTGATCATGGCGGGCGTGTAGTGGTCCCACAGGTTTTCCTGGTCGCGCATCCATTGCACGCGCACCGCGCGTCCCGGCAAGGCGCGCGCGAGCAGGGCGGCATGCGCCGCCGCGTCGTCGGCGCCGTTGTGACCGTAGCAGCCGGAGCCCTCGACATGGACGCAGCGGATCTTCTCCTTCGGCATCGACAGCATCTCGGCCAGGCCGTCGCGCAGCGGATAGACCCCCTGCGAGTGCGTCCAGACCGTGAGCCGGCCGCTCTCCATGCGGCCGACGGCGCAGGAGGGGCCGATCGAGCCGTGCATCAGGTAGCGCTTGCTGTAGGCCGCTTCCAGCGTGCGCGCGGCCGCCGGCATCGGCGCCTTGGCGTCGGCGATGGTCAGGTGCTGGGTGGCGATCTGCCGCAGCTGCGCGGCCACTTCGTCAGGCGCCGGCAGCGCGCGCCCCTTGCCCCAGCGGCAGCCGGCCGACAAGGCGCGCTGCGCCAGCACGGCCTGCCATTCCTTCTGCGCGACCACGGCCAGCAGGCTGCCGTCGCGCACGATGGCAAGGAACCCTGGCGTGGCGCGCGCGCCGGCCTCGTCGACCGCGAGCAGCGGCGCGTCGTAGGCGGGCGGCAGCACGACGCGCGCGTGCACCATGTCGGGCAGGCGCAGGTCCTGTACGTAACTCGGTCCCCCCGAGACCTTGGCGGGGATATCGAGACGCCGCATCGACGCGCCGATCACGGTGAAGGCCGCCGGATCGCGCAGCGGCGAGACGGGCTTGGCCTGCACGTGGAGATTGACGTACGGCAGCAGCTCGGCGAACGTCAGCGAGCGGCCGTCCGGCGCCGCGATGCGGGCGTCGCGCAGGGTGAGGCTGGCCGGGTCGACGCGCAGCCGGCGCGCGGCGGCGTCGGCCAGCAGGCCACGCACCTGGGCGGCGGCATTCAGCAAGGCGCTGCCGCTGTCCGCCATGGTATGGCTGCCGGCGGTCAGGCCCTCATCGGGAGAGCGCGCCGTGTCGGCGGTCAGGAAGACGATGCGGCGGGGCTCGATCTGCAGCTCCTCGGCCGCGACCTGCAACAGGGCGGTCCGCACCCCGGTGCCGAGCTCGACCTTGCCGGTGTAGACCGTCACCTGGTTGTCGGGGGCGACCTGGATCCAGGCGTCGAGATAGGGATTGGTCTTCAGGCTGCCCGCCAGCGCGACGAACTGCCTGGCGACCGTGACCGCGGCACCCTCGTCGGCCAGCACCGTCTGCGCGAGCGGGCGCCGCGCCGGCAGCAGGGTGAAGCCGACCACCAGGGAGCCCGCGATCATCAGGGCCCGGCGCGCGGGGTTGTCGGGGCCGTCGGGGCCGTCGGGGCCGTCGGGGAGCTCGCGGCTCATCGCGTGGCCTCCGCCGCCTTGGCCGCGCCGCGGGTGCCGGCGGCGGCCGCGCGGATCGCCGCCAGGATCCGCATATGGGTGCCGCAGCGGCAGAGATTGGGTTCCATGTGCGCGCGGATCTCCGCTTCGGTGGGGTGGGCGTTCGCTTCGAGCAGCGCCTGCGCGCGCATGATCATGCCGGCGATGCAGTAGCCGCACTGGGCCGCCTGGTGTTCGATGAAGGCCTGCTGCAGCGGGCCGGGCCGCTCGGCGGAGCCCAGGCTTTCGATCGTCCGGACCGCGCGCTGCCCCAGCGCGGCCACCGGGACCAGGCAGGAGAAGACCGGCCGGTCGTCGACCAGCACGGTGCAGGCTCCGCACTGGCCGAGGCCGCAGCCGAACTTGGCGCCGTGCAGCCCGAGCTCGTCGCGCAAGGCATACAGCAGCGGCGTGGACGGATCGATATCGAGCGCGTGGCTCTTGCCGTTGACTCTCAGCGTGATCATTGCGACATCACTCCCTTGCGGATGCTGCTGACGGTGGCTGGCACGCCGTCCCATGGCCGCCGCCCGGCGTAGGCGGCGCGCAGATAGGCCGCCAGGTCGGCGACCTGGCTGTCGTCCAGCACCTGCTGGAACGGCGGCATGTAGTGGAGCGCCTGCTCGCCCTGCCATGGCACGCCGTACAGGATCATCTGGATGGCATTGCGCGGGCTGGCCGAGTGGAGCGCGCTGCTGGTGGCGAGGCTCGGCCGCTTGCCGAGCGATTGCATGGGCGAGCGCTCGCCGTGGCATGAGGCACAGGCTCCGGCGAACAGGACCCGGCCGCGCTGCACGGCATCGGCATCGCCCGGGACCGGGGCGCCGGCGGTGTCGCGCGGCCGCTCGCGGTCGTCGGGCGCGGGCTGCTGCAGCGAGAACAGATAGGTGGCCATGGCCTCCACGTCGGATGCAGGCACCGTGGCCAGTTCCTGCGTGACCGGCAGCATCGGGCCCGCCGCCGCGCCGTGTGCGCCCGAGATGCCCGTGCGCAGGTAGGTGGCGAGCTGTGCCTCGGTCCACGGCACGGCGCCGTTGGCGAGGTGGAGCAGCGAAGGTGCCTCCCAGCCGTCGATGAGGTTGCCGGCGAAGGCCTGGCCGGACTTCTCGCCGCCGATGAGGTTCAGCGGAGAATGGCAAGCCGCGCAATGGCCGAGGCCGTTGACGAGTTCGCGGCCGCGGTTCCATTGCGCGCTGCGGGCGCTGTCAGGCGCTTGCGCTCCGGGGCGGAGGAACAGCACGTTCCAGAACGCCACCAGCGGCCGGAAGCCGAGCGGGAAGATCAGGTCGTTGCGCGGCGCGGCGGCGGATACCGGGTCGCGCCGCATCAGGTAAGCGTAGGCCGCGGCGATGTCGTCGTCGGACATGCGCGTGTAGTGGACATACGGGAAGGCGGGATAAAGCTGATGGCCGTCGCGCGCGATGCCGCGCCGCAGGGCCCGCGTGAAGGCCGCCAGCGACCAGGTGCCGATGCCGGTCTCGGGATCGGGCGTGATGTTGGTCGAATAGATGGTGCCGAACGGCGTGCGCAGCGGCAGGCCGCCGGCATAGGGCTGGCCGCCGGGCGCGGTGTGGCAGACCGCGCAATCGCCCAGCGCCGCCACGCGGGCGCCGCGCAGTACCTGCGCGCGCTCGAATGATTCCGGTGCCGGCGCCTGGACTGGGGCGATCTCCCGCTCCAGCATCAGGTACAGCGCGAGGCCGCCTCCTGCCAGGACGATGGCGCAGATCAGCATCCACCATTGGCGTCGAGAGGGCATGGGGAAATCTCCTTGGCTTCCGGTGCGTGGCACCGGCGTCGGTGGGCGGCATGCCCGGGCTGGCCGATTTCGGCAGTGTAGGAGGCGGTGCGGACCGCAGCCATTGCGGAATGGTCGTGACCGCACCAGACGAAGGTGTTAGGCCGGGCGCGCAGGGCGCCCGGTACGTGACCGTCTGTCGCTTACCGCAGCGGCGCGTAGTCGGGCAGCGGCGCGTAGTCGGTGTAGCCGGCTGCGTCGCCGCCGAAGAACGAGGCCGGATCCGGCTGGTTCAGCGGCGCCGAGGTGCGCAGGCGCAGCGGCAGGTCGGGGTTGGCGATGAAGGGCCGGCCGAAGGCGATCAGGTCGGCGCGGCCCTCGGCGAGCGCCTTCTCCGCGGACGGGCCGTCGTAGCCGCCGGCCAGCATCAGCACGCCCTGGTAGGTGTCGCGCATCATGCGGATCATGCGGTCCCAGCGCGGGTCCGCGGCCTCGTCCTTGACGGTGCCCACCATGGCGGGCTCGACCAGGTGCAGGTAGGCCAGCGGCCACTGGTTCAGGCGCCGCGCGATATGGACGAAGGTGGCCTCGGGCGTCTCGTCGTCCATGCCCATGAAGCGGCCCATCGGCGTCAGGCGCACGCCCACGCGCGCGGCGCCGATTTCGGCGGCGACCGCGTCCACCACCTCCAGCAGGAGCCGGGCACGGTTCTCGATGCTGCCGCCATATCGGTCGGTGCGCTGGTTGCTTGCCGAGTTGATGAACTGGTCCAGCAGGTAGCCGTTGCCCGCATGGATTTCCACGCCGTCCATGCCGGCCTCGATGGCGTTGCGCGCGGCCTGGCGGTAGTCCGCGACGATGGCGGCGATCCCTTCGACGCTCAGCGGCTGTGGCACCGGGATCTCTCCCCAGACGCCACGGCCGTGTTCGTCGAGGATGAAGGTCTTGCCCGGCACGGGCAGCGCGCTGGGCGCCACCGGCAGGGCGCCACCGGGCTGGAAGACGGGGTGGGACACGCGTCCCACGTGCCATAGCTGGAGGAACATGCGCCCGCCGGCGGCGTGCACGGCATCCGCCACGGCGGACCAGCCGGCGATCTGCGCCTCGGTATGGATGCCGGGTGTCCAGGCATAGCCCTGGCCCTGCTGGGAGATCTGCGCGGCCTCCGAGATGATCAGCGCGGCAGAGGCACGCTGGCGGTAGTACTCGGCGTTCAGCGCGGTGGGCACATTGCCAGGTTGTCCGGCGCGGGAGCGCGTCAGCGGTGCCATGACGACGCGGTGGTCGAGCTGGAGCGGGCCGATGGAGATGGGGGAAAAGAGTCGGGAGTCCATGACAGGGATACCTCCGGTCGTGAGCGTTATCGGGGAACGGGCCGAATCAGCGGCGCGGGGCCAGTGCCAGCGCGGCGAGCGATACCAGGGCCAGGCCGCTGCCGGCGGCGATCACGCCATGCCAGCCGGCGTGGGCATACAGCGTGCTGGCGACTGCCGATCCGAGCGCGCCACCGGCGAAGATCGACGTCATGTACAGCGCATTGAGCCGTGCGCGGCTGGCGGCATCGAGCGCGTAGATCGCGCGCTGGCCCAGCACCATGTTCATCTGCACGGCGAAGTCCAGCACGATGCCGGTCAGCGCGAGGCCGTACAGCGCGGCGTGCCCTGCGGCCAGGCCGGGCAGGAAGCTGGCGGCGGCGGCGACCATGGCGCCGAACGAGGCCAGGCGGGTATGGCCGGCATCGGCAAGACGGCCGGCGATCGGCGCGGCGATGGCGCCCAGCGCGCCGACCAGGGCGAAGATGCCGATCTGCGATTGCGACAGGCCCTGGCGGCTGGCCAGCTCCAGCGGCACGGCGGTCCAGAACAGGCTGAAGGCGGCGAACAGCAGGCCCTGGTAGAGCGCGCGCTGGCGCAGCACCGGGTAGCGGGCGAGCAGGTGCCAGAGCGAGGCGATCAGGCTGGCGTAGCTGGCACGATGCTGCGGCACGCGGCGCGGCAGGGTCATGGCGATGATGGCGACGGTGGCCAGCGTCATCGCGGCCGCCGAGAAGAACACGGCGCGCCAGCCGAAGAACTGCGCCAGCATGCTCGACAGCGGCCGCGACAGCAGGATGCCGGAGAGCAGGCCGCCCATGATCGTGCCGACGGTGCGCCCGCGCAGCGCCTCGGGGGCAAGGTGCGCGGCCAGCGGGATCAGGATCTGCACGCTGACGGAACTGAGGCCGAGCAGCAGCGAGACGAGCAGGAACCAGCCCGGTTGCGACGACAGCGCGGCGCCGATCAGGCTGAGCGCGGCGGCGGCGCCGCTGAGCATCAGCAGGCGGCGGTTCTCCAGCAGGTCGGCGAGCGGCACCAGGAAGAACAGGCCGATCGCGTAGCCGATCTGGGTCAGCGAGACGATGACGCTCGCCCCCTGGGGCGAGAGCCCGATGGCCGGTGCGATCAGTTCGATGATCGGCTGTGCGTAATAGAGGTTGGCCACCAGCACGCCGGCGGACAGCGAGAACAGCGCAATCAGCGCCGGGGACATCGGCGCGGCCGCCTGGTGCGAGCCGCTGTGGAGGGAGGAGGTCGTGGTTTCCATGGCTTCGGGTTTCGGGCATCGGGGTTGGGATGTGCCGAAGCTTAGGTGGCGCAAGGCGGGCTTGGAATGAGGGCGCAGCGCAAGGTAGCGTTGCGTCCAGCACAAAGCCGCCGGCGGGACGTCGCTGCGGGTGGTGGCGCCGGGCGGGACTGGCGGTGACTGGCGGTGACTGTTGGTGGCCGGCGCGCGCCGGCTATGGCAAGCGGCCGGCGCCAGGGCAGGAAGCGCCGCAGGCGGTCCGTTGATGATCTATTGATCAATAAGTGCCGGCGGCGGCGCTTGCGGCGGGGCCGCCGGCCTGGCGCCGGCGCGGCGCGGCCGGTTCCGCACCGTCCTGCCGGCCCGCAGCGCAGGCGTTGCGCCGGACGCAAAGCTGTGCAGCGCTGCGTGGCGATTCTCCCGCGGCCGCGCCGCGCGTACTGTGGCCTCCGACAAAACAAGGAGGCCTGTCATGGATACCAAGCACACCCCGGCGCGCCGCGCGCTGGTCATCGGCGGTTCCCTCGGGGGACTGTTCATCGGCAACCTGCTGCGCCGCATCGGCTGGCAGGTCGACATCTACGAGCGCTCGCCGCATGCCCTCGACAGCCGCGGCGGCGGCATCGTGCTGCAGCCCGAGGTGATCGAGGTGTTCCGCCGCCTGGGCATCGATGCCGGCGAGGTCGAGCTGGGCGTCGCCTCCCGCTACCGGACCGTGCTGGAGCCGGACGGGACGGTGCGCAGCCGGCGCTTCGCGCCCCAGATGCAGACATCGTGGTCCCTGATCTACTCGCGGCTGCGCGCAGCCTTCGGCGAGGCCGGCTATCAGCAGGGCAGGACGCTGGTCGGCATCGAGCAGGATGCGGCGGCCGGCACCGTCACCGCCCGCTTTGCCGACGGCAGCGTCGAGACCGGCGACCTGCTGATCGGCGCCGACGGCGGCAACTCGACCGTGCGCCAGCAGATCTGGCCCGAAGCGCGGCCCTCGTATGCCGGCTACCTGGCCTGGCGCGGGCTGGTCCCGGAGTCCCGCATGCCGGAGTCGACACGCCAGATGCTGGCCGGCGATTTCGGCTTCGCCAACAACCGGGGCTCGCACATCCTCGGTTATCTGGTGCCGGGCGAGCACAACGACACGCGCCCTGGCCACCGCTTCTACAACTGGGTCTGGTACCGCGTCGCGGACGCACGCATGCTCGCTGCCGTGATGACCGACCGCAATGGCAAGGCGCGCGGCTACTCGGTGCCGGAGGGCCTGCTCGACGAGCGCTGGCTCGCCCATCTCCAGCAGGATGCCGAGGCCCTGCTGCCCGAGCCCTTCCGCGCGATCGTCGCGGCGACGGAGCAGCCGTTCGCGCAGGCCATCCGGGACCTGGCTTCCGAACACATGGTGTCCGGCCGCATCGCGATCCTGGGCGACGCCGGCTCGATCCCGCGTCCGCATACGGCGGCCAGCACGTCCAAGGCGGCGGCCAATGCGCTGGCGCTGGCGGATGCGCTGCAATCTGCGCCGGCCGATATCGCCGCGGCGCTGGCGCGCTGGGAGCCGGCCCAGGTCGCGTATGGGAAGGCCTTGCGGCGCCAGGGTACCGAGACCGGCAACCTGCTGTTGTTCCACGGGGCCGCCACGGCCGGTGCTGTCTGAGCGCGGGTGCCGGGGCCGGCCGGCTCGGCCCGCAGCGCGCCGCTTACTTGAACAGCCAGGGCGCGACGAGCCGCGTATAGCGCGGCATGACCACATAGACCATCAGGAACACGATGGCCGCGGTCACGGCCGCCTTGTTCACGAAGGCGTCGTGGTCGAAGCCGAGCTGCCCGAGCAGCGGCAGGACGCCCCATGGCACGACGATGCTCAGCGGCAGGATGGCGCTCCAGGTGACGAGCCACTGCTTCCACGCGGTCGGGACCTTGACCGGCGCGTGTTTCGGCGTGAACCAGAAATCGAGCCCGGTCTTGATCTCGTAGCGGTCGCCCTGCCGCAGCGCGGGGCCCATGTCGGCGATGTGCCGGCGGCGCTCATCGGATTCCATCCAGGCGCTGAGGCTGTGGAAGTCGGCGAAGCGGACGATGGTCGCGTACTCGCGGCTGCCGCCGGCCGGACGGATCACGTCGGTGCTCAGGTAGCCGGGGAATTTCGACGAGGCGGCGCGGATGTCCGCCAGCCACGCCTCGTACTGCGCGACGGCGTCGGGCGCCACGTCATGGACGATGATGCTGGTGACGATTTCCTGCGGCGCTTCCTGCGGCATGGGGGCGGTCGGGTTCATCGCGCTTCCGGTGGGTGGCGGAGGCCGGCGGCCCGAGGAGGCGCCGTGGCCGAAGCGCTCCATCTTACGCGGAAAGCGGCGGGGCCGCGGTGCCCGTCACCGCGGGGGCGCTGAAGCGGGAACGGCTGCTGAAGCGGATGCCGTCTCGTGCGAGACGGCTGCAGGCGTCGGTGGCCTGTTCCCGGGCGGGAAGGCTGTCACACCTGTCCGCGGTTGCGCGAAGACACGGCAACGGTGGTCGGCGACTCGGCGAGCGGTACGAAACGGCGCGTCTTGCCATCGAGCGCATCGATGCTGCCGGTCTCGATATCGTAGACCCAGCCGTGCAGGCTCATGCGTCCCTGTTCGAGCGCCAGCGCCACCGATGGATGGGTGCGCAGGTTGGCCAGTTGCGCGATCACGTTCTCACGCACGAGGCCATCGAGCTTGGCGCGAGGCGTATCGAACTGATGGGCCGCATTGATGGCTTTGGCCGCATCGGAGTGGCGCAGCCAGTTCGCCACCGCCGGCAGGTGGTCAAGGCAGGTGCAGCGCGAGATCGCGCCCATCGCGCCACAGTCCGAATGCCCGCAGATCACGATATCGCGCACGCCCAGCACCGCCACCGCGTACTCGACGGTGGCCGACACGCCACCGGGCTCCGGGCCGTACGACGGCACGATGTTGCCCGCGTTGCGGATCACGAACAGCTCGCCCGGCTCGCGCTGGGTGAGCAGCTCAGGCACGACGCGGCTATCCGAACAGGTGACGAACAGTGCCTTTGGGTTCTGTGTCGTGGCGAGCTGTTTGAACAGCTCGACCCGTTGCGGATAGACCTCGCGCTGGAAGCGCAGAAAGCCGTCGATGATGTCACGCATGGCGTCCTCCTGATTCGAATGCTCGATACTGGCATGGTCGTTCGATACGCTGCCATGCCGGTGCGGCCCAGATTATCGCCGATGTCGGGCCTCCCGGGGCACGGGGACCCGCCCCGTTCCGGCGCACTGCCGGCGGCCTTGTCTTCATCTCCGGCCAGGTCGGCATCCGCCCGGACGGCACGGTGCCCGATAGCGTGGAGGAGCAGATCGAGCTCGCCTTCCGGCGCCTGGGTGCGGTCCTGGTCCACGAGGGGCTGGGTTTCGAGGACCTGGTCGAGCTGGTCTCCTACCACGTCCGGATCGACGAACAGCTCGGCGCGTTCCGGGAGATCAAGGCGCGCTGCATCACGCGCGAATTCCCGGCCTGGACGATCCTCGGTGTGGCGTCGCTCGCGCGGCCGAACCTGCTGGTCGAGATCAAGGCGGTCGCGGCTGCCTGGGTCCACGGCGGCCGCGACGCGGACTGCATCGCAAGGTGATCGACGAAAGTACTTGCCTTTTTCCGTGGTTCAGTTATAGTCACGTCCTCGCGTGCGGCTGTAGCTCAGTTGGATAGAGTACTTGGCTACGAACCAAGGGGTCGTGGGTTCGAATCCTGCCAGCCGCGCCACCTATTCTCAGGATGTAGCAGATGGACGGCCTGGAAGCCTCAAGCTTCCAGGCCGTTTTTTTATGCGCCCGCGCCGGCCGGCCGGGGTGCGGCCCCGGCGGCAAGGAAAAGCGCCGTCCGCGCTGCGGCGGCGGACGGCGCAAGCTGCGGCAGATCAGCGGAATCGCCACAGCGGACTGGATCGTAGCCGCGCGCTGCGCCGCCGATTGCAAACAATGATGTCTGCCTGCTCCCGCGTGCCGAGCGCGGCATTCCGCTGTTGCCGAAAGTCCACGCCGCGCAGCGGCTTCAGTCCGCCGGGCCGAGGATGCGCTCCACGCATTCCGCGCGCAGCGGCACGCCCAGGAAGCGCGCGATCTCGACGATCTGCCCATACAGCATCCATTGCCCGTGATGGATGGCGCAGCCGCGTGCGCGTGCCTCCCTGAGCAGCGGCGTCTCCTCTTCCCGCATCACCGCCTCGCAGACGAGGGTCGACGCATCGAGGCGCTCTGCCGCGAGCGGCAGCGGGTCGCTGTCGCGCAGGCCCAGCGCGGTGGCATTGACGACCACGTCGAAGCCGGCGGGATCGTCGCCGCCGGCGCGGATGTCGACGCCGGGCACCGCCGCGCGCAGGCGCGCGGCCAGCTCCTGCGCCTTGTCGGCCGAGCGGTTGTGGATGACCAGCTCGGCCGGCCGCTCGCGCGCCATGGCATAGGCCATCGATTTGCCCGCGCCGCCCGCGCCGAGCTGCAGCACGCGCTTGCCGGCCAGCGCGTGGCCACGTTCGCGCAGGCCGGCGACAAAGCCGTCGCCATCGAAGTTGCCCCCGCTCCAGCAGCCCTTGTCGCGGTCGAAACGCATGGCATTGACCGAGCCGACCAGGCGCGCCGTGTCGCTCAGCGCGCCGCAGGCGGCCACTACGGCTTCCTTGTGCGGCACGGTGACGACCAGTCCGTTCAGGCTCTGGATCGCGCGGGCGCCGTCGAGGAAAGCGGCCAGTTCCTCGGGGGCGACGTGGAAGGGCACGCAGACCGCGTTGAGGCCCTGCCTGGCGGTGGCGGCATTGAACAGCTGCGGGGTGCGGACATGGGAAACCGGCGCGGCGACGATGCCGACGAGTTGGGTGTTGCCGTCGATCTGCATGGTGTGGTTGGCGTTGGTTGGGTGATGCTGCCGTGGTTGGGAGGGTTGTCGGTGGAGGACTTGGTGATGCGGGCGCCGAGGGCTTCGTTGGTTTGCTCGTGTGCTGGATCTCACCGAGGGCTTCGCTGGATGTGGTGCCTTGCTAGACCACCCCTCTCCCCCGCCCTCTCCCCATGCGGGGAGAGGGAGCCAAGACACTATGCTTGGTGTGCGGTGCTGGTGCATCTCGTTTCGGCTTCGTTCAGCGCGACGGGGTTTGCACCGCGCCGGTTCGCTCCCCTCTCCCGCCTGCGGGAGAGGGGCCGGGGGAGAGGGCAGGCGCCAGCGTCGTGCCCAGGCCCGTATCCGGGATGATGGTGCCTGCCAGCGGCACCAGGCACCCCCTCAGATCCCCGCCATGCACGTGTACTTCACGACCAGGTAGTCCTCGATGCCGAAGTGCGAGCCTTCGCGGCCGACGCCTGACTGCTTGACGCCGCCGAACGGTGCCACTTCGTTCGAGATCAGGCCGGTGTTGACGCCCACCATGCCGTACTCCAGCCGTTCGGAGACGCGCCACACGCGGCCCAGGTCGCGTGCGTAGAAGTAGCTGGCGAGGCCGAATTCGGTGTCGTTGGCCATGGCCACCACCTCGTCCTCGGTGTCGAAGCGGAACAGCGGCGCCACCGGGCCGAAGGTCTCTTCGCGCGCCACCAGCATGCCGGGCTTGACGTCGGCCAGCACGGTGGGCTCGAAGAAGGTGTGGCCGAGCGCGTGGGGTCTGCCGCCGGAGAGCACGCGCGCGCCCTTGGAGACGGCGTCGGCGATGTGTTCCTCGACCTTGGCCACCGCCTTGCCGTCGATCAGCGGCCCGATGCGCACGCCGTCGTCCATGCCGTTACCCACCTTGAGCGCGGCGACCGCGGCCACCAGCTTCTGCGCGAAGGTGTCATAGACCTTGCTGTGCACGTACAGGCGGTTGGCGCATACGCAGGTCTGGCCGGCGTTGCGGTACTTGGAGACGATGGCGCCTTCGACCGCGGCATCGAGGTCGGCGTCGTCGAAGACGATGAAGGGGGCGTTGCCGCCCAGTTCCATCGATACCTTCTTGATGGTGGAGGCGGTCTGCGCCATCAGCTCGCGGCCCACTTCGGTGGAGCCGGTGAAGGTCAGCTTGCGCACCAGCGGGTTGTGGCTCAGCTCGCCGCCGATGGCGGCGGCCGAGCCGGTCACCACCGACAGCACGCCGGCGGGGATGCCCGCGCGCTCGGCCAGCACGGCCAGCGCCAGCGCCGACAGCGGCGTCTGCGAGGCCGGCTTGAGCACCATGGTGCAGCCGGCCGCCAGCGCGGGGCCGGCCTTGCGCGTGATCATGGCGGCGGGGAAGTTCCACGGCGTGATGGCGGCGCACACGCCCACCGGCTCCTTGGTGACGACGATGCGCTGGCTGCTGATCGGCGCCGGGATGGTCTCGCCGTAGACGCGCTTGCCTTCCTCGGCGAACCACTCGATGAAGGAGGCCGCATAGGCGATCTCGCCGCGCGACTCGGTGAGCGGCTTGCCCTGCTCGGCGGTCATGATGGCGGCGAGGTCGTCCTGGTTGGCGAGCAGCAGCTCGAACCACTTGCGCAGCAGCGCCGAGCGCTCCTTGGCGGTGCGCGCGCGCCAGGCGGGCAGGGCGCGGTTGGCGGCCTCGATGGCCTGGCGGGTTTCCTCGGCGCCGAATTGCGGCACCTGGGCCACGTGCTCGCCGGTAGCGGGATTGAGGACGGCGATATGGCGTGCGCCGTCGACCCAGCGGCCGTCGATATAGCACTGCTGGCGCAGCAGGGAGGGGTCTTTGAGCGTGAGCATGATGGGATTCCTTGGCGACGATGAGAGTGGGGGCGCTGCAAGGTGACCGGTGCCCGCGCGGCGGCGGGCTCCGCTTCGATTCTACTGCCGGCGTCAGCCGGCGATGTAAAGGCCGCCGTTGACGTGCAGCACCTCGCCGGTGATGAAGCTGGCGGCCGAGCTGCACAGGAAGCCGATCGCGGTGGCGATCTCGCGCGGCTGGCCGAGGCGCTTGAGCGGCGTCTGCTCGACCGAGTCGGCGCCGCGCTTCTGGATCAGATCGGCCGTCATCGGCGTGGCGATGATGCCGGGCGAGACCGCGTTGACCCGCGTGCGCGGGCCCAGCTCGCGCGCGAGGCTGCGCGTCAGGCTCAGCAGGCCGCCCTTGGAGGCCGAATAGTGTGCGTTGTAGTAGGCCCCGCGGTGGGCGGCCACCGAGGTCAGGTTGACGATGGCGCTGCCCTCGCGCAGCGCCGGCATGGCGCGGCGCACCAGGTAGAACACGCCGTCGAGGTTGATCGACAGCGTGCGCCGCCATTGCTCGTCGCTCATGCCGTCGACCGGCTGGGCCTCGTACAGGCCCGCCGACGGCACCAGGAAGTCGATGCCGCCGAAGCGTTCCTGCGCCAGCGCCACGGCGCGTGCGCTGTCGCCGGGATCGGCCGCGTCCATGCGCAGCGTGGCGACGCGCTCGCCGGCGGGGTCGAGCTCGCGCGCGAAGGCGGCGAGGCCGCCCTCGTCCACGTCGGTCAGCACCAGGCGCGCGCCGTGCGCGTGGAACAGGCGGGCGGTCTCGCGGCCGATGCCGCCGTTGGCGCCGGTCAGCAGCAGGGTGCGTTGGTCGAAGTCGTACATGGTGTCTCCTGGATAGGGTTGTCTGTGGCGCAGGTGTCGGTCGCGCGGCTCGGGGCCCGGGCCGCTCAGATGTGCAGGGCGCGGCCGTACGCCGCCAGCACGGCTTCGTGCATGGCTTCCGACAGGGTGGGGTGGGGCAGCACGGCTGCCATCAGGTCGGCCTCGGTGGTTTCCAGCGTCTGCGCGATGGCATAGCCCTGGATCATCTCGGTCACTTCCTCGCCGACCATGTGGGCGCCCAGCAGCTCGCCGCTGGCGCCGTCGAACACCACCTTGACGAGGCCGGCGGTGGCGCCCATGGCGATGGCCTTGCCGTTGCCGACGAAGGGAAACCTGCCCACCTTGACCTCGCGCCCGAGCGCGCGCGCCTGGGCCTCGGTCAGGCCCACGCTGGCCACCTGCGGGTGGCTGTAGGTGCAGGCCGGGATGCGCGCGGGATCGAGCGCGTGCGGATGCAGGCCGGCGATGTGCTCGACGCAGATCACGCCTTCGTGGCTGGCCTTGTGCGCCAGCCAGGGCGGACCGGCCACGTCGCCGATGGCGTACAGGCCGGGCTCGCCGGTGCGGCCGAAGCCGTCGGTGACGAGATGCGTCTTCTCGACCCTGGCCGCGGTGTGCTCCAGGCCGAGGTCTTCCACGTTGCCGACGATGCCGGCCGCCACCAGCACCACGTCGGCTTCCACGCGCGTGGCGGCGCCGGTACGCGGCTGCAGCGTCAGCGCCCAGCCTTCGCCGTGGCGCTCGGCGCGCTCCAGCGCCGTCGCCACGTGCAATGCGATGCCGTCGCGCTTGAGGCTGGCGGCGACCTGGGCCGAGATCTCCTCGTCCTCCACCGGCAGGATGCGCTCGGCCATCTCCACCACCGTGACTTCGGCGCCGACGGCGCGGTAGAAGCTGGCGAACTCGATGCCGATGGCGCCGGCACCGACGATCAGCAGGCGGCGCGGCAGGCTCGGCGGCGCCAGCGCCTCGCGGTAGCTCCACACCGTCTTGCCGTCGGCCGGCAGCGCCGGCAGCTGGCGCGCGCGCGCGCCGGTGGCAAGGATGATGTGCGGGGCCGACAGGGCCTGGCGGCCGCCGTCGGCCCCGCTCTCCGCCCCGCCCTCTACCTCGAGCCGGCCGCGGCCGGCCAGGCGGGCGTGGCCGCTGATCACCGTCACGCCGTGCTTCTTCATCAGGTGGGTCACGCCCTTGTTGAGCTGGGCGGCCACCGCGCGCGAGCGCGCCACCATGGCCGGCAGGTCGGCGCTGGCGCTGCCGGCGCGCACGCCGAAGGCGGCCGCGCCATTGACCAGGCGCAGCACATCGGCCGAGCGCAGCAGCGCCTTGGTCGGGATGCAGCCCCAGTTCAGGCAGACGCCGCCGAGCTGCGCTTTTTCCACCAGCGCGGTCTTCATGCCCAGTTGCGCGGCGCGGATGGCGGCCACGTAGCCGCCGGGGCCGCCGCCGACGACGACCAGGTCGAATGCGGATGCAGTCACGTCGCGTCCTCAGATCAACATTGACAAGGGGTTTTCCACCAGCCGCTTGAACGCGGCCAGCCACTGCGCGGCCAGCGCGCCGTCGATGGCGCGGTGGTCGGCCGACAGCGTGCAGCGCATGACCTGGCCGGGGCGCAGCTCGCCGTCTTCCACCACGGGCACCGCCTGGGTGGCGCCGACCGCCAGGATGGCGGCCTGCGGCGGATTGATGATGGCGGAGAACTCGCTTACGCCGAACATGCCCAGGTTGCTGACGCTGAAGCTGCCGCCCTGGTATTCCTCGGGGCGCAGCTGCCCGGCGCGGGCACGCGCGGCGAGGTCGGCGATCTCGGCGCTGATCACCGACAGCGGCTTGCGGTCGGCGCCGCGCACGATGGGGGTGATGAGGCCGGTCCCGGTCGACACGGCCACCGCCACGTCCGCCTCGCGGTAGTGGCGCATCGCGCTGTCGGTCCAGCCCACGTTGGCCTCGGGCACCTCGCGCAGGGCCACCGCCACCGCGCGCACGATGAAGTCGTTGACGGAGATCTTGCGCGCGGCCCCGGCATTGACCTGCGCGCGCAGCGCCAGCAGCGCCTCCATGCGGCAGTCGGCCACCAGGTAGAAGTGGGGAATGGTGGCCTTGCTTTCCGACAGGCGCCGCGCGATAGTGCGGCGCATATTGCTGTGCGGCACCTCGGTGAAAGCGGCATCGGCGGGCAGCGCGGCGGCACTTGTGCTTGCTGCCGGCACGGCAGCGCTGGCGGAGGCGGCGGGGGCAGCGGCCGGAGCCGCCGGCGGGCGGCCGCCTTGCGCGGCCTGCTCCACGTCGCGCTTGACCACGCGGCCGTTGGGGCCACTGCCGCGCAGCGCGGCGAGGTCGACGCCGAGCCGGGCCGCCAGGCGGCGCGCGAGCGGGCTGGCGAACACGCGGGACGAGGGCGCGGCGGCCGGGCTGGCCGCGCCGGCCGCCGGTGCGGTGGCCGGCGTCGGTTCGGCCGCGGCGGCCGCAGCGGCCGCCGTCGGGGTCGCGCCACCACCGCCGGCGGCGGCGATCAGCGCGTCGATATCGATGGCGCTCTCGCCGTCGACCAGCAGCACGCCGATGGGCGCGCCGACCTCGACCTCCTGGCCGGCGGCGACGAGGCGGCGGCCCAGCACGCCGGCCGCGTCGGCGTTCAGCTCGACCACCGCCTTGTCGGTCTCGATCTCGGCGACGCAGTCGCCCACGGCGACCGTCTCGCCTTCTTCGCGGGTCCACGCCTGCAGCGTGGCATGGGTGGCATTGGCCGCCACCTCGGGCATGCGCAGCAGAATCGCCATGTCAGTGCGCCTCCGCCGGGAACAGGTCGGGCCGGTAGGCCGCGATGTCGTCGTACTGCACGAACTCCAGCACATTGCCTTCGGGGTCGTGGCAGAAGGCCAGCCAGGTGCCGGCGCGCACTTCGACGCGCCGGGGCCCGGTCAGCAGGCGTGCGCCGGCGGCGGCCAGCCGCTCAACCACGGCCTGGAGGTCGTCGACGATGAAGGTCAGGTAGCTGGCGTTGGCCTTGTCGAGGATATAGCCGGGCACCGCGGCGGGCGCCGGCGGCGTGGCCGGGGCCAGCAGCTTGACGCGCTCGCCGCGCGGCGTCTGCAGGCGCACGGCGGTGTAGCCGTCGCGGTGCATGGCGGCCTGCGCGGCGGCGGCCGGCGGCACCTGCACCTCGCTGACGAAGGCGAGGCCGAGCACCTGCTCGTAGAAGCGGCGCATCGGAGCGAGGTCGCGCACGGCGATGCCGACCTCGAGGGGAACGATCATGTTCAGGGTCATGGGGAAATCCTTGGCTGCATCGATGGGTCGGGGCAGGCGCGCATCAGGCGGCGCCCTGGTCGCGCATCACCTGGCGCAGGCCGGCGGCCACTTCCTCGGTGCGCGCCGCGGCGGCGCGCTCCAGCACCTTGGAGATGCTGGGCGCCGCTTCGGCGCCGGTCACGCGCTGCACCGGCTGGTCCAGCCAGTCGAAGCAGCGGCGCTGGATCTCGTCGGCCAGCCAGCCGCCGTAGGAGGTACCGCGCGCGCCCTGCTCGACGATCAGCACATTGTTGGTCTTGCGGATGCTGGCCTCGATGGTGTCCCAGTCGAGGCTGGCGCGGTCGAGCCAGCGCAGGTCGATCACCTCGGCGTCGACGCCGGTCTGCTCCACCGCTTCGAGCGCATGGCCCACCATCGACAGGTAGGCGATCACGGTCACCGCGGCACCCTGGCGGCGCAGCGCGGCCTTGCCCACCGGCAGGTGGTAGTCGAGGTCATCCACCGGGCCCGTGCCCGAGCTGTTGTACAGGTCGACGTGCTCGATCACCAGCACCGGGTCCTTGCAGGCCAGCGCGGTGTTCATCAGGCCGACGTAGTCGAAGGGACTGGACGGCGCGACGATGCGCCAGCCCGGGCAGGTGGCGAAGATGCCGGCCGGGTCCATCGAGTGCTGCGAGCCGTAGCCGGTGCCCATCGCCACCTTGGTGCGCAGCACCAGCGGCACGTCGCTCTCGCCGCCGAACATGTGGCGCGCCTTGCCGATCTGGTTGAAGACCTGGTCGGCCGCCACCCACATGAAATCGGGGTACATGAACTCGACCACCGGCTTGAAGCGGCCATCCAGCGCCATGCCGCCGCCCAGGCCGACGAAGGCGTTCTCGCTGATCGGCGTGCCGAGCACGCGCGCCGGGAAGCTGTCGCGCAGGCCGCGCGTGGCGCCGTTGGTGCCGCCCTTGAGGCGGTGCACGTCTTCCCCCATCACCACCACCGAGGGATCGGCCTGCATGCGCCGGTGCATGACGTCGGCCACCACGTCGATGAACTTGCGCGTTTCCAGCTTGCCGCCGAAGCTGTCCTGCTCGGCGTAGCGCAGGCCCTGCAGCTCGCGCAGGTCGCTGCGGATGCCGACGTCGCGGAAGTCCGGGCTGGGCCACAGCTCGGGGCGGATGCGGCGCTTGCCCGGCTTGCCCGAAGGATCGGCCTCGGTCAGCGCGGCGGCGGCCTCGCGCATGGCCTGCTTGACGCGCTCGCGCAGCGCGGCGATCTCTTCGGCGCTGACCAGGCCGCGCTCCTGCATGCGGCGCGCCATCAGTTCGAGCGGGTCGCGCGCGCGCCATTGCTGTTCCTCTTCCTTGCTGCGGTAGCCGAAGGCGCTGCCGGGGAAGGGGCCGTTCTGGTGGAAGAAGCGGTACAGGTCGGCCTCGATGATGGTCGGGCCCTTGCCGGCGCGCATGTGCGCCAGCGCTTCCTGCGTGGCCAGGTGCACGGCCAGCGGATCCATGCCGTCGACCTTCCAGCTGGGGATGTTGAAGGCCAGTCCGCGTGCGGACAGGCGCGGCTCGGCGGTCGATTCCTCCACCGTGGTCGACACCGCGTAGCGGTTGTTCTCGATGAAGAAGCACAGCGGAAGCTGCCACGCCGCCGCCAGGTTCATGGTCTCCAGCACCGAGCCGATGTTGACCGCGCCGTCGCCGAAGTAGGTGATGGCCACGGCGTCGGTGCCCGCGTGCTTGTGCGACCAGGCCGCGCCGGCGGCCATCGGCACGCCGCCGCCGACGATGGCGTTGGTGCCGAGCGCGCCGGCCTCGGCCCACTGCAGGTGCATGGAGCCGCCGCGGCCCTTGCAGAAGCCCTGCGCCAGGCCGAGGATCTCGGCCAGCGTGCGCTGCAGCAGGGTCTGCACCGCCGGCGCCAGCGGCGCGCGCGGGTCGAGGCCGGCCGGGGCCAGGTAGCCGAGCGCCTTGGACAGGAACTGGTGGTGGCCGCGGTGCGAGCCGTTGATCTGGTCGGCGCCGCTCAGCGTGACCAGCGAGCCGGCGGCGCCGCCTTCCTGGCCGATGCTCGAATGGGCCGGGCCGTGGACCAGGCCCTCGGCGGCCAGCTCCAGCACGGCTTCCTCGAAGCCGCGGATCAGGTGCATATGGGTGAGCAGCGAGCCCAGCAGGGCAGGGTCGGCGCGCGCCCAGTCTTCGTCGGTGGCGCGCAGTTCCACCCATTCGGCGGCGGGGCGCAGGGTGCTACGTTCAGACATGAGAAGGAATCCTTGTGGTCCAGTGGTTCTTGCGATGCGCCGCACTGCGGCGCGTCGTGTCGTGTCGAGTTGTCTTGGGCGGGTCGCGGCGCCCGCGTTCAGAAGCCGTCGGCGGTCCAGCCGCCGTCGGAGACCAGCGCGTGGCCGGTGATGAAGGCGGCGGCGTCGGAGGCGAGGAAGAGCGCCACTTCGGCCATCTCTTCCGGCGTGCCGAAGCGGCGCAGCGGCGTGCGCGCCAGCAGGGCCTCGCCGTCCATGGCGCCGCGCGCCAGCAGCGAGTCGACCAGCGCCGTGCGGGTGTAGCCCGGGCACACTGCGTTGACGCGGATGTTGTGCTCCGCCCATTCGGCCGCCAGCGACTTGGTCAGCGACACCACGCCGGCCTTGGCCGCGCAATAGGCCAGGCGCCGGGCCGACGAGGCCAGGCCCCACATCGAGGCGGTGCTGAGGATGTTGCCGCCGCCCTGGCGCACCATGCGGCGCGCCGCGGCCTGCGTGCAGAAGAAGACGCCGCTCAGGTCGATGTCGATGGCGCGGCGCCAGTCGTCCGGCGTCAGCTCCAGCGAGGGCTTGTTCATCGAGATGCCGGCGTTGTTGAGCAGCACGTCGATGCGGCCGAAGCGCGCCTCGGTGGCGGCGCAGGCGGCCTCGACCGCCTCGGGGTCGGTGATGGAGGCGCGCACGGTCTCCACCTCCACGCCGGGATGGGCGGCCTCCAGCTCGGCCTTGGCGGCGGCCAGGCCGCCGGCGTCGAGGTCGAGCAGCATCAGGCGCGCGCCGTGGCGGGCGAAGCCGTGCGCCATGGCGCGGCCGATGCCGCTGGCGGCGCCGGTGTCGAGCACGACCTTGCCGGCCAGGCCGGGATAGCGGGCGGGCGCGAACGGCTGGGCGTCGGGATATCCGTGCTGCATGCCTTGCGGTTGTGCGGTGTTCATACGGCGAGCCAGTCCTTCATCAGTTGAGTGTTGGCGGTGAGTTGCGCGGGCGTGCCTTCGTAGACGATGCGGCCATGGCCCATCACGCAGACGCGGTTGGAGACCTTGAGGGCGATGGCCAGCTTCTGCTCGACCAGCACCACCGAGACGCCGCGGCGGTGGATGTCGGCGATGGCTTCGCCCACCACCTGCACGATCTTGGGCGCCAGCCCTTCGGTGGGCTCGTCGATCAGGATCAGCAGCGGGTTGCCCAGCAGCGAGCGGCACATGGTGAGCATCTGCTGCTCGCCGCCGGACAGGCTGCCGGCCTTGGTGTTGCGCCGTTCCTTCAGGCGCGGGAAGTAGTCGAACATCTGCTCGACCGTCCACTTCGGCGCGCCCTGCTGGGCACGCTGCTCGCCCATGCGCAGGTTCTCGTCGACGCTCAGGTTGGCGAACACCTCGCGTTCCTCGGGCACGAAGGCGATGCCGCTGCGGCAGATGGCATAGGGGGCTGCGCCGGCGAGATCGCGCCCGCGCAGCCGGATCCGGCCCGCGCTGGGCGGCACCAGGCCCATGATGGCCTTGAGCGTGGTGGAGCGGCCGGCGCCGTTGCGTCCCAGCAGGCTGACCACCTCGCCCTGCTCGACGTGGAAATCGACGCCGTGCAGGATGTGGCTCTTGCCGTAGTGGGCGTGCAGTCCTTCCACCGACAGCAGCCGCGTGCCGGCTTGCCGGACGCCCTGCCCGCTGTGTTGTTGTCCGATACCTGCGCTCATGCGGCGGCCTCCTCGCCCAGATAGGCTTCCTTGACGCGTGGGTTGTTGCGGATCTCCTCCGGGCTGCCGGTGGCGACGATCTCGCCGTAGACCAGCACGCTGATACGGTCGGACAGCGAGAACACCACGTCCATGTCGTGCTCGACGATCATCAGCGTGCGCCCTTGCGACAACTCGCGGATCAGTCCGGCGGTGTAGTCGGTTTCCTCCTGCGACATGCCGGCCATCGGCTCGTCGAGCAGGATCACCTTGGGGTCCGAGGCCAGCGTCATAGCGATCTCCAGCGAGCGCTGCTCGGAGTAGGAGAGCTCGCCGGCGACGGTGCCGGCGCGGGCGCCCAGCCGCACCTGGTCCAGCAGCTGCATGGTCTCGTCGCGCACCGCGCGCAGGCGGTTGGCGAAGCGCCACAGCACGTACTGCAGGCCGTGCCGCCGCATCACGGCGAGGCGCACGTTCTCGAACACGCTGAGGCCGGCGAAGATATTGGTGATCTGGAAGGAGCGCGCCAGCCCGCGCCGGTTGATCTCCTGCGGCGACAGGCCCTGGATGGCGGTGCCGTCCAGCAGCACCTGGCCGCCGCTGGCGGGCAGGCGGCCCGAGATCAGGTGGAACAGGGTCGATTTGCCGGCCCCGTTGGGACCGATCAGCGCGTGGCGTTCGCCGGCGCGCACCTCGAGATCGACGCCGCGGATGATGTCGACGTCGCCGAAGGATTTGCGCAGGCCGCGCAGCGAAAGGATGGCTTGCGGGTTCATGCCGGATTCCTGTGGGCGTTGGCGGAAGGCCGGGCCGGGGCCGCGGCGGCATCGGCCGCGTCCTTGACGCGCAGCCAGGCGCCGTTGGCGAGGCGGGCGAGGAGCACGCCGGCGGCCAGCAGCGCGGCGGGCACCAGCCAGGTGAACGGAGAGAGCGGGTCCCAGTCGCGGCCGAACAGCGGGATCGGCGGCAGGCCGCCGCCGGCGAGGGCCGCCATCGCGCGGTAGTCCTGCGAGAAGGCGCGCTGCAGCATCTCCACCGTGAAGACCGTGCCGGCCGCCAGCAGCAGCGCGCCCAGCACGAAGGCCAGCGCGAGCGGCAGCATGCGGCGCAGGCCGTGCGTACGGCAGTTGGCCAGCAAGGACTGCACCAGGCCGGCCAGCCCGGCCGGCACGAACAGCATCACCAGCACGAACAGGATGCCCTGGTAGAGCAGCCAGGAGCGCGTCAGGTCGGACACGGCGTAGCCGAAGAAGGTCATGGCCGCCGCGCCGAGCGCGGGCCCGAGGAACAGCTTGACGCCGCCGATGTAGCTGTTCAGCACCACCGCGGCGGAAGCCGAGGCATCGAACACCACGTAGTTGGCCGCTTCCATATTGATGGCCTGCAGGCCGCCGGCGACGCCGGAGAACATCGCGGACACGGCGAACACCAGCACGCCGAGTCGGTGCACGTCATAGCCGAGGAAGCGCAGGCGGTTGGCGTTCTCGCGCAGGCCCAGCGTGAGCCGGCCGACCGGCGTCAGCGTGTACAGGTAGAGCAGGCCCAGCGACAGCAGCACCCAGGCCAGGGTCAGGTAGTAGACCTGCGTGCTGTCGCCGAAGCTGAAGCCCCAGGCCGGCATGCGCATGGTGGAGATACCCGCCTCGCCGCCGAACCAGCCGGCCAGGTGGGGCGCCAGCGCATGCAGCAGCTCGGCCAGGGCCAGCGTGATCATGGCGAAGTAGACGCCCGCGCGCTGGGTGGCGAACCAGCCGGCCGCCAGGCCCGCCAGCAGGCCCATGGCGCCGCCGGCCAGCGGCAGCAGCGGCGTCGGCAGCAGGCCGTTGCCGCCGAAGGCGTTCATCGCGTGCACGGTGGCGAAGGTGCCGATGCCGAAGTAGGCGGCGTGGCCGAACGACAGCATGCCGCCCTGGCCGCTCAGCAGGTTGAAGGCCGCGGCGAACAGCACCGCGATCAGCATCTGGATCGAGGCGTTGACCAGGGCCGGGGAAAGCACTGCGGGCAGCGCGGCGAGGGTCGCGACGGCGAGCAGCAGGAGGGTTTTCTGGATCGGGGTCATGCGGGCTCCGTGGCTTATTCCTTCTCGCCCATCAGCCCGGACGGGCGGACCAGCAGGATCAGCAGCATCAAGGCGAAGGGGATGGTGGCGGACAGGCTCGACAGCTTGAGCGTGAGCAGGCCGCCCACCTGCTCGGCCCATTCGCGCAGGCCGGCCAGGGCCAGCAGGTCGGCCAGGCTGCGGTCGACGCCGACCGACAGCGAGGTGATCAGGCCGATCAGCAGCGAGGCCAGCATGGCGCCGCCGAGCGAGCCCAGGCCGCCCACCACCACCACCACGAACACCATCACGCCGAGCTCCAGCGCCATGTTCGGGTTGGTGGTGTAGAAGGCGCCGGCCACCGCGCCGGCCAGCCCGGCCAGCGCGGCGCCGACGCCGAACACGCCCATGAAGACCAGCGGCACGTTGTGGCCGAGCGCCTCGGCCATGCGCGGCTTGTAGATGGCCGAGCGCACCACGATGCCGACGCGGGTGCGCGTCAGCAGCAGGTAGATCAGGCCGAACATGGCCAGCGCGATGCCGCCCATCAGGATGCGGTAGAAGGGATAGGCGGTGGCGCCGAGCTGGAAGGCGGCGAAGTCGAGCGCGGGCGGCACGCGGTAATCGACCGGGAAGTTGCCGAAGAAGAGCTTGATCAGTTCGGCGATGATGAAGGACAGGCCGAAGGTCAGCAGCAGTTCGTGCGCGTGGCCGAAGCGGTGCACGCGGCGCAGGAAGAAGCGCTCGACCGCCACGCCGGCCAGGCCGACCAGGATGGGGGAGACCACCAGCGCGGGCCAGAAGCCGAGCACGCCCTGCAGCGTGTAGGCCAGGTAGGCACCGAGCATGTAGAAGGAGGCGTGCGCGAAGTTCAGCACGCCCATCATGCCGAAGATCAGCGTGAGGCCGGCCGATACCATGAACAGCAGCAGGCCGTAGATCGCGCCGTTGAGCAGCGAGACGATGAAGTATTCCATGAGGCTTCCTGGGCTTTCGTAAGGACGAGCGGGTCCTGTGCGCGGCACTGCCATCGACCTGCGGGCGGACGGCGCGCGGCGCGCATGCCGGGCCGCGCCACGGATGGCGCGGGCCGGTCAGCGTTGCGGGAAGAGGGCGATCAGCCGGGGCGCTGCATCTTGCAGCTCGCCTGCGGCGGCGTGGCGGCGTCGGCCGCGGAGAAGGCCTTGACGGGCTTGAAGCCCAGGTCGGTGCCGTCGACCTTGAACTTCGCCTCCTTGCTGACCACCGACACCACCATCGGCAGCAGCACCTGGTGGTCGGCCGCGCGCATGCTCATCTCGCCCAGCGGGGTCTTGACCCTGGCCTTTTCCAGCGCCAGCGCCAGTGCCTTGGTGCTGAGCCTGCCGCCCTCCGGCTTGACCGACTTCAGCGCCTCGCCCAGCATCTCGATGCCGAAGATCGACTGCGGCTCGATGAAGACCGGCAGGTGGCCTTCCTTGGCCTTGAAGTCATTGGCGAGCTTCTCGCCGTCGGCGCCGCCCGCCTCGGCATTGAAGGGGTGCGCGACATAGTGGCCGAGCGCGACCTCGCCGGCATTGCCGACGTTGCCGGGCTGGTCGAGGAAGACGGTGGCGAAGCGGGTCTTCAGGCCGGCCGCCTTGGTCGCCTTCATCAGCAGCAGCAGGTCGTTCGACCAGTTGCCGGTGATCACGGTATCGGCCTTGGCGGCGGCGATCTTGGCCACGTAGGGCGAGAAGTCCTGCACCTTGTTGACGTCGTGCAGCGTCTTGTCGACCACCGTGTAGCCGCCCAGGCTGGCGTAGTCGCCGATGGCCTTCTGCATGTCGGCGCCCCAGGAGTAGTTCTGGTTGATCGAGTACACGCGCGATCCCAGCGCGTTCAGCGGCTTCATCGCGGCAACCAGCGCCTTGACGCGGATCTGCGCGTTGGTGGCGAAGCGGAAGTGGTAGAAGTGGCACTTCTCGCCGGTCAGCTCCATCGCCTCCCCACCCAGGTTCAGGTAGAGGATCTCCTTGCCCGGATTGCGCAGGTTGAACTTGCGCACGTCCTCGGTGATCTGCCCCGACACGGCGGAGGACGATCCCTGCATGACGATCTGCGCGCCATCGGCCACCGCGGCCTTCAGCTTGTCGGCGGCGCCGGCCGGGCCGCCCTGGTTGTCGTACTCGACCAGTTGCAGCGGCTCGCCGTTCCAGCCGCCGGCCGCGTTGAGCCGGTCGATGGCGAAGCGCGCCGCGGCGCGGAACATCAGCCCGGTCGATGCCTGCGGCCCGGACAGGGTCTCGACCAGCGCGATCTTCACCGGGGCCGCCGATGCCGTGCCTGCCAGCAGGGAAAGTGCCGCTGCCGCGAGCAAAGGACGGGAAATACGGCTACCGCTCATGCATGTCTCCTTGATAGTTGGGCCATCCGGATGCGCCTGGCGGCGTCATCCCTTTATTTGTTCGACGATTATTGGTCTGACAGTTATAAAAGTGGTCAGACAGGTTTACTATAGGGAGTCGGGCGGGAGGCGTCAACGGCGGAAGGGGCGTCTTCGGGTTTCCACTGATAGCGGAAAACACAGGGAAATACGGGGAAAATCATGCATTCGCCCTGGCCTGCGGGTTTGCCGCGAGCGGTCGCGAGCGCAGCCCGCAGGGCCGGCGCCGGCTGCCGCGACTGCCCCGGAGAGCGGGGGTGGCGCCCGGGGCAAGACGTGCTACATTGACCTGTAAGGCCAGTTGCCGGCCTATCTTGTCGGCCTGCTTGTCGGCCTGCCTGTCGGCCTGCCTGTCGGCCTGCCTGTCGGCCTGCCTGTCGGCCGGGCGGAACCGGGCACAGAACGTACGGAGACGTACGGGACCAGACGAAAGACGAACACGTACAGTGCGCGCCAGGCGGCGCGAGGGAGAGAACCGTGAGCAAGACCGTGCCAGAACCGGCACCGAGCGGCGCCGAGCGCGCGCCAAGCGTGATGTTCCATCCGGAGGCCAAGCACCTGCCGGACGAGATCGCGCGGCGGCTGAGCCAGGCCATCCAGGCGGGGGAGTTCGCCGTCGGCGACAGGCTGCCGAGCGAGCGCCTGCTGTGCGAGCAGTTCTCGGTGAGCCGCGCGGTGGTGCGCGAGGCCTTGTCGCAGCTGAAGTCCGAAGGCCTGGTGGAATCCAAGGCCGGCAGCGGCGTGTTCGTCATCGAGCGCAGCCAGCGCCAGGCCTTCCGCATGCAGGACGTGGCGATCGACGAGAAACACTCGCTGTCGATGGTGATGGAGCTGCTGGTCACCATCGAGGTGGCCGCCACCCGCTTCGCGGCGATGCGCCGCACGCCGGAGGACCTCAAGCGCATCCGCCGCGCGCTGGTCGGCATGGAGTACGAGATCGCCAATGACCGGCTCGGCGACGACGAGGATTTCGCCTTCCACCAGGCCATCGTCGATGCCACCCACAATCCGCACTTCCGCGCCCTCAGCGAGCACCTCGAGCACGGTGCGCGCCGGCTGATCCGGCAGGCGCGCAGCAATACGAAGAGCCGCCACGCGGACCTGGTCGAGGCGGTGCAGGAGGAGCACAAGCGGATCTACGACGCCATCGTCGCGGGCGATGCGGAGCGCGCGGCGGAGGCGGCCGAATCCCACCTGCGCAACGCCGCCAAGCGCCTGAACATGTACCTGAAGGGATAGCGCGGCCGTCGCGCTTCCCGGCCCCGATCAAAGCAGCGAGGTGCGGGGCGCTACAGCTTCTGCGCCGCGGCCAGGGTGAAGATCCTGGCCCAGCGCAGCGCTTCCTTGCGCGAGGCCATGGGGATCTGCCACAGCGGCCGGGCATTGTGCTCCAGGCGCAGCGCCAGCGACCACTTGCCGTCCGCGCCGCCGGGCTCGGCGCCGGCGATATCCGCGAAGATGAAGCGCGAGCGCGCTTCGTGCAGCGTCAGCAGGCCATGCTTGTGCTCGGCGTCGACGCACACGCTGCCCCAGGGGCCTTCGAGCGTCAGGATGCGTTCTCCCTTGACCGTGGTGCCGTGGATGCTGCGGTAGCGCCGCACCAGGCCGGCGACCAGCGCCGCCAGCAGCGCGGCGGCCGCCAGCACGGCGCCGGCGCCGGCCAGCGTGCCGAAGGCCGAGGCCACCGTCAGGTACAGGCGCACGGCGCCGTAGACCAGGGCGCCGAGCATGGCGAGGACGAGCAGGATGATAGGCACGATCGGATTCCGTCGGGAACGTGGCCGGCCCGCGCAGGCAGGGGCGCCGGCCGCGCATGGGCGCATGAGTGCGGGGCGCGCCGATTCTAGCAGTGCCCGCCGTGCCTTGCCGGCGCCTGCAGGGGGCAGCCGCTTCAGGCCCCCCGCGCGGCCGGCGCGCCACGGTGCAGCGGCAGCCCCGCCGCCGGCATCCCGGCGCGCAGGATGCGGCCGTGCGTCGAGTCGGTGACGTAGAGCGTGCGCCTGTCCTCGCCGCCGAAGGCCAGGTTGGTGGTGGAACTGCCCGGCGTGCCGCGCAGGACCTCGACCGGCTCGGCGCGCCCGTTCAGCACCCAGACGTAGCCCAGCCCCGGGTTGGCCACCAGCAGGCGGCCCTCGGCGTCCACGGCCAGGCCGTCCGGACCGCTGGGGCCGTAGGAGGTGAAGAACTGCCCCACCTTGGCGACGCTGCCGTCCGCCAGCAGCGGCACGCGCCACACGCAGTTGCCGCGCGTGACGGCGAGGTAGAGCACGCGCTCGTCGGGCGACAGTGCCACGCCGTTCGGGCTCGGCACGTTGGCCAGCAGCAGGTCGAGCCGCCCGTCCGGCCGCAGGCGGTAGAGGCGGCCCGACGGGTCGTGCAGGCCGCTCTGGCCCTGGTCGGTGAAATAGAGGTTGCCGGCGCTGTCGAAGACGAGGTCGTTGACGCCCTTGAAGCGCTCGCTGTTGCGCCGCTCCAGCCAGGGCGCCACGCGCCCGCTGGCGAGGTCGAGGCGCATCAGCCCGTTCTTGTAGTCGGTGATCAGCAGCGTGCCGGCATCGAGGAACTTCATGCCGTTGGGCTCGCCGTCGTATTCGGCCACCAGGGTCCAGCAGCCCTGCGGGTCGATGCGGAAGACGCGGCCCCAGGGGATGTCGGTCACGTAGAGGTGGCCCGCGTCGTCGAACACCGGGCCTTCGAGGAAGGAATCGGCGACGGCGCCGCCGCGGTTGGCGTCGGCCCACTCGCTGCGCTCGCGGCGGCGGAAGGACTCGGGCATGGCCGTGAAGCATTCGAACTCACGGACCTGGGGGGCTTGCAGCAGAAACATGGCTTGGCTTCCTTGGCGCTTCACGCGGCGGGCTCGAATCCGTACAGGCGCGCCGGATTGTCCACCAGGATGCGTTCCAGCGCGGCGGCCGAGCCGGCCCACGCATGCAGCAGGTCCATCAGGTCGGCATCGTTGACCGTGCCCGCGGCCTCGGTGGTGTGGGGCCAGTCGCTGCCCCATACCAGCCGTTCCGGCACGGCCTGCACCAGGGCCCGTCCCAGCGGCAGCGTGTCGGCGTAGCTCGGCCCGTGCACGGCCGAACGCATGTAGGCGCCCGACAGCTTGACCCACGTGCTGCCGCGCTCGAGCAGGCGGCGCAGCGCCGCGTAGGCCGCGCCCGCGGTGCCCTCGGCCGGGTCGATGCGGGCCAGGTGGTCGACCACCAGCGGCACCGGCAGCGCCGCCAGCACGGGTTCGAGCGCCACCAGTTGCTCGGGATGGACGAAGACCTGGATATGCCAGCCCAGCCGCGCGGCCTTGCCGGCCAGCGTGGTGAGCATGGCGGCCGTGGTCTCGCCCCACGACTGCGGTGTGACGAAATTCACCCGCAGGCCGCGGATGCCGCGCGCGTGCAGGCGGTCCAGTTCGTGCTCGGCCACCTCGTGGCCGACCACCGCCACGCCGCGCGCGCAGCTGCCGAGCTGGTCCAGCGCGTCGAGCGTGCAGGCATTGTCGGTGCCGTAGGTGGACGGCGTGACCACCACCGCGCGCGCGGTGCCGAGGCGCGCCTGCAGCCGCCGGTAGGCGGCCACGTCGGCATGCGGCGGCGTGCGCCGCCAGTGCGGCGACGGCGCGAAGCGCGGGTCGAAGATGTGCATATGGCTGTCGCAGGCCAGCGCGGGCACGGCCTGCGCCGGCCGGTTGAGGCCGGCGGAGTGCGGCACGGCGGAATCGCCCGGCACGGGATCCAGAGGGGGGCTGGTGGCGAACATGGGTGTGGCGTGGCAGGGGTCTCAGGAATCTCAGGAATCTCGGAATCTCGGAATCTCGGAATCTCGGAATCTCGGAATCTCGGAATCTCGGAATCTCGGAATCTCGGAATCTCGGAATCTCGGAATCTCGGAATCTCGAGGGGCGCAGGAGTTGCAGGAGTCGCAGGGACCGGCGCCCCGGTGGCTCAGTCCAGATGGATATTGCCCTGGCGCACGACCGTCGCCCACTTGCTGTCTTCCTTCTTCAGGAAGGCGGCAAAGTCGGCGGGCGAGGAGCCCACCGGCTGCGCTCCCAGGTCGGCCAGGCGGCGCTTGACGTCTTCGTCCTCCAGCGCGTCCACCACGGCCTTGTGCAGGGTACCGGCGATGGCGGGGGGCGTTCCCGCCGGCAGGAAGATGCCGTTCCACTCGTAGGCTTCGTAGCCGGGAATGGCCGCCTCGGCCACCGTGGGCACGTCGGGCAGGCGCTTGGAGCGGACCGGCGCGGATACCGCCAGCGCGCGCAGCTTGCCGCCCGCGATCAGGGGATAGGAGGCGGCCACGGTGCTGAACATGAAGTCCACCTGCCCGGCCATCACGTCCGAAATCGCCGGCCCGCCACTCTTGTACGGCACATGCACCATCTCCAGGTGGAGCCGCTGGCGGAACAGCTCGGCCGCCAGGCGCTGCACCGTGCCGCCGCCGCCCGAGGCGAAATTGAGCTGGCCCGGCTGCGCCTTCGCTCTGGCGACCAGGTCACCGACGGTCTTGAACGGCGAGTCGGCCTTGACGATCAGGATGTTCGGCGCCAGCAGCACCAGCGACAGCGGCTGCAGCGCCTGGCTCGCATAGGGCATCCTCGGGAACAGGTGCGGATTGATGGAGTACGGCGTGGCATCGTACAGCAGGGTGTAGCCGTCGGCGGGTGCCTTGGCCACGAAGGCCTCGCCGATGGTGCCGCTGGCGCCCGCGCGATTGTCGACGATCACGCTGCGGCCCAGCCTGGCGCTCATGCGGTTGGCCAGCAGGCGGGCCACGGCATCGGCGGCGCCGCCGGGCGCGTAGGGCACGACGATGGTGATCGGGCGTTCGGGATAGGCCGCGTGCGCCGCGGGGAGGGCGAGGCAGGCCAGCGCGGCCAGCATGGTCCCCATGGCCTGCAAGGCGCGCCGGGCGCGCGGATAGGATGGAAAGCGCTTCATTGTCGATGTCTCCAGTTGCCGGCGAGCGGTGGCGACCGCCTGGGCCGCGACGATGGTGTTGGCGCCGGGTTTGTTGTCGACCACGAAGGGTTGGCCCAGCGCGCGGCTGGCATAGTCGGCGAAGGCGCGCGCCACCACGTCGGCCCGCCGGCGGCGAAGCCCGCCACGAGGCGCACCGGCCTGGCCGGATAGGTGCCGGCCTGCGCCAGGCAGGCGCCGGACACGGCCAGCAGGAGCGCGGCCAGGGCCTGGCCGGCGCGGCGCACGCGGCCGGCGCGGTGGCCACGATGTCGCTTGTCCATGGCAGGGGCCCTCATTCCAGGTGGATGCCGCTGGTGCGGATCACGCCGGCCCACTTGCCGGTCTCCGCCTTGACGAACGCGTCGAATTCGCGCGCGCTCGAGCCCACGCCCTGCACGCCCAGTTCCGCGAAGCGCTGCCGCATGCCCGGGCTGGCGACGCTGGCGCGCGTCTCGGCCTCCAGGCGCGCGATGATCGCGCCAGGCGTGCCGGCCGGCGCGAACAGGCCGTTCCATTCGTGCGCCTGGAAGCGCGGCAGGCCGGCTTCGGCCATCGTCGGCACCTGTGCCCAGCCCTGGCCGCGCTCGGCCGAGGTGATGGCCAGGGCGCGCAGCTTGCCGCTCTTGACGAGGGGGCCGCTGGCGGTGGTCGCGCTGAACATCAGGTCGACCTGGCCGCCGATGAGGTCGGTCAGGGCCGGCGCTCCACCGCGGTACGGGACATGGGTGAGCGAGATCCGCGCGGCCTGCTGAAACAGTTCGCCCGCCAGGTGCTGCGCGCCGCCGTTGCCGGCCGAGGCGAAGGTGAGCTTGCCGGGACGGGCCTTGGCCGCCGCGATCACGTCGGCCAGGGTCTTGAACGGCGAGGCGGCGGGCACCACCAGCAGCAGGGGGGCCTGGTTGACCAGCGAGATCGGCGTGAAATCCTTGGCCGCGTCGAACTGCAGGCTGGGGAACAGGCTCGGGTTGACCGTGAAGGCGGTGGCATCGAGCAGCAGCGTGTAGCCGTCCGGCCGGGCCTTGGCGACCGCCGTTTCGCCGATGGTGCCGCTGCCGCCCGGCCGGTTGTCCACGACCACCGGCTGGCCCAGGCGGCCGGCCAGCTGGGTGGCCAGCAGACGGGCCGTGTTGTCGGCGTTGCCGCCGGCCGGATAGGGGACGACCAGGCGGATCGGCCGCTCGGGCCAGGACTGTGCCTGCGCCGGCGCGGCGCCCAGCGCCAGCATGGCCGCCGCCAGGGCGGCCAGCGAGGCCAGGGAAGCGATGGCGCGCAGGATGCCGGCGACGGGGCCGTCCGGCGAGGTTCGTGGTATCAATGTTGTCTCCTTTCGGGGTGCCGGCCGTGCGGCCGGCGCCCATATTGCGCTTTCGGTTGCGCTTCCAGTTGCGCTTCTCATTGCGCTTCTAGTGCTTCGAGCACTTCGGACACGCCGAGTGCCTCGTGTGCTTCGCGCGTCTCTGGTACTGCGGGTGCAGCAGGTGCAGCAGGCGCTGCAGGTGCCGGGGCTGCCTCAGGCCGCCACCGTGCCGGCCGCCTCGAGCACGGCCAGCGCATTGCGCGCGGCGCCGAGGCCCATGTTCACATAGGCATCGCTGGTCACGCCGCCGATATGCGGACTCAGGATGAAGCCGGGCTGGCGCTGGAAGGGATGGCCGGCCACCATCGGCTCCACCGCGAAGCTGTCGAGTCCCGCGGCGCGCACCTGCCCGTCCTGCACGGCGGCCAGTAGCGCCGCCTCGTCGATCAGCCCGCCGCGTGCGGTATTGACCACGATCACGCCGGGCTTGCAGCGGGCCAGCGTGGCCGCGTTGAGCAGGCCGCGGTTGTCCTCGGTCAGGGGGCAGTGCAGCGAGATCGCGTCCGCTTCGCGCCAGAGCGTGTCGAGGTCGACGCGCTGCACGAAGTCCGGCAGCTCGCCGGCGAAGGGATCGAAGCCGATCACGCGCATGCCCAGCGCCGCGGCCATGCCGGCGAAGCGCCGGCCGATCGCCCCCAGGCCGACCAGGCCGATGGTGCGCCCGCCCAGCTCCACGCTCTTGTGCGTGGCCTTGTCCCAGTGGCCCGCGTGCATGCGCGCATCGAGCTGCGGCACCGACTTGGCGCAGGCCAGCAGCAGCGCCAGGGCCTGCTCGGCCACCGCGGCGGCGTTGGCGCCCACCGCGGCCACCACCTCGATGCCGCGCGCCCTGGCGGCGGCCTTGTCGATGGTGTCGGTGCCGCTGCCGTGCTTGGAGATGACCCGCAGCGAAGGCGCGGCATCCATGGCGGCGGCGCCGACCTTGCTGTAGCGCACGATGATGGCGACCGGGTCGTGGCGGCCGCACAGGGCGACGATATCGTCCTCCGTCGGCGTCTTGCCGGCGTAGACGATCTCGTAGCCGGCCAGCAGCGCCAGGGCCTGGGGTGCCAGGTCGGCGGCGGTGATGAGAATGGTCGGGCGGCTCACAGCGCCTCTCCTTCGGCCAGCACGCCGGCGGCACGCAGTGCGGCCGGCAGCCATTTGGCGGCGGTGTCGCCGCGTCCGATGGCGTCGAGGCGCGCCGCCTCGTCGGCCACCTTCTTGGTGGCCAGGGCCATCATGGCGGGCGCCTTGGCGCGTTCGATCACCACCACGCCGTCGGCGTCGCCGACCACCAGGTCGCCCGGGTTCACGGTGGCGCCGCCGGCGGTGATCGGATGGTTGAGGCGGCCCGGCACGAACTTGGTGGGGCCGGCCGGGTTGAAGCCGGCGCTGAACACCGGGAAGTCCAGTTCCAGCAGTTCCAGCTTGTCGCGGATGGCGCCGTCGACCACCACGCCGCCGAGCTTGCGCTGCTTGCAGGCACTGAGCATCAGCGTGCCCATCAGGGCGGCGGTCTGGTCGCCCTTGCCGTCGATCACCAGGATGTCGCCGGGCTGCGCGAGGGCGATGGCGGCATGGATCATCAGGTTGTCGCCGGGGCGCACCTCGACGGTGAAGGCCGGGCCGGCGAGCTTCATGCGCGCATGCACCGGGGCCACGCGGGCATGCATGGTGCCGCGGCGGCCGGCCACGTCGGCCAGGATGGCGGCCTGGAAGGTGGCGGCTTGCTGGACGACCTCGGCGCTGACGCGCTCGATGTTGCGGATGACTTCGGGAAGCTGGTTCATGGTGCGGACTCGATCAAGGAATGGAGGGCAGGGGAAAGCGAAAAGCAAAAAGTGAAAAGTGAAAAGCGAGAACGGAAAGCGGAAAGCTGCGTACGGCATACGGAGACCGGCAGGCTGCGCGCCGGGCCTGGCAGGGGCGTCAATCGATGCGGATATTCCCCTTGGCGATGACCGCGGCCCATTTGGCGGAGTCCGCCTTCTGCAGCGCGCCGAGCTGTTGCGGGGTGCCGCCGACCAGGGTCACGCTGAGCCGGCCGGCCAGCGCGACGATGGCCGGGTCGCGCAGCGCCTGGGCGATCTCCTGGTTCAGGCGCTGCACCACGGCGGCCGGCGTGCCGGCCGGCGCGAACACCGCCTGCCATTGCTCGACCACGAAATCGTGCAGGCCCGCTTCGCCCATGGTGGGCACGTCCGGCAGGGCCGCGAGGCGCTGGGCGGAGGTCACGGCGAGGGCGCGCAGCTTGCCGGCCTGCACGTGCGGCAGGGCAGCGGCGGCGGGCGCGAACATGAACTGCACCTGGCCGCCCAGCGTGTCCTGCAGCGCCGGCGTGTCGCCCTTGTAGGGCACGTGGACGAAGCGCGTGCCGGTCTGCTGCTGCAGCAGTTCGCCCTGCATCTGCAGGATGGTGCCGTTGCCGCCCGAGGCGAAGGCGAGCTTGCCGGGCTGGGCCCGGGCGGCCGCCAGCAGGTCGGCCACGCTGCGCAAGGGCTGGCTCGCGCCGACCACCAGCAGGTGCGGAATGGTGCCGAGGGTGATCACCGGCGCGAAGCTGGCGATCGGGTCGTAGGGCAGGTGGCCCAGCAGGTGCGGCGCGATCGCCTGCGGGCCGATCGAGGTGCCCAGCAGCGTATGGCCGTCGGGCGCGGCCTTGGCCACGAAGGCCGCGCCGATGGTGCCGGTGGCGCCGGGTTTGTTGTCCACGATCACCGTGCTGCCCAGCGCCGCGCCGATGCGCTGCGCCACGTTGCGGCCGAGCACGTCGGTGCTGCCGCCGGGCGGATAGGGCACCACCCAGGTGATGGCACGGCCGTCGGGCCAGGCGGCCCGTGCCAGGCCGGAGCCGGCGGCCAGCGCCGCGCCGAGGGTGGCCAGGACGCGCCGGCGGGTCGCGCCGTGGGCGGGAAGCGGGGAAGGGTGGAAGGGCATCTGTCGTCTCTCGTGTCGTTGTCGTGTCGCGGTCGTGTCGCCGCGGTATCGCCGTGCTTATTCCGTGCTTATTCCGTGGCTTGTTCCGTGGCTGATTCCGTGCTGCTGCGGTGACGTCGCAGCCGTGCCGGGACGGCCGGGCACCAGTGCCCCCCCGGGCGGGGCGGGAGGGAAGCCGTACAGCGCGGCCGGGTTGTCGCTCAGCACGCGCCGCAGCGTGGCCGCGCCGCCTGCCGCCGCCGTCCAGTCGGCCAGGCGGTCGAGCTGGCGGGCATCGTCGGGCATGGGCTGCAGGCCGGCGCTGGCGGTGGCATGCGGCCAGTCGCTGCCCCACACCACGCGCTCCGGGGCGGCGCGCAGGTAGCCGGCGGCCAGGGCATCGAGCGCGGGGTCTTCGACGCTGTGGCGCGCACTCACGAGGTAGCCGCCGGAGAGCTTGATCCACGCGCGCCCCGCCTGCAGCAGGGCGAGCAGCAGGGCGTGCGCGGGGTGCTGTCCGGCCTGCGCGGGGGCGATGCGGCCGCAATGGTCGAACACCAGCGCGACCGGCAGGCGCCGCAGCACCGGGGCGAGCGCGGCTAGCAGGTCCGGCGCCATCAGCAGCTGCAGGTGCCAGCCCAGCGGCGCGATACGCTGCGCCAGCGGCTCGACCTGTTCGGCCGACCCGACCACGCCCAGCGAGAGATTGAGCCGTACGCCGCGCACGCCCCGCGCGTGCAGGGCCTCCAGTTCGCCGTCGCTTTCCGTGCCGTCGATCACGGCGACGCCGCGTGCGCGGTCGGTGCCCAGGGCCGCGAGGCCGGCGAGCATGCAGCGGTTGTCGCTGCCGTAGGTGGACGGCGTCACCAGCACCGCGCGCTGCGTGCCCAGCCGGCGCTGGAGCCGGCGATAGTCGTCGGCCGAGGCGTCGGGCGGCAGCAGCCTGGCGCCCGGCGCGGCGGCGAAGCGTCCGTCGTAGACATGCACATGGCAATCGCAGGCGCCGGCGGGCAGCGCGGTGCGGGGGGCGGCATGCCCTGCCGAGAACGGCACGGGCGCGAGCGGGCTGGCGTGATCCATGGGGCCGGTGGTCCGGATGCGGGGCGAAGGCAGCGCGGGAGGGCGCTCAGCCCCGCGACGTGCCGGGACGGCTGGCGGGTCTCTTCCGCCGTGGCGAGGCGGCGCGCGGGAACCGGGTTGGCATGGCTTGTCTCCGTTTCTATGTCGTGCCGGCGCTATCGTTTGCACCGGGCTATTGGAAGGCGACTATAGATTTACGTTTCGGCCTGCACAATGGCGTTTCGTTTGGCGAAACGAATTGCGCGATGAGCAACGGCAGGCGGCTGGTAGAGCACCCGCCGCGGGTGGGGCCAGCGCTCTCCCCCAGAAAAAAACAGGCACTCAAGGAGTGCCTGGCAAGGAAGCGGTGCGGCGTGGCCGCGCGCCGGCCGGCCGTGTCACGACATCGGACAGGCCCGCGCCACCTCGCCGTCGCCCGCCAGTTCGCGCTGCGCCTTGGCGGTGCCGGCCAGCGCCATCAGCCCGCAGGCCAGGGTGCCGCGCCACTGCAGGTAGTCATGTCCGCTGGCGAACTCGGCATGGCGCACCGGGTACCCGCGTGCGCGCAGCACGTCGCGCAGGTGGCGCGTGGTGGTGAGGATGCCGGTCGGGCCGCGCCCGTCCTCGAAGCGGCCCGCCTCCAGGTAGAAGCGCAGCGGCAGGCGCGGGCTGGCGGCGTAGCGGCGCGTCAGCCATTCGGGGGCCGCGTCGCCTGCCGCCGGGCCCGTGCCGGGGGCCGCTCCCGGGGCCCACCAGAAGGAGCCAGACTGGCTCAGCACCAGGCCGAAGCGCTGCGGGTGGCGCAGTGCCGCGTAGGCCGCTGCCAGCCCGCCATAGCTGGAGCCGGCAATGATGGTGCGCGCGGCCGGCGCCGCCACGCCTTGCGCGGCGGCCCAGGGCAGCAGTTCCTCGGCGAGGAAATCCGCGAAGGCGGGCCTGGGCGGCAGGTCGGTGGCGCGAGCCTGCGCGCTCGGGTTGGCCAGGATCAGCGCTGGCATGGGCGGCAGCAGTCCGTCGTGGACCAGGTTGTCGAGGATGACTGGCGTGGGTACCGCGGACAGGTAGGCGTGGGCGTCGAACAGCACCAGCAGCGCTGCCGCCCGGGCTCCGCGCGGCGCCTGCCGCTGGCCGGCCGCCGCGCCCGGGGCGGGCCGGTAGACGTAGACCTCGCGCGTGTCGCCGAGCAGGCGGCTCGCCAGGCGGTGGCGCTGCACGGTGCCGGCCGGCACGCCCGGCCGCCGGGCGTGCCACGGCTGGGGCGGGGCACCCGGGAGTTCCAGCACCGACTTCTGCGCATAGGCATCTGGGGCATCGGGGGGCAACGCGGGAAACGCTTGCGGATTGAGCGGGTCGCGCCGGGCCGTGGCGAGGATGGCGCGGCGGCGCTGCGCGGCGGGGGCGTCCAGCTCCGGCACGTCCGGCGCGAGCTGGTAGCTCAGGCGCGTGCCGGCGGGGACGCGGTAGCTGCGGTACCAGACATCGCTGTCGCCCAGGCGGGCCAGCGGGTCGTGGTCGCCGGCCGGGCTGCCCAGCAGCCGCACGCCGTGGGCGGCGCCGCGCCACAGGAAGGTCACCAGGACCTCGGCGGGGCCGCCGGCGGACGTCTGCGCGGGGCTTGCGGTATCTGCCAGGGCCTCGACCAGCGGCGTGCCGCGTGCCGCCATTTCGTGCCAGAACGCTTCGCTGCCGCCGCCCTCGGCGAGATCCCGGGCCAGCCGGCGCAGGCGCGGGCTCTCCAATGGCGTGCCGGGCGCGCGTTGCCGGGCGCGCGGCACCGGCGGCGCGATGGTCAGCACATGGGGCGCGGCGGCGGCTGAGCGATCGGCGGGCTGCACGCGCAGCAGGTAGTCGGCATCGTTCGGCGCCACGAACAGGAAGCCGCGCGAGAGGCCATCCGCGGCGACCAGGCGGCGCAGGTGGCGGCCCTGCGCGTCCAGCAGGTCGAGCGTGGCGGCGGGGCCGTCCAGCGTGCCCTCGACGAAGTCGCCGGCCTGCAGGGCGAGCGTGGCGGTGGCCGGTGCCTGCTGAGCGGCGGCGAGGCGCAGCGGCTGGCCGGGCAGCGCGCGCGGCGTGGCGGCACTCGCCTGGGCGGGCGCGGCGTCCGGGGTGTCGGCAGTCGCAGCAGTCGCGGCGGTGGATGCGGTGGCGGGCGGCAGGCCCGCAGCCAGCAGCATGGCGGCGCTGACGGCATGGGCGGCATGGGCGGCATGGGCGCGCAGACGGGAGAGCCGCCGCATCAGAAGTCCACCGTGGTCGTCAGCCGGACCGTGCGCGGTGCGTTCATGGTCACGTAGCCATCGTTGAAGGAACCGGCCCAGTAGCTCTCGTTGAACAGGTTGTCGACGTTGGCGTAGAAGCCGACGCGCTTGCCGGCGATGCGCGTGATGTAGCGCGCGCCGGCGTCGAAGCGCCACCAGGCGGGGATCTTCTGCGTGTTGGCGGTATTGACGTACTGCGTGCCGGTGTAGGTGGCGCGGCCCGAGAGCGTCAGCCCGGGCAGCCAGGGCAGGTCCCATTCGGTGCCGAGGTTGGCGGCCCATTGCGGCGTGCCAAAGGCGGTATTGCCGTCGTAGGCGCCGTTGGCGGTGCGGGTCAGCACGGCGCGCGTGTAGGCCACGCCGCCGAGCACGCGCACGCCGCGCGCCGCTTCGCCGAACACATTCCATTCGATGCCGCGGTGGCGGCGCTCGCCGTCCGGGTGGTAGGTGCGGGTCGCCAGGTCCTGGACCAGGCTGGGCCGCGTGATCTGGTACACGCTCAGGGTCTGCGTCAGCCGGCCGCTGTCCCACTTGACGCCGGCCTCCATCTGCCGGGTCTTGTAGGGCGCGAACATCTGGCCGAAGTTGCGCGCGGCGGTGTCGGTGACGGTGTCGCCCTGGCTCAGCCCTTCGATGTAGTTGGCGAACAGCGACAGGCCCGGCCCCCATGGCTTGAGCACCAGCCCGAGCGCGGGCGTCACCGCGCTTTCGTCGTAGCTGGCGGTACGCGCGCCGGTGGCGGCGGCGAAGGTGTCGGCCTGCACGCGCTGCTGGCGCAGGCCGAGCGTGAGCTGCACCGTGTCCCGGGCGAAGGCCAGCGTGTCGGCCAGCGCGAAGCTGGTCAGCGTGCTGTCCGAGGTCTTCGGCGCGCTGCCGGGGTCGGCCGCCAGCGGCGGAGCGATCGGCCGGTAGATGTTGGAGAGATAGGCGCCCGAGCTCTTGTTGAGGGTGCCGGTGCGCTGGTTCAGGAAACTGAAGCCGAGCACCAGGCGGTGCTCGACCGGGCCGGTGCGCGCGGTGCCGCGCACGCCGGCCTCGGCCGACAGCGTGTCGGTGAAGCCGCGCTGGTTGTAGGTGTAGCCGGTGTAGTCGCCCGAGGGCTTGACGCCGTTGGCGCGCGTGCCGTTGAGGAAGCCCGCGTAGCGGTGGCTGAGCGTGCCGACGCCGCCGTAGACGGTCCAGTCGTCGCTGAGGTCGAACTCGCCGCGGCCGACCACGGCCATGTTGTCGATCTCGCCGTGCGTGCCGCGCAGGATGTTGGTGCCGGCCTTGGGCGCGGTGGGGATCACCGGGCCGGTGAAGGAGGCCATCCACGCGCTGCCGTTGCTGACCCGCTCGCGGTTGGCATAAGCGTCCAGCGACAGGCGCAGGCGCTCGCCGGCGTAGTCGAGCGCGAGGGCGCCGAGCAGCCGCTGCTTGGACTGGCCGTCGATGCCGGTGCGGCCATCGTCGGCGGCACCGTTGAAGCGCATGCCGAAGGCCTTGTCGGGGCCGAAGCGCCGGCTCACGTCGAGGCTGCCGCCGAAGTTGGCCGAGGACCGGTAGGTCGTGGACAGGCGCGTCAGCGGGTCGGCCCCGGCGCGCTTGGGCACCAGGTTGATGACGCCGCCGACGGCGCCACCGGGCGCCATGCCGGTCAGCAGGGCGGTGGGGCCGCGCAGCAGTTCGACACGCTCGATGAACTCGGTCGGTGCGTGGCCGGAGGGCGCCAGGCCGTACATGCCGTTGAGCGCCAGCTCGCTGGAGGTGATGTCGAAACCGCGCACCGTGTAGTTCTCGTAGATATGCCCGGCAGTGGTGGTGAAGCGCACGGTCGGATCGTTGGCCAGCACGTCGGCCACGGTCCTGGCCTGCTGGTCCTCGATGGTGGCGGCCGTGTAGGCGGCACCGCTGAAGGGCGCGTCCATCAGGTCGGTGTTGCCCAGCATGCCGAGGCGCGCGCCGCGCGCGACCTGGCCGCCGGCGTAGGGCAGGGGCAGGGCTTCGGCATCGTGGCGGGTGGCGCTGACCGTGACCGTCGGCAGCGTCGCGCCGTCGGCGGCGGCGGGCGGAACGGGGCGGACGAGGAAGCCGTTGGGGACGGCCTGGGCCGCGAGCCCGGTGCCGCGCAGCAGCGTGGCCAGGCCGTCGGCGGCGCCGTAGCTGCCTTGCAGCCCGGCGCTGCGGCGGCCGCCGACCTCGGCCGCCTCGTAGGAGACGAGCACGCCGGCCTCGATGCCGAAGCGGGTCAGCGCGTCCTGCAGCGGGCCGGCCGGGATGGCATAGCCGCGGCGGGTGGCGGTGGCGTCTGTGGCGGCGGCGGTGGCGGCGGCGGTGGTTTGGGCCGCAGCCGGCGGCGGCACCATGGCGGCCGCGCCGGCGCCGGCCAGGGCCAGCGCGCGCAGGGCGGCGGCATGCAGGCCAGAACGGGGCGGACGGGAGGAGGTCTTGTACATCGGAGGGTTTCCTTTCGCGAGCAGCCGCGATGCGGCCTTCTCCTGCCAGGCCACGCGAAACGGAAAAAGACCTCAGGTCCTGCAGATTATTTTTTGTTGTGGCGCCCGCGGGCGCGTCAGTCCGGGCGCCGGCGCACGTCGACCCAGTAGCGCGTGAAGCGATGCACCGCCACCGGCAGCAGGTGCGGCAGGGTCTCGAGCACGGCCTCGGTATCGGCCAGCGGGAAGATGCCCGACAGGCGCAGGTCGGCGACGTCCGCGCGGCAGCCCAGGCGGCCGTGGCGGTAGCGCGACAGCTCGGCCAGGAAGCGCTCCAGGCGCATGTCGTGCACCGCCAGCATGCCGGCCGTCCAGGCCGTGTCGGTTGGGCTGGCCGGGGTCGGCGGGGCGGCTCCGGCGCGCGTGAAGGTGGTGCGCTCGCCGGCCTGCAGGGTCCGCGTGGGGCCGCCGCCGGCGGGCTGGATCTCGACCGCGCCCTGCTGCACGCCGACCTCGCCGTGCCGCGGCAGCAGGCGCACGGTGAAGCGCGTGCCGAGCGCGCGCAGGCGGCCGTGCCCGGTCTCCACCAGGAAGGGGCGGGCGGCGCCGGCACGGTCCGGGTCGGGCGCGGTGGCGACGGCGATCTCGCCGGCCAGCAGTACCACCACGCGCTCGGCCGGGCCGTAGCGCAGCGCGATCGCGCTGTCGGTATTCAGGTCGACCACGGTGCCGTCCACCAGTGCGATGCGGCGGCGCTGGCCGACGCCCGCGCGGTAGTCGGCGCGCAAGCCCGGCCAGCCGCCAGCGCGCTCGAACTGCCAGCCGATGGCGACGGCGCCGCCGGCCAGCAGCAAGGCCAGTGCACCGCGCCGGCCGCCCGTAGCACCCGGACCGCCCGGAGCGCCGGTGCGCCGTGCCGGGCGCGCCAGCACCGCATGGGCCACCGGCGCCGGCAGGCCGCGCAGCGCCGCGCCGACCGCGCACAGGTGCTGCCAGGCGCGTTCGTGGTCGGCATGGGCGGCACGCCAGCACCGGCATTGCGCCTCGCATTCCGCCTCGCTTCGCGCGTCGCCGGCGGCCGCCATGAGCTGCACCATCCATTCGGTGGCGCGCAGGGTGACGGCCTCATCGATCGGGGGCTCGGGGGCGGCGGGCCAGGATGCAGCGGGTTTCGGGGCGGTGTCGGCGGACATGGCGGCGGGGGGACTGGCGAGGATCTGGTGGAAGCGGTTGCGATCGGGCGGACGCGGGCTCAGGGCGCGAAGCAGCACTGGTGCAGCGCCTTGACCAGGTAGCGCTGCACGGTGGCCAGCGAGACCCCCAGTTGCGCGGCGATCTCCGCCTGCCCCAGGCCGTCGAGCTGGGACAGCAGGAAGGCGCGCCGCACCGCGGGCGCCAGGGCGTCGAGGCGGCGGTCGATCTCGACCAGCGCATCCAGCGCCAGCGCGCGCGCCTCGGGATCGGGCGCGGTGGCTTCCGGCTGCGCTGCCAGGGCTTCGAGGTAGGCCATCTCGATCTGGCGGCGCCGGTAGAAATTGGCCACCAGGCCGCGTGCCACCGTGGCCAGCAGCGCGCGCGGCTCGCGCGCCACGATGGCCGCGTCGCGCGCGAGCAGGCGCAGGAAGGTGTCGTGCGCGAGGTCGGCGGCATCGCCGGCGCTGCCCAGGCGCTGTCGCAGCCAGTGCTTGAGCCAGCCGTGGTGGTCGCGGTACAGCGCGCGGATCTCCTGGTGAAGGGAAGGCTCGGCGGCACCGCTGGCGGTGCCTGGGGTGCCGGGGGTGCCGGTGGCTTGCATGCGAGCGAGGAGGTGGAAAGCGATGGCGCCGCGGCCCCGTGGCTGCGCAACGCCGGGCGGGCAGGGTCGGCTGTGTCGTGCCGTGCGTTGCGCCGTGCCTTGTGTTGCGTGTTGCGCAGGTATCGCGGAAGTCGCGATTCTATTACGAATGAGAATGATTCGCAATTATTTGGGGCTGACGGAAGGCATGCCGCCTGCCGGTGACCGCACAAAAAAACCAGCCGTTCTTGTCCCAATGTCCCTACTTTCCGTCAAGGCATGGCATGGTTAGGCAGCGTGCGCGGAGACCGCACCGGCGTGGCCCCGGCACGCGGCTAACCAGAGCGACATCAGAACGACAAGAGGAGCACCATGGCAGTACCCCAACCGTTTGCCGGCCGCCTGCCGGCTGCCAGCACCCGCCTCACCCACCTGACCCGCCTTGCCGGCGTGTGCGCCGCCCTGCTGGGCCTGGGCGCCGCCGCGCCCGCCGCCGGCGCGGCCGAGGACGCCTGGCCCAGCAAGCCCATCCGCGTGATCGTGCCCTACACCCCCGGCGGCTCGACCGATACGGTCGCGCGCGTGGTTTTCGAGAAGGTCGGCGAGCGTCTCAAGCAGACCATCATCGTCGAGAACCGGCCCGGCGCCAACAGCACCGTGGGCACCACGGTGGCCGCCCGCGCCAAGGGCGACGGCTACACCTTCCTGGCAGTGCTGGCGGCGTACTCGGCCAATCCCAGCCTGTACAAGTCGCTGCCCTACAAGCCCGCCGACCTGAAGCCCGTCAGCCACATGGCCGACCTGCCGCTGTTCCTGTTCAGCGCCAAGCAGATCCCCGCGCGCAGCGTGGCCGAGCTGGTCGAGTACGGCAGGCGCAATCCCGGCAAGCTGAATTTCGCCTCCAGCGGCACCGGCTCCAGCGCGCACCTGGTGGGCACCCGCTTCGCCATGGTCAGCAAGCTGGAGATGACCCACATTCCCTACAACGGCAGCGCGCCGATCCTGACCGACCTGATGTCGGGCCAGGTGTCGATGGTGTTCGATCCGCTGCTGGTGCCGATGCCGCAGGCTCGCGCCGGCAAGATCAACGTGCTGGCGGTGGCCTCGGCCAAGCGCCTGGCGGCGGCGCCCGACGTGCCGACCATGGAAGAGGCCGGCTTCCCGGGCTTCGTGATGAGCTCCTGGACCGGCCTGCTGGCGCCGGCGGGCACGCCGCAGGCGGTGGTCGACCGCATGTCACGCACCATCGCCGAGGTGGTGCGCCAGCCCGAGGTGCAGAAGCGCCTGGAAGACCTGGGCTATGTGGCGGTGGGCAGCACGCCGGCGGAGTTCCAGAAGCTGATCGAGCGCGATGGCGCACGCTATGCGGAGATCATCAAGGCGGGCCGCATCTCGCTCGACTGAGCGCCGCCGCCGGGCGCGCGGCGCCCCGGCTCCCCGATCTCTCGGCCGGCTGGCCGGCCAGGCGGCTAGCCGGCCCGGGCGCCGAACTGCGCCCGGTACTGCGATGGCGTCAACGCGAAGCGGCGCCGGAAGGCCTTGGCCAGGTGGGCTTCCGAGCCGAAGCCCGCGGCCCGCGCCGCGGCCTTGACCGACTCGCCCGCTTCCAGCCGGGCGCGCGCGGCCTGCAGGCGCAGCGTTTCGAGGAAGGCGTGCGGCGTCATGCCGGTGGCCTTGAGGAAGCGGCGGTGGAAGCTGCGCGGCGCCTCGCCGGCCCGCTCCGCCATCGCCTCCACGTCGATGGGCTGGTCCAGGCGGGCGCGCAGCCAGTCCACCAGCTCCGCGTACTGTCCCGACTGCGCTTCCAGCGCGAGCGAATACTGCGACTGGTTGCCCATGCGGCGCACCGCCAGGATCAGTTGCTTGGCCACGCGTGCCGCCACCCAGCGCCCCAGGTCCTGCTCGACCATCGACAGGCACATATCGATGCCCGAGGTCACCCCTCCCGAGGTCCACACCTTGCCGTCCTGCACGTAGAGCGCCTCGGCCTGCACGTCGACGCCGCCGTAGTAGCGCTGCAGCAGGTGGGCCGAGGCCCAGTGCGTGGTGGCGCGGTGGGCGTCGAGCAGGCCCCAGTGCGCCAGCGCGAAGGCCCCGGTGCAGACCGAGCCGTAGCGGCGCGCGTGCCGGCTGGCCTGGCGCACCCAGTCGGCCAGCGCGTGGTCGGCCACGCTCGCCACCAGGCCATCGCGCTCGCCGCCGGCGACCAGGCAGGTGTCGACGCGGCGCGCCGGCAGGGACGCGACCGGCTCGGTATGCAGCGCGATGCCGTTGGAGGCCGCCAGCGGCCCGCCGGCCGCCGAGACCACCGTGACGCGATAGGCCGGTTCCACGTGGAAGGCGTTGGCCATGGCGAACACGTCGGCCGGGCCGGCGATGTCCAGCATCTGGAACTCGGGGAAGGCGACCAGTGCCACCTGGCGCAGGGGCGCCGGCGCGGTGGCGGGCTTGGTGGCTGGCTTCGGCGATTTCGGTGGCATGCGGGAGCGGGCGGCCGGCGCGCTGCTGTGCATTGCATTGCGCTACGCCGCTGGTTGGCAGGAATCGACAAATCATTGTCATTGCCGCCAGACCCGCGCGTCAAGATACTCGCCCTGGCGGCGCTGCATCGAAGCCGCGCCGCCTTCCGTACCTTCCACTACCCCGCGCCACCGCGCAGCCTTCCGGGACCCGCCATGCACGCACCGCTGTCGATCGGCTTCCTTCTCTACCCCCACCTGACGCAACTCGACCTGACCGGTCCCGCGCAGGTCTTCTCCCACCTGCCCGGCGCCACCCTCCACCTGGTCGCCAAGGCGCGCGCCAGCGTGCCCTGCGACGGTGGCATCGCGCTGACGCCCACCACCGACTTCGACACCTGCCCGCCGCTCGACATCCTGTGCGTGCCCGGTGGCCCCGGCACGCTGGCGGCCCTGCGCGACGTGCCGACGCTGGCCTGGCTGCGCCGCCAGGGCGAGCGGGCCGCCTGGGTCACCAGCGTCTGCTCCGGCTCGCTGCTGCTCGGCGCGGCGGGTTTGCTGCAAGGCTATCGCGCCGCCTGCCACTGGAACTACCGCGAGCACCTGGCGCGCTTCGGCGCCGTCCCCGACGCGGCGCGCATCGTGCGCGACCGCAACCGCGTGAGCGGCGGCGGTGTGACGGCCGGCATCGACTTCGCGCTGGAACTCGCCGCGCTGACGCACGGGCGCGACCAGGCCCGAGCGATCACCCTGATGCTCGAGTACGCGCCGGCGCCGCCGTTCGACTGCGGCCGGCCGGAGCAGGCCGATGCCGCCACCATCGCGCGCGCGGTGGCGGCGCTCGACGCGGCCGTGGCGCGTTTGTCGTGAGCACGCTCGTCATGACCGGGTTTGTCATGAGCGCGCTTGTCGCGAGCGCCTGCGTCAGGATCGCGCGTCGGCGGCTGCGAGGACTGGCCTGCGGCGCCGCGCTGCTGGCCTGCGCCGCTGGCGGCGCGGCGCAGGACGCGGCGTCCGCCCGGGACATGGCGCCCGTCCAAGCGCCCGTCCAAGCGCCAGCCGCCGCGCCCGGCCCGGCCAGCGCGCGCATCACCCCCGCGCCGGCGCGTCCGGGACGGGCACGGCCGGTCGTCGCCGTGGTCGGCCACAATACCTTCACCGAACTGACCGACTACGTCGTGCCCTACGGTGTGCTCAAGCTGGCCGACGTGGCCGAGGTCCTCGCGCTGGGCACCGGGCCGGGACCGGTGCGGCTCTTTCCGGCGTTCTCGGTGGTGCCCGATGCGTCGCTGGCGGCATTCGACGCGCGCTTCCCGGAGGGCGCCGACTACGTGGTCGTGCCGGCCGTGCACGAGGACGACGATCCCGCGCTGCTGGACTGGGTGCGGCAGCAGCGCGCCAAGGGCGCGACCGTGATCGGCATCTGCGACGGCGCCTGGGTGCTGGCCCGCGCCGGCGTGCTGGACGGCCGCCGCGCCACCGGCCACTGGTATTCGCGCAGCGCGCTGGCGCGGCAGTTTCCCCGCACGCGGTGGGTGCAGGACCGGCGCTATGCGGTCGACGGCCCGGTCGTCACCACCACCGGCGTCAGCGCCTCGGTGCCGGTCTCGCTGGCACTGGTCGAAGCCATCGGCGGCCGCGCGCGCGCCATCGAGGTGGCACGCCGTCTCGGTGCCGGCGGCTGGGATGATGCCTATGACGCCGCGCCATTCCAGCTCGGCGTGCGGGACCTGTACACGGCGGCGCGCAACTGGCTGGCGTTCTGGCGGCATGAGACATTGGGCGCGGCCCTGCGCCCGGGCGCCGACGATGTCGCGCTCGCCCTGGTGGCCGACGCCTATGCGCGCACCTACCGCACGCAGGTCGTGGCGACCGCGCCATCGCCGGCCGGCGTGCGCCTGCGCAGCGGACTGGTGTTCCTGCCCGAGCGCCACGGCGCCGCACTGCCGGCGCCGCTGCCCGATGCCGGCGCGGGGCTGCCCGCCGTGCCCGCGCTCGCTGCGGCGCTGCGCGGCATCGCCGCCCGCTACGACGATGCCACGGCGGGCTTCGTCGCGCTCCAGCTCGAGTATCCGGAGGCGCGGCGGCCGATACATTGATCGCAAGGATCAAGATTGACTGGCCGGCTGGCGGGACTAAGCTTCGCATCGAACGCAAGCCGTCCGAACCATCCAGTCTCTCCCACACCCGAGGTCGATCATGCGCGACGAAGCCTCCGCGAGCCTTGCCGGCTCCTCTCCTTCCTCCTCTCCTTCCACCACCACCGCCACGCCTGCCGCCACCGGCGCGTCCGTCGCCGAGCGCGTACTGCGCGACTTCTGGCTGGCCACGGGCGGCAGCGAAGCCGACCTGGCCAGGCTGCGGTTCACCGGCACCGGTGCCGCGCCTTCGGCCTTCGCCTTCACCGATTTCGCCGCCGGCGCTGTCGGCGCGGCCAGCCTGGCGTTGGCCGAGCTGGTCGCTTCGACCTCGGGCCGCTGGCCCGACGTGGCTGTCGACCGGCGCCTGGCTTCCTTCTGGTTCCTGACCTCGCTGCGGCCGCAGGGCTGGGCGCTGCCGCCGCAGTGGGACCCGGTGGCCGGCGACTACCAGGCCGCCGATGGCTGGATCCGCCTGCACACCAACGCGCCGCATCACCGCGACGCCGCGCTGGCGGTGCTGGAGGCGCCGGTCGAGCGCGAGGCGGTGGCGCGCGCGGTGGCGCGCTGGCGTGTCGACGAGCTGGAGGCGGCGGTGGTCGGGCGCGGCGGTTGCGCGGCGGCGATGCGTTCGGCCGCCGCCTGGACGGCGCACCCGCAGGGCAGGGCGGTGGCGGCCGAGCCGCTGCTGCACCGCGAGGCCGCCGGCGCGGTGGCCCGGCCGGGCTGGGCGCTGGCGCCCGAGCGTCCGCTGCGCGGCATCCGCGTGCTGGACCTGACCCGCATCCTGGCCGGTCCGGTGGCCACGCGCTGGCTGGCCGGTTTCGGCGCCGAGGTGCTGCGCATCGATCCGCCGGGCTGGGAGGAACCGGGCACGGTGCCGGAAGTGGTGGTGGGCAAGCGCCGCGCGCGCCTGGACCTCAAGCAGGCCGGCGATCGCGCGTGCCTGGAGCAGTTGCTGCGCGGGGCCGATGTGCTGGTGCATGGCTATCGCCCGGATGCGCTGGCGCGCCTCGGACTGGATGCGGCGCGCCGGCGCGAGCTCAATCCGGCGCTGGTCGACGTTTCGCTCGATGCCTATGGCTGGAGCGGCCCCTGGCAGGGCCGGCGCGGCTTCGACAGCCTGGTGCAGATGAGCAGCGGGATCGCCGAGGCGGGCATGCGCGTGACCGGCAGCGCGCGCCCGGTGCCCTTGCCCGGGCAGGCCCTGGACCATGCCACCGGCTATCTGCTGGCGGCGGCGGCGCTGCGTGGCCTGACGCGGCGGCTGGCGACGGGGGAGGGCGGCAGCGCGCGCGCTTCGCTGGCGCGCACGGCCGGCCTGCTGCTGGCCCATCCGGCGGCGCCGGGCGCGCCGTTGCCGGGACGCCCCGGCACGCTGGCGGCGGAAGGCGCGGACGATCTCGATGCGGCCATCGAGCACACCAGCTGGGGGCCGGCACAGCGCCTGCGCATGCCGGTGACGGTGGCCGGCACGCCGATGCGCTGGGAGTTGCCGGCAGGAACGCTGGGGTCGTCGGCGCCCGAGTGGGTGGCGCGCTGAAGCCGGGCGTGGCCGCCGGCCCCGGCGGCTAGGCGCAGCAGGCCGGCAGCGCGCTCATGGCTTGCGCCGGCACGCCGGCGGCCGCGGCGGCCTCGGCCGGACGGGAAGGGGCCCGGCGCGCGCGCACCGCATCGGCCGCGGCGGCGGCGGCGGTGGCGGCCGCTGCGGCGGCGGCGCGGAAGGGTTCGGGCCCGACCCGGCGCAGGGTGTCGGCCAGGCGCTCATGGCCCGGCGCGCGGCGGTCGCGCATGGCCAGGTAGGCGGACAGCACGGCGGCGATGGCGTCGCCGAGCTCTTCGGCGCGGAAGGCCGGGCCGACCGCGACGCCGGCCGGCGTGCCCGCCGCGGCGCCGCTGCCGTCCAGCGTGAGCCGGTACCACTGCTGGCCGTTGCGGTCGACGCTCTCGATGCCGAGGCGGGCGCCGTCCGCGCCGCCGGCCATGGTGTGTTCGCCTTCGTCCTGGTTCATGGGGCCCCCTTCTGCCGGGGCGGCCGATGCCGCCCGCATGGCGGACTACTCTCGTGCCTTGGCGCTTTCCACCGACATGGTGGTCGGCATCATATTGGTGTTGGCGTTGTGCATCACCCACAGCGAGCCGGCCACGATGATGGCGATCAGCCCGGCCGAGCAGAGGAAGATGCCGGCGTTCTCGCGCTGCGAGGGCGCCGTGCCGATGTGCAGGAAGTACACCAGTTGCACCACCAGCTGCGCCACGCACAGCAGCACGATGGCGGGCAGCGCCATGCCGCGCGGCACCAGGCCGGTCATCACCGCGCCGAACGAGGCCAGCGTCAGCAGCAGCGACAGCGCCAGTCCGATCACATAACTTTTCAGGCTGCCATGGTCGCCGCCGGCATGGCCGTCATGGCCGGCATGGTGGGCGCCGTGGTGGGCATGCAGGGAGGTGGGCTTCATACGAACTCGCGCAGGTAGACGAAGGTGAACACGCAGATCCAGATCAGGTCCAGGAAGTGCCAGAACAGGCTGAGGCAGGCCAGGCGGCGGCGCGTCGGCGCGTCCAGGCCGAAGCGGCGCACGTGGTGCATCATCACCAGCAGCCACAGCAGGCCGACGCTGACGTGCAGGCCGTGGGTGCCGACCAGGCCGAAGTAGGCCGACAGGAAGGCGCTGGTCTGCGGGCCGGCGCCCTGGTGGATCAGCTCGGCGAACTCGTAGACCTCCATGGCGATGAAGGCCGCGCCGAGCACGAAGGTAAGGCCCAGCCAGGCGTTGACGCGGCCGGGGCGGGCGCCCTGCATGCCCAGCATGGCCATGCCGAAGGTGAAACTGCTGGCGAGCAGCAGCATGGTCTCGCCGAGCACGAAGGGCAGCTCGAACAGGTTGCGCCCGGTCGGGCCGCCGGCGGTGCTGTTGGCCAGCACCGCGAAGGTGGCGAACAGGCAGGCGAAGATCAGGCAGTCGCTCATCAGGTAGATCCAGAACCCCAGCGTGGTGCGGGAGCCGTCGTCATGCCCGTGGTGAGCGTGGTGAGCCTGGTGAGCTTGGTGGCCGTGGGCGTGGCCGGGTTGTTGGTGAACGAGTACGGTGGTCATGGCTCAGGCGGCCTCGCGCAGTTGCGCGAAGCGCGCGTTCTCGATGCGGGCGACTTCCGACGCCGGCACGTAGTAGTCGACATCCCTGTCATAGGTGCGGGCGATGAAGGTGGCGATCACGCCGACCAGGCCGATCGCTGCCACCACCCACATATGCCAGACCAGGGCGAAGCACAGCACCAGGCCGAAGCCCGAGATGATCACGCCCGCGCCGGTGTTGCGCGGCATGTGGATGTCCTCGTAGCGGGCCGGCTGCTGGTAGGCGCGGCCGGCTTCCTTGTCGTCCCAGTGCTGCTCCAGCGAGGTGATCTGCGGCACGTGGGCGAAGTTGTAGAAGGGCGCGGGCGAGGACGTGGACCATTCCAGGCTGCGGCCGTCCCAGGGATCGCCGGTCAGGTCGCGGTTGGCGTCGCGGCGGCGGATGCTGACGTAGAACTGCACGGCGATGGCGAGGATGCCCAGGGCGATGATGACCGCGCCGACCAGCGCGACGATCAGCCACGGCTGCCAGCCCGGCACGTCATAGTGGTTCATGCGCCGGGTCATGCCCTTGAAGCCGAGCACATAGAGCGGCATGAAGGCCAGGTAGAAGCCGACCAGCCAGCACCAGAAGGCCACCTTGCCCCAGAACTCGTCCAGCGTGAAGCCGAACACCTTGGGGAACCAGAAGCTGATGCCCGCCAGGCAGCCGAACAGCACGCCGCCGATGATCACGTTGTGGAAGTGGGCCACCAGGAACAGGCTGTTGTGCAGCACGAAGTCGGCGCCCGGCACCGCCAGCAGCACGCCGGTCATGCCGCCGATGGCGAAGGTGACCATGAAGCCGATCGTCCACAGCGTGGCCGAGTGGTAGCGGATGCGGCCGCGGTACATGGTGAACAGCCAGTTGAACAGCTTGACGCCGGTCGGGATCGAGATGATCGAGGTCATGATGCCGAAGAAGGCATTGACGTTGGCGCCCGAACCCATGGTGAAGAAGTGGTGCAGCCAGACGAAGAACGACAGGATGCCGATCGACGAGGTGGCGTAGACCATCGACTTGTAGCCGAACAGCGGCTTGCGCGAGAAGGTGGCGATGATCTCGGAGAAGGCGCCGAAGGCGGGCAGGATCAGGATGTACACCTCGGGGTGGCCCCACACCCAGATCAGGTTGATGTACATCATGGCGTTGCCGCCCAGCTCGTTGGTGAAGAAGTGCATGCCGAGGTAGCGGTCGGCAGACAGCAGCGCCAGCGTGGCGGTCAGCACCGGGAACACGGCGACGATCAGGATGTTGGTGATCAGCGCGGTCCAGGTGAACACCGGCATCTTCATCAGGTTCATGCCCGGCGCGCGCATGCGCAGGATGGTGACGATGAAGTTGATGCCGGTCAGCGTGGTGCCCAGCCCCGATATCTGCAAGGACCAGATGTAGTAGTCCACCCCCACCGTCGGGCTGTAGCCCAGGCCGGACAGCGGCGGATAGGCGACCCAGCCGGTGGCGGCGAAGTCGCCGACGAACATCGACAGCATGACCAGCACCGCGCCCACCGCCGACAGCCAGAAGCTCAGCGAGTTGACGAAGGGGTAGGCCACGTCGCGCGCGCCGATCTGCAGCGGCACGATCACGTTCATCAGGCCGACGATCAGCGGCGTCGCCACGAAGAAGATCATGATCACGCCGTGCGCGGTGAAGATCTGGTCGTAGTGGTGCGGCGGCAGGTAGCCGGCTTCGCCGCCGGCGGCGATGGCCTGCTGGGTGCGCATCATGATGGCGTCGGCGAAGCCGCGCAGCAGCATCACCAGCGCCAGCAGGATGTACATCACGCCGATCTTCTTGTGGTCGACCGAGGTGATCCACTCCTTCCACAGGTAGGTCCACTTGCCGTAGCGGGTGATGGCGGCCAGCATCGCGGCGCCGAGGATGGCCACGGCCGCCAGCGTGCCCATGATGATGGGCTCGTGGGTGGGGATGGCGTCGAGATTGAGTTTTCCGAGCATGATTACTGTTCTTCTGCGGCCTGGTTCCCGTTGCGTTGCGCGATCACGCGCGCGAAGGGGGTGTCACGGACATCGTTGCGGCAGATGTCCTCACCCGACGGTCCGCGCATGAAGCGGTTGACCACACCTTCGAACAGGGCGGGGGTGGCGTTGGCGTAGACGGTGACCGGGTGTCTGGTGCTGGGCTGCTCGAGTTCGCGGTAGCTGGCGGGGTCCAGCTTGAGCGGCGAGCGGCGCGCCTGCGCCACCCAGGCGTCGAACTCGGCGCGGGAACTGGCGATGGCGTCGAAGCGCATGTCGGAGAAGCCTTCGCCGCTGTAGGCGGCCGACAGGCCGTGGTAGGTGCCGGTGTGGTTGGCGACCAGGTGCAGGCGGGTCTGCATGCCGGCCATCGCGTACACCATGCTGCCGAGCTGGGGAATGAAGAAGGAGTTCATCAGCGACTCGGCGGTCAGGCGGAATTCGACCGGGGTGTCGACCGGGATCTGCAGCCGGTTGACCGAGGCCACGCCGTAGTCGGGGTAGATGAACAGCCACTTCCAGTTCAGGGCGATCACGTCGACCCGCACCGGCTTTGTCTGGGAGGCAATCGGCTTGTATGGATCAAGCTCGTGGGTGGTCTTCCAGATCAGCACGGCAAGCACCGCGACGATCACGCAGGGGATGCTCCAGACCACGATCTCGATCGGGGTCGAATGTGACCATTTCGGCGCGTAGGTCGCCTGGGTGTTGGTTTCGCGGTAACGCCAGCCGAAGTACAGCGTCAGCACGATCACCGGCACCACCACCAGCAGCATCAGGAACAGGGCGACCAGGATCAGCCCTTTCTCCTGCTCGCCGACGGCGCCCTTGGGGTTCATCAGTTCCAGCTGGCTGCAGCCGGACAGCAGCACCGGCAGCACCAGCAGGCCGGCGCCGGCCAGCCTGCCGGCGGCCGCCCGGGCGCCAGGGGGAAGGAATGCCTGGAAGCCGGCACGGGACGGGCTGGCCCGCGATCCGTCGGCTCTTGCTGCTGCATCGCACATATCACGCATCTTGGTTACGGAGCACACGGTCCATCCGCCGACCCGGCTGCGTGGCCCGTCACGGCCCGTGCCGACCCGCGCGGGACGCGGCGGCCGGAAGAGGGGGCGCATACAAGACGTTGGATGTATGTGTTTTGGTTTGGTTGGCGCGATGCTAAAGTAAGACATAATCCATACATAAGCGACAAAATGACGCAGCGCGGAACCATGCAAGAGACGGAGGGGACGGGCGGCAGCCAGGACGCCGCGGCACCCGGCGCGCCGCCGCCGCCCTGGATCGGCGGCTTCGTGCGCGGCGCCGGTCCGCGCTACCAGCAGATCGTCGATGCCATCGAGCGCGCGGTCGCCGACGGCGGCCTGCGCGTCGGCGACCGGCTGCCGGCCCAGCGCCGCCTGGCCGACTGGCTGCAGGTGGACCTGACCACGGTCACGCGCGCCTACGCCGAGGCCAAGCGGCGCCACCTGCTGGAGGCGCGCGGCGCCATGGGCAGCTACGTGACCGCGCCCAAGGTGGAACTGGAGGGCCTGGTCGATCTCGGCATGAACATCCCGCCGCCGCCGGCCGGCCTCGACCTCGAGGACATGCTCAAGCGCGGACTGGCGCAGGTGCTGCTGCGCGCCGATGCCGACCTGCTGATGACCTACCATCTCGGCGGCGGCGGCCAGGCCGACCGCCAGGCCGGCGCGCTGTGGCTGGCGCCGATGTTCGGCAGCGTGGACGCGCGGCGCGTGGTGGTCTGCCCGGGCGCCCAGGCCGCGCTGGCGGCGCTGGTGCTCGCGCTCAGCGCGCCCGGCGACGTCATCCTGGCCGAGCCGCTGATCTATCCCGGCGTGCGCGCCGCCGCCGAGCAGTTCGGCCGGCGCCTGGTGGCGGTGGAGTGCGATGCCGAAGGCATGCTGCCCGACGCGCTGGAGCGCGCCTGCCGCACGCACGGCGCCCGCCTGCTGTATCTCAACCCGACCCAGCAGAACCCGACCACCGCGACCCTGTCCGCGGCGCGCCGGCGCGCGCTGGCCGAGACCGCGGCGCGGCTGGACCTGCGCATCATCGAGGACGATCCCTACTGGCGCTTCGCCGCCGCCGCGCCGCCGCCGCTGGCGCAGTTCGCGCCGCAGCGCGTCTACTACATCTCGACCCTGTCCAAGTGCCTGTCGCCGGGACTGCGCACCGCCTTCGTGCTGCTGCCCGACGGTGTCGGCGAGGACGGCTTCCTGGCGGCGCTGCGCTCGTTCGCGCTGATGTCGACACCGCTGACCACGGCGCTGGTCACGCAGTGGATCCACGACGGCAGCGCCGACGCCCTGCACCAGGGCGTGCGCGAGGAAGCGCGCCTGCGCCTCGGCCTGGCCGGGCAGGTGCTGGGCGGCGCGCCGGGCGGGCTCGATGGCGGCGCCTCGGGCATCCACGTCTGGTATCCCTTGCCGAGCTACTGGACGCCGGCCGACCTGGCCCACGCGGCCCGCGCCGAGGGCCTGGCGGTCACGCCCGCCGGCGCCTTCCAGGCCGGCGGCGCGGCCGCCAGCGCCATCCGCATCTCGCTCGGCGGCGTGCGCGACCGCGCGGCGCTGGGCGCGGCGCTGAAGAAGCTGTCGGCGCTGCTGGCGCGGCGACCGCAGGGGGCGCAGGAGATCGTGGTGTAGTCACGCCGGCGCGGCCGGGCGGCAACCCCGGCGCAGCGTGAGGACCGCCGCGGCGGCGCCGCGCGGAGACAGCTTCGCGAGCTACCGCATGACCCGTGCGGAATGCCTGAAGCGGCAGCTAGGCGGCGGCCGTACCTGGCGCTCCCACCGCCTCGGCCAGCACCGCGCACAGCCGCGCCATCAGTGCGGCATCCCGCGCGGCCTGCACCGACAGCATGTGGCCGGCGCCGGGCAGGTCGACGATGCGCGCGTCCTGCGCCTGCGCGGCGTTGGCCTGCAGCGTGGCGGCGATTTCGGGCGGGATGACCTGGTCGTGGCCGGCGCGCACCAGGGTCATGCGGCCGCGGAAGGCGGCGATGTCGCGGAACACGCGCGAGCGGCGCCAGCTCTGCTCGCGCCGGATCTGCGCGCTGAAGGCCGGCCCGAAGGGCGTGGCAAAGGCCGCTTCGTCGTAGGCGGCGCCGACCACGGTGACCAGGTGCCCGATGCGGTGGCGCGGGTCGCAGGCCAGGCGCACGGCGATCTCGCCGCTCATGCTGATGCCGATCACGCTGCGCGGGCCGTCGGCATCCAGGCAGGACAAGGCCGCGGCCGCTTCGGCGTGGCGCTTGGCCAGCGAGTTCGGCGTGCGCGCGCTGCTCTCGCCGTGGCCGGAGAAGTCGATGGCGAGGCTGCCGATGCCGCGCGCGGCCAGGGCCTGGCGCACCGCCAGCCAGCGGCCGCGGTGGCTGGTGCCGGCACCGTGCAGCAGCAGGCAGCGGATGCCGCCGGCGGCGTCGAGGCGGTCGGCGGCGAGGGTTTCGTCGGGCGTGTCGATGGTGAAGGGGCGCGGCGCGTGCATGGCATCCGGTGAGCAAGGCCGCGCCGGGCCGGCGCGGGCGCGGTCATTCTACGCCGCGCCGACGGCTGTCGATGGCTGCCGATGGCTGTCGATGGCTGTCGATGGCGGCCGTCAGCCAGCCGCACTGCGGCGGCGAGTGCGTTGTCGCAGGACGGGGAGTCTGCCCTGTGCCGATCTGAACGATGGCGTGAGCCGCCGCATCGCCGCCGCGTATGGGCGCGCTTCCCGTTATGTTCCCGCCCTGGTGCGAGACCGCGCCTTCGTCGCGGGCATGACAGCCTGCGCCGTCGGGATCGGTTCAAAGAGTGCCTCGATGTCTTCGGCGGAGAACTTGACGGCGCCGGCGGCATCCTCCGACAGGATCGCCTCGGCGAGCGCCGCCTTCTGTTCCTGCATCGCGACGATCTTCTCCTCCACGCTGCCGGCGGTGATCAGCTTGTAGACGAACACGGGCTTGTCCTGTCCGAGCCGGTGCGCGCGGTCGGTGGCCTGGTTTTCCACGGCGGGGTTCCACCAGGGATCGTAGTGAATGACGGTGTCCGCCGCCGTCAGGTTCAGGCCGACACCGCCGGCCTTCAGGCTGATCAGGAAAAGCGGCACCTCGCCCTGCTTGAAGCGCTTGACCGGCGTGGCGCGATCTGCGGTATCCCCGGTCAGCAGGACATAGGGAATGCCGGCCTTTTCCACCTCCGCCGCAATGAGGTCGAGCATGCTGGTGAACTGCGAGAACAAGAGGATGCGGCGACCTTCCTCGATCAGTTCGGGCAGCATGTCGAGCAGCAGTCCGAGCTTGGCGGATTCCTTGACCCGGCCCGACTGCCCGACCTTGGCCAGACGCGGATCGCAGCAGACCTGGCGCAGCTTGAGCAAGGCCTCCAGCACGATGATATGGCTGCGCGCGAGGCCTTTGGCAGCAACGGCCGCCCGGACCTTGTCCTGCATGGCGGCACGTACCGTCTCGTACAGGTCACGCTGCGCGCCTTCGAGCTCGACCGTTCGCACGATCATTGTCTTCGGCGGCAATTCGGTGGCGACCTCATCCTTGCGCCGGCGCAGCATGAACGGGCGGATGCGCCGCGCGAGCAGTTCACGCCGTACCGCATCGCCGCCCTTTTCGATGGGGGTGCGCCAGCGCCGGGTGAAGTCCTGGCGGGTGCCGAGGAACCCCGGCAGCAGGAAGTCGAACTGGGCCCACAGTTCGCCAAGATGGTTCTCGAGCGGGGTCCCGGTCAGGCACAGGCGGTGTCGCGCCTGCAGTTCGCGGATGGTCGCCGCCGACTTGGTGGCGGCGTTCTTGACATACTGCGCCTCGTCCAGGATCAGCAGGTGATAGTCGTGCCCGGCAAGGATCTCGCGGTCGCGCCACAGCAATGCGTAGGTGGTCAGGACCACATCGTGCGCGCCGATCCGTTCGAACCGATCGCGGCGTTGAGGGCCATGCAGATCCAGCACGCGTAGCGTCGGCGTGAAGCGCTGCGCTTCCTCGCACCAGTTGTGCATCAAGGTCGTCGGCACCACGACCAGTGCCGGCCGGTCCAGCCTGCCACCTTCCTTCTCGGTGAGGATGTGGGCAAGCGCCTGGACGGTTTTGCCCAGGCCCATATCGTCGGCGAGCACACCTGACAGCCCGTGCTCGCGCAGGAACTGCATCCAGGCGAGTCCCTGGCGCTGGTAGGCGCGCAGTTCGGCGTGCAGCCCGCGCGGCACCGGCACGTCGGCGATGCCGGGCCCGGCCATCAGGCGCTGCGCGAGTTGCCGGACCGATGCATCACCGTGAAACTGCCAGCGCCCTGACTGATCCAGGGCATGCAGCCTGGCCGCATCCCACCGGGCAATGCGCAGGCCGGTGCCGAGCGCGTCGAACAAGTCGATCAGCACGCGTACGACCGGCTTGAGCCGATCGGCACGCAGGCGGAGCCGCTCGTTGCGATCGGTCTTCAAGTCGATCGCCTCATCGTCGGCGATTGCATCCAGCTTGCCGGACAACCAGCGCGCATCGCGACGGAAGAGGTCTGCCAGCAGCGGTTCCAGGCGCACCGTACGGCCATTGACGCTGATGCCCATCTCCACGTCGAACCAGCCGTCGCCAGTCGGGCGCAGCGTGCCGTCTATCGCTTCGATCTCGATCACGTTGTGCCGGAACGCGTCGCTCATCACGACGCGCCAGCCGCTCGCCCTGAGCGCGGGCAGGCCCCGTTTCACGATCTCCGGCCAGTCTCCGCTGTTGTCGGGACCGAGCATGCCATCCGGGAACGGCTTTGGCCCGAAGATGCGATCAGCCCGGAGTTTCCGCAATCCGGCCTTGTGCAGCTCGGTCAGGCGTTGGCGTTCGGCGTCGGCATCTCGTCTGATCTGGACGATCTCTTCGCCGGCGTTGCGCACCAGCGTCGTGTTGCTGTGTGCCGGAAGGCTGTGCTCTGCGTAATCGAAGCTGACCGTAGCAAAATCCTGCGGTGATGCCCAGGTCGGCAAGGTGTCCAGTGCCAGTACGGGGACGGGCGCGGTGTCGACGATCCGCACCGGCGCGGCCTCATGCGACGGAGGGGCGGGCAGGTCGGGCGCAATGTCACGCAGCACCTTGCCGACCAGCGCGGATTCCTCCGGCGTGATGGCCGGCATCGACAGGAAATCCTCGACCTGCTCCGCGGGCCATGGCAAAGCGAGGAGGCCGGCCTCGCCGGAATGCGTATCCACATACCAGCATGGCCGGATGGCGGTCAGCAGCAGGGCGGCCGGCGGCTCGGCCTGCAAGACTGGCCGCAGGCGCGCGTCGGCCTGTGCTTGCCACACGATCTGTGTACTGCGCGCAGGCCCGCCGCGTACCAGGCAGCGCGTGCCGGAATGCGTCGGGCCCGTGGCGGAAGACGCGAACAGCCGGCCGGTAGCGACCAGCTTCTCGAACGTGCCGGCACCATTAGCACCTTGCAGGCTGAAGCTGCCGGTGTAGGTACCACGCGAGCGGTCCAGCCACAAGCCGCGCAGGATCGGCAGGTCCTCCTCGCTGACGAACTTCGGCGGCTCGATCAGCGCCCTCTCCAGGTTCTGCCAGGGGGCGTCGAGCGAGCGGATCGACCCGTCCACGCCCACGCGGGCCTTGTACAGGAAGACCTCGACGCCGCGATAGGTCTGCCCGACCACATAGGCCAGCGCATGGGTGGCCTTGGCGGCCTTCTGCCTGGCCGAGGAAGCGGGCGCCGCGCGTCTGGCACGGAAACCGTCCAGCCACGACATCAATTCCGCGCGCACGCCGACGGCTGCCGGCCTGGGCCGCTGTGCGAGGCCGGCGTGGTGCGCGGGATCGGCGCCGTGTGCGAGAGCGGCGATCAGGAGCGCTGCCACGTGCTTGCAGTCAACGCCGACCGGGCACGTGCATTCGCCTTTCATCGACACGTCTTCCTTCGTGTGATGGAAATAGACATGCACAGCGTAGGGGAGGCTGCGCGTGCCTTGCACCAGGCCCGCCAAGGTATCGTCGTCCATCCAGTGAAGCTTGGAGACCGCGCGCGCGTAGGAGCGGGCCTTGGATACCGTGTAGGGGCCTAGCCACTCCTTAATCTGCGCGGAATTGTAGGAGACAGGCATTGGCGGGATTCAGGTTGAACAGGCGGCGAGTATTCTACGCTGCGAGCCCTCCGGCCGGTCGCTTCGACGTCCCGCGGCCGGCGCTCCGGCGTGGTCAGCGGATCGTCGCTGTCGAGCGGCACGCGATCCTTCGGCGGCGTGTAGGCGTGTAGGCGTGCTGGATGGGTTGCCTGGGGACGTACTTCGTGCCCCATCCGCCCGGCGCCAGACTCAAACTCGCAGGGCTGGCGGGCCTCGGCTTCAGGACGGCGCTCGATCTCCGGCGCATATTTATCTCTCTCTCTCTCTCTCTCTTCTGCTGGCCCTGAAGGAACGGGGGGCGATGGACGTAGGGACTCCGAACTGCCGAATTGAATTTCGTACAAATTGCGGAATTTCGGCATGAATTTTCAGAATCGTCTCTTATCCCCGCCGTCGATCAATGCCCATGCTGGCGTCCAGAGAAGTCCATGTACGTTCATCTCTGCTGAGAGCCTGCTGCCAGCCCTGACTTAGCGGCAGCAACCAGGTGCTCAGCCACTTGGAGCATCGATGGCAAGACAATCCGATATGCGCTTCACCTTCAAGGCGGGGGGCCTCGAGTTCGATGTGGTCTCGTTCGACCTGGACGAAGGACTGAGCCAGCCGTTCACGCTGTCGGTCGACCTGGCCAGCACCGACCCGTCGATCGATTTCGGGGCGGTGCTCGACCAGCCCGCGCAGCTCACCATCTGGCGCGCCGACCAGCCCGTGCGCTACGTCCACGGCGTGGTCAGTGATTTCGAGCAAGGAGACACCGGCTTTCGCCGCACCCGTTACCGCGCCGTGGTCGAACCCAAGCTCGCGCGTACGGGGTTGTGCGCCGACTGGCGCATCTTCCAGCGGCAGAGCGTGCCCGACATCCTCTCGGCGGTGCTCAAGGAGCACGGGATCACCGACTACGAACAGTTGGTGACCGAGACGCACCTGCCGCGCGAGTACTGCGTGCAGGCGGGCGACAGCGACCTGCATTTCCTCGCCCGGCTGGCCGCGGAAGAGGGCTTCTACTACGCCTTTGCCTTCGCCGATGCCAGCCACCGCCTGGTGCATGGGGACAATCTCTACATCTTCGGCGCCATCGACGGCGGCCCGGTCGAATACAACGCCACGCCAGGCGGCGACCAGCCCACGCCGGCGCTGCGCCGCTTCCGTTACCGTGAGCGCGTGCGCACCGCGCGGCAGACCCAGCGCGACTACACCTTCAAGCATCCGACCTACAACCAGCAGCATCAACACGACGGCGCGCAGCTTGATCACCAGGGGCCGGACTACGAGGTCTACCAATTCCCCGGGCGCTACAAGGAAGACGCGGCGGGGCAGCCCTTCACCCGCACCCGCCTGCGCGGGCTGCGCGGCGACGCGCGTACCGCCGAAGTGGAAGGCGACGACGCGCGCCTGGTGCCCGGCCTGGCCTTCGACCTCAACGGCCATCCGCGCGCCGACCTCAACCGCGGCTGGCGGCCCCTGCGCATCAGGCACCGCGGCGTGCAGCACACCAGCCAGGCCGAGGAAAGCGCCGACGCGCAGCAGGGCACCCACTACAGCTACACCGCCGAGCTGGTTCCCGATGATGTGGAATGGCGTCCCGCACCCATGGCCAAGCCGCGCATCGATGGCCCGCAGGTCGCCATCGTCGTCGGCCCGCCGGGCGAGGAAATCCACTGCGACGAGTGGGGCCGGGTCAAGGTCCAGTTCACCTGGGACCGGCAGGGCAAGTCCGACGAGCACAGCTCCTGCTGGATCCGCGTTTCGCAGAACTGGGCCGGCGCCACCTGGGGGCACATGGCCATCCCGCGTATCGGCCAAGAGGTACTGGTAGGCAACGTCGACGGTGACTGCGACCAGCCTCTGGTGATCGGCAGAACCTACATGGCGCTGCAGCGCCCGCCCTATGAACTGCCCAGGCACAACATCCTCAGCACCATCAAGAGCAAGGAGCACAAGGCCGGGCGCAACAACGAACTGCTGTTCGACGACACCCATGGCGAGATCAGCACCACCCTGCGCAGCGACCAGGGCGCCAGCGCGCTCAACCTGGGCTACCTCGTCCACCCGCGCCCGGGCGGCGGCAAGGCGCGCGGCAAGGGCTTCGAGCTGCGCACCGACGAGCACGGCGCGGTGCGCGCCGGCTCCGGCCTGCTGCTGACCACCGAGCCGCGTCCGCGCGCCAGCGAGCACCACAAGGACCTCAAGGAAACCGCCGCCCGTCTGCACGTGGCTGGTGAGCAGCAGGAGGGATTCGGCACCCAGGCCCGCGAAGTGCAGGCGCAGGAGGCGGGTGACCAGGATGCGGTCGCCAAGGCGCTGCAGAAGCAACACCAGGGCATCGTCGGCAACGGCCCAGGCGACCCGTCCAGCAACAACTTTCCCGAGTTCGCGCAGCCGTACGTCGTCATCGCCAGCCCGGTTGGCATTGCCACCAGCACGCCCGGCTCGACTCATATCGCCAGCGGCGAGCACATCGCGCTCAGCAGTACGGAACACATCAGCCTGACCAGCGGCAAGCGTTTGCTCGCCAGCGCCAGCCGTGGCATGCGCCTGTTCGTGCAGAGCCTGGGCTATCGCCTGATTGCGGCGGCAGGGGACATCGACATTCGCGCGCTGAAGGACAGCATCAACCTGCTGGCCAAGCTCAACATCACGCACACCGCCGAGCGCATCACGCTCAATGCCAAGACCGAGCTGGTCATCAACGGCGGCGGCAGCGCGACGGTGTACAACGCGGGCGGCATCACCCACCAGACCAGCGGGCGCTACACCGGTCATGCGGCCAAGTTCAGCTACACCGGTCCGAAAAACCGCGCGGCCAGTTTCCCGGAGCCGCCCAAACCCAGCCAGGGCAATCTCGAGCTCTTCAATCGTTACGCCAACCAGCGCGGCCTGGCGAACGGCGGCTTCGAGGTCGAGGACGCGCTCGGCAAAGTCTTCAAGGGCACGCTCGATTCAGCGGGGCGCAACGTCGTCTCCGGCGTAGCACCAGGGCCGGCAAAGATTCGTTTTGGGCTGGACCCGGCTAACCCTTGGGAGGAAGCCAGCTATGTCGGCGTGCCCAAGTGGCCTGCGAATCCGCCGAGTGGCAGCGCCAGCCAGGTCCAGTCCCTTGTCGCTGGCGCCATGCCGTCACAGGCCATGGGCGCCGCGCCGGTGCCAGCCATGGCGAAGTCCCTGAGCGCTGGCGCCACGCCGGTGCCGGCATCGGGCCCCGGCCGCTGGGTCACCACGGACAACGACTACCACGGCATCAAGAACACCGGGGTCATGTTCATCAATCGCCTGACCTCCATGGGTGACGAAGGGCGCCTGTTCGGCTCCGACGGCAAGGACTACATGAACACCACGCGCGACAAGATCCAGAAGTGGAAGCCGCTCCCCGCGGATGCCGACCCGTGGCTCAAGGACAACTCGGCCGTCCATGCCTACGGCGAGACCCGGAAGATCAAGCAACGCTATCATCGCGGCGCGCCAGCGTGGCCCCCGACGCTGGTACGGCATAGCGCGGCCAATCCAGGGCCCACATCAGATTCCCAATGGGAGGTGCCGTCGTGACGCGTCGCCTCTACCTGTTCTGGGGCGGGCTGGATCTGCTCTATCTGATCCGCCTGTTCTGGCTCAACCTCGCCATCGGACGCGTTCCGCTGTACGACGACATTCAGGCATTCGGGCAATTGCACGAGCAGGGCGGCTATGCGGCCGTCTGGTTCGGCCTGTCCCTGCTGCTCACCGTGTCCATCGCTGTGTCGGCCTGCCTGTTTCTGCGGGGCAGCCGCTACGCGCGGCCGCTGGCCTATGCCCAGGTACCGCTGCGCCTGCTCTTGGCGGTGCCATCTCTGTCATTCATTCCATGGCTCTTGCACGCGGGCGAGGGGGCGAGCCTGCCGCTCAACCTCGGGCTGCTGCTGCTATCCGAGCTACTGAAGGTCATCACCCTGCGTCGGCACGGGCGCGCGAAAGGGCCTGCCGCCCCCGCTGCGTAGCGCTGCGCCCAATACCGCCCCATTCATCACCGAGCACGGCCGTGGTCATGCCGTGCAAGCCAACCTACACCACGAGTAACGTATGGCAACCCCGAACCCGCAGGAACAGCAACGCGCCCCCCAGGTGGCGGTCGCGCCGCTGAACACCATCGATGCGCGCGACGTCAACCGTGGCGCCCAAGAATTCGACCAATGGCTGCGCAAGGTCAGCGATGGCGTGGTCACCCTCGACCGCATCCGCACCGTGGCGGGGTCGCTGCCGGTGGTCGGCAACATCATCGCCCTGGTCGACAGCCTGGGCGACATCGTCACCCTGTCGCAGGCCAAGGAGCGCCGACTGCTCGACTGGGTCAGCCTGGGCATCAACCTCATCGGCGTGCTGCCGGCGCCGCCGACCATGGCGGCGGCGCGCATGAGCCTGCGCCCGACTCTGTTCCTGGTGCGCCAGGAACTGAAGCTGACCGGCAAGTCGTTGCTCGGCGATGCTCTCATCAACGTGCTGGTGGCCCACCTCAACGCCAGCATCGTGGGCGAGATCGACACGTTTGCCAAGGAGGCGCAGGGCAAGCTCAACGGCATCCTCAAGGATGCTGGCGATTGGGGCGGCAAGGCGATTGTTGACATCGCCGGCGGTCTCGAAGCGCTCGCCACAGGCAAGCTCAACGCCTCCGGCGACGCCAAGGCAGCGGCCGAGCAAATGCGTGCCGCTGGCGATCAGTTGCTGCATGACCCCAAGGCCAGCATCAGCAACTTCCTCGGCGCCGTGTGGGGCGTCTATAAAGCCGCTGGCAAGGCCGCCGCCAACGTGGCCGCCAAGGCCCTGCTCGACGAGCGCCAACGCGAACTGGTGCTTCGCAACACCCAGGCGCTACGCAACTTCGCGCCGGAGCTCAAGAGCCAGGTCGCCGGCCTGGGCGACGAGAAAGTGGCCAACAGCATCGGCTATCTGCTCGCCTCCCTGGTCACCGCCTTGGCGCGCTGGCGTGCGCGCGGTGCCGCCGGCCAGAGCGCCAACGTCAAGCCCAAGACCACGAGCAAGGGGGAGAGACAGGGCTCGGAAGGCATGATGGAGGCCCAAACCAGGCAGCACCCCACTACGAAGGACCCCAATCCGCTCAAGGAAGGCTGTACGTGCGCCAAGACCGAGCGCAGCATCAGCTTCGCCATGGGCAGCGAGACGCTCAGCCATACCGACTTCTCGCTTCCCGGGCCTTTCCCCATCGACTGGACGCGTACCTACCGCTCCAGCCTGGGGGCCTACGATGCAGGAGAATTGGGTGCGCGCTGGATCACCCCGTACACCACGCGCTTCGATGTGGTTGGCGAGGGGCTGCGCTACCACGGCGCCGATGGCCGCAGCCACGACTACCCGCTGCCCAGGGTGGGCGAAGCGCACGATGACCGTATCGAAGACCTCACGCTGATCCGGACCGGCGAAAACAGCTTGGCGCTGTGCCGTGGCTTCGAGCGCCGCGAAACTTACCAGCGCCATGGCGACCGCTATCTGCTCACGCGCATCGAACTGCGCGGCGGCGCCGGCCTGCTGCTCGGCTACGACCACCGCGTGGGGGAGCGCGTGGTGCTCTCCGACCTCGTCACCTACCAGGACGACCCGAGCCAGCCGCACACCCACCTGGGTACCGACGTGGACGCGCACGGCCGCATCATCGGCCTGTGGCTGATGGGCGAGGACGAGCCCCAGCGCCGCCTCAGCCTCTACCGCTACGACGAGGCGGGCGACCTCACCATCGCCCAGGATGAGAACGCGCAAGTCTGGACCTACGCCTACCAGCACCACCTGATCACCCGCTACACCGACCGCACCGGCCGGGGCATGAACCTCGAATGGCAGGGCGAAGGCCCCGATGCCCGCGCCGTGCACGAGTGGGCCGACGACGGCAGCTTCGACACCCGGCTGGAATGGGACGAGAGCATCCGCCTCACCTACGTCACCGACGCGCATGGCGAGGAGACCTGGTACTACTGCGACATCCTCGGCTACACCTACCGCATCATCCACCCGGACAAACGCTCCGAGTGGTTCTTCCGCGACGATGCCAAGAACGTCATCCGCCATGTCCACCCCGATGGCAGCGAAGACCGCTACGCCTACGATGAGGTCGGCAACCTGCTCGAACACATCCGGGCCGATGGCACGGTGGTGCACTACGCGTGGGATACGAAGAACCAGCTCATCAAGATCAGTGATGCCGAGGGCGGCCTCTGGCTGCGCGACTACGACACGCGCGGCCGGCTCACGGAGGCCATCGACCCGCTGGGCAACAAGACCGAGTACGTCTACAACCTGATGGGCCTGCCCATCGGCATCACCGATGCCAGCGGCAAGACCAAGCAGCTCGAGTACAACTCCAGCGGTCAGCTCACGCGCTACGTGGACTGCTCGGGCAAGGCCAGCGCCTGGGCCTACGACGAGCGCGGCCAGATGGTCCAGTTCACCGACGCGGCGGGCAACGTCACCCGCTACCGCTACGAGGTCGGCCAGCTCGCCGCCATCCGCCACCCGGACAACAGCGAAGAACACTTCGAGCGCGATGCCGAAGGCCGCCTGCTGACCCACGTCGACGCACTGGGGCGGCGCACCGAATGGAACTACACCGAGGCCGGGCTGCTGGCCGGCCGGGTGGACGCCGCCGGTCAAAGCCTGCGCTACCAGTGGGACAAGCTCGGCCAGCTCACGGCACTGCGCAACGAGAACGGCCGCGACGCGGAGTTCCACTATGACCCGGTGGGCCGCCTGCTCGCCGAAACCGGCTTCGATGGCGCCACCACTCGATACGAGTACGAGGAAGAAACCGGCAAGCTGGCGCGCGCCGTGGACGGCCAGCGCATCACGGCCTATACCTTCGACCCGATGGGGCGTTTGGCAGAACGCCGCGCGGCGCTGCAAACCGGCGATGCCGAGCCGGGCGAGCGGGACTGGCAGGTGGAAACCTTCGCCTACGACGGCAACGGCAACCTCGCGTTGGCCACCAACGCGCACAGCCGCCTGCAATGGTTCCACGACGAGGCCGGCAATCTGGTGCGCGAGCACCAGCACTACACCCGGCTCGGCAAGCCGCTGGTCGGTGTATGGCAGCACGAGTACGACGCGCTTAACCAGCGCACGGCCACCGTGCGCCCGGACGGGCACCGGGTAAGCTGGCTCACCTACGGCAGCGGCCATCTGCTGGCCCTGCAACTGGACGATCGCGAACTGGTCAGCTACGAGCGCGACGACCTGCACCGCGAAGTCGTCCGCACCCAGGGCAACCGCCTACTGCAGACGCAGCAGTGGGATGCGCTCGGCCGCCTGAGTGAGCAGGTGCTCGCTCACGAGTCCAAGGGCCCGCCCGCGCAAACCGCTGGCGGCAGCCGCCTGCTGGTGCGCCGCTACCGCTACGATGCCAGCGGCCAGCTCACCGATATCAACGACACGCGGCGCGGCCAACTGGCTTACCGCTACGACCCGGTGGGCCGGCTGCTGGAGGCACAAAGCCGCCTGGGCCACGAAACCTTCGCGTTCGATCCGGCCAGCAACCTGATCGACCCGGCCGAGCAGCGCGAGGCGGAGCGCCAGCGCATGCCGCGCATCAAGGCGCTGGACAATCTGCTCAAGCAATACGCCGGCACCCACTACCAGTACGACGCGCGCGGTAACCTCAGCAAGCGCTGGCACCAGGGCAAGGAAAGCCGCTACACCTGGGATCTGTTCGACCGCCTCACTCACTACGAAGACGAGCGGCTACAGGCGGACTACAGCTACGACGCACTCGGCCGGCGTCTGACGAAGTACAGCAAGGCCCATTATGAGGAACGCCGCGAGGCCGGGCCGCACTGGAATCGCGCCGAGCGGGTGAAGCGCAACCGTGAGCTGCAATGCGGCTTTACGCTGTACGGGTGGGACGGCGACACGATGGCGTGGGAAAGCAGGATCGCCGACGAGGACGGCTTCGGCGCGCGCACCACGCACTATGTCTATGAGCCGGGCAGCTTCGTCCCGGTGGCGCAGGCCATGCGTGACAACGCCATCGAACTGCTCGACCAGCCCGAGTATGGCGACTACTACCGCCAGGACGAAGACCCGCTGTGGCTGCCGCCACCGCCTGCGCCGGCCATCGACAGCCTGGCCTGGTACCAGTGCGACCACCTGGGCACGCCGCAGGAGTTGACGGACGAGCACAGCGAGATTGCTTGGAGTGCCGAGTATCGCGCGTGGGGTGTGGTGAAAGAGGCGCTGCGCAAGGCATCGGATGGCCGTGTCGATCTGCGCAATCCGATCCGGTTCCAGGGGCAGTACCATGATCACGAGACGGGGCTGCACTATAACCGATATCGGTACTACGATCCGGAGGTCGGGCGGTTTGTTGGCAAGGATCCGATTGGGTATGCAGGTGGTATCAATGTTTTCCAGTACGCTGTAAGCCCGGTGCAGTGGATTGATCCTTTGGGACTGAGCGGCACACTTGCAGGCAGGCTCGCGGACAAGGCGCAAAGGTTGCCGGCGTCACAGCGGCCAAACACGGTCGCAGTGATTGTTTCCAAAGACGGGCGTATTGTAGTTGGGCGCAATCAAGGGGGCGTCACTAACCCCGAGGTTCAGGGTGCGTTAAAGGATATTCCATCGAATGAATTTGATGCTCAATGCGCTGAAGTGAACGCGATATCCCGGGCTAGGAATAAAGGTATTGATTTAACTGGGGCAACGATCTCTGTTGCTAATGTTCGTGGGAGAAGTAGTACAAGTGGAGTTCATGGGAAAGACAAGACCCCGTGTTCTGTGTGCAATCCTTTACTTAGAAAGTTCGATATGAATCTAGTTCGGCGGTGTGGTCATCATGAATAGGGGTGAGCTTCTTGTAAAATTAGCCGGCTTCTCTTCAGAAGGTAAGCAGCTTTATGCGTCTTCCTGCCTTCGATGTTACTGTGAGTTAATGAGGATTTCGCATCCGGCCATAAGTGAACTATTGGATCATCTTGATTCGATAGCCTCCGCGAAAAGTTTGGTGGAGTGGGATGCAAAAGGAGCATTGCTTGATCTAAATGGGAGGGGAGATCCAATTCCGGCGAGTCTCAGGTCTATGATGTCCGGCGATGATTTGAATGAGTTTGGAAATTTGGTTGATAGTGTGGTGGAGGTTGGGATTGTCGATCTTTATGGGGAAAAGACGAACTTGCCATTGAAATTTTTAGATAAAGCAATGCTTGTGTTGGAGAGGAGGGGTTTTCCTCTGCCGGAGTTGAACGGATAGTGACCTCTGCGTCAAGCAACGCGCGTTGGCGGGAGATACGTATCGCAAAATCGGGCAGTGTGCAATGCCGCTCGGCGGTCATCGTTGATACAGGTATGGTTCTGCGGCACGCACTACTAGTGCGAAATGTCTAGGAATGTCGGAGTGTCTTGCTCCGCACGGATCGAGAGTGCGTCGGTCGACGAGCCATACCGCTACAACGAGGAGTGTGAACTGCATCGGTGCGGGAGATTGACGTCAGCAGAGAGCGCGGTGAGTTGATGCCGTGCTGGCGACGCACGGCCAAATCAAAATGGGAGTGGATATGCAAGACATCGTCCGCGAAGGCGACATGACAGACCACGGCGGCGTGGTCATGCAGGGCTTCGACAACACCGACCTCAACGGCCGGAAGATCGCCGGCCTGGGGCACCTGGTGAGCTGCCCGAAGTGCAAGGGCGTTTTCCCCATCGCCGAGGGCAGCAGCAGCTACGACATTGGCGGTGTGCCGGTGGCGCTGCACAACATGAAGACCGCCTGCGGCGCCAGGCTGATCGCCAGCGGTTCGCAGGGCAGTGTGGGGTGATTTTGTATTTCTGATCGCTCTTTAACAACCGACCGACTTTGATGGTGCGCCACTAGGCGTTATCAGTACGAGGAAGCCACTGGCCCATTGGCGCGCGCGAAGCTCAAGTCCGTGGGGCCAGCCCCGCAGACCGCCAGCTCACGCGCTAGGTGGATTGCTCGACCAAGGCCAGTACCTGGGCCTACGACGAGCGCGGCCAGCTCGTGCAGTTCACCGACGCGGCAGGCAACGTCACCCGCTACCGCTACGACGCGGGCCAGCTCGCCGCCATTCGCCACGCCGACAACAGTGAAGAACACTTCGAGCGCGATGCCGAAGGCCGCCTGCTGACCCACGTCGACGCACTGGGGCGGCGCACCGAATGGAACTACACCGAGGCCGGGCTGCTCGCCAGCCGCGTAGATGCCGCCGGTCAAAGCCTGCGCTACCAGTGGGACAAGCTCGGCCAGCTCACGGCACTGCGCAACGAGAACGGCCGCGACGCGGAGTTCCACTATGACCCGGTGGGCCGCCTGCTCGCCGAAACCGGCTTCGATGGCGCGACCACCCGCTACGAGTACGAGAAAGAAACCGGCAAGCTGGTGCGGGCCATCGACGGCCAGCGCATCACGGCCTATGCCTTCGACCCGATGGGCCGTCTTGCAGAACGCCGCGCGGCGCTGCAAACCGGCGAGACACCGCCGCGCGAGCAGGACTGGCAGGTGGAACGCTTCGCGTATGACCTCAACGGCAACCTCGCGCTGGCCACCAACGCCGACAGCCGCCTGCAATGGTTCCACGACGCGGCCGGCAACCTCGTGCGCGAGCACCAGCACTACACCCGCCTCGGCAAGCCGCTGGTCGGCGTATGGCAGCACGAATACGACGCGCTCAACCAGCGCACCGCCACCGTGCGCCCGGACGGGCACCGGGTAAGCTGGCTCACCTACGGCAGCGGCCACCTGCTGGCCCTGCAACTGGACGAGCGCGAGCTCGTCAGCTACGAGCGCGACGACCCGCACCGCGAGGTGGCGCGCCTACAAGGCAACCGCCTGCTACAGACGCAGCAGTGGGATGCACTGGGCCGCTTGAGCGAACAGGTGCTGGCCCACGAAGCCAAAGGGGCGCCCGGGCAGACTGCCGGCGGCAGCCGCATGTTGGTGCGCCGCTACCGGTACGACGCCAGCGGCCAGCTCACCGATATCAACGACACGCGGCGCGGCCAGCTTGCCTACCGCTACGACCCGGTGGGCCGGCTGCTCGAAGCACAGAGCCGCCTGGGGCATGAAACCTTCGACTTCGACCCGGCCAGCAACCTGATCGACCCGGCCGAGCAGCGCGAAGCCGAGCGCCAGCGCATGCCGAGCATCAAGGCGCTGGACAACCTGCTCAAGCAATACGCCGGCACCCACTACCAGTACGACGCGCGGGGCAACCTGACCCAACGCTGGCATAACGGTAAGGCAAGTCGTTTCACCTGGGACCTGTTCGACCGGCTCACGCACTACGAAGACGAGCGCCTGCAGGCGGACTACAGCTACGACGCCCTCGGCCGGCGCCTGACGAAGTACAGCAAGGCCCACTACGAGGAAAGAAGAGAGGCCGGGCCGCACTGGAACCGCAGCGAGCGGGTGAGGCGCAACCGCGAGCTGCAATGCGGCTTCACGCTGTACGGCTGGGATGGCGACACGCTGGCCTGGGAGAGCAAGATCGCCGACGAGGATGGCTTTGGTGCGCGCACCACGCACTATGTCTACGAGCCGGGCAGCTTCGTGCCGGTGGCGCAGGCGGTGCGGCAGGATGCCATCGAACTGCTCGACCAGCCGGAGTACGGCGACTACTACCGGCAGGACGAAGACCCGTTGTGGCTGCCACCGCCGCCAGCGCCGCCGATCGACAGCCTGGCGTGGTACCAGTGCGACCACCTGGGCACGCCGCAGGAGTTGACGGACGAGTACAGCGAGATTGCATGGAGTGCGGAATACCGCGCGTGGGGCGTGGTGAAAGAGGCGCTACGCAAGGCATCCGATGGCCGTGTCGAGCTGCGCAATCCGATCCGGTTCCAGGGGCAGTACCATGACCACGAGACGGGGCTGCACTACAACCGGTATCGGTACTACGATCCGGAGGTGGGGCGGTTTGTTAGCAAGGACCCGATTGGATATGCGGGTGGGCTTAATGTCTTCCAGTACGCGCCGAATCCGGTCGAATGGGTTGACTCTCTTGGCCTCTGGGGTTCAAACCCGCGTACAAAATATCGATACAACAACAACGGAACACTAAAGAGTGCAACCGCAAAAATTCGTCCGGAGGATCTGGGCACTGGTACCACAACCAATGCAAGTTCACGCGCTGCGGCTCGAGCCTTTGGGTGTGCTAGCGATGACGCAGGGCATCCGATTGCGCGCAACCTTGGCGGTCTTGGCGGCGTTAAGGAAGTTTTCCCGCAAGATCCGAGCATAAATCGTGGTGAATTCCGGGATTTCGAGGCTGGCATCGCGGATCAAGTGGCGCGTGGTAACAACGTGATTGTTCGGGTAGTGCCACAATATGGGTCAGGTTCCACAAGGCCAGATTCGATCTTGTATCAAGCTCGGGTGAATGGCGTAACGCGATCCCGCACATTTGAAAATCCTTGTCCTTGTAAGTGTCCTTAAAGAGAGATGGAAATGACACCAGTTGAGCGATTGCAGGCATTTATTGCAGACATGCTGGAGTGGGAAACTTCGTTTGATGCACAAAGGCGTGCGCAGCAAAGAGAGCGTCCGCAAGATGCCGATTATCGGGAGAAAATGATTCACGAGAATAAAGATAGGCTTCTGAAAATATTCACGGCACATCTAAGCACGTCGGCTTTAGCTACGAAGGCAAGGGCTCGTCTTGACACAATGGGAACTGGCCGTCCCCCAGTGTTTGCACAGCAGGTACTGGAAGACACCGAAATCCGTTCTGGTAAGAACGTATATGTAGAAACGCTGAATGAGAAGGACATCACTCCACGTCGACGCTACGCTCTCGTCATGGAAGACGGTGGCCCGAAGATCGATGCGGTTTACGCTTGGCGCGACAGCACCGGTAAGTGGGCCAAGCAGGATTCCATCTAGCGCGAGCCGAGATCAGGATTAGGAGAAACGGGGGCTGATATGTAAGAACATCGTTTGCGAAGGCAGCATGACCGATCACAGCGGCGTGGTCATGCAGGGCTTTGCCAACACCGACCTCAACGACCGGAGGATCGCCAGCCTGGGACACCTGGTGAGCTGCCAGAAGTGCAAGGGCGTTTTCCCCATCGGCAAAGGGAATCACTGTCCAGCAGTACGTACTGTCCATCGAAAAGGAGGATCCATCGACGTTTTCGCCACAGATGCTCAAGCTCTTTGAGTAACGAGGAAAGGCTCGGTCAAGCGGGAGCGGGTAGGCGTGCTGTTGCGCCAGAAGCAAACCTGCTTCCGTGCTTGGAGGCCTGAAGGAAGAGCGCCGTGGAGTTTCTGAAACTAGTCGCCATCAATCTCGTGTTCTGGGCGTTGGCCTTTCTGTTCCTTCGATGGCTATGTGGAAGGATATACGACCAACTTACCGAGAGCAGACGGGTCGCCGAGCGTACCCTGACGCTGGCGCAGTACCTGCACAAGTACCCGCAGTGCAGGACGCCGCGCGGCATTCGGTGCGCCGTCTGTCAGTCGATGAGCATCAGGAACTGGGGCCTCAAGGGAAGCGATGATCCGCGCCGCATCTTCATCTGCAACCACTGCAACACGAGGCTTTACCGTACCGACAATTGGTGAAAGAGGAGGGTGGTGCGGGCGTCAATGCAGTCACTCGCACTCGCTCGCAATTCAAGAATAGTTGTCCCGAGAGCGGGGGCTGGCCCACCTCTGGCGCGGGCGGGGCGAATGCCGGCGAACCGTTTGTGTTGCATCGGTGCAGCGCCATGGGAGAAACCAGTGCGTACGAGAATTTTCCACCGCCTGCCTGCGGCGGGGTTTGCAGCCGCGATCTCGGTCGCTTCGGCCGGCGCAGGCCTATGGGCGGCTTGGGCTACCCACCAAAGCTATACCGGCAACAAGCTGCTGTATCGCCCGTATGCGATCACGACGCAGTACTTCGACGACACGGGCCAGAAGCACGGTATCTACTTGTCGAACGCGGGGCTCGGCCCGGCGATCATCAAGAGCATGACGGTCACGGTGGGCGGCAGGCGGTACACCGGGCTGGGCCCCAGCATTTGGCCGCAGTTCCGTGCTGACCTGGGGTTGAGCGCAACGGGCTGCTTCAGGACGGGGTGGCCGGTTCAAGACAGCGTCGTGAAGGCGGGCGAGGAGATACCTCTTTTCACGGTGTCGGGGCTGGCAGATCTGGCGTGCCACGTACAGATGATGAAACTGCTCGCCGACAACAGCATCGTTATCGAGATCGAGTATGCGTCGCTGTACGGCGATGAATTCTCCGCCTCGGGACATATGCGGCTGAACGATGATACGGTGCGTCAATTGGTCGAGCAGTTCAAGCATTACCAGTGAGGCACTGGGCCAGCCTGGTTTCCAGTGCCCTGAATCCACGCCGTGCTGCCTTGGCACGGCAAAATCAAATGGGAGTGGATATGCAAGACATCGTTTGCGAAGGCGACATGACGGACCACGGCGGCGTGGTCATGCAGGGCTTCGACAACACCGACCTCAACGGCCGGAAGATCGCCGGCCTGGGGCACCTGGTGAGCTGCCCGAAGTGCAAGGGCGTTTTCCCCATCGCCGAGGGCGGCAGCAGCTACGACATTGGCGGTGTGCCGGTGGCGCTGCACAACATGAAGACCGCCTGCGGCGCCAGGCTGATCGCCAGCGGTTCGCAGGGCAGTGTGGGGTGATTTTGTATTTCTGATCGCTCTTTAACAACCGACCGACTTTGATGGTGCGCCACTAGGCGTTATCAGTACGAGGAAGCCACTGGCCCATTGGCGCGCGAGAAGCTCAAGTCCGTGGGGCCAGCTCCGCAGACCGCCAGCTCACGCGCTACGTGGATTGCTCGACCAAGGCCAGTACCTGGGCCTACGACGAACGCGGCCAGCTTGTGCAGTTCACCGACGCGGCGGGCAACGTCACCCGCTACCGCTACGACGCGGGCCAGCTTGCCGCCATCGGCCACCCGGACAACAGCGAAGGGCACTTCGAACGCGACGCCGAAGGGCGCCTGCTGGCCCACGTCGACGCGCTGGGGCGGCGCACTGAATGGAACTACACCGAGGCCGGGCTGCTGGCCGGCCGCGTCGATGCGGCCGGCCAGCGCCTGCGCTACCAGTGGGACAAGCTCGGCCAGCTCACCGCGCTGCGCAACGAAAACGGCCGCGATGCCGAGTTCCACTACGACCCGGTCGGCCGCCTGCTGGCCGAAACCGGCTTCGACGGCGCGACCACGCGCTACGAGTACGAAGAAGCAACTGGCAAGCTGGCACGCGCGATCGACGGGCAGCGCATCACTGCATACACCTTCGACGCGATGGGGCGCCTTGCCGAGCGGCGCGCGGCGCTGCAAACCGGCGAGACACCGCCGCGCGAGCAGGACTGGCAACGCGAGCAGTTCGCCTACGACCTCAACGGCAACCTCGCGCTGGCGACCAACGCCGACAGCCGCCTGCAATGGTTCCACGACCCGGCCGGCAACCTGGTGTGCGAGCACCAGCACTACACCTGCCTCGGCAAGCCGCTGGTCGGCGTGTGGCAGCACGAATACGACGCGCTCAACCAGCGCACCGCCACCGTGCGCCCGGACGGGCACCGGGTAAGCTGGCTCACCTACGGCAGCGGCCACCTGCTGGCCCTGCAACTGGACGAGCGCGAACTGGTCAGCTACGAGCGCGACGATTTGCACCGCGAGGTGGCGCGCCTGCAAGGTAACCGCCTGCTGCAAACCCAGCAGTGGGATGCCATGGGGCGGTTGAGCGAGCAGGTGCTGGCACGCGACACGCTCACGCCCGTGGGGCCGGCCGCGCAGACCACTGGCCAGACTGTGGGCGGCAATCGCCTCCTGGTGCGCCGCTACCGCTACGACGCCAGCGGCCAGCTCACCGACATCAACGACACGCGGCGGGGCCAACTGGCCTACCGCTACGATCCGGTGGGCCGGCTGCTCGAAGCACAGAGCAGACTTGGCCACGAAACCTTCGCGTTCGACCCGGCGAGCAACCTGATCGACCCGGCCGAGCAGCGCGAAGCCGAGCGCCAGCGCATGCCGCGCATCAAGGCGCTGGACAACCTGCTCAAGCAATACGCCGGCACCCACTACCAGTACGACGCGCGGGGCAACCAGACAAAACGCTGGAAGAACGGACAGGAAAGTCGTTTCACCTGGACCCGTTCGACCGGCTCACGCACTACGAAGACGAGCGTCTGCAGGCGGACTACAGCTACGACGCCCTCGGCCGGCGCCTGACGAAGTACAGCCAGGCCCACTACGAAGAACATCGCGAGGCAGGGCCGCACTGGAACCGTAGCGAACGGGTGAAGCGCAACCGCGAGCTGCAATGCGGCTTCACGCTGTATGGCTGGGACGGCGACACACTCGCATGGGAAAGCAAGATCGCCGACGAGGATGGCTTTGGCGCGCGCACCACGCACTACGTGTACGAGCCGGGCAGCTTTGTGCCGGTGGCGCAGGCGGTGCGGCAGGACGCCATCGAACTGCTCGACCAACCGGAGTACGGCGACTACTACCGGCAAGATGAAGACCCGCTGTGGGGCCCCCCGCCGCCCGCGCCGGCTGTCGACAGCTTGGCCTGGTATCAGTGCGACCACCTGGGCACGCCGCAGGAACTGACGGACGAGCACAGCGAGATTGCGTGGAGTGCGGAGTACCGTGCGTGGGGCGTGGTGAAAGAGGCGCTACGCAAGGCATCGGATGGCCGTGTCGAGTTGCGCAATCCGATCCGGTTCCAGGGGCAGAAGCACAAAGGCGAGACGGGAAAAGTAATGTCGATGAAGGACATGGAGTGCCGAGATGCCAAGGGTGAATGATGATGAAAATTCAAACAGCAGAAGAATTCAAGAGATATGCAGAAAGTGATGATGATGCCGAGTTTTCAAAAATTCAATGGGAGGCATCTGATAATGTGTGGTTTTCGGTCTTGGAGAAATATCCGGAGCTTTCGCGGAGCGTAGCCTTTAATAATACGATTTCCATGAGTGTTTTGGATCGTTTGTCGGAAAGCAGCGATTGGATGATTCGGTGTGACGTCGCAATGAAAAGAAGGATAAGCCGAGACATATTTGAAAGGTTGTCGCTGGATCCTGAATCGGCTGTTCGGAGGAGAATTGCTCTTAATCCGAAAGTTCCGGGGGATATATTGGCTCGTCTTGCCGTTGATCAGGATGAGTCGGTGGCAGAGGCTGCGAAAGAGCGATTGGGATCGTAGATGGAAGTAACCGAGTTCGAAGCTATCGTTATAAAAATTTGTGCTCACTGGGTTTGAAGCCAAAGAGTTTGATGTGTGTACGATTTGCTATCCGATCTGTTCTGGTCAACTGTCGCTCGATGTTGAGATGCCTTGTCACACAAGGCTCAACGACGTGTCATTCGCCGCGGGATACCGCTACGACGACGAATGCGGGTGCATCGCCCCAAGCGATTGCGAAAACTGAAAGGTGGCCGTAGCGGCAAGTAGACGGGGCTGCATTACAATCGGTATCGGTACTATGACCTATACTCCGGCCGGTTCGTCAGTAAGGACCCGATCGGGCTTGCCGGTGGGATCAACGTCTATCAATACGTACCCAATCCAACAGGGTGGGTTGATCCGCTTGGGTTATCCGGTTTTGAATCTAAGGTTATAACTAGCGGAACTGTCTTTAGAAATGCATCGGGGACCCCCGATAGCTTGACTCCGCGCTTAGGAAAAGACACGACCCGAATCGATGGGAAAGAGCCGGGCTTGTCGGCAGCCACTTCGGAAGCGGGATTGGACAGCGGGAAATATGTTGAGCTGGATGTCGGCAAGCTTTGTTCGTGCGGGCTTCAAGCGACACATGATAAGCCGAATGGTCACGTGACCATTCGACCGATAAACGATCCGACCGATTCCAAATTAACAGAATGGGTGAAGTCCAGAGAAGGCGGCTCGACGCACTCTCTGACGTAAGGTATATTGGGAGCAGTTACTGGTCGGGGGAAAAAGTGATGGCGACCGATATCCAATCCTATTTGTCAGAATATGTAGCAAGGGTAAAATATGTCATTGAAAGGAAGGTTAATATTGAGTCATCTAATTCAGGATTTTACCGAAACTCTCTCGGCGGTACGGCATACGTAAGCTTCTACCCAAAGGAGATCGATCTAACACTTGATCTGACAGGTGTGGGTGATAAATACAGGGTAACTGCCGATCTGACGGATCAAGAGGGAAAAGTGATTTCTGGAGATATCTTTAAATTCGATGGAGATCCAGAGTATTTGTGCATGGCGCTTGACGCGTTCTTCCCTGATTTGGTTAAGTTGGTTTCGGATTGCCTTTAAATGAATGAGATGGCCGCGTCAGCGGCCCCTCGTTCGTCTACAGCCGGCATCGGTACTATGATCCAGGCACGGGGAGATTCATCAGCAAGGACCCGATCGGGCTGCAAGGTGGCTTGAACGCGTATCAATACGCACCCAATCCGATAGGCTGGATTGACCCGCTTGGTTTGGTATGCCGGCGGCCAGGTGGCTATCGTATGAATGATGCAGATCAACACGGCAACCTTAGTCCCCAAAGCGAATCGGGCACCGGGTAACACAAATACGGTTGCCGACGGGCTTGTGCAGTCGCATCATCCAATTCAGCAGGAATGGGCAAAGTAGCAGGTGTTCCCTAACGGGACCTATAGTTCGGGAACTGCACCGGCGGTTTTGCTGCCGAGCACTTCGGGCTCCGTCCACGCTCAAATTTCTGGCATGCAGCGGGTATTCCGAAATCAAAACGGCTTCAATACGGATGTGCGGACAGAGTTTAATGAGGCCGCCCGACAGATGAGGGCAGCAGGTGTTCCAGAAAGTGTTGTAAGGCGAGCGATGCGACGCGCCGGGCGGCTCGCGGCTCCGGCCCACATGGTCTATCCGATCCGCTTCGAGCTGCGCGCAGCGGTCGGGCGCGGGCCACTGGAGGCGCTGGAGCTGCGCAACCCGCGGGTTCCCGAGCGGATCTTCGTGGCGAAGGCGGCGCAGGTCCAGGCCCCGGCCCCGGTCCGGAGTACGCCGGCTCAGCACAGGTAATCACCATGTTCAACCATCTTCTGAACGCGCTGTTCGGCGCGCGCGCCCGGTCCATCCCGGCCCGGCAGCGCGGCTATCCCTTCATCAGCCGCCACAGCGTGGTGCGCCCGATGCCCAGCTCGCGGCTGGCGGCGGCGCGGTTGCCGCCGTGGCGCGCCAGCGCCTGCAGCACCGCTTCGCGCGTGACGGGCGCGCGTGCCTCGGGGGCGGGCGGGCTTGCCGCGCCGCTTTCGCTCGCCGCCTGCCCGGTCATGCGCCCGAATTCCGGGAAGGCCTCGCGTGCCTCCTCGTCCAGCGCGGCGCCGGGGGCGTGCAGGTAGATGGCCGCGCGCGCCAGCAGGTTCTCCAGTTCGCGCACGTTGCCGGGCCAGTCGTAGCCGTCGAACAGCGGGGCGAGGAAGTCCAGCACGCGCTGCCTGCCTTCGCGTGCCAGGCCGTACTGCGAGGCGGCGCGCGCCAGCAGGTGGTGCGCCAGCAGCGGCAGGTCCTCGCGGCGCTCGCGCAGTGCCGGCAGCCGGATCGGCAGCAGGTTGAGACGGAAGTACAGGTCGGCGCGGAAGCTGCCCTGGGCCACCAGCGCGTGCAGGTCGCGGTGGGTGGCGGCGATCACGCGCACGTCGATGGGGGTGGCGCGGCCCGAGCCCAGTTTCATCACCTCGCGCTCCTGCAGCACGCGCAGCAGGCGGCTTTGCAGCGCGGCGGGCATTTCGCCGATCTCGTCGAGGAAGATGGTGCCGGTGTGGGCGATCTCGAACAGCCCCGGCTTGCCGCCGCGCCGCGCGCCGGTGAAAGCGCCTTCCTCGTGGCCGAACAGTTCGCTTTCGATCAGTCCTTCGGGCAGCGCCGCGCAGTTGAAGGCGACGAAGGGATTGCCGCGCCGGCGGCTGGCGTTGTGGATGCCCTGGGCCACCAGTTCCTTGCCAGTGCCGCTCTCGCCGCTGAGCAGCACGGTGGCGTCGTGCGCGGCGGCAGCGCGCGCCAGCCGCCGCACCCGCTCCAGCGCCGGCGACGCGCCCGCCAGGTCGTCGAGCCCGTGGCGCGCCACCAGGTGCTTGGGGCGCTGGCTGGTGCGCAAGGAACGGTCGACACGCTGCGCCACCAGCGCATCCTGCGCGGTCACCACCGAGCCGGCGCGCTGTCCGTGTTCCACGATGGGCATGCAATTGACGATCAGCGCGCGCCCGTCGATCTGTTCGATGCGCTCGACGATGGCCGTGCCCTGTTCGCCGGCCTCGCGCAGCAGCGAGCCGGCCACCTGTGCGAGCCGTGCCGGTACCTCGGCTTCGCGCGCCAGGCCCAGCAGTTCCAGCATGGCGGGGTTGACGGCCTCGAGCTGGCCGTTGCCGTCGAAGGCGGCCACGCCATCGCGCAGGTGGGCCACGATGGTGTTCAGGCGCACCCGCTTGGACTCCTTCTGCCGGCTCACGCGGGCCAGCTCCACCGAGCGCTCGAACGCCTCTTCCACCGCCCCCAGCGAATAGAGGAAGACGCTTTCCAGGCCGGCCTGCTGGGCGAAGTCGCAGGCCATGCCGGGGCCGATGATGACGCTGCAGCCCTCGGCGGCCAGTGCGTCCACCGCGGTGCGCACCTCGTCGATGGAGCGGTAGGCGCGCTGCCGGAGGCCGACGTTGAGCCAGGCGCCGAGCGCGGCCAGCTCCTTGGAGATGGATTCGTGCAGCACCAGGCCGATGTCGGCGCCGGGCCAGGCGGCCACCGCCTGGGTGATGGCGCGCAGCACGTCGAAGCCGTTGACCTTGACCATCACCACCGGCACGTTGAGGTTGTCGCGCAGGTAGGCGCCGTTGGAGCCGGCGGCCAGCACCACGTCGACGCTGCCGGCTTCCACGTGCGCCTGCAATGCCGCCACCGCGGCGCCGTAGCCGGCGCGCACGGAGAGGAAGCGGGCGCGGTCCGCGTAGCGCGGCGCCACGCTTTCGCACAGGGTCTGCAGGCGGCTGATGCTGACCAGCGCGACGCCGGGGCGGTCGCCCGGGGGCGTGGCGGTGGACGGGGAGGCGGCGTGGCGGGGCAGGTCGGAGTCCATGCGGGCGGTCGCTGGAAAGGGGTGGGGAGCTGGAGTGTTCCAGCTTGGAACGTTCCAACTTGCGTTTCATGAAACGGTGGAACATTCTGCCATGAGGCGCCGTTGCGCGTACGCCGCCCGCACGGCGCGCAAGTCCTTGATTTGACTGGCCCGCCGGGGGCCGCGGCGCGTGGCCGGGCCGACTGGCACGATTCTCGCAAAACGCGGGCTTCTTCCCTCCACAGGAATTTCCATCATGTCTTCGTCTTCCGCCCAACGCCGTGCCGCTTTCCGCGCCAAGGTCGCCGAGCGCCGTGGCCTGCTGGTGCCCGGCGCCTTCAATGCGCTCAGTGCGCGCGTGATCGCCGACGCCGGCTTCGAGGCGCTCTACCTGACCGGCGCCGGTGTCACCAATATGTCGCTCGGCCTGCCCGACCTCGGCTTCATCGGCCTGGCGGAGATCGCCGAGCACACCGCGCGCGTGCGCGACGCGGTCGCGCTGCCGCTGATCGTCGATGCCGACACCGGTTTCGGCAACGCGCTCAACGTGCGCCACACGGTGCGCACGCTGGAGCGCAGCGGCGCCGACGCGATCCAGTTCGAGGACCAGGTGATGCCGAAGAAGTGCGGCCACTTCGCCGGCAAGGAGGTGATCGGCGCCGGCGAGATGGTCGGCAAGATCCGCGCCGCGGTCGACGCGCGCGAGGATGCCAACCTGCAGATCATCGCGCGCACCGACGCCGCCGCGGTGCACGGCATCGAGGACGCCATCGAGCGCGGCCACCGCTTCCTGGAGGCGGGCGCGGACATCCTGTTCATCGAGGCCACCGAGTCGCTGGCCGACATCGAACGCCTGCCGGGGCTGTTCACCGCGCCGCAGCTGATCAATATCGTCATCGGCGGCAAGACACCGGTGCAGTCGCGCGAGGCGCTGGCCAAGCTGGGCTACGGCATCGTGCTGTACGCCAACGCGGCGCTGCAGGGCGCGGTGCTGGGCATGCAGCGCGCGCTCGGCCAGCTCGCCGCGCAGGGCCGCCTGGACGAGGATCCTGCGCTGGTGATCCCCTTCGGCGAGCGCCAGCGCCTGGTCGACAAGCCGCTGTACGACCGCCTCGACCGCCTCTACGCAGAGGGCGGCGCATGACGGCGCGCGGCGCCCGGCATCAGGCGCGGCAACCGGCGCGGCACCCGGCGCGGGAGAGCGGGCATGGCTGAGAGGAGCGCAGGGCGCGGCGGCGCCGTCAGCGGCTGGCTGCCCTATATCGTGGCGGCCACCTTCTTCATGGAGTACCTCGACACCACGGTGATCGCCACCGCGCTGCCGCAGATGGCGCACTCCTTCGGCGTCGGCCCCAACAGCCTCAGCCTGGGCATGACCGCCTACATGCTGGCGCTGGCCACCTTCATCCCGGCCAGCGGCTGGGTGGCCGACCGCTGCGGTTCGCGCACCGTGTTCTTCAGCGCCGTGGTGATCTTCACCGTGGCCTCGGTGCTGTGCGGGCTGTCGCAGGACGTGGTGCAGTTCACCGCGGCGCGCGTGCTGCAGGGCCTGGGCGGGGCGATGATGGTGCCGGTGGGGCGGATGATCGTGGTGCGCAGCACCGACAAGAGCGGCCTGATGCGCGCCATCTCCACCATCACCTGGCCGGCTATCGTGGCGCCGGTGGTGGGGCCGCCGGTGGGCGGTTTCATCACCACCTACGCGTCGTGGCGCTGGATCTTCCTGCTCAACGTGCCGTTCGGCCTGGCGGTGCTGGTGGCGGTGGCCATGCTGGTGCCCAACCTGCGCGGCAGCGAGCGCCGCCCGCTCGACGTGGCCGGGCTGGTGCTCAGCGGCGCAGCGCTGACCGCGGTGCTGTACGGTGCCGAGCTGGCCAGCCAGCCGGGTGCCGGCGTGTGGGTGGCGGCCGGCTGCGTGCTGGGCGGCCTGCTGCTGGGCTGGGTCGCCTATCGCCACGCGGCGCGCCATCCGCATCCGCTCATCGACGTCTCCACCTTGAAGATCCCCACCTTCTCGGTGACGGTGGTGACCGGCTCGCTGACGCGCATCGGCATCGGCGCGGTGCCCTACCTGATGCCGCTGCTGTTCCAGATCGGCTTCGGCCTGTCGGCCTTCCAGTCGGGCCTGCTGCTGCTGGCCAGCGCGCTCGGCAACCTGGGCATGAAGGCACTGACCACGCGCATCCTGCGGCGCTGGGGCTTCCGCCTGGTCTCGATCGTCGACGTGGCGGTGGCCGGTGTCTTCACCATCGCCTGCGGCATGCTGACGCCGCAGACGCCGCTGGCCTGGGTGCTGATCGTGGTCTTCGTCTACGGCGTGGCGCGCTCGATGCAGTTCTCGACGCTGGCCACGCTGGCCTATGCCGACGTGCCGCCGGCGCAGACCAGCGCCGCCAGCACCTTGTGGAGCGCGGCGGCGCAGATGACGATCGGGCTGGGCATCGCCTATGGCGCGGTGTCGCTGCGCGCGGCGGCGCTGATCCACGGCGAGGAGGCGGGGCGCGCCTTCACGCTGGCCGACTTCCGCCTGGCCTTCCTCTTCGCCGGCGTGCTGACACTGGTGTCGATGTGGGGCTACTGGCGCATGGCGCCCGATGCCGGGCAGAGCGTCGGCGGCGGCACGCACCGGCGCGGCACGGCCTGAGGCGTGCCCGGTGCCGCCGCGCGCGCTGGCGCGGCGGCACCCGCCATGCCAAGGTGCCGGCGCCTCAATGGTGCAGGCCGACCAGCAGTTCGGCGCGCAGCTCCGGGCGCGGAAAGCGGATGCGGAACTCGGTGTACTCGTGCTCCACCGAGTCGCAGGAGATGGACGCGCCCCAGCTGCGCAGCACGTTGCGGCAGAAGGCCAGGCCGATGCCGGTGCCGCGGTGGGCCGGGTAGGAGAAGAAGGGCTGGAACATCTGCTTGAGCACGTGCGGCGGCACGCCCGTGGCGGTGTCGCGGAACACCACTTCGATGCTGTCGCCGGTGATGGCGCAGCGCACGTGGATCTCGCCCTTGCCGGCGCGCCGGATGGCTTCGAGCGCGTTCTTGGTCAGGTTGGTGATGACCAGTTCGAACAGCTGCGCATTGCCCAGTACCTGCATGGGCTCGCAGCCCTCGATGCGGACCAGGCGGGCGTGGCCCGGCTCGAAGGGAAAGCGCGCGATGGCCTCGTGGATCGCCGTGCCCGGGTCGAACAGGGCCTTGGTGGCGGCGAGCGGGTCCTTGGAATTGGCCACCAGCAGCTCGATGCTGTTGTGCACGTGGGCGAGGTCGGCGCGCATGCGCTCGGCCGCCTCCAGCAGGACCGGCAGCTGCGGGTCGGTGGCGGGCAGGACGCGCGGCAGCCGCGCGCGGATGCCGTCGACCGTCATGGCCAGGCTGGTCAGCGGCGTGCGCAGCTCGTGCGCCACCGTGGCCAGTGCCGCCGCCATGCCGCGCTGCTTCTGCTCGACCAGCACCTGGCGGTCGATCTTGATGACGAACAGCACGGCGATCACGAAGGCCAGGATGGGCAGCTGCAGCAGCACCGCGTCCCATGGGATGCTGGCCATGGAGTTGCCCCCCAGCAGGAACACCGCCACCGCGGCGGCGGTGCCGCTCAGCAGGGAGATGGTGGCGAAGGCGGTACTGAAGTGGTACAGGATCACCACCGCGATCAGCACCGATTCCGCCCAGGCCAGCGCGCCGGCGTTCTCCAGGTAGAAGAAGACGAAGGCGAAGGGCAGGCCGACCGTGATGGCGAACAGGGCGTAGGGCGAGAGCCAGCCGTGCCGCGACAGGCGCGAAGCGAACAGCAGCGGAATGAACAGGGCGGTGCACAGCAGCCGCAGCCCGAGGTTTTCGTAGCGCTGCGGGAAGACATGGCTCCAGATCCAGTAGTAGAGCGGATGGCCGACGACACCCAGCATCCCCACCAGCTGGATGCGGCGCAGCCGCGCCACGCTCTCCTCGTCGAGCAGCGCCGCGCGCGCGGCCGTATCGAACACGGCCTGCCAGGCTCGCGCGAAGCGCCCGGTCCAGGCCCCGCCGCTGTGCTTGCGCTGATGCGTCTTGTTCATCCTGTGTGCCGATTTTCCCGTATGGCAGCGCATCGTTCCGTCTTGCTGCCTTGTCACATTGTGACCGTACAGTGACCGTTCTATGACGATCTTGGTTGTGCCGCATGACCGCATGACCGCGCGCCGGCCGGCACGGCCGCCCGCGCCGTCAGGCAGCGAGCGATTGCGCCGGCGGCTGCGTGCCAGGCATGCCCGGCACGGCGCGGCGGGCGCGCCGCGTCGACGACCATTGGTCGAGCCGCACCTCGTCGCGGATCTCGGCCAGCACACCGAGCAGGCGCTCGATTTCCGCGGCCGTCAGTTTGGCATGCAGGGTAAGGCGCATCAATGCCCGATTCCTGGGGGTTGCGGGAGCGCAGAAGACCGAGCCGAAAATACCGCGGGCCTGCAGCGCGTCGCGCAGCAGCATGACCTGGGGTTCCGAGCCGGCCTCGAGCCCGATGATCTGTTCGCTGCCGTCGCTGATGTTGTAGCCGAGCGCGGCGATGGCGTCGCGCGTGCTGCGCGTGATCGCGTGCAGGCGGGCGCGCCGCTCGTCGGCGGCGGCGATGAAGTCGGCGGCGGCTTCGAACCAGGCGATCTCGTGCCGCAGCAGGCCGGAGCTGAAGATGGCCGGCCGCGCCTCGACCGCGAAGAAGTCCTTGAACTGCGGCGAGCAGGCGATGAAGCCGGCCCGTCCGCCGAAGGCCTTGGCCAGCGAGGCGGTACGGAAATGCACCCGCGCGCCCAGTCCGAGCGCGGCCACCAGGCCCGCGCCGCCCGGTCCGTGCGTGCCGAGCGAGTGTGATTCGTCCACCACCAGCACCGATCCGCTGGCCTGGGCGACATCGGCCAGCCCGGCCAGCGGCGCGACGGCGCCGGTGGTGCTGTACACGGAGTCGGCCAGGATCACGCCCGGTCCCAGGCGTTCCACCTGGCGCCGCAGGTGGTCGACGTCATTGTGGCGGATCGGCACCGCCTGGGCACCGGCCGCGGTGATGCCTTCCCATAGCGAGGCATGGCCATTCATATCGATGTAGACCGGGATGCCCGGGCCGGCGATGCACTGCACCAGGCCGACGTTGGCGGCCCAGCCGGACTGGGCGATCAGTCCGTCCTCGGCCTGCATCAGCGCTGCCAGGCGACGTTCGGCGCGGCGTTGCGGCGTGTCGCCGTGCTGGAACACGGTCGACATCAGCAGTTCGCGCTCGCCGCGCAGCAGCGTGCGCGCCTGGGCCCGCACCAGCGTCCGCTCGCCGAGCAGGCAGAGATAGTCGTTGCTGTTCAGGTAGAGGGCGTCGGCGCCGGGCACGCGGCCGTGCAGCAGGTGGTCGCCACCCCAGAGCCGGCCCAGCCGGTCGTCGAAATGCCGTCGCATGCGTGCCTGGATCCACTCCGGCAGAGGGGGGGTGTCGCGCGCCGGGGCGGGCTTGCGCAGGGAGATGATGTTCGCGGCTTGGGCGTTCATGGACCGTTCCTCGGTTCGGAGTGGACTGCGGAAACTACCGGCCGGGCGCCGGGCCGCGCGGCTGCCGCCGCCACGGATGCGTCCGGGGACGTGGTGATGCACCGCTTCCGCGCGGGAGGCGGCAGGGCCGTTCCTTCGCCGCGCCGGCCGGCGGTGGGCGTGGCGGCGGCGCGCAAGGCGGCAGTGCCGCAATCCTGGTCCCGCTCAGCGCGGAGGTCCGGGAGTGCGGGGCGCGTGCGGTCGGGCCGCGTGCCCGCCCGCTCCCGGGCAGGGTCGCCGCCATGGCACGGTCAGGGCCTTTGCAGGCCGCGCCGGGGCAGCGGCTCCGACATGACGATCGAAGTGCGTGTCTCGCCATAGCCGTTGATAGTGCCGATGAATTGTTCCAATTCGGCGATGTCGGCCGCCACCACGCGCAGCAGGTAGGAGTCGGCCCCCGTGACGTGCAGGCATTCGAGCACTTGCGGCGAGCGGCCGAGCAGGTCGAGCAGCTTGCGCTTTTGGGGTTGCGGAGCTGTGATGCCGATCACCGCCTGGATGCCGTAGCCGGCAGCGGCAGGCGAGATGTCGGCGTGGTAGCCGCGGATGATGCCGGCCTCCTCGAGCTTGCGCACGCGCTCGGCCGCCGCCGGGATCGACAGGCCGGCGGCCGCCGCGGCGGTTTTCAACGGGCAGCGCGCGTCGGCCTGCAGGACGCCCAGCAGGCGCCAGGACTTGTCATCGATTTCGGGCTGTTTCGGCTTCATGGCGGATCGCCGGAAAAAATTCAGGCCAAACCGTAGTTTTGCCTAAAAATGGCGATTCATGTTGAAAGTGGCGTTCGCTAGACTGGCCGCATGGACATGACGAACCCGATATTGTTTGCCAAGGCCGCGCTGATCGGCCTGTCGATCGCCGCGCCGGTCGGCCCGATCGGCCTGCTCTGCATCCAGCGGACCTTGGAGCAGGGGCCGCGGGCCGGCCTGGCGGCCGGCCTTGGCGCGGCCAGTGCGGATGCGCTCTATGGCGCGCTGGGGGCCTGGGGCGTGAGCGCGCTGATCGCGCTGCTGTCCGGCGCGCGCGTGGCGCTGGGCCTGGGCGGCGCCCTGTTCCTGCTATGGCTGGCGTGGGGAACCTGGCGAGGAGGCGCCGGCGCGGGCGGTGCGGTGGCGCGGCCGGGGCGTGGGCGGCCCCTGGGGATTTTTGCGGCCACCTTCGCGCTGACGCTGGCCAATCCGGCCACCATCCTTTCCTTCGTGGCCATCTTCTCGACGCTGGCCGCCGCCGTCGGTGCAGCCTCGCCCGCGTGGATGGTGGCCGGGGTGTTCGCCGGCTCGGCGGCCTGGTGGCTGGTGCTGGTGGCGTGCGTGGCGCGGCTGCGCCACGCGGTCAGCCCGGCCCGGATGCGCTGGATCCGGCGCGGTTCGGCGCTGGTGCTGGGCGGCTTCGCGGCGCTCCAGCTGGTGGTGCTGGCGCGCGGCCTGGCCGGCTGACCGGCTGCTGACCGGCTGGCCGGCCAAGGTGGCCTGCGCCGGCCCGCGCCGGATCATGCCGGCTGCTTGCCGGCGTCCAGGTCGCGGTGGTACTGCGTGTGACGGTACAAGCCGTACAGGCTGGTGGCGGTGAAGCCGAGCTGCTGGACGAACAGCCCGTAGGTGCCGGTGACCAGTGCGAAGGCGCTCCAGACCAGGTTGGAACACAGATAGGAGATCCAGCCCCAGCGCGAGGCCTTGTTGTGCAGCGCGACCAGCAGCGAACCGCTCATGGCCAGCGCGCAGCCGGACCACTCGAGCCCGTTGAGCAGATTGGGAAAGACTTGCTGGGCAAGCTCCATGGTGACTGTCTCCTCGATTATTTTGTGTTCATATTTTGCATACAAAATTGCATGCAATCGGCCGCGACTTTAGCGCGGAACGGTGCCGCGACGCAAGCGCCACCGGTGATGAGGAAGGGCGGGGCGCGCGGATGCTGTGGCGCCGGAGGCGCTGTGCTGCTAATATACGAAACGTTATAAATCGTATATACCCAACCTGCCATGGGCATCGTCAAGATCTCGGACGCCATGCACGCGTCCCTGCGCCAGGCCAGCGGCGCACTGAGCCGTTCCGTCAACGCCCAGGCGGAGCACTGGCTCCGCATCGGCATGCTGGCCGAACTCAATCCGACCCTGAGCTATGCCGAGATCTGCCGCATGCTGGTCGAGGCGGAAGCCGAGGGCGGCACCGCGGCGGACGGCGCCGGCGAAGCGAGGGCGGCGTGATGGTGCGTTCCGCGCGGGTTCCTCTCCATCCCCCCTCCGCCGTTGCCATGGCACGCCGGGCCGGCGGGCTCGCGGCCCAGGTGCTGGCAGCCGTCGCGCCGCGGGTCAAGGCGGGCGCGACGACCGACGACCTGGACCGTTTCTGCCACGACTACATCGTCGAGGTCCTGCAGGCCCGGCCCGCCAATGTCGGCTACCACGGCTATCCGAAGACCTTGTGCGCCTCGGTCAACCACGTGGTCTGCCACGGCATTCCCTCCGGGCAGGTGCTGAAGGACGGCGATATCGTCAACCTCGACATCGCCATCGAGAAGGACGGCTGGTACGGCGACACCAGCCGCATGTTCATCGTGGGCCAGCCAAGCGCGCTGGCGCAGCGCCTGGTCCGCACCACGCTGGAGGCGATGATGGCCGGCATCGAGGCGGTGCGCCCGGGCGCGACCCTGGGCGACATCGGCCATGCGATCCAGTCGGTGGCGCGGCGCGAGGGTTTCGGCGTGGTGCGCGAATACTGCGGCCACGGCATCGGGCGGATCTACCACGACGAGCCCCAGGTGCTGCACTACGGCCGTCCCGGCACCGGCCTGCGGCTTTCTCCCGGCATGATCTTCACCATCGAGCCGATGCTCAACGCCGGCCGGGCGGAGACGCAGCAGTTGTCCGACGGCTGGACGGTGGTGACGCGGGACCGTTCCCTGTCCGCCCAGTGGGAGCATATGGTGGTGGTGACGCGGGACGGCTACGAGATCCTGACACCGTGGCCCGACGCGGTCGAAGCGGGCCCGGCGGCGCAGCCGCCCGGTGACCTGTCCCTGCCGGCAGCGGGCTGAGCGCGCCGCGCATGCCTGCTAAGCGGCCTCGTCGCACATCGGCACGCGGATGGTCACGGCCAGGCCGCCGCCGCTGCGGTTGGCGGCTTGCATGGTGCCGCCATGGGCCGCCACCGCGCGGCTGGCGATGGCCAGGCCCAGGCCGAAGCCTTCGCGCTGCCCGTCGTGCGCCTGCACGAAGGGCTCGAACATCGTCTTCAGCGCCTCCGGCGGCACGCCAGGCCCGCGGTCGCTGACCGTGATGGCGTAGGTCTGCGTGGCGGCATCGCGTGTGAAGCGGACCTCCACCGGCACGCCTTCGGCGCTCACATGCAGCGCATTGCGTACCACGTTCTCGATGGCCCGGCGCAGCAGTTCCGGGTTGCCGCGCATCAGCGCGGCGGGCGCCTCGCCGGTGCCGCCCAGCGCGGCGCCGCTTTCCAGCAGGATCGCCTTGCCGCTCGCGGAGCCCTCGAAGCCGGCATCCTCGACCACGGCGGCGCACAGCGCGCGCGGATCGAAATAGGCGTCCAGCTCCAGGCTGCCGTGCTCGATGCGCGACAGGGTCAGCAGCTCGCCGACCAGGGTGTTCAGGCGTTCGGCCTCGCGCTCGATGCGTGCCAGCGCGCCGGCGGTCCTGGCGGGATCCTGCCGCGCCAGGTCGACCGCCACGTGCAGGCGCGCCAGCGGCGAGCGCAGTTCGTGCGAAACGTTGTGCAGCAGGCGCTCGCGTTCGGCGATCAGGCCCTGGATGCGCTTGGCCATCTGGTCGAAGTCGCGCGCGAGATCGGCCACCTCGTCGCGGCGGCTGCCCACGGCGGGCGCCGCGCGCTCACCCAGGTCGCCGGCGGCGAAACGGTCGAAGGCGCGGCTCAGGCGCCGGATCGGCGAGGTCAGGTACCACGCCAGCAGGGCGCTGAAGGCCAGGCTGCCGAGCAGGCAGGAGATCAGCAGCTCGGGCGGCGGGCCGGGGTCGCCCTCGTAGGGCAGGCCCTCGACGGTCTCGCGGTACTGCAGCCGGTAGCGCCGTCCGTCGGGCGCGGCGGCGCGGATGGTGGCTTGCGGGGCCAGCAGTTCGCCGCGTTCCACCGTGACCGCGCCGGGCGCGGGCGGCGACGGGGCCTGCGCCGGAGTCTCCGACGGGGCTGGCGTCTCGTCTTCCTGCACCGAGAAATGGCGGCGCTGGTCAGGGCCAAGCGTGGCCAGCCAGCGCGATAGCGCATCCGTGCCGCCCAGGGACAGCGTGGTGGCCGCGCTGCGCACCACGGCTTCGCTGGTGCGCGCGGCCAGCGCACCGAGCGCGGCATCCTGCGGCGGGTGCGCGCGCTGCAGCGTGAACCACAGGCCGGTGCCGCCGGCGACGGCGACCAGCGTCAGCCAGAAGCCGAGCAGGATCTTCCAGAACAAGCGTCCCATGGGCATGTGCGCTCCGCGCGGGTCGTGGACGGGCGGCCGCTCAGGCCACCGGCCGGGATTCGAGCCGGTAGCCGAAACCCCACACCGTGGCGATCAGATGATCGGGGCCGCCGGCCGCCGCCAGCTTCTGCCGCAGCTTGCCGATGTGCACGTCGACGCTGCGGTCGTAGGCTTCGCGCGCGCGGCCCAGGATGCGCTCGGAGAGCTCGTCCTTGGAGATGGCGCGGTCGACGTTGCGCAGCAGGTATTCGAGCAGGTTGAACTCGGTCACGGTCAGTTCCAGCAAGGTGTCGGCGAAGCGGGCGATGCGCTGCGCCGGCTGCAGGACCACGCCGGCCGCCGCCAGCTGGTCCGCCGGCCCCGTGCCCTGGCCCTGTCCCTGCCCCTGTCCCGTTCCCGGCATGCCGCCGCCGTGCTGCGTGCGGCGCAGCACGGCACGCAGCCGCGCCACCAGCTCGCGCGGATAGCAGGGTTTGGGCAGGTAGTCGTCCGCGCCCAGTTCCAGGCCCACCACGCGGTCCACGTCGCTGCCCTTGGCGGTGAGCATGAGCACGGGCACGGCGGCGCGCTGGCGGATCGCGCGCAGCACGTCGATGCCGCTCATGCGCGGCAGCATGATGTCGAGCACCACGGCGTCGTAGGCGCCGCTCACGGCGGCCTCGGTGCCGGCTTCGCCGTTGCCGCATACCGTGACCTCGAAGCCTTCGGCTCCCAGGTATTCGGCCAGCATGGCACACAGTTCGGCGTCGTCGTCGATGAGCAGGATCTTCACATTCGGGTCTCGTCAGGGGGCCGTTCATATGGCCCCCATGCGGCGCCATTATGGGTGGCGGCCCGGGCGCCGGCAATGCGCCGTGACCTGCCGTCACCCGCCTTTACACCTTCTTTACACCTTGCTTGCCGGCTGCTTACCCCTGCGACGGCGCGCTCTCGGGACAATCTGGCCATGGCGCACGATCGCGCGCAGACCGGAGTCAAGGCATGATATTCCCGTCCGGGCCGGGTGGCCGGCGCGGCACCCGCGAGCCCTCGCATCGCGGCCCAGCATTCCTCGTCGGGCACCGCCCCGAAGTGCTTCCCCAATCCCTGCCGCAGCGCGGGCACCCGCGCCGTACCGGGGGGCTGGCCGTGGCCCTGTGCCTGGCCGCCGCGCTGGCCGCCTGCGGCCGCCAGGCGCCACCGCCACAGGCCGCCGCCGTGCCCGAGGTCAGCGTGGTGACCGTGCGCGCGGCGCCGGCCGCCGTGACCAGCGAGCTGCCGGGCCGCGTGTCCGCCGTGCAGAGCGCCGAGGTGCGGCCGCAGATCAGCGGCATCGTGCGCCAGCGCCGCTTCACCGAGGGCGCCATGGTCAAGGCGGGCGACGTGCTGTACGAGATCGACGATGCGACCTACCGTACCGCTGTCGACAACGCCAGCGGCACGCTGACCCAGGCCGAGGCCACGCTGGCCACCGCCCAGGCCAAGGCCGAGCGCTATGCCGGCCTGCTCAAGATCCAGGGCGTGAGCCGCCAGGACTACGACGACGCGGTGGCCAGCGCCAAGTCGGCCGCCGGCGCCGTGGTGTCGGACCGCGCCGCGCTGCGCAGCGCCCGCATCGACCTGGAGCGCACCCGCATCCAGGCGCCGATCTCGGGGCGCATCGGCAAGTCGAGCGTGACCGCCGGCGCACTGGTGACCGCCAGCCAGGACAGCGCGCTGGCCACCATCAACGACCTCTCGGCCGTCTACGTCGACGTGACGCAGTCGAGCGCCGAGCTGCTGCGCCTCAAGAAGGAACTGGCCGCCGGCAGGCTGCGCCAGGCCGGCGATGGCGCCGAGGTCCGGCTGCGCCTGGAAGATGGCAGCCTCTATCCGCTCGCGGGCCGGCTGGCCTTCACCGACGTCACGGTCTCCGAGACCACCGGCACCGTGACGCTGCGCGCCACCTTTCCCAATCCTGACGGCCTGCTGCTGCCGAACATGTACGTGCGCGCGCTGCTGCAGGAGGGAGTGGACGAGCAGGCCATCAAGGTGCCGCAGCTCGCGCTGGCGCGCGACGCCAAGGGCAATGCCTCGGTCAAGGTGGTCGACGCCGGCGGGCGCGTCGCGACCCGCGCCGTCACGGTGCGCGGCAACGCCGGGGCCGCCGGTAACGCCGGCAACGACGCGCTGGTCGCCGGCGGCCTCGCCAGCGGCGACAAGGTGCTGGTCGACAGCCTGCAGACGGTGCGCGACGGCATGCAGGTGAAGGCGGTGGAAGCCGCCGCCGCTACCGCCGCTACCGCCGCTGCCCCCGTCCGCCAGGACGCCGCGTCCGTGCCCGCCGCCAGCCCGGCCGCCGGCGCGGCCGCCACCGTCACCGCGGCGAGGTAAGCGATGGCCAGCTTCTTCATCGACCGTCCGGTCTTCGCCTGGGTCATCGCCCTGGTGATCGCGCTCGCCGGCGCGCTTTCGATCACCACCCTGCCGGTGGCGCAGTATCCCGACATCGCGCCTCCCTCCGTCTCGATCTCCGCCACCTATGCCGGCGCCTCCGCCAAGACCATCGAGGACAGCGTCACCCAGGTGATCGAGCAGAAGATGAAGGGCATCGACAACCTGCGCTACATGGCCTCGACCAGCGACTCGGCGGGCAATGCCAGGATCACGCTGACCTTCAATGCCGGCACCAACCCCGACATCGCCCAGGTGCAGGTGCAGAACAAGCTGCAGCTGGCCGAGCCGCTGCTGCCCACCGCGGTGCGCCAGCAGGGCGTGACGGTGACCAAGGCTTCGTCGAGCTTCCTGCTGATCGCCGGCTTTGTCTCCCGTACCGGCAAGCTCGGCCAGGCCGACCTCTCCGACTTTGTCGCCGCCCACGTGCAGGACCCGATCGCGCGCGTCGACGGCGTGGGCGACGTGCAGCTGTTCGGCGCGCAGTACGCCATGCGCATCTGGCTCGACCCGGCCAGGCTGCAGCAGTACGCGCTGGAGCCCGCCGACGTGACCAGTGCGCTGCAGGCGCAGAACACCCAGGTCTCGGCCGGCTCGGTGGGCGCCGCGCCGGCGCTGGCCGGCCAGCAGGTGCAGGCCACGGTGACGGCGCAGAGCCGGCTGCAGACCCCCGGGCAGTTCCGCCGCATCCTGCTGAAGACCAATAGCGACGGCTCGGAGGTGCGGCTGGCCGATGTGGCGCGCGTCGAGATCGGCAGCGAGAGCTACGACTCGGTGTCGCGCTTCAACGGCAAGCCGGCCACCGGGCTGGCCGTCAAGCTGGCCACCGGCGCCAACGCGCTGAAGACCGCCAACGCGGTCAAGGCGCGGCTGGCGCAGCTCGAGCTGCCCGCCGACGTCGAGGTCGTCTATCCCTACGACACCACGCCCTTCGTCAAGATCTCGATCGAGGAGGTGATCAAGACCCTGGCCGAGGCCATCGTGCTGGTGTTCCTGGTGATGTACCTGTTCCTGCAGAACCTGCGCGCCACCCTGATCCCGACCATCGCCGTGCCGGTGGTGCTGCTGGGTACCTTCGGCGTGCTGGCGGCGCTGGGCTTCTCCATCAACACGCTGACCATGTTCGGCATGGTGCTGGCGATCGGCCTGCTGGTGGACGATGCCATCGTGGTGGTGGAGAACGTCGAGCGGGTGATGACCGAAGAAGGCCTGTCGCCGCGCGAGGCCACACGCCGCTCGATGCCGCAGATCACCGGCGCGCTGGTCGGCATCGCCCTGGTGCTGGCCGCGGTATTCGTGCCGATGGCCTTCTTCGGCGGCTCGACCGGGGTGATCTACCGCCAGTTCTCCGTGACCATGGTGTCCGCTATGGCGCTGTCGGTGCTGGTGGCGCTGGTGCTGACGCCGGCGCTGTGCGCCACGCTGCTGCGCGCGCCGGCGCCGCACGCGGGCGGGCACGGTGGCGGTGACGGCGCGGGCGGCGGCTTCTTCGGCTGGTTCAACCGCGCCTTCGCGCGCGGTGCCGCCGGCTACCAGGACGGCGTGCGCCGCGTGCTGACGCGCCCGCGCCGCTGGCTGGCCGTGTTCGCCGTGCTGGGCGCGGTGATGGTGGCGGCGTTGCTGCACCTGCCGGCTTCCTTCCTGCCCGACGAGGACCAGGGCATCATCATGACCTCGGTGCAGCTCCCGGCCGGCGCCACCCAGGCGCGCAGCGTGGCGGCGCTCGAGCAGGTGGAGCGCTACTACCTGCAGCACGAGGCGGGCGCGGTCGAGTCGGTGTTCGGCGTGGCCGGCTTCAGCTTCGCCGGCAGCGGCGAGAACGTCGCCATGGCCTTCGTCAAGCTCAAGGACTGGAGCGCGCGCGGCGCCGGGCAGGGCGCGGCGGAGGTGGCGGCGCGCGCCAACCGCGCCTTTGCCGGCCTGCGCGACGCGCGCGTGTTCGCCATGATGCCGCCGGCGGTGCAGGGCCTGGGCAATGCCAGCGGCTTCGACCTGGAACTGCAGGACAGCGGCGGCCTCGGCCACGACAAGCTGGTGGCCGCGCGCGACGCGCTGCTGGCCGCCGCGGCCAAGGAGCCGGCGCTGGCCGGCGTGCGGGCCAACGGCCTCGACGATACGCCGCAGGTGCAGCTGTCGGTCGACTTCGCCAAGGCGGGCGCGCTGGGCGTTGCGGTGGCCGACGTCAACGATGTGCTGTCGACGGCCTGGGGCGGCGCCTACGTCAACGATTTCCTGCACGAGGGCCGCGTCAAGAAGGTCTACCTGCAGGGCGAGCCGTCCAGCCGCATGCAGCCCGCGGACATCGCCCAATGGTATGTGCGCAACAGCAGTGGCGCGATGGTGCCGTTCTCGGCCTTCGCCACGGCCGCCTGGACCTATGGCGCGCCCAGGCTGGAGCGCTACAACGGCCTGTCGTCGATCGAGATCGTCGGCAGCGCCGCGCCCGGGTACGCCAGCGGCGATGCCATGGCGGCACTGGAGCGCCTGGTCAAGCAGCTGCCCGCCGGCATCGGTGCCGAATGGACCGGCCTGTCCTACGAGGAGCGGCTGTCCGGCTCGCAGGCGCCGGCCCTGTACGCGGTATCCGTGCTGGTGGTCTTCCTGTGCCTGGCCGCGCTGTACGAGAGCTGGTCGATCCCGTTCTCGGTGATGCTGGTGGTGCCGCTGGGCGTGCTCGGCGCGCTGCTGGCGGCCACCCTGCGCGGACTCTCCAACGATGTCTATTTCCAGGTCGGCCTGCTCACCACCATCGGCCTGACGGCGAAGAACGCGATCCTCATCGTCGAGTTCGCCAAGGCCCGCCACGAAGCCGGCGAGGCGCTGCTGCCCGCCACGCTGGCGGCGGCGCGCATGCGCCTGCGCCCCATCCTGATGACCTCGCTGGCCTTCATCCTGGGCGTGGTGCCGCTGGCTGTCAGCCATGGTGCCGGCTCGGCCAGCCAGCACGCCATCGGCACCGGCGTCATCGGCGGCATGGCGGCCGCCACCGTGCTGGGGATCGTCTACGCCCCGCTGTTCTACACCCTCGTCGCCGGCTGGCTGGGGCGGCGGCGCGAGCGCGCCGCCACGGCCCAGGCGGCAGCGCGGATCGGATCATGACCATGCCCATGCCCACCAAGACCATCGAGCGAATCGTGCCCGCCGCGGCCGTCGTGCCCGTGGCGCCGGGGTACCGCCGGCACGCCGCGGCCGCGCTGGCCGCCGCGCTCCTGGCGCTGGCCGGCTGCACCACGCTGGCGCCGGCGTACCAGCAGCCCGAGAGCGCCGTGCCGTCGACGTTCCCAGCCGCCGCGGCCACCGCCACCGCCGCGCAGCAGCGCCTGATGCCGGCCGAGACGCCCTGGCAGGACTACTTCACCGACGCCAGGCTGCGCAAGCTGATCGCCATCGCGCTGGAGAACAACCGCGACCTGCGTGTCGCGGTGCTCCAAATCGAGAAGGCCCGCGCCGCCTACCGCATCCAGCGCGCCGCGCTGCTGCCGACCCTGTCGGCGGGCGGCAGCGGCACCGCCACGCGCACGCCGGCCGGCCTGTCGTCGAGCGGTGCCGCCACGGTTTCGCACGAGTACACCGCCACGCTGGGCACCTCCAGCTACGAGCTGGACCTGTTCGGCCGCGTGCGCAGCCTGAAGGACGCGGCGCTGGCCAGCTACCTGAACACGGAAGCGGCGCGCCGCGCGGCCCAGATCACGCTGGTGGCCAATGTCGCCAGCGCCTACCTGGCCTGGGCCTCCGACCGCGCGCTGGAGCGGCTGGCACAGGGCACGCTGGCCAGCCAGCAGGCTTCCTACGAGATCACGCGCGGCAGCGCCGCGCTGGGCACGGCTTCGGCCGTGGATGTGAAGCAGGCCGAGCAGTCGGTCGCTGCGGCCCAGGGCGACGTCGCCAGGTATGCCGCCCAGGTGGCGCAGGACGAGAACGCGCTGGCGCTGCTGCTGGGCGCGCCGGTGCCGGTGGAACTGGCGCCGCCGGCCGGCGTGGAAGCGGTGACGGCGGTCGCGGCGGGCAAGGAGATCGATGCCGGGCTGCCTTCCACGGTCCTGCTGGCGCGTCCCGACGTGGTGGAGGCGGAGCAGACCCTGCGCGGGGCCGATGCCGACATCGGTGCCGCGCGCGCCGCGCTGTTTCCCACCATCACGCTGACCGCGGCCGGCGGCACCGCCAGCGCCGGCCTGTCGAGCCTGTTCAAGGCGGGCACCGGCTACTGGAGCTTCGCGCCCAGCGTCAACCTGCCCATCTTCGACGGCGGCGCGCTGCGCGCCTCGCTGGAATCGGCCAAGGTGGCGCAGCGCATCGCCGTGGCGCAGTACCAGAAAGCGGTGCAGAACGCCTTCAAGGAGGTGGCCGACGCGCTCGCCGTGCGCGCCACCATGGCCGACCGGCGCGCGGCGCAGCAGCGCCTGGTGGCGTCGGCGCAGGCGGCCTATGAGCTGTCGCTGGCGCGCTACCGCGCCGGCGTCGAGTCCTACACCACGGTGCTGACGTCGCAGCGCAGCTGGTACAGCGCGCAGCAGGACGACATCTCGCTGCAACTGGCGTGGCAGGACAACCTGGTCACGCTTTACCAGGTCCTGGGTGGTGGCGCATGAGACGGATGCCGAAGATCCTGGCGCAGCCGCGCTGGCGCTGGCCGGCGGCGGCCGGCGCGGTGCTGCTGCTCGCCGGCGCGGCGTTCGCCTGGCGCGGCCGCCCGCAGCCGCCGGCCTACCTGAGCGCCGCCGCGGTACGCGCCGACATCGAGGACACCGTGCTCGCCAGCGGCATCATCAAGGCGGCGCGGCAGGTCTACGTGGGCGCGCAGGTGTCAGGCCAGATCAAGACGCTCGCGGTGTCGGTGGGCCAGCAGGTCAAGCGCGGCGAACTGCTGGCGGAGATCGATTCGCTGACGCAGCAGAACACCCTGAAGAACGCCCGCGCGGCGCTGCGCGACGTGCAGGCGCAGCGCGCCGCCAAGGCAGCGCTGCTCCAGCAGTACGAGCTGGCCTTCGCGCGGCAGGAAGTCATGCTGTCGCAGGATGCGGGCAGCCGGGCCGACTACGACAGCGCCAGGGCCCTGCTGGACAGCACGCGCGCGGGCATCGCCTCGCTCGACGCGCAGATCGAGCAGGCCCGCATCGCCGTCGATACGGCCACGGTGAACCTCGGCTACACGCGCATCGTGGCGCCGATGGACGGCACCGTGGTGGCAGTGCCGGTGCAGGCCGGCCAGACCGTCAACGCGGCGCAGTCGGCGCCGACCCTGGTCACGCTGGCCGACCTCGGCACCATGACCGTGATGGCCGAGATCTCCGAGGCGGACGTGCTGCGGGTCAAGCCCGGCATGCCGGTTTCGTTCACCGTGCTGGGCGAGCCCGACCAGCCCTACCGCACGCGGCTGGCCTCGATCGAGCCGGGCCCGGAATCGATGTCGAGCACCAGTACCGCCACCAGTAGCAGCAGCGCGTCGACGTCGACCGGTTCGAGTTCGTCGAGCAGCAGTACTTCCAGCTCGGCGATCTACTACTACGGCCAGTTCGACGTGCCCAACCCGCAGGGCAAGCTGCGCATCTCGATGACCGCGCAGGTGGCGGTCACGGTGGCGGCGCACCGCGGCGCGCTGACCGTGCCGGCGGCCGCCCTGGGCGCGCGCGGCGACGACGGCCGCTACCGGCTGCGCGTGCTCGGCGCCGACGGCCGGCCACGGCCGCGCTGGGTGCGGGTCGGCATCAACAACCATGTCAGCGCCGAGATCCTCGGCGGCCTGGCGGATGGCGAGCGGGTGGTGGTGGGCGACCCGGCCGCGGCGCAGTCGTCCTCCCGCGGGGGGCCGATGGGCCCGCCGCCGATGGGCATGTGAGGGCGGGGACGGCATGCACACGGCAGAACCATTGCTGGCCCTGCGCGGCGTCTCGCGCAGCTTTCCCGCGGGCGAGGACAGCGTCACGGTGCTGCGCGACGTCGACCTGGACATCGGCGCGGGCGAGATGGTGGCCATCGTCGGCCCGTCCGGCTCGGGCAAGTCGACCCTGATGAACCTGCTGGGCTGCCTGGACCAGCCCAGCACGGGCAGCTACCGCATCGCCGGGCAGGACACGCGTACCTTGGACGACGACCAGCTGGCGCGGCTGCGGCGCGAGCATTTCGGCTTCGTGTTCCAGCGCTACCACCTGCTGGGCGACCTCGACGCACAGGACAACGTCGCCATGCCGGCGGTCTATGCCGGCACGCCGCCGGCCGCGCGCGCCGCGCGCGCACACGCCTTGCTGGAGCGGCTGGGCTTGCCGCACCGCATCGGCTACCGGCCGGCGCAGCTGTCCGGCGGCCAGCAGCAGCGCGTGTCGATCGCGCGTGCGCTGATGAACGGCGGCCAGGTCATCCTGGCGGACGAGCCGACCGGCGCGCTGGACTCGGCCAGCGGCGAGGAGGTGCTGGGCATCCTGGAAGCGCTCAACGCCGCCGGCCACACCGTGATCCTGGTCACCCACGACATGCAGGTGGCGGCACACGCGCGGCGCGTGGTGGAGATCAGCGACGGGCGCATCGTGGCCGACCGGCGCGCTGCGCCATCGGCCGCGGCGGCGCCGGCGCGGATCGAGGCCGGCGCCGCGGCCCTGCCTGCGGCCGGCGCGGGCCGGCACGGCGCCGCGGCATGGCCGCGCCTGGCGGAGGCCGGGCGCATGGCCGCCATCGCCATGCGCGCGCACAAGCTGCGCACCCTGCTGACCATGCTGGGCATCATCATCGGCATCGCCTCGGTGGTGTCGGTGGTGGCGCTGGGCGAAGGCTCGCGCCAGCGCATCCTGCAGGACATCAGCGCCATCGGCACCAATACCATCGAGGTCTATCCGGGCGCCGGCTTCGGCGACGAGCGTGCCGCGCGCGTGCAGACGCTCAATACGCGCGATGCCGACGCGCTGGCCGGCCAGCCCTTCGTCGCCAGCGTGTCGCCGGGCGTCAGCGCCTCGCGCTCGGTGCGCTACCGCAACGTGTCGGCCACCGCCAGCATCGCGGGTGTCGGCGCCGGCTATGCGGACGTGCGCGGACTGACGCTGGCGGCCGGGCGCTGGTTCGGCGAGGACGCGGTGGGGCTGCGGGCGCAGCAGGCGGTGATCGACGACAACACGCGCAAGGCCTTTTTCGCCAGTGCGCAGCAGGCCGTCGGCAAGATCCTGGTGCTGGGCAACGTGCCCTGCCGGGTGGTGGGCGTGACCGCCCCCAAGCAGAGCACCTTCGGCGGCAACGACAGCCTGACGGTGTGGATTCCCTACACCACGGCGATGACGCGCCTGCTGGGACAGAACTACCTGAAATCGATCACGGTGCGCGTGGCCGACGACGTGCCCACCGCGGCGGCACAGGCCGCCATCGAGAACCTGCTGCAGCGCCGCCACGGACGCAGCGATTTCTACGTCAACAATATGGACACCATCCGCCAGACCATCGAATCCACTTCCGCCACCATGACGCTGCTGATCTCCCTGATCGCGGTGATCTCGCTGCTGGTCGGCGGCATCGGCGTGATGAACATCATGCTGGTGTCGGTCACCGAGCGCACGCGCGAGATCGGCGTGCGCATGGCGGTGGGCGCGCGCCCGGGCGACATCCGCGTGCAGTTCCTGCTGGAGGCCGCGCTGGTGTGCCTGACCGGCGGCATCGGCGGGGTGCTGCTGGCAGGGCTGGGCCGGCTGGCCTTCACGGTCTTCGCCGATGGCTTTCCCATGGTGTTCTCGGCGGCGGCGGTCAGCGGCGCCTTGCTGTGCTCGACCGCCATCGGCGTGCTGTTCGGCTTCCTGCCCGCGCGCAATGCGGCGCGCATGAAGCCGATCGATGCGCTGGCGCGGGAGTAAGGCCATGACGCATCGTCTGTCTGCCGTACTTCGCCGCCGGGCCGGCGCGGCATGGATGCTGGCGACCCTGGCCGCCGCGCTGGGCGGTTGCGGCGGGCTGGTCAATCCACCCTACCAGGAGCCGGCGCTGGCGGTTCCGGGGAGCTGGCGGCAGGAGGCGGCGGGCGCCGCGCGCGGGGCCGCCGAGAACGGTGGCGAGGGGGGCGGCGGGGGCGCCGCCAGGGTCGCGCCGGCCGCCGAAGGCGACGGCTGGTGGCGGCGCTTCGGCGATGCCGGCCTGGACCGGCTGATCGAACAGGTGCTGGCGCGCAACGGCGATCTCGCCGCCGCCGCCATCAGCGTGCACGCCGCCCAGCTGCAGGCCCGGCTGACCCACACCGGCGAGCTGCCGACACTGGCCGCCGAATACGATGGCGCGCACGCGCGCGGGCTCGCCCGCGGCGGCAGTGCCACGTCGCACGCGCTGACCGGCACCGTCAGCTACGAAGCCGACCTGTGGGGCAAGCTGGCCCACCTGACCGACGCCGCGCGCTGGGAGGCGCTCGCCACGCAGCAGGACCTGGCCAGCACGCGCCTGTCGCTGATCGGCACCACCGCCAACCTGTACTGGAAGCTGGCCTACCTGGCGCAGCGCATCGCCAGCGAGCAGGACAGCGTGGCCTACCTGGAGCGGGTGCTGGAACTGGTGCGGGTGCAGCGTGCGGCCGGCGCCGCCTCGCCACTGGAGATGCTGGAAGCCGAGCAGAGCCTGGAATCGGAACGTGCCACCTTGTCGCAGCTGCAGGCGCAGCAGGCCGCCGCGCGGCTGTCGCTGGCCGCGCTGCTGGCCGATCCCGCGGCGGACCTGGTGTCGGCGCCGCCGCCCCTGTTCTCGCTGCGGGCGCCGGCCATCGACGCGGGCGTGCCGGCCGGGGTGCTGGCGCGGCGGCCGGACCTGCGCGCGGCGGAGCTGCGCCTGCGCGAGCAGTTCGCCAATGTCAACGCCACCCGCGCCAGCTACTATCCGACGCTGGCGCTGACCGGCACGCTGGGCACCTCCAGCACGGCATTGGTGGACCTGCTCAAGAATCCGATCGGCACGCTCGGCGCGAGCCTGGCCCTGCCGCTGCTCAACTGGCGCCAGCGCGACCTCAGCATCCAGTCCAGCCAGGCCAGCTACGACAAGGCGGCCGTGTCGTTCCGGCAGACGCTGTATGTGGCGCTCACGGATGTCGAAACCGCCTTGTCGGCCCGCACCCACTACCTGCAGCAGGGCGAGCAGCAGCAACGGGCGCTGGCCGCCGCGCGCGCGGCAGAACGGGTCTACGCGGTGCGCTACCGCGCCGGCCAGGTGTCGCTGCGGGCCTGGCTGGAGGCGCAGGAAAGCGCGCGCGCGGCGGAACGGACGCTGGCCGAGAACCGCTACAACCAGCTCACCGCGGCGGTGACGCTGTTCCAGGCACTGGGGGGAGATGTTTAAGCAGAATGCATTGACCTGCCCCGGCCTGGCCGGGGCAGGTCGCCCGGGATGCCCGGGACGCCGCGGGCGATTACTCGGCGTCCTGGATCAGGAAGCGGGCGCGGTTCTTGCCGAGCCAGGCCGGCGCGCGGCCGCGGCCCGACCAGGTGGCACCGGTCTTGGGGTCGCGGTACTTCGGCGGCAGCGGTTCGCTGTGCCGGGTCTTGCTGCCCGCCGGCCGGCCCCGTTTGCGGGGAGCCAGGTCGTCCACCGACAAGTCATATTCCGCCATCAGCGCGCGGATCTGCTCGATGACGCCGGCAATCTCGTTGGCCCGGACTTCCGCGAGTTTTTCTTCCAATACTTTCTTTTCCGCCAGCAACTGCTTGTAAGTGGCCATTGTCGTTATCCTTGAAGGGGGCGCATAGAAATAATCAAACACTTTCCATCATATGGCATTCTCATTGGGAAGGGCAAATCGAATTGTTGAATTACACCAAATCGGCCGGCCTGCGCGAGGTATCCGCCAGCCATTGCGGCGCTCAGGATGTATTCTCTTGCAGTGATTTCCAGTGCCCGGGTGATTTCCCTTTTCTTTTTTCCTTTAATGGCCGCGATCGTTCGCCGTCCCTGCGCTGCATGGGCGGCGCATATACGGCGCATATGCAGCGCACCTGTGGCACACATGTGGTGCACATGTGGCGGGCGCGCGTGGCGGCCTGCGGATAGCGCCTGGCTTGCGCCGCAGTGAGGCCGGGCGAAGCGCCTTCGCCCAATTCCCGCACATGCATGGCGCTGCCGGCAAGGCGATTTAAACGCTGCGAATACCGCAAGCGCGGCTGCAGCAAAAAGGGAGGCTGGCAATCCGATTGGGAATAATCCGGGACGGTAGGCAAGCGTATTTGACCGCATCCGGCAAAGCCGTGGTTTCCGCCGTTCCCATTGCGCCGCGCTTGACGCCGGGTTTGCGAGCGGGCGAGCGGCTGCGATGCCAGGGCAGGGCGCTTTTCCATTGCCTGCCTGTTTCGGCCGCCGCGCGGCCGGCGTGCCGCCGGCACAGGGCGAGGGAAGCCGCGTGGCAGGGGCCTGGCCCGGGACCGGCGGGACGGCTAGCTGCGCCCGCGCTCCGGATTGCGCGCCACCAGCGAGGCCCCGGCGATCAGTTCCTTGAGCAGGGCCAGCGAGGCCGCGCCGCTGGTGCGGTAGGGGTCGAGCTCGCCGTGCGTGGAGTATTTCAGCATGGTGGCCGGATTGACCTTGGCCGCATTGACACGGACCATGGACCAGCCGGGGAAGTCGCGCTGGACGATTTCCTCGAACTGCAGCAGCACCAGCTCATGGTGGCGCGCATCGCGCGAGATTGCCTGGTATAGCGCATTGACTTCCTCGCGGTCGCCTTCCAGCGCCTGCAGGAAGACGCCGTTGCCGTGGCACAGCACGCCGGTGATGCCGTGGCGCGGGTTGTATTCCACGCTGGTGGCGAGGATGTCGTCGATCGCGGCGGGCGCCAGCGGCTGGCGGGCGCGGCTTGCGTACAGCAGGCGGACGAGCATGGCGGCCTCCGTCAGCTACGGTTCAGGCTCAGCAGGGTCAGGAATTCGCGGCGCAGGCTGTCGTCCTTGAGGAAGCAGCCGCGCATCACGCTGTTGGTCATCTTGGCGTCGGTGTCGCGCACGCCGCGCCAGTGCATGCAGAAATGCTCGGCCTCCATCACGATGGCGAGGCCGTCCGGATTCATCTTTTCCTGCAGCAGGTCGGCGAGCTGGGCCACGGCTTCCTCCTGGATCTGCGGCCGCAGCATGACCCATTCGGCCAGGCGCGCGTACTTGGACAGGCCGATCAGGTTGGAGTGCTGGTTCGGCATCACGCCGATCCACAGCTTGCCGATGATGGGGCACAGGTGGTGCGAGCAGGCGCTGCGCACACGCATCGGGCCCACGATCATCAGTTCGTTGAGCTGTTCGACGTTGGGAAATTCGGTGACATTGGGCGCGCCGACGTAGCGGCCGCCGAAGACCTCGCGCAGGTACATCTTGGCCACCCGCCGCGCCGTCTCGCGCGTGTTGTGGTCGCGCTCGACGTCGATCACCAGGCTGCGCAGCACGTCCTCCATGCGCGCCTGCACTTCCTCCTGCAGCGCCTCGAATTCGCCGGGCTCCAGGTAGGCGGCGATATTGTCGTTGGCGTGGAAGCGCTGGCGCGCCGCTTGCAGCCGGGCGCGGATCTGCTCCGAAACCGGCGGGCCGTCGGCCTGGTCCGGACGGGGCGGGACCGGGTGCTGCTTGCTCATGTCGTTCGCGTCCTGGAAAGTGGCGGCGAAGCCGGATGCCATGCCTTACGCCACTATATGGCACGCACCGGGGGGCGACAAGCAAGCGGCGGCAAGGGAGGACAAGCGGTGTCCGCGCGCCGCGGCGGCGCTTTCAGCGCGCGCCGGCCGCCGGCCCGCCCATGCTTTGCAGGCCGATGGCGTTGCCGGCGCGGTCGGTGACGCCGGCCAGTTCGCGGTAGGCGCTCGCCTGCACCCGCTCGGGCAGCGGCACGAAGCGGGCCTGGCGCGCCAGCTCGTCGCCGTGCAGGTAGCCCCAGGCGAGGAAGCGCAGCGCCGCCAGCGTGCGCGGGCCGTCACGGCTGACCGCCGGCACGGCGATGAAGGTGCCCATGGTGATCGGCCAGGTATCGTGCCCCCCGCGGTTGACCAGGGGACTGGCGAAATCGCCCTTGCGGTTCCAGTCGCTGTTGAGCACGGCCTGGCGGAAGGCGTTGACGCCGGCGGCGACGAACTGGCCGGAGGCATTGCGCAGCAGCACGGCGTTCAGGCCGGCCTCCAGCACATAGTTGTAGTCGACGTAGCCGATGGCCCCGCTGGTGCCCTGTACCGCGCGCACCACTTCGCCGCTGCCCTTGGCCGGCAGGAAGCCGGCCGGCCAGGCCACCGTCGAGCGCGCGCCGAAACGCGCTTTCCAGTCGGGGCTGACCTCGCTCAGGTAGCTGGTGAAGTGGAATGTCGTGCCCGAAGCGTCGGTGCGGGCCACCGGGCGGATCTTCAGGCGCGGCAGCGCCAGGCCGGGATTGAGCGCGCGGATCTCCGCCGCGTCCCAGGACTCGATCTGCCCGAGGTAGATCGCGGCCAGCGCCTCGCCGCTCAGGTGTAACTGGCCGGCGGGTACGCCGGGCAGGTTGACCACCGGCACCGCGGCCGTCACCACCGTGGGCACCAGCACCAGTCCTTGGCGCCGGGCCTCGTCCGGGGCCAGCGGCACGTCCGAGGCGCCGAAATCCACTTCGCCGGCGCGGATACGCCGCATGCCTTCGCCCGACCCCACGGCGTCATAGGCGACGGCGCTGCCGGAGGCGGCGCGGAAACTGTCGGCCCAGACGCGGTAGACGGGGGCGGCGGCGGTCGAACCGGCGCCGCGGATCTGGGCCTGGGCTGCGGCGCCGCAGCAGGCCAGCAGCACAAAGGTGGTAAGGAGGGCGCGAAGGCGGGGCGGGAACATGAAGGCGGAGCGGTCCATGCGATGGAGCCGGCGCCAGGCCTGGCGCCGAAAGCCTAGAGGAAAGCACGTCTTGGCACAGGCTCTTGTGAATTCTTTGTGACAGTACTCAAGCCGCCACAAAAGGGCACCGTTATGCAGACATAATGCTCAACCGGGGCGTTCCTGGCCCCGACGACGCCTATCTCGCCAACGACAAGCTTGCGCCCCGAGGCGGCGAACCTGTGAGGACGGGCAAGTGAATCCATTGATCGCGTTTCCCTGCAGCAGCCTTCTTCTCCTGCCCGTTGCAACCGTGCCGCCGCCGCAGGCGATGGTCGAGCACGGTGTGCTGGAGCGACCCGACGCGACCCAGGGCGCCGGCGGCGCGCGCCTGCTGCGCGTGACGATCGGATCGGCCTCCCCCTCGGCGCCGGGGCCGGCGCGGCCGCGCTAGCTGCCGCCAGCCGCCCGCAGGTTCAAGCCAGCACGGCCAGCGCCGCCAGCAGCGCGGGCGGCGTCACCAGCATGCCGACGCGCAGGAACTGCAGCGTCCCCACGGCATGGCCTTCGCGCCGCAGTGCGGTGAGCCACAGCAGCGTGGCCAGCGAGCCCGTCACCGACAGGTTGGGGCCCAGGTCGATGCCGACCAGCACGGCGCTGGTGACGGTCTGCGAGGCATGTCCCGCCGCCAGCGCCGATGACGCGACCAGGCCGGCCGGCAGGTTGTTGGCCAGGTTGCAGGCCAGCGCCACCACCGTGCCGATGCCCCACAGGCTGGCCACCCCGTCGGCTTCGGCAACGGCCGACACGGCACGCCCGAGCGCATCGATGGCGCCGGTCTGCTGCAGTCCGGCCACCAGCACGAACAAGCCCGCCACCAGGGGCAGCACGCTCCAGGAAATCCCGCGCAGCGAGGGCATCAGCAGCGCCGGGCGCGAGGCGCACACCAGCAGCAGCGTGGCCGCACCGGCGGCGAAGGTGGGCCAGCCCAGCGGCAGGCCGAAGCGCGAAGCCGCCAGCAGCGCCACGCCGGTCAGCACGATGCCCAGCGCGGTCAGCCAGGCCTGGCGCGACAGCGGCGGCACCGGCACCGCGGCGGCGATCGGTTCGCGCAGGGCCTCGCGCTGCGTCCAGTACAGCACCGCCAGCGTCGCTGCGATGGCGGCGGCGGACGGCAGCGCGAAGCGCGCCAGCCAGCCGGCCAGCGGCGGCAGGCGCTCGCCGAACACGACCAGGTTGGCCGGATTGGAAATGGGCAGCACGAAGCTGGCCGCATTGGCGATGAAGGCGCAGGCGTAGAGGTGGGGCAGCGGCCGGCGCAGGCGCGCGGCGCGCGCCGCCGCCAGCACGGCGGGCGTCAGCACGACGGCGGTGGCGTCGTTCGACATGAAGGCGGTGACCAGGGCGCCGAAGCCATAGACCAGCAGGAACAGGCGGCGCGCCGAGCCGCGCGCCTGGCACACGGCGCGTGCCGCGACGTGGTCGAACAGGCCGGTCTTGCGCGCCAGTTCGGCGATCAGCATCATGCCGGCCAGGAACAGGTAGACATCCCAGCCGCTGGCCACGGCGGCGGCCGCGGCCGGCAGCGCCAGCAGGCCGGTGAGGCACAGCACGGCGGCACCGGCCGTGGCCCAGAACGCCTCGGGCAGGCGGAACGGGCGCAGCAGCACCCCCACGGTGGCCAGCGCGGCCACGCCCCAGATCATCGCGATGCTTGAAAAGGAATCGGCCATGTCGTGCCCGCGCCGCGCGGCGCGCTTCTTGTTCTCGTTCGTGAGGCGGCGGCTGCGTGCCGCCGACCGGTGTCCGCTTTCTGCCTGGGACTAGAGGGGGGCGCTGTTGCCGCCGCGCGGGCCGCCGCCGGTGGGCACGGCCGCCGGCATCATCTGCTGCCCGGCCGTGCCGGCGGACTGGGCCTCGGCGTCGGCCGCCGCCGCGCCGGCGCCGTCGCCGGATGCGTCGGGCTGCGGCGGCGGCAGGCCGATGGCGGCGACGCCATGGCTGCCGTCGGCATTCTCGGCATAGATCCAGTCGCCGCCGTTGCGCACCACGTCGGACGGTGCCGGCGGCGCGGATTCCGGCAGGCCGGCCAGGCGGCCCTCCATGTAGGCGGCCCAGATCGGCAGCGCCGTGGTGGCGCCGAACTCGTGGTTGCCCAGGCTGCGGTTATCGTCGAACCCCATCCATGCCACCGTGGCGATGTCGGCCGCATAGCCGGCGAACCAGCCGTCCATGGCGTCGTTGGTGGTGCCGGTCTTGCCGGCCACGTCGCCGCGCCGCAGGTAGCGGCGCACCGCGTTGCCGGTGCCGCTGTCGACCACGCTGTGCAGCAGGCTGTCCATCACGAAGGCGTTGCGCGCCGGGATGACGCGCTGCGGCGCCGGCTGGTCCTGGTCGGCGGCGAACAGGACCTTGCCGTCGCCGTCGGTGATGCGCGCGATCAGATAAGGTTCGACACGGAAACCGGTATTGGCGAACACCGCATAGGCGGCGGCCAGCCGCAGCGGCGTGGTCTCGCCGGTGCCGAGCGCGAGCGGCAGGTAGCGCGGCAGGCGCGTGGGCGAAAAGCCGAACTTGCCGGCGTAGTCGACCGCGTAGGGGATGCCGATGGTCTGCAGCGTGCGGATCGCCGGCAGGTTGCGTGATTCCGCCAGCGCCTGGCGCACCGTGATGGGGCCGAGGAAGCGGCCGTCGTCATTGCCCGGCTGCCAGCCGGATGCGGTATCCAGCGGCGCGTCGTTGATCAGCGTGGCCGGCGACACGCCGCGTTCCAGCGCCGCCGAATAGATGAAGGGCTTGAAGGTCGAGCCCGGCTGGCGCTGGGCCTGGGTGGCGTGGTTGAAGCGGCTGACGGTGAAGTCCGAGCCGCCCACCATGGCTTCGATGGCACCGGTGCGCGCATCGAGCGACACCAGCGCCGCCTGCGGCGCGGGACCCTTGCCGCCATGGCGGCGGGCATAGCCCTGCAGCCCGGCCTGCACCGCATCGTAGGCCAGCGTCTGGCGCACCGACGACACCGTTGTGTACACATTGATGCCGCGCGTATAGGCCGCGTCGCCGAAGCGCTCATAGGCCAGCTGGCGTGCCAGTTCCGCCACGTACTCGGCATGGGAGCCGAAGCGGCCGCCGGCGCCATCGGTCACGGCGACCCGCTCGGCCTTGGCCTGGTTGAACTCGTCGGGTGAAATCATGCCCAGCGCCAGCATGCGGCCCAGCACATACTCCTGGCGGCGTTTCGCGCGCGGGTAGTTGACCACCGGGTTCATGGTCGAGGGCGCCTTGGGCAGGCCGGCCAGCATGGCCGTCTCGGCCAGCGACAGCGAGGCCAGCGGCTTGCCGTAGTAGGCCTGCGCCGCGCTGCCGAAGCCGTAGGCATGCTCGCCCAGGTAGACCTGGTTCATGTACAGCTCGAGGATGCGGTCCTTGGGCAGCGTGCGATCGATCTTCCAGGCCAGCAGGATCTCGTACCACTTGCGCGACAGCGTCTTTGCGCGCGACAGGTAGAAGTTGCGCGCCACCTGCATGGTGATGGTGGAAGCGCCCTGGGCATAGCCCTCGCTGATGTCGGCCAGCGCCGCCCGCGCCAGCCCGGAGAAGTCGACGCCGGCATGCTCGTAGAACTGGTCGTCCTCGGCGGCCAGCAGGGCCTGGGTCATGCGCTTGGGCATGCGCTCGAAGGGGATGAATTCGCGGTGTTCGTTGCCGAATTCGCCGATCTGCACGTTGTCGCTGGTGAAGACGCGCAGCGGCAGGTCGGGGTGGTAGTCGCGCAGGGATTCCACCGAGGGAAGCTGCTCCAGGCTGAGCACGGTGGCGAATCCGCCCAGCAGGGCACCGGCTGCGGCCAGCGCCAGGAAGGCGCCGGCGGCTTTTGCTGCAATTCTGTTCATGCGCGCATTCTACAGTGCCGGCCGACGGGCGGCCGTATGGTGTCGGCGGCACTTTTCCCGGCCCTGGTTCCGCTGCCGGCCCGCATCATGCGGCGTCGGCACCGAACACGGAGGCATCTTGCCGGGCCGCCTCGCCGGGCGGCTGGACCTCCCGCAATGGCGCGGCGGGCGCCTGGGACGCCTGGCACCCCATGTCGGACTGCAGGGCGAATTCGCTCAGGGCCAGCCAGGTCTCCGGTTGTTCGATGATGGTGTAGTGGTCGGTGCCGGCCATGGTCTGGCGCGCCACCTGGCCGGGCCACGCCGCCATGAGCCGCTCGGAGCACGCATGCGGCACCACGTTGTCGTGTTCCGCCAGCAGCACCTTGGTGCGCTGCATGACCTTTTCGCAATGCGAGATGGAGTCGAAGTGGTGGCGCATCAGCTGGCGCATCGGCACCAGCGGGAAGCGCTTGCTGGCCAGTTCGAGCAGGGAATCGTAGGGGGTGATCAGCTGCAGGCTCTCGAAATCCTGCAGGTCGGCGAGCTGGATCGCCACGCCGGTACCCAGGCTGCGCCCGACCACATGGACCCGCGTGCCCGGGAGGGCGCGCCGCAGGTGCAGCAGGAACTGGCTGGCGTCGGCCACCGCCGCTGCCTCGCCCGGGCGCCCGTCGGAATGGCCGAGGCCGCGGTAGTCGAAGCTGGCGAAGCCGATGTGGCGTGGCAGCCATTTCAGGTGCTGCATGGTCTGCAGCACGTCTTCGCCCCGTCCGGGCAGGTAGAACAGCAGGTCGCGCACGCCGCCGGCGCCGGCATCCTGGTAGACGTAGCCGCTCAGCATGCCGCCGGGCACCTCGTGCGCGTACAGCGAGATGCCATCCGGCAGCACCTCCTGGGCCGGGCGCCGGCGCGCATCGAACAGCAGGCGGCCCTGGTTCACGGTCAGGTAGGTCCAATAGCAGGCGAAGCCGCCGGCAGCGAGCAGCGTCGCCTTGAGGGCGGTGCGCGCGAGCACGGGCAAGGGGCGGAGAGGGGCCGTCATGGCGGATGGTGATGCTGGCAGGTGGGAGCGGGGGCAGGGGCAGTGGACTAGTGTAGGCGCTGCGTGCGCGCTCGTGCCGCCCTTGCGGCAGCGGCTCCCTCTTGGAGCTTAGGTCAGGTCGCGCGGCAGCGCGGGTTGGACCGTGCGTCCGGCCACAGGTTCATGCCGTGCCGTTGCGCTGCAGCTGTCGCTACGGCTACCGCTACAGCAGGGGTTCCAACGGCAGCAGCGAGAGCCGCCAGACCAGCAGGCGCTGCCACGCCGTGGTGCCCGGCCCGCTTGTCGTCGTGCGCCTCGTCCTGCGGCAGGGCGGACGAGACGCTGCGCCCGTTCCGCGGCGGCGGGCGTGCTGCCCATCAAGGGGATCGGTAGAATGTGGGGCAACGGCGCCGGAGGGCGCCCGGTGCGGACAGGGGGCGCTTCCAGGCCTCCGGGCTCCGCCAGGGAAAGCGCATGCGCGGCCGCACGCCGCCGCAGCAAGGCGGCGAGCGGCCGCGCAAGGGAGTGATCGGGATGGAAGAGCAGAACGCAGCCCAGGCACGGGCAGAAGAAGCACAGGCGATGGAGCGCGTGGTCAGCGCGACGCGCCAGGTGCAGGTGGCATTCAACGCGCTGCAGTCGCAGTTCCCGCCGGACGGCAGCGGCAAGCCGTCCAAGCTGGCCCTGCAGACCTTCGACGCGGCCCTGCAGGCACTGGAGGACGCGCAGCAGGCGTTCGACGAGATCCTGAACGACCTGCTCGACGGCAACCGCTGAGCCGGCGTCCGGCGCCGCGTTTGCGGCCGGCGCTTCAGCCCAGCAGATAGCGCGCCAGGTTGGCGGCGGCCAGCGTCGCCACCAGCGTCACGGTCGCGAACAGCAGCGTGCGGTTGTTGCGCGCGTGGCGGGTATCGGGATCCTGGATGTCTGACATGGCGGCTTCTCCACAAGCATGGCTCGGCAGCACACCGGCCGCCGGGCAGTTCCGTCCGGCGCCGGGTGCATGGTGGAATTCTGTGGCAGGGCCAGGGCGGGCCGCGGTAAACGATTGTGACGGCGGCGGCGTCAGCGCGGCCGTCCGCCGCCCCCCGCCCCCCGCCCTGAACGGGCCTACATCTTCATCACCACCCGTCCTTCGATCTGCCCGGCGCGCATGCGCTGGAAGATGTCGTTGATCTGCTCCAGCGGCGCCGTGGACACGGTGGCCTTGACGGCGCCGTGCGCGGCGAAATCCAGTGCTTCCTGCAGGTCGCTGCGCGTGCCCACGATGGAGCCGCGCATGGTGATGCCCTTGAGCACCACATCGAAGATCGGCGTGGCAAAGTCGCCCGGCGGCAGGCCGTTGAGCGCGATGGTGCCGCCGCGCCGGACCATGCCGATGGCCTGCGAGAAGGCCTGCGGCGACACCGCGGTCACCAGCGCGCCGTGCGCGCCGCCGATGGCCTTCTGCAGGAAGGCTGCGGGATCCGCGTGGCGCGCATTGACCGTGACCTCGGCGCCCAGCTTCTCGGCCAGCCGGAGCTTGTCGTCGTCGATGTCGACGGCCGCCACGCGCAGGCCCATGGCGCGAGCATACTGCACCGCCACGTGGCCGAGGCCGCCGATGCCGGAGATGGCCACCCACTGGCCCGGGCGCGTGTCGGTGACCTTGAGTCCCTTGTAGACCGTCACGCCCGCGCACAGGATGGGGGCGATCTCGACGAAGTCCACGCTGTCGGGCAGCAGGCCCACGTAGTCAGGGTCGGCCACCACGTATTCGCCGTAGCCGCCGTTGACCGAATAACCGGTATTGAGCTGCTTCTCGCACAGCGTCTCCCAGCCTTGCAGGCAGTGCTCGCAGTAGCCGCAGGCGCTGTACAGCCATGGCACGCCGACGCGGTCGCCTTCCTTGACGCGTGTGACGCCGGCGCCTACCGCGGAGACGTAGCCGACGCCTTCGTGGCCCGGTATGAACGGTAGCGTGGGCTTGACCGGCCAGTCGCCTTCGGCGGCGTGCAGGTCGGTGTGGCAGACGCCGGACGCTTCGATCTTCACCTGGACCTGGCCGCGCGCCGGCTCCGGTACGGGCACCTCGTCAATCTCGAGCGGCGCACCGAACTTGCGCACCACGGCGGCTTTCATTGTCGCTGGCATGTCGACTCCTCGTAGCATGAACGGGAACAGGCCGGGGCGCGGCGGCGCGGGCCGCCGGCGCCACCGGGGACCTGCCGATGATGTCATGCCACGTGCGGGTGGACTTGCGCTGGATCAAAGAGGCGGGACGGGCGGCTGGAATGCCGGCCCCCGGGGGTGGCCGGGGGCCGGGCGCGGTGCCGGCTCAGCGCGGCTGGAAGGCGATGATGGCCATGCCGCCGACCGCCACCGCCGCGCCGGCCAGGTCCCAGGGGCTCGGCCGCACCCCGTCCACCAGCCACAGCCAGAGGATGGCGGTGGCGATATAGATGCCGCCGTAGGCCGCGTAGACCCGGCCCGAGGCGGCCGGGTGCAGCGTCAGCAGCCAGGCGAAGGCGGCCAGCGCCAGCGCGCCGGGCAGCAGCAGCCAGGCACTGGCGCCCTGGCGCAGCCACAGCCAGGGCAGGTAGCAGCCGACGATCTCGGCGCAGGCGGTCAGCAGGTAGAGCAGGACCGTCTTCATGCGGCCGGCTCTGCGCCGTCGGTGCACCGGGAGGCATCGCCCGCCGCTGCCGCTGTCGTTTCCGTTGCCGCATCGCCGTGGACGTTGTCCGGCGCCGCCGCGCGCCGCGCGCGCTTGCGCGGCGGCAGCAGCTCGCCCCCCTTGTAGGGCACGCGCCCGGCCGGCACCACCGCGGCGGCGGCGCTCACGTGGCCGTCCTGGTCGTCGAAGAACATGTGTGCGCCGAAGGCGGCCAGCACGCGGTCCTTGGGCAGCCCGCCGAGGAAGTAAGCTTCGTCGATGCTGACGTTCCAGGCGCGCAGCGTGTGTACCACGCGCGTGTGCGCCGGGCTGTTGCGCGCCGTGACGATGGCGATGCGCACCGGGCCGTGCCCGGGCGGGAACTGCTGCTGGATCTCGGCCAGGCGCAGCAGCAGCTTGGCGAAGGGGCCCTCGGCCATGGCCTTGTGGCGGTGGCGCTGTTCGTGCCGCACGAAGGCGTCCAGTCCCTTCTCCTTGTAGATGCGCTCGGACTCGGGCGAGAACAGCACGGCATCGCCGTCGAAGGCGATGCGGATCTGCTCGTCGCGCGCACGGAAGCCGTCGGGCGCGGCGTAGAGCTGCGCCGCGGCGACGCCGCCGTCGATGGCGGCCTGCACGTCCTCGGCATCGCGCGAGAGGAACAGATCGACCTTGAAGGCCTGCAGGTAGGGCGCGATCGGGGCGCCGCCGGTGAAGGCCGCGCGCGTGATATCCAGCTTGTGCGCGGCGATGGCGTTGAAGGCGCGCAGGCCGGTGTCCGGCGAATTGCGCGAGATCACCACCACTTCCACCAGGCGGCGGCCGGGGATCAGGGCGTTGAGCTGCAGCAGCGCCCGCACCAGCGGGAAGGCGGTGCCGGGCGAGAGCGCCTCGTCTTCGTGCCGGCGCTGGAACTCGGCGTAGGCCGCCACGCCCTCGCTCTGGTAGATGGCATTGGCCTGTTCGAGGTCGAACAGGGCGCGCGAGGAGATGCCGATGACGAGCTTGTCGGTGAGATCGTAGGCCATGGGGACGCAGTATAGGGGCAAGCCAGGGGCCGGCGCGGCATCGGCATGGGGCGCCGCAATCCTTTCCCGCCGCCGGGCCGGCGTCCGGGCGTATTGCATTTTCTTACATTAAGGCGCTTTCGTCACTTGGTGGCCTCGCGTATGCTGGCGCCGATTCCAGCCGTGCACGCCTTGCGCCGGCGCTGTCCGGCCTCGCGCGAGTGCGCGGGGCAGCGGCGGGAGGCAGCGGCGCGGCCATTGCCGATCCTACCGTCCCGCATGCACAGCCTCCGCCGCCTTCCCCGTTTCCTCTGCCTGCTCCGCCTCGTCTCCCCTGTCGCCATCCTGCGCGGCGCGGCCGCGCGTGCCGCGCTGCCGTTGCTGCTGGCCGCCGCCGCCCTGGCCGGCACGGGTTGCAGCTCGCTGCTCAACGAGGGCACGGCGGCCGGGGCCGGCGTGGCCGGCGCCGCGATCGCGGGCGCGGTAACCGACAATGCCGCGGTGGCGACCGGCATCGGCCTCGGCGTGCAGGCCGGCGCCAAGGCGGCGCTGCAGTACAGCCAGCGCCAGGTGCACGCCGCCGCGCAAGACCGCATCGCGCAGGCCGCCGGAGCGCTGGCGGTGGGCGCGGTGGCCTCCTGGGCCACCGACCACGCGGCGCCGCTGGAGGCGGAAGAGCGCGGCCGCGTGACGGTCAGCCGCCTGATCGGCGACAAGCAACTGAGCTGCAAGGAAATCGTGTTCTCGGTCGATCCGCCGGCGCCCGCCGGTGCCGCATCGTTGCCGGCGTCGTCGCCCGCGGCGGCGGCGCCGGGGGGCGGCAGCGCCTTCTATGTCGCCGCCATCTGCCGCGACGGCGACCAGTGGAAATGGGCCTCGGCGGAGCCGGCCACGGCGCGCTGGGGCAACCTGCAATGAATGCGGTGCCGGGGGCGCAGGCGCCGCGCCGCGTCCTGCTGCGCATCCTGGCGGCCGGCGCGCTGCTGTCATCGCTGGGCGGCTGTTCCTCGTTCGGCGATATCTCCGGTGCGGTGGCCGGTGTCGCCACCGGTGCGCTGACCGCCAATCCGGCGCTGGGCGCGGGGGTGGCGATCGGCGTCAGTGCGGCGGCCGACGCCGCCGGCAAGGCCTTCTTCCGCCATTGGCACGAAGCCGAGCAGGACAGCATCGCCGCCGTCATCGGCACCCTCGAGCCCGATCGCCTGGAGCGCTGGGAGATCCGCCACCCCTTGCCCTATGGCAATGCGCATGGCTGGCTGCGCGTCACCCGTGTCATCGACACGCCGCTGGCGCGTTGCAAGGAAGCCCTGTTTTCGGTCGACGACGACGCCGCGCGGCGGCGCGCCTGGTTCCTCACCACGGCCTGCGAGCAGGGCGGGCGCTGGAAGTGGGCTGCCGCCGAGCCGGCGGTGCCGCGCTGGGGCAACCTGCAGTAGCGGGGCACGAGTCCACTAGTCCACTGCTGGTCTATTTCCATGATTCAGCGGTCTAGGCCGCGCACAGGGTCGAGACCAGGCGTTCGCGCGCGGCGGCGTAGGCCGGGCTGCGCGGCCCGTGCGACCAGGCCGCATGGAGCAGGTCATGCATGCGTTGATGCAGGTGCCGGCTCCTGGCGCGCGGGGGCGCCGGTGCCAGCAGCAGTTCGGCCATGCCCGCCAGGGAAGCGTGCCGGGGGCCGGCCCCGGCCGCGCCCGGCGGTGGTGCGGCCGCGCCGCCGTCGGCGGTGCGCTCCGGCGCTTCGCGCAGCAGCAGGTGGAGGGTCTCCTCCCACACCAGCAGCCGGGCCAGCCTGGCCAGCGTGCTGCCCGGTGCCGGCGGGCTTGCCGGAAGCCGCGCCTGCCTGCCGGCCAGCCATTCCAGCAGCTGCCCGGAGGACATCGGGCGGGCCACCACATAGCCTTGCACCGCGTCCGCGCCGAGAATCGCGATGGCTTCCAGCAGGTCTTCGTCCTCGACACCTTCGACGATGACCGACTTGCCCAGGGCATGGCCGAGACGGGTCAGCTGGTAGATGAAGTGCAGGGCGCTGTCGCCCGGGGGCTGGTCCGCGCGCGCGGCGACCAGGCTGCGGTCGATCTTGATCGTATCGAAAGGCAGGTTGCGCAGGCGCGTCAGGCTGCTGTGCCCGGAGCCGAGGTCGTCCTCGGCCAGCCGCACGCCGAGCGTCTTGAAGCGGGCCAGCTCTGCGCCGATGTCGATGCCCCGCGGAAGGTCGTCTGTCTCCAGGATCTCCAGGGTCAGCTTGTGGCCGGGGCAGTCCTGCTCGCTCAGCAATTGCCGGGTGGCCTCGAAGTAGCGGCGGTCGCCGAGTCCGCTGAACGGCAGGTTGAGCGACAGGTCCAGGTCGAAGCCGTGGCGCAGCCAGTGCCGTCGCTGCGCCAGCGCCTGGCGCAGGCCGCGGGCATACAGTTCAAGGAAGTCCTCCGGCGACAGCGCGGGCAGGAAGGTGCCGGGCGCGAGCAGCCGCTCGCCGTCGCGCAGCCGGGCCAGCGCCTCGGCCTTGCTGACGGTGCCCGAGCGCAGGTCCAGCAAGGGCTGGTAGTGCATCTCGAGAGCGTCCGACCTCAGCAGCGCGGCCCAGTGCTGGCGCGTGACGTAGGGGATCGCCACCGAGAGTCCCGTGCGCAGGTCGAACCTTGCCAGCGCGAAGGTCAGCAAGGCCTGCAGCTGTGTCAGGAAGGCCTCGTGGTGCGGCCCGGCGAAGCCGCCCGGATAGGCGCAGTACAGCGTCAGGACCGCGGTCGGCGCGCAGCCGGGCTGGTGCAGCGGGATCGCCGCGCTGGAGCGGTAGCCGGCCTGCGCCGCGGCGTCGCGCCACGGTGCCATGCGGGCGTCGGTGGCGAAGTTCAGGCAGCGCTCGATGGTCCGGCCCAGCCAGGCGCGGCCGGTGGGCCCACGGCCCCGGCTGCCGCTGTCGGCCTCGATGGCGCTGGCCGGCGAATGCTCCAGATAGGTCAGGTAGGGTTCGATGTTCGTCCCGCTGGCCGCCTCGAAGCGGAAGCGCCCGTGCTGGTCCGGCCGCCCGATCGAGCAGCCGGCGATCTCGCCATGCCGGCCGAGGATCCCGACGGCCTGGCCGATCAGGTCCGTATAGCTGCCGGCCGCCCAGGCCAGGCGGGTGATGTCCAGCAGTACCTGGTGGCGCGAGCTTTCCATCTCCTCGTAGGCGCGGATCTGCCAGGCCACGTCGCGGATCAGCCGGCGCGACAAGATCGACAGGGCTTCGCCGTGCCGGCTGGCGTCGAGGTGCCGGTGGACGGCGGTGTGCAGGATGTCCTCGCTGTGGACCAGGGCCTCGCTGGCGAGGCCGACCATGGCATGCACCTTGCCGACCCGCATCGCCATGGTGCCGTGGTCCGTCTCGTTCAGGTCGGTTGCGGCGAGCGCGAGCAGGTTGCCTTGCTGGAGCTGCTTGAGCCGGGCCAGTTCGGCGGCCGACAGCGCCTCGAGCAGCGGCTGCCGGCCGGAAAGCCGTGCCAGACGGTCGTAGAACTCGTCGACGATGGCGGGCGCGGCGAGGCGCAGGTCTGTGCCCAGGTCCCGCAGCGGGGCGGCGCAGGCGGTGCCGTACAGCTGGGAAGCGTCGCTCCTCGAGTCGCTGCGGTAGTCTGTGGTGTTCATGCGTCGGAGCGTGGTTCGGCGGGCAGCGGCGAGCCGGCGCACGCCGCCGTGCCTGTTCCAGGCTCCGGCTTGTCGTGACTGCCCTGCGACGGATAACGGCAGCCGGGCGCCGGTCCTGAAGGCGGCCAGCCCGGTCCGGTGCCGCTCAGGCCCCCAGCACCTCGCTGCACACGTCCAGCCAGGCGCGCGCCGCATGCGACAGATAGCGGCCGGGCTGCCAGATATGCGCCAGCGCCCAGTCCATATCGGGCTCGACCAGCCGCGCCACGGCCAGGTCGTCCTCGATGTGCAGCTTGGCCAGCAGCGGACGCGGCAGGAAGGTCGTGCCCAGGCCGGCCGCCGCCATCGAGGCGAGGAAGTCCCAGTGCCCGCTCTGCGCCACGATGCGCGGTTCGATGCGGGCGTCGAGGAAGGCCAGGCGCAGCTTGCGCGTCAGCGAGAAGTCGTCGTTGAGCAGTACCAGCGGTTCGTCGCGCAGGGCGGCCAGCGTGACGGTCTTGCCCTTGGCCCACTTGGCCTTGCGCGGCCCGGCCACCCAGATCGGATGGCTGGCGAACTGGCGCGAGGCGAGCGCCAGCCCGCTGTCGCCCGGCAGCACGGTGGCGCCGACCTCCAGTTCGCCGCTGGCCACCTGCTGCTCGACCAGGTGCCCGCCGTGCTCGGCCAGGCGCAGTTCCAGGTTGGGGTAGCGCTGGCGGAAGGCACTGACCGCCGGAGAGAAGAACAGGTTGGCCATCGGCGGGATGCCCACGGTGAGCTGGCCGCGCCCGAGCGAGGACAGGTCGGCCACCTCGAGCTGGAGCCGGTGGACCACGCCGAGCGCTTCCTGGCCGCGTTCGTAGACCACCCGGCCCACGTCGGTCAGGCGCACCTGCTTGCCCTCGCGGATCAGCAGCGGCTGGCCGACCTCCTCTTCCAGCTGGCGCACCATCTTGCTGATGGTGGACTGGGTCACGAAGAGGGAGGCGGCGGCCTGCGTGAAGCTCCTCAGCCGCGCGGTTTCGACGAAATAGCGCAGGGCGCGGATGTCCATGGCCACGGTGGCCTCCTTGTATGAAAAAAGCGAATGCGATGTGTAATATTAAATCATTCTGAGAATGCCGGGGATTTGACTACACTTTGTTTCCACCGGTGCCCCCGGATGCCCCCGTGGCCCCCGCGCCACACCGCGCGCCTTGCCTCGGCGGGCGCGGGCCGGGCCATCCGCCGGTTTTCGCAGAATGAAGGAAGCAAGATGATGATCCGTGCGCATGCGCGTCCCGCCACCGTCGCGACGGCCGTCGCCATCGTGGCCGCGGCGGGCTGTTGCATTTTCCCCGCGGGCAATGCGCGCGCCCGTGAGCTGTCCGGCGGCCTGGCCCGTCTCGACGGCGCCAGCGCGCACACGCCGCGCCGGCCCGGCACGCGGCGCGCGGGCCGGTCGGCATGCCGCAGCCTGCCCTTGGCCGAGGTCGCCGCCATCGCTTGACGACGATCGCGCGGCGCCCGCCCCGGCGCGCGCCGCCCCTTCCGCACGGCGCGGCCGCCAGCGCAGCGGCCGTGCCGGCGCCCCATCCATTCCCATTCCATTCCAACAGGTTCGTCACCATGTCCGGCTGGCCCAGTGCCCGGCAGTGGCTGTTCTCGCTGAAGGCCTTCCTTGCGGCGATGCTGGCGCTCTACATCGCGCTGTGGATGGACCTGCCGCGCCCCTACTGGGCCATGGCGACCGTCTATTTCGTCTCCCATCCGCTGACCGGCGCGACCCGCTCGAAGGCGGCCTACCGCGTGCTCGGCACGCTGCTGGGCGCCAGCGCGGCGGTGGTGACGGTGCCGCTGCTGGTCAACGGCCCGGTGCTGCTGATGGCGGCGGTCAGCCTGTGGACCGCGCTGCTGCTGTACCTGTCGCTGCTGCAGCGCACCCCGCGCAGCTACGTCTTCCTGCTGGCCGCCTACACCCTGCCGATCGTGGCGCTGCCCGCGGTGGGCCAGCCCGAGCAGATCTTCGACATCGCGGTGGCGCGCATCGAGGAGATCGTGATCGGCATCGTCTGCGCCGGCGTGGTGGGCTCGGTGGTCTTTCCGGCCAACGTGGCGAGCGCGCTGGGCGCGCGTGCCGCCGCCTGGCTGGCCGACGCGGCGTTGTGGGCCGGCGACATGCTGTCGGCCGACGCCGAGGCCAGCGTACTGCGCCACGGCAGCCGCCACCGGCTGGCGGCGGACATCCTGGCGCTGGACCAGCTGATCGCCCAGCTGTCCTACGATGCCGAGAATGCGCAGGTGCTGCGCATGGCGGCGGCGCTGCGCGAGCGCATGACCCTGCTGCTGCCGGTGCTGTCCTCGCTGGCCGGCGTGATGCAGGACCTGCGCCGCCATCCCGAGGGCATCCCGGCGCCGCTGGCGGACGCCATGGCGCGGCTGCGCGCCTGGTGCCGCGCCGGCTTTGCCGGGCCCGCGCCGCGGCTGGACGGCGACCTCGAAGGCAGCGGCCAGGCCCCTGCGGCCGCCGGCGCGGATGAGGCCGGCGCGGGTGACGGCACCGCGGGTGACGCCACCGCGGGTGACGCCACCGATACGCTGGCCGGCCATCGCCGCTGGCATGCCAGCCTGGTTGCCGCCGCCGCCGACCACCTGCGCACGCTGGCCGCGCTGTGCGAGGACTGCCGCACGCTGCAGCGGCGCCTGGCGGGCCGGCGCACCGGGCTGCGCGGCCTGCGCGGGCCGCGCCTGCGCCACCGCGGCGAGCCGGTGGTGCGCGCCCACCACCACGATCACGGCATGCTGCTGTGGTACGCCGGCTCGACCGGCCTGGCCGTGTTCTGCGCCGGCCTGCTGTGGATCGCCTCGGGCTGGGAGGACGGCGGCGGCGCGGTGGCGGTGGCCGCGATCGCCTGCTGCTTCTTCGCCACCATCGAGGAGCCGCGCCCGGTGGCACGCACCTTCGTGCGCTGGTCGGCGATGTGCCTGGCGGTGTCCTGCTTCTACCTGTTCCTGGTGGTGCCCACCACTCACGATTTCGAGACCCTGGCCGCGCTGCTGGCCCTGCCTTACCTGGGCATCGGCGTGCTGATCCAGCGTCCCGGCTTCAACCTGATCGCCATGCTGCTGTCGGTCAACACCGCCTCGCTGGCCAATTTCCACAGCGTCTACGATGTCAATTTCCTCGGCATCTTCAACACCATGCTGGCCAGCGTCGGCGCCATGCTGTTCGCGCCGTTCTGGTCCATGGTGACGCGGCCTTTCGGCGCCCGCGTGGCGGCGCACCGCCTGATCCGCGCCGGCTGGAAGGACCTGGCCGACGCCGCCGTGACGCGCGTCGCCGGCGCGGGTGCCGGCCCTGGCGCGCTGGGCGGCCGCATGCTGGACCGGCTCAGCCAGCTGGTGCCGCGCCTGGCCGCCAGCGACGCTTCGCTGTCCAGCGATGGCTTTGCCGAATTGCAGGCCGGCTTCAGCGCGCTGGCGCTGCACCGCAGCCTGCCGGCCCTGCCGCCGGCGGCGCGCGCGGCGGTGGCCGGCGTGCTGGACGGCATGGCCGCGCATTTCCGCGGGCGGCTGCATGCCGCGCACATTCCCGCGCCGAGCACGCTGTCGCTCGGCATCGATGCCGCCCTGGCCCAGCTCGCCGCGCCGCCCAACCGGGCCGCGCGCGAGGCCCGCGCGGCGCTGGTGGTGCTGCAGGTCACGCTCTATCCGACCTGCCACGACATGCCGGGACGTGCGTCATGAGGCGCCGCCGTACTGCCCGCCGGGAGATGCGATGAGCGGCGAGATCAACGTCTATGGCGTGTTCGTGCCGACGCTGCTGCTGCTGATGCTGCTGGCCCTGGTCCTGATGGTGCTGCTGCGCGCCGGCCTGGCCCGCGCCGGCTTCTATCGCGTGGTCTGGCACCGTTCCCTGTTCAACCTTGCTCTCTACACCCTGCTGCTCGGTGGCGTCGTGGCCGCCGCGCGCTGGTTGCACCCATGAGTTTCCGTCCGCGTTCCCTTCTTTCCGTCGTGCTGACCCTGGCCGCGGCGGCGCTCGCCGCCTGCGTCGCCTTCCACTTGTGGCAGTACTACACCGTGGCGCCCTGGACGCGCGACGGCCATGTGCGTGCTGAGGTCGTGCAGGTGGCGCCCGATGTCTCCGGACTGGTCACGCAGGTGCTGGTCAAGGACAACCAGCGCGTGCACCGCGGCCAGCCGCTGTTCGTGATCGACCGCGACCGCTTCGCGCTGGCGCTGCGCCAGGCGCAGGCCAACGCCGCGGCCCGCCGCGCGGTGCTGGCGCAGGCGCGGCGCGAGGCGGCGCGCAGCGTGGCGTTGAGCGGCGTGGTGTCGGCCGAGGTGGTGGAAGAGGGGCGGGCGCGCGTGGAGGAGGGCGCGGCGGCGCTGGCCCAGGCCGAGGCCGCGGTGGCGGTGGCGCAGCTCAACCTGGAGCGCACCACCGTGCTGAGCCCGGTGGAGGGCTACGTCAACGACCGCCTGCCACGCCTGGGCGACTATGTCAGCACCGGCAAGCCGGTGTTCTCGATGGTGGACGTGGAGTCCTTCCATGTCGAAGGCTACTTCGAGGAAACCAAGCTGCACGGCATCCGTGTCGGCGCGCCGGTCGACATCCGCATCATGGGCGAAGCGCAGCCGCTGCGGGGCCACGTGCAGAGCATCGCCGCCGGCATCGAAGACCGCGACCGCAGCAACGGCGCGACCCTGCTGCCCAACGTGAACCCGACCTTCAACTGGGTGCGGCTGGCGCAGCGTGTGCCGGTGCGCATCGTCTTCGACGCGGTGCCGGCCGGCGTGCGGCTGGTGTCCGGCCGCACCGCCACGGTGTCGGTGCGGGAAGACGGCGCGGCCGCGGCGCCGCAGGGGAGCCGCTCATGAGGACCCCGCGCCTGGCTGCGCTGCCGTTGCTGGTCGCCACGCTGCTGGCCGGCTGCACCACCGTCGGCCCCGATTACCACGTGCCGGCGCAGGCGCTGGTGCAGGCGCCCGCCGCCAATGGCCCGCTCACCGGCGACGGCGCGGACGGGGCCCGGGCCGCGGCCGGGGTCTCGGCCGACGCGCCGCCCGACGACTGGTGGCGCCTGTACGACGATGCCAGGCTCGACCAGCTGGTGCGGCAGGCGCTGACCGCCAATACCGACCTGCGCGCGGCCGCCGCCAACCTGCGCCGCGCCATCGCCATCTACCACGAGGTGGAGGCCGAGAACCTGCCGCAGGGCGCGCTCTGGGGCAGCGCGCAGCGCACCCAGCTGTCCGGCGAGAGCCTGCTCAAGACGGAGAAGATCCCGGCCCTGAGCATCGGCGATGCGGGCTTCTCGGTGTCCTACCTGATCGACTTCTTCGGCAAGCTCGCGCGCGCCGACGAAGCCGCGCTGGCCGGCGCCGAAGCCGGTGCCGCCGCGCTCGACGCGGCGCGCGTCGGCGTGGTCGCCGAGACGGTGCGTGCCTATGTGCAGGGTTGCGCCGCCACGCACGAGCACGAGGTGGCCACGCAGCAGGCCAGGCTGGCCGAACACCAGGCCGAACTGGTACGCAAGCTGGTGGCCGCCGGCCGCGGCCAGCCTGCCGACGCCATGCGCGCGCAGGCCCAGGCCGACACCCTGCGCGCGGCGCTGCCGCGCTTCGAGGCCGAGCGCGAAGGCGCGGGCTTCCGGCTTGCCGCGCTGCTGGGCCAGCCGCCCGGCTCGCTGGCGCCGGAGGCCTTCGCCTGCGAGGAGGAGCCGCGCCTGAGCCGTCCGCTGCCGGTGGGCGACGGCGCCGCGCTGCTCAAGCGCCGCCCGGACGTGCGCCAGGCCGAGCGCGAGCTGGCTGCCGCCACCGCGCGCATCGGCGTGGCCACGGCCGATCTGTATCCGTCCATCCGCATCGGCGCCTCGGCCGGCCTCACCGGCATGCTGTCGGACTTCGGCACCGGGCCGACCGCGCATTGGGGCATCGGCCCCGGCATCACCTGGAACCTGCCCACCAACGGTGTACGCCCGCGCATCCACGGCATGGAAGCCGGCGCCGACGCGGCGCTGGCGCGCTTCGACGGCGTGGTGCTCAAGGCCCTGCTGGAGACCCGCACGGCGCTGAGCCGCTACGGGCGCGAGCAGGAACGCAATGCCGCGCTGCGCGCCGCGCGCGACCAGGCCGCCGGTGCCGCCGCGCAGCAGCGGCGCCTCTACCAGGCGGGGCGCACGCCCTACCTGTCGAGCCTGGACGCGGAACGCAGCCTGGCATCGGCGGAAATGGACCTGGCCGCCTCGGACAGCCAGCTCGCCTTCAACCAGATCGGCCTGTTCGTGGCGCTGGGCGGGGGCTGGCAGCAGGCGCCGGCGGTGCGGGAAGTGCCGGCTACGGCGCGCGATTGATGGCAATTCGTCGTCGGCGAGACGGATTTCCCATTCCTGAAAGTATTTGATACTGCATTATTTGTGAGGTAATTGAGTTTTTATCTAGTATTTGTCAGGCTGCTTCCTGTTGTGTGAAGGAGGTGCGAGTGAGGACCCGAACCATAGACACGCCCAACGCCCGTCGTCTCGTCGAGGCGTCGGTCATCACCGGTGCCGCCATTGTCGGCCAGCCCGGTGGCTGGTCCGTGACCTTGCGGATCGGCGCGCAGGACACCCCGTTGGGGACCCAACGTGACGACAGGCCGCGCACCTGGCGCAGCCTGGACAGTTGTGTCGAATACCTGCGGAGGGAGTTGCATATCGTCAGGATCGACGGGATCGACGCCAGCAATTACAGCGTGTCCGCGGGCCAGCGGACGCGCGAGGATGCTGCGGCGCGGATGAAGGCGGCGCATGAGGCACTGTCCCATGCCGAATGGCTGCAGCAGAAGGTCGAGGCAGCGCGTGCCGGCCTCGACGACGGCAGCAACCAGCGCATCGAGCCGGACCAATGGGAAGCGATCCGGGCGGCCAAGCGGCGTCAGCTCGATAGCCCATGAAGGTCGTGCTGCGCACGCAGAGCTACCGGGACGACCTGGATGAAATCGAGGCCTAATTTGCGCAGGGCAATCCGCGCGCAGGCGCCACGCTGTGGCCCCACATCGATGACCAGGTGGCTAGACTGGCCGACCCCTTGTTTCCCCGCAGGCCGGGCCGCGTTGCCGGCACGCGCGAACTGGTCGCGCACGAGAACTATCTCGTTATCCTGGAAGAGAACGAGATGATCGTGACGGCGCTGGCCGTGCTCCACGCGCGTCAACGCTATCCCGGACCACCTGCAACCTGAGCTGCCCGGCTTCTTCCCTTCGCGTGAGGTGCGCCTGAGGCAAGCGCGAAGCGCCAAGCTGCGTCCGGCAGCGAACGCGCCTTGCCATGCCTTGCCTGCCAAGCCGTCGGCGTTCGTCCCAGCATGTCCCCGCCGATCTGACTGAAGCGCAGATTGCCTGCCCGCCCGCTTGTCCGGTTCTTTCTATGAAAAAATCGACTGGACAAAAGAAAAATAAATCACTTCTAGAATGAGTGACCCATGGCTACACTGGGTTCCTGTGCACGACGCGATTGCCGAATGCACAGCTCAAAAGGCGAACAGGACGGCGCGCGGGACGCAGATCCGCCCATCCCGCACCGTGAAAATGGAAGTGCCGTCCTCCCCCAAACCTGCTTAACCATCATGAACACGAAGCTCCTCAAGACCCTTGCAACCGCAGCCGCCCTCAGCGCCTGCGTCCTGGCCAGCGCTCAGGCCAATGCATCGGGTCCGCGGGATAGCGGCATTGCCGGCGACCGTTACGGCTACACCATGCATAACGGCAAGCGTGACCCCTACTCCGAAGGCGCCAACCTCGGCAAGCGCGACCCCTACTCCGAAGGTGCCAACCTCGGCAAGCGCGATCCCTACAGCGAAGGCGCACGCGGCAACGCGCCGCGCGATCCCTATAGCGAAGGCAACCGCGCCGGCGGCATGGACCTGGCCGGCCGCGACCTGACCGGCGTTTCCGCTCAACCCGTCTGACGTTTCCGGCCGGTACGGCCGGCTCGGGCAGCAAGCGCTGCCCGCAGGCATCGCAGCACAGGCATCACACCAGGCTTCGCCTTGTCCGCCGTCCGGCATGCGTGCCGCCATGACCGCCGCGCCTCGTCCTCCAGGAGAGCGCGCCGGCATGGCGGGGCAGGGCGGCGGGCCTTTCTACACGGGCCGGCGGCGGACCGCCTTCCTCCTCCCCCAGTTCGGGGAAGGCGGGCGCCGCCGGCAGGCGCAGCAGGGCAGGTCCGGTGCCTGTCCGGGCCTGCCGGCCGCTCCGCTCCCCCGCCTTGCCCCCCCGACTCCCTCTCCTCCTCGCCATGAAGACCCTGATCCTCGCCCTGGCCGGCGCCGCTACCCTGGCCGCCGCCCTGCCTGCCCTCGCCGGTCCCGACTGGACCGTGATCGAACGCGCCCGCGCCGAGAAGCGTGCCGCGCAACGCGCCGCGCTGCAGCAGGCTTCCTGCGACCAGGCCGCCACGGCGCCCACGCCGGCCCGCGCCGGCTGAGCCTGCGCTGCCGTTGGCGGGCGGCGGCCACGCCGCGCGGCTGGTCTGCCTCTGGTCATGCGGCCGCCGCTGTGCGAGGATCGCGGTCTTTGCGCTGCGCTGCAGTGTTGCGCCGTAGTGTTGCGTTCTACCGCCGTTCGATTGCATGCCCCCCGCCGTCCCCGTCGATTCCCCTGTCGCTGCAGCGCCTGCGGGCGCACTTCCCGTGCGCCGGCGGCCGGCCATGAAACTGCTGCACCTTGCCTTGCCCTGTGTGGTGACCCTGGCGTTGGCCGCGGTGCCGCTGCTGTACCGCTCGGCCGCCAGCGGCTCCGACCGGGCCGTGATCGAGCGCGTGCGCACGCAGCGGCCGGTCTATGCCGGCGGCCATCTCCACCACCATCTCTTCGAGCCGCTCCCGCTCGCCGGCGTGGCGGCCAGCGCGCCTGCCGCCAAGGCCGACTGAGCGCGGTCCGGGCGCAGCCTGCGCCACCGGGCGGCCGAGCGGCTGACCGGTCGTAAGTGTCGCAATCTGCATTTTCAGCTTCCCGCTGCGGGTAGCCGCACCCTCTCCAACCGTCGTCTCCGGGTTTGTCCCCACTTGAGCCGGTCTCCGTCCTAATCTTTAATTCAACGTGAATTAATTAATCGAGGCGTGACGCGGTCCGGACCAGCCGGTGCCGCGCACGACCGGGACAGGAGACAGCATGTCGCTTTCCAAGGCCGGACGCGGGGTCAACTCCGCCAGCCTCCGCCTCTACAACGAGCGGGCCCTGCTGCTCGCCTTGCGCCGTGCCGGCGAGGCTTCCAAGGCCGACCTGGCACGCATGGCCGAGCTGACCAACACCGCGGTCGGCAGCATCGTGCAGACGCTGACCGAGGAGGGGCTGGTGTGCGAAGCGGGACGACGCCAGGACGGGCAGCGCGGCCAGCCGGCCAGCCTGATCCGGCTGCAGCCGCGCGGTGCCTTCGGCCTCGGGGTGCGGCTGGACCGAGCCAGCATCGAGTGCGTGCTGGTCGACTTCAGCGGCCGCATCCTGGCCAGCCGTGCGCGCCAGCAGGTCCTGCCCCATCCGCAGCAGGCCCTGGCCATGGTGCGCGAAGACCTGGATGCGCTATGCGAGGCGCTGGCGCCGGCCGAGCGCAAGCGCCTGCTCGGCATCGGCCTGGCCCAACCCTATAACCTGGGCGCCTGGCTGCGCGAGCTGGACCTGCAGGACGCGGCCCTGCGCGACAGCTTCCATGCCTGGGACGACACCGATTTCGGCGCGGCGCTGGCCGCCGCCACCGGGCTGCCGGTGTTCAGCGAGAACGATGGCACCGCGGCCGCCATCGCCGAGCTGTTCTACGGCCGCCACCACGCCCAGGATTTCCTCTATGTCTTCCTCGGCCCGGCGATCGGCGGCGGCGTGGTGCTCGACGGCGACTGCGTGCGCGGCGTGTCGGGCAATGCCGGCGACATCGGCATGATGCCGGTGGCGCCCAGCACGCTGGACTCGGCGCCCCGCACCGGGCGGGCCCGCGACATCCTGCTGGCGCGCGCCTCGCTCAACGCGCTGGCGCGCCACCTGCGCCACCACGGCGCGCAGGTGGACGGCCACGCCGACCTGGAGGCGCACATCGCGCAGGGCCATGCGGCCGTGGCGCAGTGGCTCGACGACTGCATCGACGCGCTGGCGCCGGCCATGCAGGCGGCGCTGGCGGTGCTCGACGTGCCCCTGCTGGTCTTCGATGCCGACGTCGATGCCGGCCTGGTCGGCACGCTGATCGCGCGCCTGCAGGCGGCGCTCGACGAGGGGGCGCCGGAGGCGCGGCGGGCGCCGCGCGTGGTGCGCGGCGGCTTCGGCGCCAACGCCGGCGCCGTGGGCGCCGCCGCGCTGCCGCTGTTCATGAATTTCTCGCCGCGCGCCGAATGGCTCAAGGGTGCGTCGGCCCGGATCCCGGAGGCCAGCGATGCCGTCGCCTGAACATACCGTCGATGCCGCGCGCACCGCGCCGCTGCTCGCGCTGCGCCATATCAGCAAGACCTTCCCCGGCGTGCGCGCGCTGCGCGACGTGCAGCTCACCGCCTATGCGGGCGAGGTCCATGCGCTGATGGGCGAGAACGGCGCCGGCAAGTCCACGCTGATGAAGATCCTGTCAGGCGCCTACCTGCCCGACGCCGGCGCCAGCATCCGCATCGACGGGCGCGAGGTGGCCATCGACGGGCCGCAGGCCGCGCGCGCGCTCGGCGTGGCGGTGATCTACCAGGAGCTGAGCCTGGCCCCCAACCTGAGCGTGGCCGAGAACGTCTATCTCGGCCGTCCGCTGCGCCGCCACGGCCTGGTCGACCGCGCCGGCATGGCACAGGCCTGCGCCGCCACGCTGGCGCGCCTGGGCGCCGACTTCGGCGCGCTCGATGCCGTGGCCGGCCTGTCGATCGCCCAGCGCCAGCTGGTGGAGATCGCGCGCGCGGTGCATTTCGAGGCGCGCATCCTGGTCATGGACGAACCCACCACGCCGTTGTCCACGCATGAAACGGAGCGGCTGTTCGCGCTGATCCGGCAACTGCGCCGGCAGGGCCTGGCCATCCTCTACATCAGCCATCGCATGGCGGAGATCGACGAACTGGCCGACCGCGTCACGGTGCTGCGCGACGGCGGCTTCGTCGGCACGCTGGCGCGCGCCGAGCTGTCGCAGGCGGCGCTGGTGAAGATGATGGTGGGACGCGACCTGTCCGGCTTCTATACCAAGGACCACGGCGCCGCGCGCCAGCAGGCCGGCGCCGGCCGGGCCGTGCTGTCCGTGCGCGACATGGCGGACGGGCGCCGCGTCAAGGGCTGCAGCTTCGACCTGGGCGCCGGCGAGGTCTTGGGACTGGCGGGCCTGGTGGGAGCGGGGCGCACCGAACTGGCGCGGCTGGTGTTCGGCGCCGACGCGCGCCTGCGCGGCGAGGTGCGGCTGGCGGGGCAGGGCGGCGGCGCATGCGCGCCGGTGCGCCTGGACACGCCACGCCAGGCCATCGAGGCCGGCATCGCCTACCTGACCGAGGACCGCAAGCTGCAGGGGCTGTTCCTCGACCACAGCGTGCACGAGAACATCAACCTGATCGTGGCGGGGCGCGACGCGCGCCGCTTCGGCCGGCTCGACCGCGCCGCCGGCAGCGGCCGCACCGAGCGCGCCATCCGCGCGCTGGGCATCCGCGTGCCGCACGCGCGCGTCAACGTCGGCGCGCTGTCGGGCGGCAACCAGCAGAAGGTGATGCTGTCGCGCCTGCTGGAGATCCGTCCGCGCGTGCTGATCCTGGACGAGCCCACGCGCGGCGTCGACATCGGCGCCAAGTCGGAGATCTATGCCCTGATCGATGCCCTGGCCCGGCAAGGCGTGGCCATCCTGCTGATCTCCAGCGAGCTGCCCGAGGTGGTGGGCCTGTGCGACCGCGTGCTGGTGATGCGCGCGGGGGAGATCGCCGGCGAGGTGCATCCCGGCGACAGCGCGGCACGCATGCAGGAACGCATCATCGCGCTGGCAACCGGCGCGGCCGGGCCGGACGACGCCATGCCGGCAACCGTGGCGGCCATGTCCGCGGCAGCGGGCGCTGCCGCCGCCGGTCCGCTCCGGCACTGAGGCCGCCGGCCGCACACCCGGACCACAGACCGGAACCCTGGACCGGAACCCACAGACCAGAAGGGCGCCACGCCCCCCCCCGCAGGAGACGACCATGCAAGATTCGCTGACCCACGCCCCCGGCGCGGCCCTGGCCGGCGCCGGACCCACCGCGCAGGAACGCCTGCGCGCCCTGGGCATGCTGCCCATCCTGCTGCTGCTGTGCGCGGCCTTCGCCGTGCTGACCGACCATTTCGCCAGCTGGCAGAACCTCTCCATCGTGGCCCAGCAGGCCTCGATCAACCTGGTGCTGGCGGCCGGCATGACCTTCGTCATCCTGACCGGCGGCATCGACCTCTCGGTCGGCTCCATCCTGTCGATCTCGGCGGTGGCCGCCATGCTGGTGTCGCTGGTGCCGCAGCTCGGCGCGCTCAGCGTGCCGGCGGCGCTGCTGTGCGGCCTGGCGTTCGGCCTGGTCAACGGCGCGCTGGTCGCCTTCATGAAGCTGCCACCCTTCATCGTCACGCTCGGCACGCTGACCGCCGTGCGCGGGCTGGCCCGCCTGGCCGGCCACGACAGCACCCTCTACAACCCCGACATCGGCTTCGCCTTCCTCGGCAACGGCGAGCTGCTCGGCGTGCCCTGGCTGGTGGTGATCGCCTGCGCGGTGGTGGCGCTGTGCTGGTTCGTACTGCGCCGCACGGTACTGGGCATGCAGATCTACGCGGTCGGCGGCAATGCGGAGGCCGCGCGCCTGTCGGGCATCAAGGTGTGGGTGGTGCTGCTGTTCGTCTACGCGATGTCCGGCCTGCTGTCGGGCCTGGGCGGCGTGATGTCGGCGGCGCGGCTGTATGCCGCCAACGGGCTGCAGCTCGGCCAGTCCTACGAACTCGACGCCATCGCCGCGGTGATCCTGGGCGGCACCAGTTTCGTCGGCGGCACCGGCTCGATCGGCGGCACCCTGGTGGGCGCGCTGATCATCGCGGTGCTGTCCAACGGCCTGGTGCTGCTGGGCGTCTCCGATATCTGGCAGTACATCGTCAAGGGCCTGGTGATCATCGGCGCCGTGGCGCTGGACCGCTACCGCCGCCGCGATTCGGCGCGCACCTGACGGGACACAGGACATGGGACACGGGAAACGGGAACGAGACACATCGGGCAGGAGATACGACGTGCTGACACGCTACTTCCCCACAGCGCTGGCGCGTGCCGCCGCCATCATCGCCGCCATTGCCGTCGCGCTGCTGGCGACCCTGGCCGCCGGCAGCGGCCGCAGCGCGGCGCAGGCACCGGCCGCCGCCCCGCAGGCAGCCGCGGCGGAACGGCCCTTGCGCAAGGTCGGCGTCACGCTGGGCTCGCTGGGCAACCCCTACTTCGTCGCGCTGGCGCGCGGCGCGGAGGCCGCGGCCAAGGCCGCCAACCCGCAGGCCAAGGTCACCGTGCTGTCGGCCGACTACGACCTCAACAAGCAGTTCACGCAGATCGACAGCTTCATCGTCTCGCAGGTGGACCTGATCCTGATCAACGCCGCCGACGCGCGCGCCATCGAGCCGGCGGTGCGCAAGGCGCGCCGCGCCGGCATCGTGGTGGTGGCGGTGGACGTCGGGGCCGCCGGTGCCGACGCCGTGGTGCAGACCGACAACACGCGGGCGGGCGAGCTGGCCTGCGGCTTCCTCGCCGAGCGCCTGGGCGGCCGCGGCAACGTGATCATCCAGAACGGCCCGCCGGTGTCGGCGGTGCTGGACCGCGTGCGCGGCTGCAAGCGCGTGCTGGCCGAGCATCCCGGCCTGCACCTGCTGTCCGACGACCAGGATGCCAAGGGCTCGCGCGAGGGCGGCCTCAACGTGATGCAGCTCTACCTGACGCGCTTCCCGAAGATCGACGCTGTCTTCACCATCAATGACCCGCAGGCCATCGGCGCCGACCTGGCCGCACGCCAGCTCAACCGCCGTGGCATCCTGATCGCCTCGGTCGACGGCGCGCCCGACATCGAGGCCGCGCTCAAGTCCGACACCCTGGTGCAGGCCTCGGCCAGCCAGGATCCGTGGGCCATCGCCCGCGCCGCGGTGCAGATCGGCATCGGCCTGATGCATGGCCAGGCGCCGGCCAGCCGCACCGTGCTGCTGCCGCCGACACTGGTCACGCGCGCCAACGTCGGCCAATACCAAGGCTGGTCGGCCCCCCGCTGACCGGCGCCCCTCCCTTCGACAGACCGCACCATGAACCGCCCTGACCCCAACGCCGTGCCCGAGTTCGACTTCGTCCTGTTCGGCGGCACCGGCGACCTCGCCCGGCGCAAGCTGCTGCCCGCCCTGTTCGACGCCCATGCCAGCGCCACGCTGCATCCGCGCGGCCGCATCCTGGCGCTGGGCAGCCAGGCGATGTCGCGCGAGGCCTATCTCGATATGCTGGAGAGCGAGGTGCGCCCCATGCTGCCGGGCGCCGTCGCTGTCGACACCTGGCGGCAGTTCCTCGAGCGCGTGGCCTACCAGCAGGTGGACGCCCGCGCGCCCGAGGGCTTCGACGCGCTGGCCGAGCTGGTGCAGGCGCGCGGCGCCCCGGTGGTGGTGTGCTACCTGGCCACCGCGCCGCACCTGTTCGTGCCCATCTGCGAGCAGCTCGCCCGCACCGGGCTCAACCACGCCGGCGTGCGCGTGGTGCTGGAGAAGCCGCTGGGCCACGACCTGGCCTCGTCGGAGGCGATCAACGACGCCGTGGGGCGGCATTTCGGCGAGGAACAGATCTACCGCATCGACCACTACCTGGGCAAGGAGTCGGTGCAGAACCTGATGGCGATCCGCTTCGGCAACGCGCTGTTCGAGCCGCTGTGGCGGCGCGAGTGGGTGCGCGACGTGCAGATCACCATCGCCGAGGAACTGGGCGTGGAGCGGCGCGGCAACTTCTACGACGGCATCGGCGCCTTGCGCGACATGGTGCAGAACCACCTGCTGCAGCTGCTGTGCATGGTGGCGATGGAGCCGCCGTCGAGCCTGTCGGCCGACGCCATCCGCGACGAGAAGCTGAAGATCCTCAAGGCGCTGCGCCCGCTCGCCCAGCATGAGGTGGCCGAGAGGGTGGTGCGGGGGCAGTATTGCCGCGGTGCCGCCGCCGGCAACCCGGTGCCCGGCTATGCCGGCGAGCCCGGCATCGCTGCCGACAGCAGCACCGAGACCTTCGTCGCCATCAAGGCCGAGATCGCCAACTGGCGCTGGGCGGGCGTGCCGTTCTACCTGCGCACCGGCAAGCGCATGCAGGCGCGCGTGGCGGAAATTGTGGTGCAGTTCCGCGACGTGCCTTACTCGGTGTTCCCGCGCCCGCTCGACCATGAGCCCGGCAACCGCCTGGTGATCACGCTGCAGCCGGAGGAGAGCATCCGCCTGCATTTCCTCGTCAAGCAGCCCGGCGACACCCAGGCGCTGCAGCCGGCCTCGCTCGACCTGCAGCGCATGCTGCCGCGCGGGCAGGGCGCCCGCCACGAACGCAAGACCGGAGCCTACGAGCGGCTGCTGCTGGACGTGATCCGCGGCCGCCTGGGGCTGTTCGTGCGCCGCGACGAGCAGGCCCAGGCCTGGCGCTGGGTGGCGCCCATCCAGCAGGCCTGGACCGACAGCGGCCTCGCGCCCAAGCTCTATACCGCCGGCACCTGGGGCCCGGCCGCGTCCTCGGCGCTGCTGTCGCGCGACGGCGCGGTGTGGCACGAGGAGCTGTGAGAGCGGCATGCCGCGGGAATGCACCGGCCCAAGCGAAGAATTGACCGTGACAAAGCGCGCTGACATGCGGGACGTCGGGCGCCCGTCTCTGCTATCGTCCCCAGCCTGTCCGCCCACGACTACACCCGAGCCGACATGATCTTGTCCTCCCTACCTGCCTGGCAGGCCCTGCAGGCCCATGCCGAGAGCATCCGCCACGTCCACCTGCGCGACTGGTTCGCCGGCGCCGCCGGCGAGGCGCGCAGCACCGCCTTCACGCTGGAGGCGGCCGGCCTGACGCTGGACTACGCCAAGAACCGCGTCGACGCCGGCGCCATCGCGCTGCTGCACGAACTCGCGCAGCAGGCCGGCGTGCTGTGCAAGCGCGACGCCATGTTCCGCGGCGAGCCGGTCAACACCACCGAGCGGCGCGCGGCCCTGCACATGGCCTTGCGCGCGCGCCCCGAGGACGGCTTCCAGGCGGCCGGCGTGCCGGTGGCGGCAGAGGTGGAAGCCGTGCTGGCGCGCATGGCGCGCTTTGCCGGCGCGGTGCGCGAGGGCGCATGGCGCGGCTGGGACGGCCGCGCCATCACCGATGTGATCCACCTCGGCATCGGCGGCTCCGACCTCGGTCCGCGCATGGTGTGCCGCGCGCTCGGCCACCTGGGCGGCGGCCCGCGCCTGCATTTCGTCGCCAATGTCGACGGCAGCGACCTGGCCGCGGCGCTGGCGCGCGTGCAGGCGGCCACCACGCTGGTGGTGGTCTGCTCCAAGACCTTCACCACCCTGGAGACCATGGCCAACGCGCATACCGCGCGCGCCTGGTTCCTGCGCCAGGGCGTGCCGGAGGACCAGCTGGCCCGGCATTTCGCCGCGGTCTCCACCCACCGCGAGGCGGTGGCTGCCTTCGGCATCGGCGCGGAGCAGATGTTTCCCTTCTGGGACTGGGTGGGCGGCCGCTTCTCGCTGTGGTCGGCGGTGGGCCTGCCGATTGCGCTGGCGCTCGGCTTCGACGCCTTCCGCGCGCTGCTGGACGGCGCGCGCGAGATGGACCGGCATTTCGCCGAGGCGCCGGCGGCGGCCAATATGCCGCTGGTGCTCGGCCTGCTCGACGTGTGGAACCGCAGCTTCCTCGGCGCCGCCAGCCGCTGCGTGGCGCCGTACTGCGAGCCGCTGGAACTGTTGCCGGCCTTCCTGCAGCAACTGGAGATGGAGAGCAACGGCAAGTCGGTGCAGCTCGACGGCACGCCGGCCGCCTGCGGGACCGCGCCGGTGGTGTGGGGCACCACCGGCACCAACGGGCAGCATGCCTACTTCCAGATGATGCACCAGGGCTCGCACTGGGTGCCGGTGGACTTCATTGCCGCGCTGGAGCCGGTGCACGCGGTGCCCGGCCACCACAGCAAGCTGCTGGCCAACTGCTTCGCCCAGTCCGAGGCGCTGCTGCGCGGGCGCACCGCCGACGAGGTGCGTGCGCAGGGCGTGCGCGACGAGGCACTGGTGCCGCACCTGGTGTTCGAAGGCAACCGTCCCAGCAATACCTTGCTGCTGCAGCGGCTCGACCCGCGCCATCTCGGCGCGCTGCTGGCCCTGTGCGAGCACCGCACCTTCGTGCAGGGCGCTCTGTGGAACATCAATTCCTTCGACCAGTGGGGCGTGGAGCTGGGCAAGCAGCTCGCCGCGCCCATCGCGCGCGAGCTGGAAGGCGGGCCGGCGTGCGCGCACGATGCCTCCACGGCCGCCCTGATCCGCCGCGCGCGTGCCGCCGCCACGGCGGCCGCTGCCACCAGTGCCACCAGTGCCGCCAGCGCAGCCGCGCTGCCCGAGGAGATCGCCGGATGAATGCCACCCTGCCTGCCTACGTCGTGTTCGGCGAGGCCCTGACCGACATGGTCCACCAGGGCGGCCAGCAATGGCTGGGCCTGCCGGGCGGCTCGTGCTGGAACGTGGCGCGCGTCGGCGCGCGCCTGGGCGTGCCGACGGCCTTTGCCGGCGCCATCAGCGAGGACCAGCTGGGCGACCAGCTCGCCGAGGCCAGCGCGGACGCCGGCCTCGACCTGCGCTTCCTGCAGCGGGTGCCGCGCTCGCCCTTGCTGGCCTTCGTCGGTGCCCAGCATCCGCCGCGCTATTTCTTCGTCGGCGACGACAGCGCCGACCTGCATTTCGATCCGGCGCGCCTGCCGCAGGGCTGGCGCCAGGCAGCCCGCGTGGTGCATTTCGGCTCGCTCAGCCTGGCGCGCCAGCCGCTGGCCGCGCGCCTGTGCGAGGAGGCCACGCTGGCCAGCGCCGCCGGCAAGCGCATCGCCTTCGATCCCAACTTCCGCGAGCCGATGCGCGCGCCGGACTACGCCGAGGTGTTCGCCCACCTGGCACGTCTGGCCGACTACATCAAGGTCTCGGACGAGGACCTGCGTGGCCTCTACCCGCGGCACGACGAAGCCGGCGCGCTGGCCGCGCTGCGCGCATTGGCGCCACGCGCGCGCGTGCTGCTGACGCGCGGCGCGCAAGGCATGGTGCTGCTGGATGGCGCGCAGCGCTACGAGCAGCCGGCCTTCGCCGTGGCCGTGGCCGACACCGTCGGCTGCGGCGACGCCGCCATGGGCGGCTGGATGGCCGGCCTGCTGCGCGAGCCCGGTGCCGCGCCCGCGCGCCAGGCCCGCTGGGCCGCCGCCAGCGCCGCCGTGGCCGCGACCCATGCCGGCGCCCACGCGCCGGCGCTGGCGCAGGTGGAGGCCCTGCTGGCTGCGACCGCCACCTGAGCGCCACCTGAGCGCTGCCGGGCGGCGCCCGCCGGCCCGCCAGCCCGCCCAGGAAATCCGCCATTGACAGACCGCGCGCGAGCCGCTCCCCCGCCTGCCGGCTGGGGGGCGCCGCGCGCCGATCCTGCTGGCCCAAGCGATACGTCCCAACTGGACCTAACGGCAGCTTCCCTGGCTCGCATATAAAGGGGCCACGGGGGTTGCCTGTGCGCCAGCCGGCCCGGGGCGGTCCGACCTTCCACCGCTCCACCGCTCGACGGTTCCATGCGAAGCCGGCATCGCGCCTGGGCGGCGATGCCGCGGCGCTTCCCCGCAGGACTGCATGCCGCGCCGCATGCCAGCCACCACGCAGCACGCAGCACGCAACACGCAACACGCAACACGCAACACGCAGCATGCAGAACGCCGCCCCCGCCTGCCCGCGCCGGCGCGGGGTGCCTTCGATCCTGCCGTGCCGCCGCCAGGCCGGCATGGCAAAAGGGGAGCATCGATGTCGACGTGTCTTACGCGCCCGCGCCGCCTGCTGGCGGGGCTTTGCACCAGTGCGGCCATGTGGTGCGCCGCCGTCTCCGGCAGCGCCGCCGCACAAGCCGCCCAGCCCGCCCAGCCGGCGCGCGGCGGCAACCTCAACGTGCTGTCGATCACCGCCATCAACTCGCTGAACCCGGCCATCCAGTCCGGCGTGGCGACCGGCGTGCCGGCCGCGCAGTTGTTCGCCAGCCTGCTGCAGGCCGACGCCAGGTGGCAGTTCAAGCCCTACCTCGCCGATAGCTGGAGCGCGGCGCCGGACGGCCTGTCCTACACCTTCAAGCTCAACCCCGAGGCGCGCTTCCATGATGGCAAGCCGGTCACCTCGGCCGACGTCGCCTTCTCGGCCGAGGCGGTGCGCGCCAACCATCCCTTCGGCCCGGCCATGCTGGCCGCGCTGGACAAGGTCGAGACGCCCGACCCGCATACCGCCGTGTTCCGCCTCAAGCAGCCCGATCCGGCGCTGCTGCTGGCGCTGTCCACGCCGTCGCTGATGCCCATCCTGCCCAAGCATGTGTACGGCGACGGGCCGATCCGGCAGAACCCGCACAACAACGCGCCGATCGGCTCGGGCCCGTTCAGGTTCGGCGAGTACAAACCGGGCGAATACCTCGTGCTGGAGCGCTTCGACGGCTTCTTCCGCAAGGGCCGTCCCTACCTCGACAAGATCACCTACAACATCGTGCCGGACCGCGCCGCCGCCGCGCTGGCGATGCAGCGCGGCGATATCCAGTACGTGGCCTACGCACCGTTCCGCATCGCCGACCTCGACCGCCTCGCCGCCGACCCCAAGCTGGTGGTGGGCAAGGCGGGCTACGAGGGCGTGGGCGCGCTCAACTGGCTGGCCTTCAACGTACGCCAGGGACCGCTGGCCAACCTGAAGGTGCGCCAGGCCATCGCCTACGCCATCGACCGCGACTTCATCACGCAGAAGCTGCAGCGCGGCCGCTCGCAGCCGGCGCTGGGCCCGATCCACCCGTCCAGCCCGCTCTACGACAAGACGCTCAATCCCTACAAGCTGGACCTGGCGCGCGCCAACCAGCTGCTCGACGAGGCCGGCTTCGCGCGCAAGGCGGACGGCATGCGCTTCGCGCTGCGGCTCGATTTCCTGCCCGGCGCGCCCGACACCTCGCAACTGGTCGCCGAGTACCTGCGTCCCCAGCTCGCCAAGGTGGGCGTGCAGGTGCAGCTGCGCCCCTCGCCGGACTTCCCCACCTGGTCGCAGCGCATCGCCAACTGGGACTTCGACATGACCACCGACGCGGTCTTCAACTGGGGCGACCCGGTGATCGGGGTGGCGCGCACCTATATGTCGAGCAATATCAAGAAGGGCGTGATCTGGTCCAACACCCAGGGCTACGCCAACGCCGAGGTCGACAAGCTGCTGGCGCAGGGCGCTGTCGAGACCGATCCCGCGCGGCGCAAAGCCATCTACGACCGCTTCCAGCAGATCGTCAATACCGAGCTGCCAGTAGCCTGGCTCAATACCACGCCGTACAGCACGGTGGCCAGCAAGCAGCTGCGCGGCCTGCCGGACGGCATCTGGGGCGTGTTCGCGCCGTTCGACGAGGTGTACTGGGCCAAGTGAGCGGCCCGACGAGGATCCCCTGCGATGGCGGCGGGGCCGGGCCATGCGCCTGGCGCCGCGCCGCCGCGCGCGCATAGCGAGAGGCTTCGATGCAGACGCTGTTCTACCTGGGGCGCCGCCTCGGCGCCGGCGCCGTGATGGTGCTGGCCGTGATCGTGCTCAACTTCCTGCTGCTGTCGGCCGCGCCGGGCGACGTGGCCGACGTGATCGCCGCGCAGTCGGGCGGCGGCACCGCCGAGCAGGTGGCGGCGCTGCGCAGCCAGCTCGGCCTGGATGCCGGGCTCGGCCACCGCCTGGCGGCCTATGTCGGCAACGTGCTGCACGGCCAGCTGGGAGATTCGCTGTTCTTCCACCAGCCGGTGCTGCAACTGATCCTGGAACGCGTGCCCAACACGCTGATGCTGGTGCTGCCGGCGCTGCTGCTGGCGGTGGTGGCCGGCACGCTGCTGGGCACGGTGTCGGCGCACCGGCCGCGCGGCGCGCTCAGCGCGGTGGTCACCTTCATCTCGCTGGCCGGCTTCGCCGCGCCGGTGTTCTGGAGCGGCATGATGCTGCTGATCGTGTTCGCCTACTGGCTGCCGCTGTTCCCGGCCTCGGGCATGTACACCATGGGCGAGCGCGGCCAGGGCTGGGTCCTGGTCCTCGACGTGCTGCACCACCTGGTGCTGCCGGTGCTGTCGCTGTCGATGATCTACCTGGCGCAGTACAGCCGCCAGGCGCGCGCCACCATGCTGGACGTGCTGGGCGCCGACTACATCCGCACCGCGCGCGCCAAGGGCATGAGCGAAGGCGTGGTGGTGTACCGCCACGCGCTGAAGAACACGCTGCTGCCCATCGTCACGCTGGCCGGCCTGCAGTTCTCGCATGCGATGGCGGGCGCGGTGCTGGTGGAGACGGTGTTCAACTGGCCGGGCCTGGGGCGCCTGGCCTCGGACGCGGTGCTCAACCGCGACTACCCGCTGATGCTCGGCATCCTGCTGATGTCCGGCCTGTTGGTGGTGGCGGCCAATATCCTGACCGACTGGCTCTACAGCCTGCTCGATCCCCGCATCCGCACCACGGGCTGAGGAGACGCCGATGAACACGGGCTGGAAGCTGTTCCTGCACAACCGCGGCGCCGTGCTCGGCGCGCTGGTGCTGCTGCTGATCGCGCTGGCTGGCCTGCTCGGGCCGCAGCTGTACGCGGTCAATCCGCAGGACGTGGTGGCGGCGCCGCTGTCGCCGCCCTCGGCCGATGCGCCGCTGGGGGCCGACTACCTCGGCCGCGACGTGCTGGCCGGGCTGCTGCACGGCGCCGGCGTGACGCTGGCGATCGGCCTCGCGGCCACCGCCGCCACGCTGGTGATCGGCGTGCTGGTCGGCGCGCTGGCGGGCTACCACCGCGGCCACGTCGACAACGTGCTGATGCGCGTCACCGAGTTCTTCCAGGTGCTGCCGCCGATCCTGCTGGCGATGGTGCTGGTGGCGGTGTTCGGGCCCAAGATCGGCAATGTGGTGCTGGCCATCGGGCTGGTCAGCTGGCCGCCGCTGGCGCGGCTCACGCGTGCCGAGTTCCTCAAGCTGCGCGAGCGCGAGTTCGTGCGCGCCGAGCGTGCCATCGGCACCTCCGGGCGCGACATCATGCTGCGCGTGATCCTGCCCAACGCGTCGCCGCCGCTGATCGTGGCCCTGGCGCTCAACGTGGGGGTGGCCATCCTGTTCGAGTCGGGTCTCGCCTTCATCGGCCTGTCGGACCCGGACGTCACCAGTTGGGGCTACATGATCGGCAGCTCGCGCGACCAGATCTTCGAGGCCTGGTGGTCGGTGGTGTTCCCAGGCGCCGCCATCTTCCTGACCGTGCTGGCCATCTGCCTGGTGGGCGATGGCCTGAACGACGCTCTCAACCCCAAGCTGCGGCAGCGCTGAAGGAGGCCCGCATGTCTCTGCTCGAAGTCGATGGCCTGTGCGTGGAGTTCGCCGGTGCCGGCGGCCCCCTGCGCGTGATCGACCGGATGGACCTGCGCGTGGCGCGCGGCGAGGTGCTCGGCATCGTCGGCGAGTCCGGCTGCGGCAAGAGCATGACCAGCCTGGCGCTGCTGCAGCTGGTGCCCGCGCCCGGCCGCATCGCCGCCGGCAGCATCCGCTTCGACGGCACCGAGCTGCTCGGGCTGGGGCCGGCGCGCATGCGCGAAGTGCGCGGTGGCGAGATCGCCATGATCTTCCAGGAGCCGATGACCGCGCTCAACCCGGTCTTCACCGTGGGCCGCCAGATCGTCGAGGTGATCGAGCGCCACCGCGGCCTGCGCGGGCGCGCCGCGCGCGAGGAGGCGGTGGCCCTGCTCGACGCGGTCAGGATTCCCGAGCCGCGGCGGCGCGCCGGCCAGTATGCGCACGAGATGTCCGGCGGCATGCGCCAGCGCGCCATGATCGCCATGGCGCTGGCCGGCCAGCCGCGCCTGCTGATCGCCGACGAGCCGACCACCGCGCTCGACGTCACCGTGCAGGCGCAGGTGTTCGACCTGCTGCGCGACGTGCGGCGCCAGTTCGGCACCGCCATCATCCTGATCACCCACAATATGGGCGCCATCGCCGAACTGGCCGACCGCGTCATGGTGATGTACGCCGGGCGCAAGATCGAGGAGGGAGCGGTGGCCGACGTGCTGGCGCGTCCCGCGCATCCGTACACGCGCGGCCTGCTCGAATGCGTGCTGCACCTGGAGACCGGCGCGGCCGCCGCCCGCGCCGGCACCGGCACGCTGCCGGAGATCCCCGGCATGGTGCCGGCGCTCGACCAGCTCGGCCCCGGCTGCGCCTTCGCCCCGCGCTGCCGCGAAGCCCTGCCGCGCTGCCGGCAGGAGCGGCCCGCGCTGGTGGACCTGGGGGGCGGGCCGGCCGCCCATGCCGCCGCCTGCTGGCAGCGCGCGGCCGCGCCGCACGAGGGCGCCACCGTGTCCGGCGCGGCCGGTGCGGCCGCTGTGTCCATCCTGTCCTGATCCCGATCCGCCCGCAGGAGAACAAGCCCATGTTTCCCAGCCAGCCTGCCGCCGCCTCCCATGGTTCCGGCCAGCGCGATGACGTGCTGCGCGATGACGTCCTGCTCGACGTGCGCGACCTGCGCGTGCACTACGCGCTGCGCCGCCCGCATCCCTTCGCGGCGGCGCCGACGGTGCATGCCGTCGACGGCGTCAGCTTCCGCGTGCGCCGCGGCAGCGCCTTCGGCATCGTCGGCGAGTCCGGCTGCGGCAAGTCCACCACCGCGCTGGCGCTGCTGCGCCTGGTCGAGGCCAGCGGCGGCAGCGCCAGCCTGGACGGCGCCGACCTGCTCGGCGCGCGCGGTGCCGCGCTGGCGGCGCTGCGCGCCAAGGTGCAGATGATCTTCCAGGATCCGTATTCCTCGCTCGATCCGCGCCAGCGCGTGCAGGACATCATCGCCAAGCCGATGCGCCAGCTGACCGCGCTGGCGCCCGCCGCCATCGCCGCGCGCGTCGATGAACTGATGGCCCTGGTGGGCCTGCGCCAGGACCAGAAGCGGCTGTTTCCCCACCAGTTCTCCGGCGGGCAGCGCCAGCGCATCGGCATCGCCCGCGCGCTGGCGGTGGATCCGGCGCTGGTGGTCTGCGACGAGCCGGTGTCGGCGCTGGACGTCGCCATCCAGGCGCAGGTCATCAACCTGCTGGCGCGCATCCAGCGCGAGCGCGGCCTGACCTATGTCTTCATCTCGCACGATCTCGCGGTAGTGCAGCACCTGTGCGACGAGGTGGCGGTGATGTACCTCGGGCGCATCGTCGAGCGCGGCAGCCGCGCGCAGCTGTTCGGCACGCCGCTGCATCCCTATACCCATGCGCTGATGTCGGCCGAGCCGGTCAAGGACCCGGCCCGGCGCGACGGGCACAGCCGCATCCGGCTGCAGGGCGATCCGCCCAGCCCGCTCGATCCGCCGGCGGGCTGCCATTTCCACACGCGCTGCCCGGCCGCCGAGGCGCGCTGCCGCAGCGAGGCACCGGCCCTGCGCGAGCTGGACGGCGGGCACCATGTGGCCTGCCACCGCGTGGCGTGGCGCGACGGCCGGGCTTGCCCGCCGCCGCCGTTCGCGCCCGGGGCCGCGCCCGCCGGGGTGCCGGCGGACGGCGCGGCGGCGTGCGTTGCCTGATTGCGTCCCGGCTGCGTCCCGGCGCTCGTCCGATTGCCGCCCGGTGCTCCCCCGGCCTCGCTCCGGCGGGCCGGCCAACCCTTCTCCCGACCCGACACGGAGTCTTCCATGCCCCAATCGACCACGGCGCAATCCACCACCGTCTTCGTCGCCCGCAAGATCCTCACGATGAATCCGCTGCAGCCGAGCGCCACCCACGTGGCGGTGCGCGACGGCCGCGTGCTCGCCGTCGGCGATGCTGCCTCGGTGCGCGGCTGGGGGCCGGCCCGCATCGACGAGACCTTCACCGACAAGATCCTGATGCCCGGCATGATCGAGGGCCATTCGCACCTGCTGGAAGGGGGCATGTGGAAGTTCGTCTACGTCGGCTACTACGACCGGCGCGGCCCGGACGGGCGTGTCTGGCCCGGCCTGACCCGGCTGGAGGACGTGGTGGCGCGGCTGCGCGAGGCCGAGGCCGCGCTCGACGACCCGGCGCGCCCGCTGCTGGCCTGGGGCTTCGACCCCATCCACTTCGGCAGCGCGCGCATGACCGTGCGCGAGCTCGACCAGGTCTCGGGCGAGCGGCCGGTGGTGGTGCTGCACGCCAGCGTGCACCTGATGAACGTCAACAGCGCCATGCTGCGCCGGGCGGGCATCGACGCCGAGACGCCGGTCGACGGCATCGCCCGCGACGAGGACGGCCGGCCCAGCGGCGAACTGCAGGAATTCGCCGCGATGTTCCTGGTCTTCAAGACCATCGGCAACGTCTTCTTCGACGCCGGCCAGACCGAGGAGGGCATCTGGAACTTCGGGCGCGTGGCCCAGCAGGCCGGCGTGACCATCGCCACCGACCTCGTCAACGACCTCGGCGACGACTCGATCGAGAACCTGGCCCGTGTCACCGCCGATCCCGACTACCCGCTGCGCCTGGTGCCGGCCTACGCGCCGATGCGCGACCTGGAAGGCAAGGGCGCGGCGCGCGTCGGGCAGGCGCGCGCGCACAACACCGACAAGCTGCATTTCGGCCTGGTCAAGCTGGTCATCGACGGTTCCATCCAGGGCTTCACCGCGCGCCTGCGCTGGCCCGGCTACTACAATGGCGCGCCCAACGGCCTGTGGCTGGTGCCGCCGCAGCAGCTCAAGGAACTGCTGGCCACCTACCACGGCGCCGGCCTGACCGTGCATATCCACACCAACGGCGACGAAGCCACCGACGTCGCCATGGACGCGCTGGAGGCGGTGCTGCGCGAGCAGCCGCGCTGGGACCACCGCCACACGCTGCAGCACTGCCAGCTCGCCGACGCCAGCCAGTTCCGCCGCATGGCCGCGCTCGGCATGTGCGTCAACCTGTTCGCCAACCACCTCTACTACTGGGGCGATGCCCACTATGCGATGACGGTGGGGCCGGACCGCGCCAACCGCATGAACGCGGCCAATACCGCGCGCACCTGCGGCTTGACCTACTCGATGCACTCGGATGCGCCGATCACGCCGATCGGGCCGCTCTTCACCGCGTGGTGCGCGGTCAACCGGCAGACCGCGGCGGGCCGCATCCTGGGCCCGTCGGAGCGCATCCCCGTCTACGACGCGCTGCAGGCGATGACGCTGGGCGCGGCGCGCACGCTCAAGCTGGACCACGTGGCGGGCAGCATCGAGGTGGGCAAGTATGCCGACTTCGCCGTGCTGGAGCAGGACCCGCTCGAAGTCCCGCGCGAGGCCCTGCGCTATGTGCCGGTGTGGGGCACGGTGCTGGGCGGGCGCGTCTTCCCGGCGCCGGGGCAGTCCTGATGGCGCGCGACATCGCCCTCACGGTGCTGGGCGGCTTCCTCGGCGCCGGCAAGACCACGCTGCTGAACCACCTGTTGCGGCGCGGCAGCGGCGAGCGCGTGCTGGTGATGGTCAATGACTTCGGCGCCGTCAACGTCGATGCCGGGCTGATCGCGCGCGGCGCGGGCGCCTCCGCCAGCAGCGGCATCCTGCAGCTGACCAACGGCTGCGCCTGCTGCGCGGTCGGCGGCGACCTGATGCAGGCCTTCCTCAAGGTGCTGGCGCTGCCCGAGCCGCCCGACCGGGTGGTGGTGGAGGCCAGCGGCGTGGGCGATCCGGGCCGCATCGCGCAGATCGGCCGCGCCGGCGGCGGCTTCCGCGGCGACGGCGTGATCACCGTGGTGGACGCCGAGGCGGTGCGCCGGCTCGCCGACGACCGCTATGTGGGCGATACGGTGCGCGCCCAGTTGCGCGCCGCCGACCTGCTGCTGCTCAACAAGACCGACCTGGCCGACGCGGCCGCGCTTGCCGGCCTGCGCCGCTGGCTGGCCGCCGAAGTGCCGGATGCGCGCCTGCTCGCCTGCCACCAGGGCAGGGTCGATCCGCGCCTGGTGTTCGGCATCGGGGTGGAGGGGGACGCCGGGGCCACAGGGCTTGATATGGAGGCGGAGGCGGACGCACCGCATGCGGCCCGCTTCGCCGCCAGCCGCTTCGACAGCCATGTGCCGTTCTCGCGTCCGGCGCTGGCGCAGGCCCTGGATACGCTGCCGCCGCAGGTGCTGCGGGCCAAAGGCATGGTATGGCTCGAAGGGGAGGCTGCGCCGCGCCTGCTGCAGCTCTGCGGCAAGCGCTGGTCCCTGGGCCGGCCCGAGCCTGGCGCGGCGGCGGGGCGCTCCACCCTGGTCCTGATCGCGGTGCGCGAGGGGAGAGGTGACGGGCAAGCTGAGCGGCAAGGCGAGCGGAAAGGTGACGCTTTCGACCCGTTTTCCCACTTCGCGGGCGCGCTGGCCGACACCGGGGCACGGGTGCCGGGGTGAGGCCGGCGCACGCGCGGGCGACGTCTGGGGCGCCCGGAATGGCCAGGAATGGCCCGGAATGGCCCGGAATGGCGTGGCTGGGCCGGGCTGGCGTGCCGCCGGGCCTGGGGCGGCATAAGCATATGTGAATTATGACTATCAAGATTCATGCCCGAGTGCCGGTGCTGCCCGCGATTGGGCTTTACAATAGCGCCCGACGAAGTGGACGTGCTGGTCGACGCGGTGATCGCTTGGCTTGCTGACGCGTCCCATTCGCTGAAGCGGGAGCCGCCCTTGGGGGGCCGTTCCCGCCGTTGGCGCTGCCGTGCCGGCGGATACTGGAACTCGCAAGACTATGAGCAAATTCAATATCGCAACCGTCCAATCTGTCCACCACTGGACCGACACCCTGTTCAGCTTCACCTGCTCGCGCGACCCGGGGCTGCGCTTCAACAATGGCGAATTCACCATGGTCGGCCTGGATGTCGAAGGCAGGCCGCTGGCCCGCGCCTACAGCATCGTCAGCCCGAACTACGAAGAGCACCTGGAATTCTTCAGCATCAAGGTGCAGGACGGCCCGCTCACCTCGCGCCTGCAGCACCTGAAGGTCGGCGACGAGGTGCTGATCGGCAAGAAGCCGACCGGCACGCTGCTGGTCGACAACCTGCTGCCCGGCAAGACCCTCTGGCTGCTGTCGACCGGCACCGGCCTGGCGCCGTTCATGTCCATCATCCGCGATCCGGACATCTATGAGCGCTTCGAGCGCGTGATCCTGACCCACACCTGCCGCCACAAGGGCGAGCTGGCGTACATGGACTACATCAAGCACGACCTGCCGGGCCACGAGTACCTCGGCGACGTGATCAAGGACAAGCTCACCTACTACCCGACCGTCACGCGCGAGGAGTTCGAGAACGAAGGCCGCATCACCGACCTGATCGCCTCGGGCAAGCTGTTCAGCGACCTGGACACCGCGCCTTTCTCGCCCGAGCACGACCGCGTGATGCTGTGCGGCAGCACCGCGATGCTGCGCGACACCGTGGCGCTGCTCAAGCCGGCCGGCCTGGTCGAGGGCAAGAACAGCACGCCGGGCCACTACGTGATCGAGCGCGCCTTCGTCGACTGACGGCACCGGCGGCGCACACGGGGTGGCAGCGTTGCCGCTCCGGCCACGCTGCCTTGCCTCGCCGGGCCGCGGCGCGCTTTCGCCGCGCCTGCCCGCCACGGACCGGCCCCGCTTGCGGGCCGGAGCCGCCATGCCGGATGCCGGCCCCAGCCGTTCGCTGTCCGCTGTCTGCTGTCTGCTGCGCGCCTTTCCCTCCGTTTTTCCCCTCCCGCTTTTCGCTCCCGTTTTTCCCTTCGCGTCGTCCGCTTCCCGCCATCCGCCATCGGTCCGGCGCCGCGCGGAAGCTGCTCATTTCGTCCCGCCTTGCGCGTGGAGGCGAGTGCGCCCCCGGCTCGTCGCCGAATGCTCCGCCGAAGTGTGACTGCCGCCTTTCCGGTGATTTTCTAAGCCAATTCTGACAGTCCAATCCCAGGCGGAAATCGGGCTCTACGCAATTGCACGCCTGGGACTCCGATCCCCCACGAAAGTAGTATGCGGTGACCCCCGCGGGCGACGTAAGGCCCAGCAGGCCAGGTGCCGGCGGCAATGCCTTCGCGGGGGAGGCAGCGCTGCCGGGGCCCGGCCGTCCTGCGTCTCCGGCAGGCTGCCCGGCGCCCGGCACGGCCGGGTCGGCACCGCGTTCCGTGCCGGAGCGTGCCCATCGCCACAACACTTCCGATATCGATTGCGAGGCACTTGTCATGAATCATCTGAAGATCTCCACCCGCCTGATCGTCCTGATCGCCACGCTGTCCGTCCTGCTGGCGGCCATCGGCTCGCTGGGCCTGTGGGGCGTGCATTCCACCGAGGCCGGCCTGGAGTCGGTCTACGTCGACCGCTTGCAGCCGACGCGCTACCTGGCCGACATCAACGACCGCCTGATGCAGGACCGGCTCGCGCTGGCCTCGGCCGCGCTGACCCCTGACGCCGCCACCGTCACCGCCAGCGTGGCGGCGGTGGAGGCCAATATGGCCGCACTCGATGCGACCTGGAAGGCCTACCAGGAGACCGCCCTGACCGAGGAAGAGACGAAGCTGGCCGAGGCCTTCGCCACGGCGCGCCAGCGCTTCCTGCGCGATGGCCTGTATCCCGCGCTGGCCGCCCTGCGCGGCAACGACCTCGACGAGGCCCGGCGCCTGGTGGTCGAGCAGCTGCGGCCGCTGTTCGCGCCGGTGCGCGCTGGCGGACAGGCCCTGCAGCAACTCCAGGCCAGCGAGGCGCGGCGCGAGTTCGAGGCGGCCACCGCGCGCTACCTGCGTCTGCGCATGGTCTTCCTGCTGCTGATCGGCCTGGGCGTGGCCGCGGCCGTGCTGGCCGGCCTGCGCATCGTGCAGGCGATCGCGCGGGAACTGGGTGCGGAGCCGCGCGACGGCGCCAGCCTGGCGCGCCGGGTAGCCGCCGGCGACCTGAGCGTGGCCATCGCCCTGCGCGACGGCGACGAAGACAGCCTGATGGCCCAGCTCAAGGTCATGCAGGCGAGCCTGGGCGACGTGGTGGCCGGGGTGCGCCGCAATGCCGAGGGCGTGGCCACGGCCAGCGCCCAGATCGCACAGGGCAACCTGGACCTGAGCCAGCGCACCGAGGCCCAGGCCAGCGCGCTGGAGCAGACCGCGGCGGCGATGGAGCAACTGGGCGTGACCGTGCGCCAGAACGCGCAGCACGCGCGCGAGGCCAGCGAACTGGCGCACGACGCCGCGTCGGTGGCGGCGCGCGGCGGCGCGGTGGTGGGCGAGGTGGTGGAAACCATGCGCGAGATCAACCAGGGCTCGCGCCAGATCGCCGACATCGTCGGCATGATCGACAGCATCGCCTTCCAGACCAATATCCTGGCGCTCAATGCCGCGGTGGAAGCCGCGCGCGCCGGCGAGCAGGGACGCGGCTTCGCCGTGGTGGCCGGCGAGGTGCGTACATTGGCCCAGCGCAGCGCGCAGGCTGCCAAGGAGATCGCCGAACTGATCCATGCCAGCGTGGCGCGCGTCGACCAGGGCACCGCGCTGGTCGACCGCGCCGGCGCCACCATGGAGGAGATCGTGGGCGCCATCGGCGAGGTCAACGCGCTGATGGCCGGCATCAGCACGGCCAGCGCGCAGCAGAGCGCCGGCATCGGCCAGGTGGGCCAGGCGGTGACGCAGATGGACGAGGCCACCCAGCAGAACGCCGCGCTGGTGGAGCAGTGCGCGGCAGCGGCGGAGAACCTGCGCGCGCAGGCGCAGGAGATGCTGCGCGCGGTCGAGGTGTTCCGCCTGCCCGCGGCGGCCGGCGCGGCCACGGCGGCGCCGGCTGGCGCGGCGCAGGAAGCCTACCGGGCCGGGGCGGCGCGGGCCTGGGCGGCCTGAAGCGCTGCGCCGGGCCGGTGCCCGGCGGAGGGCGGCGGCGCTAGCGCCGCGGCGTCGCCGCGTGCGCGATCAGCTGGGACAGCAGGCGCACGCCTTCCTCGATGCGTTCCTCGCCGATGGCGGTGAAGCCGAGGCGGAAGTGCGGCGATGGTGCGCCGGCGGCGAAGAAGACATCGCCCGGCTCGATGATCACGCCGTGTGCCAGCGCGGTGGTGGCGAGCTGGCGCGCATCCAGCCCGGGCGGGCCTTCGATCCAGAACGAGGAAGCGCCCGGCGAGTTCTGGATGCGGCACTGCGGCAGGTAGCGCGGCAGCAGCTCGCGCAGCATGTCGGCGCGGCGCTGGAAGATGGGCGCCACGCGCCGCAGCAGCGCGTCGTGGTGGCCCAGCGAGATGAACAGCGCGGTGGCGCGCTGGTTGTTGGCCGGCGGATGGCGCAGCATGTAGCGGCGCAGCGCGCGCGCCTGGCGGATCACGGCCGCCGGCGCCACGATATAGCCGAGGCGCAGCCCGGGCACGAAGGATTTGGACAGGCTGCCCACATAGAGCACGCGGCCGTCGCGGTCCAGGCTCTTGAGGGCCGGGATCGGCTGCGTCAGCGCCGGGTTCTCGGTGTCGTAGTCGTCCTCGATCAGCACCACGTCGTGCTCGCGCGCCTGGCGCAGCAGTGCCTCGCGGCGCTCCAGCGGCATCGTCACGGTGGTGGGGCACTGGTAACTGGGCGTGACGAAGGCATAGTCACACTGGCCGAAGGCCTCGTCCGGGCACAGGCCCGACTGGTCCACCGCGAGCGGCACCACCTCGCGCGCGCGCATGCCGAAGATATGGCGCGCATCGCTGTAACCCGGTTCCTCCAGGCCGACACGCGCGCCGCGCGTCAGCAGGTCGGCCAGCAGGTAGAGCGCGTGCTGGGCGCCGAGCGTGACCATGATCTCGTCCGGCTTGGCCCACACGCCGCGGCGCGGCAGGATGTGCTTCTGCAGCTGCTCGATCAGCAGCGGATCGTCGCGGTCGATCAGGTCGGAGGCCCAGCCGCGGATCTCCAGCACGGCGAGCGCCATGCGCGAGCATTCGCGCCATTCGGCGGTGGGAAAGAGGGCCGGATCGAACTGCCCGTAGATAAAGGGGTAGGGGTAGTTCTGCCACTCGGCCGGCTTGGCGATGGCGTGCAGGCCGGTCAGGTCCGGCAGGCGCGCGCCCCAGTCGGGGCCGGCCGCGGCCGGCGGCGGCTCGGCTGTGCCGGCCGCGGGCGCGGCACCGGTGGCCGCCGGCGTCCCGGCGCCGGGACGCACGGCACGCGGCAACTGCTCGACGACGAAATAGCCGCGGCGCGGCCGCGTCTCCAGGAAGTGCTCCTCGACCAGTTGCTGGAAGGCCAGGATCACCGTATTGCGCGCGATGCCGAGCGTCACCGCCAGCTCGCGGCTCGAGGGCAGCGCGCTGCCCTCGGGAAGCTGGCGCGAGAGGATGGCCGAGACGAGCTGCTGGCGCAACTGCGCCTGCAGGCTGACGCCGGCATCCGGGGACAGCTGCAACAGGCGGTTCCAGAAGGTATTGGTGCCGGTCTTCGCGGGGGTCGCCATGCCGGGTCTGCTGAGGGTGGTGGTGTCCATGGAGCGGTTGGAGGGATTATGGCCGAAGCCGGACGGGCCTGCGGATGCGCCCGGGTCGATCGGGCGGATCTGCCGGATGCACCCAGGCAGCCCGGGCGAGCCAACAGGTGTTCTCCCTCTCCCCTCATGAGAGGGCCGGGGAGAGGGGTGGGATAGCAGGGCACCACGCTCAAGCGAAGCCAACGGTGTGGTCCGGCACGCGAGTGCAGGGTCGCAGCCAACGGCGTGGTCCAGTCAGCAGGCGTGGGACGAAGCCCACGGTGCGATGCCAAGCCACCGCGGCGCAGCCAGCGCTCGCCCTCTCCCCCAGCCCCTCTCCCGCAAGCGGGAGAGGGGAGCCCGGGCGCTGGCGAGGCTTGTGCCTTCGCGCCTGCGTGCCGTCGTATCTCCGTATCTCCGTGCCTGTGTGCCTGTGTGCCTGCGTACCTTCGCGCTGGCGACGGTCTGCTCCCCTCTCCCACATCGTGGGAGAGGGGCCGGGGGTGAGGGCCGGCGCATGCAGCCACGATCACGCCCGCCGCCCACCGGCACCAGCCACCAGCCATCAGCCATCAGCCATCGCCATCCCCCCGCAAGTCCCGCCGCATTCAGCGCTCGGGCGCCTTCGCCCCAGCCGGCCGCTCGGCCCCGTAGGTCTTCACCAGGTAGTCCACCATCGCCGGCATGTCCTCCTCCGGAAACGGCGCGCCGAACGGTGCCTTCATCTTCTTCACGGTGGCTTCCCAGTACGCGCGGCCGAGCGTCGGCGGCTGCGTCAGCACGTACTGTGCCGAATGGCAGACCATGCAGTTGCGCAGCACCAGGTTGTAGCCCGGCAGCGTGCTTTCACGGAAGGTGGCGGTTTCCTGCGGCAGCGTGATGGTCTCCGCGTGCGGCGCGGGGCCGGCGGCGAGCGCGCCCAGGCAGAAGGTGCCGGCGAGCAGGGTATGGTGCATCGTCATGGCATCCTCCTTCAAACCGCGCTGACGCGCGTGGTCTCGACCACGTTGCGCATATAGCCGGGCGGGTTCCACAGCGCCTCCATCGGCTGGCTCTGGCCGATGCGGTTGGTGGCGCGGACCTTGAGCACGTAGCTGCCGCGGCGCGGCGGCGTGAAGGTGGCGGTCCACTCGCGGAAGGCATAGCGCCCGTCGTCGCGCCCGAGCCGGGCAGCCTGCCAGCTGCGGCCGCCGTCGGCCGAGAAGGCCACGTCGGCGATGCCGTAGCCGCCGTCGAAGGCGATGCCGCGCACCGTGACCGCGCGGCCGGCCGCCACGCGCGCGCCGTCGGCCAGGCTGGTGATGAAGGAGCGCACGTTGAAGCGGTTGATCGGCACCGTGCGCGCGGGGGCCGTGCCCGGCGGCACGCAGGCGCAGGGATTGTCGGGGATGCGATAGGCGCTGCTGACCCAGAAGCCGTCGAAGGGCTTGTCGAGGACCTGGATGTCGGACAGGTGCTTGACCCAGTAGGTGCCGTAATGGCCGGGCACCACCAGCCGCAGCGGGTAGCCGTTCAGCATCGGCAGGTCCTGCCCGTTCATGCCCCAGGCCAGCATCACCTCGCCGTCCATGGCGTGGTCCAGCGGCAGCGCCTTGACGAAGTCGGGCCCGTTGCCCAGCGGCGGCTGGTCGAGGCCGTTGAAGCTGACCTGTACCACGCCGGCCTGCACGCCGGCCTTCTGCAACAGGGCCTTGAGCGGCACGCCGGTCCAGCGCGCATTGCCCATCGCGCCGTTGCCGAGCTGGCCGCCGCCCACGCGCGGCTCGGAGAAGCCGCGGCTGTTGCCGGAGCACTGGTTGACCGCCACCAGCTCGACCGCATCGGCCAGTTGCCGGATCTCCGCCAGCGACAGTTCGAGCGGACGCTCGACCTTGCCGCCCACGCGCAGCCGGTAGCTCTGCGGGTCGATCTCGGTGGGGATGCCGCTCCAGTGGTAGCGCACGAAGAAGGCGTCGTTGGGCGTGATCAGGCTTTGGTTGAAGACCTCGAACGGAGTTTCCAGCTGGGGCGGGCGGCTGGTCAGCAGGGTCAGCGGCCGCTTCTGCGGGAAGGCCACCAGCTCGCGCTCGCCGTTGGCGAAAGGCATGGTGACGCCGGCGGCGAGGGCGCCGAACGGCTGCAACGCGGCGGCCGCGCCCGCTGCCGTGCCGAGCGCGCCGAGCGTGCGCAGGGCCTGGCGGCGGCCGCCATGGAGCGGCGGCTCGGCCTGGGCGGGGAAGGGGGCACTGCGGGGTCTTGCTGCCATACCGGTCTCCTCTTGGTCTCGTTCTCGATGCGGCGGCGCGGGCCTGGCTTCCGGCCCGCGCCGCCCTGGCGCGGGCGGCTACAGCACGTCGTCCTTCAGGTGGTACCAGCGGTACAGGAACCACTGTCCCAGGCGCCGGAACGGCGCAAAGGCCTGCGCTTCCACCATCTCGCGCACATTGGGGAAAGGCAGCGCGCTGCCGAAGATGGGCAGGTCCAGCTCCTTGCCCTTGCCCGCCACCAGCGCCGCCATGCGCTTGCCCGCCTGGGCGGAATACATCACGCCGTTGCCGCCATAGCCCATTGCATAGTAGATGCTCTGCGCCGGGTCCGGCTGGAAGATGCGCGGCATCATGTCGTGACTGACGTCGACCCAGCCCCACCAGGAGTAGTCGAGCGCAATGCCCGCCAGCGCGGGAAACTTGCGCACCATGTCCTGGATCAGCTTCTGCTCGTACTTCTTCTGCGGCGCATCATTGCCGCTGATGGCGCTGCGGCTGCCGATCTGCAGGCGTCCGTCCGGCATCAGCCGGTAGTAGTGGCGCAGGATGCGGGTATCGGTGATGACCTGGCGCGTGCGGAAGTTGCAGGCCTCGATCTCCGCCGCCGTCAGCGGGCGCGTGACGATGGAATTGGAGAGGATGGGGAAGAGCCGGTTCTTCAGTTGCGGGTGCAGCGTGGGCGAGGTGTAGCCGCCGGTCGCCACCGCCACCGCGCGGGCGCGCACGGTGCCGCCCGGGGTGCGCAGGTAGTGCACGCCGCCGCGCGTGGTCCAGCCCTGCACCGGGCTGGCGGGGTGCACGGTGGCGCCCAGCGCGCGCGCGCGGCGCAGGTAGCCGAAGGCCAGCTTGCCGGCGTGGATGCCGATGCCTTCCGGCTCGTGCATCGCGCCGGCCGTTTCCTTGTCGTCCACGTACTCGCGCCGCACCGTGTCGGCATCGAGGATGCGCGCGTCGTAGTGGAAGACCTCGCGCAGCACCTTGGCCTCCTTCTCCAGTCCCGGCATCACCTGGGGCCGGTGCGCGACGTACAGGTGGCCGCCGGGCTGCGGGTCGCAGTCGATCTCGCGGATCAGGTCCTTGAAGGTCTGCATGCCGTCGCACACCTCGCGGTGCAGGCGCAGCGCTGTCTCCAGGCCGTAGCGCTCGATCCACTGCGAGCGCTTGAGGCGTCCCGAGGCGCACTGGGCCTGGCCGCCGTTGCGGGTGCTGCAGCCCCAGCTGACGCGGTTGGCTTCCAGCACCGTGGCCTTGATGCCGTACTCCTGGGCCAGGAAGATGGCGCAGGTCAGCCCGGTGAAGCCCGAGCCGATGATGGCCACGTCGACGTCCACGTCCTGCGTGATCGGGCCGTCGTCCGGCGGCGGTTCGCCGGCGGTGCCGATCCAGTAGGTCGGCGCGTACTCGCGGCCTTCGCCCGGGTTGGGCGCGACCAGCGGATCGTAGGCGGGATCGTAGGGCCGCTGGGGCGCGGTGCTGCATCCCTCGGGCAGGATCAGCCGGGTGGCGATGGCGTCCATGGTGGTCTCCTTGGTCCGGCGTGGCGGCTTAGTTGGCTGCGGGCGCGGCCACCGGCGGGCGGTCCTTGCGGTAGGCGTTCTTCACCGCGATGCGGCCGTCGCGGAAGGTGAACACATCGACCATGCGCGCCTCGATGCGGGTGCCGTCGGCGCGCGTGCCGCGGAAGGTGGATTCGCTGACGCCGCGCTGGCCGCTGACGAAGTGCTCGCCGTCGACCCAGGCCGCGTCGGGGAAGGTCTGCCAGGCCAGCAGGAAGCCCTCGCGCACCGCCGCGCGGCCGCGGAAGGCGCGCCCGGTCAGTTCGGGGCCGGCCACCGCGTGGAATTCGCAGTCGTCGGCCATGAAGGCCATCAGCGCGTCGATGTCGTGCCGGTTCCAGGCGTCGTTGAAGGCCTGCAGCGTGGCCACGGTGACCTGCGTGTCGCTCATCTTGTCTCTCCTCGTTCTCTCGGGTGGTGCGGGGAGCCGGCGCTGCCGCCCCGTCGGTGATGCCACCAGCATAGAGAGCGCGGCGGCGATGCTGTAGGGCCAGGCGCGGGAATCGATTGGGCCAGCGGGGCGGGCCGGCGCCGCCGGCTGGTACGGCTGCTGGTACGGCTGGTACCAGGGCCGGCGGCATGGCGGCACGGCGGGGCGCCATGGCTCGGCGCGCCCGCGGAGAGGGAAAGGACGTAGGGGGGAGAAGAGCGGGCCGCGGCGGCGGCCCGCCGTGGTCAGAGCTTGCGCAGGCGCGGGCGCGAGGCGCCGGCCGGCATGGTGGCCTCGGCGTGCCGGCGCAGGTGGCGGCGCAGCAGGAAGGCGCCCAGCAGCAGGCACAGGCTGGCCACGCCCAGCAGCAGCGGCGTGCGCTGGTCGGGGATGAAGGCCATCGCCACCACGATGCTGGCCATGCCCAGGATGGCGAGGTAGGTCAGCCACGGGAAGGCCCACATGCGCACGCGCAGGCGTTCGGGCGCTTCGCGCTCGATGCGCGCGCGCAGGCGCAGCTGGGAGACCGCGATCAGGATGTAGACGAAGATCGCCACGGTGCCGTAGGAGTTGACCAGGAAGGCGAACACCTTGTCCGGCGAGACGTAGGACATCACCACCGCGCCGTAGCCGAACAGCGTGGCGAACAGGATGGCGTTGACCGGCACGCCGCTGCGGCTGACCTTGGCCAGCGCGCGCGGGGCGTCGCCGCGCGCGGTCAGCGCGAACAGCATGCGCGAGGAGGCGTACAGGCCGGAGTTCAGCGCCGACAGCACCGCCGTCAGCACCACCGCGTTCATGATCTGGGCGGCGGCCGGGATGCCCATGGCGTTGAGCGCGCTGACGTAGGGCGTGGCGATGCCGTCCGAGTCCCACGGCACCAGGCATACCACCAGCAGCACCGAGCCGACGTAGAAGACCAGCACGCGCGTGATGACCGAACTGGTGGCGCGCGCCACCGCCTTCTGCGGCTCGCTGGTCTCGGCGGCGGCGATGGTGACGATCTCGGCGCCGAAGTAGAAGCCGGTGGCGGCCACCGCGCCGGTCAGGACCGGCATGATGCCGTGGGGGGCGAAGCCGCCGTGCCCGGTGAGGGTGGCGACGCTGGCCGCCGCGCTGGCGCCGGGCCACATGCCGAGCGCGTAGAGGCCGGCCACGAACAGGAAGACGACGATGGCCGCCACTTTGATCGAGGCGAACCAGAACTCGAACTCGCCGAAGGACTTCACCGAGATCAGGTTGGTCAGCGTGAGCAGCATCAGCAGCACCAGGCTGATGCTCCAGGCCGGCACGCCGGGCAGCCAGAAGCGGATCAGGTCGGCGCCGGCGACCGCCTCCAGGGCCACTACGATGACCCAGAAGTACCAGTACATCCAGCCGCTGAGGAAGCCGGCCAGCTCGCCCACCGCCGGCTTGTCGCACCAGGCCTCGCGCGCGTATTCGTAGAAGGAGCCGCCGCCGGGCATGGCACACGCCATCTCGCCCAGCATGCGCATCACCAGCACCACCAGCAGGCCGGTCAGCAGGAAGGAGATCACGGCGGCGGGGCCGGCCGAGCGGATCACCACGCCGCTGCCGACGAAGAGTCCCGCGCCGATCACGCCGCCCAGCGCGATCATGGTCATGTGCCTCTGCTTCAGGCCGTGCTGCAGCCCGTTGCCTTGTTGCGGATTACTGCTCATTGCTTGCTGTCTCCAATGCGTCTTTGGGTTGGAAGACGCCGCGCTGTCATGTGCTTTGCTTTGTTGTACTACCTTGCGCGCCTGTCGGCATGGTGCCAGAAAGGCGGCAGCGCGTGCGTCGGGGAAAACGGATGCGCGGGCATGTGGCGCATGCCCGGCACCCGGGCGGCGCCATGCGGCCGCGGGGGCGGCGCGCACGGCATCCGGGATGCGGTCGATCTCCTTTTCGTGTTTCCTTTTCTTGTTAATTAAACGGAACGATTAGTCCCGTAAACATCTTTGTTTGAGCGTGACTCTAGGATCTGGTTGCGAGAAGGTCAATGCTGTAAACCATTAAACGGAATGATTTGTACAGAAAAACGAAACGGTACTATCATCCAGGGAGGCAGGCCGCCGCGTGGCGGACCGCAATGTGACGCAGACGAGGAGGAAGCCGTGACGGAAAGCGTGATGGCCGGACCGGACCGCATGGTTCCGGTGCGCGAGGTGTTCGGTATCGATGTGCCGCTGCAGGTGCCCGCCTTCAGCCAGCGCGACGAGCATGTGCCGGAGGTCGACCCGGCCTACCGTTTCCAGCCGGAGGCGACGCTGGCCATCCTGGCCGGCTTCGGGCGCGGGCGGCGCGTGATGGTGCAGGGCCGGCACGGCACCGGCAAGTCGACCCATGTCGAGCAAGTGGCCGCGCGCCTGAACTGGCCCTGCGTGCGGGTGAACCTGGACGGCCACATCAGCCGCCTCGACCTGGTCGGCAAGGACGCCATCGTGCTGCGCGACGGGCGCCAGGTCACCGAGTTCCAGGAAGGCATCGTGCCGTGGGCGCTGCAGCGGCCGGTGGCGCTGGTGTTCGACGAATACGATGCCGGCCGCCCCGATGTGATGTTCGTGATCCAGCGCATCCTGGAGCGCGACGGCCGCTTCACGCTGCTCGACCAGAACCGGGTGATCCGGCCGCATCCGGCCTTCCGCCTGTTCGCCACCTGCAACACCGTCGGCCTCGGCGACCTCAACGGCCTGTACCACGGCACCCAGGCGCTCAACCACGCCCAGCTCGACCGCTGGAACGTGGTGGCCACGCTGGACTACCTGCCGGCCGGGGAGGAGGTCGCGATCGTGCTGGCGTGCGTGCCCGGGCTGGCGGGCGCGGGTGGAGCGGGTGGGCGCGAACTGGCCGAGGCGATGGTGGCGGTGGCGGCGCTCACGCGCGCCGGCTTCGCCAGCGGCGACCTGTCCACCCTGATGTCGCCGCGCACCGTGATCGACTGGGCGGAGAACAGCCTGATCTTCCGCGACCCCGGCCAGGCCTTCCGCCTGACCTTCCTCAACAAGTGCGACGAAGCAGAGCGGCCGGTGGTGGCCGAGTACTTCCAGCGCGTGTTCGGGCGCGAACTGGAAATGGCGCTGGCACCCGCCGCACCGCTGCAGAGGCTGGCCGCATGAGCGGCGACGGCAACGACGGCAACGACGGCAACGAGGGCAGGGGTGGCGCCGGCACCGCCGGCACGGCGGCAAACGTCGCGGCCACCCGGTTGCGCCGCCGGCAGGAACTGTGCGCGGCGGCGGCGCGCGCGCTCAGCGGCGACGCCAGCCTGCACTACCGCGCAGGCCGCCTGTCACGCGGCCTGCGGCCGCTGCCGCTGCAGGCCCCCCATCTGCGCGCCGACACCGCCGACGGCCTGGCCGGACAGCGCGGCGCGGCCGACGGCGTGGCGCTGCGCCTGGCGTACTCCGATGCCGCTGTGCACCGCGCGCTCTGTCCGCACGATCCGCTCGAACGGCTGCTGTTCGAATGGCTGGAACAGATGCGCTGCGAGGCGCTGGTGCCGCCGGCGCTGCGCGGCGTCGCCGCCAACCTGCGCGCGCGCTTCGAAGACTGGTCGCGCGGCTTCCACCAGGCGGGCTTCACCGACGGCCACGCGGGCATCCTGCTGTACACGGTGGCGCAGATCGCCTGGTCGCGCGTGCAGGGCCGGCCGGTGCTGGAAGATACCGAAGACCTGATCGAAGCCACGCGCGCGGCCATCGTGCCCGCGCTGGGCGCAGCGCTGGCCGGCCTCAGGCGCCACCGCGCCGACCAGCGCGGCTATGCCACGCATGCACTGGCCTTGTCGCGCCAGGTCGGCGCCATGCTGGCGGCGGCGGGCTTCGGGCAGCCGGCCGCGGCGGAGGACGGCAAGGACGAGGACAGGCAGGCGGCGGTGCGCGCCGCCTTCGCGCTCTGGCTCGAGGTCGACGAGGAGGCCGGCGGCTGGATGGCGGTCGCCGGCGGGCTGGCGGCCGCGCCCGGCATGGTGCACGGCGCCGATGCCTATCGCGTCTTCACCACGCGCTACGACCGCGAGCTGCAGGCCGCGCAGCAGGTGCGGCCAGCCTTGCTGCGCGAATACCGCGAGCGGCTCGACCGCCTGCTCGCCGCGCGCGGGCTGAACCTGGCGCGGCTGGCGCGCGAACTGGCCGCCGCCCTGGCGCAGCCGCGTCCGCAGGGCTGGTCCTTCGGCGAGGAAAGCGGCCGCATCGACGGGCGCAGGCTGGCGCTGCTGGCCGCTTCGCCGGCCGAGCGGCGCGTGTTCCGGCAGGAGCGCCTGCGTCCGCGGGCCGCTTGCGCGGTCAGCCTGCTGGTCGACTGCTCGGGCTCGATGAAGGGGCATGTCGAACTGGTGGCGATGCTGGTCGACACGCTGGCACGCGCGCTCGAACTGGCCGGCGTGCCGGCCGAGGTGCTGGGCTTCACCACTGGTGGCTGGCATGGCGGCCGCGCCCGCCAGGACTGGCTGGCACGCGGGCGCCCGCCCCGTCCCGGCCGGCTCAACGAGCGCTGCCACCTGGTGTTCCAGGAGGCGGCGCGCGGCTGGCGCCGCTCGCGGGCCGGCATTGCCGCGCTGTTCAAGTCCGACCTGTTCCGCGAAGGCATCGACGGCGAGGCCCTGCAATGGGCCTGCGGGCGCTTGCGCGCGCTCGATGCGGGCGGGCCCGGCGCGCGCCGCATCGTGGTGGTGATCTCGGATGGCAGCCCGATGGACAGTGCCACCGCGCTCGCCAACGATGCGCACTACCTCGACCGCCACTTGCAGCAGGTGGTCGCGCGCGAGGAGGCGCGCGGCGAGATCGAAGTGCTGGGCTTGGGGGTGGGGCTCGACCTGAGTCCCTACTACCGGCGCAGCCTGGCGCTGGACCCGGCGCGGCCGCTGGATACCGCGTTGCTGGGCGGCGTGGTGCGCTGGCTGGCCACGCGCGGGCATGCCTTGCCGGCGGACCAGGCCGGGCCGGCGCCGGGCGTCGCCGGGGCCTCCGGCGCCGCCGGCGCGTCCACTCAGGCGGCGGCTTCCGGCGAGGCCCCGGCCGCGCCGGAAGCGCTCTCCGTGCCGCCGTCAGTACCGCGGTAGGTGCGGTCGAGCAGCCAGCAGGCCAGTCCCGCCAGCAGCAGGCACCCCGCGAACAGCTGGTAGGTCAGCCGCGGCGCCCAGCCGGATGCCAGCAGGTAGCCGGTGGCGAGCGGCGACAGGATCGACACCACGCGGCCGAAGCCGATCATCCAGCCCACGCCGGCGCCGCGCGCCGCCGCCGGGTAGACCGAGGGGCTGATGGCGTAGAAGGCGGCGATGCCCCCATTGGCGAAGACGCCGACCGCCAGCGCGAGCGCCAGCGACAGGCCGACCGCGCCGTGGCCCAGCGCATTGGCGTAGGCGAGGAAGGCGGCGGCGCCGCCGCACAGGATGAACAGGGTCGCCAGGCGCGGACGCACCACCAGGGTCAGGGCGGCGAACAGCAGCGCGCCCAGCACGCCGCCGAGCGGCACCAGCACGCCGGCGCGCAGGCCCAGCTCGGGGCTGCCGGTGGCGTCGGCCATCAGCTTGGCGGTCCAGGTGTTGGCGAAGTAGAAGGCGGCCGTCAGCAGCGCGTAGGACAGCCACAGGAAGACGGTGCGCCGCGCCATCACGCCGCCGAAGATGGCCTGGCGCACGCCGCCGCGCCGGGCCTGCGCGGCGGCCTCGGGCAGCTGCTCCACGGCAGCGTAGCCGAGCCGGCGCGCGATCGCGTTGTACTGCGCCAGCGCGCGCCGGGGGCGCTTGTCCACCAGGTAGTCGATCGACTCGGGCAGGACGGCGATGACCACCACCAGCATCAGCGCGGTGATCAGCGCGCCGAAAATGAAGGGCGCGCGCCAGCCATAGGCGGCGATCAGCAGGCCGCTGAGGGCGCCGCCGAGGGCGGCGCCGGCGGGCAGGCCGATGCCGTAGATCCCCATCACCACGCCGCGCCGGCGCTGCGAGCTGTATTCGGACGCGGTGATGTTGAGCGTGGCCACCAGCGCGCCGATCGACAACCCCGCGAAGGCGCGGAACGCCACCAGCTGCGGTACGTTCTGCGCGGCCGCTGACAGGCCCATGCCAAGCGTGATCAGGACCAGGCAGGCGATGGCGTGCGGGCGCCGGCCGATACGGTCGGCCAGGGGCGACAGGAAGATCGCCCCCAGGGCCGTGCCGAGCACGCCGGCGCTCAGCAGGTAGCCGACCTCCACCGGGCTCAGGTGCCAGGCCTTGGCCAGGTGCGGCGCGACGAAGGCCATGACCAGGATCTCGAACCCGTCGATCATGGTCAGCACCAGGCAGACCGCCACGGTCTGCCACTGCAGCCGGCGCATCGGCTGCGTGCGGATGGCTTCACGAACGTCCATGCTGTTGTCTCTTCCGTAGTGGTTCTGTGGTGGCGGGGGGCGCTGGACGGACGGCTCAGTGCGCGAGGAAGTCGAGCACCATGCGGTTGAACTTCTCGGCATGCTCCCACTGCGCCCAGTGGCCGCAGCGGTTGAAGATGTGCATCTCGGCGTTCTGCATGCCCCAGACCAGGCGCAGGCCCACGTCCATCGGCACGAAGCGGTCGTCGCGGCCCCAGATGACCAGCGCCGGCGCGGCGATCTCGCCCAGGCGGTGGCCCACGTCGGGGAACTGGCGCGGGTTGGCGGCCAGGCTCTTGACGAAGTTCTCCAGGTGGTCGCGCCGCGCCAGCGTGTTGTCCAGGCGGGCCTGGATCAGTTCCTCGGTCAGGCGGCTGGCGTCGTACATGAAGACGTTCAGCATCTTCTTGAGGTTCTCCAGGGTCGGCTCGCGATAGACGCCCTGCAGCAGCTTGATGCCCTCCAGCGGCATCGGCTGGAACAGGCTCGGGCCGCCGGTGCCGCCGCCCATCAGGACCAGCTTGCCGACGCGCGCCGGATTGGCCAGCGCGAAGGCCACGGCGCTGTGGCCGCCCATGGAGTTGCCGATGATGTGCACGGGGCCCGGGTGGTCGATGGCGTCGAGCACGCCCAGCAGCGCGCGCGCATTGAGCTCGGAGCGCGAGCCGGTGCAGACGATGGTGTCGCTCTGGCTCCAGCCTGGGCAGTCGACCAGCAGCACGCGGTAGCCGGCCGCGACGAAGGGCTCGATATTGCGGCTGAAGTTGGCCCAGCCGCTGGCGCCGGGACCGGAGCCGTGCAGCATGACGACGGTCTCGGCGCCGCTGCCGACGTCGTTGTAGTGGATGCGCAGGTCCTGGCCGGCTTCCTGGATGGTGACGAAGCGGCTGGTGGCGGCTTCGGTGATCGCTTGCGAGGAGGGGGTCATGGTTGGTCTCGTTGGTCTCGTTGATCTCGTTCGGAGAGGGGAACCGCCGCGGCTGGCGGCGGGCGGTCAAGTCATCCGGTAATGCGGTAATGCGGTGGCGCCGGGCGCAAGCGCGGCCGGCCGGTGCCCTCGCGGGGACCGGGCGCGCGTGCGCATCAAGCGTCGGAATAGGCGGCCTGGCGGGGCGGCCAGGCCGGCTGGCCTGTTACCTGTTGCCGCTGCACCGGTCTGTCCGGTGGCAGCGGAAGCGGGGCTTCAGCCGGACGGCGGCTTGCCGTGGTGGTGCGATCGCATGCTGTCTCCTGTGGCCGGTCTCGTGTCCGGATCGAAGGGGTAAGCGCATGCTAGGCGGGTCCGGTCCTCGCGTAAAACGATTCTCGAAAACGTGCAAGGGTTGCACAGCCTTGATGCACAAGGAAAAAAGGCGGCGCCGGTGGAGGCCGGACAGCGCCACCGGCACCCGGGCTCCGGGTTTGCGAGCAGGCGCCGCGGCGCGGCGGGCGCCGGCGCGGCCGGGCCGGCCGCTGTCGTGCCGTCGCGACAGCGAAGCATTCCACCCGGCCGTGGGGCTTGCCGCGCACACCTGGCCGGCTTAGCATCGCCAACTTGCCTCAACCCAACCGCTATGCAAAGGAGATCGACATGAAGACTGTTCTGATTCTTTGCAGACCGCGCCTCGGCTGACCCTGTTCCCCGTTTCCCGCTCCTGCGCGGGAAGGCTTGCGTTGCCCGGCTCCGGCCTGCCACCTCTGGTTCCTGCTTCCCGCAATCTCTCCGGAAAGGCCTATGGGCAACGGCATCGTGCATTTTGCCGAGGGGATCTCCTTGATCGCTTCGGACGACACCTGGATCGACAGCCAGGCTGTCCATCAACTCCACTCCACCTTTGAGCTGCCCGGCATGCGGCGGCTGGTCGCCATGCCCGGCCTGCATCCCGGCCGTGCCTATCCGGCGGGCGCCGCCAGCTTCGCCGTCGGCCGCCTCTATCCGGCGCTGGTCGGCGGCGATATCGGCGCCGGCATGGCGCTGTGGCAGACCGGCGTCGACGCCGCGGCAGCCAGCCCCGAGCGCCTCGACCGGAGCCTGGGCGACCTCGACGGTCCGCCCGATGCCGCCTGGCAGGACGAGGCCGCGCGGCTGGCGGCGGCGCACGGCAGCCACGCTGCCGTGCTCGACGCCCTGGGTGGCCCGGGGGCCGGCAATCCCTTCGCTGAGCTGCAGCAGGTCGACGGTATCGAGGACGCCGCCGCCGTGGCGGCGCTCGGCATCGATCCTGCCCGCCTGCTGCTGCTGGTGCACGGTGGCGCGCGCGGACTGGGCGAGACCGTCCTGCACGAGCACATGGCGCGCTGCGGCCACGATGGCCTGGCGGAAGGCAGCACGGAGGCCGCCGCCTACCTCGCCAGCCATGCGCAGGCGCTAGGCCTGGCGCGCGCCAACCGCGCCCTGCTCGCGCGGCGTGTGCTGGCACGCCTGGGCGGCGGTGCGGGGCAGGCCTTGCTCGACCGGCATCACAACCTCGTGGCGGCGGCCGAAGTGGACGGCGTGCGCGGCTGGCTGCACCGCCGGGGCGCGGCGCCGGCCGACCAGGGCCCGGTGGTGATCCCCGGCTCGCGCGGCGACTACAGCTACCTGGTGCGGCCGCTGCCCGCCGCGCACAGCCTGTTCTCGCTCGCCCACGGCGCCGGCCGCAAGTGGTCGCGTGGCGAAAGCCGCGAGCGGCTGGCGCGGCGCTACACGCCCGACCAGCTCGCCCGCACGCGGCTCGGCAGCCTGGTCATCTGCGGCGACCACGCGCTGCGTTACGAGGAAGCCCCCGACGCCTACAAGCCGATCGACAGCGTGGTGCATGCCCTGCGCGATGAAGGCCTGCTGACCATCCTGGCGCGCCTGCGGCCGGTGCTGACCTACCGGATGCGGGGGGCGGGGCAGCGGGGGTGAGGCTCCGCGCCGCATTGGGGCGCGGTGGCGGCGGCACCCGCGTGCCGGAGGCGCGGTCTGGTTCCGCTTCGCTCGCCATCGCGCGGTCTTTGTATCGTGTTCGGCACGGGCGGAGTGTCATCGTGGCGCAATGCGCATGCTGAATGTGGGTTGAGAGCTACTTCTTGTGAGTGCTGGGACATTGCGGGTCCGCCTTGCCGTCCGTCCGGTGGCTTGGAAGTCCGGCCACGCCCGCTGGCAGCCGGGTGGCCCGTAATGTCTCTAATGCGAGCCGTCAGCCGGCCCTGCTGCGCACTTCGGTGATGCATGCCGCCTCGGCCTGGCGCGCCGGACAGGGTGCACGGATGCCGGCCGGACAGAATCGGACCATTGGGCAAGCCAGTGGAGTCTTGGGTGCCTGCGCTGGCACGGCGGGCCTTTACCCTCATGGTCGATGGCCCTGGGGCGGCACGGCGATGTCATGCGAGGCGCCGCCGCGCTGCCGGCGCGGCCGCAGGTTTCACTCCACTGGAGCTCCCATGACCCTGAGCAAAGCCCTGGCTTCCCTTGTCCTGTCCGCCTGCTTCGGCGCGGCGGCATCCGCGTCCGCGCAGCCGGCGGCCCCCGCGGGCACCGTGCCGGCCGCCCACATTTCCCTCGATCAGGCGCAAGCGCTGATCCAGGCCGCGGTGGCCTATGCGAAGTCGCTGCAGACCGGCATCTCCATCGTCGTGGTCGATGCCTCCGGGCATGTGGTGGCCGCTGCCCGCATGAGCGGTGTGCCGTTCGGCAGCTTCGACGTGGCGCGCGGCAAGGCGCTCGCCAGCGTCGCCACCGGCGGCGTCAGCGGGCGCGAGCTGATGGAACGCTACCGGGCCAATCCCATCGTGTTCGGCCAGATCAGCGCGCTGTCCTACGGCGGGCCGATGTTCCCCTCCCAGGGCTCCCTGCCCATCTTCTTCGGCGACACGCTGGTGGGCGCCGCCGGCGCAAGCGCGGCCTCGTCGCAGACCGACGAGGATGCGGTACGCGCCGGCATCCGGGCCATCGGCGCGCTGGCGGAGCGCGGCGGCCGCTGAGCCGCTCGCACAACGCCGCCGCGCCGGCGGTATCCATGGCCCGCTCGCCCGGGCCGACGACTTCCTGTCAACCCACCCTGGAAACACAACGTGCATACCCCTGTGACATTCGACTCCGACGGCCTCCTGCTGGCGGGAGCCCTCCATCTGCCCGCCGATGCCGAGCCCGGCGAGCGCCGGCCCGCCATCGCGGTCCTGCACGGCTTCGGCAGCAACCAGGACGACGGCATGGTGCAGCTGGCCACGCGCCTGTTCTCGTCGCTCGGCTACGTCGTGCTGCGCTTCGATATGCGCGGCTGCGGCAACAGCGAGGGCGAGCGGGCCAAGGTGCTGTGCGAAGACCAGGTGGCCGACACGCGCCATGCGGTCAGCTTCCTGCAGACCCTGCCGCAGGTCGATCCCGCGCGGGTGGCGGTGATGGGCCACAGCTTCGGCGCGGCGGTGGCCGTCTACGCGGCCGGCGTGGATGCGCGCATCGCCGCCTGCATCGCCTCGGCCGGCTGGGGCGATGGCGAAGCCAAGCTGCGCCAGCAGCACGCCGGCGCGCAGGCCTGGCAGCGTTTCGAGGAGATGGTGGCGCGCGGCCGCGCGCAGCGCAGCCAGGGGGTGTCGATGCCGGTGTCGCGCTTCGATATCGTGCCCATTCCGCCCAGCCTGCGCGGCAACCTGCCGGCCGGCTCCTTCCTGGAGTTTCCCTTCGAGGTGGTCGAGAGCATGCTGCGCTTCCGCCCCAATGCGGTGGTCGCGAAGATCGCGCCCAGGCCCTTGCTGCTGCTGCATCCCGCCGACGACTCGGTCACGCCGACCGAGCAATCGATCGAGTTGTTCCGCCACGCCGGCATGCCGGCCGACCTGCACCTGGTGGCGAATGTCGACCACTTCATCTTCTCCGATGACAACCGCATGGTCCTGAACCTGGTCGCGGACTGGCTGCGCAGGTACTTCCCCGTGCGGCGCGAGCGGGAGCAGGCGGCATGAGCGAAGCGGCTCCCCTGCGCATCGATGCCGCGCGGCTGCAGGCCTTCGCCGCCTCGCTGCTGGCCTGTGCCGGCCTGCAAGCCCCGGATGCCGCGCTGGTCGCCGAGAGCCTGGTGTGGGCCGACCTGCGCGGCGCGCACGGGCACGGTGTCGCACGCCTGCCGCTGTATGCGCGCTGGCTGGCCAGCGGCGAGATGGACGGCCAGGCACAGCCGCGCCCCGGCCTGTGCCTGCCGGCGCTGTCCGTGGTGGAAGGCGGGCGCTGCGCCGGCGCGGTCGGCATGCGCGCGGCACGCGAACTGGCCGAAGCCGGGGCCAGGCGCGCCGGGGCCAGCCTGGTGCTGCTGCGCGAGACCACGCATACCGGCGCGCTCGGTTTCCACACCGCCCGGTCCGCCCGGGCCGGGCTGTTCGCCATGGCCATGGCGGCCTCCGGCCCGCTGATGGCTTACCACGGTGCCGCCGCCGCGGGAGTCTCGACCGCGCCGCTCTCGATGGCCTGCCCGGGGCCGTCTCACCCGTCTGACCCGATCCTGTTCGACATGGCTTCGGGGGCCGTCGCGCTGGGCAAGCTGATGCAGGCGCGCGCCACCGGCATGCCGTTGGCGCCTGGCTGGGCCATCGATGCCGAGGGCAGGCCGACCACGGACGCGCGGCGGGCGGCGACTCCCTTGCCGCTGGGCGGGGCCAAGGGCTCCGGCCTGGCCCTGATGGCCGAGATCGCCTGCAGCCTGCTGGCCGGCCATCCGATCCTTGCCCCGGCGCTCGGCGCGGAGGCGGGCGCGGGGGCAGCGCGCCACACGCAGAATGCGTGGTTCCTCGCCATCGACATTGCCCAGTTGATGGAGCCGGCCCGCTTCCACGCGCAGGTGAGCGAACTGGCCGCGGCCATCCGCGGCCTGCCTCCTTCGGCCGAAGGCCCGCCACGCTTGCCCGGCGAGCGCGGTTATGCCGAAGCGCGGGCGCGCCGCGCGGATGGCGTGGCATTGCCGGGCGCCACCGTGACAGCGCTGGAAGGGCTGGCACGCGGGCTGGAGGTGCCGCCGCCGTGGAGCGGGGCTTGAGCGGGCGGGACCAGGGAGCGTTCCTGGTGCGCCGCCGGCAGCACTTGCCGTGGTGCCCAGGCAACCCTAGGGTATTTCCGATGATTTCCGATGCCGTGCGCTATCTCCTTGTCTTCATTGGAGATTCTCGCGTGGGCACGGCGTCCGTGCGACCAGTGTCTGCGATACGCCTCTTGACGCTCCTGGCGCGGCATCGATAATGCGCTGGCGGAATGCAAACGTTTGCATTCAAGCGAGAGGGACTCGATCCCACCCGAGCCGGAACGTCCGCGCCCGCCCCCGCACGCCTGCCTGTGCGCGGGCCCTCGGCGCGGCGGTGCCGGGCCGTCCGCAGGACAGCCCGGCCGGCGCGGTTCACGCGGAGACATTCTGAATGGCAAGAGACCGCCAGATACGCATCGCCCTTGGCAGCTTCGGGCGCGCCACCCTGCACCTGACCGCAGGGCCGCTCGTGGCCCATGCGCATGCGGAATTCCACCTGATCTTCAAGCTCGGCGGCGCGGACGCCTGCTTCAAGGTCGACGGCGAGCAGCACCGGCTGGGCGACGGCTGCGCGCTGCTGATCAATCCTTGGGCGACGCACGCCAAGCTGCCGCAGGAGGGCGAGCCTTCCTTGCTGCTGGCCTTGCTGCTGGAGCCGCAATGGCTGGGCGATACGCTCGCGGCCGACCATCCCGCCGTCGGCCTGCGTTTTCCGCAGCCGCTCGTGCGCATGGACGCGCCGACCGCCGCGGCGCTGGCAGCGCTCGCCGGCTGCCTGGCCCATGACGCCGGCGACGGCCCGGCGGATTGCGAGGCCGCGCTCGCCGGGCTGGTAGGCCAGGTGGCCGCGCGCCACGTGCAGCGCCGCTCCATGACCGAAGTCCTGGCCAGCGCGAGGCCGCTCGACTACCGCATCAAGCGTGCCGCGGAATATATCCGCGCGCATGTGTGGGAGAACCCCAGCGTGGAAACGGTCGCCGGTGCCGTGGGCATGTCGCGCAGCCGCTTGTTCGACCAGTTCAAGGCCTGCATGGGCATCTCGCCGCAGCAGTACCTGGACTGGGTGCGGGTCAGCATCGCCACGCGCCTGCTGGCCGAGCAGCAGGCGAGCATCAGCGACGTGGCGCACCAGCTCGGCTTCAGCGCGCAGGGACACTTCACGCGCTTCTTCGTCCAGCACCTCGGGCTCAGCCCCTCGGAGTTCCGCCGCGTCGGCATGACCGGCTCCGCGCGGGCCGGCTGAGGCACCGCGCGGCAGCCGAGGGGCGGGCCCGTCAGCCGCGCAGCGAGCGCGACAGCTGGTCGAGCATGGCGGCGTCGAATACGGCCTTGGGCAGCATGCAGTGCACGGTCTTGGGCGGAATCGAGGTGTAGTTGCTGGCGGTCTGGTTGGAGTACTGGGTGATGCGGAAGTCGGCGGCGATGCTGGCCAGCGAATAGACATCCTGCGGATCCATCCCTGCCGCCGCGCTGACCCATTCGATCAGTTGCCGCAGGCAGGCGGTCAGCGCCTCGTCGAGATTCTTGCCGAAGCCGAGCACGATCCAGTGGCCGGGCGTTTCCGCCATCGGCAGGGCCAGCGCGCGCCGCTTGTGCAGGAAGTACTGGATGCGCATGTCTTCCATGGCGGTCTCGATGGCGGTCTGGTTGACCACGCCGTCGCCCTGCGCGGCATGGGAGTCGCCGGTCCAGATCATGGCGCCGGGGCGCTGGACCGGCAGGAACAGCGAGGTGCCCTCGACCAGCTCGCGCAGCACGAGATTGCCGCCGTAAGGACCGCTGAGGATGCCGCTGACGGGCTCGTCGCCGGCCGGCTGCACCGCCATCACGCCCTGGAACGGCGCCAGCTTGATGCGGATGCCGGGCGCGAACTCGGTGTACCGGCGTTCCTCGTCGAACTTGAAGTAGCGCAGGTAGGGCTTGGCGAAATCGTTCGGCAGCGCGCCGACGCCCTTGGGCGCCGAGTTCCAGCCCCAGCCGATCGGCCGCAGCCGCACCATGCGGCACTCCACCACGTCGCCCGGCATCGCGCCCAGCAGCTCCACCGGCCCCACGTTCGAGTAGGGCCCCTGGGGGAAGCGCTTGCGCACCGGCTCACGGTCTTCGTAGCGCATGCCGTACTTGGCGCCGTTGGCCCAGTTGACCCAGGTGTCGGGATACTTGACGAGATCGCCGGATTCGATCCGCACGACCGGTGCCGCCTTCGGGTCGAGGATGCCGACACGCACCGTCTCGCTGCCGGACTCGATCGTATGGATCCTGCCCGGGCGCGATACCGGCAGCGGCGCCGCGCCGCCGGGCATGGCGCGGGCATCCGCGGGGCTGCCCTGCGCCAGCGCCTTGAACGATGCGGCCCCCAGGCCGAGGGCGCTGGCGGTCTTGAACCACTGTCTCCTGTCGATCTTCATCTTGCGTACTCTCTTCCTCTGTTGCTTCCTGGTGGAGCCGTCGCCGGCAAGCGTACGGCGGGACGGCGAAAGTCTTTCTTGCCGAGGGGGGGGCCGCTCAGGGCAGCTGCGCGACATACTGCGCGACCGCCTCGATCTCCTCGTCGCTCATCAGCGGGACCAGCAGGCTCATCAGCTTGCCCGGTCCCCCGCGCGTGCCGGCCTTCCATGCGTGCAGCTGCTTGACGACATAGGCCGGCTGCTGGCCGGCCAGGCGCGGGAAGTCCGGCGGGATGCCGCCGCCGTCGGGCCGATGGCAAGTCACGCAGGCAGGCAGCCGGCTGGCGGGGTTGCCTTGCCGATAGATGGCCTTGCCGGCCTCGACCAGCTGCGGCTGCGCGGCCTGTCCGCGCGCATGGGGCTGGCGGCTGAAGTAGCGGGCCAGCTCGTGCATCTCCTCGTCGCCCATGCCGTGAACCACCGCGGCCATGGTGGCGTCCTGGCGCAGTGCCGGCTTGCCGTCGGCCGCGCGGAACTGGCGCAGCTGCTTGAAGAGATACGTTTCATCCTGGCCGGCCAGGCTGGGATATCGGGCCTGCGTGCTCTGGCCCGCCTGCCCGTGGCACGCCGCGCAGACCTGTTCCGCCGTACGTCGCGCCGCCGCAGCTGCTGCTTCGGGCGGCAGCGGCTGTGCCAGCAACGGCCCGGACAGGGCGCAAGCGGCCAGCATGGCGGCGCAGCGGCGGCGCAGTGGAAAGAGGTCACTCACCTCTGCCTCCTCTCGGCGGTCCGCCGCTTCAGTTGAGATAGCCGCCGGTCCTGGCGACGATGCGCTTGGCGCGCTCGGTTTCGCTGGCCACGCGGTTCGGCAGCGCATTCGCGCCGGCCTGGCTGAAGGCCGTATCCACGCTGAGCGCTGCCAGCTTGTCGCGTACCTCGGCATCCTTCATCAGGCTGCGGATCTCGCCGCGCAGGCGTTCCACGATCGGCGCCGGCGTGCCCTTGGGCGCGAACACGCCGTACCACACCGTGATGTCATAGCCGGGGATGCTCTCCGCGACGGTGGGGACGGCCGGCAGCGCCTTGAGCCGGTTGGCGGTGCCCACGGCCAGCAGCCTCAGCTTGCCGGTCTTGACGTGGGGCATGTATTCCAGCAGCGGGCCGGTCGCCAGGTCGATGTGGCCGGCGATCATGTCGTTGATGGTCGGTCCGCTCCCCTTGTACGGCACGTTGGTGATATCGACGCCGGCCATCGTCTTGATCATCTCGAGCGGGTAGCTGGTCGGCCCGCCGTAGTTGACCTTGCCGGGATTCGCCTTGGCATAGGCAATCAGTTCGGCGACCGACTGGTAGGGCGTGCGCGGATTGGTGACCAGCACCAGCGGCGATTCGCCCAGCGGCGCCACCGGCACGAGATCGCGCGTGATGTCGTAGGGCAGCTTGCGGTAGAAGGCGGCGTTGACCCCGTGGATGCTGTTCAGGATGCCGATCGTGTGGCCATCGGGCGTTGCCCGCGACAGCACCTCCGCGCCGATGTTGCCGCTGGCGCCAGGGCGGTTCTCCACCACCACGGGCTGGCCCAGCGCGGTCGACAGGCGCTGGGCCACGGTGCGGGCCAGCACATCGTTGATGCCCGCGGGGGGAAAGGGCACGATGAAGACGATCGGCCTGGTTGGCTTCCAGCCCGGCGACGGCGCAGGCGATGGGGCCCCGTCCGTGCCCGCGGCCCGTGCCGCGCCGCCCGGCAGGCCCGCGAGCGTGGCGGCCAGGATGGCGAGCGCGGCCAGCCGCGCGGGAGCGGCGCGCCAGGTCAGGTGCTTGCGGTGGTGCATTGGATCTTGTCTCCTCATGACTGGTGCCGATGATGCGTGGCGGTGCGTGGCGGTGCGCCGCACGGCGTCGTGTCTTGTCGAAATGTGCCGTGTTGCACGGCCGCGACGCACCGGAAAACCGTGCGTATCCCGGCTGCTACTCTACGGATCTGGCGGCGGGCCGCTTCCCGCAATGGCGAGGCGTTTACCCAAGCGTCCACCGTTCTGCGCGGCGGCGCCGGACGGGCCGGGCGCTTACCCGATGGTCCGGGAATCTCGCCGCCGGGGCGCCGGCCGCGCGGCGCGTGCGGCAAGATGGGCGTCCGATCCAATCACAACGGGAGACGCAATGCGAGACGCAATGAGCCGCGATATCGACGCCGCAATCTTCACGGTCGGCACCGGTCCCAGGCATGTCATCGCCCTGCACGGCTGGTTCGGCCATGCACGGGGCTGGGGCGCCTTCACCGACGCGCTGGACGGCGAGCGCTTCACCTACGCCTTTATCGATTACCGGGGCTACGGCAGCCGCAAGGCGGTCCGGGGCGAGTTCTCCATGCGCGAGATCGCGCGCGACGTGCTGGCCTGCGCCGATGCGCTCGGATGGCAGCGTTTCGCGCTGCTCGGGCACTCGATGGGAGGCAAGGGCATGCAGGCGGTGGCGGCGCTCGCCCCCGCGCGCGTCGCCGCCATGGTCGGTGTCACGCCGGTGCCGCCGACCGCGGTGCCGTTCGACGAAGCCTCGCGCAGCCTGTTCGAGCGCGCCTCCGGAGATGCCGAGGCGCGCTTCGGCATCATCGACTTTTCGACCGGCAATCGGCTGAGCCGGCACTGGGTGGAAAAGATGGTCCGCGAGTCGGAGCGGCACGCCGACGCCGAGGCCTTCGCGGCCTATTTCAGGGCCTGGGCCGATACGGATCATTCCGCCCAGCTCGCCGGCACCCGTATCCCGACGCTGCTGCTGGTCGGCGAGCACGACCCGTCGCTGACCGCCGAGGTCATGAAGCAGACCTACGGTGCGCTGTTCCTCGAACTGGCGATCGAAGCGATCGGCAATGCGGGCCACTATCCGATGGACGAGGCGCCGGTGGACCTGGCCACGCGGGTCGAGCGCTTTCTCGGCGGCATCCCGCTCGCGGGCATGGGGGAAGGTCCGCGCGGCTGAGCGCGGCGCGGTACTCCGCCTGCCGCGCGGAGCGCCCGCCCGGAGGCCGTATCCGGCCTCCTTGCCGCCGTACTTCAGAACAGGTGCCGCATCCCGGCCATGATGCCCTGCGGGTTGGAAACGCCGCCCGGCGTGACCTCGTTCGGCACATTGGAGAACGTATAGTTGGCCTTGTTCTTGTTCCAGATCTTGCTGGCATTCGCGTAGAGCGTGGTGCGCTTGGACAGCGAGTACTGGTAGCCGATCGAGGCCTGCTGGCCGCGGTTCGGCGTGTCGACCGAGCGCTGCATGCCGTAGGCCAGCAGCACCAGGCCGGCCGGGCCCGCCGGAATGGTGGCGCCGACGTGGAAGCCGCGGTCCTTGAGCGTTGCCTGCCCCGGCACCCAGCGCGTGGCCTGGCGCCCGTTGACGAACAGCTTGAACCAGGGCAGTTCGTAGGTGGCGCCGATCGCGCGTTCGTCGCGGTCGGCATTGGCGACCGCGGCGATGCTGTACGTGCGCTCGTAGGCCAGGCCAAGCCACAGCGGGCCGCGCGAGTAGGTCAGTCCCACCGCCTTCAGCCAGTCCGCGTCGCGCGGCGGGCCGGTGCGCTCGGCGCCGAAGGAGAACAGCGCGCTGGCCTGCAGGCCGGCGATCTCGGGCGTCTCGTAGCGGATGGAATTATCGGCGCGCGCCGTCAGGCTGCTGCCGGCCGGCCCGCTGTTCTGCAGGCGCCCGAGCGGGCCATACGGTGAGAAGCCGAAGGCCGAGGCCTGCCCCTCGATGTAGTAGATCGGCGTGTTCTGCCGGCCCAGGGTCAGCGCGCCCCAGGTGGTGCTGCTCAGGCCGACCCACGCCTGGCGGCCGAACAGCCGTCCGCCTTGCTGGACGTTGCCGCTGTCCAGCGCCAGGCCCGTTTCCAGGTTGAACACCGCGGCGAGTCCCGATGCGAGTTCCTCCTTGCCGCGCAGTCCCCAGCGGGATTGGTACAGCCCGCCATCCTCGATGCGCATGGCATGGTTGGCGCCGGACTTGACGTACTCCATGTAGACGTCCGCGACCCCGTAGATGGTCACGCCCGACTGGGCGCTTGCCGTACCCGCTCCCGCGCCCAATGCTGCCACCAGGCATGCTCCCGCTCTCTTCATGCGTTTCTCCTCGTTCCTCCGCCGTGTCAGGCGTTATGGTTGTCCGCGCGGCGATACGCCGGCGCAGCAAGGGTACGAGGGGGGAGGGAGCGGGCGCTAACCCAATCGTCCCGCCAATTGGGCAGGGGTCCGGAATGCGGTGGCGGGTATGGTACGGGGCGGGGATGGCGGCGCGCCGCGGCACGCGCGATGCCCGCGAGCGTGGAGAAACGAGGGCGGCCGCAGTTGCCGCCCTGCGAGGCCTGACCCCTCTGCAGAAGAGCCTGGGGCTGGGCTGGCAGCCGTCGGCGCAGTCGCGCCGCTGCGTCAGGCGGCGCCGCCGCGCAGCAAGGCCAGCAGCGCCGGCGCCGCCAGGCCGCCGCCGATCAGCACCAGCACGCCGAAGGCCAGCCGGCGCGTGGCGCCCCCCGACAGCGGTGGCGGAAAGCGCCGCGCCGCCGCGGTGGCCAGCGCCACCACCGGCACCGCCAGTGCCGCCTGCAGCCAGAGCGCGGCATCGAGCCGCCCTTGGCTCAGGCTGAACAGCGTGCGTATCGTCGAACTCACGGTGAAGACCAGGATCAGCGCGCCGCGGATCTCCGCCAGCCGCAGCGGCTGCCGGTAGAACTGGAAGATCAGGGGCGGTCCGGAGACGCCGAACAGGCCGCTGAGCAGGCCACCGAAGACCCCGCTCAGGAAGAAGCTGCGCTGGCTGGAACGCCGCTGCAGCGGTTCGGGCCGCCAGGCCGCGCCCAGGCCGCCGTACAGGATCACCGCGCCCAGCAGCAGTTGCAGCAGGTCGGCCGCGCGCTGGTCGAGGTAATCGAGCAGCAGGGCGCCCGCCACCACCGAGGGCAGCAGGCCCAGCGTGGCGGCGCGCACCGCCGGCCAGTCCATGCGCTGCATCCGGCCGGGCAGGGCGACCGCGCTGTTGGCCAGCGTCACCAGGCTGACCAGCACGGCCAGCGTCGCCACCGGGGCGAGCTGCAGCACGCTGGCCGCGCCCATCACGATCATGCCGAGGCCGAAGCCGGTCACCGTCTGGAAGTAGCCGGCGGCGGCCATCACGGCCAGCATGGGCAGCGCCCCCGCGAACAGCGCCGCCGCGCCGGCGGCGGGCAGGGCGCTCATGGTGCCGGGGCCGCGGTCGCCGTGGCATCGGCCGCCGGCGTGCGTGCCGCATCGGCACGCTGGGCCTGTACCACGGTGACGGCGATCACGTGAAAGATGTCCTCGGCGCTGCAGCCGCGCGAGAGATCGTTGGCCGGCTTGGCCAGCCCCTGCAGCAGCGGGCCGATGGCCTTGGCCCCACCCAGCCGCTCGGCCAGCTTGTAGCCGATGTTGCCGGCTTCCAGGCTGGGAAAGACCAGTACGTTGGCATGTCCGCCCACGCGCGAATGCGCCACCTTGCGCTGCGCGATCTCGGCGACGATGGCCGCGTCGAGCTGCACGTCGCCATCGATGGCCAGCTCGGGCCGCAGCGCGCGCACGCGCTCGGTGGCCGCCACCACCTTGTCCACCGCCGCGTGGCGCGCGCTGCCGCTGGTGGAGAAGGACAGCATGGCCACGCGCGGTTCCTCCATCAGCAGGCCGGCCGCGCTGTCCGCGGCCGCCATGGCGATCTCCGACAGCCCCTGCGCATCGGGGTCGACCACCAGGCCGCAGTCGGAGAAGATCAGGCCGCCCTTGAGGGCGTGGAAGGGCTCGCACAACATCATCAGGAAAAAGCTGGAGACCAGCCTGCAACCGGGTGCCGCGCCGATGACCTGCAGCGCCGTGCGCACCACGTCGGCGGTCGTGTGCAGCGCGCCGGCGACCGAACCGTCGGCATGGCCGGCGCGGACCATCAGGTTGGCGAAGCAGAGCGGGTCCAGGATTGCCGCCTGCGCCTGTTCGGCGCTCATGCCCCTGGCGGCGCGCAGCGCATGCAGTTCGGCCGCCAGCGCCGGAGCCAGCGGGGAGGTGGCCGGATCGACCAGCTCGATGCCTTCCAGCGGCACGCCTGCCTCCAGCGCCGTGCGGCAGGCGACGTCGGGCCGGCCTACCAGCAGGATGCGCGCAATGCCCTCGCGCGCTGCGCGCTGCGCGGCCTGCAGCACGCGGACGTCGTCGGCCTCGCACAGCACGATGCGGCGTGGCTGGGCGCGGGCATGGTCGATGATGCGGTGGAGCGCTTTCATGGTGTGGACTCGATAGTGCGGTGTTCAAAGGGGCGATGCCTCGGCAGCGCGAAAGCCCTGGCCTTGCCGACAACCGGGCTCCCCTCTCCCGCGTGCGGGAGAGGGGTTGGGGGAGAGGGCAGGCCTGCGCCAGCACGATGGCATGCACTTCGCGCCGGCGCCCACCCTCACCCCCGGCCCCTCTCCCACGAGTGGGAGAGGGGAGCAGAACATCGGCAGTGCGAAGGCCCCTGCTCCGCCCTCAGACAAAGTCCTTGTACTTGTCCAGCAAGCGCACCGGCCTGGAGAGCGCATCGCGGCGGAACGGGTCGCCCAGTTCGCGCGTGCACATGATCTCCACGATGGTGGTCTTGCCGTGGTTCATCTGCAGGTCGATGGCGCGCTGGAGCGCCGGGCCGACGTCCTCCAGGCGGTCTACCACGATGCCTTCCGCACCCATGGCGCGCGCGATGCCGGCGAAGGACGGGCTGTCCAGTTCGCCCGCGACGAAGCGGCGGTTGTAGAAGTCCACCTGGTTCTTCTTCTCCGCGCCCCACTGGCGGTTGTGGAATACCACGGCCGTCACCGGGATGTTGTGGCGCACGCAGGTCAGCGTTTCCATCAGGCTCATGCCCCAGGCGCCGTCGCCGGCGTACGAGATGGCCGGGCGATGCGGCGCGGCGACCTTGGCACCGATGATGGTGGGGAAGGCGTAGCCGCAGTTGCCCCAGCTCATGGCCGCGAAGAAGCTGCGCGGCTTGTCGAAGCGCAGGTAGCTGTTGGCCACCGAGTTGATGTTGCCGATGTCGGTGGAGACCATCACGTCGGCGGGCATGGCGCGTTCCAGTTCGCGCAGCACCTGGCGCGGGTGCAGGTAGTGGCCGCCGTTCGGCGTGCGTTCCTGCTTCTGCTCTTCGATCATGTCCAGGCTGTACGGGTCGCGCTCGTGCGTCCACTCGTCCAGTTCCTTTTCCCATGCGGCCTTCTCGGCGGCGATCTCGTCGGCGCGCTGACGGAGGGTGGCGTCGCAGGCCAGCGTGCGGCCGGCCAGGCGCTGGGTCAGCGCCGCGGCGGCGGCCTTGGCGTCGCCGCAGATACCGACCGAGATCTTCTTCACCAGGCCGAGCATCTTGTGGTCGGCGTCGACCTGGATGATCTTGGCGTCCTTGGGCCAGTAGTCCATGCCGTGCTGCGGCAGGGTGCCGAACGGTCCCAGGCGCGAGCCCAGCGCCAGCACCACGTCGGCGCGCGCGATCAGCTTCATCGCTGCCTTGGAGCCCTGGTAGCCCAGCGGGCCGCACCACAGCGGATGGCTGGCGGGGAAGGAATCGTTGTGCAGGTAGCTGTTGACCACCGGCGCGCCCAGGCGCTCGGCGAGCGCCTGGCATTCGGCCACCGCATCGCCCATCACCACGCCGCCGCCGGAGATGATGACCGGGAACCTCGCCTGGGCCAGCAGCTCGGCCGCCTCGTTCAGGCTCTGCTCGCCGCCGGGGCCGCGGTCCAGCCGGCGCGGCTGCGGGATCTCGGCCTTGATCTGGCCGTAGAAGTAGTCGCGCGGGATATTGAGCTGGGTCGGGCCCATCTCGTCCATGGCGCGGTCGAAGCAGCGCGCGGTGAACTCGGCCATGCGTGCCGGGTTGGTCACGTGGCCCTGGTACTTGGTGAATTCCTGGAACATCGGCAGCTGCTTGGCTTCCTGGAAACCGCCCAGGCCGATGCCCATGGTGCCGGCTTCCGGCGTGACGATCACCACCGGAGAGTGCGCCCAGTAGGCGGCCGCGATGGCGGTGACGCAGTTGCTGATGCCGGGGCCGTTCTGGCCGATCACCACGCCGTGGCGGCCGGACACGCGCGAGTAGCCGTCGGCCATGTGCGCGGCGCCCTGCTCGTGCACCACCGGCACCAGGCGGATGCCAGCCGGCGCGAAGATGTCCATGGCATCCATGAAGGCCGAACCCATGATGCCGAAGATGTCGGTCACGCCGTTGGCCGCCATGGTCTCGACGAAGGCTTCGGACGGCGTCATGGCTTGCGGGCCGGTGGCTGCGGTGGTGCGTTGCTCTGGCATGGCTTGTCTCCGATGTGTTAAAAAACGGAACTAAATGTTCCGGAAAGAGTTTGTGAGGCGAATGTAGGACGGAAGTCGTCCGGGGTCAATCAGGAAATTGGTAAATCGGTACGATTCGTATCGAAAAATATAAGAAATGGGGCGTGACCGGAACACCGTGCCGGGTGGACCCATAACAAGCCCCCGGTGGCACTAACTCCGCCCGGTCGGGCTCCCTAACATGGCGCATACATGCGGCGCAGAGCGGCATGTCGCGGCGCCGCCGGGCCACCGGCAGCGCGCCAGACGGCACAACGAGAGGACGCACCGAGACGTCCCCGGCAAAAGGAGACACTGGCATGCCTCATGCTTATCAACCTCTCCTCCTCGCACAGGCACCGTAGCAAGCCCGCTTGCACGCACCGCAAGCGGGCGGCGCGCCGGTACCGGTCCACCGCGCCGTCCCCGCGGGCGGCGTGAACGCAGTCTCATTCATCGAGGAGTCCGACCATGCATTGGATCAAGCAACTCGCAGCAAGCGTGGCACTGGCAGCCGTCCTGGCGCCGGCCGCCCACGCGCAGGGCAAGGAAGTCGTCATCGCCTACCAGGACATGGTGGTGCCGTGGCGCTATGCGCAGGAAATGAAGGAGGTGGAGAAGCAGACCGGCTACAAGGTCTCGTTCCGGCAGTTCTCCGGCGGCGGCGACGTGATCCGCGCCATGGCTTCCGGCCAGATCGCCATCGGCGAGGCGGGCACCTCGCCGATCGCCTCGGCACTGTCGCAGGGGCTGGAGGTGGAACTGTTCTGGATCCTCGACGACATCAACGCGGCCGAGGCGATGGTGGCGCGCAACGGCACGCAGATCAACGGCGTGGCCGATCTCAAGGGCAAGCGCGTGGGCGTGCCCTTCGTCTCCACCACGCACTACCACACGCTGGTGGCGCTGGAGGAGGCCAAGGTCAATCCCAAGGACGTCAAGATCATGAACATGCGGCCGCCCGAAGTGGCCGCGGCGTGGGAGCGCGGCGACATCGACGCCACCTTCATCTGGGACCCGGTGCTGGCCAAGGTCAAGCGCTCGGGCAAGGTGCTGGTGACATCGGGGCAGATCGCCGCGCAGACCGGCAAGTCCACCTTCGACGGCATGATCGCCAACAAGAAGTTTGCGCACGACAACCCCGACTTCATGGTCAAGTTCGTGCGCGTGCTGGCCGCCGCCGACGACAACTACCGCAACAACAAGGCCGCCTGGAACGCCGACTCGCCGATGGTCAAGGCGGTGGCGCGCATCACCGGAGCCAAGGCGGACGAGGTGCCCGCCAGCATGGCGCTGTACGGCTTCCCCACGCTGCAGGAACAGGCCTCGGCGCGCTGGCTGGGGGGCGGCGCGGCCAGCGCGCTGCGCTCGGCGGCGCTCTTCCTGAAGGAGCAGGGCACGATCCAGAACGTGCTGCCGGACTACAGCACCGGCGTCAATGCGGAATGGGTGCGGCGCGCGGCGCAGTAAGCCGGGCACGCGTGGCACCGGCGGCGGCACGCAGTGCCCTGCGCCGGGGAATGCAGCAGGCCCCCGCACCATGGCGGGGCGGGGCCTCGAGCCTCTTCAGGAAGTCTGTCATGTCCAAGCTGGAAATCGACAATCTCAGCGTCAACTACGGCGGCCGCGGTGGCGCCCAGACGCTGGCCCTTTCGCAGGTCAACCTCACCATGGAGCGCGGCGACTTCGTCGTCGCCCTCGGCGCCTCGGGCTGCGGCAAGACCACGCTGCTGTCCTGCATCGCCGGTTTCATGCAGCCGTCCGAGGGCGAGATCCGCCTCGACGGCAAGCCCGTGCACGGCCCTGGCGCCGAGCGCGGCGTGGTGTTCCAGAAACACGCCTTGATGCCCTGGCTCAACGTGGTCGACAACGTTGCGCTCGGCCTGCGCCTGCGCGGCGTGGGGCGCGCCGAACGGCTGCGCGTGGCGCGCGAGAAGCTGGCCCAGGTCGGGTTGGAGAAGGTGGCCGACAAGCCGGTCTACCAGCTCTCGGGCGGCATGCAGCAGCGCGTGGGCATCGCCCGCGCGCTCGCCAACGACCCCGAGGTGATGCTGATGGACGAGCCGCTGGGCGCGCTCGACGCGCTCACGCGCGAATCGATCCAGGCGCTGATCCTGCGGCTGTGGGCGCGCGAGCAGAAGATCGTCTTCTTCATCACGCACAGCGTGGAGGAGGCGCTCTTCCTCGCCACCCGGCTGATCGTGATGACGCCGTCGCCGGGCCGCATCGAGCACAGCTACGAGCTGCCCTTCGCGCGGCGCTACATCGAGTGCGGCGACGCGCGCGCGGTCAAGTCCGACCCGGAGTTCATCCGCTACCGCGAAGAAATCGTCGACCTGATCCATGCCACGCACTGAGGACAAGACCATGACCGCTCCCGCCCAGAGACTCGAAGCCGCGGCCACCGTGCGCGCCGCGCCGGCCGCGCCGCGCCGCCCGCTGCGCACCGTGTCGGGCTACCGCCTGCCCGGCGAAGGCTCCAGCTCGCGCATCTCCACCGTCACCGTGGTATCGCTGCTGGCCCTGTGGTGGCTGGCCAGCCACCTGCGCTGGCTGCCGCCGCTGTTCCTGCCCACGCCGGAAGCCATCGTCGCCGCCTTCGTCGACGCCTGGAACGGCAATGTGCAGGGCGGGCTGCCGCTGCTGGAGCATTTCCGCGCCAGCCTGGTGCGCGTGTTCGGCGCCTTCGCGCTGGCGGTGGCCACGGCGGTGCCGATCGGCGTGATGATGGGCGTCTCGCGCATCGCGCGCGGTGTCTTTGATCCGCCCATCGAGTTCTACCGGCCGCTGCCGCCGCTGGCCTACCTGCCGCTGATCGTGATCTGGTTCGGCATCGACGAGACCTCCAAGATCCTGCTGATCTACCTGGCCTGCTTCGCCCCGCTCGCCATGTCGGCGCGCGCCGGGGTGCGCTCGGTCACCATCGAGCAGATCAACGCCGCCTACTCGATGGGCGCCACGCCCTGGCAGGTGATCCACCATGTGGTGCTGCCGGCGGCGCTGCCCGACATCCTCACCGGCATGCGTATCGCCATCGGCTTCGGCTGGACCACGCTGGTGGCGGCCGAGATGGTGGCGGCCACCGCCGGCCTCGGGCAGATGGTGCTCAATGCCTCCAACTTCCTGCGCACCGACGTGGTGATCATGGGCATCATGCTGATCGGGCTGATCGCCTACCTCTTCGACCTGCTGATGCGCAAGACGGAGACCTGGCTGGTGCCGTGGAAGGGCCGCATGTGAGTGAGGGGGCGCCGTCACCGGCGGCGCGCTGCCCCGGGGGCCGTCCGGGAAAACCATGTGGCGAAACACAAGTCGTTGGGATTCAGCCGCCGCCGGACTGTCGATTCGCGATCTCCAGTCGTAGGCGGCCTCCACTGGAACGGCCGCTTGCCCGGTACGACGGTCACCTTAAGCTTCCGGGACCTCGATCGTTCCTTCTAGGTATTGGACCGCTTGACCGGAGACATAGACCCGGTCGTCCTGCACGCGGCAATGCAGCAATCCGCTGCGGCGCGATACCTGCATGGCCTCGAGTTCTGACCTGCCCAGTCGCTCGGACCACAATGGCGCCAGCGCCGCGTGAATCGATCCGGTCACGGGATCTTCATCGCCGCCATTGGCAGGCCAGAAGTAGCGCGATACAAAATCGTGATTGTCGCCGCGCGCTGTCACGACGACATCGAGCGGACCCAGTGCCGAGAGCAGATTGAGTTCTGGCACAACGGACCTCACCTCGTGTTCTGTATCGTAGATGGCGACGTAGGCTTGCTGATTGACCAGGACTTCCCGGGGCGCTATCGAAAGCCCTTTGAGAAGATTGTCTGGGATTTCTTCCAGTTTTTCGGGCCGGCGTTGCGGGAAGCTCATCTCGATCAGGCCATTACGCGTCTGCAGAACGCTGAACCGGCCGACTGCCTCGGCAAAGAACTCGATGGCCCTGGTATCACTGCAGCGCTTGAAGATCACGTATGCGCTCGCCAGCGTGGCGTGTCCGCAAAAGGCAATCTCCGTCAGCGGCGAAAACCAGCGGATGTCGAACACACCGTCGGCATTTTCTACAAAAAAGGCTGTTTCAGACAGGTTGTTCTCAGTGGCAATCGCCTGCATCAGGCTATCGGGTAACCAGCGTTCGAGTGGCACTACCGCAGCGTAGTTGCCCTTGAAGACCTTATCGGTAAATGCGTCTATCTGATAGATCGGCAGTTTCATTCGGCGGGCCGTGCAAGACGGGAAGTGGATCGGCGCTATTCATCTGTATCAGGCGAATACGATATCAGCCCGTTTCACATGCCGAACATATACAGTTTGCAATGTGCGATACCGCAAAGTGTCCGTTCACGGGAAGCGACGACGCCGTGCGTACCGGCCGATCGCGAATGTCCCTGTCTGGGCCGAACAGTCGATCCGGCCGCCCTGGGCGGCGGTCAGGAAGGCACCGTGGCGGCGGTGCCCACGGCGTACCGAGGCGTGCGCCAGGTGTGCCGGCGGCGGGATAGATCCACGGCCGGCATCCGCGCTCACGCCGGCGCGGCATCGGGGCCGGCCTGCCCAGCGCGCCGGCGGACATAGCGCTTCATGAAGTCCACCCAGGCGCGGATCTTCTGCGGCACATGCCGCGTCGGCGCATACAGCGCATAGACACCTTGCTCGGGGAAGCGATAGCCCGGCAGCGCGTCGATCAGTGCCCCGCTGGCCAGGTCGCCGCGTACCAGCCATTCCGGCAGCAGGGCGACGCCGCTGCCCTGGCGCGCCAGCGCGAGCAGCACCGAGGCATTGTCCGCGACCAGGCGCGGCTTCGCGGCCGGCCGGAACACCTGCTCGCGGCCCTCGCGATCGCGCAGCGTCCAGGCGGCGATGCGCTCCAGCCGGCTGTGGCCGAGCTGGGGCAGGCGCGCCAGCGCGTCGGGCGAACCGATGCGCGCCAGGCCGGCGCCGGCCAGCAGCGCGGGCGACATCACCGGCCGCACCTCATAGGTGTCGAGGCACACGCCGCGGTAGGGCAGGTGCTGGAACTGCTCGAGCCGGCCCAGCCGGACCGCCACGTCGAAGCGTTCGCGCACGAGATCGACCTGTGCGGTATGCGTTTCCAGCCGCACGCGCAGCCCGGGATGCGCTTGCATGAAGGCGTCGAGCGCGGGGGCCACGACCATCAGCGAGTATTCGACGGTCGATGTCAGGCGCAGGACGCCTTGCATGCCGCCGTGCTCGCCGCGCGCTTCCTCGATCGCACCCTCGGCTTCGGCGAGCACGCGCAGGCAGCGCTGGTAGAAGCGCTCACCCGCGTCGGTCAGCGCAATGCGCCGCGTCGTCCGCGTCAGCAAGGTCACGCCCAGCTCGGCCTCGAGCTGCTTGACGTGAAAGCTGACCGCGGCCCGCGCCTGGCCGAGCACCGCGGCCGCGGCCGTGAACGAGCCGGCCTCGACGACCGCGCGGAATACCTCGAAACGATCCAGGCTTACCATCGCCGGCCCCTGCGATTGTCAAAACGATTGTCAAAACTATTCGACCAGTCCTGCCACATTATCAGCCTTACCCGAGCGAATCCCGGACTCTACACTACGGCGCCTGATCCTGCCTGCCCCGACCATGTCCGATCGCTCGAAAGTCGCTGCCGTCTACCTGCTGGGCTTCGCCATCGACCTTGCCAATATGTTCGTGGCGAACGCCGCGTACCCGGCGCTGCAGCGCGAACTGCAGGCGTCGGTCGCGCAGCTTGCGTGGGTCGGCAATGCGTACATGCTGGGGCTGACCGTGGTGATCCCGCTCGGTGCGTGGCTCGCGCGCCGTTGCGGCGAGCGGCGGGTGCTGGTGGGGTCGCTGCTGCTGTTCGGCCTCGCCAGCGCGGGCGCGGCCGTCGCGCCGTCGATCGGCGCGCTGCTGGGCTGGCGCCTCGTGCAGGGGCTGGGCGGCGGCCTGCTGATACCCGTCGGGCAGGCCATGGCCTATCGAGCCTATGCGCCCGAAGCGCGCGCGCGGCTGACATCGGTGGTGATGATGGTCGCGCTGCTCGTGCCAGCGCTATCGCCCGCGCTCGGTGGCGTGCTGGCCGATCACGCATCGTGGCGCTGGATCTTCGCCGGCATGCTTCCCCTCGCCGGGGCCGCATGCGGCCTCGCGCTGGCCTGGCTGCCCGCCGGCGCCGCGGCGGCCGAGCTGCCACCGCTCGATGTACCGGGCCTGGCCCTGAGCGTGCTCGCGCTGGCCGCGCTGCTGTTCGGCCTGACCCTGGCGGGCCAGCACGGCGGCACGCACCTCGCCGTCGCGCCGCTTGCCGTCGCGCTCGTCGCCGGCACGGCCTATGTGCGTCACGCGCGCCGCGCGGCCGCCCCGCTCATCGACCTGGGTCTGCTCGCGCAGCCGCTGCTGCGCATGGGCATCGTGATCTATCTGTGCGTGCCCGGGGTCTTTTCCGGGGTGAACCTGGTCGCCGCGCTCTACCTGCAGGGCGCGCTCGGACTGAGCGCGACGCAGACGGGGGCCCTGATGCTGCCGTGGGCTGCCGCGTCTTTCCTCGCGATCGCGATCGTGCGCCGTGGCTTTCCGGCCTGGGGCGCGAGGCCGCTTTTCTTCAGCGGGATCGCGGTGGATTGCGCGGGCATAGTCCTGCTCGCCACGCCCATCGCGATGCACGAGGCGGGGCGGGTGCTGGCCTTCGCCGCGATGGGATTCGGCGCCAGCCTGTGCACGAGCACGTCGCAAAGCGCGGCGTTTCTCGACGTGCCCTCAGCGCGCATGGGCGAGGCGAGCGCGCTGTGGAACATCAACCGCCAGCTGAGCTTCTGCATCGGCGTTGCGGTGCTCGGCAGCGCGCTGAACTTCCTGCTGCCGCGCCAGGCAGCCGGCACGGCGCCGCTGGCGTATCGGCAATGCTTGCTGCTCGCTGCCTTGCTGACGCTGCTGCCCCTGCCGCTGGTGGCGCGGCTCGCACCGCCACGCGCTGCCGCCGCGCGCCCCGTTTCCCAATGACTCCACCTGACCTGAGCGCCATGCCTCCACACAACCCCTTCTTCCAGGAAGTCGTCGACGCGCACGTCGACATCGAACAATGGCTGTCCGGGCGCGCCGGGCCCGCTCGACTCGGCGCGCTGCTGGCACGCTTCTCGCCGCGTTTCTCCATGGTCACGCTGCCCGGCGCGGCATGCGATCGCGCCGCTCTCGACACGCTGTTCTCGCAGGGTCACGGCAAGCGTCCCGGCCTGCGCATCGAGATCGATGCGCTGAGCGAGATTGCCGCGTGGCCTGGCGGCGCGGTCGTAGCCTACCGCGAGACGCAGACCGATGGTGCGGGCTGCCGCACCGTGCGGCGCGCTACCGTGGTATTCGAGCGCGACGGGGCGGGGCGTATCGCCTGGCGCCATCTGCACGAGACCGCGGTCGCAGGTGCGCCGGCCTAGACAGAATGTATTGACCTGCCGCAGTACTCCCCCGGCATCTGGAGTGCTTTCCGTCTGTGCGGGGCGCACGGTCCAGTTCCACCATCCGTAAGCTGCTTGCCCCTGAATCGAGGCTTCGGGCCTGAGGCATCGCTTCGTCAATGGAGCGAACGACTGTCGTGCGCTGACGGGCAAGGCAGCGACGCCGGACGTTGTGGGGCGGTGGTGCGGCGCCTTGAGGCGCGGCCGGGAACGTCGCCGCGGCCGAACGCGGTGGCCGGGGCGGCCCCAGCCTTCGGCAGTCGGGGAGATCCATGATCTTTGTTTAGTACATATGACATTAATGATGAAAGTACTAAACGTGGCATGAAGCGTGTCATTTCGGGGCAGATCGCGGGCGATCGCGCTGGCCGGCCGGCACGGTCGCCGGCAGCCTTCCCGGACACGAGGCGCCGCGGGCCGAGCGCTTGCGGCGTGGCGCCGGCCCGGCGGCGCAGGCCATGCGAGCCCTGTCGCAACGATGGGTTGACAGCCGCCCCGCGCTCCCACTAGCATGAAACATGAATCAGCTGTCATGTTCAGGACTGTGCCTCGGCCGCAGCCTTTGCGTCACTGGTCGACTCCGCTTCAGGCCTGTTCCAGGCGTCTCCAGCCTGCCGTTCTGGCAGCGCTGGCAATCCCGAAGACATCCACAAAAGAAGATGAGGAGACATCATGGCGAGAAGACTATGGCGACGGATCGCAGGCTGGCTGGCGGCCTGCGTGGCGATCTTGTGCGCATTTCCATTGCATGCCGCCACGGCGGGGCCTGGTGCATGGAGCAGCCAGCAGACCTGGGCGGCGGACGCCGTCAATGGCGGTAACCTGACGGGCTACTTCTACTGGCCGGCCAGCCAGCCGACCACGCCCAACGGCAAGCGCGCGCTCGTCCTGGTGCTGCACGGGTGCGTGCAGACGGCCTCGGGCGATGTCATCGACAACGCCAATGGCGCCGGCTTCAACTGGAAGTCGGTCGCCGACCAGTATGGCGCCGTGATCCTGGCCCCGAATGCCACGGGGAACGTCTACAGCAACCATTGCTGGGACTACGCGAACACCTCGCCCAGCCGCACGGCCGGTCACGTCGGCGTCCTGCTGGACCTCGTCAATCGCTTCGTCACCAATTCGCAGTACGCCATCGACCCCAACCAGGTCTACGTGGCCGGCCTGTCCTCCGGCGGCGGCATGACCATGGTGCTGGGCTGCATCGCACCGGACATCTTCGCCGGCATCGGCATCAACGCCGGTCCGCCGCCGGGCACCACCACCGCGCAGATCGGCTACGTGCCGTCAGGCTTCACGGCGACGACGGCGGCGAACCAATGCAAGGCATGGGCAGGCTCCAACGCGGGCAAGTTCTCCACGCAGATCGCCGGCGCGGTCTGGGGCACCTCGGACTACACCGTGGCGCAGGCGTACGGCCCGATGGATGCGGCGGCCATGCGTCTCGTCTACGGCGGCACCTTCACGCAGGGTTCGCAGGTGTCGATTTCGGGCGGCGGCACCAATACGCCGTACACCGACAGCAACGGCAAGGTGCGCACCCATGAGATCCCGGTCTCCGGCATGGCCCACGCGTGGCCGGCCGGCACCGGCGGCGACAATACCAACTATGTCGATGCCACCCACATCAACTATCCGGTCTTCGTCATGGACTACTGGGTCAAGAACAACCTGCGCGCCGGCAGCGGGACGGGGCAGGCGGGCAGCGCGCCGACGGGGCTTGCGGTCACGGCAACGACCTCCACATCGGTCTCGCTGTCGTGGAACGCCGTCGCCAATGCCAGCAGCTATGGCGTCTACCGCAACGGCAGCAAGGTCGGTTCGGCGACGGCCACCGCTTATACCGATTCCGGCCTGATCGCCGGCACGACCTACAGCTACACCGTGACCGCGGTCGATCCGACGGCAGGGGAAAGCCAACCCTCGGCCGCCGTATCGGCGACGACCAAATCGTCCTTCACCTGTACCGCCACCACGGCCAGCAACTACGCGCACGTGCAGGCCGGGCGCGCGCACGACAGTGGCGGCATTGCCTACGCGAACGGCTCGAACCAGAGCATGGGGCTCGACAACCTCTTCTACACGAGCACGCTGGCACAGACGGCCGCCGGCTACTACATCGTCGGCAATTGTCCATGACTACCTCGCCGGGAGCGCGGGGCGACCCTCTCGCACAGATGGTCTGATCCGGCACGCCCGCCGCAAGGCTGGCCGTGCCCGGTGGAACTGCCAGTCCACCCCGTGGCGGGTGGTGCGGCAGGCTATGCCTTCGCGACCTTGCCTCCGCCCGCCCGGCGATCGATTTGCAGTGAATATCAAAAACAGGAGACAGAATGAAAACGATACAAGGGAAGAGTCCGGGCCGCTGGTCCTCGCGCGGCATGCTGCTGGCAGCGATGGCGGCGTCCGGCGTCATCGGCCTGGCGGCGTGCGGTGGCGGTGATGATGGCAACTCAGCGGCCAACCATGGCAATGCCGGCGGCAACGGCAACAACAACGGCAATACGGTGAGCAATACCAAGCCGTCCTTCGTCGGTACCGTGACCGTCAGGCGCTTCGACGGTGTGAGCGACGACTTGCTGACCGCGGGCCTGGGCGCCTCCGGGCTGGCCTCGGCCACGGCACCCGCCGTGGCCAACGCCGTTGCGCCGACCGCGGCAGAGCTGCGGCGCCTGACCATCTACAACAACTATCGCGCCTTGATCGACACCAGCGCCAAGGGTGGCTACGGCACACTCTACGGCCCCAACGTCGATGCCGACGGCAACGTCACCTCCGGCAATGGCATGGTGGCCGGCGCGGAGTATGTCGCGTACTCGGATGACGGCTCCGGCCAGCAGAACGTGGTGCTGCTGGTGCAGATCCCCGACGCATTCGATGCCGCGCATCCGTGCATCATCACCGCGACCTCGTCGGGTTCGCGCGGCATCTACGGGGCCATTTCGACCGGTGAGTGGGGACTCAAGCGCAAGTGCGCCGTCGCCTATACCGACAAGGGCACCGGCGCCGGCCCGCACGACCTGGCCACCGATACGGTGCCGCTGCAGGACGGCACGCGCACGACGCGTACGCTCGCCGGCAGCCAGGCGCAATTCGCCGCGCCGCTCGCCGCGAGCCGGCTTGCCGCCTTCAACGTGGCAACGCCCAACCGGCTGGCGTTCAAGCATGCGCACTCGCAGCGCAACCCCGAGAAGGACTGGGGCCTCTTCACGCTGCAGGCGGTGCAGTTCGCCTTCTGGGCCATCAACGACAAGCTGGGCGTCTCCAGCGGGCAGACCGTCAGCCAGTTGCCGGTGCGTCCCGGCAACACCATCGTGATCGCTTCCAGCGTGTCCAATGGTGGCGGCGCGGCGATTGCGGCGGCGGAGCAGGACACCGACAACCTGATCGATGGCGTGGCGGTCGGCGAGCCCGCGCTGAGCCTGCCGCCCTCGATCAACGTGCAGGTCCAGCGCGGCGGCGCAACGTTGCCGATCAACGGCAAGCCGCTGTTCGACTACGTCAGCTATGCCAACGAGTTCCGGCTGTGCGCGGCGCTGTCGGCCAGCGTGGCGAGCGCGCCGACGCAGGCTTACTTTGCCGTGGCGTTCGGCTGGCCTGCCACCGTGCAGGCGAACCGCTGCGCAGCGCTGCACGCCAAGGGCCTGTTGTCGGCCACCACCACGGCGGCGCAGGCCGACGAGGCGCTGCAGAAGATGCGCGACTACGGTTGGGAGCCCGAATCCGACCTCCTGCATGCCTCGATGGCGTACTTCGAGATCGATCCGTCGGTGGCCACCACCTTCGGCAACGCCCTGGCGCGCGCCAGCGTGTTCGACAACCTGTGCGAACTCAGCTTTGCGGCGGTGGATGGCTCGTTCCACCCGGCCACGATGAACGCCACGCTGCTGGCGCAACTGGCCGCGACCGGCAACGGTATCCCGCCCACGACCGGCGTGCAGTTGATCAACAACCTTGCCCAGGGTGGCGCGGCGCAGAGCAGGCAGTCGATCGACTCCTCCGGTACGCAGGCCGCCAACCTGGATGGCGCGCTGTGCCTGCGCAACCTGCTGAGCGGCAGTGACGCCGCCTCGCAGGCGCTGCAGCTTGGCCTGTCGCAGACGCTGCGCAGCGGCAATCTGCGTGGCAAGCCAGCCCTGATCGTGCAGGGGCGCAACGATGCCCTGCTGCCGGTCAACCACGGCGCCCGCCCGTACCTGGGCCTCAATGCGCGGGTCGATGGGAGCAGCAAGCTGTCGTATATCGAGGTCACGAACGCGCAGCACTTCGACGGCTTCATTGATCTGTTGCCGGGATACGACTCGCTCTTCGTGCCCTTGGCCGTCTATGAGCAACGCGCGCTCGACGCCGTGTACGCGAACCTGAGGAGCGGCACGCCGCTGCCACCGTCGCAAGTGGTACGCACGACGCCGCGCGGCGGTGCGGCAGGAGCGGCGCCGCCGATCACGGCCGCCAACGTGCCGAACTTCACCATGACTCCGGCTGCCGGTGACCGTATCCAGGTGAGCGTCTCGGGTGGCGTGGCGACGGTTTCCGTGCCGAACTGAGGAGAGCATCGGGTGGCGGCGGGCCTCTGGCGCGCCGCCACCCGGGCCGCCTGTGTACGTGACGGTGGCGGGCCGTAGTGCGCCGCCGTGGTTGAGGCCATGTCGTCGTCGCACATAGTGCGCGCCACGCCGGCAAATCGGCCTCGTGTCTCGATTTGGAGACGGCTTTTCCACGAGTGGAGATATCGCCGTCGCCTTCATTTCTGGCGTTCTCCGCGGCTTCCGGGGGCGATAGTGGCCCGTGGAGCGCGGATCGCACCAGCAGTTGTCTCCAATCCGGGACGGTTCGTGGCTGCAAGCGCCGGCCCGGCGGGCCCGCGCGCTTGCCGGGCCCCACCAGGACGGCCGCGGTGCCGCGCGGAACAAGGGATTTGGCTCCGGTGGCACGCTTTGTGCGAAGTCCCGCGTCCGCACGGTGCTCCCCGTGGCCGGACTGGCAAGCGGAGAGCCGGATCAGGACGTGCGGCTAATCACTTGCCTCAAGACAGCCGTCGATTCGCTGCGGGATCGCAGTGCATGGCTGGATGGGCATCACACCATAGCGCCAGCCGACGGAGCGCAGCTCAAGGCGCGCAGGAGACAACAAGGTGAGCGATTTCTTGGCCAGGCAAGACCTCTACGGCACACAGACCGGCAAGCTCATGAGCGCGCGCCAGGCCGTGCAATGGATACGTGACGGCGATACCGTTGCCACCGGCGGCTTCGTCGGTATCGGCTTCGCCGAGAACATCGCGGTCGCGATGGAAGAGTTGTTCCTGGAAAGCCAGGCTGGCGAGGCATCGGACCTGCGCTGTCCACGCAATCTGACACTGGTGTACGCGGCCGGGCAGGGCGATGGCAAGGACCGGGGGCTGAACCACCTCGGCCACATCGGTCTCGTCCGGCGTGTGATCGGGGGACACTGGGGCCTGGTGCCGCGCCTGGGGGAGCTGGCCGTCAACAACGCGATCGAGGCGTGGAACCTGCCGCAGGGGGTGATCTGCCACCTGTTTCGCGATATCGCTGCAGGGAAGCCCGGCACCTTGACGCGCGTCGGCCTCGGTACCTTTGTCGATCCACGGTGGGGCGGGGGAAAGCTCAATGCCCGCACGCAGGCCGACCTGGTGCGGCTGATGCCGATCGACGGCCGCGAGTATCTCTTCTACAAGGCATTGCCGATCCACGTCGGGATCATCCGTGGCACCACGGCCGATCCCGACGGCAATATCACGATGGAGCGCGAGGCGCTGACGCTCGAGGCACAAGCCATCGCGATGGCCGCGCACAACTGCGGTGGCATCGTCATCGCGCAGGTCGAGCGCCTGGCGGAGCGCGGCACGCTGAAGCCGCGCGAGGTGAAGATTCCGGGGGTGATGGTCGACGCCGTGGTGGTGGCCGAAAAGCCCGAATACCACATGCAGACATTTTCCACGCCATACAGCGCGGCCTTCGCGGGGGAGTTGCGCGTGCCGCTGTCGAGCATCGGCAGCATGCCGCTGAACGCCCGGAAGATCATCGCCCGGCGCGCGGCGATGGAATTACGCAACAACGACGTGGTCAACCTGGGCATCGGCATGCCGGAGGGCATCGCAAACGTGGCCGCCGAAGAGCAGATCATCGATCTGCTGACGCTGACGGCGGAGCCAGGGGTGATCGGCGGCATCCCGGCCAGCGGACTGAACTTCGGCGCCGCGACCAATCCACAGGCCGTGATCGACCAGCCCAGCCAGTTCGATTTCTACGATGGCGGCGGGCTCGACGTGGCCTTTCTCGGCCTGGCGCAGGCGGATGCGGAAGGCAACGTCAACGTCAGTCGCTTCGGCCACCGCCTGGCCGGGGCGGGCGGCTTCATCAATATCTCGCAGAACGCGCGCAAGGTCGTCTTTGTCGGCACCTTCACCGCCGACAAGTTCGAGCTCGCCGTCGCAGACGGCAAGCTGAGCGTGCGCCACGACAGGCCGGCATCGAAGTTCGTCGATGCCGTGGAGCACCGGACCTTCGGTGGTGGATTCGCCCGGGAGGACGGCACGGTGGTCCTGTACATCACCGAGCGATGCGTATTCGAACTGGGCGAGTCCGGGCTCGAGCTGACCGAGATCGCACCGGGGATCGATCTGCAGGAGGACATTCTTTCGCACATGACCTTCCGCCCGGTCGTGCGCACGCCGCTGAAAATCATGGACGCTCGCATCTTTGCCCACGCCCCGATGGGATTGCGTGCGCAGTTGCTGGATCTGCCGATGGCGAAACGCCTGCGCTACGACGCAGGGAGCAAGTGTCTCTATATCAATCTCGAGGGCATGGAGGTGCGCAGCGTCGAGGATATCGAGCGTATCCGCCGCGCGGTCGAGGAGCGCCTGGCGCCGGTCGGCGAGAAGGTATCCGCCATCGTCAACTATGAACATTTCAGTTTCCTGCCGGAGCTGGCCCAAGCCTATGCGGGGATGATGGCCGATCTGAGCGAGCGCTACTACCGCAGTGTGACGCGCTATACCACCAGCGCCTTCGAGCGCGCTCAACTCAAGAGCGCATTGGCACAGCACCTGGGAGAACTCCGGCTGTTTTCCAGCGAGAACGAAGCGGGGGAGCATCTGGAATAGTCCGCGGCGTCAGGGAAAATGCACCCGAGCGGCGGTGCCTCCAGGTCGCAGGCCAGGCGCAAAGCGCAGCCATGGCACGGAGATGGCGAGCCTTTGCAACGACGCGTACGGAGGCGCTGTCGATCGGGGGGGGCTTGTCGAATGACGCAGTGGACCAGGGCCCGGGCGTGCCGGGCATAGCAAGAGCCGCCGGCTCGCAGGAGATGGCACGTGACAGGCCAGCAGACCGCCGCCGTGATGTTCGACTTCGACCTCACGCTGGCCGATTCTTCCAGCGGCATCCTCGAATGCACCCGCCATGGGCGGCGGGGGTGCGCTTCGTGGGCGTGGTGAGCGGGGCGATGTCGCGCCGGGACTGGTCGGCGCGGGGCGAGGTGGCGATCAGGGAGCATATCGGGGAGGTGGCTGGCCGCGTGCGGGCAGGCGGGATTTGCCCTGGCGACTGGTCCGGCTGAAAGCCGTAGGGCAGGACGCGCCGGCCGCTTTCACATCGGCGCGTGTCTCGGTTGCATCGCGCGCGCCCCGCCCGGTCCGCTTGCCCTTGGGATGTTAGGATCGGCCCCATACAAGGCCATTCCTGCCAACCATGCCTCTTATCCGCATCTGGGCGCTGGACCACGCGCTGGGCTCGGGCATTGCCGCCCCGATCGACATCCTGCTGGCCGCCAACCGCCTGGCCGGCGCGGCGGCCGACGGCAGGTCCGGCGCGGTGTTCCGCTGGCGCGTCGAATCGCTCGATGGCGCACCGGTGCGTTCGGCTGCCGGCCAGATGATCGCGGTGGACGGCCGCATCGACGGCGCCAGCGCGGCCGATGCCGTGTGGGTGGCCGGGCCGTTCGTGTCCGACGTCGACAAGCTGCTGGGTCGCCCCGCGCGCCTGGCGCCGCTGCTGGCGGCCCTGCGCCGCCAGCATGAGCGCGGCACCTTGCTGGCGGCCTATTGCACGGGAACCTTCCTGCTGGCGGAGGCGGGTTTGCTCGATGGCCGCAGGGCGACCACGCACTGGTCGCGGGCGGCGAGCTTCGGCGCGCGCTATCCGGCGGTGGAGCTGCGCGCCGCCGAGGTGCTGACGGAGCAGGATGGCATCCTGTGCAGCGGTGCGGTCACCTCGTACCAGAGTCTCGCGTTGCAGCTGGTGGAGCGGCTGGCGGGAGAGAAGCTGGCGGCGGCCACGGCCAAGGTGATGCTGATCGACCGTCGCCGTGACTCGCAGGACACCTTCATCGACCTCGACCGCATCGACCGGCTGGAGCACGACGATCCGCTGGTGGCCCAGGCCCAGCGCTGGATGCAGAAGCACCTGCGCGAGCCCTTCAACCTCGCGCGCTTGTGCGAGCGGCTCGCGGTCAGCGAACGCACGCTCAACCGCCGCTTCAAGCAGGCCGTCGGCGCTCCACCGCTCAAGTACCTGCAGACCCTGCGCATGGAGGTGGCCAAGCGCCTGCTGGCGGAGCAGCGCATCGCCATCGAGGCGGTGTGCGAACGGGTCGGCTATAGCGACCTGAGCGGCTTCCGGCAGTTGTTCAAGCGCGTCGCGGGCGTGTCGCCGAGCGAGTACCGGCGCCGCTTTGCGCGTCAGCCCGCGCAATGATGGCGGGTCCGCCGCCGGCCCGGCGGCGGTGCCTGCAGCGGGCATTGTCCTGTCCGAAATCCCGCTGTCTGAAATGCCACCGTGTAATGGCAGTTCGGCCACTTATCAGGTCCCGGGGCGCATCCCTACACTGGCCTCCAGTCGCCCCGGTGGTCGGGGCGGCAGCACGAGAGACTGCGAGCCAGTCGACAGGAGTCCGCCATGCCCATGATCGATGCCTACCTGCCGCAGGGGGCGCTGCCCCCGGAGGCCGAAGCGCAGCTGATGCGCGATCTGACCGATATCCTGATCCAGCACGAAGGCCTCGACCCGTGCAATCCGCGCGTGCGCGACGTCACCTGGATCTTCGTCCACCGGCCGGCGGCGGTGTACCGCGCCGGCGAGCCGGCCACCGCGCCGATCTACCGCATCGTGCCCTCGGTGCCCGAAGGGCAGTACACCGATGCCGCGCGCGCCGGGCTGGTGAAGGAAGTGACCGCTGCGGTAGCGCGCGCGGAAGGTGTGCCGGCCGACGTCATCGGCAAGCGGGTCTGGGTCTTCCCCACCGAAGTGAATGACGGTTGCTGGGGCGCCCGCGGCGCGGTGCGCCGGCTGCCGGACATCATGGAGTCCTTCGGTGGCGCCACCTTGCGCGAGCTGGGAGAGCGCCGCCTGGCGGCAAAGCGGCGCGTGGATGCCGGCCGGCTCATCGGCGCGCTGGCCGGGGCGCTGGCCGGAGGTGAAGACGGCGGTGCGGACCATAGCGAGAACGTCAAGGCATCCTGAGCCCAGGGATCGGCGGGGAGCGGCAAGCGTCGCCGGCGCGAGGCAAGTCTTCTATGCGAGACCGGCCGGCCGCGCAGCCGCCGGCGCAGGGTGCCGCACCCCTGCCGGCCGGAACCCCGCCGGCCGCCGGGTTGTCTATACATTATCGCTATGGACATGCTGGGGGCATGCAAATGGATCCCGCACCATCCGGGGTTGAGTCCCCCTCCGTGATATCCCCCTCCGTGATACCCCTGTCCGAAACGGAGGCGCGCCGCCAGTTGCGCCGCGCCGTGATCGCCAGCACCGTCGGCACCACCATCGAGTGGTACGACTTTTTCCTCTACAGCACGGTGACCGGCCTCGTGTTCGCCAAGCTGTACTTCCCTGAATCCGATCCCCTGGTCGGCACCCTGCAGGCCTTCCTGATCTACGCGGTCGGTTTTATCGCCCGGCCGATCGGCGCGGCCATCTTCGGGCACTACGGCGATCGCATCGGCCGCAAGGCGACCCTGGTGGCCACGCTGCTGCTGATGGGCCTGGCCACCTTCGCCGTCGCCTTCGTGCCATCCTACGCGCGGATCGGCATCTGGGGCGCGGTCCTGCTGACGCTGCTGCGCTTCGTCCAGGGCGTGGGCGTCGGCGGCGAGTGGGGCGGCTCGGTGCTGATGTCGATGGAGTGGGCGCGCACCGACGCGCATCGCGGCCTGGTCGCCTCCTGGCCGCAGTTCGGCGTGCCGGCCGGGCTGTTCCTGGCCAACCTCGCCGTGCTGGCCGTGAGCCGGCTGAGCGGCGACGCTTTCCTGGCCTGGGGCTGGCGCATTCCTTTCCTGCTCAGCATCGTGCTGGTCGCCATCGGCCTCTATATCCGCCTGAACATCCTCGAGACGCCGGTCTTCGCGCGGCTGCTGGCCGAGCATCGCATCGAGAAGGCGCCGATGCTGCAGGTGATCCGGCGCCAGCCCGGGGACATCCTGCTGTCGGCGCTGGTGCGCATGGCAGAGCAGGCGCCGTTCTACATCTTCACGGCCTTCGTCTTCACCTATGGCGTGATGACGCTCGGCATGTCGCGCGACCTGCTGCTGACCGCCGTGCTCGCCGCCGCGGTGCTCGAGTTCTTCACCATCCCGTTCTTCGGCCACCTGTCCGACCTGCTGGGGCGCCGCCGCATGTACATCGCGGGCGCGCTGGCGGTGGGCGTGTTCGGCTTCTTGTACTTCGCCATGGTCGACACCCGCAACCCGGCCTGGGTGTTTGCCGCGATCGTGCTTTCGCTGGTGCCGCACGCGATGATGTACGGCCCGCAGGCCGCGCTGATCGCCGAGACCTTCACCGGGCGGCTGCGCTACAGCGGTGCGTCGATGGGCTACCAGCTCGCCTCGGTGATCGCCGGCGGCCCGGCGCCGCTGATCGCCACGGCGCTGTTCGCCCGCTACCACTCCGGCTATGCGATCGCCATCTACGTGCTGGTGTGCGCGGCGCTCAGCGTGTTTGCCGCCTCGCGGCTGCGCGACTACACCAACCAGGATATCTCGCGCGAATATGACGATGCGTCGGCGCATGGCGGAGGGCATGCGCCGCACGCCTTGTGAGCCCGGATCGCAAGCGGGATAGCAGGGCGCGGGATCGTCCGTGCCAGCTCATGCTGCTGCTCCTCTCGTTCGTCGGCTTCTCTGCCGTGCTGCAGGCCTCCGCTTCCTGGTGTATCGGCATCATCGGCGTGGCGGGCATGCTGACCGCAGCGGTGCCGGCTCGATGATCCTGATGACGGCGGCTACGCTGGTCGCCAACAATGTGTACGGTCCGTTCCGTCGGTGGCCTCCAGGCCCGGCCGGTAACACGGCATAATCCTCGGCACGAGGCCTGGCGCGCGGCGCCGGCCCACCCGTACACCCAGGAGCTTCCATGACCCCCCAAGACCCGCGCGACGGTATTTCCCTGATCGACTGCACCGAAGCGGAGCACGCGCCGGCCATCCTCGAGATCCTGAACGAGGCGATCGCCAATTCCACCGCCCTGTACGACTACCGGCCCCGTCCGCCCGAGGCGATGGCGGCCTGGTTCGCGGCGAAGCGCGCCGGCGGCTTCCCGGTGATCGGTGCCGTCGACGGCGCGGGCACGCTGCTGGGCTTCGCCAGCTGGGGCACCTTCCGGGCGTTCCCGGCGTACAAGTACACGGTGGAACACAGCATCTACGTGCACCACGAGCACCGCGGGCGCGGTCTCGGCGTGCGCCTGCTGGAGGAGGTGGTCCGGCGCGCGCGGGAGGCGCAGGTGCACGTGCTGGTGGGGTGCATCGATGCTTCCAACGCCGGCAGCATCGGCCTGCACACCCGGCTGGGATTCGTCCACGCGGGGACCATCCAGCAGGTCGGATTCAAGTTCGGGCGCTGGCTCGATGCCGCCTTCTATCAGCTCACGCTGGAGACGCCGGCCTGCCCGGTGGATGGTTGAGGCGGGCGCGGATCGCGCCGCGCCACTTCGAGGCGGTTGCCGCCCAGTGACTTGGCACGGTACAAGGCCCGGTCCGCCGCGGCGAGCCCGTCGGCCAGTGTGGGCAGGTCGTGCTCGAATTGCGCAAGGCCGATGCTGACCGTCGCCGCGATGCCGGGGCCGTCGACCTGCCGGGCCACCGTCTCGGCGAAACGGCCCGCCACGGCCTCGCCCAGTGCCCGCGCGCGGCGCGCGCCGTCGCCGCACAGCAGTGCGGCGAACTCCTCGCCGCCGATGCGGGCCAGGATGGCCTCGGGTCCCAGCACGCCGCGGGCGGTCTCCGCGAAGGCCGCCAGTACCTGGTCGCCTGCCTGGTGGCCGTAGCGGTCGTTGATGGCCTTGAAGTGATCGAGGTCGAAGGCGAGCATGGCGAGCGGCCCGCCTTGCGCCGCGCCGCGCATCAGGCGCCCGCCCTGTTCGAAGAACCAGCGGCGGTTGCCCAGGCGGGTCAGGTAGTCGGTCTGCGATTCGCGCAGCAGTTGTCCGTGGGTTTCCTCGCGCACCAGCTTCAGCAGGGTCATCGGCAGGATGACCGAGTACAGCACGCCCTCATACATCGTGATCTGGCTGGCAAGCATTTGCATGGGCTCCCCGCCGGCCGTCACCAGCCACGGCAGGACGAAGGTCCGGGCCGCGTAGATCAGCGCATGCAGGGCCGCCACCGCGACCACGATGCGCCGCGCATGGAGCGCCTTCATCGCCTCGCAGCGCCGCATCTCCCACGCGGTCAGGCCGCTGATGAGCGCGATCGGGAGCGCGCTGGCGTAGTTCCAGATGGCGTCCTGCCAATGCACTCCGCCGGCCACCCAGACCAGCGCCATGGCGAGCAGCAGGCCGGCGGAGGCGGCGCGGTACTGCCGCCCGCGCAAGGAGGCGACGCCGGCGAGGACCAGCAGGTAGCCGCACAGCATGACCAGGTTGGCGATGGCGGAGCCGAGCGCGCCGGGCAGGTCGTGGCGAAGCAGCACCGCGATGCAGCCAAGCGCCAGCGTGCCGAATCCTGCCGCCAGGATCCGCAGCGACCGGCTGCGCCGTGGGTGTGTCCGATGCTCCCAGAACATCATCCCCGCACTGGCGAGAAGCGTTCCGACCGCAAGAAAGTAAAGGGTGAGGAGATCGACGTGCATCCCGAATATCAAGGCATGGCGCCGGTACATCGCGGCGGCAGCCGAATTCTACGTGGGAAACACGAGGGAGCGCGGGGGGCGGGCGGATCCGTGCGCCGCCGGGCGAGCCGAAGTTGCGGGCGCTTCACCCGGGCGCCGGCATCGCGGCAGCCAGGGCGGTTCCCGCCCTGGCGGGGCCGTCCGATCGGCCGGCACGGCCGGGCGCGGCCGCGCCCGGCCGCACGCTAGGCGACCGCCTTGCGCCCGACGCTGCGCAGCAATTGCGTGACGCGGCCCATGTACTGGTCGAAGCACTGGTCGGCCTGGGCCTGGCTGTCGATGGGCCGCTCCACGGTGCGGCCCTCGGCCTCCAGCCTGGCGCGGACGTCGGGCTTGGCCAGCGCTTCGCCGATGGCCTTGCGCAGTGCCGCGACGCGCTCGGCCGGCGTGCCCTGCCTGACGAAGTAGCCGCCGCTGATGGTGTATTCGAAGTCGGGTACCTGGCGGCTCAGCGAGATCAGCGGGATGTGCCTGAGCGGCGCCGGCAGCGCGCGCGAGAAACTCGTCAGCACCTTGAGCCGCCCCATTCCCTGCATGCTGTCGAAGCTCGACTGGTAGGGCAGGATGGCGAAGTCCACTTCGCCGCCGGCGAGGCCCTGCAGCGCCGGCGCGGCGCCCTTGTAGGGCACGTGCAGGAAGGTCGCGCCGGTGCGCGCGCCGAGGGCGTCGCCCATCAGGTGGTAGATCGAGTCGATGCCGACGGTGGCGTAGGTGAGCGGCTTGCTCCGGTTCTGCCTGGCCAGGTCCAGGAACTTGTCCAGCGAGTCGGCCGCGAGGCCGCTGCGCACGAGCAGCACGATGTTGGCGTCGCTGACCGGGGCGGCCAGCAGGAAGTCCTGGGGCTTGTAGCGGGCGGAGGGGTTCAGCAGCGGGGCGAGGAATACCTCGTTGATCGAGCCGGCGAAGAAGGTATAGCCGTCGGCCGGCGCCGCCAGCACCTTGTTGGCGCCGATCAGCCCGGTGCCGCCGCCGTAGTTCTCCACCACGACCTGCTGTTTCACGCTCTTGCCGATGGACTCCGCGAAGATGCGCGCGGACGCATCGGTCGCGCCGCCGGCAGGGTAGGGCACCACCAGCGACAGCGGCCGGCTTGGATAAGGTTCCGCCGCCCGGGCGGGCAGGCCGGCGAGCAGCGTGGAGCCGGCGCCCAGGCCGGCGTACTGGAGGAAGCGGCGGCGTGTCTGCGAGGTCATGGTTGTCTCCCTGTCTGACGATGGCTTGTGGTTTCTTGTGGTTTCTTGTGGATTCGGGGGGGGGGCGGTCGGATGGGCTCAGGCGAGGTAGCTCTGCGCCAGGCTGGCCCAGAACGCCGCCCCGACCGGCAGCGCCCTGTCGTTGAAGTCGTACAGGGGGTTGTGGACCATGCAGCCGCCGTCCTCGCCGAGGCCGTTGCCGAGCCGGATATAGGCGCCGGGACGATGCTCCAGCATGTAGGCGAAGTCTTCGCTGCCCATCACCGGCCCGCGCGCCACCACCTTGTCGTCGCCCAGCAGCCGCACCGCCACTTCGCGCGCGCGCTCGGTCTGGCGCTCGTGATTGACCAGCACCGGATACTTGCGCTCGTAGACCACCTCGGCCTCGAGCTGGAAGCTGCGGGCCTGGGCCGCGACGAAGTCGCGCAGGCGCGCTTCGATATGGGTGCGCACCTTGGGATCGAGCGCCCGCACGCCGATCTTGATGGTCGCGCTTTCGGGTACCACGTTGTAGGTGGCGCCCGCCTGGATCGAGCCCACGGTGATGACTGCCGCCTTCAGCGCGTCGATCTCGCGGCTGACGATGGACTGCAGGCCGAGCACCATGCTGGCCGCGCCCTGCATCACGTCGATGCCGTGGTGGGGCATGGCGCCGTGGGCCGAGCGCCCGTGCAGCGTCACCGTGGCGCGGTCGAACGAGGCCATGGCCGGGCCGGCGATCAGGCCGACCTGGCCGACCGGCAGGCCGGGCGTGTTGTGCAGGGCGTAGACCTCATCGCAGGGAAAGCGCTCGAACAGGCCGTCCTCCAGCATGCGCAGCGCGCCGCCCTCGTTTTCCTCGGCAGGCTGGAAGATCAGGTTCAGCGTGCCGTTGAAGTCAACGGATTCGGCCAGATAGCGCGCCGCGCACAGCAGGATGGCGGTGTGGCCGTCATGCCCGCAGGCGTGCATCTTGCCGGGCAGCGTGCTGGCGTAGTCCAGCCCGGTCTTTTCCTGGATCGGCAGCGCATCCATGTCCGCGCGGATGCCGAGGGCGCGCGTGCCCGAGCCCTTGCGCAGCCGGCCGACCACGCCGGTCGTGCCGAGGCCGCGATGGACCTCGTAGCCCCAGGCGGCCAGCCGTTCGGCGACGAGGTCGCTGGTGCGGCGTTCCTCGAAGGCCAGTTCAGGATGCGCGTGGATCCGGTGGCGGATGGCGACGAACTCCGGGGCGATGGCGTCGATGGCGCGCAGCAAGGCGGAAGGGGTGGCGGGGGCGGTGGATGCGGTCATGGTGCGCTGGGATCGGGGGTGGTTGGTCGCATTATCCGCAGAGGCGTCCGTCGCATCCATGACAGCGGAAGCGGAGAATCGTTGTATAAATGACAACATTCAAATCACCGCATACGAGGCGCCGGCGCCATGGAAGAACGGATGGAGGATGTGCTGGACCGCAGGCGGGCGCTGTGCCTGCTGCAGATCATCGAGACCGGCTCGGTGCGCGGCGCGGCGGATGTGCTGTCGCTGGACCCGTCGGTGGTCAGCCGCGCCGTGGCCAAGCTGGAGCAGGACACCGGCCTGACGCTGCTGGAACGGCGCGGACGGGGCGTGGTGGTGACCGATGCCGGGCGCATGCTCGCGTTGTTCGCGCGCCGCCAGCAGGACCTGCACGACACCTTCCTGGCCGAGGTGAACAGCCTGAAGAACGCCCAGCGCGGCCACATCGAACTGGCCTTCGGCGAGGGCTTCATCGACATGGTGCTCGAACCCGTGCTGCGCGACTTCCTGGTCGCGCATCCGGGCGTGACCTACAACATTCGCGTGGCCGGCACCGAAGAGACCGTGCGCTGCATCGTCGAAGACATGGCGCATATCGGCCTGGTGTTCCAGCCGCCCAACGACGCGCGCCTGCGCTCGCATTATTCCCGGCTCTCCCCGATCCGCGTGCACGTGCGCAAGGACCATCCGCTGGCACGCCGGCGCAAGGCGCTGAGCCTAGCCGACCTGGCGCCGCACCAGGGCGCGGCACTGGTCGAGTCCTTCGGCGTGCGCAAGCACGTGCAGGCAGCGGAACTGGACGAGCAGGTCACGCTGAAGCCGATGCTCGTCACCAACTCGTTCAAGGTGCTATGGGAGTTCGCCGCGCTGGGGCTCGGCTACATCATGACGCCGCGCTCGATCCCGCTGCAAGGCGCGCAGTTCACCGACCTGGTGTCGCTGCCGCTGGCCAACCCGATCCTGAACCACAGCCGGATCCATGTGGTCACGCGCAGCGGGCGGCCGTTGTCGCCGGTGGCGGGCAGGCTGCTGCGGCATGTGGTGGAGGTGTTTCCGAAGGTTTGAGCGCGCCGGTCGCTCGCTGGCGGCCACGCGCTGCCATGCGCGCTCCGTCAAGCCCTGTTCGAACTGCAGGGTGCCTGCAGGGTGCCGTATGAGAACAGCCGTTCGCTGGCTTGCAGGGTATCTGGCATGCGTCCTCCGTTTCGGGAGGATCGATCTTACCCGCCCCGGCCAGGCGGGGCCGTGCGCCCGGCGTCGTGCCCCTGGACTTGGGCGATGGCCGCCGTGAAGTCGCGCAGGAACTCGCCGATCTGCGCGGCGTATGGCGGGGCATGCAGCAACGCCGCGATGTCCTCCGGCGTCCTGCCGATCAGCGGGATTCGCAGGAACGGTTGCTCCAGGAAGCTGCTGCTTACCGTCGCGAGCACGAGCCTCAGCGAGGCCAGCATGTCATCGCCCCGGTGCGAGCCGTGCACCAGGGCCACCGGCTTGCCGACGATCTCGAAGCGGGAGACCATCCAATCGATGGCGTTCTTGAGGCCGCCCGGGATGGCGCGGACATACTCGGGGCTCGAGATGATGAGCCCGTCGGCCCGGGCGACGAGGTCCAGGAACCTGGCGACTTCGAGCGGGGCATGTTGCTCGAAGTCCGGGGAAAAGACCGGCAGCCTGTCGAGATGGTGAAAGACCGAGAACTCGATGCCGGCCGGCGCGAGCGCCTGCATCGCCTTCAGCATGGCGGTATTGGTGGAGGCCTCGCGGGCGCTGCCGGAGATGGCTAATAGATGCATGGGAACGAGGTAGAGGCGGGTTTCCTTACGGAGGCGGTTCCACCTCTGCGCGGGTGGCTGCTACCCGCATCATAGGCCCGTGGCCTCGGCGCGACGACGGCCTTGGCGTGTCGGCAAAGGCCATGCCCTCGGAAGCCGGCCGGATGGCGGCATCGCCGGCGTGGAAGCCGGCCGAGCGGCGGCGCGCTCCGCTCGGCAGGCAGCCATCGTCATCGTGGCATGCCGGCCGAATTCCACAGCATCTCCGCGCGCGTGCCCGTGCGGCAGTACGCGAGGACCGGCTTCGGCAGGCCTGCCACCAGCGCGCGGAAGGCCGCGGCGGCCTCGTCGGTGACGCGGCCGGATTCCACCGGCAGGTAGCGCACCGTCATGCCGAGCGCGCCGGCGACCTCAGCGATCTGCGCGAACGGCGTCTGTCCGGCGGCCTCGCCATCGGGCCGGTTGCAGACGATGGAGCGGAAGCCGATGGCGTGCGCGGCGCGTACGTCGGTGCCGCTCAACTGCGCGCTGACACCCACCTCATCCGATAGCTGCTTGACCTGAAGTGTCTGGCCGCTTTCCTCCGCTTCCCGGCAGCGCTCGATGGCCCGGCGGAAACACGCGACCGCAAAGTCGACATCGTCCTGGGTGGTGAAGCGGCCGAGGCTCAGCCGCACCGTGCGTGCCGCGGCGTCCGCGTCCAGGCCGATCGCGGTCAGCACGTGGGAGGGTTTGCCGGCCGCCGAGTTGCAGGCCGAGGTGGACGAGATGGCCAGGTCGTCGCCCAGCATGGAAGGGGAGAAGCCGGGCAGCGCCACGGTCAGGCTGACCGTGTGCGGAATCCGCCTGGCGCCGCGGGCGTTCTGGGTGACGACCCCCAGTGCCCGCACACCGTCCAGCAGGCGTTCGCGCCATTGCGCGATGCGCTGGTTGTCCGACGCCATCTCCGCGCGCGCCAGCTCGCATGCCGTGCCCATGGCGACGATCTGGTGGGTGGCCAGGGTGCCGGAGCGCAGTCCCTGCTCATGGCCGCCGCCGTGCATCTGGCAGGCAATGCGGGGCGCGATATGGCGATTCACATAGAGTGCGCCGATGCCCTTCGGCCCATAGAACTTGTGGGCCGACATCGACAGCAGGTCGATCCCCATCGCCTTCACGTCGATCCCGGTCTTGCCGACGGCCTGTGCCGCGTCGACGTGAAGCAGGGCGCCGGCAGCGTGGACGGCGCGCGCGATCTCCGCGACGTCGGTGAGGGTTCCGATTTCGTTGTTCACCAGCATCAGGGAGACGATGCCGGTGTCCGCGCGCAGTGCCGCGGCGACGGCGGCCGCAGAGATCTCGCCGGCCGCGTCGGGCGACAGGCGGGTGACGGCAACCCCGAGGTGTTCGAGGTGGCATGCCGTGTCCAGGATGGCCTTGTGCTCGAGCCTGCTGGTGACCAGGTGGCGGCGCGCCGGCTCGGCGTCGAAGAAGCCCTTGAGGGCCAGGTTGTTCGACTCGGTCGCGCCGGAGGTCCAGATGATCTCATCGGCCTCCGCGCCGATCAGGCCGGCGACCTGCGCGCGGGCCTGCTCGACCAGCGCCCTGGCCTGCCGCCCCGCGGCATGCGTGTTCGACGCCGGGTTTCCGAAGGCGCCGTCGGCGCCCAGGCAGCCAAGCATTGCCGCGATGACCCGGGGATCCGCCGGGGTCGTTGCCGCGTAATCGAAGTACCGCAGAGTGTCCGTGCTCATGATCCGTCATCCTTGAGAGTGATGGAAATGTTACGCGGCGCACGCGGAGGGCGATTCCAAAATGGGCTGCAGGTGCGGACCTTATTGGGATGAAATCCTAATAAATAAAAAGAAAAAGGAATAATTTTCCACCGGATGAGCGGACTCCGATACTGGCACTTCCTATACCAGGATCGATGCTTGCCTTGTTGCGCTTCCAGAGCCGGCGAACAATGCGCGTTCACTCACCCATCGCGCGCTCGTTCCGGGCACCGGAGGATCCGTTGCCGCCGCCAGCCCCGTGCTGCGAGAACATGGTGCCGGCTTGGCCAAGCCAGGCAAGTCCATCGCAAGGACCGCGGGCCGGGCAACCCGGCTGCGCGGCTCCGGCGGCTCCAAGCGGCTCCAAGCGGCTCCAAGCGGCTCCAAGCGGATCGAGCGTGCGACCTGATTTCGCCAAGGAGCACCTGCCCATGAAGATCGCCATCCTCCCCGGCGACGGTATCGGACCCGAGATCGTCGCGGAAGCCACCAAGGTCCTGGATGCCCTCGACCTGCCAATCGAAATGGACTACGCGCCGGCAGGCGGGGTCGCCTATGCGGCGCACGGCCATCCGCTGCCGGAAGCCACGCTGCAACTGGCGAGAGAGGCCGATGCCGTGCTGTTCGGTGCCGTGGGCGACTGGCGCTACGACCAGCTGGAGCGCCACCTGCGCCCTGAACAGGCCATCCTCGGGCTGCGCCGGGACCTGGGCCTGTTCGCCAATCTCCGGCCGGCGCTCTGCTATCCGCAGCTGGCCGGGGCCTCCAGCCTCAAGCCCGAGCTGGTCTCCGGCCTCGATATCCTGATCCTTCGCGATGCCACCGGCGACGTCTACTTCGGCCAGCCGCGCGGACGCCGCATGGCGGCGGACGGGCATTTCCCGGGCGATGACGAGGGCTTCGACACGATGCGGTATGCGCGTTCCGAGGTCGAGCGCATCGCCCATGTCGCCTTCCAGGCAGCGCGCCGGCGCCGCCGGCGTGTCACCAGCGTGGACAAGGCCAATGTGCTGGAAACCTCCCGGCTCTGGCGCGACGTCATGAGCGAAGTCGGCAAGGCCTATCCGGACGTGGCGCTGGAGCACATGTACGTCGACAACGCGGCCATGCAGCTGGTCAAGGCGCCCAAGGCGTTCGACGTGGTGGTCACCGGCAATATGTTCGGGGACATCCTCAGCGACGAAGCCGCCATGCTCACCGGCTCCATCGGCATGCTGCCGTCGGCCAGCCTGGGGGCGGGCAAGCGGGGACTGTACGAGCCCAGCCACGGCAGCGCCCCCGACATCGCCGGCCAGGGCATCGCCAATCCCCTGGCGACGATCCTGTCGGCCGCCATGATGCTGCGCTTCTCGCTCGCTCAGGCGGACGCCGCGGACCGCATCGAGGCGGCGGTCAGGGATGTCATCGCCTCGGGATTGCGCACGGCGGACATCCATGCCGCAGGCACGACCCGGGTCGGGACATCCGCGATGGGTGACGCCGTCGTCGCCGCCTTGCGCGCGGGTCAGCTGCCGGTCGAGGCGTAGTGGCGCACGCCGATGCGCCAGGCGCCGAAGGCGATGGCGAGGAAGGCGAATCCGGCGAGCGGCGACACCAGCCCGGTCCAGGCCGGCGCGCCGAGCGGATCGGGCTTGCCCAGGATGGCCAGCGCGGGATAGTAGGCCACGCAGGCCAGGGGCACGGCGAAGGTCAGGATGCGGCGGAACCAGGCGGCGTACAGCGCGATCGGGTACTGGGCCGCCTCGACGCCGCCGTAGGTGAACACATTGGCGATCTCCAGGCTCTCGATGGTCCAGAAGGACAGCGTGCCTTGCAGCACGAGGATGCCGAGGAACAGCGCCACGCCGCCCGCCAGCGCGAAGAGGGCGATCGCGGTGGCCGCCGGGGTCCAGGCGATGCCGCCCTGCACGGTGGCGAAGGCCAGCACCATCAGCCCTTGCAGCAGCCGTCCCAGCCGGCTGATGCGCACGTCGTAGCCCATCAGTTGCAGCGCCAGCGGGCGCGGGCGCAGCAGCAGGCGATCGAATTCGCCGGTGCGCAGCAGGGTCGTGCCCAGCACGTCGAAGCCGCGCCCCAGCGCATCGGCGAGGGCGAACATGCAGTTGACCAGCCCGTAGCACAGCGCCACTTCGCCGATCTTCCATCCCTGCACCTCGCCGAAGCGGTGGAACAATGCCCACACCGCCACCACCTCGATGCCGGTGGCGAGGAACTGGCCCAGGGTGAGCATCAGCGCCGAGGCCGGGTAGCGCGCCTGCCCCGCCAGCGAGGACAGGGCGAGGCGGGCGAACAAGGCGAGCGATCCCATGGGCTTCATTTCACGCATTCCCCTCATCGTCCTCATCCCCCCTGGACCTCGAGCCGGCGCATGGTGCGGCCCATGGCCGCGTGGCCCACGCCGACCAGCAGCAGGATCCAGAAGGCCTGCAGGCCCAGTCCCGCCAGCGCCCGCGCGCCGGCCAGCTGCCCGGAGTAGAGGCGCACCGGGATATCCAGCACGCCGGCGAGCGGCTGCATCAGCAGCGCCATCTGCCAGGTGTCCGGCAGCAGTGCCAGCGGCAGCAGGTTGCCGGACAGCACGATCACGATCGGCGTCGCCAGCGCATTGATGCCGCGCTCGTTGAGCGCGGCCGCCGCGGCGATGTTCAGCAGCATCACGAGCGCGGTGGACAGCAGCAGCGCCAGCAGCACCGAGAGCAGGAAGGCCGCGCCCTCGGCTAGGCCGGCAGGCGGCTGCCAGCCCCATCCGCCGAGCCCGGCCAAGGGCAGCGCGATGGCCGCGAACACCAGCATCAGCGCCACGCGCGGCAGCACGCGCGCGGCGGCCCAGCCGGCGGAGCGCGCAAACCACAAGGCATAGGCGTCGACCGGCCGCAGGCGGTCATAGGCCACCGCGCCGGTGCGTACCGACAGCGCAATCTCCGGGTCGCCGCCCCAGGGCAGCAGCGCAAGCAGGCCCTGGGCCATCCACGTATAGGTGACGGACTGCGCCAGCGACATGGGCGCGCTTGCCGCCGCCGCGCCGCCGTAGAAGGCCGCCAGGATCATGATCTTGATGCCGCCCCACCAGCATTGGGTGGCGAAGCCGGCATAGGCCGCCGTGCGGTACTGCAGCATCTGCAGGAAGCGCGAGCGGAAAGCGGCGAGGTAGGGGCGCAGGCGGTCGGGTGGCGGCATGCGGGTCAGGCCTCGGCCGCGCCGTGCATGGCGTAGAAGCGCGTGATGACCGCCTCGATGGTCATGCCCTCGTCCTCCGCGTCTTCCGGCAGGCCGTCGTCGAGGCGGCGGGCCGCGACCACCTGCGCGCGCAGGGCGTCGACCGGGCAGTCGGCCAGCACGCGGCCGTGTCCGATCACGATCACGCGCCGGGCCAGGGCCTCGATGTCGTGCATATCGTGCGTGGTCAGCAGCACCGTGGTGCCGCGTTCCCGGTTGGCGCGCTGGATGAAGTCGCGTACCGCGAGCTTGGACGGCGCATCGAGTCCGATGGTCGGCTCGTCGAGGAACAGGATGTCGGGCTCGTGCAGCAGCGCCGCGGCGATCTCCGCGCGCATGCGCTGCCCCAGCGACAACTGGCGCACCGGCTGGTCGAGCAGGCGCTCGAGCTGCAGCAGCGCGACCAGTTCGTCGCGCGTGCGCGCGAAGCGCGCCGGGTCGACCCGGTAGATATCGCGCAGCAGGGCGAAGCCGTCGCCGACCGGGAGATCCCACCACAGCTGCGTGCGCTGGCCGAACACCACGCCGATGCGCGCCACATGCTTCTCGCGGTCGGCGAAGGGCACGCGCCCGTCGATCTCGACGCGGCCACCGTCGGGCCGCAGGATGCCCGCCAGCACCTTGATGGTGGTTGACTTGCCGGCGCCGTTCGGCCCGATGAAGCCGAGCAGCTCGCCGCGCTCCAGCGTGAACGACACGTCGGCCAGCGCCTCCACCGTGCGATAGCGCGGCCGCGCCAGCGCGCGCAGGGCGCCGAGCACGCCGGGGTCGCGCTCATGGATGCGATAGGTCTTGCGCAGATGGCTGACTACGATCTGAGGCATGGCGGCGGACAATCTCGGCCAAACGGGTGGGGGCGGGATTCTACCGGATGGGTTTGCGTGGCGCAAGATGGGGCGGCGCGCCACCCGCGGTGGCCGCAGGCCGCAAGGCCTAGAGCGGCCGCACTGTCAGCCGCAGCCCCATCGCCTTCAGGATCGACGTCAGGCTGCTCAATGCCGGATTGCCCTGCGCGGACAACGTGCGATAGAGCTGCGTGGTTAGGAAGAGGGATGTACCGCTTTGTTCGGCGCTCAGTCCGTAGCGGGTGGGATCGTGCATCGGCGGGCTCCTGGGCAGGGTTTGGGGGTGTGTCCGCCTACGTCATTCGGGCTGCTAAACCCGCTCGCCCCGGTTGGGGCGATAGCAGGACGATACCCGGCATCCACGCGCCGAGGTGTTTCCGATTGATACATCTGAATGCGTTTTCGCTTCGCCGTGCGTGCTGCGAGGCAAGTGCCGCGGCGCTTACCGCCGTCTTCCACCGCCTGGCCGCTTCCCGGCGCCGACGCCTGCCCCACCACCCCCCACCGCCTCGATCACCGGATACCGGTCGAAGATCTGCTTGATCCGCTGCCGCAGCCAGACGATGGCCGGGTCATGGTGGAAGCGTGGATGCCAGTACTGGCTGAGCGCGAATGTGGCCGGAGCCACCTGCCAAATTCCGCGTGGAAGGGTGACGCAGCGCGGGGCTGCTTTCCTGCGCCCGAGCGCACCGGGAAAGCGAGTTTCCCGCGTTCCGGCACGCCGCCAGGCAGCTAGTCGTTGAAGACCCGCGGCGCAATGCGCCCCATTACCGCTTCGGCGCCGGCGGGGGTAAGGTGGGAATCGTCGAACATGACGATATTGCCGCGTCCCGGGCCGGTCCGCGTCAGGCAGCCCGAGGCATTGCACATAGCGTCGTACGCGGAAATGTACTCGATGCCCAGGCTCTTCGCGATTGCGGATCCCTCCTGATCGTACTGCTTCGACAATGGGTCGAGCCCGAACAGTGTTCGTGCTGGCATGGTCTCGTGGTGCTCGCGCCAGAACAGCCAATAGAGCTTGGGCAGCGAGCTTTGCCAGGTGGCGACCTGTCCGATCAGGACGATGCGCTTGACTCCGATGGTATGCAGCGCATCAACGGTGCCACGTAGTGCCTGCAGGCGGTCGGTGGTCCAGTTTGCCGTCAGTAAGACGACCGCAGGCCGCGTTTCTCTGGCGCGCGCCAAGGCTTGTGCATTGGCCTGCGCGCAACGGGCCTCGCCACCGATCAGGGGCGGACATCCCGATGTGCTGAATTGCGCCAGTCGCACGCCCCGCTCCTGGCTGGCGCTGCGCACGCCGGGATAGAGGGCGGCGGATCGGGAATCGCCCCACAGCATGACCAGCGTTCCCGTGCCGGGGTCCACGCACGAGGTACTGAAAACGCGGTCCGCACCTTCCAGGTAGCATGCGCCGCGCCGCCAGAGCTTGTCGCGGTCGAACTGCACGCCATCGGCGAAGGCGCCGACCATCCTCGACATGCGGAATCCCATGCCGTCACGCTGGTAGGCGTTGTAGCCGGCGAGGCCGCATCCCGCCATCAGCAGCAGGAGCATGCCGACGATCCGTCGCGGATGCCGCGATTGGCGGATCGGCATTTCCAGATACCGATAGGTCAGGATGGCCAGTAGCAGACTGAGCAGCAGGGCAAGGGCGCGCCATGTCACCGGGGCTGTGCCGCTGCTGATGATCCGCAGTGCCGAAAGGAGTGGCCAATGGGCGAGATAGAGCGGGTAGCTCACCAGCCCGATCGCGACGAGCGGCGCCCAGCCGAGTACGCGGCGAGCAATGGTCCGAGTGGCTCCGGCGTCGATCAGCAGGTAGGCCGCCATGGTCGGGCCCAGCGCCCACCAGCCGGGAAACGCCGAGGAGGCATTGACGAAGGCGAGCGACAGCGCCAACAGGCTGAAGCCGGCCATCGATTTGACCTGGCCAAGCGGTGCCGATCGCCCTGCCGCAGCCTGCCGCGCATGGTCCGAATGGTGCCGATAGGCAAGCAGCGCCCCGATCATCGGCTCCCAGGCGCGCGTCAGTGGGGAGTAGAAGGCGGCGACGGCGTGGTGGTGCGCTACGCTGCTGATGTTCAGCGCGAACGATCCGAGACCTACGATAGCGATCGGCCAGAGCGGGGACTGGCGCGCGCGCAACGTGGCGAGCAGGAGAACCGGCCAGGCCAGGTAGAACTGCTCTTCGACGCCGAGCGACCACAGGTGGAGGAGAGGTTTGAGTTCCGCGGAAACGTCGAAGTATCCGGCTTCACGCCAGAGCACGAGATTCGCGATGGAAGCGGCGCCCGCCGCGATGTGCTTGCCCAGTTGCTTGAATTCCTCGGGCAGCATGTTGAACCAGCCGAAGGCATAGAGTCCGACGAAGACCAGCAATAGCGCCGGGAAGATCCGCCGTATCCGCCTGCTGTAAAAGCCGAGGAAGCTGAAATTGCCGGCGTCGATCTCGCGCAGCATGTGCTTCGTGATGACGTACCCCGATATCACGAAGAAGATATCGACACCGACGAAGCCCCCGCGCAGGAACCCCGGGAATGCGTGGAAAACCAGGACGGCGAGTACCGATATCGCGCGCAGGCCGTCGACGTCCGCGCGGTATCCTGCGATGCGGTCGTGGGTCAGTGGCGCGGCGTGCGAAGCGTGATATGGCGTGGCCACCGCACTGCGGCCGACGCCTTCCCCTGAAATCCCCATGTTTCCCGCAATCTCGCCCGCGAATTTCCGTGCCCGTGCACAGGTCGAAGGTCGCGATTTTCCCCCAAGCGTTGCGGAATCAAAGCGGCGATATGCGTGGTAAGCCGTGCTCTCTTTCTCCACACCCGATGCGCCGTTTTCGTGCTGCGGCGGGCCGGCAGCGGCAGCGGGCACTTACAGGACCGTCGCTCAGGCCGGCGCCAGCGTGTCGTTCTGCGCAGCGGATCGGGGAGGCAGATGGACGGATGGCATCATTGCTTTGGGCTGCCGGTTCTGGCGGTTCTCACATGCGTCTGCCCTTGGCGGGCTGCTTGCTGCGCCTTGCCGCCACCGCCGCGTCCCGGACGGTCCCCCCCACCGCCTCGATCACCGGATACCGGTCGAAGATCTGCTTGATCCACTGCCGCAGCCAGACGATGGCCGGGTCATGGTGGAAGCGCGGATGCCAGTACTGGCTGAGCGCGAACGGCGGCAGCGTGACGGGCGGTTGCACCGTGCGCACGATGCCGTAGCGGCAGAACACATTGGCGAGTTCCTGCGGCACGGTGGCGATCAGGTCGGGCTGCTCGTCCATCAGCAGCGGCACGGCGAGGAAGTGCGGGGTGTGCAGGTAGATGCGGCGGCGCAGGCCGTGGCTTTCGTAGGCGGCGTCGTAGGCCGGGCTGGTGCGGCCGGCCAGGCTGACGGCGATGTGCGGCATGGTTTCGAACTGCTCGCGGGTGAGGTGCTCGCCGACGTCGCGGTTCTTGGTGCTGACGATGGTGGCGAAGCCGTGCATGAAGATCTGCTGCTGGAACAAGGTTTCCGGCGCGGTGCGTACCGAGCCGAGCAGCAGGTCGGCTTCGCCGGAGGCGAGCAGGGCTTCGATCTGCGGAATGGGGACCTGCATGGTGCGCAGCGTGCAGTGCGGGGCGATGACGCGCAGGTGCTTGATCAGCGGGGGCAGGAAGACCAGCTCGCCCATGTCCGTCATGCATAGCGTGAAGGTGCGCTCCATGGTGGCCGGGTCGAAGCTCGCCTGCGGCAGCACGCGCGTGCGCATGGCGGTCATCACTTCGAGGATGGGGCCGGCCAGGGCCTCGGCCTTGGTGGTCGGCGCCATGCCTTTGCCGGTCTTGACGAAGAGCGGATCGTCGAAGTAGTCGCGCAGCCGGTTGAGGGCGTGGCTCATGGCGCTCTGGGTGAGGCCGAGCTGCTCGGCGGCGCGCGTCACGCTGCGCTCGCGCAGCATGGCGTCGAACACGCTCAGCAGGTTGTAGTCGAAGGCATCGTTATGCATGGCGTACATTCCAATCATGTTCGTCATGAGGTTGAGACATATTGGGCCGCTGCCTAGACTCCTGTCAACACGCCTCGCAGAAGGCGTCGATCACCGCGATCACCACAACACAGGAGACAACCATGGTCCGTTCCCACCCGCTGGGCTGGCTGCTTGCGCTCGCCGGCCTGTGCAGTCCTGCCGCCTGGGCCGATGTCCAGGTCGGCGTCACGCTGTCCCTCACCGGCCCCGCGGCATCGCTGGGCATTCCGGCCCGCCAGGCGGTCGACATGCTGCCGCGCGAAGTCGGCGGCGAGGCGATCCGCTACACGGTGCTGGACGACGCGTCCGATCCCGCCTTCAGCGTGCGCAACTTCCGCCGCCTGGCCGACGAACAGCAGGTCGACGTGGTGCTCGGCTCCTCGTCGACGCCGGCCACGCTGCCGCTGGCGGCGGTGGCCGCCGAGAAGGGCGTACCGCTGCTGAGCCTGGCCGCCAGCGCCAAGATCGTGCAGCCGATGGATGCCACGCGCCGCTGGGTCTTCAAGGTGATCCAGAACGAGGCCCTGATGATGCAGGCCACGCTGGCGCGCATGCAGCGGGACGGGGTGCGCACGCTGGCCTTCGTCGGTTTCGGCGACGCCTACGGCGAGGCCTGGCTCGGCGAACTGCGCGCGCAGTTACCGCCCGCCGGTATCCGGCTGGTGGCCGAGGAGCGCTATGCCAAGACCGATGCCTCGGTGGTGGCGCAGGCGCTGAAGGTCATGGCGGCCAAGCCCGACGCGGTCTTCATCGCGGCCTCCGGCACACCCGGCGCGCTGCCGCAGAAGACCCTGGCCGAGCGCGGCTTCCGTGGCAAGGTCTACCAGACCTACGGCATCGCCAACCGGGATTTCCTGCGCGTGGCCGGCAAGGACGCGGAGGGCGCGATCTTCGCGGTCGGGCCGGTGCTGGTGGCCGGCCAGCTGGCCGGCGCCAACCCGGTGCGCCCGGTCGCCGCCGATTTCGTGCAGCGCTACGAGGCGGTGCACGGCAAGCAGTCGGTATCGGTGTTCGCCGCCAATGTGTGGGACGCCGGCATCGTGCTGCGCCAGGCCCTGGGCAAGGCGCTGGCGACGGCCAGGCCGGGCAGCCCGGCCTTCCGCGCGGCGCTGCGCGATGCGCTGGAGACGACCCGCGACGTGGTGACCACGCAGGGCGTCTGCACCATGTCCGCCACCGACCATTCCGGCTACGACCGCCGCGCGGTGGCGATGGTGCAGATCCAGGGCGGCGACTGGAAGATCGTCGACTGAATCACTGAATCACTGAATCACTGAATTACCCAATCCCCGAATCACTGAAACCGGCCGATGCCCGCCCCACCATGCAGGCGCATCGCGCCGCTGCACATTGCAAAGGCTGGCAATGGCCGTGCCATTGCCGCACCTGGGAGAAACGAAGATGTTCATCCGCAATACCTGGTATGTCGCCGGCTGGGACAAGGAAGTCGGCCCGAGCGAGCTCTTCGCGCGCACCATCATCGGCATCCCCGTGCTGATGTACCGTGACGCGCAGGGCAAGGTGGTCGCGCTGGAAGACCGCTGCTGCCATCGCGGCGCCCCGCTCTCGATCGGCCGGCGCGAGGGCGATTGCGTGCGCTGTTTGTATCACGGGCTCAAGTTCGACACGGGCGGGCGCTGCGTGGAGGCGCCGGCGCAGCAGCGCATCCCGCCGCAGGCCAAGGTGCGCACCTTCCCGGTGGTGGAGCGGCACCGCTGGCTGTGGATCTGGATGGGCGATGCCGAGGCCGCCGATCCGTCCCTGATCCCGGATACGCATTGGCTGGACGATCCCGCCTGGCGCAGCCTCGACGGCTATATCCACTATGACGTCAACTACCTGCTGATCGCCGACAACCTGCTCGACTTCTCGCACCTGCCCTTCGTGCATCCCACCACGCTGGGCGGCAGCGAGGACTACGCCAGCGTGCAGCCGCAGGTGGAGCGGCTGGAGGACGGCGTGCGCATCACGCGCTGGACCCTCGGCACCGAGGCGCCGCCGTTTGCCAGGCAGGTGAAGCAGTGGCCGGGCAAGGTCGACCGCTGGAATATCTACAACTTCACGCTGCCCGCCATCCTGGTGATGGATTCGGGCATGGCGCCGGCCGGCACCGGCGCGCCGGAAGGGCACCGCGTGGATGCGGCCGAGTTCCGCGGCTGCCAGGCGCTGACGCCGGAGACCGAGCACTCCACGCACTACTTCTTCGCCCATCCGCACAACTTCGCCATCGACCAGCCGGAGGTGACGCGCTCGATCCACGAGAGCGTGGTGGCCGCCTTCGCCGAGGACCGCGACATCATCACCGCGCAGCAGCGCTCGCTGGCGCTCGAACCGGATTTCAAGATGATCCCGTTCTCCATCGATGCGGCACTGTCGCAGTTCCGCTGGGCGGTGGCGCGCCGCCTCGAAGACGAGGCACGCCAGCGCGCAGCGTCCCCGCAGGCAAAGGTGGCGTGATGGAACTGCTCGTCACCGCGCTGCGGCGGGAGGCCGAGGGGGTGCTGGGCGTGGAACTGCGCCACCCGGCCGGCGCGCCGCTGCCGGCCTTCGTGCCCGGCGCGCATGTCGATGTGGCCTTTCCCAACGGCTGCACGCGGCAGTATTCGATTGCCAGCAGCGCCGGGGATGGCTCCCGCTACTGGCTCGGGATCGGCCTGGCGCCGGCTTCGCGGGGCGGCTCGCGCTATGCGCACGAGCGCCTGCGTCCGGGCGACCGGCTCCAGGTCGGCGCGCCGCGCGCGCTGTTCCAGCTCGACGCCGATGCGGCGGGGCACCTGTTCATCGCCGGCGGCATCGGCATCACGCCCATCCTGAGCATGATCCGCTGGTGCATCGACCACCAGCGCTCCTGGCGCCTGCTGTACTGCGTGCGCTCGCGCCGCCATGCGGCCTACCTGGAGACGCTCGCGCCCCATGCGGCGCGCTGCCGGCTCCACGCCGACGACGAGCAGGGCGGTCCGGCGGACCTGCACGCCAGCCTGCGCGAGCTGCCCGCCGGCTGGCATGTGTACTGCTGTGGCCCGGGCGCGATGATGGATGCGGTGTCGGCCGGCGCCGGCGCGGCCGGGGTGCCCGCGCCGGCCGTGCACTTCGAGCGCTTCGCGCCGCCGTCCGCGCGGGGCGAAGCCGCCGAAGGGGGCGAGGGGGCCGAGGGAGCGGGCCCGGCGGACGGTGCCTTCGAGGTGGCGCTGGCACGGCAGGGCGGGCGTTTCACGGTGCCGGCCGGGCAGAGCATCCTGTCCGTGCTGGAAGGCCACGGACTATGCCTGCCGTCCTCCTGCCGCGAAGGCCTGTGCCGCAGTTGCGAGGTGCCGCTGCTGGCGGGCCGGGCGGACCATCGGGACTATGTGCTGAGCGAGGCGGAACGGGAAGCGAACCGCTCGATCCTGATCTGCGTGTCGCGGGCGGCGGGCGGGGAGCTGGTGCTGGACTTGTAGGCGGGGAGGGACCCGGCGCGATCGCCTGGCGGCATGCGCGGGCCCGCGGGTCCACGGGTCAGGCCGGGTCTGTGGCCAGCCGCGAGTAGATGGAGAAGTCGCCGGGCCGGCCCCGCACCATCCGATAGGACCGCAGCAAGCCCTCGCAGCGGTAGCCGCAGGCGGCGAGCACGCGCGCCGAGCGGGCATTGCTGCGCAGGACTACCGCCTGCACGCGCTGGAAGCCGTAGTGGGAAAAGGACCACGCGGTGACCGAGGCGCAGACGGCGCGGGCGATGCCTCGGCCCCAGTACGCAGGCGACAGGTCATAGGCGATCTCCGCCGCGCGGTTGGCCGTCGACACCGTATGGAAGCCGATGGTGCCGATCACCCCGGCCGTCGCTTGGTCGACGATGGCCATGCGGCGGATCGAGTCCGGTGCGGCGGAGGCGAAGCCCTCGAACTGCGGCGCCAGGTCCGCCGCGGCGTGCAGGTTCCAGCTGGTGTGCTCATAGACCTCGGGCAGGCTCAGGTAGGCATACCACGCGGCCATGTCGATGGGTTCGATCTGGCGCAGCAGGATGCCGGGGAGGCCGGAAGAGGGCGGATGGTCGATTCTCACCGTCAAGTGGGATAAGTCCAGGTGAGGGCATTGTAGCGAGGCGCGCCGGCGCTTCGGCAGCCGGCGCGTCATCCGTTCGCCGGGCGGCTTGACCGGACGGGCCGCGCGAGCGGCCTTGCCATCGCCGCCGGGGTGACAGCCGCCGCCTACACGCCTGCGTTCTCCACCACCCGTCCCTCGGCCCGCCAGCGCAGCATGCCGCCGGCGAGATTGGCCACCGACTCGAAGCCTGCCTGCCGCAGGATCACGGTGGCCTGGGCCGAGCGGCCGCCCGCGCGGCAGACGGTGACGACCGGACGCTCCGGCGCGATCTCGCCGCTGCGCGCGGCAAGGTCGCCGAGCGGGATCAGGCGGGCGTGCGGGATGCGCCCCAGCGGGCCGTCGAATTCGGCGGGTTCGCGCACATCGATGATCTGTGGCGCTTCCAGGTGTTCCTCCAGCCATTGCGGCTGGAGCTCCCAGATGCCGGCGAAGGTATAGCTGAGCGGCGCCCAGACCGGCTCGGCCTGCTGGGACGGAGCGCTGGCGGCGGCGCCGCACTGCAGGTTGGCCGGCACCGCGATGTCGATCTGGCGGGGATGGGGCAGGCGCAGGTTGCTGACATAGCCGACGAAGTCGCTCTCGCACAGTTCGCCGCCCAGGCGCGGGTTGAAGCGCCGTTCTTCGCCGACGCTGGTGACGGTGAGGCCGCGGTAGTCGTGCGCCGGGTACAGCAGGCAGGCGTCGGGAAGCGTGAAGAGCTTGTCCTGCACCGCGTGGAACAGGGCGTTGGCGTTGCCCTGCTGGAAGTCGGTGCGGCCGGTGCCGCGGATCAGCAGGCAGTCGCCGGTGAAGGCCATGCTCTCGTCGTCGAGCACCAGGCTGATGCAGCCGTTGGTATGCCCGGGCGTGGCGCGCACCAGCAGGTGGCGCGGGCCGAAGGCGACGGTGTCGCCGTCCTGCAGGTAGCGGTCGGCGCCTTCGGCGCCGCTGGCCGCGGAGATGGCGATGCGGCTGCCGGCATGCTGCTTGAGCAGCCAGGCGCCGGTCACATGGTCGGCATGCACGTGGGTGTCGACCGTCCACTGCAGGCGCAGGCCCAATTCGGCGATCAAGGCCAGGTCGCGGCGGGCCTGCTCGAAGACGGGATCGATCAGCACCGCCTCGCCGCTGGCGCTGTCGCCGAGCAGGTAGGTATAGGTGGAGGAGGTCTGGTCGAAGAGTTGGCGGAAGATCAGCATGGCGGGGGTCCTGAGGGGCAGGCCGCGTGGTGGAGGGGCCTGCGGCCGGATCCTGGGGTGGTCCGGGCGTTGCTTGCATTCTAGTCCACCAGTTGCCGGTGGCGGGAACGGCAGCGGCCGGCCATGCCGGGACAGGGTGCGCCGATGGCGGCTTCGCGCTACAGTGCCGGCCACGCCACGCCACGCCACGCCACGCCACGCCACGCCACGCCACGCCACGCCCGGCCATGTGCCACGGGCAGACGTCATCCACTCACCAGGATCTTTCATGACTCTGAAGCAACGACTGCAACGCCCCGACATCGTCACCGCCCCCGGTGTCTATGACGCCTTGTCGGCGCTGCTGGTCGAGCAGGCCGGCTTCGAGGCCGCCTACCTGTCCGGCGCCAGCATCGCCTACACGCGCCTCGGGCGGCCCGATATCGGCCTGCTCTCGCTCGACGACGTGGCCTCGGTCATGCGCCATATCCGCGAGCGCGTGGCCCTGCCCCTGATCGTCGATGCCGATACCGGCTTCGGCAATGCGCTCAACGTGATGCAGACCGTGCGCGTGCTGGAGCGTGCCGGCGCCTCGGCCATCCAGCTGGAAGACCAGGCCATGCCCAAGCGCTGCGGGCACCTCGACGGCAAGACGCTGATCCCGGCGGCGGAAATGGCCGGCAAGATCCGCGCCGCCTGCGATGCGCGCCGCGATGCCGACACGCTGATCGTGGCGCGCACCGACGCGGTCGCGGTGGAAGGCATGGAGGCGGCGTTGGCGCGTGCCGAGCGCTATGCGGAAGCCGGCGCCGACGTGTTGTTCGTGGAAGCGCTGCGCAGCCGCGCAGACATGGGCGCGGCCATCGCCCGCCTGGGCGGCCGCGCGCCGCTGCTGGCCAATATGGTCGAAGGCGGCAAGACGCCGGTGCTGTCCGCGGCCGAGCTGCAGGCGATCGGCTTCCGCCTGGTGATCTTCCCCGGTGGCACGGTGCGCGCGTTGAGCTTCGCGCTGCGCGACTACCTGCAGAGCCTTGGCGCGCACGGTACCACCACGCCTTACCTGGACAAGATGCTGTCCTTCGCGGCGCTCAACGATGTCATCGGCACGCCAGGGATGCTGGCGCTGGGCAAGCAGTACGAATGAAGGGCGGCGCGGTCCGGCCGGGTGAGCCGACCGGGCCGCGCTGCGGAAGCAGGGTAGGGCGCGCGCGCCGCCGCCGCGCTTATCGACCCGGGGTCTGGGCGCGCAGCCGCGCTTCCTGCTCGCGCAGTTCCGGCGTCATGGCATCGCCGAAGTCCTCCATGCCGAACAGCGGGCGGATCTCGATCTCCGATTCGCTTTCCATCGGGTTGGGGCAGCGCTTGACCCACTCCACCGCTTCCTCCATCGACTTGACCTGCCACAGCCAGAAGCCGGCAATCAGTTCCTTGGTCTCGGCGAAGGGGCCGTCGATCACCGTGCGCTCCTTGCCCGAGAAGCGCACCCGCTTGCCGCGCACGCTGGGCTGCAGGCCCTCGCCGGCCTGCATGATGCCGGCCTTGACCAGTTCCTCATTGAACTTGCCCATGGCCTCCAGCAGCTCCGTGCTGGGCATCTCGCCGGCTTCCGATTCGGCGCTTGCCTTCACTATCACCATGACTCGCATTGTTCTCTCCTGTTGGGATCGGGGACATAGGGGGAGCCTGCCCTCCTTCGGCGGCTCTCGCGTGGCGGGCGGCTCTGATGGTACGACGAAGGAGGCAGGCGGAAATCGACAAGGACAGATGAAAATCGTTGGCTGGCGCGAAAAAGTGCTGATCGGGGCGCTACGTGAGCGACTCCTGTCGCCAGGGAGTGACGCATCGGACGCATGATCCGGTTGCCTCCATTGGTGAAAAGTAGCTTGCAATTAAATCGTGAGCGATCTATATTCCTCTCCATGGCGAGCGCGACGGCGCAGGGATCCGAGGGGATCCCGAGCGGCAGCGGATCGCCTTTGCTGATTTTGCTGATGGCTTGTGCGGAATTGGGGGCTGGAGTCTTTCCCTGGTGTCGCTGCGGCAAATAAGTAGTGTGCGATTTAATCGTATGAAAATTCCGGCGGAAGCCTGTCGGCCCGCCCATCACAACCCAAGCAGGAGTCCTGTCATGTCGATCGAAAAAGTCCTCTACCGCGCCGAAGCCACCGCCACCGGAGGCCGCGACGGCCGCGCCGTCTCGTCCGACGGCGCGTTGGAAGTCAAGCTGTCCACGCCGCGCGAACTCGGCGGCGCCGGTGGTGATGGCACCAACCCCGAGCAACTGTTCGCGGCCGGCTATTCGGCCTGTTTCCTCGGCGCGCTGAAGTTCGTCGCCGCGCGTGACAAGGTGGCGCTGCCCAAGGATGTCGCGATCACCGGCAACGTCGGCATCGGCGCGATCCCGACCGGCTTCGGCATCGAGGTCGACCTGCGCATCGCGCTGCCGGGCCTGGAGCGCGACGTCGCCCAGGCGCTGGTGGACAAGGCGCACACCGTCTGCCCCTATTCCAACGCCACGCGCGGCAATATCGACGTGCGCCTGACCGTGCTGTAAGACCTGCGCGAATGGTGCCAAGGTGTCAGGACGAGCCTTGGCCGGCGGAGCGCCGCCAGCGCGGCCGGCCATGCCGGCCGCTTTGCTGTGTTCTTGCTAGCCGATGCCGGCGGTCTCCGGCGCGTGCCGCAGCGCCATCTCGCTGAATACCAGGGTTTGGTGCGCCAACTCGGCCGCGAGCGACAGCGCGCTGTGCTGCGCGCAGTCATCGCCGGCGTCGGGGCCACCATCGCCCGGCGCCTGCTCGCACAGCAGGCGCAGCAGCGCATGCAGTTGCGCGGCCTTCTGCTCGGCCACGCTCAGCGGGGTTTCCAGCGGGAAGCGCGTGGTCAGGTAGAGGTCGGGGCCGCTGCGTTCGGCGGCCAGGGTCTGGCGGGTGGGTTCGGGCATGGGCGTCCTCCAGGGCGATTGCAAGATCCGGCCGCGTGCTCGCGGCCGTCTACGTGGTCGGGACGCCAATCCCGGTTGCCGTGGTTGCGGCAACACGGTGAGCGTATCGCGGACTGATGGGCCGCGATGTTTCGGATCGAAACGTTTGGGGGAGAACTTGGGCCGATCGTCATGAGCCTGCGCGAATGGCCCCTGGGGAAGCGGATCGGCCTGGGGCGGCTCAGTACGACTGGTGCGCTGGCGGACCGTCCGAGGCGTCGTGGAAACGCCAGGTCGCCGCCAACTATTCCCCTTCTATGTGGGGAATGCGCGTACAGTGGGGGCATACCATCAACCGGAGAAGGCTGTGGATGCCTACCCGAGCGCCAACTACAAGGGCTTCGATCTCTACCCGCTGGTTTACCCATACGAGCCGCCGCGGGAATGGCATGAGCCCCGGCCCGACCGCGCGTACAACGCCTCGGTCGTGATCTGCCGCGAAGGCAGTCCGCCGAATGCCGAGCATGGCAGGGTCTTCGCGCTGCCGGTCGCGCAGTGGGAGAGCCTGGGTGCCGCGAAGCGTGCCGCCGTCAAGACCGGTGAGGAAATCATCGACGGCCTGGTGGAGGGCATGAGCACGGCCGGTCTTTGAGCCGGGCCCGTTGACCGTCTCGCGGCGGGCTCCAACCGGGATCCCGGCGGGCACAAAAAAAGCCCCGCATTGCGGGGCTTTTCTGCCTGGGAGGCGAGACTCAGATCGCTTCGATCTTGGTCGCTGCCGGGCCCTTCTGGCCTACGCCGGCCACGTAGCGGACCTTCTGGCCTTCCTGGAGCGACTTGAAGCCGCTGCCTTGGATTTCCGAGAAGTGCGCGAACAGGTCGTTGCCACCTGCGTCGGGCGTGATGAAGCCGAAGCCCTTGGAGTCATTGAACCACTTGACGGTACCGGTTTCCATGTTTGGATTCCTCAAAGAATTTCCGCCAGGAAAAACCGCTGGCGGAGCATGACGATCAAGGAAGAAACGAGGAAACGCTTGAAGTGTGTTACGCACCCAGTACTTCAAAGTTACTGCCTGAAAATCTTGCCCGCTCCTTATACCTGTATGTGGATGGAATGTCAAGGATTCGCCCCGGCGGCTGTGTCCGATCGGGCGCATGGAGCGTCACGCCTGTGCGGCGCCGGCTTTCCCGTTCATGATGGCTACCCTTGGCAGGGGCCGTTCCTTGCCCAGGACATTGGCCGTGGCCCCCATCACTCACGAAGGACGCGATATGACGCTCTGTCCGGCCTGCCAGGCCATGGAAATGCACAAGTTCGGCGCACCCGGGCACCCCGCCTTGCGGATCACGGATACCCAGCGCATCAAGCCGGCCAGAGGGCCTGCGCTGACTGTCAGCACCTTCGTGTGCCAGGTCTGCGGAACGCAGTGGACGTATCGCGACCAGAAGCGCGATCCCGAGGCGGGGTGGCAGCGATAGCGCTGCACGCGCGGGGTGCCGGCGGCGTGGGGGAACGGGCCGGTTCCTGCTGGCAGGTATCGAAGATGGTATCATTGCGCCTTATCACCGCATGCCGGTGATAAGCCATAGGCAGGCCGCGACACATCATCAATAGAAGAGAACAAGCTCGGCGGCCGCTCGGGTGTACACCCGATCCCTTCCGGGCGCCACGCGCCTGTCACTATCCGACCAGCGGCACCGCCGCTCCGCGGCGATCGCGCATGTACAGGGCGCGATGGCGAGCGCAAGCATGGTCCTCCCCGAACAGTGCAAGCGATTCTGCCGATGGGCATGACGCGCATTGTTTTTTCCACGTCGACTGGAAGCCGAAGCCGCACCAGTCCGTGTTGACCGCAGTGCGCGGCGCCAGGCCCCTGGCGCGCGCACTGGCAAAGCAGGAAACAACTTGAATCAGAGCATCACCCCGTTCACCGTTTCGGTGTACCCCATTCAGCAAGAACCCGGCATCTGGTTCGCGAACTACGTCATTTCCGAGTACCGCAATGGTGTCGAGCAAGTCGTCGCCAATGTTTCGATGCGGCACGCCACGCACCGTTCGGAAGCCCGTGCCAAGCAGGCCGCGCGCAGCGCCGGCGAACGCGCCGCGGCGCATCTGCGTGCGCGCCAGTTGCGCGGCGCCAAGGCCGGCGGCCTTCGGCTGCCCGGCGGCAAGTCCCCGCGCTGAGCGGGAACGACCTTGGCAAACGCGGGTCTGCGACAGGAGGTTGTCGGTGCATCCGGACCGCCGCCTGCGCGCCAGGCCGGAGATGCCGCGGTGCGGGCCGGCCAAGGGCCCGATCCGATGCCGACACAAAACATGAGCGGCTCCGCCGCTCCCGCGATGGCCACGCGCCATCCGATCTGACCGATCTCAACGATCTGACTACAGGAGGAAGTTCAAGACATGCCGAACAGCGAAGAGTGGGAAGTGCAGCATCTGACTTCGACCGGCTGGGTTGCCGGCAGTTACCGGCACATACCTTGGTTGGAGGTCGAGGTCGATGCGCCGCAGTCTGGTGTGCTGACCGTGCGCCGGCACATCACCGCGATCTACGCGGGGCCTTCCCGCATCACCGAAGACCGCACGCCGCATACCGAGGACATCGGCTTGATCGAGTCCCTGCTGACGCAGTTCGGCAACCCGACGTTCAGCATCTAGTCCTATTTGCCGCATGCCGGCGCGGGTGCGGCCATCACCCCTCACCCTGCATCAAGACCGCCTGCGGCGAGCCGCGGCGGCGCCGGGCTCGATCGCCGCTGCCCCTGCCGCCGGCGCTGCGCCAGCGGGCGCCGTGAGCCACTGCCGCATCAGCTCGCGCGCCGGCGCCAGGTAGGCTGCGATCGGCTCGCCGCGCCCGTTGGCATACCAATGGCAATAGCACCCATGGAACACCGCCAGCAGCAGCCGCGCCATCTCCGGTGGCAGCGGCCGCTCCGGCGTGCCCAGCGCCTCCACCAGCGCGCGCACATGCCCGTCCCAACCCGCGCGGATGTGTTCGCGCACGGCCTCGGGAACGCTGCCTGAGAACAGCAGCGCCAGCACCACGCCCTTGGTCTCGGGGTGGCGCGTGAAATAGTCGGCGACGCGATCGAACAGATTGTCGAGGCGCTCGGCCTGGCTCCGGCCGGCCGGGGCGCGCGCCTGCATCTCCCCTTCGATTTCCCGGAACAGGCTGATGGCTGCCTCCGCCAGCAGCATTTCCTTGCTGCCGAAATGCCATAGCAGGCTGCTCTTGGCCACGCTGGCAGCGGCCGAGATCTGGTCCAGCGTGACTTCGGCATAGCCGTGTTCGGCGATCAGGCCCTTGGTCAGTGCGATGACGCGCTGGCGTGTCTCCAGGCCGCGGCGGTTCTTGGCCGGCGTGGCCTGGGCGTCTGGCGTGGCCGGAGTGGCGGGCGCGGCGGAGGCTGGGGCAGTCATGGGCAGGGGTACTGGGTCGGCGGGAAATTGTAGCAGCGGGCACTGGCCCCTCCGCCTCGGCCAGATGCCCCCTTGTGCCGGACCCTCCCTCGATATTCCGGCACCTTGACAGGGCAAGGGGATCGCTCGCACACTGGAATTGTACTGAATGTTCAGAGCAATTCTAGTCTTGCCGCCAGGGCAGGGGATGCGTCATGCTGCCGGGCGGAGCCGTCCGCAGCCGGGCCGGCCGCCCCTGGCAGGTGCAGGAACACCACGAGAACACAACGAGGAGACACCATGCTTCGCAAGCCCGCCGCGCTGGCCGCGGCCCTGACCTTGCTGTCCGGCGCCGCCGGCATGCCCCCGGCGCTGGCGGCCGACGCGGCCGCCACGCCTGGCGATGCCACCGCCGCCACCCGCCAGGCCAACGAGGCCGTGCTGCAGCAGCTGCCCTTCAATGACCGCCAGGACTACGAGGATGCCCAGCGCGGCTGGCTGGGCACGCTGGCCGATAGTGAAATCCGCAACGCGCAGGGCCGGGTGGTGTGGAACCTGAGCGACTATGCCTTCCTGCGCGCCGATGCCGCGCCGGCCACGGTCAACCCCAGCCTGTGGCGCCAGGCCCAGCTCAACCTCAAGCACGGCCTGTTCCGCGTCACCGATCGCATCTACCAGGTGCGCGGCTTCGATCTCTCCAACATGACGCTGATCGAGGGCGACACCGGCCTGATCCTCATCGATCCGCTGCTGACCGCGGAGACGGCGCACGCTGCGCTCGAGCTGTACTACCAGCACCGGCCCAGGAAGCCGGTGGTGGCGGTGATCTACACGCACAGCCACGTCGACCACTTCGGCGGCGTCAAGGGCGTGATCCGCGAGGAAGACGTCAAGGCGGGCCGCGTCAAGGTGCTGGCGCCCGAGGGCTTCATGGAGGAAGCCGTCAGCGAGAACATCTACGCCGGCAATGCCATGAGCCGCCGCGCCCAGTACATGTACGGCGCGCTGCTGCCCAAGGGGCCGACGGGACAGGTCGACGCCGGCCTGGGCAAGACGGTCTCGCTCGGTACCGTGACGCTGATCGCGCCCACCGACCTGGTGCGCAAGAGCGGCGAGACGCGCACCATCGACGGCGTGCAGATCGAGTTCCAGATGGCGCCGGGTACCGAGGCGCCGGCCGAGATGCTGATGTACTTCCCGCAGTGGAAGGCACTGTGCGCGGCCGAGGACGCCACCCATAACCTGCACAACCTGTACACCATCCGCGGCGCCCAGGTGCGCGACGCCAACCAGTGGTGGCGCGCGCTCGATGCCACGCTGGACCGCTACGGCGACCGCACCGAGGTACTGTTCGCGCAGCACCACTGGCCGAAGTGGGGGCAGCAGAACATCGACGCCTTCCTCGGCCGCCAGCGCGATGCCTACAAGTTCATCCACGACCAGTCGCTGCGCCTGGCCAACCAGGGCTACACCATGACCGAGATCGGCGAAAGGGTGAAGCTGCCACCGGCGCTGGCCGGCCAGTGGGACCTGCGCGATTACTACGGCACCGTCAACCACAATGCCAAGGCGGTCTACCAGCGCTACCTGGGCTGGTACAGCGGCAACCCGGCCGACCTGCACCCGCTGCCGCCCGAGGCAGCGGCCAAGCGCTACGTGCAGTACATGGGCGGCGCCGACAAGGTGCTGGCGCAGGCGCGCGAATCCTATGCCCAGGGCGACTACCGCTGGGTGGCGGAGGTGGTCAAGCACGTGGTGTTCGCCGACCCGGACAACCAGGCCGCGCGCAAGCTCGAGGCCGACGCGCTGGAGCAGCTCGGCTACCAGGCCGAGTCGGCCAGCTGGCGCAGCGCCTACCTGATGGGCGCGCGCGAACTGCGCAACGGCGTGCAGCGCCTCGCCTCGACGCAGTCGGCCAGCCCGGACATGGTGCAGGCGATGACCGACCCGATGTTCCTCGACTACCTGGCGGTGCGCCTGAACGGCGAGCGCGCCGCCGGCCGCACGCTCAAGATCAACTGGGTCCAGCCCGATACCGGCAAGCGCTACGCGCTCACGGTGGAGAACGCGGTGTTCCGCTACAAGGCCGACCAGCAGCATGCCGATGCCCAGGCCACGCTGACCGTGCCGCGTGCCGTGCTGATCGGCGCGCTGCTGGGCCAGACCACCTTGCGCGAGGCGGTCGGCGCCGGGCGCGCGAAGATCGAAGGCGACCCGGCCGTGCTGCAGGCCTGGATGGGGATGCTGGACAAGTTCGATCCGCAGTTCGAGATCGTGGCGCCCTAGTCCTGCCTTGGTCCTGCGCTAATCCCGCGCGAGTTCCGCCTCGGTCCTGCCGGGCAGGGGCCGCGGGCTCATTGCCGCCCGCTCATTGCTTTTCCGGCTTGTACACCACGACATTGTCGATGGCGTACAGGGTGCACCGGCGCCGATGGAATGTCTCGCAGTCGGGCACGGCGCGGACGGCGGGATCGGGGTCGGCGGCGGGGTCCTTCGGCTTGATGCCATAGGAGATCCACCAGCCGCCGTTCTCCGCGATGGCGAAGGCGCGCGGCTGCGGCTTGCTCAGGAAGCTCTCGTAGCCGGCACGGGCGCGCGGAGCGACCTGCAGCAGCTTGTCGATGTCGTTCACTTCGGCATAGCCGGAAGCGGCAGGTGCCGGGCGCCCGCCGGGCCTGTCGCCCACGGGGGCACGGCCCTGTGCCGCTACCGGACTGGACCCGGCCCCGGCCGCGAGCGCGGCCGAGCGCCTGGCCAGTGCGGCGGCACTGCGCGCAGGCAGTTCCCGCAGGTAGTTGATGGGCATGGCGAAGTTCAGGTTCTGCCCGCGCCGATGGATCAGGGTCGTGATGCCGATCAGGCGTCCTTCTTCATCGAACAGGCCGCCGCCGCTCGACCCCATCGAGAACGGCGCGGAAGTCTGGATCAGCTTCAGGCCGGATTCCTCATCCTGGCGCAAGGCGGAGACCAGGCCTTCGCTCAAGGTCAGTTCGAGATTCTCCGGATTGCCGAGCGTGTAGACGTGCTGGCCCACCACCAGCTTGTCGCTGTCGCCCAGGGGCACGGCCGGTGCGTTCAGGTTGCGCACCGTGATCTGGCAGAGATCGCGCTCGACATCGAGGTACTGCAGCTTGCCTTCGTAGCTGATGTTGTCCTGCTTGATGACGAAGCGCTTCGCCTTGGCCAGCACGTGGCAGTTCGTCAGCAGGGTCTCCTTGCCGATCACCACCGCGCTGCCGCGCGCGAACTGGATGCCGTCGGCGTCGTAGGTGAGCACGCGCCAGACGCTGGGCGCCGTCTTCTTGAAGAACTGGTCAGGCGCCATGGCCTGCGCGGCCGGGGCCGCCAGCGCGAGCCAGGCCGCGCCCAGGCATGCGGCGCGCCATCCCTTGTGGAGCAAGATGTTCATTTCGGCAGCAGGTCGTTGAAATCGTCCAGGCTGTTGGCGGCACGCTGGCCGCTGTCCGGCGTGGCACCGTCGTAGGTCGACTTGATCGCCTCGTCGGCCCGCGCATTCTTGTTGACGGGGTCGCAGCCGCCGGCGCGCGGGGTGCGTGCGATCAAGGAGCGCTCGGGCCGGGGATTGTCGCCATCGGAGGCATCGAGCACGTTCACGGCACAGCGCATGCCGTCCTGCGACATCGCCAGCAGATAGGTGTGGTTTGCCTTCGGATAGAAGGAAAAGACCACGCGGCAGGATCGCCTGCCGTCCACGCCGACATAGGAAAGCGTCGCCAGCGGCCCGGCGCGCAGCGTACTCGACTGGTGGCCGGTGCTCGCATTGCCCGTCATCACCCGTGCCGGGCTGTGGCAGGCATGCGCGTCATCGTAGGCGTAGAGCGCGAAGGACATGTTGGCCGGTGTCGTCGGCCGCAGCAGCAGGCGCGCCGTGTCGCCGCGCGTCGGCGGTACGTAGGGCTGTACGGGAGTGCATGCGGTGAGCAGCGTCGCCACCGTCGCCACCGTCGCCGATACGACCGCCGCGCCGGGGCCCTGGGGGCGCGCATAGGCTGGCGGGCGGTGGCGTGCCTGGGGACGATGGTCCCGGCCCGGCATCGGCCGGCTCCCCAGGCAGCAGGCGGCGAGCGCCGCCAGGCCGATGACCCGCATATCGTTTCCCCGTGATGTCTTATGGTTTGTCCCGCGGCGGCCCGTGCCTCGTTCCGGCATCGCCTATATTCCGCCAGCGTCGCTAACGTATCGTCCGCCCCCGGGGCTGACCACACCCCTCGTTGGTGGGGGGGGCAGGGCTCCGATCGAGAATCGACCGGGTTTGCCGGCCTGCGGCGATTTAAGCCGTCGGCAGTTGCAAGCCATGATCGCCGGCGGCGTTCTTCGCCAGGCCCGGCGCCGTGGCGTGGCGTCTGCCGCATTCGAGCAGCGCTATCGCTTGCGCCGGGCCGCGCCGGCATAGTGGGTGTAGAGGGACTCCAGCACCGCGCTCATTTCCTGCAAGAGGGCGTCGTCATCCGGCAGGCGTTGGCGCGCACCGGTCAGCACAGCCTCGAACCCGCTCGCCTCGGCGACCGGCGCGCCGCCGACGTCCAGCACGTGCACCAATTGCGCCAGCTTCGACAGCCCCTTGTCTTCCTCCAGCCCGAAGCTGGCCAGCAGGACCTCGAACGACACGCGGTCTTCGAAGTGCGTGAACGTCGCGCCGTCGAAGTCGAAACCCAGGGCGTCTGCCGGGCACTGCCGCACGTCGTCGAGCCACAGGAAGGTCGCATGGGGATCGATGAAGCGCTGGATCAGCCAGGCGCACGCCACCCGGTCGACCCAGAGATGCCTGCGGGTGGCCCAGCGGCGCCCCTGGTACTGCGCGGGGTCGCGCCGCGCGATGATGCCCCGCGCGGCACCACGCGGTTCGCCTGGCGACAACACCGCATCGATCGCGGCATTGAAGTCGCGCCACTTCGCTTCGGCAATGGATGCGAGTTCGCCGGGGAAGAAGTCGATGCGCCGGATCGCGTCGTAGCCCCGCCCGAGACGGCGTGCCAAGCGCAGCAGCTCGGCCTCGCCAAGGCTCGCCATGGCCGCGCGTGCCGCCGCCAGTTCGTCTGTCCACGCCGCGTATTCGGCCGACCGGTCGAACAGCGCCTGGTAGTCGGCCTCTTCCGGCATGGCCAGCACCGGCAGCAGCCACACCTTGCCATCCTGGGCCGCCGCATCGTCGGCGATGGCCTGCAAGGGCTGAAGCAGTTCGGGCCGGTTGGGCAGCAGGTAGACGCCATCGCGCAGGGCGGCGCCACCCAGCGCTTTGATGGCACGCCAGCATCGCATGCGGGCGGTGGCCGCGGTCGTCGGCAGGCTGATGACCAGGAGCCGCCAGTCGGCGCCGGCCGGAGCAGGAGCGGGTTTCATGCGGCTCATCCTAGGCGGGCGCAGCACCTATTTCAAGCATGTAGCAAGGTCTACAAAGCACCGCAGCCGGGCACCGAGCGCGCCATCCGCCATCCATGTCCTGCCGGATGGCCAATGCACCTTGTGTGGATCCTCATGCGCGATGGCGCGGATCCCGGCCGGCATGAAGGGTTCCGGCGGCGCGGCCAGCGTCAGCGCTGTGTACCTGCGCATGGTCAGCACATCGTCGGCGCATCGTCAGCGCATCGTCAACGCATGCCTAGGCCGCCCTGCCGGCCAGGGCCGCCTCGATCCGCGCCGCCACTTCCTGCAAGGGCGCGGCAAAGCGTTCCACGGCCTCCTTGGCGCCGAGCGCGGCGGCCAGGTAGACCACGTTGAGGCTGCCCAGCACGCGCTCGCCGTGCCGCACCGGTACCGCCAGCGCGCCGATCTTGCGCTGTTCGGTCCAGTCGCTGCGGTTGGTGGCGAAGCCGTCGTCGCGCACGCGCTGGACCAGGCGGCGCAGGAAGGCTTCGTCATGGGCCAGCGCGGCCTGCTCGGGGCCGCCGCCGCCGGCGCGCAGCACCTTGAGCACGCTGTCACGCTCGGCGTCGCTGCAGAAGGCGAAATAGGCCCGTCCCGCCGAGGTCAGCAGGATCGGCAGGCGGCGCCCGACCATGGCGCGGTGGAAGGAGAGCGGGCTGAAGCGGTGGGTGGTCTCGCGGATGATCATGGCGTCGCCGTCGGGCGTGGCCAGGTCGGAGGGCCAGACCACGCGCTGCAGCAGTTCGCCCATCAGCGGCGCGGCCAGCGTGGAGATCCATTCGTCGTCGGTGAAGCCCTCGCTGAGCGCGCGTACCTGCAGCGTCAGGCGGTAGCTGTCGTCGGACTCGCTGCGCCACACCAGTCCCTCTTCGATCAGTGTCTCCAGCAGGCGGCGCACCGTGGTGCGGTGCAGGCCGGCGGCCTCGCTGAGCTGCTGCGCGGTGGCGCGGCCGCTTTCCATGCGGTTGAGCGCCCGCAGCACGGCCAGGCCGCGTGACAGGCCGCGTACGTTGGCATAGGGCGAGTGTCGGACCGTGCGCTTTACCGGGGTGGCTGGCATGGAAAAAAATCCTTGTAAATCAATGGCGTGCATTCCTTGCACATGTTGAACGTTTTTTTGTCCGGCGGCAACCGGAACTCTAGACTGCAGCCCATACCAAGACCGATTCTGGAGCAGACAATGTCCCACGCGCCCCGCCTCGCCGCGGTTGCCAGGCCCCGGCCCGCGGCGGCCATGCCGCCGCGCCGAGCCGCGTTCCACCGCGCTCGGCTGCGGTAAGCCGCGGTAAGCCGTCCGGCAACGCTCCCGCATCGCACCCTTTCCAACCGTATCCACATCGATTCCCTGCGGGTCCCGCGGTCGCCAGGCTTGCCGGCACCGGCCCGCCAGGGAACAAGGAGGAGACATGAACCCCGCCTTCGACAAGGACAAGGCGGCCGGAGACGGCCGTCCCCACGACCTGCGCGCGGACGTCGCCATCATCGGCGCCGGCCCCGTGGGCCTGATGATCGCCAACATCCTCGGCCTGCAGGGCGTGAGCGTCGTGCTGCTGGAGAAGCTCGAGCAGATCATCGACTACCCGCGCGCGATCGGCCTCGACGACGAGGCGCTGCGCGTATTCCAGTCGGTCGGCCTGGCCGACGCGCTGCTGCCGCACACCACGCCGAACCACTGGATGCGCTTCGTCACGCCGGGCGGGCGCTGCTTCGCCTCGATCGAGCCGCGCACCGACGAGTACGGCTGGCCGCGCCGCAACGCCTTCATCCAGCCACTGGCGGACCGTGTGCTCTACGAAGGGCTGGCGCGCTTCCCCCACGTGCAGGTGCTGTTCGGCCAGGCAGTCGGCGGCTTCACCCAGGATGCCGACGGCGTCACCATCGATTCGGCCGACGAGGCCGGCCGGCCGGTGCGCGTGCGCGCGGCCTACCTGGTCGGCGCCGACGGCGGCAACAGCTTCGTGCGCCGCGCGCTGGACATGCCCTTCGAGGGCCGCACCAAGCCCAACCAGTGGATCGTGGTGGACGTGCGCAACGATCCCATCGGCACGCCCCACATCTATATGCACTGCGACCCGGAGCGCCCCTATGTGTCGGCTGCGCTGCCGCACGGCATCCGCCGCTTCGAGTTCATGGTGATGCCCGGCGAGACCGAGGAAGAACTGTCGCGGCCGGAGAACATGGCGGCGCTGATCCGCAAGCTGGTGCCGGAGCCGGACAAGGTCGACTACATCCGCAAGCGCGTCTACACCCACAACGCGCGGCTGGCGCGCAGCTTCCGCGCCGGGCGCGTGCTGCTGGCGGGGGATGCCGCCCACATCATGCCGGTGTGGCAGGGGCAGGGCTACAACAGCGGCATCCGCGACGCGGCCAACCTGGGCTGGAAGCTGGCCATGGTGGCCAAGGGCCAGGCCGGCGACCGCCTGCTCGACAGCTACACGCAGGAGCGGCGCGCCCATGCCCGCTCGATGATCCACCTGTCCGAGGTGGCGGGCGACATCTTCGCGCCGGCCAGCCGTGGCGCGGCGCGCCTGCGCGACGCCTTCACGCGGGTGATGAACGCCTTCCCGTCGGCCAAGCGCTACTTCGTCGAGATGCGCTTCAAGCCGATGCCGCGCTATGAGCAGGGCGTGGTGCTGCTGCCCGGGGTGCCCGAGCGCGAGACCCGGCCCGGCTTCCTCGCGCGGCGCCTGGAGCGAGCCGGCAACTCGGCGCTCGGCCGCCTGCTGGGCTTGATGAGCGAGAAGCGCGAATCGCTGGTGGGGCGCCTGGTGCACGGGCCCGATCCGCTCGGTGCCTCGCCGGTGGGGCGCATGTTCCTGCAGCCGCTGGTGCGCTGCGAGGACGGCCGCATCGCGCGTCTGGACGACGTGATCGGCAACCGCTTCGCCGTGCTGAGCTGGGGCATGGACCCGACCTTCGGGCTCAGCGCCCCGGCGCGCGAGGCGTGGCAGCGGCTGGGGGCCTGCTTCGTCATCGCCAAGCCCGACCCGCAACTGGAATTCCGCGACGACGTGCCGGACGGCGTGCTGGCAGTGGGCGATGTGCATGGCCGCCTGAAGGACTGGTTCGGCGGCCAGCCCGACTCGGTGGTGGTGCTGCGTCCGGACCGTTTCGTGGCCGCGACCTGCTCGCCGCAGGATGTCTCGCGCGCCATCCTCGGCGTGGCGGACAAGCTGGCGCTGCCCGTCGCCGCAGGCGTGGCCGCAGCCCCGGCAGGCCCGGCGCAGCCGGCGCCGCAGCCGGGCCGCGCGGCGGATGCCGGCGGGCCGGCCCTGGCACGCGTGGCGGGAGCCTGACATGCCCATCCATCTCGAATGCCTGTCGCACACGCCGCTGCACGGCTACTTCGATCCGGTGCCGGCGGTGCTGGCGGAAGTGGAGGGCGTACTGGCGCAAGCGCGCGCGCGGGTGGCCGCCTTCGATCCCGAACTGGTCATCGCCTTCGCGCCGGACCACTACAACGGCTTCTTCTATGACCTGATGCCGCCGTTCTGCATCGGCGCGGCGGCGAGCGCGGTGGGCGATTTCCGGAGTCTGGCCGGTCCGCTGGACGTGCCGCGCGACACCGCGCTGGCGCTGGCCGAGGCGGTGCTGGCGGCGGACGTCGACGTGGCGCTGTCCTACCGCATGCAGGTCGACCACGGCTGCGCCCAGGCCCTGGAAGTGCTGACCGGGAGCCTCGACCGCTACCCGGTGATCCCGGTCTTCATCAATTCGGTGGCCGCGCCGATGGCCTCGTGCCGGCGCGCGCGCCTGCTGGGCGATGCCATCGGCCGCTTTGCCGCGCGCAGCGGCAAGCGTGTGCTGGTGGTGGGCTCGGGCGGCATCTCGCACGAGCCCCCGGTGCCCGAGCTGGCCACGGCCAGCCCCGAGAATGCCGAGCGGCTGATCGCGGGGCGCAATCCCTCGCCCGAGGCGCGCGCGGCGCGGCAGGCGCGCACCGTCGCCGCGGCGCGCGCCTTCACCGCCGGCGATAGCGCCATGCACGCGCTCAACCCGGCATGGGACCAGGCCTTCCTGGCCACCCTGCAGCGGGGCGAGCTGAGCGCCGTGGACGGCATGACCGATGCCGCCATCACGCGCGAGGGCGGCAAGTCGGCGCACGAGATCCGCACCTGGATCGGCGCCTTTGCCGCGCTGGCGGCAGCCGGTCCCTACCAGGCCGAGATCGATTACTACCGTGCGATTCCTGAATGGATCGCCGGCTTCGCCGTGATGCACGCCGCGCAGGCCGGAACGGACGCTTGAGACCGGCTGCCAACCCTCCCTCCAACGACAGGACGCCCCAGACATGACCCAGCAAGACCTCATCGCCACCCTGGCCGAGCGCCTGCGCCGCGCCGAGCAGGAGCGCAGCCCGGTCGCGCCGCTGCGCGGCGAGATCGCCGCCGGCGATGCCGACACCGCTTATGCCATCCAGCGCGCCAATGTCGCCTTCTGGCAGGCGCGCGGCCGCCGCGTGGTCGGCCGCAAGATCGGCCTGACCTCGCCGGCGGTGCAGCGCCAGCTCGGCGTCGACCAGCCCGATTTCGGCACGCTGTTCGCCGACATGGTGTACGGCGACGATGAGCCCATCCCGCCGGCGCGCACCCTGCAGCCAAAGGTGGAAGCCGAAGTGGCACTGGTGCTCAAGCATGACGTGAGCGCCGCCGATGCCACCCTGGTCGACCTGATCGGCGCGGTCGACTACGTGCTGCCCGCCATCGAGGTGGTCGGCAGCCGCATCGCCGACTGGAACATCAGCTACGTCGATACCGTGGCCGACAACGCCTCCAGCGGGCTGGTGGTGCTGGGCGCGGTGCCGGTGCCGCTGGCCGGGCTGGACCTGAAGACCGTGCAGATGGAGATGTTTGCCGGCGATGCGCGCGTCTCGGCGGGCCAGGGCTCGGCCTGCCTCGGCCATCCGCTCAATGCCGCCGTGTGGCTGGCGCGCAAGCTCGCCTCGCTGGGCGATCCGCTGCGTGCCGGCGACCTGGTGCTGACCGGCGCGCTGGGCCCGATGGTGGCGGCCGAGCCCGGCCGTTGCTACGAGGCGCGCATCAGCGGCGTCGGCAGCGTGCGCGCGAGCTTCGCCGCGGCCTGAGGCGCCGGCGCTCAGGCCCCGGACCCGAGGCCTCAGAGCGCAGGCCGCCGTACCACGGCGGCGCGGCACCGGCGCCGCGCCGCCATCCAGAGGGCCGCATCGACGGCCCCGTCCACAACGAGAAACAGGAAACAGGAGACAGAGCATGAGCCATCGCCATCCCCGGCGCGCGTTCGCGCGCCTTGCACTGGGCGCGGCCGCCGCAGCGGCCGCCGCCTGCCTGGCGGCACCCGCCGCCGGCGCCGATACCGACACCTTCCCGAACCGGCCGCTGACCTTCGTGGTGCCGTTCCCGGCCGGCGGCATCACCGACATGATCGCGCGCCAGCTCGCCCAGCAGATGGGCAACGGCCTGGGCAAGCCGGTGGTGGTGGAGAACCGTCCGGGCGGCGGCGGGCAGATCGCCGCCCTGCAGGTCAAGCGCGCCGACGCCGACGGCCACACCGTCTTCATCGCCGCCACCGAGATGTTCGCCATCAACCCGGGCCTGTACCGCAATTTCTCCTACGACCCGCTCAAGGACTTCAAGCCGGTCACCGCGCTGGCGACCTCACCGCTGGTGCTGGTGGTGCCGAAGAACAGCCCGGCCGCGTCGGTCAAGGAACTGATGGCGCTGTCGCACAGCAAGGCTGGCGGCGTCAACTATGCCTCGCAGGGGATCGGCTCGATCGGCCACCTGCTGGGCGGCATGTTCGCCGACAAGGCCGGCGGCCGTTTCACCCACGTGGCCTACAAGGGCTCCGCGCCCGCGCTGCAGGACGTGATGGCAGGGCAGGTGGACATGATGTTCGACCCGGTCATCACCACCTCGCCGCTGATCCAGGGCGGCAAGGTCAAGCCGCTCGCCATCGCCGCGCCGCGCCGCGCGGCCCAGCTGCCCGAGGTGCCGACGCTGGCCGAGCTGGGCGTGCCCGGCCTGGATGCCGGCGTGTGGTTCGGCATGGTGGTCAAGGCGGGCACGCCGGACGCCATCGTCAACCGGCTCAACGAAGAGGCTCGCAAGGCGCTCAAGGCGCCGGAGGTGGTCAAGCGCTTCGACGACCAGGGGCTGCAGGCGATGCCGATGTCGCCGCGGCAGTTCGGCGCCTTCCTGCAGAGCGAGAGCGGGCGCTGGGCGCCGCTGGTGAAGGCCAGCGGAGCGGTGGTGGAGTGAACCTGAGCGAGGAGGAGGCCGTGCGGCGGCGCCGGGCCTTGCCTGACGCCGCCATTGCTGCCGGTGAGCAGAACATGATCAGGCCGCTATCCACCCGCGCGGCATGCGCTGCTCGGCCACGTCCGTGGCCATAGGGAATGCAAGCGCCGCCGCCGGTACGCGCCTTCGAGCCTCCGTGCCGAGGTAGCGCGCACCGGTCAGCGTCAAGGCCAGGCCATCCCGCGCTTGGTCTTGGCGCCTTTCCTGTCGAAGGTGAGGATGCGCACCATGCCTTTCGCTGCAGCGATGCCGCGTTTCTTGTCCTGCTTGCCTTGTGCGGGGCGCGCTTCCGCGAGCCGGCGGGAATGTCGCGGGGGGGGCGTGGCTCAGGGAGCGGAAGCTCCGCCCGCAATGAGCGCGAGCAGGGGCCAGCAGAGGTAGGCCAGCAGCAGGATCACGGCCAGCGGGCGCCAGCGGTGCGGCGGACGATCGATCCAGCGGTACACGAAATAGACGACTGCGCTGAGTGCGACCTGAAAGAGTGCGCTCACGCCGAGCAGCACCCATCCGAAGGCGGGCATCAGCGCTGACGCATCGCGCCAGCCGACCGAGCAGCCGTTGCACATGCCGCCTCCCAGCATGGCCAGTACCACGAACAGCAGATAGGGCACGAGGATCAGCAGTGCCGAGTCGATACCCAGCACCCAGAGCAACCATCGATATCGCAGCGGGGCGGCGGCTGGGGCGTGAGCGGGTGAGGCGCTTGGCATGACAGGCTGGCGGGCATATGGGGAGCGCGCCAAGGCTATCGGCGCGACGCCAGCGGTGTCTCAAGAGATTTCCGATTCCACATGAGAAACGCCCGAATCTGTGCCGCGGATGTCGACACAGGGCGGTGCGGGCGCTGCCGCGCGCGCGGTGGGGGAGAGGGGCAGAGGGGGAGGAGGAACCAGGCCCGTCGGCGCGCGTGGCGCCGCCGGGCCCGTCGGCACCGGGCCGATGCCTCAGTGCGAGGAGGCGCCGGCTGCGCCCAGGCCGGTTTCGGAGCGCACTTCCTGTGCGTCGAAGGCGGCGCGTTCAGCCTTGGCGCGTGCGCTGTTGTCGAGCAGCGAGAACAGCCAGACACCGGCGAAGCCGATCGCCATCGAGAACAGTGCCGGCGAGGTGTACGGGAACCAGGCCGAACCCTTCGGGTAGCCGAGCGTGGCTTCCCACACCGAAGGCGAGACAATGGTCAGGCCGACCGAGGACACCAGGCCGAGGAAGCCGCCGATGACAGCGCCGCGCGTGGTGCAGCCCTTCCACAGCATCGACAGGAACAGCACCGGGAAGTTGGCGGAAGCCGCGATGGCGAAGGCGAGCGACACCATGAAGGCGATGTTCTGCTTCTCGAAGGCGATGCCGAGCGCGACCGCGACGATACCCAGGACCACCGTGGTGATGCGCGAGACGCGCAGTTCCTCATGGCTGTTGGCCTTGCCCTGCTTGAGCAGGGTCGAGTACAGGTCGTGCGATACCGCCGAGGCGCCCGACAGCGTGAGGCCGGCGACCACCGCCAGGATGGTGGCGAAGGCGACCGCCGAGATGAAGCCGAAGAAGACGTCGCCGCCGACCGACTTGGCCACCAGCACGGCCGCCATATTGGCGGTGCCCGCGCCGCCCTTGATCACGCCCTTGGCCACGTCGGCCATCTCCGGGTTGGTCAGCACCAGGGTGATGGCGCCGAAGCCGATGATGAAGATCAGCACATAGAAGTAGCCGATCCAGGTCGTGGCCCACAGCACGGACTTGCGCGCTTCCTTGGCATCCGGCACGGTGAAGAAGCGCATCAGGATGTGGGGCAGGCCGGCCGTGCCGAACATCAGGGCCATGCCGAAGGAGATGGCGGAGATCGGGTCCTTGATGAAGCCGCCCGGGGCCATCACCGACAGGCCGATCCTGGCGGCCTCGTCCGGGTTCTTGCCGGAGGCGCTGGCGATGGCCGTCTTGACCTCGACCGCCTTGGCGAACAGGGCCTCGGGGCTGAAGCCGTACTGGGCCAGCACCATGATGGCCATGAAGGTGACGCCGGCCAGCAGCATGCAGGCCTTGATGATCTGTACCCAGGTGGTCGCCGTCATGCCGCCGAACAGCACGTACACCATCATCAGCGCGCCCACGATCACCACCGCCACCCAGTAGTCGAGGCCGAACAGCAGCTTGATCAGCTGGCCGGCGCCCACCATCTGCGCGATCAGGTAGAAGGCCACCACCACCAGCGTGCCGAGCGCGGCGAAGCTGCGGATGGGGCCCTGCGCGAAGCGGTAGCCCGCCACGTCCGCGAAGGTGAACTTGCCCAGGTTGCGCAGGCGCTCGGCCATCAGGAAGGTGATGATGGGCCAGCCGACCAGGAAGCCGATCGAGTAGATCAGGCCGTCGTAGCCGCTGCTCATCACCGCCGCGGAGATGCCGAGGAAGGAGGCGGCGGACATGTAGTCGCCGGAGATCGCCAGGCCGTTCTGGAAACCGGTGATACCGCCGCCCGCGGTGTAGAAGTCCGCGGCGGAGCGCGTGCGCGAGGCCGCCCACTTGGTGATCCACAAGGTGCCGAGGACGAACAGCGAGAACAGCACGATGGCCGTGGTGTTGGTGGCCTGCTTGGCGGTCTCGCCGACGTCGCCGCCGCCGGCGAATGCCGCGCCGCAGGCGGTGGCGGCCGCGAGGCCGCCCAGGATGCGCAAGGATGGGGTCTTCATTTCGCCACGTCCTCCAGGATGTCCACGGTCAGGCGGTCGAACTCGCGGTTGGCGCGCCGCACGTAGATGCCGGTGATAGCGACGGTAAAGAGGATGACGCCGAAGCCGACCGGCACGCCGATGCTGGTCACGCCGCTGCGGAAGGGCTGCCCCAGCAGCGTCTTGTCGAAGGCGATCAGGGCAATGTAGCCGTAATAGACGATCAGCATCAGCATCGTCAGCAGGATGCCGAGGCTGTTGCGCCTGCGCTTGAGCGCCGCGTATTTCGGGTGCGCCTGGATCTTCCCGATCAGGTCGGTGGACATGAAGCGTCTCCTTTAGTGTCTTGAGTTGGATAGCCTGGATTCTCGGCAGTTGACCTGACGCGGGACTTACAGCGGTGCCGCGGAAGCATGGCGATCGGATCAGTGCTTTCCCTAGCGTGCCATGTGCGCCGTGCCGTCGCGCAGCGCTCCGGCTGCGATCGATGGCAGCCATCGGCGCTTGCCGCATGGCGTTCTCTGCACGGCAAGGGCCCGGGTGTCTCGCGCGCGCAACCCGTCATGCGAAGCTTCCTTACGGGCGCTGCCTTCTCGGTATACTTCGCGGAAAACAGCCGGAAGTCAGAGCTGTCCTGGCTATGCGGGAATGGAGGGGCAACGTGGTGGCCGACAGGCCACCCATCGAGCGGGAAGGGACTGCGCTGTGGCAGGCACCGGTAACAACGACAAGATGACCGGCTGGGCTGGGGTTCTGATGCCATGTGTCGACACGCAGGTGCGGGCCTGCGGCGAGCAGCAGGAAGCGCGGCGGGGCTTGCCCTTGCCGATGCGCGCTGACGGCTTGCCGGACGGTGGTGGCAAGGACGGCGCGGCGGGTTGCGCCCTTGCGCCGGTCGCAGACGAGAGCCAGGCCGTCGGCGCGACGCTGCCGGGCTGCCCCGGGGACGAACGGTCCCCGCATGCGCAGGCCGTGGCCTTGCCCATGCTGTCCGCGCGCCAGGCCAGCGTGTACGCGCTGCTGGTCGACGGTCTCTCCAACAAGCGCATCGCCCTGCTGCTCGGCCTGCAGGAGGGTACGGTCAAGGAGCATGTCTCTGCCATCCTCGCCAAGCACTGCGTGCGCGACCGCCGCCAGTTGATCCGGCAGGCGCCGCTGCCGGCCCCGGCAGCGGCTGCGCCGGCGCAATGGGACCTGTCACCAGCAATGCCGCCGCACACGCCGTGCGCCGGCGTCCCGCGCCAACCGATCACGCCGGCGGAGCTGGGTCTCACCCGCCGTCAGGGCGACGTGCTGCAATTGCTGCTCGACGGTCTCTCGAATCGCGTCATCGGCAGGCGGCTTGGCTTGCGCGAAGACACCGTCAAGGAGCACGTCAGCGCCATCCTGATGGCGCTGAAGACGCCGCGACGCGCGCAGGTGATGGCGCTGATGCGGCAGTTCGAGCTGCACTTGTGCCCTGAGTCCTAGTGCCCTGGTGCCCTGGTGCCCCTGGTGTCCCGGTTCTTGAATTCGTGGAATCACCAGGCCTGTCGAGAAGCCGTGCGAGGCCGTGCGAGGCGGTGTCCCGCATCGCCTGCCGCGCGGCGCCGATCGTCTCCGTGTGCCGGTTCACGTGTGCGGGAGGGGCGGCCGGCGCGCCGGCAGGAGCCTCGACTCGCGCGAAGCCCGGCATGCTGCCGTCGATCGCTCGTTGCGACGGCTGGCGGGATGCGTCCGCCTGAGCGCCCGGCAGCCTGCCGGCCTCAGCGCCGCGCGCTGCCGGCGTCTTCGTCCTGCACCTGCCAGTCGCGCCGTTGCTGGCGCAGCCGGGCGAGCGTGGTGCGCGCGGCGCGCGCGGCCTTGCGCCAGGCGAAAGGCCGGGGATCGGCCAGCATGCTGAGCGCGCGCGCGTAGTCGAGCGCGAGGCCGGGCGTCCATGCCATGGTCACCGCGCGCTTGCGGATCTGCGCGGCCACCCACAGCTCCGGCGTCACCAGCACGCGCAGCAGGCTGCGCCAGCCGGCACGATCGCCATGCAGGCGGCCCACCGCGCCTTCGAGCGCGGCTTCCAGCGCGTGGGCGACGGTGCTGGAGCAGTTGCGGTGCGTCAGGTTGTAGGTGGTGTTCCGGCGGTAGCGCTGCCAGAAGGCCTGCAAGCGCAGGGGATCGTAGTTGCGGATGCGCACGCGCGTCGTGGAGGGACACCAGGCCTGCGCTTCGGTGGCGTAGTCGGGCTGGAACAGGCCGGGTACGTCGTTGTCGGCGGTGGCGCGCAGCAGGCGGCCGAAGTCGTCGGGCGAGCGGTCGATCTCGACCGCCGGGTAGAGGCTGATGTAGATGCCTTCCGGCGTTTCCAGCGCGGCATGGCCGGTGGAGATCACGCCGTTGGCGTCGACCGCGGCGATGTAGCGGCGGATGATCGGCGGCGACTGCGCGGGTGTCCTGGCCGATCCCGTGGGCGTCCACACGTGCACCGTCAGCGCATGTTCGCCGTCGGCGGGCGGCCCGTCCCATTCGGCGCGGTCGAAGGCGGGCGGTGCCGGTGCAGCGTCGCCGCCGCCGTCCTCCTCCGGCATGGTCCCCGCCACGTCGGCCTCGGGCAGCCGGCCGGGCCGCGAAGATCCGCGCAGCGCCGGATTGGCGGCCAGCCGCCTGACGCGCGCGGCCAGCGTCAGCATGTTCAGGCCGCCGAAGAAGAGGAACAGGCCGAGGCCGTAGGGCAGCGTGCCGACATAGTGGGTCGGGTAGGGCTGGAAGAAGAACACCGCGATCAGCAGTTCGGCCACGCCCCAGGCGAGGGCGACGTGCCAGCGCCGGTAGCGCACCACCCACGCCGACACGCACTGGAGCAGCCCGTCGATGAGGAAGAGGGCGCCGAAGATCATCGACAGCAGGAAGTGGCCGTAGTGGTGGCCGGCGAAGATCAGGGCCGACGCGCCGACCACGGCGATGCCCTTGACGTAGCGCAGCACGCGTTGGCCGCCCACGCCGCTCCAGGCGACCACCAGCGTCGCCAGGCCTTCGATCAGGAAGAGCCAGGCGAAGAACTGGATGGGGAAATGCAGGGCGCCGTCGAGCGCGTCGATGAAGATGGCGATGCCGGCGACCGCCCAGAGCGCGCCCGTCCAGAGAATGGCGCGGGCGCGGCGGTGCAGGTAGTCGATGCCCATCAGCAGCAGCACCAGTCTGACCATATCCCCTCCTGAGTATGGGGCCTGTCGGGGTCCAGTCCCGCGCGGCAGGCCGGCGCGCGGGCCGCATGCATTGCCGGAGGACCATAGCACGGGCCGCCGCCGGTCGCCAAGCCGCCGGCCGTGGCGCCTGCGGTGTCGAAGCGCTGCGGTGCTGCGGTGCTGCGGCATGCGATTGGAACGGATTCCTGGACAATCCATCCAGCCGCGCCGGGCTGCGCAGGCCGGCGCGATCGCCTAGTCTTGAGACTCTCGAATCGATGCGGAGGCATGCATGGCTGACCACTCTATCCAAGGCAAGACCGTCCTGATCGCCGGCGGGGCGAAGAACCTCGGCGGGCTGATCGCGCGCGACCTCGCCCGGCACGGCGCCCGCGCGGTGGCGATCCACTACAACAGCGACGCCACCCGCGCGGCCGCCGAGGAGACCGTGGCCGCGCTCAAGGCGGCCGGTGCGCAGGCCGTCGCCTTCCAGGCCGACCTGCGCCGCGCCGGCGCCATGGAAGCCCTGTTCGCCGATGTGGTCCAGGCGGTCGGCCGGCCCGATATCGCTATCAATACCATCGGCAAGGTGTTGAAGAAGCCCTTCACCGAGATCACCGAGGCCGAATACGACGACATGGCCGAGGTCAACGCCAAGACCGCCTTCTTCTTCCTGCGCGAGGCCGGCAAGCACGTCAACGACCACGGCAGGATCGTGACCCTGGTCACCTCGCTGCTGGGGGCCTTCACGCCGTTCTATGCCGCCTACGCCGGCACCAAGGCGCCGGTCGAGCATTTCACGCGCGCCGCCGCCAAGGAGTTCGGCGCGCGCGGCATCTCGGTGACGGCGGTCGGGCCGGGCCCGATGGACACGCCCTTCTTCTATCCCGCCGAGGGCGACGATGCGGTGGCCTACCACAAGACCGCGGCCGCGCTGTCGGCCTTCAGCCGCACCGGGCTCACCGACATCGAGGACGTGGTGCCCTTTGTCCGCCACCTGGTCAGCGACGGCTGGTGGATCACCGGACAGACCATCCTGATCAACGGCGGCTACACCACCAGGTAGGCACCGGCACGGGCGGGGTGCCGCGCTATCATGCGGCCGTCGCCTCCCCCGTGAGCGCCGCTGCCGTGCGCCGGAGAGGGGCCGTGGCGCGGCGTCCGCCGCGCGGATTCCCTGCTTGAGCACAAGGCCGAGATGGACCGACTCGAACAATACCGCGTCTTCGTGCGCGTGGCGGAGATGGGCAGCTTCATCAAGGCCGCCCACGCGCTGGAACTGCCGCGTGCCTCGGTCTCGGCCGCGGTGCAGCAGCTCGAAACGGGGGTCGGCACGCGCCTGCTGCACCGGACCACGCGCCAGGTGCGCCCGACCGCCGATGGCCTGCAGTTGCTGGAACGCGTGCGCCCCCTGCTGGCGCAGGCGGACGAGGTCGAGCAATTGTTCCGCGCCGGCCAGCGCAAGGCGGTCGGCCGGCTGGTGGTCGACGTGCCCAGCCGTATCGCGCGCCGGCTGGTCGCACCGGCGCTGCCCGCGCTGCTGCGGCGCCACCCGCGCCTGGAACTGGTGCTGGGTTCGACCGACCGCATGGTGGACCTGGTGCAGGAAGGCGTGGACTGCGCGGTCCGGGTCGGCGCCCTGCAGGACAGCAGCCTGGTGGTGCGCCCGGTCGGGCGGCTGGCCCTGATCAACTGCGCCAGCCCGGGCTACCTGGGGGAGTACGGCACGCCGCGCGCGCCCGAGGACCTGGCGCGTGGCCACGTCGCGGTCGGCTACGCCAATGCGCTCACCGGCCGGACGCTGCCCTGGGAGTACCGCCACCAGGACGAGACCGTCACGGTGTCGATGCCGAGCCGCGTGGTGGCGAACAATGCCGAGACCTATATCGCCTGCTGCCTGGCCGGCATCGGCCTGATCCAGATCCCGCGCTTCGACGTGCAGGACCTGCTGGACCGCGGCGAACTGGTCGAAGTCCTGCCGCAGCACCGCGCCGCGCCGATGCCGCTCTCGCTGGTCTATCCGCACCGGCGCCAGCGCTCCGCGCGCCTCAATGCCTTCTTCGAATGGTTCGAGGCGCTGATCGCGCCGAGCGTCGAGCCATAGCGGCGAGCGGCCGCGCATGCGGCCGAGCGGTGGGCCTCAAGCCGCCAGCGCCTCCGGCGAGCACGCCGCCGCGATCCTCTCCGCCAGGTACTGCGCGTCGCGCGCGATGCCGGAGAAGCGGCCCGAGCCCCACGTGTGCAGCCATGGCAGGCCGAGGAAGTACAGGCCGGGATGCGCGCTGACGCCACGCACGTGCCCGGGGTGGCCGCGGCCGTTGAATACCGGCACCTCCAGCCAGCCGAAGTCGGGCCGGAAGCCGATGCACCAGATCACGCTGCCGATGCCCGCTGCCTGCGGGTCGAGTTCGGTGCGTTCGGCCGCGGGTGTCCAGGCCGGTGTGTAGAGGCTGGGCGGCGGCGCGTCGATGCCGTGCGCGGCGATGTACTGGTCGATGCCGGCGTTGATGCGGTTGTAGGTGGCGTCGGCATTGTCGAGGTTCCGGCGCAGGTCGGGTGCGAAGCGCAGGCGCCCGTCGCGGTAGTCCTCCAGCACGCCATACAGTTCCATGCCCTCGGCGGCGAAGCGGCGCAGGTCGATGTCGCGTCCTCCGTCGCGTCCGGTCACGTAGTGGTTGGTGTTGTCGCGCACGCCTTCGCGCAGGGGGTGTTCGGTGACAGGCAGGTCGTAGTACTTCATCTCGGCCAGCCAGTCGACCACATCGCGGCCGCGGTAGAAGCGCGCGCAGCGCGGGGCTTCGCCCACGGCGAGGTAGACCTGGCGCCCGGCCAGGTGCAGGTCCTCGGCGATCTGCGCGCCCGACTGGCCGGAGCCCACCACCAGCACCGCGCCCTCGGGCAAGGCCTGCGGGTTGCGGTAGTCGGCCGACTGGACTTGCCTGATCGATGCCGGCAGCCGCTCGGCCAGGCGGGGCACGATCGGCGTGCGATAGCCGCCCGACGCTACCACAACCTGGTCGGCGCCGAAGGTACCGCGTGTGGTGACCACCGCAAAGCCGCCCTGCGGGCGCGCCTTGACGCTGCATACTTCGGTGTGTTCGAGCACGGGCGGGGCGACCGCGCGGATGAAGCCGTCCAGGTAGGCGATGATCTCGTCCTTCTTCATGAAGCCGTGCGGGTCGTCGCCGGCATAGGGGTGGCCAGGCAGTGCGCACTGCCAGTTCGGCGTGACCAGGCAGAAGGCATCCCAGCGCTGGGTGTGCCAGGTATGGGTCATGGTGTGCTGCTCCAGCACGAGGTGTTCGATGCCGGCCTGGCGCAGGTAGTAGCTGAGCGAGAGACCGGCCTGGCCGCCGCCGACAATGATGACGGAGTAGTGGCGGGCCTCGCTGGTGGCGGGAGGGGTAGGCGTGGTGTCAGGCATGACGCGGGTTCCTTGGCAGAGGGAGGTTCACGGAGGGCGTTCTAGCGCTCGAAGGCGAGTACCGTCACCGTGGCACCGGCCTGGCCGGCAAAGCGGGCGGCGGTGGCTTCGATAACGTCGAGCTGGTCCTGGGCCGCCGAGCAGGCGAAGCCATAGCGGCGGCGCACCCGCTCGGAGGCCTGGTTCAGCGCGCTGCGCGCGCGGTCCAGGAACACCGGCAGCGGGTAGGCCGCGCCGGCCTCGAGGTGCTCGGTCACGACGGAAGAGGGCGAATAGCACAGCGTTTCGCGCTGGTCGGGCCAGCGGACGCGGAAGTGCGTGACGGGCATGGTTCAGGCTCCCAGAGGCACGGCATCGATGCCGGCGGGTGGCAAGCCGGCCGCGGCGGGCCGGGGCAGGATGAAGGGCTCGCAGCCGAAGTCCCATAGCAAGGCCCGCTCGCCGGCCTGGGCGATTGTCACGCGGCGCGATGCGTCGAGCATGCCGATCTCCGCGCAGGCAAGGCCGCGCGCGTGGAAGCGGGCCGCCACCGTGGCGGCGTCGGCCGCGTCGACGGCGAGCAGGAAGCCGTAGCTGGGAAAGGCCGACAGCCAGCGCGGCAGCGGCACGCCCGGCGGGATCGGCAACGCGTCGAGGTCGATGGTGCCGCCCACGCCCGAGCATTCCATCAGCATCAAGGCGGTGCCGACCGCGCCGGCCATGCTGATGTCCTTGGCGGCAGCGCACAGGCCGTCCTCGGCCAATGCCGGCAGCAGTTCGAGGTCGGCGCGCAGGCGTGCGCCGGGCACGCCGGTGGTGGCGTTCCAGTAGGGATAGGGCTCCTCGAAGCGGCCGCGCAGGTCGACCGCCATCAGCAGGCGCTGCCCGGGGCGCGCGCCGAAGCTGGTCAGCAGCCGGCGCGCGCGCCCGAGGATGGCCACTGCAAGCTGGGGGCCGTCGCTGCGCGCGTTGCTGTGGCCGCCCACCAGCGGCACGCCGTAAGCGGCCGCGGCAGCGGCCATGCCGCGCACGACTTCGTCGGCCGGCTCCAGGCCCTCGCTCCAGATGGCATCCACCACCGCCAGGGGGCGCCCGCCCATGGCGTAGATGTCGCTCACGTTGACCATCACCGCGCTGTAGCCGGCGAACCAGGGCATGGCGCGCAGGAAATCGCCGACCATGCCTTCGATGGCGAACAGCAGATGGCTGTCACCATCCGCGATGGCGGCGCAGTCGTCGCCGAGCAGGATGCCGCGCGCCTCCGCCTGCGCGCCGGCCGGCAGCGCCTGCTGCAGGCGGGCGAGCAGGCCGGCGATATCGGTCTTGTGGCCGAAGCCGCGGCTGGCGCGCAGCAGGTCGGCCAGGGTGGCGGCGCTCATGACGGCCTCCTGTCGTGCTGTGCGCTCCCGTCGTCGATGACGAAGCCGGCATACGGTGCATGGCAGGGCGGATAGTGGTGCAGGTCGGCCTCCATCAGGTGGTGCGGCCAGCCCAGCAGCGTCTCCTCGGCCAGCGTGGTCCAGTGCAGGCGGCGGAACAGCGGCACGTTCTGGCTCTGTACGTGGGCGAGGAAGCGCCGGCAGCCCAGCGCATGCGCGCTGCTCACCGCCAGGCGGATCAGCGTGGCGCCGAGCCGGCTGTGGCGCCGGTAGGGCGCCTGTACCGCCAGCCGCGAGCCGTACCAGACCCCGGGCTCGCTTTCATGGATGCGCACGGTGCCGACCACCGGGCCGCGCGCGCCGGGCGGGCCGCCAGCGGCCTCGTCGCAGCGCACCGCCACCAGCAGCTGTGCGGCGTCATCGACCGCGTCACGGTCGTCCTCGGCAAAAATGCCTTGCTCGGCGCAGAACACCGCGCGGCGCAGTGCGTAGGCTTGTTCGATCTCCCAGCCGGCCTCGGCCCAGCGCACCTGGTAGGCCGGCGCGGCCGGCACCTCCACGCATAACTCGGGTCTCATGCCGCATCCCCCTCGTAGGCCGACAGCGAGGAGCAGGCCCCGCACTTGCCGCAGCCGGCCTTGATGTCCGCCGAGCGCAGCCCGGCCGCGGCCACCATGCGGCCCAACGGCGCCAGCACGGCGCGCATGAAGTCCGGCGAGGGGGCCGGATGATCCTCCAGCGGCGTGCCGGAGATCGGCACGAAGGGCACGACGAAGGGATAGACGCCGATCTCCAGCAGCCGCTGCGACATCGACAGGATGGACTCGGCGGTGTCGCCCAGGCCGGCCAGGATGTAGGTGCTGACCTGGCCGCGGCCGAACACCCCGACCGCCGCCGCGAAGGCATCGAGGTAGCGCGACAGCGGCACGGTGGCCTTGCCGGGCATGATGCGCGCGCGCACCGATGGCGTCACCGCTTCCAGGTGCATGCCCAGGCTGTCGATGCCAGCGGCGCGCAGGCGCGCGAACCAGCGGTTGTCGTCGGGTGGTTCGCACTGGCCCTGGATCGGCAGGTCCACGGCGGCGCGGATGGCGAAGGCGCTGTCGCACAACAGGGCGGCACCGCGGTCCGGCGTCGGCGGCGTGCCGGTGGTCAGTACCATGTGCCTGACGCCGTCGAGCAGCACCGCCGCGCGCGCCACCTCGGCGAGCTGCTCCGGAGTCTTGCGCGCGATGGTGCGGCCGGCCGCCAGCGACTGGCCGATCGCGCAGAACTGGCAGGTCTTGCGCCGGCTCTGGTAGCGGATGCAGTCCTGCAGTACCGTGGTCGCCAGCACATCGGCGCCGTGCAGGGTGGCAATGTGCGAGTACGGAACGCCGTCCAGCGTCTGCATCGCATAGAAGCGCGGCGTGCGTGGAAAGCTCACGCTGGCGATCGGGATGGCGCCGCGCATGAGCGTGCTGCGCCCGTGCGCGTCGGGCGTGGCTGCCACGTAGGGCGAGTGCCAGGCGGTACTGGTATGGACCGGCACCATGATGGTCACGCCGTCGATGGTGACGGCCTTGTGGTCGGACGGACCGGCACCGCCGCGCCGGCTGGCGGCACCGGCGCGCGGGTCTTCCAGCCGCAGCCCGATGGACTGCAGTTCAGTCATCAACTGCCGGCTCGAGGCCGGCAGCGTGTCGCGAGAAGGCATGGTCTGGACTCCGGTCGTCTGGGTGGATGGCGGCGGCGGGCACCTGGGGCCGTGGTGCGTGCATGACGGACACGGGGGCCGCCGGGCGGTCGTTGATCAGCAGGCTGAGCAGCTCGGGGCGCGCGTAGTGGCCCACCGAATCCATCATGCGCTTGCGCTTGGTGATGAGGGCCAGGTCGAGGTCGGCCACCACCATGCCTTCGCCTTCGCGCAAGGGCGGCGCCAGGTGTTGCCCCTCGGGCGAGATGATGGCGGTGTGGCAACCGCCGCGCAGCGCCTTCTGCAATGCGGGGTCGGTGGTGACCGAAGCGATCTGCGCCTCCGTCAGCCAGCCGGTTGCATTGACCACGAAGCAGCCGGACTCCAGCGCGTGGTGGCGGATGGTGGCCTCGATCTGCTCGGCAAAGATGGGACCTACCAGCGAACCGGGGAACTGGCTGCAGTGGATCTCCTCGTGCCGGGCCATCAGCGCATAGCGCGCCAGCGGGTTGTAGTGTTCCCAGCAGGCCAGCGCCCCGACGCGGCCGATGGCCGTCTCTGCCACCTGGAGACCGGCGGCATCGCCCTGGCCCCAGATCATGCGCTCGTGGAAGGTAGGCGTCAGCTTGCGTCGCTTGAGTGCGAGCCGGCCTTCGGTGTCGAAGATGAGCTGGGTGTTGTAGAGGCTGCCGTGGTCGCGCTCGTTGACGCCCAGTACCACCACCATGCCGTGGCGGCGCGCACGCGCTGCCACGGCCTCGGTGACGGGACCGGGGACGGCCACGGCCTGTTCGTACAGGCGCAAGTGCTCCTGGCCTGATTGCACCGGCGGGCGCACGAAGGAGAAGTAGGGGTAGTAGGGCACGAAGGTCTCGGGGAAGACGATCAGCCGTACCCCGTCGCGCGCGGCCCGGTCGATGGCGTCGAGCACCTTGGCGAGGGTGGCGGCGCCGCTGTCGAGATCGGGTGCGATCTGGACGGCGGCGGCGCGCACGATGCGTGGGTCGGACATGGCGGATCCCCTGCCGGCTCAGACGGTCCAGGTGTCGAGGATGAGCGCGTTCTCCTTGCGGTGAAGCAGCTTCAAGTCGAGCACGTCGAGCGGATTGATGGGGCGGATGCCTTCGACCAGGGACGCTTCGCCATGGCCGTAGAGCGCTTGCAGCGCGAAGCGGCAGGCGTACACCTTGCCACCTTCGGCCATGAACTTCTTGAGCTGCTTGTTGAAGTTGAGGTGGCCGGCGAAGGCCTCGTCACCCAGCGTGGGAAAGCCCCGCTGCAGGCCGAGCGTGACGCCCGGGCCGTATAACAGGATGCTGGTGTCGAAGCCTTTGCGCTGCAGGCGGGTGGCCTGCAGCAGGTTGACGAAGCCGATCGAGCCTTCGAAGGCTACGGTGTGGAAGGTCACCAGGGCCTTCTCGCCGGGCTCGGCCTTGACGTCCTCGAACACCTTCTCCTCGAAATCGACGAGGACATCGCCATCCTTGTGGGCGGGGTGGTTGACTGCGGGCATGCTTGGCTCCAGTGCGTATGGGTTGCGTTGAGCGGACGGCGCGAGGCTCGGGGCGGTCCGGCCGGCGCTCGCCGCCGGCATGGGCAGCGGTGCAAGCGATATGCCATCGGTGCCGCTCGACCATGCGATCAAGGACCGATCATTCATACGGCGAGCGATCGATCGCATGCTTGATCGCATCCGCGCGATGGCCTCGGCGCCACGTGCCGCGCCGGCATGGCGCCTGGCGGCGCCGCGGCCCTGCACCGCGAGCGCGCGGAGGCTGCCCGCGCGAGGCATCGGCTTGGTGCAGGCGATGCCTCGCGCACCATCAAGTGGCGATCCGGAATGCAATCAAGGATGCGATCAATGATGCGAACAATGCAGGCGCACATGGCCATGCATGGAGCGAAGCGCAGGCGAGACTGGCGCGTGGCGCCATGACGTCCGGATGGCACGCGAAATGCATCGGCAGCGCTGGCGCCGCCGCGGCGCACGTTCCAGAAGGAGAGAGCCGTGTCCGGCCTGACCAGTCATTGGGCGAAGCGCATCGCTGACAGCCCCAAGCCCGCCTACCTGATGATCCCCGACCTGATCGAGGAGGCCCTCGCCGATGGCCGGCTGCAGGCGCGCGACCGCCTGCCGGGGCTGCGCGACATGGCCGAGGCGCTGCGGCTCAACTATTCCACCGTGGCGCGCGCCTACGGCGAGGCGCGCAAGCGCGGCCTGATCGATGCCAAGGCCGGCAGCGGCACCTATGTGCGCGGCCGTGCCCCCGCGCTGCCGCTGCGTGCCGGCACCAGCGCGGAGATGACCATGAACATGCCGCCGGAGCCGCCGGCGCTGGCCGCGCGGCTGCGCGAATCGGCCGCCGCGCTGCTCGGCGGCACCGATCCCTACCAACTGCTGCGCTACCAGGACTTCGGCGGAACGCCCTCCGATCGGGCCGCGGTGTCCGGCTGGTTGCGGCGGCTGGTGCCGGCCGCCGGCGGCGACACGCTGCTGGTCTGCCCGGGCATCCACAGCGCCCTCGTGGCGCTGCTGTCGCAAGTGGCGCGCAGCGGGCAGACGCTATGCGTCGAGGCGCTGGCCTATCCGGGCATCAAGGCCATCGCTGCCCAGCTTGGCGTTCACCTGCAGGCGCTGCCGGGCGACGAAGACGGCATGCTGGGGGCGGCCTTCGAAGCCTTCTGCAAGGCGCAGCGGCCAGCGGTGCTGTATTGCAACCCGACCCTGCAGAACCCGAGCACGCGCACCATGCCCCAGGCGCGGCGCGAGATCCTGGCCGATATCGCGCTGCGCTACAACGTGCCGATCATCGAGGACGATGCCTACGGCATGCTGCCGCGTCGCAAGCCCGATGCCTTCGCTGCGCTGGCGCCGGAACTGACCTACTACCTCACCGGACTGTCGAAGTGCTTCGGCGCAGGGCTGCGCACCGCTTTCGTCCACGCGCCCACGCCGCGCCAGGCCCAGCGCCTGGCCGGCACGCTGCGCGCCACCTCGGTGATGGCCAGTCCCTTCACCACGCTGCTGGCGCGCGCGTGGATCGAGGATGGCACCGCCGACGAAATGCTCGCCGTGCTGCGCCAGGAGAACGCTGCGCGCCAGGCGATCGCCGCGCGCGTGCTGGGTGCTCATCCCTACGAGGCGGATGGCGAGGGCTTCCACCTGTGGCTGCCGCTCGACGGCAGTGCCTGGCGCCCCTCCGAACTGGCGCTGCATCTGCGCTCGCGCGGCATCGGCGCGGTCTCCGGCTCTGCCTTCTCCACCGACGGTAATCCGCCTGATGCCATTCGACTGTGCCTGGGCGGCCCGAGCGAGCGCGACGAGATCGAAGAGTCATTGCAGATCGTGGCCGAGACACTGGAGGACCCGCATCACCTGCATTCGGCGATGCTGTGAGGCGGCGGGCGCGGCCCGGGACGGCCGCTCGGCATCAGAGCCGGTAAGCCTCGCCGTCCTCCGGAATCCGCAGGCGGTCCGTCATGCCTTTCTCGATGGCGAATTCGCGCAGTGCCCGGCGCGTCAGCACGGCGTGGTTGACCGCTTCCATATGCGAGGCGATCAAGGTCGCGCCCGGCGCGGCCTGATAGGCCTGCCAGACGTCCTGCGCGTCCATGATGATGGCGCCGAGGCCGATCACCCGGGCGTCGCCGGCGTTGAGGATCACGACTTGCGGGTTGTAGCGCCGCAGGTTGTCCTCGACCTGCGCGTTCCATACCGTGTCGCCGGCCAGGTACAGCGTGTCCTCGCCGGCGTGCTCGAAGACCACGCCGCAGACCTCGCCGAGGATGTCGCCGATGGCGCCGATGGCGGCGTCCGAGCCGTGCTGCCCGGTGGTCTGGCGCAGGGTGACGCCCTGGAAGATCGCGTCGCGCAGCAGGCGGACGTCGCCGAAGCCCTGCGAAGCAAGCAAGGCGCGATCGGCTTCATGCTGGACGAACACGGGGAGGTGTTTCGGCACCAGGGTGCGGGCGGCTTCGTCCCAGTGGTCCGGGTGCGTATGGGTCACGATCACGGCGTCGACGTCGAGCAACGAGGCGACGGGCACCGGCAGCGCGGCGGTGGGGTAGGGCAGGTGCCTGTTCATCGTGCCCGGCAGTCCGGGGTAGGCGCCTTGCTCGGCGAGCATCGGGTCGATCAGGAAGCGGCTGCCGCCGTACTCGATGACCAAGGTGGCATTGCGGACTTGCTGGATGCGCATGGAGTTCTCCTGAGAAGGTGCTTCGGATGGATATGGACCGAGCAGTCCATAATGGGGAAATGAAATCGGCGGGCTGGCTCGGTTGCCGCATGGACCCGGCGCGGTTCAGTCGAGGTGGGAGAGCAGCAGCGCCAGGGCGTGCTCGAGTTCCTGCGGCGGGAAGCCGGCGCGCGCCATCACCTGCAGGCCGGGGAAGCCCAGCACCAGCAGCCGTCCCAGTTCGGCGGGGTCGCGCGTGGCGGCGATCGAGCCGTCCGCGCGGCCCCTTTCAACCTCCTGGGTCAGCGCCGCCTGGATGTACTGCAGGTCGCCGATGACCCGCTCGCGGATGGACGCGTCCTGCGGGGCCATTTCGACAGCCTGGTTGATGCTCATGCAGCCGCGCAAGGGACCGGGCGTCGCGACATCGGCGAAGAGCGTGCGGAAGAAGCGCTCGATGGCCTGGCGCGCGGGGCCGTGCCCGAGAATGCGGTGCATCTCCGCTGCCCGTCCCTGGCGGTAGGCGTCGAAGGCGGCCAGGAAGAACTCGCGCTTGCCGCCGAAGGTGGCGTACAGGCTGCTCTTGCTCAGTCCGGTCGCGTCGAGCAGGTCGGCCAGCGAGGTTGCCTCATAGCCTTTGCGCCAGAATACGTCCATCGCCTTGTACAAGGCTTCGGCGGTATCGAATTCCTGTGGCCTTGCCATGGTGGACCGGGGAACGCGCTCGCGGGCAGTTTCAATGTCCGGCAGCATATCAGTTATGGACCGCTGGGTCCATAACTGGCTTGTGTGCCGCGGACGGGCGCTGGACCCCGCCCGGAGAGGGATGCCCTCAATCGAGCCGGATCGGCGCGCGCAGCCGGGTGTTGAGCCGGTCGACCAGCCACAGCAGTCCGCCGCGCCAGAAGCCGAACAGCCGCGCCTGGTGGCTGCGGTACAGCAGCGCGTGGCTGAGTTGCGCGAGCCGCCCGCGTATCGTCAGGCCCTTGAACAGGCCGAATTTTCCCAGCGAGCCGAAGGCGTCGTAGTCGCCCAGCGAGACCAGGGCGCCGAAGTCGCGATAGGAGAAGGCGGGAATCTTGTCGCCCCGCAGCCAGCCGGGAAGATGGCGGATCAGGTGTTGTGCCTGCTGGTGGGCGACCTGCGCCGTCGGCGGCAGCGGGCGCTGGTTGCCCGGCAGGGTCAGGCTGGCACAGTCGCCGATGGCGAAGATGCGCGGATCGCGCGTGGTCTGCAGCGAGGGGTGTACCAGCAACTGGTTGGCATGGGAGGCCTCCAGACCGTCCAGCCGCGCCAGCAGGCCGGGCGCCTTGACGCCGGCCGCCCACACCTTGAGCGAGGCTGCCACCTGGCCACCGTCAGCGAGAGTGAAGCCGTCCGCGGTGGCTTCGGTCACGCGCGTGGCGGTGCGCACGCGCACGCCCAGCGCTTCGAGCCGGGCCTGGGTGGCGGCCGAGATGTCCTGCGGAAATGCCGCGAGCAGGCGCGGCCCGCTTTCGATCAGGGTGATCGACAGGCGGGCCGGCAAGCCTTGCGCGCCGTAGGCGACCGCGGCTTGCGCAAGCTGCACCAGCTCGGCCGCGAGCTCGACCCCGGTGGCGCCGCCGCCGACGATGCCGATCGACAGGGTTTCGTCCTGCGCGAGGCACTGGAGCATGCGCAGGCGGACTTCGCGGTTGAAGGCGTCGGCCTGCAGGCGGGAGTCGATCTTGAAGCAGTGCGCGGCCACGCCCGGTGTGCCGAAGTCGTTGGCCTCGCTGCCGATCGCGAGCACCAGCGCGTCGTAGGCCAGGCGCCTGGCCGGCACCAGCAGGCGCCCGTCGGGCGCGTGCAGCGGAGCGATCCGCAGCTCGCGTGTAGCCCGGTCGAGGCCGGCGAGTTCGCCCGGCTGGTAGGTGAAGCCCGCATCGCGGGCCTGGGCGAGGAAGGTGGTCTGCTGCTGGGAGACGTCGCGCGTGCCTGCCGCGATGGTATGGAGCATGGGCTTCCAGACATGGGCGGAGTCGCGGTCGACCAGGGTGACGGCCATGGTCCGTCCGGCGCGTGCGGAGCGCCTGCCCAGGGCGGTGGCGACCTCGAGGCCTGCTACCCCTCCACCCACGATGACGATCTGTTGCGGCTGCATCTTGTGCGTTCCTTTGCTCGGGCATGAGATGCGCCGGATTATACATACATGCGTGAATGTATGTATGTGGTCGACGGCTTGGAGGAGCGCCGGTGTGAGTCGGTGTGCCCCAGTTGCCAGCGTTGCCAGCGTTGCCTGCACTGGCGTGTGATAGACGCGGTCGCGCTCATCTGGGCGCCCGGCGCCTGGTGCCGGGTATCATGCGCCGCATGACCATCAAAGCGAACCCGACATCGCGCCCGCCCGGGCGCCGCCAGCGTGCCGGCGCCGAACGGGCCTTGCCCGAGCCGCTCGCCAAGCGCCGCGTGCTGGCCATGCTGGCCAGCCGCTTCTTCATCCGCTGCCACGTCATGCTGATCGCGCTGTGGTCGCTGTCGATCGGTGTGCTCGCCAGCAAGCTGCTCTGGCTCGCGGGGCTGTCGTCGCTGCCGCTGCGCTATGGGCTGGCGACGGTCGCGGCCTACTGCGGCTTCCTGTGCGCGGTGCGCGTCTGGCTGGCCTATGTCGGGCTGCCCGCTGGGCGCCGCGGGACCGGTGACGAACCGGCGCGTGCGAGCGACGGGGCCGATGGGGGCGTGGATCTGGTGGATTGCCTGCCGCTGCCCCGCGGCGGGGCGGGCGGCGCCGCACGCGGCGCGCGCCCGGTGGCGGGGCAGGGCGGTACCTTCGATGGCGGTGGCGCCTCCGGCGATTTCGATGTGGCGGCGGCGGACCTGCCCGGCCTGGCGGACCTCGGTGAGACCGGGAAAGCGGCAGGGCGCGGCGCCGGCGACCTGCTGGACGGCGCGGCCGATGCCGACGACCTGTTCGGCGTGGTCCTGCTTGCCCTCGGCTTGCTGGCCGCCGCCGTGATCGGTGCCGCCTACGTGTTCAGCCAGGGGCCGCTGATGCTGGCCGAGATCGCGTTCGAGGCCCTGCTGGCCGGCGGCCTGCTGCGCGTGGCACGCCGTGCCGACGAGGCCGGCTGGCTGCGCGCCGCCGTGCGGGTGTCGGCGCGTCCGGCGCTTGCCGTGGCGGCGCTGGCCATCGGCCTGGGCTTGGCACTGCAGCACTGGTTCCCCCAGGCCCGGAGCCTGGCGCAGGCGCTGGGGCTGCGCTGAGCCACCGGCGGCGCCTTGTTCCGTGCAGCCATGCCCGGGGCCAAGGCGTGCTGGCGCACCTGGTCGGATGCTGCCCGGCGTCGCGGCATCCCACGCGATTCCTGCAATTCAGACGGATTACGCCGATCTCGAGAATGGTCTGAAGCCCAGCGATTGCAGCGCCGGCGAGAATCGCCCCGGTACCTGGCGCGACGGCGCGGGCCGGCGCGATCCTGAACCTGTCCCGCCCCCTCCCGGGCCGCGCCTCGTACCTGCCGCCAGACGCACCGCAAGAATCGCTGCCGGATGCGTCGTTGCCCTGCCTGCCAGCGTCGCCTTTCCCCATGCGTCGCAGCCACCGTCCACCGAGGAGAGCCGCCATGAACAGCGAAGGACTTCACAGCCGCATCGCGAGACTGCTGGCGGCCAACGTGCATGCGCTGGTCGGCTCGATCGAGAGCCGGACTCCCTTGGCTGTCCTGGAGCAATACCTGCGCGAGTTCGACGAGGTGATCGGCCGGGCGCGCGTGCACCTGGGCCGGCACGAGGCCGCCCGCTACCAGTCGACCAAGGCCATCGCCCGCGTGAACGACGAGATCGGGCGGCTCGACGCGCAGATCGCCGTCGCGCTTCGCAGCGGGGAGGAGGCGCTGGCACGCACCGGCGCCGCGCGGCAGATCGAACTGGAGGACAGCCTCGTGCTGCTGCATCAGCGCTTGCAGGAGACGGTCGAGCGGACCGGCGCGGCCGAGGCCGAACTGCTGGCCCTGCGCGCCAAGCGCGAAGAGATGGAACTGGCACTGTCCGACCTGCTCGCCGCGCGGGCGTCGGCTTCCTTGCACCCAGCGGCGCCGTCGGCACCATCGGCACGGGCGCAGCAGCTGGGCCTGGGCTTCAGCCGTGCGATGGCCGGCGCCAGCGGGCTCCCTGCCGGGGGGGCGGCGCCTGCCCAGGCCGACGCGGCATCGCTCAGGCAGCTCGACGCCCTGCTCAAGGAGCAGCGCGTCAGCGAGCGCCTCGAACGGCTGCGGACAAGGCAGGGCAGCGCCGCCGCCTAGGCCGTGCGCCACCGCTTGCGCCGCGGCCCGCGGGTCCGGCCTTCCTGAACCGTCCTGTGCTGCCCTCTCATGAGTGAACTCCTGCATCCCGGCTATGTGCCGTTCGTGGTCGCTATCGGTGCCATGGTCGCCATCGGCACGCTGGAGGCGCTTGCCTTGCTGGCCGGCCTGACACTGACCGGCCACGCCGACCACTTCCTGACCGCCCACCTGCCGGGCCCGCATGCGGCGGCCGCCGGCGCGCTCGATGCGGGCGAAGGCGGCGGCGCCGGCATCGTCGGCGCATGCCTGGGCTGGCTGCACGTCGGACGCGTGCCCTTGCTGATGCTGCTGATCCTGTTCCTGACAGGTTTCTCCATTGCCGGCCTGCTGCTGCAATGGCTGCTGGCCACCGCCACGGCGCACCTGCTTCCCGGCGCCGTGGCGGCGGCGCTGGCCGCGCTGGCCGCGCTGCCGTTCGTCAGGGGAGCCGGCGGCCTGCTGGTGCGCTATTTCCCGCAGGACGAGAGCTCGGCGGTGTCCGAGTCCGATTTCGTCGGGCGCGTCGCCAGGATCACGCTGGGCCAGGCAAGCGCCGAGCACCCGGCCGGCGCGCGCCTGATCGACGATCACGGCCGCGCGCACTACATCCGCGTCGCGCCGGAGGACGCCACGCAGACCTTGTCGCGCGGCCAGGAGGTGCTGGTGGTGGCGCGCGCCTCCGGCAGCCTCTACCGCGCGATTCCCAATCCGCGGCCCGATCTGTTGTAGGGGCCGCCAGCCGGGGCAATCGCCGGCTGCTTCATCCACTTTCCGCTGACGGAGACTCGCAACCCCATGGCCAACCTGGATTCCCTCGTTTTCTGGAGCGTCATCGCCCTGGCCGGCATCATCGGCCTGGTCGTGATCGGCGTGATCTTCTCGCGCCTGTACACACGCGCCTCGGCCGAGCGTGCCTTCGTCCGCACGGGGCTGGGCGGGCAGAAGGTCATCATGAGCGGCGGCGCGATCGTGCTGCCCGTGTTTCACGAGGTTATCCCGATCAATATGAACACGCTCAAGCTCGAGGTCAGCCGGGCCACGCGCGACAGCCTGATCACCAAGGACCGCATGCGGGTGGATGTCGTGGTGGCGTTCTTCGTGCGCGTCAAGCCGACCGTGGAGGGCGTGTCCACCGCCGCGCAGACGCTGGGCCAGCGCACGCTGGCGCCCGAGAGCCTGCGTTCGCTGGTCGACGACAAGTTCGTCGACGCGCTGCGTTCCACGGCGGCACAGATGACCATGCAGGACCTGCAGGACGCGCGCGAGCAGTTCGTGCAGGGCGTGCAGAACACGGTGGCGGAGGACTTGACCAAGAACGGGCTGGAACTGGAAAGCGTGTCGCTGACCAACTTCAACCAGACCTCCAAGGAGTTCTTCGACCCGAACAACGCCTTCGATGCGGAAGGCCTGACCAAGCTGACGCAGGAAACCGAGCGGCGCCGGCGCGAGCGCAACGAAGTCGAGCAGGATACCGAGGTGTCGGTGCGCGAGAAGAACCGCAACGCGCTGGAGCGCAAGCTCACCATCGAGCAGGAGGAAGCCTTCCTCAAGCTGGAGCAGGAACAGCAGGTGAAGACGCGCAGCGCCGAGCAGAACGCGCGCATCGCTTCCTATGAGGCCGAGCGCCACCAGGAGGCCGAGCAGAGCCGCATCTCCGCCGAGCGGCAGGTGCAGGAAACCGAGATCCAGCGCGAGCAGGCCGTGCGCGGCCGCAAGGTCGAGGCCGAGCGCGACGTGCGCGTCAAGGAGATCGAACTGCAGCGCGTGACCCAGATGGCCGCCATCGAGCAGGCCAAGGTGACGGAGATCGCCGAGCAGGAGAAGGCCATCGTCATCGCCGGCAAATCGGAGGCGCAGTCCCAGGCCCAGGCACGCGCCAACGAGGCGCTTGCCGAGGCGGTCAAGGCCGAGCAGATGGTGGAGACGACCCGGCGCACCGCCGAGGCCGATCGTGCCAAGCAGGTGGCGCTGATCGAGGCTGCCCAGGAAGCGGAGATGCAGGCCGTGCACGTGACGACGCGGGCTCGCGCGGAGCGCGAGGCGGCGGAACTGCAGGCCGCGGCCATCGTCGAGCTGGCCGAGGCGACCCGCCAGAAGGGCCTGGCGGAGGCCGAGGCGCAGCGCGCGCTGAACGACGCCGTCAATGCGCTGTCGTCCGACCAGACCAGCCTGAAGTTCAGGCTGGCCCTGCTGCAGGCGCTGCCTGGCATCATCCAGCACTCGGTCGAGCCGATCAAGGCCATCGACGGCATCAAGATCATCCAGGTGGATGGCCTGAACCGGGGCGGCGCTGCCTCCGAGGCGGCCGGCCCGGCGGCCGGCGGGGGCGGTAACCTTGCCGAGCAGGCGATGTCGGCCGCATTGTCGTACCGGGCGCATGCGCCGTTGATCGATTCGCTGTTGCAGGAGGTGGGGATCGATGGGCGTTCGCTGCAGGGCCTGGCGCCGAAGCTGGAGGAGGCGCCGGCGGCGCGCCTTGCCTCCCCGGGGCCGCATGCCCAGCCCGGAACGCGAGCCGGCGAAGGGTGGACCGAGGAGGAGCGGGGCGGCAAGGCGCGCGGCGGCGCGGGCGAGGCGCGGCCGCCGCGGGTCGGAGCATAAGCGGAAGGCAAGAGGCGGGGGGGCAAGGCCGGGGGCAAAAGCGGAAGGCATCCGGCCACCAGGTCCGGTTGCAATGGCCGCGCCATCTCGTCCTGCCCGATCCCCCGTCAGCGTTGCCGCGGGATCAGCGGCAGCAGCAGGTAGGACTCCTGGCCCTCGCCGGTGGCGATGGTGTTGACGCCGCCATAGACCACATCATCGCGATCGGCGTGCAGGAAGGGGCCCGAGCCGTGGAACGGACCGTCGAGGCCCGGCTGCGCCCAGTCCGAGCCTTGTACCGTCAGCGCGAGCCGGAAATCCTTCGGTACCACGATGCTGGTCGCCCAGATCTCCACGTCGACCTCATAGAGCCGGCCCGGCACCATCGCCTCGCTGGCGAGGTGCGCGTGATAAGGCCGGTATTCGGTCGAGTGCGCCGGATCGAGTGCGCGATGCGACACGCGCAGCCAGCCCTGCGACACCGGCGCATGCGGCTCGGACGCCCCGTCGAACGTGACGTCGCGGCCCTCGGGGTCGAGCAGGCGCAGCGTCGCGAAGATGTCCATGTCGGCCGTCGAAGAACGCACCCACAGTTTCAGCTTCACCGGGCCGGTGAACTCGGCCTCCTCGCTGAATGGCGCCGTCCTGAAAGTCTGGGCGCCGCTCATGGCCGGATAGGAACGTTCGGCGGCGGGGGCGCCGCTGCGGCCGGGGGCGAGGCTGGTGTCCTCGGCGTTGAGGTAGAAGCGCTGCCACTGCGTGCCTGGCAGCGGCCACTCGGTTTCGCTGCGCCAGGCAATCGAATCCGGACGCCGGATGGCGAGCTGGATCGGCGGCTCGTCATCCCAGCCGTTCTTCTCCCCTTTCAGGAAGAAATCGAAGAAGCGCTTCTGCAGCGCGACCGACTCCGGCGCGTAGAACGGCGCATGATGATCACCGGTATGGATGCGCAGCCACTTCTGCCGGCTGCCGGCGGCGAGATAGCCTTCGATGTTGCCGCGCCCATGCAGGCCCTGGCCGCCCCAGTTGCCGACCGACAGCAGGGGCACCTGGATGCGGGCGCCGATCGGGGTGCGCTCGCGGTAGAAAGCCGTGTCGAAGGGCTGCCGGCGGTGCGCCTCGGTCGGCGCGATGCGGTTGGCTTCGAGCACGTGCTGCGGCAAGGGCTCGCCCGTGGTCTTCTGGCCGGAGATTGCGTCGACATACGGTGTCTCGCCGTTGCCGTGCTGGTTGAGCAGGATCTGGCGGGCAAACCAGATCTTCTGGAACTCCGTGCTGGCGATGCCGCCGTGATAGGCGATGTCGCGATAGTGGTCGAAGGCGCCTTCCCACGGGACGATGGCCGCGAGCCCTTCGGGCTGGCGCGCGGCGACCTGCCATTGGTTGATCGCGTAGTAGGAGATGCCGAGCAGGCCGATCTTGCCGCTGCTCCAGGGCTGGCGCGATGCCCAGGTGATCAGCGTGGCGTAGTCCTCGGTCTGCCGCGGCGAGAAGGGATCGAGCATGCCGGGCGAGGCATTGCTGCCGCGCGAGTCGGCGTGAACGACCACGTAGCCGTCCGCCACCCAGTGCTCCGGATCCGGCGCTTCCCAGCGGATGAAGCGGCAGGACGAGGTCTTGCAGAGTTCCGGGTTCCCGGCGACAAGCTTGTTCCAGGCGTCCTGGTAGGCGGGCGCGTCGGCGTCCCTGGTGTCCTTGCCGTAGGGCCCGTGCAGCATCACGACCGGAAAGCGGCCGGCTTGGTCGGGGCGGTAGACATTGGCCCGCAGCGTCAGTCCATCGCTCATGGGCACTTCCACATTGCGCTCGAAGATCATCCCGGGCACGCCGGTCTCCACGTGCTGCGCAAGGCTCGATTCGGTCATGGTGAAAATCAATCCGGTTGTCAGAAAGTTGGCGAGGTGCAAATATCCGCGTACCACTGTGGTTTCCTCCTGGCCCATCGGATCGCCGGCATGGCAGGCATCTGCCGGTTTCCGTGATCCGTCGGGCTTGCAGGGGAGGCGGTGCGTCAAATCATAGGCGGCGGTACAGGGCGCGGAAACTCGCATTCGCCGTCGCGGACAGGAAAGGCATCATGCTGAAGAAGGTCCCGAAACAGGCACGTTCGGAGCACATGGTCGCGTGCATCCTCGCGGGGGCAACTCGCGTTCTGGACGCGGTCCCGCTGGCCGAAGCGACCACCAACCACATTGCCGAGGTGGCGGGTGTCAGCATCGGCTCGCTCTACCAGTACTTCGGCAGCAAGGAGGCCATCGCGCATTGCCTGCTGCACCAGCATCTCGAGCAGACGGTCGGCCTCTTGCGTGAGATCCGCATCGCCTCGCGCGGCTGCCCGGTCGAGGAACGCATGCGCCTGTCCTTTCTCGAAGTGCTGCGTGATCACCGCAGCCATCCCATGCTGCATCTCAACCTGACCGCCGTGACGCAGCGGGAGGATTTCCCGCCGTCACAACTGAAGCAGGTTGTCGGCCGGATGATCGACGAAATCGCGCTGGGACTGGCGGAGGAGCACCCCGAGGCCGATCCCGACGAGATCAGGGTCTGTGCGACCCTGCGGCACCAGAGTTCGATGCTGCTCGCCCACGCGGCGCTCGATCGCCGGAGGTTCGGCCAGGATAGCGTCGTGATGGATTACTTCGACACGCTGAGCGCGGCGCAGCTGTCGTTGCTCGACCGCCGGCCGGTCCGGCGTGCCCCGCAACCTTCGTAATCGCTTTCCGGGCAGTTCCATCGCGGCGCCGCTCCACAACCGCCCGCGGCCCCGGGCGGGGCCTTGGGCGGGACGGCTGGGTTCAAGCGGTGGTTCAAGCGGTGAGGCGCTCCGCCAGGGCAAGCCGGTAGGCGGCCCAGCTGAAGATCGCCCACACCATCGCGAGCAGGCAGAGCCAGTGGTAAGACGCGGCCGGGCCGGCGCCCGCGGCCATCTCCCCGTCCGGCAGTGCGCAGGCCTGGAGCCCGAGGCTCAGTGCCAGGCCCAGCGCCGCGCCGGCGCTGGCAGCATGCGCGAGCCGGCGGCGCTGCAGGCGCGCATCGCCGTGGGGCGGGTGGCTGGCCAGCAGCCGGAAGGCGAGGGCGAGTCCGGCGCACAGGCCGGCCAGCGCGCACAGCATGGCGGCGGCCGGGTTGCCGAGGGCCATGACGAAGAGTCCGGCGCCTTCCAGCGAAGCCAGGACGCAGAGGGACAGCCAGATCTGTTGGGATGACAACGGTATTTCCTCCAATGTGTCGGATGACGCCTAGTCCGGGGTGCCCGACACCGGGGACCCGGCCGGGGTAGGGCGGGCTCAGCAATGTCCGACCCTCCAGCCACGTGAAGCCGCATCGGACCACCCAGGCACCATCATCCTTCTCGAACATTTCGAGACGATGGCCAAGGCAGTCGGTCCGCCGCAGCCGATCGAGCGCGGCGGCATCCAGGGTGCCGAGGTTGCGGGCCAGCCAGTGCGGATAGGTCCGCCCATGAACCGGATAGAGCCGCTCCTGCGCGAGCAGGGCCGCCAGCAACAGCGTGGACACGCCGATGCCGGCCGCGAGCGCGCCCAGCAAGGCGCAGCGACCCGCGCCGGGCGCAGAAGTCGGGGCCGAATCGCAGGCCTGCCATGGCACAAAGCAGAAGCAGTGATGGCGCGAGCGACTCGATCATCCGAGCCAGCCTCGCCATCGGGGCGCGCAAGCCGTGCCGGGCGCGGTCATTCGCGTGCGCGTTTCTCCACGTTGTTGGCCTGGGCCGCGCCGGCTCGCGCGGTGAATCGCCGCACGGTGATTCGGTGCATTCTGCTACGGTGCCCGGCGGCAAGTGCGCGCCAGTTTAGCGGTGGCTCGGTGCCAAATGCGTGAGCGGAGAGAAAAGCAGTCTTTTCCTGGGGGTGGTGCGTAAGCTGCTGAACGGCGGGGAGGGAATCAGGCGGGGAATCGCTGCCGCGCCCGGGACGGCGCGGGCCGGTGCCATGCCGTCGCCGCACCACCGGCCAGCGGGGCGCGGTGGATGCGCGGCAGGCGCCTCAGAAGGTACCGGCCAGTTCCCGCGCCGCATCCTGCAGCCGCGGCACGAACTGCAGCGAGCGCGACAGCGGCGAGCGGGCGGTGGGGGCATGCACGGCCAGGGCCGCCACCACATGGCCGGCGGTGTCGTGCACCGGCACGGCGACGCAGGAGATGCCGGCCACGAACTCTTCGTTGTCGACGCCCATCTGCTTGTGCGCCGAGCGGTCCAGTTCGGCCTCCAGCAGCTCGACGTCGGTGATGGTGTTGGGCGTGAAGCGCTCCAGCCGCAGCTGGCGCACCAGCGCGGCGCGCTGCTCGCGCGGCAGCAGCGACAGCAGCAGCTTGCCGCTGGCCGAGCAGTGCAGCGGCACGCGCGAGCCGGGCTTGAGGTCCAGGCGCAGCGGCCACGGCGCCTCCATGCGGTCCAGGTAGAGCACCTCGGTCTCGTTGAGCATGGTCAGGTTGACGGTCTCGCCGATGTCCGCCACCAGGCGGGCCAGGATGGCGTGGCGCAACTGCCGCGTGCCGGAGTGCGTGACGATGGCGACGCCCAGGCGCGCCAGGCGCGGGCCGACCGCGTAGGCATTGCGCGCGCCGGGCTCGCGGATCACCAGGCCGCCAGCCTCCAGCGCGCCCAGCATGCGGTGCAGCGAGGCCTTGGGCGCGTCGAAGCCCTGCATGATCTCGGCCAGCGTCAGCGGCCGGTCGGCGGCGACCAGGAATTCGAGCAGGGAGAAGGCGCGCAGCGTCGGCGTGTCGGCGCGCTCGCCGGCGGCGTCGCTTTCGGGCGTGGGCGTGGGCGGTGCGGTGCGCAGGGGCGTGCGCGCGGTGGCGGGCGCGGACGCCTTGGCGGCGGGCTTGGTGCCGCCCGTCCTGGACTTGGTGCGGGCAGCCGTGGCGGTTTTCAATCCAACCTCCGTTCCGGAAAACGAGACGGATAGATTGTACTTCTGCCCGGCGGCAGGTGCAGCCGCAGGCCTTCGCTCAGGGAGGGGCCCGCCAGGGAGGTGCCGCGCTCAGCTTTCGTCGCCGGGCTCCCCGGCAGCGCCGCGGCGCTGGGCGAGAAAGGCCCCGATCAGGCCGATCGCCTGGCGGCACTGGGCGGCGTCGAAGGCGTGGATGCTGCCGGAAGTGTCCGCCAGGCCGAGCTGGGCGGCCAGCCAGCGGATGCCCTTGGCGCGCGCCTCGAAGGCGCGGCAGCCGTCGCGCCGCATCTTGGCCGCCACCAGCGGCTCCAGCGCCTGGTGCAGCTCGGACTTGGCCTGGCGCAGTTCGGCATTGGCCAGGCGGCCGAGCGGGACGTGGCGCTTGCTGCGTGGATAGGTGCCGATCCAGGCTTCGCAGGGGGTGCACACCCACAGTGGGCCGTGGTCGTCACGGTAGGGGTAGGCGGATTCGCCGGGCTGCATGAGCACGGCTTTGGCGCCGCAGAAATCGCAGACGGGCTGCGGTGGCGCAGGAATCGGGCGGCCGACACGCATGGCTGGGAAGGGCGGGAGGGAAAGCGCCCAATCGTAGCATGCGCGGCGGGCCTGCCCGGGAGGCGCGGGCAGGCGCGGCAGCCGTGGAGACTAGTCGAGCGCGCGTCCCGCCTGCTCCTCGGAGCGCGTGACCGCCCACAAGGCGAGCACGCCCAGGGCCATCACGTACCACGCCGGCGCCAGCCGCGAGCCGGTGAGCTCGATCAGCCAGGTCGAGAGGAACTGCGCGAAGCCGCCAAAGATCGACACGCCGATGCCGTAGACGATCGACAGCCCGGTGGCGCGCACGGCGCGCGGGAAGACCTCCGTGATCATCGTCACCGTACTGACGGAGATGAACACCGTCGGTACCACCAGGATCGCGGCCACGGCCAGCAGGCGGCCGATGCCCGGTGCCGCCGACAGCCAGCCGAAGGCGGGCAGGATGGCCACCAGCAGCAGCACGCGGGCGACGTTGGCGACGCGCTTGCGGCCCCAGGTGTCGCTCGCCATGCCGGCGGCGGCCGCCAGCACCATCTGCAGGGCGCCGGCCAGCAGGGAGGCCCACAGTCCGGTCGAGAATGGCAGCTTGAGCACGCCGACCGCGTAGTTGGTCAGGTAGTGCAGCGCGATGTAGTTGGAGGAGGTCGCGCCCGCGGTCATCAGCACGCCCAGCACGACCTTGCGGCGGTGGTCGCGCAGCACGGCCATGACGGGGGTGCCGGCGGCCTTGCCGCCGCGCACGTCGGCCCGGGCATGGGTCTCGTCGAGATGGCGCCGCACGTAGGTGCCGAGCGGGATCAGCGCCAGGCCGATCAGGAAGGGGATGCGCCAGCCCCAGGCCTCCAGTTGCGCCGGGCTCAGGGCTGCGCTCAGGCCCAGCCCGACCAGCGAGCCGAGCAGGGTGCTGAGCGCCTGGCTGAACAACTGCCAGCTGGCGAAGAAGCCGCGGTTGCGCGGGCCGGCATACTCCAGCAGCATCGAGGTGGAGGCCCCGACCTCGCCGCCGACGGCGAAGCCCTGGATCAAGCGGCCGAGCACCAGCAGGCAAGGCGCCAGCGGCCCCGCCTGCGCATAGGTCGGCACCACCACGAAGACCGCCGAGCCGGCGGCCATCAGCCAGAGCGTCAGGCTCATGGCTGCCTTGCGGCCGGCGCGGTCGGCGTAGCTGCCGATCACGATGCCGCCGAGCGGGCGCACCACGAAGCCGATGCCGAAGGTGGCCAGCGACAGCAGCAGCTGGGTCATCGGCGAGCTGGCCGGAAAGAACTGCTTGCCGAGGATCGTGGCGAAGTAGGTGTAGATGGCGAAGTCGAAGAATTCGAGGCCGTTGCCGATGGTGATGGCGGCGATCTTCCTGGGCAGGCTGGCCTGGCCGCCGGCCGCGGCGGCGGCCCGCGGCGGCACCGCAGGGGCGTGCTCGGCACTCATGCGGCGCCCTCCTCGCGGGCCTGGCCGTTCACCGGCAGGAAACGCTCGACGAGGCGGGTCCAGTAAGCGGCGCCGATCGGCAGGATGGCATCGTTGAAGTCGTAATGGGGATTGTGGACGCTGCAGCCGAGCTCGCCGTCGCCGTTACCGATGATGAAATAGCTGCCCGGGCACTGTTCGAGCATGAAGGAAAAGTCCTCGCTGCCGGTCAGGGGCTCGAAGTCCTCGACCAGCCCGTCCGCGCCGAGCCATTCCCGCGCGACCTCGCGCGCGAAGCGTGTCATGGCCTCGTCGTTGACGAGGGCAGGGTAGCGCCAGCGGTAGTCGATGTCGACGCGGGCGCCGAACACGGCGGCCTGCGCCTGCACCAGCGCCTCGATGCGCTCGCGCAGCTGCAGGCGGACTTCCGGCTGGTGCGCGCGCACCGACAGGCGCAGCTCGACCGAGTCCGGGATCACGTTGGGCGCATCGCCGCCGTGGATGGCGCCGACGGTGACCACGGCCATGCGGCGCGGGTCGACGTTGCGGGAGACGATGGTCTGCAGCGCGACCACGATATGGGCGGCAACCACCACCGGGTCGATGGTGCCGTGCGGCATCGAGCCATGCCCGCCGCGTCCGTGCACGGTCAGCACGACGGTATCGGACGACGCCATGGCCGGGCCGGCGCGGAAGCCCAGCTTGCCGACCGGGAAGCCCGGCATATTGTGGAAGGCGAACACTGCGTCGCAGGGGAAGCGCTCGAACAGGCCGTCCTCGATCATCTTGCGCGCGCCGGCCAGGCCTTCCTCGGCCGGCTGGAAGATCAGGTGCACGGTACCGTCGAAGCGGCGCGTCGCGGCCAGGTGCTTGGCGGCTGCCAGCAGGGTGGCGGTGTGGCCGTCGTGTCCGCAGGCGTGCATCTTGCCGGCGATGGTGCTGGCATAGGGTTTGCCGGACGCCTCGTGGATCGGCAGTGCATCCATGTCGGCACGCAGCCCGAGTGCGCGCGTGCCGCTGCCGGCGCGCAGCGTGCCCACCAGGCCCGTGCCGCCGAGGCCGCGCGTCACCGTGTAGCCCCAGCCGCTGAGGCATTCGGCCACCAGGTCGCTGGTGGCGAATTCTTCGTAGGCCAGTTCGGGATGGGCGTGGATGCGGTGGCGCAGCGCGCGCATCTCGGCTTCGCTGTCGCGGATCGCTTGCGGAATATCGGGTGCGGTGGTCGGCATGGTCGTCGGGAAGCGGGTGGGGTGGCAGAAGGGGGAGAAGGGGGCGGCAGCACGCGCCGGCCATATCGGCGATGGCGGCGCACCGGGTGCCGTGCCGCTATACCTGCTGCGCATGGTAGCCAAGCCGTCGGCGCGGAAAAAGGTCGTGGGAGCGCTCGCCGTCAACCGTTGATTGACACCATTGGGCGGGGCCAGGATGATCTTTCCGGTGCGCGCGGCTGCGGCGCGCCGTCGGAGCGCGGCGTGCCGCAGCGAACGAAGCCGCATCCGCGCCAGGCCGGCGCACAGTCAGTAAGCGGAGAGCGTGCGATGACGATCCACTGGAAACTGCATCAACTCGAGTGCCTGGTGGCCGTGGTGGACCACGGCGGCGTGCGCAAGGCGGCCCTGTCGCTGGGCCGCTCGGCGGCGGCGGTCAGCAAGTCCATGCGGGAACTCGAACAGCAGGTGGGTACGGCACTGACCGAGCGCCACGCGCAGGCCCTGGCGCCGACCGAAGCGGGCGCCACGCTGCTGGCGCATGCGCGGCTGGTGCTGGGGCAGTTGCAGCGCGCCGGCGAGGAGATGCTCCAGCGGGGCAGCAAGACCGGCGGTGAGGTGCGCATGGCTGTCACCCCCTGGTTGCTGCAGAGTGTGCTGCCGGCCACGATCCGCGAGTACCGCGCCTTGCGCCCGGACGTGCAGTTGTACATCGCCGAGCACCTGGGCGACGAATACCCGGACGTGCGCAGCGGCGCCCTCCATTTCGCCCTCGGGCCGCCGCCGGACGCCTCGCAGGCGGGCGTGCTGGAGACGCGCCGGCTGTTCCGCTACACCTACGCGGTGGTCGGGCGCCTCGGGCACCCGGCCGCCGGCGTGCGCCGGCTGGCCGACCTGAAGGACTACGACTGGCTGGTCAGCCGCCCGGTCGAACACCTGTCGCCGGTATTGCGCGAGTTTTTCGCGACGGTTCGCCGCGGCAAGGTGCAGCGCCTGCACGTCGCCCGTTCGGTGCAGGCCGCGCTGGCCATCGTGCGCGACACCGATATGCTGACCTTCGTGCCGTGGCCGCTCGTCGAGACGACGGAGATGCGCGATCGTGTGACGACATTGCACCTGGACGGCGAGACTCTTGGCGAGAGCGCGACCTGCCTGGTGACGCGCAGCTTCGAACCGATGCCCGGCGCCGTCATTGCCTTCCTCGACTGCCTGTTCCGCACCACGCGCGAGCACGCCCGTTCCACCGACACGGGCATGCGGCGCATCTTCAGCATGGTGGACGTCTGCTGATGGCCGGCGGGGCCGGAATCGGGGGATCCGGATCGAAGCGTGGACGGCGGCCTGCTACGGCCCGGTGTCGCCGGGCCGCTGCTGGCATCCGGCGAGCGAGGACGGCGAGATCGTCTCGCCGCAGAGAAGCCGGGGATCGATCGGGAAGAGGCTCAGAAGTGCCGGTGGATAGGCGGCCGGGTCGATGACGACCAGCGTGCCATGCGTGGCCGCGCTGAAGACCTGGCCAAGGCCGAGCGCGCTATGCGCGTCGAGGCCGCACACGTAGTAATAGGTCCGCCCGTCCCACTCGATCCAGCCTGCGCGATACGGCTCGGAAAGCGTGGTGATTGCAACTGAAACGTATTCTCGATAGCAGGCGATGGCTAAGCGAAGCCAGGCCAGGTGGACGGTATAGAGGTCTGAGGCAGGGTGAGGAAGCTCGGACGTATTGTCTTGCACAGGAGTATTGTTTCTTTTGTTTCTCTTGAAAGACAATGGCAAGCATAACAGCTATCCGGGCACGTCTGTGAGATTCGGCGGCGCGCTTGTTTTCTCTTTTCTTGTCTCCTCTTTTGTCTCCTCTTTCATGGCGCGCCGGGTATTCGCTGTCCTGGCCGGGGAAGGGGAGCCTCCCCGGCCAGGCCCATGCCCGGCGCTCGGCACGGCGGCTGACGCGGCGTGCTAGCGCCCGCGGAAGTCCGGCTTCCGTTTTTCCGCGAAGGCCTTGACGCCTTCCCGGTAGTCCTCGCTGGCGGCCAGCGCGGTGAGATGTCCCATCTGCGGGTAGGCCAGTTCGGCGGGCGATTTCGGCAAGGTCTCCTGCGCCGAGCGCTTGATCGTCTGCAGCACCAGCGGCGCATAGCCGGCCAGCCGCTCGGCGATCTCGAGCGCGCGCTCGCGGTGCCGGCCCGCCTCCGTCACCTGGTTGACCAGGCCGACCTCATAGGCGCGCCGCGCGCCCAGCGGGTCGCCCAGCATCAGGAATTCCATGGCGATCTTGTGCGGGATGCGCGCCACCAGGCTGGCGGTGATGCCGCCGAACAGGCCCAGCCTGGCTTCGGGAAACAGGAACTGCGCCGTCTCGTCGACCACGCACAGGTCGCTCATCATGGTCAGCGTGAAGCCCGCGCCCACCGCCCATCCGGATACCGCGCTGATCAGGGGCTTGTCGAGCTTGACGCCGACATTGGGCACGCCTTTCCAGGCTTCCTTGGAGGCGTCCTGCACATCCACCCCGGCGCAGAAATGGTCGCCGTCGGCGCTGAGCACGGCAACGCGCTCGTCGCTGCTGGCGAAGCGCTGCCAGGCTTCGTGCAGCAGGGCGGTCATCTCGGCGTTGATGGCATTGCGCCGCTCACTGCGGCGCAGGGTGATCAAGGCCAGATGCCCGCATCGTTCGTAAGTGACCAGGCTCATTGCTCCTCCTTCCAGACGGCGCGTGCGTCCGCTACCAGGATCGTGTCGCCGTGGACCATGACCGGATTGGCCTCGCATTCCGCCAGGCGTTCGCCCAGGTGGGCGGCAAGCTGTCCCATCCGGTGGATGAGTTCGACGATGCCGTCCACCCGAGCCGGCGGCCGCCCGCGGTATCCGTTCAGCAGCGGATACTGGCGCAGTGCCGACAGCGCCCGCGCGATGGCCGGGCGCGACGCCGTGGCGGGCAGCAGGGCGGTGTCGCGCTGCAGTTCGACCAGCGTGCCGCCGAAGCCGAACGTCAGCATCGCGCCGAACTGGGTATCCCAGTGGGTGCCGACCAGCAACTCGGCGTCGGCGCGCGCCATCCGCTGCAGCAGGCAGCCCTCGAACACCGCCCCGGGAACCTTGCCCGCCGCCGCCCGCAGGTCGGCGAAGCGGCTGGCCACCATCGCCTCGTCGGCGATGTCGAGGGCCACGCCGCCGATATCGCTCTTGTGGCTGATCTGCGGCGATACGACCTTCATCGCCAGGGGGAAACCGAGCCGGCGCGCCAGCTCGACGGCCTCCCCGGCGGATGCGGCGACCTCGCCGCCGGTGGTGGCGATGCCGGCCGCGCACAGCAGCTGCTTGGCCTGGTGCTCGGGCACGAGCCCGGCGCGCAGTTGGCGGCAGGCCGCGTCGACCTCGGCCCGGGAGAACGGCGGCTGCGCCGCCGGCGTTTCGTCCGTGCCGGCAGCGCGGGCATCGGCGAGGCGGTTGACGAGGAAGCGGGTGGCCTCCTTGACGGAAGCGAAGTGGGGCAGGCCGGCCTCCCGCAGCCTGGCCACGGCGGCATCGCCGCAACTGCTGGCGGCGTTGACGAACAGCAGCGGCTTGCCGGCGTCGCGCTGGCAGGCAATCACGGTCTCGGCCGCGCCGACCATGTCGGGCTGCGTGGTCATGACGAACAGGCCCGCGCCGACATGGTCGTCCGCCATCATCGTGGCCAATACCCGCTTCAGCCAGTCGGGCCGCCGGAGGCGGTCGGCGGCAGGAACCGAGCCGAGGTCGAAGGGTAGGTGGGCGGAGGCCGCCGGCATCAGCGCGGCCAGCGCCTGCACCGTGGCGCCGGACAAGGTGGCGGCGCGCAGGCCGGCCTCGTCGACCAGGTCGGATGCCACCGCGCCGCCGCCGCCGGAGCCGGAGAAGACCGCGACGCCCCGCTTCGCGGGAGCGGGCAGGCTGGCCCAGGCCGCGGCCTGCACCACCAGTTCGAGCGGATCGTCGACGATGACCGCGCCGGCGTGGCGCACGCATGCCTCGAAGGTGCGGTAGGCACCCGCCATGCTGGCGGTATGCGATTGCACCGCGCGCTGGCCGGAATCGGTACGCCCCGCCTTGGTCAGCAGCACCGGCTTGCCGGCGGCCCGCGCGCGGCGCAGCAGGTCCAGGAAGCGCAGCGGATCCTTCAGCCCCTCGACATAGAGGGAGATGACGCGGGTGTGCGCATCCGCGATGGCGTATTCGAGGAAATCGCAGATCTCCAGGTCGGCCTGGTTGCCGAGCGAGACGCAGAAGCTGAAGCCGGCGCCCAGGTCGTAGGCGCGCGCCAGCATGGTGCCGGCCAGCGCGCCGCTCTGGCTGACCAGCGCGATGCTGCCCGCGGGCAGGCTTGCATTGCGCATCAGCGCCTGCGAGTTCAACAGGCAGAGCGAGGCATGGCTGCTGAAGTAGCCCATGCAGTTGGGGCCGATGATGCGCGTGCCGGCCGCGCGGGCGATCGCCACCACCTGCTCCTGCAGGGCACGGCCCTGCTCGCCGGCCTCGGCGAACTGCGAGGTGACCATCAGCACGGCCTTGACCCCGGCGCCGGCGCAGTCCCGGATCGCGTCGAGCACGCGCTCGTTGGGCACCGCCACCAGCGCCATGTCGACCGGGGCGGCGATAGCGCGCACGCTGGCGAAGGCCGGCAGGCCCTGGACCTCCTGGCTTTTGGGATTGACGGGGTAGATCTGCCCGCCGTAGTGGAATTTCCGCAGCAGGGCGAGCATGCTGCCGCCCCATTTCTGCAATTCGTCGGAGGCGCCGACGATTGCCACCGCGCGCGGGTTGAGGATGGTTGCGATCGTATCCAGGCTCATGTCGGCGTGTTCCTCATGGTGTCGTTGGCATATGTCGTTGGCACATGCGGTACCGCCTGGGCCGTCGCCGGAGGCCGCGGCGGAGCGTGGTTGAGCCCGAGTATTGAATAAGGTAACTTATATGTGAAATAGAAATGTTCTATTCATTGATAGAGTGACTCGATGAAATTCAGCCTGTCCCAACTGCGTGCCTTCGTGTCGGTGGCGGAAACCCGCAGCTTCAGTACCTCGGCGACGCGGCTGCATGTGACGCAGCCCACCTTGAGCGCCACCATCCGCACGCTGGAAGGGCTGGTCGAGGCCAAGCTGTTCGACCGCGATACACGCAACGTGGCCATGACGCCGGTCGGCGAGGAGTTCCTCGCCATCGCCAAGCGGGTGCTGGACGAGGTCGAGCGCGCGCAGCACGACCTGAAGCAATTCCTGGTCGGGGGGCGTGGACGGGTGCGCTTCGGGGCGTTGCCGGTGCTGTTCGGCTCCGAGGTCCTGCAGCAGGCGATCGCGGAGTTCCGCCAGGCCTGCCCGAACATCGAACTGGAAATCCATGACCTGCGTACCGAGTGCTCGGTCGACCTGCTGAAGAGCCATCGCCTGGACCTGGCCCTGATCACGCAGGTGGCGGCCGACGCGGAGCTCGAGCCCGTCGCCATCGGCACCCAGACCATCGCCGTGCTGTTGCCGGCCGCGCATCCGATGGCGGCCGCGGCGGCGATCCGCTGTGCCGACCTGGTGCGCGAGCCGATCGTGGCCCTCAACGCCAAAGGCCCGATGAGCGTTTACTTCGACCAGCTCCTGTACCAGGCCGACCTGCGCCTGCAGCGCACCTACCGGGTGGGGCAACTGGTGACCGCCGCCGGGCTGGTCAGGGCCGGACTGGGGCTGGGCATCATGTCCGGCCTGTCCGCGCAACTGATGGCCGGCGAGGACCTGGTCTGCCGCCCGCTGGTCGATCCGCAGGTGGCCCGTCCGATCTCGCTGGTCAGCCTTGCCGGGCGCGAACTGTCGCCGGCCGCGCAGCGCTTCCGGCAGATCCTGCTCGACGGCTATGCGCGCTCGCCGATCCAGGCCTGAGCCGCGGCCGCACCGGCGTGCGCCGCATCCGCAGCGGGGAGGCGCTTGACGAAGGGCAGGCCGATGCGGACCGTGGTGACGGCCGCCAGGTCTTCCAGGGCCGTATAGCCGAGATTCAGGTAGAGCTGGATGGCCTCGGGCTGCCGTGAGCCGGTGGTCAGGTAGAGGTGGCGGTAGCCTTGCCGCGCGGCCTGCCGTTCCAGCTCGTGCATCACGCGCGCGGCCAGCCCCTGGCGTCGGCGTTGCGGGTGGGTCCATACCCGCTTGATCTCCGCGGTGTCCGCATCCGCATGGCGCTTGAAGGCGCCACCGGCGATCGCCTGGCCCTGGTCGAGCAGCAGCAGGAAGTTGCCGCCCGCAGCGGGGGAAAACAATGCCGGCGCGTACTTTTCCATCTCGTGCGGTTCGGTGCGCTGCGCCGCCAGCTCCCGGTAGCGGCTCGCGTATTCCTCGCTCAGCCCGGCCAGCAGCGGTTCGGCGAGCGGGTCGTCCGGCGTCGTGTAGACGAAGCGATAGGAGGGGGCTGGGCAATCTGCCTGGGTCATGGGGAAGATCCTTGCGGAAGCGATGCGGCCCGCACGGCGGCGGGCTGGAGGCGGTGCAGGCGCGGGGGGCGGACGGGCGGCCGCCCGGCCATCGCCCGCCGGCCGTCACTCGAGGCTGATGCCGGCGCTGCGGATGATCTCGCCGAAGGTCTTGTAGTCCCGCTGGTAAAGCTCGCCGAACGCCTTGGGGCCGGCGTAGGACGGCCACATCGCGAAGGTCTTCATGCGCTCCAGCAGGTCCTTGCTCTGCAGTACCTTTTCGCATTCCTGCGCCGCCTTGTCGATGACCGGCTGCGGCGTGTCCTTCGGCACGAACAGCCCGAACCAGGCTCCGGGCATGGCGGGCAGGCCGGCCTGGTCGCGGTTCGGCACGTTGGGGAAGTCTTCCGGCGCCTTGGGCGACAGGTAGGCGAGCGGGCGGACCTTGCCGCTCTTGGCATAGGGGATCAGCGTCGGGTCGAACATGATATCGAGGCGGCCCGCGAGGATGTCCGCCACGCTGTCGGAGGCGCCCTTGTAGGGCACGTGCAGCAGCTTGATGCCGTAGGTGCGCTCGACCATCGTGCCGGTCAGGTGGAGCTGCGTGCCGATGCCGCCGCTGCCATAGCTCAGCTTGCCGGGATTGGCCTTCGCATAGTCGATCAGCTCCTTGAAGGTCCTGGCCTTGACATGGTTGCCGACGAAGACATAGCCGGAGGTCTCGGCGAAGCGGCAGACCGGCGCGAACGCCGTCAAGGGATCGATCGGCGACTTGCGTACCTGCGGCGCGACCGCCATGACCCCGACCGGCGCGGCCAGCAGCGTGTAGCCATCCGCCGGCGCCGACAGCGTGGCCTGCATCGCCAGCACGCCGGCGGCGCCGGTCTTGTTCTCCACCACGTAAGCCTGTCCGGTCGACTGCTGCAGGACCTGGGCCATCGCGCGCAGCACGCCATCGACGTCGCCGCCGGCCGAGAAGGGCCAGACGATGCGCACGGGCCTGGACGGATAGGCGTTCTCCGCCTGCAGGGCCGACGAGAACGTCCCGCAGGCCACGGACAGCACCGCAGCGACCGCCAGCGGCCAGCCACGGCGCCTGCGGGTTTCGGGGGAGGCATGGCTGGCGGAACGGGCCATGCCGGGGAACCGTCTTGCTGCGGCGGCGCTGCGGATCATCGCGTGGTCTCCTCGATAGGAAGGATGCCGCTCTGAGCGGCGGCTGGGGACGAGTATCGAGGAGCCCGCCTGATGAGTGAAGTTGAAAAATTCAATAAATATATAGATGCGGGCTATGGGTGTTGACGGGCCGGGCCCGGGGGCCGGACCCACGGCGAAGCCGGGGCTTGCGCCAGTGGTGTTCCCGATCCGGCGGCGGGATGGTACCGGCGGTGCGGGGCGGAAACGGCAGAGGCGGGGCCGGGCCGGCCGCATCCCGGCCGCATCCCGGCCGCGTCCGTGAGCGCGCGCTGCCATGCCGCGCCCGGCGCCCATCACCCGGCTGCCCGCATCGTCGGTGTAAAGGTGATGCCCACCAGCAACCCTTCCGGTCCGATGAAACGGCTGACGGTCTGGCCCCATGGTTCCTGCCGGTTCCTGACCAGCAGCCGATACCCTCGCGATTCGAGTTCCGCCGTCGCCGCTTCGACGCGCTCGACGTCGAACTCGATCCAGGCTTGCGGGATGGGCACGTCGCCGGGCCACTCCTCCGCGCCGAAGCACGATTGCGCCGCCTGGGAGAGTGGCCACAAGGCAAAGGTGTTAGCGCCTGCCAGGCGCTCCGTATGGAGATAGCCGCCGTGCTCTTCCCGGAACGGGATGGCGAGGGTCCGGCAGTAGAGGTCCCGGCTTGCCCGGGCATCCTGGACGATGGGGCCGAAGCCCGCGATGAACAGGGCCGTGGTGGCGAGAGGCTTTTCCATGGCATCTCCTTTGCCGCGATGCGCGGCGTGAAGAGGAACTCGCTTGGGGAGCGGATAGGCCCGCCCGCGCCCCGGCCGACCTGGTTCACTGGATCCCTGAAATCGGTCGCTGCCTGCCATGCCGTGCGGGCTGATCGCGTCGTTGCCATGGCTCGCCAGCGCCGGGCCATGGCTGCGCTCGGCGCCTGGCGCCGATTCCCGCATGACATGTCCTTCACCTCCGGTCTCAATGATTCAGCGGACCAGTGTGGCGGCCAGAATCCGGGGGCACGGATGGGGATGAGTCTATGGATGAGTGTAGGTTTGTTTCTGGCCGGCTGGCCGGGCCGCGCTCGCGACATCGACCTTGTACGCCGCGTCGCAGGTGTACTGCCGGCACTCGACTTGCGCTCACGTACCGGCGCTGGCGAGCCTTGCCCTCAGCCGAGGTCAGCCGAGGTCAGCCGAGGTCAGCCGAGGTTCATCAGCGGAATCTCGGCAACCAGTGCATCGATCGCACAACGGGTCTTCAACGGCAGATAGGGCGTCTTCGGCCACACCGCATGGATTTCCTGCAGTCGCACGCCGCAGCGCTCCCTCACGGCGATGAGCTCACCTGCCGCCACATATCGCGTCAGCAACCAGCACGGCAACTGCACGAGCCCCAGCCCGGCGACGCCTGCCCCGGCAATCGCCTGGATATCGTCCAGGCTCAATTGCGGCTTGACCAGCAACTCCCGCTCCATGCCGTCCGTGTCGAGCACGCGCCATGGCGACATCACGCCGGCGCGCGAGTAAGCGATCCCCGCATGCCCCTCGAATTCATCGATCGCGACAGGCGTGCCATGCCGCGCCAGATACGACGGCGCGGCTCCGATGCTCAGGTCCTGGACCCCGAGGCGCCGTGCCGCCAGGCTCGTGCTGTCACGCAATGCGCCGATGCGCACCGCAAGATCGATGTTTTCTTCGACGAGATCCACTGCCCGGTCTGTAAACGAGATATCGATCTGGAGATCGGGATGCTTGCGTGCGAGCCCGAACAGCACCGGCGCGACGCAATGGTGGCCGAACGCGAGCGGCACGCTGACCCGCAGGCGGCCGCGCGGCTCGCTGTGTCCGCTCTCGAGTTCCACCTCGGCGGCTTCCAGTTCGGCCAGCGCCCGGACGCATCGATCGTAATAGGCCTGCCCGGCCTCCGTCAGTGTCTGGCTGCGCGTCGTGCGCTGGAGCAGGCGCACGCCAAGGCGACCCTCGAGCCGCGCAATCACCTTGCCGATGGCCGAGCGCGTCAGCCGCATGCGCTCGGCTGCAAGCGTAAAGCTGCCGGCTTCGACGACCTGCACAAAGACCGCCACGCCATCCAGTTTGTCCATCACATTGGGGCCTCGTGGGAGTAATTCATGGGAATTATTTGCGTCAATGGGGAAATTTATTCCCGATATAGTACATCCGACGAGATGCTGATCGGGCCGCTCCCGCCGTGTACACCGGACGTGTTCACGCAAACGCAAACGCAAACGCAAACGCAAACGCAAACGCAAACGCAAACGCAAACGCAAACGCAAACGCATTCCACTGCGATATCCATGACACTTTCCCACCCGCCAAGAAACGCCCTCGCGCTGGCCGCAGTCTGCTTGACTTCGTTGATGTTCGGCCTCGAGATATCCAGTGTCCCGACGGTACTCCCCATCCTGGAAAGCGTGCTGCGCGCGGATTTCAAGGAGATCCAATGGATCATGAACGCCTACACGCTTGCATGCACCACCGTGCTGATGGCGACCGGGGCGCTGGCGGACCGATTCGGACGCAAACGTATCTATGTGGCCAGCATCGTGATGTTCGCCGTCACCTCCCTGATCTGCGGGCTCGCGCAAAGCGCGCCTGTCCTGATCGTCAGCCGCTTTTTTCAAGGAATGGGCGGCGGAGCGATGCTGATCTGCCAGGTGGCGGTGCTCTCGCATCAGTTTCAGGAGGGACGTGAACGCAGCCGGGCGTTTGGCGTCTGGGGAATCATCTTCGGCATCGGCCTCGGCTTCGGCCCGATCATCGGAGGCATGATCGTCGCGGTCGCCAACTGGCAATGGGTCTTTCTCGTCCACGCACTGATCTCGATCGTGGCACTGGGTCTCGTCTTCGCCGGCGTGCGGGAGTCGCGCGACCCCCATGCGCAATACCTCGACGTTGCCGGCATCCTCACGCTCTCTTTGTCGTGCTTCGGCCTTGTCTACTTCATTACGCAAGGACCGGATCTCGGCTTGGGCAGCCCCGCCGCGTTAAGCATTGTCGCGGCGACGGTGCTGAGTTTCATCGTGTTCATCTTTGTCGAGAAGCGCAGTCCCCGGCCGATGTTCGATTTTTCCGTCTTCAGGATCCGCCCGTTCTCGGGGGCGCTGTGCGGGTCGGTGGGCATGAACTTCAGCTACTGGCCGTTCATGATCTACCTGCCGATCTATTTTCAAGGCGCGCTCGGTTATACCAGTGTGAATACCGGACTGTCACTGCTCGCTTACACGCTGCCGACGCTGGTCGTCCCGCCACTTGCCGAGCGGCTCGCTCTCAGGTTCGACGCGCGCAGGGTCATTCCGCTTGGCATGTTCACCATCGGTCTCGGTTTCCTGCTGATGAGGTTCGGCGCCGGCATGGAGCAGGCCAGTTGGCTCACGATGCTGCCGGGTTGCCTGTTGTGCGGAACGGGGCTGGGCCTGACCAATACGCCGGTCACCAATACCGCGACGGGCGCCGTGTCGCCGAACCGCGCGGGCATGGCTTCAGGCATCGATATGAGCGCGAGAATGATCAGCCTGGCCATCAATATCGCGCTGATGGGTTTCATCCTCCTCGAAGGCGTGCTGTCTTATCTTACGCACGCGCTTCCTGGCATTGCCGAAACCACGCCGTTGCGTTGGCTCGCGGAAAAGGTCGCCGCAGGCAGTATTGCGCAACTCACGCAGCATGGCGCGGAGCTTGCGACTGCCGATCCGCACGGCGTCATCGTTCGTGCCGCGCTCGTACACGGCTTCGGCCTTGTGATGCGGTACGGCATGATCTGTGTCTGGGCCTTGGCGCTGCTCAGCTTGGTCGCGTTCGGTTCTGCCAAGCGGGCACATCGCCAGGAATTTGCGCGGGACGAGCGTGCCCGTCACCCGAGCACGTAACGCATGCCTTGCGCCGCGGTGCGTGTGTGCGCCGGTCCCCTGTTCCCGCGTTACCCCGGGGTGTCCCCGACCCGCATCTTCGCCCGGCACCGCAGTGCAATCGCAGGCACAGCGCCGCCGGTGTGATTGTGACCGCGTGCGCTTCCTTGCTGGCCTCGCAGGACCTCTCGCCAGACTGAGTGCTCAACGAATGCAAGACTCGGAACGTTAGCGCGGCAAACCGGCTTGGCCGACCACCTCATTGCGAATGCCATCGATCACCAGGGCCTCGCCGTCCCGGAGTGTCCGGAATGGCATCCGGTGACGCTTGTAATACTCCACTTCCGCGCCGACCGCGGCCGACTCGGGATGATCTGACTCGAAGTGTACGACCAGGGAAAACGGCAGGAATCCAAGCCCATCCCAGACCACGGCCGGATCGTATCCCGGCGGTACTTCGGCTGGATCGCTGACGCGGTCCAGCGCACGAAGCGTGCTCGAGGCAATGACTGCCGCCGCGCTGAATCCGGCGTAGACGAGCCTGTCACGTTCCAGCAAATCGGCGAGCAGGAGATCGCATCCGCTTTGCCTCATGGCCCTGCGCAGTATGAAGGCGTTGCCGCCGTTGACCCATACCGCGTCGAACTTCTGCAAGGCTTCGCTCAGGCGGTCACGGGCGCCGAAGAACTGCCGGAGATCGAGTTCCTGCACCGTGAACCCCAAGGCGCGGAGCTTTGCCGCCTGACTCTCCAGCCACTGCGCGCGCGCCGCTGCACGATGGTCGAGCGCATTGACGATGATGGTCGCCCGCATTTCGCCGCCAACCAGTCGCGCAAGTCGCCCGGGATCGGCACCGACATCGAAAGACGAAAGGTATAGGCGCACGGCGAGTTCTCCAGGTGTCGACAGCGCTGTCCGGGATGGGACACGATATCGGCATTGTCGGCGAAATCGCCGTCATGGTCGACTCTCATGGTCGACTCTCATGGTCGACCCTTGAGGTCGGAGGTTCCTTCCGGCTGGATGCACTGGCCAGTGTTCTCGCGCCCCGCAGGATGGCTGCCAATCCGAGGCGGCCGGTGAAGGCGAATCGCCCGCCAGCGGCATAGGAACCCCGCCGTCCGGATGGATGGCCGGGGCGCCTCCCGGAGGCCTTGCCCGTCGTACGCTCAGCCCGCTCCCTCCTCCAGCGCCGGCTGGTACTGCCCCAAGCACGCCATGCCATTCAGCCTTGCGCGCAGCAGCAGCGCCCGTTGCGCTGGCGCGGCATTCGCGGCCTCGCCGTGCCAGGCCAGCAGCGGCGGCTCCTGCAAGGCGCGTCCGTAGGAGAAACTCAGGCGCCAGGGCATCGGGCCGAGCCGGTTCATGGCATCGAGATTGGCGGTGGCCTCGGTCGGCGTCTGGCCGCCGGAGAGGAAGAAGATGCCCGGCACCGCCGCCGGCACCGTGCGCCTGAGCACCTGCACGGTCTGCGCGGCAACCTCGGCCGGAGCGGCCGGTGCCGCCTCCTTGCCGGGGAGCACCATGCTGGGCTTCAGCAGCATATGTTCGAGCGTCACCGCATGCCGGTGCAAGGCGTGGAAGACCTCGTGCAGCACGCACTCGGTGACGTCGGCGCAGCGGGCCATGGAGTGTGCGCCATCCATCAGCACCTCGGGTTCGACGATGGGCACGATGCCAGACTCCTGGCAGATCGCGGCATAGCTGGCCAGCGCCTGCGCATTGGCCTCGATGGCGAGCCGGCCGGGCAGCTGGTCCGACACATTGAATACCGCGCGCCACTTGGCGAAGCGCGCACCTTGCTGGCGATAACCGGCCAGCCGCCTGGCCAGCCCGTCGAGGCCTTCGGTGATCTCGTCCCCGGGGGCACGGGCGAGCGCGAGCTTGCCCTTGTCCACCTTGATGCCGGGCACGATGCCCTGGCGCGCGGCCAGTTCCGGCAGCGGCGTGCCATCGTCGGCGCACTGGCCCAGTGTCTCCTCGTAGAGGATCACTCCGCTGATGAATTCGCCAAGGCCGGGTGTCGACAAGAGCAGGGTGCGCCACGCCCGCCGGCTCTCCTCATTCGATTCCACGCCGATGCGCTGGAACCGCTTGGCGATCGTCGGCCCGCTTTCGTCCGCGGCCAGCAGGCCCTTACCGGCTTGCACCAGATGGTCCACGGTGGCTTGCAATGCGCTGGGTTCATCCATGACCTTGCTCCAAGAGGGGGATGTATGAACAAGCAATAGCTCATCCATGCCATCGCGCAAGCGAGCGGGGGAACACATGGCCGGCCGATGGTGGCGGACCGAACGATGCGCGTGGGCGGCTACTGGCCGCTAGTGGCCGCCTTTCGGCCTTCTGGAGCCGGGACAACGCTCGATGGGCGCAAGATGAGTTACCGCCGGCGGCATGCACTGCCGGCCAGCCGCGCGCCAACATCCAGGTGTTCGATCAGAGACCTCGGCTATCTCTCAAGATAGCTTCTCCCGTACGGGGATTCGTCAGGGTGACGTTCTCGAGCGCCTGGATCCGCCACGTGCCAGCCTTGCGCGTCAGCACGGCGAGGATCAGCGTGTCGACCGCGTGCGGACCCGCCGGATGCGCGATGCCGACCGTGAGCCGGCTCCAGAAGTGCACGACGGCCGCGTCGTCATGGATGGCGACCACGTCGATCAGCTCGTTCTCCAGCGTGGAATCGCTGTAGATGGTGGCATGGATGGGCGCGTGCATTTCGATAATTGCCGCCACGCCGCGCACGTAGTGCCCGAACCGGTTTACGAACGTCGCATCCTCGTGGAACAACGCTCCGAGGGACTCCATGTCATGGCTGTTCCAGGCGGTCTGAAACGCCTGGGGGGCGTGTTCGGCTTGTCTCATTGGCGTCATGTGGATTCTCACGGTTGTTCTACGTTGGGGGGGCTGGCGTGTGCGTGGTGCGTTCGTGGGGCGTTCGTGGTGCGTTCGTGGTGCGTTCGCAGTCGGGCGGACCAAGCAACGCTTACGCTACCACGGGATCTCGGCGCATCGCTGAAGCCCAAGCCGCTCAAACGCGCATCTCAGCCAGGATCTGTTCAGCGAGGAAATCGCAAGGCGGCCGTGCGGAGCGGGCGCTGCGGGCCAGAGCGACCTCGAGATCATCCAGGGGCGGCAGCCCTTCGTTCTGCGATAGCTGGACCAGGTGCCCCGGCACGCTGCATCGCGCCAGCGGCGCGATGGCGAGCCCCGCTTCGACCATGCTGAGCACGCCCAACAGGCTTGGGCTCTCGTAGGACATGCGAAACCTGATGTTCTCCCGCTGCAGCGCATGGATGGCATTGGCGCGTGCAGTACTGCCCTGTGCGAACACAGCGAGTGGAAGCGGGCGCTCCTGCCACACCTTTCTTGCCGGCGACCCGGCCCACACCATCGGCTCGTACCGGATGAACTCTCCCGCAATGCCCTTCGCTTTCGTGATGCAGGCCAGGTCCAGCGTGTTGTCCTTGAGCAAGGGAACGAGCGCACTGCTGGGCAGGCCGATCACCCGGATCTCGACGCGCGGATGAGCGACCGCGAACTTGCCCAGGACCTGTGGCAGCAACGACGAGGCGTAGTCGTCGGGAACGCCGATGGTGACGCGGCCCTTGATCTCCGGACGCACGATCGACGCCCAGGCTTCCTCTCGCATCGCCAGCATTCGGCGGCCATAGTCCAATAGCGTCTTGCCCTCCGCGGTAATCGCGACATTGCGGGTGCTTCGCACGAAGAGCGGTTTTCCCAGCGCTTCTTCAAGTCCCTTGATCTGCATGCTCACTGCCGACGGCGACCGATGCACGGACTCTGCCCCGCGCGCGAACGAACCCGTCTCGGCAACCGCCACCAGCATCTCAAGCACGTCCAGGTCGAGCTTCTTCATTTTGATCAGAAAAGCTGAGTAATGGGTTCAGTTTAATTCGTTTTACTGGAGTGTATGGCAGCCGGATACTAGCAGCGACGATCACTTGGATGAGCCCACGAAAATGCATAGTACGGCGTCGATCTACGGATTCCTGGCGGTTGCCGGAATGCTCGCTGTAACCCCTGGGCCGAACATGGTCTACGTGATGTCGCGCTCGATCGCGCAAGGCCGCATGGCGGGGATGATATCGCTCGCGGGCGTCATGTTCGGATATCTCTTCTATATGTTCGGGGCCGCGTTCGGCATCACGGCGTTCTTCCTCGGCGTGCCTTATGCGGGCAGTGCCTTGGGTGCCGTGGGCGCGCTCTATCTGTTCTATCTGGCGTGGCAGGCCGTGAAGCCGGGTGGCCGCTCTCCCCTGGAGGTGCGCGACCTGCCGCGCGAACGGCCGCGCCGGCTGCTGGTGATGGGGGCAACGACCAGTCTGTTGAATCCCAAGCTCGCGATGATCTTCCTGTCCCTGCTGCCGCAGTTCATCGACTATCAGAACGGCAGCGTTCTCAGGCAATCGCTGGCGCTGGGATCGTCGCTGATCGTCGTGTTCGCCACGGTCAATGGCCTGGTGGCGGTCTGCTCCGGCAGCATGGCGACGCTCCTGTCGCGCCGCCCGGGACTCCTGCTGGCCCAACGCTGGGCGATGGGCCTTGTCCTGGGTGTGCTGGGCATGCACATGGCCGTCGATGCATTGAGGTCGGCGGGCATCTATTGAGGACGTTCGACACCAGCGCGGGGACGCTCCGCGACCGGGTCGGCAAGCGTTGACCCGGCCGCGCTTCTTGCGGAAAAAAAGAAGTCCTGCGGCATAAGGCTCGCCTCTTGTTGTCAACGCGAAACAAATGTAATCGTCTGTAAATGCGGCGCGCTGCAGTCGCAACCTGACAACGGCAACGCGCTTGCGCTTTGGTACGATCCGGCCCTTTCCGCCAGCGCCCCCGCCCCAGTGAATAGCCGCTATGTATCGTTGCTTCGAGAGCACTGCGCCCGCTTGCTCGCCCGCATCCGGCCGTTGCTCGCCGCCGGCAGCGCAGCGGCCGGGCGTGCTGTCAGCAGCGCACTGCGCCGCCTGCGTCACCCGACGCGGCGCGGCATCGTGCTTGCACTCCTTGCCGTGCCAGCGCTGTTCGTGGCGTTCGTGCTGGCGCTCGTGCCGTACACGCCTGGCATGGGCGACATCCGCAAGGCCCGCATCGACCGGCCGGCGTTGATTGTGTCGGCCGACGGCCGGCTGCTCGACCAGTTCAAGCCGGTCAATCGCGAGTGGGTGCCGCTCAGGCGGATCTCACCCTATATGGTCGACGCCTTGGTCGCGACCGAGGACCGCCGCTTCTACGAGCACCATGGCATCGACTGGAGGCGTACCGCGTCGGCAGCGTTGCATACGTTCTCGGGCGACCGGCAGGGCGGCTCATCGATCACCCAGCAGCTGGCTCGCAACCTGTATCCGGACGAGATCGGCCGCGCGCCGACCCTCACGCGCAAGCTCAAGGAAGCGATCACGGCGTTCAAGATCGAATCCGTGTACAGCAAGGACCAGATCCTCGAGACCTACCTGAACACGGTGCCGTTCCTGTACAACGCCTACGGCGTGGAAATGGCCGCACGCACCTACTTCGGCAAATCCGCCGATCGGCTCGACATTCTCGAAAGCGCGACCCTGGTCGGCATGCTGAAGGCCAACAGCACCTACAACCCCGTGCTGAATCCCGAGCGCGCCTTGCAGCGGCGCAATACGGTGCTGGGGCAGATGGACAAGTACGGCAAGCTCAAGCCCGGTGCCTACGCATGGCTGGTGCGGCAACCACTCAACGTCGATTTCGAGCCGCAGAGCGCACCACCGGGCGTCGCCCCGCATTTCTCGGCCCAACTGCGCAAGTGGTTGAGCGCATGGGCCGGGCGGAACGGCTACAACATCTATGCCGACGGACTGGTGGTGCGCACCACCATCGATTCCCGCCTGCAGGGGATGGCCACGCAGGCGATGGCCTGGCAGACCAATCAGTTGCAAGCGATCGCCAACGAGGCGTGGGATGAGCGGACGGGATGCTGGCCGGGCAATGAGCTGTTCCAGGCCTTCATGCGGCAGACGGCGGAGTACCGCGCCGCGCGCGACGGGGGGCAGACGGACCAGGCCGCGCTGAGGAAGCTCGCGGCGAATGCTGCATTCGTCCGCGCGCTGTGCCGGAGCAAGACGCAGGTCCAGGCGGGCTTCGTCGCGATCGATCCGCGCAACGGCGACATCAAGGCCTGGGTCGGCAGCCGCGATTTCCGCGAAGTGCCGTTCGATCATGTGCAACAGGCCCGGCGCCAGCCCGGTTCGACCTTCAAGCCCTTCCTCTACGGCGCGGCCTTCGCGGATGGCGCACGGCCGAGCGATACCTTCGTCGACCGGGATGTCGCCATTCCATTGAGCGGGCATGCGGTCTGGCGGCCGGCCGACGCGGAACCGCCCAGCGGCCGGCCGATGACGCTGCGTGACGCGCTGGCTTACTCGCGCAATCGCATCACCGCCCAGCTCATGCAGAAGGAGCGCCCCGAGAAGGTCGCGCAGCTCGCGCGCGCGATGGGCGTGCGCGAGAGTTCGCTCGAAGCCGTACCGTCGCTCGCGCTCGGCACGAGCCCGGTCACGCTGAAGGAAATGGTCTCGGCATACAGCACCATCGCGAACCGCGGTGCCTATATTGAACCGCGCATGGTCACGCGCATCGAGAATCATGACGGCCAGGTGCTCGCCGAATTCCCGAGCGCCGTGCCCGAACGGGCGCTGCCTGCCGGTGCGGCCCAGGTGCTCGTCGACGTCATGCGCGACGTGATCAGCCGTGGCACGGGCAACGGCATCCGGTCGCGCTTCCGGATCTACGCGGATGTGGCCGGCAAGACCGGCACGACGCAGGACAATGCGGATAGCTGGTTCATCCTGATGCATCCGCAACTGGTCGCGGGCGCCTGGGTGGGATTCGACGATGGACGCGTGACGCTCGGCGACTACTGGGGGCAGGGCGCGCACAGCGCCCTGCCGATGGTTGGCGCCTTCTACGACATGGCGCTGCGCGCGCGGGTGATCGACGCGGGCGCGCGGCTCGGGCCGGAGTCTCGGCCGCCGCGCGTGACCCATCCGCGCAAGCAGCAGCGGCACTTCTTCTTCTGGCCGTTCTGACGGGGGATCGCCGTCGGCCCGTTCCGGACCGGCGCGGCGGGATCCTTCACCGACGCCAGCGCCTCTGGCATTCAATAGCCGGGAGGCGGCAGGCTCTCGGACAACGTCTCGACCAGGATGGTCTTCAGCCGCTCGGCGGCGGGCGATAGCGCGCGGCCTGCGTCATGCAGGGCCAGTCGTATGGTCGGAACGGGCGGAAGGCCGGAGCTTGCATCCAGTACGGTCAACGAGCGCGGCAGCCCCAGCGCCGTGCGCAAGGTAATGCCCAGGCCTGCGTCGACAGCGGCCCAGAGCCCATGGAGGCTGGAGCTGGTGAAAGCGGTGTGCCAGGCGACTCCCGCCTTGTCGAGCGCCTCGATGCAGGCCTGGCGGAAGAAGCAGGGGGGCGCATACACGACCAGCGACAACGGCTGTCCAGGCTTGAACTCCGCCTGGCCCGCGGCAGGACCGATCCAGGTCATCGGCAAGGTGGCAAGCAGCTCGCCGTCGTGCCGCGCGTCCCCGCCGAACGCCAGGGCAAGGTCGAGCTGGCCCTTGTCCAGGCGTTCGAGCAGCAGCGCATTGCGTTCTACGACGGCCTCGATCAGGACGGCGGGGTGGGCCCGCTTGAACTGTCCCAGTACCTTCGGCAGCCACGTCTCGGCGAGATCGCTCGGCACGCCGAAGCGCACCGCACCCGCGACCGACATCCCGCGCACGGCCGAGACCGCCTCGTCGTTCAGGTCGAGAATCCGCCGCGCGTAGCTGAGGATCACGTCTCCCGCTTCGGTCGGTGCGAGCCCCCGTCCCTCCTTGCGGAACAAGGGCTCGCCGATCTGTTCCTCGAGCTTGCGGATCTGCTGGCTCACCGCCGACTGCGAGCGGCCGATGTGGTCGGCTGCGCGATTGAAGCTGCCGAGGTCCTGTGCGGCCACCAGGGTGCGCAGGATATCCATGTCGAGATTGGGCCGGATCATAGTTCAGTTCTTCGAAACTGTTCGATAAGAAATATCCAATTTTCTTAATGATAGGGAACTCCTACCATCCGAGCAATGGAGGAGCGAGCCAGCCGGCCGACGCTCTCCCGATACGAGGAGGTAGAAAATCCCATGTCCGTGGAACCATCGGAAACCGTCGCAGCCGCTGCCAGCCCCGGGCGCCTGGCTTCCCGCCCGCCGTCGGCGGGAACAGATTCCGCAAGGCGGCAAGGAGCGTCCCGCCTGCCCTCCGGCGGCTATGCCAAAGGCGTGCTGTGCTGCGTTGTCGCGACGCTCTCCTTCGGGATCATGTTTCCCGTCATGTCCAGCGCGCTGACGCGGATCGATCCGTTCACCTTCACGTCGCTGCGCTATTTGACGGCCGGCATGGCATTCCTTGTACTGCTGGTCTCGACCGAGGGACGCTCCGCGCTCCACGCCGACGGGCAGTCGATGCTGCTGGCCTGGTTCCTGGGGACGGTGGGCTTCGCCGGCTTCGGCTTTCTGGTGTTCCTCGGCCAGCAGATTGCCGGCAGGGATGGCGCCCTGACTGCCTCGATCATGATGGCGACCCAACCGATGCTCGGCCTGGTCGTGAACTCGATCGGCCGGCGCGTTCTGCCGCCGCGCTTTTCGCTGCTGTTTATCCTGCTGTCCTTCTGCGGCGTGATCCTGGTTGTCACCAAAGGCGATATCGCCGGCCTTCTCGGCGAACCGCAGAGCTACGCCGCGAACGTGCTCATCGTGCTCGGCGCCCTGTGCTGGGTGATCTACACCTTCAGCGCGAGCTTCTTCACCCGCTGGTCGGCCTTGAAATACACGACCATCACCACCGGGCTCGGGCTTCTGAGCATCGTCTCGATCAACGGCGTCCTGTTGGCCCGGCACGTCATTCCCGTCCCCGGCAAGGCCGACCTGCTCGCCATCCTGCCCCATCTTCTCTACATGGGACCCGTCGCCGGATTCGTCGGCATTCTCTGCTGGAATCTCGGCAACCGCATCCTCACGCCGCTGAACGGCGTCCTGTTCATGGATGTCGTGCCGATCACGACCTTTCTCGTATCGGCCATGGAAGGCATCGTGCCGACCGATATGCAGATTGCCGGGGCGTGCATGACCGGTGCCGCGCTGGTCTTGAACAACATCTACCTGCGCCAACGTGCCCGTCGGCCCGTGCGTGCGGCTTCCGATCTCTGATGCCTGGGAAACCCGATCATGTGGAATGAAACCGATGTCAGCCGGACAGGTGCGACCGCGAGATAGCCCAGCGCTATCAGCCTTTGCGTAACGGCGACACCGGCTCGTCCGGCGAGGTGGTCGTAGCAGCAACGAGCGAAGCGCAATGTCTCCGCTTCGCGACCCAGTGGCTTCCGGCGGACGGCCCGGTTCGTACTGATCGCCGCCAGCCCTTCGAGCACCAATGCCACATGCGGGTCGGCGAGCCTGTAATAGCGGTGACGTCCCTCCTTCTCGACCGAGAGAAGACCACCGTCCAGCAGTTTCGACAGGTGGCTGCTTGCCGTTTGCGCAGTCACTCCGGCGGCAAATGCCAGTTCGCCAGCCGGTCGTGCGTGGCATGACCGGATACGCCCTGCATGGGATACCGGCGTGCATTCTGTTGGCACGCCGCTATCAGGTGGGATCGGAAACCGGCGGGCCGCGACCCCAGCCTTGCAACCGGTGAGGCTTGTCTTTTGCCCGCAGCGGTCTTCAGGGTTTGCCAGCAAGCGCGGTGCGCGAAATGCCGGTGGCCATGCGCATGAAGCCATCGAACGCCCGGTCGGACAGCAGGCTGCGCAGGAAGATCATCGGCTTGGCACCGAAGCCCACCGCATAGCGGGTCCTCGGCCGACGAGCGCTGACTGCTTTGGCAATCGTGTCGGCGATCAACTGAGGGGGCGACTGCCGCTTGCGGCTGGCCTCTCCATTCATCGACTCGGCCATGGCACGCGCCTGTCCCGCATAGGCCCCCTTGCCGGAAATCACGCGGAGCTTATCGGCCGCGATGTCGGCCCATTCGGTCTTGATACCCCCCGGTTCAATCACCACCACGTCGATGCCGAAGGGTTGCACTTCCATGCGCAGGCAGTCGCTGATGGCCTCCAGCGCGAACTTTGTGCCGTGGTACCAGGCTCCCAGCGGGGTATGGATCTTGCCGCCCATCGAGGTGATGTTGACGATGGTGCCCGAGCGCTGCGCCCGCATGTGCGGCAGTGCCAATTGGGTCAGGCGCACCGCCCCGAACACATTGACGTCGAATTGTGCGCGCGCTTCGCTCAGTGGCACGTCCTCGACCGCGCCATAGGAGCCATACCCGGCATTGTTGACCAGCACGTCGATGCGGCCCGCTTCCGCGATGATCCTGGTCATGGCGGTCTGCATCGAGGCATCGTCTGTCACATCCATCGACAGCACGTGGACGCCGGCAGCGGCCAGGGACCGCATCCGTTCCACGCGACGTGCCGCCGCATATACCGTGTAGCCCTGGGCTTTGAGCTTGAGCGCGGTGGCCTCACCGATACCGGCGGAGGCACCTGTCACGAGGGCAACTTTGGTCGTCATATCGAATGTCCTTGGATCCTGGGCTGAGTGGATAGCGGCTCGGGTTCGAGCCGCCCTTCCTTGACCTCCACTGTATGCAGCGAGTGGTGTCACAGCTCTAGCGATCAGCGCCACACTTCAAGCAAAAGGCGCCACGCTTCTGCGGCAGGTTTCAGCGGGGTGCTTGCAGGTAGCTCCTCAACGCCTTGAGCGTTCCAAACGGGGTGTCCACTACCGTCCGGTCGGCCAGCCAGTCCGGGATCGCACCGCCGGGGGAGGCATGCATCTGGTAGGTCACACGCACGCCGCCGGCATCGGGCACCAGCTTCCACTGGCCGTTGGCCTGGGGGATGCGCACCTTGCCGTCACGCGGCGGGACGTACCGGGGCATGGCCTCCACCTGGATGGTGATCGTGCCGTCCCCGGCTCGGGAATAGGTGAAATGGTAGACCCCGTCGCGGTTCGACACCGGCCAGGGCGCCTTGTTTTCGAGGTAATGGAACTGCTCGGTGTCGGTGGCTTTGAGCAGTTCCGAGGTGGCGACATCCGGCATCCACCTGCGGAAGGCATCGGCATCGCGCAACACGCTGGCGACCTGCTCAGGCGTATTGTCCAGTGGAACTTCGCCCCGGAACTCGCGCAAGGGCGAGCCATGGACGTTGCGAACATAGACCTTGATGCCCTCGGCGTCCTTGGCCAGCGACCAGCTTTCCTGAGCGAACGACGGTTGCGCCAGAGCCAGGCCAGCCAACAGGGCGATGGCGTGTGTGAAGTGTGTGAAGCGGGTGACGCGCGTGGAGCTCATGCGGAATCTCATCAGGGAGTGGGGACACCACGACCTTAGAGATGGAACCGCATCGACGCACTTGCATTCTGTGCCAGCCATGCGGTGATCCGTGCCATCTTCGCGGACCCGGCAAGAGTGGAATGTCCCGGCTCAATTCAGGCGCATGGCGTGCCGAGCACTGTCGGGCGTCTGCCCCGTCCAGTCCTGGAATGCGCGATAGAAGGAATTGGGATCTTCGAAGCCGAGGAGAAAAGCGATCTCCCCAGCGGACATCTTGGTATTGCCAAGGTAGTGGCGGGCCAGGTTTTCCCGCGTCGAATTGACCAGGGCGCGAAAGCTCTGTCCCTCATCTTCCAGGCGACGCTGTAGCGTGCGCCTGCTCATGCCCAGGCGCTCGGCGGTCTTCTCGATGGTGGCCGCGTTGCCGGGCAGCAGTTCCAGCAAGACGGCATGCACGCGTTCGGCAACGGTCGCTGTCGCGTCCAGCTCGCTGAGCCGGCGGCGCAGGTCAGGCTCGAAGACGCGCCACATCCCTTCGTTGATCGTGAGAAATGGTCGCAAAGCGTCCGCGGCCGTGAATGTGATACTTGGGCTCTCCCCATGCTGTACGCGCACGCCGAAGAAGTTCTCGTAACGACGGGTGTAAGCACTGGGCGGAAGTCGCGAGATCTCCACTCGAAGCGCTTTGACGGGTTCGCGGGTGGCAAGTCGGGCCAGTCGCAGGAAGAACGCGATCTCGGCGACCTGCAATGAGTAAGGGACATCGGTCGGCACCGATTGCCAGCGAGGCGACACAGTCAGTTCGCCCGCCTGTCCGACATTCACATCCAGCTTCATCGGTGCCACGAGCTGTTTGTACTTGGCCAGGCGCTGTACCGCCTGCATGAGATTCGCACTGCAAAGGGCTGCAAACAATGGCGGGGAGAACGACTCGGCTGAAACGGTCTCGACGATGCGCAATGGAAACATGGCATCGCCGGCCTCGGCCTCCAAGGCGCGCCAGAAACGGAAATACTCGTCTGTGGTCAGGCCGTCCCCGCTGCGGGACAGCAGGTCGTCAGGCAGCCCAGCCTTGCGCAGGACCCGGTCCGCGGCAAGACCGAGGTCCTTCAGCAAGGGTTGCCATCCGATGTCCAGGAAATAGGCCTGGTTGCGTGTCATGGGGATACTCATCAAATGCCGGGCCAGGGTTGGCTTCTGCGCCGGATCGGGACTCAGTATAGAGATCGGTAGGCCAATTTCGACATGCAAACTGCGCCATTGCTCGCTCGATCTGCGCCATTGGCGGTCCCGGCGATCTGCTTTCTCCTGGGCGAGGCAGGCAATGGACGACGTCCTGGTTTTCGTCCTGGCCCAACGCTCCGGCGGACTGTAGCCGGCCGGCAAGCAACCGTCGATCGCACCGCCATGCGAGCCGGCCCACGCTCGCATGGCGGTGCCAGCCACGCCTCAGGCGGGCGACCCTGGCGGCGTGCGGCGTGCCAGGAAGCGGTCCAGCTGGCTGGCGAAGGCCTTGCCATCCTGTGGGGTGTAGGGGGCCGGGCCGCCGGTATCGATGCCCGAGGCGCGCAGCTGGTCCATCACCTCGCGCATGGTCAGGCGCTCCTGGATGTTCTCGCGGCTGAACCAGGTGCCTCTCGGGTCGAGCACGTGGGCGCCCTTGTCGAGGGCGGCGGCGGCCAGGGGGATATCCGCGGTGATCACGAGGTCGCCGCTGCCGGCCAGTTCGACGATGCGGTCATCGGCGGCGTCGAATCCCGCCGGCACCTGCAGTGCCTTGATAAAGCGGGAAGGCGGCGTGCGCAGATACTTGTTGGCGACCAGCGTGACGGACACTTCGACACGCTGCGCGGCCCGGTACAGCATTTCCTTGACGACAACCGGGCAGGCGTCTGCGTCAACCAGTACTTGCATCGTGGGATTTCCAATGGAGGGGAGGGAGCGCCCATCTTACCGCCTGCGCGCATCCCGATGGTGCGCCAAGGTCCGCTGCGTGCCTACCGCCGCCATTGGAGCCCACGTGATCCCTGTCTAGGGCAGCCACATCGCGACGATCGACAGCGCAAGGAGCAGCGCCAAGGTCCCGTTGAGACAACGCCATTGCGCTTCGCTGCGCAGGAGGCGGGCGAAGGCCTGGCCTGCCCAGCACCATAGCGAGAGCGAAACCATGGCGGCCGCGGCGAAGGAAAGCCCGAGCAGCGCGCCGAGTTGCAACGGACTGTGCGCCATGGTCGCGAACGAGGCCGCGGCGCCGAGCGTCATGGTCCAGCCTTTGGGGTTGTGCCAGAGCATCCAGACGCCGCTGGCGAAGCCGGCCGGTTTGCGTAGCGGCGAGCCGACATGGGGAGATGAACTGCGTCCGATGCGCCAGGCCAGCCAGACGAGATAGATCGAGCCGACCAGCTTCAGGGCCATCTGCAGGGCCGGGCCGGCGAGCATGACGGCGCCCAGGCCGGCGGCGGCGGCCGCCGCCATCGAGCCGAGTCCGGCCGCGATGCCGGTCATGTAGGGCAAGGAGCGCCGATAGCCGAAATGGGCTCCCGATGCCGTTGCCAGCGTCGTGGCGCCACCCGGCGTGGCGGTGGCGACCATGACGAAGACGAGCAATGGCAGGTAGTCTCGGATCGGCACGGGATGGCCTCTTTCTGCTGTTCGGAATCCTCTTTTTACGCGCATACTTGGCATTACGACAGCGAAATTGTCTGATACCTTCCATTAGGTTCTCTAATGATGAAATGACACGCAACCTCGACATCGCCCTGCTTCGGGCCTTCGTTGCCGTGGCCGACCACGGCAGCATGACAGCCGCTGGCCGCATGCTGCACTTGACGCAAGGCGCCATCAGCCAGCAGATCGGGCGGCTCGAAGCGCAGGCCGGTCCGCTATTCGCTCGGGATCATCGTGCCTTGCGCCTCACCACGGAGGGGGAGCGATGGCTTGGCCCGTCCCGGCACCTGCTGGCGGTCCATGACGCGCTGCGGGACGAGATGAAGGGAGGCACGATTGAAGGATCAGTGCGCCTGGGCGCGCCGCAGGATCTCGTTGCTGCCAGGCTCGGTCCGATCCTGAAGGGGTTTTCGCTGGATCATCCCCGCGTCGAACTGACCCTTGTCTGCGCCACGTCGACGGAATTGCTGAGAACCCTCAAGCGGGGGGAGGTCGACATCGCGCTGGTCGAGGAGCTACCTGGGGCCGCGCGCGGCGAATGCCTGGCCGTGGAGCGCCTGGTATGGGTCGGGGCAAGAGGGGGCACCGCTTTCCGCAGGAGCCGGCTGCCGGTTTCCCTGGTCGACGAAGCGTGCGTGTTCCGGCCGGCGGTGCTCGATGCGCTGCGCAAGTGTGGACGGCCCTGGCGGACCGTGTTCGAGAGCGGCAGCATCGACGCGACCGCCGCCACGGTGCGGGCCGATCTCGCCGTGACGGCATCCCTGGCTTCCACCGTGCCGTCGGAGTTCGACATCCTGGCGCCGGAATGCGGGCTGCCGGAGCTGCCGGCCTTCGCGATCCATCTTCATGTCGCCGGTGGCCCGGCCTCTGCTGCCGCGCTCGCACTGGGTCGATCGATCCGGGAGGACTTTGCCCGGGGTCCCGATGTGGTGAGGGTCCTGCAAGATGGCACGGCGAAGGCCCGGCGAGGAAGGCTGGTGCCACAGGCCTGAAGCGGCTGCGGCGGGCTGCCTGTCTGGCCGGTGCGCCGGCGCACCAGCAGCTGTCAAGCGCCAGGCCGGGGTCCCGCTCGCCGACAAGATACAGGCCAGGAACCTGCACGAGCAGGCCGTTGAAGGCCGCTTGCAGATCCCAGTTCCGATCCAGGTTACGGTAATGGCTCAGGCCGCCGCGGAACCCGGGGTGAATGCCGGCACGATCGCGCTGGAGGCGAAGGCGAGTCCCGGCTCCGTCGTGGTCGTTCGATTCAGGTTCGTCCAGCTGCAAGGAATCTCGACTGCAGGCGGCCGCACGGCGGGTCTCGCCCGGGTGTCCCCTGAGGAACGGTACAGACCCGCAGACGCTCCGCCCGGCGCGCATTCAGCGGCGCTCGGTAACCGGGCCTTCCGCGCCCACGCGCCCGACGGCCCCGATGGGGCCATCGACGGTGATCGGGCCATGCGCCTCCAGATCGCCGTGCACGACCAGCGGACCGTGCACGGTCAGCGGGCCGCGAATCGTGTTGTCGCCCCAGAACCTGCGTGCAGCGGGTTCGCCGCGAGGAATCCGTTCGATCCATGCCGCCGTGACCGGGCCGCGCGCATAGATGTCCCCGGCCACCGTCAGCGGGCCATCGACGGTCACCGGCCCGAGGACGAGGAGCGACCCGTTGATGCTGAGCGGCCCTGTGACGACGGGCTGGGCATCGGCCGACGCGACGAAGGCGGCCGCCGCGAGCATGACCGCGCCGGCCGCCATGCTCCGCGCCAGTCTGGATGCAACGCCTTGTTCGAGTCTCGCCATGGAGCGCTCCATGCCGTCTCCTTGCCGGAGCGGCCCGCGCGCTCGTCGGCCAGCCGCGCGAGGCGCGAAGCACGATGCGCGAGGGCCGGCTGCCGCACAGGCAGCCTTCGTCCGTACTTTCCAGTCTAGCCGGAGAGGTGGCGAACACAAGCACCTGTGCCGCGGCAACGTCCTCGGGGGGATGGCCGGACGGCTGACCGCCGGCGGATCGATCGATCCACCACTATCCCCACTATTCCCACTATCAGTGCGGTGCATGAGGGCCTGTCGGCTGACGCATGGCCTGATTTTCCGGCCCAGTACGGGGTTTGCCGGAACTTGCTACATTGCTGACTGCCGGCGAAGACAGCCCCCGCTGCCGCCCCGTTCACCACAAACCGACAGGCCAAGGAGACATCGAATGCCCCCCGCACTTCAACTTCGTTCGCAGATCCAGCGCAGCGGCGAACTCCAGCTGTCGCTGGACAGCATCGACGTGCCGCAGCCCGGCCCGGATGAAGTGCTCATCCGCATGGAAGCCTCACCCCTCAACCCGTCGGATCTGGGCCTGCTGTTCGGTGCAGCCGACATGAGCACGGCCAAGGCCAGCGGCACGGCCGAGCGCCCCGTCGTTACCGCGCGCGTGCCGGAAGCCGCGATGCGCAGCATGGCGGGCCGCCTGGATGCCTCCATGCCGGTTGGCAACGAGGGCGCGGGCGTGGTCGTCGAGGCCGGCTCGTCCCCTGCGGCGCAAGCCTTGATCGGCAAGACCGTGGCCGCCATCGGCGGTGCGATGTACTCGCAGTACCGCTGCGTTCCCGTCGACCAGTGCCTGGTCCTGCCCGAAGGCGCCACGGCGGCGGATGGCGCGTCGTCATTCGTCAACCCGCTCACCGCGCTAGGCATGGTCGAGACCATGCGGCTCGAGGGGCATAGCGCCCTGGTGCACACCGCCGCGGCCTCCAACCTGGGCCAGATGCTCAACCGGATCTGTCTCAAGGATGGCATCCAGCTGGTGAACATCGTGCGCAAGCAGGAGCAGGCGGACCTGCTCAAGGCGCAAGGTGCGGTCTACGTCTGCAACGCCGCGTCGCCCACCTTCATGCAGGACCTCACCGAGGCACTCGTCGCCACGGGCGCGACCATCGCCTTCGATGCCACGGGCGGCGGCAAGCTCGGCGGCCAGATCCTCACCTGCATGGAAGCGGCCTTGAACAGGACGGCCAGAGAGTACAGCCGCTATGGCTCGACCACCCACAAGCAGGTCTACCTCTACGGCGGCCTGGACACCAGCCCGACCGAGTTCAGCCGCAACTTCGGCATGGCCTGGGGCATGGGCGGCTGGCTGCTGTTCCCGTTCCTGCAGAAGATCGGGCGCGAGCGGGCCAACGCGCTGAAGCAACGCGTGGTGGCGGAACTGAAGACCACCTTTGCCAGCCACTACTCGAAGGAGATCTCGCTGGCCGAGGTGCTGGACCTGGACGTCATCGCCGTCTACAACAAGCGCGCGACGGGGGAGAAGTTCCTGATCAACCCGAACAAGGGCCTGGCCGGATGAATGGCCCCGGGGCGCCTTGCGCGCCCACGGTGCGAGTAGCCGGCCGCTGCGTCACATCCCGTGGCGGGGCGACGATGCCACGCTGGTGCGCCCCCGGGCGATGGGCGTCTGCGATACGCTGCGATCGGGATTTTCCCTTGGGCCAAAGGGTCCAACGCATGATTGCGCTGCAAGCGAAAATGGCCATGCCGTCTGCGCTGCCGTCGTCGCGCGCTGCGGGCATGCAGCCGCCGCGGCGGGATCGCACGCCTTGCCCGCAGCGTCCGCACCTCACCGGAGGATACGCATGATACTCACCAGACATCTCTGCGCGCCGGTCGCCGGCGCGCTGCTCCTGCTGGGCGGCGCCACCGCCCACGCGGCCGGCATGCAGATATCTTCCACGTCGTTTGCCGACGCGGGCACCATCGCCGCCCGCTATGCCAATGACGGCGCCGACAGCGGCGGCGCTGCCTGTGGCGGCAAGGGGGTCTCGCCCCAGTTGTCCTGGGCCAACCTGCCAGCCGGCACCAGGTCCCTGGCCATCATGATGTGGGATCCCGATGGCGCGGGCGGGATGGGCGTCTCGCACTGGGTTGCCTACAACGTCGCACCGGAACGCGGGCAGTTGAAGGAGGGCGATGGCAAGGGCGGCGGACATGGCATCACGCTCGGCAAGAACGTCGGCGACGAAGCCGCGTATCGCGGCCCATGCCCGACCGTCGGCGACCTGCCGCACCATTACACGATCACTGTGATCGCGACCAGGCTGGAGCCCGATGCGTTGCCGCCCGGGTTGACCCGGGATGAGCTGTTCGCGGCCCTCAAGGGCCATACGCTCAGCGCCATGAGCATCGTGGGGCGGTACGGGCGCTAGTTGTGAAGCGTCAAGGCGTTATTGCCTGACGCTGGAAGTCGGGACATGGGCGCAAGGCCGCCGATGGAGTTCGAGGCGGATCGAAGCTGGCAGGGTGCCGCTGCCGGGGCACGCGTGGCACCATTGCACCGGCCGCGGCCGATTCGCCAGTGCCACCGGAGCCGCCGTGCAGGGGTCAAGACGATGCGCCCAGCCTGTCGAGCAGGAGCGCCGTATTGACCAAGGCGATGTGCGACAAGGCCTGCGGAAAGTTTCCAGCCATATGGCGCCTGCGCGGATCGAACTCTTCGGCCAGCAGGCCCACCCCGTTGCACAAGCGGAGCATGCGTTCGAACAGCTCGCGCGCCTGTTGCAGGCGCCCGGCCAGGGCATAGGCATCGGCCAGCCAGAAGCTGCAGGCCAGGAAGGCTCCCTCGTCTCCCGGCAGACCGTCCGGCGCCGCCTCACTGGTATAGCGGCGCACCAGGCCGTGCGCCATCAGGTCCCGTTCGACCGCCTCGATGGTGCCGAGCATGCGGGGGTCGTCGCCCTCGATGAAGCCCAGCATCGGCAGCAGCAGCAGGCTGGCGTCGGTGGCGTCGCCGCCGTAGCATTGGACGAAGCAGCGGCGCGCGGCATTGTATCCGTGGGCGAGAACGTCGGACCGGATCGCCGCCCGCAGCGCACGCCAGCGGGACACCGGGCCTGGCCAGTCGTGCATCTCCACGGTCTTGATGGCCCGGTCCAGTGCCACCCAGGCCATGGCCTTGGAGAAGGTGAAAGGATGACCGCCGCTGCGTACTTCCCAGATCCCCTGGTCCGGTAGCGTCCAGATCGATTCCAGATGGCCGATCAGCGCTCGCTGCAGTGCCCAGGAGGCCGGGTCGTGGCGCAGGCCGCCCAGCCGTGCGTGGTACAGGGCATCCATGACTTCGCCATACACGTCCAGCTGGAGCTGGGTCGCGGCAAGATTGCCCACCCGCACCGGGCGCGCGCCGCGGTAACCGGGAAGCCAGTCCAGTTCCCTCTCCCACAGATGGCGCTCGCCGCCGAGGCCATACATGATCTGAGCCTGGCCAGGGCTGCCGGCCACGGTACGGGTCAGCCAGTTGCGCCAGGCCTCGGCTTCCTCGTAGTAGCCGGCGGACATCAGCGCCAGCAAGGTGCGCGTGGCATCGCGCAACCAGCAGTAGCGGTAGTCCCAGTTACGCACGCCGCCGGGCACTTCCGGCAGGGAAGTGGTCGGTGCCGCGACCACGCCTCCGGTCGGACGGTACGTCAGCGCCTTGAGCGTGAGCAGCGAACGACGGACGGGTTCCTGCCAGATTCCGCCGACCGTACAGCGGTCGGACCAGCGCTGCCACCAGCGATCCGTCCGTTCAAGCTCGCGCAGCGCATCGAGCGCGACGGGCAAGGCCAGGTGCGAGGGCGAACAGGTGAAGAGGAACGGTACGTCCTGGCCGGCCTCGACGGAGAATTCGCCAATGGTGGCCAGCCCCCGGCCTTGCAGCGGTATCGGCGTGCGCAATATCACCATGTCCGGGCCGGCTACGGCTTGCAGGCCCGGTTCGTGCGCAAGCCGTGTGACCCAGGGAACGGTGGCGCCGTAGTCGAAGCGCAAGGTCAGGTCCATCCGCATGCGTACCGTGCCGCGCAGGCCGCGCACGATGCGGATCACATCGGAACGCGTACCGTGCGGCGTACCGTTCCGGCGCAGCGGCATGAAGTCGATCAAGGCGGCTTCGCCATCGCCTTGATCGAAGACCGTTTCCAGTACCAGGCTGCCGGGATGATAGTGCTGCCGCATGCTGGCGCCCGGTGCGGCCGGGGCCAGGCGCCAGCGGCCTTGCTCGCGGGTCCCCAGCAGCGCGGCCAGGCAGGCCGGCGCGTCGAAGCGCGGCAGGCATAGCCAGTCCAGGCTGCCTCTGCGGCTGACCAGTGCGGCCGTTTCGCAATTCCCGATCAGGGCATAGTCTTCGATGGCCGCTGGCATGGGCAATCCTCCGTCGAGCAGGGCGGTGCGGCCGCCAAGGCAAGATTCCACGCGCAACGCGCGATCCTGGATCTCATGCGCTGCATCTGCGCAGGCGTGCGGGGCGCAAGACCGCCCGGCTGAGTGGTACAACGCTGTTCCGCCAGGCCGGCGCCAGCGCTCCATGATTGGAATCCGGCTTCGCGACGATGGTTCCGGCGATACCGGGCGCCCGCTGTCCGGCGCGTGCGAAGGCGTCGTGGCCGGCCGGGACGGTCACGCTGCGGTGCGCGCAGTACGTGCAGTACGTGCAGTACGTAGGACCGACGCCATCGATGTTCATGATTGACGGAACAGCAGGGCCACCGGCAGCAGCATGAGTATCTCGCTCATCGGCAGCGTGCCGTCGGTCGCAACCAGGTGCTGCCCGGTGAGGGCATCCCTCCATCGGCTGCCGTGCGGCGCGCGCATATCGAGTGCGGTATGGGTCCAGCAGCCCGGCGGGATACGCGGCAGGGCGCGGTCGACCAGCCGTGCCGACAGGCGGGTGGCGATCGTGACGGCACGGCTGGCGCCGGACGTGCGCGCAAAGGCGAGCACCTGCGACGCCAGCGGTCCGTCGGCGGTCAGGGGCTGGTAACGGCCCTGCGAGAACAAGGGTTCGGACTCGCGCCTGGCTGCCAGGGCATGATGGATCAATTGCTGCTTGACGCGTCCATCCTGCCAGTGGTCGAGCCAGTGTGCCCAGCCTGCGGCATCGTGCAATTGCGCCGTCTGGCGAGCGAAGTCCGGCATGCGCCGGTTGTCGGGATCGACCAGGCTGAGATCCCAGCCTTCGCACCCTTGATAGCGGTCGGGAACGCCTGGTGCCGTGAGCTGGATCAAGGCCTGCGCCAGGCTGTTGAGCGCGCCGGCCGGTGCCAGGCGCCGCGCGAATTGGCCGATGCGGACCAGCACGCCCGACCCGGGCCAGTCGAGCGCCAGGCCGCGGAGGAATGCCTCGCATGCGGCTTCATAGTTCAGGTCGGGCCGGGTCCAGTTACCGTGCAGTTTCGCTTCACGGATGGCCTTGCGTTGCCACTCGCCGATGCGCTGCAGGAAGATGCCGGGCTCGCCATGGTGGGCCAGCGCATCCGGCGGCATCGGCCACGCACCAATCAGGGACTGGTACAGCATCAGCCGGTCGGTCGGGTCCGGTTGCTGCGGCAGGGTCGCCAGCAGCGGTTCGCACGCGCGCTCCCACGCGGTCACGGCTTCCGTCCATTCCGGGCTCAGTTCGCTCAGCACCGCCAGGCGCATGCGGGCATCCTCGCCGCGCTTGTGGTCATGCGTGGCAGTGGCCAGCATCGCATGCGGAAAGGCGAGGTGCCGCGCGGCCATCTCGGCGTGGAAGTGCATGGGCGCCGTGGCGAGCGTCGCGGGCAGGCTGCCGACTTCGTTGCGGGACAGCAGCCGGCCATAGCGGTAGAACGCCGTGTCTTCCCCGGCCTTGGCCGCCAGGGCAGGCATCAATTGTTGCAGTTGCCGGCGGATCTGCGCGACAGCGCTGCCGTTCGCCCTGGACGGATACGGTGCGCGCAGGCAGCCCAGGATGAAGTCCAGCGCAGTGGATTCCTCCGGCGCCAGCCCGGCGCGCGCGCGCCGCGCGGCCCGGCGCAGCATCGTGGCTTCGGCGCTGGCGGCCTCGTCATCGCGTCCTGCCAGGTGGCCGTCGAAATAGCAACGGTAGACCGGAATGGCGACCAGCAGCGCCGACAGTGCGGCGCCCAGCGCCGCCCCGCTCAGGTCGCGGGTGGCGGGATTGGATGCCGCCCAGGCATGCAGCCCGATGCGGGCGGACTCATACTCGGCGACCAGATGGCGCGTCAGGATCTGGCGGCGCGCCGTCGCCAGCACGCGCGCGTAGTCCTCCCGCTCCCCGGCGATGCGCCGCCACAAGCCATCCAGCGGCGCCGCGCCGGCCGGATCATGCAGTACCGCGGACACCTGGTCCATGAAGTCATAGCCGGTGGTGCCGTCGACCTGCCAGTCCTGCGGCAGGGCCTCGCCGGACGCCAGGATCTTCTCCACCACGAGCCACGGATGCCGCAGCGGCATGGAGGCGGGGCGGCGCTGCGCATGGACCGCCAGTTCCGCGCGCAGGCGCCGGCAGTACGCGGCCGGGTCGGCCAGGCCGTCGACATGATCGACGCGTACCCCATCGATATGGCCTTCCCGCAGCAAGCGGAAGACCAGCGCGTGCGTGGCGTCGAACGCCGGACGGTGCTCCTGGCGCAGGCCCACGAGATCGCTGATCTCGAAAAAGCGCCGCCAGTTCAGCGCCGTGGCGGCCGTGCGCCACCAGGCCAGGCGATAGTGCTGGCGTTCGAGCAGCGCATGCAGGCGCTCACGGCCGCCTTCGCGCGCGGCATCGAACCAGGCCGGATCCGCGGCCGATCGCGCATCGAGGCTGCCCGGCGCCAGTGGCATCTCTTGTTCGAAATAACGCAGGAAGGCGGGGCCGTGCGGGCCCGCCGGCACCAGCTCGACGTCGCCTCGCGTCAGCGACTCCCAGTAGGTGTGGCGCAGGATGGGTACCAGCACCTTGCCGCGCAGGCCGGGATCGTGCGCCTTCCAATTGATGTCGAAGAAGCCGGCGAACTCGCTCTCGGGGCCGTTGGCCAGCACGTCGCGCCACCACGCATTGTGGGTCGCGTCCGCCGCCATGTGATTGGGCACGATGTCCAGGATCAGGCCCAGCCCGGCCGCGCGCGCGCGGCGTGCCAGCGTGGCCAAGGCCGCATCCCCGCCGAGTTCGTCACGCACGCGGGTGTAGTCCGTGACGTCGTAGCCGTGCGTCGAGCCTGGCCGTGCGCCGAACACCGGCGACAGGTAGAGATGGCTCACGCCGAGGGCCGCATAGTAGCCGACCACCCCGCCGGCATCGTCGAGCGTGAAGCCCGGCTGCAGTTGCAGGCGGGCGGTGGCGCGCGGCGGCATCGGCACGCGGGGGAGCGGGGAGCCGGCCGGCAGGTCAGGTCGTGCGGGTGCTGTGTACATGATCATGCGCCGCCACCTGCGCGCAAAGCGTGGCAATGGCGCTGCAGGGCATCAAGATGCCGCGCTCGAGCGCCGCGGCCCGTCCGGCGCCGCTTTCGTGCAGCAGGATGGCTTCGGCGGGCAGCGTGCCGCAAGGCACCGGTGCGCCGCCGAGGTTCAGCCAGAGCGTGAGGCAGGTGCCGTCGCCGAGCCGCCAGCGTGCGCAAAGGGCGGCCGTGCCGAGGATGTCGACCCCCGCGCTGCGGCATCCCGCCAGACGAGGCAGCAGCTGCCGGCGGCGGATCGCGAGCAGGGTGCGATAGTAGTGCGTCCACTCGCTTTCCGGCTCCAGGCAGGGGCGCGATGCCTCGAACGCGGCGGGGTCGTTCGGGTCCGGCACGGCGGCGAGGCGAGCGTCGTCGCCGCGCGGCGCGGTGGCGGCGAACTCGCGGCGGCGTCCCGCGCGGATGGCTGCGGCCAGTGGCGGCGGGTGATCGGTGAAGTAAAGGAACGGTGTGCTCGCGCCTCCTTCCTCGCCCATGAAGACCAGCGGGATCTGCGGACAAAGCAGTTGCAGGGCCACCGCGGCGCGCAGCGCGTCGGCGCCCGCCAGCGTGGTCAGCCGCTCGCCCAGGGCGCGATTGCCGACCTGATCGTGGTTCTGCAGGAAGCAGACGAAGGCGGTGGGCGGGAGCTGCGCGCTGGGCCGGCCGCGCCGTACCGGCGCCACCGCCTGCCCCGCCGCGCCGCCGCGCAGCCGCGTTCGGTAGGGCGAAACCTCGCCTTGCCAGGCGAAGCCCTGGCTCAGCACGCGCGCCAGGTGCCGCAGCGGCGGGCTGCCGCCGGCTTGCCCATCGACGATCTCGCTGCGGTCCGTGCCAGCCGTGCCGGCGGCTGCCGTGTAATCGTGGTAGTGGCCCGCCGTTTCGCCGGTCAACAGGACGTGCAGCGCATGGTGGGCGTCATCGTTCCATTGTGCATCGTAGCCGGCGTGCAGCAGGCCGGCATCGTTGTGGTCGTTCTCCAGGATCAGGTGGATGCGGCGGCGCGGTGTGCGCGCGCCTGGCAGGCTGGCGCGCAACGCGGCCGGCAGCTCGGCCAGCCAGCCTTCGTCCTCGATGGCATGCACGGCATCGAGACGCAGGCCATCGAAACGGAATTCATCCAGCCAATAGCGCGCGTTCTCGGTAAAGAACCGCCGTACCTCGGGCTGCCTGAAATCGATGGCGGCGCCCCACGGCGTGTGCCGGTCGGCGCGGAAGAAGGAGGCGGCGTAGCGCGGCAGGTAGTTGCCTTCCGGGCCGAAATGGTTGTAGACCACGTCCAGCAGTACCATCATGCCCAGGCAGTGCGCGCGGTCCACCAGCGCGCGCAATGCATCCGGCGTGCCGTAGCTGGATTCCGGCGCGAACAGGAGCACGCCGTCGTAGCCCCAGTTGCGCCGGCCCGGGAACTCGGCCAGCGGCATCAGTTCCACTGCGGTGAAGCCCATTGCCGCCAGGCGCTCCAGTTGCGCCGTGGCGCCCGCATAGCCGCCGCACAGGCCGACGTGCATTTCGTAGAGGATGGCTTCGTGCCAGGGGCGCCCGTGCCAGTCGGGACGTTGCCAGGGATAGGCGCGGACCGCCTCGGGCAGGCAGGCGACGCTCGCTCCGCGCACATCGTCGGGCTGCCAGCGCGAAGCCGGGTCGGGCACGGCGGTGCCGTCGTCCAGCCGGAACCGGTAACGCGTGCCGTCGCGGCAGGGCGCCAGCGCGCGGAACCAGCCGTCATCGCCCGGTGCCATGCGGATCCGCTCCGTGCCGGCCAGTTCCAGCGCGACTGCCCGGCCCTGGCGCTGCGCGTCGGGTGCCCACAGGCGGAACAGCACCTGGCCGTCGGGGAGCCAGGCCGGACCAAAGGCATAGTCATGCGGCGCGTGGGTTGCGGCCGGCGCGCCGCCGGCGCTGTGGCCATGCGCGGCGCTCGCGGCCGGCCCGCAAGGGGCGGTCGAGGTGGAATCGCTGCCGAAAGCGCCACCGCGGCGTTGGCATCCGGAATCCGTCATGGCTTCCCTCCCGCGTGTGCCGCGGCTTCCGCATGCCGCGGTGCCCCGCTGGCGCGATGCAGCAAGCGCACCGGCACGGCTTTCACCTTCCAGATCCGATCGCAGTATTCCCGGATGGCGCGGTCGGAGGAGAACCACCCCGAGCGCGCGCATGACAGCACCGACATGCGCTGCCAGCGCGCCGGATCGCTGAAGGCGGCGCTGGCCTGCCGCTGGCAATCCACGTAGGAAGCGAAGTCCGCCAGCAGGAAATAGGGATCGTGCCGCAGCTGTTCGTCGAACAGGAGGTCGAATCGTGTCGCGTCGCCGTGTGAGAAGAATCCTTGGCGGATCAGGTCCATGACGGCCCGCAGCTCCGCGTTGCCACGGTAGCACGCACTGGCGTCGTAGCCATCTTCGCGCAAAGCCTGTACCTGCGGGACGCTGAGCCCGAAGTCGAAGAAGTTGTCGGCGCCGATGGCATCGCGCAACTCGATATTGGCACCGTCCAAGGTGCCGATGGTGAGCGCGCCGTTCATGGCGAACTTCATGTTGCCGGTGCCGGAGGCCTCCTTGCCCGCCAGCGAGATCTGCTCCGACAGGTCGGCGGCCGGATAGATGCGTTGTCCGCAGGTGACGTTGAAATTCGGCAGGAACACGACCTTGAGCCGGTCGCGCACCTGGGGGTCGCGATTGACGACATCGGCCACGCTGGTGATGAAGCGGATCATCAGCTTGGCGTATTGGTAGCCAGGCGCCGCCTTGCCGCCGAAGAGGAAGGTGCGCGGCACGATGTCGGCGTCCGGATCGCACTTGATGCGGTGATAGAGCGCGATGATATGCAGCACGGCCAGGTGCTGGCGCTTGTATTCGTGGATGCGCTTGACCATCACATCGAACATCGATGCCGGATCCACCACCATGCCCGTGCTCTGGCGCACCAGTTGCGCAAGGTCGAGCTTGTTCTCCCGCCGCACCGCCTGCCACAGATGGCGGAAGCCGGCGTCGTCGGCAAGCGGCTCCAGCGCATGCAGGCGCTCCGCGTCCGAGATCCAGTCCTTGCCGATCGCCTCGCACACCAGTTTCGACAGGCGCGGGTTGGATAGCGCCAGCCAGCGCCGCGGCGTCACGCCGTTGGTGATGCTGGAGAATTTCTCCGGCCACATGTCGAAGAAGTCCTTCAGCACGTCTTCGCGCATCAGGCGCGAATGCAGCGCCGCCACGCCATTGATGGCATGGCTGCCCACGCAGGCCAGGTTGGTCATGCGCACGTGGCGCTCGCCGTGCTCGTCGATCAGCGACAGCCGCGTCAGGCGGGCGCTGTCGCCGTAGAAGCGGATGCGCACCTCGTCGAGGAAGCGGGCGTTGATCTCGAGCAGGATCTCCAGGTGCCGCGGCAGCACGCGGGAGAAGAGCGGCAGCGGCCACTGTTCCAATGCCTCGGGAAGCAGCGTGTGATTGGTGTAGGCAAAGGACTGGCAGGTGATCGCCCAGGCCTCGTCCCATGGCACGTCGTGCTCGTCCACCAGCAGGCGCATCAGCTCGGCGATGCCGATGGCCGGATGGGTGTCGTTGAGCTGGATGGCGAATTTCTCGTGGAACCTCCGCACCGGCATGCCGTCGGCCGCCAGCAGGCGCAGCATGTCCCGCAGCGAGCACGCCACGAAGAAGTACTGCTGCTCCAGGCGCAGTTCCTTGCCTTGCTGCGTTTCGTCATTGGGGTAAAGCACCTTGGTCAGGTTCTCCGAGGTCACCTTCTTGCTCACCGCGCCCAGGTAATCGCCGCGGTTGAAGGTGGGGAAGTCGAATGCCTCGGTGGCCTCGGCGCGCCACAGGCGCAGCGTGTTCACCGTGTTGACGCGGTAGCCGAGGATCGGCGAGTCGAACGGCACGCCGGCCACCGTCTTGGCCGGGACCCAGCGCACACGGTAGCAGCCATGTTCATCGGTATAGTGCTCGGTATGGCCGCCCAGGCGGACCTCCACCGTCCATTCCGCGCGCTGGATCTCCCACGGGTTGCCGCGGCGCAGCCAGCTGTCGGTCTGCTCGACCTGCACGCCATCGACGATGGCCTGGTGGAAGATGCCGTACTCGTAGCGGATGCCGTAGCCCAGCGCGGGGATCTCCAGCGTGGCGAGAGAGTCCATGAAGCATGCCGCCAGCCGCCCCAGGCCGCCATTTCCCAGGCCCGGCTCGTCCTCCTGCCGGAGGATGTCGTCGAGATCCAGGCCGAGCGAATGCATGGCCGCCTGCACCTCGTCGTAGATGCCCAGGTTGACCAGGTTGTTGCCCAGGTGAGGCCCCACCAGGAACTCCGCCGACAGATAGGCGACGGTGCGCGAGGGCTGGCCGAGATAGGCTTCCGACGTGCTGATCCAGCGCTGGACCAGGCGGTCGCGCACGGTATGCGCAAGCGCTTGATAGAGATCGTTCGGTCCGGCGTGCCCGGGCAGCTTGCCTTGCGTATGGAAGACATGGTCCAGGAAGGCGCGCCGGATGATGGCGCAGGACATCGCCGTGCGGGTTTCGTCCGCATGTCCGTTGCGGATGGCTTCCGTCATGGGCTGGCTCCGGTTGGGCGGGTTCCTGGCAGGGGCGGCGGCGCGCCCCGCAGGCGGCCGCTGCGCAGGGCGGCGGCGCGCGCGCGGATCGCGGGCGCGTCGAACAGGTCGCGCACGTCGGCGTCCAGCCGGCGTTGCCAGTTGGGATGGCCGCTCGTGGTGCCAGGCAGATTGGGCTGTTCGCGCAGGCCCAGCAGGTCTTCCAGCGGGACCAGGCGCAGCGCCGCTGGCGTGCGCCCCAGCCACGCCAGCACCGCCTCGACCGGCGCCTGCGCGCGGGCGGGCTCGGCGCCGCCGGCCAGGCCTGCCGCGCACAGCGCCTGCCATAGCGCGGTGCGTTCGAGCGCGCGGATACCTTGTGCCGCGGGGAGCGACTCGCCCGGGGCGAGCAGGCCGAGCCGCGCACGCCATGCCAGATCGCGTCCCCACCACCAGCCAGCGATGGTGGGCAGGTCATGCGTCGAGGAAGTCGCGACGGCCTGCACCGGCCAGAGCGCGGGGGGCAGGAAGGCCGGGGGGGCGGTTGCTTCAGTGTCCGCGATGTCCGCTGTGGTCGCAGTGCCCGCAGTGCCCGCAGTAGTCGCAGTAGTCGCGGTCGACTCCGCCGGGGCGGGGGGAGCGTCGGAGGGCACGCGCTCGAACCAGAGCACACCGATACCCAGCACGCCATGTGCCGACAGCATGGTGTCGAACTCGGCCGGCACCGTGCCCAGGTTCTCACCGACGATGATGGCGCGATGCCGCCACGATTCGAGCACCACCAGGCGCAGCAGGTCCTGCAGCGGAAAGCTGAAGTAGGCGCCTTCCCGGGCGGAGGCGCCGGCCGGCACGAGCCAGACGCGGGCCAGTCCCAGCACGTGGTCGATACGCAGGCCGCCGGCATGGGCCAGGTTGGCGCGCAGCGTGTCGATGAACGCGGCATAGCCGTGGCGGCGCAGCTGGCGCGGCGAGAACACCGCGCCGCCCCAGTCCTGGCCCTGCGGGTTATACCGGTCCGGCGGCGCACCGGCGTGAAAGCCGGTGAGGAACTCCTGCTGGTGCGACCAGGCGTGGCTGCCGCCTGGATCGGTGCCGACGGCCAGGTCGGCGATGATGCCGATGGCCATGCCGGCCTCGCGCGCGGCATGCTGGGCACGCGCCAGGCCGTCGCAGGCCAGCCATTGCAGGAAGCTGTGGTAGGCGATCTCTTCCGCGTGGGCCGAGGCGAAGGCGGTGACCGCCGGATCTGCCGGCGAGCGCAGCGGCACCGGCCAGCAACGCCAGTCGGCGGCCTCATGCGTGTGCATGCGGTTTGCGGCTTCGGCCATGCGCCGGGCCTGGATGGCCTCGTAGCAGGCATGGGCGTGCAGGGCGCTGCCGCCACGCGAGCGGAAGGCCGCGCAGGCGCGCAGCATGCCTGGTGCCAGCAGCTGTTCGCTGCGCTGCCACAGCCAGCGCAGCACGGCATAGCGCAGCGGCGATAGCGCGGCCCAGTCGATCCTGGCGCGGCGCTCGTGCCGTGCCAGCAACGGACCGATGCCGAGGGCGGCTACCGCGCTGTCCACGGCACCTTGTCCGAACAACGCGCACGGATCCACGTAGAGTGGGTTGCGGAACAGGCGGCTGGACGGCGCGTAGGGGCTGAAGCGTTCCGGGAACGCGGAGAAGCCGGCATGCAGGGGCGTGATGGCAACCGCATCGGCATGCTTGCGCGCGGCGGCCTGGCAGCAAATGGCCAGCGCGGTGAGGTCGCCCAGGCCGGCCGGCGCGCCGCGGCGCAGGCTGTAGAGTTGCACCGCCACGCCCCACGCGCGGCGGGCCCGGCGTCCCGCCTCGCGCAGGGCGTCTTCGGGCAGGTAGCAGCGGCTGGGAGCGACGGCCAGTGTCGTTTCCGCGTCGCCGATGGACAGACGGTGATAGCCGCAGGTGCCGACCGGCGGCAGCTTCAGGGTGTACGCATCCTCGCGCGCTGCCGTGCCGGCGACATGGCGGCCGTCCTCCAGCTCCAGCCGGTAGCGCGGATCGGGGCCCGGCCGCCAGGGCAGGTGGACGACCGCCTCCTGGTCCGCGGTCAGCAGAGGCGGCAGTGGCTGGGTGGCGTCGTCGGCATCGAGCCACGCGCGCGAGGCCTCGCACTGGCTGTCCGTCGCACAGGCGAGCCCGAGCCCGGCCAGCACCCGGCGCAGGACATCGTCCGCTACCGTGCACGGCCGGTCCCAGGCGTCCAGCCAGAGCGGCTGCACGCCGGCCCGCATGGCCAGTGCCTGCAGAGGCGTGGCCGGCGGCGCCGGGCGGGCGGTGGCGACGTTCATGCGGTGGGCTCCGGTGCGGCGAGGGACATGGGTGATGGTGGCGCGTCTGCCTGCACCGCCGGTGGCGCCTGTGCCTCCAGCAGCACCAGGGAATGGGCTGGCACCGCCTGCAGCGTGGTGTCCGGGAGCGGCCGGTCCGCCGCGCCGGCGTCCGGGCGGCTGCTGTCGAAGGCCAGTTGCCATGGCAGTGGCGGCTCCGGGAGATGGAAGACCGCATCGGTGTCGCCGGCGTTCAGCAGCAGCAGGGTCACTTGCACCGTCTCGCCGCCGGCCGGCTGCGCAGGCTGGCGCAGCGGCTCTGAACGGCCGGGCTGAAGCAGGGTGGCGGCACGCCGCAGCGCCAGCGTGCGGATCCCGGGATCCGCCCAGGACTCGGGGCTGGGGGGGCGGCCGTCGAGGTCGAACCAGGCGATGTCCGCCAGTCCCGGCGACGGCGCAAGCTGGCCGTGGGCGAATCGGTTGGCGGCGCGCGCCTGCAGGCGCCGGCGCAATGCCAGCAGGCGGCCCACGACGCCCAGCAAGGGCTGCGCCGCGGCACTCTGCGCCTGCTTCCAGTCCAGCCACGACAGCCCATTGTCCTGGCAATAGGCGTTGTTGTTCCCTTGCTGGCTGCGGCCCCACTCATCGCCGGCGGTGAGCATGGGCGTGCCCTGCGCCAGCAGCAGGGTGGCCATCAAGGCGCGCGCCACGCGGGCACGCCGTGCCAGCGTGGCCGGATCGTCGGTCGGTCCCTCCAGGCTGCCGTCGGTACTCCAGTTGGAACTGGCGTTGTCGTCGGTGCCGTCGCGGTTGTCTTCGCCGTTCGCTTCGTTGTGCTTGGCCTGGTAGCTGACCAGGTCGGCCAGCGTGAAACCGTCATGCGCGGTGATGTAGTTGATGCTCGCCCACGGACGCCGGTGGCGCCGGTCGAACAGGTCGGCCGAGCCCGACAGCCTCGCCGCCAGTTCGCCGCGCTGGCCCGCATCGCCGCGCCAGAAGCGGCGTACCGTGTCGCGGAACTTGTCGTTCCATTCGGCGAAGCCGGGGGGGTGGTTGCCGAGCTGGTAGCCGTCGGGGCCGAGATCCCAGGGTTCGGAGATCAGCTTGACATGGGCCAGGACCGGGTCCTGCAGCAAGGCGTCAAAGAAGGCCGAGCCGGCGTCGAAGCCATCGCGCTCGCGCCCCAGCACGCTGCCGAGGTCGAAGCGGAAGCCGTCCACGTGGTAGCACTCGACCCAGTATCGCAGGGAGTCCAGCACCATCTGCAGCACGCGCGGATGCGACAAGGCGAGGGTGTTGCCGCAGCCGGTGTGATTGACGTAGTGGCGCTCGTCGCCTGCTACCAGGCGGTAGTAGGACGCATTGTCCAGTCCGCGCCAGGAGACCGTGGGCCCCAGCTCGTTGCCTTCGCAGGTGTGGTTGTAGACCACGTCGAGGATGATTTCGATACCGGCGGCATGCAGGCGCCGCACCGCCACCTTGATTTCCTGCAACTGGCCGCTGGCGAGGTAGGAGGGCTCCGGCGCGAAGTACGCCAGGGTGTTGTAGCCCCAGTAGTTGCGCAGTCCCCGCTCCAGCAGGAAGCGGTCCTGCAGGATGGCATGCACCGGCAGCAGCTCCACGGCGGTCACGCCCAGGCGCAGCAGGTGATCGAGCAAGCGCGGGTCGCACAGCGCGGCGAAGGTGCCGCGCAGGTTCGGCAGCACGTCGTCACGCAGCATCGAAAGCCCGCGCAGGTGTGCTTCGTAGATGACGGTTTCCTGCCAGGGTACGTCGGGCGGGCGGTCGTTGCCCCAATGGAAGCTCTCATCCACCACCACGGCCTTGGGCATGGTCGGCGCGCTGTCGCGGCGATCGGGTATCAGGTCGGCGCGGGCGCTCTGCAGCCGGTAGCCGAACAGGGCGTCGGACCAGCGCACCGGGCCGCTCAGCTGGCGCGCATACGGATCCAGCAGCAGCTTGTGGGGATTGAAGCGGTGGCCGCGCGCCGGTTGGTAGGGGCCGAAGGCGCGGAAGCCGTACAGCGAGCCGAGCGCGACATTGGGCAGGTAGCCATGCCAGATCTCGTCAGTGCATTCCGGCAGCGGCATGCGCGCCACTTCCTTGCGCCCGTTCGTCGAGAACAGGCAGACATCGATGCGCGAGGCATTGGCCGAGAACACCGCGAAATTGACGCCGAGTCCATCCCAGTGGGCGCCGAGCGGGTAGGGCTTGCCGGGCAGGAGACGGTCGGCGACAGGCAGGGGCATGATCACTCGCGTGCGCCGGCGTATTGCAGCACCAGCGTGGCCAGTGGCGGCAGCGTCAGGCTGAGGGATGCCGGCTGTCCGTGCGAGGGCCGCGCCTCGGTCATCACGGTGCCGCCATTGCCGACGTTGCTGCCGCCGTAGCAGGCTGCGTCGGTGTTCAGCCGCTCCCGCCAGCAGCCGGCGAGCGGCGCGCCCACGCGGTAACCGTGGCGCGGCACCGGCGTCATATTGACCACCACCAGGACGACCTCGTCGCTGCCCGGGGCGGCGCGGCGCAGCCAGGCGAACACGCTGTTCTGGTGATCGTCGCCCACCACCCACTGGAATCCTTCCGGGCTGTGGTCGAGGGCGTGCAGGGCGGGGAGTTCGCGGTACAAGGCATTGAGATCGCGCACCAGGGCCTGCACGCCACGGTGCATGGGGTGCTCGAGCAGGGCCCAGTCGAGTTCGCCGTCGTGGTTCCATTCCCGCCACTGGGCCAGTTCTCCGCCCATGAACAGCAGCTTCTTGCCCGGATGCATCCACATGAACCCGTAGTAGGCGCGCAGGCCGGCGAAGCGCTGCCAAGCGTCGCCCGGGCACTTGCCGATCATGGCGCCCTTGCCGTACACGACTTCGTCATGCGACAGCGGCAGCAGAAAGGCCTCGGACCAGGCATAGACCAGGCCGAAGGTCATGTCCTGGTGGTGCCAGGCGCGGTGTACCGGGTCATGGGACAGGTAGCGCAGGGTGTCGTGCATCCATCCCATGTTCCACTTGAAGTCGAAGCCCAGTCCTCCGCTCGCGGTGCTGGCGGTCACGCCCTGCCAGGCGGTGGATTCCTCGGCGATGGTGAGCGCGCCCGGGCAGCGCTCGTGGACCACGGTGTTGAGCTCGCGCAGGAAGCTCACCGCCTCCAGGTTCTCGCGGCCGCCGAAGCGATTTGGGACCCACTGCCCGGCTGCGCGGCTGTAGTCGCGGTACAGCATCGATGCCACCGCGTCGACACGCAGCCCGTCGGCGTGGAAGTGCTCCAGCCAGTGCAAGGCACCTGACAGCAGGAAGCCGCGCACCTCGTGCCGGCCCAGGTTGTAGATCAGCGTGTTCCAGTCCTGGTGCAGGCCCTCGCGTGGATCCTGGTGCTCGTACAGCGCGGTGCCGTCGAAGCGGCCCAGTCCGTGCGGGTCGGTCGGGAAGTGCGCCGGCACCCAGTCGAGGATCACGCCGATGCCGGCCTGGTGGCAACGGTCGATGAAGGCGGCGAAGGCTTGCGGCGGGCCGAGGCGGGCGGTGGGGGCATAGAGCGAGAGGGGCTGGTAGCCCCAGGAGCCGCCGAAGGGGTGCTCCATCACGGGCAGGAACTCGATATGCGTGAAGCCCAGCTCCGCCACGTAGGGGACCAGCCGCTGCGCGAGCGTCTGCCAGCCGGAGGCCGGGTCGTTGGCGGCTCCCAGCCAGGAAGCGGCGTGGACTTCGTAGACGGACATGGGGGTGGCGTAGCGGTCGGCCTCGGCGCGCCGCTGCATCCAGTCCTTGTCGTGCCAGGCGAAAGGCGGCGCGCCGAGGCCGGGCGCGGCGATCACCGAGGCCGTGGCCGGTGGCGCCTCGGTGGCGAGCGCCACCGGGTCCGCCTTGTCCGGCAAGGCGTGTCCGGCCGGATCGAGCAGGTCGAACTTGTAGCGGCAACCCGGCCGCGCGCCCATCTCGGCCGGCACGAAGAGTTCCCAGACGCCGCTCGGGTGGCGCAGGCGCATGGGGTGGCGTGCCGCCAGCCAGCCGTTGAAGTCGCCGATCACCGCAACGCGCTGGGCATTGGGCGCCCACACCGCGAAGCGTACGCCCTGCACGCCGTCCACCCGCCGCCATTGCGCGCCGAGGCAGCTGCCCAGTTCGAGATGGCGGCCTTCCGCGATCAGGTACAGGTCCATCTCGCCCAGCAGCAGGCCGAAGGCGTAGGGGTCGGCGCTGCATTGTTCGCTGCCGTCCCGCCAGCGGATGCGCAAGCGGTAGCCCGGCGCGCGCGCGCCGAGGCGGGCGGCGAAGATCCCGCCCGCGTGCAGCACTTCCATCGGGGCCAGTTCCTTGCCCCCGGCGTCGACAAGTCCCACCGAGCCGGCGCCCGGCAGGCAGGCCCGGATCACCACGCCGTCCGCGCCGTCCGCGCCGACGGCGTGGGGGCCGAGCACCGAGAAGGGATCGCGATGGCGGGCGGACAGCAGGGCCTGCAGCTCCTGCGCCGGGAGCGCGCTGTCATGGCGCGTGCCGGTGCTGTCTTCGGTGTGGTTCATCGGGCCTCCGTGTCGTCCGCCAGCAGCTGGCCCACCAGCCTTGCCAGGCCGCTGGCGGGCAGGTCGATCCATGCCACGCGATTGGCCGCCTCGTACTCGACTTCGTAGGCGGCCCTTTCCAGCAGGAACAGGTCCAGCAGCGGCTGGAGCTGCCCGGCCTGCACCCATGGCGTAGCGCAGGCTTCGAGGTGCTCGCGATAGCCGCCGAGGACGGCCTCCGTGGCGGTGGCGCGGAAGCGCTCCAGCAGTTCTCCGCGGCGTTGCGCCAGCGCGGGGGGCAGTTCGGCATGGGTGCGCTCCTGCCGGTCGGTGCCGACGGTGGCTGCGGCATAGTCGAGCGAGCGCAGCAGGCCGGCGACATCCCGCAGCGGCGAGGTCTTGCGCCGGCGCCAGGCCAGCGGCTGGCCGGGCTCGCCCTCGAAGTCCACCAGGTAGGCGTCGTTCTGCGCGATCAGCACCTGGCCCAGGTGAAAATCCCCGTGGATACGGGTCTGCAGGCCGCCGGGCGCCGCGGCGGCGAGCCGCTCGACCAGCGCGGGCAAGGCCTGGCGTGCCTGCAGCAGCAACTGCACATCCTCGCCGAGCCGCTCCTGCGCGGGCTGCGAGGTATCGATGGGGCAGATCTCCAGCAGGTCCAGGGCGTGCGTGAGCCGGGCCAGGGCCTGCCGTGCCCACTGCTCGCTCTCGGCCGCGCCGGCGGGCTCGGGGGCAAAGGCGGGATCCTCGCTGGAGCGTGCCAGCACCTCGTGCAGTTCGGCCAGCCTGCGGCCCAGGGTGGTGGCCATGGCGGCATAGCCGGACATGGCCTCGATGAATTCGTCCTCGCTTTCCTTCGCCGGCAAGGCATCGTCGATCGCGCGGGCCAGGTAGTCCAGGGTCCAGTCCCAGCCGTTGCCCTGGTTGGGGATGTAGCCTTGCAGCAGCATCAGCGTGTGTGGCTCGCCATCGGCGCCGATGCGCACCGCTTCGCCCAGCAGCGGGGCGCAATGCGGGTAGCCCTGGCTGGTCAGGTAGCGTGTCACTTCGACCTCGGGGTGGCACCCGCCGGACAGCCGGCGGACCAGCTTCAGCACCGCCGTGTTGCCGTAGGCGAGCGAGCTGTTGGATTGCTCGGCCGACATCCACTGGATCTCTTCCCGCTCGGGGTGCATGGCCGCCAATCCAGGCTCGGCCATGAAGCGGATGGTTTCCTGCGGGCCGCGCAGTTCGCTGCCGGCACGCAGGGCCTGCACGATCTCGCGCGCGAACAGTTCCGAGGTGAAGCCGTCGGTGGCCAGCCCGACCCGGCTGCCCTGCCGCACGCGCGCCATCGACAGGCCGTGGGCGAGCGGCGGTATCCCGTCGGGGTTGTCGCGGTCCCACAGCAGGCCCACCGGGAGCTGGTAGCGCTCGGTGCGCCCGCCGGCCAGGACCACCTCCACTTCACCGAGCCAGGTCTCCTCGCCACCGTCGCCGCGCGCGAAAGGCAGCATATAGGCCAGCGATGCGCGGCGGATGGTCTCGCCCTTCGCGCCGAACCAGCGGCGGCGGCGAAGGTAGGGGGGCAGTACTTCCTCGTCGAGCAGGCGCCGGGACGCTTCGGTCAACTCCGGGCGCCCCCTGTTCTGCAGCACGAGCGTGACCTGGTCGGGCATCTGTTCGGGAGTCTCCATGTGCCAGGGCGGCGGCTGTGCCTCATCGCTCAGCACGAACCAGTAGAAGCCATAGGGAGGCAAGGTGAGCAGGTAAGTCAGCGTGCCGATGGCGGGGAAGGGCGTGGCGCCCATCATCTCCACGGGAACCCGGCCATTGAAGGCGGACAGGTCCAGCTCCACCGCCTGCGGGGCGCGCGAGAGATTGGCCACGCACAGGATGTGCACGTCGTCGTACTCACGCAGGTAGGCCAGGATCTTGCGGTTGCCCGGGAACAGGAAGCGCAGCGTGCCCCGGCCGAAGGCGCGGTGCTTGCGGCGCAGCGCCAGCATCCGCCGCATCCAGTTCAGCAGCGAATGCGGGTCGCGTTCCTGCGCTTCCACGTTGACCGCTTCATAGCCGTACAGCGGCCCCTGCAGCGGCGGCAGTACCAGCCGTTCCGGGTCGGCGCGCGAGAAGCCGCCGTTGCGGTCGGGCGACCACTGCATCGGCGTGCGCACGCCGTCCCGGTCGCCCAGGTGGATGTTGTCGCCCATGCCGATCTCGTCACCGTAGTAGATGACCGGGGTGCCCGGCATGGAGAACAGCAGGCTGTTCATCAGCTCGATGCGGCGACGGTCGCGTTCCATCAGCGGCGCCAGCCGCCGGCGGATGCCGAGATTGATGCGGGCGCGCCGCTCGGACGCGTAGACCTCCCACAGGTAGTCGCGCTCGCTGCTGGTGACCATCTCGAGCGTCAGCTCATCGTGGTTGCGCAGGAAGATGGCCCACTGGCAGTCGACCGGGACTTCCGGGGTCTGGCGCATGATGTCGGTGATCGGGAAGCGGTCTTCGCGCGCGATGGCCATGTACATGCGCGGCATCAGCGGGAAGTGGAAGGCCATGTGGCATTCCTCGCCCCTGCCGTCCGCGGCCGCGCCGTCGATGCCGAAGTACTGCTGCGCGTCTTCCGGCCACATATTGGCTTCGGCCAGCAGCATGCGGCCCGGATAGCGCGCGTCGAGGTGGGCGCGGATCTTGCGGATGATGGCGTGGGTCTCCGGCAGGTTCTCGTTGCTGGTGCCTTCGCGTTCCACCAGGTAGGGCACCGCGTCCAGCCGCAGCCCGTCCACGCCGATGTCGAGCCAGAAGCGCATGACGGACAGCACCTCGCTGAGCACGTGCGGATTGTCGAAGTTCAGGTCGGGCTGGTGCGCATAGAAGCGGTGCCAGAAGTAGGCGCCGGCCACCGGGTCCCAGCTCCAGTTGGACTTCTCGGTGTCGCAGAAGATGATGCGCGTGCCGGCGTAGGCCTGGTCGTCGTCGGACCAGACATAGTAGTTGCGGGCCGCCGAGCCGGGTTTGGCCCTGCGCGAGCGCTGGAACCAGGGGTGCTGGTCGGAGGTGTGGTTGATGACCAGTTCGGTGATGACGCGGATGCCGTGCGCGTGCGCGGCATGGATGAAGCGCCGCGCTTCGGACAGCGTGCCGTACTCCGGATGCACATTGCGGTAGTCCGCGATGTCGTAGCCGTCGTCGAGGCGGGGCGAAGGGTAGAACGGCAGCAGCCAGACGGTGTCGACGCCGAGGTCGACCAGGTAGTCCAGCTTGGCCAGCAGGCCCGAGAAATCGCCCACGCCGTCGCCGTTGCCATCGAAGAAGGACTTGATGTGCAACTGATAGATCACGGCGTCCTTGTACCAAAGCGGGTCGGCGTTCAGCAGGGCGCTATGTGCACGTTCGCTGAGGCGCTTCATCCATGTCTCCTTAGAGTCTCCTCAATGTCTCCTCAATGTCTCCTCAATGCCCCCCCATGTCCCCCATGTCCCCCATGTCCCCTCGTGCCGGTCCGCATGCGCCCGGCCGAGCAGCCGTCAGGCACCGGCCCCGCCGCCCTCAGCCGGGGCGGCTGCGGCGCGGCGGGCGCCGCCGATGGGGGTGACCTGCCAGAGCGCGAACGGCACATGGGCCGGATCCAGCCGGATGTGCTGCTGCTTGCCGTTCAGCTTGAAGTGGTGGCCGCTCATCAGGTCCTGCACGGACACGCCTGCCTGGTCAGGCAGGCCCCATTCCCATAGTGGAATCTCGATGGAGGCCTCCTGCGCGTGGCGCGGATCGAGGTTGATGGCGACGAGCAGGACGTCATCCCCGAACAATGTTTCCTCGCCCAGCACGAAGCGCGCGAAATACAGGATGGCATCGTTGCCGGCATGGTAGAAGCGCAGCCCCAGATGGCTCTGCAGGGCGGGATGCTGCAGGCGGAGCAGGTTCAGGCGCGTGATCTCCGCGACGATGTTGCCGGGCTGCTGCCAGTTGCGCGGGCGCAGTTGATACTTCTCCGAGTCGAGATACTCCTCCCGCACCTTCCCGTCCACGACGAGGGGCTCGGACTCGCACAGCTCGAAGCCGCTGTACATGCCCCACAAGCCGGATAACAACGCGGCCAGCGCCGCGCGGATCAGGAACGCAGGGCGCCCGCCTTCATGCAGGAAGGGGGGGTTGATGTCTGGCGTATTGACGAAGAAGTGCGGGCGGAAGTATTCACGCAGCGGGCCTTGCGTCAGCTCGGTCAGGTACTCCATGAGCTCGGCCTTGGTGTTGCGCCAGGTGAAGTAGGTATAGGACTGGCTGAAGCCCACCTTGGCGAGCCGCGCCATCATCTTGGGCCGCGTAAAGGCCTCGGACAGGAAGATGGCGTCCGGATAGTGTGCGCGGACGTCCTCGATCATCCACTCCCAGAACGGCAGCGGCTTGGTGTGGGGGTTGTCGACGCGGAAGATGCGCACGCCCTGTTCCAGCCAGAACATGACCACGTCGCGCAAGGCCTGCCAGAGCGCCGTGGCCGCCGGAGCCGGGGCGTAGAAGTCCGGGTTGACGATGTCCTCGTACTTCTTCGGCGGGTTCTCCGCGTAGCGCAGTGAGCCATCGGGCCGACGCGCGAACCACTCCGGGTGCGCCTTCAGCCAGGGATGATCGAGCGAGCACTGGACGGCAAAGTCCAGCGCCAGCTCCAGCCCGGCCGCCGCGGCGGCATCGCGCAGGCGGTGAAAGTCCTCGAACGTACCGAGTTCCGGGTGCAGGGCATCGTGCCCGCCTTCTTCCGCCCCGATCGCGTAGGGGCTGCCAGGGTCACCCGGCTCGCAGCGCAGGCTGTTGTTGCGTCCCTTGCGGTGCGTCCTGCCGATCGGATGGATGGGTGGGAAGTAGAGCACGTCGAAGCCCATGGCGCGAATGGCGGGCAGGCGGGCGATCACATCGTCGAAGGTGCCGTGCCGCCGGGCACTGCCGCTCTGCGAGCGCGGGAAGAGCTCATACCAGCTGGCGAAGCGGGTGGCCAGCCGCTCGGCCTCGACCGGCATCGGCACCGGGTGGCGCGTGGCGAAAGGCCGCCCCGAAGGATGCTGCATGGCCGCGCGCATGGCCGCGGCGGTGCCTGCGGCGAGGAGGATCTCCAGCCGGCGGGTGTCGTCGCCGGCACTGGCGGCCAGCGCATCGACGATGCCGGCCAGCGCGCCATCGGGCGGCGGCGGCTCGCCGCCGGGCGGCAGCAGGGCGTCCGCCACCAGCCGCGCGCCTTCCTCGATTTCCAGCGTGATGTCGACGCCGGCGGCGAGCTTCTTCGCGATCTCGTCGAGCCAGCTCGCAAAGGTATCGTGCCAGGCCTCCACCGTGAACTCGTGCCGTCCGAGCGCCGCCAGGGGAAAGGCGCCGCGCCAGCGGTCATTGACCACATGCCGCATCGGTGCCTCGTGCCAGTCCTGCTCGCCGGGCGCGCGCCACAGCACGCACGCCGCCAGCTGGGCGTGTCCGTCCATCCAGATATCGGCGCTGACCTCGACGCGCTCGCCCACCACGCGGCGCACGGCAAAGCGCCCGGCGTCGCAGCAGGGAGCCACCTGCTCGATGACGATGCGCGGCGCCTCCAGTGCGGCCACCACGCTGCCCAGGCCGGACGCGCTGATGGCTTCGCCCTGGCGCGCCGCGCGGGTGACGGGCGGCCGTGCGGGCACGGGTACGGCGCGATACAGGCGGATGTCTCCTGCCGCCAGCGAGATGACTGCCAGCGCATCCAGCGCATCCATGGCGGCGCCATCGCGCGCGCCCGCAGGACTGCCCGGGGATGGCTCCAGGCGGGCGGCCGGATCGGGTGAGCTGCCAAGGATGCGATCGGCGCCCAGACTGCCCGGTTCGCGCGCGCTCGGGTTGATCACCACGGCGAGCACGTCCTGGCCGGGCAGCGCATCGCTGCCGCGGTCCGCATCCGCCAGGGGCAGGCGCAAGAGTGCCGTGAGCGGTGCATGGCTGCCCGTCAGCTGCCGTACCGACAAGGCCGGCTCGCTGCCGCGCGCCTCCAGCCAGGTGTTGGCTTGCAGCAGTTCATCGGTGATGTCGTAGCCGGCGGCACGGCACGGGCCGGATTCCGCGCTCAAAGATGGGACGGCGTCGGCCAGATCGCCGCCTTGCCTGCCACCGGTCTCGAAGCCGGCGGGTACCAGGATGCCGTCGCACAGGGCCGCCGCGCTCCACAACGCACGACGCGCCGTCAGTGCATCCTGGACGGCGGCTGTCAGCGACGTCGCGGCAAGCACCCGTCCGAAGCGGCGCAGCCGCCCGATCTCCTCGCTCAGCCAGCTGCTGCGGAAGTCCCACCACGGCAGGGAGCAGAAGGCGCCATCGAATCTCCCTTGCGCGAGATCTTCAAGCTGCGCGGGCGAAAGGCCGGGCGTCCATACCAGAAGGCGCGGATGCCGGCCATCCGGCGCCGCGCCGGCCGCGGCGTGCAGCATAGCGGTCAGGCTTTTCCAGTGGCGGCCGGCCACCCGATGCGGCGCGCGCAAGCAAAACCCGGCCACGCCGGCGGCGAAGGCCGCGCCGAGCTGCGCGGCCCACCAGCCGCTCAACGCTTCGGCGACGCCTGCATCGTGCCAGCGCAGGCGGGCGCCGGGGAGATGGCTGTCGGTTTCATGCGGGGCGGAGGCCGTTGCAGCACGATCGATCCAGTCGGGATCGATACGCGTCTGCTGCACCGGACAGCGGTCCAGCGAAAGGTCCAGCAAGAGGGACAGGCGGGTGCGCTCGCAGGCGGCGCAGAGCGCGGCCGTGGCGCCCAGCGCATCGCGGTCATCCGCGAGCGGGGCCGGCCAGCCGCTGCACAGCACATGGCTGAAGCCGAGCGCGGCGATGCGCCGGAGCTCGTTGCTCAAGGCATCCGGCTCCGTGGCAGAGGTGAGGTCGAGTTTGCAGATCCGCACTGGATTCGTCCTTCGCGCCTTCCTTATCGGCCGGGGCGGCCCGCGGCCGTGCCACACGCGGGGGCCGGAGGCTGTGCGAGCCATGCACATCCTGCGGGTCGGCCTGCTCGCGGTCCGCGATCCTCGCGATCCTGTGGCGGCGTGCCGGGTGATCTCCAATGGGATGGCGTGGAATCCAGGCAGGAGGATTTCGCTATGGTTCCTTGTTGAGTTGTAGCGGGTCGGCAGGCATCGCGCCGTCGGGGCGCGTCCTACTTTCGCGGATCCGCATGGGAGAAGAACGCCATGCGGCACCGTGCGGCTGCGGGTGGGCGCCTCGGCGGGGAGGGGGGCTATGCGCCTCGACGGATCGATGGATCGATCCCGCGGCGTGGTGACCGGCCGCGGGAGCGGCTTGCTGCGGTCCGTGTCGGGCATGCGGGGCTTCCGGCGCGGCGGCCGCCATCCCGGCTGCCACCGCGCCTTGGCCCGATCAAGGAGGGCTATTCGTCCCTGGGAGAGCGTACGCGTGCGATTGCCGCCATCAGTTCATCGAGTACGATCGGCTTGGTCAGGTAGGCGGAGTAGCCATTCTGCATGGCGCCTTGCATGCCGCCGCGCTGCACCACGGCGCTGAGCGCGATGACAGGCAGGTGGGCGTTCTCAGGCTTGGCGCGCAGGGCCGCAAGGAAAGCGAGGCGCTCCGGCCCGCCCAGGTTCAAGCCGGACAGCACGACATCGATGGCCTGGTCTTCCACTATCCGGATGGCCTCTTCGCTGCTGTCCGTGCAGGTCACCTGTGCGCCTTCGGTGCTGAGCAGCGCCTGGAACGCATCGTTGGTCGACGTGTCCTCATCCACCATGAGGACGTGCACTGCCTTCAATGGCTTGGCCTCGAACCGTCCCTCGTCGGTCTCCCTGGCATTGTCGCGGCGCAATGGCAAGGCGACCGTAAAGCGGGCGCCGGATGCCATGCCGGTGGATTCGACCGTGATCGAGCCGCCGTGCAGGCCGACCAGTTCCTTGACCAGGTAGAGCCCGATCCCAAGCCTGTCGTCGCGGCCCAGCGACGGGCGGCCGCGTTCGACCATGTCGAACACGTGCGGCAACAGCTCCGCTTCGATGCCGCTGCCATCGTCTTCGATCTGCAGCGTCGCCGCTTCGCCATCGTCCGCCAGCGTAACGTTCACCCGGCCGGCACCCGGCGACTGCAGCGCGTTGGCGACCAGGTTCCATACCACTTGCTCCATGCGGGGCAGGTCGGCCTGGATGATCACCGGATTCTCCGGCAGGTGCGGCGAGAGCTTGATGCCCTTGCTGCGCGCTTCCTCGTCCAAGGCCAGGCAGATGCGCTCGACGATCTCGCGCCAGTCCACCGCCGCGTAGTGGATGGTCAACTCCCCCGTGCGCAGGCGCGACACATCCAGCAAGTCATCGATCAGCCGTGCCTGGCTGATGGCGCTGCGCCGGATCGTGTCGGCGGCACGGGACACTTGCAGGCTCCGGTGTGCCTCGGGGGAGCGTGCCAGCAATTCCGCGTTGGCATAGATCAGGTTGAGCGGGCTCTTGAGCTTGTGCGATACCGCCGCGAGGAACTCGTCGCGCTTGCGCTCGGCTTCGTCGACATTGACCTCGCGGGCGATCTTGGCGAAGCCGCGCAGGCCATCCTCGTTCAGACGCATCAGGACGCCGGTGCAATACACGCGCGAGCCGTCCTTCCGTATGTGCCATCGATCTTCCTCCACACGTCCTTCCTCGCGTGCCCTGCGCAGTTCTTCGCCCGCCACACCGTGCTCGCGCTCGTCGGGCGGGTAGAGCAGTTCGAACGGCTGCCCGACGATCTCGCTTTCCTCGAAGCCGAACATGCGCACTGCGCCGGTGTTCCAGGTCATCACCAGCCCGCTCTCGTCAATGGTGATGATGGCGTACTCCTTCGTGCTCTCCGCCACGATGCGCATGCGCCGCTCGCCCTCGTGCAGGCGTTCCTCGGCTTCGCGTCGCGCAGTGATATCGATGAAGGTCAGCACTGCACCGTCGATGCGGTCCTCCGTGGTCCGATATGGCATGAAGCGCGCGATATACCAGTGCCCATGCGTGCTTCGCACTTCGCGCTCGATCAGGCGCAGGGAACCGAATGCCTTCGCCGTATCGGCGGCGAGTCCGTCGTATTCGAGCCGATGGGTGATGTCGAAGAGGGGGCGGCCGACGTCGGACGGGATGATGCTGAACACGTCGGCAGCGCGCGGGGTGAAGCGCTTGATGCGCATGGTCCGGTCGACGAAGATGGTGCCGATGTCGTTGGCCGTGATCAGGTTCTGCAGGTCGTCGTTGATCTTCGCGGTCTCGTCCACCTTGGATTTCAGTTCGGCATTGACGGTGACCAGCTCCTCATTGATCGACTGCAGTTCCTCCTTGCTGGTCTCGAGCTCTTCCGTGGCCGAGCGCAACTCTTCGTTGATCGCCTGCAGCTCCTCGTTCGATGCGGTCAACTCCTCCGTGGACGTTTCCGACTGTTCGATGGTCACCTGCAGCTGGTCGCGCGTGCGCTGCAATTCGCGCTCGAGCTGTGCCACCAGGGGATCCCGGCTGCCTTCGCCCTGGGCGCTGTTCTCCGCATCCATGGTGTCCTCGACCTCGTCGAAGAGCACCAGCAGGAAGTCATCGGATGCATCGGGGTCATGCACCGGGCGCACCGTCATCTTGACGAAATAGGGGCGATCGTCGCGCACCAGGCGGACGCGCCGCGATTCCACGCTGCTGTTGCCCTGCAGGGCCTGGAATATCGCCGTACGTATTTCAAGCCGCAGCGCCGGATGCACCACCGAGATGACATTGTGCGATGGTTCGTCGCCGGCATAGTGCAGGAATCGGCCCGCCCGGTCCGACAGGTGCACGATCTCCGAATCGCGGTTGATCAGCACGCTGGGCGGCGCAAACTGCTCGAGCAGGCGCTGATGCAGGTCGCCATACGAGGATTTGCGCTTGCCCGGGGTCTCGACGGTAGCGGCAATCGGCCGCGGGCCGGGCATGTCGCTCGCGAGCGCCGGCGATACCCCGCCCACGCGGGCCGCGGTGCTGGCCCGGTAGATTCGATGCTTCTTGTCGACCAAGCTGAAGTACTTGGAGGCGATATCGGCCGACTCCGAACTGCCGAGGAACAGGTAGCCGCCGGGACGCAGCGAAAAGTGGAAAGTGCGCAGGACTTCCGTCTGCGCCTCCCTGTCGAGGTAGATCATCAGGTTGCGGCAGCACACCAGGTCCAGCCGGGAGAATGGCGGATCGCTCGGCACATTGTGCAGGGCGAACAGCACGCGCTCGCGCAGCTTCTTCTTGACGCGGAAGTGCGACTGGTCCTTGGTGAAGAACTGCCGGAGCCGCTCCGCTGAGACATCGCTGACGATGGTTTCCGGATAGACCCCGGCCCGTGCCGCGGTGATCGCCTTTTCATCGATGTCGGTGGCAAACAACTGGAACGGCGGTACGACATGGCTCGAGCCGGAAGCCTCTTCCAGAAGCGTGGCCAGCGAGTAGGCCTCTTCCCCGGTGGCAACCCCGGGCGCCCACACGCGCACGCGCTCCCCGTCTTCGTCCCGATTGGCGAACAGGGCCGGCATCACCTCGCGCTGCAAGGCTTCGAAAGCGTCTTTGTCGCGGAAGAAGTGCGTGACGCTGATCAGCATGTCATCCAGCAGCAGGCGCGTTTCCTCGGGATGCAGCTGCAGGAATTCGCGATAGGCGCCCAGGTCGCGGATGCCGTTGACCTGCAGGCGCCGCTCGAGCCGCCTGAGGACTGTGGCCCGCTTGTAGCGCCGGAAATCGTGAGAGGTGCGCGTGCGCAGCATGAGCATGATTTCCTGCAGCGCTTTTTCTCCATCCTGCTGGTCGAGAGGGGTGTCGCTCGACTGGCTCTCCTGGTCGAGTTCGGTCGCCGACGGCAGCCGGATCAGGCGCGCGTTGTCGCGCAACTCGATCAGGCGCTGCGGCATTTCCGCCGCGGGCAGCACGATATCGACCTTGCCTGTCGCGATGGCACTATTGGGCATGCCGTCGAACTTTGCATCGTCCGGACTCTGCGCTAGGGTCACGCCTCCCATTTCCTTGACGTGCGCCAGGCCCACCGAGCCGTCGCTGCCAACGCCGGACAGGATGATGCCGATGGCGCGCTCGCGTTGCGATTCGGCGAGCGTGCGGAAGAACAGGTCGATCGCGACTTGCGGGCCGGCGTGCGCCGCGGCCTTGCGGACCTGCAGGTAGTCGTCGACCATCTGCAGGTCGGACGACGGCGCGATGACGTAGACGTGGTTCTTCTCGATCGCGGTCGTGGTGGTGACCTGCTGCACCGGCATCGCGGTGACGTTCTGGAGGATGCCGGCAAGATGGCTGGACTGCTCCGGTGCGAGGTGCAGGACAATGACAAAGGCCATGCCATTGTCGGCAGGCATCTCTTCAAAGAAGCTGAGCAAGGCTTCAGTGCCTCCCGCCGAAGCGCCGAGGCCGATGATCGGAAACTTGAGCTTGCTGAACAGCCCTGATGCAATGGACGGAGCCATGGGGACGTGAGGAAGGAGAGTGTTGACGGTCATGCCCGCCCAGGCCTGTCTGCGAGCGGCGGGGATTCGGTTTCCAGGTTGTCGGGCGGCGCACCGCCAGCCGGCTTCAACGGGCTGAGCGGGCCGTTCTGTTCGGCATGGGCGGTCCGGATGCGCAGCACTGTCTGCCGGGATGTGCCGAAGAACCGGGCCACCTCGCTGACCGAAGCTCCATCCGACAGCGACTGCAGGATCCCATTGCGCTCCGCCTTCCCGAGCGAGGGCCGCCGCCCCAGCTGCTTGCCGTTGGCCTTGGCCTCGGCGGCGCTCGCGCGCATGCGCTCGCTGCGCGTCGCCTCGTCGATCGCGGCAATGGCGCGCAGCAGCGTGACGGCCATCGGGGGCGATCTGCGGGCCAGATCCGCGCGGCCCAGCTCCACGCAGTACAGCCCGACGCCGAGCTTGCGGAATCTCATGATGGTCGCGAGCACATCCTGGACGCTGCGCCCGAGGCAGGACAACTGCATGACCACGACCACGTCCCCGTTGGCGAGGCGCTGCATGAGAGCGCGCAGCTGGGGGCGTTCGAGCGCGCTTACCAAGGGCGGCACGCACTCCCAGAAGGCACGCCTCAGGTCGACGGTATAGCCTGCGCGGTCGGCTGCCGACAACTGGTGCTCGATGGCATCCATGTCCGGTGCGCTATTCGAATAGATGAACGTCGACCGCATGAGTGCCATCCGGAATCCGCTTCAGTGTCCGAAATTCTACACTTTAGGACAGCTCTGCAGTAGTCGAGCCGCGCCGGGTCGCTCGCCGAAGGACTTGCAGTGCGGATCTGGCGCCACTTCGGCGGGGCCGTTGCGGCTCTGAACGTCACCAGCGAAGCACCCCGGTGCGGCTGTCGCGCTCGCTATTCGTCTGTGTCTGGCGATTCGCGGCCGCTGACTCAAGCAAGCCAAGGGTGTCCGCAAGGTGCCGATTCAGAACAGGCGGTCGTGGTGTTTCTTTGCACGAAAGTTCATTAGGCTGGTTCTTCCCGTGGAGAGGGCGCGGATCACACGCTGAATCTCCCTCCCAATCCTTCCACAGAGCCCTTATGAACATCACGCAACGATTGACCGTGCAATCGAAGGGCGGCGCCCTGCACGTCGTGGCCATCTGGCAGGGCCTGGCGCGCTAAGCCGACAAGATAGGTGGCGTTTCGGCTCATGTGGATGCCGTGCGCGGAGCGGAAAGCCTGGTCATCGACGTCGTCGACGTCTGCCAGGATCAGGTGCTCGGTGTCGCCGCGGAGCTGAATCGATCGACGTTGCCGATGATGGCGACCGTCGAGCCGGTCTGGCAAGGCGCGTCAGCGCCGGCGTCCAGGCAGCCGCACGAAGCCGGCACGAGAACGGGCTAGAAGGCGGCGCCAGACCGGCCTGGCCGGGAGCCGCGCGCGGCGCGTGCGAATGACCTGGCATCCCTGCAGTTTCCCGAATCACCCCACGCATCCCGGCACGAGAGCGGCAGGAGGCCCTGCCACATCCGTACGTCGGGAGCATACACAGGAGCGCATGATGCAAGCATTGAATCTGGAACCGCTGAAGGCCATGCAAGCCGCCAGCTTCGATATCGCCTTCGGCCTGACCACAAAGACCCTGGACGCCTGCCAGCAACTCACGGCGCTTGGCGTGCAGACGTTCCGGGAAAGCCTGTCGGAAAGCCAGAAGCATGTGCTCAGGGCCTCCGCCGTCAAGGACGCGCCGGAACTCTTCGCGCTGCAACTGAGCCTGGTCGAGCCCACGACGGAAAGAATGCGGAACTACGTGCAACGTGTGTGCGAGATCGCCGCCGGTACCCGTGCGGAATACCAGAAGGTCGCGCAAGCCCAGTTCGATTCCAATCTGCGCAACATGCAGCAGGCCCTGGAGAAGGCCAGCCAAGGTGCGCCGAGCGGAACCGATGGCACTTGGAACGCCTGGCAATCCACCTTGGCCTCCACGGCTGCCTTCTATGACTCCATGCAGCAGGCCACCCAGCACGCCATCGAGTTGGCCGAGCACCAGGTGATCGACGCGGCCGCGACAGCCTCGAGCGCCGCGCGCAAGGCCAATGCAGAATCCGCGCGTTCTGAGGCAAAGCGCTGACACGGCTTGCGACAGGCGCGGTCGCCACGGGAGGCCGACAGGAAGGGCCTCCGTTGCCGTCGCGGCGGCGACGCCGGCCTTGCGGGCGCCGGTGCTCGACCTGGCGCCCGCCGCGCTGTCTGCGGGAGAAGCAGCGCAAGCGCAGCAACCATCGGAACAGATCAAGAGAGAACCGATCATGAGCAAGCAGATCGCCTTGGTAACAGGTGGCATGGGAGGCATCGGCGAAGCCATCAGCGTCAGGCTGCTGGATGCCGGTTACATCGTGGTGGTCACGCACTCGCCAGGCAATGATGGTGCGGGTGCCTGGCTGGCGAGAATGGCCGAGGACGGCCGGCACTTCATCGCGTACGGCGTGGACGTGGCCGATTACGCTTCTTGCGAAGCGTGCGTGGCAAGGATCCGGGCCGAAGTGGGGGGCGTGGATATCCTGATCAACAATGCCGGTATCACACGCGACAGCAGCTTCAAGAAGCTGAACAAGATCGATTGGGATGCCGTGCTGCGTACCGATCTCGACTCGCTCTTCAATATGACCAAGCAGGTATGCGACGGCATGGTCGAGCGTGGCTGGGGGCGCATCATCAATATCGCCTCCATCATCGGATCGAAGGGGGGCTTCGGCCAGGCCAACTATGCGGCCGCCAAGGCGGGCATGCACGGCTTCACCAAGGCGCTGGCACTCGAAGTGGCCAAGCGCGGGGTCACCGTCAACACGGTTTCCCCGGGCTATATCGCTACCAGGATGGTCACGGCGGTACCGGCGGAGATCCTGGAGACCAGGATCATCCCCCAGATCCCGGTCGGCCGGCTGGGGCAGCCGGAGGAGATCGCGGCACTGGTCCAGTACCTGTGCTCACGCGAAGCGGGCTTTGTCACCGGTGCCAACATCGCCATCAACGGCGGCCAGCACATGCAGTGACCAGCCGCGGGCACGTGAGGGCCTGAAGCAGGCTGTGCCGTGCCTGCGGCATACGCCGCGCGCCGGGTGCGGTCCGCGGGGATGCTGCATGGGCAAGCGGAACGAGGAGGGGATGTCGATGGATTCGGTGACGAGCTGGTTCAAGCCGAGGAGCCCGCAAAGGACCGCGGCCAGGGAGTTGCAGGAGGCGCGGCGGATGTTGCTGCAAGCCGAGCAGCACCTCTTGCATGCCCGCATGCAGGCCGACTACTACCGAGACCTGGTGGCTTTCCTGGACACCGTGCAGGAGAGCGGGGTGGAAAGCGTGAGCGACCGGCGCCGGGCCTGCGCCTCTGCGGGACTTCGGCCGCCAGCATGTGCCGCAGGATTGGAGACGGTACCGGTCGTGCCGATCACGCCGTTTGCTGCCTGATGATCCGGTGCCGCGGTGCCGGGCGACCCGCCATTCCTTGCCGGCCCTGACCGCAAGGAATGGGCGGATTCCGGACAGCCTTGCCGAGGGGAACAACCCGCATTTCTTCGGTGGATTGGCTAAAATCCGAGCGTAACGAGGGAGAAAGAACGGGGACTTGGCAGGGAATCGAGTTCCCCGGCCAACTCTGACCGGGGGCTCGTTATTTTTTCGCTCGGCCCGCATTTCCGCGGGTCGCTGATCCAGCCGGTCCGGTCCGGACGCGGACGCACCGAAAAGTGCGGAGAATCGGCTCATCTGTCAGCGAGACGGCAACCGGACCTGCCGTCTTTTCTCTTGTGCGGTCATACGCAACACTGTAGGAGATTGTCTGATACTGCTTCGATTCGTGCTCGCCTACAAAGATTACATACGCAGGCACCAAATCGAAGGCGATCATGACAACCGCGACTATTCGAGTAACGCTCGCTGAAGACGGACGATGGACCGTGCAATCCGACAGCTTCGAACGTGAGCGCTTCTACTTTCTGTCACGCGCGGAAGCGATAGCTGCCGGTGTGCAGAAGGCCTTGGAGCAAGCCGGTCTTCTGGTGATCTACGGCGTCGGCGATCAACGGACCGAGCTTGAACTGGCGAGGCGTGCCGTCATCGCCGGCTAGCGCTTCCCGTTCCCGCCGGTGGCACGCGTGCTTTACCGATCGTCCTTCCCCGAACCCGACGCGGGCGGGCCCGCCTTGGAGCCCGCGGGGCGCCCGTGGCGGAATCCGCTCGCTTTCTGCAACTGCCAGGCGGGCAGCCGCGGTACATCGCACCGCGCCATCCTTTTCATCGTCCCCGGCGCCATCGTCCTGCGCGCGGGCGGAGAAAGCAATGCTCGCTGGCGATCGAGGTGCCAGGCCGCGCAACGCGGAGGCGAACATGCAGAGACATATCACGATTGGCGACTATGAGGTATCGATCGAGGCTGACCACGGCGACGATCCCCTTCGATCGGGCTATGTGGTCCGCTACTCCATCGCACGTACCGACGGCAACCCGGTCAGGGCGGATTTCCTTAAGGTGCATTCATACGATCTTATCGATGGCGTCGACTATTTCGGAAGCGCTGATGCGGCGCTGGGTTACGGCGAAAAGAAAGCCCGCGATGACATTGCGGCGTTGAGCGCCCGGCCATAGCGCCGGGGCATCGCGCACTCTTTTTCTTGCGCAGTATTGAAACGAGTCGAGTTTCAGGCTGTGCAACAGGGTGTAAAGCTCAATGGTTCCGGATGATGGTATCGCTATGGTGGAATATGAAGATTGAAGATGAAATCGGCAGATGAACTACGGGGGCAATTTGAATGCGAGGCATCAGGAGGAGCGATGAGACAATTCCATGAGCATTTCATTGCAACGTATCCACTGCTGACTGGTGGCAATCGCCTGGTGGAAGTCTTCGGCACGGTCAAGTGGGAATTCGGTCCGTTCGAGACTTTCGATCGGTGCGATGAAGTGGCGGCTACCATCTTTCCGAGATTGCGGCTTTTCCGCCTGCCAATGCAATCCGGCGAATTGGATATCGACGCGCTGAGGATCCTCGTTAACGCTCTCGTCATGAGGGATGTGTCGAGAACCGCATAGCGGTCGAGATCCTCATCGCGTTCAAAGCGGAAAGGCCGCCAGCGAGCGGCTTTTCTTCTCAGTGCCGGAGTCGGTGACGAGGCTTGCGGCCGGCGGGTGAAGGCAAGTCACGCGTGCGCGATGCGACAGGTCGCTGATGTCGCGCCTTCAGGTGCCTTCAGGTGCGTTCAGCAGAAGCTGACCCTCTGTGCCACCGTGCCGTCTTCATTGTGTATATAGAGCAGTGCACCTCTTAGCGTCGCCAGTGACGTAGCAATGGCCAATGCGCGGGCATAAGTGACTCCCACTCTCACCCGGCCTTCGCCTTCAATGGCAACCGCCCAACGTGTGCCGTCGTAAACGACGTGAAAATTGCTGTTTGAGATACTCATAGATTCGTTGAAACATCAGTCGGCCATGTTGTCTTGGCAATACTCCTTCCTCTGCAATTCGTGGAGTCGTTTTTCCATTCTAGGACTCATGGAGGATCCTTGCCATCGGATGCCGATGGCAAGGCAATAACGGCAGCGTGAGCGGGCGTGCAGGCAAGCGTAGCGGCTGCCCCGCTCGTCAGACGACATTGACCCCCGCTGTGCCGGCTTGCACCTCCACCGTCAATGTGCTGGCGGTGGCGGGCAGCGCCGGCGCGCTGCCCGCCACCAGTGGCTTGAGCTTGTGGAAGGTGCAGCTCAACCTGGTGGTGGTGAGGGTGACCACGGCGTAGCCCTGGGCATCGGTATCGACCAGCTTGAGCCAGGGGTTGAAGGCCTTCAAGGTGCTGTTGAAGGTGTTGACCATGGCGCCGTTCTGCATGGTGTAGACCAGGGCCCTGGCGGCGGAGAAGGCAGGGTCGCTGTCGACCACGCTCTTGAAGTAGCTGTGGAAGGAGTTGCTCGACAGCCCCGCGGTGACCAGGTCGACCATGACCGGTGCCGGCGTGGCGGCATCGTAGTCGTCCATCACCGGGCCGGCGAAGATGGCGTGGATGTCGCCGGTCAGCGCCACCACGTTGGCGATGCCCTGCGCCTTCAGGAAGGCCATCAGCGACTTGCGCTCGGCGTTGTAGCCATCCCACTGGTCGGCGTTGAGGAGGTACTGGTCGAGCAGCGCCGCGTTCGGCAACTGCGCGTCGATCTGTCCCCGCAGGGCCGCGTCGAAGGTGGCGCCGTCGATGCCGGCGCCGGCCAGCACGGCCTTGAGCGCGGCGTAGGCGGGATGCGGATAGCTGCCGTCCGCCTTGGCCGCCGCGAGGTCGGCGGCCAGCGCCGCTGTCATGGCCGGCTGCAGCGGCGCCAGCGCGGCGTTGGCGCCGGCCAGCGCAGCGGCCACCATGCCGGCCACGGCCTGCACGCCATCGAGCTGCATGCGCAGCAGCGACACCTCGTTACCCCACAGCTTCCAGGTGGTGGCGGCAGCGCGCATCTGCTCCTGCCACCAGGCGCGCTGCGTGTCGCCAAGCAGCGACACCGGCGTCAGCGCGTTGCCCGCGGCGTTGATCTTGCGGGCCTCCAGGGCGGACAGCGTGGCCTTGGGCACGAAGTAGCGGCTGCCGATCTCGCTGCCGGCGGCCTGCTCCGGGATCACGTGGTCGGCGCGGTAGAGGCGCTCGTCGGTCATCACCAGCGTGGCCAGCTGGCCGAAGGTGAAGGCGCGATAGATCTGGATATTGCGGAAGGACGGGTTGGCGAGGTCGATGCTGACGTCTGCCGGCATGTACTCGAACCAGGCCTGGCTGGCGCCGCGCCGGCGCGCGGTGCGCGGGGTCTGGTCGTCGTCCGCGCTGTAGACCTGGTGGTCCTGCCAGCAGTCGTCGGAGAACTCGTGGTCGTCCCAGATCGCGATCACCGGGAAGCGCGCATGCAGTGCCTGCAGGCGTGCGTCGCTGCGGTAGGAGCGGTAGAGGTAGCGGTAGTCGCCGACCGTGGTCGCATAGCGCGCGCCGTCCGCGCGCGCGGTGCCGTCGGGCAGCTTGAGCTGGCCGTGGCGCGACTCAACCTTGCCGGTCTGGAAGGCGGCGCCCACCGTTTCGTAGATGTAGTCGCCCAGGTGGATGACGAAGTCCAGGTCCTGCGCCGCCAGTTCCTCCATGCCGGCCCAGTGGTTGACGCTCCAGTCCTGGCAGGTGATGAAGGCGAACTTGAGCTGCGCCAGCGGCGTGCCGGGTGCGGGTGCGGTGCGCGTGCGGCCGACCGGGCTGGCGACGTTGCCGGCGACGAAGCGGTAATAGTAGGTGGTGGCCGCGGCCAGCCCGGTGACCTTGTTGCGCACCGTGTAGTCCCAGTCGGGCAGGGCGCTCAGCTTCGTATTGACCAGCAGGGCGGCGAAGTCGGCGGTGGCGGACACCTGCAAGGTCACGGGCACGGCCTGCTTGCCGTCGGCGCCGCCGACCCGGGTCCACAGCACGATGCTGTCCGGCTTCGGATCGCCGGATGCCACGCCCTGCGCGAAGGCGAAAGGGGCGGTGCCGTCCGTCGTGGCATCGGGCGCGGCCGGGCTGCCCGGCGTGGCTGGCGCGTCATCGCTACCGCAGCCGGCAAGGCCGGTGGTGGCGACGGAGACCGTGAGGAAGCTTCCCCACTGGAGGAACCGGCGGCGATCCATGGTGTTTCCCTTCTGTCGTGATCGGGTGGCGCAGGCCGCCGCGTCACCCGGACGCGGCGGTGCCGCATGGATTGTCTGTGCGCTTCATGACGCATAGATGTCTGCCTGTCCGGTCGCCGGGACATGGCTGAAAGCCGGTGCGGCATGCAGGATGGCGGTCTTCCGGATCGAGCGGGGAAGGAGGAGGACAGAGGGAAGCCCTGCTACCCGATACGCCGTGGAGAACCCAGGCGCATGGATCGGGCCGCGCTGATCGCGGCGTACCGATCGCGGCGCAATGTCGGGCGAAGCCGCCTGTGTGGCTGGCAGATGGATGCGGGGATCGGGTCCTGCGGATCATCAGGACGCGGCCTGCTCTACCGTGCCGAACGGCACGAGGCAAGGCGCGACGGGCCTTCCCTCGCGCCTTGGGGAGGCGCGAGGGAGTGTGCCGCCTTACTTCAAGTCCGCAAACCGCTTGCCCTGCGCCACCAGGTCCTCCAGCAATCCGGCCGGCTTGAAGTCCGCGCCCAGCTCTGCCTCGAAGCGCTTCATCGTGGCCAGCACCTTGTCCAGGCCGATGGTGTCGGCGTAGCACATCGGGCCGCCGCGGTAGACCGGCCAGCCGTAGCCGTTGACCCACACCACGTCGATGTCGGAGGCGCGGATGGCCTTGCCTTCCTGCAGGATCCTGGCGCCTTCATTGATCATCGGGTAGATGCAGCGCTCCAGGATTTCCTGGTCCGATACGGTGCGGCTGCTCTTGCCCTGCCGGGCGGCGAAGTCGCGGATGATCTGTTCCACCACCGGCGAGGGCTTGGCGTTGCGCTTTTCGTCGTAGTCGTAGTAGCCGGCGCCGGTCTTCTGGCCGCGGCGATCCATCTCGCACAGGATCTCGCGCAGCGTGGAGCTGCTGGATTTCTCGCGCGTCCAGCCCAGGTCCAGGCCGGCCAGGTCGCTCATGGCGAACGGGCCCATGGGGAAGCCGAACTGGTACAGCACGCGGTCCACGTCCCAGGGCAGGGCGCCTTCCAGCACCAGCTTCTGCGCCTCGCGCTGGCGCTGGGCCAGCATGCGGTTGCCGACGAAGCCGGGGCACACGCCTACCAGCGCGGCGATCTTGCCGATCTTGCGCGCCAGTTCCATCGAGGTGCGGATCACCGGCTTGGAGGTCTGGTCGCCGCGCACCACTTCCAGCAGCTTCATCACGTTGGCCGGCGAGAAGAAGTGCAGGCCGATCACCGACTCCGGGCGCGAGGTGGAGGCGGCGATCTCATTGACGTCGAGCGCGGAGGTGTTGGTGGCGAGGATGGCGCCCGGCTTGGCGATCTTGTCGAGCTTGCCGAACACTTCCTTCTTGACCGCCATGTCTTCGAACACAGCCTCGATCACCAGGTCGGCGTCGGCGAGCTGCGCCAGGTCCAGCGTGGGCGTGAGCAGGGCCATGCGCTGCTCGACGGCGGCGGCGCTCAGGCGGCCCTTCCTGGCGGTGTTGTCGTAGTTGGCGCGGATGGTGCGCACGCCGCGTTCGAGCGCGGGCTGCGCGGTCTCGACGATGGTGACCGGGATGCCCGCGTTGAGGAAGTTCATGGCGATGCCGCCGCCCATGGTGCCGGCGCCGATGATGCCGACGCGCTTGACCGGGATCAGCGGCGTGTCGGCCGGCACGTCGGGCAGGTTCCACACCTGGCGCGAGGCGAAGAAGTAGTAGCGCTGGGCGGCCGACTGGGTGCCCTGCATCAGTTCCAGGAACAGCTTGCGCTCGGTGGCCAGGCCCTGGTCGAAGGGCAGGTTGACCGCTGCCTCGATGCAGCGGATGTTGTACTCGGGCGCGTCGAAGCCGCGGAAGCGGCGCGCGTTGGCGCGGCGGAACTCGGCGAACAGTTCGGGCTGGCCGCGCGCGGCTTCCACCTTCTCGTTGAGGTCGCGCACCTTGCGCAGCGGGCGGCCTTCGGCGATCACCTTGCGCGTGAAGGCGATGGCGTCGGCGCGCAGCGAGGCGTCGTCGGTGAGGGCGTCGACCAGGCCCATTTCGGCGGCGGCCGCTGCCGGCACGTGCTCACCCGAGGTGACCATCTCCTGCGCGCGCGCCGCACCGACGATGCGGGGCAGGCGCTGCGTGCCGCCCGCGCCCGGCAGCAGGCCGAGCTTGACCTCGGGCAGGCCGCACTTGGCCGAGCGCGTGGCCACGCGGTAGTGGCACACCAGCGCCACTTCCAGGCCGCCGCCCAGCGCGGTGCCGTGGATGGCGGCGACCACGGGCTTGGGCGCGTCTTCGATCAGCGCCTGCACTTCCTGCAGGGCCGGGCCGACCGGGGGCTTGCCGAACTCGGTGATGTCGGCGCCGGCGATGAAGGTCTTGCCGGCGCAGATCAGCACGATGCCCTGCACGGCGGGGTCGGCGCTGGCTTGCGCGACGCCGTCGCGGATGCCGGCGCGGACCGTGGCCGAGAGGGCGTTGACGGGCGGGGAATCGAGCGTGAGCACGGCGATGCCGTCTTCGATCTCGAGGGTGGTGACGGGGTTGATGGCGGTCATGCGTTGTCTCCTGGATGTCGTGGCCGGATGCCTTGGCGGACGGATGTGGCGGGGATCAGAAGATCTCGAACAGGCCGGCGGCACCCATGCCGCCGCCGACGCACATCGTCACCACGCCGAACCTGGCGCCGCGGCGCTTGCCTTCGAGCAGCACGTGGCCCGCCATGCGGGCGCCCGACATGCCGTAGGGATGGCCGATGGAGATCGCGCCGCCCGAGACGTTGAGGCGCTCGTCGGGAATGCCGAGCGTATCGCGGCAATGCAGTACCTGGCTGGCGAAGGCTTCGTTCAGCTCCCACAGGCCGATGTCGCCGATGCTCAGGCCGTGCTGCTTGAGCAGCTTGGGAATGGCGAACACCGGGCCGATGCCCATCTCGTCCGGATCGCAGCCGGCCACCGCCATGCCGCGGTAGGCGCCGAGCGGCTGCAGGCCGCGGCGCTCGGCCTCCTTGGCCTCCATCAGCACCATGGCCGAGGCGCCGTCGGAGAGCTGCGAGGCATTGCCGGCGGTGATGTAGGCACCCTCGGCCACGCGCTGGCCGTTCTTGAAGACCGGCTTCAGGCCCTGCAGGTCGGCCAGCGTGGTGGACGGGCGGTTGCCTTCGTCGCGCGACAGCGTGACCGGCTGCTCGCTGACGGCGCCGGTGGCCTTGTCGGTGACCAGCATGGTGGTGCTGATCGGCACGATCTCCGCGTCGAGGCGCCCGGCTTGCTGGGCCGCGGCGGTGCGCTGCTGCGACTGCAGCGCGTAGGCGTCCTGCGCCTCGCGGCTGACGCCGTAGCGTTGCGCCACGATCTCGGCGGTCTCCAGCATGGTCATGTAGATCTGGGGCAATTGTTCCACCAGCCGCGGATCCTGGCTGCGGTAGCGGTTGATCTTGTCGTTCTGCACCAGGGAGATCGATTCGAGGCCGCCGCCCACGGCCACCTGCATGCCGTCGACGATGATCTGCTTGGCGGCGGTGGCGATGGCCATCAGGCCGGAGGCGCACTGGCGGTCGAGCGACATGCCGGCGATGGTCTGCGGCAGGCCGGCGCGCAGCAGCGCCTGGCGCGCCACGTTGCCGCCGGTGGTGCCTTGCTGCACGGCACAGCCGAGGATCACATCCTCGATCAGGGCAGGGTCGATGCCGGCGCGCTGCACCGCATGGGCGATGGCGTGCGCGCCCAGCTCCTGCGCCTGCGTGTTGTTGAAGGCGCCGCGGTGCGCCTTGCCGATCGGGGTGCGCGCGGTCGAAACGATGACGGCTTCACGCATGGGTGGTCTCCTTGCTGAGGTCGGCCCTGCCGCGCCTGCGTGCAGGGATTCTGGGGGGAAGCTGAGGGAAGGTCAGGCCGCGCGCGGCAGGCCGCCGTCGCCGCCGGGCGGTTGCCCGCGCCGGCGCGGATCGCGTACCCGGCGCGCCAGCATGAAGGCCGCGCCCAGCACGGTGATGGCGAGCAGGAACACCGCCGGCAGCCCGGCGCGCTGCGCCAGCAGGCCGCCCAGCACAGGGCCGAGCGCCATCATCGAGTAGGTCGCGGTATCCGACACCGCGAGCAGCATCGGGCGGTCCTTGCGCCGGCCGAATTCCAGCGCGAAATTGTCCGAGGCGAGGAAGTAGCCGCCGAAGCCGGCGCCCAGCCCGCAGAACACCAGCAGGAAGGCCCAGCGCGCCTCGCACAGCAGCAGCGCGGCGGTGGCGGCGGCCCACAGGCCGATGCTGGCGAGGAACACCACGCGGTAGCCGCGCCGGTCGGCCAGCCAGCCCCAGGCCAGGTTGCTGGTGGTCTGGGCCATCAGGTAGGCCAGGCTGAGGTAGCCCAGGGTGGCGCCCGAAAGCGGGATATGGGTGCCGACGTAGATGGCGTAGAAGGGCACCGCCATCATGCTGAGGGCCACCAGCGCGCGCGCCAGGAAGAAGCGCACGTAGTCCGGGTCCTGGCGCAGCAGGGCGGGCAGCTCGCGCAGCCGCTTGCCGAAGCCGGAGGGAGCATGCACGTCATGCAGCGCGGGTTCGCGCATGCGCGTCAGCGCCGAAATGCCCAGGCTGGTCAGGATGAACGCGCACAGGAAGGTGGTGGCGTAGCCGTTGCCGAACACATTGCGGCCGACCAGCAGTTCGCCGCCGAGCCAGGCCACCGCGGCGGCGGTCAGGCCGCCGAGGAAGTTGCGGCGCGCGGTCAGCGCGCCACGCCGGGCCAGCGGGATGATCTTCGAGGTCAGGTAGTTGAAGGTGACGTTCTGCACGCCGTTGAACAGGCCGAACAGCAGCAGGAAGGCGGCCGCCGCCGCCAGCGCCGGGAAGCCCGACAGCAGGAAGGCCGACAGCGCCAGCCCGAGGATCTGCAGGCGTACCATCCAGCCGACCAGGTAGATCAGCGGCATCACGCGCTGCCGGTGCTCGATCTGCGTCGCGCCCCAGATCGAGGACAGCGCCATGCCGGCATACTGGGCCGACAGCACGCAGCCGACCACCAGCTTGGAGCCGGACAGCAGGTAGATGTAGGCCGGCACGAAGGTGGGGGCGGTGACCAGGCGGAAGCCGGTCATGCCCAGCATGCCGTGGACCAGGAAGGCGCGTGCGTTGCGCGGCAGGTGCTGCTGCACATGGGCCAGGAAGCCGTGCTCGGCCTGTTCCGCGTGGGCGGCGGTGCCGGGCAGGGCGCTGGCATCCAGCTTGGCGCTCATGCGCGCGCTCCCGCACCGCCCGCGCCGCCAGCGCCGCCAGCGCCGCCAGCGCTACCCGGCGCTGTCGGCGGCACGGCCTGCGCAGCGTGGGCGGCATAGGTGGCGAGCGCCTCGGTCAGCGGTGTCGGTGCCAGCCCGAGTTCGGCCATCACGGCAAGCAGCCATTCGGGATGCTCGCGGCAGCAGACCGCCAGCGGCGGTACCGGTGCGGCTTGCTGTGCGGATTGCTGGGCCGCATGTTGTGCCGCCAGCCGGGCGTAGTTGACGGCATAGCGCGGCGGGCGCATCTCGGTGGCGAGGTCGGCGATGGCGTAGGGGTCGGGGGCGCCGCGCCGCGCCGTGTCGACCACGGGGATGTGCGGGTTGCTGTCGACGGCCACGCCGCCGGCCAGGCCGGGACCGTCGAGTACCAGGACGCCGCGCACCAGGGCCGGCCGCGCGCCGGCCAGCATCAGGCCGACGTAGCCGCCGAGGCCGCGCCCGGCCAGGGTGGCGCTGCCCAGGTGGGCCAGTGCGATGTCGGCGTCGGCCATCAGGTGTTCGCAGCTGTAGCCGCCGCCGCGCGGCAGGTCGGACTTTCCGTGTCCGGTGAAGTCCAGTGCGTGGACGGCGCCGGGCCAGGCGGCGTACCCGGGCGGCAGCGCGCCGGGCGAGGCCTCGCCGAGGCCGTGCAGCAGCAGCAGGGCCGGACCGGGGCCGGGCTTGAGCGTATGCAGGGCGAGGTGCAGGCGGTGGTGGCGCAGCAGCAGGGGAGGCGTGGCGGCGCGTGGGGGCAGGGCGGTCATCGCTGGGCTGGACGTCACGGTTGCAGGAACGGCAGGATCCGCTCGGCGGTTTCGCGCGGCCGCTCGACGTGGATGAAGTGGCCGGTGTCGGGCAGCACGTGGACCTGCGCCGATGGCGGGAAATAGGGCGCGAGGTCGTCCGCGCCGGCGTCCCATCCCATCGGCTCCTTTTCCGTGCCGAAGATGGCGAGCATCGGCACCGGGAAGCCGGGCAGGCGCTCCAGCACCCAGCGCGCGCGCATCGGGCCGAAGCCCGACATGCCGATGGCGGGGTCCAGCTTCCAGCGCCAGCCGTCGGCATCCTGGCGCGCGCCGTGCGAGGCGATGTAGCGCAGCCAGTCGTGCGACAGGCGCGGATTCATGCGCGCGCGCCGCCGTGCCAGGTCGTCCAGCGTGCCGGGCTTGCGCTCGCGCTCGCCGCAGGTGCGGCGCGCATCCAGCCAGCGCACGATGAACTCGGCGTTCATGGTCTTCTTCTCGCGCGTGCTGCTGTCCGTCTGGGGGCGGCGGAAGGGCAGGCCGTCGATGGCGACGAAACGGCTGAAGCGGTGCGGCAGGGCCTGGATGGCATGCACCAGCAGCGAGCCGCCCTTGCTGTGGCCGATGGCGATGCAGGGCTCGGGCGTGATCGAATCGGCCACCGCCAGCATGTCGCGCTCGTCGGCCAGCCAGCTGTACAGGTCGGCATGCTCGGAATCGCCGTGGCCGCGGTGGTCGTAGGAGACCACGCGGTAGCCGGCATCGGCCAGCAGCGGCGCGAAGCCGTCGAAGGTGCGGGCGAAGTCGAGGGCGCCATGGACCAGCAGGATGGGCGTGGCGTCAGGCGCGCCCCATTCGTAGACGGCGAGGCCGATGCCACCGGCATCCACGCTGCGGCGGCGGTCCGGCGCCCGCGCGCCGGGATAGGTGGGGCGGTCGGCCGGGCGCGCCGGCGCGGTCGCGTGCTCCGCGCCGCCGGCGTTCCCGGCGCTGCAAGCCGTGCTGGTGGCTTCGGCCTTCACTGTCTCTCCTCCTCTTGTCCGGCTTCCCTGTCTTCTCTGTCGTACTGCAGTGCAAAACCGCCGCGCGGGCGGCCCTGGGCTGCCATCTTAGGAAACCGGGTATGTTGTCGGGCGATGCTATCACATTGCACTGCATCGCGCGGGCCGGGCGGCGCGGCCGCTGTGCACCTGCGGTGCCTGCAGGGCCGCTTGCCGGCTCGTCCTGCGCAGGCGGCGCGGCTCCGCGCCGGCGGCGCATGGCGCGGCCGGCGGCCGGCCATGCCGCCTGCCTCTGGCCTTCATGAATTCTCGTCATGCGCCTTTCCCTGCTTGGCATCGGCTGGGCGCCGCCGGCTGCCGCCAAGGGCTTTGGGGCCGTCAAGCCGGGCGCCGGCGCGGTATTGACGCTGCCGAGTGCCGGCTTGTATAACGCGACAGGCCGGTGCCCTCGATACCGAGTTTTCGAAAAAGAAGGATCCGGGGCCGGAGCGTGGCCGCCGGCTGCCGGCCAAGGCAGCGCAGGACAAGACAGGAGACAAGCGTGGAAGACCTCGATTCCTTCCGCCAGGCGACGCGCGCCTGGCTGGAAGCCAATTGCCCGCCCGAGATGCGGCAACCGATGCGCAGCGAAGAGGACATCTGCTGGGGCGGGCGCCGCTTCCGCTTCCAGTCCGAGGCACAGCGCCAGTGGCTGGCGCGCATGGCCGAGCGCGGCTGGACCGTGCCGGAGTGGCCGCAGGCCTACGGCGGCGGCGGCCTGTCGCGCGCCCAGGCCAAGGTGCTGCGCCAGCAGATGGCCGAGCTGGGCTGCCGCGTGCCGCTGCAGAGCTTCGGCATCTCGATGCTGGGCCCGGCGCTGCTCAAGTACGGCACCGAGGCGCAGAAGCGCGAGCACCTGCCGCGCATCGCGCGCGGCGAGATCCGCTGGTGCCAGGGCTACTCGGAGCCCAATGCCGGTTCCGACCTGGCCGCGCTGCAGACGCGCGCCGAGGAGCGCGACGACCACTTCGTGGTCAACGGCCAGAAGGTCTGGACCTCGTACGCCGACAAGGCCGACTGGATCTTCTGCCTGGTGCGTACCGATGCCGCCGCGCAGAAGCACACCGGCATCAGCTTCCTGCTGTTCGACATGGAGACGCCCGGGGTCTCGACCCGCCCGATCGTGCTGATCTCGGGCAAGTCGCCGTTCTGCGAGACCTTCTTCGACGACGTCAAGGTGCCGCGCGCCAATCTGCTCGGCGAAGCCAACGGCGGCTGGGAGATCGCCAAGTACCTGCTGACCCACGAGCGCGAGATGATCAGCGCGATCGGCGGGCGTGGCGCGCGCAAGCCGCTCGGTCAGCTGGCCGCCGAGACGCTCGGCGTGGACGCGCGCGGCGCGCTCGATGCGCCGGTGCTGCGCGCCCAGCTCGCTGCCTTCGAGATCGACGAGGCGGCCTTCGCCTGCGCCGGCGAGCGGGCGGTGGACCTGGCCCGCCAGGGCGAGGGCATCGCCGCCTTCTCGTCGGTGCTCAAGTACTACGGCGCGGAACTCAACAAGCGCCGCCACGAGCTGCTGATGGCCGTCGGCGGCAGCGACGCGCTGGAATGGGAAAGCGAGCGCAGCCAGGAGGGTGCCGCCGCGCGGGCCTGGCTGCGCAGCAAGGCCAACTCCATCGAGGGCGGTACCAGCGAGGTCCAGCTCAATATCGTCGCCAAGCGGCTGCTCGGCCTGCCCGGCGCCTGAAGCGCCGGCTCTCCGCATCGGAACGCACATCGGAACGCACATCGGAACGCATATGGCAATCGTCTTGAATGAAACGCAGGAGATGCTGCGCGACAGCGCGCTGGCCTTCCTGAAGGAGCGCGCGCCGATCGCCGCGCTGCGCAAGCTGCGCGACGCGCGCGACGCCACGGGCTTCTCGCGCGAGCTGTGGGCGGGCTTCGCCGAGCTCGGCTTCGCCGGCGTGCTGGTCCCCGAGCAGTACGGCGGCAGCGGCCTCGGCGCGGTCGAGGCCGGCGTCATCATGGAAGCGATCGGGCGCACGCTGGCGCCATCGCCTTTCTTTTCCACCGCGCTGGTCGGCGCCGCCTTGCTGGCGCGCCTCGGCAGCGCGGCACAGAAAGAGCGGCTGCTGCCGGCGATCGCGCAGGGGCGGCACCTGACCGCGCTCGCCATCGACGAGCACGGCAGCCACCGGCCGGAGCGCCAGTCGCTGCGCGCCAGCGCCGGCGAAGGCGGCTATGTGCTCGACGGCTGCAAGGTCTTCGTGGTCGACGGGCATGTGGCCGACACCCTGATCGTGGTGGCGCGCACGGCCGGCGCGGATGACGACGCGCAGGGCATCACGCTGTTCCTGGTGCCGCGCGATGCCGCCGGCGTGGAGGTCGAGCGCACCGTGATGGCCGACGCCACCAATGCGGCGCGCATCCGCTTCGCCGGGGTGCGGGTGCCGGCGGAGGCCGTGCTGGGCGGCGTGGACCAGGGCGCGGCGCCGCTCGGCGAGGTGCTCGACCTGGCGCGCGCGGCGCTGGCCTCGGAGCTGCTCGGTGTCGGCGACGAGGCCTTCGCGCGGACCTTGCAGTACCTGAAGGAGCGCCCCCAGTTCGGCAAGCTGATCGGCGAGTTCCAGGCGCTGCAGCACCGCGCCGCGCAGCTGTTCACCGACCTGGAGATCACGCGCGCGCTGGTGCTGCGTACCCAGCAGCGCCTGGACGAGGATGCCGAGCCGCCGCGCGCGCTGGTGGCCGCGGCCAAGGCGCGCGCCGGCACCACGGCCACGCTGGCGGTGCAGGAGGGCGTGCAGATGCATGGCGGCATCGGCATGACCGACGCCTTCGAGATCGGCTTCTTCATGAAACGCGCACGCACGCTGCAGGTGCTGCTGGGCGACGCCAACTACCATGCCGATCGCTGGGCGGCGTTGCGCGGCTACTGAGCTCCTTCCGATCGGCAACCGATCGGCAATCGATCGGCAGCCGATCGGCTGCAGCGCGGCGCGTTGCCGCGCTGCATCGTGCCGGGGCCGCCGTGTCCCGGCATGCCTTTCCTGCCCGCATCCTTCGTCCTTGGCGCACCACCGCATCGGTGCGTGCGGTGCGCCCGCCATGCCGACGACGCGCAGCGCATGCATGCGCTGCGTTGCCGCGCTGCTTCCAAGGTAAACCACTAGGACATTCGGGGCGCCTCCTGATTGTCTTGAATTCGTGAGGTTGGTATGCTGGCCCGGCAAGCTGTTCGAGGCAGCTGGCGCCGCTCGCGATGCGCCTGCATGCCGGCTCGATTCCAGAGAATTTCGCCTTGATTTCATGCTCCTGTGCGCAAGCAGGGAGAACATGGCCTGGCGTGGATGCACGGGACAGGAGGCGCAGCATGAGTCGGGGATTTTCCGTAATCGTGTTTTCGGTATCGAACGACCGGGCGCCGCGCCGGGCGTCGGCAGGGTGAGCGCGATGGGTGCCTAGGCGCTGCGCCGCCTGCTGGCGCTGGTTCCGACGCTGCTGTTCGCCAGCGTCATCGTGTTCGCCATCGTGCGCATGGTGCCGGGCGATGTGGTCGACCTGATGCTGAGCCAGAACGACATCAGCGCCGACAGCAAGAGCCGCGACGACCTGGTCCGCGCGCTGGGCCTGGACCAGCCGATGTGGCGGCAGTACCTGCACTGGATCGGCAATATCGTGCTGCACGGGGACCTCGGCGACTCGCTGTGGCAAGGCGAGCCGGTAGCGCGCATGGTGCTGGCGCGCATGCCGGCCACCTTCTCGCTGGGACTGATGGCGCTGGTGGTCGCGCTCAGCGTGGCGCTGCCGATCGGCGTGCTGTCGGCGATCCGGCAGGACACCGCGGCCGACTATGCGGCGCGTTCCTTCTCGCTGCTGATGCTGGCCGTGCCCAGCTTCTGGATGGGCACCATGGTGATGGTGTTCCCGTCGGTGTGGTGGGGCTGGTCGCCCGAGGTCCGCTACGTGCCGTTCTCGGAGGATCCGCTGCGCCACGTGCTGAACATGCTGGTGCCGGCCGTCATCCTGGGCATGGCGCTGTCGGCCATCACCATGCGCATGACACGCACCATGATGCTGGAGGTGCTGCGCCAGGACTATATCCGCACCGCCTGGGCCAAGGGCCTGGACGAGCGCCTGGTGATCCTGCGCCACGCGCTGCGCAATGCCTTGATTCCCGTGGTGACGCTGGTCGGCCTGCAGGCGCCGCTGCTGATCGGCGGCGCGGTGGTGATCGAGCAGATCTTCGCGCTGCCGGGCATGGGCCTGCTGCTGCTGGAGGCGGTCAACCAGCGCGACTATCCCGTCATCACCGGCGTGTTCCTGGTGGTCGGCGCGGCCGTGATGCTCATCAACCTGCTCGTGGACCTGAGCTACGGGCTGTTCGATCCGAAAGTGAGGCACCGCTGATGGACCGTTCCGCCAATACCGCTCCCCAGGCCGCCACCCATGCAGCCAACCACGCCACCATGCCGGCGGCCGCGCGCCACGCGCCCGCCGCCTTCGACCGAGCCGTGGCGGCCTTCGCGCCGCTGCACCGGCTCTGCCGCGAGAAGCCGCTGGGCGCCGCCGGCGCGCTGATCTGCGCCGTGTTCCTGTTCTGCGGCGTCTTCGCCGACTGGCTGGCGCCCTACGGCGTCAACCAGATCAACATGATGCAGCGCCTGCAGCCACCCTCCTGGGCCCATCCCTTCGGCACCGACAACCTCGGCCGCGACATGCTGTCGCGCTGCCTGTACGGCGCGCGGCTGTCGGTGGTGATCGGCCTGTCGGCCGCCACGCTGGCCACCGCCGTGTCGGTGCTGCTGGGCATCCTGAGCGGCTACCTGGGCGGCCGCTTCGACCTGGTGGTGCAGCGCATGGTCGATGCGTGGATGAGTTTCCCGGACCTGGTGATCCTGATCGTGGTGGTCTCGGTGCTGGGGCCGGGGAGCTGGCAGATCATCCTGACCATGGGGCTGCTGCTGGGCATCGGCGGCTCGCGCATCATCCGCAGCGCGGTGGTGTCGGTGCGCGAGAACATGTACGTGCACGCGGCGCAGTCGATGGGCGCGTCGACCCCCCGCATCCTGTGGCGCCACGTGCTGCCCAACGTGATGCCGCCGGTCATCGTGCTGTTCACCACGCGCGTCGGCACTGCCATCCTGGCCGAGTCCGGGCTGTCCTTCCTCGGCCTGGGCGTGCCGCCGCCGGCACCGACCTGGGGCGGCATGCTGTCCGGCAACGGCCGCACCTTCATGTTCGAGGGGCCGTGGCTGGCGCTGGCGCCGGGCATCTGCCTGACCGTGGTCGTGTACGCCATCAATGTGTTCGGCGATGCCCTGCGCGACCTGATCGATCCGCGCATGCGCGGTTCGCGCTAGTCCCGCGGCATGCGCGGCGCCGGGCGCCTTGAAGTCATGACAACGAAGGAGGGACGCGGCTTGAACTGGATCACATCAGCGAGGATCGCATCGGTGGCGCTGGCGGGGCTGGCGCTGGCAGGGGCGGCGGGCCCGGCCTGCGCGCAGGCCGAGGCGCCGAAGTACGGCGGCAGCGTGGAGGTGGGGTCGATGTACCCGACCGTGTCCGCGCTCTCCTGGGACCTGGCGGACTGGAACTGGAAGCAGAACTACGATACCGGCCAGGTCTACGAGCAGCTGTTCGTCGCCGACCTGTCCAAGGCCCGGCGCAACGGCGGCAAGTACCCCTTCGTGGCCGACGCCTGGCTGCCCGAGGACGCCATCCGCGGCGAACTGGCCGAGAGCTGGAAATGGCTGGATCCGCTCACGCTGGAAGTCAAGCTGCGCAAGGGCGTGCGCTTCCCCGCCAAGCCCGGGGTGATGCCGGAGCGTGAGCTGGTGGCCGAGGATGTGGTGTTCAGCTACGAGCGCCAGAACGGCAGCGCCAAGCGCATCCCCACCTACTTCGACCACGTGGCCAAGGTCGAGGCGCTCGACAAGCACACGGTGCTGTTCCGCTTCAAGGAGTTCAATGCCGAGTGGGACTACCGCTTCGGCTGGGGCTACTACTCCGGCATCATGCCCAAGGAGGTGGCGACCGCCGGCGCCGGCAACTGGAAGAACGTCAACGGCAGCGGCCCCTTCGTGCTGAGCAACTTCGTGCAGGGCAATGCCGGCACCTACACGAAGAACACGCTGTACTGGGACAGCGAGCGCATCGGCGGCAAGGACTACAAGCTGCCCTTTGTCGACAAGCTGGTGATCCGCACGGTGAAGGACGAGGCCACGCGCAACACCATGCTGCGCACCGGCAAGCTGGACATCGCCGAGAACGTGCGCTGGACCGCGGTGGAGGAACTGAAGAAGAGCGCGCCGGCGCTGAAGTGGTCGCGCTGGCTGTCGACCAACGGCCAGTACCTGGCGATGCGCGTCGACGCCAAGCCCTTCAATGACCTGCGCGTGCGCCGCGCGCTCAATATGGCGGTCAACAAGCAGGAGATCGTCAAGCAGTTCTACGGCGGCAACGCGGAGCTGTTCGCCTACCCGCAGCACCCGGACTACGTCGGCTACTTCGAGCCGCTCAGCGCCATGCCGGAGCCTGTCAAGGAGCTGTTCACCTACAACCCCGACAAGGCGCGCAAGCTGCTGGCCGAGGCCGGCTACCCGAAGGGCTTCTCGTTCAAGGTGCAGGTCTGCGCCTGCGATCCGAACCACATGGAGCTGCTGCCGCTGATCGGCGCCTACCTGGAGCAGGTGGGCGTGCGCATCGAGATCCAGCCCATGGAGTACGGTGCCTTCCTGTCGGCGATGACCACGCGCACCAATGCCCCGGGCTACCTGATGAGCAACGGCCACACCAATCCGACCACCACGATCCGCAAGAGCTTCGTGGTCGGCCAGGTGTGGAACGCCTCGCAGTGGGGCAACCCGAAGTTCGAGCAGCGTGTCAACGATGCCTTCCGCCTGCGCGACGTCGGACGCCGCCAGGAAGCGCTGCGCGCGCTGACGCGCGAGGTGCTGGAGGACGCGCCGTACATCTGGCTGCCGACGCCGTACCAGTACACCGCCTGGTGGCCCTGGGTGAAGAACTACGAGGGCGAGCTGCGCGCCGGCGCGGTGCGGCCCGGACCGATCTACGCGCGGCTGTGGATCGACCAGGAGATGAAGAAGAAGATGGGATTCTGAGCCGGGATGACCGCTCCGCAGGGGCGGAGCAAGCGAGGGCGGGCCGCCGCGGCGGCCCGCCTGCCGATGGCGATGATGATGGTGATGGTGGCGAGAGGAGCTCCGCATGGCGCAGCCCATCCTGCAGGTGAACAATCTGACCACGCGCTTCCGCACCGACCGTGGCGTGGTGACGGCGGTGGACGGCGTGTCGTTCGCGGTCGAGCCCGGCGAGACGCTGGCCATCGTCGGCGAGTCGGGCTCGGGCAAGAGCGTCACCGCGCTTTCCGTGCTCGGGCTGATCCCGGCGCCGGCCGGCCGCATCGAGGGGGGCGAGATCCTGTTCGAGGGACAGGACCTGCTGCGCCTCAAGCCGGCACAGATGCGGGCCATCCGCGGCAACCGCATCGCCATGATCTTCCAGGAGCCGATGTCCTCGCTGAATCCGGCGCTGACGGTGGGCAAGCAGATCGCCGAGCCGATCCACCTGCACCAGGGGCTGCCGTGGAAGCAGGCGCTGGGCATCGCCGGGGAACTGCTGGGCAAGGTGCAGATCCCCGAGCCGGCCAGCCGCCTCGGCTCCTATCCGCACCAGTTCTCGGGCGGCATGCGCCAGCGCGCCATGATCGCCATGGCGCTGGCCTGCCAGCCGCGCTTGATCATCGCCGACGAGCCGACCACGGCGCTGGACGTGACCGTGCAGGCGCAGATCCTCGACCTGCTCAAGTCGCTGGCCGAGACCGCCGGCACGGCGCTGATCCTGATCACGCACGATCTCGGCGTGGTGGCGCGCTACGCCGACCGGGTGGGCGTGATGTACGGCGGGCGCATGGTCGAGACGGCGAGCGCGTCGGCGCTCTATGGCCGGCCCGCCCATCCGTACACGCGCGGGCTGATGGCCTCGGTGCCGCGGCTGGACGGCGATGCCGGCCAGCCGCTGGTACCGATCGACGGCCAGCCGCCGGACCTGACCGCGCTGCCGCCGGGTTGCGCGTTCCAGCCGCGCTGCCGCAGCGCGGTGGCAGACTGCGGGGCGGCGCGGCCGATGCTGCGCGCCGTCGGCGAGCAACATTTCAAGGCATGCATCCGCGATGACCTACGTTGACAGTGCTTCCTCCCAGCGGCAGGCGCCCGCTGCCATGGCTTCCGGTGGCGACGAGATCCTGCGCGTCGAAGACCTCAAGGTGCATTTTCCCGTCAGCCGCGGCGCGCTGTGGCGGCGCCAGGCCGGCTCGGTCAAGGCGGTCGATGGCGTGTCCTTCTCGCTGCGCCGCGGCGAGACGCTCGGGCTGGTCGGCGAGAGCGGCTGCGGCAAGTCGACCACCGGGCTGGCCCTGATCAAGATGCTGGCCGCCACTTCCGGGCGCATCGTCTTCGACGGCACCGACTTCGCCAGCTTCGGCAAGGCCGACGAGCGCCGCTTCCGGCGCAGCGTGCAGATGGTCTACCAGGACCCCTTCGGCTCGCTGAACCCGCGCATGCGGGTGCGCGACATCGTCGGCGAGCCGCTCGAGGTGCACGGGCAGGCGCGCGACAAGGCGGCCTACCGTGCGCGCGTGGCGGAATTGCTGGAGATGGTGGGGCTGCTGCCCTATATGGCGGAGCGCTACCCGCACGAGTTCTCCGGCGGCCAGCGGCAGCGCGTCGGCATCGCGCGGGCGCTGGCGGCGGGGCCCAGCCTGATCGTCTGCGACGAACCCGTGTCGGCGCTGGACGTGTCGATCCAGGCCCAGGTGGTGAACATCTTCATGGCGCTGCAGCGCCGCCTCGGCCTGACCTATGTCTTCATCGCGCACGACCTGGCGGTGGTGCGCCATATCAGCGACCGCATCGCCGTGATGTACCTCGGCCGCATCGTCGAGATCGCCGGCCGCGACGAGCTGTACGACGATCCGCAGCACCCCTACACGCGGGCGCTGCTGTCGGCGGTGCCGGTGGCCAGCGTCGAGGCCGAGCGCCAGCGCACGCGCATCGTGTTGCAGGGCGAGGTGCCGAGTCCGCTCAACCCGCCCACGGGCTGCCGCTTCCATCCGCGCTGTCCGGCGGCCATGGCGCGCTGCCGCAGCGAGGACCCGGCCCTGCTGCCGCGCGGTGGCAGCGGACGCATGGTGGCCTGCCACTTGCAGGAGACGGTGTCCGCCTAGGCGGCAGGTGCCGCTGCGCTGCGGCGCTCGGGGGCGCTCAGTCGTGCGCGAACAGGCCGAGCAGCAAGGGACGGATGAACAGCTCGGGCGCGTTGTCGGCCGAGGCATCCTCGACCCAGCGCCGCAGTTCCACCGCGGCATTGATCATGCCGTTGACCAGCGAGGCGCCGACGGACTGGTCGAGCGGGCGGATCGAGCCGTCCTGCATGCCCTGCACCAGGAAGCGCGCGAAGCGCGCCGACAGCCGCGCCATGGTCTGCATGCGGGACTGGCGCATGTCCTCCGGCAGCGCGCCGTAGATGGACAGGCGCAGCAGCGGCCCCCGGCTGGAGAACTGGTAGTCCACCAGGGCGCGCGAGACCGCGCACAGCTTGTCCCAGCCGCTGCCCGGGCCGGCCTCCACGCGCGACTGCGTGGTGCGGATCACCGTGAACATGCGCTCGAAGCAGGCGGAGATCAGGTCGTCCTTGTTCTCGTGGTGGTGGTAGAAGGCGCCCTTGGTCAGGTTCAGCCGCGCCGAGATGCGGTCGGCCGAGGCGCCGCGGTAGCCCTGTTCATTGAGCAGCTCGGTGGCGGCGCGCAGGAAGGCTTCCTGGGTCCCGTCCGGCATGTCGAGCGCGGGCAGCGCCAGCGCGCCGGGCGCATGCCAGCGCGTGCCGGGGGCGGCGAAGCCGTTGAGCAGCAGGTCGACCATGGTGTCGGCCGCCCTGGGGTAGTCCTGCGGCTCATAGCGGTCCACCCAGGCCGCGGCGCCGGTGGTCAGCGACAGCAGCAAGTGGGCGGCGGCGCCGAGGGCGGCACGCTCCGCGGCACCGCGCGGGGCCGCCTCGCCGTCGCGCAGCAGGCGGCGGATGCCGCGGAACATGTCGTTGTAGGCATCGAACGCGGTCGCCGCATGGCTGTCGGGCAGCGCGCGGATCTCGCGGAAACTCATCATCTCGGGGCGCTCGCCGCTGGCCGTGCGGGCCAGGCGCTCGAAGTAGCGGGCGACGAAGGCGCGCACCCGCTCGGGTGGCGTGGCTTCGCGCGCGGCGAGCCCGGCCATCTCCACCATCTCGCCGATCGCGCGCAGCAGGCAGGCGACGACCAGGTCTTCCTTCTTGCGGTAGTAGTAGGTGATGCTGTTGGTGCTGAGCCCCACTTCCTGTGCCACGTCGGACAGCGTGGTGCCGCGCACGCCCTTGTGGTTGAAGAGCCGGGATGCGGCGGCCAGCACCGCTTCCTGCTTCTCGACGTAGCGGCGCGTCGGCCGGATTTCCGTCTGGTCCTTGAGCATGCGTTGGGCGCGGATGAAGATAGGTGGTATCGGGCGGGGCGCGGGCAGGATGGCGCTGGGCGCGATTATAGCGGGGTGCTTCGGCCCATGCGCCATGCTGGCTGCCTGGCGCGGCGCCGCAGGTCCGGTGCCCTGGGTCGGCGCGTCGCTTGGCGCATCAGCGGAGTCCGTCGACGAATTCGTCATTGCGCCGACTAGAATAGCGGCGCCGCCGCGCCCTCGCGTGCCGGCGCTATCTTTCCCGACATTCATCGCAGACAGGAATCCCATGAAAGCCATCCTCCCCGCCCTGACCCTGGCATTGCTCGGACTGGCCTCCGCCGCGGCGCATGCCGAAGGGGAGTGCGACAAGTACCGCACCAGCTACGACAAGACCTATTGCTTCGCCAAGCTGTTCGTGGAGTCCGACAAGGAGCTGAACGCGGTCTACGGCGAACTGCGCGGCGTCATCAAGGAGGGGCCGAAGCAGAAGCTGAAGGACACGCAGCTCGATTGGATCAAGTACCGCGATGCCTCCTGCGAGTCGTCCGGCTCGATCAACGTGGATTGCAACTACCGCGTCAACCGCGCGCGCACCGAGTACCTGCGCGACCGCCTGCGCGAATGCAAGGCCGGTACCTGCCGCGACGACATGATCGCCGGCAAGTCGTGGAACTGAGCGGACATGGCCGGCGGCGCATGCTGCGCTGCCTGGCGGGCCTGGGCAGCCTTGGGGCCCTGGGCGGACTGGTGGCGGCCCACGCCGGCGAGGCCGGCGAGGCCGGCGCTATGCCGCCGCTGCGCATCGTCATCGATCCCGGCCACACGCCCGCGCAGGGCGGCGCGCTGGGCATCCGCGGACTGCGCGAGGTGCGCTACAACGATGCGCTCGCCGCCAGGCTCTGCGCGGCGCTGGAGGCCGCCGGCTTCCGCGCGCGGCTGACGCGCGCGCCGGACCAGGAAATCGGCCTGGACGAACGCGCCGCGCTGGCCAACGCCTGGCATGCCGACCTGTTCCTCGCCATCCATCACGATTCCGCCCAGCCGCAGTACCTGGAGAGGATCCAGGCCGGCACGCTGGAAGCCTATCGTACGCGCCAGCCGATCGCCGGCTATTCGCTCTTCGTCTCCGGGCGCAATGCGCGTTTCGCGCGCAGTTACGCCCTTGCCGAGCGCCTGGGCGACGCCTTGGGCCGGCTCGGCCGCCCTCCGGCCCTGCATCATGCCGAGCCGATCCCGGGCGAGAACCGCGAACTGCTGGACCGCGCGCGCGGCATCTATCGCTTCGACGACCTGGTGGTGTTGCGCAAGACGGAGATGCCGGCGGTATTGCTGGAGGCCGGCGTGATCGTCGATGCCGGCGACGAAGCCTATGTCAGCGACGAGGCCAACCAGCGGCGCATGGTGGCCGCCATCGTGGCGGCGGTGCGGGCGTATGCCGCGGATGCGGTCGCGCTGCCAGCGGCCGGACCTGCGCGCCCGGCCCGGGCTTGCGCATCATCGGCGTCCGCCGCCTCAGCGGCCTCGGCGGCGTCCGCCGCCGTGCCGGCTTCCCGACCCTAGTCCGGGGCACGGCATAGCGGCGGACTCGCTGCCGCCAGGCAGCGCGCAGCGTGCAGCGTTCAGTCCTCCGGCCCGGCGGCCGGCAGCTCGCCGCTGGCGAGGCGCGCGGCATGGTCGCGCACGTCGGCCGGCCAGCCGGCGATCTGCGCGGCGAAGCGCGCCGCGTCGTGGGCGAACAGGGCGCGCGCGGCTTCTTCGAAGCCGGGCAGGTCGCCGGCGAGTGCCGACATGAAGTGGTAGGCGCGCTCCTGCGCGCGCCGCAGGCGGTCGCGCTCGCCGTGGGCGCGGCGCGCTTCGTCGACCAGCTTGCGCAGCGCGACCGAGGCGCCGCCGGGCTGCGACGCCAGCCATTCCCAGTGCCGCGGCAACAGCGTCACCTCGCGGGCCACCACGCCCAGCTTGGGGCGGCCGCGGCCCTTGGGCCGGGACGAGGCGCTGTCGTCGCCGGCGTCGGCTGGCGCTTCGGCATCCGTTGCCGGCGCGAAGCGCGCGCGTACCTCGGCCTCGCTGCCGCGGATGTCGATGTCGATCGGGCGGCCGGTGCCGTCATCGAAGATCAGGACGGGGTCGCCTTCAGGGGCTTGCCTGACTGCCAGGGCGACGCTGGCCAGCGAGCCCGAGGCGAGCAGGCGGTGGCCGGCGAAGGCGGTGTAGGAGGGGGGGTATGCCACGGTGGTGTCGGTGCGATTCGGGGTGCTGGATAATACCCGGGTAAAAATTGATTTTCAAGGTTGCCGGGGGGAGGGCAGGCGCTGGCACAGGGCGATGACGGCCCTGCCGGCGCGCACCTCACCCCTGGCCGTCCGCGAATGCCCCCGCCGCCTCCAGCAGCCACTCCCGCAGCCGCAGCATGGCGTCGCTCATCGGCCGCGAATCCGGCGAAACCAGGTAGTAGGCGCTGGTCGAGCGCAGCGAATGGGCGACCGGGATCACCAGCAGGTCGCGCGCCAGGTATTCCTCGACCAGGAAGCGCGGCACCAGTCCCACCCCCAGTCCCGCGCGCGCCGCGCTGATCACCATGCTGTGATGCTCGAAGCGCGCCCCGCGCATGGCGTTGACCTCGTCGAGGCCGGCCGATTCGAGCCAGTGCTGCCAGTCGAAGCGGCGCGTGGCCAGGTGCAGGCGCGGGGCCTGGGCCACGTCCAGCGCGGTGATGCGCCGCTTGCCGCCGAAGAAGCCGGGGTGGCAGACCGCGACCGATTCCTCGCCGAACATGCGCTCGGCGCGCGCGCCGGGGTAGGCGGCCTCCCCGAAGTGGATGGCGGCGTCGTAGGGCGTGCCGTCGAACAGGAACACATCGGATTGCGCGCTGATATTGACCACCACCTGCGGATGGCGCGCGTAGAACGCCGGCAGCCGCGGGATCAGCCACTCGACCGCCAGCGTGGGCACGCAGGCCAGTTCCACGCTGCCGCCGGCACCCTCGTGCGCCATGATGTCGAGCGTGTCGCGCTGGAGCTGGCGCAGCAGCTCGCGTACCTGGCGGCTGTACAGCGCGCCGGCCGCGGTCAGCGTGATGCGCTGGTTGGCGCGGTGGAACAGCTGCACGCCGAGCAGGCTTTCGAGTGCGGCGATCTGCCGCGAGACGGCGCTTTCGGTGATGAACAGGTCGGCCGCGGCGCGGCGCAGGTTCAGGTGCAGCGCGGCGGCCTCGAAGGCGCGCAGGCTGCTCAGGCTGGGGAGGCGTTGCCGCATCGGGGGAGGATGTCACCGGTGGGCGACTTGATGACTAAAGATCATCATCCTATACCGAAATCTCGCTTGAAACCCTGGACTTGATGAGAAATCATTCGGTCTCACGCGGCTGCCCCGCCGCAAGAAACAGATTTCTCGTCACATCCACGATACTCAGACACAAAGACAGGGAGACAAGATGAAGGGTTTCACCAGCGTCCTCGCCAGCACCGGCCTGGCGGTCGGCATGGCCGTATCCGGCCTGGCCATCGCCGCCGACTTTCCCGGCAAGCCGGTCCGCATCATCGTGCCGTACCCGCCGGGCGGCACCACCGACATGGTGGCGCGCCTGGTAGGCGACCAGCTCACCGCGCTGTGGAAGCAGCCGGTGCTGGTCGACAACCGCCCCGGCGCGGGCGGCATCGTCGGCACCGGCGCCGCGGCCAAGTCGCCGGCGGACGGCTACACGCTGCTGATGGGCTCGGTCGGCGAGTTCGGCATCAATCCGACGCTGTACAAGAAGCTGCCGTACGATGCGGCGGCCGACTTCGCGCCGGTCTCCCTGGTGGCGCGCGTGCCCAACGTGGTGGTGCTGTCGCCGGCCTTCGCCGAGCGCGCCCGCGTGCAGACGCTGGCCGAGTTCATCGCCTACGCCAAGTCGCATCCGAAGCAGGTCAACATGGCCTCGGCCGGCAACGGCACCTCGACCCACCTGGCCGGTGAGCTGTTCCAGCGCATGACCGGCACGGAGATGAGCCACGTGGCCTACAAGGGCAGCAGCCCGGCCATCTCCGACCTGATGGGCGGCAGCGTCGACGTGATGTTCGACAACCTGCCGGCCTCGCTGCCTTTCATCCGCTCGGGCAAGCTCAAGGCCCTGGCGGTGACCACGCCGGCACGCTCGTCCGCGCTGCCCAATGTGCCGACGGTAGCCGCCGGCGGCCCGGTGCCCGGTTTCGACGCCAGCCCCTGGTTCGGCCTGCTGGCACCGCGCGGCACGCCGTCGGCGGTGGCGCAGAAGATCAGCCAGGACCTGGCGAAGGTGCTCGGGGAGCCGGGCGTGCAGGCCAAGATGCGCGAACTGGGGGCAGAGCCTGCGCCGACCACGCCGGAGGCGTTTGCCGAGGTGTTGAAGCAGGATCGGGTGAAGTGGGGGGAGATTGTGAAGATGTCGGGGGCGTCCGTCGATTGACGATGGTTGGATGGTGGATTCGAGTGTCGGAGTGTTCGGGGTTCCAGCGGTATTTCGGACGATGTCGGCAGGTCGTGGCTGCGGTTTGTTTTGGCGCCGGAGACGCGATGCTCTGATGCTTGGATTCGGGGGGTGTTGGTCTGTGAGGCAACAGCCTGTTTCGGCTCTCGTGTCTTGGTGCTTGTCTTCGGGCGGTGTTGGTGTGCGAGACAACGGCCTGTTTCGACTCCCCTGCGGGGAGCCGACCTACTTTCTTTGTCTCGCCAAAGAAAGTAGGCAAAGAAAGGCGACCCGGGTGCGGCGACCCCCCCTCGCGAATCGGCCCCGGCCGCCGCGCCCGTCCGAACTCGCGGCCTGCGGCCGCTCAGACAGCGGACGGGCTTCATCGGCGGCCGGGGCCGATTCGCGAGGCGCCGCACACGGGAGGGAAAGGCCAAACCGTTGGTCTACGAGCGGGCTTGCTCTTGCGTGCCGGCCTGCTTGGCTGAGCCTTTGTGTTCGGCCAGCAAGCTGGCCGAACACCTGTCACCCGAAGCGAAGCGAGGCGTGGCGTCTGTTCCCTGCCGTGTGCGGCGCCTCGCGTGCTGAGGCAAAGAGCGGAAAAGAGGGCCCCCTGTCTGAGGATCGCCTTAAGGCGATCCGAGTTGGGGCCCGGCCGCTCTTTGCCTCAGCACGCGAGGAGTCTTTGAGCCGCACCCGGCGCGCCTTCTTTGCCTACTTTCTTGGCAAGACAAGAAAGTAGGTCGGCTCCCCGCAGGGGAGTCGAAACAGGCTGTTGCCTCGCAAACCGACAACGCCAGAACCCACACGACAAGCGTCAAGTTACGACGGTTGGCCGGCTCCCCGCAGGGGGAGTCGAAACAGGCCGTTGTCTCGCACACCGACACCGCCCGAAGACAAGCACCAAACACCAAGCACCAAACACCAAACACCAAACACCAATTCACCTCGATCCCCCAATACCGCCTGCCAGCCACCGCCCCCCGGCAAGCACCCCCAGATCTTTCCCAGCAACACCCAATAAATCGCCATGAACACCAACATCCTCTCCCTAGTCTCCCTCAACCTCGGCCCCGCCACCGCCGAACGCCTGGCCGCGCTGGTCGCCACCCCCGCCGGCCTGCCGGCAGGCGAACCCGGCCGCCCGGCCCGCGCCGAGATCGCCCACGCGCTGAACCTGGTGCTGTTCTCCGGCATCCTGGAGCGCGTGCCGACCGGCAAGGCCTACACCGAGGACGTCGCCGCCGCCGGCGGCAAGGTGGTGTTCGACCATGGCGCGATCCGCACCGTGCGCTGGGCCGACAACGGCGCGCTGCCCGGCGGCGAGGCAGCCTTCACGCGCATCCTGCGTCCGCTCGGCTACCGCCTGAACGGCACCTATCCGCTCGACCGCATCGGCATGACCGGCCGTTCGTACGCGCATGAGGATGCGCCCGAGGAGATCGCACAGTTCTTCGTCAGCGAGTTCCATCCGGAGCGCTTCAGCGAGGGCTTCCAGCAGGCGGTGAGCCGCGTCGTCGGTGCTTCGGCCGATCCGCTGACGCCGCGCGCGCAGTCGCTGTTGTGGGAGCTGGAGCGCGACGGCGCGCTGCCGCAGGCGGAGGCGGCCGACCTGATCGGCGTGCTGGCGCGCTGCTTCGAGCGCCAGCATGGCGCCCCGCGCCTGGAGGACTACGAGCGCCTGTTGCAGGAGTCGGCCGAGATGGCGTGGATCGCCACCGAAGGCAATGCCTTCAACCATGCCACCGACCGCGTCGAGGACGTGTTCGCGCTGTCGGAGCAGCAGAAGGCGATCGGCCGCCCGATGAAGGAGAAGGTCGAGGTGTCGCGCAGCGGCCGTGTCAAGCAGACCGCCTTCCGCGCCGATCCGGTGCAGCGTGCCTTCGTCGGCGCCGATGGCGCCGAGGTGCGGCGCGAGGTGCCGGGCTCGTTCTACGAGTTCATCACGCGCGACACCTTCGTCGACGAGGCGCAGGCGGTGACCCGTACCGACCTCGGCTTCGATGCCGGCAATGCGCAAGGCATCTTCAAGATGACCGCCGCGGCCTGCTGAGCGCGCCTTCCCGATTGCCCCCGATCGCCCCGAAACTGCGAGAAAGCGCCATGAACACTGCCTATCCCTTCGTCCCCGCGCTGCGTGAACCGGAGGGTTCGCCGATCCGCGAGCTGTTCAAGTACCTGTCGGATCCGCAGATGATCTCCTTCGCCGGCGGCTACCCGTCGGCGGCGTTGTTCGATGCGCCGGGCATCGGCGCGGCGTCGGCGCAGGTGCTGGCGCAGCGGCCGGCCGAGTGCCTGCAGTACGGCGCCACCGAAGGCGCGCCGGCGCTGCGGCGCGCGCTGACGGCCTTGATGGCCGAGCGTGGCGCCACGGTGGCGCCGGAGGAACTGCTGGTGACGACCGGCTCGCAGCAGGGCTTCGACTTCCTGGTCAAGGCCCTGGTCGAGCCGGGCAGCCTAGTGCTGGTGGAGGAGCCGACCTACTCGGCGACGCTGCAGGCGCTGCGGCTGGCCGGCGCCGCGCTGCGCGGCATCCCGGCCGACCACGAGGGCATCGACGTGGAGGCGCTGGAGGCGGTGCTGGAGGCCGCCGCGGCAGCCGGCGAGCGGCCGCGCCTGCTGTATGTGGTGCCGACCTTCGCCAACCCGACCGGCGCCACGCTGTCGCTGCCGCGCCGCCTGCGCCTGCTGGAGCTGGTGGCGCGCCACCAGGTGGTGCTGGTCGAGGACGATCCCTACGGCGCGCTGAGTTTCGACGGCGCGCCGCCGCCGTCGCTGCTGTCGCTGTGCGCGCAGGTGCCGGCCGCGCGGCCGTGGGTGGTGCACCTGGCCAGCCTGTCGAAGACGCTGGCGCCCGGGCTGCGGCTGGGCTGGCTGGCGGGGCCGGCGGAGATCGTGCGGCGCGCCGTGATAGCCAAGCAGGTGTCGGACCTGTGCACGCCGCCCTGGCTGCAGCTGACGGCGGCGCAGTACCTGGACGACGGCCGCCTGCCGGCGCAGGTGGCGCGCGAGGTGGCGGCCTACCGCGACAAGCGCGACCGCCTGGCGGACGCGCTGCGCCAGGCCTTCGGCGCGCGCATCCGCTTCGCGCTGCCGGCCGGCGGCATGTTCCTGTGGGCGGCGGTCGACGGCATCGAGGACGCGGCGGCGCTGCTGCCGCACGCCATCGCCGAGAAGGTGCTGTTCGTGCCCGGCGCGGGCTTCTATGCCGAGCGGCGCCCGCGCGCGGCCTTCCGCTTGTCGTTCGCCGGTGCCGACCCGGCGCAGATCGGCGAGGGCGTGGCGCGGCTGGCGCGCGCGGTGGCGCAGGCTGCGCCACCCCATATGCGCTGAACGGATAAGGGCGAGCGATTTCATTCGTTGTCGGAGCATCGCCCCGTCTTTAGAGTGCAAGGCTTGAACGGTCGTGCGCGTGGGACATGTCCCGGCGCGCACGCCTCCCCCCGTTTCCGAGCCTGCCATGACGACTGCATTCCAGACCGCGCCGCGCGCCGCCCGGCCTGAGCCGGCCCCCGCCGCGACTGCCACCGCCACCGCCACCACCGGGGCTGCCGTCCCCGTCGAGATCCGTCCCTTCGACGCGCCGCTGGGCGCCGAGGTGATCGGCCTGGACCTGTCCGCGCCGCTCGGCGACGCGGAGTTCGCGCGCATCCACCGTGCCCACCTCGACCATCATGTGGTGGTGTTTCGTGACCAGCGCATCACGCCCGCGCAGCAGGTGGCCTTCAGCCGCCGCTTCGGTCCGCTGCAGATCCACGTGCTGCACCAGTTCCAGTTGCCGGGACACGAGGAGATCCTGGTCGTCTCGAACGTGATCGAGAACGGCCGGCCGATCGGCCTGGGCGACGCCGGACACTTCTGGCACTCCGACCTCTCGTACAAGGAAAAGCCCAGCCTGGGTTCGCTGCTGCACGCGCAGGAGCTGCCCGCCGAAGGCGGCGACACCCTGTTCGCCAACATGCACCTGGCCTGGGACACGCTGCCCGCCCACCTGCGCCAGGCGGTGGAAGGCCGCAAGGCCGAGCACACCTACCTGGCCAAGTACGCCGAGCTGCAGCGGCGCAGCCCGTGGCGCCCCAATCTGAGCCCCGAACAGATCGCGCAGGTGCGCCCGGTGCTGCAGCCGGTGGTGCGCACCCATCCGGAGACCGGCCGCAAGGCGCTCTTCGTCAGCGAGCACTTCACCACCCGCATCGAGGGCCTGCCCGAGGACGAGAGCCGCGACCTGCTGGAGCAGCTGTTCGCGCACAGCACCCGGCCCGAGCATATCTACCGCCACCGCTGGCAGCCGCACGACCTGCTGTTCTGGGACAACCGTTCGCTGCTGCACCTCGCCGCCGGCTGTCCGGACGCGCAGCGCCGGGTGATGTACCGCACCACCATCGAAGGCGACCTGCCGGCCTGACGCCTGCCTGTCCGCCGCACGGGATGCGCCCGGGGTCCGGGTGCCCCGGCCCCATGTACTGCTGCCTGCGCGTCGCCGCACGCTGCCTGTCGCGCCACCTGCCACGCCGCCTGCCGCGCGGCGCGGCCCGGTGCCGCCCCGACTGATTCCGCCCAGAGACTTCCGGAGCCGCCATGCCTGCCTTTTCCTTCCGTTTCCTGTCCCGCCGCCGCGCCGTCGCCATGACCCTGGCCGCGGCGCTGGCCTTGCCCGGTGCCGCCATGGCCGAGGGCCGCCTGCGCATCGCCGAGCAGTTCGGCGTGGTCTACCTGCTGCTCAACGTGGCGCGCGACCAGCAATTGATCGAAAAGCACGGCAAGCAGCAGGGCGTCGACATCAAGGTCGAGTGGACCCAGCTGTCGGGTGGCGCCGCCGTCAACGACGCGCTGCTGTCGGGCGCCATCGACATCGCCGGCGCGGGCGTGGGGCCGCTGCTGACACTGTGGGACCGCACCCACGGCAGGCAGAACGTCAAGGGCGTGGCTTCGCTGGGCAACTTCCCCTATTACCTGGTCAGCAACAATGCCAAGGTCAAGAGCATCGCCGACTTCACCGACAAGGACCGCATCGCCCTGCCGGCGGTGACCGTGTCGGTGCAGTCGCGCGTGCTGCAGCTGGCCGCAGCCAAGCAGTGGGGCGACAAGGAATACAACCGCCTCGACAAGTGGACCGTGGCGGTGCCGCACCCGGACGCCGCCGCCGCCATCATTGCCGGCGGTACCGAGATCACCGGGCACTTCGGCAACCCGCCGTTCCAGGAGCAGGAGCTGGCCGGCAATCCGAACGCGCGCATCGTGCTGAATTCCTATGATGTGCTCGGCGGCCCTAGCTCGGCCACCGTGCTCTACGCCACCGAGAAGTTCCGCCAGGACAACCCCAAGACCTACCGGGCCTTCGTCGACGCGCTGGCCGAGGCGGCGAAGTTCGCCACCGCCAATCCGGAGGGCGCGGCCGACATCTACCTGCGCGCCAGCAAGTCGAAGACCGACCGCGCGCTGCTGGTCAAGCTGCTGAAGAACCCGCAGGTGCAGTTCAAGGTGGCGCCGCAGAACACCTTCGTGCTGGCCGACTTCATGCATCGCGTGGGGGCCATCCGCAACCGGCCGCAGTCGTGGCAGGACTACTTCTTCGCGGATCCCGCCACCGCGCAGGGGAGCTGAGATGGGCGCGCCGCAATCGTTGCGCGTGGTCGCGCCGGCGCCGCTGCTGCAGGTCGACGGCGTCTCGCTGGAGTACCGCACGCGGCAGCGCGTGGTGCGCGCCACCCACCAGGTCAGCTTCGACGTGCACGCGGCCGATCGCTTCGTGCTGCTGGGCCCTTCGGGCTGCGGCAAGTCGACGCTGCTGAAGGCGGTGGCCGGCTTCGTCGCGCCCAGCGAGGGCGAGATCCGCCTCGAAGGCCGGCGCGTGGCCGCGCCGGGCCCCGACCGCGTGGTGGTGTTCCAGGAGTTCGACCAGTTGCCGCCGTGGAAGACCGTGCGGCAGAACATCATGTTCCCGCTGCGCCAGGCACGTGGCATGTCGCGCGCGCAAGCCTCGGAATGCGCGCTGCACTATCTCGACAAGGTCGGCCTGGCCGGCTTCGCCGATGCCTATCCGCACACCCTGTCGGGCGGCATGAAGCAGCGCGTGGCGATCGCGCGGGCGCTGGCGATGCGGCCCAAGGTGCTGCTGATGGACGAACCCTTCGCCGCCCTCGACGCACTGACCCGGCGCCGCATGCAGGAGGAGTTGCTGGCGCTGTGGGAGGATGCCGCCTTCACGCTGCTGTTCGTCACGCATTCCATCGAGGAGGCGCTGGTGGTGGGTAACCGCATCCTGCTGCTGTCGCCGCATCCGGGGCGCGTGCGCGCCGAGCTCAACAGCCACCAGTTCGACCTGGCCAGCCAGGGCGGCGCCGAGTTCCAGGCGACCGCGCAGCGCATCCACCGGCTGCTGTTCGAAACCGGGACGGCGGGCGGGGCCGAGGGCACCACCGCCAGCGCCAGGACCGCGCAGGCGCGCTGAGCGCCGCGCGCGGCATCACGGCGGGTCGCGCACCGCCGCGCAGGGCCGGGATGGTACCGGCCGCAACAGGATCTCATCATGTCTTTCCCATCCCCCGGCGCGGTGTCCGCCGCGCCCCCGGTCCGCCCCGAGTACGAGCGGACCCTCGCACCTTTCACCGCGGCGCCGCTGGCACGCCCGCTCGCCTGGCACCGCCGCCTGTGGCAACAGGGCTGGCTGCGCAAGACGCTGATCCTGGTGGTGCTGGCCTGCCTGTGGGAAGTGCTGGCGCGCGTGCAGGACAACGAGCTGCTGTTGCCGACCTTCAGCGCCACCGCGCGCGCCTTCCTCGACGGCATGGCCAGCGGTGAGCTGCCGGCCAAGGCCGCGGTATCGCTGGCGGTGCTGCTGCAGGGCTACCTGGCCGGCATCCTGCTGGCCTTCGCGCTGACCACGCTGGCGGTGTCCACCGAGATCGGGCGCGACCTGCTGGAAACGCTGACGGCGATGTTCAACCCGCTGCCGGCCATCGCGCTGCTGCCGCTGGCGCTGCTGTGGTTCGGGCTGGGCTCCAGGAGCCTGGTCTTCGTGCTGATCCACTCGGTGCTGTGGCCGCTGTCGCTCAATACCTACGCCGGCTTCCGCGGCGTGCCGGAGACCCTGCGCATGGCGGGCCGCAACTATGGCCTGCGCGGCCTGCGCTACGTGCTGCACATCCTGGTGCCGGCGGCGCTGCCCGCCATCCTGTCGGGGCTGAAGATCGGCTGGGCCTTCGCCTGGCGCACGCTGATCGCCGCCGAACTGGTGTTCGGCGCCTCGTCGGGGCAGGGCGGGCTGGGCTGGTTCATCTTCCAGAACCGCAACGAGCTTTACACGGACCGCGTGTTCGCCGGTCTTGCGCTGGTGATCCTGATCGGCCTGCTGGTCGAGAACCTGGTGTTCCGCACGCTGGAGCGCCTGACGGTCGGGCGCTGGGGCATGCAGCACTGAGGACCCGCCGGCGGGACGGCGCGCCGGTCCCGCGGGCAGAGCCGGGCTGGCCTGCACCCGCCGTGCGGCAGCTTGCGGGACGCCGCCGGGCAGGCTAAGGTAGCGCGGCGCCGGTCCCGGCCGCTGGCCGCGCGGCGCCGTTGCCAGCCAACCACCCGCCAACTTCCTCTCCTCCTGCCGCCATGTCCAGCATCCACCACGCCGCCGCCCAGGGCTTCGCCAGCCAGGCCGATACCTATGCACGGGGCCGTCCCGACTATCCCGCCGCGCTCGACGGCTGGCTGCGCACGCAGCTCGGCCTCGGGCCGGGCAAGACCGTCGCCGACGTCGGCGCGGGCACCGGCAAGTTCAGCCGCCTGCTGGCGCGTACCGGCGCCCATGTGATCGCCGTCGAGCCGGTGGCCGCCATGCGCGCCCAGCTGGTGGCGGCGGTACCGTCGGCCGAGGCGCGCGAGGGCACCGCCGAGGCGCTGCCGCTGGCCGACGCCAGCGTCGACGCGGTGGTATGCGCCCAGGCCTTCCACTGGTTCGCCAACCCGGCCGCGGTGGCCGAGTTCCGCCGCGTGCTGCGCCCCGGCGGCAAGCTGGGCCTGGTGTGGAACGTGCGCGACGAAGCGGTCGACTGGGTGGCGCGCCTGACCGCCATCATGACCCCGCACGAGGGGGACGCGCCGCGCTTCTACAAGGGCGACTGGAAGCGCGTCTTCCCGGCCGAGGGCTTCGGGCCGCTGGAACTGTCCAGCCTGCCCTACGAGCACGTCGGGCCGCCGCAGCAGGTCATCGTCGACCGCGTGATGTCGGTGAGCTTCATCGCCTCGCTGCCGCCGGCCGGGCAGGACGCGGTGCGCGCGCAGCTCGAGGCGGTGATCGCCACCTCGCCCGAACTGGCCGGGCGCGAGACCGTCGCCTTCCCCTACCGGACCGAGGCCTACTGCTGCACGCGGCTGGACTGAGGCCGGCGTGGCGGACAGCATTCCCGTCCGCCCGTTCCTGTGCGGGGGTTCCCAAGATTCAGCCGGATCAGCGGATGGCCGGGGATACGATCCGGGCGTGGTCGTGTGTCGTCCGCTTCTCTTCCTGGGCTAGAATTGCGGACAATTCGTCATGCGGATTGCGTGGGGGCCGAGCAACGGAGGGCCTGCAACGGTGGATCATCTCGCCTCTTGCAAGATGCATGCGCAAAATGCATGCGGCCGGCATGCCGCCACAGGGAGGAATGAAGTCCCGGTGAGAGGCAGTCGCTTCGTTGTGAAGATGTTCGATGGCGGGAACGATGAAACTGACGCGCAGGAAGGTCGTGCTTGGCGCGGCCGCCCTCGTAGTGGCCACCGGGGCGGTGGTGCAATGGGTCTGGCATCCATTCGGCGGGCGGCCCTGGAGGGGGCAGGCCCATCAGGTGGCGTTGGATTTCGCTGCGCCGGACGCGCTGATCGACAGCGAAAGCCTGTCCCGCCTGCCGCGCGACATGTTGCGCGTGCCCTTGCTGCGCGACGTGCTGAGCGAGGACTTCGTCAACTACTACGAAGACAACGAGGGGCGGCTGTCGGTAGCCGGGGCGCTGCGGCGCATTGCCTTCGAACATGATCTCGACTGGACCGAGGCGCTGCTCCAGCGCGTGTTCGACGAACCCGCGCGGGTGATGCTGTGGCGCGGGCCGGATGGCACGCTGCGCTACTGGGCGCTGGCCATGCAGCGCAACGGCCTGGCCAAGGTGCTGCAGGCGCTGGCGACGGTGGCGCCGGGCGACAGCCAGCTCAGCCGCGTCGGCGAGGTGGGCGGCGCGCCGCTGTATGCGCTGCGCCTGAATGCCGCGCGCAGCCTGCTGGTGGCGGGCAAGGGCGAGCGCCTGGTAGTGCTGTCCGAGGCCGGCATGCTGCTGGACGCGGAAAGCCAGCCGATCGGCGCCCGCGCGGGCGCCGTGGCAGCCTGGCTGGGCGACGATGCCGGGGCGCGCGAGACGCCCGCGCGCACCTTCGCGCTGGAGCCAGCCGGGGCGCGCTTCTCCGGGCACCGGCTGGTGGTCGGCACGAACTACCTGTCCTTCGGCTACCAGACCTTCTTTCCGGCCATCGAGGCCCTGCGCTTCGATTTCCCGGGCGGCGCGGACAACAAGCCGGGCGGCAGGGCCGACTGGCATAGCGCGGCGCTGGTCGATGGCGCCAGGCTGCCGGAGCGCTGGAACACGGCGGCGCTGTGGCAGGCGCTGCCGGCCGACCCCGCTGCCTGTGCGACCTTGCCGGTCGATTGGCCGGCGGCAGGCAAGATGCTGCAGGCCATCGGCGGTGAGGCGGGGCTGGCTGCGCAGCGCGGCGAGGAGAACCAGGAAAAAGGGCTGGCTACGCGGATAGGCGAGGCATTCTCGGGGCCGGCGGCGGTCTGCTGGTACGGCAAGTCGGGCCTTGCGGCGCCGCTGTTCGCGGCACGCCTGAAGTCGCCGCAGGCGGCCGCCGCGCTGCGCCCGTTGCTGGGTGCGCTGTTCGCGCAAGTCATCGGTGCCCACGAACCCAAGGCCGACGGCGGCGACGGCACTTACCGGCGGCTGCCGGTGCAGCATCGCGAAGAGGCCGGCGCCAGCGTGTGGACCCGCCCGGTCAGCTCACCCTACGGCACACAACGCACCAAGGGATCCCCCTTTGCCACCCAGCTCGCGGCCGGCGCCTACTTTCCCGTGACGCTCGCACTGGCCGGCGATACCGTGCTGTTCTCTCCCGATGCAACCCTGGTCGAGGATGCGCTGGCGGTGGCGGCCAAGCGCTTCCCGGCGGCCGCCGACAGCATGCCGCGCGAACTGCTGGCACGTACCGTGCTGGGATTCACGCCATCGACGCTGGCGTCGCTGGCGCGCCGCGAGGCGACCGACGCGCTGCCCGCCGAGCAGGAGGCCGTGTTCCTGAACGCGGCGCGCGCGCACCTGTTTCCCAAGCTCAAGATGCTTTCGGCCTATCCGGCCGTATCGCTGGTGCTGCCGGACGGCCTGCCCGCGCAGCGCGGCTGGGTGCCGGTGGCGTGGCGGCAGGCCGGCCCGTCGCCGGCCGGGGCCGCCGCGCCGGGCGGGCCGCCGGGTCAGGAAGGCGAGCAGTGATCGGCCGGCGCCGCATCGTGCTGGCGGCACTGGCCGCGGGCCTCCCGCTGGCCGGCACCGCACCGGCCCTGGCCTTGTCGGCGCCGGTGGCGGATGCCGCCAGCGTGGACGACCTGGACCCGGCGCAGTCGGCCGCCTTCCGTGCCTGGTTCGTGCGCATCGTCGATGAGCAATTGCGCCAGGGCCCGACGCCGCGCTGGTACCAGCGCGATTGCGCGGGCCTGGTGCGCTTCGCCGTAGGCGAGGCGCTCAAGGTGCACGATGCGCGCTGGCTGCGCGCCAACGGCATGCAGGATGGTGCCGCGGCGCGTCGCCTGCCGCCGGAACTGAGCCTGAGCCCGGCGCAGCGCGCGCTCGGCCAGCGCTGGACGCGCGCCGACGGCAGTACCGGCGCCTATGCCTCGGCGCTCGCGCTGGTGCAGGGCAACAGCCGCTTCGTGGCGCGTAGCGTCAACCAGGCGCAGCCGGGCGACCTGCTCTTCTTCGACCAGGGCGACGAGCAGCACCTGATGATCTGGATGGGCCGGTACGTGGCCTATCACACCGGCACGGTGACGCCGTCGGACAATGGCCTGCGCGCCGTCACCCTTGCACGCCTGATGGAGTGGAGCGATTCGCGCTGGCAGCCCCAGGATGCCAATCCCAACTTCATCGGCGTATTCCGATTCGCCTTCTTGTCGAGGTAAGCGACGATGCCAGTCGTGAAGCTCCGCACGCGTGCACCGCTAGAGCGCACCGATTCCGCCCGCACGGGTGCCTTTGCCACGGCTGCCCGTGCCTGGGCCCGATTCGCCTGCCTGCTGCTGATGCTGTCGGTGGCGGCGGGCGGCCCGTCAGCCTTTGCCGCCGGCGGCGCCACGCTGGAGACCGTGCCGTCGAGCAACTACACGGCGCTGCGCGGTCAGTCCTTCTTCCTGTTGTCCGATGCCAGCTTCGGCAGCGACCAGGTGGCGCAGGTGCGCCTGGAGGCGCCGGGCCGCGAGTACAAGGCTGAGCTGCAGCAATACGGTGGCGCGGACATCCTGGTCTACCGCGTGGAGAATCCGCTCGCCTTCCTGAAGGCGCAGAAGAACCTGCACCGCCTCGACGTCAAGGCCGATTACCGCGGCGAAGGCATGGCCAACACGCTGTCCTACCTGTGGGACAACTGGTACAAGAAGGCGCGGCGCGCCTGGCAGCGCGTGCTGTCCTTCGCCACGCGCAGCCAGGCGGTGGAAGACGCGCCGCAGTTCAGCATGGGCGACCAGATCGCCCAGCCGACCCGCTTCGAGAGCAACCCGCAGTTCGCGCCGCTCAAGGGATACCCGCTGGTGTCGCGCTTCCGCTATCCGATCTGGGATGCCAAGGAGATCGAGCCGCCCAAGGGTGCCAGGCTGGAGGGCAGCAGCAGCGAGTTCCTGCCGCGCGACGCCGGCAATGTGATGGTGCCGCTGGGCAGGCTCAAGCCCGGACTGTACATCGTCGAGGGCATCATCGGCAGCTACCGCGCGCATACCCTGCTGTTCATTTCCGACACCGTGGCCGTCATCAAGAGCACGGCCGGCGGCATGCTGGTGTGGGCCGCCGATCGCCGCAGCGGACGCCCGGTGGCCGGTGCCAGCGTGGCCTGGTCCGATGGCCTGGGCGTACTGCAGAGCGCCGGCACGGGGGCCGACGGCATCGCCGAGCTCAAGCACGCCAGTCCCGAACGCAGCTACCTGCTGGGCCAGGACGCCGATGGCGGCGTTTTCATCTCGGAGAGTTTTTACTACGACAGCGAGATCTACAACACCAAGCTGTACGCCTTCACCGACCGGCCGCTGTATCGCCCGGGCGACGAGGTGCGTGTCAAGTTCATGGGGCGCGATTTCCGCAGCGCGAACGAGTCGGCGCCGGCCGCGGCCGGCGACATCAAGCTGGCGGTGCTAGATCCCAACGGCGCCCCGATCGCCACGCTCGGCGCCCGCCTGACCGGCGACGGCGGTGCCGATGTGCGCTTCGCCCTGCCCGACAATGCGCTGGCCGGCGGCTATACGCTGCGCTTCGACTACGGCGGCAATACCTATGGCGGCGCCTTCCGCGTGGCCGAGTACATCAAGCCGCATTTCGACATCAACCTGGCACTGGACAAGGCTGACTACGCCACCGGCGAGACGGTCAGGGGCAAGATCCAGCTGCGCTATCCCGATGGCAAGCCCGTCAAGGCGGCGCGCTTGTCTGTCACGCTGCGCGCGCAGCAGGTGACCATGGTCGAGGGCGAACTGCGCTATGCCGGCATGTTCCCGCTCAAGCTGGAACAGCAGGAACTGGTCACCGACGGCAGCGGCAACGCCGCGCTGACCCTGCCGCCGGCCAAGGACCCGAGCCGCTATGTCTTGACGGTGTTCGCCAACGACGGCGCGGCTTATCGCGTCAAGGTCACGCGCGAACTGCTGATCGCACGCGGCGCCACGCCTTACAAGCTCACTGCGCCGGCCAACTTCACCAATGCCGGACAGAGCGTGACCTTCGAACTGGCGGCCCTGGCAGCCTCGACCGGGGCGGCGCAGGGACCGGCCCAGGCGCCGGCCCAGGTGCCGGCCCAGGTGCCGGCCAAATGGGAACTGCTGCGGCTGGAGTCGCGCAGCCGCACCGAGGGCAAGCTGGGGGCCGCTGCCAATGGCGTGCTGTCCTTCCCCGTGCGCTTCGAACAGCCGGGCTCCTACACGCTCTCCGTCAAGGATGCCGCGGGCAACCTGCTGGCCGCGGCCAGCCACTGGGTGGCCGGCGACGGCCTGCAGACCGTGCCCGGGAATATCGAGATCGTGTTCGACCGCGACCGCTACAACGTCGGCGATACCGCCGAGGCGCTGGTGACCTTCCCGTTGCCGGTGGAGGATGCGCTGCTGACGCTGGAGCGCGACCGCGTCGAGCGCCGCGGCCTGCTGTCCAAGGGCGGCGACTGGCTCTCGCTGCAGAAGGTCACGGACCGGCAGTGGCGCGCCCGCATCCAGGTGGGCAGGGACTTCAGCCCGAACATGACCTTCTCGGTGCTGTACGTGAAGGACGGCGACTACGTGTTCCAGAATGCGGGCATCGCGGTGGCTCAGCCCGCCATCGCGCTGACCGTCAAGAGCGACAAGGCGGTCTACGCCCCGGGCGAGACCGTCACGCTGGACCTCGGCAGCGCCTTCGACGGCAAGCCGGTGCCGGCCAACCTGACCGTCAGCGTGGTCGATGAGATGGTCTATGTGCTGCAGCCCGAGATCGCGCCCAGCATCGTGGACTTCTTCTACCATCCGCGCCGCAACAATGTGCGCACCACCTCGAGCCTCAATTTCATCGGCTACGATCTGGCCGCGTCAGGCCTGTCCGGGGCAGGAGGTCCCGAGCGCGGCCGCTACAACGAACGCGGCGTCAAGGTGCTGGAACGCCCGCGCCGCGATGAACAGGACACCGCGGCCTGGGTGGCCGATCTGCGCACCGATGCCAGCGGCCGCGCGCGCGTGACCTTCACCATGCCGGACTCGCTGACGCGCTGGCGCATCACCGTGCGCGCGATGGCGGGCGATGGCATGGTCGGCCAGCGCACGGCGAGCATCCGCTCGGACAAGGATCTCTACCTCAAGTGGACCGGCCCGCGGCACTACCGCGGCGAGGATGCGCCCCGCATCGACATGGTCGTGTTCAACCAGGGCGCCCGGGACGCCGTCGCCGATCTCGTGGTGACGGGCGCGGGCCTCAACCTCAGCCAGGGTGTCACGCTCAAGCGCGGTGCCAATTACCTGCGCCTGCCGGTGGCCGGCGGCGCCCTGCGGGGCGGCGTGATCAGCGCCGAGCTGAAGCAGCAGGGCCGTACAGTGGACCGCCTGCAGACCACGCTGCGGGTCGAGCCGAGCGGCTGGCTGTCGCCGCGCGAACTGGTGCTGCCGCTGACGGGTGCGGAGGCGGCACTGAACCTGCCGGCCGACGCCCAGGACGTGCGGCTGCGCCTGGTCGACAGTGCCGCCAGCCAGTTCGCCCGTGTCGCCGACGACCTGCTGGACTACCCCTACGGCTGCGCCGAGCAGACCGCGAGCCGGCTGATCCCGCTGGCCCTGGCCCGGCGCAGCCTGGCCGCCGCCGGTGCCGACACCGGCAACACGACGCAGGGGCTCGACGCGCTGCTGCGCACGCAGCGCCAGCGCCTGGCTTTGCTGGCCGGTGTCAACGGGCAGTTCGGCTGGTGGGGCGACCAGGTGGGCGACAGCGCGCTGCTGACCGCCTATGCCTACTATGCCGATTGGCTGGCCAGCCGCGCCGTCGGCATCAGCCTGCCTCCCGAGCACTGGAAGCGTACCTTGGACGCCTATCGGCAGGCGCACAATGAGCCGCTGCTGCATCGCATGCTGGCGCTGTGGTTCATTCACGAGATGGAACTGCCGGTGGCGACCCAGCTCGGTGGCGTGGCCGCCGAGCTAAGCCGTCCCGCCGGCGGGGCCGCTGCCGCAGTCGCGGCAGCGGGCGAGAGCCTGGTGTTCGCCGCCCCCGATTCGCCGCAGGGCCGGCGCGTGGCGACGGTGCTGGCCGCCCAGCTCTACCGGCAGATCGGCCAGCCCTTGCCCGAAGGCCTGTCCAGCGCGGCCGACGCCGCGCGCGAGGCGTTGGCGGCCGACCCGGCGCCGCTGGTGCAGAGCCTGCTGCGGATGGACGGCAAGGGTGCCGCCGCGGCGGATGTGCAGGCACTGCTGGCGCGCGCCAGTGCTGCGAGCCCCACCATCGACCGTGCCGTGGCCCTGATCTGGCTCGACAAGGCGCTGGGTGGCGGGCTGAGCCGCGGCCTGGCCGCGCAGGCCCAGGCGGTGCCGCGGCCGCCGCAAGGCGGCTGGCGGGCCGGGCGCGGCGCGCTGGGCCTGCCGGAGTGGCGCTGGACCGGCGCCCAACTTCCGGCGACCCTGTCCCTGGGCGTGCCGCAGCGTGCCGAGGCGGCCTCGCGGTCCTCCGACATCAATGCAGTGGTCTCTTATCGCAGCCGTATGGCCGAGGCGGCGAGCCTGCCCATCGGCATCGAGCGCAGGCTCTACCGCCTGGTGCCGGTGGCGGGTACCAAGGACGACAAGGAAGCGGGCGGGAGCGCACCCGGCACGGCCGGCCTGGATTTCGTGGCCAGGCCGGTCAAGGCCGGTGACAAGCTGGACAGCAATACGCTCTACGTCGACGAGATCGTGCTGACGCCGCGCCAGGGTGCGTACCGCTATGGCCTGCTCGAGGTGCCGCTGCCGCCGGGTGGCGAGGTGGAAGGCACCACCTGGGGCCTGCGTATCGACGGGCTTCCCGATCCGGAAAACAAGGCGAGCGGACTGCAGGCCTTCCAGCGCGCGACCACCTATGAGATGGGCATGCTTTCCTACCACCAGCCCGTGATTGCGCTTGAGCATCCGGCGGTGCTGCGGCAACTGGTGCGCTTCTCGTTGCCCGGCCGATTCCGCTTGCCGCCGGCGCGTTTCTTCCGCATGTACCAGCCCGAGGCCAAGGCGCTCCAGGGCGACGGCAAGACCGCGGCCTACCCGCTGACGGTGGAGTGAGGCGGCGATGGGTGTGCCTGCCACCCTCGGCGCGATGCGGCGCGCAGGCGGCGTCCTGCTGGTGCTGGCGTCAGTCATGGTGTCGGCGCTGGCACCCGGCGGCGCCGGCACGGCGGCGGCAGCGGCCGCCGCGCAACCTGGCGGGGCTGACCCGGTGCGCTTCGCCCGGTTGGCCGACGGCGAGGCCAGGCTCTACCGGCTCGGTCCCGGCGCGCCGGTGGCGACGCCCTTGCCGCCGGGCCTGCGCGCGCCGCTGGGCAGTGTGTGGAAGCTCTTCGTCTACAGCTATCTGGTGGGCACCGATGCCGCCAGCCAGGACTACACCTGCCGCGGAGGAGATCCGGAAGAGGCGTACTGCTGCGCGGCAGGCCGGCGGATCGACCGGGAGCGCGCCCTGGTGCAGTCGTGCGGACGCTATTTCGAGCCGCGCCGGCTCGGCCTGTCGGGCGCCGACTGGCGCCGCTTCTGGCAGGCGGCGGGCGCGCCCGCCTGGCTGCAGGACATGCAGGCCGTGCGCGCGGAGCGCACCGTGCCGGTGGCGGAATTGCTGGCTGCGCTGCAGGCCGTGCCGCCCGCGGCACAGCAGGCCGCCTCCGCCACGCTGGTTTCCGTGCTGACGGTGGGCCGCGGCGAAGGCACGCTGGCCAGCTATGGCAGCCTGCTGCGCGCCAAGACCTGGACCATGCCCGACCCGGCGCGCCCAGGCGCTTCCATCGGCGGCGCCGCCGGCTGGCTGGCCGATGGCAGCCCGGCCTGGCTGGGCGGGCAGGGGGGCAGCGCGGACGTGCTGCGCCGCGCCGCACCGCTGCTGCGCCCCATGCTCGCCACCGTGCCGGTGCCGGACGATGGCGCCTGCGTGCTGGTCGACATGTTCGAGCGCTATCCGCTGCGGGAGGTAACGACGGCCGTGCCGGCAGGAGGGGCGGTGCCGGCGGGGCGGCTCGATGGCAGCTTCGTGGCAGTCTTTGCCAATGGCAACAGCGTGCGGCTGCAGAGCCGCGGCGAACTGAGCCTGCTGCGGCCGCCCGGCGCACCGGCCCGGATCGTGGGCCGCTTCGGCCTGAACGACTACGTGGCGCGCGTGGTGGAGCGCGAGGGCGACACCGCCGAGCCGGAGGCGGCGCGCGCGCTGGCCGTGGCCGCGCGCAGCTACCTCGTGCAGCAGGCCACCCGCGCGCAGGGCTGTTTCCGCATCGCGGACAGCAGCCGCACGCAACGCGTGCTGCCGCATGCTCCTGCCGCCGCGGCGCGGCACGCCGCCGACCAGACCGACGGGCTGGTGCTGAGCGGCGTGGCCGTGCGCTATCACCACGATGCCGGCGGCAAGGGCCGCATGGCCTGGACCGAAGCGAAGCGCGCGGCAGTCCAGGGCCTGGCCTTCGACGCCATCCTGGCGCGCTGGTGGCCGCAGGCCACGCTGACCTCCTTCCAGAGCCCGGTGGCTGGCGATTGCCTGGAGATCGCCGGAGCGAGGCAGTGGCTGGCCGGCCGCGCGAAGCAATGGCAGGGGCGGCTGGCCGCCGAATCCGGCTACGAGACGCCGCCGCTGCCCGCCGTGTGCGCGGTGCGCGAGGGCCGGCCTTACGCCGACGCGCGCCGCAACCGGCTCTACATCCACCGGCTGGCCAGCGAGGATGACCATATCGCGCTGGCCCACGAGTACCTGCATCTCGCCTTTGCGCATCATCCGCGCGGGCAGGATGAGTCCTTTATCGAAGCCCAGGCGCGTAAGCTCGTGCGCACGCCATTCCCATGATGAGTCAGGAATCCATCGTCGCGGTGCCGTGCCGGCGCCGCTATCGCAACGCGCTGGCGCTGGCGCTGGCCTGCGCCATGGCGCCGCTGGCTGCCATGGCCGGCCCGGTCGCGGAGCTCGACGGCCCGGCGGGCGGATGGCGCCACAGCGGGCTGAGCAGCGAGCTCGAGCAGTACACGGCCGCCTACCCCAAGCCGCCGGTGGAGCGCGGCGCGCAGAAGTACCGCACGCTGATCGAAGGCCGCCTGCGCCAGGCCGGAAAGGCCGGGCGCAAGCCGGCCACGCTGGTGGTCAACGGCAATGCCATGCCCTTGTACGCCGACGAACAGGGGCGCTTCGCGCGGCCGTGGGCCTTCGGGCGCGGCTCCAACAGCGTCGAGATCGTGTCGGCGGACGGCGGGACGCGCCAGCGCTTGCAGTTCTACGAGGCCGATGCCACCAAGGTGCAGGCCAAGCTGCGTGCCGTGTTGACCTGGGACGATCCCAAGGCCGAGGTCGACCTGCATGTGATCTCGCCCGATGGCGGCCACGCCTTCTTTGCCAGTCCGCTGCTGCCCGAGGGCGGCGGTCTCGACGTGGACAGCGTGGACGGCGCAGGGCCGGAGATCTTCTCCAGCGCCGCGCCGCGCCCGGGGGTATGGCTGTTCTACGTCAATTACTGGGGCAACTTCGACGCCAGCGGCTACAACTTCGACGGCGGCGCGCACGAGCGCGACTTGATCACCGCCAGGCTGACCTTGATCTACAACGAGAACACGCTCAATGAAAAGCGGGAGACGCTGGTGATGCCGCTGCGCAAGCTAGGCGAACTGGCCCTGATGAAATCGGTGCGCCTCTGATGGCGGGCCTGGAGCGGGAGCTGGAATGGAAGCACAGAGAAACCACAGGCCAGCCTCGAACGGCTGGCGCCATGCCGGGCGCGACGCGGCAGACTATACGCAGGAGGTGCACTATCCCGCGGTAGCCGTGTCGACGCGCCCGGGGCAGCCCGGCAGCGCGCTGATCGCCGGGCGCATCCGCGGCGCGCCCAAGGCGGCGAACGGCGCGCCGGCACCGGCCGGGCAGGCGGATGGCGTCACCGGCGGGGTCGCCACCCTGGTGGTCAACGGTGTGGCGATGCCGCAGCGGGTGGAGGAGGACGGGCGCTTCTCCCGTCCCTACGCCTTCTCGGCCGGCAGCAACGGCGTGGAGCTGCGCACGCCGCAGGGGAGCGCCAAGCGCGTGCAGTTCTACGAGGCTTATCCGGGCAGGGCACGCCCGCGCCTGCGCGTGGTGCTGTCGTGGGACAGCGACGGTACCGACCTCGACCTGCACGTGGTGGCGCCCGACGGGCAGCACACTTTCTACGCCAATCGCGTGGTGGCGGACGGCGGCGCGCTCGACGTGGATGTCACCACCGGCTACGGGCCGGAGATCTATTCCAATCCGACCCCGCCGGCAGGCACCTACCTGGTCTACGTGAACTACTACGGCAGCGGTGCCCGCCGCGAAGCCATCACGGTGGCCCAGGTCGCCGTGATCACCGACGAGAACACGCTCGACGAAAGGCAGCAGGTATTCCGCGTGCCGATGCGCAAGCCTGGCGAGTTGACCCTGGTGAAATCCTTCGTGATGCGCTGACGGCGGGCCTGCCGCCGCCGACAAGAGGATGCAGTGCTCGACGAGCATCGGTCACGGCGTGGATTCGGAAGATTCTTCAGGGAGCTTCTTGCCGAAGGGGAGAGGATTCTGATTTGGCGTGGCGTGTGTCACGCCCTTCGTCCTTGCCGCTAGACTGGGCCGCTCCATGACCCACGGGCTTGGATGCGACGCGCCATACGGCGTGGTGGGACGCCACAGCCCAGGGGGGGCGAGGTGCCGCGTCCCGAGCCGACTCTTCACAGGATCTTCATGACGTCGAATGGGATACCGGATGTCGCACTGGTCGACAACACCGAGCAGCGTACGCCGTTGGCGCTGGTGCTGGACTGCTCCGGCAGCATGGCCGGGCGGCCGATGCAGGAACTCAATGCGGGGTTGGCATTGCTGGAGAAGGAACTGAAAGCTGACGTCATCGCCAGCAAGCGGGTCCGCATCCTGGTGATCCGCCTCGGTGGCAACGACGATGCCGAGGTGGCTGGCCAGTGGTGCGACGCGATGGACTTCCGCGCACCGGACCTGGTCGCCAGCGGGACGACGCCGACGGGCCAGGCGGTCGCCCTGGCGCTCGATGAAATCGAACGGGAGAAGCAGCGCTTCCGGCAGGCAGGCGTGGCGTATACGCGCCCATGGCTCTTCCTGATGTCCGACGGCGTGCCGACCGACGCGTGGGACGCCAGTGCCAGCCAGGCATGTCACGCCGAGCGGACCAACAAGGTCGCGATGTTTCCCATCGCGGTGGGCGAGAGCGCCAGCGTCGATGTGCTGGGAAGATTCAGCAGCAAGGGGACTCCGGGCGTGAAGCAGCTCAAGGGTTTGCAGTTCCGTGAGCTTTTCCTGTGGCTCAGCGCCAGCATGCAGGCCGTGTCCCAGTCGACGCCGGGTACGCAGGCTCAGCTACCTTCGACGGACAGTTGGTCGACCGTGGCGGTTTGAGCATGGGCTGGCGAGTATTCTCCGCTTCGGCGACCGGTAAGACGCACCTGGACCAAGGGCTGCCTTGCCAGGACGCGTCCGCGCATGCGGTGGTCGGGGAGATCCTGGTTGCCGCGGTATGCGATGGCGCCGGTTCCGCGCGCTACAGCCAGGCGGGCGCCGAGTTTTTTGCCCGATCCACCGTGCATGCGCTGGCTACACGGCTGAGGCAAGGCGAAGAGCTTCCCGAACTGGAGCCGGCCTTGTTCGAGCAGGCCATCGCGGCCGTGATCGGCCGGGTGCGCGAGGCGCTGCAGGAGATCGCCATCGCGGCGGGAGCGGGCCTCGATGACTATGCGACGACAGTGGTCGGCGTGGTGGCGGATCCGCGCGGCGGCGGCTTCTTCCATATCGGCGATGGCGTGGGCGTGGCCTGCTCGCGGCTGGCTGCGGCGGGGCCGGATATTTCGTTGCCGCTGAATGGCGAGTACGCCAACGAGACATTCTTCGTCACGGGGCCGGATTGGCGTCGTCGACTCAGGACCACGGCGATCCGCCAGGATCCGTCCAGCGTGCTGCTGATGTCCGATGGCAGCATGCCCTTTGCGATGTGCAAGGGAAATTCCGGCCTTTACGGTCCCTTCATCGAGCCGGTGGAGCGCTTCCTGCGCCAGGCGCCGAGCGGCCATGCGGGATGCCAGGCGCTCGCGGCCACGCTGGCGGATCCCCGTACGCATGCCATCACCGGTGACGACAAGACGCTGCTGATCGCACACCGCGAATGAGGCGATCCGGTGGCGCACGCAAAGTGTGGCTGGGCCCGGGGCAAAGCCTTACGCTCGCCCGGCTGGTCAAGAGCGGAGGTGCCGGCAGCGTATATCTGCTGAGCGATGCCCGGCAGCAGGTCGCCAAGCTCTACCACGCGCACCTGGACCGGGGCCTCTGCCAGCGCAAGATCGATGCCATGCTGCGCCTGAGCCCCGAACTTCCGGACCAGGTCGAGCAGGGCAAGCGCTATGTGCAGATCGCCTGGCCGCAGGCGCCGCTCCGGGATGCGCGCGGCAATTTCATCGGCTTCGTCATGCCGGTGCTGGACATACAGCGCACGGCCGAGCTCGAGGAGATCCTGCTCGAGCGGCAGGCGCGAGCCGCCGGGCTGCCGACGGGGCTGGGCGCCAAGATCACGCTGGCGGCGAATCTGAGCGCCGTGATCGCCGCCTTGCACCGTCAGCGACACTATGTCGTCGATCTGAAGCCAGTCAATCTGCGCTTCTACCGCGACTCGCTCTACATCGCCATGCTGGATTGCGACGGTTTCAGCATCCAGGGCGAAGCCGAGCGCTTCCCCGCCCAGCAGTTCACGGTCGACTACCTAGCCCCGGAATTGCAGGGGCGCGCCCCGGTCGCAGCGGGCGAGGAGATCCAGGACCGCTTCGCGCTCGCCGTGGTGGTCTTCCAATTGCTGAATTTCGGTATCCATCCTTTCAGCGGCAAGCCGGTCGATGGCAAGGTGCCGACCGAGCTGGCCGGGCGTATCCGCGAGGGCTGCTATGCGTACGGCGTGCAGCCGAATCCGCGTATCGCGCCCAATCCGACCAGCGGGCACACCATGATGCCGGCCGAGTTGCGGCGCATGTTCGACCGGGCCTTTGCCGGTCCCGGGGAGGCACGGCCCACTGCGGTGGAGTGGGCACAAGCGCTGCGCGGCTACGCACTGCGCGACGCGGGTGGGCTGCAGGCCTGTGCCGCCGATGCCTCCCATCAGCATTTTGCGGGCTTTCCCTGCGCTGCCTGCGCGCGCGCGGCCTTGATCGCCAAAGCAGCAGCAACGACTGGGAAGGGGAATGCACGCAAGGGGGCTCGCAAACAGGCGTCAGCAGCGCCGGGCGGCAGCGCGCCGTCGCCCAGGCTGCCGCCTCCGGTATCCCTGCCGTTGCCCGCAGCCCAGCACAATGTCACGCACATCTTCTTCGCAGCGGTCGCGGTCATCGCATCGATCGTCCTGGTGATGCTGGCGTGGCCCCATGACGACAGCGAGCGTAGCGACGGCCGGTCGCAGGTGGTGGGAGCGAATGCGCGCGAGCCGGAGGTACTGTGGCGCCGCGATGTGTCCGAGGCCGAGTTCACTTCTGGTATTGCACTCGCTACCGCGAGGGCGGACGTGCGCGCTGTGGCCGCTGCGGCAAGCAGTGGCCGCTATGAAGACGTGAAGCTGATCCTGCGGCGCCTGCATGAAGGCGAGGCGCTGTCGGGAGGCGAGAACAGCGCTGCCTACGTCGCGGGGTATGCCGCCGATATCGCCGATTTCATGGATTCGCGCGACCTCGGCAAGGTGCAAGGGCGGACCGCCGGCACTGCCGCGGCATCGATCGATCCGGAGATCGACCGGTATCGTGACCGCCTGGTGAGAGCGCCGCGCGCGCACTACGCCGCGCTGGCGCTCGGGAAGTACCACCTCGCGCACGGAGAGCCGCAGGCGGCAAGCGCGTTCTTCACACAGGCCATCTGGGCACGCCCGCTGGACCACCGGGCGTGGTACGGCATGGCCGCGGCGGCCTGGAACACGGAAGGAGAGGCGGCGGCGCTCGTCTATTACGCCGTCGCATCGCGATTCGAGGCCGCTTCGAGGCCCACGCGCGAGGCAACCTCGGTCCTGCCGATCGCCCCGGCCGCCAGCGAGGCGCTGCTTCCGCACGGGCGCTGGCAAACGCTTGGCGTGGCGGCGGAAAGCCTGGTGCGGGCGATCGATACGGCCCAGGAGTTCCAGGCCAGGGCCGCCAGCGTCGAGATTGCGTCGATGGAGAGTCTCTCTCCCTGGATACGCCTCGTCGCAGAGCGTCCGGAGCATGGGAAATCGGTTGAGCTGCGCATGACGCTGGACCGCTTGGGCGAGCCCAGCCGCGTGGCCGTCATACGCACCAGCGGCTCGCACAGGTTCGACCGGAACGTCGCGACGGCAGCGTCGCGCTGGAACTACCTCCCCGCGCTGAAGGACGGCCGGCTGTCCGCCGGCTCGCTCGACTTGCTTCTTGCCATCGACCCATGAGGCCGCCGAGGTGCCCGGTATGGGGCCTGCCTCGCGGTTTCGCCGGAAAGTTCAGGCCTGGCCCTGCGCTTCCCGCAGTGCCGCCCTCGGGCCGCTGACATAAGGGTTGTCCGCCACGAAGAAGCGCAGCGGCAGATCGGCTGCGCGCGACAGGCCGATGCGGCGTGTCACGCCGACGGTGCCGCAATCGCCGGCCGCAGTGGCACGGTCTGCCAGCCAGAGCCCCGCGCCCGTGCACAGGTCGGCGCGGTCCAGCCCGGGCCCGAGCGCCATGGCCGCGCCCAGGCGCCCGGGACCGCGTGCCAGGTCGAGCGGGCGCGCGGCCGGCCGGCGCTGGCGCATGGCCTCCAGCCCCGCCAGCGGTTCCAGCGCGCGCACCAGGATGCCGGCGCCGATGCCCTCGGCCTCGGCCGAGATATTGAGGGTCCAGGACAGGCCGTACAGCAGCCGCACATGGGCGTGGCCCGGGGCCAGGAACATGGCGCCATTGGCGCGTGTGCGCCCGCGGTAGGCGTAGCTGGCCGGGTCGCCCACCGGATAGGCCTCGGTCTCGACGATGCGCCCGGCCAGGCGGCCTTCCGGCAGGTCGTGGACCAGCACCTTGTCCAGCAGGTAGCGCGCCAGGCCGACCGCGTCGGCCGGCAGCTCGTCGCGCCGCAGCGGGCGCAGGGCGGGCAACGGGCTGGCGGGCGGGGCGCTGGCAGGCATGGTTCAGTCTGCCGCCGGGTCCCGGCGCATGGACAGGGCCACGCTGAGCCCCAGCGCCAGCAGCGCGGACACGGCGGCGAACAGGTAGACCGCCCCATAGCCCTGGTGCTTGGCCAGCCAGCCGGCCACCGGGCCGGTCAGCCCGAGCGCCAGGTCGAGGAAAAGCGCATAGGCCCCAAGTGCCGAGCCGCGGTTGGACTGCGGCACCAGGCGCACCGCTTCCATGCCCAGCGCGGGGAACACCAGCGCGAAACCGAAGCCGGTCACGGCGGCGCCGGCCAGGGCCATGGCCGGCGTGGCCGCCAGCGCGATCAGGGCGAGCCCGCAGGCTTCGACGGCAAAGGAGGCCAGCGCCACGGGATAGCCGCCGAAGCGGCCGATGGCGTCGGCCAGCAGCAGCCGCGCCAGCACGAAGCAGGCGCCGAGCAGGGTCAGGGCCAGCGCGGCGTGGTCCCAGCCGTGGCTGGCGAACAGCAGGGTGACGAAGGCGGTGATGGTGCCGAAGCCGACCGAGCCCAGCGCCAGGCACAGGCCGAAGGGCGTCATGGCGCGGAACACGCGGCGGAAGGGCAGGCGCTCGCCGGCCACGGTGGGCACGGCGGCCTTGCGGCGCGCCAGCAGCAGGGCCACGCCGGCCAGCAAGGTGGTCACGGCGCCGATGGCCGGCAGGCCCCATGCGTGGCCCAGCATCACGCCCAGCGGCGCGCCCAGGGCCAGGGCGCCGTAGGTGGTGATGCCGTTCCAGGAGATGACCCGGCCGGTGTGGCGCGCGCCGACGCTGCCGATGCCCCAGGCGATGGTGCCGGTGGTGACCAGGCTCTCACCGGCGCCGAGCACGAGCCGGCCGGCGAACAGCCAGGCCAGGCCGAGCGCGGGCGTGTGCGCGAACAGGCCGGCCACCAGGGTCAGGGCACCGCTGCCGGCGCACAGCGCCAGGCCCGTCACCACTGAGCGCTTCGGGCCCTGGACATCGCACAGGTGGCCGGCATAGGCCCGGCTCAGCAGCGTGGCCAGGTACTGGATGCTGACGGCCAGGCCGGCCAGCACGGTGCCGTAGCCGAGCGAGTCGTGGACGAAGCCGGGTACGACGGCGATGGGCAGGCCGACGGCCAGGTAGGCCACGAAGTTGAAGAAGACGATGGCGAGGATGCGCAGGCTGAGGCTGCCGCTCCCGGGCTCGCCCTGGGGCGAGGCTTCGAGAGTCGTGGCGGTGGGTGGCATAAGGGACGACAGGGGCGGGAGCGACGGAACGGTGGCAGGCGGGTGCGCGGTGCGGCACCTGGAGGATCCTGCCGGGCCCGGCCGACGGCGGCCGGGCCATCCGGGATGATACCGGTTGCCGGTGAATCCTGCGCGCAGTATAAGTAGCGCCTTGTTTTTGGGGAATATTCATGAAAATTTGCCAATGGACGGGGTTTCCATGAATTTCCGTCGCGATCCGGGAGGGGCCGGCCGCGGCCATGAGGCCTTCCGCAAGCGCGTGCGCCTGCGCCACCTGCACTGTTTCGTCGCGGTGGCCCAGTTGCAGCACCTGGGCCTGGCCGGCGAGAAGCTGGGACTGACCCAGCCCGCCGTGTCCAAGACGCTGAGCGAGCTGGAGGAACTGGTCGGCGCGCGCCTGCTGGTGCGCAAGCGCGCGGGCACCGACCTGACCGCGGCCGGCATGCGCTTCCTGCGCCACGCGCTGCGTGTGCTCGATGACCTCGACGAGGCCGCGCGCAGCGTCAGCGATGGTCCGGCGGCGGTCGAGCGCATCCGGCTGGGCGCCCTGCCCAGCGTGGTGCCGGACCTGCTGTTCGATGTGCTGACGGCCTTCCGCCAGGCCCATCCGGACATCGCCGTGGCGGTGCAGACGGGCATGAACCGCCCGCTGATCGAGTGGCTGAAGGCGGACCGCCTCGACGTGGTGCTGGGCCGCATGGACGATCCGGCCGCCATGGAGGGATTGTGGTTCGAGATGCTCGGCACCGAGCCGCTGGTGCTGGCGGTGCGTGCCGGCCATCCGCTGGCCGCCGCCCGCCACCCGCTGCTGGCCGAGGCGCTGGCCTGCCCGCTGGTGCTGCCGGCGGCCGGTTCGGTGCCGCGCCACAGCGCCGAAAGCCTGCTGGCGCGCCACGGCCTGCCGCTGCCGGCGGGCTGCCTGGAGACTTCCGATGCCTTGCTGGGACAGATGACCGCGCTGGCGACCGACGCGGTCTGGCTGGCGCCCTTGTCGGCGGCGCGGCGCGCCATCGCGCAGGGCGTGCTGGTGCGGCTGCCGCTGGACAGCCAGGGCACCGAGGAGCCGATCGGCGTGCTGCGCCGCAGTGGCGGCGAGCTCGGGCCGGCCACCGAGGGTTTCCTGCGGGCCTTGCGCGAGGCGGCCGCGCGGCGTCCGCAGGAACAGGCGCTGCGGTAGAATGCGCAGCTTCGCCGCCGCGCCCGGTGCACGCGCGGCGCCACCCTCGAGCCTCCCCGCGCATGCCACGTAAAGCCGCCCAACTCTCCGAAGCCGACAAGCACGCCGCGCCTGGCGGGGCGGCCGCGGTCGACCGCGCGCTCTTCGTGCTGTCCGCGTTCCGGCTGGGCGATACCACATTGGGGCTGGCCGAACTGGCCCAGCGCAGCGGCCTGTACAAGAGCACGCTGCTGCGGCTGCTGGCCTCGCTCGAGCACGCGCGCCTGGTCGTGCGCCACGGGGACGGCCGCTATGGCCTCGGTCCGGAGGTGGCGCGGCTGCATGCCGTCTACGCGGCCTCGTTCTCGCTGGAGGCGGTGGTGATGCCGGTGCTGCGCCAACTGGTGCAGGATACGCGCGAGAGCGCCGCCTTCCATGTCGATCAGGGCGAGCACCGTCTCTGCCTGTATCGTGTCGATTCACCGCAGCCGGTGCGTGACCATATCCGCGCCGGCGACCTGTTGCCGCGCAACCGTGGCGCCGGCGGGCGCGTGCTGCGCGCCTTCTCCGGCGCGCGCGGCGAGTTGTACCAGAAGATCCGTGACGAAGGCGTGGTCGAACTGGTCGGCGACCGCAGCCCGGACATCGCCGGCGTGTCGTCGCCGGTGTTCGGGCCCGGCGGCGAGCTCAAGGGCGCGCTGACGCTGACCTGCCCGACACCGCGTTTCGATGCATCGTTCCGTGCCAGCGTGCTGCGCGCCGCGCGCGTGCTGAGCGCGGAGCTGGGCGGGGTATTTCCCTACCCGGATTGACGGTCCGCCGCCCTGGGGCGAGCGGTGTGGCCGACCGGACCCTTAGTGGGGTGTGCCCCCCTGTGCAAGGCGGATATGATCCAGCCTGGCCGCCGCCCCCCGGGGACAGGGGGCGGCAGCACGCGCGGGATACTAAAGAGGGCATCCGTGTACCTGGTCCAGCAAACTCTGGTAGTCGTCATGATGGTGGTGTTCTCCAGCATGCTGGTCATGGCGGCCGGGCTGGCGGTGGCGCTGCGCGCGAGCGAGGCCGGCCGGATCTGGGCTGCCGGCTATGCGCTGGTGGCCGGTGCCGGCATGGCGCTGGCCTCCACCATCGGCACCGGCTCCTACACCTTGATCGCCCTGGCGGGCTGGGCCTTCCTGCTGGGCCGGCTGGCGATCTTCCTCGGCGTCCGGGTCTATTACGGGCTGCCGGAGCGGCGCACGCTGCTGCGCGTGGCCGCGCTGCTGGCCCTGGCCGTGCTGCTGTACGCCTCACAGCAGCACAACGCGGTCGCGCTGCTGCAGTTGTCCGGCTTCGGCATGCTGGGCACGGTGTCGCTGCTGACCCTGTTGTCGCTGCTGAATTCGGGCGTGTCGCAACGCAGTATCGGCGCGCCGCTGGCGGTGCTGGGCTGCCTGCTGCAACTGCTGACCCAGGCCGCCGGCATGGTGCACGCCCTGGGTGTCGATGCCTCCGGCCAGTCGCTGTTCTTCGTCGCCGACAGCTCGCGCGCGCTGTGGGTGGCGCTGCCGCTGGTGGGCTCGCTGCTTGGCTGCTTCGGCTGCACGCTGCTGGCCACCGAGCAGATCATCGCGCGCAATGAGAGCGGCGCCCGCCTGGACGCGCTGACCGGCCTGCTGAACCGCGGCGCGCTCGACCAGGCCGCCGACGCCTTGATCGCGCGCTGGCAGCGCGGCGGCGAGCCGCTGACCTGCCTGGCCATCGACGTCGATTATTTCAAGCAGGTCAACGACAGCCACGGACACCACGTGGGCGATGCCGTGCTGCGCCAGATCGCGCAGGCCATCGACCATTCGCGACGGGCTTCCGACGTGGCCGGCCGCTACGGCGGCGAGGAGTTCTGCATCCTCTGTCCCTACACCGACGAGGGACAGGCCTGCGCCCTGGCCAACCGCATCCTGCGCAAGGTCAGGGCCATCGACCTGCCGGGGCGGCGCGGCAGCGCCACGGTCAGTATCGGCGTGGCCCAGATCGACGGCGCCGACGGCAGCCGCGAGGCCCTGTGGCAAGGCCTGTTCGCTGCGGCGGACCGGGCGCTCTATGTCGCCAAGCAGCGCGGGCGCGACCGCCTCGTACTGGCGTCGAGCCTGGGCATGCCGGTGCGCGATGAGGATGGGGACGAGGACGCCGACGAGGATGGCGCGCTGCAGCCGGCCTGAGGGGCAGGGCGGCAGGGCAATCGATGGGAGAGCGGCCGGCACTCCTGCACCGGCCGCGATGCGCAGGCTTCAGTCCTGCGGCGGTCGGTCCTGCGGCGGTACATCGCGCGGCGGATGGCCGTCGTAGGTCCAGATGAACTGGCGCGGGATCGGGCCCTTGTTGCGGCCGCCCTGCTGGGTCTGTTCCCAGGCATGGGCGAGGATGCCGACCGAGCGCGACAGGCAGAACAGCCCGCGCGCCAGCGGCGCCGGAAAGCCCAGCTCCGCGTAGATCACCGCGGTGGCACCGTCGATGTTCATCGGGATCGGCTTGCTGCGGCCCGCGCCCAGTTCGGCCTCGATCGCGCGCGCGATGCCGGCATAGCGGCCCGACACCACGCCGTCGGCGGCGGCGCGGTCGACCAGTTCGAGCAGGCGCGGGGCGCGCGGATCGAGCGGGTGGAAGCGGTGTCCGAAGCCGGACACGAACTTGCCATGCGCCTCGCGCCAGTCCTGCAGCGCCCCCTGCACGGCTTCCTGTTGCGGCAGGCCGGTGTCGATGCGGCGCGCGATCTCCTGGTACAGCTCCACAGCCTGCTCGCCGGCGCCGCCGTGCACGTCGCCCAGCACGTTCACCGCCGAGGCCATCGCGTTGTTGAGGCCGACGCCGCAGGTGGCCGCCATGCGCGCGATGGCGATGCTGGGCGCCTGCGGGCCGTGGTCGACCGCGGACATCAGGGCCGCGTCGAGCAGCTCGCCCTGGCCGCGCCCGGGCAGCTCGCCGCGCAGCATCAGCCAGATCATCTGGGCGAAGGAGACCTGCCCGATCAGCTGCTCGATGGGATAGCCGCGGTAGCGGATCTCGCCGGGCCGCATGTCGATGATGCCGGTGTGCCACCAGTCCTGCGACAGGCGCTGGCCGGCGTCGATGCCGCCGTCGTCGGCGGCGGCTTTCATGCCTTGGTTCATCATGGCTTCCTTCATATGGCTCGTTCCTCTTTCAGGGATTCGATCTCGGCGTCGTCGTAGCCGAGCTGGGCAAGGATGTCGCGGGTGTGCTGGCCGAGTTCGGGCGGCGGCGTGTCGACCGCCGGCGCCGCGCCGTTGACCTTGAAGCCGGTGCGCACCAGGCGGATATCGCGCTCCACGCCCGGTGCCGCCGGGAAGGTGCCGACCATGCCGCGCGTGGCCACCTGCGGGTGCGCGAGCGCTTCCGGCACGCTCAGTACCGGACCGGCCGGCACGCCGGCCTCGTTGAGGCGCTGCCACCAGTCGTCGGCGCTGCCCTTGGCCAGTTCCGCCTCCAGTTCGCGCGTCAGCTCGGCGCGGTGCTGCAGCCGGGCCTGGCGCTCGGCGAAGCGGGGATCCGCCGCCAGCTCGGGGCGGCCCACCACGCGGCAGACCGCTTCGAACTGCTCCTGCTTGTTGGCGGCGATATTGAGCAGGCCGTCGCCGGTGCGGAAGGTGCCGGAGGGGCTGGCCGTCATATTCTCGTTGCCCATCGGCACCGGCGCCTTGCCGGCGATCAGGTGGTTGGAGACCACCCAGCCCATGGTGCAGAGCGTGGACTCGAGCATGGAGACATCGAGGAAGTAGCCGGTCTCGCGCTCCCGGTCGGCCAGGGAGGCGGCGATGGCGAAGGCCGCGGTCATGCCGCCGATGGTGTCCGAGACCGGATAGCCGACCCGGTAGGGCGCGGTGTCCGGGTCTCCGGTGATGTGCATCACGCCGGCCATGCCCTGGATGATCTGGTCGTAGGCCGGCAGTCCGCTCAGCGGGCCGTCCTGGCCGAAGCCGGAGATCGCGCAGTAGATCAGGCGCGGGTTGACTTCCTTGAGCGCGGCATAGCCCAGTCCCAGGCGGTCCATCACGCCGGGGCGGAAGTTCTCCACCACCACGTCGGCGCTGGCGACCAGCTTGCGGAAGACTTCCTTGCCGCGCGCGTGCTTGAAGTTGACCGTGATCGAGCGCTTGCCGGGATTCTGTGCCAGGAAAGACACCCCCATCAGGCGGCGGTTCAGTTCCGGATCGGCGCCGAGCTGGCGCGCCAGGTCGCCGGTGCCGGGCGTCTCGACCTTGATCACCTCGGCGCCCATGTGCGCCAGCTGGTGGCAGCAGAACGGCCCGGCCAGCACATTGGTCAGGTCGAGCACGCGGATATGGCGTAGCGGTTTATGCATCTGTCTGGTATCGAAAGGGATTGCGTGGCGGGCGGGTGGCGCGCCTTACTCTACATGCGCGCCCGATTCGCGCACGATGGCGCCCCAGCGCGCGTGCTCCGCCTTGATGAAGGCGGCCAGCTCGGCCGGCGTGCCGCCGCGCGGTTCGCTGCCTTCGGCGCGCATCTTGCTGATGGTGTCGGGCGAGGCCAGTGCCTTGTTGGTCTGTTCATTGACGCGGCGGATCACCTCGGCGGGCGTGCCGGCCGGCGCCACCACCGCCTTCCAGTCCTCGGCCTGGAAGCCGGCGTAGCCGGATTCGATCACGGTCGGCACCGCCGGCAGCAGCGCGGAACGCTTGGCCGAGGTCACGGCCAGGGCGCGCAGCTTGCCGGCCTTGATCATCGGCAGCGCGATCGGCGGCGTGGCGAAGTAGAAGTCGGTCTGGCCGCCGAGCAGGTCGGTCAGCGCGGGCGAGGCGCCCTTGTACGGCACGTGCAGCACCTTGATGCCGGCGCGGCGGGCGAACATCTCGCCGGTCAGGTGGCCCACGGTGCCGGTGCCGGCAGAGGCCATCGACAGCGTGCGCCCCTTGGCCGCGCCGACCAGGTCGGCCACGGTCTTGAACGGCGCGTCGGCGCGCACCACCAGCACCACGGGCTGGGCCGACACCAGGGCCACCGGCGCGAAATCCTTCAGCACGTCGTAGGGCATGCGCGGATAGAGGCTGGGGTTGATCGCCAGGTTGGCGGTCTGCCCCATGCCGAGGGTGTAGCCGTCGGGCTTGGCCTTGGCGACCGCGTCCAGGCCGATGTTGCCGCCGGCGCCGGCGCGGTTCTCCACCACCACGTTCCAGTGCGCATCGGTGCCGATCTTGTTGAAGACCAGGCGCGCCATCACATCGGTGCCGCCGGCCGGCGGGAACGGTACCACCAGCCGCACCGGCTGGGCCGGGTAGTCGCCGGCGGCGAGCGCGGGCAGGGCGGGGGCGGCCAGGCAGGCCGCGCCGAACAGGCACAAGAGCCGGCGCAGGGGGGAGTAGGGGTGCTTCATCATGTCTCCAGGTGCATGGGGCGGGGCAGGCGCGGTGCGCGGCCGGCCAGGCCGCCTTCTATCCAGTATTCTGTAGAATAGAACATCGATCTTTTCAAAAGAACGATGCGAGAATAGGGAGCGGAACCGCCGCTGTCAAGTTCCGGGTGCGCGGCGCCGCTTGCCACTACAATGTCCGGCCGGCAGCGCGCGCCCGCCGCCGGTGCCCGGGCGGCCGGGTGTATTCCGGCGCGGATTGATGGAGCGGGGTTTGACGTTGCAGAGCGGGGGTTGGCAGGACAGGCAGGCACAGGCGTGCGGTGTGGATTTCGGCACGTCGAATTCGACGGTGGGCTGGTACCGGCCCGGCGAAGCCGCCTTGCTGCCGCTGGAGGAGGGCAAGCCGTCGCTGCCGTCCATCGTCTTCTTCCATGCGGAGGACCCGCTGGTCAGCTACGGCCGCGCGGCGCTGGACGATTACCTGGCAGGCTACGAGGGGCGCATGATGCGCTCGCTGAAGAGCCTGCTGGGCACCTCGATGATGGATGACTGCACCGAGGTCATGGGACAGGCCATGCCGTTCCGCGGCTTGCTGGCGCAGTTCATCGGCGAACTCAAGCGCCGCGCCGAGGCGGCCGCCGGCCGCGAGTTCACGCAGGCCGTGCTGGGCCGGCCGGTGCGCTTCATCGACGAGGACGATGAAGCCGACCGGGTGGCGCAGCAGACGCTCGAAGACATCGCGCGCGCGGCTGGTTTCCGCGACATCGCCTTCCAGTTCGAGCCGATCGCCGCCGCCTTCGACTACGAAGCGCGTATCGGCGGCGAGGAACTGGTGCTGGTGGCCGACATCGGCGGCGGTACGTCTGACTTCTCGCTGCTGCGCCTGTCTCCCCGGCGCGCCGGGCTGGCCGACCGGCGCGACGACATCCTTGCCAGTGCGGGCGTGCATATCGGCGGCACCGACTTCGACCGCAGCCTCAGCCTGGCCAGCGCGATGCCGCTGCTGGGGCTGGGCAGCTCGCTGCGCAACGGCAAGGCCATGCCTTCGGGACTGTACTTCGACCTGGCGAGCTGGCACACCATCAACCAGGTCTACACGCGCAAGGCCTGGGCGCATGTCATGGACAACTATCGCGACGCCGGCGACAAGGCGCCGCTGGACCGCCTGCTCACGCTGATCCGGCAACGCGCCGGCCACTGGCTGGCCCTGCAGGTGGAGTCGGCCAAGATCATATTGTCGGCCGAAACGGCAGCGCGCCTGGACCTGGGCCGGATTGCCCCGGGGGAGAGCCTGGAGGTGGGGCGCGCCGATTTTGACGAGGCCATTGTCCGCCTGGTCGGCAGGGTGGAGCGCACCGTGGCGGATTTGCTGCAGAGTGCCGGGGTGGATGCCGGCGAGGTTGACACGATTTTGTTTGCCGGTGGCTCCAGTTCGGTCCCGCTGCTGCGGCAGCGCCTGGCGGCCCAGCTGCCGCAGGCGCGCTGCGTCGAAGGTGACGTATTCGGGGGGATCGGCGCGGGGCTGGCGCTTGACGCGGCACGCAAGTTCGGCTGAAAGCACGGGTCGATCGCCGAAGATATGCCCCGTTCGCGGGGGAAGTAGATGGCGCTAATCTCTGTTGTTGGAAATATTGAATGACTTTTTGCGCCAAGACATATTTTCTCAGGCCTTTCCCGATTGACAGCCGAGCGAATTCGTTGAAAATGGGCACTCGCATGTGCACCATCTGGTGACTTTATTGTCGGGCGTATCGTTGGTTCGCTGACATACTGGCGCAGTGTGTGGTTGTTAGGCTCCGGCCGCCACCATTCTCTGGGCATCATGCTTGGTGAGCAAAACGAGCTTATTTGAAATCTGAGGTAACAAACAAAATGGAAACCGGTACCGTTAAGTGGTTCAACGACGCTAAGGGCTTTGGCTTCATCACCCCGGACGCAGGCGGCAACGACCTGTTCGCGCACTTCTCCGCGATCGAAGGCAATGGCTTCAAGTCGCTGAAGGAAGGCCAGAAGGTCCGCTACGTCAAGGCCATGGGTCAGAAGGGCGAGCAGGCCACCAAGATCCAGGCGATCTGAGCCGCTTGAACGCCGGCTGATACTGCCGACAAGGACAAGCCCCGCCCCGTGCGGGGCTTGTTTTTTTGTGGCGCCGGGTGCGCCCCGGGGCCGTCCCGCGTGCCGTTGCCGCCGCCCTTCCAAGTGGAGAGGTACCCATGGCCGCTGCCAGGTCTACCGCGTCCCGCCGGTTGCCGGGCGCGCTGCGGCGCGCAGGCATCGGCGCCCTGCTGACCGTTGCCTGCGCCGCGGCGCCGTCCGCGTGGGCGCACGACACCGCCTTGCTCAACCGCGGCAACGATCCCTTCCTGCAGGTCAGCGCGGCCGTGCCCGCCTGCCCGGAACCGGCCGGGCCGCGCGTCAGCGAGGCCGAGTGGATGCGCGAGTCGCACCATCGCATCGAGCATGGCAACCACTGCTGGCTGGAGGGGCGCTGCCGCCTGCCCAATGCCTACCAATATGACAAGGATGTCGCTGACAGCCTGCAGCGCCGCCTGCACACGCTGGACCTGCAACTGCCGGCCTGGCGCCGCAGCTCCCTGTGGATCACGGTGAGCGCCCGCTGGATCCTGGTGCAGGGCTGCACCGCGCCGGAATTCCCCGCGGCGGCCTTCTTCGCCGCGCTGCGCGAGGTCGCCGACGCCGAGCGCGTGATCGACCAGACCACTGCCACGCCGGCGCGCGGTGTGCCGTACCCCTTGTTTCATCCGGCCGCGGCTGCGCCGAAGTGACGCGCGCGCGGGCCGCGCCGCCGCGTGCTGTGCGTTCCGGCCGCCCGGCCTGACCGTGAGCGCCGGGCCGGCCGTGGCGATGTTGCTATAATCCGGCCCACCCCCAATTCCGCCATCCGCTGCTTGCACGACCGGCATGCCAAGCGGCTGTTCCACGATGACGCGCCAGCCCTGCCTGCGGCCCCCGCGGCCTGCTCCAGGCCAGGGCACTCGCTGTTGGCCTCGCCGGCTCATCACGAACGGCCTGCTTGCCGCCGCCTTGCCTGCCGGATGGCTCAGAGCGTGCCGAGGAGTGACGTGTCTGGTACCGAAATCGCAGCGCCGAGCATGCCGTCCGAGGCGAATGTCGTCTCGTCGAGCAGTTCTTTCCATGCGGCCATGCGGATCCTGCCCGCGCCACAGCGCGAGGCCATGTTCCATATCTACGCCTTCTGCCGCGCGGTGGACGACATCGCCGACGGCGACGCGCCGCATGCGGCGCGGCTGGCCGGCCTGGATGCCTGGCGCCGCGACATCGCCGCCTGCTATGCCGGCGCGCCGCCCGCGGCCCTGGCCGAACTGGCCAGGCAGATCGCCCGCTACGACCTGGAGCAGGCCGATTTCCTGGCCGTGATCGACGGCATGACGATGGACGTGGTGGCCGATATCCGCGCGCCGGACGCCGCCACGCTGGACCTGTACTGCGACCGCGTCGCCAGCGCCGTGGGGCGGCTGGCGGTGCGCGTGTTCGGCATGGGCCGCGAGGACGGCGTGGCGCTGGCCTACCACCTGGGCCGGGCCCTGCAGTTGACCAATATCCTGCGCGACATCGACGAGGACGCCGAGCTGGGCCGCCTCTACCTGCCGGCCGAGGCGCTGGCGCAGGCGGGCATCCCGGCGGGCGAGCCGCGCGAGGTGATCGCCCATCCCGCCATCGGGCAGGTCTGCGCCGGGCTGGCGCGCGAGGCGCAGGCGCACTATGACCGGTCGCACGCCATCATGGCGCGCTGCCCGGCGCGGCAGGTGCGCTCGCCGCGCATCATGGCCGCCGTCTACCACGAGATCCTGGTGCGCATGCTGGCGCGTGGCTGGAATGCGCCGCGTGCGCGCGCCAAGGTGCCGCGCGTGCGCCTGCTGTGGCTGGTGCTGCGCCACGCGCTGGGCTGAGCGGGCAGGCCGCGCGCGGCCATGCCGGAGATGTCCGGGTGCGGGCATCGACCGGCAGCCGCCCGCGCCACGGAAGCCGTTCGGCATCCGTTCGAAGCCAGTCGTCCGCGTCGTTCGAAGACCGCAGTTCGACGGCCGTAGTTTGAATACCGCAGTTTGAAAGTCAGAGTAAGAAGAGGGTTCTGCCGACCATGACCCAGCTAGCAGTTTCCAAGAGTTCCCCCGCCCCGGACGCCGGCGCCGCGCAGGATGCGGCCCGCGACGATGCGCTCGAGCGGGCGATCGCCGGCGCCACCGACGCGCTGCTCGCGCTCCAGAAAGCCGATGGCCACTGGGTGTTCGAACTCGAGGCAGATGCCACCATCCCGTCCGAGTACGTCCTGCTGGTGCACTACCTCGGCGAGAACGCCGACGCCCGGCTGGAGGCCCGCATCGGCCGCTACCTGCGCCGCATCCAGAATGCCGACGGCGGCTGGCCGCTGTTCCATGACGGCGCGTCCGACGTCAGCGCCAGCGTCAAGGCTTATTTCGCGCTGAAGATGATCGGCGAGTCGCCGGACGCCGAGCCTATGCAGCGCGCGCGCGCTGCCATCCATCGCATGGGCGGCGCGGAGGCCAGCAACGTCTTCACGCGCACGCTGCTGGCGCTGTACGGCGTGATGCCGTGGCGCGCGGTGCCGATGATGCCGGTCGAGATCATGCTGCTGCCGGAGTGGTTTCCTTTCCACCTGTCCAAGGTGTCGTACTGGGCCCGCACCGTGATCGTGCCGCTGCTGGTGCTGAACAGCCTGCGCCCGCAGGCACGCAACCCGCGCAAGATCGGCATCGACGAGCTGTTCCTGCGGCCGTGCCAGGCCACGCGGCTGCTGCCCAAGGCGCCGCACCAGAGCCGTTTCTGGTTCACCGCGTTCAGCATGCTGGATGGCGTGCTGCGCGTGGCCGAGCCGCTCTTCCCCGGCGCGCTGCGCCGGCGCGCCATCGAGCGCGCGCGCACCTTCGTGGTCGAGCGCCTGAACGGCAAGGACGGGCTCGGCGCGATCTTCCCCGCGATGGCCAACTCGGTGATGATGTTCGACGTACTGGGCGTGCCGGCGGACCACCCCGACCGCGCGATCGCGCGCGAATCGATCGAACACCTGCTGGTGGTCCACGAAGCCGGGGACGAGGCCCACGACGAAGCCTACTGCCAGCCCTGCCTGTCGCCGGTGTGGGACACCGCGCTGGCCAGCCACGCGCTGCTGGAAGCCGGCGGCGAGCGCGCCACCGCGGCGGCCGAGCGCGGCCTGCAATGGCTGCGCCCGCTGCAGGTGCTCGAGGTGAAGGGCGACTGGACCGTGCGCCGCCCAGACGTGCGTCCCGGCGGCTGGGCCTTCCAGTACGCCAATGACTACTATCCCGACGTCGACGACACCGCGGTGGTGGCGATGGCCATGGACCGCGCGGCGCGCGTCGACGCGCCGGTGCCGCTCGGGCAGCGCGAGCGCTTTGCCGACAGCATCGCGCGCGCCACCGAATGGATCGTGGGCATGCAGAGCAGTGACGGCGGCTGGGGCGCTTTCGAGCCCGAGAACACCCACCTGTACCTGAACAACATCCCCTTCTCCGACCACGGGGCGCTGCTCGACCCGCCCACCGCCGACGTGTCGGCGCGCTGCCTGTCGATGCTGGCCCAGCTCGGCGAGATGCCCGAGCGCTGCAGCGCGGCGGCGCGTGCGCTGCGCTACCTGCTGGCCGAACAGTTGCCGGACGGCAGCTGGTATGGCCGCTGGGGCATGAACTATATCTACGGCACCTGGAGTGCCCTGTGCGCCCTCAATGCCGCGGGCCTGAAGCCGGACGCGCCGGAGATGCAACGCGCGGCAGATTGGCTGGTCGGCATCCAGAACGACGATGGCGGCTGGGGCGAGGACGGCGCCAGCTACAAGCTGGAATACCACGGCTACGAGCGCGCGCCGAGCACGGCGTCGCAGACCGCGTGGGCGCTGATGGCGCTGATGGCGGCCGGCGCCGTGGCGCATCCGGCCGTCGCGCGCGGCATTGCTTACCTGCAGGCCACGCAGCAGGAGGACGGCTTCTGGGCCGAGGCGCACTTCACCGCCACCGGCTTCCCGCGCGTGTTCTACCTGCGCTACCACGGCTACGCGCGCTTCTTCCCGCTGTGGGCGCTGGCGCGCTACCGCAACCTGCGGCGCGCCGGCAGCCGCCACGTGGCATGGGGCATGTAAGTCCCGGCGGGCGCGACGCGTCCGTGCTGGTCGTGTGCGGCATGGACTTCGAGGCGCGGCTGGCGGCCGCGCCCGGTGTCGCCACGCTCTACGGCTTCCGCGCCGGCGCCCTGCAGGCGGCATTGGAGCAGGGTGACTGGCCCCGCTGCGCGGGCGTGATCAGCTTCGGTGTGGCCGGCGGCCTGGAGCCGGGACTGGCGCCCGGCGCCGTGGTGCTGGCCGACGGCGTGCATGACGGCACCAGCCTGCACCCCGCCGACGCCGACTGGCTCGGCGCGCTGCGCCGGGCCTTGCCGCAGGCGCGCGTCGGCAGCCTGGCCGGCGCCGATGCCGCGGTCACCGACCTGGCCGGCAAGCGCGCGCTGCACCAGCGCACCGGTGCGCTCGGCGTCGACATGGAATCCCATCTTGCGGCGCGTTTCGCCCAGGCCCGCGGCCTGCGCTTCGCCGCCTGCCGGGTGGTGATCGATCCGGCCGACCGTGCCGTGCCGCCGGCTGCGCTGGCGGGCATGGCGGCCGACGGCAGCACCGACGTGCCGGCCGTGCTGCGCAGCCTGCTGCGCGCGCCCGGGCAGATCGGCGGCCTGCTGCGGTTGGCGCGCGACGCGTCCGCGGCGCGGGCGACGCTGAAGTCCGTGCGGGGAAGGGTCGGCGCGGGGTTTGCCCTGCCGGCAGGCTGAGCGGAGGGCGCCCGGCCTTCCGTGCCGGGCCGCATCCTGCAGGCCCTGCCGCTCCCGGCGGCGGGCCTGCCGGGAGTGCGAGGGCAGGGATCAGGCGCTCAGGCGGGCAAGAACCCTTCCACCGTCAGGTACCGTTCGCCGGTATCGTAGTTGAAGCCCAGCACCGTGGCGCCGGCCGGCAGCTCGGGCAGCTTGTGCGCGATCGCCGCCAGCGTGGCACCGGAAGAGATCCCCACCAGCAGGCCTTCCTCGCGCGCGGCGCGGCGTGCCATCTCGCGTGCCGGCTCGGCATCGACCTGGATGATGCCGTCGAGCAGCCCGCTGTCGAGGATGCGCGGCACGAAGCCGGCGCCGATGCCCTGGATCGGGTGCGGCGCGGGCGCGCCGCCGGACAGCACCGGCGAGGCGGTCGGCTCGACGGCATAGACCTTGAGCTTGGGCCAGGCATCCTTCAGCACACGCGCGCAGCCCGTGATATGGCCACCGGTACCGACGCCGGTGATCAGCACGTCGACGCCTTCGGGGAAGTCGGCCAGGATCTCGCGCGCGGTGGTGCGCTCATGCACGGCCACGTTGGCCGGATTCTCGAACTGCTGCGGCATCCAGGCGCCCGGGGTGGACGCGACCAGTTCCTCGGCGCGGGCGATAGCGCCCTTCATGCCTTTCTCGCGCGGAGTCAGTTCGAAGGTGGCGCCATAGGCCAGCATCAGGCGGCGGCGCTCGATCGACATGCTGTCCGGCATCACCAGCACCAGCTTGTAGCCCTTGACCGCGGCCACCATGGCCAGGCCGATGCCGGTATTGCCCGAGGTGGGCTCGATGATGGTGCCGCCCGGCTTGAGGCGGCCATCCTGCTCGGCGGCCTCGATCATGGCCAGGGCGATGCGGTCCTTGATCGAGCCGCCCGGGTTGCTGCGCTCCGACTTGATCCAGACGCGATGCTGGTCGCCGAACAGGCGCTGGATGCGGATGTGCGGCGTGCCGCCAATGGTGTGCAGGATATTGTCGACCTTCATCTGGTTTCTCCGTTGACTGGTGCCTGGTGCCTGGCGCCTGGCGGCGCGTCCGAATGCCGGCGTGCCGGTTCGCCGGCGTGATTCTAGCGGCTTTGGCGGGCCATCGGTCCGGCGTGGCGGCAGGTTCCGCGCTGCGGCTGCGCGCCTGCCGGGCGTGTCGATGGGCGTGGATCGCTGTGCTCGGGACACAGTTGTTGACAGTAGCCATTGACTTCAAACGCTAACATTCGGCGTCATCACGGGGAAAATTCTCAAGCCAAAGGTCTTCTTTGGCTCATTTGCTGAAGCGGGGCACTGAGCGCGTTGGTCGGAATCGTCTTCCGCAGCGCCCTGGGATTCTCCTTCGAAGTCCGCTCCGCGCCAGCGGCGCCCGCTGCCGGTGTCCGACACGGCATCGACACCAGGGAACGCAAGATCGACCTGTTCCAGAGCCAGTGGATCCGTGGCAGCCGCTATGCGTTCCAGCGCGATGGGCCGCAGGCCAGCGATTTGCGCGAATTTCCGCGAGCCGTGCGTGCACGTCTCCGACACCTTGGGCCGTGCCTGCTACGAGGCCGGCGCAGCGCTCCAGCACCATCCCCGACGGCATCGAACTGCCACGCTCGCCGCGCAGCCCGATGTACGGGGGGCACGGAGATGGCCGGCTTCGGTTTCGAACTGCGCGGCATCATGGCGCTCACCGTCCGCCTGGGCCGGTACGGGGTCGTCAAGGTGCAGGCGATCGCCGCGCGGCTGCTGTTCGCGGCGGGCCGCTGGGTGCTGGCGCTGCCGGGGGCTCAATCTCGACTTCTGCCTGGAGCAGCGCCACGAGGTGCCGCTGAACGCGCTGTTCCCGATGCTGAACCCCTGTCTGGCGCGGTTGACGCTGGAGCCGGGGCCCGACCTGGTACGGCCATGGCTTCGCCGCGGCCCTGCCGAGGGTGGTGGCGCGGCGCTGCAGCTGCTCGATCGCAGGCCGGGCAGGCTGGAATACGAGACCTTCATCCGGCAATGAAGGCCGCCGGCAACCGGGAGCAGTCCCCCGCCCGGCAGGGTCGACGGAAGGGGGGGCTGTTATGTACCATGCGCAGGAAAGGCGCCCTGGCGCGTTTCCGGAGCCGTGCCAGGTGGGCGCGGCGGAGGCAGAAGAGGGAAGTATGAGAATTGCCTCGGTCGAGGATGACAAAGACCAATCCGAGCTGATCCGGCAGATCCTGGTGGACGCCGGCCACGAATGCACCAGCTTCGGCGACGGCAGGAGCCTGTTGCGGGCCCTGCGCGACCAGGTCTTCGACCTGCTGCTGGTCGACTGGCAACTGCCCGACATCGCCGGTCCGGAGATCGTGTCCTGGGTGCGGCAGAACTCCGGGCGCCTGCCGCCGATCCTGTTCGTCACCAGCCGCTCCCAGGAAGAGGACATCGTCGCCGGCCTGACCGTGGGCGCCGACGACTACATGATCAAGCCGATCCGGCGCGCGGAACTGAACGCGCGCGTGCAGGCGCTGCTGCGCCGTGCCTATCCCGAGGCCGCCCAGCAGGAACAGATCGTCCGCCAGGGCAACTACTGCCTGGACGCCGGCGCGCGCACCGTGCTGGTGGGCGGTGAGCCCGTCGAAGTGTCGCCGCGCGAGTTCGAGCTGGCGCTTTTCCTGTTCCGCAACATCGGCCGCCTGCTGTCGCGGGAGGTGGTGGAGCAGGCGGTGTGGGGCCGCAGCATCGGCGCGGGCTCGCGCACGCTCGACACCCATATGTCGCGGCTGCGCATCAAGCTGTCCCTGCGCCCGGAGAACGGGGTCAGGCTGACATCCGTCTATTCCCATGGTTACCGTTTCGAGAGCGTGAATGCAGCGGATGAGCAGGCGGAGTGAAGGGGTGCGTGCCGGCGCCCGGCGGGCGCTGGCGGCTTGCGGGGTGGCGGCTCTCTGTGCCGTAGCGGTCACGCGGGTGTGGGCCGGTCCGGCCGGAACCGAAGGCGAGGACTTCATCTACCTCGTGGAGCGGGGCGATACCCTGATCGGCCTGGCGGACCGCTACATGACACGGCTCGACGGCTGGCGCATGCTGCAGCAGCTGAACCGGGTCGGCGACCCGTACCGGCTGCAGCCGGGCACGCGCCTGCGCATTCCCCTGAAATACATTGCCGAGCAGGCCGGCAGCGCCCGCGCGGTGGCGGTGCACGGCGACGTGCGCGCCGACGGCGCGCCGCTGCGTGCCGGAACGCAACTGGCCGAGGCGGCCCGCATCGAGACCGGCGTCGACGGCCTGGTGACGATCGAGCTGTCCGACCGCTCGCGCCTGACCCTGCCGCCGTCCAGCGCGGTCCAGGTGCGCCGCCTGCGCGCCTTCGCCAAGACCGGGCTGACCGACTCCATGCTGGAGGTCGGGCGCGGCGGCGCCGAGGCCCAGGTGGCGCCGGGCGGCACCGGCGTGGGCCGCTTCGAGATGCGCACGCCGATGATGGTGACCGGCGTGCGCGGCACGCGTTACCGTGTGGCGGCCGACGATGCGGGCAACCGCAGCGAGGTGCTGCAGGGCATCGTCGGCGTGGCCGGCATCGCGGGCGCCGGCAAGGTTGGCAAGGCCGGTGCGGCGGCCCGGGTGGGCGCCGGCTATGGTGTGTCGGCGTCCGGCGGCGGCAAGCTGGCCGCGCCGGTGCCCCTGCCGCCGCCGCCGCAGCTGGGCGCGTTGCCGCAGCCGGTGCTGGGCGCCACGGCGCCGCTGCAGTGGCAGCCGGTCGCGGGGGCCAGCGGCTACCGCGTGGTGGTGTCGCGCGATGCCGAACAGACCGAGTGGCTGTTCACGCAGCGGGTCGCAGGCCAGCAGGCCACGCTGGCCGACCTGCCCGAGGGGGTGCTCTACGTGGGCGTCAGCGCCATCGGCGCGCAGCACCTGACCGGGCCGGCCTCGGTGCAGCGTCTTGTCGTCCGCTTGACTCCGCCGGCGCCGTTCATGCTGCGTCCCGGCAAGGATTCCTCGCAGTACGGGCAGCAGGTCGGCTTCGCCTGGGCCCACGTGGACGGAGGCGTGCGGGCCTACGAATACGAAGTGGCCGGCGACAGCGATTTCCGCGATGCGGCGGTGCAGCCGCTGCGCAGCGAGCAGACCGAGGCCGGCCGCGAACTGGCGCTCGGCAGATGGTGGTGGCGGGTGCGCTCGCTCGACGCCGCGGGCCAGCCCGGCCCGTGGTCGGAGTCGGTGCCGTTCACGGTGGAGCCGCCGCCACCCCAGCCCAGCCTGGCCGACGATGGCGGCGACACGCTGCGCATCCGCTGGCCTGCCGCCGGCGCGGCAGCCGCCGCGGGCTATCGCGTGCAGCTGGCGGACGAGGCACGTTTCACCCATCCGCTGGTCGACGCGCATACCGAGACCAACGAGGTGGCGCTGCCGCGCCCGGGCTCGGGCTTCTACTACGTGCGCGTGGCGCGAGAGGGGAAGGGCGGCGGTAAAGCAGCCGTCAGCGAGGCAGCCTTCTCGGCGCCGCAGCGGATCGAAGTCGTGCAGTACCTGCGCGATGGCACCGGCCAGCCGGTTGCCAGCGCCGGCGGCATGATCCGCCGTGGACAATAGCCGGCCCGGCACATCTCCTGGCGGGCTGCGCGGCGCGCTGGCCGCCTACCTGGCGCCGTACCGGCGCCGCACGCTGCTCGACTGGTGGCTGCTGAGCGCCGCGGTGGCCGTGCTGGCGATCGCCGCCGCGCACTGGCAGTGGACCCAGCGGGCGGACCTGGCGGTCTACGACATCGGCATCGCGGCACAGGCCCATGCGCCGCAGCCGGACATCATGATCGTCGCCATCGACGATGCCAGCATCACCTCGATCGGCCGCTGGCCGTGGCGGCGCGCGGTGCTGGCCGACCTGATCGATCACATCGCCGCCGGCAAGCCGCGCGTGATCGGCCTGGACATCATCCTCTCGGAGCCTGACCTGCGCTCGCCGGGCGACGACATGGCGCTGGCGCGCAGCATGGCGCGTGCCGGCAACGTGGTGCTGCCGGCCCTGGCGGAGGCCGTCGGCGGCAGCTGGACCATCCGCTATCCGCTGCCCTGGCTGGGCGCCGCCGGCATCGGCCATATCGACATGGCGGTCGACGTGGACGGCGTGGCGCGCCAGGTATTCCTTCAGGAGGGGCTGCCCGGCGCCTTGCTGACGCATTTCTCGGCGGTGATCGCCGGATTCGGCCGCAGCGCGCGCCCGGTGGCGGACTACCGTCACGAGAACGCTCCCGATCCCTTCCGCGCCGACGGCGACTGGCAGCGGCGCTACCTGGTGCGCATCCCCTTCGCCGGCCCGCCCGGCACCTTTCCGCGCGTATCCGTGCGCGACGTGCTGTCGGGCGCGGTGCCGCCCGAATTGTTCCGCGGCAAGGCGGTGCTGGTGGGCGCGGCGGCCACCGGGCTCGGCGACGTGTTCCCGACCCCGGTGTCGCGCGACGGCCGCGGCATGAGCGGCGTCGAGATCCTGACCAACACCATCCAGGCCCTGGAGCAGGGCAGCGCGATCGTGGCGGTGGCGGCACCCTGGTTCTGGCTCGGCACCTTGCTGCCGATCCTGCTGGCGGCGCTCGCCGCGCTGATGCTGGCGCCGCGCGCGGCACTGCTGATCAGCGTGCTGCTGGCCGGCGCGGCCTTCGCCGCCAGCCTGCTGCTGATGGGCCTGGCGCACCTCTGGTTCGCCCCGGCCTCCGCCATCGTCGGCTGCCTGCTGTTCTACCCGCTGTGGAGCTGGCGGCGCCAGGAGGCGGTGCTGCGCTTCCTGGCCCAGGAAGCCGCCCGGCTGGAGGCCGAGCCCGGCCTGCTCGGGGCGTCGCCGCCGCGTGGGCCGGCCGGCCGTTCGCTCGACCACCGCATGGAAGCGGTCTACCGCATGAGCTCGCGCCTGCGCGACCTGCGCCAGTTCCTCTCGGACGCGCTGGAGAGCCTGCCCGAGGCCACCGTGATCTGCACGCCGGAGGGCCGCGTGCTGCTGGCCAACCGGCGCTGCGCCATGCTCTGTGCGGCCGCGGGTGGGCGTAGCGCAGGCGAAGGGGAGACGGGCGTGCCGGCCGACGTGCACGAGTTGCTGACCCGGCTGTTTCCCGTGGCCGGCCCCGGACTGGCCTATTGGGAGGGCCTGCATGCAGCGCTGTCGACCGGCGAGGGCAGCCAGGGCGAGGTGGAGGAAGGCGGCGTGGAACTGAGCAGCGGCGACGAGCGTCCCTTCCTGCTGCGCGGCGCCGCGCTGCGCAGCAGCAATGGGGGGCTGGCCGGGGTGATCGTCAGCCTGATCGACATTTCCGAGGTGCGCCGCGCCGAACGGCAGCGCGAGCAGACGCTGCGCTTCCTCTCGCACGACATGCGCTCGCCGCAGGCCTCCATCCTGGCGCTGCTCGAACTGCAGGCCGATGCCGCCAAGGCGCTGCCGCAGCCCGCACTGCTGGCCCGCATCGGCGGCCTGGCGCGGCGCACGCTGGACCTGGCCGACGACTTCATCCGGCTGGCACGCGCCGAGACGCAGCCACTGCGCCTGCTGGAATCGGACCTGGCCGGCCTGGTACTCGACGCCACCGATGCGCTGTGGGCGCAGGCCAGCGCACGCCGCATCGAGCTGGCGCTGGATATCTGCGAGGAGGCTTGCGTGATGATGGCGGAACCGGCGCTGCTGGCGCGCGCCGTGGCCAACCTGGTCGGCAATGCCATCAAGTTCAGCCCGGACGGCGGCACCGTCACCGTGAGCCTGGCCCGGGAGGCGGGCACCTATGCGATCCGCGTTTCCGACCAGGGGCCCGGCATCGCGGTAGAGGACCAGGCCAGGCTGTTCCGGCCCTTCAGCCGGCTGCACGAGGGTGAGCACGGCACGCCGGGCGGCGTGGGGCTGGGCCTGGTGTTCGTGCGCACCGTGGTGCAGCGGCACGGCGGCACCATGGCGGTGGAGAGCGAGCGGGGCGCCGGCGCCACCTTCATCATGCGCCTGCCGGCGCCGCCGGAGTCCGGCCAGCGGCCAGCGTCCGGCGGCTAGCGGGTTAGCGGGTTAGCGGCGCGCCGCCTGCGTGGCGGCACCCTCGGCGCCCGCGGAGCCGGGCGCGGCGAGGCCGGTCACACGGCTTTCCATCTGCTTGATCTTGCGGGCCTCGCCCGCTTCCTTGCCCTGCTGCAGCGTGACGCAAAGCACTGCCGTCAGCGCCACGGCGACCATGCCGAGGGCGAGATACCCGATCACCTTCGTGCGGTTCATGGCGAAGCCGCTCCTTTCTTGCATTCCACGGAATAAGCACCGCAGTCTAAGGCCGCGCCCGGCAGGCTACTGCAAACAATTGCAATGCCTTGTGCGGCACGCATGACGGGCCGCACGTGCCTGGCGGTCGACACAATTGTTGGCAGTGCCGCACAGCGACCCTCAGTAATATCGCCGCACTGCCGGACCGGCCTCGATCCGCGCGGTTTTCGTGCCCGCCCGGTCCCCCCGCACAGCAGTAGCCGGGCGGGCACGACTTTTTTCCCGGCGCCGCGCCTGGCCGCCATGCCGGTCCACCGTCGCGCGTTACGCGCCTATCCCTTCAGCCGCGCTTGTGCGCGCTGCCTTCCCGCAGCAGTTCGATCATCCGTTGCGCCAGCGGCGACAGGTACGCGCCGACCCGCGAGATCGCGCCGATGCGGCGCCCCAGGTCCAGTTCTCCCTGCCGCAGCGGCAGCGCTCTCAGCCCACCATGCGCGGCACCGTCACGCGTGCCGGCGATGGTGAGCAGGTGTGTGCCGGCGACCAGCTGGAACAGCGAGGTACTGCCGAAATCGATTTCGATGCGCAGCTTCGGCTCGCCCAGGCCGCGCTGGCGGAAGGCGGCGTCGACCTGCTGGCGCAGCACGATGTGGGGCTCCGGCAGCAGCCATTCCTGCTCCGCCAGGTCCGCCAGCCGCAGCGGACCGCGGCCATGCAGCGGGTGCGCCGGGTCGGCCAGCACGGCCAGGCTGTCGTCGAACAGCAGTGTGGCGGCGAAGGCATCGGCATGCTGGCGGGGCAGGGGGGCCACGACGAGATCGAGTTCACCGGCCTGCAGCGAGTCGGTCAGCTCGCGTGCCAGCCGCCGGTGCAGGCGCAGCCGGCCGGCGGGGCGCTCGCGCAGCAGCTGGCGGCAGGCATCCAGCACCAGCGCCTCCGGGATGGAGGGGGAGTAGCCCAGCCGCAGCATGCCGAGCTGGCCGGTGCGGATACCCTGCATTTCCTGCAGCGCATCGTCGTACTCGAGCTGGATGCGGCGCGCGCGTTCGAGAAAGCGCGCTCCCGCCTGGGTCGGACGCATGCCATTGGCACTGCGCTCGAACAGCGGCAGGCCTGCCTGCGCTTCCACGCGCTGCAAGGCCTTGGTCAGCGCCGGCTGGCTCAGCCCGAGCGCCTCCGCCGCGCGGCCGATGCTGCCGTGCAGGGGGATCGCCAGCAGGTATTCCAGGTCGCGGGTCTCCATCTTTGCATTCCTTATGGTTATGGCTTGATAGCTGATGCGCCATTGTAGGAATGGGGGGCATCTTACAGACTGGGGGCCGGATACATCAAGGAGACAACGATGGCTTTTGCCCTCTTCCTGCAGCGGGCCGCGCGCTACTGGGGCGACCGGCCCGCGGTCATGCATCGCGAGCGCGTGCTCAGCTTCCGCCAGCTCGACGAGCGTTCCACCCGGCTGGCCAACGCCCTGCTGGGCCTCGGCCTGCGCCCCGGCGACCGCGTCGCGGTGCAGTCGCGCAACTGCGCGGAACTGGTCGAGATCGAATGCGCGCTGTACAAGTCCGGCCTGGTCAAGGCGGCGCTGAATCCGCGCTTCACCGCCGCCGAGGCCAGCGACGTGGTGGAGAACTGCACGCCGCGCGCCTTCATCGGCGGCGACGGCTATACCGGCTACGCGCGCACCACGCCGGGCTTCGCCGCGGTCGAGGCCTTCGTGGCGCTGGGCGGGCCGGCGGCCGGCTACCTCGGCTACGAGGACCTGCTGGCGCGTGGCGGCACCAGCCGGCCGCCGCATCGTGCGGCGGCGGCCGATGCCGCCGTGCTGCATTTTTCCTCGGGCTCCACCGGCCGCATCAAGGCCGCCGTGCAGAGCTACGGCAATCGCATGGCGTCGCTGCGCAAGATGCTGCTGGGCATGGACCGGCAGGCGCGGCCGGGCGACCGCCTGGCCCTGATCGGCCCGGTCACCCATGCCTCCGGCATGCTGATGCAGCCCTTCCTGTACTGCGGCGCCACGCTGGTCCTGTTCGATCGCTTCGAGCCGGCCCATTTCCTGGCCGAGGTGGCGCGCCTGCGCATCACCCATGTGTTCATGGTGCCGGCGATGATCCACATGCTGCTGGCGGATCCGGCGCTGGAGCAGGCCGACCTGAGCAGCCTGAAGACGCTGAGCTATGGCGCCGCGCCGATGGCGCCGGCGCGCATCCGCGAGGCCTGGGAGCGCATCGGGCCGATCCTGTCGCAGGGCTACGGCGCCAGCGAGTCGACCTCGGGCGTGACGCGGCTGTCCACCGCCGACCACGCCGAGGCGATCGCCGGCCGGCCCGGGCGGCTGGCCTCCTGCGGGCGCCCGCACGGCGAGACCGAGGTGCGCGTGGTCGACGAGCAGGGGCGCGAGGTGGCGGGCGACGCCATCGGCGAGATCGTGATCCGTGGCGAGGATGTGTTCCAGGGCTACTGGGGCGAGCCGGAGCTGACGCGCGAGGTGCTGGTCGACGGCTGGCTGCGCACCGGCGACCTGGCGCGGGTGGACGAGGAGGGCTTCATCTACCTGGTCGACCGCAAGAAGGACATGATCATCTCGGGCGGCTTCAACGTCTATCCGACCGAGGTGGAGGCCGTGCTCTACCAGCACCCCGACGTGATGGAAGCCTGCGTCATCAGCGTGCCCGACGCGACCTGGGGCGAGAGCGTCAAGGCCGTGGTGGCGCTGCGCCCGGGGCGCGCGCTCGAGGCCGCCGCGCTGATCGCGCACTGCCGCGAGCGCATCGCCGACTACAAGACGCCGCGCTCGGTCGAGTTCGTCGGCGAACTGCCCAAGAACCCGAGCGGCAAGGTGGCGCGCAAGGTCGTGCGCGAGCCGTACTGGCAGGGCGTGGCCCGCCGCGTGAACTGAGGAGGAAGCAAGCCATGTTCGATCATCTGACCGATCCCGCCCTGGTCGACCTGCGCGCGCGCATGCGGCGCTACGTCGAGGAGGAACTGGTGCCGCTCGAGCGCGAGCTGGGCCTGGACGCCGAGGCGCCCTGGCCGCGCGAGGTGCTGCAGGGGGTATGGCGCCGCTCCAGCGAGCTGGGCTTCTACCAGGCCTGCCTGCCGGTGGCGCTGGGCGGGCAGGGCCTGAGCATCGCCGCCCAGTGTGCGCTCAAGGCTGACCTGGCTGCCAGCGGCGCCGTGCTGGCGCCGCACGTGCTGGGCGACCTGGGCGGCCCGCCGCGCGTCGGCAATATGCTCAAGTACGCCACGCCGGACCAGCTCGAACGCTACTTCAAGCCGGTGATCCGCGGCGAGAAATCCGTCTGTTTTGCCTTGACCGAATTGCACTCGGGCTCGGACGCGCAGAGCATCACCACCAGCGCCGTGGCCGACGGCGACATGCTGCGCATCGATGGCGGCAAGCACTACATCAGCGGTGCGCCCTTCGCCGACTTCGCCATCGTCATGTGCGTCACCGACGCCGGCGCCTCGCCGCCGGCGATCTCCGCGGTGCTGGTCGACCTTGACCTGCCCGGGGTCAAGGTCAGCCAGGACTATGTGCCGATGTCCGGCCAGCACATCGACGCCGACATCACCTTCACCGACGTGCGCGTGCCGCGCGCCAACATCCTGGGCGGCGAGGGCAACGGCTTCAAGCTGGGCATGTCGCGCATCAACGTGAACCGGCTGCTGCATTGCCCGAGCATGCTGGGACTGGCCATGCGCGCCTACCGCTCGTCGCTGCAGTACGCCGGCCAGCGCCGCCAGTTCGGCGGCCCGATTGCGCGCTACCAGGCCATCCAGCACATGCTGGCTGACATGGCGGCCGCGCTGTGGGCCTGCGAGAGCATGATCGCGCAGACCGCCGCGCTGGCCGATGCCGGCGCCGACCTGCGCATGAAGGCCGCGGCCTGCAAGCTGTTCGTCTCCGAACGCTGCTTCGAGGTGGCCGACAAGGCGGTGCAGATCCATGGCAACGTGGGCGTCACGCGCGGCCACCCGGTCGAGCAGGCCTTCCGCAAGCTGCGCATGTTCCGCGTCTTCACCGGCACCAGCGAGATCCAGCGCAACACCATCGCGCGCGCCATCCTGCAGCCGGCGCAGGGAGAACCGTCATGAACCGCAGGCAATGGCTGACGCTGGCCGGGGCGGCGGCGCTGGGCGGCCTGGCCGGCCCGGCGCGCGCGGACGCCGGCTACCCGAAGCGCCCGCTCCGCCTGCTGGTGCCCTTCCTGGCCGGCAGCGCGCCTGACAGCACGGCGCGCGTGCTGGCCGAGGGCCTGCGCCAGCGCCTGGGGCAGCCGGTGGTGGTGGTGAACGCGGCCGGCGCGGGCGGCGTGATCGGCGCCGGCATGCTCAAGCGCGCCGCGCCCGACGGCTACACGCTGGGCGTGCTGGCCAACACGCACGTGATCAATGTGCACACCTTCCGCCGCCCGCCCTACGATCCTGCGCGCGATTTCACGCCGATCGCCGCGCTGGCGGGCGGGCCCACCGTGCTGGCGGTGCCGGCATCGGCGCCGTACCGCAGCGTGGCCGACCTGGTGGCCGCGCTGCGGCGCAAGCCGGGCGGATTCAGCTTTGGTTCCGGCGGCAAGGGCAGCATCGCCCATCTTGCCGTCGAGATGCTGCTGCACCAGAGCGGGACCCGGGCCCTGCACGTGCCTTATAAGGGCGCCACCGAACTGGTCGCCGCGATGCTGAGCGGGCAGACCGACTTCGGCATGCCGGTGCTCGGCACCGCCGCGCAGTACCTGCACAACGGGCAGCTGCGCGCCCTGGCGGTGTCGTCGCCGGCCCGCTCGCCGTACTTCCCCGAGGTGCCGACGCTGGCCGAGGCGCTGCCGCCGGGTTTCGTCATCGACAACTGGAGCGGGCTGTTCGCGCCCGCCGGGCTGCCGGCGCCGCTGCTGCAGCGCCTGTTCGCCGCGGTCGGCCAGGTGCAGGCCAGCGGGGCGTTCGACACACAGTTGCGCGCCACGGCGGGCGAACTGCGCCGCAGCCCTTCGCCGGCCGAATTCGCCGCGCTGGTGGCCGGCGACGCCCGCCGCTACGGCGCGTTGATGAACGAGATCGGCATGGAGTCGACCTGATCGGAGCTGGTGCGATGGAGAAAGCGGAGTGGTCCTGCCTGAAGGACGTGAAGATCATCGACCTGAGCCAGCTGCTGCCGGGTCCCCATGCGACCACCTTGCTGATGCAGCTCGGTGCCGAGGTGGTCAAGGTGGAGCAGCCTGGTACGGGGGACACCTCGCGCCAGCTCGGCGCGGCGGTGTTCGCGCAGTTCAACCGCGGCAAGCGCGCGCTCGCGCTCGACCTGAAGAGCGCGCAGGGCAAGGCGGATTTCCTCGCGCTGGTACGCGGGGCGGATGCCGTGGTCGAGGGCTTCCGCCCGGGCGTGCTGCGGCGGCTGGGACTGGACTATGCGGCGCTGGCCGCGGTCAACCCGGCCATCGTGCTGTGCTCGATCTCGGGGTTCGGGCAGGACGGGCCCTATGCCGACCATGCCGGCCATGATCTCAACTACCTGGCGCTGGCGGGCTACTGGTCGGTGCCGGCGCAGGTGGAGGACAAGGTCTCGCGCCCGCGCACCCGCGTGTCGGACTATGCGGCCTCGGGCTATGCCGCGCTGGCGCTGGCCGTGGCGGTGATGAGCGCGCGCCGGCATGGGCGCGGCCAGCATCTCGACGTCTCGATCCATGACGCCATCCTGTCCTGGACGGCGCACGGCGCCTGGGCCGCGCGCGCGCACGCGGACAAGCCGCTGGACGCGCCCAGCGTGCTGCCGGACAACGACCTGTTCGCCACCCGCGACGGCCGCTGGCTGGCGCTGGGCATCCTGGAGAACAAGTTCTGGCTGGCGTTGGGCGAGGCCCTGGGCGCGGCGCATCCCGCGCTGCACGATCCGCGTTTCGCCACGCGCGCGGGCAGGATGCGCTACAAGGAAGAGGTCCACGCCATGCTCAAGGGCATCTTCCTGGGCGGCACACTGGCGGAATGGGAGGCGGCCTTTGCCGGGCGGGACCTGCCGTTCTCGCCCGTGCTCGAGGCACAAGCGCTGTTCGATGACCCCCATGTGCAGGCGCGCGGCATGATCCGCTCGCTGCCGGAGGAGAAGGGGATCGCGCTGCGCTTTCCCGTCAAGTTCTCGCTCGGCCTGCCCGACAGCGGCACGGAGGTGCCCCCGCTGGGCGGAACCTGACGCTGGGTGGCGGCTGGGTGGCGGCGGGGACGGCGGGAGCGGGTGCGCCGACACGGCGCAATCTGGGTATGATGGAAACGATGGCGTCGCCCAGGCAGGCGCCGCCGAATATGCCGGATCACGCCGGATCACGCCGGATCACGCCGTCAAGAGCCACCCCCTCATGCAACGCACGGTCGCGCCCGCACGCCCAGGAGCTCATATGCCACGGTCGCACAAGCTGCCGTCACCGCGTTTCCTGCTGCTGGCGGCCTGGCTCGCCGCGCCCGCTCTATGTGGCGCCGTGACGCTTGCCATGCCGCTGCGCGATCCCGCCACCCATGCCACCACCACTTGCCAGCTCGAGCCGCCGGTGTTCCCGCCGGCCCTGCGCGCGGCCCACGCCAGCGGAGGGGTGCAGGTCGAGCTGGTGCTGGGCCTGGACGGCAGCATCGAGTTCGCCCAGGTACGGCAGGGCTCCGGCCAGGCGGCCTTCGACGACGCCGCGCTGGCCGCGGCGGGCCGGGCCAGGTGCCAGCCCTTCCGCGATGCGGCCAGCGGTGCCCCGGTGCGCGGCAGCGCGCTGGCGCGCTTCGAGTTCCACCTTGCCGACGGCGGCGGGGCCTCGCGGCCGCAGGCCGAACCCTTGACCCTGAACAGCGAGCAGCGCGCCGCACCGCCGCCGCAGGTGTTTCCCGCCAATTACGACGAGGCGCTCAGCGTGCTGGTGCGCGCTTATGACGTGGACGCGGTGGTGACGGCGGGCATGGACAAGGCCTTCGCCAGGCTGCCCGAGCGGATCGGGCCGGTGCCGAAGGCACGCTTTGTCGAATGCACGCGCGGGCACTTGTCGGGGCCGGTACTGGAGCAGGTGGTGCGGCCCGGCTTCGCCATGGTGCTGTCCGATCCGGACCTGATGCTCAAGCTGGCGCGCCTGCTGAACTCGCCGCTGGGCCGCAAGGTCAAGGAGGCGACGCTGGCCGGCAAGGCGCTGGAGGCTGCCGGCATCACCGGTGCGGATGCGCTGGAGGCCAACCGCATGCTGGAAAGCCCCGACCTGAGGGCCTTTCTCGACGGGGGCGGCCTCAAGCGCATCAACGACGCGGTCGCGCCCTATCTCTTCGTGGCCAGCCGGCAGGCGCGTGACGCCTGCCTGAAGGAACTGGTGCCGCCCGGCACCTACCCGCTGCAGAACGAGCGCCCCGCCTGAGCGCGGCGGGCCGTGGCAGGCCGCGTCCGGTGCCTGCGCGGCGGCGCCGCGCTCAGCCCACGGCGACCGCCTCGGGCCGGTGTAGCTGCGTGGCGGCCTCGCGCACGAAGCGCACGCTGGTGTCCACCGCCGTGATCGGCAGCATGTGCCCGCCCGGCACCAGCACCAGCCGGGCGCCCGGCACCTTGGCGGCGAGCGCCTCGCCGTTGTGCGCCGGATCGAGGATGCGGTCCTCGCGTCCGTACAGGATGCTGAGCGGCAGGCGCAGACCGGCATAGGCCGGCACCTGCGGCGGCAGGCTGTGGCCGGCCGCCACCAGGTCCTCGGAGGCGGCGATGAAGTGGCTGGGCCGCAGCGCCAGCAGGCCGCCGCCGCGCGTGGCGAAGTCTTCCGGTACCGGGTCGGGACCGAACACGATCGACATGACCTGCTCGCGGCGGGCGATCGACATCGGCACCGCCAGTGTCCAGGCGATCAGCCGGCGCAGCCAGGGGCGCTCGGTGGCGAGCGCCTTGAATACCGCCGGCACGCCTTCGGGCGGATGCGTGAGCGGGGCCAGCAGGGCCAGTCCGCCGACGCGCTCCGGGTGGCCGAGCGCCAGGGCCAGCGCGATCGCGCCGCCCAGCGAGTGGCCGACCACCAGCGGGCGTTCCAGGCCGAGCCGGTCGATCAGCGCGGCCAGCGCGGCGGCCTGGGTCGGCAGGTCGGCGCCGGTGCCGGGCTGGCGCGTCGAATAGCCGGAGCCCGGGCGGTCCACCGCAATCACGCGGAAGTCGCGCGCCAAGGGCTCGATCATGCCGTAGGCAAAGTTGCCGAGCTGGCCGGACAGGCCGTGCACCAGCAGGATGGCCGGACCCTGGCCGCGCTCGACCACGTGCAGGCGCGCGCCCGGCACGTCGACGAAGCGGCCGGTGGGCGGCATGCCCTGTTCGATGCGCCGCGCGATGCGGCCGGTGAACCAGGCCAGGCTGGCGCCCAGCACGAGCAGCAGCGCGAGCACGGCGAGGAGGACGGTGGTGAGGACGCTCATGATTGCAGGCTCCGGCCGATCAGGTTCCAGTAACGGACCGGCGCAAGCCGCTCCAGCAGGGAAAGCACCACCGCGTCGCTGCCGACCAGCACGCGTGAGCGGCGTTTCTCGATGCCACGCAGGATGATATCCGCGGCCTTGGCCGGCGGCATGCGCAGCAGCTTTTCCGTGCGCTTCAGGCGTTGTTCGACCTGTTCGCGCGGGATGTCGCCGGCCACGCGGGCATTGCGCGCGATCGAGGTGGCGATGCCGCCCGGATGCACCACGGTCACGCCGATGCGGCTGTCGGCCAGCTCGTGCCGCAGTGCGTTGGAGAAGCCGCGCACGGCGAACTTGCTGGCCGAGTAGGCTGCCTGCCCCGGCGGCGAGATCAGGCCGAACAGGCTCGACAGGTTGACGATGCGGGCATCGTCGCTGCGGCGCAGCAGGGGCAGGAAGGCACGCGTCATGCGCACCACGCCCTGGAAGTTGATCGACATCAGCCAGTCGAAGTCGGACTCGCTGACCTCTTCGAAGCTGCCGCCCAGCGCCACGCCGGCGTTGTTGACCAGCAGGTCGACGCGGCCGTGCTCGGCCATCACCGCCACCGGCAGCGCGGCCACGGCCTCGCGGTCGGCCACGTCGAGCACGTGCAGGCTCACGCGTACCTGGCGCAGCTCCGGCAGCGCGGCAGTCTGCTCCAGGCCGGCGCGATCGCGGTCGGCCAGGGCCAGGTGGCAGCCGCGCAGCGCCAGCGCCTGCGCCAGCGCGCGGCCGATGCCGCTGCCCGCGCCGGTCAGCACCGCCACCCGACCCTTGAGCTGCATCTGCGCGCCGAGCGGCGCGTCGAACTGCATCACGCCGTCGTCGATGCGGCCGTAGCGGATGGTCAGCATGTCCATGAAGTAGTTCTGGTACACGCGCCAGGGCTTGCGGTCGCCCTGCCTGGGCAGCACGCTGGCGGCGCGCTGCACGTAGCCCGAGGTGAAGTCGAGGAAGGGCTCGGCCTGCACCTGGCCGTCGCGGCGCGCCACCGCGATGCGGCGGCCGTGGCGGTCCATGTAGCGCAGCAGGCGGCACACGTACTCGGCGGTCAGGTCGGCCTTCAGTGTCCACGAGGCATTGGTGTAGCCGAAGGCCAGCACCATGTTCGGCACGTCGCTCAACATCATGCCCTTGTAGGCGATCGATTCGGCCGGCACGCGCCGCTGGCCGTCGACGGTGATGGCGATGTCGCCCAGCATATTGAGCTTGAGGCCGGTGGCGACCACCACCACGTCGGCCGCCAGTTCCTTGCCCGAGTCGAGCTGGATGCCGTGCTCGGTGAAGCGCGCGATGGTGTCGGTGACGACCGAGGCGCGGCCGTCGCGCAGTTCGCGGAACAGGTCGCCGTCGGGCACCAGGCACACGCGCTGGTCCCAGGGTTTGTAGCGCGGCGTGAAGTGCGTGCCGACGTCGACGCCGGGGCCGAGCTGTTCGGCGGCCATGCCGACCATGCGCAGCTTGACCTGCTCGGGGCGGCGGCGCGCCAGCTGGAAGAAGAACATCCCCAGCAGCACGTTCTTCCAGCGCGTGATGCCGTAGGCCAGGCCCTCCGGCAGCAGGCGGCGCAGCTTGTGCGCGATGGCGTCCTGGCCCGGCCGCGCCACGATATAGGTGGGGGAGCGCTGCAGCATGGTGACGTGGGCGGCGCTCTGCGCCATCGCCGGCACCAGCGTGACGGCGGTGGCGCCGCTGCCGATCACCACCACGCGCTTGCCGGCATAGTCGATCGACGGGTCCCAGAACTGCGGATGCACCATGCGGCCGCGGAAGTTCTCCTCGCCGGCGAAGGCCGGCCGATGGCCTTCGGCGTAGCTGTAGTAGCCGGCGCAGACATAGAGCAGGCGCGCCCGCCACTGCACCCGGCTGCCGTCGGCGGCGCGTTCGGCCTCGACCGTCCAGCAGGCCGCGCCGCTGTCCCAGTCCGCGCGGATCACCTTGTGACCGAAGCGGATGTGCCGGGTGATGCCCGCTTCGTCGGCGGTCTCGCGGATGTAGGAGAGGATCGAAGGGCCGTCGGCGATGGCCTTGGCGCCTTTCCAGGGCTTGAAGCGATAGCCCAGCGTGTACATGTCGGAATCCGAGCGGATGCCCGGATAGCGGAACAGGTCCCAGGTGCCCCCCATCGACGCGCGCGCCTCGAGGATGGCATAGCGCTTGCCGGGGCAGCGCTGCTGCAGTTGGCGGGCGGCGCCGATGCCGGACAGGCCGGCGCCGACGATGAGGACGTCGAGCGGTGAGTCTTGGGGGGCGGTGGCAGTCATGGAGAGGTCCGGATGAAATGCGCTTCTGACACTTTAGGTTGTCAGATTCCTTATGACAACCCAATCTGACAATAGGGAATGTCATAATGGCGGCATGACCTCCGAGCTTTCCCCCGCCCGCCGCTACCGCGGCGCCGATGCCGATGAGCGGCGCGCCCAGCGCCGCTGCCAGCTGGTTGCCGCCGCCATCCAGGTGTATGGCGAGCGCGGCTACCAGCATTCCACCGTCAAGGCGGTCTGCGAGGCCGCCGGCCTGACCGAGCGCTATTTCTATGAATCCTTCGCCAACAGCGAGGCCTTGCTGGCAGCGTCCTTCGAGACGGTGACCCAGGTGCTGCTGCAGCAGCTGGTCGCGGCCGGCGAGGCGGCCGGCCGCAGCGGCCGGCGCCGCGCGCTGGCGATGCTGCAGGCCTATTTCGGCGCGCTGCAGCGCGATCCGCGCTCGGCGCGGGTGTTCCTGGTGGAGATCCAGGGCGTCAGCAAGCAGGTGGACGAGGCGCTGGACGCCTCCTTGCGCGGGCTGGGCAGCCTGCTCGCGCAAGCCCTGCTGCCGGCCGGCGAGGAGCCGGATGCGCTGCTGCTGGCCGGCGCCACCGGCGGCATCATGCATGTCGCGCTGCGCTGGATCCGCAACGGCTATGCGCCCGCGGTCGAGCAGGTGGCCGCCACCGCGCTGCAGCTGGCCCTGGTGATCACGCGCAAGCCAGTGGTGCTGGCGCAACAGGCGGCGCCGGCCGGTGGCACGGCGCCTTGTCTTCAGGCGGGCGTTTGAAGCGCGCGGCAGCGCCGCGTGCGTGCGGGATGGGAATCGGGGATGGGCGTCAGGGCTTGGCCGGTTCCGGCTGAGCGGGTGCGGCGGGCGCGGCGCCGGCGGGCTTGGGTGCCGCCTGGCCTTCGCCTTCGCTTTCGCTGTCCTCGTAGTTGGGCAGGTTCTTGTCGGCGCGGCTGCCTTCGATCAGGTAGCGCCGGCGCTGCAGGTAGGCATCGCGCGTGAAGGCGTACTTGTCGAGCGCCGCCAGCGACAGCAGGTCGGTGGCGCCCAGCAGGTTGGCGCGGGTGTCGACCACGTTGACGGCGAACAGGCTGTAGCGCCAGACCGGATCGATGTAGGTGGTCGGGTCGAGCAGGAAGTTGGCGCCCAGGCCGACACCGTCGCGCACGGAGCTGGGGCCGAAGAAGGGCAGCACCAGATAGGGGCCGGACGGCAGGCCCCACACGCCCATGGTCAGGCCGAAGTCCTGCGAATGGCGGTTCAGGCCGGCCGGTGTGGCCACGTCGAACAGGCCGCCGATGCCGAACACCGTGTTGATGGTCACCCGCATGAAGCTCTCGGTGGCATCCACGGCCTTGCCCTGCAGCAGGTTGTTGACCACGTTGCCGACGTCGCCGATGTTGGCGAAGAAGTTGGTCACGGCGCTGCGCACCGGTTGCGGCGTCACCGCCTTGTAGCCCTTGGCGACAGGCTGGGCCACATAGGTGTCGACCTTGTCGTTGACCTGGTAGACGGCGCGGTTGAGCGGCTCGAGCGGATCGTCGGGCGAGGCCTGCGGACCGCTCGCGCAGCCGGCGCAGAGCAGGGCGGTGGCGGCCAGCACGGGCAGCGGATGGGGGCGGAGAAGCGGAAAGGTACGGCGCATGGCTCTGGTCTTGGGTTCGTGCCGGCTCAGCGCGCCGGCGAGGAGGTCTTGGCCTTGTTCCTGCGTTTGCGGCGGCGCTTGCCGGGCTGGCCGCTGCCGGCCACCGGGTCCGCCGGGGCCGTGCCGGGGCGGGCCCCGGCGCGCTGGCGCGGGCGGCCCATCAGCATCGGCTGGAAGAACACCGCGCCCGCCAGCGTGCAGGCCAGCGCCAGCGCCAGCAGCTTGCCCATGCTGGACGTGCCGGGGTGGCTCGACAGCCACAGGCTGCCGAAGGCGGTGGCGGTGGTGGCGGCGCTGAACAGCACAGCGTGCGTCAGGCTGGATTGCAGCAGGTGGGTCTTGCCCGCCCGCCAGGCGATCACATAGTAGATCTTGAAAGCCACGCCGATGCCGAGCAGCAGCGGCAGCGCGATCACGTTGGCGAAGTTCAGCGCGATGCCGAACGCCACGCACATCTCCAGCGTTACCACGGCCGACACCAGCAGCGGCACCAGGGTGCGCAGCACGTCGCCGACGCGGCGCAGGGCGATCCACAGCAGCACGGTGATCGACAGCACGGCCCAGATGCCGGCGTGGGCGAAGGCCGTCATGATGGTGTCGGCCGAGCCGCGGATCACGATCGGACCGCCGGTGGCCGCCGGCTCGACCCGCTGCACGGCTTCGATGAAGCGGCCGAGCGCCTGCTCGCGCGCGCTGTCCTGGCCGGCGCCGCCGGCAGGTGGCAGTTTCGGGCTGATGCCGACCAGGGCGCGGCCGTCGGGCGCCAGCCAGTCGCGCACCAGCGCCGGTGGCAGGCTTTGCTGGCTGACCGGCTGCGGCGACAGCGCCAGGTCCAGGCGCGCCAGTGCCAGGCGCAGCGGCAGGCTGAGCGCCTGTTCCGCGCGGTCGCGCGTGGCGGCATCGGCGGCGGCGAGCTGCCTGAGTGCCTTGCCGAGGCGTGCGGCCTCGGCCGCGCCCGGGCCCGGATGGTCCTCGGCGGCGAGCCCGAGCTGGCGCGCGGCCTGCTTCAGCGAGGCCACGCGCAGTGCGTCGGTGGCCGGCGGCGAAGAGGCCTGCCGCAGCACCGGCTGCAGATTGGCCGCGGCGGCCGCGATGGCTTCGAGCTTGGGCCCCTGGTCGGCCGGGATGAAGGTCTGCAGCGTGATCACGCGCGCCACCTCGGGCAGCGCCGACAGCTTGCCGGCGACCTGCCGGGCGGCGTCCAGCGAGGGCGCCAGCACGCTGACGTCGTCGGTGCCGGCCTGCGGCGCATCCTTCAGCGCCAGCAGCGTGGCCATCGATTCGGAGTGCGGGTCTTTCAGGTGGAGCGGGTCGAAGTCGAAGCGCAGGTGCAGCAGCAGCGGCGAGGCCAGCAGGATGGCGGCGCTGGTGGCGAGCAGCACCGGTTTGCGGTGGCGTTCGAAGAAGGCGTCGGCGGGCGCCAGCCAGCGCACCCCCGGTGCGACGCGGCCGCCCTCGGGCCGCATCAGCGAGATCAGCGCCGGCAGCAGTGTGAAGGTGCCGAGGAAGGCCACGATCATGCCGACGCCGGCGATCTTGCCCAGTTCCGCCACGCCGCGGTAGTCGGTGGGCAGGAAGCAGAAGAAGGCGGCGGCGGTGGCGGCGGCGGCCAGCGCCAGCGGCATGGCCGAGACGCGCGCGGCGCGCTCCAGCGCCGTGCCCACGTCGACGCTGTCGTCCACATGGCGCTCGGCGCGGTAGCGCACGCCGAACTGGATGCCGAAGTCCACGCCCAGGCCGACGAAGAGCACGGCGAAGGCCACCGAGATCATATTGAGCGCGCCCACCATGGCCAGGCCCAGCGCGGCGGTCATCAGCAAACCGGCGAACAGGCTGATCAGCACGGCGATGATCAGCCGCTTGGAGCGCAGTGCCATCCAAAGGATCAGGATTACCGCCAGCACGGTCAGGGCGCCGTTCAGCGCGGCCCCCTCGCTGACCGAGGCGAACTCGTCGTCGGCCAGCGGCTGCGGCCCGGTCAGCCGCACCTCGGCACCGAAGCGTTCGGCCAGGCGCAGCTTGGCCGCTGCGTCACGGATCGCCGCCGAGGCCGCGGCGCCGGCTTCCAGGTCGCTGTAGTCGAGCACCGGACTGACCGTGACGAAGCTGCGCGCGAGGCCGTCGGGGCCCGGCCGCATGTCGGCGTCGAGCAGGCCCATCCACGACAGGGCGGCCGGCTTGTGCGCCAGCACGCCCTCGACCGCGCCGGCGCCCTGGCCGAGCAGGGTGGCCATGTCGGACAGCTTGACCTGGCCGAGCTGCAGCGGCAGCGCCAGCGTGGTCGAGAGCGTATCGGAGAGGCCGCGCAGCGAAGGATCGCGCGCGAGCGCATTGAGCAGGGGCCGGGCCTCGCCCAGCTGCGCGGTGGTTTCCTTGACCGCGCCGGTATCGAGGAACAGCAGGCCGTTGCGGCCGAAGAACTCGCCGCCGCCGGGCTGGCTGACCGCATGGAAGCGTGCCGGCTGCTGGCGCAGCGCGGCGGCCAGTTCGTTGGCGGCGGCATCGGCCAGTTCGAGCGCGGGTGCCTGGACCACCGCGAGGATCATCTGCTCGCGCTGCGGGAAGGCCTTGCCGATGGCGGCATCGCGCTGGGCCCACGGCTGCCTGGATTCCAGCAGGCGGCCGATGTCGGTATTGATGGCGAAGTGCCGTGCCACGTAGACGCCGCTGAGCAAGCTCAGCAGCCCGGCCAGGACGATCACGCTCCAGGCGCGTGACGTAGAGAATTTGACGATCCGGGTGAGCAGCGACGTGAGCATGTGAGGGGTGGCGTGCAGTACGGCAGCCGGGAGTATACCCGCGTGGGGGTGGGGGAGTGCCGCTGGCGCAGTCGCAATGTGATTGCTGTGCCTCGCGGCGGGCCGGCAAGCCGCTCGGCTATACTTCTTCGTTACTGACCGGCTCAAGATCAGGTTTCCTGGCGGCGGGGCCGGCCCTGCCCGCCACCGTCACGCGGGCCTCCCGCGCCCGTCCCGGGGCTCAAGCCCAAGCCTCAAGTTCCTCGTTCCTCGTTCCTCGTTTCTAGTTTCCAGCCTCCACCTCCAGCATGAATACCCATCGCATCGTTTCCCTGATCCCGCTGGCCGCCGTCGCCGTGGTCTCCACCGTGCAGGCGCAGGCCATCGACCGCGCCACGGCCAGCCCGGACAAACTGGTGCGGGCCGCCGTCGAAGGCGTGATCACCACGATCCAGTCGAACCCCGAGACGCGCAGCGGTGACCTGGCCAAGATCACCGCGGTGGTCCAGCGCCAGTTCCTGCCGTTCACCGACTTCCAGCGTACCACCCGGCTGGCCGTCGGCGCAGCCTGGAAGGACGCCACGCCAGAGCAGCGCACGCAGCTCCACCAGCAGTTCGAAGCGCTGCTGGTGCGCAGCTATGCCGTCTCGCTGTCGCAGTTGCGCGACCAGAACGTCAAGTTCCGCTACCAGCCGGCACAGGCTGCGCAGGGACCGAACGACGTGGTGGTGCAGACGCGCGTGATGAACAACGGCGACGAGATGCAGATCGACTATCGCCTGCAGCGCACGCCCAGCGGCTGGCGCATCTACGACATCAATATGATGGGGGCCTGGCTGATCGAGGTCTACCGCAAGCAGTTCGCCGACATCGTCGCGCGCAGCGGTGTCGACGGCCTGGTCAAGTACCTGATCAACCACAACGCCAAGCAGGCCGCCGACGCCTGATCGGCGGCCGACCGCCTGCGTGGCCGGCCGCCGCGAGGCGGGCCGGCCACGGCGGTTCAGGGCAGCGGCGCCTCGCGCGCGTCGGCCGGCGCCGCCTTGGGCGCGCCACGGCGCCAGCGGTGCAGTTCCAGCCATTGCCAGGACAGCAGTGCCGGCACGCCGAAGAGGATTTCCCGCGCCCGCTTGACCAGGGCCAGCGACATCGAGGTCTGCGGGTCCACGCCCAGCATGTGGCCCAGCAGCAGCACCACGGCCTCCTGCACGCCGAGCCCGGCCGGCACGAAGAAGGCGACATGGCGCACGGCCTGGGTCAGGGCCTCGATGGCCAGCGCCTGCCACAAGGGTACCGGGTGGCCCAGCAGATGCAGCGCGAACCACACTTCCAGCGTACCCGCCAGCATGCCGGCGAACTGCCAGGCCAGGGCCCGCAGCAGCACGCCGCGGCGCTGGTTCAGCCGCCGGATCTGGGCGTCGAGGCGCGCGCCGTCGATCATCACGGCGATGCGGTGGTCCTCGCCGAAGATGCGCTTGGCCGCGCCTTCCAGCTTCTCGAAGATGGCGCTGTGGCGCAGCGAGAGCGCGAACAGCACCGGCACCGGCAGCGACAGCAGCAGGCCGGCCAGGATCACGGTGGCATGGCCGCCTGTGTCCATGGCCAGCAGCAGCATCAGCACGCCCAGCACCGAGAACAGGTATTGGGCCAGCAGCGTCACCATCACTTCGACCACCACGCTTGCCGCGACGGCCGTGGTGTCGTGCACGCGCAGGCGTGCCAGGCGGATGCCGACCAGTTCGCCGCCGATGCTGGCGGTGGGCAGCAGGCGGCCGACCGCCTCGCGCACGGCCGCGATCCACCACAGGAAACCCAGGCCGGCACGGCGGCCGGGATCGGCCGGCGCCAGCAGCACGCGCCAGCCCTGCGCATCGAGCAGCAGCGGCACGGCGTGGAAGGGCACCAGCAGCAACAGCAGCCAGCCGCCCTGCGCCAGGATGTGCGCGACGTCGCCGACACCCTGGTGTGCCACCAGGGCGGTCAGGCCGAGCAGGCCGAACAGGCCGGTGAGATAGGCAATCCGTTTCATCTTTGCTTCAGGCGGGCGCCAGGCCGCCGAACACGTCGGCAAAGCCGCCGCGCCGTGGCGCCACTTCATCCATCGCGGCACGCACGCGCGGCGACAACAGGGCCGCGAGTTCGTCGGCGTGGCGGTAGCCAGCCATCGATTGCGTGACGCGCGCACCGGACTCCACGCCCGGGTGCAGGTAGATCTCGCCCACGCCCGGCGGCAGCCGGCGCAGGGCATCGAGCAGCACCGTCTCGTCCATGCCGCCGCTGTTGGCGATGCCCACCACGTAGTCGTTGTGGGCGACACCGGCGGCGCGCAGGCGCCGGCGCAGCAGCGCCAGCCAGGGGCGCAGCAGCAGCGGTGCGCCGTTTTCCAGCGGCAGCCGCATGGCGCGCAGGCCGTAGGCGCGGCCGATGCGCAGGATCAGCGACAGCACCGTCGGGTGCAGGTGGAAATGCTTGTGCGTGTTGACATGGTCGAGCGGCAGCCCGGTGGCCGCATAGGCCTCGAACTGCGCGCGGATCTCGGCCTCCAGCTGCCGCCGCACGTGCGGCAGGAAGAAGAAACGGCAGCCGTCGCGCGCCATGGCTGAGCCGAAGCGGCCCTCGGCGTCGACCAGGTCGGGGATCGCGCTGCGCGGCAGCACCGCAGGACCGTCGGCCAGCACCACGTGCAGGCCGACGCGCAGTGCCGGCAGGCGGCGCGCCCGCGCCACCGCGTCGGCCGCCGCCGGCGCGCCCACCATCAGGCTGGCCGCGTTGAGCACGCCGTCGCGGTGCGCCAGTTCGACCGCCTCGTTGACCCCGGTGGTGAGGCCGAAGTCGTCGGCGGTGACGATCAGTGCGCGGGCGGGGTGGGCAGGCTGTTCCAGGATCAGGCCTCGTGCGAGCGCAGGAAGCGGAAGAACTCCACGCCTTCGCGCAGGCGGCGCTTCATCATGTCCCAGCTGCCCAGCATCTCGCGCACGATCTCCCAGATCTTGCTGGGGCGGAAGTAGAAGCGCTTATAGAAGGTCTCCACGCCGTGGTAGATCTCTTCCTTGCTGAGGTGCGGATAGCTGATCGCCGCGAGCTGCACGCCCTTGTCGTTGACCAGGTTGATCACCTTGTTCTCCTCCAGCCAGCCGTTCTCCACGGCCTGGTCGTACAGGCGCGTGCCGGGGTAGGGCGCGGCCAGCGACACCTGGATGGTGTGCGGGTTGATCTCCTTGGCGTACTCGATGGTCTTCTCGATGGTCTCGCGCGTCTCGCCGGGCAGGCCCAGGATGAAGGTGCCGTGGATCTGGATGCCCAGCTTGCGGCAGTCCTCGGTGAAGCGGCGCGCGATGTCGGTGCGCAGGCCCTTCTTGATGTTGTGCAGGATCTGGTCGTCGCCCGACTCGTAGCCCACCAGCAGCAGGCGCAGGCCGTTTTCCTTCATGATCTTCAGCGTGCTGTACGGCACGTTGGCCTTGGCGTTGCAGGACCAGGTCACGCCCAGCTTGCCCAGGCCGCGTGCGATCTCTTCCACGCGGGGCTTGAAGTCGGTGAAGGTGTCGTCGTCGAACATGATCTCCTTGACCTCGGGCATGTTCTCCTTGATCCACTTCACCTCGGCGATCACGTTCTCCGCCGAGCGGGTGCGGTAGCGGTGGCCACCGACGGTCTGCGGCCACAGGCAGAAGGTGCACTTCGAGCGGCAGCCGCGGCCCGTGTAGATCGACACATAGGGGTGCTTCAGGTAGCCGATGAAGTAGTTGTCGATCTTCAGGTCGCGCTTGTAGATCGGGGCGACGAAGGGCAGTTCGTCCATGTTCTCGATCATCGGGCGCGGGCCGTTGTGCTCGTGCGAGCCGTCGGCCAGCTTGTAGCTGAGGCCGAGCACGTCCTTGAGCGGCTTGCCCTGCGCGACTTCCATGCAGGTGTAGTCGAATTCCTCGCGGCAGACGAAGTCGATGGCGTCGCTGGCGCCCAGCGTGCCGCCCGGGTCCACCGCCGGCTTGGCGCCGACCATGCCGATCATCACGCCGGGCTTGCGCTTCTTCAGTTCCTCGGCGAACTTGGCGTCGGTCGGGAAGGAGGGCGTCGAGGTGTGGATGATGACGAGGTCGTAGTCGACGGCGATGTCCAGCGTCTGCTGCACGGTCAGCTCGTCGGCGGGCGCATCGAGCACGCGGCTGCCCGGGATCAGGGCCGCCGGCTGCGCCAGCCAGGTCGGGTACCAGAAGGACTTGATTTCGCGCTTGGCTTGGTAGCGCGAGCCGGCGCCGCCATCGAATCCGTCGAAGGAGGGGGCTTGCAGGAACAGTGTTTTCTTTGCGGCGGTCATAGCGGCTTGCGGGAAACGATGCCGTTTGCGGCTGGGTTGAGTTTGTCGGGTTCCGGGCGGGCGGCCTGCGCACGTGGCGCGGCCGCCGCCGTGGCGGGCCGGTCTTGGGTCGACATCACCTGGTCGCGCCAGCGCACGCGCTTGCCGGGCAGGGCGGCAGCCCATTCGGCCAGCAGCAGCATGTCGCGCAGCGGTGCCAGCAGCGCGTCGCCGGCGCTGCCGGCGAGCACGCTGCGCGCGGCCGCGCCGGCGGCGGCGATGGCCAGCACCGCCGGCAGCGGCGCCAGGGCGAGGCCCAGCGCCAGCATCGGCCAGGTGAAGGTAATGAAGGTGAAACTGAAGCCGGCCGGGTTCAGCGAGCGGATCGTGCGCAGCCAGCGCAGCTCGTGGCTCCACAGCTCGGCCAGGCGCGTCTCGGTCACGTCGGTGCCGACCACGACCTCGGACAGCACCGTGCGCAGGCCGAGCTGGCGCGCGAGTTCGCCCAGCCAGAAGTCGTCGGCCAGGCGGTCGGACAGCGCTTCGAAGCCGCCGATGGCGGCCAGCGTGCCGCGGCGCAGCGCGATGGTGGCGCCGAAGGCGAAGCGGCGCGAGCCGCCGGCATGGGCGATGCGCACCGACGGCGCGAACCAGCCATCGATGAAGCCGGCGCCCAGGCGCGACCACAGGCCGCCGACCGGGCGCCCGCGGTACAGGCAGGTGACCACGCCGACCTGCGGGTCGGCCAGCGGCGCCGCCACGCGCACCAGGTAGTCGGGCGGCACGGCGATGTCGCTGTCGGCCAGCACCAGGTCATCGTGGCGCGCGGCGGCGAACAGGTTGATCAGGTTGCTGACCTTGAGGTTGCTGCCGTGCACGCGCGGATCCACCACCAGGGCGATGTCGCAGGCGGGGAAGTCGGCGCGCAGCCGCTCGACCACGGCGATGGCCGGGTCGGCGGCGTCGCGCACGCCGAACACGATCTGGTAGCACGGATGCGTCTGGCGGCACAGGCCGGCCAGGTTCTCGTACAGGCGCGGCTCGGCGCCGCACAGCGGCTTGAGCACGCTGACCGGACGCGGCGCGGCCGGCGCCGGCCAGGCCGCGGGCGCGCGCCGGCCGGCCCAGGCGGCGGCCAGGGCATAGCCCGCCGCCACCGAGGCGAGCGCGCTGCCAAGCAGGGTCGGCCAGGCTGCCGCCATCGTCCTCAGGCGGCTTCCGCGGCCTGGTTGGCGGCTGCCTTGCCGCCCTTGGACGGCTTGGCGCGGCCGATCTCGGCCAGCTTGATCTCGACGTGGCGCGAGAACACGTACTCGGCGGGACGCTGCTTGTCGAGGGGGATGTCCGGCGCCATCGGGCCGTCGGTGCGCACGCCGCGCAGGCTCACGCCGAGCGCCTTGAGCGGGTGGGCGAAGGTGTCCGCCACCGCGGTCGCCTCGTAGCCGCTGTGCACCATGCAGTCGGCGCACTTCTCATAGTTGCCGGTGCCGTAGGCGTCCCAGTCGGTGGTCTCCATCAGTTCCTTGAAGGTCTTGACGTAGCCTTCGCCGACCAGGTAGCACGGGCGCTGCCAGCCGAACACCGTGCGTGCCGGGTTGCCCCAGGGCGTGCAGTGGTAGGTCTGGTTGCCGGCCAGGAAGTCGAGGAACATGGTCGACTGGCTGAACGACCACTTCTTGCCGCGGCCGCGGCTGAGGATGTCGCGGAACAGCTGCTTGGTCTTGCCGCGGTTCAGGAAGTGCTGCTGGTCCGGGGCGCGCTCATAGGCGTAGCCCGGCGAGACGGTGATGCCGTCCACGCCCATGGCCTTGACCGTGTCGAAGAAGGCCGCCACGCGCTCCGGCTGGGCGTCGTTGAACAGCGTGCAGTTGATGTTGACGCGGAAGCCGCGCTGCTTGGCCGCGCGGATGGCTTCGACGGCCTTGTCGTAGACGCCTTCCTGGCTGACCGAGTGATCGTGCGCCTCGCGGTCGCCGTCCAGGTGGACCGACCAGACGAAGTACGGGCTGGGCTCGTACTGGTCCATCTTCTTTTCCATCAGCAGCGCGTTCGTGCACAGGTAGACGAAGCGGCGCCGCGCGATGATGCCGCGCACGATCTCCGGCATGTCCTTGTGCAGCAGCGGCTCGCCGCCGGCGATGGAGACCACCGGCGCGCCGCACTCGTCGACCGCCTCCAGGCACTCCTGCACCGACAGGCGCTGGTTCAGGATGGGATCCGGATAGTCGATCTTGCCGCAGCCGTTGCAGGCCAGGTTGCAGCGGAACAGGGGCTCGAGCATCAGCGCCAGCGGGTAGCGCTTCTGTCCGGACAGGTGCTTGCGCACGATATAGGTGCCCACGCGGGCAACCTGCAGGAAAGGAATGGCCAAGGCGGTGTTCCTAGTTCTCAAGTGCAGTCGGCCACGCTGAGCGGGGCCGGCTGCGGTTCGGTTTGTCGGGCGGCCGCGGTGTCAGGGCGGGCGTCGGCGAGTTCGGCGGGCAGGCGGAACTCGGCGTGTTCCTCGATACCCTCCATGGTCGACACGTCGACCGGTCCCAGCCGGCGCAGCGCGGCGATCACGTCCTCCACCATCTCCTCGGGCGCGGAAGCGCCGGCACTGATGCCGACCACTGCCGCGTCTCGCACCCAGGCCGGATCCAGCTCGCTGCCTTCGGCAAGCAGGTAGCTCGGCACGCCACTCTCGGCACCGATCTCGCGCAGGCGATTGGAATTCGAGCTGTTGGTCGCGCCGACCACCAGGATCACGTCGACGTGCTTGGACAGCTCACGCACCGCACTCTGGCGGTTTTGCGTCGCATAGCAGATGTCGCGGGTGTCCGGGCCGACGATGTCGGTGAAGCGGCGCTCCAGCGCCGCGATGATACCCCGTGTATCGTCCACGCTCAGCGTCGTCTGCGTGACGTAGGCGAGCGGAGCGTCACGCGGCAGGTCCAGCGTTTCCGCCTCCGCCGCGTTCTGCACCAGGATGACCTTGCCCGGGATCTGGCCCATCGTGCCTTCCACCTCGGGGTGGCCGGCATGCCCGATCAGGATCACGGCACGGCCGCTGGCCGCGTACTGGCGGCCCTGCGTATGCACCTTGATGACCAGCGGACAGGTGGCGTCGATGGCGTGCAGTTCGCGCGTGCGCGCTTCCGCCTCGACTTGCCTGGACACCCCGTGGGCACTGAAAATGGTCACGGCGCCAGAAGGCACCGTGTCCAGTTCCTCGACGAATTTCGCGCCCTTGCGCTTCAACCCCTCGACAACCTGCTTATTGTGCACGATTTCGTGCCGCACGAACACCGGGGCGCCGTGCTTGACGAGGGCGCGGTCGACAATTTCGATGGCGCGCACCACGCCGGCACAAAAGCCCCGGGGCTGGGCAAGAATCACTTGCATACAAAAAACCCCCGACCCAAGGATGGGTGTGAAAGACAAATTAATATTGCTGTTCCGGAATCACATTTCCGTAACACGGTGGTTACTATATACCGCTGCCGGTTTCTTTGTCCGGCCGCCCTGCAGGGCAGGCCGTTGACCGGTTTGCCCGCGACACTACCGCAACAGGACTCATGACGGTAAAAAATGTAGTTTTCGTTACAGGTGCATCTGGTTTCCTCGGCTCCGCCGTGGCGCGTCAGGCACTCTCCCGCGGCTTCGAGGTGCGCGCGCTGGTACGCGCCTCGAGCCCGCGCCGCAATCTGGAAGGCCTGCCGCTGCAGGTGGTCGAAGGCGATATGCGCGATGCCCAGGCCATGGCGCGTGCGCTGGACGGGGTGCGCTACCTGTTCCACGTGGCGGCGGACTACCGGCTCTGGGCACCGGATCCCGAGGAGATCGTGCGCACCAACCTGGCAGGCACCGAGACCGTGATGCGGGCCGCCCGCGCCGCCGGGGTCGAGCGCATCATCTACACCAGCAGCGTCGCCACGCTGCGCGTGGCGGGTGCCACCGCGCCGGTGGACGAGACCGCCGGCATGCGGCCGGACGAGGCCATCGGCGCGTACAAGCGCAGCAAGGTGCTGGCCGAGCGCGCGGTCGAGCGCATGGTGGCCGAGGAGAGCCTGCCGGCCGTGATCGTCAACCCCTCCACGCCGATCGGGCCGCGCGACGTGCGCCCCACGCCCACGGGCCGCATCATCGTCGAGGCGGCCACCGGCAAGATCCCGGCCTTCGTCGATACCGGCCTGAACCTGGCCCATGTGGATGACGTGGCCGAGGGCCATATGCTGGCGCTGGAGCGGGGCCGCATCGGCGAGCGCTATATCTTGGGTGGTCAAGACGTCACATTGCAACAGATGCTGCGCGATATCGCCGGCTTGAGCGGCCGGCGCGCACCGACGGTGCAACTGCCGCGCTGGCCGCTGTACCCGCTGGCGCACGTGGCCGAGGCGGTGGCCCGCGTGACCGGCAAGGAGCCCTTCATCACCCTGGACGGGCTCGCCATGTCGCGATACCGCATGTTTTTCCGCTCGGACAAGGCCGCGCGCGAGCTGGGCTACCGCGCCCGGCCGTACCAGGAGGCCCTGCGCGACGCGCTGGACTGGTTCCGGCAGGCTGGCTATCTGGGGTAAGGCAGGCACGGCAGGGCGGGTGTGGCGGGGCTTCCGGGATCCGGGACGGTTCAGGAACGGACGGGAGCCTGCGCGCGGCCCTTCCACTGCCCGCCGCGGCGCAGCCAGTAGCGGCGCGCCGAGTCGATGGTGGCGCCCAGGTAGAACAGGGCGGTGGCGGGCAGCAGCGGTGCCAGCCAGGCCGGCTGGCGGTACTCGCGCAGCATCGGCAGGTAGGCCAGGCTCATCATCGCCCAGGCCAGCCAGGCCGGCCACAGCAGCGCGCCGGCGGCCAGGCCACCGAGCGCGAGCAGCGGCGGCGCCAGGTAGGTCAGCACCATGCCCAGGCAGGCGCCGGCCAGCATCCACGGCGAATAGTGCAACTGGGTATAGGCACTGCGGGCGATCATGTCCCACAGGCTGCGCCAGTCGTCATAGGGCCGCAGCGAGATGCTGTCGTCGGCCAGGTCCAGGCAGATCGGGCCGCCGCGCTTGATCTGCGCCGCCAGGCTGCAATCGTCGATCAGTTCGTGCCGGATGGCGGCAAAGCCGCCGATGCGCGCCAGCGCGCTGCGCCGGGCCAGCATGCAGCCGCCGGCCGCGCCCGCCACCTTGCTGCGCGGATTGCGGATGCTGGCGAAGGGGTAGAGCTTGGCGAAGAAGAAGATGAAGGCGGGCACGATGAAGCGTTCCCACCAGGAAGCGCAGCGCAGCCGCACCATCAGCGAGACGAGGTCGCGCTGCTCATGCTCGGCGCGCGCCACCAGTTCGGCCAGCACGCCCGGCCCATGGTGGATGTCGGCGTCCGTGAGCCAGATATAGCGGGCCTCGGGCGCGATCGCGTCGGCCGCCGCCAGTCCTTCGGACTGCGCCCACACCTTGCCGCTCCAGCCGGCGGGAAGGTCGCGCGCCGACACCACGGTGAGTGCGTCCGCGCGGCCGATATCGGCCGCGGCCTGGCGTGCGATGGCGGCAGTGCCGTCGTCGCTGTGGTCGTCGACCACCACCAGGCGCAGCCTGCCCGCGTAGCGCTGGCCGAGCATGCCGGCGACGGCGCGGCCGATCACGTCGGCTTCATTGCGCGCCGGCACGATGCCGATCACTTCCGGCCACAGGACGGGCCTGGGGGAGGGCGCCGGCTTGCGCACGCGCCAGAAACCGGCGCGTGCGCCCAGCAATACGCACCAGATTGCCAGCGACACCAGCGCCAGCGCAAAAGCAATCTTCAGGAACATGGAATCAACGTAGGAAACGGCGGGCAAAACGGGCCAGGCGGGGCACGGTATCCGGGCGCAGCAGGCGCGTATCATAGCCCGCCATGCGCTTCTCGTTCTCGGCCAGGCAGAGATCGATCATGGCGGCGGCCGACATGGCCTCGCCCAGCGCCGCGCTGCCGCTCATGGTGAAGCTGGCATCCCGCGCCACGCCGTCGGCGTCGATGCCGCGCGCGATGCCGATACGTTCCCAGACCAGGAAGGCCCACACCCGTGCCACCTTGAGCGCGAACAGCGGGCGGCGCCACCACGGCAGGTTGCGGCGATACCAGGCGGCCCAGTTGACGAAGAAAAGGATATGGCGCCCCTCTTCCTGGATCACCGGCTCGAAGGTCTCGACCAGTTCCGCCGGGAAGAAGCCGGAGCGCCTGGCGGCGGCGAACAGGCCGAAGGCGAAGAAGCTGTCGATGCACTCGCTGTAGCCGGTCACCAGCCAGCCCCATTCCGGATCGGCGGGCGGCGGGTAGTCGGGTTCCGGCGCGAGCGGAATGCCATAGGCCTCGACCAGCTTGGACAGCACCTCCTTGTGGCGCGCCTCCTCGCCGCCGTCCATCTCCAGCGCGCTGCGCAGCAGCGGGTGGGCCACGGTCCGGGCGAAGGTCTTGACACGGATCGAGGCGCGCCCCTCGGTCTGCACGGCGATGTCCCAGATCGGCAGGGAAGTCACGCGCTGCAGTGCCTCGGGCGTGAGCGCCGGCCATTCGATCACGGCCGGCCTGTAGGGGTTGTGGGTCTGCAGCAGCATGTTGCAGAACATGCGCAGGTGCTGCTCGGAGCCGATGCGCAGCGGACCCGGCTCCGGATCCATCCAGTTGCGCATGGCGTGGTCGGCCTGTTCGATGGCCTTGCGGGCGATGGTAGTCGCCACGGCCGCGGCCCTGTCCTCGGCGCCCGCCCGCGGTTCACGCGGCGGCGCGTCTAGAGCGTCGGACATCCTGTTCCTCGGGCAAAGAGAGAATTGCACGGGGGCGATTGTAACCGGGACCGCCGCGGCTTGCCTCGCGCGGCGGGCGGAAATGGGCAGTCAGCGCCGCGCGAGGCGCCGGCGTGCGCGTCGTACAGGCGCCTGAGCGGGCGTGGCGGCCGTCAGCCGGCCGGCAGCGCGTGCAGCCACTCGGCCACCGGGCACGGCGGCCCCAGCAGGTCTCCCTGGCCCTGGTCGCAGCCTTCCCATTTGAAGAACTCCAGGTCGGCCGCGCTGGCGATGCCGTCCGCCAGGGACTGCACGCCGAGCGTGTGCGCCAGCGCGATGACGGCGCGCGCAATCGCGCTGTGCTCCGGATCGGCCGCCACCCCGTCCACATGGGAGCGCGCGATCTGCATGCGGTCCGGCTGCAGGCGGCGCAGGTGGGCCAGCGAGATGGGGCCGCTGCCGACGTCGCCCAGCGTGATGGTCACGCCTTGGTCGCGCAGCCGGGAGCAGGCCAGGCGCGCGGTTTCCGCGTCGCCGCCCGGCATATCCCAGGCCCCGCTCCCGTCCGGCAGGTGGCCGGACAGCAGCAGGTCCAGCGCGCCGGCTGGCAGGCCGGCCTCGTCCAGGGCCTGGCGGACCTGCTCCGGCAGTGCCTGCAGGATGGCGCCGGCGCCGGCCGCGGGCAGCAGGACGGGCACGCTGATGCGTGGCGGCGGCTCGGCCGCCGCGGCTGCCGCTTCCCCCGCGGCGCGGGGCCGCAGTGGCGCCGCGCGCCATGCGCCGGCCAGCGCGCAGGCGTCGCGCAGCAGCGCGGCGTGCATCGGCTCCAGCAACGCCGTGCCGCGCAGGCGGTTGGCGAGGGCGGCGTGGGGCAGCCAGCCGTCCGCCTGCGGCCACTCGGGCAGCAGTGCCACGGCGGCGACGGTGCCGCGCGCGAGGTCGACCTGGCACTGGGCCTGCAGCCGGTAGCGCCGTTCGCGCAGGGCCCGTGCGACGTCTTCCTCGGTGCGCGGATCGTGCGTGGGCGCCGCTGCGGGCGGTGGCAGGTGCGCTTGCTGCAGCGCGCGCACGTACTGGTAGCTGCGCAGCCCGGCGATCACCACCGAGGCCAGCTTGCGCGCCGTCAGCTCGGTCTTGACGAAGTAGCCGTTGATTTCATAATCCAGCACCACCTCGGCTTCGGGCGCCATGCCGGGGTGGCCGGTGCGCAGCACGATCTGCACGTCGGCGTTGCGCAGTTCGCGGCGGATGCGGTGCACCACCTCCAGGCCGGCCTGGTCGGTCTCCATCACGACGTCCAGCAGCACCAGCGCCGTATCGGGATGCGCCGACAGGTGGGCCAGGCACTGCTCGCCGCGGTAGGCGCTGTGGAAGACCACCGGCCGGCCGCCGAAGCTGAGGTCGCGCAGGACCAGGCGGGTGACGTCGTGCACGGCGGGTTCGTCGTCGACCAGCAGCACCTGCCAGGGCGGCAGGGTCGACAGCGGCTCGGGCATCGGGGAGCTTGGACTCATGTTGGATTCCCGGCGGGAACGATTGGAATGGTGGCCCTGGCCGAGGGCGTGACGCGCGGCATGCGCACGGTGAATTCGACGCCGCCGCCGGCCCGCTCGGCCACCGCGATGGTGCCGCCCAGCCGCTGCGTGACCAGGTTGTAGACCAGGTGCAGGCCCAGGCCGCTGCCGCCCTGGCCGCGGCGCGAGGTGTAGAAGGGTTCGAAGATCTTCTCGTGCAGCGCGCGCGGGATGCCGCAGCCGTCGTCGGCATGGCTCAGCGCGATGCCGTCGTCCTCGTCGTGGCGGGCCGCGATGCGGATGGTGCCGGCGCGGCCGTCGCCGAAGCCATGCTGCAGCGAGTTCATCACGAGATTGGTGAGGATCTGCGCGATCGGGCCGGGGTAGCTGTCCATGACGATGCCGGCGGGGCAGTCGACCAGCAGCCGCACGCGGGTGTCGCGCAGGCCGGGCCGCAGGCTGGTCGCGGTCTCGCGCAGGTAGTCGCCGAGATCGAAGCGGCGCCGCTTCTCGCTGGCCTGGTCGACGGCCACCTGCTTGAAGCTCTGCACCAGCTGGGCGGCGCGGTTGGCGTTGGACAGCAGCAGCCTGGCCGATTGCGCCGCGTCTTCCAGGTAGCGCTCGAGCTCGCCCGGCTGCAGCTCGCCGCGCGCCTGCCGCGCCAGCACCGCATCGGTACGGTCCTGCAGGTAGGAGGCGGCGCTGACGGCGATGCCGACCGGCGTGTTGATTTCATGCGCGACGCCGGCGACCAGGCCGCCGAGCGAGGCCATCTTCTCCGACTCGACGAGGTGCTTGCGCGCCGATTCGAGATGGCGCAGCGACTCCAGCAGTTCCGCCCGCGCCAGCTCGCGGCTTTCGTGCGACAGCACGATCCACCAGGCGCCGAAGGCCAGCAAGGGCAAGGTCGCCGCGTAGACGCGCAGCAGCAGTTCGGCGAATGGTGTCGCGGACGAGGCGGCGGCGCCGTCCATCAGGCGCCAGGCCAGCAGGAACAGCGCGCCCATGGCCGCAGCCGCCGTCAGGAAGAGCGCCAGGAAGCGTGCCAGGCGCCCGGTGAAGCGCGGCGCCAGCATGCCCGCCGGGCCCGCGCGGTGCGCGCGGGCCGGGGCGTCGGCGGGCCGCTTGCAGGCATCGTGGCAGTGGTTGTCCAGGCCGCAGCACAGCGAACAGATCGGGCCGCCGTAGAACGGGCAGTGCGCCATGTCGGGCGCTTCGTAGTCGCGCTCGCAGACGCAGCAGCGGATCGGCTCGTCGGCGCGGTGCGCGCGGAAGCGGCTGTTGTCGCGCGCGATGTAGTAGCGGCCGCCGGTGGCATAGGCGATGGCCACGGCGCAGCAGAAGGATGCCGCCAGCGCCAGGAAGGCGGCGTAGGCGCGGGCGGTGGCGCCGAACAGTCCCGCGTAGGCGCCGAGGCCGGCCAGCGAGGCGGCCAGCATGGCCCCGCAGCCGACCGGGTTGAAGGCGTGCAGGTAGGCCCGGCGGAATTCCACGTGGCGCGGGCTGATGCCGAGCGGCTTGAGCACGACCAGGTCGGCCACCAGCGCCCCCAGCCATGCGGTCACGACGATCGCGTAGACGCTGAGCACCGCCTCCAGCGTGGCGAAGATGCCGAGCAGCGTCAGCAGCAGGGCGATCACGACATTGAACACCAGCCAGACCACGCGCCCGGGATGGTAGTGCGCCAGCCGCACGAAGACGTTGGACCAGGCCAGCGAACCGGCGTAAGCATTGGTCACGTTGATCTTGATCTGCGAGACGAGCACGAACAGCAGCGCCACCCCCAGCACCACCTCGGGGCGGTCGAACACCTGGCCGTAGGCCCACAGGTACATATGGATGGGCTCCATCGCCTGCCGGCTGTGGATGCCGGCGTTCAGCGCCAGTACCGCCAGCAGGCTGCCGGCCATGACCTTGAGTCCGCCGATCAGGATCCAGCCCGGACCGGCCAGCAGCAGGGCGCTCCACCAGGCGCGCCGGTTGGCGCGGCTGCGGTCGGGCAGGAAGCGCAGGTAGTCGACCTGCTCGCCGATCTGACCCATCAGCGAGAACAGCACGCCGGTGGCGGCGCCGAAGGCCAGCAGGTCGAAGCGCGCCGTGCCGCCGGACAGGCCGGTGAAGGCCGCCCACTGCGAGAACACGTGCGGGTCGTGGCCGAGGATGTAGGCGAAGGGCAGGACCAGCAGGACGGCCCACAGCGGCTGGGTCCACATCTGCAGCCTGTTGATCAGGGTCACGCCGAAGAAGACCAGCGGCACGATGGCCAGTGAGCAGATCAGGTAGCCGAGCGTAAGGTCCAGGCCGGTGGCGAGCGCCAGGGCCTGGGCCAGGATGGCCGATTCCAGCGCGAAGAAGATGAAGGTGAAGGAGGCGTAGATCAGCGAGGTGACGGTCGAACCGGCATAGCCGAAGCCGGCGCCGCGCGTGAGCAGGTCGATGTCGACGTTCGCCGTGCTGGCGTGGTAGGCCACCGGCAGGCCGACCAGGAAGATCAGCAGGCAGGCCAGCAGGATGGCGGGGAAGGCGTTCTGGAAGCCGAAGCTCAGGGTCACGCTGGCGCCGATCGCCTCCAGCGCCAGGAAAGAAGCGCCGCCCAGCGCGGTGTTGGCGAGCGTGAACGGTGTCCAGCGCCGGTACGAGCGGGCCGCATAGCGCAGTGCGTAATCCTCGAGCGTCTCGTTCGCGACCCAGGATTGGTACTCTCGTCGAATGCGCATGGCGTGGGCGTCGGCGCGGCGGGCGCGCTCGGGAATGCTGCGGGGCGAGGGGCCATGGCGCGCGGCGGCGCAGGCAGGCGCCCCGATTATTGTCGGATTCGCCGCGCCGCGCAATGCGGTGCGCCGAGGGTATGCGCGCCTTGACTTTTGCCGGGCGTGCGCAAACACTTCCCGGCAAAGATCCGGTCCGCGTCATTGCGGCGCCGACCCACGCCCCCCCGCGCTGCGCCGGGATACCAGGAGGAGCCGCGCTTGGCAGCGCACGACGCCGATCCGCCCGAGACGGGCGAACTGCTCTACCGCATCCACGCCGCGCGCGACGATGCCGCCTGGCACGGCGTCATGACGCAATTGTGCGAGCGCCTCGGCGCGGCGGCAGCGCTGCTGGCGCGGCGCCACCTGGCCAGCGGCCGAAGCGAACTCCTGCACGGCGCGCCCGCCGACGACGGCTTTGCACGCAGCTTTGCCGACTACGCCCCGCGCAACCCCTGGTTTCTCTTCGCCGACGCCTGCCAGCCGCTGCAGGTCAGCACCGGCGAAGACGTGCTGGGCAGCCGCGAGTTGTGCCGCACCGACTACTACCAGGCGGTACTGCAGCCCTACGGCTACCTGCATCGCCTGTTCGGCGTGGTGGCGCGCGACGGCGAGCATCTCTGCTACCTGGAGCTTTACCGGGAAGAAGGCCAGCGCCGCTTCGGCGCGCGCGAGAAGGCCGAGTTCCGGGGAGTGCTGGCGCATGTGGCGCTGGCGCTCGACAACCGCTGGCAGCGCCGCCGCGCCGACGACGTGGGCGCGGCGCTGATGCGCATCGTCGACAGCCATGCCGCGGCGACTTTCCTGGTCGAGCCCGACGGACGCATCGTCTATGCCAACCGCAACGCCCATGGCCTGTGCGGGCAGGGCAGCGGGCTGTACCGCGATGGCGAGCACCTGGCGGCGGTGATGCCGGCCGACCAGCGCGCCTTGCGCGAGATGCTGGCGGCGATGGCGCGGCTGCCCGCGGAGGGCGGAACGGCCGGCGGCCGCCAGGCGGGATCCGCGCCGACCCAGGTGCTGTCCGTGTCGGCGCCCGGCGGGACGCTGCCCACCACGTTGAACCTGCAGCCGGCCGGCGCCTGGCTGCATGGCGGGCCTGGCCGGCCGCGCGCCCTGCTGGTGGTCAGCGCGCGCCGCCAGGGCGCCGAGCACGCGCACCAGGATTGCCAGTTCGCGCGCCACTTCAAGCTGAGCGAGGCACAGGCGCGCGTCAGCGCCCTGGTCTTCGCCGGCCATTCGATCGCCTCGCTCGCGCAGGCCCTGCACGTGTCGGAGAACACGGTGCGCAGCCACCTCAAGCAGATCTTCCAGAAGACCGATACGCACGGGCAGATGGAACTGGTGCGGCTGCACGCGCAGCACTGCCCGCACGCCTGAGCGCGCCGCCCGGGCGGGCGCCCGCCTGGCCGATGCGTGCCGCGCCGTCCGCCGTACTTCCGCTCGACCCTCAGACCGGCTCTCAGGCCTGCGTTGCGACGCATTGCCTCCCAGCGCGCCATGACGCTTGCCGGTGCGCGCGCCATGGGTCCGGTCCGGCATCCGCTCCATCCGTCCCGCCCGCCTCACCCGCCTGGGGGAGGCGGCCTCGTCCGGCAGGGTGAGGGGCGAATCGTCGCCGCGAGGGATTCGCCGCGGCGGCCGCCTGCCTATAGTGGATCCGTTCGCCACAGGCGTGCCGCTGCCTTCGCGCCCGCCCCCAAACCCGGCGTGCCGCCGGGCCGGACCGAACGCTGAGGCGAGCCGCGCGCACGGCGGCAACCACGACAACGACCACAACGACAACGATAACGAAGGCAACCCGGAGGAGACGACATGCTAGGCCTGACCTTGCTGTACGTAGGCGCGGTGCTGTTCCTCAATGGCTTATGGCTGCTCGGCAGGATCGGCGACCGTGAGATCTGGGTGGTCAATATCTTCTCCGGCGGCGTGACCATGCTGGTGTCGCTGCAGCTCATCTTCGGCAGCGACGCCGGCACCGCCTCGATCAAGGCGGGCGCGCTGACGCTGCTGTTCACCTTCACCTACCTGTGGGTGGCGCTGAACCGGTTCAACGGCGCCGACGGCCGGGGACTGGGCTGGTTCAGCCTGTTCGTCTCCATCACGGTGGTGCCGGTGGCGATCGATTCCCTGCAGCAGGCGGCCAGCATCTGGGACATCTGGTTCGCCTGGTGCTGGGTGGGCTGGGGCGTGCTGTGGTTCCTCTACTTCGTGCTGCTGGCGCTGCAGCGCCCGATCCTCAGGCTGACCGGCGTCGCCACCGTGCTGGCGGGCATCGTCACCGGCTGGTTGCCCGGCTACCTGCTGCTCAGTGGCGCGCTGAAGTAGCGCTGCCGGCGGCGTTCCCCGCTTTCTTTCCCGACCGGCGCTCCGGCCCGGTCCGCCCTGAACCGGCACCCTGAACCGGAACTTTCAACCGGCACCCGACCGGACCCACTCCAAGGAGACAGGCATATGGCAGACACCCTCATCCGGGTCGACCTCAAGCAGTCGGCTTACGAGAACGAGAATGTCCACAACCGCTGGCACCCGGATATCCCGATGGCCTGCTGGGTCAACCCGGGCGACGATTTCGTCCTGGAAACCTATGACTGGACCGGCGGCTTCATCCAGAACAACGAGTCGGCCGACGACGTGCGCGACATCGACCTGTCCATCGTCCATTTCCTTTCGGGGCCGGTAGGCGTGCGCGGCGTCAAGCCCGGCGACCTGCTGGTGGTCGACCTGCTCGACATCGGCGCCAAGCCGGACAGCCAGTGGGGCTTCAACGGCTTCTTCTCCAAGCAGAACGGCGGCGGCTTCCTCACCGACCACTTCCCGCAGGCGCAGAAGTCGATCTGGGATTTCCACGGCATGTTCACCTCCTCGCGCCACGTGCCGGGCGTGCGCTTTGCCGGGCTGATCCATCCCGGCCTGATCGGCTGCCTGCCCGACCCCGCGCTGCTGCACGCCTGGAACGAACGCGAGCAGGCCCTGATCGATACCGATCCGCAGCGCGTGCCGCCGCTCGCCAATCCGCCCTTCGCCGCCACCGCCCACATGGGCCGGCTGCGCGGCGACGCGCGCCAGCAGGCGGCCGCGGCCGGCGCGCGCACGGTTCCGCCGCGCGAGCATGGCGGCAACTGCGATATCAAGGATCTCTCGCGCGGCTCGCGCATCTACTTCCCGGTCTATGTCGACGGCGCCGGTCTCTCGGTGGGCGACCTGCACTTCAGCCAGGGCGATGGCGAGATCACCTTCTGCGGCGCCATCGAGATGGCAGGCTGGGTCCATATGCGCGTGGACGTCATCCGCGACGGCATGGCCAAGTACGGCATCAGGAATCCGATCTTCAAGCCGAGCCCGATCACGCCGGCCTACAACGACTACCTGATCTTCGAAGGCATCTCGGTGGACGAGGGCGGGCGCCAGCACTACCTCGACGTCAACGTGGCCTACCGCCAGGCTTGCCTCAATGCGATCGAGTACATGACCAAGTTCGGCTACTCGCGTGCGCAGGCCTACGCCATCCTCGGTACCGCGCCGGTGCAGGGCCATATCAGCGGTGTGGTCGACATCCCCAATTCGTGCGCGACCTTGTGGCTGCCCACGCAGATCTTCGACTTCGACATCCGGCCCGACGCGAACGGTCCGGTGCGCCATATCCACGGCGGCGCGGACGTGCTGATCTCGCCTGACCGCCGTTGAGCGCGGCGGCTGGCGTCCCGCTGGCAAGCGGGTGGCGGGACGCCAGCCGCCGACGCGCCGCGCGCGGGCAGCGCGGGCGACAGGACAAGCGAAACAGTGCGAGGGAAACGGAGCGAAGGAGAAGGGAGATGCCGATCTACGAGTACGAGTGCGCCGGCTGCGGAGCGTTTTCTGCCATGCGGCGCGTGGCCGATCGCGACGCGCCGCAGGCCTGCCCGGACTGCGGGGCCGAGGCGAAGCGCATGGTAAGCCTGACCATGCTGGCCCTGATGCCACCTGCCCAGCGGCGCGCGCATGCCGGCAACGAGCGCAGCGCGCACGCGCCGGCGCTGTCGCAGGGCCATCGCCACGGCCCGGGATGCGGTTGCGGCACGGCCGCGGCCAAGCCCGCAACGGACGCGGCGAAATCCTATCCGGGCAAGCGTCCCTGGATGATCAGCCATTAGGTCGCTGGTCCCGGCATCTGCTGGGGCCGCTCACGGACGAACCGCGCAGGCTCTGCTGTCGTGCCCACGCGGAAGACGGCGCTCACCTGGGTTGCGGCGCGGGGCGGGACCACCGGCCGTTGAGCACCGCATAGGCCGTCAGGCCGATCAGCAAGCCCCAGAACGCGCCGCCGACGCCAAGCATCTTGATATTGGCAGCGGCTGCCAGGAAGGTGATCAGCGAGGCTTCACGGGTCCTGGCATCGGCCATGGCGCCAGCGAGGCTGCCGCCAATCGCACCCAGCAGCGCCAGGCCCGCCAGGGTGGTGATGAAGGTAGGCGGGAAGGCCATGAAGACGGCGGCCAGGGTCACGCCGAACACGCCGACGAGGATGTAGAAGACGCCCGCGGCGAAGCCGGCGATCCAACGCTTGGACGGGTCTTGGTGTGCCTCCGGGCCGGTGCAGATCGCCGCCGTGATCGCGGCAAGGTTGAACGCATGCGAACCGAACGGCGCCATCAGCAGCGAGCCGAGCCCAGTGATGGTCACGATGGGGTTGGCACTGGTCTTGAAGCCATCGTTGCGCAGCACCAGCATGCCGGGCATATATTGGCCGGTCAGCGTGATGAGAAACAGCGGCAAGGCCACGCTCAACAGCGCGTTGAGCGAGAACGCCGGCATGGTGAACACGGGTGCGGCGAACTTCAGCGTCAGCCCGGACAGGCCGACGCGATCCTGGATGAGGAGGAAAGCCAGTCCCAGCACCAGAATGCCGACCACGGCATAGCGCGCGGTGAATCGCTTGAGCACGGTGTAGGCCACGATCAGCATCCCCGCCAAGAGCGGATCGACGCTCATGCCGCCAAAGGCGCCGATGCCGAATTGCAGCAGGATGCCAGCCAGCAGGCCGGCGGCCACACCCGGCGGGATCAGGCGGATGACCCGCTCGAAGCAGCCTGTCAGCCCGAGCAGCACGAAGGCCGCGGCGGAGATCAGATACGCGCCGACAGCTTCCGCGTAGGGCGTGGTCGCCAGCGCCGTGACGAGGAACGCGGCCGCCGGCGTGGACCAGGCCGTGATGACAGGCTCGCGGGCGACCCAACTGAGGATGAGGCCGGTCACTCCCACGCCGAGCGAGACCGACCACACCCAAGAGGCCGTCAGCTCCGGGCCCAGGCCGGCCGCTTTGGCGGCCTGGAACACCAGAATGAAGGTGCCGCCGTAGTTCACGATGACCGAGACCAGGCCGGCCACGACAGGATGGGCGAGATCGCCCAGACGGATGGGAGACGGTGAGGTGGCGCGCAACATGGCCTTTTCTGACTCCTGCAAGATCGGTTCTTGAACGTTGTCGGGAAGCTACTTTTTTAACCTCGAAATGGCATGTTGTACCCAGCCAATTTCTCGACTGTCAGCCGACCAATCGCCGGGCATGCCCAGGCCCGGCCCCGACCCCGACTTGCTCCAAAGCCAGCATGGCCTGCTGGTGTCTTCCGGATCCTGTCGAGTGGTCGTTCTCGCCTTGGCCTTAAGATGGCGGGCATGTCCACGCCGTTCTTCCGGTGAGATACCCAGCCATTGTTCAAGCACGCCCAACTCGAATCCGTCAAAGCCTGGATGGGTGATCCGGCTCATGGCGCCTTGTCGCTGCATGCACGCATCCAGCGCGCCATCCGGCAGCTGATCCTCGACGGCGCGCTGGACATCGGCAAGCCTCTGCCCGCCTCGCGGGCGCTCGCGCAATCGCTGGGCGTTTCCAGGGACACGGTGGAAGCTGCATACAGCCAGTTGCAGGCGGAAGGGTTCATCGACCGGCGGGTAGGCAGCGGCAGCTTCGTCTCGCAGCGGGCGCAGTTGTCGCCGAGGCATGGCGCGGCTCAGCGCCATATACGGCAGCGCGAGTCGCCGCGCCTCAGCCAGCGCGGTGCGGCCATGTTCCAAAGTGGGGGTGTGCGCGAAACGCTGGCGCCGCGTCCCTTCGCCCCGGGCGTGCCGGAAACGCGCAGTTTTCCTTTGCAGACCTGGGAGCGGCTGCAGCGGCAAGTGTTGAAGGAGCAGGGAACGCTTGCCCTGACGCATGGCGACCCGCAGGGCATGGAACCGTTGCGGCGAGCCATTGCGGATTACGTCAATCTCGAACGCGGCGCCAGCGCCACGCCCGCGCGCGTCCTGGTGTTGACCAGTTCGCAGCAGGCCCTGGCACTGTGCGCGGCCGTGCTGCTCGATGCCGGTGACCGGATCTTCATCGAAGACCCCGTATATCACGGCGCGCGCAGGGCGTTCGACACCGCTGGCCTGGAATGCGTACCGGTTCCGCTGGATGCGCAGGGGATGCGGGTGGAGTCGCTGCAGAATGCCGCGCAGCCTGCCAAGGCAGTGTTCCTGACGCCTTCCCACCAGTTCCCGACCGGGGCGACCCTGGCGCTCGACCGGCGTCTCGCCATCATCGACTGGGCACGGCGGAACCAGGCCTGGATCATCGAGGACGACTACGACAGCGAATTCCACTATGCAGGAAGGCCCACGGCATGCGTGCAGGGTCTCGACGCGCACGACCGGACGATCTACATCGGCACCTTCACCAAGTCTATGTTCCCAGGCCTGCGCATCGGCTACATGGTCCTGCCGCCGCAGCTCGTGGCACCGATGACGGTTGCCCGCACGCTGCAGGACGGGCATAGCGCCGCCATCCCGCAACTGACGCTGGCGCGCTTCATGGAGGGGGGGCACTTCGGTGCGCATGTGCGCACCATGCGTGGCGTCTACGGCGAGCGGCGCGATGTGCTGGAGCGGCTCGTGCGCAGGCACTTGTCCGATTTCGTTGAACCGCGGGTGCCCAGCGGTGGCATGCAGATGCCATGCGTCTTGCTGCGCGACATCCCGGAGCGCAAAGCCATCGATGCCGCGCGCCGGGCCGGCATCGACCTGCTGGGACTGACGGCCCTGCATGCGTCCAGCGGGTCCGAGTCCGGCTTTCTCATGGGGTTTGCTGCCTATGCCCCGAAAGAACTGGAAGTGGCGGTCAGGAAGCTCGCCGATGTGCTTCGCGCGCTGGATCGGTGAAGGCCTCCCGTGACCTGATTCCTGGATTCGCCGGATCACCCGGTCTTTCGAACACCGGGCGCAAACGGCCGGTGCGGCGCGATCCCCTTGTGCTAGAGTGATTTCCCGGCGGACGGCCGCCCGCGCCTGGCGGGCGGGCTCGCAGCGGCGCTGCGGGCGGCGTGCCGCCGGCTATCGCAGGCCGCCATGATCATCCGTCCCCGCCCCAACTGGCTGCGCATGCTGTTCCTGCTGCGCGGCTCGGTGCTGCCGGCCATTGCGCCGCAACTTGCCCTGACCACCGGCTTCGCCGTGCTGGTGACGCTGCTGCACGGCAGGCTGTTCTCCTTGAAGATCCCGCTGACCTTCGTGCCGTTCTCGCTGATCGGCCTGACGCTGGCGATCTTCCTCGGCTTCCGCAACAACACGAGCTACGCGCGCTACTGGGAGGCGCGCGGGCTGTGGGGCAGCCTGCTGAATGCGTCGCGCACGCTGGCGCGGCAGGCCTGCACGCTGTCCGATGGGGTGGATGGCGCCGATGGTGCCGATGGTGAGGAAGCGGCGGCACGCGCGCGCCCCTTCGTCTACCGGCTGGCGGCCTTCGCGCACGCGCTGCGGCACCAGTTGCGCGGCTCGGCGCCGGGCCAGGACATGGCGCGCCTGCTGTCGCCGGAAGATTGCGCGCGCGTGGCGCAGGCGCGCTTCCAGCCTGCCGTGCTGCTGCTGATGGCGGGGGAATGGCTGCGCGACATGCGGCGCCGGGGTCGGCTCGATCCAGTGCTGGCGGCGGCGATGGAGCGCCCGCTGGAACGTCTCACCGAGGTGCTGGGCGGCTGCGAGCGTATCGCCGGCACGCCGATTCCCTTCACCTACGCGGTGATCCTGCACCGCACGACCTATCTCTACTGCCTGCTGCTGCCGTTCGGCCTGCTCGATTCGATCGGGCCGACCACGCCGCTGATCGTCGCCTTCATCGCCTACACCTTCTTCGCGCTCGAGGCGCTGGCGGCGCAGCTGGAGGAGCCGTTCGGCACCGCGCCCAACGACCTCGCGCTGGAGGCGATCTCGCTGACCATCGAAGCGACCCTGCGCGAGACGCTGGGCGAGCGCGACCTGCCGGCGCCGCCGGTGGCGGTGGATTTCGTGCTGCGCTGAAGCCGGGCCCGCGCCGGCCCCTTTGGCGGACCGGCGCGGGCCGCAGGTCAGCCGCGCGGCGCAGCGGCCGGCTGGCGGCCGTCGCCGTCCAGGCGGCGGTACAGCACGACCAGCAGCAGCAGCCAGGCCGGCCCGACGTACAGCGCCACGCGCGTATCGGGGAAATAGGCCATCAGCGCCACCACGCCGGCCAGGAAGGCGAGCGCGATCCACGAGCCGTAGGGCCAGAAGGGCATGCGGAAGGCGAGCGCCTTGCGCTGTGCCGGCGACAGGCTGCGGCGGAACTGCATCTGCGCCACCAGGATCACGGCCCAGGTCCAGACTGCGCCGAAGGTCGAGATCGAGGTGACCCAGACGAAGACCTTTTCCGGCACCAGGTAGTTGAGGGCCACGCCGCCGAGCAGGGCCGCCATCGAGACCAGCACCGCGCGGCGCGGCACGCCGTTGCGGTCGACCTTGGCGAAAGCGCGCGGGGCCTGGCCTTGCACGGCCAGGCTGTAGAGCATGCGCGCGGTGCTGAAGATGCCGCCGTTGCAGGAGGACAGCGCGGCCGTCAGCACCACGAAGTTGATGATGCCGGCGGCGGTGCGGATGCCCAGGCGCTCGAAGGTCATCACGAAGGGGCTGCCCTGGGTGCCGATGCCGTCCCAGGGGTAGAGCGACAGGATCACGAACAGCGCGCCGACGTAGAAGATCAGGATGCGCCAGAACACCGAGTTGATGGCCTGCGGGATGGACTTGGCGGGATTGCTGGCCTCGCCGGCGGTCAGCCCGACCATCTCGACGCCGAGGTAGGCGAACATCACCATCTGCAGCGACATCAGCACGCCGCCGGCGCCGTTGGGCAGGAAGCCGCCATGCGCCCACAGGTTGCCGATGCCGACCGGCACGCCGCCGTTGCCCAGGCCGAACACGATCATGGCACCGCCGGCCGCCAGCAGCGCCACGATGGTGACCACCTTGATCATGGCGAACCAGAACTCGAACTCGCCGTAGGCCTTGACCGCCAGCAGGTTGACGGAGCCCATCGCGGCGAGCGCGGCAAGCGCCCAGATCCAGCGCGGCACGTCGGGGAACCAGATGCCCATGTAGATGCCCACCGCCGTGATCTCGGCGATGCAGGTCACCAGCCACACGAACCAGTAGTTCCAGCCGGTCAGGTAGCCGGCCAGCGGGCCGAGGTAGTCCTGCGCGTAGCGGCAGAAGGAGCCGGCCACGGGATGGTGCACGGCCATCTCGCCGAGCGCGCGCATGATCAGGAAGATCATCGCGCCGCCCAGGGCATAGGCCAGCATGATGGCCGGACCCGCCATGCGGATGGCGGCCCCCGATCCCAGGAAGAGCCCGACGCCGATCGCCGAGCCCAGCGCCATCAGGCGGATGTGGCGCTCGCCCAGGCCGCGCTGCAGTTGCTCCGTTTGGTGTTCACCCATGTCTTCGTTGTCTCCGATGGTATCGACGGACGGCTCCGGCCCTTGTAGGGCGGAGCCGCAGGGGGCAGTGGAGTGCGCGGCGCGCGGAAGCCAGGTCATGGCGCCGCGTGGACGGCATTCTCTTGCCGAAAAAAGTCGGATGATGGCAGAAGATTCATCAATCTGCCAAATCCACGAAAGGAGGATGTCGGTTTTCCGCGCTGCTTGGCACAAGATGCGAGGCGCGTTCTCCGCCGGCTCTCCGCGCGGACGGATGTGATGCAGGGGTTTCCTGGCGGCGCGCTGGTCAACCGGGACCGGGGTCGGCGCGTCAGTGCGGTGTCCAGACCTTGCGGGAGCGATCCGAGCCATGCGCCTCATGAGCCAAGTCCGATGCCGTAGCGGCGGCGCTTGCGCCACCGGGCTGGCGGCGGCCGCCAGGTGGCTTGCGCGGCGCGCGGCCCTGTTGCCGGCCGCGGCGGCCGTGGCCCTGCTCGGAGCCTGCGCTGCAGGCCAGTCCGGCGCGGGCTCCCAGGGCGGCGCGGCCGCGCTCAGCGCCGCCGACCTGCGCTGGCTCGACCGCGTCACCTTCGGCGCCGACCAGGCCAGTATCGCCCGCCTGCAGCGGCTCGGGCGCGAGCGCTTCCTGGACGAACAACTGCGCCTGCCGGCAGCCGACCCACCCGCGCTCGCCGGCCCCATCGCGGCGCTGAGCGTGTCGCAGATGGACGGCACCGAGCGCTACCGCGCGGTGGTGGCCGAGCAGCAGCGCATCAAGGGACTCGCGGACGAGGACGCCAAGCGTCAGGCGAGCGATGCGATCACCCGGTTGGGCAACGACCTGGTGCTGGACACCGCGCGCCGCCACCTGCTGCGCGCGCTCGGCTCGCCGGCGCAACTGCGCGAGCAGATGACCTGGTTCTGGATGAACCATTTCAGCGTCTACTCGGGCAAGGGCACGGTGCGCTGGACCCTGGGCGACTACGAGGACAAGGTGGTGCGCCCGCGCGCGCTGGGCCGCTTCCGCGACCTGCTGCTGGCCACGGTGACCGCGCCGGCCATGCTCGAATACCTCGACAACGCGCAGAGCGCGGCCGGCCATCTCAACGAGAACTACGCGCGTGAACTGATGGAGCTGCACACGCTCGGCGTATCGGGCGGGCCCAGCGGCTCGCGCTATACGCAGCAGGACGTGCAGGAGCTGGCGCGCGTGCTGACCGGGGTGGGGCTGGAGGTGAGCGGGCAGCCCCCCAGGTTGCCGCCGCAGCGCCAGGCGGATTACCGCGCGCAAGGGCTGTTCGCCTTCAATCCGGCACGGCACGACTACGGCGCGAAGACGCTGCTCGGCCACCCGATCGCGCCCGGCGGCTTCCGCGAGGTCGAGCAGGCGGTGGACATCCTGGCCGCCGAGCCTGCCACCGCGCGCTACCTGTCGGCCAAGCTGGCTGCCTGTTTCCTGGCCGACGAGCCGCCGCCTGCGCTGGTCGCGCGCATGGCCGATACCTTCATGCATAGCCGCGGCGATATCGGCGCCGTGCTGAGGACGCTGTTCCTGTCGCCCGAGATGGACCGGGCGGCCGCCGGCGCGGGGCGCAAGTTCAAGGACCCGATGGTGTTCGTGGTGTCCTCGCTGCGCCTGGCCTACGACGGACGGCCGGTGGCCAACGTACGGCCGGCGGTGGGTTGGCTGCAGCAGCTCGGCGAGCCGCTCTACGGGCGCGTGACACCGGACGGCTACCCGCTGGCGGAGAGTGCCTGGGCCAGCTCGGGGCAACTGGTCAAGCGTTTCGAGATCGCGCGCGCGATCGGCAGCGGCCCGGCCGGCCTGTTCCAGGGTGACGATGGCAAGCCGCTGCCGGCCGCCGGTTTTCCGATGCCGGGCAATCGCCTCTATTTCGAGGCCATCGAGCACACGCTCGGTGCCGGCACGCGCACGGCGCTGGCGCAGGCGACCAGCCAGGCCGAGTGGAACACGCTGCTGCTGGCCTCGCCCGAATGGATGCAGCGATGAAGGGGCCCCGGCGCGCATGCGCTCCACGGAGTCGATCATGAACCGTAGAGACTGGTTGAAGGGGGCCGCATCCGGCCTCGGCGCCGCCGGCGCGGCGCTGGCGTGGCCCGGCATCGTGTCGCGCGCCTATGCGTTGCCGGCGCAGGCGGACGCGCGCTTCCTGCTGGTGTTCCTGCGCGGCGGCTATGACGCCTGCAGCGTGCTGGTGCCTGCCGGCAGCGACTTCTATCGCGCGGTGCGGCCCACCATCGCCATCCGCGCCCCGCTCGCCGCCGGTGCGCCGCCGGATCCGGCGGCGGCGCTGGCGCTGGCGGCCGGCTTCGAGGCCGATGCCGGCGCCCGTGGCATCGGCAGCTGGGCGCTGCACCCCGCGCTGCGCGACAGCATGCTGCCGCTGTGGCAGCGGCAGCAGCTCGCCTTCCTGCCGTTCGCCGGTACCGCCGACCTGTCGCGCAGCCATTTCGAGACGCAGGACGGCATCGAGGCAGGGCTGCCGTCGGCGCTGGCCGCCGCCGGCGCTGCGCGCGGCAGCGGCTTCCTGAACCGGCTGGCGCTGGCGATGGGCGGGCGCGCTGCGCCGGTCGCCTTCACCGACGGCATGCCGACCGTGCTGTCGGGCACGCGCGACGTGCCCAATGTCTCGCTCAAGGGCACCGGACGCGCGCCCTTCGACGCACGCCAGACACGCCTGCTGGCGCAGATGTACCGGGGTACGCGCTTCGAGCCGCTGATCGACGAGGGCTTCGAGCTGCGCCAGGCCGTGGCGCAGGAAGCCGAGGCCATGCAGCGCCGCGCCGCCATGCCGGCGGCAGCCATGGGCGACGGCACCAGCGGCACCAGCGGCACCACTGGCACCACCGGCGCCGGCGGCACGCTGGCCGCGCGCCTGGAGGAGATGCAGGCAGCCAACCGGCGCGCGCTCAGCGCCAAGGGCTTCGAACTGGAGGCGCGCCGCATGGCCGGCCTGATGCGGGACAAGTTCAACCTCGCCTTCATCGACGTGGGCGGCTGGGATACCCATGTGAACCAGGGCGCGGCGCAGGGACAGCTGGCCAACCTGCTGGACAATCTCGGGCGCGGCCTGGCCGGTTTCGCCGAGGAGATGGGGCCGGCCTGGAGCAAGACCACGGTGGTGGTGATCTCGGAGTTCGGCCGCACCTTCCGCGAGAACGGCACGCGCGGCACCGACCACGGGCACGGCACCGTCTACTGGGTGGCGGGCGGCACCGTGCGCGGCGGGCGCATCGCCGGTGACCAGGTGGCGGTGGAGGAGCGCACGCTCAACCAGAACCGCGACTGGCCTGTCCTCAACGAGTACCGGGCCGTGCTGGGCGGCTTGTTCCAGCGCCTGTACGGACTCGACGAGTCCCGCCTGGCCCAGGTGTTCCCGGGCGCGCGGCCGCGCGACATCGGCCTGGTCTGAGCGGCAGGGCCGGCCCGCCTGCGCCGTCAGGGGCGGCGGGCGGGCGCCGCCGTATCGCGTGCCTGCCAGCCGGCGGCCAGCCACGGCAGGGCCTGCGCCACGCCCCAGGCGATCTCGAAGACGAGGAAGATCCACAGCAGCCGCGGTCCGCCGCAGGCGAGCGCATAGGCCTGCCATGCCGCGAACAGCGCGCGCGCGGCGGCATCGTAGCCGCCGTGCGAGGGCAGTGGCCGGCGCAGCCGTAGCAGGGCCCAGACCACCACCACGGAACCGAGCAGGTTGGCGAACAGCGTCTGCATCAGGTCCAGCGGCGGCAGCGCGCCCAGGCCGCTGGCGGCACCGGCGGCCGAGAGGGCGGCATGCAGCCAGGCCAGGCTCCAGGGTGTGGCAAAGCCGGCAGTGACCAGCAGGTCGTACCAGGCACTGGCACGCACGAGGCGCAGGTAGCGTTTGCCTGCAAGCGAGGTGGGGAGGGGGTGGTTCATGGTCAGCTCCTTGTCGGTCGTCTCGACGGGAAGGGAAGGCCGGGCGGCCGTCGCCGGCCGCCGCGCCGGCACGGGGTGAGACGTGCCGCAAGGCTGGGGCATGGAGTAAGCTCCAGGGTCAAGCGCCGCCGGCGGGGTGGCGCCAGGACGAGTGGAGGCGCTGGATGCGCATTGGAGAACTGGCCGAGCGGGCAGGACTGTCGCGCGACGCGGTGCGGTTTTATGAAAAGGTGGGCTTGCTGCAGGGACGGCGGCTGGCCAATGGCTATCGGGACTTCCCGCCGGAGACGGTGGAGTGGCTGCGCTATGTGCGCGTCGCGCAGGCGCTGGGTTTTTCGCTGGCCGAAATCGCCGCGCACGGCGCCACGCTGCGGGCGGCGGAGGATCCCGCCGAGACCTTGTCGGCGCTGCTGCGCGCCAAGCTGGCGGTGATCGACGCACGCCTGGCCGAGCTGGGCGCGCTGCGCGGCGAGCTGGCGGCGCGCATCGGCCAGCCTTGCCCTTTTGCACCGGCGGTCCTGACCGGCCCCGACCTTCTCTGACCTTTCCCGACCCATCGCCGGGCCATGCCCGCCCGTCCAACATGTATTCCCTCGACGACCTCAAGCTCTTCGTGCGCACGGCCGAACTGGAGAACCTTTCCGCGGCGGCACGCGAACTCGACCGTACCGCCGCCACCGCCAGCGCCGCGCTGATCCGGCTGGAGCAGCGTCTCAATGCGCGGCTGTTTGCCCGCACCACCCGCCGCATGCGCCTGACCGAGGAGGGCCGGCTGTTCCTGGACGCCGCGCGCAGGGCATTGGCCGCACTGGAAGAAGGCGAGGGCGCCCTGGCCGAGCAACGCGAAGAGCTGGCCGGGCCGCTGCGCCTGTCGGCGCCGTCGGACCTGGGGCGCAGCTGGCTGCGCGGCTGGCTCGACGATTTCCTCGAAACCCACCCGCAGCTTTCGCTGGAATTGTCCATCGGCGATACCCTGGCCGACCTCTTCCGCAGCAATGTGGACCTGGCCGTGCGCGTCGGCTGGCTCGAAGACTCCAGCCTGGTGCGGCGCCAGCTCACCACCACGCGGCGCGTGGCGGTGGCCGCCCCCTCATACCTCGCGCGCGCCGGCAGGCCGGCGTCGCCCGAGCAGCTCGCCCGCCACCAACTGCTGTGCCTGGCGCCCGGAGGACAGGCGCGCATGCGCTGGCGCTTCCAGTCGGGCAGCCAGCAGGTGGAGGTCGAAGCGAGCGGGCGCCGCACCAGCGACGACGGCGCGGTGGTGCGCGACTGGGCGCTGGGCGGGCACGGCATCGCCTTCAAGAGCTGGTTCGACGTCGCCGCCGACATCCGCGACGGCCGGCTCGAACTGCTGCTGCGCGACTGGTACGGGCAGGCCCTGCCGCTGCAGCTCGTGTTCCTGCGCAACCGTTTTCCGGCCTACCGCCAGCGCCGGCTGATCGAGTTCCTGGAGGCGCGCTTCGCGGCCTTCGACGCCGCCTATCCCTTCCCGGCCTGAATGCCGCCGGCGCGCCCCGCAGGGCGCGCTGCCTGTCTGGCGGCAGAGACAAAGCGACATATTTCTTTCACAGAACATCGTCACAATGCGCTCACTGTCGCGGTGACCCGGTGCAGCAGCGCAGCACGGCAGCATGGGGCGGGGATGTGCCAGCCACGTCTTCACCGCGATCAGCCCGTCGATTCCTGCCGATGTCGCGGCGCGTTCCGTCGTCAGCTGCTTCCGTGGTGCCCGGTTCCTCGCGGTTCCGGATGCGCCGGGAGGGCGCTCGCGCCATGCCGGCCGATCGGCCCGGTGCGGTGCGGGCGGGGATCGTCATCCGACAAAAAAAGACCGAGTGAATACAGTGAAGAAAGCTCTCCTTGCATTGGCCGCCGCCGCGGTCTCCGGCGGGGCCTACGCCCAGGCCGCGTCCAACGTGACGCTCTACGGCATCGTCGATGCCGGCATCGAAGTGGCCAGCCACGCCCCGGCTGCCAACAACGGCAGCGAGACCGTCTATCGCATGAACTCGGGCAACCTGTCCGGGTCGCGCTGGGGCCTGCGCGGCACCGAAGACCTGGGTAACAACCTCAAGGGCATCTTCGTGCTGGAAAGCGGCTTCGACCTCGACACCGGCATGTCCGGCCAGGGCAACCGCCTGTTCGGCCGCCAGGCCTACGTCGGCGTGCAGGGCGACTTCGGCGCCGTCACGCTGGGCCGCCAGCAGAACGCGCTGTACGACCTGTTCGGCGCCTACGATCCGATGGGCGTGGGCCCGCGCTACTCGCTGAACAGCGTCGACTCGCTGTTCAACGGCCGTGCCGACAACGCTGTCAAGTACACCGGCAAGTTCGGCGGCCTGACCGCCACCGCCTTCTACAGCTTCGGCCGCGACAACAACGGCGAGACCCCGGGCGCCTTCAAGGCCGCCAAGAACTTCGGCGGCGGCGTGTCGTACGGCAACGGCCCGTTCTCGGCCGGCGTGGCCTATGACCAGTTCCAGGGCGCCACCGCGGCGCTGCAGGACCGCGCGGCCCGCCGCGTGGCCGTGGGCGCGTCCTACGCCTTCGGCGATGCCAAGGTCTTCGCCGGCTACCGCTGGCTGCGCGACGAAGGCACCGCCAGCGCCACCGCCGCGGTGACCCGCAACAACGTCTACTGGCTCGGCGCGCAGTACCGCGTGATGCCGGCGCTGATGCTGACCGGCGCGGCCTACTACACCGACACCAAGAACAGCGGCGCCGATCCGTGGCTGTTCGCGCTGGTGGCCGACTACTCGCTGTCCAAGCGCACCGACGCCTACGCGATGCTGGGCTACACCAAGAACAAGAACGGCTCGGCGCTGGGCCTGAGCGGCAACGGCACCGTGGTCGCCGGCCAGAACCAGGCCGGCGCCACCATCGGCCTGCGCCACCGCTTCTGAGCGGAGCGCCCGCAAGGAACGGGGCGCGGCGGCTGGTGTAGACTGGGGCGGCTTTCCTACGTCCCGGTCCGTACCGCATGCCGCCTGCCGCTTCCCGTCCCGCCTTGCTGATCAGTTCCTGCCTGCTGGGCCGGCCCGTGCGCTACGACGGCCAGGGCAAGGCGCAGCCGGATGCCGTGCTGGCGCGGCTGCGCGAGGTCTTCGAACTGGTGCCGGCCTGTCCCGAGCTGCTGGGCGGCCTGCCGGTGCCGCGACCGCCGGCGGAAATCGTCGGCGGCAGCGGGCCGCAGGTGCTGGCCGGCGTCGCCGTGGTGCGCGAGCGCAGCGGCGGCGACGTCAGCGCAGCCTTTGTATCCGGTGCGCAGCAGGCCCTGGCGCTCGCGCGCGAGCGCGGCTGCCGCCATGCCCTGTTGAAGGCATTCAGTCCCTCCTGCGGCAACCGCGCGCATTACGACGGCAGCTTCACCGGTGCGCACCGTGCGGGGCAGGGCGTGGCCGCCGCGTTGCTGGCCGAGGCCGGGCTCATGGTGTGGAACGAGGACGAGGTCGATGCCTTGCTGCGCGCCGTTGCCGATGCCGTTGCGGAAGACGCCGGCGCCGATTCAACGCTTGCCGCTTCCGGTCTTCCTCGCTAAGATGTGTTCCGCCTGCCGCACCAACGGCAGGACGCGTCGCTCGGACGGTTCCGGGCGCTTACGTTGAAAGGAACTCCATGTCTGCCGCTTCGGGCAAGCGCCGCTTTGCGCGCATCGATCGCCTTCCCCCCTACGTTTTCAATATCACCGCCGAGTTGAAGATGGCCGCCCGCCGCCGTGGCGAGGACATCATCGACATGAGCATGGGCAACCCCGACGGTGCCACGCCGCCGCATATCGTGGCCAAGCTCACCGAGGCCGCCCAGCGCGCCGACACCCACGGCTATTCGGCCTCCAAGGGTATCCCGCGCCTGCGCCGCGCCATCTCGCACTGGTACCGCGAACGCTACGAGGTCGATATCGACCCCGACAGCGAAGCCATCGTCACCATCGGTTCCAAGGAAGGCCTGGCCCACCTGATGCTGGCCACGCTCGACCGCGGCGATACCGTGCTGGTGCCCGATCCCAGCTACCCGATCCACATCTACGGGGCGGTGATCGCCGGCGCCGATATCCGCTCGGTGCCGCTGACGCCCGGGGTGGACTTCTTCGCCGAGCTGGAAAGCGCGATCCGCGGCAGCTATCCCAAGCCCAAGATGATCGTGCTGGGCTTCCCCTCCAACCCGACCGCGCAATGCGTCGAGCTGGACTTCTTCGAACGCGTCATCGCGCTGGCGCGCAAGCACGATATCTTCGTGGTGCACGACCTGGCCTATGCCGACATCGTCTTCGACGGCTGGAAGGCGCCGTCGATCATGCAGGTGCCGGGGGCGAAGGACATCGCGGTGGAGTTCTTCACGCTGTCCAAGAGCTACAACATGGCGGGCTGGCGCATCGGCTTCATGGTCGGCAATCCGGACCTGGTGGCGGCGCTCACGCGCATCAAGAGCTATCACGACTACGGCACCTTCACGCCGCTGCAGGTGGCCGCGATCGCCGCGCTCGAAGGCGACCAGCAATGCGTGAAGGAGATCGCGGCGCAATACCAGTCGCGCCGCGACGTGCTGGCGCGCGGGCTGATCGAGTCCGGCTGGCCGGTGGAGATCCCCAAGGCGTCGATGTATATCTGGGCGCGCATCCCGGAGCCCTACCGTGCGCTGGGTTCGCTCGAGTTCTCCAAGCAGCTGCTGGCCAAGGCCAAGGTGTGCGTGTCGCCCGGCATCGGCTTCGGCGACTACGGCGACGAGTACGTGCGCTTCGCGCTGATCGAGAACGAGTCGCGTATCCGCCAGGCGGTGCGCGGCATCAAGACCATGTTCCGCGCCGACGGGCTGGTCAAGGTACCGGTGGACGAGCACCATCCGCAGCCGGGCAAGGCCAAGGGCTGAGCCTCGTCCAGCGCATATCGGGCGCCATGTGCGGCTGGCGCCGTCCGGCGCGGCCGGCTGCCGCCCCGGAGTGTCTCGATGGGCACCCGGAGCGGGACCGGCCGGGCGTGGCGCAGTCGTCGCTGCCTATACTGGATTCATTGTCGTTCAATCGGCCCGGCCGCTTGCCGCCGGGCCATGGGAGAACCACGATGCAACGGTATGCCATCCTGATCGCGGCGCTGCTGCCGCTGGCCCTGGCGGGCTGCGTGTCCTTCAGCAGCAGCGACCCCAATCCCCCAGCAAAGACAACCGTCGTGGTGCCTCCGCAAGGTGCCACGGTGTGCACGCCGTCACCGTGCTAGTGCCGGCGCCTGCTGCCGCGCCAGCCCGCGCGCCTGCCGCATCAGCGTGCCGGCGAGCAGGATGTTGCCGTCGACCGGGAGCGCCGCCGCGCGCAGCCCCTCGGCCGTCCAGGTATTGCAGGTGAAGAAGGCATCGTAGGTGCCGGTGGCGGCGAAGAACACACTGCCCGGATACGGGCCATCGCCAAGGCGCATGGCTTGTCCGTCAGCGGTGTCCTGCACGGAGGCGCGCAGATAGGCCTGCAGGCCTTCCAGACCGTTCGCGCCGACTTCGAGATTGACTACCTCCCTCGCGCCGAAGGCGGCTTCCGGCGGCGCGTTCAGCACCGTCATCAGCAGCGCGGCCCGGCTCGGCAGCAGCGCTGAAAGCGTGGCCAGCACGCCATGCTCGCGCGCCATGACGAATTGCCGCTCGCCGAAACCGAAGCAGAGAAAGCGCGCGCCGTCGAATCCACTGGCCAGTGCCCGCACGCGCTCGCCCGCATCGGGGTACGCCAGGCAGATGTCGGTGTGCCAGCCGCGCGCGACCACGGCGATGCGGGTCACCGGCGGACCGCCCGGCACGGGGGGCGGGGCCGACGCGCAGCCGGCGAGCAGCAGCATTGCCAGCGCCAGCAGGCGCGGACGCGGTGTGGGGCAGGGCGGGCCGTTCCGGCGCAACTGGGCTCCTGTCGATAGGTTCCTGTCGATGGACCATGCATCGCATGGCCCTGCGGGAAGTGTAGGCGGCGCACCGCTGCCTGCCGCAAGCCCGGAACGCGGGCGCATCAGGACAGGGCGCCCGCCTGCTCCAGCACGAACGCTGCCCGCCGGGCGACGCTGCCCGGCGGCACCTCGACCAGTTGGTAGCCATAGGCCGCGTAAGTGGCCCGCATCGCTTCGCAGGTACGCACGGCCTCTTCGTAGCTCTGCCGGCGTTCGGCGTCCTGCGTGAAGATCTCGTGCCAGGGCGGCAGCAGGAAGACCTGAGGGCGATAGCGGAAGATGCGCGCGGCGCGCTCGACGTGCGCGGGCACAGGCAGCCCGCTCAGGCGCAGGTAGCCGGCCACGTCCGGCATGCCGCGGTCGAAGAAGACCAGGCCGGGCTGGCGGCCGGCGAGATGATAGGAGCGCATCTCCCAGGCCAGCATGGCTTCGGCGAAGGCCGTCGCATCGCACCAGGGCAGCGCGTTGCCGCCGATGGCGACCTGGTCCCGGATGATGCCGCGCCCCGCTTCTTCGCTGCAGGCATAGCCGGCGCTGGCGAGGGCTTCCAGCAGGGTCGTCTTGCCGGCGCCGGGGCCGCCGGTCAGTACGATGAAGCGGGATGATGCGGAGGTGTCGGCAACGGATGTGGTGGGCATGGCAAAGGGCTGGGCAGGAGGGTGGCGGGGGCGGCGTCACGCTGTCGCGACGCCTGCCGGGCTGGGAATCGGGGACGCGCAGGAGGGGGAGCGCAGGAGAGCAGCGCAGGAGAGGAGCGCGCGCGGGAGGGCGAAGCGGGGCGGCGGCTGCGCAGTAGTGCGGGGGAGCGGCGAGGCGGGCGGCGATCGTTGCGGCGCGCAAGGCGCGCGCCGCGCCGGCGCCGCTTCAGGTCCGGCGCACGTGGCCGAGCGTGGCGATCACGAAGCCGGTAAGGAAGACTCCGGAGCACAGCAACAGCCAGTCGCCGCTCATCAGGTTGACCAGGTAACCGGTGGGCGAGGAGCCGTCGGGGATCAGGTGGATGCGATAGCCTTCCAGCATCAACCGGAACAGGTGGGGGTTGCCGGGCACTTCGCTGAAGGGGATGGCGATCAGCAGGCCGACCACTGCGAGGGCGATCGCGATACCCATGATTCTATAGCCGAGCGTTCTCATGCGCTGGATGTCCTAGTTGTGCCGCCTGGCGCCGGCGGCCCGGGTGCTGCGGTGAGCAGGGCGCGATGCCGCGTGAAGCCAGTCGTTGGTGAACCAAAGCATCATTTTGGCCGATAGTGATGTATCCGCCTCTGACTTTGGTCAAGTCATGGCAGCTTGCCGGCGGCGCGGCCGGGCGCTTGCGCGTAGTCGACCGCTGCATCGGACGGGCGCGGCGTGTCGCCGGTGTGCTCCAGCCAGCCGCCGCCCAGCGCCTGGTACAGGTCGACCAGGTTGGTCAGGCGCTGCAGCCGGGCCGTGATCAGCTGCTGCTGGGCCGAGTAGAAATCGGTCTGCGCCGTCAGCACGCTCAGGTAGCTGTCGACCCCGTTGCGGTAGCGCATTTCGGACAACTCCAGGCGCCGGCGCTGGGTGCTGGTGAAGAGCGCCAGCGAGCGGATCTGGTTGTCATAGGTGCCGCGCGCGGCGAGCCCGTCGGCGACTTCGCGGAAGGCGGTCTGGATCGCCTTCTCGTAGTTGGCGATGTCGATGCGTTTCTGCACGTGCGCCAGGTCGAGGTTGGCGACGTTCTGCCCGCCCTCGAAGATGGGCAGGGTGATCTGCGGCGTGAACGACCATGCGGCGGAGCCCGGCTTGAACAGGCCGCCGAAGGTGGGCGACAGCGTGCCGCCGCTGCCGGTCAGCGTCACGCGCGGGAAGAAGGCCGCGCGCGCGGCGCCGATATTGGCGTTGGCACCGCGCAGCACCTGCTCGGCGGCGGCGATGTCGGGGCGGCGCGCGAGCAGGTCGGATGGAAGCCCGGGCGGAATGTCGGCCAGCAGGTCCTGGCTGTCCAGCGCCAGGCCGGCAGGCAGATCGGCCGGCAGCGGCTCGCCCACCAGCAGCACCAGCGCATTCTCGGCCTGGGCGCGCAGCCGCTGCTGCGACTCGAGGTTGGCGCGCGCCTGCTCGACCACGCCCTCGGCCTGGCGCAGGGCCAGCTCGGAGCCGGTGCCGGTGTCGAACTGCAGCTTGGTGATGCGGAGTGACTCCTGTGCCGTCGCCAGGGTGTTGCGCGTGACGGTGAGCGCATCGTCGTAGGCCAGCATGGTCAGGTACTGGTCGGCCACCGCCGACACCAGCGCGATCTCCGCCGCCTTGCGGTTCTCGGCCTGGGCGAAATACTGCGCCAGCGCCTGGTCCTTGAGGCTGCGGACGCGGCCGAAAAAGTCGATCTCCCAGGAGACGTCGAGGCCGACCGAATATTCCGTGGTGATCGGCTTGCCGCTCAGGGTCAGGTCCTTGGGCGTGCGCGTCCGGGTCATCGAGCCGGCCGCGCTGAGCGCGGGGAACAGCGCGGCGCGCGCGATCTGGTACTGCGCGCGGGAGGCTTCGATATTGAGCACCGCCACGCGCAGGTTACGGTTGTTGCGCAGCGCCAGTTCGACCAGCTGCTGCAGGCGTGCGTCGGCGAAGAAATCGCGCCAGCCGATCTCGGGCGCGGCCAGGCCCGCGGCGCTGCGGCTCTTGTCGGCGGCGCCGGCCGCCTCCGGCTGGTGGTCGTAGACGCCGCCCCGCGGGAAATCCGCGTCGACCGGCGCGGCGGGACGCTCGTAGCGGGGCGCGAGCGTGCAGCCGGCGGCGAGCACGGCGGTGCAGGCGGCGATCAGGCTTTGTCTGCGCATCTCAAGGTCCTTCCGTGGGCACGGCCGTGCCGCCGGCGCCGGGTCCGCCCGCGCCGGGCGGCGTGGCCCGTGCCGGCTCGACCTTCTGCTTGCTGAAGCGGCTGATCACGACGAAGAACATCGGGATCATGAAGATGGCGAGGAAGGTGGCGGTCACCATGCCGCCGATCACGCCGGTGCCGATCGCGTGCTGGCTGCCCGAGCCCGCGCCGTTGCTGACCGCCAGCGGCGTGACGCCGAGGATGAAGGCCAGCGAGGTCATCAGGATCGGGCGCAGCCGCAGGCGCGCCGCTTCCACCGCTGCCTCGACCGCCGACAGGCCCTGGTCGCGCAGATCGCGTGCGAATTCCACGATCAGGATGGCGTTCTTGGCCGACAGGCCGACCGTGGTCAGCAGGCCGACCTGGAAGAACACGTCGTTCTCCAGGCCGCGCAGCGTGGTCGCCAGCAGCGCGCCGACCACGCCGAGCGGCACCACCATGATCACCGAGAAGGGGATCGACCAGCTCTCGTAGAGCGCGGCCAGGCACAGGAACACGAACAGGATCGAGATGCCGTACAGGATCGGCGCCTGCGAGCCCGACTGCCGCTCCTGGTAGGACAGGCCGGTCCATTCGTAGCCGATGCCATCGGGCAGCTTGGCGGCGATGGCTTCGACCGCGGTCATGGCCTGTCCGGTGGACTTGCCCGGTGCCGCCGCGCCCTGGATTTCCACCGCGGGAATGCCGTTGTAGCGCTCCAGCTTGGGCGAACCGTAGATCCACTGGCCGCTGCTGAAGGCGCTGAACGGCACCATGGTGCCGGCGGCGTTGCGCACGTACCAGTAGCTCAGGTCGTCCGGGTTCATGCGGAAGCGCGCGTCGCCCTGGGCGTAGACCTTCTTGATGCGGTTGTCCAGGTCGAGGAAGTTATTGACGTAGGACGATGCCCAGGCGATGGAGAAGGTCTGGTCGATGCTGCTGGTGGTGAGGCCCAGCGCGTTGGCCTTCTCGCGGTCGATGTTGATCTTGAACTGCGGCGTGTCGTTGAGGCCGTTGGGCCGCACCTGCGCCAGCGAGGGGTCCTTGGCCGCCATGCCCAGCAGCATGTTGCGCGCCTCCATCAACTTCTCGTGGCCGAGGCCGGCGCGGTCCTGCAGCTCGAAGTCGAAGCCGGAAGCGGTGCCCAGCTCGGGGATCGAGGGCGGGTTGACCGGGAACACATTGGCGTCCTTGTAGGGCGCGAAGTGGGCGAACATGCGGCCGACCAGGGCCGGCACCTTGAGGTTCGCCGTCTTGCGCTGGCTCCAGTCGCGCATGCGCACGAAGGCCAGGCCCGAGTTCTGGCCGCGGCCCGCGAAGCTGAAGCCGTTCACCGTCAGCACCGCCTCCACCGAATCGCGTTCGTCTTCCAGCAGGTAGCGGCGCACATCGTCCAGCACCTTCTGCGTGCGCTCCTGGGTGGAGCCGACCGGGGCCTGCACCAGCACGAACATGGAGCCCTGGTCCTCCTCCGGCAGGAAGGATTTCGGCAGCTTGAGGAACAGCACCGCCACCACCGCGATCACCATCAGGTAGATGATCAGCCAGCGCCCGGAGCGGCGGATCACGTGCTTCACGCCGCCGTGGTAACGCTGCTGGCTGGCGGTGAAGGTGCGGTTGAACCAGCCGAAGAAGCCTTTCTTCTCCTCGTGGTGGCCCTGCGGGATGGGCTTGAGCATGGAAGCGCACAGGGCCGGGGTCAGGATCAGCGCGACCATCACGGACAGGATCATGGCCGAGACGATGGTCAGCGAGAACTGCCGGTAGATGGCGCCGACCGAGCCGCCGGAGAAGGCGACCGGCACGAACACGGCCGACAGCACCAGCGCCACGCCCACCAGCGCGCCGGTGATCTGCTCCATGGCCTTGCGGGTGGCGTCGCGCGGCGACAGTCCCTCCTCGGCCATCACGCGCTCGACGTTCTCCACCACCACGATGGCGTCGTCCACCAGCAGGCCGATGGCCAGCACCAGCCCGAACATCGACAAGGTATTGATGGAGAAGCCCACCACCGCCATCACGGCGAAGGTACCCAGCAGCACCACCGGCACGGCGATGGTGGGGATCAGGGTGGCGCGCAGGTTCTGCAGGAACAGGTACATCACCAGGAACACCAGCACGATGCCTTCCAGCAGCGTCTTGACCACTTCCTCGATCGACAGCTTGACGAAGGGCGTGGTGTCGTACGGGAATTCCACCACCAGGCCGCTGGGGAAGTACCTGGACAAGGCGGCGATCTTCTCGCGCACGGCCTTGGCGGTGTTCAGCGCATTGGCGCCGGTGGCGAGCTGGATGCCGAAGGCGGCGGTCGGCTGGCCGTTGTACTGCGTGTCGAAGTTGTAGGTCTCGCCACCGAGTTCGATGCGGGCCACGTCGCGCAGGCGCACCTGCGAGCCGTCGGTGTTGACCTTGAGCAGGATGTCGCCGAATTGCGCGGGGGTCTGCAGCAGCGTGGCCTCGGTGATGGTGGCCTGCAGCATCTGGCCGGGCACGGACGGCGTGCCGCCCAGGCTGCCGCCGGCGATCTGCACGTTCTGCGCCTGCACGGCCGCGGTGATGTCCAGCGGCGTCAGGCTGTAGTTGTTCAGCTTGGTCGGGTCCAGCCAGATGCGCATGGCGTACTGCGAGCCGAACAGCGTGACCGTGCCGACGCCGTCGATGCGGCTGATCGGGTCGAGCACGTTGGAGGCCACGTAGTTCGCCAGGTCGTAGCGGCTCATGCTGCCGTCCTTGGAGACGAAGGCGAGCACCAGCAGGAAGCTGCTGCTCGACTTGGTCACCTTGGTACCGAGCTGCTGCACCACCTGCGGCAGCAGCGGCGTGGCGAGCTGCAGCTTGTTCTGCACCTGCACCTGCGCGATGTCCGGGTTGGTGCCGGCGGCGAAGGTGAGCGTGATGGTGGCGGTGCCGGAGTCATCGCTGGTCGAGGACAGGTAGAGCAGGTGGTCGAGGCCGCTCATCTGCTGCTCGATCACCTGCGTCACCGTGTTCTCGACGGTCTTGGCCGAGGCGCCGGGATAGTTGGCGCTGATCTGCACCGCGGGCGGCGCGATGGTCGGGTACTGCGCGATCGGCAGCGTGATGATGGAGGCCACGCCGGCCAGCATCAGGATGATGGCGATGACCCAGGCGAAGATCGGATGGTCGATGAAGAACTTTGCCATGGCGCCGGCTCCCGTCTATCGCGCCGCCGAGGCGGAAGCCGGGGCCGCCGGGGCCGGGGCCGAGGCGCCCGCCGTGGCGGGCGCGGAAACTGGCGGGGCCGCCTGCGCCCCCGAGGCCGGCCCGGCCGGCAGCCTGGGCGCCACCGGCTTGACGGTCATGCCCGGCTTGACCTTCTCCACGCCGTTGACGACCACGCGCTCGCCCGGGCTCAGGCCGCTGTCGATCACCCAGTAGCTGCCATAGGTGCCGGCCGTGACCAGCTTGCGCTGCGCGACCTTGTTGTCCTTGTCGAGCACCAGCGCCACCGGCTGCCCCTTCTGGTCGTGGGTGACGCCGATCTGCGGCACGATGATGGCGCGGTCGTTGGTGCCCTGGTCGATGCGGGCGCGCACGAACATGCCGGGCAGCAGCACGCCGTCCTTATTGGGGAAGATGGCCCGCACGGTGACCGAGCCGGTGGTCTGGTCGACGCTGACGTCGGTGAACTGCAGCTTGCCGGACGCGCCGTAGCTGCGCCCGTCCTCCAGCACCAGCGCGACCTTGGCGGCATTGGCGCCGTTCACCTGCAGGCGCCCCTCCTGGATCTGGCGGCGCAGCTTGAGGCCGTCCACGCTGGACTGGGTCAGATTGACGTAGATCGGGTCGAGCTGCTGGACCGTGGCCAGCAGCGTGGCCTGGCTGGCCTGCACGTAGGCGCCGGGGGTCACCTGCGACAGGCCGATGCGGCCGGTGATCGGCGAGGTCACGTCGGTGTAGCCCAGGTTGATCTGCGCAGTCTGCACGGCGGCCTTGCCGGCCGCCACGTCGGCCTGGGCCTGTCCCAGCGCTGCCACGGCATTGTCGTAGTCCTGCTTGCTGACGGCGTTGCCGGCGACCAGCACCTTGTAGCGCTGCACCAGGGCCTGCTGGGTGGCCACGTTGGCTTCGGCCTTCGCCAGCGCGGCCTTGGCGCTGTTCAGTGCGGCGATGTAGGGCTGCGGGTCGATCTTGTACAGCAACTGCCCGGCCTTGACGTCATCGCCTTCGGTGAAGACCCGGCGCAGCACGATGCCATCCACGCGGGCGCGCACCTGGGCCACCAGGAAGGCACTGGTGCGGCCGGGCAGTTCGCTGACGACGGGAACCGGTGTCGTCTGCACCGTATAGACGCCGGCCTCCGGCATCGGCGCCTGCGGGGCGGCCTGCTTCTTCCCGCATGCCGACAGTGCGGCGGCCGCCGCCGCACAGACCAGGAGAGAGGAAACCCGTTCGACGCGCATAGAGGAACCTCGGTTTCAATACGGTTGGGCTGGACCGGCTGGCGGGATGGCGGACCCGCACCACGCTGCGGCATGGCCGGCGCGGCCATGCGCACCGCTGGGGAGATGCTGCGCTGTTGGCGCGTCAGGCGCATGACAGGCATGGCCGCGCGGGCGCATGGAGTACTGCAGGAGGCCGGCGCGCCGCATGCGGCGGTGCCGGCCGGAGGAAGAACGGGTCGCGGTTCCGGTCCGGGAGGGTGGCATGTCGTCACCGGTGCAGGCGGTGCATCTGGCTAGGCAGGCAGTTCCTTGTCGGTGGTCGGCGGCTATTCCTGCCGGTGCGGCAGAGCCGCGGCGTTGAGGGCGCGGTGGGCGGGCAGGCGGTGGGGTGGGAGACGCGTCATGCTCGATCAGTGAAAGGCGCCCTGCGCAGAGGGCGCGGTTGCCGGCTGCCGCACGCGGATCGCGCCCGGGGCCGCCTTGCCGCCGAAGCCGATGCGGCTCCTGCCACGGCGTCTTCGACCCGGCCGCCGGATCACGGCGGCATCCATTACATCACTTTAGGTCACGCCGGAGACAATGCAAGGAACGGGTCACGGTTCCATGAGCGCCGCCGCCAGGCGTCCGGGCATGTCCCGCCGGCATGCGTGGCTGCTGCTCAGGGAGGTCGACCACGCCATGTCGGCACCCGCGGTGGCCTCGGAGCACGGCGGCGGCAGCGTGCCGACGCCGGAAGGGGGGGAAGCAGGGATCGTGCTCTATCGCGCGATCCCGGCGGCGCGCGGCCGAGGCCGGTGCCGCCGAGGCCGAGCGCCTGCCGTCCTTGCCGGTGCCCGCCGGTGCATGGCGGGTTCGCGGGTCCGGCGCGGGTGTCAGGCCAGGCGCCGCGAGCGGATGCGGTAGCCGAAGGCGTCCGGATCGACGCTGTCGAGCGTGCCGGCCACCGTGTGCCCGTTCGGATACATCAGGAAGGGTACCGGCGGCGCGCCGCTGCCCGGCAATGCCACGTCGTGCCCATGGTTGTAGGCCACCCAGTTCATCTCCCAGGCGCCGAACAGCAGGGCGCGCGCCGCGCGCACCTTGGCGTGGTCCATCGGCAGGCCACCCGGCGCTTCTTCCAGCGCGACCTTGCGCACGTCGGCGGGATCGACCGGCACCCAGCCGTAGCCGGCCGTGTAGAACTCGGCGCGGCAATGCTGGGCCTTCGAAATATCGCCGTCCTTGCCCAGGGCCTTGAAGCCGTGCTGCGACAGGTCGACGCGCACGCCGTAGGCGTCGCGCGCCGGGATGCCGACGGCGCGCGACAGGGCCACGAACAGTGCGTTGATGTCCGCGCACTTGCCGTTCATGATGCCCCCGGTGCGCAGCATGGCCGCCACGTCGCCGGTGCCGCAGCCGCGCACGCTGGCATCGCGGCAGGTATGGTCGACCACCCATTGGTAGAGCGCGCGGGCCTTGGCCACGTCGTCGCCGGCGCCGGCTGTGACCTGCAGCGCGGTGTCGCGCACGATGCCGTCGAGGGGCAGCAGCCGGGTCGGCCGCAGGTATTCGCGCAGGACGGCGGCCGACTCGCGCGGCACGGCGGGCGAGGGCGCCTGGCCCAGGTCCACCGCGCGGTCGCGCAGCGCCACCACCTGGGTGAGCGTGGCGCGCAGCGGCCCGTCGGTGGCCTCCGGCCAGCCCACCACGACCATGCGCACATCGTATCCCGGCGCCAGTGCGGCACGCGCCTGTCCCGCCGGGGCCTCCCAGCGCGTTGCCAGCGTGCGCTGGTAGTCGCCGAGCTTGCCGCCCGTTGCAGGCAGCCAGACGCTGGCCGGCGCGGCCTGCGCGGGCAGCGCGACCTCGGTGACGATCTCGTAGGTGCGCCATCCAAGGCCGGCCGGTGCCGCATCCGGCGCCGGCGCGGCGGCCATGGCCGGAAGCCCCAGTCCAAGGCCGCTGAGGCCTGCCAGTGCCGGGGTGCCCGCCCCCAGCCGCAAGAATGCACGACGGTCCATGAGCCTTCCTCCACTCGTCAGGTTCCCGCGCATACGCCAGGGCGGCCATGCGCCGTCATTGCATAGTAGGCGGCGCCGGCCAGTTAGGGAGGATTCCGTGGGAGGGGGGCGGCGCGGGAACGGGCGGCCGTTGCGTGCCGCCGGGCAGGCCGCAGGCAGCAGGTTGCTGCCTGCTAGGAGGCAGCCGCGCCGCCGGTGTACTCGACGAAGCCGCTGTGGCGGCAGAAGCTGACCAGCCGCATGCCGGCCTGCTGCGCGATATCGATGGCCAGCGAGGTGGGCGCGGAAATCGTCGCCACCATCGGGATGCCCATGCGCGCGGCCTTGCGCACCAGCTCGTAGCTGGCGCGGCTGGACAGGAAGACGAAGCCCCGGCTCATGTCGACACCGGCGTGCGCGAGGTGTCCGACCAGCTTGTCCAGGGCGTTGTGCCGGCCGACGTCCTCGAAGGCGTGCAGGATGCCGCCATCGAGCGTGCACCAGGCGGCGGCATGCACGCCTCCGGTGGCCGCCATCAGGGTCTGGTGCGCCGGCAGCTCGCGCCAGGCACGCGCCAGCACCGCGTCGAGCGGCAGCGCCGGCAGCGGCCGCGGCACCGGCGCCGGCAGCAGATCCAGCATCTGCAGGCTTTCGATGCCGCACAATCCGCAGCCGGTGCGTCCGGCCAGTGTGCGGCGCCGGTCTTTCAAGGCCAGGAAGGCCTGCTGGGCGATGGTGAGCTGCACCTCGGCGCTGTCCGCGTGCAGCAGCACTTCGATGTCATGGATGTCGCCGACCCGCGCGACCAGGCCCTCGGTGAGCGCGAAGCCGGTGCCGAAAGCCTCCAGATCGCGCGGCGTGGCCATCATGACCGCGTGGGAGATGCCGTTGAAGACCAGGGCGACCGGAAATTCCTCGCTGACGTCATCGGCGCCCGCGGTAAAGGCATCGCCCTGGTGCCGGACGATGGCGCGGCGCTGGCTGCCGGTGCGTTCGGATTGGGGCTCAAGGCGCATCGGGGCTTCCTTTCTGGTATCGCCGTCGGCTCGCTGGCGGAAAGCAGTGGGCGTCGAACCTGCCTGGGAACGGCTGGCGTCCCCGACCGGGTTTGAAGCCCAGGCTGCCCGAACATTATCACAGTGCGATGGCCCGACATCAACGAAGACACGGGGGGATCGGAGAGGGGCAACGCAGGATCGGCAAACGGTGACAGGCCACCCGTATCGGCGCGCGCAGTTCTCGCTGGGCACACTTTCCTTTGATTGCCGGCATTGTCCGCCCGCCTTCGTCAATGTGTCGCGCATTGTCGAAACCCGGGATTCCACCCTTCCCATCGCTTTGGCACATGCGCACGGATTCCATGCGGGCCTCCCCGGAAAGTAGGGGGCATATCGGAACCTTTCAGGCTGCGCTGTAGTAGTCTTCGCCAGACCATGTCTGAGATTGCGGGCCTTGGGATAGAAATAGCCGGAGCTATGCGCATGTCCATTCAGTGGTACCACAACTACATCGTCGAAGGCTTTGCAAAACCCTCCGGGGCCGGCAGGTTCGCGGCCCTCGGACGGGTACGGCTCGGCGACCATGTCATTGCCGAGTCCGAAGCGTTCGGCAGCTTCGCGCAGTGCAGCGATGCTCAGTCGGGCGGCCTGTCCTGGGCCCAGAGACATGTCGATGCCTTGATTTCCTCAGCGTGAGCCTGCTCCCGGCGAGCCCGGATTCACGCCGCGTGTCGAGACGCCGTCGATGAACGATAGGCGGAAATGGATACGCAGCAACTTCTGCAAATGCAAGGCAGGAGAGCAACAGGAGGTAAGGCTCCATGGCTGGACGGAATCCGTCAACTATCCTGAATGCATGGAAATTGAAAGAGGAAAGGGAATTGAAAGACCGGGGGGGCGCTCCGAGGTTGGAGTAGCAGGAGAGGTAGATGAGGCAGTCATTTGATCGATTCATTGCAACATATCCACTGACGTCCGGCGGGAATCGCCTGGTGCAAGTCTGCGGTGCCGCCTTGTGGGATTTCGGTCGATTTGAGTCACTCGGCCGGTGCACGGAAATGGCGACCACGATCTTTCCCAGGTTGCGCCTTTTCCGCCTGCCGATCCAGTCGCACGAATTGGACGTCGACGCGCTTCGCATCCTGGTCAGCACCCACATCGTGCATGACGTGTCGATAGCAGCGTAGCCGTCAGAACCGAGGATTTCTTGCCGCCGTCCTGGCGGCTCGCCCGCCGCGAGCGGGCGTTTTTCATTATTGGAGGCGGAGTGGACCGCTCATGTCCGGCGCGGCGGCCGTGGTGCGCGATTTCCCGTGCACCGGGCACTCCCTGTCGGCCGCTGCTCGATGAACCGGGGCAGGCGGCTGGGCTGTGTGCCGCCGCGCTGCAGGCCAGCTTCGGCCCGGGTGCTGGCCGGTGACCGATGGAAAAAGCGGGGCAAAGGCGCGGGAGCACCTTTGCCCACCGGGAGTGGCAGCATGAAAACGCTGCTGCGTGACATTTTCGGTGTTTGTATCAAACTTGTTACCCTGCACAAGTCTGGTGCATACGAAGGTGGGGTAAAGCGGCAGCGATGCCGGCCGTCGGCTTAGCTCCGGGGCAGGCCGGCAGGGCGCGCGTAGCGCTGCCTCGGTCAGCGCCGGCGGAACGCTGCGGGAATGGTCGCTACGCGTGGTCGGCATCGGCGTTCGCCGTGTCGGGCGTGACCGGTTCGGCGCGATAGGCGATCCAGTAGTGGTAGTAGCTCTTGTGATGGCGGGCCAGCTTCCGCTCGAAGAAGATCCGGACGGTGCCGGCCTCGCCGGCGTCGATCACCACCTCGGCATGCGCGAGTCCGTCAGCAGCGGCGGGGCCGAGCGTCTGTCTTGCCACGTGGACGAAGTCGCTCGGGACGCGCGCCAGGATGCCGTTTGCGGGGTGGGTAGCGGGGACGTACGTGTCGCAGGGATCGTCGTTGGCGATGCGGAGTTTCGGGTTGCCCATGATGCGCCACTTGCTGTGTACTGTATGAATATACAGTATAGCGCGGTGGCCGCTGCTCTGGTCCAGCGCTGGCCGTCGGCTGCAATGCCACGCGCAGATGACGTCACCCACCGATCGGCAGGCTGCTGCCAGCCGATCCGGTCATGGCATTGCCGTCCCGGACTGCTGTATGCGACATGCGCCGACATGCGCCGACATGCGCCGACATGCGGCCGACCACCCGGTCGCCCTGCTTGCCGACCGGGTCGGCGTGCTTGTGTCGCTCCGGAACAGATTTCAACGAAAGCGCCCTTACCCACGCATCAGGTGTAGCTCTCCCAGTTGTCAGCGAGCCATTCGGACACATCCATTCTTGAGCGGACGTCACTCGGCAAATGCAGGTGGATCAGGCGTTCGGCCTTGAGCGCATGGGCCCGGGTCAATGGCTTGCCATCGGCATCGTTCCAGCTCCGGCAGAAGTGGACCAGAAAAGCCAGCACCTCGTACCCCTCCTTGCGATTCAAAAGCACGTCATCCGGTTTCCCGGTCAGCTTGGGGTTGTCGCCATTCACAGGCGTCCAACTGTATTCGTATTGCAGGTCGCTCCGAGTGATGACAGGCATGGCGCGGCTTCCTTATCCCAAGAGTGCGAAGAAGTCGATGCCGCTCGCCGAAGGCAGGGCGGCAGTCACCAGCCCATGGTGAACGAGCCCTGGCCTGGCATCCAATCCCTCTAAAGAGCGGGGTGGGAAAAGCGGTGCCTTCCCTTGCTTGTCATGACTGGGCACTGCGGCTGCGCTGCTTGGGCGGCACGGAGAAGAACGCCAAGGTGAACCGGTGATCGGATGGCGAGTCTGGTCGTGAGGGCGTCTTCCGGCGACGGCGTGGCGCCTCGGTGGGATCTCAGTGGGACGGATGCCGAACGACCGCTGTGAGTTGGCGGCACAGGGGCACTCCGGCGATGCCATGAAGCTGCAAGGGCGCCGGCGCGCGGCATGCAACGAGGAGCGCGAACGAGGAGCGCCAACGATGAGCACTCGAGCGGGCACTCGAGCGGGCATGGCAGAAAACCACAGGCCACCCCCGTTCCTCGCTCCCTTCGGTCTCCACCAGAGCGCCGGAAATCTTGTGGCGGAAAGCAGTAGGAGTCGAACCTACCTGGGAACGGCTGACGCCCCCAACCGGGTTTGAAGCCCGGCCGCATCACCGGATACGCCTGCTTTCCTCATGGCCCTTCGTCGTGAGCGGCTGCGGACGGGACCGCTGCGCCGTTCGCCTGCCCCTGCTGCCACTGGCTGTCGGGGCGCAGCATGCGCGCATTGCCGACCCGGCGAGTGTAACCGACGCGGTCGAGGAACTCCAAAACCTGGATGGCCCGCTTGCGCCCGAGGCCGACGGCGTCGCGGAACCGTGCCGCGTCGACGCTGCCGTGGTGTGCCACCAGCCCGCTCACCAGGGCGGCCAGCGCCTGGACGTGCGCGTGCGTATAGAACAGGTCGCGCACCACCTGGTGCACCTGGCCCTGGCGCGCCAGCTTGCGCAGCAGTTGCCGCATCGCGTCTTCCGGCACCTGGAGCGCGGCGGCGAGGTCGCGTACCCAGGGGGGATCATAGGCGCCGGCCTCCAGCAGCGGCATCACGCGCGGCTGCAAGGCTTGTTCGGCGGCGCTCAGACTGGCGGAGTGCGTGGGCAGTTGCAGCCAGGCGCCCTGGCGGCGCAGGGCGCCGCGCCCGGCCAGGGCGTCGAGCAGGCCGAGCCAGAGCGGGTCCGGCACCGGCGTGCCGGCGAAGGCGATGCGGCGTAGCGTGCCAGCGTCCGGGCCGGGCTCGTCCGGCTGGCGCGCGTGGAAGGCCGCCAGCGCTTCCAGCACGCGCGTCTGCAGGGCCTGCCAGTGCTCGGCGAGGATGAGGCTGGCCTCGTCCTGGGTCGGCGCGCCGATGCGCAGCGCGTCGGCTGGCAGGCGCCAGCCGCCGGGCGCGCCGGCGGCGAGGCAGCGCAGGCGCGCGACCGTGATGCCGCGCGGCGCCTGCGCCAGCAGCGGCGCCAGGCCGCTGCCGCCGGCCATCTGCTGCAGGGCGCGCAGGTAGGCCAGCCGTTGCGGCGCGCGGCGCCGGCGTTCCGGCGCGAACGGGTCCAGCACCACGCCGCCCCCCACGGTGCGGGTGGCCTGAGGATTGCGCGCGATGAAGCGGTCGCCCGGCCAGGCGCAGAGCGGGGCGGCGAACACGAGCTGGGCGAAGGCCTGCGCGCCGGGCTCGATGGTGTCGCCCTCCAGCAGCACGATGTTGGCAAGCCGGTGCGTGGTGCCCAGGTGGATGTGGAGCGGGGCCCAGTGCGCAAGGCGGTGGCCGCTGCCGGGCAGCAGGGCCAGCCGCACGTCGAGGCGCGTGGTGGGTGCCAGCAGGACCGGGTCGAGCACCCAGTCGCCGCGCGCGATGGCGTCCTTGTCGATGCCGGCGAGATTGAGGGCGCAGCGCTGCCCGGCGTGGCCGGCCTCGGCCGGTTGCTGCTGGGCATGGATGCTGCGCACGCGTGCGGGCAGGCCGGAGGGCGCCAGGCGCACGCTGTCGCCGACGCGGACCTGGCCACCGAAGACCGTGCCGGTCACCACGGTGCCGTGGCCGGCCAGCGTGAACACACGGTCGACGGCCAGGCGGAAGGGGCCGTCGGCGGTACGCGGCGGCAGCGCCAGCGCGGCCGCATGCAGATGGGCGCGCAGCGCCGCCACGCCGGCATCGCCGGCCCGGGTGGCGGCCAGCGCGAACACCGGCGCGCCGGCGAAGGGCGTGTCCGCCAGCAAGGCCGAGATCTCCGCGCGCACGGCCTCCAGCCGCGGCGGCTCGACGCGGTCCGCCTTGCTCAGCGCCACCACCGTCGCGCGTACGCCGAGCAATGCGAGGATGGCCACGTGCTCGCGGGTCTGCGGCATCACGCCGTCGTCGGCGGCCACCACCAGCAGGGCCAGGTCGATGCCGCTGGCGCCGGCCGCCATGGTATGGATCAGGCGTTCGTGGCCGGGCACGTCGATATAGCCGAGCACCTCGCCGCCCGGCAGCGGCGTGTAGGCGTAGCCCAGCTCGATGGAGATGCCGCGTGCCTTCTCTTCCTTGAGGCGGTCGGTGTCGACGCCGGTCAGTGCGCGCACCAGCGTGGTCTTGCCATGGTCGATATGGCCGGCGGTGCCGACGATCATGGCCGCAGGGCCTGCCACTGGGCGACGAAGCCGGCCTCCTCGTCTTCTTCCAGGCAACGCAGGTCCAGCCACAGGGCCTGTTCGCCGATGCGGCCGATGACCGGGCGCGGCAGCGCGCGCAGGGCCGCTTCCAGGCGCTGCAGCGGCTTGCCCGCGCCGGCGCGCCGGCCGGCCGCGGCGGCGATGCGCAGGCCGTGGCTGGGGACCTGGCTGAGCGGCAGCGCGCCGCTGCCGATCTGGCTGAACATCGCTGCGGCCTCGATCCGGTACTCCGCGCCCAGCGCCGGTGCCAGCAGCGGGCACAGGCGCTGGGCCTGGGCCTGCAGCGCGGCGGCGGGACGGGTCAGCAGGCGCAGGGTCGGCAAGGTCTGCGCCAGCAGCTCGGGCGCGCGGTACAGCCGCAGCACCGGCTCCAGCGCGGCCAGCGTCAGCTTGCCCACGCGCAGCGCGCGCTTGAGCGGGTTCTTCTTGATCTTGCGGATCAGGTCTGCGCGGCCGACGATCAGGCCGGCCTGCGGGCCGCCCAGCAGCTTGTCGCCGCTGAAGGTGACCAGGTCGGCGCCGGCGGCGATGGTCTCGCGCACCGTGGTCTCGCCGGGCAGGCCCCAGCGGCGCAGGTCGACCAGGGTGCCGCTGCCCAGGTCCACCACCACCGGCAGGCCGTGCGGGCGGGCCAGCGCCACCACCTCGTCCACCTCCACGCTGCGGGTGAAGCCGGTGATCTGGTAGTTGCTGCAGTGCACCTTCATCAGCAGCGCGGTGCGCGCGCCGATCGCGCCGGCATAGTCGTGCGGATGGGTGCGGTTGGTGGTGCCGATCTCGACCAGGCGCGTGCCGGCGCGCTGCATGATGTCGGGAATGCGGAAGGCGCCACCGATCTCGACCAGCTCGCCGCGCGACACCACCACTTCGCGCCGCTGCGCCAGCGTGTTCAGCATCAGCAGCACGGCGGCGGCGTTGTTGTTGACCACCGTCGCCGCCTCGGCACCGGTCAGCTCGCACAGCAGGTCTTCGACCAGGTCGTCGCGGTCGCCGCGGCCGCCGGTGTCGAGATCGAATTCCAGGTTGGCCGGCGCGGTCAACGCCCGTGCCACCTCGGCCACCGCTTCCTGCGGCAGCAGGGCGCGGCCCAGGTTGGTGTGCAGTACCGTGCCGGTCAGGTTGTAGACGGCGCGCAGGCGCGGGCGCGCGGCATCGTCCAGGGTGGCCGTCAGCGCCTGCGCCAGCGCGGCGTCTTCCAGCGCCGGCCGCAGCAGCTGCCCGGCCACGGCACGCGCGCGGTAGTCGTCGAGCAGCCGGCGCAGCGCGGCGGTCACCTGGCTGCGGCCGTAGCGCGCCAGCAGCGGTTGCAGGGGGTCGGCGTTGAGCAGGCGGTCGACCGAGGGGATGTCCACCGGCCCCGCCAGCAACGGCGCGCTAGCGTCCATCGGCGGCCTCCCGGCCCGGCTGCCACAGCAGCGGATTGGCGCTGGCGCGGGCATAGCCGGCCTCGCCCATCAGCACGTCCAGGGTCAGCGTGGCGAGGTCGTCGGCCAGCGGCTCGACCTGCGGATCCTTTTCCATGTAGCAGATCTTGCGGTAGCTGTGGCAGTGGTCGCAGGACTCGGCCTTGACCGCTTCGCCGGCGCCCTCGACGGTGTAGTAGGCGATGCCTTCGGTGGATTCGCAGTGGCTGCACTTGACGCGCACCATGTGCCACTCGCTGGCGCACAGGCCGCAGTGCAGGTAGCGCAGGCCCTGGTAGCGGCCGCCGATGCGCACGATGCTGGCCACCGGCAGCGAACCGCACACCGGGCAGACGCCGGCCACCTCCAGCAGCGGCACGTCCTGCTCGCGCAGCTGCCCAGCCTGGTGCGTCCAGCTGACCTGCAGCGCGGCCATCAGGAAGGGCGCGAGGGCGGCGTCGATGCCGTCGTCGCGTCCGGCCAGCAGGGCCTGGACCTGGTCTTCCAGCTCGCGCGCCGGCAGCGTGCCGAGGCGCGCCAGCGCCTGCCGTGCCGGCGGCGGCAGGGCAGGCGCCTGGTCGAGCCGGCTGAGCAGGCCGGCCAGCGCGCCGCGCCAGGCGCCGTGGCCCTGGCCGCCGGCCGCGGTCAGCGGCGGCATGCCGTGGGCCAGCGCCAGTTCGATGTCGCGCGGATCGGGCGCCGGAACCGCCAGGGTCTGGGCGATTTCATGCTGTGCCGCCGCCAGCACGGCCATGGCTTCGAGGTAGGGGCCGATCGGATTGCCGCCGCTCAACTGCCGCAGCCGGGCGGCGCGGGCGGAGAAGACATCGCCGTGCCGCGGCAGGCGCAGCCTGGCCAGTGCGACGTGGTCGAGCGACTCGATTTCGTGGGGTTGCAGGATGCGCTGCGCCATGGGCGGTCCACCGAGGGGAGGGGAGCCGGCCGGCGCTCGCGCATCCGGCCGGCGCTATTTGTCGCCTTGCCGGAAGACCTCGCGGAACCATCCGCGATGGTGCTTCCAGGCCCATCCGCGCGTCACCGTGCCACGCGTCATCGCTCCGACCGTGCCCTGGATCCACAGCGCCGCATAGATGTGGACAATGATGCCGCAAATCAGCACGAAGGCGCAAACGGCATGCAGCAGCGAAGCGGCACGGATCATGCCGACGGGAAAGTACTGCGAGAAATAGGTGCGCCAGATCACCATGCCGCTGGCCAGCAGCAACAGCAGGCTGATCACCATGACGAAGAACAGCAGTTTCTGCCCGCCGTTGTAGCGGCCGACCTCGGGCAGCGCCTCCTCGCGGTTGTTGACCACGTCGCCCAGGTGCGCCAGCCAGGCGCGGTCGGCGCGCGTCAGCAGGTTGTGGCGCCACATGCGCAGCGCCAGCACGGCGAAGGCCAGCACCATGACGATGCCGAGGAACGGATGCAGGATGCGCGTCCAGGTGCCGCCGCCGAACAGGTTGCTCAGCCAGAACATCGACGGGTGGAACAGCGCCAGTCCCGACAGCGCCAGCAGCACGAAGGCGATGGCGACGATCCAGTGCGTGGTGCGCTCGCCGGCGGTGTAGCGGACGATCAGGCCGGGCTTGTCAGCGGGCTTCATGGTGGTCCTCCCGGTCTTGCTGCGGCCCCGGTTCGCGGCCCTCCAGGGCCTGGCCGGCTGCCTCTTCGTCCTCCGGCCCGGTCTCGTTGGGTCCGACGCGGATGTAGTGGAAGAAGCCCGCCAGCGCGGTCAGCACCATGCCGGCCACCGCCAGCGGCTTGGCCACGCCTTTCCACAGGCCCACCAGCGGGCTGATGCGGGGCTGGTCCGGCAGCCCGTGGTAGAGCGAGGGCTGGTCCGCATGGTGCAGCACATACATCACATGGGTGCCGCCCACGCCGGCCGGGTCGTACAGGCCGGCCTTGTCGAAACCGCGCGACTTCAGGTCCTCGATGCGCTCGGCCGCGTGGTCTTTCATCGCCTCCTTGGTGCCGAACACGATGGCGCCGGTCGGGCAGGTCTTGACGCAGGCCGGCTCCTGCCCCACGCCCACGCGGTCGGAGCACAGCGTGCACTTGTAGGCCTTGTGATCGGTCTTGGACAGGCGCGGGATGTTGAACGGGCAGCCGGTGATGCAGTAGCCGCAGCCGATGCAGTTCTCCTCGTGGAAGTCCACGATGCCGTTGGTGTACTGCACGATCGCGCCGGGCGAGGGGCAGGCCTTCAGGCAGCCCGGATCCTCGCAGTGCATGCAGCCGTCCTTGCGGATCAGCCACTCGAAGTTGCCATTGGGATTCTCGTACTCGGCGAAGCGCATCACGGTCCACGACTGCGCCGACAGGTCGGCCGGGTTGTCGTAGACGCCGACGTTGGTGCCGACCTCGTCGCGCAGGTCGTTCCACTCCATGCAGGCCGCCTGGCAGGCCTTGCAGCCGATGCACTTGGTGGTGTCGATCAGCTTGGCGACCTCGCCGGAGGCCGTCTGGCGCGCCTGCGGCGGCGGCGTGGTGGTGGCCGAGCGGCGCTTGATGTCCAGGGATTGCAGTGCCATCGCGCCTCTCCTATGCCTTCTCGACCTTCACCAGGAAGGACTTGAATTCCGGCGTCTGCGAGTTGCCGTCGGCGACGAAGGGCGTCAGCGTGTTGGCCAGGAAGCCGGGCCTGGCCAAGCCGGTGAAGCCCCAGTGGATCGGCACGCCGACGGTGTGCACGGTGCGGCCGTCGATCTGCAGTGGCTTGATGCGCTTGGTCACCAGTGCCACGGCCTTGATATAGCCGCGCTTGGAACTGACCTTGACACGGTCACCGGCGACGATGCCGATCTCCTTGGCCAGCGCCTCGCCGATCTCGACGAACTGCTCGGGCTGCAGCACCGCATTGATGCGGGCGTGCTTGGTCCAGTAGTGGAAGTGCTCGGTCAGCCGGTAGGTGGTGGCCACGTGCGGAAAGGCATCGGCCTTGCCGAAGTTGGCCCAGTCGCCGGGGAAGACGCGCGCGGCCGGGTTGCTGACGGCCTCGGGGCGCTTGCCGTTCATCAGGTTGTAGCCGAGCGGGGTCTCGAAGGGCTCGTAGTGCTCGGGGAAGGGGCCCTCGGCCATATTGGCGCGGGCGAAGAAGCGCGCCACGCCTTCGGGCAGCATGATGAAGGGCCCCATGCCTTGGCCCGGGTCTTCGTCGATCTTGAAGTCCGGCACATCGGCGCCGCCCCAGCTCTTGCCGTTCCAGCCGATCAGCTTGCGCGCCGGATTGAAGGGCTTGCCGGCCGTGTCGCAGGAGGCCCGGTTGTACAGCACGCGCCGGTTGGCCGGCCAGGCCCAGGCCCAGTTGAGGGTCTGGCCGATGCCGGTGGGATCGGCATTGTCGCGCCGCGCCATCTGGTTGCCGGCCTGGGTCCACGCGCCGCAGAAGATCCAGCAGCCGCTCAGCGTGCTGCCATCGTCGCGCAGCTCGGCGAAGCCGGACAGCTGCTCGCCGGCGCGGTGCAGGATCTTGGCCGGGTCCTTCGGATCGGCGAGATCGGTGAGCGCGCGTCCCGAATACTCCTTGGCGATTTCCTCGGGCGTCGGGCTGTCCGGCCGGGCATAGGGCCACGACAGCTTGACGATGGGATCGGGGAACTTGCCGCCGTCTTTCCGGTACAGCTCGCGCAGGCGCAGGAACAGGCCCGACATGATCTCGATGTCGGTGCGCGCCAGTCCGGGCGGCTCGGCGCCCTTCCAGTGCCATTGCAGCCAGCGCCCGGAATTCACCAGGGAGCCGTCTTCCTCGGCGAAGCAGGTGGTCGGCAGGCGGAACACCTCGGTCTGGATCTGCGCCGGGTCGACGTCGTTGTATTCGCCGGCGTGGCGCCAGAATTCGGAGGTCTCGGTGGCCAGCGGATCCATCACCACCAGGAACTTCAGGCGCGACAGCCCGCGCATCACCTTGGCCTTGTTCGGTGCCGCGGCCAGCGGGTTGAAGCCCTGCGCGATGTAGCCGGTCATCTTGTCCTGGTTCATCAGCTCCACGACCTGCAGCAGGTCGTAGGGCTTGTCGAGCTTGGGCAGGTAATCGAAGGCCCAGCGGTTCTCCGCGGTGGCGGCGTCGCCCCACCAGGCCTTCATCAGGCTGACGTGGAACTTGCCGTAGTTCTGCCAGTAGCTGAGCTGGTTGGGCCGCAGCGGCTTGGAGGCGCGTGCCTCGATGTACTGGTCGTAGTCCTGCTCCTGCTCGGTCGGCAGTGTCATGTAGCCGGGCAGCAGGTTGGACATCAGGCCCAGGTCGGTCAGCCCCTGGATATTGGAGTGGCCGCGCAGCGCGTTCATGCCGCCGCCGGCGACGCCGATATTGCCCAGCAGCAGCTGCACCATGGCGCCGGTACGGATGATCTGCGAGCCGATCGAGTGCTGCGTCCAGCCCAGCGCATACAGGATGGTCATGGCGCGCGTGGGCACGGCGGTGGAGGCCAGCAGGTCGCACACGGCCTGGAACTTGTCGCGCGGCGTGCCGCAGACCCGTTCCACCATCTCCGGCGTATAGCGCGCGTAGTGCTGCTTGAGCAGGTTGTAGACGCAGCGCGGATGGCCCAGCGTCGGGTCGGTCTTGACGAAGCCGTCCTCGCCCTTCTCGTAGTCCCACGAGGCCTTGTCATAGGTGCGCTTCTCGGCGTCGTAGCCCGAGAACAGGCCGCGTTCGAAGGAGAAGTCCTCGCGCACGATGAAGCTGAAGTCGGTGTAGTTCCTGACGTACTCGTGCTGGATCTTGTCGTTGGCCAGCAGGTAGCGGATCACGCCGCCGAGGAAGACGATGTCGGTGCCGGTGCGGATCGGCACGTAGAGATCGGCCACCGAGGCGGAACGGGTGAAGCGCGGGTCGACCACGATCAGGCGCGCCTTGTTGTGCGCCTTGGCCTCGGTCACCCACTTGAAACCGCAAGGGTGGGCCTCGGCCGCATTGCCGCCCATGATCAGGATCACGTCCGCGTTCTTGATGTCGACCCAATGGTTCGTCATCGCTCCACGGCCGAACGTCGGGGCAAGACCTGCCACCGTCGGGCCGTGTCAGACACGCGCCTGGTTGTCGAATCCCAGAATGCCGAAGCTGCGGACGACCTTGTGCGTCAGGTAGCCGACCTCGTTGCTGCTGGCCGAGGCGGCCAGCATGCCGGTGGTCAGCCAGCGGTTGACGGTGCGGCCGTCGGCCGTCTTCTCGACGAAGTTGGCGTCGCGGTCCTGCTTCATCAGCCGGGCGATGCGGTCCAGCGCGTCGTCCCAGGCGATCGGCTGCCACTTGTCCGAGCCCGGCGCGCGGTACTCGGGCTGCACCAGGCGGCTGGGACTGTGCACGAAGTCGATCAAGGCGGCGCCCTTGGGACAGAGCGTGCCGCGGTTGACCGGATGGTCGGGGTCGCCCTCGATATGGATGATGCTGGCCTTGGCGTTCTTGGCGCCGTCGCCCAGGCTGTACATCAGCAGCCCGCAGGCCACCGAGCAGTAGGGGCAGGTGTTGCGCGTCTCGGTGGCGCGCGCCAGCTTGTAGGCGCGTACCTCGGCCAGTGCGGTGTCGGGCGCGAAGCCCATCAGTGCCAGGCTCGAGCCCGCTAGCGAGGCGCCAGTGACCTTCAGGAACTGGCGCCGGTTCATCATGACCATGGGGACACCTCCTCGTCATGGCGCCTTGGCTGAGCGCAGGCGACATCGCTGATCCAGTATAGGCCAAGTGGCGCAACACCCACTATGGGGATCTGCCCCGACTTCGGCCGCGGCGCGTGCGCCCGGTGCGGTGCAGCATGGCGGGGCGGGAGCGTCAGGCGGCCAGCGCGGCGACCTTGCGCAAGGCGTCCTCCAGCGCCGGCAGCGCGATCGAGCCCAGCGCGAGGCGCAGGGCCTGCGGCACCGCCGGCCCGGCGCAGAAGGGCTCCGCCGTCGTCACCAGCACGCCCTGTCGCGCCAGCGCGGCCGCCACGCCGTCGGCGCGCCGGTCGTCGGAGAGCGCCAGCCACAGGTAGTAGGCACCCGGGTGGGCGGTGATCGCGCAGCCCTGCAGCAGGCGCCGTGCCAGCCGCTGGCGCTGCCGCGCGTCGCGCCGCTTGCGCATCTCCAGCGCATCGACGGTGCCCGACTCGATCCAGCGGCAGGCGAGCGCCACCATCAGCGACGGCGTGTTCCAGGTCGACACGCGGATGGCGCGCTCCAGCGCCGGCACCAGTCCGGGCGGCGCCGCCACGAAGCCCAGGCGCAGTCCCGAGGCGACGCTCTTGGACAGCCCCGACACGTAGAGCGTGCGCTCCGGCGCGTGGCAGAAGACCGGGGCGGGAGCGGGTTCGGCCAGGAAGGCGTAGGCGCCGTCCTCGATGATCAGCAGGTCGTGCCGCCGCGCGATGGCGGCCAGCCGGGCGCGCTCGGCCTCGGGCATCACGTGGCCGAGCGGATTGTGCAAGGTCGGCATGGTGTAGACGGCGCGCACCGGGCGGCGCCGGCACAGCGCCTCCAGCCGGTCGAGGTCGGTGCCGCCGCTGCTGATGGGCAGCGGCGCCAGCTCGAGGCGGCAGGATTCGGCCAGCGTCTTCATGCCCGGGTAGGTCAAGGCGTCGATGGCCAGCAGGTCGCCCGGCCGCAGCAGCGCCATGGCGGCCACCGCCAGCCCCTGCTGGGCGCCGTTGACGATCAGCACCTGCGCGGCCGGCACGCGGATGCCCCGGTTGCGCAGGTGGCGCGCGACGGTCTCCCTTTCGTGCGGGCGCCCGCCCTGCGGCGCCGAGTGCAGCAGGGCGTCGAGATCGCCCGAGGCGGCGATGGCGCGCAGGCCCTCGCGCAGCAGTTCCGCCTGATCGGGCAGCGCCGGATAGTTGAAGGTCAGGTCGACCGCGCCGGAGGGCAGGGGCCGTTGCTCCAGCCCCAGGCCGCGCGGCAGGGAGGTGTCGCGCACGAAGGTGCCGCGGCCGGTTTCGCCCACCGCCAGGCCGGCGGCCTCCAGCTCCGCGTAGACGCGCGAGGCGGTGGCCAGGGCGATGCCGTGCTGCCGCATCAGTTGCCGCACCGCCGGCAGGCGCGTGCCGGGCGGCAATTCACCGTCGTGGATGCGCGCGGCGAAGGCATCGACGATGCTGCGGTAGCGGGGCGGGGCCATGGGTGTCGGCGGGCGAGGGGAGAGCGGGTGAGCGGGCGAGGTGTATCTAGGACAATTTCTTGTTCGTACTGCATCGGGAGTCTACGCTGCGGCCATTCCCTTCGCCACCTTCTTGCGCCGACCCACGATGCCCGATCCCGCCACCCTGTCGCTGTTCTGCGGCGCCGTCCTGATGCTGATGCTCTCTCCCGGCCCCAATACGGCCTTCGTCATGGCGCATGGCGCCGCCTGCGGCCTGCGCGGTGGCGTTGCCGCGGCGCTGGGCATCGCCGGCGCGGACCTGTTGCTCACTGCCTTGACCGCGAGCGGCGTGACCGCCGTGGTGGTGGCCTGGGCGCCTGCCCTGGACCTGATCCGCTACGCCGGCGCGGCCTACCTGCTGTGGCTGGCCGCCAAGGCGCTGCGCCCGGCGCGCGGCGCCGGCGGCGGGGGCGGCACCGCGGCAGGCGCCAGCCGGCCGGCGGGGGCCGCCGCGGTGTTCGTGCGCGGCCTGCTGAACTGCCTGCTCAATCCGAAGGCGCTGCTGTTCTTCCTGGTGTTCCTGCCGCAGTTCGTGGTGCCGGGGCAGGGGCCGGTGGCGTCGCAACTGCTTGTGCTGGGCGCCCTGCTCTCGGCGATCAGCCTGCTCTACCACGCCTTGCTGGGCGCGCTCGGCGCGAGCCTGCGGCGCCTGCCGCGAGCGCGGCCCGGGCTGGCGCGCCTGCAGTCGGTCGCGCTGGCCTTGCTGATGGCGGGCCTGGCGGTGCGCCTCCTGCTGCAGCGCGCGGCATGAGGGCGGACGGGGCGGGCGCGGCTGCCTTGCGGTCACTTCGTCCCCTTCGTCCCGTTCCCGTGAAGTCCTTCCTCTCGTTTCCCGACCCAGGCAGACCATGTATATCGCCGCCTTCATCTACCGGCCCGGACAGGCCGATGACACCTTCCGGCAATTGAGCGCCGTCCTCGACGAAATCGCGGCAGACCTGCCCGGCTTCGCCGGCGCCGAATCCTGGCGCTCGGCCGACGGCATGCTGGTCAACGCCAGCTACTACTGGCACGACCGCGCCGCGCTGGAAGCCTTCGCCCGCCATCCGCGCCATCTCGAGGCCAAGCGCCAGTACCGCCGCTGGTACGAGGGCTACCACGTGGTGGTCTCGCATGTCGAGCGGGCCTACGGCGACGGCACGCTGGCCCATCCGGTGCCGGACAGCCGCCGGGCGGGCGGCTGAGGCGGCCGGGGCCGCGCGCATCGCCCGGGCTCCGGCCCGGTCTCAAGCCGGTGTCATTCGGGCTTGACGCCGGCGTCACGGATGACCGCGCTCCAGCGCGTCATCTCGGCCTTGATCCGGCTGCCGGCCTGCGCCGGCGTGGTCCAGGCGGCGATCGCGCCTTGCTTGAGCAGGGCGGCCTTCACTTCGGGCTCGGCCAGGATCTTCTTCAGGTCGGCGCTGAGGCGGTTGATCACCGGCGCCGGCGTGCCGGCCGGGGCGACGATGCCGAACATCGAGCTGACCTCGAAGTCCTTCAGGCCGGCTTCGGCCGCGGTGGGCACGTCGGGCAGCGTGCTGACCCGCTCGCCGCTGGTCACCGCCAGCGCGCGGATCTTGCCGCTCTTGATGAAGGACTGCGCCGCCGGCACCGTTTCCACCATGCTCAGCACCTGCCCGCCCATCAGATCGGTCATGGCCGGACCGCTGCCCTTGTACGGCACGTGCAGCATGTCGGCGCCGGTCATGCGCTTGAACAGCTCGCCGGCCAGGTGCTGCGGCGAGCCGTTGCCGGCCGAGCCGAAGGTGAGGCTGCCGGGCCTGGCCTTGGCCAGCTCGACCAGTTGCGCCAGCGTGTTGGCCTTGACCGAGGGATTGACCACGAACACCAGCGGCACCGTGCCGACGATGGCGACCGGCGCGAAGCTCTTCTCCAGGTCGTAGGGCACGCGGCTCTTGTACAGGGCGGCGTTGATGGCGTGGCTGGTCAGGGCCCCCATCAGCAAGGTGTAGCCGTCGGCCGGCGACTTGGCCACCAGTTCGGCACCGATATTGCCCGCCGCGCCGGCGCGGTTGTCCACCACCACCTGCTGGCCGAGCGTGGTGGTGAGTTGCTGCGCCAGCGTGCGGCCGATGACGTCGGTGGCGCCGCCGGGCGGGTAGGGCACCACCAGGCGGATCGGCTTGTTGGGATAGTCGGACGCGGCGGCGGGGGCCGGCGCCAGCAGCAGGCCGGCGCACGCGGCCAGCGTGGACACGAGCAGGGCGCGCCGCGCACCCGGGCGCGCGCGGCCGTGCCTGCGCAAGAGGCTGGACATGAAGGTCTCCTGTGCCGGGCTGATTGGATTCGAAGGGAAGGACGGCGGCGTGGGACCGCCGTGCCGATGCCGCCCGGCTCAGCATCGGGACGTAGTGTATGAGGCACCTCTTGATAGAAGAATCAGAATCTTTCTATCGACTGATCTTGTATTTCAATCAATAAACCGAGGCCGTTGCCGGGCTTGCGCACGCGCAGCCACGCAGGCTATGCTCTCGCCCGAGATTATCAATAATATTATTGGAGATCACGGATGTCTTCGTCCGACCGTCCCCCCGTCCCTCCGGCCTCATCCCAGGATTCATTGCAAGAGAGTGGTGGATCACAGCCATCGGCGGAGGGCTTGGCCAAGGGGCTGACCAACTACGGCGATACCGGCTTCTCGCTGTTCCTGCGCAAGGCCTTCATCAAGGGCGCCGGCTATACCGACGACGCCTTGTCGCGGCCGGTGATCGGCATCGTCAACACCGGCAGCAGCTACAACCCCTGCCACGGCAACGCACCGCAGCTGGTGGAGGCGGTCAAGCGCGGCGTCATGCTGGCCGGCGGCCTGCCGGTGGACTTCCCGACCATCTCAGTGCACGAGAGCTTTTCGGCGCCCACCAGCATGTACCTGCGCAACCTCATGTCGATGGACACCGAGGAGATGATCCGCGCCCAGCCGATGGACGCGGTGGTGCTGATCGGCGGCTGCGACAAGACCGTGCCGGCCCAGCTGATGGGCGCGGCGTCGGCCGGCGTGCCGGCGATCCAGCTGGTGACCGGCTCGATGCTGACCGGCGCGCACCGCGGCGAGCGCGTCGGCGCCTGTACCGACTGCCGCCGCTACTGGGGCCGTTTCCGTGCCGAGGAGATCGACGGCACCGAGATCGCCGACGTCAACAACCAGCTGGTGGCCAGCGTCGGCACCTGCTCGGTGATGGGCACGGCCAGCACCATGGCGTGCCTGGCCGAAGCCATGGGCATCATGGTGTCGGGCGGCGCCTCGGCGCCCGCGGTCACGGCCGACCGCATCCGCGTGGCCGAGCGCACCGGCACCACCGCGGTGGCGATGGCGGCCGCGCGCCTGACGCCGGACCGCATCCTGACCGGCAAGTCGATCGAGAACGCGCTGCGCGTGCTGCTGGCCATCGGCGGCTCGACCAACGGTATCGTGCACCTGACCGCCATCGCCGGCCGCCTCGGCATCGACATCGACCTGGCCGGCCTGGACCGCATGAGCCGCGAGACACCGGTGCTGGTCGACCTGAAACCTTCGGGCCAGCACTATATGGAGGACTTCCACAAGGCGGGCGGCATGCCGGCGCTGCTGCGCGAGCTGCGGCCCCTGCTGCACCTCGATGCGCTGACCGTGTCGGGCCGCACGCTGGGCGAGGAGCTGGACGCCGCGCCGCCGCCATTCGCCCAGGAGGTCATCCGCAGCCGCGCCGAGCCGATCTACCCGGCCGGCGGCCTGGCGGTGCTGCGCGGCAACCTGGCGCCGGGCGGCGCCATCATCAAGCAGTCGGCGGCCAACCCCGCCCTGATGGAGCACGAGGGGCGAGCGGTCGTGTTCGAGGACGCCGAGGACATGGCGCACCGCATCGACGACGAGGCCCTCGACGTCAAGGCCGACGACATCCTGGTGCTCAAGCGCATCGGCCCCACCGGCGCGCCGGGCATGCCCGAGGCGGGCTACATGCCGATCCCGAAGAAGCTGGCGCGGGCCGGCGTCAAGGACATGGTGCGCGTGTCGGACGGCCGCATGAGCGGCACCGCGGCCGGCACCATCGTGCTGCACGTGACGCCGGAGGCCGCCATCGGCGGACCGCTCGCCCTGGTGCGCAGCGGCGATCGCATCCGCCTGTCGGTGGCGCGGCGCGAGCTGGCGCTGCTGGTCGACGACGCGGAACTGGCGCGCCGGGCGGCCGAGCAACCGGTGGTGCGCCCGCGCGCCGAGCGCGGCTACCGCAAGCTCTTCCTGGAAACCGTGACGCAGGCCGACCAGGGCGTGGACTTCGACTTCCTGCGGGCCGGCGGCACCGTGGACACGGTGCCGCGCGAGCGCTGAGCGATGGCGGACCAAGCCCTGGACGGTGCACCCGACGCACCCGACGCGTCCGATGCACCCGACGTGCCCGATGCGCTGCAGCGTGCCATCGACGCCCTGGAAGAGGACATCGTCTTCGGGCGCCTGCATCCGCGCGAGCGCCTGGTCGAGGACGACCTGATGGAGCGCTTCGGCCTGAAGCGCCATGTGGTGCGCCAGGCGCTGTCCGCGCTCGAACAGATGGGCGCGGTCGAGCGCCGGCGCAATGTCGGCGCGCTGGTGCGCGCCTTCGAGCCGGAAGAAGTGGTGGAACTGTTCGGCCTGCGCGAGCTGCTGGAAGCACAGGCCGCCGCGCTGATCCCGCTGCCCGTGCCGCCGGTGCGGCTGCAGGCGCTGGTGGCGGTGCAGCGGCGCCATGACGCCGCCGTCGCCGCAGGCGATGCGCACGCGGTCTTCCGCATCAACCAGCAGTTCCATCGCGAGCTGTTTGCACTGGCCGGCAACACCGTGCTGCTGCAGGCCATCGCCGAGTATGCGCGGCGCACCCATCCGATCCGCTTCGGCTCGCTGGCCACCGCTGCCTACCGCGAGCGCGCGCGCCAGGAACACTGGGCCATGATCGACGCGCTGCGCGCGGGACGCCGCGAGGAGCTGGTCGCGTTGTGCCGGCAGCACCTGCAGCCCTCGCGTGACGCCTACCTCGCCGCCCAGCGTGAGCGCGCCGGCGGCGCGCTCACGCGCTGAGCATCTGCCGCGCCGGTGGCCCGTGCCACCGGTGCCGGCCGGGGCCGGGCGGGGGCAGGGCGGAAGGTCGCGGCAGCCTGCTAGAATGGGCGTCTGTTTTCCGATCAGACGCACTATGGGTTTCGAACAACTTGCCGCCTTGAAGGCGCAACTCGTGGCACAGGCCAAGCAGAACGCGGCCGCCGCCAAGCCGGCGCAGCAGGGCAAGCCGCCAGCCAAGGCCAAGGCGCGCCCGGATGCCAAGGCACGCCCGGAAGCGAAGGGCCGCCCGGAAGCGAAGGGCCGCCCGGAAGCGAAGGGCCGTCCCGAGGGCAAGGCCAAGGCCGAGCCGGTCGACCCGGTGATCGAAGCGATCCGGCGCCTGCAGAAGCATTTCCCCAAGGCCTTCCCCAAGAAGCCCGAGCCCAAGCTGCCCCTCAAGCTGGGCATCATGCACGACCTCGTGCAGCAGTCCGCCAAGCTGGGCCTGGATGAAGCGCAGATCAAGGAAGCGCTCGCCACCTGGTGCCAGGGCAGCCGCTACTGGACCTGCATGGTGGCCGGCGCGGCACGCGTCGACCTGCAAGGCAACGCGGCCGGCGAAGTGACGGCGGCACAGGCCCAGCGCGCCAAGTGGCTGTCCGCGCGCCGCCCGCGTGGTGGCAAGGGCGGCGGCAAGGGTGGTGAGAACGGCGCTGAGAAGGGCGGCGAGAAGGGCGGCGAGCGTGGCGAGCGCCGCGCGCGCGGCCAGCGTCGCCCGGCCCAGGCGGGCGGCAAGCCGGCCGAAGGCCAGCCGGTGGAAGGCCAGGAAGCCGCGGCTCAGCCCGCGCAAGCCGCACCGGCCGCGCAGCCGCAGACCGAAACGATGCCCGCAGAGCCGGTGGCCGCCGAGTCCGTGGCACCTGTGGTATCTGTGGCAGACGCACCGGTTGCCGCCGCTGGCGAACCGGCTGTCTTCGAGGCCACCTCCACCTCCACCTCCACCTCCACCTCCACCTCCACCACCACTTCGGCTTGATCGCGCAAGGGCGCCGCAGGCGGCGCTCTTGGCTGTCGCGCGGCACAGCGGCACGGCACCGCCCTTTGCCGCGGCCCCGCCTTTCCTTCTACCGCTGCCCCGGCACGATTCCCTCGTGCCCGCCGGCCGCGCGGCACCCCTCAAGTCAGGATTCCAGCGCCAGGCCGGCCCGCGGCAGGCGGCGCCAGCGCACCGTCGCCAGCAGCGACGCCCCGACGATCAGCGCGCCGCCGGCCCAGCCCGCCGGCGCGATCCGTTCGCCCAGCCACAGGCAGGCGAACAGGGCGCCGAAGGCGGGCTCGCTGCCCATCAGCAGCGCCACGCGGGTGGGCTGGCTGCGCCGGATCGCGTAGTTCTGCGCGAAGAAGGCAAACAAGGTGCAGGCCCCCACCAGGTAGACCACGCTGGCCCAGAAGCCCGCATGCAGGCTTGGCGCCGGTAGCGCCTGCCATTGGGCGGGCACGCCCAGCAGCACCGCCGCGCTGCCCAGCGCGACCACGCCCGACTGCACGGCGGTCAGCAGCAGCGCGGGCGGCACGGGCCGGCCCGCGCGCTCGCGCATCATGCGCTTGGTCACGCAGACAATGACGGCGCGCAGCAGGGCCGCGGCCAGCATCAGCACGTCGCCGGCCTGCAGGCGCAGCGAGCCGCCGGTGAGCAGGGCGGCGCCCAGCAGCGACAGCGCCACGGCTGCCCACTCGCGCCGCGCCGGCATGCGGCCCAGCAGCAGCCACTCGGCGAACGGCGTCAGCACCACGCACAGGCTGATCAGGAAGGCGGCATGGGAGGCCTGGGTCTGCATCACGCCGAAGGTCTCGCACAGGAAGATGGCCAGCAGCAGCACGCCGGTGCCGAGCATGCCGGCCACGGTGCGGCCGTCGCAGTGCCGCAGGTGGCGCAGCGCCGGCAGCAGCAGCGCGGAGGTGAGGCCGAAGCGCAGAGCCAGCAGGCCCAGCACCGGATAGACGGCGAGCGCGTCCTTGACCACGCCGTAGCTGCTGCCCCAGACGGCGGCAACGGTCAGCAGCATCAGGTCGGGCAGCAGGGAGGCGGTGGCGGTTCTGGCGGACATGGCAGGCAGGACGGACAAGGCAGGATCGGAGGACGCGCGATGGCGCGGGAACGTGGCTGGCCGCCGGGCTCAGGTGCGCAGGCGGGCGGACGGAGAGCATTGTCTTGTATTGCATGGATGGTGATAATCCGGTCGTCGTGCAAATCTTTTATGCCTGGCTCGCACAGATCGGCCAGCCCTGCCGGCGCGCGCGCGTCCCTGGCAGGGACGCCGGAAAGCGCATCGACGCATGCATCGACGCATGCATCGGCGCACGCATCGGCGCATACAGCGGCAAAGAATCCGCCAAGGAACCCGCAATGAACCCCAACGAGCTGTTTGCGCTGCTGCCCGACATGGCCGTGTTCGCCCGCGTGGTCGATGCCGGCAATTTCTCGCTGGCGGCGCGCCAGCTCGGCACCACGCCGTCGACGGTCAGCCGGCAGATCAAGCGGCTGGAAGACGCGCTGGCCACGCGCCTGCTGGAGCGCTCGACACGCAAGGTGCGTGTCACCGCCTCGGGCGAGCAGGTCTACCGCCACTGCCGCGAGCTGGTCGGCGCGGCGGCCGGCGCCGTCGATGCGGCCGGCGCCCTGGCGGCGCGGCCGGCCGGGCGCGTCAGCCTGAGCGCGCCGACCGCCTACGCCAAGACCGTGATCCATCCGCTGGTGCCGGATTTCCTGCGCGCCTGTCCCGATGTGGACCTGCGGCTGGTGTTTTCCGATGCCACGCTGGATCCGCTCGACGACGACCTCGACCTGGTGATCCGCCTGACCGACCAGCCGCCACCCGGCCTGGCCGGCCGGCGCCTGGGCCGCGTCGAGTGGGTGCTGTGCGCATCGCGCGCCTATCTCGCCGCGCGCGGCGAGCCGCGCCATCCGCGCGAGCTGGCCGCGCACGACTGCCTGTTCCTGGGCGAGACGGCCGATGACAAGCGCTGGCGCTTCCGCCGCACGGCGCCGGCCGAGGCGGCGGCACCGGTGAGCGTGGAGGTGCGCGGGCGCTATGCCGCCAACCACGCCAGCGCGCGGCTGGAGGCGGCGCAGCAGGGACTGGGCATCGCCAGCCTGCCGGACTTCGCCGCCGCGCAGGCGCTGCAGCGGGGCGAGGTGGTGCGCGTGCTGGCCGACTGGACCCTGGAGGCGCGCGCCTACGTGGGCACGGTCTGGCTGCTGCATCCGCCCAACCGCTTCCTGCCGCCCAAGGTCAGGGCGCTGATCGACTTCCTGGATGCCCGTTTGCGCGCCCCGCGTTGAGCGGCGGCCAGGGGAGAAAGGCAGAGGGGAGAAAGGCCGGGGTGTGCGGCCGGCCCGTGGCGTACATGGCCGTGCGCCGGCCCGGCTCAGCCGCCGTCCGCCGCGTCGAACGGCAGTTCGGCCTGGATCGGCAGCGCTGCCAGCCCCGCCGCTTCCTCCACCGGCAGCAGCGCGCTGACGCGCACGCCCAGCAGCCGCAGCTTGCGGTCGAGCGGCACGCGGCGCAGGCATTCGGTGGCCGCGCGGCGAATGGCCGCGCCGTCGGCCGAGGGCTCCGGCAGGGTCAGGTCGCGCGTCACCGTGCGGAAATCGTCATAGCGCAGCTTGATGCCGATGGTGCGCCCGACATAGCCCTTGCGCCGCAGGTCGTCCGCCACGCGCAGGCATAGCCCCGTGAAGGCTTCCGACAGCAGCGGGCGGTCGCGGCGCGGGTGCAGGTCGCGTTCGAAGGTGGTCTCGCGGCTGATCGACTTGGGCTCGGAACTGACCACCACGGCCCGCTCGTCGAAGCCCTGCGCCGTCTGCGCCAGCCAGGCGGTGTAGCTGCGGCCGAAATGCTCCTGCAGCAGCCCCAGGTCGGCGCGCGCCAGCTCGCCCACGGTGCCGATGCCCAGCGCGGCCAGCTTCTCGCTCGCCTTGGGCCCGATGCCGTTGACCTTGCGCACCGGCAGCGGCCAGATGCGCAGCGGCACGTCTTCCATGCGCAGCAGCGTCAGTCCGTCCGGCTTGTCCAGCTCGGAGCCGATCTTGGCCAGCAGCTTGTTCGGCGCCACGCAGATCGAGCAGCTCAGGCCGGTGGCTTCGCGCACGGCCTGCTTGATGCGCCCGGCAACCTCGGCGGCCTCGCCCTGCACCGCGCTCAGGTCGATGTAGATCTCGTCGATGCCGCGGTCCTCGATCTGGTCGGTGAAGCGCGCCACCGCCGCCTTGAACAAGCGCGAGTAGTGGCGGTAGGCCTCGAAGTCGGTCGGCAGCAGGATCGCGTCCGGGGCGAGCTGGGCGGCCTTCATCATGCCCATGGCGGAGAACACGCCGAAGGCGCGCGCTTCGTAGGTCGAGGTGGTGACCACGCCCCGTCCGACGTAGTCGCGCAGGCGCGCGAAGCGGCGGCTGCCGTCGGCCAGCACCTCCGGCACGGCATTGCGCCCGCCGCCGATCACCACCGGCTGGCCGCGCAGTTCGGGGTAGCGCAGCAGCTCGACCGACGCGTAGAAGGCGTCCATGTCGAGGTGGGCGATGCGGCGGGTGGCGGACAGCATGACGGCTGGGCGGCGAGGCGGGCGGAGGGGTGCGTGGCAGCATGCGGCCACGGCTTCCAGTTGACTGTATGAATATACAGTATATGGGAAATTTCCCCGCTGGACGATAGGACCTGGCCCAACGCCCCGGCGCCCGCGCCGACCGCGCCGCGCACTCAGCCCTGCCGGCCGATATCGTGGACGATCTGTCCCGCGCTCAGCGTGTTGATCTTCTCGGAGGGGATGTCCATCAGGATGCGGCTGCGTTCCGGCGACAGCAGCACCGTCAGGTGCTGCACCGGGAGCTCCGCGGGATCGTGCAGCAGGCGCACCAGCTTCAGCAGCGGCGCGCCGACTTCGGTGCTCAGCCAGCGGGCACAGCGGGGATCGGCAGCCTGGGCGCTGATTTCCTGCACCACGCGGCCGAACTTCACCCCTTGCGCCATCAGGATCTCGAACAGCGCATGCTTGCGCAGCGCTGCCGCCGAGACCCGCTTGCCCAGCGCGGCCGGCACCCAGGCGTCGGTCAGCATGACCGGCTCGCCCTGCAGGCTGCGCAGGCGCAGGGCATGCACGGCGTGCTCGCCGGGCGCGAGCTGCAGCAGCGCGGCGATATCCGGCGGCGGCTCGGCCTGGGCCACCTCGAGCACCTCGACCTCGGTTTCCAGCGCCGCGCGGCGCAGGCTGTCGATCATGCCCAGGCTGGGACTGCTGCGCCCCGCCGGCGTGCCGGCGCGCACGAAGGTGCCGAGGCCGTGGCGCCGCTCCACCAGCCCGAGCGCGGCGAGGTCGGCCAGCGCGCGCCTTACCGTGATGCGCGAGACGCCGAAGCGCTCGCAGATCGCCTCTTCCTTGGGCAGCGCGCCGGTCTGCGCGTAGACGCCGCGCGAGATCTCGTCGCGCAGCACCAGGAAGAGCTGCCGGTGCAGGGAGGTACCAGGGATGCGGGGCAGCGGGGCGGGCGTTGCGTCGGCGGTGTTGCGGGGCATGGGGTGATGGATCGGTGGCGTCGGGGAGCATAGCACAAGGGTGGCGCGGATCCCTGGCCGCTCCGCCCGGTTCCGGTTGACCTTGCTGGTTAGTTGTTATTAGAATATAAACACATAAACACAGGCGAGGGGCACACGCTGCCCCGGTCCCCCGTCCCGGGGGCATTCGCCTACCCGCAAGAGGAGACCGCCCGCACCATGCACCCCGCCACCTTGTTGCGCCAGCGCCTGCAGGCGCCCGGCATGCTGATCGCGCCGGGCGCCTATGACGCCATCGGCGCGCGCCTGATCGAGCAGGCCGGCTTCGCCGCCGCCTACATGACCGGAGCCGGGACCTCGGCCGCGCGCGGCTTTCCCGATTTCGGCCTGCTGACCCTGAGCGAGATGGTGGAGAACGCCGCGGTGATGGCGCGCGCCATCGCCATCCCGCTGATCGCCGACGCCGATACCGGCTACGGCAACGAACTGAACGTGACGCGCACCGTGCGCGAGTACGAGAGCCGCGGCGTGGCCGGCATCCATATCGAGGACCAGGTCGCGCCCAAGCGCTGCGGACACCTCGACGGCAAGGAGGTGGTCTCGCGCGAAGCCTTCGTCTCGCTGGTGCGGGCGGCGGCGCAGGCGCGCCGCACGGCGGATTTCGTCATCATCGCGCGCACCGACGCGCGCGCCGTGCTGGGCCTGGACGAGGCCATCTGGCGCGCCAAGGCGGCGCTCGCCGCCGGCGCCGACATGGCCTTCGTCGAAGCCGCGCAGACGCTGGAGGAAGTGGCCGCGGTACCGGCCCGCGTGCAGGGCCCCTGCCTGCTCAACGTGGTGCCCGGCGGACGCACGCCGATCTTCGACCTGCGCGAGGCCGAGGCCATGGGCTACAAGCTGGCCATCCTGCCGGGCCTGATGCTGAAGGCCGCGATCGAGGCGGGCGACCGCGCGCTGGCGGAACTGAAGGCGACGCACAGCGCGCCGCCGGTGTCGGCAGGCGTGGCGCAGACTTTCCGCCGCTTCGGCGCCGACGAGTGGGACGCCCTGCGCCAGCGCTTCAATGCGGGTGCACCGGCGCTCGCCATTGCTCCCGCCACCCCCGGTAGCAGCGACGCCGCGAGGCCGGCATGAACCCGGCCACGCTGTTCGACAAGCTCTGGGATGCGCATGTGGTGCGCGAACTGGGCGACGGCTGGGCGCTGCTGCACATCGACCGCCACCTGCTGCACGACCTGTCCGGCCCGCCGGCGCTGGCCGAGGTGGCGGCGCGCGGCCTGCCGCTGCACGACCCCGCCCTGGTCTTCGCCACGCCCGACCACGCGGTGTCCAGCCAGCCCGGGCGCGACGGCACCACCTACCTGCCCGGCGCGCGGCTGTGGAGCGCGCTGCGCGAGCGCGCGGCCGCGGCCGGCGTGACACTGTTCGATCTCGGCGAGCCCGGCCAGGGCATCGTGCACGTGAGCGGCCCCGAACTCGGCATCGTGCTGCCCGGCCTGACCGTGGTCTGCGGCGACAGCCACACCTGTACCAATGGCGGGGTCGGGGCGCTGGCCTTCGGCGTCGGCTCGTCGGAGAGCACGCATGCGCTGGCCACGCAGACCTTGCGCCTGCAGAAGCCGCGCCGCATGCGTATCCGCTGCGAAGGCGCGCTGGCGCCCGGCGTCAGCGCCAAGGACCTGGCGCTGCACCTGATCGCCCGCTTCGGCGCGGCGGCCGGGGCCGGCCATGCCATCGAGTTCGCCGGCAGCGCCGTGCGCGCGCTGGAGGTGGAGGCACGGCTGACCCTGTGCAACCTGGCGGTCGAGCTGGGCGCGCGCTTCGCGCTGATCGCCCCGGACGAGCGCACCATCGACTGGCTGCGCGGCCGTCCCTATGCGCCGGCCGGCGCCGCGTTCGAGCAGGCGGCGGCGGCATGGCGCACCCTGGCCAGCGACGCCGACGCGGTCTTCGACCGCGATGAATGCATCGACGCGGCCGAGGTCGTGCCCACCATCACCTGGGGCACCAGCCCGGAGCACGCCATCGCGGTGGACGCGCGCATCCCCGTGCCCGCGGCCGCCGGCGCCGCCGCGCAGGCCTATGCCGACGCGCTCGCCTACATGGGACTGGAGCCCGGCGCGCCGATCGCCGGCACGCCGGTGGACTGGGTCTTCATCGGTTCCTGTGCCAACTCGCGCCTGTCCGACCTGCGCGCCGCCGCCGCGGTGCTGCGCGGGTGCCGCGTCGCGCCCGGCGTCACCGCCTGGGTCGTGCCGGGCTCGGTGGCGGTCAAGGCGGCGGCTGAGGCCGAAGGCCTGCGCGAGGTGTTCGAGTCGGCCGGCTTCAGCTGGCGCGAGCCCGGCTGCAGCATGTGCGTGGCCGCCAACGGCGAGCAGGTGCCGCCGGGACAGCGCTCGGTATCCACCTCCAACCGCAACTTCGTCGGCCGCCAGGGCCCCGGGGCGCGCACCCACCTGGCCAGCCCGGCGATGGCCGCGGCCGCCGCCGTCACCGGCCGCATCACCGATGTCAGGAGCCTTGCATGAGCCTGCAGCCTTTCACCGTGGTCAGCGGCGCCGCCGTGCCGCTGATGCTCGCCAACGTCGATACCGATGTCATCGTCCGCATCGAGCGGCTGACCAGCCTGGCGCGCGACCAGCTCGGCCCCTGGGCGCTGGAGGCCCTGCGCTACCGCGAGGACGGCAGCGAGGACCCGGGCTGCCTGCTCAACCAGGCCGCCTTCCGCGGCGCGCCTATCCTGCTGGCCGGGCCCAACTTCGGCTGCGGCTCGTCGCGCGAGGGCGCGGTGTGGGCGCTGATGGGCATGGGCGTGCGCTGCGTGATCGCGCCGAGCTTCGGCGACATCTTCTACAGCAACTGCTTCCAGAACGGTGTGCTGCCGATCCGCTTGCCGCTGGAAGCCGTGCAGGCCCTGGCCGCGCAGTGCGCCGGCGGCGCACCGCTGCGCGTGGACCTGGAGGCCGCCACGCTGACCGCGCCCGACGGCGTGGCCAGTCCCTTCCCGATCGACGCGCTGCGGCGCCAGGCGCTGCTGCTCGGGCTGGACGACATCGGGCTGACCTTGCAGGACGATCCCGCCATCCGCGCCTGGCAGCAGCAGGACCGCAGCCGCCGGCCCTGGGCCTGGCAGGTGGCAGGGCAGATGGCAGGGCAGATGGCAGGGCGGGTGGACGGGCAGGTGCCGCCGCCAGCCCCGGCAACGCAGGCGCAGGCGCAGGCGCGGAGCCTGCCATGACGGCGGACATGCGCCATCCCTGGGTACTGCGCTGGATCGGCCTGCTGCTGCGCGGCCGCCATGCCGGCGACGCCACGCTGGCGCAGGCGGACCCGGTGCTGGCGGCGCTGCCGGCAGCCTTGGCGCTGCACAGCGACAGCTTCGCCGCCGGTGCCAGCCTGGCGCTGCGCCACGCCGGCCGGGGCGTGGGCGGCAACCTGTCGCCGGACTTGCGCTGGCGGGCATTGCCGGCTGGTGCCAGCCACTGGTTACTGCTGGTGGAAGACCCCGACGTGCCGCTGCCGCACGCCATCGCGCACGCGCTGGCCTGGGGCCCGGCGGCGGTGAACGGGCTGCCCGAGGGCGCCCTGGCGCCGGGCCGCGCGCCGCAGGGCGTGGTCCTGGCGCGCAACGGCCTCGGCGGCACCGGCTACGACGGACCGCGCCCGCTGCCCGGCCACGGCCCGCACCGCTATGTGTTCCAGCTGTTCGCGCTGTCGGCGCCGCCGCCGCCCGGGCTGGCGGCGGATGCGCTGCGGCCGTGGCTGCGTGCGCATGCGATGGCGCGCGGCCGGCTCGATGGCGTGTTCCAGCGTGACTGGCGGGCCCGGGCAGTGGGCGCGCCAGCCTGACCGGCGGCGCGATGGACAAGCAGGACAAGCAGGACAAGCAGGACAAGCAGGATCCATGAGGATCCGACGACAAGACGATGACAGGAGACAAGATGTCGATACAAGACCCGAAGCCGCGCCGGCCGGCGCGACGGCTCGCCCTGGGCGCGGCCGTCGCCGCCCTGCTGGCGGCGCCCGCGCTGGCGAGCGCCGAGGCGGCGCCCGCCGCGCCGTGGAAGCCCCAGCGGCCGGTGACCCTGGTGGTGCCCTATGTCGCGGGTGGCGGCACCGACGCCACCGCCCGGGCCGTCTCGCGCCAGCTCGGCGCGATGTGGGGGCAGCCGGTGGTGGTGGAGAACCTGCCGGGCGCCGACGGCCTGATCGGCACGCGGCGCGTGATGGAGGCCCGTCCCGACGGCTATACGCTGCTGCTGCAGGTGCCGGGCCTGCTGGCGACGCGCTACACGCCCAGCCTCAAGGGTGTCGACCCGCTCGCCCGGCTGGAGCCGGTCAGCGCTGTCTCGCAGTCGCCCGCCGCGGTGGTCGTCAGTGCCAGGCTGCCGGTCAAGACCTTCGGCGAGCTGGTGCGCTACTGCCGCACCGCGCCGCAGTGCTCGCTCGGCACGGGCGAGAACCTGGCGCGGCTGTCCGGCCAGCAGCTTGCCGACGAGGCGGGCCTGCCGCGCCTGGTGATCGTCAACTACCGAGGTACCGGCGCCATCGTCACCGACCTGGTCGCCAACAACGTGAACATGGCTCTCACCAGCATCGCCAGCGCGCTGCCGCACCACCGGGCCGGCACGCTGCGCATCCTGGCCACGCAGGGCGACCGCCGCGCGGCGGCGCTGCCCGATGTGCCGACGACGGCCGAGGCCGGCTATCCGCAGTTCCGCTCGGTGACCTGGTATGGCCTGTTTGCGCCCAAGGGGACGCCGCCCGCCATCACGCAGGGCATCGTCGCGGCGCTGCGCGAAGCGGTCAAGGACGCCGACGTGCGCAAGGCGATCGCCAACGCCGGTGCCGAGCCGGTGGCGAACACGCCGGCCGAGTTCGCCGAGGAAGTGCGGCGCGACAGCGCGCACGTCGCGGAGCTGGTCAAGCACTATCCGCTCGACTGAAGGTCCGCTTGATCGAGCGCTCGATGCAACGCTCGACCGGAACACGTCTGCCGTGCCGGCCCCGGGTCGGGCACGGACGTCGAATCCCGGGTGCGCTCACCCGCTCACCCGCTCACCCGCTCACCCGCTCACCCGCTCACTCGCAAGGACCTGCCATGACCTCCCATTCTTCCGTACCGGGTTCCGCCCCGGCGCACGCCGGCGCCACCGGCCAGGCGGCCACCGATCCGGCCGGGCCGACCGGGCGCCTCGCCCACTGGCTGGCCGGCTTCCGCCTGGAGCAGGCCAGCGCCAGCGCGCGCGAACGCGCCAAGGCCCTGATCCTGGACGGCATCGGCTGCGCCATCGTCGGCGCGCAGCTGCCCTGGTCGCGCGTCGCGGCGGGCATCGTGCGCCGTACCGAAGGCGAGGGCGACCGCACCATCGTCGGTTGGGGCGCGCGCACCAGCGCGCCGGGGGCGGCCCTGCTCAACGGTACCTTCATCCAGGGCTTCGAACTGGACGACTACCATCCGCTCGCGCCGCTGCACAGCGCCTCGCTGGTGCTGCCGGCCTTGTGGGCGGCGGCGGAAGGAGAGCCGCGGGTGAGCGGGGCGGGCCTGCTGGAGGCGGCCATGGCCGGCTTCGAGGTCGGCCCGCGCGTGGGGCTGGCCCTGCACGGCGCGCAGATGCTGTCGCGCGGCTGGCATTCGGGCGCGGTGTTCGGCACCCACGCCGCGGCCGCCGCGGTGGGCAAGCTGCTGGGGCTGGACGCGGCCCGCTTCGAAGATGCGCTGGGCCTGGCCGCGACGCAATCGGCCGGCCTGATGGCGGCCCAGTACGAGGCCATGAGCAAGCGCATGCACCACGGCTTCGCGGCGCGCAACGGCCTCTACGCGGCGCTGCTGGCGGCGGGTGGCTATACCGGCATCAAGCGTGTGTTCGAGCGCGAGTACGGCGGCTTCCTCTCGACCTTCGGCGAGGGCCATGCGCCCGATGCCGGCCAGCTTGCCGACGGCCTCGGCGAGCGCTGGGAAGTGGAGCGCATGGTGATCAAGCCCTATGCGGCCATGGGTGGCATCCACGCCCCGCTCGATGCGCTGTTCGACGTCGGCGCGCAGCGCCCGCTGCGCGCGCCGGAGATCGCGCGCATCGAGGTCGACGTCACGCATGCGGTCTACCACCACGGCTGGTGGCCGCCGCAGCGCCCGTTCACGCCGATCGGCGCGCAGATGCACATCGGCTACGCGCTCGCCGTGGCGGTGCTCGACGGCGCCGCGCTGGTGGCACAGTTCACCCCCGCGCGCATCGATGCCGACGATGTGTGGGCGCTGCTGCCCCGCATCGAGGTGCGCCACGACGCGGCCCTCGACGCCGGCGGTGCCCAGGCGCGCGGGCGCGTGCGTCTGGCGGTGACCTTCACCGACGGCCAGCGCATCGAAGTGCAGCGGCGCGCGTCGCGCGCGATCGAGGCGCCGCAGTCGAACGCGGAGGTCGCCGCCAAGTTCCGCGCGCTTACCGACGGCCTGGTCGCGCCCGCCCGCCAGCAGGCCATCGAGCAGATGGTGGCCGGACTGGAGACGCTCGGCGACGTGCGCGAACTGATGGCCCTGCTGGCGCCGCCGGTCGGCGCCGCCTTCGCATGAGCCGGGAGCGGACCATGGCGACGACCCTGAACAGAAGGCGTGCCTGCCTGGGGATGGTGGCGCTGCTGCCGCTGGCGCTGGCCGGACTGCGCGGCGCGCCGGCGCGGGCCGAGGCGGCCTGGCCGGCGCGGCCGATCCGGCTGGTGCTGCCATTCTCGGCCGGCGGCCCCGGCGATACCAATACCCGCCTGCTGGCCAAGGCGCTGGCGCGCCAGCTGGGCCAGAGCGTGATCGTCGACAACAAGCCGGGCGCCGGCGGGCTGATCGGCGCGGAGCTGGTGGCGCGCAGCGCGCCGGACGGCTACACCCTGCTGGTGGCGGGCAATGGCGCGGTGTCCAACGCCTTGCTGCGTGCCCGCATGCCCTATGCCGACGACGCCCTGGTGCCGGTGGCGAGCATCAGCTCGGCGCCCTCGGTGATCGTCGCCGCGGCGGGCGCGTCCTTTAACGACCTGAAGTCGCTGCAGGCCTATGCCAAGGCAAGGGGCGGCATCGCCTTCGGCACCGCCGGGCTCGGCAGCACCGGCCATTTCGTCGCCGAGATGATGCGCCAGGCGCTGGGCGTGCCGGTCACGGTGGTGCACTACAAGAGCGGCATGGAGACGCTGAACGCCGTCATGGGCGGCCAGATCGACCTGGCCTCCGAAGCGCCGGTCGGCGTGCTGGGATTCGTGCGTGGCGGCAAGCTGCGCGCGCTGGCGGTGGCCGACGGGCACCGCACGGCGGTGCTGCCGGACGTGCCGACCACGGTCGAGCAGGGCTTCACCGCTGTGCGCATGCAGCACTGGGGCGGCATCTACGCGCCGCGCGGCACGCCGGACGCGGTGCTCGACCGGGTGGCGCAGGCGACCGCGCTCGCCTACCGCAGCGATCCCGACCTGCTGGCGCAGATGGCGGCCTACGGCTACCAGCCGGTGAGCGGCTCGCGCGAGGGCTTCGCGCGCTTCCTCGACGACGAGAAGGTCCGCCTGGGCCGCCTCGCGCGCGCGGCGCGGATGGCGGCCGAGTAGCGCAGCGGACGCCGGCTGCCGATCCGGCCGCCGGCGTCCGCCCTGTCGAAGAGAGGCCGCGCCGGCCTCAGTGCCGGGCGGCGTCGAGCTCGCGCAGCTTGAAGCGCTGGATCTTGCCGGTGGCGGTCTTGGGCAGGCCGTCGACGAACTCGATCAGGCGCGGGTACTTGTAGGGCGCCAGCCGGTCCTTGACGAAGGCCTTGAGTTCGCCGTCGCTGGCGCTGGCGCCCGGCTTGAGCACCACGTAGGCCTTGGCGCGGGTCAGGCCGTCGGCGTCCTGCACGCCGACCACGGCCGCCTCCAGCACCGCGGGATGCTGGATCAGCGTGGCCTCCACCTCGAACGGCGAGACATAGATGCCGCTGACCTTGAGCATGTCGTCGCTGCGTCCGGCGTAGCTGTAGCTGCCGTCGGTGTTGTGCAGGTACTTGTCGCCGCTCTTGGTCCACTCGCCGCGGAAGGTGTCGCGCGAGCGGGCGCGGTCGCTCCAGTACATCAGCGCCGCGCTCGGGCCGCGGATGTAGAGGTCGCCCACCTCGCCGTCGGGCACCGGGCCGCCGTCCTCGCCGCGCAGCTCGATGGCATAGCCGGGCACCGGCCAGCCGGTGGTGCCATAGCGCACGCGTCCCGGCCGGTTCGACAGGAAGATGTGCAGCATCTCGGTGGAGCCGATGCCATCGATGATCTCGCAGCCGAAGTGCGCGGTGAAGCGTTCACCGATCTCGCCCGGCAGCGCTTCGCCGGCCGACGAGCAGAGGCGCAGCGAGACCTCGCCGCGCGCGGGCAGCTGCGGCGAGGCGAGCAGGCCCGCGTAGCCGGTCGGGGCGCCGAAGAAGACCGTGGGCTGGTGGTCCAGCCAGCGCCGGATGGTGGCTTCTGGCGTCGGCCGCTCGGCCATCAGTACCACGGTGGCGCCGACGCTCAGCGGAAAGCTGAGGCCGTTGCCCAGGCCGTAGGCGAAGTACAGCTTGGCGGCCGAGAAACACACGTCCTGCTCGCGCAGGCCGAGCACCGGGCCGCCGTACAGCTCGGCCGTCCAGTAGGGGTTGCCGTGGCTGTGCACCGCGGCCTTGGGGCGGCCGGTGGAGCCGGAAGAATAGAGCCAGAAGCCGGGGTCGTCGGGGCCGGTGGCGGCGGGCGCGGGCAGCGGCGCGTGCGCGGCCAGCAGGTCGTCGAGGGCGGCGCAGCCGGGCGCGGCCGGCGCCTCGCCGCGCGCCACGATCACGCTGCGGACCTCGCAGCCCCCCTGGGCCGCTGCCAGGTCGATGGCCTGCCGCAGTACCGGCAGCAGCGACGCCGAGGCCAGCGCGGCCTGGGCGCGGCTGTGGCGCAGCATGTAGGCGTAATCGTCGGCGGTCAGCAGGGTATTGACGGCGACCGGCACGATGCCGGCGTACATCGCGCCGAGGAAGCACACCGGCCAGTCGTTGCAGTCGTGCATCAGCAGCAGCACGCGCTCCTCGCGATGCACGCCGGCCGCCGCCAGCGCCGCCGCCAGCCGGCGCACGCGCTCGTCCAGCGCGCCGTAGCTAAGCGTGCCGTCGTCGTCGACGTAGGCGGTCTTGGCGGCGCGCGCCGCGTTGCGCGCCAACAGGTGATGGGCAAAGTTGAAGGGCGTGCCGGGCGGTTCCACCGGCGCTTGCGCTTGGGCGCTCATGCTTGTCTCCCCAATCTCGATCGGATAGGTACTGGCTTCAGGGTCTTCGGTTCGTGCTCCCGCTGACGGGAGGGAGCGGCGCGCGCCGGTCTTGCCGCCGTGCGCGCGCGCCGCCCGGGCCATGCTCAGAGGCGCTCGCGCACGGCGGCGCCGGCCTGGATGGCGCTGCGGCGGTGGTAGAAGCCGAGCGCGCGCAGGCCGCCCAGTTCCTCGCCGCCGCCGGCCCGGCCGGGGCCGCCGTGTATCGATTGCGGCATCACGTTGCCGTGGCCGGTGTGGCTCTGCGCCACCTCCGGCGAGACCACGTGGACACGGCCGTGGCTGTCGGCCAGGGCCAGCGCGGCGTTGCCGAGCGCGGCGGCGTCGCTGCCATAGAGCGAGGCCACCAGCGAACCCTGGCCGCGCCGCGCCAGTGCCAGCGCGTGGGCGCTGTCGCGGTAGGGCAGCACAGTGGCGACCGGGCCGAAGACTTCGGTGTCGTGCACCAGCGCCGCGCCGTCGGCGTCGCGCGTGCCGAGCAGGGTGGGGCCCACGCAGCAGGCTACCGCCGGATCGGCGTCGACCAGGGCGTGGCCGGCGCCGTCGTGCAGCACGCTGGCGGCCGTGCGCAACCGTGCCAGGCCGCTGCGTACCGCCTCCAGCTGGGCACGGCTGACCAGGGCGCCCATGCGCACCTCGGCCTGGCGCGGATTGCCCACCGTGACCTTGGCCAGGCGCGCGCCGATGGCCTCGGCGGCGGCATCGTAAAGGGCTTCCGGCACGAACACGCGGCGGATGGCCGTGCACTTCTGGCCGGACTTCACCGTCATCTCGCGCACGACCTCCTCGACCAGCAGGGCGAAGGCCTCGCTGTCAGGCGCCTCGCCCGGCAGCAGCAGGGCCGAGTTCACGCTGTCGGCCTCGATGTTGACGCGCACCGAATGCCGGCTCACCGCCGCATGCGCGCGCAGTTGCGCGGCGGTGTCGGCCGAGCCCGTGAAGGACAGCAGGTCGAAGGGCTGGAGCTGGTCGAGCAGGCCGGCGGGGCTGCCGCACACCACCGACAGCGCGCCCGGCGGCAGCACGCCGGCCTCGACCACGTCGCGCACCATGCGCTGGGTCAGCCAGGCGGTGGCGGTGGCCGGCTTGACGATCACCGGCACACCGGACAGCAGCGCCGGCGCGGCCTTCTCCCACAGGCCCCAGCCCGGGAAATTGAAGGCATTGATGCACAGCGCCACGCCGCGCGCGGGGACCAGCACGTGCTGTGACTGGAAGGCGGGATCCTTGCCCAGCCGCGCTGCCTCGCCATCGAGCAGGGTGCGCCGGCCGCCCATCGACTCCGCCAGCGACTCGCCCAGCCGCGCATAGGTGGACAGCGTGAAGATGCCGCCGTCGATATCGACCGCCGAATCGCCGGCGACCGTGCCGCTGTTGGCGGTGGCGATCTCGTAATAGGTGCCGCGATTGGCCTGCAGCACCTTGGCGGCGGCGGCCAGCAGGCCGGCGCGCTCGCGGTAGCCGAGCGCGCGCAGCGCGGCGCCGCCCTGTTCGCGGGCGAAGGCGAAGCCACCCGCAAGGTCGAGTCCGCCGGCGTCCACACGCGCCAGTTCGGTGCCGAGCACGGGGTCGAAGAGCGGGGTGCCGGCGCCGCTGCCGGCCTGCCAGCTCCCGCCGAGATAGTTGGAAAGCCGTTCGCTCATGGCGTGTCTCCCCGTTGGCTTACTGGCGCGTGAATTCGATGCGCCCGGCGGGCAGCAGGTAGAGCACCAGCGCGCGTCCGCCGCTGACGGTGGGGCGGTGCGCGCTGCCCGGCGGGCACACCAGCCAGCCGGCCGGGCGGCCGTCGAAGCGGGCCGCGCCGTCGAGCGGCAGGATCAGGTCGATCTCGCCCTCGGGGTGGACGTGGTGGGGGCCGGCGATGTCGCACATGTCGACCACGTCGACCGAGAAGCCGTGCAGGTCGTCGGCGGGCTTGAAGATGCGGCCGTAGCGGATGCCGCCGCCTTCACGGTCGCACAGCCAGCCGGCGGCGACGCCGGCCTCGCAGGCGGCCTTCAGCCCGCGGTAAGTGGCGCTGCCGGCACCGTGCTCGGCATTCAGCCAGGCGTCGAGGCTATCGTCCAGGGGGCGGCCGGCGAGCTGCGCGGTCAGGCGCGCCAGCAGGGCGCGGAATTCGGTGGGAGACATGCTGGGGGACACGGTGGGGCTCCATCGGGCATGGCCGGCTTGCATGCCGGCGATTCATGCATTATTGTGCATGAACGAAACATAGAGCCGGCTGAAAATCATGTCAAGCACTATATTGCATGGATCGGGGTTAACGCTGGGCCAGCCGCTGGGGCAGCCGCCGGGGCCGGACGCAGAGGCGGCTGGCGCCGCTCCCGCTCCCGTGGCCTTGCCGGGCGCCGTCGGCGCCGCTGCGGCGCCGACGGCGTCCCGCCCGCCCGGCGCGCGCCAGCGCGCGGGCGCGACCAGCGGCGCGCCGGTGGCTGGCGAGGGGCGCAGCCCGCTGCTGCAGGCGCTCGGCGAGCGGGTGCGCGAGCTGCGCGCCCGGCGCGGCCTGACGCGCAAGGCGGTGGCGGCGGCGGCCGGGGTTTCCGAGCGCCACCTGGCCAATCTGGAATACGGTGACGGCAATGCCTCCATCCTGGTGCTGCAGCAGGTGGCGGGGGCCTTGCACTGCGCGCTGGCGGAACTGCTCGGCGACGTGACCACCTCCAGCCCGGAATGGCTGCTGCTGCGCGAACTGCTGGAGCACCGCGACGAGGCCACGCTGCGGCGCGTGCGCATCGCGGTGGGCGAACTGCTGGGCACCGGCGGGCAGAACGGTCCGGGTGCGGGCGGGGCGGCGCGCAGCCCGCGGGTGGCGCTGATCGGCCTGCGCGGTGCCGGCAAGTCGACGCTGGGCGCGATGCTGGCGGACGATCTCGGCGTGCCCTTCGTCGAACTGAGCCGCGAGATCGAGCAGTTCGCCGGTTGCAGCGTGTCGGAGATCCAGGGGCTGTACGGCATGAACGCCTACCGGCGCTATGAGCGGCGCGCGCTGGAGGAGGCCATCCAGATCCACCCGGAGGCAGTGATCGCCACGCCCGGCGGGCTGGTCTCGGACCCGGCCGCCTTCAACCTGCTGCTGGCCCACTGCACCACGGTCTGGCTGCAGGCCACGCCGGAAGACCACATGGGCCGCGTGCGCGCCCAGGGCGACCTGCGGCCGATGGCCGCCAGCCGCGAGGCCATGGATGACCTGCGGCAGATCCTGGCCGGGCGCGCGGCCTTCTATTCCAAGGCGGAGTTCAACCTGGATACCAGTGCCCAGCCGCTCGAGCCGACGTTCCAGGCGTTGCGGGAGATGGTGCGGACGGCCCTGCAGCTACCTTTGTGAGCACTCCCGGGGCGCCGCGCCGGGAGCGCTCACGGCAAGCAGTGGCGACACGCAAGATAATTCTTGACCCTGGATTCATTGATGCACTATAGTGCTTTCACCGAATCGAAACGAATGCACTATCCTGCGTTAAAGCTGAGGAGACAACGATCATGAGCATCGCCCCCCGCGTCGAATACCAGACCGACCCGTCCCAGTACCACCACCTGAAGCTGGCCTTCGACGGCCCGGTAGCCACGCTGTCGATCGATATCGACGAGAACGCCGGCCTGCGTCCCGGCTACAAGCTCAAGCTGAACAGCTACGACCTCGGCGTGGACATCGAGCTGAACGACGCGCTGAACCGCATCCGCTTCGAGCATCCCGAAGTGCGCACCGTGGTCGTCACCAGCGCCAAGGACAAGGTGTTCTGCTCGGGCGCCAATATCTTCATGCTGGGCGTCAGCAGCCATGCCTGGAAGGTGAATTTCTGCAAGTTCACCAACGAGACGCGCAACGGCATGGAAGACTCCTCGCGGCACAGCGGCCTCAAGTTCCTGGCCGCGGTCAATGGCGCCTGCGCCGGCGGCGGCTACGAGCTGGCTTTGGCCTGCGACGAGATCCTGCTGGTGGACGACCGCTCCTCGGCCGTCAGCCTGCCCGAAGTGCCGCTGCTGGGCGTGCTGCCCGGCACCGGCGGCCTGACCCGCGTGACCGACAAGCGCCACGTGCGGCATGACCTGGCCGACATCTTCTGCACCACCACCGAGGGCGTGCGCGGCCAGCGCGCCAAGGACTGGCGCCTGGTCGACGACATCGCCAAGCCCGCCGTGTTCGCGCAGCGGGTGCGGGAACGCGCGCTGGCGCTGGCGGCCGGCAGCGACCGCCCGGCCGGCGTGCCAGGCGTGGCGCTGCCGCCGCTGGCGCGCACGGTCGAGGCCGATGCGCTGCACTACCAGCATGTCAGCGTGGTGATCGACCGCGCCGGGCGCACCGCCAGCTTCACCGTGCGCGGTCCCTCCGGCCCGCAGCCGGCCACGCCGCAGGCCATCGTCGAGGCCGGCGCCGCCTGGTATCCGCTGCAGCTGGCGCGCGAACTGGACGACGCCATCCTGTCGATGCGCACCAACGAGCTCGACATCGGCACCTGGCTGATCAAGACCGAAGGCGATGCCGCCGCCGTGCTCGGCGTCGATGCCACGCTGCAGGCGCATCAGGACCACTGGCTGGTGCGCGAGACCATCGGCCTGCTGCGCCGCGTGCTGTCGCGCCTGGACGTGTCCTCGCGCAGTCTGTTCGCGCTGGTCGAGCCGGGTTCCTGCTTCGCCGGCACCTTCCTGGAGCTGGCGCTGGCCTGCGACCGCATCTACCACCTGGCGCTGCCCGACGACGAGGCGCGCGCGCCGAAGATCACGGTGGGCGAGGCCAATTTCGGCCGCTACCCGATGGCCACCGGGCAGAGCCGTCTCGGGCGCCGCTTCTACGACGAGGCACCGGCGCTGGAGGCCGTGCGCGCCAAGGCCGGCCAGGCGCTCGACGCCGATGCCGCCTTCGCGCTGGGCCTGGCCACGGCCAACCCGGACGATATCGACTGGGCGGACGAAGTGCGCATCGCCGTGGAAGAGCGCGTGTCGATGTCGCCCGACGCGCTCACCGGCATGGAAGCCAACCTGCGCTTCAATGGCCAGGAGACCATGCTGACCCGCATCTTCGGCCGCCTGACCGCATGGCAGAACTGGATCTTCCAGCGTCCCAACGCGGTCGGCGAGAAGGGGGCGCTGAAGGTCTACGGCAAGGGCGACAAGGCCGCCTTCGACTGGAACCGCGTCTGAGGGGCGCGCGCCGACTTCCCCCCCAGCATCGTCCTGCCGCGCGGGTCCGCGTGGCGCGCGGCAGGGCCATTCCATCCACCCGGAAGCAAGACAGCGACGGAGACAACGATGTCCGGCATCAACTACAGCGACAAGATCCCCAACAACGTGAACCTCAGCGAGGACCGCACGCTGCAGCGCGCGCTGGAGCAATGGCAGCCCAACTACCTGAGCTGGTGGAACGACATGGGCCCGGACGGCTCGCACGGCTTCGATGTCTACCTGCGCACCGCCATCAGCGTCGACCCGCAGGGCTGGGCCCACTTCGGCCACGTCAAGATGCCGGACTACCGCTGGGGCATCTTCCTCAACCCGGCCGAGGCCGGCCGCAAGATCCACTTCGGCGACCACAAGGGCGAGGACGCCTGGCAGGACGTGCCGGGCGAGTATCGCGCCAACCTGCGCCGCATCATCGTCACCCAGGGCGACACCGAGCCCGCCTCGGTCGAGCAGCAGCGCCACCTCGGCCTGACCGCGCCCAGCATGTACGACCTGCGCAACCTGTTCCAGGTCAACGTGGAAGAAGGGCGCCACCTGTGGGCCATGGTCTACCTGCTGCACAAGTACTTCGGCCGCGACGGCCGCGAGGAAGGCGAGGCCCTGCTCGAGCGCCGCAGCGGCGAGCAGGACAATCCGCGCATCCTGCAGGCGTTCAACGAGCAGACGCCCGACTGGCTGTCCTTCTTCATGTTCACCTACTTCACCGACCGCGACGGCAAGTTCCAGCTCTGCGCCCTGGCCGAGAGCGCCTTCGACCCGCTGGCGCGCACCACGCGCTTCATGCTGACCGAGGAAGCGCACCATATGTTCGTCGGCGAATCCGGCGTGTCGCGCGTGATCCAGCGCACCTGCCAGGTGATGAACGAGCTCAAGACCGATGACCCGGGCAAGCTGCGCGCGGCCGGCGTGATCGACCTGCCGACCATCCAGCGCTACCTGAACTTCCACTACAGCGTCACCATCGACCTGTTCGGCGCCGACGAGTCGTCCAATGCCGCCACCTTCTACAGCACCGGCCTCAAGGGCCGCTACGAGGAAGGCAAGCGCGCCGACGACCACCTGCTCAAGGGCGACAGCTACAAGGTGCTGCAGGCCGCCGGCGGCCAGCTGGTCGAGAAGGAAGTGCCGATGCTCAACGCCCTCAACGAAGTGCTGCGCGACGACTACATCAAGGACAGCATGGCCGGCGTGGAGCGCTGGAACAAGGTCATCGACAAGGCCGGCATCCCGTTCCGCCTCAAGGTGCCGCACAAGGCCTTCCACCGCAATATCGGCGCCCTCGCCGGCGTCAAGGTCTCGCCGGACGGCCGCGTGATCTCCGACGCCGAGTGGGCCGCCAACGCGCCGCAGTGGCTGCCGACGCCGGAAGACCGTGCCTTCGTCGCCAGCCTGATGGGCCGCGTGGTGGAGCCGGGCAAGTTCGCCAACTGGATCGCGCCCCCGGTGATGGGCATCAACCGCCAGCCGGTCGACTTCGAGTACGTGCGCTTCAACTGAGCCCGGGCCGTCCGAGACACCACGGAGACACGGCGGGCGCCGCCACCGCGCCCGCCCAGAACGAAACGCCCCGCATCCGAGGGACGCTCACCGCCAGGAGACAGCCATGGACATGGCCGACACTCACGTCATCAAGCAGCATCTGATCGACCCCGAGATCTGCATTCGCTGCAACACCTGCGAAGCCACCTGCCCGGTGAACGCTATCACGCACGACTCGCGCAACTACGTGGTCGATGCCGACAAGTGCAATTTCTGCATGGCCTGCATCTCGCCATGCCCGACCGGCTCGATCGACAACTGGCGTGTGATGCCGCGCGCCAAGCCCTATAGCCTCGACGACCAGCTCGGCTGGGACGAACTGCCGGTCGAGCTGAGCGAGCAGCAACTGGCGGAGCAGGGCGTGGCGCCCGGCGCGCCGGCCCTGCTCGAGCCGGCCCTGACCGAGCCGCCGGTGGCCACCGCCGGCCAGGAAACCTTCAACAGTGCGCGCTATGGCGCCACGGTGCCGCCGTGGTCGGCCGCGCGTGCCTTCACCAACCTGTACGGACCCAAGGCCGAACGCAAGTCGGTCACCGCCACCGTGGCCGGCAATGTGCGCGTCACCGAGGTCGGGCGCGAGTACGACACCCACCATATCGTGCTGGACTTCGGCGCCATGCCGTTCCCGGTGCTGGAGGGCCAGTCCATCGCCATCGTGCCGCCGGGCGTGGACGCGCAGGGGCGCGCGCATCACCCGCGCCAGTATTCGATCGCCAGCGCCCGCAACGGCGAGCGGCCCGGCTACAACAACCTGTCGCTGACCATCAAGCGCGTGCTGGCCGACTACCAGGGCAATCCGGTGCGCGGCGTCGCTTCCAACTATATGTGCGACCTGCAGGTGGGCGACAAGGTGGAGGTGATCGGCCCCTTCGGCGCCAGCTTCCTGATGCCCAACCATCCGCGTTCGCACATCGTGATGATCTGCACCGGCACCGGCAGTGCGCCGATGCGCGCCATGACCGAATGGCGCCGGCGCCTGCGCAAGGGCGGCCGCTTCGAAGGCGGCAAGCTGATGCTGTTCTTCGGCGCGCGCAGCAAGGAAGAACTGCCGTACTTCGGGCCGCTGCAGAACCTGCCCAAGGATTTCATCGACATCAACCTGGCGTTCTCGCGCACGCCAGGACAGCCGCGCCGCTACGTGCAGGACGCCATGCGCGAACGCGCTGCCGACCTGGCCGTGCTGCTGGCGGACCCGGACAGCTACTTCTATGTGTGCGGGCTGAAGAGCATGGAGGAGGGCGTAGTACTGGCGCTGCGCGACGTGGCGCGGCAGGCCGGGCTGGACTGGGACGCGATCGCGGCCTCGCTGAAGGCGGAGGGGCGGCTGCACCTGGAGACGTATTGACGGGGCAGGGGGGAGAGAGCCAGGACACTATGTTTGGCGTGCGGTGTTGGGCACTCTCGTTTCGGCTTCATTCAACGCAAAGGGGTTTGCACCCCGCCGGTTTGCTCCCCTCTCCCGCTTGCGGGAGAGGGGCCCGGGGGCCCGGGGGAGAGGGCAGGCGCCGGCTGACCGCGGCGGCCGGGATTACACCATCGGCTTCGTTTCTGTGCTTGCGTGCCGGACCATACCGTTGGCTTCGTTTCTTGGCTCGTGTGCTGGATCACACCGTCGGCTTCGCTGGGTGTGGCGCCTTGCTAAACCACCCCTCACCCCGGCCCTCTCCCCATGCGGCCATGCGGGGAGAGGGAGCCAAGACCTCGTGCTTGGCGCTCGGTGTTGGTGCTCAGCGCTCGGTGTTGGCGTTCGGCCGCCTCCCATCCTCACCGCAACGACCGCTGCACCACCGCCACCAGCGCGATCACCACGCAGGCCACCGCCAGCAGCGCGAACAGGTTGCCGCTGGCGATCAGCAGTGCTTGCTGGTCGATCTGGCGCGACAGCCGCAGCAGGGTGCCCTGGTCGGGTTCCTGCGCAAAGGCGAACGGCGTGATGTTGCCGACCAGCTGGGTGCGCGCCATCACCTCGCCGTACTGCAGCCACAGGCTGGCCATGCCGGTGCCGCCGGCGGTGGCCACCTGCCGCACGATGTTCTTGAACTGGTAGGCATGGGCGAAGCTGTCGACGCTGAGGTCGGCATAGGTCAGGCCGGCCACCAGCATCAGCACGAAGGGCACGGTCAGGCTCTGCAGCGTCAGCGCCGGCAGCAGCACGGCGATCGAGGCGCCCGGCATCATGCGCTGGGACAGCAGCCAGGCCGCCCCGGCGAACATCAGGTAGCCCAGTGCGATATAGCGCCGCTGGCCGACCAGCTTCGGTCCGCCGAAGGTGAACAGCAGCGCCGCGCCGAAGCCGGCCAGTCCGGTGGTGGTCAGCACCGCGCCGGCGGTCTGGAAGGTGAAGTCGAGCCCCGACTGCAGCGTGGTCGGCACCACGTAGCCCCACAACCCGCCCAGGAAGTAGTACAGCGCGTAGAACGACAGGCCCGCGATATAGCGCCGGCCCAGCAGCAGGCGCGGATTGAGCCAGGGGTCGGGGTGCCGGTGCTGGTGGACGAACACGGCGGCGACGCAGGCGAGGCCGAGCAGCGGCGTCAGCGCCACGCTCGGCGAGTTGGCGAATTCGTAGAAGCGCAGGTCGCCCAGCCCGTGCAGCAGGATCAGCGCCCCGGCGCCGAGCAGGATCACCGTCAGCCAGTCGAGCTTGCCGACCTCGATCTTCCACGGCGGCAGCGTGGCGCGCATGCGGCGCGGGTAGGCCGCCAGCACGAAGGCGAAGGTCGCCAGCGCCAGGGCCGCCTGCAACAGGAAGATGGTGCGCCAGTCGGTGTTCTGCACCAGTTGGGCCGTGACCCAGGGCGCCAGCGCCGGCATGCCCAGCGCACCGATATTGAAGCCGAGGAAGAGCGGGCGGCGTTCCTCGCGCTCGGCGGCGAGCTGGATGATGATGCGCGAGGCGGAGAACAGCCCGCCCGCGCCCAGGCCCTGCACGGCGCGCGCGAGGCTGAGCTGGAACGGCGTCTCGCAGAGCGCGCACAGCAGCGCGCCAGCGGCGGCGACTGCCAGGCTCAGCAGGGTGTAGCCGCGGTAGCTGATGTCTTCTGCGATGCGCCGCAGCACCAGGTTGGCCACCACCGCTGCGGCCGCATAGGAGGTCAGGCTCCAGAGGAAGTCCTCCGGCGAGGCGAAGACGCCGGCGCGGATGTGCGTGCCCGCCACTCCCATCATCGACGAGGCGACGAAGTCCACGCCGGTCGCGCAGCCGAGCGCCAGCCCGAACAGGTGGACCTGCAGCGACGTCAGGTCGGGATGCGCCTTCAGCATGACCGCGCCTTGCTTCATAGTGCCCTTCCAGGTGGGATGAACGGGGCCCTGCGTTGGCTATCTGCTGCCTACCTGCTGCACACCGACAATGATTGTGCGAGCGCCTGCCCGCCGTCAAGGACCGCAGGCAGGGCAGGGTCCGGGACTCCCCCCGCAAAGCCGGCCTTGCCCTGCAGGCATCCTCTTCCATGAAGCTCGACCAGTTGCGCGCGCTTGCCGCGGTGGCCGACACCGGCAGCATGCAGGAAGCCTCGCGGCGCGGGCATCCGCTGGCCGGCGCGCGCTCGGTGCGGGAGTTGCTCGACGCCGACTGGCTGACGCTCGACCCGCTGGCCGATGCACAGTCTCCCTTCCATGCCCTGTTTGCCGCCAGCGGCCTGGCGGCGCCGGCACGCGTGATCGAATGCACCTCGATGAGCCGGACCTTCGAACTGTGCTGGCGCAGCGAAACGCTGGTGCCGCTGTCCGGCGAAGCGCGCCGCCGCCCCTTCCGCAGCCCCTTCATCACGCAGACCATGGCCTTCCCCGAGGTGCGGGAACCGGTGCCGGACCGCGCCATCTCCTTGCTGACGCACTTCCACGACGCGCTGATTCCGCTCGGTGCCGCCTGCTGGGTGGCGCTGGCGGAAGGCTTCCTGGCCGCCGCCGGCTGACTGCAGCCGGCGCGCAGGCCGGGCTGCCGTGGCGCTGGCTGCCGTGGCGTGGCCACTACGCTGCCATCACGGCTCTCACGGTTCGTCGGTGGCGTCGAGCGCCTCGATCGACGTGGTGTCGATGCGCTGGACCTTGCCGTTCTCCTCGACGTCGGAGCGCATCACGAAGCCCTGGCTCGGGCAGTACCAATCGGTGATCTGCATCACGGTAGGCTGGGTCGGTATCGCGTCGCCGGCCACCTGCAGCGGGCCGAGATCGGTCACGCGCTCGTAGCGGATCGGCACGCATTCGATGCTGCCCAGCGCCGTATCGATGTGCTGCCGCTTGCCGACCCGGCGCGATGCCACCTGCAGCGTGGCGTGCGGCATCTCCAGCCGGCCTACGTCGTCGCCGGAGTCGCGCGCGTAGATGACGAAGCTGGCGCGGGACGTGACCGACTCGCCGCCGAGTTCCTTGCCCTCGCTCAGGTCCTGGTGCGCGTAGTCGAACACGCCGCGGCCCATGCTGCGGGTCTCGCCGTGCAGGCGCACGTAGTGGCCGCTGGCATCGACCACGGCGCCGCCTTCGACGTGGCCGGGCGCGTCGCCGCGCGGTGGCACGATGACCACGGCGTACTGCTGGTCGGTGGTCACGGGGGGGGCCATCAGGGCCGCCAGGGCCGTTTTCGAATGGATCTGCAATTGCGTGGTGCAGGTGTCGCCGCTGACCTGTGGCTGCTGCTGCACCGTATGGCGCGACATCGGCATGGCGCCATCGGCTTCCATCTGTACCTTGGCGCCGTCACGGAACCATACGGTGGCGCAGGGATCGTCATCGCGGCGGGCGAGGCGGGCCGCGGCCGGCGGCGGTGCTGCCGCCGTGGCGGCGGATGATGGGACGGGAGCGGGATCGGCCCAGGCCGGGAAAGCCAGCAGTGCCAGCGCCAGGCTGGCGCACCGCGATGCCGCGCGGCGGCGGCCCGCCGCGGCGCGGTGGTCGCGGCGGGAAGACGAAGAAGCGATCATGCGCCTTGGAAGTAGGGGTTGCGGCGGTCCTGCGCGCCGGAGGAGGGGTCGAAGGGGTAGTCGCGGTTGATGGTGCGCGCGCCCTCGCCATAGGGATCGCGCGTGCCGGTGTTGGCTCCCTGCGAGTACGGGTCGCGTGGCGGGCTCACGTCGCTCGGGGCCAGGTTCTGCTGGGTGGACTGATTCGCCCCTTGCGAATAGGGATCGAACTTATCGCCGACGCGCGCACCCTGCGAGTAAGGATCGCGGGCACCACTGTTGGCGTCCGCGCCGCTGGTGTACGGGTCGGGTTGTTTCGGCTGCATCTGAGCATGCACGGCTCCGGCGCTTCCCAATGCCAGGCATGTCAGAAGAAATGCAAGCTTTTTCGACATGATCATGGTGTCCGGTTGACAGTCACGGGGCCAAGGCTCCGCCTGGTGGAACAGCGGCCAGGCAGACGCATTGGACGGCACATGGCGGCGCCGCTCCGGGGGAAGATCGTGCCGCGATGCCCTTCCAGCATAGTGCGGCAGCGCACAGGCGCAAGCGGCGGGGCGGCGCGCAATCCGTCGCGAATTTCCCGCAACTTCGACCGGGATCGGCCTGGAAACCCTGCGGATGCGGCGTGCCCGCGGTCCGGCGATGCCAGGCGCGCACCTTGGCGGGGCAGGCTGCCCGGAATTAATTTTTACAAATCTCCCGCCGTGCAACGTTGACCGCTCAGAAGCCGGACCGGCCGCCGCCGCGCAGGGTGCGCGAGCGCCGCCGTTCCGCTGACCGGAACCAACGATGCCCCAGGATCTCGCGTTTCTCGACACCTTGCTGCACGCGGACTCGCGCCGTGCGCTGATCGACCACACCAGCCGCTGGCTCGACGGCCTGGGCTTCCATTGCTTCCTCTATGCCGAGCATCGGCCCGTGCGCGCCGACGGCAAGCGGGCGCGCTTCGTCTTCGATGGCATCGACGGCAGTGCCGCGGCGGGCGCCGCCTGGCACCGCCTGTCGACCCTGCCACCGGCCTGGGCGCGCCATTATCGCGCGGCCGGCTACCTGGCGCTGGATCCGCTCGTGCGGCACGCGGCCACGGCGGGCCTGCCGCTGCCGTGGCACCGGCGCGGCGCGGACAGTCCGGCGGCGGCGCGGCTGTTCGCCGAAGCGCGCCAGCATGGCCTGGCCGGCGGTATCGTGGTGCCGCTGCGTGGCGCGCACGGCGCCACCGCCCTGCTCAATGCCGCCACCGCGCACGACGGCGAGGCCGCGCGGCGCCGCCTCGACCAGGTCGTCGCGCGCGTGACCTTGCTCGGCCTCTACCTGCACGAAGCGGTGCGCCGCCTGTCACCACCGCCCCGGGCCGGCGCGCCGGCCCTGACCGCGCGCGAGCAGCAATGCCTGGCGCGCGCTGCCGCGGGCGGCTCCGCGCGCGAGATCGGCCGCCAGCTCGGCATCAGCGAGCGCACCGCCGTCTTCCACCTGGCCAATGCCGCCCGCAAGCTGGGCGCGCGCAACCGCCGCGAGGCGGTCGCCCGCGCGATCCTGGCCGGGCTGGCGGTGCCATGACAGGCGCGTGCTACGCACCTGATACGTACCGCGTACGCACCGCATACGCACCGCACACGCGCACAGCGCGGGCCCACCTGTCAGTCCTGACAGCTAGGCGGACCGTGCCGTGCCTTGTTCCAATCCCCGTGCCCGCGTGCCAAGGCCTGGCCGCGCGGGCAGACAGCAACGGGTCCGTGGGCCATCATCATCATCGAGGAATCGCATGTACAAGAACAACAGGAAGGGAGTCACGCTGGCCTGCGCGCTGAGCGTGTCTCTGCTGCTGGCCGCCTGCGGCGGCGGCAGCGACGGCGGCAGTGCCGCCACCGGGGCGGGCAGCGCGGCGCCGCAGGCGCCCCAGGTGGCGCAAGGCATCTTTGTCGATGCCCCGGTGGTGGGCATGGCGTACCGCTCGGGCGATCTCAGCGGCGTCACCGACGACAGCGGCCATTTCTCCTACGTACCGGGGCAGCCGGTCACCTTCTCGGTGGGCGGCGTGGTGATCGGCACGGCGGCGGCGCAGCCTGTGATGACGCCCGTGTCGCTGGTGCCTGGCGCGGCGGACGAGACCAACGACACCGTGACCAATATCGGCAGCTTCCTGCAATCGCTGGACAGCGGCGGCAATCTCGCGCAGGCCATCCGCATCGCGCCGTCGTCGGCGCAGGCGCTGGCGGGGCGCAGCCTGAACTTCCAGCAGGCGCCCTCGGCCTTCGCCGCCGATGCGGCGGTGCTGGCCGCGGTGCAGGCGGCCTCGCCGCAGGGCAAGCTGGTGCCGGCGGTGAGCGCGCAGGCGCATCTGCGCGGGCAGTCGCTGTGCCTGTACGCCGGCACGTGGCGCCTGAACGGCCCCAGCCACGTGGGCTACGCCTTCGACGTGACGGTCAGCGAGATCGACGGCTCGGTGTCGGGCACGCGCATCCTGTCCGACGGCAGCAAGTACGTGGTCGGCGGGCAGGTGCGGCAGACCGCCAGCGGGTGGCAGATCAGCGGCAGCGTGACGGAGAAGCTGGCGCAGAACAGCTTCGCCACCGTCGAGCTGTTCAGCGGCGAGTTCACCGACCTGAACCATGTCGGCGGGGTCTACGGCACGCAGGTCAACGCTACCTTCAAGGGCGGCTGGAACGGCTCGCGCCTGAGCGGCGCGCAGGCCTGCGGTGGCAGCGCTGCGTCCACCGTGCCGGCCGGCGCGGTCGGTTATGCCGACTTCCACTACAACGCGGCCGGCATGGCGCCGCTGCAGGCCTCGGTGCTCGACAAAGGCATCGGCCAGTCCGGCGTGCTGACGCTCGGCGGCAGCCGCATCACGGTGGTGCCGCAGGCGGACGGGGGCTACCAGTGGGGCAGCCCGGTGCAGTACGGCATGAACTTCCACCAGCTGCTGCTCGCGCCCGACCTGCCGGTGGCCTCGATGGTCTGCCTGGCCGCCAACGTCAACGATGGCACCGACGGGCTGAAGTCGACGGACGTGCTGGTGGCGCAGAACGCCATCCGCATCACCTCCGCCCAGCAGCTCGCCGGGCAGAGCTTCAGCCAGTATTGGGAGGACTGCCGCCGCGACGGCCTCAGCAGCAGCGCGCCGGTGCCGCAGGCCTATTCCAGCCTGAGCGTGGACAGCGCCGGCAAGGCCACGCTGACGCTCGCGGGCGCAGCGCCGGTGACACTGAGCGCGGACCAGTTCAGCGCGCTGCTGGCCGGCACCCCGACCGACCAGCTGGGGCTGCCCGGCTCGGGCAGCTGGTTCCAGGCCTACGGCGCGGCGACGCCGGACGGCGTGCGCTACGTGCTGGTCGAGCATGGCGTGCAGGCGACCGATGCCTCGCGCGGCTACGTGGGGGTGTGGGTGCGCTGAGCCGGCGCGCGGCGCGCCGCTGACAGGTGAGGCCAGGGTGCACGCGCAGGCGTGCACCCTGGTTTCGTTTTGCGCTGCTTTCCGCGCTGCTTTCTGCGCCGCGTTCGGCGCTTCGTGACGTGCCGGAGGTTGCCGGCCGGCCCGCTCAGGGCTCCACCCGCGCCAGCGGATTGCCCGGGCCCGGTTGCGGCAGCGCGCGGCCGGTCTCGGCGGACGACAGGGTGTAGGCACCCATGGGGTCCGGCCCCGCCACGATCTGCAGCTTCTGCTGGCGCAGCCAGTCGCGGATCTCGGCCTCGCTGGCCTCGGGGCGGAACAGTACGCGGAATCGCATCCCCTCGGCGCTGCTGCCGCCCCGGTACTGCTGCGCGCCGTCGCCGGTGCGCAGGGCGTCGCCGCTGTCCTGGAAGCGCCATAGCAGCAATCCGGCCTGCACCACCGCCAGCGTGGCGGCCACGGCGGCGAAGCGGCGCAGCCAGCGCGGCTGGTTGGCGGCGGCGCGCGGTGGCGGGGCAGCGGTCTCCGGCACTGCCGGTGGCATGGTGGCATGCGTGGTGGCTAGTTTGGCCGGCACCAGGCCGAAGCGGTCCATGCCCTGGGCCAGCAGGTCCCGGTACGCGTTGCGCGCGTCGTTCTCCCCGGCCAGCGGCGTGCCGGTCAAGGCGTAGCCGTCGGGCACGCCCATGCGGGCGATCACGCCGGGCCGCGGCAGGTTGCCGGCGGCCGCGCCGCGGTCGCACTCGCCCAGCCAGCGCACCGCGTCCAGCCGCGCCGGCGGCAGGCGGCCCAGGCAGTCGCCGAGCTGGGCGGGAGCGGCCAGCAGCGGCAGCGCGCAGCAGACCATGCCGGCGCGCGGATCGAAGGGGCCGTCGCGCGCTTCCAGCACGAGGTCGGTGGAGCCGGCGTAAGCAGGGTCTGGCGTGACCAGCCAGCCTTGCCACTGCTGTGCCTGCGGCAGCCATCGGTCCAGCAGCACGGCGCCGAAGGCGGGCGCGTCGCGCAGGGCGTGGATCTGCCCGGCCGCCAGCGCCTGCTCGCGCAGCGCGCCGGCCGCCGCCGCACGTTCGAAGGCGGCCGCCAGCGCGGCGGGAATGGCGCGCTCCGACCAGGGTCCGGCGCCGGCCGGGTCCGTCGCGGCGGGATCGCCGGTGGCCGGGGCGGCGGCGCCGCGCTGCAGGCGCGCGGCCACGATGTGCAAGGGAGGGGTCAGGGCGCTCATGCGGGAGTCGGGTCGATGGCCGCGGGGTTCTGCCCCGCTAACGCGACCGCACAGAGAATATCCAAAAGGGCCTGGGCGGCGCCCACGTCGCCGGCGTCGCCGGGGTCGAGCTCGGCCGGCGCGGCGCCGCGGCCCAGCGTGCGCATGACCCAGCGCTCGATCAGCGTGCCGCGGTGCGGGGCCGAGGCCAGCTGGCGGCCGGCGCCTTCCTTGTCGCTGCGGCGGCGGTGCACCAGGCCGAGCTGGCCGGAGCGGTAGTGGGCCGAGGCGATGCGGTCGGCGAAGCTGCTGACGGCGGCGTCGCCGCAGCCGCAGAAGCGCAGCAGCATCAGCATGTCCTCGGACAGCGTGGCGACGAAGGCGGCCGCGGCATCGCGCGCGGCATCCAGGCTCAGGCCGAAGCGCTGCAAGGCGGTGCGCTGGGCCTCGGCCGAGCCGGGCTCGCATTGCAGGTTGTCGTCGACCGGCTCGCCGACGGTACCGGCGGCGCGCAGCAGGTCGAGCAGGAAATGGCGGAAATAGAGCCGCAGCGCGCCGGCATGCTCGGGGCCGTTGCTGCCGCGGCCCGGCATGACGCGCTCGACGAAGAACTGGTGGCAGAGGTCCGGCAGCGGGTCACCCAGCGCGCCGGCCTCGCGCGGCCGGTAGCCGGCGAGCGCGTCCATCACGCGCCGGTAGAGTTCTTCCCACTCCGACCGGGAGAGGGCCTCGCGCCGGTTCCACAGCACCTGGATCCTGGGGAAATGGTCCGGATGATCCGAAGACAAGACGGCTGCTTCCTTGTGAGGGGGTTGGGGCTTGCAAGTTGGCGGGGCGGCGGCGCAAGATGTCGGTCGCCGCCCGCGGCGTGCATTGTATCGCCGGCGCGCGCGCCATGGTGGCGCTGCCGCAGCGCGCGGGCGCACGCCGCAACGGATTCCTCGATCGGATGTCATCGCACCATACCCTGCCGGGCGGCGCCTCCCGTCCGCCCGTCCCGCCCGTCCCGCCCGTCCAGCACCGCCGCGCGCGGCCGCGCCTGCCAAGGCTGGCGCGCCGGCTGGCGGCGCTGGCCCTGGCCGCGGCCGCCGGCCACGCCTGGGCCGCCGGCCGCTACGCGCTGGTCATCGGCAATGCCGCCTATCCACAGCCGCTGGTCAATCCCGTCAACGATGCCCGCGCGCTGGGCGACCGCCTGCGCCAGCTCGGCTTCGAAGTCGACCTGGAGCAGGACCTCGACGCCGCCCGCCTGCGCCAGGCGCTGCGCGCTTTCGCCCGGCGCGGGCGCGGCGCCGAGGTGGCGCTGGTCTACTACGCCGGGCACGGCGCGCAGGCCAATGACAGCAGCTACCTGCTGCCGATCGGCGCCGAGGTCGGCCACCCCAGCGCGCGCAGCATCGAGGACCAGGGCGTGCCGCTGGACGAGGCGCTCGGCGAGCTGCAGCGCGCCGATGCCCGCAGCAGCGTGATGATCCTGGACGCCTGCCGCGAGATCTACCTGCGCGGCGGGGCGCCGGCGGGGCAGGTGGCCAACCAGGGTTTCGCGGCGGCCCCCGCGCCGCGCGGGCTGGTGATCGCCTATTCGACGGCGCCTGGCGCGCGGGCGCGCGACTACTGGTCGCCCGAGGTGCGCAACAGCCCCTACACCGCCGCCCTGGTCGAGGTGCTGGGCGAGCGCGGGCTCAATCTCGGCGATGTCTTCGCGCGGGTCTCCGAGCGCGTCGCCTTGCTGACGCACGACACCCAGCGCCCGCACGTCAGCTTCGGCGAAACGTCGGTGCGGCTGGTGCTCAACGATGGCCGGGCCTGGCCGGCCGGGGCGCCGGGTTCGGCGGCGCGGCTGGCGCAGGGCAGCGCCAGCGGCGATGCGCCGGCGCCGGCCGGCCGCGCCGCCACGGTGCCGGCCGCGACCTGGGCGGCGGCCCAGGGCGGGGGCCGGCCAGCGGGGCCTCCAGGGCCTCCAGGGCCGCCGTCCGGGCGCTCCGCTGCGCTCACGGCGGCCGGCGCGGACAAGGCGGGCGCTTCCGGCGCAGGCGCCGCGGGGCGCTGGCCCGGTTACGTGCTGCAGGACCTCAACTACGAGATCCGCCAGCTGGTGGCGCAACGGCCGTTTCCGCGCCAGGCGCTGGAACGGCGCGCACGCGGCGGCGACGTGGTGGCGCAGACGGCGCTGGGCCGCGGCCTGCCGCAGGACGGCGCGCCCGGGGCGCAGGCGCGGCGCTGGGCCGAGAGGGCCGCGGCCAAGGGCTTCCCGCCGGCGCAGACCGACCTGGCGGAGCGCCTGATCCTGGCCGGCGACGCGGCCTCGCTGGCGCGCGCCGCGCCGCTGCTGGATGCCGCCGTGGCCGCCGGCTACGCGCCCGCCCATGCCTACCAGGCCGACCTGGCGCTGCGCCGCGATGGCGATTCCGCGGCGGCGGCCCGCCACCTGTTGCAGGCCATGGGCGCCACCATGCGCGATGTGACCGAGGCCACCTCGGCCTATCAACGCGATATTCAGGTCCGGGCCGCCTCGGCGCCGGCCGCCCCGCGCTGAGCCTGGCGCCGCCTTCCCGGCGGCGCGCCGCCGTACCGATGTGGCCCTCGATGCCGATGCAGCCGATGCAGCCGATGCGCTCGCATCGGCGATTTTTTTTTGAAATTCCTCCGCTACCCCCGTTGAACGGCATGAGAGCCGGCGCAGCCCGCCGGCCGCCGCCGCGCCTTGCCACCGATGCATGGCGCGGCACCGATTCACGCAGGCTTCACAGGAGGAAAGCCATGGCCCAGCGCGGTCGCATCATCGTCTACCAAGCCGACGGCAAAGGTGCCGTCAACCTCGACGGCAAGATGCTCCAGTTCGATGTCATGCAGCACTGGCGCTCGCCCGGCGTGCCGGTGCTCAATGCCCACGTCGAGGTCGAACTCGATGCCGGCGGCGCGCTGCGCGCGCTCAGTACCGTGCCGCCCGCGCAGCTCGCGCAGGAGGAGGCCGCGCGCGCCGCCGCGCTGGCCGGCGCCCAGGGGCGGCGTTTGTGGCAGCAGGCGCGTGCCGCGCTGGGTGTGCCCGTGCTGGCGGCGCTGGGCGTGCTGGTGCTCGGCGCCTTCGCTTTCGAGGCCGTCGGCGTGCGCTTGTTCGGCGCCGTGTCGCTGAGCTACTGGCAGTTGCTGGGCGTCGATGCTTCCACCTTGCAGCAGTTCTCGGCCGGCGCGCGTGGCGGCTTCACGCTGGCCCAGGCGCTGTTCCTGCTGTCACTGGCGGCGTGCATGGCGAGCTGGCCGCTGCGCGCCCCGCAGGCCGCGCTCGGCAAGTGCGCGCCGCTCGCGGTGGTGGTGCTGCATGCGCTGGTGGCCTGGTCGCGGCTGTCCGCTGCCGTGACCGACGCCGGCAAGCTCGCCGGTGCCTTCGGCGGCCCGCAGGCGCAGGCCATGGCCAGCCAGATGGCGCGCGAGATGACGGCGCAACTGCTGGGCGCGCTGCATCCCGGCCTGGGCCTGTTCCTGGTGCTGGGCGCCAGCGCGGCACTGGCCTGGCTGGGCTGGCGCGAGTTCCGCCTGCGCGCCGCCGCGATCTAGGGGCGGCCAACCGGCCCGATCCCGATTTCCGATCCCCGATTTCCCGATCCCCCGATTTCCCGATTTCCCGATTTCCCGATCCGAACCTGACATGAGCGATGGCGCCGCGCCACAGCGTGCGCCACGCCGACCTGGAGAACTGACCATGAACCGTTCCGACATCCGCCTGCCCGCCACCGCATCCCGTATCGCGGCCGCCGATCCCGCCGCGTATGCCGCCGCCGATCCCGCCACCGGCCTGCTCGCCTCGCTGCCGTCGCGCCGTGCGCTGCGCGGCGCTGCCGCCTTGCTGGTGGTAGCGGCCACGGCATTGGGCGGCTGCGGCAAGGAGGCGCCGCCGGCCGATGCCGGCATCAAGGCCGATGCCGCCGCACCGGCCGCGCCCGATCCGGCCACCCTGGCGGCGAGCGCGCACGCCAAGGCCGAAGCCGCGGCGTTGCCGCGTGCCGACGCGGCGACCCCGGCCGCGCAGTACCGCGAGATCGACAGCGGCAACCAGCTGATGTTCGCCTACCTGGCGCTGTCCGGCATGCCGCCCGACTATCCCGCCATCGCGCAGCGCCTGTCGCGCGAGTACGCCGGCACCGGCGACGCCTTCCGCAAGCAGGAACTGCTCAATGCGCTGAAGCCGCAGATCGACGCCAAGGTGAAGGCCGCAGCCAGCGAGCGCTACTTCAAGTACCGCCTCAACGGCAGCGGCATGCTGCAGGCCTACGACCTGGACAAGGGCGCTTTTCCCAGCAAGCTGGGCGAGGCCGGCACCTACTACTACCTGTTCGACAACGGCGAATACCAGCTCGCCTTCACCAACGGCGAGGCCTTCGCCCAGCTCAAGGTGCCGGCCGAGGCCGCGCGCGCGATCGAGGCGGCGCGCAGCAGCTATCGCAATTTCGATGTGGTGGTGTACGGCTTCGCGCAGGACGCGGATATCGCCAGCAAGCGCGTGCGCGCGCAGATCGTGCGCGTCGGCATCCGCGTGAACGGCACCGAGACGCTGGTGGAGGCGGCGGGCTGAGCCAGGTGCGGCCTGGTCCGCTGAATCGTTGAAATGGGCGGTGAAGGAGATGCCATGCGGGAATCCGCGCCAGGCGCATAGCGCAGCCATCGCACGGCGATGGCGAGCCCTTGCAACGACGCGATGAGTCCGCATGGCAGGGCAGGCACCGACCCATTGCGGGGAACCAGTGGACCAGTGTCCTGCTAGTTGTGGCAGACCAGCCCGTCCTGCAGCTGCCCGGCCTCGAAGGCGAGGTCGGCGGCGCGCCGTTCGCGCGCCTGCGCCAGGGCGCCGCCGCTCTTCCAGTAGCGCACGGCGCGCTCGACATAGGCGGCCGAAAGCGGGTCGCCGGCGCGCAGCACGATCTGGGCGGCGCCATTGTCGGGCGCGACGGCGCCGTCCAGCGCGCGGTAGAAGCGCCACTCCGGCAGGCGCGCCAGGCGCGCCAGCGCCAGGGTGTCGTCAGCCAGCCCGTCGCACTCGCCGGCGAGGAAGGCCGACACCGCGCGGATCGCCGAAGCATAGGTGCGCGGCAGCGCGCCGTAGCGGGCCGCCAGCGTGTGCGCATAGGGGCTGCCTTGCGCCACGCAGACGCTGCGCCGCGCCAGGTCGGCAGGATGGCGATAGGCGCTCTTGCGCAGCACCAGCACCTGTCCCATGCCGCCGGTGTAGGCGGTGGGCACGCGCGCCGCCGCCGGTGCCGCAGGCACCGCGCCGGCGCCGGCCAGCAGCAGGTCGGGGCGCGGCCCGGGCAGCAGGGCAGGGGCGTTGCGCGGGTCGCCCGGGTCGCCCGCGTCGCCCAGCAGGCCGACCAGGCGCAGGCGCAGGCCGAGGTGGGCGGCGAGCTGGCGCGCCAGGCTGGCATCGAAGGCGTCGGGTTCGGCGGGAGCCGGTGCGCCGGGCGGCGCGGGCCGCGCATAGGCGCGCACGCCGACCACCAGCACGCCGCGCCGGCTGGCCTCGGCCAGCACCGGGCCGAGCCGCAGGGCATGCCAGTCGGGCGGTGCCACGCGCTGCGCCAGCCAGTGCTGCAGCGGCGCCGGCAGGCGCTCGGGCAGGTGCGGCAGGCGCGCCAGCAGCGGTGGCAGCGCCGCCGTCGCCAGCATGCCCGCGAGCACGGCGGCTGCCGCGGCGGCCAGCGACAACCGGATGCGGCGCGACAGCAGCGGCAGCCGCGGCAGCGCTTGCCTTGGCGCCGGGGCCGGCAGCAGGTCCAGGTCGAGCGGCTCAGGCATTGAGCGTCAGCCCGCGCCGCCAGCGCGTCAGGCGCCGCTCCACCAGCGCCAGCGCGTAGTTCATGGCCAGGCCCAGCAGGGCCAGCAGCAGGATGCCCGCATACATGGTGGGGATCTGGAATACTTCCTGCGCATTGAGCGTGAGGAAGCCCAGGCCCGAATGCGCACCGATCATCTCGGCCGCCACCAGCGCCGTGACGCAGTAGGTGCCCGCCAGCCGGATGCCGGTGAAGATCGACGGCGCCGCCGCCGGCAGCACCACCTTGCGGAACACGAAGGCGCGCGAGGCGCCCATCGAGCGGGCCGAGTGGATCAGCAACGGGTCGACCTGGCGCACGCCGCTGATCGTGCTCAGCAGCACCGGCCAGAACGAGGCCCAGAAGATCAGCGCCACCTTGGACAGCTCGCCGATGCCGAGGAAGAGGATGAAGACCGGGAACAGCGCGAACGCCGAAGTCTGCCGGAACAGCTGCAGGATGGGGTCGACCACGGTCTCGAAGCGCGCGAACCAGCCCATCAGCAGGCCGAGTGTCACGCCCAGGCCGATGGCGAGCGCCAGGCCGTACAGCGAGCGCTGCAGGCTGGCGGCCAGGTGCTTGGCGAGGGCGCCGCTGGCGAGCAGCTGCCAGATCGCCTCGGCGACCTGTGAAGGCGGGCTCAGGTAGGCCTGGCTGACGATGCCCAGGCGCGGCACGGCCTCCCACAGCAGCAGGAAGGCGGCGATGCCGGCCAGGCCGAGCGCATGTTCGCCGAGGCGGAGGGATCGCTTGCGGGCGCTCATGGTGCGGCCTCCGCCGCCGTGGCGGATACAGGCCGGCCGGGTACCGCCAGTGGCGGCGCGGCCACTGAGGGGGGCACCGCCGCCGCCTCGCCGCGCTCGCGCGGGTCGGCGGTGGCGCCGAGCGGCCGCGGCGTCGCCGCCGGGCTGGCGAACTGCACCTCGTCCTTGAGGATGTCCCAGGCCTGCTGGCGCAGGTGGACGAAGGCTGCGGCATTGCGCAGCTCGGGTAGGCGCGGGCGCGGCAGGGGCACGTCGAGGATCTGCTTGACGGTGCCCGGCCGGCGCGTCATCACCGCGATGCGGTCGGACAGGAAGATGGCTTCGTCGAGGCTGTGGGTGATGAAGACGATGGTCTTGCGGTACTGCTCCCAGATGCGCAGCAGCTCGCCCTGCAGGATCTCGCGCGTCTGCGCATCGAGCGCGGCGAAGGGCTCGTCCATCAGCAGCACGTCGGGCTTGTAGGCGAGCGCGCGCGCGATCGCCACGCGCTGCTTCATGCCGCCGGAGATCTCGTGCGGATAGCGGCTGCCGGCGCCCGCCAGGCCGACCAGTTCGAGATACTCCTGCGCGATGCGGCGGCGCTCGGCCTTGGCCACGCCGCGGATCTCCAGGCCGACCTCGATGTTCTCCAGCACGGTGCGCCAGGGAAACAGCGCGTAGCCCTGGAACACCACGCCCTGGTACGGGTTGATGCCGGCCAGTGCGCGGCCGTCGATGCGGATGCTGCCGCCGGTGCGCTCGGTCAGGCCGGCCAGGATGGAGAGGAAGGTGGACTTGCCGCAGCCCGAGGGGCCGAGGATGGAGAGGAACTCGCCCTCGCGCACGTCGAGGTCGAAGTCGCGCAGCACGGCCACCTCTTCGGGCTGGCCGGCGTCGTTGCGCACCGCGTAGTCCATGCGCACGCCACGCGCGCTGATCTTGCCGGACATGGGGTTTCCTTCAGGCCTTGGCCGGCGCGGCGCCGCCGCTGGCGTAGGGGTTGAAGGCGTTGGTGTAGATCTGGTGCGCGGCCACCTTGCCGCGCGCCAGCTTGCCTTCGCGCTCCAGCACGTCGATGTAGTACTGGATCGGCGGTTCGGTGATGACGAGGTCTTTGACGTAGGCATAGCGGTCGACGTACTGGAGGTCGAGCTTGATGCGCTGGGACACCAGCTTGCGGGCGTCTTCCGGATTGGCGTTGACCCAGTTGGCGGCCTTGGCCAGCGCCGTCACTACGTCGCGCACGGCCTCCGGATGCTCGCGGATGAACTTGCCGTGCGCGCTGTACGGCGCCATGCCGCCCAGGCCGCGGTCGAGGTCGTAGTCGCTCCACAGCCGCACCAGGTTGGGCGCATGGTCGGCGCGGCCGGAGTAGGGCGCGTGGATGATGGCGAGGTCGGTGTTGCCGGTGGCCAGGGTCTGCTCGGCCTGGTCGTCGGGGATCACCACGAAGTTGATCTTGCTGACGTCCACGCCCTTCTGGCGCAGGAAGGTCTTGGTGACGAATTCCGCGCAGGCGCCGAAGCTGTTGAAGCCGATGGTCTTGCCTTCCAGGTCCTTGGGCTGGCGGATGCCCGAGTCCTTGCGCACGAAATACTTCATGTGCGGCGCCGCTTCCAGCGTTTCACCGCCGGCCGCCACCACCTGGATGTCGGCGCCGCTGGCGAAGGCCGAGATCACCAGCGGCACCATGCGCGAGCCGAAGTCGATCTCGCCGGTGCCCACCAGCGGGATGATCTGCGGCGCGGCCACCTTGCCGATATAGTCGGGGCGCGTATTGCTGCCGTCGAAGTAGCCGAGCTGGTCGGCCAGGTAGACCAGGTCGAAGCTCGGGTTGTCGGGATACTTGAAGCGGACCTTGTCGCCGGCCTGCCGGATGACGGCGGGAGCGCCGCCCGCGGCGGCCTTGCCGGGCGCCTGCGCGTCTTCGCGCGAGCAGGCGGCCAGGCCGAGCCCGACGCCGCCGGCGGCGAGCGCGGCGAGTTGCTGGAGTGCGCGGCGGCGCGCGTGGGAAGGCGTGGCGTTGGCTGGCATCGGGTGTTCGGTCCTGGCTGGCCTGCCGGCTGGGAGGAAGGAGGGCGCGGGCGCCCTGTGGCGCGTCCGCCCGGCAGGGCTGGCAACTAGTATTGGGGAAGGCCTTGCACCTCACAACGAAGCTTTTCGCCTATTCATATCGGCTGGGGAGGCCGGGCGCGCTGGCTGGAGAGAGGCGGGAGACGAGCCGCATCCCAGGCCTGGGGTCTTGCTATCAATATACAAATATATATAATATTGACCGGTAAAGACTGAGGAGGAGTGCCCGATGGACGGCTTGCCGGAGCACCTGCCTGATGGTGGAGATGGCGCCGAGAGCGCCGCGGACATCGAGGTCGATGCCATGCGCGGCGCGGCCGCCCGCGCCTGCGGCTTGCTCAAGGTGCTGGCCAATCCGGACCGGCTGCTGCTGATGTGCCAACTGGCGCAGGGCGAACTGCGCGTGGGCGACCTGGAGGCGCGCCTGGGCATCCGCCAGCCGACCCTGTCGCAGCAGCTCGGCGTACTGCGCGACAGCGGGGTCGTGTCCACGCGCCGCGAAGGCAAGCACATCTTCTACGCCATTGCCAGCCCGCAGGCAATGGCCGTCATGCAGACCTTGTACCAGCACTATTGCGCAGAGCCCGGCGACCTGGCCGCGCCGCGCTAGCGGGGCCGGCCCGCGCCCACGAATATCGAGACTTGCAGGAGACACCATGCTGATCGACCTTGGAAACTTCACCCCCACGCTGTCCTTTTCGGGCGGCGTGATGATCGGCGCCGCCGCCGCGCTGCTGGTCCTGTGCAACGGGCGCATCGCCGGCATCAGCGGCATCGTCGGCGGCCTGTTCGCGCGGCCGCGCAAGGACGTGGCCTGGCGCGCGGCCTTCCTCGCCGGGCTGGTCGGCGCGCCGCTGCTGGCGGCGCTGTCCGGCCATGCGGTGCACCCCGACATCGAGAGCGGCTGGGGCGAGGTGCTGCTGGCCGGCCTCCTGGTCGGCCTGGGGACGCGCTTCGCCAGCGGCTGCACCAGCGGCCACGGCGTGTGCGGCATCGCGCGCGGCTCGATCCGCTCGCTGGTGGCGACGCTGACCTTCATGGTGGCGGGCTTTGCCACCGTCTTCGTGACCCGCCACCTGCTGGGAGCCTGAGATGCCGATCCTGACCGCGCTGATTTCCGGCCTGCTGTTCGGCATCGGGCTGATGGTGTCCGGCATGGCCAATCCCGCCAAGGTGCTCGGCTTCCTCGACCTGGCCGGCGAGTGGGACCCGTCGCTGGTGTTCGTCATGGTGGGGGCCATCTGCGTGAGCTTCTTCGCCTTCTTCCTGGCCAAGCGCCGCCAGCGCTCGTTGCTCGGGCTGCCGATGCAGCTGCCCGCCAGCAGTGTGATCACGCTCCGGCTGGTGCTGGGCAGCGCCGCCTTCGGCGTGGGCTGGGGCCTGGCCGGATTCTGCCCCGGCCCCGCGCTGGTCGCGCTCGGGGCCGGCTATGCCAAGGCCTGGGGCTTCGTCGCCGCGATGCTGGCCGGCATGCTGGTGTTCGAAGGCGTCGAACGCGTCGGCGCGGCCCGGCGTGCGGCGCAGCCGGCGGCGGCCGGCAAGTCCTGAGCGGCGGGGCGCATCAGCACCCACAACAGAACAGAACAGAACAGAATACAAAACAACACCACACGACATGGAAGAGAGAAGACACATGCGGATTCCCCTGAAGATGGCCGTTCCCCTGGCGCTGGCCCTGGCGCTCGCCGCCGCGTTGCCGGCGCGCGCGGCGCAGGACCAGGTCCCCTTCGTCGTGCCGGACCCGGCCAGCGTGCCGAAGGGCGCGGTGGGCGAAGCCATCCTGCGCGGCAAGGCCTTGCTCAGCGATACCCGCAAGCTGTTGCCGGGCAACGTCGGCAACGGCTTGAACTGCACCAACTGCCACCTGAACGGCGGCACCGTGCCCTACGCCTCGCCGTGGGTCGGGCTGACCGCTGCCTTTCCCGAGTACCGCGCACGCAGTGGCAAGGTGATTTCCCTGCAGGAGCGCGTCAACGACTGCTTCCAGCGCTCCATGAACGGCAAGCCGCTGGCGCCCGATTCCGGCGAGATGAACGACATCCTGGCCTATATGAAGTGGCTGTCCACCGGCGTGCCGGTCGGCCACGACGTGGCCGGCCGCGGCTTCGAGAAGATCGATACGGCGCTGGTGCCCGACAGCAAGCACGGTGCCGCGCTCTACGCCGCCCAGTGCGCGTCCTGCCATGGCGCCGAGGGGCAGGGCATGCCCAATCCGGCCGGCGGCTATGTGTTCCCGCCGGTATGGGGCAAGGATGCGTTCAATGTCGGCGCGGGCATGGCGCGCTTGTACACCGCGGCGGCCTTCGTCAAGCACAACATGCCGCTGGGCCAGGGCGGCACGCTGTCCGCGCAGGACGCGGTGGACGTGGCGGCCTACTTCACGCAGCAGCCTCGCCCCGACTATGCGGCACGGGCCAAGGACTGGCCGCTGGGCGGCAAGCCCAAGGACGCGCGCTAGGCGCGGCGGGACGGGGTGCGGCAATCTGGCGCACCCGTGGCGCCACGGGAATTTGCGCCAGGTCATCGTGGCGGCGCACGCTTCCGGTAGAGTCGACGGGCGGCGGTGCGGCGGCCGCCCATTCCGCATCCATGATGCCGGCCATGGCGCCCCGGGGCGCCATGACCATTCTCCCTTGGACTAGTATGGATGGGCGGCGGCCGCCGGGCCGTCCCCGCGCGCGGCATCGCCCATGCGGCACGCGGCGGTCGCCGTCCTACAACAACGATGTGCAGTCCTACCCCCCCACATAAAGAAGGAAGCATCATGTCCAATCGTCGTCAGTTCCTGAAGACCATCCCGATCGTTGCCGCCGGCGCCATGGCCGTTTCCACCTTGGCACGTGCGCAAGCGGGTGGCGCCATGGTGGACGAGAAGGATCCGCAGGCCGTCTCGCTCGGCTACAAGGCGGACACCAACAAGGTCGACAAGGCCAAGTACCCCAAGCACGAAGCCAGCCAGCACTGCGGCAACTGCCAGCTGTACCAGGGCAAGGCCGGCGATGCCAAGGGTCCGTGCCCGCTGTTCGCCGGCAAGCAGGTGGCGATGAACGGCTGGTGCAGCGCCTGGGTCAAGAAGGCCTGATGACGGGGCGTGGGCGGAGGCAGGACGCCTCGCCCACGCCGCCGGGCAGCGCATCGTGCGCGCGCCCGGTCCCGGTTTGCCGTGGCGCAGTGAGACGATGCCGCCCGGCTTTGTGCCGGGGCTTTCCCTCCTGTTCAGTCAGCATCTTCGCGCTACGCTGGCAATTCCCGATTATTTCTCCGCTTTTGTCTCGATCCTGCTCATGTCGGGTGCGTCGCGCGTCGCCCGCGCTACCATTTCCGGCGCCGTCCTGCCTTGGCCGGCTTCAGCCAGCCTTAAGCCTGTTCCCCTAGCCTGAGCGCAGATCGGTGGCGCCGCGCCCTGCGGCCCCGCCCGCCGGCCCAGGGAGAAGCGGATGACAGAACCGGCCTGGTATCGTCGCCGATGCGGCCGACCGCCGCTGGCGGCACGTCCCGCCTGGCAGCGTGGCCGGGCATGCGGGCGGCGCGCCCGGCCGCAGCGCGAGCGTGCGCTGTAGCATCGCCCCGCGCCCCTGCCGGCCTGGAAGTCGGGCGCGGCAGGCCGGCCGCAGGCCGACACCGATGCTGACACTCCGAAACTGGCGCCCGCGGGCCGGATTGTGAGAAAATCGCGCCCCGATAAGAGAAGAAAGCGGCTATGGCCGCCTTTTCCGGCCAGCCATGGCATGGCCGGGAAGTGGCCGGGAAGTGGCCGCGCGCGCCGCGCGCAGGTTCAAGGACAACGGCGGATTGCCGTTAAGGGCGAGGCGGGACGTTGGCATGGTAGGTGCCGGCGCCCTGGCCGGTCCTGGCTGTCGCACGGCATCCGGAGAGGAAGAAACAGGGAAGGCGTGGCGGCCACACGCACGGTGTGGCGCCGGCCTCGGAAGGTGCCGCTCTGGCGCCGGTCCACGACAATCGATCGCACTTATCTGCCACGACAGCGCCCCGCAACGGCCGGCGCGCGCCGGCGCGGGTGCAATACGGAATCACGATCACCCAACGCGCACGGCATGGCAATGGAATTCGGTATTCGTGCCTGGTCCGCCCGGGCCGGCGGACTGCAGGCGGAGCAGGCATGGCGGGAATGGTGCGCGGCGCCGTGGCTGCCGTCCGCCTCGGCCGCCGCGGCCGACCTGGCGCTGGAGGCCATGGCGCCGATGCTGCGCCGTCGCGTCGTGCCGCTCGGCCGCGTCGCGCTCGCGCCGGCCTACGAATGCCAGGCCCAGGGTGGCGGCATTCCCACCGTGTTCGCCTCGCGCCATGGCGACGTGCAGCGCGCCTACGACATGCTCTCCGACCTTGCCGCCGAAGGCGGGGTCTCGCCGACCGCCTTCGGCCTGTCGGTGCACAACGCCATCGGCGCCCTGTATGCCATCGACCGCAAGGATGTCGCCTGCCAGCAGGCTGTCGCCGCCGGACGCGATACGGTCGAGGCGGGCGTGGTGGAAGCGTGCGCCCTGCTGGCCGACGGCGCGCCGGAAGTCCTGCTGGTCCACTATGAGGCGCCCTTGCCCGAGGCCTATGCGGGCTTCGCCGACGAGCCTGCCGCGCTGTACGGCTGGGCCTGGCGCCTGGGCCGGCCGCGCGCCGGCGAGCCGGTGTTCTCGCTGGCGCCGATCTCTTCCGCCGTGCCCGCCGCACCTGCATCCGGCCCAGCGCCCGCGCTGCCGCATGGCCTGGAGGTGCTGCGCTTCATGCTGTCGGGCGAGGCCGGGCTGATCCACCACGGCGAGCAGTGCGCCTGGCAGTGGCGGCGCCATGGTTGACCGCATCGACCGCGCCTGGCGCGTCTGCGCCACCGGCGTCTGCTTCTCCACCTTCGGGCTGGGCGGGCTGCTGCTGCGTATCGTGGTGTTCCCGCTGGTGGCGCTGCTGCCCGGCCCGGACCTGCGGCGCCAGCGTGCCTGCAAGCAGCTGGTGCACCATGCCTTCCGGCTGTTCCTGCTGCTGATGCGCGGGCTCGGCGTGCTGCGCTACGAGATCCGGCATGCCGAGCGGCTGCGCCGCAGCGGGCTGCTGATCGTCGCCAACCACCCCTCGCTGATCGACGTGGTCTTCCTGATCGCGCTGACGCGCCGTGCCGACTGCGTGGTCAAGGCCGGGCTGGCGCGCAATCCGTTCACGCGCGGACCGGTGCTGGCCACCGGCTACGTATGCAACGACGCTGGCGCGGCCATGGTCGACGATTGCATCGCCTCGCTGCGCGCGGGCAACAACCTCGTGATCTTTCCCGAGGGCACGCGCACGGTGCCGGGCGCGCCCATGCGGCTGCAGCGCGGGGCGGCCAATATCGCCGTGCGCGGCGGCTTCGCGCTGACACCGGTGGTGATCCGCTGCGAGCCGCCCACGCTGGCCAAGGGCGAGAAGTGGTACGCGGTGCCGCTGCGGCGGCCGCGTTTTGTCATCGAGGTCAAGGATGATATCGACCCCGCCGCCTGCCTGGCGGCCGGCGTCGACGATGCCCTGGCCGTGCGCCAGCTGACACAGGCGCTATCAGAATATTTTTCCAGGGAGGTGGGCCGTGAAGGCGCTTGAAGAAGACATCAAGGAACTGATCATTGCATCGCTGTCGCTCGAAGACCTGAGCCCGGCCGACATCGACGCGCAGGCGCCGCTGTTCGTCGAGGGGCTCGGCCTCGATTCGATCGACGCGCTCGAGCTGGGCCTGGCCCTGCAGAAGCGCTTCGGCGTCAAGCTCGACGGCGACAAGGAAGCGGTGCGGGCACGCTTTGCCAGCGTCTCCGCGCTGGCTGCCTTCATCGCCGCGCAACGCAGCGAGGCGGCGGCCTGAGCCGGCCGGCGCCCCGATCTCATTGAGGAGGAATCGAACATGACCCACGAGGAAATCTACGCGCGCGTCGCCGCGGTGCTGCAGGAGAGCTTCGAGATCGACGCCGCGCGCATCCGCCCCGAGGCGCTGCTCTACGACGATCTCGACATCGACAGCATCGATGCCGTCGACCTGCTGGTGAAGCTCAAGCCGATCCTGAGCACGCCGCCGAAGCCCGAGCATTTCAAGTCCGTGCGCACCGTGCAGGACATCGTCGAGGCACTGGCCCGCCTGATCGACTCGCCGACCCCGGCCTGAGGCCGGTCCGCCATCCCGCTATCCCGCTATCCCGCCGACCCGACCACCATGTTGCGCAACACCCTGCTGGCCGTCCTGCTGCTGTGCTATCCGGTGCTGGCCTATTTCGGCCTGCAGCACTGGTCGCCGCGCACGATGGCGCTGGTGCTGCTGGCGCTGGCGCTGCTGCGCGCCTGCGCCGGACGCCGCCAGGGCTGGTGGCCGATGGCCGCCGCGGCAGCGCTGCCGGCGCTGGCCGGCCTGGTGTCCGACCGCGCGTTGCCGCTCAAGCTCTATCCCGTGATGGTCAATCTCGTCATGCTCGCCGTGTTCGGCTGGAGCCTGCTCGGCCGGCAGAGCCTGGTCGAGCGCATGGCACGCCTGCGCGAGCCCGACCTGCCGCCGGCCGGCGTGCGCTACACGCGCCGTGTCACCCAGGCCTGGTGCCTGTTCTTCGTCGTCAACGGCACACTGGCCGCGCTCACCGCCTGCTTCGCCAGCGACCGTGTCTGGGCCCTGTACAACGGCGGCATCGCCTATGTGCTGATCGGCGCCATGTTCGGCGGCGAGTGGCTGCTGCGGCGGCGCGTGATGGCAAGGAGCGACCATGCGTGAGTGGCGCGGCGTGAGCGGCACGATGGCGGCGCTGGCAGGACTGCCGGCGCCGGCACGCGCGCGTCCGGTGGCGGGGGCGGGCGCGGCAGGGTGGGATGCCGACACCTTCCTCGCGCGTGCCCGGGCCTGGCGCCAGGCCTTTGCCGCCCGGCCCGGCACGCGCTGGGCGCTTTACCTGGACGGCCATGCGGAGTTCGCCGCGGCATTGTTCGGCGCCTGGCATGCCGGCAAGCATGTGGTGCTGCCCGGCGACGCGCTGCCGGCGACGGTGGCGGCGCTGCGTGGCGGCGCCGGCGCGGTGGATGGCCTGGCGGGCGAGCTGCCGGGCGGGCTGCTGCCCGCTCCCGCCGGCCTGCCGGAGGCGGCCGGCAGTGGCGAGGCGGCGGCCTGGCCGCCGCTGGACGCGCGGCACTGCGGGCTGACCCTGTTCACCTCGGGCTCGAGCGGCGTGCCGCAGGCCGTGCCCAAGCAGCTGCGCCAGCTGGAGGCGGAGGTGGCTGCGCTGGAGGCGGCCTTCGGCGCCGCGCTGCCGGATGGCGCGCAGGTGCTCTGCACGGTCGCGCCACAGCATATCTACGGGCTGCTGTTCTGCGTGCTGTGGCCGCTCGCGGCCGGCCGCCCGATGCCCCTGGCGCGCCTGGCCTTCCACGAAGAGCTGGTGGCGCAGGCCGCCGCGCTCGACGGCCCGGCGCTGCTGGTCAGCAGCCCGGCACACCTGCGCCGCCTGCCCGAAGGGCTGGACTGGGCGCCGGCGCGGCGCGCGCTGCGTGCCGTGTTTTCCTCCGGCGGCCCGCTGCCGGCGCAGGCCGCCTCGGATGCCCTGCGCCACCTCGGCCAGGCGCCGATCGAGGTCTTCGGCAGTTCCGAGACCGGCGGCATCGCCTGGCGCCAGCAAGCGCGCCAGCAGGAACGCTGGAGCCCCTTGCCGGGCGTCGACTGGTGCCTGCGCGACGGACTGCTGGCGGTGCGCTCGGACCACCTGCCGGACGCCGGCTGGCATGTCTGCGCCGATCTGGCGCAGCCGGCCGCAGACGGCGGCTTCGTGCTGGCGGGTCGCGCCGACCGCATCGCCAAGATCGAAGAGAAGCGGGTCTCGCTGAGCGCGGTGGAGCGTGCGCTGGCGGCGACGCCGCTGGTGCAGGAGGCGCGTGTCACGCTGCTGGAGCTGGCGGTGGGAACGCGCCTGGCAGCGGTCGTGGTGCCCGCGGCGGCGGGGCAGGCCGTGCTCGCCGCGCAGGGCCGCGCCGGCCTCGCCGCCGCGCTGCGCGAGGCCCTGGCCGATACCGTCGATACGCTGGCGCTGCCGCGCCGCTGGCGTTTTCCCGCCGCGCTGCCGTGCAATGCGCAGGGCAAGACCAGCGATGCCATGCTGCGCGCGCTGTTCCGGCGCGTGCTGCCCGAGGTGCGCTGGCTGGACGGAGACGGAGACGGCGACGGCGCCACGGCGACGGCCGAGCTGTACATCGATGGCGAGCTGGCCGTCTTCGACGGGCACTTTCCGCGCGCGCCCATCGTGCCCGGGGTGGCCCAGGTCGAGTGGGTCATGCAGCTGGCGCCGCAGCGCCTGCCGGTGCCGCCGCGCACCGCCTTCCAGCGCCTGGACGTACTCAAGTTCCAGGCGGTGATCGTGCCCGGCAGCACGGTGGCGCTGGCGCTCACCTGGCAGGCCGAGCGCGCCACGCTGGCGTTCCGCCTGAGCTCGGCGGCCGGCACGCACGCCAGCGGCCGCATCGTGTTCGGAGCCACACATGACTGAGCGTGCCGCGCAGGCCTTCCGGCCGGTCGTGCTGGTGCCGGTCTACGACCACGAGCGCGCGATCGGCGCCATGGTCGACGCCATCCTGGCCGAACAGTGCCATTGCCTGCTGGTGGACGACGGCAGCGGCCCCGCCTGCGCGCAGGTGCTGCGCGCGCTGGCCGCGCGCCATCCGCAGCAGGTCACCCTGATCCGCCTGCCGCAGAACCAGGGCAAGGGCGGCGCCATCATGGCCGGCTTCGAGGCGGCCTGGCAGCGCGGCTATACGCACGCGCTGCAGATCGATGCCGACGGCCAGCACGATGCCGGCTGCATCCCGCAGTTCCTGGCGCTGGCGCGTGCCCACCCGACGGCGATGATCTGCGGCCATCCCCTCTATGACGACTCGGTGCCGCGCGTGCGCAAGCTGGCGCGCTACCTGACCCATGTGTGGGTCTGGATCAACACCTTGTCGCTGGCCATCCGCGATTCCATGTGCGGGCTGCGCGTCTATCCGCTGGCGCCGGTGCGGGCGCTGCTGGCGCGGCAGGCGCTGGGCAAGCGCATGGAGTTCGACACCGAGATCCTGGTGCACCTGGTCTGGCGCGGCGTGGCCATCGTCAATGTGCCGACGCGCGTGACCTATCCCGCCGACGGGGTGTCGCACTTCCGCGTCTGGCGCGACAACGTGCTGATTTCCTGCATGCATGCGCGCCTGTTTGCCGGCATGCTGCGGCGCCTGCCGTGGCTGCTGTGGCGCAGATTGCCGCGCGCGGCCGGCGGAGCCCGGCCATGAGCACGCCGCAGGCACCGCGCCATTGGAGCACCATCGGCGAGACCACCTCGGTGTGGGGCATCTGGTGCCTGTACGCGCTGTACCGCGTGTGTGGCCGCGGCCTGTTCCGCCTGGTGCTGTATCCGGTGGTCGCCTACTACTGGCTGGCCAATCCGCTGGCGCGCCACGCCTCGCTCGACTATCTGCGGCGCGTGCAGGAACAGGGCGGTGCCACCGGGCTGCCCGCCGGCACGCAGCCCGGGCGGCGCCACAGCCTGCGCCACCTGCTGTCCTTCGGCGAGACGCTGCTGGACAAGCTGCTGGCCATCGGCGGGCGCTATCCCTTCGGCGCGGTGCGGCGCGAAGGCGAGGCGGTGCTGCTGCGCCAGATCGAGTCGGGGCAGGGCGGCATCATCGTCACCGCGCACATGGGCTGCCTGGAGCTGTGCCGGGCGCTGGCCGGCCAGCGTGCCGGGCTGCGCCTGACGGTGCTCGTGCACACCGCCCATGCCGAGCGCTTCAACCGCATCCTGGCGCGCCTGGATCCGCGTTCCGGCCTGCAGCTCTACCAGGTCGACGACCTCACGCCGGCCAGCGCCGCGGAACTGGCGGCGCGGGTGCGTGCCGGGGAGTTCGTCGCCATCGCCGGCGATCGCGTGCCGGTGCACGGCGGGCGCGCGGTGCGCGTGCCCTTCCTCGGCGCGCCCGCGCGCTTTCCCGTGGGCCCGTACGTGCTGGCGGCCTTGATGGAGTGTCCGCTGTTCGCGCTGGGCTGCGTGCGCACGCGTGGCGGCCACCTGCTGCGTTTCACCGAGCTGGCGCGCGACGTGCGCCTGCCGCGCGGCGGGCGCGAGGCCGCGCTGGCCGCGCATGCCGCCGGCTTTGCCGCGTGGCTGCAGGCGCTGCTGCTGGCCTCGCCCTACGAGTGGTTCAATTTCTACGACTTCTGGGCCGGCGGCGAGGCATCCGCCGCGTCCGGACAGGATGGCGCGACGCGCCCGCAACGGAACGGCCCATGACATCCGAACTCAGCCACGAGATCACCCTGACACCTGCCTTCCACGACCTCGACCCGATGAACGTGGTCTGGCACGGCAATTACCTGCGCTACTTCGAGCAGGCGCGCTGCGCGCTGCTGGCGCGCTACCGCTACGACTATCCCGCCATGCGCGATTCCGGCTACCTGTGGCCGGTGGTCGACCTGCGCATCAAGTACGTCCAGCCGTTGCACTATGGCCAGTCCGTGCTGGTGCGCGCCACCATCACCGAGTGGGAGAACCGCCTGAAGATCGAGTACCTGGTGCGCGACGCGGCCAGCGGGCGGCGCCTGACCAAGGGCTACACCATCCAGGTGGCGGTGGAAGCGACCAGCGGGGAACTCTGCTTCGTCTGTCCGCCGGTGCTGTGGGAGCGCCTGGGGATCAAGCCATGAGGCTGGGCCAGGCGGGCGCCGCCGGCCTGCTGGCGTTGCTGCTGGGCAGCGGCGCGCTGGCTGCGCCGCCGCCGGCGCAGCGCGCGTCCGCCCCGGCGGCCGACGTGCTGGCCGGCGTGGCCGCGCGGCTGGATCCCGCGCCGGTCGTCCACGGCCGCTTCGAGCAGACGCGCCACCTGGCTGGCTTCGCCAACCCGCTCGTGGCGCGCGGCGACTTCGTGCTGGCGCGCGGGCGCGGCGTGTCCTGGCAGACGCGCGAGCCCTTCGTCTCCAGCCTGCTGGTGACGCCCGAGCGGCTGGTGATGCGCGGCGCCGACGGCACCGTGCAGCAGCAGCTGCAGGCCGATGCGCAGCCCGCCATGCGGCAGGTGGCGCAGACCGTGATGGCCATGCTGCAGGGCGACCTGCGCGCCTTGGCGGCACGTTTCCAGGCGGAGGGGAAGCTGGCCGGCGCGCACGGCTGGTCGCTGTCGCTGGTGCCGGCCGACGCCGGTCTGCGCAGGGCGTTCAGCCGCATCGAGCTGAGCGGCGACCGCTTCGTCCGCTCGGTGCGCTGGGAGGAGGCGGGCGGCGACAGCACGCTGGTGCGGATGATCGAGCCCGGCACGGCGGCCCGCCTGACGCCCGAGCAGGAGCGGCGCTTTGACTAGCCGCGGGTCCGCGAGCGCACGCGCGCTGGCCTTCGCCTGGCTGCTGCTGGTGCTGGCACTGGTCGTGCACCAGGTGCAGTTCTGGCGCGATGCCCGGCTCGACACCGACGTGATGGCATTGCTGCCGGCCGATGCGCGCAGCGCGCTGGCGGACCAGGCCCTGCGCCAGTTGGCCGACGGCGCCTCGCGCGAGGTCGCCGTGCTGGTGGGGGCGCCGGCCTGGGAGCAGGCGCGCGCCGCCGCGCGCCGCTTCAGCGCCGCGCTCGGCGACGGGGGCGGCCTGCTGCAGCCGCAGGACCGCCTGGCCGCCTTCGATTTCGATGCCGCGCTGGATTTCTACCGCCCGTGGCGCGACCGCCTGCTGACCGACGGGCAGCGCCAGATGCTGCGCGCCGCCGATGGCGAGGACCTGGCGCGGCAGGCGCTGGCGCGCCTCTACCAGTTGTCGGCCGGCCCCCGCCTGACGCAATGGAGCGAGGACCCGCTCGGCCTGTGGCCGCAATGGTGGCTGGCGCGCGCCGGCGCCACGCGCGTGCAGGAACGCGACGGCCTCGCCACCGTCGAGGCCGACGGGCGCCACTGGGTGGTGCTGAGCTACCGCATCACGCGGCCGGCCTTCAGCGCCAGCGGCGCGACCGACTATGCCGACCTGCTGGCGCGCGCCCGCGCCGCTGCGCAGGCGGACCCCGCCGGCGCGGTCGAGGTCATCGCCGCCGGCATCCCGCTGCACGCCGAGGCCGCCGCGGCGCAGGCCAACCGCGAGATGAACGTGATCGGACTCGGCTCGCTGGCGGCGGTGCTGCTGCTGGTGTGGCTGGCCTTCCGCTCGCTGCGTCCGATCGTGCTGGTGGCGCTGTCCCTGGCGATCGGCACGGCGGCAGCGTTGTCGGTGACGGCGCTGGTGTTCGAGCGGGTGCACTTGATCACCCTGGTGTTCGGCGCCAGCCTGGTCGGGGTGGCCGAGGACTACGGCATCCACTACTTCGTCGCGCGCCAGGCCGAGGGCGGTGCGCCGCCACGGCGCGTGATGCGCGCGCTGCTGCCCGGCATGGCGCTGGCCCTGGCGACCAGCGTGGTGGCCTACCTGGCGCTGGGCATCGCGCCGTTCCCGGGCCTGCGCCAGATGGCGCTGTTCTCGGCCACCGGCCTGGTGGCGGCCTGCCTCACGGTCGTGCTGTGGTTCCCCTGGCTGGACCGCGGCGGCCTGCGCCCGACCCCGCTGTCGCAGCGGCTGGCCGCCAACCTGGCGCGCTGGCCGCGCGTGGGCGCCAATCGTGCCACGGTGCTGCTGGCGCTTGCGCTGGCGGTGTGGATCGTGCCCGGCCTGATGCGGCTGCAGGTGGCCGACGATGTGCGCCAGCTGCAGAGTTCGCCGGCGGCGCTGGTGGCGGCGCAGCGCGCCGCCGGCCGCCTGCTGGCGGCGCCCAGCCCCGCGCAGTTCGTGCTGGTGCGGGGTGGCTCGCCCGACCAGGTGCTGGAGCGCGAGGAGGCCGCGCGCGCGGCGCTGGCGCCGCTGCTGGCGCGGCAGGAACTGGCCGGGCTGCTGGCCTTGTCGGACTGGGTGCCGTCGGCCCGGCGCCAGCAGGCGGACGCCGCGCTGGCGGCGCCGCTGGAGGCGGCCGCGCGGGCGCGCGTGGCGCAGGCCCTCGGCGGCGCGGCGGTTGTGCCGGCGCGCGCACCGGCGCGCAGCCCGCTGCGCCTGGAAGACTGGCTGCGGCACCCGGTGTCCGCCATGCTGCGCCCGCTGTGGCTGGGCCGGATCGATCAAGGGTATGCGAGCGTGATCCTGCTGCAGGGGCTGGAGCGTCCCGGCACGATGCGCGCGGTGGCGGATGCGGTGAGCGGGCTGTCTGGCGTACAGTGGGTGGACCGCGTGGACGGCATGAGCCGCCTGCTGCGCCACTACCGCCAATTGATGAGCTGGCTGCTGCTGGCCGGTGCCGCCGGCGTCGCCCTGCTGCTGGCGTGGCGCTATGGCCGCGCCAGCTGGCGGGCGCTGGCGCCGACGCTGCTGGCGGCGCTTGCCGCGCTGGCGCTGCTGGGCTGGCTGCAGATGCCGCTGCAATTGTTCTCGGTGCTGGCGCTGGCCTTGCTGCTCGGCGTCGGTGTCGACTACGGCATTTTCCTGCTGGAGCACCCCGGCGACGGCGCCTCCTGGACCGCCGTGGTGCTGGGCGCGGCGAGCACGCTGCTGGCCTTCGGCCTGCTCGCGCTGTCGGCGACGCCGGCGCTGCGCGTGTTCGGGCTGACCATGCTGGCCGGCGTCGGCACCGTGTGGGGACTGGCGCCATGGTTCCGTCCGGCGCAGGCGCCGGGCGGGGCACCAGGAGATCGAGGCTTCGTGCCGGCGCACCCGCGGGGGGCGCCATGACGGGGCAGGAATTCGAGAAGGATGGAGTACGCTGCATGACAAGCGAACAGGTAGAACAGGTCGATGTGCTGATCATCGGCGCGGGCCCGGCGGGCTCGGTCGCCGCGGGGCTGCTGCGCCAGCGCGGCATCCAGGTGCTGGTGCTGGAGAAGGAGACGTTCCCGCGTTTCTCGATCGGCGAGAGCCTGCTGCCGCAGAGCATGGCCTATATCGAGGCGGCAGGGATGCTGCAGGCCGTGGTGGAAGCGGGCTTCCAGTACAAGAACGGCGCCGCCTTCTCGCGCGCCGGCCGCCATACGGCCTTCGATTTCCGCGACAAGTTCTCGCCGGGCTGGGGCACCACCTACCAGGTCCAGCGCGCGCACTTCGACGACGTGCTGATCCGGGAAGCCGCGCGCCAGGGCGCCGAGGTCCGCTTCCGGCACCAGGTGCTGGCCATCGACGTGAGCGGTGCCCGCCCGCTGGTGACGGTGCAGGCGCCGGACGGCGCGCGCTACCAGGTGAGCGCCGGCTTCCTGCTCGATGCCTCCGGCTTCGGCCGCGTGCTGCCGCGCCTGCTGCAGCTCGAGTCGCCCTCCGGCTTCCCGGTGCGCAGCGCGCTGTTCACCCACGTCGAGGATCGCATCCCCAGCGGCGAGTTCGACCGCAACAAGATCCTGATCAGCGTGCACCCCGAGCACGTCGACGTCTGGTACTGGACCATTCCCTTCTCCAACGGCCGCTGCTCGCAAGGGGTGGTCGCGCGCAAGGAATTCCTCGACGGCTACGCCGGCGACGAAATGGCGCGCCTGCGCACCCTGGTCGGCGAAGAGCCGGGCCTGGCGCGCTTGCTGGCCGATGCGCGCTGGGATACGCCGGCACGGCAGATCGCCGGCTACTCGGCCAACGTCAGCTCGCTGTGGGGCAACGGCTATGCGCTGCTGGGCAACGCGGGCGAGTTTCTCGACCCGGTGTTCTCCTCCGGCGTCACCATCGCCTTCAAGTCGGCCAGCCTGGCGGCGGACTGCCTGGCACGCCGTTTCGCTGGCGAGGCGGTCGACTGGGAGGCCGAGTTCGCCCGGCCGCTGAAGGCCGGCGTGGATTGCTTCCGCACCTTCGTCGAAGCCTGGTACGAAGGGCGCTTCCAGAAGCTGATCTTCCATCCCGACGCCACCGACGAGATCCGCCGCATGATCAGCGCCATCCTGGCCGGCTACGCCTGGGACCGCGACAACCCCTTCGTCACCGAGTCGCGCCGCCGCCTCAACGTGCTGGAGCAGTTTTGCGCCGACTGAGCCCCGACCGCCTGGCGTGGCGTGATGCCATGCCGGCGCTGGTGTCCGCCCTGGTGACGGCATGGGTCTCTGCCGGCTGCGGCACGTCCGCGCCGCCCGCCGCCAGCCCGGCCGTGGCGGCTGCGTCGCCCGCTCCGGCCGCTGCGGCCGCCGCCGCGCCGCTGCTACGGCTTGCGCCGGCCGCGCTGGGGCGCACCCTGGCCTGGCAGCAGCAGATCCGCGTGCGCTTCCGCGATGGCGCCGGCGCCGACCACGTGCGCGAACTGCAGGCCCTGCTCGAGGCCGATGCCGGCACGACCCGGCTCGCCGCGCTGGCGGGCGGGCAGGTGCTGGCGCGCCTGGCCTGGGACGGCACCCGCCTGCAGGTGTCGCGTTCGCCGTGGGCTCCGGCCGAGCTGATGCCGGAGCGCATCCTGAGCGACCTGCAGCTGGCGCTGTGGCCGTCGGCCGCGGTGGCGGCGGCGCTGCCGCCGGGCTGGACCCTGGCCGAGGGGCCGGGCTGGCGCGAGCTGCGCCAGGGCGCCGAAGCCGTGGTCGCGATCGGCTATCCGGGCGACCCGGACAATCGCGGCGACCGGCTCATTGCGCTGGCCCACCGGCGCGATGGCTACACGCTGGAGATCCGCAACCTGGCTGCGGCGCCGGCCGGCGATGGAGTCCGCCCATGACCGTATTCCTCAACCAGATGGGCGTGGCGTGCGCGCTCGGCATCGGCGCCGAGGCCGTGCGCGCGGCGCTGTGGCGCAGCGATGGTCCCGCCGGCGGCGAGCTGACCGAGCGCTACACCCCGGGCGAGTGCCTGCACCTGGGCACGGCGCCCTTGGCCGCCGATGCCGCCGCCGCGTTGCCGGCGGACACGCCGGTGGCGCAGCGCACGCGCAACAACGCCATGCTGCTGGCCGCGCTGGAACCGCTCCGCGCCGCTGTCGACGCGGCGGTGGCGCGGCACGGTCCGGCACGCGTGGCGGTGGTGCTGGGCACCAGTACCTCCGGCATCGCCGAAGGCGAGCGCGCGGTGGCGGCGCGCGCGGCGTCCGGCACGTGGCCGGCGGGCTATGTGTACGGGCAGCAGGAACTGGGCTCGCCCGCGCACTTTCTCGCCCGCCTCACCGGCGCGCGCGGGCCGGCCTATGTGCTGTCGACCGCCTGCTCCTCCAGCGCCAAGGCGATGGCCGCCGCCGCGCGCCTGCTCGCCTGCGGCGCCGCCGATGCGGTGCTGTGCGGCGGCGTGGATACCTTGTGCGGCTTCACCATCGCCGGCTTCCGCGCGCTGGAGTCGGTCAGCCCGCAGCGCTGCCTGCCGCTGTCGGCCAACCGCGCCGGCATCCACCTCGGGGAAGGCGCGGCGCTGTTCCTGATGACGCGCGAAGCGGGCCCGGTGCGGCTCGCGGGCTGGGGCGAAAGCGCCGATGCCTACCATATCTCGGCACCCGAGCCGGGCGGGCAGGGCGCGCGCACGGCGATGGCGCAGGCGCTGGCCCGCGCCGGCATCGACGCGCGCGCGGTCGACTACGTCAACCTGCACGGCACCGCCACGCCACAGAACGATGCCATGGAACTGCCTGCGGTGGCAGCGCTGCTGGGCAGCGACGTCCCGGTCAGCTCGACCAAGCCGCTGACCGGCCATGCGCTCGGTGCCGCCGGGGCGATCGAAGCCGCACTGCTGTGGCTGACGCTGGTGGACAATCCTCAGGGCAGGCTGCCGCCGCACTGGTGGGACGGCGTGGCCGATCCGGCCTTGCCGCCGCAGCCGCTGGTGGCGCCCGGCGACGCGCTGGGGCGGGCGCCGCGCTACCTGATGAGCAATTCCTTCGCCTTCGGCGGCAGCAACGGCGTGCTGCTGCTGGACCAGGGCTGAACATGATGGAGACAGCGCAGATGACTGACAGCCAGCATGCCGGCATCGCCGGGGTGGCGGCAGGCCCTGTCGCGGCGGCGCCCGAGGTGCTGCCGCCGGTGGCCGAGGTGGTGCCGCACGCCGGTGCCATGCTGCTGATCGACGCCTTGCTGCATGCCGGCGAGGACGACGCGGTGGCGCGTGCCACGGTGCGCGCCACCCAGCTCTTCGTCGACGAGGCCGGCATGCCGGCCTGGGTCGGCGTGGAGTACATGGCGCAGACCATCGCGGCCTGGGCCGGCATGCGCGACCGCCGCGCCGGGCGGGCGCCGGGCATCGGCTTCCTGCTCGGCACGCGCCGCTACGAATGCGCGCAGCCTTCCTTCGCGGTCGGCAGCGAACTGACCATCCGTGTGCGCTCGGAGCTGGCGGGCGACAACGGACTGGGCATGTTCGCCTGCACCATCGAGCAGGACGGCCGCATGCTGGCGCAGGCCAACCTCTCCGTCTACCAGCCCGACGACGCGCAGGCTTTCCTGCAGGCGCAGGCGGGCACGCGGCCAACGACACAACCTGAAGCGACACAAGCAGGGAAATTCCAAGGGTAACAAGCATGAGCAACCTCAACGTACTCGTCACCGGATCCTCGCGCGGCATCGGCCGTGCGGTGGCGCTGCGCCTGGCGCGCGACGGCTACGACATCGTCGTGCACTGCCGCGCGCGGCGCGATGAAGCGGAGTCGGTCGCCGACGCCGTGCGCGCGCTCGGCCGCAGCGCGCGCGTGCTGAGCTTCGACGTGGCCGACCGTGCCGCCAGCAGCGCCGCCCTGCTGGCCGACATCGAGGCGCACGGCTGCTACTACGGCGTGGTCTGCAACGCCGGGCTGGCGCGCGATGCCGCGTTCCCGGCCATGAGCGGCGAGGAATGGGACGAGGTGGTGCACACCAACCTGGACGCCTTCTACAACGTGCTGAACCCGGTCGTGATGCCGATGGTGCAGCGCCGCGCGCCGGGCCGCATCGTCACGCTGTCCTCGGTCTCGGGGCTGGTGGGTAATCGCGGCCAGGCCAACTACAGCGCGGCCAAGGCAGGCATCATCGGCGCCACCAAGGCGCTCGCGATCGAACTGGCCAAGCGCGCCATCACCGTCAACTGCGTGGCGCCGGGGCTGATCGACACCGACATGGTCGAAGCGCACGTACGCGAGGAGGCGCTGAAGATGATCCCGGCGCGCCGCCTCGGCACGCCCGACGAAGTCGCGGCCGCGGTGGCCTTCCTGATGTCGCCGGACGCGGCCTACATCACCCGCCAGGTGATCTCGGTCAACGGAGGGATGATCGGATGAAGCGTGTCGTGGTCACCGGCGCCGGCGCGGTCTGCGCGCTGGGCAACGATTGGGCGGCGGTGCGCGCGCGCCTGCAGGAAGGGCGCAGCGCCGTGGTGCGCATGCCGGACTGGGCCAGTTTCCGCGGCCTGAACACCCAGCTCGCGGCACCGGTGCCGGACTTCGAGCTGCCGGAGCACTACACGCGCAAGCGCACGCGCGCGATGGGGCGGGTGGCGCTGATGTCGGTACTGGCGGCGGAGGCCGCCCTGCGCCAGGCCGGGCTCGAAGGCGACCCGCTGCTCGGCAGCGGCCGGCTGGGTATCGCCTATGGTTCCTCGACCGGCACGCCGGCGGCCGTGGCGGACTTCGGCCGCATGCTGACCGAGCGCTCGACCGAGGACATCACGGCCACCACCTATATCCGCATGATGCCGCACACCACGGCGGTCAACATGGGGGTGTTCTTCGGCATCACCGGCCGCATCATCACCACCTCGAGCGCCTGCACCTCGGGCAGCCAGGGCATCGGCTATGCCTACGAGGCGATCCGCGCCGGGCGCCAGGTGGCCATGCTGGCCGGCGGGGCGGAAGAACTCGACCCGACCGAGGCCGCGGTGTTCGACACCCTGTTCGCCACCAGCACGCGCAACGATGCGCCGCACACCACGCCGCGCCCCTTCGACGGCGCGCGCGACGGGCTGGTGCTGGGCGAGGGCGCCGGCACGCTGCTGCTGGAAGAGCTCGAACACGCGCAGGCGCGCGGCGCGCGCATCCTGGCCGAGATCGTCGGCTTCGGCACCAACAGCGACGGCGCCCACGTGACCCAGCCCAAGGCCGACACCATGGCCCAGGCCATGCGGCTGGCGCTGGAGGACGCCGGGCTGGAGCCCGCGCGCATCGGCTACGTGAATGCGCACGGCACCGCGACCGAGCACGGCGACATCGCCGAGGCGCAGGCCACCCACGCGGTGCTCGGCGACGCGGTGCCGGTCAGCTCGCTGAAGAGCTACATCGGGCATACGCTGGGCGCCTGCGGCGCGCTCGAGGCATGGATGACCATCGAGATGCAGCGCGACGGCTGGTTCGCGCCGACGCTGAACCTGGCCACGCCCGATGCGCGCTGCGCGCCGCTCGACCACATCATCGGCGCGCCGCGCCGCCTCGACGCGGAATTCGTCATGAGCAACAACTTCGCCTTCGGCGGCATCAACACTTCGCTGGTGTTCCGCCGCTGGCCGGCCTGATTCCACCGGCGGCCGCGCTGGCGGCCGCCTTTTTCCACCATCCTTACCGAGCAGGAGGAATTCCCATGAAGTTCACGCTGTCCATCGCCGCCGCCGCCCTGTGCGTCACCGCGCTGCATGCGACCCCGGCGCTCGCGCGCGACACCAGGTATCTGCTGCCGCTGCAGGAGGTGCTGGACATGCCGGAAGCCAAGGAGAAGCTGGATGGCTCCGTGCGCTTCTTCCTGAGCGGGCAGAAGACCCCCAAGGTGCTCGAGACCAAGGACAGCGACGTCTCCAACCGCAAGACCAACGGCGTGGGCAAGAGCGACGAGGACGCCTGCCGCTGGGCCGCGCTGTCGGCCCTGCTGGCGTTCCAGGACAAGGCCAGGGAAAACGGCTCCAATGCCGTGGTCAATATCGTCAGCTACTACAAGAAGAACGAGATGGCGAGCGCGACCGACTATGAGTGCCACGCCGGCGCGGTGGTGGTGGGCGTTGCCCTGAAGGGCACCTACGCCAAGGTCGCCAACTGAACGGTACCGGGCGGCCAGGGCGCGGGCAGGTGAGCGGGCAGGTGCGCGGGCAGGCGCCGGCCTCCACACCCGCAGCCCTGCGCGTGACCGTGCTGACGGACACCGTGGACGGGCTCATGTGCGCGCTGCCGCCGCCGGCCGGCTGGCTGTCGCCCGCCGAGCTGGTCCGCTTTGCCGCCCTGTCGGCCGGCCCGCGCCGCGCGCAGTTCGTCGCCGGCCGCTGGCTGGCGCGCCAGGCGCTGGCCCGGGCCATGGGCGGCGGCTGGGGCGACTGGACCCTGTCGGCGGGAGGCGAGGGCCCGCCGCTGGCGAGCGGGCCGTATCCGGCCTGGATTTCGCTCTCGCATTCGGCCGACCGCGTGGCCTGTGCGGTGGCCGCCGCGCCGGTCGGCCTGGACCTGGAAGCGATCCGGCCGCGCCGCGGCCTGGCCGCGCTGGCCGAGGCCACCAGCAGCGCCGCCGAACGCGCTGCGCTGCCCGACCTGGTGCGCGCGGAGGCGGACGAGCCGGCACGGCTGCTGGCCTTCCTGCACGCCTGGACCCTCAAGGAAGCCTGGCTCAAGCGCAACGGTGGCAACCTGTTCGCCGCCATGCTCGGCCGCGAGGCCACGCTGCGCGCCGTGTCCGCCGCGCAGGCCGATGCCTGCACCTGGGTCGCCCATGGCGCGGTGTTCGCCCTGAGCAGCGGCGGGCCGGCACAGGTGGATGGCGCCGCCGCGCGGACGCTGCGCCACTGGTGCCAGCAGCCGCCGGCCGGCGCGCAGGATGGCGGCGGCAACTGACATCCGCGATGCGGGCGGAGCTCGAGCTGAGCCGAGCCTAGCCTAGCCTAGCTTGGCCCTCGGGCCCGTACGCCCGCCTCAGGCGAACATCGCCGCGATCACGCCGCCCATCTCATGGCGCCGGCTCGCCGGCATGCGCGTGGTGGCGGAGACGATGCTGATGGCCGCATCCGGCCCCATCGGCGGTGGCAGCACATAGCCGATGCCCGCCACGCCTTCGGCACCGGCCAGCGCGTAGCCCAGCCGGCGGCAGCGCTCGACGCCGCGCTGCAGCTTGAGCAGGCTCAGTCCGCCGGCCTCGTATTCGCCGCGGTGGCGGGCGAAGTGCGCGGCGATCTCGCTATTGTCCAGCCCGGCCAGCAAGGCCATGCTGCCGGTGCCCTGGCCCAGCAGGCGCGAACTGCCGGTCAGCATGTGGAAGGACTTGATGCGGTGGCTGCCTTCCTCGGTGTGCAGGCAGTGGCCGTGGTCGCCCAGGCGGGCGATCAGGAATACGGTGTCGCCGGTCAGGCGGGCCAGAGCCTTCATCTTCACCACCAGGGCGCTGTCGGCTGCGGTGCGGTTCAGTGCGCGCAGGCCCAGTGCCATCGCTGCCGGGCCGAGGTGGTAGCGCTTGCCGGCGGCTTCGCGCTCCACCTGGCCGGCGCTTTCGAGGAAACGCACCATGCGGTGCGCCGTGGTGCGGTCGATGCCGGCCAGTGCCGCCAGGTCGGGGAGCGCCAGGCCCGTGCCGTTGTGCGCGGCAAGCAACTCCAGCAAGGTGAAGACGCGCGCCAGGCTTTGCACGCCCGGGCGGGCAGGGAGGGCGGGGAGGGGGCTGGCGCTCATCGGGGTGCGTAATGGCGACGTAATGGCGACGCAATGGCGACGCAATGGCGACGTGATGGTGACGTGATGCCGTGGCGAGGCGGGCGGCCGGAGCATCCGGTGCTCCGGCGGATCCGGCACGTTCGTGCGTTTGTGCACATTATGCACAAAGACCGGTTTTCCAGTTGTGAGCGGGACGGCCATGGTTTGCAATCGCTCCATCACGGAACCACCCCCTGTGCCATGACTCCCATCGAATCCCGCCTCGACCCGGCATCCGCCGCCTTCGCCACGCAGCGCAGCGGCATGGCCGCGCTGATCGAGCAGATGCAGGTGCTCGAGCGCCGCGCCAGCGATGCCTCGGAGCGCGCCCGCCCGGCCTTCGCCAAGCGCGGGGCGCTGCTGCCGCGCGAACGCCTGGCGCGCCTGCTCGATCCCGGCTCGCCTTACCTCGCGCTGGCCAAGCTGGCCGGCTACGGCATGGATGATCCCGACCACGCGACCTCCATCCCCGGCGGCTCGCTGCTGGCCGGCATTGGCTTTGTCAGCGGCGTGCGCTGCATGGTGGTGGTGACCGACTCCGGTATCGACGCGGGCGCCATGACCGAGGGCGGCAACCTGAAGATGATGCGCTGCCAGGAGATCGCGCTGGAAAACCGGCTGCCCTTCGTCCACCTGGTGGAGTCGGCCGGCGCCAACCTGCGCAAGTACCGTGTCGACAAGTTCATCCGCGGCGGCGCCATCTTCTACAACCTGGCGCGGCTGTCGGCCGCCGGCCTGCCGGTGATCACCGTGGTGCACGGCTCGTCCACCGCGGGCGGGGCGTACATGCCGGGCCTGTCCGACTACGTGGTGATGGTGCGCCAGCGCGCGCGCGCCTTCCTGGCCGGGCCGCCGCTGCTGAAGGCCGCCACCGGCGAGATCGCCACCGACGAGGAGCTGGGCGGGGCCGACATGCATGGCGGCATCAGCGGCCTCGCCGAGTACCTGGCCGAGGACGACGAACATGCGATCGCCATGGCGCGCGACGTGATGGCCAGCCTGGACTGGGCCGATGCGGGCGTGCCGGCCGCGCAGCCGGCACGGCCGCCGCGCCTCGATGCCGACGAACTGCTCGGCGTGATGACGCTGGACATCAAGCGGCCGGTCGACATGGTGGAAGTGATCGGGCGCCTGGTCGACGATTCCGCCTGGCTGCCCTTCAAGCCGGACTACGGTCCGGCCACTGTATGCGGCCACGCGCGTATCGAGGGCCATGCGGTGGGCTTCATCACCAACAACGGGCCGATCGACCCGGCCGGCGCCACCAAGGCCGCCCAGTTCATCCAGGCCTGCAACCAGTCCGGCACCCCCATCGTCTTCCTGCAGAACACCACCGGCTTCATCGTCGGCCGGGCCTCGGAGGAGGCCGGCATGATCAAGCACGGCTCGAAGATGATCCAGGCCCTGTCCAACTCCAAGGTGCCGCAGATCACGCTGTACTGCGGCGCGTCCTATGGCGCCGGCAATTTCGGCATGTGCGGACGCGGCTTCCGCCCGCGCTTCTGCTTCTCGTGGCCGAATGCACGCACCGCGGTGATGGGCGGGGAACAGGCGGCGATGACGCTGGAGATCGTCGCGCGCCAGCAGGCCGAGCGCAAGGGCGCGGCGGTCGACGAAGCGCGCCTGGCGCAGCAGACCGCGGAGATCGTCGCCAACTTCGAGCGCCAGGCCAGTGCCTTCGTCACCAGCGGGCTGCTGCTGGACGACGGCGTGATCGATCCGCGCGACACGCGTGCCGTGCTGGCCTTCGTGCTGGCCACGGCGCGCGAGGCGCAGGCGCGCGCGCTGCGGCCGGTGCAGTTCGGCGTGGCGCGCTTCTGAGGCGAGTTGCCGGGGCGCGTGATCGAAGCGAGCGCGGCGCGGGTTCGCTCCCCTCTCCCGCATGCGGGAGAGGGGCCGGGGGAGAGGGCAGGCGCCTGCATGGAGCGAGCGGGGTCGTTCCAGCGCATGCCAGTCCTCTCCCCCGGCCTTGCCGCCACGACGCCCGGGAGCCGCCCCTTACGACACAACCGATCCCACCAGATCCGACCAGACCACAGCAGTTCAGGAGACAAGTGATGCTCTACACCGAAGACCACCGCAACATCATGGACAGCATCCGCCGCTTCGTCTCGGCGGAGATCGATCCGCACGTCGACGAATGGGAGGCCGCCGAGATCTTCCCCGCCCACGCCCTGTTCAAGCAGATGGGCGAGCTCGGCTTCCTCGGCATCACCAAGCCGGTCGAGTACGGCGGCCTGGGACTGGACTTCTCCTACGCGGTCGCCGCCGCCGAGGCGCTCGGCCATATCCGCGCGCAGGGCATCGGCATGGGCATCGGCGTGCAGACCGACATGGCCACGCCGGCACTGGCCGCCTTCGGCTCGGACGCGCTCAAGCGCGAGTTCCTGGCGCCGGCCATCGCCGGCGAAATGGTGGTGTCGATCGGGGTGTCGGAGGCGGGCGCCGGCTCCGACGTGGCCTCGCTGAAGACGCGCGCGCGCCGCGATGGCGACGACTACGTGATCAGCGGCTCCAAGATGTGGATTACCAACGGCACCCAGGCCGACTGGATCTGCCTGCTGTGCAACACCTCCGACGGTCCGGTGCACAAGAACAAGTCGCTGATCATCGTGCCGCTGCGGGAGGGCGGCAAGCGCGCGCGCGGCGTCGAGGTGCAGAAGATCAAGAAGTTCGGCATGTGGAGCTCGGACACCGCGCAGATCTTCTTCGACGAGGTGCGGGTGCCTGCGCGCAACCGCATCGGCGAGGAGGGCATGGGTTTCATCTACCAGATGAAGCAGTTCCAGGAGGAGCGCCTGAACGGCGCCGCGCGGCGGCTCGCCGCCGGCTGGCTGATCGAGGAGACCGCCGCCTACCTGCGCCAGCGCAACGCCTTCGGCAAGCCGCTGCTGGACAACCAGTTCATCCAGTTCAAGCTGGCCGAGCTGAAGACCGAGCTGGAGGCCCTGCGCGCGCTGGTCTACATGGCCACGCAGACCTATATCGACGGCGGCGACGTGGTCGAGCTGGCCTCGATGGCCAAGCTCAAGGCCGGCCGCGTATCGCGCGAGATCGCCGACTGGTGCATGCAGTTCCAGGGCGGCATGGGCTACACCTGGGACAACCCGGTCTCGCGCGCCTACCGCGACTTCCGCCTGGGCTCGATCGGCGGCGGCGCCGACGAGGTCATGCTGACCGTGATCGCCAAGCAGATGGGGTTGATGGCGCGCGGCTGAGCGTGCCGCACGGCCGCCAGGGCCGGGCCATCACCTTACCTTGGCAAGGCAGCACCGCTGCCGATCGCCAATCACCAAACGCCAATCACCTTTCGTCAATCGCCATGCCATACGACGCCGCACAAGCACCGGTCATCGTCCGCCGCTACCAGGACGTGCTCTTCGTCACGCTGAACCGCCCCGACACGCGCAACGCGCTGGCGCCGGAGGTGGTGGACGAGCTGGCCGCGGCGGTCGACGCGGCGCGCCGCGATACCTCGCTGCGGGCGCTGGTGCTGCGCGGCGCCCAGGGCTTCTTCTGCGCCGGCGGCAACGTGGGCAACTTCCAGGCGCGCCTGGCGGCCGCGCCGGGGCTCGATGACCCCGTGGCCGCGCGCAACCGCCTGTTCGGCCATTTCATGCAGGCCTTGGCCGAACTGCCGCTGCCGGTGATCGCGGTGGTGGAGGGCGCGGCCATGGGCGGTGGCATGGGCCTGGCCTGTGCGGCTGACGTGGTACTGGCCACGCAGGACGCGCGCTTCGCGCTGAGCGAGACCTCGCTCGGCATCATCGCCGCCCAGATCGCCCCCTTCGTGGTGGCGCGGCTGGGTGCGCGCGTCACGCGCCGCCTGGGCCTGACGGGCGAGCGCGTCAGCGGCGAGGCGGCGCGCGCGCTCGGCGTGGTCGACGAACTGGCCGTGGACAGCGCCGCGCTCGACGCGCTGCTGGCACGCTGGCTGACGCAGCTGTGCCGCTGCGCGCCCCATGCCAACCGCGCCTTCAAGCAACTGGTGCCGCGCTGCGGCGCGGAGCCGCTGCCCGGCCTGCTGGACGACGCGGCGCGCGTGTTTGCCGAGTGCATACGCGACGAGGGCGCCGAAGGCGTGCAGGCCTTCCGCGACAAGCGCGATGCCGCCTGGGTCGCGCACTTCGATGCCGATGCCGTGCGCGCCGCGCAAGCGCCGGCCGTGCTGCCGCACTGACGCACCGATGCACCGATGCACCGATGCACCGATGCACCGATGCACCGATGTACTGACGTTCTGATGCGAGAACGGGCCCCGGCTGGCCCGACCGCTTTCTTACCGGATCCAAGCCATGCCTGCTAGCACCCGTCCTTTCCATACCTTGCTGGTCGCCAACCGCGGCGAGATCGCGCTGCGCATCATGCGCACGGCACGCCGTCTCGGCCTGGGGGTGGTGGCCGTCTATTCCGAGGCCGACCGCCACGGCGCGCACGTGGCCTGCGCCGACCGCGCGGTGCGCATCGGCGGCGCCGCGCCGCGCGATTCCTACCTGAACATCGACGCCATCATCGCCGCGGCGCGCGCCAGCGGTGCCGACGCCATCCACCCCGGCTACGGCTTCCTGGCCGAGAACGCCGACTTTGCCGAGGCGGTCGCCGCCGCCGGCCTGGTCTTCGTCGGTCCCCCGGCGGCGGCGATCCGCGCCATGGGCAACAAGGCCCAGGCCAAGCGCCTGATGCAGGCCGCCGACATGCCCTGCGTGCCCGGCTACCAGGGCGAAGCGCAGGACGACGCCACCCTGCTGGCGGAGGGCGCCCGCATCGGTTTCCCGCTGATGGTCAAGGCGGCCGCCGGCGGTGGCGGCCGCGGCATGCGGCTGGTACAGGAGCGCGCCGGCCTGGCCGCCGCGCTGGCCAGCGCGCGCTCGGAGGCGGGCGCCGCCTTCGGCTCGGAGGAACTGATCCTGGAGCGCGCGGTGATCGCGCCGCGCCACGTGGAGATCCAGGTCTTCGCCGACAGCCAGGGCCACGTCATCCACCTGGGCGAGCGCGACTGCTCGGTGCAGCGCCGCCACCAGAAGGTGGTGGAAGAAGCGCCGTCGCCCGCGGTCGGGCCGGCCCTGCGCGCGCGCATGGGCGAAGCGGCGGTGCGCGCGGCGCGCGCCATCGGTTACGTCGGCGCCGGCACCATGGAGTTCCTGCTCGATGCGCAGGGCGAGTTCTACTTCATGGAGATGAACACGCGCCTGCAGGTGGAGCACGCGGTGACCGAAGCCATCACCGGCTTCGACCTGGTCGAGTGGCAGTTGCGCGTGGCGGCCGGCGAGCCGCTGCCGGTGTCGCAGGACGAGGTGGCGCTGCGCGGCCATGCCATCGAGGTCCGCCTGACCGCCGAGGACGTGCCGGCCGGCTTCCTGCCGCAGGGCGGGCCGGTGCTGCGCTGGCGCCCGCCTGCCGAGGGGCGCGAGGTGCGTGTCGACCACGCGCTCGAGGAGGGCGGCACCATCCCGACCCACTATGACTCGATGGTTGCCAAGCTGGTGGCCCATGGCAGCACGCGCGAGGAGGCGCGGCGCAAGCTGCTGCGCGCGGTCGAGGACTGCGTGCTGCTCGGCGTGCCCACCAACCAGGGCTTCCTGGCTGACTGCCTGGCGCATCCGGCCTTCGCCGCGAACGATGTCCATACCGGCTTCGTCGCCACGCACCTGCAGGCCGCGCTGCAGCCCGCCGAGCCGGCACCGGCGGTGGTGGCCTGTGCCGCGCTGGCCAGCGCCGGCCTGCTCGACGGGCGGGCCACGGCAGTGCTGGCGGCGGCGCCGGTGGCCATGACGCTGCGCCTGGGCGAGCGCGCCTGGCGCGTGACGCTGTATCCGGAGGGCGCGGGCTGGCAGGCGCAGGTGCAGCCTGCCGGCGACCACGAGACACGCGATGGTGCCGGCGCGCAGCGGCTGCCGCTGCGCGTGCTGCGTGCCGACCCGGCGCGCGGCGATGCGCTGGTCGAATGCGCCGGCGCGGCCTGGCCGCTGGTGAGCGCGCGCGACGGCCAGGTGCTGCACCTGGGCGCGGGCGGGCGCGCCTGGCGCTTCGAGCGCGAGGATGCGCGGCGCCGGCGCGGCGCCGGCGCGGCCGCGGGGGACGGGGCGCTGCTGGCGCCGTTGACGGCGCGCATCGTCGCCGTCCATGTGGAAGAGGGTGCCAGCGTGGCCGCGGGGCAGGCGCTGGTGGTGCTGGAGGCGATGAAGATGGAACATACCCTGGTGGCGCCGTTCGCCGGCGTGGTGGCGGAACTGCCGGCGCGGGCCGGCGGCCAGGCGCGCGCCGGGGCGCTGCTGGCGCGCGTGCAGGCAGCGCCGGCAGCGTCGGCCGGGCAGCCGGGCAGCGCCACGGTGGAGGGCCAGGCATGAGCACCGGTGTGAATCGCAGCGGCGCGGTCCGCATCGGCGGCGCCTCCGGCTTCTGGGGCGATTCCGCCATGGCGACGCCGCAGTTGCTGGCCGTGCCCGGCCTCGACTACCTCGTCTACGACTACCTGGCCGAGACCACCATGTCGATCCTGGCGCGCGCGCGCGCCAGGAACCCGGCGCTCGGCTATGCCACCGACTTCGTGCAGGCGGCGATGGCGCCGCACCTGCGCGAGATCCTGGCACGCGGCGTGCGCGTGGTGGCCAACGCCGGCGGTCTCAATCCGCACGCCTGCCGCGATGCGCTGATGGCGGTGGCGCGCGAACAGGGGCTGTCGCCGCGCATCGCGGTGGTGAGCGGCGACGATGTGCTGCCGCACTACGCGCCTTGGCGCGCGCAGGGCCTGCATTCCTTCGACGGCGGCACCCTGCCCGAGGCGCCCTGGTCGGCTAATGTCTACACCGGCGCGCAGGGCATCGCGCGTGCGCTCGAGATGGGCGCGCAGATCGTCATCGCCGGCCGCTGCGTCGACAGCGCCGTGGTGGTGGGTGCGCTGGTGCACGAATTCGGCTGGCGCTGGGACGACTGGGACCGCCTGGCCGCCGGCACGCTGGCCGGCCACCTGATCGAGTGCGGCGCGCAGGCTACCGGCGGCCTCTTCACCGACTGGGAGCGCGTGGCGGACTGGGACCGCATCGGCTACCCGGTGATCGACTGCGCGGCCGATGGCAGCGTGCTGCTGAGCAAGCCGGAGGGCACCGGCGGGCTGGTCGAGGCGGCCGCGGCGGCCGAGCAGGTGCTGTACGAAGTGGGCGATCCGGCGGACTACCGCATGCCGGACGTGACCTGCGATTTCCGCCTGGTCAAGGCCGAGCAGGACGGCCCCGGCCGGGTCCGCCTGAGCGGCGCGCGCGGCCGTGCGCCCGGCAGTGACTACAAGGGCAACGCGACCTGGCAGGATGGCTTCCAGCTCAACCTGATGATGGCCATCCGCGGCATCGACGCCCCGGCCAAGGCACGCCGCACCGCCGACGCGCTGCTGGCGCGCACGCGGCGCCTGCTGGCCGAGCAGGGCCTGCCCGACTACTCGGAGACGGTGGTGGAACTGCTGGGTTGCGAGTCGCAGTACGGCCCGCATGCGCGCGTGCTGCCGACACGCGAGGTGGTGCTGCGCGTCGCCGCGCGCCACCCGCTGGCACGCGGTCTGGCCTTCCTGCAACGCGAGGCGGCTTCCGCCGGCACCTCGATGGCGGCGGGGACACGCTCGTCGTTCTCGGGGCGCAGCGAGATCCAGCCGGTGGTCAAGGTGTCGTCCTTCCTGGTACCCAAGGCCACGGTGCCGATGGCGGTGGAGATGGAAGGCGCGCGCGTGGTGCTGGCCTGCGCGGCCCACTGCGGCGAAGCCGTCGCGGCGGTGCCGCTCGCGTCGGCGGAGGCACCGCCGCTGCCGCAGGAGCCGCGTGTGCCGCGCCCGCTGGTGGCGCTGGCCTATGCCCGCAGCGGCGACAAGGGCGACGACGAGAACATCGGCGTGATCGCGCGCGAGCCGCGTTACCTGCCGCTGTTGCGCGAGCAGCTGACGGCGGCGGCGGTGCAGGCCTATTTCGCCCACCTGCTCAGGGACGCAGGGGAGGGCGCGGTGCAACGCTTCGAGGTGCCCGGCCTGCATGCGCTCAACTTCCTGCTGCACGGCGCGCTCGGCGGCGGCGGCGTGGCCAGCCTGCGCTCCGACCCGCTCGGCAAGAGCTTCGCCCAGATGCTGCTCGATTTTCCCTTGTCGGTCCCGCAGAGCTGGGCATAGACCCGGCTGCGGACGGCAGGCCACCGCGCGCCGGTCGAGAGACGGGCGCGCCATCACACCCGGAGGAGACATCATGGCTTACCCCCAAGGCAGGCAAGGCCTGCAACGACCGCGCCTGCGCGCGCTGCTGGGCGCCGCCGCGCTGGCACTGGCGCTGCCGCTGCTGCCGGCCGCCGCCGCGGCGCAGGCGGCTTACCCGAGCAAGCCCATCCGCGTGGTCGTGCCGTACACGCCGGGCGGCGTCTCGGACACCGTCACGCGGCTGGTGATGCAGAAGCTGGCCGAACGGCTGGGCCAGCCGGTGGTGGTGGAGAACCGTCCCGGCGCCAACGGCATGATCGGTTCGGACAACGTCGCCAAGTCCTCGCCGGACGGCTATTCGTTGCTGGTGGTGGTGGCCGCGCACGCCATCAATCCGAGCCTCTACTCGCACATGAGCTACGACCCCGTCAAGGACCTGACCGGGGTCAGCGAGATCGGGCGCATCCCGATGCTGATGGTGTCCAGCGGCCAGTTGCCGCCGAACAGCGTGAAGGAGCTGGTGGCCTGGGGCAAGGCCAACCCGCAGCGCCTCACCTTCGCCTCGAGCGGCAACGGCTCGGGCGCGCACCTGACGGGAGAGCTGTTCGCCCGCGCGGCCGGCGTCAAGATGACCCACGTGCCCTACAAAGGCATCTCGCCGGCGCTCCCCGATCTGTTCTCCGGCCAGATCGCCGTGATCTTCGACTCGGTGCAGACCATGATGCCGCAGGTGCGCGCCGGCAAGGTCAAGGCCCTGGCCATCACCGGACCGGCGCGCTGGCCCACCGCGCCGGACGTGCCGACCATCGCCGAGGCCGGCTATCCCGCCGCGTCCGCCTCGAGCTGGATCGGCCTGCTGGCGCCGGCGAAGACCCCCAGGCCGGTGCTGGACAAGCTCTCGGCGGAAATGGCGGCCGTGCTGAAGCAAGCCGATGTCCATGCCCGCCTGGTCGACTACGGCATCGAGCCGGTCGGCGGCACGCCCGAACAGTTCCAGTCCTTCATCCGCGAGGAAGCGGCGCGCTGGGCCACGGTGGTGAAGCAGGCGGACATCCATCTCGATTGAGGTGGCGCGGGACGCGGTGGCGTCCTGGCGTGTCCGATCAGGCCGACGGCGCTATCGGGTGCGCTCGGGCTTCGCACCCCGTCGGTTTGCTCCCCTCTCCCGCGTGCGGGAGAGGGGCCGGGGGAGAGGGCCGGCGCCAGCCACGGCGATGCCTTCCCCGGCGTCATCGCTACAACACCCCCCGCTCGCGCAGCCCCGCCAGCTCGGCGTCGCCGAGTCCCAGTTCCGCGCGCAGCGCCGCCTCGGTATGCTCGCCCAGCATCGGCGGCGCGCGCATTTCCACCGGGGTGGCGGAGAAGCGCAGCGGGCTGCGCAGGGAGGGGGCATCCACGCCGCGGCCATGCGGCAGCTTCAGCAGCAGATCGCGATGGCGCACCTGCGGGTCGGCGAAGACAGCGTCGAGCGCATTGATCGGGCCGCACGGCACGAAGGCACGTTCCAGCGTGGACAGCAGTTCCGCCGCATGCCAGCCGGCCACGCAGGCGCCGATGCGATCGCGCAGCGCGGCACGGTTGGCCACGCGGCCGGTGTTCTCGCGGAAGCGCTCGTCCTCAAGCAGCTCGGCGCAGCCCAGCACCTTGCACAGCGCCGCGAACTGGCCGTTGTTGCCGGCCGCCACGATCAGGTGGCCGTCGAGGCAGGCGAATACTTCGGACGGTGCCGCCACCGGGTTGGTGTTGCCTGCGCGTCCCGGGACCTTGCCCGTCATCAGGTAGCCGAGGCCGAGATGGCCGTTGGCCGCCACCGAGGCATCGAGCATGGCGGCATCGATGTACTGGCCCTCGCCGGTGGCGAGGCGGTGGTAGAGCGCGCCCATCAGGGCCACGCTGGCGTTGAGGCCGGTCAGGATGTCGGTGATGGGGATCGATGTGCGCATCGGCTCGGCGCCGGCGCTGCCGTCGGGCTGGCCGCAGGTGCTCATCAGGCCCGCCATGCCTTGCAGGATGAAGTCGTAGGCCGGGCGCGCGGCGTAGGGGCCGTCGGGACCGAAGCCGGTCACCGAGCAATAGATGATGTCGGGCCGCAGCGCGCGGATCGAGTCGTAGTCGAGGCCGTATTTGCGCAGGCTGCCCGCCTTGTAGTTCTCGACCACCACGTCGCAGCGCGCGGCCAGCCGGCGCACCAGCTCGGCGCCCTCGGGCCGCGAGATGTCGACCGTGATCGACTGCTTGCCGCGATTGCAGCACAGGTAGAAGGCCGAGTCATTGCTGGTCCTGCCTTGCGCGTCGGTGAGAAAGGGCCCCATCTTGCGCGTGTCATCGCCGTCGCCCGGCTTCTCGATCTTGTAGACGGTGGCACCCATGTCGGCCAGGTTCTGCGTGGCCCAGGGGCCAGCGACCACGCGGGTCAGGTCGAGCACCTTGATGCCCTGGAGGATTGCGCTCATCGATGTCTTTCGTGGAAGTCGGTGTACGGCATCATTGAGCGCGGCACGCGTTCACGCAATTTCTCAGTGCCGAAGCGTGCGTAAGCCGCAGGCGAAGCATGCCGTGGCGAGGCGGCGTGCGCTTCGCAGGAGGATTGACGGCGGGTCGCCGGCACGCGCATCATGGCGCTCATGCATTCCGACGCGCTGCGCGCCATTTCCCCGATCACGACCACTACCACCACGACCGCGCCAGGCGGGTCGTGAGGACGGTATCGAGTCGGAACGCATACCGTTTCAAGGCCCCGCCAGCGATGGACGGGGCCTTTTCGTTTCTCCGTCCATGCCGGGACAACGCGGGGCATGCCCCCCACCCAGACGACATGAGCAGGAGAAACACATGCCAGAACCTTCCGCCCGCCGCGCGCTGCTGATCCTCGACATGCAGTGCGGCCTCTTCGATGGCCCCGAGCCGCCTTACGAAGGCGAGCGCGTGCTCGCCCGCATCAACCGGCTTGCCGCGCGTGCGCGTGCCGCCGGCGCGCCGGTCCTCGCCGCGCGCCATACCGGACCCGCAGGCTCGCCGATCGCGCCGGGCAGCCCGGCCTGGCAGCTGCTGCCGCGCCTCGACGTGGATGCGGCACACGACATCGTGTTCGACAAGACCCGGCCGAGCGGCTTCGTCGGCACCGGGCTGGAGGCGCGCCTCGCGCAGGCCGGCATCGGCGAGCTGGTGATCGTCGGCATGAAGACGCAGTACTGTGTCGACGCCAACTGCCGCGCCGCGGCCGATCTCGGCCTGCGGCCGGTGCTGGTGGCCGACGCGCATACCTGCATGGACACGCCGGACCTGCCCGCGGCGGCCATCATCGCGCACCACAACCGCACGCTCGGCAGCGCCTTCGCGCAGCTCGTCACTGCCGAGGCGTGCCGCTTCTAGTCTCTCATCGATCCATTCGAGGCTCAGGACACCGCCGAGGCCGGCAGGTCCGCGCTGCAGCTCGGGTGTTCGGCGTCGTGGTCGTGCGGATGCAGCGCGCCGGGCACCTTGCAGCTGTCGAGTCCGCCGGCGCTCAGCCAGGCGGCGGTGGCCTCGGCCGCGCGATCGATCAGTTCGCCGCAGCGGCTGTAGTCGTAGGGCGAGACATCGAGCGGGCACAGCGGCGGCACCACGCTGATGCGGGCCACGTCCGACCAGCGTTCGAGGTCGTGCACGAGCTGGCGCGCTACCAGCAGCGACAGGGCGTTGAAGGCGTGTTCGATGGCGCCGCGCGGTTCGCGCCGCTGCGCGCAGGCGAAGCCGGCCGGCAGCACCAGCACGCGGGTGGCGCCCAGCCGGACCGCGGTGGAAACCGGGGTGTTGTTGGCCACGCCGCCGTCGATCAGCGCGCGCCCGTCCACCCGCACGGGTGGGAACACGCCGGGGATGGCGGCGCTGGCCAGCACCGCATCGACCAGGCTGCCGGACGACAGCACGACTTCCTCGCCGCTGTGCATGTCGGTGGCCACCACATGCAGCGGCACCGCCGCGTTCTCGATGCGGGCGTTGCCGAAATGGAGTGCCAGCAGGCGCTGCAGCGCGGTGGACTCCACCAGGTGCCCGCGCCGTCCGCCGAACATGCCCAGCAGGTTGCGCCAGGACCATGGCATCACATCGTCGCGCCGCACGCCGCGCCAGAGCGCTTCCAGGCGCGACGTTCCCTCGGCGTGGGGATGGCAGGCGAAATAGGCGCAGTTGATGGCGCCGGCCGAGGCCCCGACGACGAAGTCGGGGATCAGGCCGGAGGCCACCAGCTCGCGCAGCATGCCGGCCTCGACGGCGCCGAGGCTGCCGCCGCCGGCGAAAACGAAGGCTGTCTTGTCCATGGCGTATTGCGATGCAGCAGATCGCAGTGGGAGAGGTCTGCGACTAGGGTATATCGTGCGCGCGCCGACGGCCAGTGTCCGGCACCCGGAGGCGCCGGCACCGCGATGGCACATAATGTGCATAGCCATGTGGAAAAATGGTACGCCCGCCAGCAGAGCGGCGCGAAGAGAGGAGACGATGAGCAGTTCTACCGACAATTTCTCGGCCACCATGCGCGATGGCCTGTCCAACCTCGCCCGCCGGCTGCGTTTCGCCATGAAGGAGGGGTCGATCTGGCTGGGCGAGCAGCGCATGATCCTGCTGCATACGGCGGCGCTGGGCGCCCTGCGCAAGGAATTGGTGGATACCCTCGGCATGGAGCGCGCGCGCGGCCTGTTCATGCGCATGGGCTTCCATTCCGGGCTGCGCGATGCCGAACTGGCCAAGACCATGCGCTCGGGCCACAGCGACTTCGGCATGCTCGAGATGGGGCCCTGCCTGCACACCATCGAGGGCGTGGTCAGGGTGACGCCGCTGACCGTGGACATCAATATCGCCGCCGGGGTCTACCACGGCGAATTCCTCTGGGAAGACTCCTTCGAGGGCGATGTGCACCGGCAGATGTTCGGCGTGGCGCAGGCGCCGGTGTGCTGGATGCAGATCGGCTACGCCACCGGCTATACCTCGGCGCTGATGGGCAAGACCATCCTCTACCGCGAGCTGGAATGCGTGGGCTGCGGCCAGCCCCACTGCCGCATCCTGGGCAAGCCGCTGGAGCAGTGGGAGGACGGCGAGGCCGAGCTGGCGCTGTACCAGCCCGACCCGGTCATCGACACCATCCTGGCCTTGCAGAGCGAAGTGGAGCAATTGCGTGCCCTGCAGCGCGCCAACGACCAGCCCGCCGACCTGGTGGGCGGCTCGCCGGGCTTCCGCGCCGCCTGGAACCTGCTGCAGCGCGCCGCCGGCAGCAGCGTGACGGTGCTGCTGCTGGGGGAGACCGGGGTCGGCAAGGAGCGCTTCGCGCAAGCCCTGCACGGCGTCAGCGCGCGAGCCGACAAGCCCTTCGTGGCGGTGAACTGCGCCGCCATCCCCGACGAACTGATCGAGTCCGAGCTGTTCGGCGTGGAGAAGGGCGCCTTCACCGGCGCCCACCAGTCGCGTGCCGGCCGCTTCGAGCGTGCTCACGGCGGCACCCTGTTCCTGGACGAACTGGGCGAGCTGTCCGCCTCGGCGCAGTCCAAGCTGCTGCGCGTGCTGCAGGAGGGTGAGGTAGAGCGCGTCGGCGGCAACGAGGCGCGCAAGGTCGACGTGCGCCTGGTCGCCGCCACCAATGTGGACCTGGCCGAGGCGGTCAGGCAGGGCACCTTCCGCAAGGACCTGTACTACCGGCTCAACGTCTACCCGGTCACGATTCCGCCGCTGCGCGAGCGGCTGGACGACATCCGGCTGCTGGCGGAGCGCTTCATCGCGCGCTACGGCGCGCGCCATGGCAAGAAGATCCTCGGCATCACCGATCGCGCGCTGGCCGAGCTGCGCCGCTACGACTGGCCGGGCAATGTGCGCGAACTGGAGAACGTGATCGAGCGCGGCGTGATCCTGGCGGCCAACGGCGGCCAGATCAGCGCCGAGCAATTGTTCCTGCCCGGCACCGAAGCGCCGGCCGGGGTCGACACCACGCCCAGGCTGGGCGAGCAGGGCGCGCTGCCCGGCCTGCGCGAAGCCGCGGTGCATGGCCTGCTGGACTATATGGCCGAGAACGGCCTGGCGCTGGGCGAGGTGGAAAGCGTGCTGATGGAGGCTGCCATGCAGCGCGCCGACGGCAACCTGAGCCAGGCGGCGCGGCTGCTCGGGCTGACGCGGCCCCAGCTGGCGTACCGATGGAAGACGCGCGGCACGCGCGGGTGAGGGGAGCCGGCCGGCGCGGCGCGAACCCCGACGCGCATGCCGAAGCCGGCGAGATGCGCCAACACCAATCGCCAAGCACACGGTCTTGGCTCCCTCTCCCCGCACGAAGAGGGTTGAGGAGAGGGGTGGTCTAGCGAGGCGTCGCATCGAGCGAAGCCCTCGGTGTGATCCAGAACGCGGGCACGGAAACGAAGCCGACGGTGCGATCCCGCCCGTCACGGCATAGCCAGTGCCTGCCCTCTCCCCGGCCCCGCTCCCGCAAGCGGGAGCGGGGAGACAGCCGCCACGGCGCAGCCCGTATCGCTCCGTCCGGAGCCAGCCGCCCCCCACGCATTCCTCCGATTTGATCATTTGATGCATCCCGCACGTCAGCGCTGCGCCGGGTCCGGCGCGGCGCGGCCTGGCGATGCTGCGCCGCGTTCCGCCGTGCGGCCCGGCAGCTGAGCGCCCGGGCCCTTTTGGCAGGGCTTCGTTGTTGCGATGCGCAAGTACGGCGGCGGCAGCGGCCGCTGCCCGCAAACGGCCGCCTGGCGCGGCTTTTGATCATTTGATCAAGTGCGCGGCGGAGCTTGATGAATTGATCGAGCGGTGGCGCAGCGATCTCTCCGGGTTTGTACGGAGATGGGCCGGGCCTGGCATCGCCATCTGTGCCGCAAACGCTGATCTGGCGTGCCTTTGCGCGGGCTGGCACGGTCTTCGCAATAGTCCGGGCAAGCACAACGCGATGCGGCACGGCAGCACGCGGATGCCACGCACCTGGAGACGCCATGATCAATCAATCGGTCCCGCTGTTCGAAGCCACGCCGCGCTACGTGCGCGTGGAAGGCCGCACGCCGGAGGGCTTCGTGCTGTTCGCCTTCAGCGTCGCCGATCCCGACCTGAACGTCGAACTCATCCTGCCGGAGCCGATGTTCGAAGCCTTCTGCAGCGCCAACCATGTGCGCTTCCTGCCGGCAGAGGCGGCCTCCGTCGATAGCGGCGAGGACGCCTAGCAGGCATCCACCGGGCACACACAACGGGCCGCCAGAGCCCCCACCGCCGGCGCACCCGCGCCGGCACCACGATACAAACCAGGAGACAACGCGATGCAAGTCGATATCAAGACGCAGCAGATCCAGCCGCTGCGCCAGACCTACGGCCACGTGGCGCGGCGCTTCGGCGACAAGCCGGCCTCGCGCTACCAGGAGGCGACCTACGACGTCCAGTCCGAGGTCAACTTCCACTACCGCCCGACCTGGGCGCCGCAGTTCGAGCTGTACGACAAGCGCCGCACCGCCATCGAGATGGCGGACTGGTATGCGCTGAAGGACCCGCGCCAGTACTACTACGGCGCCTACGTCGGTATGCGCGGGCGCCAGCAGGAAGCGGCCGAGAAGAACTTCGCCTTCGTCGAGAAGCGCGGGCTGCTGCAGGCGCTGCCGCTGGAATGGCGCGAGCGCCTGACCGATGGCCTGCTGCCGCTGCGCCACGTGGAATGGGCGGCGAACATGAACAACTTCTACTGCGCCGACTATGGCTGGGGCACGGCCATCACGCAGGCCTGCACCTACTGCGCGATGGACCGGCTGGGCATCGCCCAGTACCTGTCGCGCATCGGCCTGCTGCTGGACGGCAACACGGGTGCTGCGCTGGAGCGGGCGCGCGCGGCCTGGCTGGAGAGCGAGGCATGGCAGCCGCTGCGCCGCTTCGTCGAACACAGCTTCGTCATCGAGGACTGGTTCCAGACCTTCGTCACGCAGAACCTGGCGCTCGACGGGCTGCTCTATCCGCTCGTCTACCAGCATGCCGACGCGGCCATCGTGCGCGCCTGCGGCACCGGGCTGGCCGTGGTGACCGAGTTCATGAACGACTGGCGCGACGAGCACGTGCGCTGGGTCGACGCGGTGGTGCAGACGGCGGCCGCCGAGTCCGAGGCCAACCGCGCGCTGCTGTCGCGCTGGGCCGCCGAGGCACGCGCGCAGGCGGCCGAGGCGCTGCGGCCGGTGGCGGCCATCCTGCTGGGGGGCGAAGGAGAGCAGGCGATCGCCCTGTGCCTCGAACAATTCGACGCCCGGCTGGCCAAGCTCGGCGTGGCCGCCTGAGGAGAATGCCATGAGCGCCAACGTCTACATCGCCCTGCAGAACAACGACGACACCCGTCCCATCATCGAGGCCATCGCCGAGGCCAACCCGCTCGCCGTGGTGTCGCAGTTCCCCGCCATGGTCAAGATCGACGCCCCGGGGCGCCTGACCATCGTGCGCGAGCTGGTGGCCGACAAGCTCGGCCGCGACTGGGACCTGCAGGAGATCCACCTGAACCTGATCTCGCTGTCCGGCAACATCGACGAGACCGACGAAGCCTTCACGCTGCACTGGAGCGCCTGAGCACGGCTCGGCGCCCCGCACACAAGCAACGGCAACCGCACGCCATAGCAGAGCACACGGAGACATCATGGACGCACGCAAGAAGCTCAACCTGCGCGAGAAGTACGCGACGATGACGCGCGACCTCGGCTGGGAGACCACCTACGAGCCGATGGACAAGGTCTTTCCCTTCGACAAGTACGAAGGCATCAAGATCCACGACTGGGACAAGTGGGAGGATCCCTTCCGCATGACCATGGACGCGTACTGGAAGTACCAGTCGGAGAAGGAGCGCAAGCTGTACGCGATCATCGACTCCTTCGTGCAGAACAACGGCCACCTCAACGTCTCGGACGCGCGCTACCTGAATGCGCTGCGGCTGTTCCTGACCGGCGTGACGCCGCTGGAGTATGCCGCGCACCGCGGCTATGCCCATCTGGGGCGCCATTTCCGCGGCGCCGGCGCGCGCGTCGCGGCGCAGATGCAATCGATCGACGAGCTGCGCCACGCGCAGACCCAGCTGCACACGCTGTCGGTCTACAACAAGTACTTCCACGGCTTCGGCGAGTGGCGCCACATGCATGACCGCGTCTGGTACCTGTCGGTGCCCAAGTCCTACTTCGAGGACGCGATGAGCGCGGGGCCGTTCGAGTTCATCACCGCGATCTCGTTCTCCTTCGAGTACGTGCTGACCAACCTGCTGTTCATGCCCTTCATGTCGGGCGCCGCCTACAACGGCGACATGGCCACAGTGACCTTCGGCTTCTCCGCGCAGTCGGACGAGTCGCGCCACATGACGCTGGGCCTGGAGGTGGTCAAGTTCCTGTGCGAGCAGGACCCGGACAACATCCCGATCCTGCAGAAGTGGCTCGACAAATGGTTCTGGCGCGGCTTCCGCCTGCTGACGCTGGTCGGCATGATGATGGACTACATGCTGCCGCGCCGCGTGATGTCCTGGGCCGAGGCCTGGGAGATGTACTTCGAGCAGGCCGGCGGGGCGCTCTTCAAGGACCTGGAGCGCTACGGCCTGCGCCTGCCCAAGTACCACGACGTCGCCACCAAGACCAAGGACCGCATCACCCACGAGGCCTGGGGCACCTTCTACAACTATGCGGCCGCCGCCGGCTTCCACACCTGGATCCCGAAGCCCGACGAGATGGCATGGCTGGACGAGAAGTATCCGCAGACCTTCGCGCGCTACTACAAGCCGCGCCTGGACTACTGGCAGGAGCGCCAGCAGGCCGGCGAGCGCTTCTACAACGGCACGCTGCCGATGCTGTGCCAGACCTGCCAGATCCCGATGGTGTTCTCCGAGCCGGACGACCCCACGCAGACCTGCTATCGCGAGAGCAGCTACCACGGCATGAAGTTCCACTTCTGCTCGGACGGCTGCAAGGACATCTTCGACGGCGAGCCCGAGAAGTATGCCCAGGCCTGGCTGCCGGTGCACCAGATCTACCAGGGCAACTGCGGCGGTGCCTCGCTGGAGGACGTGCTCAAGTGGTACCGGCTCAACCTGGGCGCCGACAACCTCGACTTCGAAGGCTCGCAGGACCAGAAGAACTGGAATGCCTGGAAGGGCGTGCCGCACCCGGCTGCCTGAGCGCCGCGCCACCCCGGACCCCACGCATAAGGAGACACATCATGTCCGTCGCATCCATCGGTGAATACCGCTTCGAACCCGCCGACCGCGAGGCGGTGTTCCACGGCAACCGCCTGCTCTACGTCGGCTGGGACCAGCACCTGCTGTTCTGCGCGCCGCACTGCTTCCCCTTCCCGCCCGCGATGCGCCTGCGCGAGGTGGTCGAGCAGGTGCTGCCCGGCGTCTATGGCTACCACCCCGACTTCGGCCGCATCGACTGGAGCCGGGTCGAGTGGCTGCGCGGTGGCCGGCCCTGGCAGCCCGACCTCGACGCCACGCTGGAGGAGAACGGCCTCGGCCACAAGGAAGTGATCCGCTTCCGCACGCCCGGCCTGGACGGTATCGGCGGCAGCGCGAGCTGAGCGCCGCCGCGCAAGGAGACGCAAGATGTATTCGCTGACCATCGAGCCGATCGGGCAGACCATCCCGATCGCACCCGGGCAGACCGTGCTGGATGCCTGCCTGCGCAGCGGCGTATGGCTGCCGCACGCCTGTTGCCACGGCTTGTGCGCCACCTGCAAGGTGCAGGTGGTGGAGGGCGAGGTCGACCAGGGCGAGGCTTCGAGCTTCGCGCTGATGGACTTCGAGCGCGACAACGGCCAGTGCCTGGCCTGCTGCGCCACCGCGCAGTCGGACCTGACCATCGAGGCCGACATCGAGGAGGACGCCGATGCGCTGGGCCTACCGTTGGCCGACTACGAGGCCGAAGTGGTGGACGTGCGCGCGCTTACACCGACCATCCGTGGCATCTGGCTGCGGGTCAAGGGCGGTGCGAAGGTGGCATTCCAGGCGGGCCAGTACCTGAACCTGCAGGTGCCGGGCTGCGACCAGCCGCGCGCCTTCTCGCTGGCCAATGCGCCGGATGAGGAACTGGTGGAACTGCATGTGCGCAAGGTGGAGGGCGGCCAGGCCACCGGCTACCTGCACGAGCGGCTGGCGGTCGGCGACGCCTTGCGCTTTTCCGCGCCCTACGGCCGCTTCTTCGTGCGCCGCTCGGCACAGGCGCCGATGCTGTTCCTGGCGGGCGGCTCCGGGCTGTCGAGCCCGCGCGCGATGATCCGCGAACTGCTGGCCGCTGGCGAGACCTTGCCGATCACGCTGGTGCAGGGCGCGCGCAACCGGGCCGAGCTGTACTGCGAGGACGAGTTCCGTGCGCTGGCCGAACGCCATCCGAACTTCCGCTACGTGCCGGCGCTGTCCGACGAGCCGGCCGACAGTGCCTGGCAGGGTGCGCGCGGCTTCGCGCACGAGGCGCTGGCCGCGCTCTATGCCGATGGCGACGGGCGTGCGGACTTCCGCGGCCACAAGGCCTACCTGTGCGGGCCGCCGCCGATGATCGAAGCCTGCATCCGCACCCTGATGCAGGGCCGGCTGTTCGAGGCGGACATCCATACCGAGAAGTTCCTGTCCGCGAGCGATGCGCAGAACAGCGCGCGCAGTCCGCTGTTCAAGATCTGACGGGCAAGGCGCACAAAGCGCACCAAGCACACAAAGCGCACCAAGCGTGCAAAGGAGACAGACATGCATACGGTGGAGATAGCGGACAGCGGGCAGCGCTACCCCTGCGACCCGGGGCAGAACCTGCTGCGTGCCATGGAAGTGCTGGGGCAGCGCGGCATCCCCGCGGGCTGCCGCGGCGGCGGCTGCGGCGTCTGCAAGGTCCGCATCGAGTCGGGGCGCTACCGCACCGGCAAGATGAGCCGCGCCTGCCTGTCGGAGGCGGAGCAGGGGCAGGGGCTGGTGCTGGCCTGCAAGGCATTTCCCGACAGCGATATCCGCTTGCGGCCGGCGGCGCTGCTGGCGCGTTGCCTGGACAAGGCGCGCTAGCGGGGCCGACTGTCGAGCAAGCGAAAGCGCCGCGAGGGCGGTGACGACAAACACGGATCGCAGATCCGGACATCAAGGAGACGAACATGGCATTGACTGGCGTATTGCGCCCGGGGCACGTGGCATTGCGCGTGCTGGAACTGGAACCGGCGCTGAAACACTATATCGACGTGCTCGGGCTGCAGGAGACCGGCCGCGACGCGCAGGGCCGCGTCTACCTGAAGGCCTGGGACGAGCACGACCATCACAGCGTGGTGCTGCGCGAGGCCGACAGCCCGGGCATGGACTACATGGGTTTCCGCGTCGACAGCGACGCCACGCTGGAGCGGCTGGCGGGCGAAGTGGCCGCCAGCGGGCTGGCGCAGGACTGCGCCTGGATTCCCGCCGGCGAGCACCTGCGCACCGGCCGGCGCTTCCGCTTCACCATCCCGACCGGCCATGCCATCGAGCTGTTCGCGGACAAGGACAAGCTCGGCTGCCAGACCGGCGACCTGAATCCGGACCCCTGGCCGGACGACCTGCGCGGCATGGCGCCGAGCCGCTTCGACCACTGCCTGTTGTACGGCGACGACCTCGACGGCACGGTCAAGCTGTTCCGCGACGTGCTGGGTTTCTCGCTGGCCGAGGAGGTGGTGGCGGGGCCGGAGCGGATGGTGATCGGCGCCTTCCTGACCTGCTCGAACAAGGCGCACGACATCGCCTTTATCCGCCACCCGGAGAAGAACCGCTTCCATCACGCTTCGTTCCAGCTCGACAACTGGAGCGAGGTGCTGAAGGCGGCCGACATCATCTCCAAGCGCGATGTATCGCTCGACATCGGTCCGACCCGGCACGGCATCACGCGCGGCGCCACCATCTACTTCTTCGACCCCTCGGGCAACCGCAACGAGGTCTTCGCCGGCGGCTATATCCATTACCCGGACAAGCCGACCATCACCTGGACCGATAACGAGCTGGGGCGGGCGATCTTCTATCACGACCGCAAGCTCAATGATGCCTTCTTGAATGTGTTGACCTGAGGGGGAGTTTTCGAATGAGGCGGTGCTCGGCATCGTGCGGGCCATCGCATGACGCGGGCGCCAGCCCCCACCCCCAACCCCTCTCCCGCGAGCGGGAGAGGGGAGCCAGGTTCATCGCGGGCGGGGAAGGTCGCTCTGGCGAGGGTTTGTTCCCCTCTCCCATGCAATGGGAGAGGGGCCGGGGGTGAGGGCGGGCGATTGCCGTGGCGAAGGCCTGCGTGTTTTCCCAGCCCCCCGGAAAAGCGAAGCGCACCGGGAACCGAGCGAACGAAAGAAGCAAGCCTCCCCCGCCATCCCCAAGCCATAACGAGACAAGCACCATGAAAGACTTCCAGAACTTCATCAACGGCCAGTGGGTCGCCACCGGCCGCCAATTCGATGACCGCAACCCGGTCGACAACAGCCTGATCGGGCGCGTGCACGAAGCCGGCCGCGCGGAGGTAGAGGCGGCGGTGGCCGCCGCGCGTGCCGCGCTCGCGGGCCCCTGGGGCTGCATGACGGTGGCCCAGCGCGTGGAACTGCTGCACGCGGTGGCCGACGGCATCAACCGCCGCTTCGATGACTTCCTGCAGGCGGAGATCGCCGATACCGGCAAGCCGCTGTCGCTGGCCAGCCATGTCGACATCCCGCGCGGCGCGGCCAACTTCAAGGTCTTCGCCGACCTGATCAAGAACGTGCCGACCGAGAGCTTTGCCATGGCCACGCCGGACGGCGGCGAAGCGGTCAACTACGCGGTGCGCACACCGCGCGGGGTGATCGGCGTGGTGTGCCCGTGGAACCTGCCGCTGCTGCTGATGACGTGGAAGGTCGGCCCGGCGCTGGCCTGCGGCAACACGGTGGTGGTCAAGCCCTCGGAGGAGACGCCCGCGACCGCCACGCTGCTGGGCGAGGTGATGAACGAGGTGGGCGTGCCACCCGGCGTCTACAACGTGGTGCACGGCTTCGGCCCGGACTCGGCGGGCGCTTTCCTCACCGAGCACCCGGATGTGGACGGCATCACCTTCACCGGCGAGACGCGCACCGGCGAGGCCATCATGCGCGCGGCGGCGCGCGGTGTGCGCCCGGTGTCGTTCGAGCTGGGCGGCAAGAACGCCGGCATCGTCTTCGCCGACGCGGACTTCGACAAGGCGGTGGCCGGCATCACGCGCTCGGCCTTCGAGAACAGCGGCCAGGTGTGCCTGGGCACCGAGCGGGTCTATGTGCAGCGGCCCATCTTCGAGCGCTTCGTCGCCGCGCTCAAGGCCAAGGCCGAAGGGCTCAAGCTGGGTCCGCCCAACGAGGCCGGCGTGACCATGGGCCCGCTGGTGTCGCTGGAGCACCGCGAGAAGGTCCTGTCCTACTACCGCAAGGCGGCCGAGGCGGGCGCCACCGTGGTGACCGGCGGCGGCGTGCCGCAGATGCCGGGCGCGCTGGCCGAGGGCGCCTGGGTGCAGCCGACCATCTGGACCGGCCTGCCCGAGAGCGCGGCGGTGATCCGCGAGGAGATCTTCGGGCCCTGCTGCCATATCGCGCCGTTCGACACCGAGGAGGAGGTGATCGCGCTGGCCAACGATACGCCCTACGGGCTGGCCGCCACGGTGTGGACTTCGGACCTGGGCACCGCGCACCGCATGGGCAAGGCGCTGGAGGTGGGCATCTGCTGGATCAACGCCTGGTTCCTGCGCGACCTGCGCACCGCCTTCGGCGGCGCCAAGCAATCCGGCATCGGCCGCGAGGGCGGGGTGCATTCGCTGGAGTTCTACACCGAGCTGCGCAATATCTGCGTGAAACTGTGAGGCAAGACATGGAAGAAGCCCTGCAACAAGGCCTGCCGGCGCAGCAACTGCGCGAGATCGGCGCCAGCCTGCACCAGGCCCTGGTGCGCCGCCAGGCGGTGGCGCCGCTGACCGAGCGCTGGCCGGCGCTGTCGATCGACGACGCCTACCGCATCCAGCTGGCCATGGTGCAGCACCGGCTGGATGCCGGCGAGCGCGTGATCGGCAAGAAGATCGGTGTCACCAGCAAGGTGGTGATGGACATGCTGGACGTGCGCCAGCCGGACTTCGGCCACCTGCTGTCGGGCATGGTCTATCCGGACGGCGCGGCCATCGAGGCTGCCACGCTGATCGCGCCCAAGGCCGAGGGCGAGATCGCCTTCGTGCTCAAGGAGGACCTGGCCGGTCCCGGCGTCACCAATGCCGACGTGCTGCGCGCCACCGCCTTCGTGCTGCCGTGCTTCGAGATCGTCGATTCCCGCATCCGCGACTGGAAGATCCGCATCCAGGACACGGTGGCCGACAACGCGTCCTCGGGGGTGTTCGTGCTGGGCGACGCGGCGGTGGACCCGCGCGGGCTGGACCTGGGCACGGTCGGCATGACGCTGGAGAAGAACGGCGAGATCGTCGCCACCGGAGCGGGCGCGGCCGCGCTCGGCCATCCGGCCAATGCGGTGGCGTGGCTGGCCAATACGCTGGGCCGGCTGGGCATCGCGCTGAAGGCGGGCGAGGTGATCCTGTCGGGCTCGCTGGCGGCGATGGTGCCGGTGCAGGCGGGCGACCAGCTGCGCATCAGCCTGGGCGGCGTCGGCTCGGCCGGCGTGCGCTTCGTCTGAGGGGGCCGTCCCCGCGCAAGCCACAGGCCACCGCCCATGAGCCATGAGCCATGAGCCATGAGCCACAAGCTACAAGGAAAGACCATGAACCTGACACAAGAGACCATCCGGCAGCTCGCCGAGCACCTGGAGAACGCCGAGCTGCAGCGCGAGGCGGTACGCAAGATCACCGACGCCCATCCGGACATGGACTGGGACGACGCCTACGCGATCCAGGACGCCATCCGCGCGCGCAAGGAAGCGCGTGGCACGCGCATCGCCGGACTGAAGATGGGGCTGACCTCCTTTGCCAAGATGCGCCAGATGGGGGTGAGCGAGCCGGTCTACGGCTTCCTGACCGACTACGGCGCCTGCATGGACGGCGCGGCGATCGACACTTCCGGCCTGATCCATCCCAAGGTCGAAGCCGAGATCGCCTTCGTGCTCAAGCGGCCGTTGAAGGGCCCGGGCTGCCATATCGGCGACGTGCTGGCGGCGACGGATTTCGTGCTGCCGGCGGTGGAGGTGATCGATTCGCGCTATGAGAACTTCCGCTTCGACCTGAAGAGCGTGATCGCCGACAACACTTCGTCGGCGCGCTTCGTCACCGGCGGCACCAGCCTGGGGGTGGAAGGGCTGGACCTGAAGAATCTCGGCGTGGTGCTGGAGAAGAACGGCGAAGTGGTGGCGACCGCCGCCGGCGCCGCCGTGCTGGGCCATCCGGCCAACAGCGTGGCGATGCTGGCGAACATGCTGGGCGCGCGCGGGCGCGAACTGCCGGCGGGCACCTTCATCATGACCGGCGGCGTGACGGAGGCGGTGGCGGTGGCCGCCGGCGACAACGTGACGGTGCGCTACCAGCGGCTGGGGTCGGTGTCGATGCGCTTTGTGTGAGGCTTGGGGGTGGGGTGGTGCCACGCGGCGGCAAGGCGTACGCAGACCTATTTGCCTTCGTCGTACCCCCGCGCCAGCCGTCCCGCCCTCACCCCTGGCGCCACGCGCCGGCAAGCCCCATCATGCAGACCAAGGCCAGCCAGACCACCCATCCAACCCATTCCAACCTGAAGGAGCCCACACCATGCCCATCATGCAAGTCTTCCTGATCGAAGGCCGCACCGAAGAACAGAAGGCGCGCCTGATCGCCGCGCTGACCGATGCGGCGGTCGAGTCGATCGGCGCGCCGCGCGAAACGGTGCGGGTGATGCTGCAGGAAATGCCCAAGGAGCACTTCAGCATCGGCGGCAAGACAGCCAAGGAGCTGGGACGCTGAAGCGAAGCCGGGAGGGCGGCACGCCGGCGGTCCGGCGGCGGCGACGCGCCGCCACGCGGACTGCCGCCGCGCCGGTCAGCCGCCGCTGACGCGTGCCAGGAAGGCCCGCGTGGACGCCTCGCGCGGGGCGTCGATGACCTGCGCGGGCGGGCCGGCCTCGACCACCACGCCGTCGCGCATGAAGACCACCTGGTCGGCCACTTCGCGCGCGAAGGCGATCTCGTGGGTCACCAGCATCATGGTCATGCCCTCGTCGGCCAGCGCGCGCATCACGCCCAGCACTTCGCCGACCAGTTCGGGGTCGAGCGCCGAGGTGGCTTCGTCGAACAGCATCACTTCGGGCTGCATGGCCAGCGCGCGTGCGATGGCGACCCGCTGCTTCTGCCCGCCGGAGAGCTTGTCGGGATAGGTGCCGGCGCGTTCGGCGAGGCCGACGCGCGCCAGCAGTTCCAGCGCCCGCGCGCGGGCTTCGGCCTTCGGGCGTCCCAGCACGGTCACCATGCCCTCCATGACGTTCTCCGCGGCGGTCATGTGGGGAAACAGGTTGAAGTGCTGGAACACCATGCCGGTGCGCGCGCGGAAGGCGGCCAGGGCGCGGTCGCCGAGCCTGGGGCCGCCCGGCTGGTCGAAGTCGAAGCGGTGCGCGCCGACCTGGATGGTGCCGCCGCAGGGCGTGGTCAGCAGGTTGACGCAGCGCAGCAGGGTGGACTTGCCGGAGCCCGAGGGGCCGATCAGCGCGACCACCTCGCCCTTGCCGACCTCCAGGCTGATGTCGCGCAGCACGGTGACGTCGCCGAAGCGTTTCTTCAGGCCGCGGATCGAGATCATGGGTTCGGTTGGCATCGGCTCAGGCTCCCGTGGTTTTCGCTTCCAGCCGCTTGGCCAGCATGGTGGCGGGCAGCAGGATGGCGAAGTAGATCACGGCCACCAGGGTGTAGATCTCGAGCGGGCGATAGGTGTCGTGCGCGATCACCTGGCCCTGGTAGAGCAGGTCGGGCACCGCCAGCACCGACAGCAGCGAGGTGTTCTTGAGCTGCATGATGGACTGGCTGACCAGCGGCGGGGTCATGCGGCGGAAGGCCTGCGGCAGCACGATGCGGCGCATCACCTGCCCGCGCGTCATGCCGAGCGCCTGGCCGGCCTCGACCTGGCCCGGATCGATGGAGATGATGCCGCCGCGCACGATCTCCGAGTAGAAGGCGCCGCCGTACAGGGTCAGCGCCAGCACCGCGGCGGTGCCGGGCGTCAGCTCGATGCCGAGCAGCACCGGCAGCGCATAGTAGAACCAGATCAGCTGCACCAGCACCGGCGTGCAGCGGAACACTTCCACGAAGGCGCGCAGCGAGCCCGCCAGCAGCCGGCTCGACGAGACCCGCCCAAGGCCCACCAGGACCCCCACCAGCAGGCCGGAGACGATGACCACCGCGGTGTAGGCCAGCGTGGTCAGCACGCCGGCCGTGATGATGCCCCGGTACGCCCACAGCGAACCGAAATCCCACTGATACATGCTCGGCCCTCAGAAGCGGACTTGCGGCGGGAAGGCGGTGGGCGGCACGTTGGCCAGCTTCTGCATATTGCCGACGATGGTCTCGCGGATGCGGCCGGCCTTGCGTGCTTCGTCCAGCCAGGCATTGAGCGCGTTGACGAAGGCCGGGTCGGACTGCTTGCGCAGGCCGATGTTGGTGACCGCGGTCTGCGGCGGCGTGGGGTAGAGGATGTGGCCGATATTGGGCAGCTTGGCCAGCAGCGCGGTGGACAGCAGCACCACCAGGATCTGGCAGTCGACGCGGCCGGACTGCAGCGCCATGGTGGCGGCCGCCGAGGTCTCGAAGCGCTGCACGTTGGCGCGCGGCAGCAGCTGGGTGGCGAGCTGGTCGTGGTTGGAGCCGACGTCCACCGCGATGCGCATCTCGGGCACGTTGAGCTGCTCCCAGCGCTCGATGTTCAGCGACTTGCGCGCCACCACCGTGTGCAGGTTCTGGAACAGCGGATTGCTGAAGTCGACCGCCTCGCGCCGCTGCGGCGTGGGCGCCATGGCGAACTGGGCGTCGATCTTGTTGGTCTGCACGTCCAGCACGGCATTGCCCCAGGTGGTCTCCACCCATTCGACCTGCGCGCCCAGGTGCCTGGCCAGGTCGCGCCCGAAATCGATGCAGAAGCCGCGCCATTCGCCGGTGGCGAGGTCCTTGCTGAAATAGGGTGAAGCGCCGTTGATGGCGCCCAGGCGCACGCGGCCGGTGCGCTTGATGCGGGCCATGGTCGATTCGGGCTCGTCGGCGAAGGCCGGGGCGAGGGCGAGCGCCGAGCCGCTTGCGAGGGTGGCTTCGATGAACTGCCTGCGCGTGATCGCCATGTCGGGTTTCCTCTCTCTCTGTCGTGTGGATGCTGCCGTGGTTGTGGTGCCGATGGCCGGGTACGGCTGCCCGGGCGCCATCCTGGGGCCCGAGTGTAGCAGCAAGGTGGCGGCCGGCGGAATGGCTGCCAGCCCTGGGCGCGGCATGCCGAAGGACGGAAGCGAGTTCTGTGCCATGTGCCCGCCAGCCGCGCGCATCGGCCTGGTGCTTCCGCGCGGCGGCGAAGCTCAGTAGACTCACGCACAGGCCCGCGCCGCGTCCGCGCTGCGTCCCGGCCGCTTCGTCCCATTCTTCTTCCCACCCTTGCTGCGTCCCGCGCGGACGCGGGTTCGACGATATGAAAGTCGTAGTGATCGGCGGCGGCGTGATCGGCACGGCCACGGCGTACTGGCTCAACCGGCAGGGCGCCGAGGTGACCCTGGTCGAGCGCGAGCCCGACGTGGCGCGCCAGACCAGCGCCGGCAACGCGGGCGTGATCGCGCCCGGCTATGTCACGCCGTGGGCCGCGCCGGGCATGCCGGCCAAGATCCTGAAATACCTGCTGAAGCCGGCCGCGCCGGTCATCTTCCGGCCGCAGCTGAGCCTGCGCCAGTGGCGCTGGATCGGGCGCTGGCTGGGCAACTGCGAACTGGCGCGCTATCGCGTCAACAAGCTGCGCATGCAGCGCGTGGCCTACTACAGCCGCGCCTGCCTGCACGAATTCCTGCGCGACCACCCCCTCGACTACGGCCGCAGCCAAGGCTACCTGCAGCTGTTCCGCTCGCGCTACGACGAGGAGCTGGCCAGGCCGGCGCTGGCCTTGCTGGCCGAGGCCGGCATCCCGCACCGCCTGCTCGATGCCGCCCAGTGCGTCGAGATCGAGCCGGCGCTGGCGCGCGCGCCGGTGGCCCCGCTGTCCGGGCTCTACCTGCCCGAGGACGAGGCCGGCGACTGCGCGGTCTTCACGCGCGAACTGCGCGCCTTGTGCGAGCAGGGCGGCGTGCGCTTCCGCTTCGGCGCCCGCGTGGCGCGCCTCGAGGCGGCCGGCGGGCGGGTCAGTGCGGTGCAGCTGGAGCAGCTGGAGCCGTTGGAGGCGGGGCAGCAGGGAGGCGCCGGCGCGGCGGGGCCGCAGCGCCTGCCCTGCGATGCGCTGGTGATGGCCGCCGGGGTCGACAGCCACACCCTGCTGGACCCGCTGGGCATCGCCCTGCCGCTCTATCCGGTCAAGGGCTATTCGGCCACGCTGCAGATCACCGACGCCGAGGCCGCGCCACGCGCCGCCGTCATGGACGAGTCGCTCAAGACGGCCATCACGCGCATGGGCAACCAGGTGCGCGTGGCCGGCACCGCCGAGCTGGGCGACGACCGCCTGGCCCTGCGCGAGGCCAGCCTGAAGACGCTGCGCCAGGTCATGGCGGACTGGTTCCCGGGCGCCGGCGACATGGCCGGCGCGCGTTACTGGGTGGGCCGGCGGCCGATGACGCCGGACGGCCCGCCCATCCTCGGCCCGACCTCGCACGCCAATCTCTTCCTGAACGTGGGGCACGGCTCCACCGGCTGGGCCATGTCGATGGGATCCGGCCGCGTGGTGGCGGACCTGGTGCTCGGGCGCAAGCCGGAGATCGACCTGGACGGCCTCACGCTGGCGAGGTACTGAACCATGGCAGACCACATCGCTGACGGCCGGGCTCCGGGTCCGGGCCAGCCGGCGCTGGGCGTGGTGATGCTCGACACGGTGTTCCCGCGCCCGCCGGGCGATATCGGCAACCCAGCCACCTTTGCCTTCGCCACGCGCTACCAGCGGGTGCCGGCGGCTTCGCCGCGGCGCGTGGTGTTCGGGCAGGCCGAGGGCCTGGGCGGTGCCTTCGTCGAGGCGGCGCTGGCACTGCAGGCACAGGGCTGCCAGGCCATCGTCACCAGCTGCGGCTTCCTTGCGCTGCACCATCGCGAGATGGCGGCGGCGCTGCGGGTGCCGTTCGCCAGCTCGGCGCTGTGCTGGCTTCCCACGCTGTACCAGGTGTGCGGCGGCCCCGAGGCGGTCGGCGTGCTGACGGCTTCGGCCGGCGCGCTCAGCGATGCGCACCTGGAAGCGGTCGGCGGATCGGCGCGCTCGCCGCGCGCGGGCATGGACGAGGCCGGCGAGTTCGCCCGCGTGATCCTCGGCAACCAGCCCGAGGGCGATATGGCGCGTGTCGGGCAGGAGGTGGTGGAGACGGCGGTGCGCTTTGCCGCCGCGCATCCGCGCTTGCGGGCGCTGGTGCTGGAATGCACCAATATGCCGCCCTATGCGGCCGAGATCGCGCGGCGCTGCCGGCTGCCGGTGTTCGACCTGGTGTCACTGGCACGCCAGCTGATGGCCGGCGCGGCAGCACGCTAGACAGAATGTATTGAGTCCACGCGTTCGTGATTCAGGGCACCAGCGCGGCGCCGGGCCACGGCGGCGCCGCGCGGCGGACCGCGGTCGCCAATGATCGCCTACGGCAGCTGCGCGGGCGGCACCGCCTCGAAGGTGGGCGGGGCGAACAGGTTGCCCTGGAACTGCTCGACGCCGGCGTTGCGCAGCCAGTGGTATTCGTCCACCGTCTCGACCGCTTCGGCGATGACACCGACGCCGAGCGTCCGGCAGGTCTGCACCAGCTTCGGCACCAGCTCGCGCAGGCGCGCGTCGACGTGCGTGCCCAGCGCAGTCCGCCGGCCCAGCTTGACGTAGTCGGGGCGGATGGCGGCGACCAGGTTGGCACCGGCCAGCCCGCCGCCGATTTCGCTGAGCGCCAGCCCCATGCCCAGCTCGCGCAAGGGCTGCATGCGCCGGGCATAGGCTTCGGGGCGTTCCACGATCTCGTCGACCTTGCTTTCCAGCACCAGGCGGCCGCCATCGAAGCCCAGCGCCTGTGCCGTCGACAGGGTGCGCGCGAGCGCGGCCTGCGCGTCGGCGTCCTCGCTGACGAAGCTGTTGATATGCAGGCGCTGGCCGATGCGCAGCCGGGCCGCGGTACGCATGGCGGCGGTACGGCACTCGTCGTCGAAGCGATGGATCTCGTTGGGCGGCACCGCGCGCAGGACGGGCGCCGCGTTGCCGTCCCGGCGTCCGCGCACGAAGGCCTCGTAGGCCACCACGCAGCGGTGCCGGACGTCGACGATGGGCTGGAAGGCGAAGGAGTAGCCGGGCAAGGCCTGGCCGTCGGTGTCGCCCGGCAGCGATGCCGGCGTCGCCGGCGGGGCCTGGCTGTCGCCGTCGCCGCCATTGGCCTCGCGCAGCATGGAGGCGGCCAGGCGCCGGCCGAACGCGGTCACGTAGCCGGCCGGGGTCAGGTCCAGGTCGGTCTCGCCGTTCGGGTTGGCCACGCCGCGGCGGCGCAGCAAGCCGGCGCGCAGCAGGCGCTCGACCTGCGTGCCCGGGATCAGGCGGTGGCCGTTCGGGGCGCACTCGTCCTGCAGCAGCGCGCCCTGGACCGGCGCGCCCCATGGCGTGAGGGACAGATACAGGCGTGCGCCGTGGGCGACGCGTTTGAGGAGTTCGATGCGCTGCATGGTGCCTCGCCGTCAGGGGTGACGTCCGGGCGGACGTGTACAGCGGAGGCGCGGGGAGACGGCGCGCGCGCGCGACCGCCGTGGTGACGGCTGGCTGCGCGACTGGGTCGTCCGGCTTGAAGGCATGGCAATGTCTCGGTCTTTCTTGTCCGATCTCGCAGGGGTCAGGGGGGAGGCCCTGCCGGCCGCCGGCCTGGCGAGGCCGGTGGCGAGGGGCGGTTCCGGGGTGCGTGCGGCGGCGTGCCCGGGAGAGGCGGCCTGCCGGCTTGCTGAGCGTCGAGATCGCATGCTTTAACGGACGCCGCGACTCGTACTTGACCCCACACTCGAAGGGAAGGACACGGCAGGGCCGCCCCAGGCCTGGCAAGGGGCGAGCCCGGCACCTGGCAGGCGGCAGGTGGGATGGGGCGCGTGCATTCCGCTGCGCCGCTGCCTAGTATCTAGAGTCGGCCCCGCCGGCGAGCGCGCGATGCGCGCCGCGCGGCCGGGGCATGCGGCCGGGGACGGCAAGGGGGCGGCATGGAAGCAGGGCGGCCAGGCGGGACGGGCGGGGAGCCCCCGCGGCAGGAAGGGGGCGCGGGCGGAGTATCCGGCGAGGTACCGGGCGAAGCGGCGGAGGCCCCGTTTTCGCCGCTGGAGTCGCGCCGGCACCAGATGTTCCCGCAACTTTCGGTGGCGGACATCGAGCGCATGCGCCGTTTCGGCGAGGTGCGGCGCTGGCGCGCGGGCGAAAACCTGTTCTCCATCGGCGACCGCGGCCGCGGCATGTTCGTGGTCCTGAGCGGCCGCGTCGCGGTGGTCCAGCGCGACGGGCTCGGCCGCTCCAGCACGGTGGTCGAGGAAGGGCCCGGACAGTTCCTTGCCGAGGTCGGACAGTTGAGCGGCAAGCCGGCGCTGGTCGATGGAGTCGCGGTCGCCGACACCGAGGCGCTGGCGATTCCGCCCGAACGCCTGCGCGCGCTGCTGGTGGCCGAGGCCGAACTGGGCGAGCGCATCATGCGCGCGCTGATCCTGCGTCGCGTGGGCCTGATCGAGCGCGGCAGCGGGCCGGTGCTGGTCGGGCGCGGCGCGTCGCCGCGGCTGCTGGCGCTGCAGGCCTTCCTGCGCCGCAACGGCCATCCCCATACCGTGCTCGACGTCGAAGCCGACCCGCAGGCACGTGCGCTGCTGGGCGGCTGCGCGCTGGAGCCGGCCGACCTGCCGCTGGTACTGTGCCCGGGCGGCCATGTACTGCGCGCGCCGGATGAAGGGCAACTGGCTTCCTGCCTGGGTTTGCTGCCCGACTTCGATCCCGAACACATCTACGATGTGGTGGTGGCCGGTGCCGGGCCCGCCGGCCTGGCGACCGCGGTCTATGCCGCTTCCGAAGGCCTGTCGGTGGCCGTGATGGACGAGCGCGCCCCGGGCGGCCAGGCCGGCGCCAGCGCGCGCATCGAGAACTACCTGGGCTTTCCCACCGGCATCTCCGGGCAGGCACTGGCCGGCCGCGCCTTGGCGCAGGCGCTCAAGTTCGGTGCCCACCTGGCCATCCCGCTGGCCGTGCGCGCGCTGCGCTGCGACCGCTTCCCCTTGCGCCTGGTGCTTGCCGACGGCCGCGAGGTGGCGACGCGCACCGTGGTCATCGCCAGCGGCGCGCAATACCGGCGCCCGGCCATCGACGGGCTGGAGCGCTTCGAGGGCAGCGGCGTCTACTACTGGGCTTCGCCGGTCGAGGCCAGGCTGTGCCAGGACGAGGAAGTCATCCTGGTCGGCGGCGGCAATTCGGCCGGACAGGCCGTGGTCTACCTGGCCACGCACGCCGCGCGCGTCCACCTGATGGTGCGCGGGCCCGGTCTGGAGGCCACCATGTCGCGCTACCTGATCGACCGCATCGCCGGCCTGCCCAATGTGCGCCTGTGGACCGGCACCGAGGTGACCGGGCTGGACGGCAGCGCCTGGCTCGACCACATCCACTGGCGCTGCCGCGCCGACGGCGAGCACGACGGCGCGCTGCGCCATCTCTTCCTCTTCGTCGGCGCCGCGCCGAACACGGCCTGGCTGCGCGACTGCCCGGTGGGCGTCGATGCGCACGGCTTCGTGCGCACCGGTGCCGACGCCGGGCAGGAGGCTCCGCTGCAGACCAGCGTGCCGGGCGTGTTCGCCATCGGCGATGTGCGTGCCGGTTCCACCAAGCGGGTCGCCGCGGCGGTCGGCGAGGGCGCGGCGGTGGTGGCGCAGATCCACGCCTATCTGGCCGGGCTGGCGGGACGTCCGGCGCGGGTCTGCTAGCGGGTCTGCTGGCGAGTCTGCTGGCGCGCCTTCCAGTGCCACGGGCGGGCGTGACGCGCGCTCGGCCGGCGTGCGGGTCATCCTCGGCGGTGCTGGCGGGGCGCAAGCCCAGAATGCGCGGGATGCCTGCCAGGCGGTGATTTCACCAAGCAATGTGTCGAATGAGCCTCGATCGAGGCGGGGATAGTCCCGTCCTATCGCCCATTGATAGTCTTATGCAATCACTCCGCTAGATACAATGAATTTCACAAATGTGGGCGGGATCGACACAATGAGGCCTTCGCTGCATCACGCAGCCACAACCCAACCGACCAGGAGTGATATCCATGCTGCAATCCCGCGAAGGCCAGCGCGTTCCCGCCGTCTCGTTCCGCGTGCGTGAAAACAATGAGTGGAAGACCGTGACCACGGCCCAGCTGTTCGACGGCAAGACCGTGGTGGTGTTCTCGCTGCCCGGCGCCTTCACGCCGACCTGTTCGTCGACCCACCTGCCGCGCTACAACGAGCTGGCGCCGGTGTTCGCCAGGCATGGCGTGGACGACATCCTGTGCGTCTCGGTCAACGACACCTTCGTCATGAACGAGTGGGCCAAGGACCAGGAGTCGGAAAACATCACCATGATCCCCGACGGCAACGGCGAGTTCACCGAAGGCATGGGCATGCTGGTGGACAAGGCCGACCTCGGCTTCGGCAAGCGCAGCTGGCGCTATGCGATGCTGGTCAAGGACGGCGTGGTGCAGAAGATGTTCATCGAACCGGAAGAGCCGGGCGACCCGTTCAAGGTGTCGGACGCCGACACCATGCTCAACCACATCGCGCCCAACGCCAAGCGTCCCGACCAGGTGGTGGTGTTCTCCAAGGTGGGCTGCTCGTTCTGCGCCAAGGCCAAGCAATTGCTCGACGACAACGGCTTCGACTACATCGATGTGCCGCTCGAGAACAAGATCCGCGGCAAGGTGCTGGGCGCCGTGTCGGGCACGATGACCGCGCCGCAGGTCTTCATCAACGGCAAGCTGGTCGGCGGCGCCGAGGCGCTCGAGCAGTACCTGGCACGCTGAGCGCCGCTGCCCGCCGCGTGCCCGCGGGCGCGCGGCGGCGCGGCCAGGCTGCCGGACCCAGTCGCCGGACCCAGTCGCCGGACCCGATGGCAGCGTGCTGCCATCCCGCCCGTCGATTCGCCGATTCGCCGATTCGCTGATTGGCGCGCGCGCCAGGCGCCGCCGTCCGATCGCCCCCGTCACGCACCATCCCCAGAACCCACCGGAGCCGCCGGGCCTTCCCGGCACCCGTACCTTTCGAGGAGCAGAATCCATGCAAACCATCGTCACCGACGTCGCCGTGATCGGTGCCGGCACCGCCGGCCTCGCCGCTTACCGGGCCGCCAAGGCCGCCGGCAAGCGCGCCGTGATCATCGAGGGCGGTCCCTACGGTACCACCTGCGCCCGCGTTGGCTGCATGCCCTCCAAGCTGCTGATCGCGGCCGCGGAGGCCGCGCACGAGATCCGCCACGCCGCGCCCTTCGGCGTGCATGTGGACGGCGCGGTGCGCATCGACGGGCGCGAGGTGATGGCGCGCGTCAAGCGCGAGCGCGACCGTTTCGTCGGCTTCGTCGTGCGCGGCGTGGAAGGGTTCGACGAGGCGGACCGCCTGCGCGGCTATGCGCGCTTCATCGACAACACCGTGCTGGAGGTCGGTGACAGCGTCACCGTGCGGGCCAGCCGCGTAGTGATCGCCACCGGCTCCAGCCCGGTGGTGCCCGAGCCTTTCCGCGTGTTCGGCGACCGCCTGGTGGTCAATGACGATGTGTTTTCCTGGGATGACCTGCCGCGCAGCGTGGCGGTGTTCGGCCCCGGTGTGATCGGCCTGGAGCTGGGCCAGGCACTGTCGCGCCTGGGGGTGCGGGTGCGCGTGTTCGGCGTGCGCGGCGGCGTCGGCCCGCTGACCGACCCGGCGGTCAAGGCGGCGGCCCTGCAGGCCTTCCGCGAGGACTTCTACCTCGATCCGGACGCCCGCGTCAGCGAGATGCGGCGCGAGGGCGACGAGGCGGTGATTCGCTATACGGATACGGCAGGGCGCGAGGTCACGGAGCGATTCGACTACGTGCTGGCCGCCACCGGCCGCGCTCCCAACGTGCGCGGGCTGGGCCTGGAGAACACCGGGCTGGCGCTCGATGCGCGCGGCGTGCCGGTGTTCGATGCGGCCACCCTGCAATGCGGCAGCGCGCCGGTCTTCCTGGCCGGCGACGTCAACGACGTGCTGCCGCTGCTGCACGAGGCCGCCGACGAAGGCAAGGCGGCCGGCGAGAACGCCGCTGCCTGGCCCGCGCTCAAGCCGCTGGCACGCCGCGCGCCGCTGGCGGTGGTGTTTTCCGATCCGCAGATCGCCATGGTGGGCCGGCGCTTCGCCGACCTGGCCGAGGGCAGCTTCGTCACCGGCGAGGTCAGCTTCGAGGACCAGGGCCGCAGCCGCGTCATGCTGAAGAACCGTGGCCTGATGCACGTCTACGCCGACCGCGCCGATGGACGCTTCCTCGGCGCCGAGTGGAGCGGCCCGCGCGCGGAGAACATCGCGCACCTGCTGGCCTGGTCGTACCAGCAGGGCCTGACCATCGAGCAGATGCTGGCCATGCCCTTCTACCACCCGGTGGTGGAAGAGGGCCTGCGCACCGCGCTGCGCGACGCCGCGGCGAAGCTGCAGGCGGCGTGAGGGCTTGAGGGCGTGAGGGCGTGAGGGCCTGGTGACGAACGCCGCCGCGCTCAGCGCGCGGGCCCGGCGTGGCGGTCGCCACCGCCGCCGCTGTCGACGCGGCGCGCCAGGAAGCCGGCGATGCATGCGCTGATGTGCGCCGGGTCTTCCAGGCTGGGCAGGTGGCCCATGCCCGCCAGGGTCTGGTGTTCCGCGCCCGGCACCGTCGCCGCCAGGTGGTGGCAGCGCTGCTGGATGTGGGGGAAGTCGAGGTCGCCGCACAGCACCAGGGTCGGCACGGCGATCTCGCCGAGGCGGTGGAACATCGGCTGGATATCCTGGTCCGCGCCGAACGGCCGCGCGCGCAGCGCGATGCCGTTCATGGCGAGGAACAGATCGCGCGCCGGCCCGGCCACGCGGCCTTCCGCGGCCAGCGGCCCGTCCAGCCACAGGCGCGCCTGCGAGGCATTCCGGCGATCGATGTCGCCGGACGCTTCGGCGTCGCGGGCCTGGGCCAGCAGTTCCACCACCGCGGGGGCATGGACCGGCTCGGGAGCGCCGGCGATGCTCGGGGCGATCAGCACCAGGGCCCGCACCCGCGCCGGGTGCCGCAGCGCGGCATCGAGCGCGATGCGGCCGCCCAGGGAGCAGCCGACCAGGACCGCCGGGGCGCCATCCGCGGTGGCATCCAGCACCGCCAGCAGGTCGTCCAGGGCCGAGAAATCCTCCGGCTCGGCGCGGCTGCCGCCGAAGCCGCGGCGGTCATAGGCGATTGCCTTATGAGTGGCGCCGATGGCGTCCTGCTCGGTACGCCACATGCGCCGGTCGCATACATTGGCATGGAGAAAGACGACGGGGGCGCCGCTGCCGGCGATTTCAGTCGCGAGCTCGGCGCGCCCGGAGGCGATGTGGCGGATCGAAGTCATGTCTTGGCCGGTGTCGGCGCAGCGTAAGGCACACGCGGGCATTCTGCCCGAGATCCGCCTTTGCCGGCGCGGGGGCGTGGCGCCGGCCGCGCGGCCGGCATGCCCGGCCATGCCCGGCGCGCTGGGGCGACGCTGCGGTAAGCCCTTGAATGGCAATGGATTCCACTGGCGCGAAGACTGCTAAGATGCCGTCCAAGGAGCCACGACCATGCAACGAAAGACCTTCAAGGACATGCAATGCCCGATCGCCCGCAGCCTGGAGCGCGTGGGCGAATGGTGGAGCATCCTGATCCTGCGCGAGGCCTTGTACGGCTCGACCCGCTTCGACGATTTCCAGCGCAACCTCGACATCGCGCCCAATATGCTGACGCGCCGCCTGGCCGGGCTGGTCGAGGCGGGCCTGCTGGAGCGGCGCCAGTATTCCGCACGGCCGCCGCGCTTCGAATATGTGCTGACCGAGCGCGGCCACGACTTCCAGCCGGTGCTGCTCGCCTTGCTGGCCTGGGGCAACCGGCACTTCGCGCCCGAGGGCGCCAGCGTGCAGCTGGTCGACAAGGCCAGCGGCCGCCCGGTCGAGCCGCGCCTGGTCGATGCCGCCAGCGGCGAGCCGATCGGCTTCGCCCGCCATGCGCTGGTGCCAGGGCCGGCGGCCAGCGAGGGCATGCGGCGGCGGCTGGCGGCGGCGGCCTCCCACCTGGCTGCGCAGGCTTCGGAGGGCGCGGCGCCGGCAGCGCAAGGGGAGGCCGCGCCGGTCATGGAGGCGTCGGGGAGCTAGTCCACTGCGCCCGCAGCGTCGCCAGGACATCGCCAGGATCAGAGCCCTGACAGGCGCGGTTCCCGCTTCTCCAGGAAAGCCCGCGTGCCCTCGCGCGCATCGGCCGAGGCCGCGGCGATCATGAACTGCATCCCCTCGATCGCCAGCCCTTCATCGATCGTCACGTTGATGCCGCGCGTCACGGCGCGCAGCGCAGCCGTCACCGCGCGCGGCGCATGGCGGGCGATGCGGTCGGCCAGCGCCAGGCAGGCCGGCAGCAGTTCGGCGGCCGGCACCACCTGGTTGATCAGGCCGATACGGCGGGCGGTGTCGGCATCGATGGCGTCGCCGGTGAGGATCATCTCGATGGCGCGCTTGCGGCCGACGTGGCGCGGCAGCCGTTGCGTGCCGCCGAATGTCGGAGGGAAGCCGAGACGGATCTCGGGTTTGGAGAAGGTGGCGTGGGTGGCGGCCACGGCCAGGCTGCACGCCTCGACCACCTCGCAGCCGCCGCCGAAGGCGAGGCCGTTGACGGCGGCGATGACGGGCTTCGGATAGGTCTCCAGGCGCCGCGTCAAGGCCTGCCCGCGCAGCAGGAACTCGCGATGGGCCTGCTCCGGCGAGATGGCGATGTCCGGCGCGAAGCCGGCGATGTCGGCGCCGGCGCTGAAGGCGCGCTCGCCCTGGCCGGTCAGGATCACGGTGCGCACGGCCGGATCGGTTTCGAGCGCATCGAGATGTCCCATCAGCTCGTCGATCAGGCCATAGCTGAGCGCGTTGAGCTTGGCGGGCCGGTTCAGTGTCAGCAGCACGTGCTGGCCGTGCTGCCGGGTGTCGACGTAGGAAGTCATGCTGGTGTCTCCTGGAAGGAAAGGTCCGCAGGCTGGCCCTGGGGCCGGTACGGGCGAAAGTCAAACTTTGTCAGCGGCCCGGCAGGCGTGCGTCGGGCGTCACGTGTGCGGCCTGCATCACGCGCCGGTGTCGGGTAGAATCCCGCTTTCCGGGCGCGTCCGCCATCGCGATATCTCCGCTGTCATCTGCAGGCCGTGGTGCCATTGTTGGCGCGATCGGCCCGTTCTGCCCGGAACTGTCGTCATCTCCGCTATTCCAGCCGCTCATGTCCAAGCCGAGTCCTGTCGCGGCGGCCGCGCTGCGCGCCATGTCGCTCGAAGCCATCCGCGGCTTCGAATGCGCCGCCCGCCTGCTGTCCTTCACCGCGGCGGCCGACGAGCTGTGCCTGACCCAGTCCGCCATCAGCAAGCAGGTCAAGAGCCTGGAAGACGTGCTGGGCACGGCGCTGTTCGTGCGCGGCGGCAAGGGCTTGAGCCTGACGCCGCAGGGGCGGGAGTTCTACGCGGCGGCGCGGGCCGCCGTGGAGGGCCTCGCCGAGGCCTGTGTGCGCCTGCTGGCCGCCGAGCGCAGCACGGTCACGGTCACCACCACGCCGTCGTTCGCCGCGCTGTGGCTGGTGCCCAAGCTGGCGCGCTTCCAGGTGCTGGCGCCGGATATCGACGTGCGCGTCGATGCCTCGGAGGCCAATGCCAACCTGGAGCGCGAGGGCTTCGACCTGGGCATCCGGCTGTGCGCCGTGGACGGCTCCGAAGCGCCGCTGCTGCGCGAGCGCGTGATGCTGATGGCGGCGCCCGAGGTGGCGGCGCGCATCCGCACGGCGGCCGACCTGCTGCGCACGCCGCTGCTGGTCTACCACGATCCGGCCGGACGCTTTCCGTGGATGTCGTGGACGGACTGGTACCCGCGCCTGGGCCTGGCGCATTCGCCCGGCCAGCCCTGCCTGTACTTCTCGGAGTACGAGCACGTGCTGCGGGCCGCCGCCCAGGGGGCCGGGGTGGCCATCGGTCGCACGCCGCTGGCGCTGCCGCTGCTGGCCCAGGGACGCCTGCGCGTGGTGCTGCCGGAGCACGCGGCCGACGGCATCGGCTATCGCTTCGTGGTGGCCCCGCAGGCGCAGGCGCGTCCCGCCGTGGCGCGCTTCCGCCAGTGGGTCGAAGCCGAACTGGCGGCGCAGGTGATCGGCGAGCCCGGCTGAGACGTGCCGCTCGCCTCGGCGACAGAGGGTGGGTGCCGCTGGATTCCGGCCGCGCCGGCGACGCTCCGGATGTGCTCCGCGCCAGGCTTTGAAACAGCTTGAAACCCGCCGAAACGGAATCCAACTATCGGGAACTCCCCGGTATGGCGTAGAACAAAAACTCAGAAGAAAGCAGCGGCGCACGGCCGCTACCAACCACAGGAATTGAACGCAGTGATGAGCTTGTCCCAGCGCCGTACCGAGATCGACCTGATCCGCGGCATCGCGCTGATCTTCATCGTGGTGGACCACGTCAACGGCAGCGTGCTCGGTGACTACACCATCCGCAACTTCGTCTTATTCGACGCCGCCGAGATCTTCGTCTTCCTGGCGGGCTACTCGGCCGCCTCGGCCTACCTGGCGATGGAAGCCCGCCACGGCGCGGGCATCGCCGGCAGCCGCCTGCGCCGGCGCAGCTGGGTGATCTACCAGGCTTTCCTGCTGACGGCCGTGCTGATGCTGGTGTTCGGCCTGCTGCTGGCGGCCTGCCGCATCCCGGCGCCGGCGATCCGCTCGACCGAGGCGCTGGTGTTCCAGGCCCACCCCGTCACCACGCTGCTGGAGCTGGTCAGCCTGTCGCGCCAGCCCTTCGTCTCGGACGTGCTGCCGATGTACGCGGTCTTCATCGGGCTGGCGCCGCTGGCGGTGCGGGCCGCGCGCGCGCGGCCGCTGGCCTTCGTCGGCTGCAGCGTGGCCCTGTGGCTGATGGCGCCGGTGCTGACGCCGCTGCTGCCCAGCAGCGAGGGCACTGGCTGGTCCTTCAATCCCTTTGCCTGGCAGTTGATGTTCGGCCTGGGCCTGCTGTCGCGGCTGCGTCCCGACGTGATGCTGCCGCAGCGGGTGCTGGGCCGTTCGCTGCTGACGGCAGTCGCCATCGGCATCACCTTGTGCAGCGTGCTGCTGGCCTACCTGTGGATGCGGCCGCACGTCTACGAGCCCTGGCTGCCGGCCTGGGTGCCGGTGCTGGCGTTCCCGCTGCCCAAGCAGAGCCTGGCCGCGCTGCGGCTGGTCAGTTTCCTCGGGATCGCCTGGCTGGTCTACCTGGCGGCCCGCGCCGGCTGGGTGGCGCGGCTGGCGCAGTGGATGGGGCCGGTGGTGCAGATCGGCCGGCACAGCCTGTTCTGCTTCGTCTTCGGCGCTTCGCTGTCGGTAGTGATCGAAGGCTTCACCTACGGCGTGGCCGGTGGTAGGCCGCCGCGCCCGGTCGCGCTCACCGGCGACCTGATCGCCGTGGCGCTGCTGCTGGGGATCGGTGGCTGGTGGGGGCGCCGCAAGGAAGCGCGCCGCCTCGCCGCGCGCAGCCAGGCGGCCTGAGCGCGAACCGGGCGAACCGAGCGCCCTGAGCGGCCTGAGCGGCCTGAGCGGCCGCTGTCCATGGTCTAGACTCCTTGGTGACTGCGGCCCTGCCGGGCCGCGCGTTGCCATCGCGGCCGGCGCGCCTGGCCGCATCCGCAGGGAGCCGATCATGATGCTCGAGTGGGATGCCTACCGCAAGCAGTTGCTGGCCACCATCGCCGACATGGCCAAGCTCAGCCCGCAGACCGTGCAGGGCTACGGCCACCTCAGCGAGGCTGGCGCCAAGACCGGCCACCTGGATGCCAAGACGCGCGAACTGATCGCGCTTGCCGTGGCGGTCACGCGGCAGTGCGACGGCTGCATCGCCGTGCATGCGGAGGCCGCCGCCAAGCGCGGTGCCACGCGCGAAGAGGTGATGGAAGCGCTCGGCGTGGCGATCGCCGTGAACACCGGCGCCGCGCTGGTCTACTCGGCGCGCGTGATGGACGCCTTCGCCTCCCGTACTGCCTGAATTCCCTGCGGCGCCGGCGCGCCGTGCGCCGCCAGGGCCGCCTGCACGCGCTCGCGCAGCAGCGGCAGCAGGTCGCGCGCGAACCAGGGATGGTGCTGGAACCAGCCTTGGTTGCGCGGCGAGGGATGGGGCAGCGGCATGCAGCCGGGTCCGTAGTCCGCGCAGGCGGCCACGGTCTCGGTCAGGCTGGCGCGCGCGGCGCGGCCGAGGAAGCGGCGCTGCGCGTATTGCCCGAGCAGCAGCGTGAGCCGGATCCCTGGCAGCCTGGCCAGCAGCGTATCCAGCCACAGCGGCGCGCACTCGCTGCGCGGCGGCAGGTCGCCGCTCTTGCCGCGGCCCGGGTAGCAGAAGCCCATCGGCACCAGCGCGATGCGCGAGGCGTCGTAGAAGACGCTGTCGTCCACCCCCATCCATTGCCGCAGGCGCGCGCCGCTGGCGTCGTCCCAGGGGATGCCGCTGGCATGCACGCGCGCGCCCGGGGCCTGCCCGACCACCAGGATGCTTGCGCCGGCGCCCGCCTGCAGCACGGGGCGCGGGCCCAGCGGCAGGGCGTCGGCGCAGGCGCGGCAGGCGCGGATCTCGGCAAGCAGGCTGTCGAGGTCGCCGCACGCGGGCGCGGCGGGCAGGTCGGGTCGGCGGGGCATGGGCGCGTGCCGCGCGCGGCGGCTCGGGGGAGTCGGGGGGGGGGCTCAGTGGGCTCAGGGGATGATGGACAGGAACAGGTAGGCGGCGAAGATGGCCAGGTGCACCACGCCTTGCAGGATGGTGGTCCGGCCCAGCCCCAGTGTCAACGTCGACACGACCACGGTCAGCGCCAGCAGCACCATCTCCTTCGGACCGAGGCCCAGCGTCAGCGGCTGGCCCACCACGATGAAGACAGCGGCGACGGTGGGAATGGTCAGCCCGATGCTGGCCAGCGCCGAGCCCAGCGCCAGGTTCATGCTGGTCTGCAGGCGGTCCGCCTGCGCCGCGCGCAGCGCTGCCAGGCCTTCCGGCAGCAGCACCATGGCCGCGATGATGATACCGACCACCGCGGCGGGAGCGCCGGCCCGCGCCACCGCCGATTCGACCACCGGCGACAGCACCTTGGCCAGGCCGACCACGGCCACCAGGCACACCATCAGCAGCGCCAGGCTGGACAGCGCGACGCGCACCGGCGGTGGCGGCGCATGCACGGTTTCGTCGGAGACCCCGGCAATCAGGAAGTAGTCGCGGTGGCGCAGCGTCTGCACGAAGACGAAGACGCAGTACAGCACCAGCGCGATGATGCCCGAGAAGGCGAGCTGGGGCGGCGACAGTACCGGGCCCGGCACCGTGCTGGTGTAGTTGGGCAGCACCATGGTCAGGGTCATCAAGGCGGCCAGCACGGCCAGCGCCGCGGTCGCGCCCGGCGCCTTGAAGGCCTGCTCGCGGTGGCGCAGGCCGCCCACGAACAGGCACAGGCCGACGATGCCGTTGCACAGGATCATCACGGCGGCGAACACCGTATCGCGCGCCAGGGCCGCCTTCTCGGGGCCGGACGACAGCATCACCGAGACGATCAGCGAGACCTCGATGACGGTCACGGCGATCGCCAATACCAGCGTGCCGAAGGGTTCGCCGACGCGGTGGGCCACCACCTCGGCGTGGTGCACCGCGGAGAAGACCGCGCCGGCCAGCGCCAGCGCCGCGATCCAGAGCAACCAGGCCTGGCCGGGCAGGGCGGTGTGGGCGCCGAGCACGGCCCAGGCGCCCAGCGGCGCCCAGATCGTCCATGCCGGCAGTTTGTTCGAAGCCAATGCCATCCCGTTGATTTCCTTTCCTGTGTCGAGTGATCTTTGTGTTGTTCTCGGATGTCTGTCCAGCGTCACGTGATGGATTCGATAGATCCGCGTGGCGTCTGTCTTGGACCAGGGGTAAGGCAGGGAAGATGTCCTATGGTTCCGCGAAATTTGAAGATTTTCGACTCATATAGTGGAAGTTTTCTTCGAATGATCGGAGGGTGGCGCCGTTTCACGGTAGGTTTTCATCGATCCGCGAAGTGGCGCAAACTTTGCCTGAGCGCATCCACGTGCCGCCGCCGCGCGGGTCTGGCGGGGCGGTTTGCCGGCTTCCCAATCCGCATTCGTCCGCCCTACAATCCGCGTCGCGCGCGAGCCGTAAGAGCCGCAACGGCGGGCAGGACGGCGCGCCCCTGGTCCGGCACAGGTCCCCCGGGGATCACAGAACAAGGAATCCGATGAAACAGTCTCTTGCCGCCGCGCTGGCGCTGACCGCCGCGCTGTCGGCTTCGTTCGCCGCCGCGCCGGCGCTGGCCGCCTATCCCGACCATCCCGTCACGCTCGTGGTGCCCTATGCGGCCGGCGGCAGCAATGACCTGGTGGCGCGCGTGCTTGGCCAGCGCCTGTCGCGCGAACTGGGCGTCTCGGTGGTGGTGGACAATGCGCCCGGCGCCAGCGGCACCATCGGTGCTGTCAAGACCGTCAATGCCGCGCCGGACGGTTATACGCTGCTGCTGGGGTCGAACAGCGAGATCTCGATCGCGCGCTTGACCAACCCGCGTATCCGTTACGACGGCCAGCGCGACCTGGTGCCGCTGCGCATGGTCGGGTCCCAGCCGATGGTGCTGGTGTCGGGCGCGCAGTCGGGCATCCGCGGCATCGACGGCTTCCTGGCGCTGGCCAAGAGCCACAAGCCGGTCAACTACGGCACCTCGGGCATCGGTACGCCGCTGCATCTGTCGGGCGAGCTGATCCGCAGCGCCAGCAAGGTCAATATGGCCCACGTGCCCTACAAGGGGGGAGCGCCGGCCATTGCCGACCTGATGGCCAACCAGATCGAGCTGGGCGTGCTGGTGCTGTCCACCGCGCTGCCGCAGATCAAGTCGGGCAAGCTGCAGGCCATCGGCGTGACCTCGGCGGCGCGCTCGCACGCGGCGCCCAACATCCCGGCGCTGGCCGAGAACAAGGCCCTGGCGGGCATCGACATGCGGCTCTGGTTCGGCGTGTTCGCGCCGGCGGCGACGCCCAAGGCGGTCACCGACCGGCTGTCGGAAGCGCTCGCGCACGCCATCAACGATCCCGAGGTCAAGGGCAGGCTGTCCGAGGCGGGCGTCGACATCGACGCCAAGGATGGGGCGGCCTTCCGCGCCTTCATCGCCAAGGAGACCGAGGCCTACCGCAAGATCGTCAGCGAGGCCAATATCCAGGAGTGAGGCGGGCCGCCGGCCGTCGGCGGCCCCTTTGACCGGCCGGCCGGCGCCGGCCATCGTCAGTCGGTGGTGCTGGGGCTCCAGTAGGCCTGCGAGACGAAGGGTTTGAGCACCAGTCCCTCGACCACGCGGTCGAGTTCGTCCGAGTCCACCGAGGTGCTCAGCAGGGTGGCGACGATTTCCACGTCGTCCTCGCCGAAAGTCTCCACATCGAGGTCGCCCACCGGGTAGTTGGCATGCTCGAGGCTGTCCTCCAGCGCGGCCAGCGCCTGCTTGCCGTGCTCGCGCGGGGCGATCACGCGCATCTGGTAGGTGACTTCGGTCGAGGCGTCGTCGATCGGCGCGCGGTTGATGGTGTTGACCACCGGGCGCAGCAGCGTGTTGGCGGCCAGCACGAACAGCGAGGCGAGCAGGGCCTCGGCGGCGAAGCCGGCGCCGGCGCAGGCGCCCACCGCGGCGGAGCCCCACAGCGTGGCGGCCGTGTTCAGGCCGCGCACATTGATGCCTTCCTTCATGATGGCGCCGGCGCCGAGGAAACCGACGCCGGATACCACGTAGGCGATCACCCGCACGGCACCGTCGCCGCCGCCCAGGCGGCAGGCCAGGTCGACGAAGACGGCGGCGCCGACCGCCACCAACGCATTGGTGCGCAGCCCCGCGGTACGTTGCCGGAACTGGCGTTCCAGCCCGATCGCGGAGCCGAGCACGAATGCGAGGGCGAGGCAGGTCAGGGTGTCCAGCAGCGGCAGCCACTGGAAGTTGTTGATCATGCGCACAGAATCGTTCTCCTTTGCCGCCACCGGCCGGCCGGCTGGCGCGGTTGCGGGCATCCGCCCGCAAGGCTAGCCGGCGCCCATGGCAGGCGCGTGACGCAGCCGCCGGCGCGCGCGGGCGCGCCAGCGGTGCGGTCGATGAGTCGGGAAGTCGGAGGGGGCGGCCCCGGCACGGGCGCCGGGACCGCCGCGGCGTTCAGCCGCGCCAGCCGCCCAGCAGGCGGCGCAGCCAGGCGGCTGCGCGCCGCGCGCCGGCCTGGCGCATGGCGCGCAGGCGGTCGGCGTCGTGGGTGGCCATTTCGGGGTGACGGAAGTCGGGCAGCAGGACAGCGTATTTCATGTGGATTCTCCTGTCGGGGCCCGGACCCGGCGTCGCTCGGCGGATCGGTCAGGCGAGCGGCGCGCTCGGTCGGGCAGGTTCGTGGCAGGCGCGCCGGCCATATGGGGCGCGCGGCGGTTCGGATGACGGACTACAAGGGTCGTCGGGCATCGTTGGCCTCCTGGTTGCGGTGGAACAAATGGGGCGCCCGCCCGTGCGCACCATGGTGCGCACGGGCGACCGGGACGGCGGGCCGTTTCGCGGGCGGCGCGCCATGGCCCGGGACGCGCCGTCACGCGCTGGCGTGGCGGACGGCCCAAGGCCGATCCCTTCGCGGGCGGCACAGCGCCTGCGAATGATTCGGGTAAAGCGTATGGAGTGCGGGTCAGCCGCTAGGGCACTAGGGCTGGATGCGCACCGTCTTGCAGGTCCTGCCAGACGGTGGCCGGGGAATGCGGCGGAAAGTCTGGCGGGGGTTAATGCTTGACCAACGGATCAGGACAACTGGAAGTGTCCAATTGGGAACCCCAAACTTTTAACGAAGCGAGGACTATAGCCCGTTGGCCTGTCAAGGTCAAGCCGCACGGCCGTGCGCGAGAGCGCCGGGGCCGTTCCTATAATGGGTTGGGGTCCGTCCGCGCGGGCGAGGCCCGCGCCGCCATGCCCCGCGTGCGCCGCGCGGCGGGAGGGCATTCCACACGGCAGTCGAGAGGAGGCAGACATCATGCAGAGTAGCGAATCAGTGCTGACGCAGGCGCGTGCCGCCCTGGCGCATGTGCCTTTCCATGGCCATCCGCAGCATCCGGTCATCCATATGCGCCTGGACCACGGCGCCTTGCTGCTGGAGGGCGAAGTGGCGGACATCGTCGACAAGACGCGCACCGCGGCGCAGATGCGCCGCGTCGATGGCGTCTCCAGCGTGATCGACCACCTGCGCGTGGCGGACGGCAGCAATCCCGTGGGCGATGGCGAATTGCGCGCCGCGGTGTGCGACCGCCTGCTCGACGACATCGACTTCCGCAACTGCCGCATCAGTGCGCGGGCCAAGGGGCGCAGCAACGAGCTGCGCGCGGCCGGAGAGGACAGTGCCGGCGAGATCGAGGTGGGTGTCGCCGACGGCGTGGTCACGCTGAGCGGGCATGTGATCAGCCTCTCGCACCTGCGCCTGGCCGGCGTGCTGGCGTGGTGGGTGCCAGGTTGCCGCTGCGTCGTCAACGAACTGAAGGTCGAGCCGGCGGAGGCGGACAGCGATGCCGAGATCACGGAGGCGCTGCGGCTGGTGCTGGAGACTGACGATTTCGTCGATGCCGAGCAGATCGGCGTGCATACCGAGGGCCGGGTGGTGACGCTGGATGGCTGTGCGGTCACCGACGCGGTGCGGCGCCGTGCCGAGCAGGACGCCTGGTATGTGCAAGGGGTGGAGAACGTGGTGAACCGGATCGAGCTGGCCGGCTGAGGCCGGCCGGTTGGCTGGGCAGTGCTCGCTTGGCGCGCACGGAGGCGATAGCATGGGCGTTCGTCTGCGCGCCGGCAGGAGGAGACGGGCGCGCGGCGGACCCAGCCAACCACAAAGGAGATCCCATGCCCTTCGCCTTCCGCCGCGCCCTGGTCGCGGCCTGCGCCGCGCTGTGCTGCGGCACCGCGTTTGCCGATGCCGCCAAGGTGCCCGCCGCCGATGCCGGACTGCTTGCCGCCGCCCGCGCAGCCCAGCCGGCGCTGGAGCAATCGCTGCGCGACATGGTCGCGATCGAATCCGGCAGCGCCAACGCGGCCGGGCTGGCGCAGATGGCGGACTACACCGAGCGGCGCCTCATCGCGCTGGGCGCCAGGACCGAGCGTTTCGCCGCCACGCGCGGGCCGGGCACGCTGGTCCAGGGCACCTTGGTCGGCACCGGCAAGCGCCGCATCCTGCTGATCGCCCACATGGATACCGTCTACCCGGCCAACACGCTGGCGACCCAGCCGATCCGGCGCGAGGGCAACCGCCTGTACGGCCCGGGCATCGCCGATGACAAGGGCGGCATCGCGGTGATCCTGCACAGCCTGGAGATCCTGAAGGCGCGCGGCTGGCGCGACTTTGCCCAGCTCAGCGTGCTGTTCAATCCCGACGAGGAGGTCGGGTCGGGCGGTTCCGGCGAACGGATCGCGGCGCTGGCCGACCAGCACGACGTGGTGCTGTCGTTCGAGCCCTCGCCCGACCGCGCCACCGCCGGCGCCGAGGGCGTGCTGCTGGCCGCCAGCGGCACCGCCACGGCGACCCTGACCATCAAGGGGCGCGCCTCGCACGCCGGCGCCGCGCCCGAGCAGGGGCGCAATGCGCTGCTCGAGCTGGCCTACCAGCTGCAGCAGACGCGCGACGTGGCCAAGGACGTGCCGGGCACCCAGCTCAACTGGACCAGCGCCAGCGCCGATGGCCCGCGCAACCAGATCCCCGAGACCGCCTCGGCCGGGGCCGATGTGCGCATCAGCGTGCCGGGCGGCGCGCAGAAGCTGGAGGCCGCCCTGCAGCAGAAGGTCGGGGCCGGGCACCTGGTGCCGGACACCCAGGCCACGGTGACGATGAGCGAAGGCCGCCCGGCCTACGTCGCCGACGCGCGCGGCCAGGCGCTGGCGCGACGCGCCCAGCAGATCTACGCCGAACTCGACGGCCGCAAGCTGCTGCTGATCCCCGGTACCGGTGGCGGCACCGACGCCGGCTTCGCCGCGCGTTCGGGCAAGGCCGCGGTGCTGGAAAGCCTGGGCCTCGCGGGTCACGGCTACCATGCGCGCGATGAGTATGTCGATCTCGAAGCCGTGGTGCCGCGGCTCTACCTAGTCACGCGGCTGCTGGAGGAGATCGGGCGGGAGTGAGGCGGCAAACGGCACGGCACGAACCCCGTCGCGTTGGACGAAGCCAACAGAGCCGCCAACACCGCTCGCCAAGCACAAGGTCTTGGCTCCCTCTCCCCGCATGGGGAGAGGGTGGGGGTGAGGGGTGGTCTAGCAAGGCACCACACCCAAGCGAAGCCTAGGGTGTGATCCAGCACGTGAGCAAAGAAGCGAAGCCGATGGTGTGATCCCGGCCGCCACGGTCAGCCGGCGCCATGCACGCCCCGGTCGCCCTTCACGGCGCCGACGGCGTGCCGAAGGCCCGCTGGCAGGCGTCCAGCCAGGCCCGGGCTGCGCGTGACAGGTAGCCTTCGCGCCAGACCAGTCCCAGTTCCCAGGTCAGTTCGGGCGCGGCCAGCGGGCGCACCGCCACGCGCGCCGGGTCGAGGCTGCGCGCGATCGGCTCGGGCAGCAGGGCGATGCCGACGTCGGCCGCCACCAGTTCGCCGATGAAGTCCCAGTGGCGGCTCTGGCCGGCGATCTGCGGCAGGAAGCCGGCGGCCTCGCAGGCGTCGAGGATGACGCGGTAGAGCACGAAGTCATCTTCGTACATGACGAACGACTCGCCGGCCAGCGCCGCCAGCGGTAGCGCGCGCATGCTCGCCGGCGCGCGCGCGGCGGGGTAGATCACCGTCAGCGCGTGGCGGGTCACGGGCAGGGTGCCCAGGCCCGGCACCGTGGCGGGCAGCACCGTGACGCCGAGGTCCAGTTCGCCCGAGGCCACGCCTTCTTCCAGTGCCCGGCCGCCCTGTTCGCGCAGGCGCAGCGCCACGCCGGGGTATTGCCGGCGGTAGGCGCCGATGACCGGCGCGAAATAGCGTCCCGCCATCGGCGGGATGCCCACCGCCAGCTCGCCGCGGGCCATGCCGTCGACCTCGGCCACTTCCTGGCGCAGGCGTGCCACTTCGGCCAGCACCGCCTGGCCGCGCGCCAGCACCACCTTGCCGGCATCGGTGAGCTGCACGGTGCGGCCTTCCCGCAGCAGCAGCGGTCCGCCCAGTTCGTCCTCCAGCGCCTTGACCATCTTGCTGATGGTCGGCTGGGTCACGTGCAAGGCGCCGGCGGCGCGGGTGAAGCCGCCCTGGCGGACGACTTCGACGAAATAACGCAGGCTGCGGATATCCATCGCACGATCCCGTTTTCTATTCCAGATGAGAATCAAATGAATAATTTATATTCATTTTATATATCGGAGCGGGCTTCGTACACTAGAGCATCGCCAGCGTGCGGCCAGTGCACCACCTCCGGATGTGCTGTAACCGCCCCGACCCCAGTACCGATCCCGCCACCTGCGCGCCGCTTCCCGACCATGCCAGCCCTCTCGCCTTCCCCCCACCATCCGGCCGGCCCCGCCGCCGCGCCGTCCCGCCATGCCGTCGCCTCATCCCTGCGCAAGGGAGGGCTGGCCATGGTCCAGGTGCTGGCGCTGTCCGCCCTGTGGGTGCTGGCCGACTGGCTGCGCGGGCGCCTCGGCCTGCCGCTGCCGGCCAGCCTGCTGGGCCTGCTGGTGCTGGCCGCGCTGCTGTTCGGCGGCGTGGTGCGCACCGGCTGGATCCGCGGCGGCGCCGACTGGCTGCTCGGCGAGATGCTGTTGTTCTTCATTCCCGCCGTGCTGGCGGTGGTGCAGTACTCGGACCTGGTGCGGCACGATGGCTGGCGCATCTGCGCGGTGATCGGCTGCAGCACGGTGGCGGTGATGGTGGTGACAGCGCTGGTGGTCGACCGTGTCTACCGTCTCGAACTGATGCTGGCGCGCCGCCAGCGGGAGCGCCACCATGTCTGACGGCCTGCTGGCCGGCCTGTGCTTCGCCGCCACGCTCGGCCTCTACTACCTCAACAAGTATCTCTATGCGCGCCGCGCCAGCCTGCTGCTGATGCCGCTGCTGGCGACGCCGGCGGTGCTGATCGCCCTGGTGCTGGCCGCGCACATTCCCTACCGCGACTACATCGCCGACACGCGCTGGCTGCTGTGGCTGCTGGGCCCGGCCACGGTGGCCTTCGCGCTGCCCATCTACGACTACCGCGCGATGGTGCGCAAGCACTGGCTGTCGATCTCGCTTGGCGTGCTGGCGGCGGTGCTGACCTCGGTCGCCACCTCGGTGTGGCTGGCGCGCTGGCTGGGCCTGCCGCTGGCGCTGCAGAAGGGTCTGGCGGTGCGATCCGTGACCACGCCATTCGCGGTGGAGGCGGTGCGCTCGCTGGGCGGCCCGGCCGATCTCGCGGCGGTGTTCGTGGTCATCACCGGCCTGACCGGCATGGCCATCGGCGAGCTGGTGCTGTCGTGGCTGCCGATGGTGCGCAGCCGCCTGGCCCACGGCGCCATCTTCGGGGCGGCGGCGCACGGCGCCGGCACCGCCAAGGCGCGCCAGCTGGGCGAGGTGCAGGGCGTGGTGGCCTCGCTGGTGATGATGATCGCCGGCCTGGTCAGCGTGCTGGGCGCGCCGCTGATCCGGCTCTGTTTCTTCTAGCGTCGGCGTCTGCCCGCGCGGCCGGCGCGGTACGATGGCGGCCGGGCCCGGCACGGATCCTGCTGGGCCCGCAGGCGGGCGGACGGAGCGATCCGTGCCGTGCCGCCTCGACGACTGCATTCCCGCCTGCCCGGAGCCCGCATGGACTACACCGCCATCCTCGAACGCATCCGCGACGACGTGCAGCCGCTGCTCGGCAAGGGCCGCGTGGCGGACTACATCCCGCAGCTGGGCAAGGTCCGGCCCGATCACTTCGGCATGGCCCTGGTGACGCTGGACGGGCGCTGCCATGCGGTGGGCGATGCCACCGTGCCGTTCTCCATCCAGAGCATCTCCAAGCTGTTCGCCTGCACGCTGGCTTTCCAGCTGCTGGGCGAGGACCTGTGGCAGCGCGTCGGGCGCGAGCCTTCCGGCAATGCCTTCAATTCGCTGGTACAGCTCGAATACGAGCAGGGCCTGCCGCGCAATCCCTTCATCAATGCCGGCGCGCTGGTGGTGACCGATGTGCTGTGCAGCCGCTTCGTGCAGGCCGAGTCGGCCCTGGTGCAGTTCCTGCGCCGGCTGTGCGGCAAGGACGGCATCGACTACGACGGAGAGGTGGCGCGCTCGGAGCTGGCCCATGCCGACCGCAACCTGGCCATGGCGCATTTCATGAAGAGCTTCGGCCGTATCGAGATGCCGGTGCAGGCGGTGATCGACGCCTATTGCCGGCAGTGCGCGATCACCATGAGCTGCGAGGAACTGGCGCGCGCCGCCCTGTTCCTCGCCAACGGCGGCGTGGTGCCGTGGAGCGGCGAGCGCGTGCTGGCACCGAGCCCGACCAAGCGGCTGTCGGCGCTGATGCTGACCTGCGGCACCTATGACGAGGCCGGCGACTTCGTTTACCGCGTGGGCCTGCCGGCCAAGAGCGGCGTGGGCGGCGGCATCGTCGCGGTGCTGCCGCGCCGCTGGGCCGTGTGCGTGTGGTCGCCGGGCCTGGACCACAGCGGCAATTCGCTGGCCGGCGTGCAGGCGCTGGAGTGGCTGACCACGCTGACCGGGCAGTCGATCTTCTGAACGGCGGCGCGCGCCGGCCGTCTCTTTCTGTCAATCGCCTTGATCTTTTCTGCCATTGGCAGCGCCGCGCCGCTGCGCCATCATTGACGATCGCCCGCAGGCTCCCGACGCACGTCCGCCGGCCGGAGTGCCGGCTGGCAGGCGCCCGCGAGCGCGGGCAGGGCGGTGAAATCACGCGGCCGCGGCGGCCGCAAAGGAATCCTCACGATGAGCATCAAAGGCAAGGCCTATATCGTCGGCGCCTACGAGCACCCGACGCGCAAGGCCCCTGACAAGAGCGTGGCGCAACTGCACGCGGAATGCGCCAAGGGCGCGCTGCTGGACGCCGGCCTGACGCTGGCCGACGTCGACGGCTATTTCTGCGCGGGCGACGCCCCCGGCCTGGGCATGATCAATATGGTCGACTACCTCGGCCTGAAGGTGCGCCACGTCGATTCGACGGAAACCGGCGGCTCCTCCTACATCGCCCACGTCTCCCACGCCGCGCAGGCGATCGCCGCCGGCAAGTGCAACGTCGCCCTGATCACGCTGGCGGGCCGCCCGCGCTCGGAAGGCTCCAGCGGCACCAAGGCGCGCAACTGGGGCGCCAACCTGCCGGACCAGCCCTTCGAGGCCCCGTTCAGCCCGGTCACGGTCAACCTGTACGCGATGGTGGCCATGCGCCACATGCACCAGTACGGCACCACGCCCGAGCAGCTCGCCTGGGTCAAGGTGGCGGCCTCGCACCACGCCCAGCACAACCCCAATGCCATGCTGCGCGACGTGGTCACGGTGGAGGACGTGCTGGCCTCGCCGATGATCTCCGACCCGCTGCACAAGCTCGACTGCTGCGTGGTGTCCGACGGCGGCGGCGCGCTGATCGTGGCGCGCCCCGAGATCGCCGCCACCCTCAAGCGGCCCAAGGTGAAGGTCCTGGGCGCCGGCGAGTACGTCAAGGGCCAGCTCGGCGGCGAGGTCGACCTGACCTGGTCGGGGGCGAAGTTCTCCGGCGCGGCAGCCTTCGCCGAAGCCGGCGTGACGCCGGCCGATATCCGCTACGCGTCGATCTACGACAGCTTCACCATCACCGTGCTGATGCAGCTCGAGGACCTGGGCTTCTGCAAGAAGGGCGAGGGCGGCCGCTTCGTCATGGACGGCAACCTGATCGCCGGCGTCGGCAAGCTGCCTATCAATACCGATGGCGGCGGCCTGTGCAACAACCACCCGGCCAACCGCGGCGGCATCACCAAGGTGATCGAGGCGGTGCGCCAGCTGCGTGGCGAGGCGCATCCGGCCGTGCAGGTCAAGGACTGCGGCCTGGCGCTGGCGCAAGGCACCGGCGGCTACCTGGGCTCGCGCCACGGCAGCGCCACCCTGATCCTCGAACGAGAGTAAAGACATGACGACTCCCTACGTTCCCGCCCCGCTCGCCGCCCCCGACGAACAGCCCGACAACGCGCCGTTCTGGCAGGCCGCCCGCGAGGGCCGGCTGCTGGTGAAGGCCTGCAAGGACTGCGGCAAGGTGCATTGGTACCCGCGCGCGCTGTGCCCCTTCTGCCTCGGCGAGACCGAGTGGAAGCCGGCCAGCGGCAGCGGCACCATCTACTCGTACAGCGTGACCCGCCGCGCCGGTCCCACCCCGTACTGCATCGCCTACGTGACGCTGGACGAAGGCGTGACGATGATGACCAATATCGTCGACTGCGACCTCGACACGGTGCGCATCGGCCAGCGCGTCCAGGTGAAGTTCTCGCCCACCGCCGAGGGTGGCGCGCCGGTGCCGACTTTCGCGCCGGCCTGAAGGCCCCGGCCGGCCTGAGCCGGCGGGGCTTTCCCCTCATGGCGGGCCCGCCCGCGGCCTGCCGGCGCTCGGCGGCGCGGGCGCGGTTCCGCCCTACTTGCGCTGCAACTCCAGCAGCAGGGCCTTGGCTGGCACCTGGTCGCCCGGCGCCACGTGCACGGCGGCGATCTCGCAGTCGAACTCGGCGGTCAGGTGGGTCTCCATCTTCATCGCCTCCAGCGACACCAGCACGCTGCCCGCGCTGACATGCTGCCCCGGCTTGACCGCCACCGTCACCACCGCCCCCGGCATCGGCGCGGCCACGTGCAGCGGATTGCCGGCTTCCGCCATGGGGCGGCTGCGCGAGCCCGCGGCCGGGCCGCCGGCGGCGGGCGCCGCGTGTTTCTCCACGTGCGCCATGCGCGGCTGGCCGTTGAGCTCGAACTGCACCTTGAACATCCCTTCCTCCTGCGCGGCATGCACGCCTTGCAGGGCGATCAGCAGCGTCTTGCCCGGGGCGATGTCGACCGCGATCTCCTGCTGCGGCTGCAGGCCGTAGAAGAAGGCCGGCGTGGGCAGGGTGGAGGTGTCGCCGTAGCTGCGCCGGTGCGTGAAGTAGTCGACCGTCACCTTGGGGTACATCAGGTAGGAGGCGAGCTGCTGGTCGTCGAGCGCGCGGCCGCAGGCGGCTTCGCCCTGCGCCCGGGCCGCGTCGAGATCGACCGGCGGCAGGCGGTCGCCGGGGCGGTAGGGAGCGGGCGGCTCCGCCTTGAGCACCCGGCGCGACAGCGCCGCCGGGAAGCCGTCGGGCGGGAAGCCGAGCTCGCCCTTGAACAGCGAGACCACCGACTCGGGGAAGGCGATCTCCTTGGCCGGATCGCACACGTCGGCGGCGCTCAGGTCGTTGGTCACCATCATCAGCGCCATGTCGCCCACCACCTTGGAGGTCGGCGTGACCTTGACGATGTCGCCGAACAGCTGGTTGACCTCGGCATAGGCGCGCGACACCTCGGTCCAGCGGTGCTCCACGCCGAGCGCGCGCGCCTGTTCGCGCAGGTTGGTGTACTGGCCGCCGGGCATCTCGTGGCGGTAGACGTCGGCGGTGCCGGCACGGATGTCGGACTCGAACGGCGCGTAGTAGCGCCGCACGCCTTCCCAGTACATGGAGGCCTCGTGCAGACGCTCCAGGTCAAGGCCCGGATCGCGTTCGCTGCCCGCCAGCGCGGCGGCGATGCTCGACAGGTTGGGCTGCGAGGTGAGCCCGCTCATGGCGTCGAGGGCGCCGTCCACCGCGTCGCAGCCGGCCTCGATCGCCGCCAGAGCGGAGGCTGCCGAGATGCCGCTGGTGTCGTGCGTGTGGAAGTGCACCGGCAGGCCGGTTTCCTCCTTGATGGCCTTGACCAGCGCGGCCGCGGCGCGCGGGCGGCAGATCCCGGCCATGTCCTTGATGCCGAGGATGTGCACGCCGGCACGCTGCAGCTCGCGCGCGATGCCGACGTAGTACTTGAGGTCGTACTTGGCGCGCGCGCCGTCGAAGACGTCGCCGGTATAGCAGATCGCACCCTCGCACAGCGCGCCGCTGTCGCGCACCGCGTCGATGGCCACGCGCATGTTCTCGACCCAGTTGAGCGAGTCGAACACGCGGAACAGGTCGATGCCGGCGGTGGCCGCCTGGCGCACGAAGAAGCGCACCACGTTGTCGGCATAGTTGGTGTAGCCGACCGCGTTGGAGCCGCGCAGCAGCATCTGGAACAGGATGTTCGGCACCGCCTCGCGCAGCTTGGCCAGGCGCTGCCACGGATCCTCCTTGAGGAAGCGCAGGGCCACGTCGAAGGTGGCGCCGCCCCAGCATTCGAGCGAGAACAGCTGCGGCAGGGCGCGTGCGTAGAAGGGCGCGATCGGCAGCATGTCGGCGGTGCGCATGCGGGTGGCGAACAGCGACTGGTGGGCGTCGCGCAGCGTGGTGTCGGTCAGCAGCACGCGCTGCTGGGCCAGCATCCACCGGGCGAAGCCCTCGGGACCCAGCTCGCGCAGGCGGTCGCGCGTGCCCGGCGGCACGGCGGTATCGGTCCAGGCGGGCTGCGCGGGCAGCACCGGCCTGGCCAGCGGCAGCGGCGGCAGGGCGCGTCCCTTCATCTCGGGGTTGCCGTTGACGGCGACTTCGCCGAGATAGCGCAGCAGGCGCGTGGCGCGGTCGCGCCGCTTGGCGAAGGAGAACAGCTCCGGCGTGTTGTCGATGAAGCGGGTGGTGACCTCGCCCGGCGAGAAGGCCGGGTGGTTGATGACGTTCTCGAGGAACTGCAGGTTCGAAGCCACGCCGCGGATGCGGAACTCGCGCAGCGCGCGGTCCATGCGCCGGATCGATTCGTGGGCGCTGGGGGCCCAGGTGGTCACCTTGACCAGCAGCGAATCGTAGTAGGGGGTGATGACGGCGCCGCCGTAGGCGGTGCCGGCGTCCAGGCGCACGCCGAAGCCGGAGGCGCTGCGGTAGGCGGTGAGCTGGCCGTAGTCGGGCAGGAAGCCGTTCTCCGGATCCTCGGTGGTGATGCGGCACTGCAGGGCATGGCCGTTCAGCGCGATGCGCTCCTGCGGCGGCACGCCGGCGGCACGCGCCACCAGCGTGCCGGCGGCATCGTGCTCGTCCTCGGTCAGGCCGATGCGGCCGCCCTCGGTGATGCGGATCTGCGCCTTGACGATGTCGATCCCGGTGACCATCTCGGTCACCGTATGCTCGACCTGGATGCGCGGGTTGACCTCGATGAAGTAGAAGCGCCCGCTGTCGGCGTCCATCAGGAACTCGACGGTGCCCGCATGGGTGTAGCCGACCGCGCGCATCAGCTTGAGCGCCGAGGCGCACAGCGACTGGCGCGCGGCGTCGTCCAGGTAGGGGGCCGGGGCGCGCTCGACCACCTTCTGGTTGCGGCGCTGCACCGTGCAATCGCGCTCGTAGAGGTGGACCACGTTGCCGTGCTGGTCGCCGAGGATCTGCACCTCGACGTGGCGCGCGTTGCGTACCAGTTTCTCGACGTAGACCTCATCGTTGCCGAAGGCGGCCAGCGCCTCGCGGCGCGCGATCGGCAGCATGGCTTCGAGGTCCTGCTCATTCTCCAGCACGCGCATGCCGCGCCCGCCGCCGCCCCAGCTGGCCTTGAGCATCAGCGGGTAGCCGACCTCGGCCGCCAGCCGGCGGCACGCGTCGAGCGCGCGCGGCAGCGGCGGCGTGGCCGGCATCACCGGCACGCCCGCCGCCACCGCCGCGTTGCGCGCGGCGACCTTGTTGCCCAGCGTGCGCATCACGTCCGGCGGCGGCCCGATCCAGCGGATGCCGGCGTCGATCACCGCCTGCGCGAACTCCGGGTTCTCCGACAGGAAGCCGTAGCCGGGGTGGACCGCGTCGACGCCGGTCTGGCGTGCCACGCGCAGGATGTCGGCGATGTCGAGGTAGGCTTCCAGCGGCTTGCGGCCCGCGCCGACGAGGTAGCTCTCGTCGGCCTTGAAGCGGTGCAGCGCGAGGCGGTCTTCCTTGGCGTAGATCGCCACCGTGTGGATGTTCATCTCGGCCGCCGCCCGCATCACGCGGATGGCGATCTCGGAGCGGTTGGCGATCAGCAGCGATTGGATGGCGGGAGTTTTCATGGCCTGTGGCTAGCGATGGAGAAACGGTGGCGGAGGCGCCGGGCGGGCGCGCCGGTCGTGCAGGGGTGGCGCGCCCGACGCCTGGGGGCTCGGGGCCCACTGTAGCGGCGGCTGCCGCATCGGGAAATGGCCGATCCGGCAAGCACGCTTGGCAGGAATGCTCAGGCGGGGCGCGCCGGGCCGCTGCCGGCGCTCTTCCCGCCCGCCTCAGAATGCCTGCGGCGCCGCCTCGTGGTCGCGCACCACGCCGTTCATCACGTCCAGCAGTACGGCCGGCCCGAGCGGGACGGCTGCCTCGATGCGCCGCAGATAGCCCATCAGCTGGTGCCTGGCCGCCTCGGCGAACTCGGGCGAGATGCCTTCGTCCTCATGCAGCAGCACGTAGGAGCGCGCGAAACCGTAGAGCAGGTAGTAGGCGCTGGCGTGGGCGGGATCGCGTGCGATCAGCGCGCGGGTGCCGTCCTTGACGGCCAGGAAGGCGTCCGTGCCGGGGGCGGCGGCTTCGAACGCGTCTGCGATCTGCTTGAGGTGCATGGTGGCCTCGTCCTGTGCAGTGGGCAGGGGGTGGCGTGGCGTCGGGTCTGCGCGAAGGGTGCGGATGCCGTGAAGGGCGCAAATAGGCGGAGAAGGATCCGAGCCGGCCGCGTCACGGCATCTTTCCACTACCGGGGCGCCGGCGCAAGGGCCGCCCGCGCCCCGCGCCATGCCGCTCCTGTGCCATGCGGTACACTGCCCGCCGCGGCGCCCCCCGGGACGCGCCGCGATCCTGCCATGACGCCAACAACACAGGAGGAGCGTCCCCCATGCAAGCCCCCGCCAAGGCCGCGGCATCGCCGTCCGCCGAACTGTCCCCGCCCCAGCACAGCGCCTATGCCTGGAAGGCCCTGGCCGGCTCCACGGTGGGTTATGCGATGGATGGCTTCGACCTGCTGATCCTCGGCTTCATGCTGCCTGCCATCAGTGCCTCGCTGGGCCTGTCGAGCGGGCAGTCCGGCGCGCTGGTGACCTGGACCCTGGTCGGCGCGGTGGCCGGCGGCATCCTGTTCGGCGCGCTCAGCGACCGCTACGGCCGCATCCGCGTGCTGACCTGGACCATCGTGCTGTTCGCCGTGTTCACCGGCCTGTGCGCCTTTGCCCAGGGCTTCCACGACCTGCTGGTCTACCGCACCATTGCCGGCATCGGCCTGGGTGGAGAGTTCGGCATCGGCATGGCGCTGGCCGCCGAGGCGTGGCCCGCGGCCAAGCGGGCGCGCGCCTCGTCGTATGTCGCGCTGGGCTGGCAGGCCGGGGTGCTGATGGCCTCGCTGCTGACGCCGCTGCTGCTGCCGCTGATCGGCTGGCGCGGCATGTTCCTGGTGGGCGTGCTGCCGGCGCTGGTGGCCTGGGTGCTGCGCAACCGGCTGCACGAGCCGGAGCTGTTCGTGCGCCAGGCGCAACGGCCGCGCGCCAACGCCTTCCGGCTGCTGCTCGCCGATGCCCGTACCGCGCGTATCAGCCTGGGCGTGGTGATCCTGTGCTCGGTACAGAACTTCGGTTACTACGGCATCATGATCTGGCTGCCGACCTACCTGTCCAAGACCCTGGGCTTCTCCCTGACCAAGTCCGCGCTGTGGACCTCGGTGACGGTGCTGGGGATGATGGCCGGCATCTGCCTGTTCGGCCACCTGGCGGACCGCATCGGCCGCAAGCCGACCTTCCTGTTGTTCCAGGCCGGCGCGGTCGGCATGGTGCTGTATTACGCGCGCCTGAGCGATCCGCTGGCAATGCTGTGGGCCGGCGCGCTGATGGGCCTGTTCGTCAACGGCATGATCGGCGGCTATGGCGCGCTGATCTCCGAGGCCTACCCGACCGCGGCGCGTGCTACCGCGCAGAACGTGCTGTTCAATATCGGCCGCGCGGTGGGCGGGCTCGGCCCCATCGTAGTGGGCGCGCTGGCCGCCACCTACTCCTTCCCGGTGGCGATCGCGCTGTTGGCCGGCCTGTACTTGCTCGACATGGTGGCCACGCTGTTGCTGATCCCCGAGTTGAAGGGCGTGGCGCTGGAGTAAGGGTCTCCTAAGACGCGGCGCCGGACGCCGGCTCCGCCAGCGGGCAGGTGACGATGCGCAGCGTGGGGTCCTGCGGACAGGCTTCGTCGGCGAAGCCGAGGCGATGGGCGAGCGCGCGCATCGACGTGTTGGAGGCCAGCACATAGCCCATCATCTGCCGATAGCCGCGGGCGCGCGCCACCTCCAGCAGCACCTGCATCAACTGGCGCCCCAGGCCGCTGCCGTGCCAGCTGTCGGCCACGGTGACGGCGAACTCGCAGGCGTGTCCGGCCTGCCGCACGAAGCGGGCGCCGCCGAACAGCGCCTCGTGCCCGTCCTCGCTGCCCGCCGCCACCAGCACGAATTCCCGCGCCGGCAGGGGATGGGTGGTCGATTCGAGCAGGTCTTCCGGCAGTTCCCGCATGGCCGCCATGAAGCGCGAGTGGCGCGACTCCGCCGACAGATGGTGGAAGGCATCGAGCACGGCCGCCTTGTCGGCGCCGCAGATCTCGCGCAGCACGACTTCGCGGCCGTCGCGCAGCATGACGCGCATGGGCAGCGCCGGCATCGGGGCGGTCGCGGATGAGGCGGCGGATGAGGCGGCGGATGAGGCGATAGGCGAGTCGGTGGTCGGCACGGTCATCGTGACATCTCTCCTGGCGGAAACCGGTCGCCGCAACATGGGCGGCGCGGCAGGCGGGCCTCCGGCGCACAGGGCGGCGCGCAGCGCACAGGCGATGGCTCCCGCCGGCGGCGAGGCCGGTACCGCGCATTCTAGTCCACACACGCACTGCCATCGGCCGCGGCCTGCCTTGCGCGATGCCAGATCAGCCAGTCCTGCGCATTGCAGTCGCGCCGCCGGGCCGCCGTCGCGAACGTTCCCCGCCATCCTTGCCTTTCATCAAGTTCACGCCGGCACCCGCTGCCTAGAATGATCTTCCCGACACCGTCTCCACGGAGAGCACCATGGCAAACATGCGAGCCACCGTCTTTCTCGGTCCCGGCAAGATCGCCCTGCAGGAAAAGCCGATCCCGGAAGTGGGCCCGGGCGACGCCCTGCTGCGCGTCACCACCACCACCATCTGCGGCACCGACGTGCATATCCTCAAGGGCGAATACCCGGTGGCGCACGGCCTTACCATCGGCCACGAGCCGGTCGGCGTGATCGAGAAACTGGGGCGCGAGGTCAAGGGCTACCAGGAAGGCCAGCGCGTGCTGGCCGGCGCGATCTGCCCGAGCTTCCATTCCTATGCCTGCCAGGATGGCGTGCCCTCGCAGGATGGGCAATGCCATGGTCACGGCTACAAGCCGATGGGTGGCTGGCGCTTCGGCAACACCATCGATGGCGCACAGGCGGAATACGTGCTGGTGCCCGACGCACAGGCCAACCTGGCGCCGATTCCCGACGGGCTCAGCGATGAGCAGGTGCTGATGTGCCCCGACATCATGTCCACCGGCTTCGCCGGCGCCGAGCGCGCCGACATCAAGATCGGCGACATCGTGGCCGTGTTCGCGCAGGGGCCGATCGGGCTGTGCGCAACCGCTGGCGCGCGCCTGCGCGGGGCCGGCCTGATCATCGTGGTGGACGGCCTCGACGAGCGCCTGGCGATCGCGCGCAAGATGGGCGCCGACGTCACCCTCAATTTCCGCCAGGTCGACGTGGTCAGCGAGATCCTGCGCCTGACCGGGGGCCGCGGCGTCGATGCCTCGATCGAGGCGCTGGGCACGCAGGGCACCTTCGAAGCCGCGCTGCGCGTGCTCAAGCCCGGCGGCACGCTGTCCAGCCTCGGCGTGTATTCGAGCGACCTGCGCATCCCGCTCGATGCCTTCCACGCCGGACTGGGCGACAACCGCATCGTCACGTCACTGTGCCCGGGCGGCAAGGAGCGCATGCGCCGGCTGATCCAGGTGCTCGAGAGCGGACGGCTCGACCTGGGGCCGCTGGTCACCCACCGCTACCCGCTCGCGGACATCGTGGAGGCCTACGAACTCTTCGGCAGCCAGCGCGACGGCGTGCTGAAGGTGGCCATCACGCCCTGAGCCTCATCCCTGAGCCCGGCCGCGTCCTCAGCCTTGCGCGAAGGTCTCGCGCAGTTGGAACTTGAGGATCTTGCCGGTCGGGTTGCGCGGCAGCGCCGGCACCAGTTCGAGCCGGCGCGGGATCTTGTAGCGCGCCAGGCGTGTGCCGGCGAAGTCCTGCAGCGCTTCCAGCGTCAAGGCGTGGCCGGGCTTGAGCGCCACCACCGCCATCACGGTCTCGCCCCAGCGCGGGTCCGGCGCGCCGATCACGGCCGCTTCCGCCACGGCGGGGTGGCCGTACAGCACGCTTTCCACCTCGGCCGGATACACGTTCTCGCCGCCGCTGATGATCATGTCCTTGACGCGGTCGCAGACATAGTAGAAGCCGTCTTCGTCGGCATAGCCGACGTCGCCGGTGCGGAACCAGCCGTCGGCGTCGATCGCCGCGCGCGTGGCCTCCGGCTGGTTCCAGTAGCCGCGCGTCACGTTGGGGCCGCGCACGCAGATCTCGCCGCGCGCGTGCGGCGCGCTCACCGTGTTGCCCTGGGGGTCGACCAGCCGGATCTGGATCAGCAGCGCGGTGTGGCCGACCGAGCCGATCCGGGCCAGCGCATGCTCCGCGGTCAGCACGGTGACCAGCGCGGCGGTCTCGGTCAGGCCGTAGCCCTGCTGCACGGCGATGCCGCGCGCGGCATAGGTGCGCAGCAGGGGCTCGGGACAGGGCGCGCCGCCGCACACGATCTGCCGCACGTGGTCCAGCGGCGCATCGGCGAAGCCGGGGTGCTGGCTGATGAAGAGCAGCATGGCCGGCACCGCGAAGAGGGTGCGCACGCGGTAGGCGGCGATGTCCGCCAGCACGCGTGCCGGATCGAAGTGGCGGTGCAGCACAACGTGGCCGCCCTTGAGCAGGGTGGTCATCAGCAGCACGTTGAGGCCGCCGATATGGAACAGCGGCGCGAACACCAGCAGCACGTCGTCGGCCAGCACGTCCACCGTGTACAACTCGCCGACGTGGTTCCACCAGAAGTTGCCATGGGTCAGCATGGCGCCCTTGGGCCGGCCGGTGGTGCCGGAGGTGTACATGATGACGGCCACGTCGTCGCTGGCCACCGGCACCGGCGCCTGTGCCCAGGGCGCGGCGGCGTCCATCGCGGCCGCCAGCGGCGGCCAGCGCGCCGGGTCGGCGGCTTCGCCCTCCACGCACAGGTAGCGGGCGCAGCACAGCGTGTCGCGCACCGGGTCGATCGTCGCGAGGTGCTCGCCGTCGACCAGCAGGGTGTGGATGCCGGCGTCGTTGGCGATATAGGCCAGCTCGGCGCCGGTCAGGCGGAAGTTGAGCGGCACGAAGACGGCGCCCAGCCTGGCGCTGGCGAACAGCGCCAGCAGGAAGGCAGGGTGGTTGAAGCCGAGGTAGCCGACCCGCATGCCGGGGCGCACGCCGCCAGCGTCGAGCACACTGGCGAGCCGTTCGATCTCGGCCAGCAGGCGGCCGTAGCTCCAGGTCTCACCCTCGAAGCTCAGCGCGGGGCGCTCGGGGCTGCGGCAGGCGCGGCCGGTGAACCAGTGGGCCATGCCGATGGCGGGCAGGGGCGAGGGCTGGCCGCCGAAGCGGTCGGCCGGCAGGTCCAGCGGGGTGGCGCTCATCTGTACGTGTCTCCTGGCGTGGCGGGCGGGTTGGCGGCGCCGGCCGCCGGCAGTCGGGGGCCGGAAGCCGGGCTGGCTGCAAAGGCTAAGCAAGGCGGGCCAGGATGTCTTGCGCGAACTGGCTGGAGGCGCGGATGCCGGGGGCAGGGAGCCGGCGCTGGCGCGATGCGGGGCCATTGCGGATAATCGACGGCAACTGCGTCCAACGCCGCCGAAGATGCCACCCGCAACGGAATCCCGCCCGTCCCGCCCTGCCGCCTGGCTGCCGCCACCCGGCTCGCCGCAGGCACGGGCGCTGGCTGGTGTCGCCGCGCGCAGCGCAGGGGGACCGCTCGCCCCGGACCTGCGCATCACCCTGAACTTCCATCCGGACCGGCTGCACGACGGTGAGCCCATCCTGCGCCGGCTGGCGGTGGACGGTGTCTACCGCTCGCAGTTCGAGACCGGCACCAGCAACGGCGGCCTGAGCGCCCATCCGGGCGGGGAGCGCTGGCGCTGGGAGAGCCGTATCTTCGAGGGCGCCTACGACGGCGAGCCGGCGGCGCAACGGCCCAAGTACGGCGCGCTCGACGACCGGCGCGGCGGCGCCGGCGGCTCGCCGCGCTTCGGCTCGGCCCACCTGCGCCTGCGCGCCGAGGTGCTGGCGCGCTGCACGTTCTGCTTCCCCGACAGCTTCTTCGAGCCGGCGCATTTCGGCGTGCCCGGCCGCATGGCGCTGCTGCCGCTGGTCGCCGCCGCGCGCATGCGGCCGGATGCGGACCTGCTGGACGGCTACATCGAGGCCCATGTCCACGGGCCGCTGCGCCTGGCCGACGATGTCGAGGCGCTGGTGCTCGATCCGAGCTTCCGCGGTACCGAGGTCGAGGCGCTGGCGGCGGGGCTGCCATGCGCCATCGAATGGCACGCAGGCTTTCGCGTGCATGCCGACGTGCTGATCGCCCACCAGGACTACCGCGGCGCGGACGTCGCGCGGCTGGGCCGGGCCCTGGCGCGCGGCGGCGTGCTGACCCCGGCCATGCTGGGCGAAGCCGCGCGCAGCGGTGCCCATGACCCGCAGGCGCTGAAGCGCGTGTGGCATTGCCTGGCACGCTTCGGGCACCCCTGAGAGGCTATTGACGGGCCACAACCCAACGGACCGGCGCGAGCTCGGCCGCAGGCCTCACCTCATCGTCGACGCACAAGGCATCCCGGTCGCGGCCGTGCAGCTGGGCGACTGAGTCCCCCCGCCATTCGCCGCTGAAAATCCACGTGACGCCAGTCGTCAAGCTTCCAAGTGTTTCCTGGCCTCGCGCACCGTCAACGCGGAAAGGTGGTCGCGATGCGCGGCGAGGAATGCCGACACGGCAGCCGGATTCCAATGCGCATAGTCGCGCAGGGCCCAGCCGATTGCCTTGCGGACGAAGACGTCGGACTCCGGCGCCAGCGTCCGAGCGTAGCGGAAGAGGCGCGCCTCGTCCGTCTCCAGCCGCCAGCCCAGCTGGTGGAGCATCGCGATACGCCGCACCCACGGCGAGCGGTGCTCGATCCAGGCGTCGGCGCGCGCCTGCGCGTCGGCGCCGGTCTTGCGCTCACGCGCGATCACGGTGCCGATCGTCACGGCCAGGCTGTCGACGGTGTCCCACCATGGCTCGGCTTGGGCGAGCGCGAGGATCGGTGCGATGTGCACGGGATCGAACCGCTTTGCGTACTTGCGCAACAGATCCGCGGCTGCATAACGGTACTCGCGCTCGGGTTCGCGCCAAAGCCGTTGCGCGACGGCCACCCATTCGCGGTCGCGCCATGGCACGGTCGGCAGCGCGCGCAGTGCCCGCCGGCGGGCCGGCGTGGGAATGCCGAGAAACGGAAACTGATCGCGCATGTAGGCGCGCATTCGGGCGGCCGCGGCCGGATCGGCCAGCGGCTGCAGCGCGTGGCGGACGTGCCCGACGTAGGCCTCGGGAGTGATGCCGGTAGGGGAAGATGGCTGCCGTGCCCTCATGGTTGTCGGCTCCGATGCTTGTGCACAGCGCGAATGATATGAAGATTCAATGACCGGAAGCCAGTTGGTACTGTTTCGGGAAGCACCTCGCACCAAGCCGGGCGCTAGTCACGATTGTCTCCCAGGACGCAAGCGTCTTATGATTTGAATTTCGCCCGTCAATGTTCCGTATGCGAGTATTCGAGCGAAATCCAATGATCCAGCGGACCAGGCCCGAGCCGACCGATCCCGATGCCATTGATGAAAGCACTCGCACTCTATGCGGCCTGTGGGCTGCTTGCTTGCCGCGTCGCCGCGGCATCCCCCGACGAAGAGCTGCTGGGCCGGAAGCAAGGCTATCCGCTGGCGCCGACACTGGCACGCATCCACGATCCCGCTTACATCGTCGGCTCCTTCAGCGGCATGGATCGGCTCGCACCGTCTTGCGAGCTGGCGCCTGCCGATCAGCCGGTGCCACTCATGAGTGCAGACAAGGAAGCGGACGTCCGCTATCGCTTTCGCGGCCACGATTACACGCTGGCGGACTACATGCAGCACCAGCGGGCAACCGCCGTCCTGATCGTGCAGGACGGTGTGATCCTGGCCGAGCACGACGGGTACGACCGCACGCAGCACATGCGGATGTTGTCCAACTCGATGGCCAAGACGCTGGTGGCACTTGCCATAGGCAAGGCGCTGGAGGAGGGCAGCCTGCGCTCGCTGCAGGATCAGGTCGACCAGTACGTGCCTGAGTTGGCGGGCACCCTGTACGGCGGAACCCGCATCATCGACCTGCTGCGCATGGCCTCGGGCGCCAAGTACGTCGAGGACTACACTGCCGGCGACGATCGAGCGCGATTCCTCGCCACGGCTGCCAGGCAGGGCGTGCTCGCGGCCGCCGCGCAGGTGAACGAACGTGCCGATGCGCCGGGTGCGCGATTCAACTATGCGGGGGCGCAGACGGAAGTGCTGGGGCTGGTGCTCCGGGGGGCCACGCATCGCAGCCTGTGCGACTTCGTCGACGAGACGTTATGGAAGCCGATGGGGGCGCAATCCAAGGCAAGCTATCTCGTGCGCGAGTCCGACGGCTCGGCGTTTGCCCAAGGCGGTTTCAACGCGACCGCGCGTGACTATGCCCGCCTGGGCGCGATGCTCGCCAACGACGGCATGGTGCAGGGCCGGCAAGTGGTGACGCGCGACTTCCTGCTGGACATGACGGACGCCTCGCGCCAGCCAGCGCCCTTTCGCCCGGGGCAGATGGTCTATCACGGCAGCCGCTACTACGGTTACGGCTTCCAGACCTGGATTCTCCCCGGAGACGCGCGGCGCTTCGTTTTGCTGGGTGTCTATGGGCAGGCGATCTACGTCGACCCGAAATCACGGCTGACTATGGTCCATCTCGCGGTGGGGCAGGATGCATCGGGTGATGCGAGCGGTGCCCACCTGGGTGCAGAACGTGACGCCTTGTGGCGCGGGGTCGTCGACCGGTTTGCTCGTTAAGGCCGCGTTGGTCGCTCACCGCATCTGGGAATCGAGCGGCCTTTGCAACGATGCGATGAGCCCGCCTGGCATGGCAGGCACCGACCGATTTCAGGGATTCAGTGGACTAGCAGCCGGGCTGCCCCGGCAGCAGCCCGAGCCGGCCCGCCTCGGCAACGATGGCGCGGGCCCGCTCGACGAAGGGGCGGTCGACCATCTTGCCGTCGACCAGGTAGGCGCCGACACCCTCCGCCTCGGCGCCGGACGCGGCCGCCACCACGCGCGCGCCGTGCGCCGCTGAGCGGTCGCTTGGGGCGGGCGAGCGGGCGATGGGGGAAGCGCCGGCGATGCGGGCAGCGCACTTCGCGCGCGAGCGGCCACCGTCCTGTGTCATGATGGAGCCCGGACGGCGGCGGCCCGGAGAGGCCCAGGCGAGGCCGCCACCGGGGCGCGGGCTCCCGTGCCGGCATGTCGCGTGACAAGGGGAGAACTGCATGGTGATGATCCTGCTGATAGCGCTGCCCGTGCTGAGCGCCGCGCTGCTGCCGCTGGCGTACCGCGCCGCGGGGGACCGCGCGAGCTGGCTCGCGCTGGCCGCGCCCCTGGCCGGACTGGCGCTGCTGGCCGGCGTCGGCGCCGGCGTGCTGGGCGGCCACGTGCTGGTCTGGCGCCGGCCCTGGCTGGAGTCCGCCGGACTCAACCTGAGCCTGCGCCTGGACGGGCTCGGTTTCGCCTTCGCCCTGCTGGTGCTCGGCATCGGCCTGCTGGTCTGCCTGTACGCGCGCTACTACCTGCCGCGCAGCCGCTCCACCATCCGCTTCTTCACCCTGCTGCTGCTCTTCATGGGCGCGATGCTGGGCGTGGTGCTGTCGGAGAACCTGCTGCAGTTGCTGGTGTTCTGGGAGATGACCAGCCTGGTTTCCTTCCTGCTGATCGGCTTCTGGTCCTACCGCGCCGACGCGCGCAAGGGCGCGCGCATGGCCCTGACGGTCACCGGCGGTGGCGGCCTCGCGCTGCTGGCCGGCGTGCTGCTGCTCGGCCATATCGCCGGCAGCTTCGAGCTGAGCGCGGTCCTGGCGCAGGCGGGTGCGGTGCAGAAGCATCCGCTCTATCCGGCGGTACTGGTGCTGGTGCTGCTGGCGGCCTTCACCAAGTCGGCGCAGTTTCCCTTCCACTTCTGGCTGCCGCATGCGATGGCGGCGCCGACGCCGGTCTCCTCCTACCTGCACTCGGCCACCATGGTCAAGGCCGGCGTCTTCCTGCTGGCCCGGCTCTACCCGGTGCTGGACGGCACCGGCCTGTGGTTCTACCTGGTCAGCATGACCGGCCTGGCCACGCTGGTGGTCGGCGCCGCCATGGCGCTGCTGCAGGAAGACCTGAAGGGCCTGCTGGCCTACTCGACCATCAGCCACCTGGGCCTGATCACGCTGCTGTTCGGCCTCGACACCCAGCTCAGCACGGTCGCCGCGCTGTTCCACATCTTCAACCATGCGGTCTTCAAGGCGTCGCTCTTCATGGCGGCGGGCATCATCGACCACGAGACCGGCACGCGCGACCTGAACCGGCTGCGCGGCCTGCGCCACTACATGCCGCATACCGCGCTGCTGGCCAGCGTGGCATCGCTGTCGATGGCCGGCGTGCCGCTGCTGAACGGCTTCCTCAGCAAGGAGATGTTCTTCGGCGAGACCCTTGCGCAGGAACTGCTGGGCAGCTTCAACTGGGTCATCCCGGCGCTGGCGACGCTGGCCGGCGCGCTCACGGTCTGCTATTCGCTGCGCTTCATCTACGGTGTGTTCTTCGACGGCCGGCCGCGGCCGGAGGACCTGCCGCACTACCCGCCGCACGAACCCAGCCCCTACATGAAGATCCCGGTGGAGGTGCTGGTGGTGATCTGCCTGGTGGTGGGGCTGGAGCCCTCGCTGAGCGTCGGCGCGCTGCTGGCGGCGGCGTCTGTGGCCACGCTGGGCGGGCCGCCGCCGGCCTACAGCCTGAGCCTGTGGCACGGCTTCAACCTGCCGCTGCTGATGAGCGCGGTGTCGATGGCGGCCGGCTCCGTGCTGTTCTTCCGCCGGCGCGGCGTGTTCCACCGCTACTTCGTCAGCCTGCAGCCGTGGAACGCGCGCGACCGCTTCGAGGCCGCGATGGCCTGGGCCGAGGGCACCGCGCGCGCTATCACGCGCGCGCTGGAGAATGGCTCGGTGCAGCGCTACCTGGCCTGCCTGGCGGCGGCCATGGTGTTGCTGCCGGCCTGGGCGTGGTGGCAGGGCGCGGCCGGCTCCGCGCCGCTGGCGGGGCCGCTGGCCGCCGGTCCGCTCGACGGCGCCACCGCGGCCGGCATGGCGCTGCTGGCGCTGGGCGCGCTCGGCGTGGTGGCCAGCCACCGGCACCGCCTGACCGCGCTGATCCTGCTGAGTGCCTGCGGCCTGCTAGTGGCACTGGCCTTCACGCGCTTCTCGGCGCCGGACCTGGCGCTGACCCAGCTCAGCGTGGAGGTGGTGACGGTGCTGCTGCTGGTGCTGGCGCTGTATTTCATGCCGCGCAGCACGCTCGCGGTCGATGCCGCGCCGGCGCCCGGGCCGGGGCGGCGCCTGCGCGACATCGCCATCGCGCTGGCGGCCGGCGGAGCGCTCGGCGGCGCGGCCTATGCGGTGCTGACGCGGCCCTACCAGAGCATCGGCGACTTCTTCCTCGCCAACGCCGTGGAGGGCGGTGGCGGCCACAACGTGGTCAATGTGATCCTGGTGGATTTCCGTGGCTTCGATACGTTGGGCGAGGTCTGCGTGCTGGTGGTCACCGCGCTGGCCGTGCAGGCCCTGCTCAAGGGTATGCGGCTGCCGGTGCCCGGCCTGGGGCCCAACGGCTTCCCGTGGTCGCGCCAGGGGCATCCGCTGCTGCTCTCGATCCTGGCGCGGCTGATGCTGCCGCTCACCCTGATGGTGGCCGTCTTCATCCTGTTGCGCGGCCACAACCTGCCCGGCGGCGGCTTCATCGCCGCGCTGGTGACGGCGGTGGCGCTGCTGCTGCAGTACGTCGCCAACGGCGTGCTGTGGACGGAGGCGCGCATCACGCTGGACTACCGCGCGCTGGCCGGCGCCGGCGTGGCGCTGGCGGGCCTGGCGGGAGCGGGCAGCTGGGCCTTCGGCGCCCCTTTCCTGACCGCTGCCTTCGGCCACTTCCACCTGCCGCTGCTCGGCGAGATCGAGCTGGCCACGGCGATGATCTTCGACCTGGGGGTCTACCTCGCGGTGATCGGCGTGACCCTGCTGATCCTGTCGCACCTGGGCGTCAAGCATCGCGAAATGCAGCCGGAACGGCAGGAACAGCAGGAACGGCAGGAACAGCCCGGACTTCAAGTGCAAGAGGAGAACGCCTGATGGAAGCTGCCTATGCCATGACGCTGGCCGTGCTGATGTCCTGCGGGGTCTACCTGCTGCTGCGCGCGCGGATCTTTTCCGTGGTGATGGGACTGACCCTGGTGTCGTACGCCGTCAACCTGTTCCTGCTGGCGATGGGGCGGCTGTCGACCGGCAAGCCGCCGGTGATCGCGCCCGGCGCGGCCTATGCCGATCCCGTGCCGCAGGCGCTGGTGCTGACCGCCATCGTGATCAGCTTCGCCATGACGGCCTTCGTCATGGTGCTGGCGCTGCGCTCGCTGGGGCTGTCGGACAGCGACCATGTCGACGGCTGCATAGCGGAGCGCATGGAGCAGGGGCGCGCGGAACCGGCGCACGAGCATGCCGGCAAGGCGGCGGAGCCTGCGGATACGATCGCGATGCCGGCCGCGCGCCCGGGGGAGGGCGCATGAACCACGGCCTGCTGCTTCCCATCCTGCTGCCGATGTTCGCCGGCAGCCTGCTGGCCATGGTACCGGTGCACTGGTTGGGGTACCGGCGCGGCATCGGCGTCGCCGCCACACTGCTGCAGCTGCCGTTGGCGGCCTGGCTGCTGGCCCAGGCGAGCGGCGGCGCCATCCAGGTCTACGCGCTCGGCAACTGGCCGGCGCCCTATGGCATCGCCCTGCAGCTCGACCGGCTGGCCGCGCTGATGCTGGTGCTGAGCGCGCTGCTGGCCACCGCCGCCGTACTCTACGCCGCGCGTGGCGACGACCGGCTCGGGCGCAACTTCCACGCCATGTTCCAGTTCCAGCTGATGGGGCTGAACGGCGCCTTCCTGGCCGGCGACCTCTTCAACCTCTTCGTGTTCTTCGAGATCCTGCTGATCGCCTCCTACGCGCTGATGGTGCACGGTGGCGGGCGCGAGCGTGTCGGCGCCGGGCTGCACTATGTGCTGATCAACCTGGCGGGTTCGTCCTTCTTCCTGGTCGCGATCGGCATCCTGTACGGCGTCACCGGCACGCTCAACCTGGCCGACCTCGGCGTGCGGCTGGCGCGCCTGGATGCCGGCACGCTGCCGCTGGCGCGCGCGGCCGGCGTATTGCTGATGCTGGTGTTCGGGCTGAAGGCGGCGGTCTTCCCGCTCTACTTCTGGCTGCCGCGCGCCTATGCCAGCACCAGCGGCGCGGTGGCGGCGCTGTTCGCCATCATGTCCAAGGTCGGCATCTACGCCATCCTGCGCTTCACCGCGCTGGTGTTCGGCGCCGAGGCCGGGCTGCTGGCCGGCTTCCTGCGCCACGGACTGTGGTGGCTGGCGCTGGCGACCATGGTGCTGGGCGCGCTGGGGGCGCTGGCCTCGACCCGGCTGAGCCAGCTCGCCGCCTACCTGGTGATGACCTCGGTGGGGTTGCTGGCGGCCGGCGTCTGCCTGGCCGGCGCGGCGGCCTGGAGCGCTACCCTCTACTACCTGCTGAGCACCACGCTGTGCACGGCGGCGTTGTTCCTGCTGGCCGACTGCCTGGAGCCGGGCCAAGGCAGCGCGGCCGCGCCTGCCGCCGCGCCGGCTCATGGTGGCCACGGCGGCCACGGCGGCCATGGCGAGCATGAGCCGCCGCCGGCCCGCCACGGCAGCCTGCCGGCGGTGCTGTTCCTGCTGGCCGCGGTGGCGGCGGTCGGCCTGCCGCCGCTGTCGGGCTTCTTCGGCAAGTTCCTGCTGATGCGCGCGGTGCCGCTGGCGCAGGCGGCGGTGCTGTGGCCGGTGCTGCTGCTGTCCAGCCTGCTGCTGATCGTGGCGGTCAGCCGCACCGGCACGCGCCTGCTGTGGCGCCTGCCGCGCGAGGGCGGCGGCCACGCCGAGCCGGATGGCGCGCGCCTGGCCTGCTGCGCCATCCTGGTGGGCGCCGGCGTGGCCCTGGTGCTGTTCGCGCGGCCGCTGACCGCCTACCTCGATGCCACCGCCGCGCAGCTGCTCGATCGCAACGGCTATGTGCAGGCCGTGCTGGGCAGGGAGGGCTGAACCATGCTGAAGCGCCTGTTTCCCCATCCCTGGCTGAGCGCCATCCTGCTGCTGCTGTGGCTGCTGCTGTCCAATGGCTTCTCCGCCGCCGACTGGGTGGCCGGGGCCGTGCTGGCCTGGGCCATCGCGCTGGTGATGGACAAGGGGCTATGGCTGCGCCCGGTGCAGGTGCGCCACCCCTGGCTGCTGCTGCGGCTGGCGCTGGTGGTGCTGTACGACATCGTGATGGCCAACCTGGAGGTCGCGCTGCTGGTGCTGGGCCCGCCGGCGCGGCTGCGCCCGGCCTTCATCGAGGTGCCGCTCGATGTCGACCACGAGATCGCCCTGACGGCGCTGATCAGCGTGGTATCGCTGACGCCCGGCACCCTGTGCGTCGAGCTGAGCGAGGACCGCCGCCGCCTGCTGGTGCACGTGCTCGACCTGCAGGACGAGGCCGCATTGACGGCCCTGATCAAGACGCGCTATGAGGCGCCACTGAAGGAGATCTTCGTATGCTCGCCATCGTGATCCCGGTCTGCATGGCCATCGTCGGCCTGGCGGTGCTGCTTGCCTGCGCCCGCCTCGTCAAGGGGCCGGGACTGCCCGACCGCATCGTCGCCCTCGACACCCTCAATATCAACGCCATCGCGCTGATCGTGCTGTACGGCATCTGGCTGCGTTCGGCGCTGTTCTTCGAGATCGCGCTGCTGATCGCCGTGATGGGCTTCCTGGGCACCGTCGCGCTGACCAAGTACCTGCAGCGCGGCAAGATCATCGAGATGCAATAGGAGAGGAGAAGCTATGTCGTTCGCCGCGGAACTTGCCGCCTGCGCGCTGCTGCTGATCGGCAGCGTCTTCATCCTGGTCGGCTCGCTGGGCCTGTACCGGCTGCCGGACTTCTTCATGCGCCTGCACGGACCCACCAAGTCCACCACGCTCGGCGTGGGTGGCGTGGTGGCCGGCTCGGTGGTGGCCTTCAGCAGCCAGGGCGCCGGCTTGAGCCTGCACGAGCTGCTGATCACCGCCTTCCTGTTCCTGACCGCGCCGATCAGTGCCCACATGCTGGCCAAGGCCGCGCTGCAGCAGCGCCTGAAGGTGGAGGCGCGCACACGCGGCAAGGCCTGGGAGCCGGAATAGCGGGCCGGGGCGGGAGGGGGATTTTCGCTCCCGCGCGGAAACTGAATCGGCGCCGCGGGGCTGTTTCTGTCGCCGCCGCGCGGGGAAGATGGGCACATGTCTCCGACCCGATCGACCCGATCCCGGGAAGCCCGCCATGAAAGCCGTCGCCTTCTACCAGAACCTGCCCATCGAGGCCCCCGATTCACTGCGGGATGTCGAGCTCCCCGCGCCCGAGCCCGGCCCGCGCGACCTGCTGGTCGAGGTGCGCGCCGTCTCCGTCAACCCGGTCGACACCAAGGTGCGCGCCAATATGCCGCCCGCCGCGGGGCAGCCGCGCGTGCTGGGCTGGGATGCGGCCGGCGTGGTGCGGGCGGTGGGGGCCGAGGTCACGCTGTTCCGTCCGGGCGACCGGGTCTGGTACGCCGGCGCGCTGCAGCGCCAGGGCACCAACAGCGAACTGCATGTGGTCGACGAGCGCATTGTCGGGCACATGCCATCCTCGCTGGACTTCGCCCACGCCGCCGCGCTGCCGCTGACCGCCATCACCGCCTGGGAACTGCTGTTCGACCGCCTGCAGGTGGCGCAGCAGCGCGATCCTTGCGGGCGCAGCCTGCTGGTGGTGGGTGCCGCCGGCGGGGTCGGCTCGATCCTGGTGCAACTGGCGCGCCGGCTCACCGGACTGCGTGTGATCGGCACCGCTTCGCGGCCGCAGACCGCCGACTGGGTGCGCGAGCTGGGGGCACACGAGGTGATCGACCACAGCAAGCCGCTGGCCGAGGAGCTGCGCCGCGTCGGCGTGGGCGAGGTCGACTACGTGGCCAGCCTGAACCAGAGCGACCGCCACTTCGACCAGATCGTCGAGGCGATCCGCCCGCAGGGCCGCTTTGCGCTGATCGACGATCCGGAGCTGGTCGATTTCCGCAAGCTCAAGCGCAAGAGCGTGTCGCTGCACTGGGAGTTCATGTTCACGCGCTCGATGTTCGCCACCGACGACCAGGTGCGGCAGCACGAGCTGCTGGAGCAGGTTGCCGCGATGGTCGATGCCGGTACGCTGCGCACCACGCTGGGCGAGCATTTCGGCACCATCGACGCCGCCAGCCTGAAGCGCGCCCATGCCTTGCTGGAGAGCCAGCGCGCGCGCGGCAAGATCGTGCTGGAAGGGTTCTGAGCGGGGGCGCCAGCGTGTGCGGCGAGTGAGGCGAGTGAGGCGAGTGAGGCGAGTGTGGCGTGTGAGCAGGGTGGCGCTAGGCCCGCCGCGGCACCCGCTTGCGCGGCGCGCCAGGCGCCGCTAAGCCAACCTCGTCCACCTGGCCCACAGTGTTCACCGTGGGCCCTCCGCCAGGTAGGCCCGGATGCGTGCCTGCAGGACGTCGCGCAGGCTGGCCAGCGTGGGCGACAGCGCCAGGCGGTGGGTGCAGATCAGGTGCAGCGGCGCGGCTTCCGGCTGCCAGTCCTCGAGCGCGGCCTGCAGGCGGCCGGCGCGCAGGTCGGCCAGCACGTCCAGCCGCGACTTGTAGGCGATGCCGTGCCCGCCCACCGCCCAGCGCCGCACCAGTTCGCCGTCGTCGCTGGCGCGGTTGCCGGCCACCTTGACCACGCGGGTGTGCGCGCCCGAGTGGAAGGTCCAGTGGTCGTGGGTGGCGTCGCTCAGGGCGAAGCGCAGGCAGTTGTGCTCGCGCAGCGCGTCCGGGGTGGCGGGTTTGCCGTGGCGCGCGAAGTAGGCCGGCGCGGCCACCAGCACGCGCCGGTTGTCCGGCGCCAGCGGCAGCGCCACCAGCGAGGAGTCGTCGGGCACGCCGTAGCGCACCACGGCGTCCACGCGCTGGCGGAACATGTCGACCAGGCGGTCGCCGATGCGCACGTGCAGCGAGACCGCGGGGTGGGCCTGCTGGAAGGCATCCAGCCAGGGCGCCAGCACGTGGCGGCCGAGGTCCGAGGGGATCGACAGCGAGACCTCGCCGCCGATGGCCTGGCGTCCTTGGGCGAGCGCGTCGCGGCCGGCATCGAGGTCGGCCAGCGCGCGGCGCGCGTGTGCCAGGTAGCGTTCGCCTTCCTGCGTCAGGCCCAGGCTGCGCGTGGAGCGCGCCAGCAGCCGCACGCCCAGTTCGCCCTCCAGCCGCTTGACCGCCGCGCTGGCGGCGGCCGGCGCGATATTGGCCACGCGCGCGGCGGCCGACAGGCTGCCGTTGTCGGCGGCCAGCACGAAGATGGCGAGATCGTCGAGGCGGAGCATGGCGGGTGGCGCAAAGGACTGCCTGGCGCGGCCGGGCGGGGCGCCATCTTACTATGCCTGCCCTGGCGGCCGGCCCGCCGCACCGCCTCAGGCTGGCAGCGCCGGCCGCTCGACGCCGTCCGGCAGCCCGATGCAGGCGACGCGGAAGACGTTGCCTTCGGGGTCTTCCAGTACTGCCTGCCATTGCCCGTAGTAGGTGGGATAGGGCCCCTTGCGCAGGCGTCCGCCCAGCGCCGTCGCGCGCCGCGCCGCGGCATCGACCGCGTGCGGGGTGTCCAGCATCAGCGTCGGGTAGGCCACCACCGGCGGCGCGCCCGCGCCGGCCTGCGGGCGGCGGTCTTCGAGCGCCAGCAAGGCATAGGCCGGGGCGGCGTTGAAGCCGAACTGGAAGCCTGGCGCCTCCAGCGCGCGGTAGATCGGCGAACGGCTCGCCACGGCTTCGGGCAGCGCCAGCAGCGCGCCGTAGAAGCCGCACTGGGCCTCGATGTCGCGGCACAGCAGATGGAACCAGAGCTTCATGCGGGCTCTCCCGCTGCGGCGACGCCGGCGTGTCCGGCCTGGCCGGCGGCAGCCGGGTCGCGCTGCAGGCCGTAGGTCTTGTCGTACATCTCGCGCAGGTGCTCGCCGGCGGTGCAGAGCGCGAAGCGCGGGGCCTCGCCGGCCGGCACCACGCCCGGCACCGGCTCGATGCGGGCCAGGTAGTCGGGTTCGTAGAAGAAGGGGATCGAATAGCGCGGCGCGCCGCCCGAATGCACGTTGCGCACGCGGTGCGGGTTGGAGTGGTAGAGGCCGTTGGTCCAGCGCGGGATCATGTCGCCCAGGTTGACCACGAAGCAGCCGTCGATCGGCGTGGCCGCCACCCAGCTGCCGTCCGGCATGCACACTTCCAGGCCGCCGTGCGCGTCCTGGGCCAGTACCGTGACGCAGCCCCAGTCGGTGTGGGCGCCGGCGCCGAAGGTGCGCGTGTCGGCATCGGCCGGATGGGCCGGATAGCGGACCATGCGCAGCGTCACCATGGGACTGTCGCTGGTGTGGTCGAAGTAGTGCTCGGGCAGGTCGAGCGACAGCGCGATCAGCTGCATCAGGCGGCGCGACAGCGCCAGCATGGCCTGGATGTAGGCCTCGCACTGCGCCGGTGCCCCGGGCAGTTCGGCCGGCCACTGGTTGTGGCCGTAGGACTGGTAGCCGGCCAGCACATAGGGATGCTGGTCCGAATAGGCCATGCCGCAGAAGAAGCTCTCTTTCAGGTCGGGGCGGGCGTGCTCGTCCAGGGTCTGCTCGCCGAGGTTCTCGAAGCCGCGCAGGGTGGGCGAGTTGCGCATCGCCAGCGCCGCGCGGGTGGCGGCGGGCAGGTCGAGCAGTTGCTCGGCGAGGGCGAACTGCCGCGCCACCTGGGCGGCATCGACGCCGTGCTGGCGCACGTAGAAGAAGCCGCTGGACATGGCGGCCGCGCGCAGCTGGCGCGCCACCTCGGCGCTGCGCGGCGCGCCCGGCGCGAGGGCATCGGTGAGGTCGAGGATGGGAAGGGCCATGGCGTGTCCCTCCCTCAGGCCTTGAGGCGGCGCTCGGCCGCGGCGGGCAGGAACTGCTCGCTCCAGATGTCGGCCGGGGCCGGCGCCGACTTCAGGCCGAAGGCGCCGGCAGTCTCGTCTAGGGTGGCCTGCAGGCGCGCGGTGGTGGCCGCGCCCCAGCCGTCGCGCCGCGTGTCGGGGGTCTTCATGGTGCCGTCGACGATCAGGCGCAGGCGCTCCAGTTCGAGCGTCTCGTCGGCCAGCGGCTCGCGCGCCTTGACGGCGGCGGCGCCGGCCTTGGGATCGGCGATGGCATCGAGCCAGCCGCGCGTGGACGCCTTGACGAAGGCGCGCAGGACCTCCGGCTCGGCCATGGCGCGGCGGTTGGCCACCAGGCCGTTGCCGTAGGACTTCATGCCGTAGTCGGAGAAGCGGAACACGGTCAGGTGTTCGGGGCCCATGCCGCGCGCCTTGAGATTGAGCAGGCCGGTGAAGAAGAAGTAGGCGGCGGCGTCGAAGTCGCCCTTGGCGAAGCGCGTGTCGCCGAGGTCCGGCGCGACGTTTTCCCACTGCACCCCGGCCGCGTCGAAGCCCTGCGCCTTGGCGAACACCGGGAACAGCTTGCGCGAGGCATTGAAGGGCTGGCCCAGGATGCGCTTGCCGGCCAGGTCGGCCGGGCGGGCGATGGGGCCGCCCTTGCGCACCAGGATGGCGTTGGGGTTCAGGTCGTACTGGATCGCCACCGCCTTGAGGGCGGCGGACGGGTTGTTGACGTTGAACTCGATCATGCTGGCCAGGTCGGCCGAGGCGCAGTCGTAGGCGCCCCCGGCCACCAGGCTGATGGCCGAGGACGAGCCGTTGCCGGTATCGATGGTGAGGTCCAGGCCGGCTGCCTTGTAGTAGCCGCGCTGCTGCGCGAGCAGGAAGCCGGCGCCGGAGGCTTCCACCTTCCAGCCCAGGTTGAACTTGAACTTCTGCTGCGAGCCGGTGGCACGCACGAACGGCGTGGCGGCTAGCAGGGCGGTCGCGCCGGCGGCGCGTAACAGGGAGCGTCGTTGCATGGTGGTCCTTGCCCTCGTGGCGAATGACGGTCGGTCACCGGTGCGGCCGCCGGAAGCGGCATGGCATGCGCGGGGTCGCGCGGCGGCGGGTGGCGGCGTCGCACCTCGTTGGAGCAATTTCCGGGCGGCGGGGCCGCTGAACGCTTCTACTCCTGCAGCGTTTTTGCAGGAACCGTGCCATGGGGTGAAGCGGCGAGCCGGCGGCGCGCTGATGGTGCGCTGATGGTGCGTGGATGCTGCGCCGCCGGCCGGATTGGTGCGGGCCGCCTGCTGCATGCACCGGCTGGCGGCGCCGGCGAGGTGGCGTGGCGCCGCGGCGGTGCGCGCCATGGGCGCGAACGGCGCGCCGGGCGCTGGCCCGGAACCTGCTTGATCCCGGGCAAGAGTAGAAGCGTTCACCAGCCGTGTGCATGCCGGGCATGCGACGGCAGGCCGGGAATTGCTCTTGCGGTCCGCGCGCCGCGAACACTGTGTTCGCCGCCGCCGGGGCCCGGGGGCGATGCGGCCGCGCTGGCGGGACGCTGCTCCCGGTACCCGGTCGGCCGGCGCTGCGCGGTCCGGCCATCCTCATCCCGTACCAGGAGAATCCACATGAACGAGACCACCGCCATCCCCGCCGTTTCCCTTGCCACCGCCGATGCCGACGCCATGACCGCGGCAGCGGCGGGCTCGGCCCTCGCCGAGCTGCGCAAGGAGTCGCGCATGGGTGCCATGGGTTCCGAGACCCATGCGCGCGAGATCCGCCGCATCGACCTGTCCGACTTCGCGCGCCGCAAGGCCGAGATCGCCGACCAGCTCTGGCAGGCTGCCACCGAGGTCGGCTTCTTCCAGGTCGCCAACCACGGCATCGATCTCGCACGGGTGCACGAGGCCTTCGCCATGACCGAGCGCTTCTTCGCCCTGCCCGAGGCGGTCAAGGCGCGCCACCCGCTCAAGAAGGCGCTCAATGCCGGCTGGGAGAGCAAGGCCCAGGTGCGGCCGTCGACCGGCACGCCGGACCAGAAGGAGTCCTACCAGATCACGCGCCCGCACATGGACGGCTTGTGGCCGGGCGAGGAAGCCCTGGCCGGCTTCCAGTCCACCCTGCTCGCCTTCGAGGCGCAGTGCTGGGAGGTAGGCATGAAAGTGCTGTCGTGCTTCGCCGACAAGCTGGGCTTCGACAGCGACTTCTTCACGCGCGCGCACGCGCCCGCCTCGCCCGAGTACCAGAGCACGCTGCGCCTGCTGCACTACTATGCGATCCCGCCCGAGTACCAGGACAAGCTCGGCCTGTGGCGCGCCGGCGCCCACACCGACTTCGACTGCCTGACGCTGCTGTTCCAGCGCACCGGGCAGGGTGGCCTGCAGGTCTGCCCGGGCAAGGAGATGGAGGCGCAGCAATGGACCTCGATCGAACCCGACGAGACCGTCATCACCTGCAATATCGGCGACATGCTGATGCGCTGGAGCGACGACCGGCTGCCTTCCAACTTCCACCGCGTCAGGAATCCGGCGCCGCACGAGTCCATGGGTGCGCGCTACAGCATCGCCTTCTTCTGCCAGGCCAACCGCGATGCCATCATCGCGGGACCGGCCGGCAAGTACCCGCCGATCAGCGCGGGCGACTACCTCAAGCAGCGCGTCAGCGCGAACTTCAAGGCGTACTGAAGGCGCCGGAAATCATGGCGCCGCGCCTGGCATCGCTCGCAGCATCGCTCATGGCACCTCACCGGCGGCGCTGACGCGGTAGACGCAGCGCCGCGCGCCGGCCAGCAGATGCTCCTCGCGCTCGACGCGCGCCTGCGCGCCGAGCACCTCGCGGAACACCTGCAGCTCGGCGCGGCAGAAGCCCTGGCAGGTCTGCGCGGCGGCGCAGATCGGGCAGTGGTCTTCGATCAGCAGCCAATCCTCGCCGTCGCGCTCGACCCGTGCCATATAGCCTTCCGCCTCGCGCAGCGCGGCGAGCCGGCGCACGCGCTCGGGCAGCGTGGCCTCGCCGGCGCAGGCGCGCGTGTAGTCCTCGCGTGCCTGCTGCTCGCGCTGCCCGATCAGCTTGTCCAGCCCGGCTTCGCCGAACAGTTGGCGGATCGAGCCGATCAGCTGCACCGTGAGCTGGGCGTGGGTGTCGGGAAAGCGCGCCTGCCCGGCCGCGCTCAATTCCCATTCCTGGCGCGGGCGCCCGGCGCCGGCCGCGGCCTGGCGCCGCCCTTCGACGAGGCCGGCCGCGAGCAGCTTCTGCACCTGCTGGCGCGCGGCCTCGGCGGTGATCTGCAGGCGCTCGGCAATCTGCGCGGTCGAGGCCGGTCCGCGCGTTTTCAGCAAGAAGAGGATGCGATCCGACGGCTGCGGATTCCCTGAATTATCCAAGGGATTTGTTGTGTAATTCACTGGGGAGGCCTAATATCCAACGGAATTCTTGGATATTAGGCCGGGGCCGCCTCGCTGTCGAGGGCCCTGGCGCATGGCAAAAAGGAGCCACCTCATGCAGCCAGACACCTTCTCGCATCTCACCTCCTTCGACGAGGCCGGATCGGCCGGATCGTCCGATACCCGGCCGGCACGCGCGCTGGCCTTCCTCAATCCGCCAGGCCTCTACGATCCGCGTCCCAACGGCTATTCCCACCTGGCCCTGGTGCCGGCGGGGCGAGCCCTGATCTGCGTGGCGGGGCAGGGCGGCGAGCGCGAGGACGGCACGCTGCCGGCGAGCTTCGCCGGCCAGGTACGGCAGGCCTTCGACAACCTCGCCACGGCGCTGCGCGCGGCCGGCGCGGTGCCCGCCGACGTGGCCAAGCTGACGGTGCTGATCGTCGACCACGACGAGACGCGCTTGCGCGTGCTGGCCGAGGAAGTGGCGCGCCTGTGGGGCGAGGCGCCGCCGCCGGCCTGCACGCTGATCCCGGTACCGCGCCTGGCGCTGGATGGGATGCTGTTCGAGGTCGAGGCGCTCGCGGTGGGCGCGGCGGCCGGGCGCTAGCGCTCGCGGTGGGGGGATGGGGGCGATGCCTCGCTCAGGCAGCCTGCCGCGCCGGCTCGCCGAAGTGCGGATGGCGCGCGAACAGCTCGGCGGCCCAGTTGACGAAGATGCGCACCTTGGCCGACAGGTGGCGGTTCTGCGGGTACATCGCCGAGATCGGCAGCGACTCCCCCTGCCAGTCCGTCATCAGTTCCACCAGCCGGCCGCTGCGCACATAGGGCTCGGCCAGCGCGCAGGAGAGGTAGGCGAGGCCCAGCCCCTGCAGCGCGCTGCCGAGATAGACGTCGGAGTCGTTGGTGGCCAGCACCGAGTCCAGCAGCAGTTCGTGGCGCTGCTCGCCGCGCGTCAGGTCCCAGGTGACCTCGCGCCCGGTGCGGTGGGACACGTAGTTGATGCAGCGGTGCGCCTGCAGCTCGGCCATGGTGCGCGGCGTGCCGTGCTGGCGCAGGTAGATCGGCGAGGCATAGATCGCCAGCTTGAGCTGGCCGATGCGGCGCGCCACCATCGACTCGTCGACCAGGGCGCCCACGCGCAGCACCACGTCCACGCCCTCCTGCAGCAGGTCGATGGGTTTGCCGTTGGTGGTCAGCTCCAGCTTGAGGTCCGGATAGGCGGTGAAGAAGGCCGGCAGCTCGGGCAGCAGCACCATCTGGGCCAGGCTGCTGATGGTGTCCACGCGCAGCGTGCCGCGCGGATTGTTGTTGTGGTGGGACAGCGATTGCTCGGCCTCGTCGACGTCGGCCAGGATGCGCACGCAGCGTTCGTAATAGGCCGCGCCCTCGGTGGTGACGCTGATGCGGCGCGTGGTGCGGTGCAGCAGCTTGACGCCGAGATGGGTCTCCAGGTTCTGGATCATGCGCGTCAAGGTGGCCTTGGGCAGGTCGAGCGACTCCGCCGCGCGGGCGAAGCTGCCGACATCGACCACACGGGTGAAGGCCTGCATTGAGATGAAGCGATCCATGGTGATTCCCTGGCAGATGAAGCGCGGCGCGAGACCTGTGGGCCCCGCTGGCGCGGCGGTTGGCTCCGGCACGCGCATGTGGCGCGCGCGCCGGAGAGCGCGAGTGGACCACAAATCGGATGACCTTGCACGCGGTGGGGTTGTCGGCTGGCGATTATTCCATCGCAGCAACAGTGCGTTGGTGTGCCTTTGCTTTATCCCACCCTCGTCAATCACCATAATCCGTTGCAACGCAACAAGACAAGGCCGCGCTTTGGCGTCGGCCGCCGGAGCCGCCGATGTCCAGCCCGCTCGATGCCCAGCCCCCCGTCGCCCCGCCCGCCGGACACCCGGAGCGCGTGCAGGTGCTCGACTATGTGCTGACCAGCGGCGCGCGCCGCATCGGCGCCCGGCTGTGCTACCCGGCCGGCTATCCGGCCGCCGGCGCGGCGCCGCTGCCGTGGCTGATCTACCTGCACGCCGGCGGCTTCGTCGATTGCAGCCAGCAGTCCAGCGAGTGCCTGGCGATGGACCTGGCGGCGCGGGTGCCGGCGGTGGTGGTGGTGCCGGCCTATTCGCTGGCGCCGGACCATCCGTTCCCGGCGGCGCCGGAGGATGCGTTCAGCACGGTCGCCTGGGTGCTGGCGCATGCGCGCCGGCTCAAGGTCGACAAGCAGCGCTTCGCCCTGGTGGGCGAGGAGGCCGGCGGCAACCTGGCGATCGCGCTGGCGCAGATGATGCGCGACCGCGGCCTGCCGCAGGCGCGCGGGCAGTGGCTGATCCGGCCGCTGACCGATCCCTGCCTGCAGCACGCATCGTGCGCGGGCGGCGCGGACGGCCCGAGCGTGCCGCTGGAGATGCTGCGGCGTATCGCCGGCCACTACCGCGACTACCTGCCGACAGCGGCGGCCAGCGTGCACCCCTATGCGGCGCCGGCGCATGCGTCGCGCCTGGCAGGGCTGCCGGCCACGCTGATCCAGGTGGCGGAGCAGGACGCCCTGCGCGCCGAGGGCGAGGCCTTCGGCGAGCGCCTGCGCGGTGCCGGCGTGCCGGCACAGACCATGATCATGCCCGGCGCCTGTGGCGACGGGGTGGAAGAGACCCATGAAGACTGTGAAATGTGGGTAGATGAAGGCGCGCGTTTCCTGCGGCAATGCCTGGCGGGAAGCGACGATGCCTCGAAACAGACCGAACGCCGCCCGCCCGGCCGGCGCGCAGCGGGACCCGCCGGCTGAGCGGCCCCTGGCGCAGGCGCTGAGCGGCCCGAGCCGCAGGCGTAGAGACAGCCCGATCCCTGGTTAGCCGGACCGCCTTGCGCGGCCCGGAGGGCGGCGTTCGGCCTTTTGCTTTTCCGGTTGAAGAAAGCCAGAAACGGAGTGAAGAAATGCAGAACACAACTCGACGTACCCTGATCGCGGTGGCCGTGGTCGCGCTGGTCGGCGCCGGCCTGGCGGCATCGCTGCTGCGTCCGCACGGCGGCGAGGCGCGCGCCGTCACCGCGCCTGCCGCGCCGGCGGTGGACGTGGCCGCCGCCATCGGCAAGACCATCACCGAGTGGGACGAGTTCTCCGGCCGCCTCGAAGCGGTGGACCGCGTGGAGATCCGCCCACGCGTGTCCGGCACCATCGACGCGGTGCACTTCCGCGAGGGGGCGCTGGTGAAGAAGGGCGACCTGCTCTTCACCATCGATCCGCGCCCCTATGCGGCGGAGGTGGCACGCGCCGAGGCGGCGCTGGCCGCGGCCCAGGTGCGTGCCACGCACGCGCAGACCGAGCAGGCGCGCGCCCAGCGCCTGCTGCAGGACAACGCGGTGTCGCGCCGCGAGTTCGACGAGCGCGACAACGGCGCGCGCGAGGCAGCCGCCAATGTGCGCGCGGCCCAGGCCGAGCTGGAAGCGGCGCGGCTGAACCTGGCCTACACGCGCATCACCGCGCCGGTGGCAGGACGGGTCTCGCGCGCCGAGATCACCGTCGGCAACCTGGTGGCGGCGGGCGCCGCGTCGCCGGCGCTGACCACCGTGGTGTCGGTGTCGCCGGTCTATGCCAGCTTCGAGCTCGACGAGCAGAGCTACCTGCGCTACACCGCGCCGGGCGCCGGCGGCAGCCAGCCCAACCTGCCCATCTACCTGGGCCTGGCTGACGAGAACGGCCATCCGCACCAGGGCCGCATCCAGTCGGTCGACAACCGCCTCGATACGCGCAGCGGCACCATCCGCGTGCGGGCGGTGTTCGACAACGACGACGGCCGCCTGCTGCCGGGCCTCTATGCCCGCATCAAGTTCGGCGGCGCCGCGCCCCATGCCGCGGTGCTGGTCAATGACCGCGCCGTCGGTACCGACCAGGGCAAGAAGTTCGTGCTGGTGGTGGGCCGCGACAACAAGCTGATCTACCGCGAAGTGGAACTCGGACCGGCCTACGACGGCCTGCGCGTGATCCGCAAGGGCCTGGCGGCGGGCGAGACCATCGCCGTCAACGGGCTGCAGCGGGTGCGCCCGGGCGACCTGGTGGCGCCCAAGCCGGTCGACATGGCCTTCAAGCGCGAGGTGGAGCCGCGTGCGGAGTCGGCCGACCGCAAGCAGGCCAAGGCCGGGACCGACGATGGCAAGCCGATGAGCTGATGTGGATGCCGGTGGGCATGGTGCCGGCGCGTAACGGCTGAGGGTTGGCTCCCCTCTCCCATTCATGGGAGAGGGGCAGGGGGAGAGGGCGGGCGCTCGCGCCATGCGCAGGCAATCGTTCTGGCGCGGATGCCTGCCCTCTCCCCCAACCCCTCTCCCGCAGGCGGGAAAGGGGAGCAGGCCGGAAGCCCGGCAAACGCCTGCGCCACCGCCACCGCCAAAACCCGTACGCCGTTCCCTCGATATGGCGCCCGCCAGCGGGCCGCCAGGGGCGGCTGTTCGCCGCTCTCACGAGTTGTAGCTGAGATTTAGCCGAGACCAAGATGAATCTCTCGAAATTCTTTATCGACCGCCCGATCTTCGCGGGCGTGTTATCGGTGCTGATCTTCCTGGTCGGCGCCATCTCGATGTTCAAGCTGCCGATCTCGGAATACCCCGAGGTCGTGCCGCCTTCCGTGGTGGTGCGCGCCCAGTATCCGGGCGCCAACCCCAAGGTGATCGCCGAGACGGTGGCCTCGCCGCTGGAAGAGCAGATCAATGGCGTGGAAGACATGCTCTACATGTCTTCGCAGGCCAACAGCGACGGCGTGCTGACGCTGACCGTCACCTTCAAGCTCGGCACCGACCCCGACAAGGCCCAGCAGCTGGTGCAGAACCGGGTGGCGCAGGCCGAGCCGCGCCTGCCCGAGGACGTGCGGCGCCTGGGCGTGACCACCGTCAAGAGCTCGCCGGACCTGACCATGGTGGTGCACCTGGTCTCGCCCAACGACCGCTATGACATGACCTACCTGCGCAACTACGCGGTGATCAACGTCAAGGACCGGCTGGCGCGCATCCAGGGCGTGGGCCAGGTCCAGCTGTTCGGCTCGGGCGACTACGCCATGCGCGTGTGGCTGAACCCGGAGAAGATGGCCGAGCGCCAGCTCGCCGCCTCCGACGTGGTCAAGGCCATCCGCGAGCAGAACGTGCAGGTGGCGGCCGGCGTGATCGGCTCGTCGCCGGCCTTGCCCGGTGCCGACCTGCAGCTCTCGGTCAACGCGCAGGGGCGCCTGTCCACCGTCGAGGAGTTCGGCGACATCGTGGTGCGCACTTCGGCCGATGGCGGCGTGACCTACCTGAAGGACATCGCCCGTATCGAGCTGGGCGCATCCGAGTACGCGCTGCGCTCGCTGCTGGACAACAAGCCCGCGGTGGCCATCCCCATCTTCCAGGCGCCGGGCTCCAACGCCATCCAGATCTCGGATGACGTGCGCAAGACCATGGAAGAGCTGAAGCAGAACTTCCCCGACGGGGTCGACTACAGCATCGTCTACGATCCGACGCAGTTCGTGCGCCACTCGATCGAGGCGGTCACGCATACGCTGTTCGAGGCCATCCTGCTGGTGGTGCTGGTGGTGATCCTGTTCCTGCAGACCTGGCGCGCGTCGATCATCCCGCTGCTGGCGGTGCCGGTCTCCATCGTCGGTACCTTCGGGCTGATGCATGCCTTCGGCTTCTCGATCAACGCGCTGTCGCTGTTCGGCCTGGTGCTGGCCATCGGCATCGTGGTGGACGACGCCATCGTGGTGGTGGAGAACGTCGAGCGCAACATCGAGGAGGGGCTGTCACCCAAGGAGGCCACCTACAAGGCCATGCGCGAGGTGAGCGGTCCCATCATCGCCATCGCGCTGACGCTGATCGCGGTGTTCGTGCCGCTGGCCTTCATGACCGGCCTGACCGGCCAGTTCTACAAGCAGTTCGCGCTGACCATCTCGATCTCGACGATCATCTCCGCGTTCAACTCGCTGACCTTGTCGCCGGCGCTGTCCGCGCTGCTGCTGCGCGGCCATGACGCGCCCAAGGACTGGCTGACGCGCGGCATGGAGCGCGTGCTGGGCGGCTTCTTCGCGCGCTTCAACCGCTTCTTCGGTGCCAGCGCGCAGCGCTACGGCAGCGGCGTCAAGGGCGTGATCTCGCGCAAGGGTGCGGTGTTCGGCGTCTACGCGGTGATGCTGGCGCTGACCTGGGGTGTGTTCCAGATGGTGCCCAAGGGCTTCGTGCCGGCGCAGGACAAGCAGTACCTGGTGGGCTTCGCCAAGCTGCCCGACGGCGCCACGCTGGACCGCACCGAGGACGTGATCCGCCGCATGTCGGAGATCGCGCTCAAGCACCCGGGCGTGGAATCGGCGGTGGCCTTCCCGGGCCTGTCGATCAACGGCTTCACCAACAGCCCCAGCGCCGGCATCGTGTTCGCCACGCTCAAGCCTTTCGAGCAGCGCAAGGGCAAGGACCTGTCGGGCGATGCCATCGCGCAGCAGCTCAACGCCAAGTACGCGGCCATCCAGGACGCTTTCATCGCAGTGTTCCCGCCGCCGCCCGTGCAGGGCCTGGGCACCATCGGCGGCTTCAAGCTGATGATCGAGGACCGTGCCGCGCTCGGCTACGACGCGCTGTTCGACGCCACCAATGCCTTCATCGGCAAGGCGCGCGCCACGCCCGAGCTGACCGGTGTGTTCAGCAACTACCAGGTCAACGTGCCGCAGCTCGATGTCAAGCTCGACCGCGTCAAGGCCAAGCAGCTCGGCGTGCCCGTCACCGACGTGTTCGACACGCTGCAGACCTACCTGGGCTCGGCCTATGTGAACGACTTCAACAAGTTCGGCCGCACCTACCAGGTCAAGGTGCAGGCGGATGCGCCGTACCGCGCCCACGCCGAGGACATCCTGCAGCTGAAGACGCGCAACGCCGCCGGCGAGATGGTGCCGCTGTCGTCGCTGGTGCAGGTCAGGCAGGGCTTCGGCCCGGACAGCGTGGTGCGCTACAACGGCTTCACTGCCGCCGACGTCAACGCCGGCCCGGCCCCGGGCTTTTCTTCGGGCCAGGCGCAGGCCGCGGCCGAGCGCATCGCCGCCGAGACGCTGCCCAAGGGCATGAAGTTCGAATGGACCGAGCTGACCTACCAGGACATCCTGGCCGGCAACGCGGGCGTGTGGATCTTCCCGCTGTGCGTGCTGCTGGTGTTCCTGGTGCTGGCCGCCCAGTACGAGAGCCTGACACTGCCGCTGGCGGTGATCCTGATCGTGCCGATGAGCCTGCTCGCGGCCATGACCGGCGTATGGCTGACGCGCGGCGACAACAACATCTTCACGCAGATCGGCTTCATCGTGCTGGTGGGCTTGTCGGCCAAGAACGCCATCCTGATCGTGGAGTTCGCGCGCGAGCTGGAACACCAGGGCCGCAGCATCGTGGCCGCCGCCATCGAGGCCAGCCGGCTGCGCCTGCGCCCGATCCTGATGACCTCCTTCGCCTTCATCATGGGCGTGGTGCCGCTGGTGATCTCCACCGGCGCCGGCGCCGAGATGCGGCATGCGATGGGCGTGGCGGTGTTCGCCGGCATGCTGGGCGTGACCTTCTTCGGCCTGTTCCTGACGCCGGTGTTCTACGTGGCGCTGCGGCTGTGGGCCACGCGCGGCGAGCGGCGCCGGGCGGCGCAGCAGGCGCCCGCCGCGCTGGCCCCGGCGGCATCGGCCGAGTGAGGGAGATGACATGACAACACGGATAACTGCCATGCAGAACTGGATGCCCCGCCTGGCCACGCTGGCCGCCGCGCTGGTGCTGGCCGGCTGCTCGCTGGCCCCGGCCTACCGGGTGCCCGAGAGCGCTGCCGCACCGGCCTTCAAGGAGGCCGAGGGCGCACGCGCCGAGGGCGCGCAATGGAAGACCGCCACGCCGGCCGAAGGCGCCGAGCGCGGCCAATGGTGGCGGGTCTTCTCCGATGCGGAACTGGACCGGCTGATCACCGCCGCCACCAGCGCCAACCAGGACCTGGCCGCCGCGGCGGCGCGCCTGAAGCAGGCGCGCGCGCTGACCGGCGTGGCCGAGGCCGACCTCTACCCGCAGCTCAGCGTGGGCCTGGACCCGACCCGGGCGCAGACCTCGGCCGCCGCCAACGGCCTGCCCGACGGCACCAAGGTGCCGGCGCAGACCCTGCTGCGCGCGCGCGCCTTCGCCAGCTACGAGCTCGACCTGTTCGGCCGCGTGGCCAGCAATACCCAGGCCGCGCGCGCCGAGGGCGAAGCCGCCGAAGACCTGTTCCGCTCGGTGCAGCTCACGTTGCAGGCCGACGTGGCACAGGCCTACTTCGCGCTGCGCACGCTCGACAGCGAGCGCGAATTGCTGCAGGCCACGGTGACCTTGCGCGAAGACGCGCTCAAGCTGCTCAAGCGCCGCTTCGACGCGGGCGAAACCACCGACCTGGACCCGGCGCGCGCCGAGGCCGAACTGGGCACGGCACGGGCCGACCTGGCCGCCATCGAACGGCGCCGCGCCACCCAGGAGCACGCGCTGGCGGTGCTGACCGGGCTGCCGCCGTCGGCTTTCGCGATGCCGTCGCGGCCCTTCGACGCCCAGCCTGTGGCGATCCCGGCCGGCCTGCCGTCGGACCTGCTGGAGCGCCGCCCGGACATCGCCCAGGCGGAACGCCTGATGGCCGCCGCCAATGCGCGCATCGGCGTGGCCAAGGCCGCGTTTTTCCCGCGCATCACGCTGACGGGCCTGTTCGGCTTCGAGTCGGGCGATCTGTCCAACCTGTTCCGCTGGTCGTCCGCGGTATGGGGGATCGGTCCGCTGGTCGGCTCCACCATCGCCGCGCCCATCTTCGACGGCGGCCGCAACCGCGCCAACCTGGCGGCCGCGCGCGCCCAGCACGAAGAGAGCGTGGCGCGCTACCGGCAGACCGTGCTGGTGGCCTTCCGCGAAGTCGAGGACAGCCTGGCCGACACCCGCTGGCTGAGCCAGCAGGCGCAGGCACTGGACAGCGCGCTGGCCGGCGCGCGCCGCGCGCAGCGCATCTCGCGCAGCCGCTACGACGCGGGCGCGGTCGACTACCTGACCGTGATCGACGCCGACCGCACCGTGCTGCAGGCCCAGCGCGAAGCCAACCAGGTAGCCGGCCTGCGCGCCGCCGCCACGGTATCGCTGGTGCGCGCGCTCGGCGGCGGCTGGGGTGCGCCGAACGGGCAGGCCGAGACGCCAACACCATCGGCCAGGCATGATGTCGTGGCTCCCTCTGCGCGCACGGGGAGCGGGTTGGGAGGAGGGGTGGATCAGCAAGGCGCCGTGTAAAAGCGAAGCCGCCGGTGTGCTCCAGCAAGCGAGCCCCCCGCCGCAAGCCCTCGGTGCGATACCCGCGCATCCAGCCCACCGGCACCAACACCACCGCCTACACTGAACACATCGCGCCCCACCGCGGGGCGCCAGCCCCGGAGGCGCCGACCATGCCCCTGCGCAAGGCCTGGGTGCTCGGCGTGGCCGTGCTGTGCGCGGCCGCTGCCGCCTGCCTGCTGCCGCTGCCCTGGGACCTGACCACCCAGGTCCACAACGAGGTCGTGATCGCGCGTTCGGCGCAGCACGTGTTCGACTATGTCACCACGCCCGCCCACTGGCCCGACTGGCATCCATCGTCGCTGGCCGTGTCCGGGGCCACCGGCCATCCGCTGCAGCCGGGCGAGCAGGTGAGCGAAACCTTCCGGGTGGCAGGGCGCAGCGGCGTCGTGGTGTGGACCGTGACGGCGCGCCAGCGCCCGGCTTTCTGGGCCATCGCCGGCACCATCGAAGGCCGTCCGGCCGGCACCGTGGCCTACACGCTGCGGGAAGAGGGCGACCAGACGCGCTTCTCGCGCGACTTCCGCTACCGTTCGCCCACGCTCGGTTTCGCCATTCTCAATCAGCTGGTGCTGCGCCGCCGCGTCGAGGCCGAGTCGGCCGAGGCGGTGGTGCGGCTGAAGGCGCGGCTGGAGGGGATGGGAGGCTAGCGCGCCTTGGCCCGCGTCTTCTTGCGCACCACCGCGCCCGCGGGCGCCTCCGCCGCTGGCGCGGCGTCGACCCGCTGCATCTGTTCGAGCAGCGTCAGGGCGTCGACATAGGAGAGGAACTGGTGCAGGTATTCCGGCGACAATTCCTGCATCAGCGTCAGCGAGCGGTGGATCAGGTAGTGGGAATTGAGCGGGCCGGCATGCTCGGGCACCTGCTGCAGCGATTGCTGCACGCGCTGGTTGGCGCTGACGCGGGTCCAGGTGTCGCGGAAGTAGTCGATCAGTTCCGGCTCGGCCGGGACTGGCGGCCGGGCCGGCGTGGCGATCCGTGCGCTTGCGGTCGCGGGGGGCTCTGCCGTGCTTCTGGCCCGGGCGCGGCCGGCGAGCTGGTCGGCCAGTGCCGCCAGCGCACCGCGTGCGGGCAGGCGCGGTGCGGCCGGCGGTGCCGCCGCAGCGGTGCCGGGCGTGGAGGATGGGATGGAATCGGTCGATGCCGCCGCCTTGGTACCCGCCGCTTCGAGCGCGAGGCGATAGGCAGAGAGCCGGGCCGCCAGCTTGTCGTCGAGCACGCGCCGCGCTGCGCCCTGGTGGGGCGCGGCACGGCGCGCCAGGGCCTGCATCAGGCGGAAGCGTACCGGGTCGAGGCGGTCAGCGCCGCATGCCTGCCAGGCTTCGAGTTGTTGCATGGCATCCGGCGGCGCATCGTTGCCCGCCGGGGTCGGTGCCTGGGCCGGCGCATCGTGCGGGGCGGTGGCTGACGGGCCGGCCGGCGCCGCGTGCGCCGCACCCTGTGCGGGCTCCGCCATGCCACGGTCCATGATGCCGTCAGCCACGAGGTTTCGCCGCGCCGGTGGAGCCGCGCGGGATCGGCGCGATCTCGACGCGGCGGTTCTTCGCGCGGCCTTCGGCGTCGGCGTTCGAGGTGACCGGCTGCTCGGCGCCGAAGGCGGCCGAGAAGACCGAGGCGGGCGGGACGCCGGCCTCGATCAGCGCGCGCGTCACCGTCAGCGCGCGCTGGGCCGACAGCTCCCAGTTGTCGGCGAAGCGGCGGTTGCTTTCCTTGACCTGCTGGTCGTCGGTGAAGCCGCTCACCATCAGGATCTCGTCACGCGCGCTGAGGTAGGCCGACAGCGGCCCCGCCAGGCTCTTCAGCAGGTCGCGGCCTTCGGGCTGGAGCTGGTCGGAGTTGAGGGCGAACAGCACGCTGCCGCTGATGCCGATGCGGCCGTTGACCAGGGTCACGCGGCCGGCTGCCAGCGGCACCGCCAGCGCCTTCTCGAGCGACTCGCGGCGCTGCATTTCCTCCTGGCGGTGCCGGACCTCGTCTTCCAGCCGTGCCGTCAGTTCGAGCTGCATGCCGATGGCGCCCAGCAGGACCAGCACGAAGGCGCCCAGCAGCACGGACATCAGGTCGCCGAAGACGGCCCAGATCGGGGCGGCCGGTTCCACGCCGGCGTCGATGTCCTCCCTCATGCCGCCTCGGCGCCGTTGGCCGCCTGCGTGGCGGCGAGCTGCTGCAGGTCGTCGAGGATCTGCTTCTGCGACATCACGCTCAGGTCGACCACTTCGCGCGCCTGCGCCACGTAGTAGGCGAGCTGCTCGTCACTGCGTGCCATCGACTTGTCCAGGGCGGCCTCGATGCGCTGGAGCTGTGCGCCCAGCTTGTCGCTGGATTCGCTGAACAGCTGCACGGCCATGCCGAAAGCTTCGCCCAGGCTGGCGACTTCCACCGCGCTGCCGGTGACCTGGGCCGCCATGGCTTCCAGCCGGCCGCCTTCGGACTCGACCTGGCCGGCGAAGCGCGCGCCGGCCTGTTCCAGCAGCGAGGACGCCCCGGCGACCAGGCTTTCCACCGCCGCGCGTTGTTCCGTGGAGGCCTGGCCGACCGCCTGCAGCAGGGTTTCCAGCGTAGACAGCATGCCGGCGCGCTCTTCGAGCATGGCCTGGTCGCGTGCCATGCTGTCGGACAGTTTCTGGCGCAGCTCGCCGAGGGTCTCGGCGGCGGCACGCGGGGCTTCGGCCGCGGCCTGCATCAGGCGCGCGACCTCGGCGACCGAGCTGTCATGGTGGGCCTGGGCCTGGGCGGCGATGCCGCGTGCCGTGTCGGCCAACGTGTCGCAGATGGCCTGCTGGCGCGCGGCGGCCTGGGTGCCGGTCTGCTCCCATTCCTGGCGCAGGGCCTGGGCCATGGTGGCGAGGGAGTCCGTCCAGGTGGCGAGGCGCTGCTCGTCGCGCGCGGCCAGTTCGGCCTGCATGGCCAGCGCGGCCTTGGGGGCTTCGGCGGCGGCCAGGACCAGGCGGTCGATCTCGGCCACGGTCTTGCTGTTGTAGGCCTCCGCTTGCGAGGAGATGTCGCGGGCGCTCTGGGCGAGCGCATCGCAGATGGCCTGCTGGCGCGCGGCGGCCTGGGTGCCGGTCTGCTCCCATTCCTGGCGCAGAGCCTGGGCCATGGTCGCCAGGGACTCGGTCCAGGTCGCGAGGCGCTGCTCGTCGCGCGCGGCCAGTTCGGCCTGCATGGCCAGCGCGGCCTTGGGGGCCTCGGCGGCGGCCAGGACCAGACGGTCGATCTCGGCCACGGTCTTGCTGTTGTAGGCCTCGGCCTGCGAGGAGATGTCGCGGGCGCTCTGGGCCAGGGTGTCGCAGATGGCCTGTTGGCGCGCGGCGGCTTGGGTGCCGGTCTGTTCCCATTCCTGGCGCAGGGCCTGGGCCATGGTGGCGAGAGAGTCCGTCCAGGTGGCGAGGCGCTGCTCGTCGCGCGCGGCCAGTTCGGCCTGCATGGCGAGCGCGGCCTTGGGCGCCTCGGCGGCGGCCAGGACCAGGCGATCGATCTCGGCGACGGTCTTGCTGTTGTAGGCCTCGGCTTGCGAGGAGATGTCGCGGGCGCTCTGGGCCAGGGCGTCGCAGATGGCCTGTTGGCGCGCGGCCGCCTGGGTGCCGGTCTGTTCCCATTCCTGGCGCAGGGCCTGGGCCATGGTCGCCAGGGACTCGGTCCAGTTGGTCAGCCGCTGCTCGTCGCGCGCGGCCAGTTCGGCCTGCATGGCCAGCGCGGCCTTGGGGGCCTCGGCGGCGGCCAGGACCAGGCGGTCGATCTCGGCCACGGTCTTGCTGTTGTAGGCCTCCGCTTGCGAGGAGATGTCGCGGGCGCTCTGGGCGAGCGCATCGCAGATGGCCTGCTGGCGGGCGGCGGCCTGGGTGCCGGTCTGCTCCCACTCCTGGCGCAGGGCCTGGGCCATGGTCGCCAGGGACTCGGTCCAGGTGGCGAGGCGCTGCTCGTCGCGCGCGGCCAGTTCGGCCTGCATGGCGAGCGCGGCCTTGGGGGCCTCGGCGGCGGCCAGGACCAGGCGGTCGATCTCGGCCACGGTCTTGCTGTTGTAGGCCTCGGCCTGCGAGGAGATGTCGCGGGCGCTCTGGGCCAGGGCGTCGCAGATGGCCTGTTGGCGCGCGGCGGCCTGGGTGCCGGTCTGTTCCCATTCCTGGCGCAGGGCCTGGGCCATGGTCGCCAGGGAGTCCGTCCAGGTGGCGAGGCGCTGCTCGTCGCGCGCGGCCAGTTCGGCCTGCATGGCCAGCGCGGCCTTGGGGGCCTCGGCGGCGGCCAGGACCAGGCGGTCGATCTCGGCGACGGTCTTGCTGTTGTAGGCCTCCGCTTGCGAGGAGATGTCGCGGGCGCTCTGGGCCAGGGCGTCGCAGATGGCCTGCTGGCGGGCGGCGGCCTGGGTGCCGGTCTGCTCCCATTGCTGGCGCAGGCCGTCGGCGACCGTGCCGAGGGCGCTGGTCCAGGCATCGAGCCGTTGCGCGTCCTGGCTGCCGAGCTGCGCCTGCAGTTCGGCGTGCGAGCGGTCGACCGTGCGCAGCAGCGCTTCGGCCTGCCCGGCAAAGGCCGCGGCCGTCCCGGCCAGGGCCTTGCGGTGGTCGGCGGCCAGCGCCTCGCTGTGGCCGCGCTGGCTGGTCAGGGCCTGTTCCCAGGCCTGCGCGGCCTTGTCCGCGGCCAGGTCCAGGCGCGCCGAGACCTGCTCGACCAGTCCGGCCGAGCGTTGCGCGAAGGTGGCGGCGAAGCCGTCGAGCGAGCTGCGCAGCGCTTCGGCCTGGGCCGTGCCGGCGCGCTGGTGTTCGGTGAGCGCCTGCTGCCAGAGGCCGGCCACCGCGCCGGTGGTGGTGGCGAAGCGCTCCGACAGGCCGTCCAGCTGCTGCTGCACGGCGTGCGTCACGGTGTCGCGCCAGGTCTCGGCTTCGCGCGCCAGGCCTGCCATGGTGGTTTCGACGGCCGGCTGGATCGCCGCGCCGGCGGCCTGGGCGCTGTGGGCGACGCTGTCCTTGAGCGATTGCTCGACCGAGGCGGCCAGTTGCTTGTAGGTGGACTCCGTGCGGTCGTGGAAGGCCGCCTGGCTGGCGGCCAGGCGCTCGCCCAGTTCCTGGTTCTGCTGCGCGACGGCACGCATCATCGCTTGCAGTCCTTCCACCAGGCCCGGCATCGCCTCGGCCTGGCGCTCCAGCAACTGCAGCGATGCCTCGCGCTGGTGCTGTTGGGAGTAAGCGCGCAGGGTGGTGGTGGCGCGGGCGTCGAGCGCCTGCGCGGCTTCGATGCGTTCGCGGCGGAACAGCGCGGACAGCAGTCCCAGCATGGCGGAGGTGGCCACGCCGGCGACCGAGGTGCCGAAGGCGAAGCCCAGGCCCTTGACCGGCGCGGCCAGCGAGGCGCGGATGGCCTGCAGGTCGGTCGCGCTGTCGAGCGCCATGCCGGTGCCGCGCAGCGTGGCGACCATGCCGAGGAAGGTGCCCAGCATGCCCAGCAGCACCAGCAGGCCGACCAGGTAAGGGGTCAGCGCGGGGCCGGGCAGGGCGGCACGCTCACCCTCGACGCGCAGGCGCACGGCATGGCGCAGGCTCGGATGCAGGCGCTGCAGCCAGTCGCCGAGGCTGGCCGGGGCCGTGTCCAGCCCGGCCACGGCCTGCGCCAGCGAATCCGTGGCCTGGCGGTAGCGCCGCAGCTCGACGGCACCGGTCACGTAGCAGGCGGCGATCAGCAGGGTGACGGCCAGGGCCGGCAGGTTGCTGGCCGCGTAGCCGGCGCCGACCCAGCCCAACACGGCCAGGCCTGCCAAGAAGACGATCGAGGGAATGAGGGTTCGGGTCATGATGTCCTGGTTAGCTGGCGCGCAGCGCGGCCAGCAGTCCGTCGATGGGCTGGAAGCGGATTTCCAGTTCGGCGAGCAGCACGCTCTGCATATCGCGGCGGAACGCGCTCTGCCACGCGCCCGCCGCCACGGGAGCGGGCCGGCCTTCGGCGAGCGCGGCGGCCAGCCGGACTTCCTCGCCCTGGCGCAGCCGCGTGAAGTGTGTCTCGAGCATCCCCGGCACGGCGGCGAGCAGGCTGCGCTCGTGTGCGCTCATCACGCGCTCCATGACGGCGTCGACCATGGCCAGCTTGGCCATGCCCGGCGCGCCGGCCGCGAGGGCGGTGCGCAGGCGGCCGCGCAGGCCGGCGATGCCGGTCTCCATGGTCTGCTGCAACGTGAGATAGCGCTGGCGGTAGACCGCATAGGCCACCGTGCCGCCGGGTTCCGGCAGCGCCGTGCGGGCGGGCGCGCGGCGCCGGGCGGCGAGCGCGCCGTCCTCCCGCACGGCTTCGGCCAGCGCCGTGCGCACGCGCGCACATTCCGCCGCCTCGGCATCGCACTGCGCAGACGGCGCGCGCGCGCCGGCCGCCGTTTCGGCCGCAGGGGCTTTCAGGGCCGTGGACAAGGCAATGGCTTCGGTCCAGCCCAGCCACTGGCTGAGCTGGTCCGAGAGCGACCGCTTCGATTCGGGAGCTGCGGCGTCGGTCAGGCGGGCCAGCACGCGTATGAGCGTGGGGCCACTGAGACCGGTGCGCCGGGGCACTTGCGACATACCGCCGGAATGAAAAATCGCACAGTTTACACGTACGGCGCCGGGCGGCCCAAGCGCGGAGGCTCAGCCGCACGGGAAAGTGCGTGCGGCGGTGGTTGTGCGGGCGCCAAGTGGCGGGCAGGTGCCATGGCGCGATGCCGGCGGCGGCCGGGCTCCAGCGCCGCCCGCGGCGCGCGCCGGGCTTGCAGGACGCCGCGCGCCGCCCTAGGGTGAATCAGTGCCGCCGCGTGCCGGCGGCGCATCGCCCGGGAGCCGCCATGCCGCGCCGATCGCGCCTCGCCGTCCTGATACTGGGCCCGCTGCTGGCGGCTTCGCTTCCTGCCCAGACGAGGTTTGCCATGCCGCTTACCCTCACATCTCCCGCGTTTCACGCCGGTGCCGTCCTGCCGCAGCGCTTCAGCTGCGACGGGGCCGGCGTATCGCCACCGCTGGACTGGTCCGGCGTGCCCGCCGGCACGCGCAGCCTGGCACTGGTCATCGAGGATCCGGACGCGCCCGACCCGGCCGCGCCGCGCATGACCTGGGTGCATTGGATCCTGTACGACCTGCCGCCCGACACCGCAGGGCTGCCCGAAGCAGTGTCCGCCGCCGGGCTGCCGCCCGGCACGCGCCAGGGCAGCAACGGCTGGCAGCGCACCGGCTACGGCGCGGCCTGCCCGCCGGTGGGCAGGCACCGCTACTTCCATCGCCTGTACGCCTTGGACGTGGTGCTGCCGGACCTCGGCACGCCCGACCGCAGCGCGCTGGAACGCGCCATGCAGGGCCATGTGCTGGCCGAGGCGGAGCTGGTCGGCACCTACAAGGCGCAGAAGCATTGATTGAATGGAGCGCGGAGGCGGGGCGAGCCTCCCCTGGCTGTCAGGTGCCCGCCAATTCGGGATGCAGCCGCAGGCCCAAAGCGCGCACGACTTTGAGCACGGTGGCGAAATCGGGGCTTCGTTCGCCAGAGAGCGCCTTGTACAAGCTCTCACGGGACAAACCTGCATTGCGGGCCACCTGGCTCATGCCACGGGCGCGGGCCACGTCGCCAAGCGCACGCGCAATGAAAGCGGCATCGTTGCCCGCCTCTTCGAAGGCGGCTTCGATGTACGCCTGCATTTCCTCTTCGGTGCGCAGGTGTTCCGCCACGTCATAGCGGCTGGTCGGGGCGGCGTAGCGCTCGACGTGCGCGCGAACGGCACGCCGCTTCCCTGCGCCAATGATCTGATCGATCTGCTGAACACGACGCAGGCGATCGCCTACGGCATCGAGGCCGTCACGCGCGCCCTGATCAACGACGAGGCCGCGAATGATGCGGGCGAACCGGCGATGCTGGATAAGACGACCACCGACGCGCTGCAAGGTCTCGTGGCCGCCGCCGCGCGCACGCTGGCGGAGCAGGCAGCCCGCATCTCCGATGCGATCCAGGAGGCCGCGGCGCGCCAACAATGTATCGAAGCAGGGCAGTAAGCCCAGCCGCAGTCGTCTCAGTTCCACTCGTGGTTGCCCGTCTCCGTTCCTTCTCGCTAGGTGTTTGCCGTCGTCCTATTCTCCCTCCAGACGAATCGGAGTTCAGTGGACTAGAGGCAGCGGGAGTATGCTCAACAGTCGCGTGGGCGAAAATTCGGCGCCGCGCGGAAGACCCTCAACTCGCGTAGCCCGCAACTCCATCCCACATGAGTTTTGCCGCTGTGAGGACGAGCAAGCCATAGCATGCCCGATAAAGCTGCTGCTGATCGAGTCTGTCATGCAGGCGCCACCCGAGCCAGACGCCTGTCGGCACAGCGAGCAGGCTAATGCCCATCAGCATCCACACCGGGCCGGTGGGGCGCGCCAGCGCGAGCCAGGGTACCGCCTTGAGAAGGTTGCCGACGGTAAAGAACATGCTTGTTGTTCCCGCATAGACATACTTACTCAGGCCGAGCGGCAGCAGATACATCGCTAGCGGGGGACCACCCGAGTGCGCGACCATCGTGGTGATGCCCGAGGTAAAACCTGCGGCGACAGCTTTGGGCGACGATCTCGGGCGCACCGTCACCTCGCCGCCGCGCAGCAGCCACAACCCCACGAAGGCCAGCGTCACCGCCGCCATCACGATCGAGATCGCGCGGTGATCGAGGAAGCGGAACAGCAGGTAGCCAACGCCGATGCCCGCCACCAGCCCAGGTACCAGCAGGCGCAAATCCGGCTTCGACCAAGTAGACGGCTTCCAGTAGCGCAATCCGGCGATGTCCATAGCGATAAACAATGGGGCGAGCAAGCCGCCCGCCGTGACGGGATCCATCACCAGCGAGAGGATCGGGATGCCCACGATGGCGAAGCCGCCACCGAACGCCCCCTTCATGAAGCAGATGAGAAACACCCCTAGAGTGGTGACAAGGATGGTGATGGCGTTCAGTTCCATGATGTGTTTTCCCACACGTGCGGACGTTGTTGGGCGGAGCGTAGCGCTGATAATCAATACATCCAAAAAATTGTCATGCAAACATTGTCCGATGCCTAAGCTTCGCTACAAGGAGATAGTCGACCGGCTGGCAGCCGATATCCGCGAGGGACGCCTGCGGCCCGGCACTCAGTTGCCCACCCATCGCAAGCTGGCCGCGCGCGAAGGACTTGCACTGGTCACAGCTACACGCGTCTACGCCGAGCTGGAGTCGATGGGGTTGGTGAGCGGCGAGGTAGGCCGCGGGACGTTTGTGAAGGAAGCGCTCCCGCGCGGCCACGGCGTGGATCTACCCGCTTGGAGTGCTCCGACCATCGACCTTAGTTTCAATAGTCCATCGGTACCGGGTCAGACGGAACTGCTGAGGGCGGCATTGCGCCAGCTCGCGAGTGTGGGCGATGTTGAAGCGCTCCTGCGCTATCAACCGCACGGCGGCCGTGCCCATGAGCGGAGAATCATGGCGGAGCACCTAAGCAGTCGCGGCATCTCGGCTTCGATGGAAAACACTGTACTCGTCAGTGGCGCGCAGCACGGTCTGAGCGTGACGAGTATGGCGTTGCTCGAGCCCGGCGATGTCGTCGCGGCAGACGCGCTGACCTATCCAGGTTTCAAGCTCGCGGCCGAGACCTGCCGCATCGAATTAGTGGCCGTTCCCGCGGCTGGCCGGGGTACCGATCTCGATGCCCTGGCGCAGTTGTGCAAACGTCGTAGAGTACGAGCGTTCTACACCATGCCCACGCTGCATAACCCGCTTGGATGGGTCATTGCCGCGCAGAGAAGACGTGAGTTGGTTGCGATCGCCAGAAAACATGGGCTGATGCTCATCGAGGATGGCGCATACGCATTCCTCGAGGATCGTTCCCCGCCGCCTCTTGCCGCGCTTGCACCTGAGCTCACTGTCTATGTGTCAGGCCTCTCCAAGAGCGTTGCCGCGGGACTGCGGGTAGGAATGATTCACGCGCCGCTTCAGTGGATTCCCTCTCTGGAACGCACGATCCGCGCAACGACCTGGCAAACTCCCGCCATGATGACGGCAATTGCTTGCGGCTGGATCGAGGACGGCACCGTAGCCCGGCTGGAAGCAGAGAAGCGCGTTGATGCTTGTCGACGGCAAGCCCTGGTCACGGAGATCCTTGGACATTTAAAACCTCTGCGTCATCCAGCCTCATACTTCGCGTGGCTACCCATGCCCGAAGAGGTGCGTGCCGACGCGCTTTGCAAAGCATTGATACGCGAGCAGGTCTTGGTTTCCCCTGCACATCCCTACTCGACTTCAAAGCATGTACCACACGCCATACGCCTCGCGCTGGCTTCGGTGTCGCGGGAAGCGCTGCGGCAGTCGCTGCAGACGGTCGCAAAGACCGTTGCGGCGTTGTCTTACTAAAAATTCGATATCTGCTCTATGACCAGCCGGCAGCCGCTGGCGGTCGGGGAGCCGCCGCTTGCTGCGGCTTGTCCAACGGCCGGGACGGGTCGGCCAGAGACGGTCGCCGTTTCACGGCTGGTATCCGACCGCGACCAACCAACTGCGGCGTTCGCCGGCGAGCGTGGGCTGACAGTCAAGCGTCAGTTCGCGACAAACGGCAGACGTCGGCCGCTGTCTATCGCCCGCGTCAGTTCCCTGGTTTTAGATGCTCAGTACTGTTCCGCACGAATGAGCGAGGAGTCTAGCCTTGTGTTGCCTGGCCCACTAAAACAACGTCGGGGAACCCTTATGCTTGAAGAGCCCATTGAGGGCCTCAAGCAAGCAAGGAAGATGATCATGCGCATGCTTCTCAACATACGAATTCCCCACGAGCCATTTAATGCTTTTGTGCGCGAAGGCACCATCGGAGAAGTGATGGCGAGAATACTAGAAGAAACAAAGCCGGAAGCCGCCTATTTCACCGAGCAAAACGGAGCACGCGGAGCCATCCTGGTCGTCAACCTCGATGAGCCGTCGCTGATTCCTGCACTCGTAGAGCCGTGGTTTCTAATGTTCAACGCTGACTGCGAGTTTCGCGTTGTGATGGCTCCGGAAGACCTGAAGAAAGCCGGGTTGGAAAATCTCGGATCGAAGTGGAAATAGCTGTTCAGCGCATTGAGGAAGGCGGCTGTGGCGATACCAGGCGTATTCGGGGTGGCTTGCGTGTCCATTGTGATTCTCCTTCCTTTTGCCTGAGTGGCTTGCGACATGAGGTCGTGCAACCGGTGGAAAGGAGAATACGGATCTATGCGGATCCGACCATATTCGTGAACTTATTTGCGAACTTATTTGCGAACTTATTTGCGAACTTATTTGCGAACTTATTCGCGAAATGGAATTGTTTGAGATTCATCATTGCATAAATGCAATGATGAACGCCGGCTGATCCACTGCGCCGCTGCATCATTTGGGCCATCGCCATGTTGGCTCGGAAAGGTGTTCGGCAAAGTAATCCGACAGCACCGCGACTTTCGCGGGCCGCGCGCGCGCCGAGGGCGTGACGAAGTAAAGACCGCCTTTCGTCAGCGACCAGTCGGTGAGAATCGCCTCAAGACGGCCGTCGGCCAGATATTCGCCCGCGATGAACTCGGGCAGTTCCGCGATCGCAACGCCCTCGAGCAGCGTGGGCAACAGTGCATCGGAATTTGTCACGCGCAGCGGGCCGGTCGGCATCACCGGTTCCTCGTCGCCCGCGTCGTTCGTGAAGCGCCACACATCGCTACGCGCGCGATATGCGTACGAGAGACATGGCCGGTCTATCAGTTCGCGCGGATGCGTGGGCCGTCCTTCACGCCGTAGATATTCCGGCGACGCCACCACGAATTGCGTCACCGCGCACAGCCGCCGCGCCACCAGCGACGAATCCGGCAACGCAGCAATGCGCAGCGCGGCGTCAAAGCCATCGGCAACCAGGTCGACCGACGCATCGGATAGATGGAGGTCGATCGACACCTCCGGATACCTGCGAAAGAAGCCCGGTAGCAGCGGCGCGACCCAGCGCAGCCCGAACGACATCGGCACGGCGACGCGCACCAGGCCGCGCGGCTGCACCGACATCTCGCGCGCGGCGCTTTCCGCCTCCTCTGCCTGGCGATAGATCTCGCCGGCCTTCTCGCAGATCGTCCGGCCAAACTCGGTGAGCGACAGTTGGCGCGACGTGCGGTTGAAAAGCCGCGCGCCCAGCCGGTCTTCCAGACGGGCCACAGCGCGCGAGACCGTCGCCACCGACACGCCCATCGCGCGCGCCGCAGCCGCGAACGATCCCTCCTCGGCGACCTTCGCGAACATCGCGAGTCCTTCGAAATCAGGCAGCTTCGCCATTTGTCCTCATCTTTTCATTTTTGCAACGTTGGATTGCAATCAATTCTATTTCGAAAGGATCGGGCCGTCGATATTCTCCTCACATCGCAGCACGCAACACCCCAACACCCCAACACCAACGCAAACACTGGCCTGAACGAAAGGAGCAATACCATGGCACGCAAACTCGACAACAAGATCGCACTCGTCACCGGCGCAAGCAGCGGCATCGGCCTCGCCACCGCCCAGCGCTTTGCAGCCGAAGGGGCACACGTCTATCTCACGGGCCGCCGTCAGGCCGAACTCGATGCCGCAGTGAAAAGCATCCACGAAGCCGGCGGCAAAGCCACCGGCGTGCGTGTCGATTCCACGAAGCTGGGCGAACTCGACGCGCTGTATGCGCAAATCAAGGAAGAACAGGGCCGTCTGGATGTACTGTTCGCGAACGCCGGCGGCGGCTCGATGCTGTCGTTCGGCAGCATCACCGAAGAACATTTCGATGACACCTTCAATCGCAACGTGAAGGGCGTGCTGTTCACGGTGCAAAAAGCGCTACCGTTGCTCGCCAAGGGGGCATCGGTGATTCTCACGGGATCGACGGCCGGCAGCGCGGGCACGGCGGCATTCAGCGTGTACTCGGCTTCGAAGGCTGCGGTACGCGCTTTCGCGCGTAATTGGATCCTGGATCTCAAGGACCGCCAGATCCGCGTGAACACGATCAGCCCGGGTGCGACCCGCACGCCCGGCCTGCTCGATCTTGCCGGTGACGATGCTGCCCAGCGCCAGGGGCTTGCCGATTATCTGGCGGCCCAGATCCCGATGGGGCGCCTCGGCGATCCCGGCGAGATCGCAAGCGCGGCGTTGTTCCTGGCCTCGGACGATGCGAGCTTCGTCAACGGCATCGAATTGTTTGTCGACGGCGGCCAGCAGCAGATCTGAGCGTGGCCAGGGTGCGTGGGGTGCGTGGGGTGCGGTGGACGCGGTCTTTGACCATCGTAATCCGCACCCAGCGTACTCGAACCGAACTCCGTCATGACTGAACATCGGCCTTTTCTTGCACTTGCCACCGTCCGGCGCGGCTGTGTCGACACGCGCCAGCATTTCAGCGTGGGCGGATCCGGGCGCGCCGACCAGGGACAACTCGGTCCGCTCCACGGGTGGAACGACGTTGAATTCGCGCCGCACTCGGACCTCGGCCTGCAGGCTCACCGCGACGTCGAGATCGTCACGTGGGTGCGTTCGGGCGCAATCACGCACGAAGACGACGCGGGCAATCGCACGCGTCTGGTCGCTAATTCCATCCATGTGATGAGTGCCGGAGCGGCGCTCCATCGCGCCGAGCGCAACGAGGAGAATCTACCCGCACGGCAGTTCCAGATCTGGCTGCGCCCGCGCACACCGGCCAGTACGCCGCGCTGCTCGACGCGAGCCTGTTCGCTCGGATGTCGCGAGGGCCGATTCGTTACGCTGGCGAGCGGGGACCCGGAGGACGTCCGCGCCGGCGCCTTGCCCATTCACGCCGACGCGCGCGTGCGTATCGCGACGCTGCGTGAAGGCACGGCGATGCAGCACGTTTTGCCGATGCCTGGTTCTGCTTATTTGGTCGCAGATCATGGGCGACTGGACGTAGGGCCGATCAGGCTGACGCGACGCGATGGCATTGCCATTCGGGGTGAAACGTGGCTCATGTTGAGAGCGCAAGACGACACAGATGTCGTGATTGTGGAACTCTTACGCTAGAGAAAACGCGTCAGTGAGAGTTTAGGTGGAAGTTTAGGTGGCTGTTTTGAGATGAACTGTAGACGTTGGTACGGGCTTTGCCGATGGCAGAGATGGGTCGGAAGGCACCAGTCGGCTCCCCTCAAGGTGACCTTCCACAGCACCATCCCTTGCCGGTTAGCCGGCGGGTACTGTATATTTATACAGTTATCGTCGCACCCTGCAAAAGCTGGCTCCTGAAGCCAAGCCCGCGCGGCGCGTGCGCTTTCTCTCCCTCACCTCGAAAGGCCATCATGTTCGTGGATCGCACCGAAATCATCAACGCTGCCAAGGCACTGCGCGCCAGCCAGGAAGAATCCAGGTACAGCAAGCTCGTCGCGCTCGCGAACAAGCAGCTCAAGGCAATGCAGACGGCAATCCAGAAGGGCAAGGAAGAATTCGAGACCAGGCTGGTACTCGATATCGACGAAGACAACCCCCAGGCAGCGCTGGAGCCGCGTGCGCAGCGGCTGGCCTCTGACCTACGGGCCCAGGGCTACACGGCAACGGTGACCACGTTTGCCGAGGCCAGCACCGACCGCAAGAACTGGACGCCGAATATCACGGTTGTCATCGGTCTGGGCGACATGGTTTCGGAAGTCGACCACGCGATCGCGCAAAGCACCGTGACCGACGCGACGGAAGTCGCGCTGGCTGGCGAAGCTGCCAGTGAAATGGCCTGACAGCAGGCGGGCAACCCGAGATCAGGCACGGCATCACGGAGCTTCGCGCACGCTCGCGTGCGTGATGGCAGTACCTGCAAGGGAATCCGCACGCAATCTACCGGTGGCGCCTGATGCAGGGAACCATGGCGTATCAGGACGCAATGCCCGCGTTCTGATCGAAGGGGGCTGTCACCACGCATGGCGGATCTCACTGGGAAGATCACGCTCGGGCCGTGAGTCCGTGCGCGGCTATGCTCTTTGCCTTACCGTCGGGCCATTGCAGCATCCTGTGTGCGGGGTGCGTGGCAGTGGCACCTAGAGGGTTTGCCATCGATTCGACCTGATTTATAAAACGGCTGCATAAGAATGAAAATATTAGTCATCGCTTCGCTAGGAATTTCATCGCTGATTCAGGCATCGCTATCCTTCGCGGAAAATGTCAATGGGAAAAGTCTCTATATGCAGAGATGTGCTGTGTGTCACGGCGCGGATCTCAAAGGGACAGGGCCATTGGCAAATAAGAGCAATCCCCCTACGCCTGATCTGACAACATCCGCTTTCAGGAAACGGCTGGTCGATTATCCTGGCGTGATCGTATCATCGGTAATCCTCCGTCCAAATGGAGACTTGATCCCCAGGACTTTGAAGGAGAATGGTGTAAAGCTGCCGCCCCACGCTTGGAGCGTCAAGGACCTGCGCGATTTAAATCAATACATGAGTGGTGTGATCTCAAAAAACCGATGATTTCGGGATGAGAGGCAGGGCGCGATTTCACAAGCCATTTCAGGGTTGGCGGCAGCGCCGACTGCGAGGAGCGCATCAAGGAGCCTGATTCCATGCCCGCCCAGCGGCCGCCACCAACCCCGTCCGCCCCGTCCTGGCTCAATAGGCGGACGGCCTGTTCTCCGTCCGCCATGTCTCACCCTGCGGCGTGCCGGGTACCGGCGGGCGAATGCCCTGGATGGTCCACAGGCTGAAGGGTGTCTCGTCGACGTGCATTTCCCCGCGCAAGCCTCTTTCCGCGATGTACGGTGCCAGTTGCTTTGCAACGGCCGCGAGGAATCTCTGTTTCGTCTCGTCGTCGTTGATCTGGCGTGCGATGTGATCGACGGCAATGCGCACGAAGTCATTGGCTGGCTTGCCCCCGATATAGAACGCGGACTTCGGCACGGCCTCGAACACCACGCCGGCATAGAAGGAGGGCAGGTCGCGATAGACCAGGCGCGGATGATCTGGTGAGATGGCGGTTGGAAAAAGGCATACGGGACGCCGCGCCGTGACGGTGTACCTTATGCCGATATCGGCATCCGGTGCTGAATGCCGAAACCGGGGTGATGCCGCATGACCGTCCTGACGCGCTGTCGGTCCGTCACCGACCCGGACACGATTCGGCAGTTGGTGAGTTGGCGCGGGTAAGAGAGTGGGAAAGTGGGAGAGTGCGGGCGTCAGGCCCCGATACCTTGTGCATAGGCGGGGGGCGGCGCAGCCGGCACTGCCCGCTCAAAGCTCTGCATCAGTATTTCACCCAGCTTGTACATCTTGGAGAGCTCCTGGCGCGACACTGCCGGACAGGGCGTCTGTCCCCAATCACCATAAAAAAGCCCGATTGCTCGATTGCGAAGCTGCAGGGGCAGCAGAATGAATGATCGTGTTTTCGCGAATTCCCGGACATACCACTCGGGCAGTCGACTGATAATAGGACTGCTGGCAGCGTCTTCTACAAAAATGGCGGCGATTTGTGTCAACGCCAAATGAAAAACATCCGGGAAAAAGCCTTGTTCGAACGAGAGTCTGGAGAGCTTGGCCGGGATATCTGCGCCAAAACCAAGCTTTGCTTCGTAGCGCTTGGTCGCGTAATTCAGGAACATGCCGAAGCACCGCTCGAAGCCCATGGCGTGCATCCATGACTCAAGAACGAGAGGGGTCAAGGCACCTGCGGGTGTTGTCAATGCCACTGTGGCCACTTCATCGAGACTGCGTTCCAGCCGTGCCTCGGAATCCGCGGGTTTTCCTTGGGATGGGACCGGGCCACCTGCAGTCGGAGTCGATATGCCTTCCTGTTCCAGTTGAGTCAGATACGAAGCACTGTCGAGCGCGGAATCCGTCATGAGCGAATCCTCGACCCCCAGCCAAGCTGCATGTTCTGTGAGCATTTCGCCAATCGAATCCGCTTCTCGCCGCTCCAGCAATTGTTCGGCAACGTCGCTGGAGAGGGTGGCCACAGCATTAAGCCAGGCGACATGCGTGCCTAAAGGCGTAGACACATCAAGCGGCTTGGGCTGGATACTTTGAGCGATCGCCGGGGGTAAGCTCCAGCGTCGCGTCACTTCTTCGCCGAGTTCTTCAAGGCTGACTCCTAGAACCTGCTCACATGCGGCAGAGATGGTCATGCCCTCTGTCGCCGACAACTTTTGAATCTCGACCCACTCCTCGGGGAAGTAGAAGACCACAAGAAGTCGCGCAAGATTCCGCAGCAAAGTGCACACAACGGCTTCTTCCGCCTCCTTCGGGCCCTTGCTGATCGTGATTTTGCGTGCAAATTCGCTGGCCACCAGGACGCGGTGCAGTTCGCTTCCAGCCGCTTCGCGTGTTTCCGCAAGTCCGCTGAAGTTCTCCAAGAGCTGCAACCCCAGCGCCAGGTGTCCAATGGCGTCTACGCCCAGCACGGACAATGCGCGCGTCACAGTCGTCACATTGCCGCCAAAAGCTGCATACATGGCTGAGTTGGCGAGTCGAATCACCTGCTGGGTCAGGGTGAAGTCCGATAGCACCACGGATACCAATTGAGAGGTATTGGCCTCTTCATTGTGCATCGCAGAAACAATACTGCTGATGTTGCGCTGGAGAGTGGGAAAGTCACCTCGCTCATTGATGCGCGACCACAATGTCTTGAAAATTGGGTTCTTACTTGTCATCCGTTTCCCCCGATATAAGAAATGCTGGAATCAGGAGCCCAGCTTAAGTTTTCCACTATGAATGCGCTCTTCTAGTGCCTGAGGAGGGAGCGCTCTTGACACCAGCCAGCCCTGGATGTAGGTGCAACCTCGCTCCACCAGGAAGCTCAGTTGCGCTTCGGTTTCTACGCCCTCGGCGACGATCGTCAGGCCGAGTTCCTTTGCCAGCAGCAGGATAAGTGACACGATGGCTTGATCATTCGACGACTCGCAAACCTCGCTGACGAAGCTTCGGTCGACCTTCAGGCTGGTCAAAGGGAACCGCTTCAGATTGCGCAGGTTCGAGTATCCCGTACCAAAATCGTCAATCGCAAACTTGACACCGAAGGCTTTCAGCTCCTCAAACACGGCTTCGGTTTTCTTGGGGTCACGAATCAGTGCCCCCTCAGTAATTTCCAGCACCAGCCGATGGGGTTCGATACCCGAGTCCTGGACTGCCTTGTACACAGTTGCCGGGAAGCCAGGGTGCAAGAATTGAACCGGTGAAACGTTCACTGTCAAGTAGTCCAGGCGCAGACCGACACTATCCCATTGCGATAATTGCATCGCCGCCGTACGCAGAGCCCATCCGCCTAACAGATGAATCAGGCCGTTTTCTTCGGCGAGCCGAATGAACTCGGCCGGAGGAACATCCTGCTCATCGTGCGTCCAGCGCATCAAAGACTCGACAGCGATCACTTCCCGAGTCATGGCCCTGCAGATGGGCTGATAGTGCAAGTCGAACTCACCGTTCCGAATGGCCTGGAACATGCTCAGCTCCATCGCCAAGGCGTGTTCCTTCTGAATACCGATCTCAGAGTTGTAAACACAGTAGGCGTTCTTGCCTTGCTCCTTCGCCCGGTACATGGCAGCGTCAGCATTCTTCATCAGGTCGGCTTCGCTGCTTCCGTGCTGGGGATACAAGGCCAGCCCGATGCTGGTGGACATCTGCAGTTGATGGCCTGCCAGAGGGATGGGTTGCTGGATAGTGGTCAATATCCGCGTTGCCACGCTTCGTGCTTCTTTCTCGGTCGAAAGATTGGGCAGCACGATGACGAACTCATCACCACCGACTCTCGAGACGATATCGTGTTCACGTACGGCAGCTTTCAACCGCTTGCTGATCTGTCGCAGCAGTTCATCCCCGATATCGTGACCGAGCGAATCATTGATCTTCTTGAACCCATCCAGGTCCAGGATGGCCACAGCAATGTGGGTGTTCTGGGATTGGGTGCGCTCAATCGCCAACTGCAATTCCTCGCGCACCATGAGGCGGTTACCCAGACCAGTCAAGGGGTCACGCAAAATCTCCCGAGACAGTTCGTCAGTGTTCTGCTTCCAGGCCGTGACATCCTGACCATAGACGACCAGCGAAGCAGCACCTTCGGTATTGAGTACGACGAGGCGCAGTTCCAGCCAGGCTGACCCGGTCAGGCCCTTGGAGAACTGCAACGGCTGGGTCGAGGCTGAACCGTGTTCCCAAGCCAGATGAAAGGCCCGGAGAAAATGATCCTGGTCTTGCCCCGTGACAAGGTCGGCCAGGCGGCATTGCAACAGGCTGTCGCGGGAATATTCCAGGACATCGGCGGACTTCAGCGACGCCGCAACGATGTGACCTTGCTCGTTCACCTGAACGGCCAGCCCGGCAGAGGCTTCTAGCAGCGCACTGACGGCAAAGGTGGACAATGCGCCTTCGAACCTGCGGGGTTCCTCGCCAACGAGCCGACTCTCTTCCGCACCAAAGATGGACGGCAACTCTGTAGCTAAATCGTAGCTGTCCTGCGATAAAGCTCCGGGTAACATGTCGGAAAGCGTAGGAAAAGGCCGAAAGGAGACTGCTCTTTGTGCCGAAGACACTAAGAGGAGAGCGACTCATAGGTATACGGATAGTTGCCCGATAGCTTTAGGCGGATGTATGGCGACTGGGTGTTGTGTGCTGCCTGGGTCGCTTTTTCCCCGTATCTGGCAATTCTGTTCCATGCGCAGGGCCATTGCGGCGGGGACGGACCGAGGAATCGGGCGCGGGGGCCGCAGACAGTCGCCTCGTCGGCGTTACAGATGTCTAGTCAGCCATTGCCGCAATTGAGGCGCTGACAACTCGCAGACTTTTTCTCAGCGTCGCTTGACGTTGCGGTGATGCCATGGCCTGTCGGATTGTGGCGCGCCGGCGGGCGGGTGCGCACGCAAGGCTCTGCCGCGCCCCGCCCCGCCGGATGCTGCACAATAGCGCCATCGCAACCGTTGACCGCAGTCGACCGTCAACCGTCAACAGAGAAGAGAAGGGAATCCGATGGCAAAGCCGAGCCGGCATCTGGGCCTGAAGGGCGTGGCCCTGTTCGAGGCCGCCAAGGGCGCGCTGGTGATCCTGGCGGGCCTGGGCCTGATCGCGCTGCTCCACCATGGCGCGCAGTCGGCGGCCGAAGAGGTCGTGCGCAAGCTGCACCTCAACCCCGGCATGCACTATCCGCGTGTCTTCCTGGAGTTGTTCGACCATCCCAGCGACGCGCGCCTGTGGGCCATCGGCGGTTCCGCGCTGGCCTATGCCGCGATGCGTTTCACCGAGGCCTACGGCCTGTGGCGCGAGCGCGCCTGGGCGAGCTGGCTGGGCGTGTGGTCGGGCGGCATCTATATCCCGCTGGAGCTGTACCAGGCGGTGGTGCATCCGACCTTGCTGCACATCGGCCTGGCGCTGGCCAACGCCGCCGTGGTGCTGTACCTGGCCCAGGGCCTGCGGCGCCAGAACTGAATGCGGGCCGGGCGCGGCGGCTGCCATGTGCGGCCTGCCGCACCGCGGCACCCCCATCACCGCCCATCACCGCCAATCCACACCAATCATCGCCAATCACCGCCAATCACCGCCCGCAGGCGTAGATCAGGAAGTCGCGCAGCGCCTCGGCCGGCCTGGCCAGCGTGGCGTCCTGCCGCCACAGCAGGCCGACTTCCATGTCGGGGATCACGTCGGCGATGGGGCGCGCTTCGATCTCCTTGCCCTCCAGCGACCAGGGCCGGAACACCATGTCGGACAGCACCGTGATGCCGAAGCCATGCGCGACCAGGCCGCGCATGGCTTCCATCGACGCCGTGCGGAAGGCGACCGCGGGCGTCTGCCGCTTGCTGCGCCAGTAGCGCAGCGTCGATTCCTCGCCTTCGTCCACCGTCAGCAGGATATAGGGCCAGGCCGCGATCTGCTTCAGCGTGGGCGCGCCGCCCTGCAGCAGCGGATGGCCGGGCGGCGCCCATAGCTGGCGGCGCGAGCGGAGCAGGGTGCGGTGGGCGAAGCGCTCGGGCCGCGTCACGTTCGACAGCAGCACCACGCCCAGCTCGATGTCGCCGGACAGGACCGCGGCCTCGATCTGCGGGCGGTCCATGTCGCACAGGTCGAACACCACGTCGGGATAGTGCGCGCGAAAGCGCGCCAGCAGGCTGGGCAGGAAGTAACCCAGCACGGTGTAGGAGGCGGCGAAGCGCACCGTGCCGGCCAGCTCGCGCACCTGGTAGCGCGGTTCGCGCAGGGCGTCCTCGACCGAGTCGAGGATATGGGTGACGCGCTGGTACAGGTGGTTGCCCTCCGCGGTCAGCGCCACGCCGTGCGGCAGGCGGTCGAACAGGCGCACGCCGAGCTGCTGCTCCAGCGCCAGCACCGCATTGGTGATGGCCGACTGCGAGACGTGCTCGCGCGTGGCCGCCATGGAGAACTGCCCGGTTTCCGCCGCCGCCTGGAAGTAGCGGAACTGGCGCAGCGTGACCTCCTTGGAGAGCGGGGTCTCGCGCGTCTTGGCGTCCTTGGCGGGGGGAGGGGATTGCCGGCTTGCCATGCGTTTTTCGGATACCAGGGCTGAGATTTCGTGATTTTACGATAGCGAGGGGCGATCCTACACTCGCCGGACAACCCGTGCAGCCGGAGACAATGCACATGAACCGTCCCCTCTCGCCCGACGAGCAGCAAGCGCTCGCCGACACCCTGGCGGCCGCCAGCCTCGACGACAAGTACACCCTGCAGAAGGGCCGCGTCTACCTGAGCGGAACCCAGGCCCTGGTGCGGCTGCCGCTGCTGCAGAAGGCGCGCGACGCCGCCGCCGGCCTCAATACCGCCGGCTATATCTCCGGCTACCGCGGCTCGCCGCTGGGCGGCCTGGACCAGGCGCTGTGGAAGGCCAAGCCGCACCTGGCCGCCAGCGACGTGGTGTTCCAGCCGGGCATCAACGAGGACCTGGCCGCCACCGCCGTGTGGGGCACCCAGCAGGTCAACCTGTTCCCCGGCGCCACGCGCGATGGCGTGTTCTCGATGTGGTACGGCAAGGGCCCGGGCGTGGACCGTTCGATGGACGTCTTCAAGCACGGCAACTCGGCCGGCTCGTCGCCGCACGGCGGCGTGCTGGTGCTGGCCGGCGACGACCATGCCGCCAAGTCGTCCTCGGTAGCGCACCAGTCCGAGCACGTGCTGCTGGCGGCGGGCATCCCCGTGCTGTATCCGGCCAATGTGCAGGAATACCTCGACTACGGGCTGCACGGCTGGGCCATGAGCCGCTACTCGGGGCTGTGGGTGGCGATGAAGTGCGTGACCGACGTGGTGGAGTCGACCGCCTCGGTGGAGATCGATCCCGAGCGCGTGCAGGTGGTGCTGCCGGAGGACTTCGCCGTCCCCGCGGGCGGGCTCAATATCCGCTGGCCGGATCCGCCGCTGGCGCAGGAAGCGCGCCTGCTGGACCACAAGTGGTATGCGGCGCTGGCCTATATCCGCGCCAACAAGCTCAACCGTGTGGTGCTGGATTCGCCGCAGGCGCGCTTCGGCATCATGACCGCCGGCAAGGCCTATCTGGACGTGCGCCAGGCGCTGGTGGACCTGGGCCTGGACGATGACACCTGCCGCCGCATCGGCATCCGCGTGTTCAAGGTCGGTTGCGTGTGGCCGCTCGATGCGCAGGACGCGCGCGAGTTCGCCACCGGGCTGGAAGAGATCCTGGTGGTGGAGGAGAAGCGTCAGATCCTGGAGTACGCGCTCAAGGAAGAGCTGTACAACTGGCGCGAGGACGTGCGCCCCAAGGTCTACGGCAAGTTCGACGAGCGCGGCAACCAGGGCGGCGAGTGGTCGCTGCCGCGCGGCAACTGGCTGCTGCCGGCGCACTACGAACTGTCGCCGGCGCTGATCGCCAAGGCCATCGCGCGCCGCCTGGAGAAGGCCGAGCTGCCGGCCGACGTGCGCGAGCGCATCGCCGCGCGCGTGGCCCTGATCGAGGCCAAGGAGCGCGAGGCGGCGCGGCCGCGCCTGACGGTGGAGCGCAAGCCCTGGTTCTGCTCGGGCTGTCCGCACAACACCTCGACGCGCGTGCCCGAGGGCTCGCGCGCGCTGGCCGGCATCGGCTGCCACTACATGGCGATGTGGATGGACCGCAATACCGATACCTTCAGCCAGATGGGCGGCGAGGGCGTGGCCTGGACCGGCCAGATGCACTTCACCAGCGAGAAGCATGTCTTCGTCAACCTGGGCGACGGCACCTACTTCCACTCGGGCCTGCTGGCGATCCGCGCGGCCATCGCCGCCAAGGCGCGCATCACCTACAAGATCCTGTTCAACGACGCCGTGGCGATGACCGGCGGCCAGCCGGTCGACGGCGTGCTGACGGTGCCGCAGATCGCCCACCAGGTGGCGGCCGAGGGCGCGCGCGAGATCGTGGTGGTGACCGACGAGCCGCTCAAGTACGGCGACGGCGGCATGCTGCCGGCCGGCGTCACGGTGCACCACCGCGACCAGCTCGACGCCATCCAGCTGCGCCTGCGCGACACCGAGGGCGTCACGGTGCTGATCTACGACCAGACCTGCGCCACCGAGAAGCGCCGCCGCCGCAAGCGCGGCACCATGGCCGACCCGGCCCGGCGCGCCTTCATCAACGACGCGGTGTGCGAAGGCTGCGGCGATTGCTCGGTCAAGTCCAACTGCCTGTCGGTGGAGCCGCTGGAGACGGACCTGGGCACCAAGCGCCGCATCAACCAGTCCTCGTGCAACAAGGACTTCTCCTGCGTCAACGGTTTCTGCCCCAGCTTCGTCACCGCCGAGGGCGCGCAGGTGCGCAAGCCGCGCGCGGCCGCCGGCAAGGACCGCGCGGGCGTGGACGCGGCCGAGCTGCCCGAGCCCGTGCTGCCGGCGCTGGAGCGGCCCTACGGCGTGCTCGTCACCGGGGTCGGCGGCACCGGCGTGGTCACCATCGGCGGCCTGCTGGGCATGGCGGCCCACCTGGAACGCAAGGGCGTGACCGTGCTCGACATGGCCGGCCTGGCGCAGAAGGGCGGCGCCGTGCTCAGCCACGTGCAGATCGCGCCGGCGCCAGCCGGGCTGCACGCGACCCGCATCGCCACCGGCGAAGCGCGCCTGCTGATCGGCTGCGACGCCATCGTGTCGGCATCGCCGGAAGTGCTCTCGAAGATGCGGTATGGCGTCACCGCCGCCGCCGTCAACAGCGCCAACACGCCGACCGCCGAGTTCATCGGCAACCGCAACTGGACCTTCCCCGGCGCTTCCGCCGAGCAGGAGGTGCGCGCCGCCGTGGGCGAGGCCTGCGCCTTCCTCGACGCCAATGCCTGGGCGGTCACGCTGCTGGGCGACGCGATCTACTCCAATCCGCTGCTGCTGGGCTTCGCCTGGCAGAAGGGCTGGATCCCGCTGGCGCAGGCCAGCCTGGTGCGCGCCATCGAGCTGAACGCGGTGGCGGTGGAGAAGAACCTGGCCGCCTTCACCTGGGGCCGGGCGCTGGCCCACCTGGGCGAGGCAGCGGTGCGCGCGCGCCTGCCGGCGGCGGCGCCGGCCAAGGTGCTGCCGCTGCCGGAAACGCTGGACGGCCTGCTGCGTCGGCGCGAGGCGTTGCTGACGGCCTACCAGGATGCGGCCTACGCGGCCCGCTACCGCGCCGTGGTCGAGCGCGTGCGCGCCGCCGAGGCCGCGCTGCCGGGCGGCGGCAGGCTGGCGCTGACCCGCGCGGTGGCGCGCAACCTGGCCAAGCTGATGGCCTACAAGGACGAGTACGAAGTCGCCCGCCTGTATACCGACCCGGCCTTCCTCGACAAGCTGCGCGCGCAGTTCGAGGGCGAACCGGGCAAGGATTACCAGCTCGCCTTCCACCTGGCGCCGCCGCTGCTGGCGCGCAAGGATGCGCAGGGGCGCCTGCTCAAGCGGCGCTTCGGTCCCGGCATGCTGACGGCGTTCCGCCTGCTGGCGCGCCTGAAAGGGCTGCGCGGCACCTGGTTCGATCCCTTCGGCAGGACCGAGGAGCGGCGCGCGGAGCGGCGGCTGGTCGAGGACTATATCGCCCTGTGCGATGGCTTTGCCGCCACCCTGTCGGCGGCGAACCTCGATATTGCCGTGCAACTGGCGGAACTGCCGGACCAGATCCGCGGCTACGGCCACGTGAAGGCGCTCAGCATGGAGCAGGCCGCACAGCGCCGCGCGGCGCTGCAGGCCGACTACCAGGCCCGGCCGGCGGCGGGGCGTGGCGAGGCGGTCGCTTGAGCCGGCGGCCCGGGGCTTGCCCGAGATTTTTTCGCGGCAGCCTGTAAGGGGGGCGCTGGCCGGCGCGACGAATGGGCTCATTCCCCCGTTGCCGGAGACTGCCATGCAAGCCCTGTTCGCCAAGACCCTGTTCGCCACCGCCCTCGTGACCGGCGCCGTCCTGCCGCTGGGCGGGGCGGCCCATGCCGCCATGCGCGATGCTGCCACCGGCGCCGGCATGCCGGCCGCGATGGCCCCGGAAGCCTCGATGACAAGGCGCGATGTCTTTACCGATGGCGCTCGCCGTGGCCGCTTCGATGTCTATGCCGAGGGCGCGCGGCAGGTGGCCGGCCTTGACCGCAGCGGCGTGTCGTCCGATCCCGCCCGTCATCCCGACGTGTATAGCGACGGCGCCCGCCGTGGCCGCTTCGACGTCTATGCCGAGGGTGCGCGGCAGGTGGCCGGCCTTGACCGCAGCGGCGTGTCGTCCGATCCCGCCCGCCACCCCGATGTGTACAGCGACGGCGCCCGCGGCCGGCGCTATGACGTCTACACGGATGGTGCGCGGCAGCTGGCCGGCATGGATACGCGCGGCGTGTCCGCCCCGCCGTCCCATGCCGCCGGCTCGGTCGCCGGCGCGCTGGCTTGACGGGGGCAGGGCGGTGCTGCAGGGGCGGTCAGCGTAGCGCCGCGCGCCGGAGCGGTCCGGCCAGCGCCAGCATGGCGCCGCCGGCCAGTCCGGCGAAATGGGCCGCGGCCAGCGGCGGCGCGCCCAGCCACGCGGCATCGGCCGCGCCGCCGTCGGCCAGCCATTGCCAGGCGGCCCGGGCTACCAGCGCTGCCAGCAGCAGGACGGCGACCGCCTCGCCGCGGCAGCGCGGCAGCAGGGCCAGCGTGGCCAGGCCGTAGTTGATGCCGGAGAAGCCCGCGTAGCGTTGCAGGTCCGGCAGGGCGGCGAACAGCGCGATACCGATGGCGCCGCCCAGCAGCAGGCAGCAGCGCCCGGCGCGCAGCGGCGCCGGCAGGATGGCGGCCAGCGCGAGCAGGCCGCCGGCATTGAGCAGGCAGTGGGCCCAGCCGAGATGGACGAAGTGGCCGGAGAGCAGCCGCCACAGTTCGCCGCCGGCGATGGCGGCGCGTTCGTAGCGCAGCGCGGCGGCGACCGCCGGACCGCCGGCCTGCAGTGCCAGCAGCAGCACGGCGATCGCCAGGAAGCCGGGATGCACCGGACTGCGCGCCAGCCAGCCGGTCCGGCGCGGGCATCCCGTTGCAGGGACACCCGCGCGGCCGGCGCGGTCGTGCGTGGCGCTCAGGCGCGCCACGAGCGGCGGCGTGCCAGCGCGGCCACGCCGGCGGCCAGGGTCAGCCACATCAGCGGGTCGAGCGAGCCGGCGCCCGAGTCGCCGCTATTGGCAGCACTGCCGGCATTACCGCTGGTGCTGCCATTGCCCTCGGTGCCGGCGCTGCCGGCTGCCGTGGTCTTCAGCGACAGGTCGACGATCACCGGGTCGTGGTCCGAGGAGCGATAGGCGTCCGGCGCATAGTAGGTCTGCTGCTGCTCGGTGCTCTTGTAGGCGAAGGAGTATTCCAGCGCGATCGGCTCGTCGGCGTTGATGTGCCATTCGTGCACGGCGCGCACGCGCTCGGCCAGGCCGGCGGTGGCCAGCGCATGGTCGATGTAGCCCGATTCGCCGCCGTACACATAGCTGTAGGCATCCTTGCCGACGAACCTGGCGACCAGGTCGGCGTAGCCCTTGTCGGCGAACAGCAGCACCGGGTCCTCCTTGGCGTAGCTGTTGAGGTCGCCGATCAGCAGCTTGCCCGCGTCGGCCACGCCGGTCGGCGAGGTGGCCAGCCAGTCGGCGATCAGGCCGGCGGCGCGCAGGCGCGTCGGGTTCCAGCAGCTCTGGCCGTCGCCCTGGTCGGCGTCCTTGCCGGTGGCGCCGGTACAGCCCTTCGACTTCAGGTGGTTGACCACCACCGTGACGTTGTGGCTGCCACCGATGCGGCGGAAGGTGCGCGCCAGCGGCTGGCGGTTCTTATCGTCGATGGCGAGGGTGGCGGGCACACCGACCGGTTCCACGTTGCGGCTGTTGTAGATCAGCGCCACCGTGATGGCGTCGCCGCCCAGCTTGGCCACGCCCGGATCGACGAAGCGCCAGTCGGCGCCGAGCTGGCTGGTCAGGCGCTTGATCGCGCTCAGCTCGCCATAGCCGTCGTTCTCGATCTCCATCAGGCCGACCACGTCCGCATCGATGGCGCGGATGGCGGCCACGATCTTGGCCTCCTGGCGCTCGAATTCCGCCTGCGTCTTGGCGCCGCGGTTGTTCGGATCGTCGAAGCCCGCGCCCTTGCCGTCGCCGTTGAAGTAGTTCAGCACGTTGAAGGAGGCCACGCGCACGTCGGCCTGCGCGTGGCGCGCCGGCGCGCCGCTACGCGGGTTGCCGGCCGCGTTGAAGGCGGGCGCGGTGGCGCCGGGAACGGGCTGCAGGCGCCAGGCGCTGTAGCGCATCTCCAGCACGCCCTGCACGCCGCTGACCGTGTAGCCGGCGCGCACCGGGTTGGCGGCCGACAGGCCGGGCGCCGGGTAGGGCACGCTGCCCGGGTTCTGCTGGTTGGAGCCGTCGTCCAGCACCAGCCGGTTGAGCGCGTTGGCGGCGGCCTGCGCGGCGGCGCCGCCCTGGGCCGGGGCCACGTTGGTGGGCAGCGGCAGGCGGCCGTTGCTGAGCAGCACACTGCCGTAGCGGCCGAGTTCATAGGTCTCGCTGACGGTCAGCGTCTGCGGCAGGCGCACCAGCATGCCTTCGTAGGCGGACAGCGCCTGGGTGCCGGCCAGCGGCAGGGTGACGTCGACCGGCGTGACGCTGTGGCCGCTGGAGCAGCTGGCGAAGCCGCCGGTGGCGAGCGTGAGCTGGGTCTGGCCGTACTTCTCCTCGACCTTGCCGACCAGGTGGACCAGGTCACCGGCGCGCGCGGTCACGCCGGGCGCATAGATGAACAGGCCCTCGGACACGCCGGGCAGCTTGCGGCGCTGGGCGTCGGCCTGCTGCACGAAGAAGCCGTTGAAACCGTTGGCGCCGCTGTAGTCGGCCGTCACCACGGCCTCCACCTCGACGCTCTTGCCCGCCATCGGCGAGGGGGCCACGCTGCCCTGGATATCGGCGATGGCGGTTGCCGTCGCGCCGCACACCGCCTGCACCGGCGGGGTGGTACCGCCCTGGCCGTTGTACTGGCCGAGATCGGAGAAGTCGTCCACCGCGTAGGAATCCCACTGCAACGCCGGGTCGAACGCCGCGGTGGTGGCGGTATCGCCCTGCTTGACGGTGGACTTGCGGCGCAGCGTATGGTCTTTGGTGCCGGCCTCGGCCGTGCCCCAGAAGCCGGCCGGGGGTTGGTAGCCGACCTGGCCGAGGTGGTCGACCACGGTGCCCGAGCGGGTCAGGGTGATGGCGTCGTCGCCGTTGAAGGTGAAGGTGACGGTCTGGTTGGCGCGCGCGCCGAGCACGGCGGCCAGCGTGCTGTGGGCCATCACGTGGACCGCGCCGGGCGCGAGCTTGCCGGTCAGCGCAAAGGAGCTGGTGGGCGTGCTGGCGCCGTTGTTGTACTGCTCGATCTTGTAGAGGGACAGGTCGGCCTCGGTGGCATCGGGGTTGTAGATCTCGATGGCCTTGTTGTTGGAGGTGCCCTCCACGTACTCGCTGATGAAAAGCTCGGCGTGGGCTGGCAAGGCCAGCAGGAGCAGGGTGGGTAAGGTGTAGTGGAGGCGCATGGGGTGGCTCTTTCCTGGAGAGATTCGTGCTTTGGTGCACGATTGGCATGAACAGCAAAGCGCAGGATGCTAGGCAATGCCGATGACGGGACGATGACTGGTTGGCATACATTGGCCTGGCCTGCGCCCTCATCCGCTTCATCCGCTGCGTCCGCCTCGTTCGCTTCCCTCCGGGAGCCGCCGCCTGCCCGGCGCCCGCCGCCTTTCTAGCCGAGGCACATGACAAGCGACAGGTGGCAAGCAACAGGTGCGCGGCCGCGGCGCCATGTCCGGCGGGCGGCCGTGCGGTTCCCGTGGCGCCGCTCCCGATGCACAATGCGGGTGGCGGAGCCGTCCCGGCGCGCGCGCTGGCCGTGCGCGCGGGACGCTCCCCGGACTCCCATCTCTCCTGGAAGACACCCACATGATTTCCGAAATCGCACAGTTTTCGATCAAGCCCGGCATGGAAGCGCAGTTCGAGCAGGGCGTGGCGCAGGCCAAGCCGATTTTCCTGCGCGCGCGCGGCTGCCACGGCCTGAATCTGCTCAAGTCGATCGAAGAACCGTCCCTCTACACGCTGGTCGTGTCCTGGGACACCGTGGAAGACCACATGGTCCATTTCCGCGAGTCGGCCGACTTCCTCGAGTGGCGCCGCCTGGTCGGCGACTGCTTCGCCGCGGCGCCCAAGGTCGGGCACGCGAGCACGGTGCTCTGATCAGCGTGCTCGGAGCACGGCGCGCGAGACACGGCCCAGCGTGCCGCCGGCTGGCGTCGGCGGCGCTCCTGGCCTATCGTTAGCGTGCCGGCGCAGAGCCCAAGGACTGCCATGTCATCCCCGATCGAACGCCCCAAGCACTTCACGATGCTGCGCGAGCTGCAGCTCGCCGACCTGTTCACGCTGGGCAACGCCGCCTGCGGCATGGGCTCGGTCTTCTTCGCCATGTTCTACGTGGCGGGGCGCGACCTGGCCGATTTCTTCGTCGCCGCCGCGCTGGCGCCGGCGGCCTTCCTCTTCGATGTGCTCGACGGCCGCATCGCGCGCTGGCGCCACCAGCATTCGGCGCTCGGCCGCGAGCTGGATTCGCTGGCCGACATCATCTCTTTCGGCGTCGGCCCCGCCGTGCTGGCCTTTGCCGCCGGGCTGCGCGGCGGCTGGGACCTGGCGGTGCTGATCTACTTCGTCTGCTGCGGCGTGAGCCGGCTGGCGCGCTTCAACGTGACCGCCGAGCAGCTCTCTGCCGGCAGCGACAAGGTGGCCTATTTCGAAGGCACGCCGATTCCGACCAGCGTGCTGCTGACCGCCGTGCTGGCCTGGTGCGCCGCGCAGGAGCGTATCGGCGACGCGCTGCCCGGCGGGGTATGGAGCCTCGGTCCGGCCGACCTGCATCCGCTGGTGCTGCTGTTCGCGCTGTCCGGCACCCTCATGGTCAGCAAGGCGCTGCACATCCCGAAGATCTGAGATCCGGGAGCCGGCGCCCGGCCGGCTTCAGTCCTGCGCCGGCGCCGACCGCACCCAGCCGTGCTCGCGCATCTTGGCGAGCATGGCGGCCTGCAGCGCCTCGGCCACCACGGGTTTGTGCAGCAGCGTTTCCCCTTCCGTATGCACGTCGCGCAGGCGGTCGGCGGCGGTGTCGCCGGTGACGATGATGGCCGGCACCTGCCGGCCCAGGCGCGCGCGGATCGCTTCGGTGGCCTGCAGGCCGGTGCGGTCGCCGCGCAGGCGGTAGTCCGCCAGCAGCAGGTCGGGCGTGAAGCTGTCCGACACGGCCAGCGCTTCGGCTTCGGAGTCCACCGCGCGGCACAGGCAGCCCCAGCCGGCCAGCAGCTCGCAGATGGCGATGCGGATGGCCTCGTCGTCGTCGATCACCAGCACCGACAGGCCGTTCAGGCTGCTGGGCGCCGGCATGGCGGGGGCTTCCTCCGGCTCGCTGGCCGACAGCGGCAGCAGCAGGCCGAACACCGAGCCGCGCCCGGGGCGCGAGGCCAGCGTGACGCGCGTGTCCATGGTGCGCGCCAGCCCCTCGACGATGGCCAGGCCGAGCCCCAGCCCCTTGCGCTGGTCGCGTTCGGGATTGCCGAGCTGGTGGAACTCGCGGAACACCGCGCGCTGCTGCTCGGGCGGAATGCCGATGCCGGTGTCCCATACTTCCAGCCGGGCCTGCTGCGGTGGCTGGCGTGGCCGCCGCTGTGGCCGGCACGCCACCAGCACACCGCCCTGCGGCGTGTAGCGGATCGCATTGGCGATCAGGTTGCGCAGCACCAGCTCGACCAGGGTGGGGTCGCCGAACAGCACCGCGGTGGTGTCGCGCGTGCGGTAGACCAGGCCGCGCGCATTGGCCTGCGGCGCGAACTCGTTCTCCAGCTTGTGCAGCAGCGGCTGCAGGCGGAAGGCGCGTGGCCGCGCCACCACCACGCCGGCGTCGAGCTTGGAGAAGTCGAGCAGGGTATTGAGCATCTCGCGCGCGGCGCCCGAGCAGGAGCGGATGTGCTCGGTCAACTGGCGCTGGTGCGCGTCGAGCGGGGTGCGGTCCAGCGACACGACGAACAGGCCGAGCGCGTGCAGCGGCTGGCGCAGGTCGTGGCTGGCCGAGGCCAGGAACACGGACTTGGCGCGGTTGGCTTCCTCGGCGGCGCGCTGGGCGCGCTCCGAGCGCGCGGTCTGCTCGCGCAACTGGTGGATCAGGTCGACATTCTCGAAGCGCAGCGCGATCGAGTGCCGGGCCACCCGCGCATAGTTGCGCGCGAACACGATCAGCACGCCGAGATAGAGCGGCGTGCCGAGGAACATCGGCAGGTAGTCGAGGTCGCCGGTGGCGAGGAAGACGAGCCAGACCGGCACGATGGCCGGCAGGAAGAAGCCCACCGCGACTGGCAGGCAGGCAGAGAACACCGCCAGCGCGGCCGCGCTCATGCCCGCCAGCAGCGACAGCACGCAGATCACGGTGGAAGGCGAGCGCACGTCCAGGTAGAGCCAGGCGACCAGGCCCCACAGGGCGCCGATCAGGGTCAGCACGATGGTGACGGCGCGCGCGTAGCGCGGCGCCTGGGCCTCGCTGAGGCGCTCGGGGATGCGGAAGCGCCCGTAGTGCGCGGCGGCGCAGGCCAGCACCATGGCCGCGGCCCAGGGCAGCGGGCCCAGGGTGCGATGGGTCAGGCTGAGGCCGACGGCCAGGATCACGGCGGCGAGCGAACTGCCGAGCATGGCCACGCCGAAGCTCTCGTCGAGCAGCCCCATCTGCGCGGCCAGCAGGCGCGGCTCGTCGAAGCGGGGCAGCAGCGGCAGGCGTGGGAAGGAGCGGGGCATCGCGCGGGCTCGGGCTGTCGTCTGGCTGGCCGGCGGGCGGGCTCAGCGGGCGTGGATCAGCCCGCGCCGCTGCGCCTCGAGGATGGCCTCGACGCGGCTGACCACGCCCAGGTGGTCGAGGATGGCAGCCACGTGCACGCGCACGGTGTTCTCGGACAGGCCGAGATGATGGGCGATGACCTTGTTGGAGCGGCCCAGGCTGAGCTGCTCCAGCACCTCGAGCTGGCGCGGCGTCAGCGGACTGGGCTGGTAGCGCGCCGCCGGCGCGGCGGCGCCGCTGCGCTCGGTGGCGAAGTAGCTGCCGCCGTCCAGGCAGCGGGCGAGCGCCTCCTCGATCTGGCGGGTGTCGGCCGACTTGGGCAGGAAGCCCGCCAGTTCGCGCCGCACTTCGGCCGGCACGCCCTCCAGCCCGGAAGTGCCGGAGACGATCAGGATGCGCGCCTGCGGGAAATGGCGGCGCAGTACCTTGACCCCTTCGATACCATTCAGGCCGGGCATCTGGATGTCGAGCAGCAGGACGTCGATGGCCTGCCCGCCGAAGGCCTGCACCGCGTCCATGACCGAACCGCTCTCGACGATGGTGGCGACGCGCGGCGAGTCCGCCAGCACCAGGCGCAGGCCGGTGCGGAACAGGGTGTGGTCGTCGATCAGGAGCAGGCTGGCGCGGGACATGTGGACTAGAAGCGCGGAGACGGTGCCGGGACACGGGGGTGCCCGGCGGGTGCATGGCGCACCACCGGTGCGCGGCGATGTGATTGAAGCGCATTCCGGCGGCTTTGTCCATGTGCCCGATGCGCGGCACGAAGGCGGGTGTGGGACTTCCGCAGCTTAGTCCGTATGGACTATTCCGCTTTGGCCACCGGGCTGCGATGATGCGACAGCCGCTGCCCCCGCTGGGCCGGCGGCACCACTTCGTCTACCCACTACCACCCGGCAGTGGGTTTTTTTTCGTCCGCCGGCAGGCGCCCCGCGCCGGGGCTATGATGCACAAGGCACGGCGATGTGGCGGCAGGGCCGCCGCATCGTGCCGGGCCAGTGACCAGTGAGCAGTGACCGGAACGGAGAGGGGGAGCATGCGGTTCGTCTACCAGGGTTTGCCGTCGCGCGTGGTGTTCGAGAGCGGGGCGCTGGCGCGGCTGCCGGAAGAGGTGGCGGCGCTTGGCGCGCGCCGCGCGCTGGTGCTGACCACGCCCGGCCAGCGGGCGTTGGGGGAACAGGTGGCACAGGCCCTGGGAGAGCGCGCCGCCGGCGTGCACCCCGGCGCGGTGATGCACGTGCCGCTGGAATCGGCCGAGGCGGCCCGCGCCGAAGCGGCCCGCCTGGGCGCCGACTGCTGCGTGGCGGTGGGCGGCGGCTCCACCATCGGCCTGGGCAAGGCCATCGCGCTGACCTCGGCCCTGCCCATCGTGGCGGTGCCGACCACTTACGCCGGTTCCGAGATGACGCCGATCTACGGCATCACCGACGGCGGCCTCAAGAAGACCGGGCGCGACCTGCGCGTGCTGCCGCGCACGGTGGTCTACGATCCGCTGCTGACGCTGGGCCTGCCGCCGGCGCTGTCGGCCAGTTCGGGCGTGAACGCCATGGCCCATGCGGTGGAGGCCCTCTATGCCCGCGATGCCAATCCCATCATCAGCCTGATGGCCGAGGAAGCGATCCGCGCACTCGCCCGGGCGCTGCCCGCCGTGGTGGCGGACCCGGCCGACCGCGAGGCGCGCGCCGGCGCCCTGTACGGGGCCTGGCTGGCCGGCGCCTGCCTGGGCGCGGTCGGCATGGCGCTGCACCACAAGCTGTGCCACACGCTGGGCGGTACCTTCAACCTGCCGCATGCACAGACGCACACCATCGTGCTGCCGCATGCGGCCCACTACAACCACGCCGCCGCGCCCGAGGCGCTCGGCCGCGTGGCGCGCGCGCTCGGCGGCAGCGCCGCCGAGGAGGCCGGGCCGCTGCTGTTCGCCCTCAACCAGCGCCTGGGCGTGCCGCTGGCGCTGGCCGGGATCGGCATGCCGGAGGACGGCCTGGAACGCGCCGCGCAGCTGGCGGTGGCGAACCCCTACGACAATCCGCGCCCGGTCACCTATGACGAGGTGCTCGCCATGCTCAGGCGCGCCTGGCACGGCGAGGCGCCGGCCTGAGCGCGGCGGCGGAAGCCAGCCGGAAGAGAGTCGAAAGAGAGTCGAACGAGAGCCGAACGAGAGCCGAACGAGAGCCGGACAACACAGACAGGCGCGCCAGGCGCCGACCCAGGAGACACGCCATGAACGAAGCCCATGCCGCCGAAGCGCGCCTGACCCGGCAGGTCATCGACACCTTCGCCAGGACCCCGGACCCGCGCCTGCGGCACCTGATGCAGGCGCTGGTGCGCCACCTGCACGCCTTCGTCAGCGAGGTGGAGCCGAGCGAGGCCGAGTGGATGGCCGCGATCCGTTTCCTGACCGAGACCGGGCAGACCTGCGACGGCGTGGTGCGCCAGGAGTTCATCCTGCTGTCGGACACGCTCGGCGTGTCGATGCTGGTGGATGCGATCAACCACCGCAAGCCGGCCGGCGCCACCGAGAGCACGGTGTTCGGCCCGTTCTACATGGCCGGCATGCCCGAGCGCGCCACCGGCGAGAACATGGCTCTCACGGCCGGCAGCCCGGCGCTGGTGCACGGGCACGTGCGCGATACCGAGGGCCGCCCGCTGGCCGGCGCGACGCTCGACGTCTGGCAGACCGCGGTCAACGGCATGTACTCGGGGCAGGACACCGCGCAGCCGCACGGCAACCTGCGCGGCCGCTATCGCACCGACGCGGACGGCTACTACGCGATCCGCACCATCCTGCCGGTGTCCTACCCGATCCCGGACGATGGTCCCGTGGGACGCATGATGGCGGCCACCGGTCGGCATGTGTACCGGCCCGCCCACCTGCATTTCATGATCGAGGCGGAGGGCAAGCGGACCCTGGTCACGCATGTGTTCAACGCCGGCGATCCCTACCTGGACTCGGACGCGGTGTTCGGCGTCAAGCCGGCGCTGGTGATCGCGTACGCCGAGCGCGGCACCGGCGACGCGCTGGCCGGTCGCTTCGGCTTCGAGACGCCGTTCCACGAAGGCCGCTACGACTTCGTGCTGTCCGCGCAGTAGTCCGGCGCTGTAGAGCGGCGCAGTAGTCCGGCGCTGTAGAGCGGCGCAGTAGTCCGGCGCTGTAGAGCGGCGCAGCGGGCCGCCTCACTGCGCGGGCACTGAGTCCGCGCGGCCTCAGTCGATCAGCCTGCCGTCCGCATCGTAGAAGGGATAGGCCGGCCCGTGGTCGCCGCTGGCGGCGGCATGGGTGACCAGGCCGTGCCGGGCATGCCACCAGTGCAGCAGGTAGCCCGGCGGCTCCATGCGGAAGCGCGAGGGCGCCTGCGGATCGAGGTCGAGCGCCACCTGGTGGGCCGGTCCGGGCGCGGTCATGGCCAGGGTGCCGCCGAAGCGGCGCACGATGTGGCGGTGCAGGTGGCCGCACAGCACGCGCTCCACCTGGGGGTGGCGGCGTACCACTGCCTCCAGGTCGGCGGCGCCCTCCAGCCCTTGCGTGTCCATGTGGCCGATGCCGGTGTGGAAGGGCGGGTGGTGCAGCATCAGCAAGGTCGGCGTGGCCGGCGCCGCGGCCAGCGTGGCATCCAGCCACCGCAGGCCGGCTGCGTCGGCGCGGCCGCCGCTGCGGCCCGGCACGGTGCAGTCGAAGCCCACCAGGCGCAGCGGACCGGCGTCCACGGCGTAGTGCACCGGCTCGTCGCCGGCGCCGCCGGAGAACAGGTAGGCGTGGTCGGGGAACACCCGGCGCAGCATGGCGCGGCTGTCGTGGTTGCCGGGCAGCAGGTAGACCGGCATCGGCAGGGCGGCCAGCAGGCCGCGCAGGAAGCGGTATTCCTCTTCGCTGCCGAAGTCGACCAGGTCGCCGGTGGCGACCACGGCGTCCGGGCGCTGCGGCGCGGCCAGCAGGGTGTCGAGGCAGCGCTGCAGCGCGCCGGCGGTATCGACCACGCCATAGGAAAGGCGTCCGCCGGCCTTGATGTGCAGGTCGGTGATCTGGGCGATCAGGTAGGTGTCGGTTGTCATGGCAGAAGGAGGATGATCGGTGGCGGGGGCCGGTGGCGCGACCCCGGTGGCTGGTTCATGCGGCGGCGGCCCGCGCTGCCGGCAGCGTGATCAGGTGGGCCGCCTCGACCCGCAGGCCGATGCGTGAGCCCGCCGGCCAGTCGCCGCGCCGGGCGGTGTCGACCACCAGCGGCGCGGGGGCGCCGACATCGACCAGCAGCCGCGTGCAGGAGCCGAGGAAGAGGGCCGCCAGCACGCTGCCCTGCAGCGCGGCCGCCTCGCCGTCGGCGGCCGGGGCCACGTCCTCGGGCCGGAACATCAGTTCCGCCTGGGCATGGCCGTCCTCCGCGGCGCGTGGCAGCCAGCCGCCCGGCACCTGCCAGGCGTCGCCGGCCGCGCTGGCGGGCAGGCGGTTCATGGTGCCGATGAAGTCCGCCACGAAGGCGCTGGCGGGGGCACGGTAGATCTCCTGCGGGGTGCCGGTCTGGGCGATGCGGCCCTTGTCCATCACGATGATGCGGTCGCCCAGCGCCATCGCTTCGGCCTGGTCGTGGGTCACATAGACGGCGGTGATGCCGAGGCTGCGCAGCAGGTGGTTGATATCGGCGCGCAGGGTGTCGCGCAGCTTGGCGTCGAGCGCGGTCAAGGGTTCGTCCAGCAGCAGCACGCGCGGCTGCACGGCGATGGCGCGCGCCAGCGCGACGCGCTGGCGCTGGCCGCCGGAGAGCTGGTCGACGCGGCGGTCGGCCAGCGCCTCCAGGTGCATCATGCCCAGCATCTCGTCGACGCGGCGGCGCCGCGCGGCGCTGTCGAGGCGGCGCACGCGCAGGCCATAGCCGATGTTCTCCGCCACCGTCATGTTGGGGAACAAGGCATAGCTCTGGAACACCATGCCGACGCCGCGCTTCTCGATCGGCAGCGCCGTCACGTCCTGCTCGCCGAACCACACCTCGCCGTCGGCGTCGGGGAATTCCAGGCCGGCGATCAGGCGCAGCGTGGTGGTCTTGCCGCAGCCCGAGGGCCCGAGCAGCACCACGGTCTCGGCCGCGCCGATGTCGAGATCGAGCGGCTGCAGCGCGACGGTGCCGTCGGCGAAGGTCTTGGCGCAGCCGCGCAGGCGGATGGGAATGGTGTCATGCATGGCGGGTCTCGGCGTTGAGCTGGGCGGCGGGGGCAGCGATGGAGGTGGCCTCGCCGGCGGCATCGGGCATCGGCGCGCGGTGCTTGCGCGCGCGTGCGCCGGCGGCCGACAGGGCCTGCATCAGTACCAGCAGGGGAATGATCATCAGGAAGAAGACGATGGTGTAGGCGGAGCCGATCTCCAGCCGCATCGAGGCGTAGCTGTCGGCCAGGCCGACCGGCAGCGTCTGCGTGGTCGGGGTGTGCAGCATCCAGGTCAGGTTGAACTCGCCGACCGACAGCGTGACCACCATCAGCGCGCCCGCCAGGATGCCCTGGCGGCAGTTGGGCAGCACCACGCCGAAGAAGCGCTGCAGGCGCGAGGCCCCCAGGCTGGCGGCGGCGTCTTCGAGCGTGCGCACGTCGATGGCCGACAGCACGGCCAGCACCGCGCGCACCATGAACGGCAGCGTGAACAGCACGTGGCCGATCAGGATGAAGACCCAGCTGGTGCGCAGCGCCGCCCAGCCGCCGTAGAGCAGGATCAGGCCGAGCGCCGTGGCCAGTCCGGGCACGGCCACCGGCAGCATCAGCAGTTCTTCGACCAGGCGCGTCAGGCGCCCGCGCCGCAGCGCCATGTAGTAGGCCGCGGGCACGCCCAGCACCAGGGTGCAGGCCAGGCAGGCCAGCGCGATGCCCAGCGAGAGGAAGATGGTGCCGCGGTAGAGCGCCCATACCTCGCCCAGCCAGCGCGTGGTCAGGCCGCTGGCCAGGCCGATGAAGATATTGTTGGTGAGGCCGGCCAGCACCGACAGCACCACCGGCGCGGTCATGAACAGGCAGACGGCGGCGGTCAGCGCGAACTGCAGCCAGTAGCCGGCGCGGCGGGGCTGGTGGCCTTGGCGGGCATTCGGAAGGGAGGACATAGGCGGTCTCCTAGGCGGTGGCGGCCACGGCGTCGCCCGAGAACCAGCGCGCCAGCGCCAGCAGGGCCCAGGTGACCGCGCCCAACAGCACCGACAGCGCGGCGGCCATGCCGAAATTGGCGTAGTTGGTGAACTCGTTGTAGATGGTGAGCGGCAGCACGTCGAGCTGGGTGGCCAGCGTGAAGGCCGTGCCGAAGGCGCCCATGCTGGTGGCGAAGCAGATCGCGCCGCTCGACACCAGCGCCGGCATCAGCGCGGGCAGCATGACGTCGCGCACCACGCCCCAGGGGCCGGCGCCGAGCGAGCACGCCGCCTCTTCCAGCGAGGGGTCGAGCTTCTCCACCGCCGCCATCACGGTGAGGATCACGCGCGGGATGGAGAAGTACAGATAGCCGACGAACAGGCCGGCCAGGCCGTAGGCGAAGGTCCAGCGCTCGCCGGCCAGCCGGTCGCCGAGCGCCGCCAGCAGGCCGTTGCGGCCGCCCAGCATGATCACCATGAAGCCGATCACCACGCCCGGGAAGGCCAGCGGAAAGGTCAGCATGGCGACCAGCACCGGCTTGCCCGGCACCGGGTGGCGCTGCAGGAAGGTGCCGGCCACGCCGGCGATCAGCAGCGTGGCCAGCGTCACCGTGCCGGACAGCAGCACGGTCACCAGCAGGCTGTGCAGGTAGCGCGGGCTGCTGAGCATGGTCCAGTAGACGCCGGCGCCCTGTTCGCCGCCGACGCTGACGGCGAGCAGCCTGGCCATCGGCAGGCAGAAGAAGGCCGCGAAGACGACCAGCGCGGGCAGGGCGAAGAGGAAGAGGAGCGGGGGGCGGCGTGGCATGGCTTGGGTGGGAGTCGTGGTTTCGATGGCCGCTGAGTGGGCATGGGCGCGGGCACGAACTCCGCGCTGGGTTGTCTCCCCTCTCCCGCTTGCGGGAGAGGGGCGGGGGTGAGGGCGGGCATTCGCCAGAACGATGACACTCGCTTTGCGCGGGCGCCGGCCCTCACCCCCGGCCCCTCTCCCACGCTGTGGGAGAGGGGAGCAAACCATCGCGGGGATGGTGCGATCACGCCTGCCCCGCCCTCAGCGCACCTCCTTCAAATACTGGTCGCTGAAGGCCTTCTGCACCTCGGCCATCTTGCCGTAGTCCACCGTCCTGGCGCGCGCGTAGTCGGCGGCCGGCAGGAAGCGCGCCTGCACGTCCTTGGGCATGGTGCCGCGCACCGGCCGCAGGTAGGCATTGGCCCACAGCGCCTGGCCGGCGTCGGACAGCACGAAGTCGAGCACCTTGCGGCCCTCGGCTTCATGCGGAGCCTTGTTGACCAGGCTCATCACATAAGGCACCACCACCGAGCCTTCCTTCGGAATGACGAAGGCGACGTTGGCGTGGTCCTTGTAGCGCGCCCGGTAGGCGTTGAAGTCGTAGTCCAGCAGGATGGGGATCTCGCCCGACAGCACGCGCGCGTAGGCGGTCTGCTTGGGCACGATGGGCTGGTTCTTCTGCAGGTCCTTGAAGTACTTGAAGGCCGGGCCGAAGTTGTCCAGGGTGCCGCCCAGCGCCTGGTTGACGGCCACCGCGCCGACGTAGCCGACGAAGGCGCTGGCGGGGTCGAGATAGCCGACCAGGCCCTTGTACTCGGGCTTGAGCAGGTCGGCCCACGACTGCGGCACCGGCTTGCCGCGCAGCGCGTCGACATTGACCATGAAGCCCATGGTGCCCGAGTGGATGGCGAACCAGTTGCCCTGCGGGTCCTTGAGGCCGTCGGGAATGTCGGCCCAGTGGGCCGGCTTGTAGGCGGCGGTGACGCCGTCCTTGCGGGCCTGGATGCCGAAGGTCACGCCGTAGTAGACCACGTCGGCGACCGGGCTGGCCTTCTCGGCCACCAGTTGCGCCAGCGACTGGCCGGAGTTCTTGTTGTCGAACGGCACGGTGACGCCGGTCTTGTCCTTGATGGCGCGGATCTGCGCGGCCCAGTCGGCCCATTCGGGCGGGCAGTTGTAGCAGATCGCGGTCTGGGCGGCGGCGGCATGGCTGAGCGCGGCGGTGCCGAGGGCCAGTGCGATCGCGCGCAGGCCGCGGCGCCAGGAACGAATCGGATGCATCAGGAACTCCTTGGTTGGACTGCGGGGGGGACAGCGTCGGAAAGGGCTGCGGGCGCAGCGTCGGATGAAGCGTCGGGGACTATGGCATCGGCACCGGCTGCGGCAGCGTCACCCGGCGGCGCGCCGATGGTGCCGCCCGGGCGCAGCGCATGCGCCAGCAGCGTCACGCGTGCGCCGGCGGGTGCGGCGCCAGGTTCGAGCCGGGCCAGCAGGCGCGCGATGGCCTGCGCGCCGATCTCGCCGCTGGGCTGCGCCACGGTGGCCAGCGCGGGCTCGACCGCCGTGCCCAGCGCGATGCCGTCGTAGCCGAGCACCGAGACATCGGCCGGCACGCGCAGGCCCAGGCGGCGCAGGTCGGAGATCACGCCGATGGCCAGCAGGTCATTGGTGCAGAACAGCGCGGTGGGCGCTCCGGGGCCCGCCATCAGTGCCGCCAGCTGGTCCGCGTTGCTGGCCGTGTGCGAGGGCAGGCACAGCGCGGGGGCGGGCGCGAGGCCCTGCGCACGCATGGCGTCCTGGTAGCCGGCGAAGCGCTGGCGCGCACGGTCGGAGGCGATGAAGGCGCCCGACACCACGGCGATGCGCCGGTGCCCGGCGGCCAGCAGGGCCTGTACACCGGCGCAGGCGCTGGCGCGGTTGTCCACCGAGACCGAGTGGCGCCGCCCGCGCGGCCCGGCCTGGTTGTAGGCCAGCACGTAGGGGATGTCTTCCGTGTCGAGCTGGTCGAGCACGGCGCTGCGGGCGGCGTCCGCCACGGTCAGCACCATGCCGTCGACGCGGTGGCGCAGCAGGTACTCGACGCGCTCGCGTTCGCGCTCCGGCCGGTAGCCGCTGGTCACCAGCATCAGCGAATACCCGGCCGCCAGCGCGGCCTCTTCGATGCCATGCCAGCACTCGGCGAAAACCGCGTTCTCCAGCGTCGGCAGCATCACGCCGATCATGCGGGTGCGCTGCGCGCGCAGCTTGCTGCCCAGCAGGTTGGGGCGGAAGCGCAGCGTGCGGGCGGCGTCGAGCACGCGCTGCGCGGTGGCGTCGCGTACCAGCGCCGGGCTGCTGAACACGCGCGAGGCCGTGGCCAGCGACACGCGTGCGGCCTCGGCGACATCGGCCAGGGTCGCGGCGCCGGGAAGCGGGGCATCGTCTTGCGTCATCGGCGGGCTGCTTGCCGGCAGCGTGCCGGCAGGTTTGAAAACGTTTTCATTTCAGTCGAAAAAAAGCGGGCGTCAAGGCCCGTCACGGTGTGCGCGCATGTTGCGCTGCGTCATCCAGGTGCGTCGATGCACCGGCAACCGTGTCTGGGCGGCATTGTGCGGAGCGTCGATGACAGGGCCATGACAGCACGGTAAGGTGACGTAGGGTGACGGCGGCGGCCATCGGCGCAAGGCTGGAGCGTGCCGGCGCCGGCGCGAGACACGGTGCTTGAAAGCAGCGGTCTTTTTAATTAACATGTTAATCAATGAATGAGCACGAGACCGGCGCGTCGGTCACGCGGGCATGGCGCCCGCGGCCGGCACCGGTCCATCGGGAGCGAGAGGAGACCATGAGCGCAAGCATGACGCGGCTGGCACGGATCGCCGTGCGCGGCGGCCAGCCGGCCACCGCCGAGGTGGAGGCAACGAGCGGGCTGCCGCTGGACGGCGGCCGCACGCTGGACCCGGCGGCCTTCCGCTGGCTGCCGGCGGTGACCGGCACCGTCTACGGGGCGCTGCTGAACTACCGCGGCGCGCTGGCGGCCCTGGGTGACAGCGTCCACGCCGCGCCCTACCAGGCGCCGCCGGCGGCGCCGATCCTGTACCTCAAGCCGGCCAACACCCTGGCCGGCCACCTCGCCGAGGTCGAACTGGCGCCCGGCACGGAGACGCTCGAGATCGGCGCCGCGCTGGGCATCGTGATCGGCCGGCGCGCCACCCGCATCGACGCGGCGCGCGCTGCCGACTACATTGCCGGCTACACCGTGGTGTCCGACGTCAGCGTGCCCCACGCCAGCTACTACCGTCCGGCGGTGCGCCACAAGTGCCGCGACGGCTACTGCCCGATCGGCCCCTGGATCACGCCCCGCGCGGCGGTGGCCGACGCCGGCGCGCTGGCGCTTTCGGTGCGCATCAACGGCGAGGTGCGGCAGCGCAACCACACATCCAACCTGATCCGTCCGGTCGAGCAGTTGCTGGCGGAAGTCAGCGCCTTCATGTCGCTGGAAGCCGGCGACGTGCTGCTGGCCGGCGTGCCGGAGGGCGCGCCGCTGGCGCGCGCCGGCGACGTGGTGGAGATCGAGATCGAGCATGTCGGCCGCCTGCAGCACCGCGTCGTGGCGGCCGCCCGTAGCGGGGAGGCAGCATGAAGACCGCGCGCGTTGCGTATGACGGCCTGGTCCACGGTGCCCGGCCTGCCGGCGCGGGCCGGCTGAAGCTGGACGACGGCCGCGAAGTGGCCGAGGACGCGGTGGTGTGGCTGCCGCCGGTGGCGCCGCGCACCAGTTTCGCGCTGGGGCTGAACTATGCCGACCACGCGAAGGAACTGGCCTTCAAGGCACCGGAGGAACCGCTGGTCTTCCTCAAGGGGCCGGGCACCTTCATCGGCCACCGCGGCCGCACCATCCGCCCGGACGGCGTCAAGTACATGCACTACGAGTGCGAGCTGGCGGTGGTGATCGGCCGCACCGCGCGCCACGTCAAGGAAGCCGATGCCTATGACTATGTGCGCGGCTACACCGTGGCCAACGACTACGCCATCCGCGACTACCTCGAGAACTACTACCGTCCCAACCTGCGGGTGAAGAACCGCGATACCTGCACGCCGCTGGGCCCCTGGCTGGTGGACCGCGACGATATCGACGACCCGATGAACCTGACCCTGCGCACCACCGTCAACGGCAAGCTGACGCAGGAGGGCTCGACGCGCGACATGATCTTCGGCATCCCGTGGCTGATCGCCTACCTGAGCAGCTTCATGACGCTGGAAGCCGGCGACATGATCCTCACCGGCACGCCGGAAGGGCTGGCCGACACGCAGCCCGGCGACGAGGTCGTCACGGAGATCGAGGGCATCGGACGGCTGGTGAACACCATCGCCGCCGCGGGCGGATACGGCAGCACCGACTGAAGCGCCGGGCGCAGCGGACACACGTACTTGCCGGGCGCCGGCAGCAAGGAGACTGAGATGATCAAGCACTGGATCGATGGCAAGCAGGTCGACAGCAAGGACCGCTTCACCACCTGGAACCCCGCCACCGGCGAGGCCATCGCCGAGGTCGCCGCGGGCGGCGAGGCGGAGATCGACGCCGCCGTCGCCGCGGCCAAGGCGGCCTTTCCCAAGTGGGCCAACACACCGGCCAAGGAACGCGCGCGCATCATGCGCCGGCTCGGCGAGCTGATCGCGCAGAACGTGCCGCAGCTGGCGGCGCTGGAAACGCAGGACACCGGCCTGCCCATCGCGCAGACCAGCAAGCAGCTGATCCCGCGCGCTTCCGAGAACTTCAACTTCTTCGCCGAGGTGTGCGTGCAGATGAACGGGCGCACCTATCCGGTCGACGACCAGATGCTCAACTACACGCTCTACCAGCCGGTCGGCGTGTGCGCGCTGATCTCGCCGTGGAACGTGCCCTTCATGACGGCCACCTGGAAGGTCGCGCCCTGTCTGGCGCTGGGCAATACCGCCGTGCTGAAGATGTCCGAGCTGTCGCCGCTCACCGCCGACCAGCTCGGCATGCTGGCGCTGGAAGCCGGCGTGCCGCCCGGCGTGCTCAACGTGGTGCAGGGCCTGGGCGCCACGGCCGGCGACGCGCTGGTGCGCCATCCGGACGTGCGCGCGGTTTCCTTCACCGGCGGCACCGTCACCGGCAAGCGCATCATCGAGCGCGCCGGCCTGAAGAAGTTCTCGATGGAACTGGGCGGCAAGTCGCCGGTGCTGGTGTTCGACGACGCCGACCTCGAGCGCGCGCTCGACGCGGCCCTGTTCACCATCTTCTCGATCAACGGCGAGCGCTGTACCGCCGGCTCGCGCATCTTCGTGCAGGAGACCGTCTACGACGAATTCGTGCGCCAGTTTGCCGAGCGCGCCGCGCGCCTGCGCGTGGGCGACCCGACCGACCCGCAGACCCATGTCGGCGCGATGATCACGCGCCAGCATTGGGAAAAGGTGACCGGCTACATCCGTCTGGGCGAACAGGAAGGTGCGCGCATCCTGGCCGGCGGCCCCGAACTGCCCGAAGGCCTGCCCGCGCACCTGAAACACGGCAACTTCGTGCGCCCGACGGTGCTGGCCGACGTCGACAACCGCATGCGCGTGGCGCAGGAAGAGATCTTCGGGCCCGTGGCCTGCCTGATCCCGTTCAAGGACGAGGAAGACGGCCTGGCGCAGGCCAACGACACCAGCTACGGCCTGGCCTCCTATATCTGGACCCGGGACGTGGGCAAGGTGCACCGCCTGGCACGCGGCATCGAGGCCGGCATGGTCTTCGTCAACAGCCAGAACGTGCGCGACCTGCGCCAGCCCTTCGGCGGCACCAAGGAATCCGGCACCGGGCGCGAGGGCGGCGAGTACAGCTTCGAAGTGTTTGCCGAGGTGAAGAACGTGTGTATTTCGATGGGCAGCCACCATATCCCCAAGTGGGGGGTATGAGGGCCGGGGGGAATGGGCAGTGGGCAGGCGCTGGCATGAGGTGAACGCCGTCGTACTGGCGAATGCCGGCCCTCACCCCCGACCGCTCTCCCGCGGGCGCGAGAGGGGAGCAGGCAGCAGGAAGCAGGAAGCAGGAAGCAGGCAGCAGGAAGGATAAGGGCCATCGCTCTGGCCGGAACCCGGCAAGCAAGGCAGACAAGGCGCAGGCCGGCAGGCACGGCGCCACAGGAAGGAGACAAGACCATGGGCAAGCTTTCGCTGGCCGCCAAGATCACGCATGTACCGTCGATGTACCTGTCGGAGCTGCCCGGCAAGCACCACGGCTGCCGCGCGGCGGCCATCGCCGGGCACCGGGAGATCGGCCGCCGCTGCCGCGAGCTGGGCGTCGACACCATCGTGGTGTCTGACGTGCACTGGCTGGTCAACGCCGGCTACCACGTCAACTGCAACGCGCGCTTCGAGGGCATCTACACCAGCAACGAGCTGCCCCACTTCATCAAGGACATGGCCTATGCCTATGCGGGCAACCCGGAGCTGGGCCGCCTGATCGCCCAGACCGCGTGCGAGCACGGCGTGATGACGCGTGCGCACGAGATCGGCAGCCTGGAGCTTGAGTACGGCACCCTGGTGCCGATGCGCTACATGAACGGCGACCAGCATTTCAAGGTGGTCTCCATCGCCGGCTGGTGCGCCTGGCACCAGCTCGACGAGAGCCGCCGCTTCGGCGTCGCGCTGCGCGAGGCCATCGAGAAGAGCGATGCCAACGTGGCCTTTCTCGCCAGCGGCTCGCTGTCGCACCGCTTCAACGACAACAACAGCCCGGAAGAGAGCATCCACCAGATCAGCCGCGAGTTCTACAAGCAGGTCGACCTGCGCGTGGTCGAGCTGTGGAAGCAGGGCGACTGGGCCACCTTCTGCCGCATGCTGCCCGAGTACAACGAGCTGTGCGTGGGCGAGGGCGGCATGCACGACACGGCGATGCTGCTGGGGCTGCTGGGCTGGGACGCCTATGACAAGCCGGTGGAGATCGTCACCGACTACTTCACCAGTTCGGGTACCGGCCAGATCAACGCGATCTTTCCGCTGCCCTGATTCTTTGCCGAGATTCCGCGAGCACTGCCATGCCTCATGTCATCGTCGAGTACACCGACAACATCCGCGCCGAAGCCGACGTGCCGGCACTGCTGAAGACCATCAACGACACCCTGATCGCACAGGGCGGGGTGTTTCCCATCGGCGGCATCCGCTCGCGCGCCATCGCGCTGGCGGACTACCGCATGGCCGACGGGGAAGAAGACTACGCCTTCGTCCACGTGACGCTGAAGATCGGCGCCGGGCGCGAGGCAGCGGTCAAGAAGAAGGCCTGCGACGAGCTGTTCGAGGCGATCAAGCAGCATTTCGCCGAACTCTACGCCAGGCGCTACCTGGCCTTGTCGATGGAACTGGTCGAGTTCAACGAGGGCGGCAGCTACAAGCACAACAACGTGCACGCCCGTTTCAAGAAGGCCGGCTGAGGCACGCCGAGCCGGCCCATCCGTTCATTGTCGCGGCGCTCGCGCCGCCGGAGTCCCCATGCTGAGTCCCGAACTGATCCGCCAGGTGGCGGAACGCCTGAACCAGGCGGAGAAGACCCGTGTCCAGATCCGCCAGATCTCGCTGGACCATCCCGACATCACCATCGAGGATGCCTATGCGATCCAGCGCGAATGGGTCGCGCTGAAACTGGCAGAAGGCCGCACCGTCAAGGGCCACAAGATCGGGCTGACCTCGCGCGCGATGCAGATGTCGTCGCAGATCGACGAGCCCGACTACGGCACCCTGCTGGACGACATGTTCTTCCACGAAGGCGGCGAGATCCCCACCGGCCGCTTCATCATGCCGCGCGTGGAGGTGGAGCTGGCCTTCATCCTCGGCAAGCCGCTGGCGGGTCCGAACTGCACGTTGTTCGACATCTATGACGCGGTCGAGTACGTGATCCCGGCGCTGGAGATCATCGATGCGCGCAGCCAGTCCATCGATCCCGAGAGCAAGCGCCCGCGCAAGGTGTTCGACACCATCTCCGACAACGCGGCCAACGCCGGCGTGGTGATGGGCGGGCGCCCGGTGCGGCCCTTCGACGTGGACCTGCGCTGGGTCTCGGCCATCATGTCGCGCAACGGCGTGATCGAGGAGACCGGCGTGGCCGCCGGCGTGCTGAACCACCCGGCCAACGGCGTGGCCTGGCTGGCCAACAAGCTGCATCCCTTCGGCGTGCGCCTGGAGGCCGGCGAGGTGATCCTGGGCGGTTCCTTCACCCGCCCGGTGGTGGCCCAGGCGGGCGACACCTTCCACGTCGACTACGGCCCGCTGGGCACGGTCGGCTGCCATTTCGCCTGAGCGCGCCACCCGCGCTCCCCGCACCGGGGTCGCGTGCGGCCCGAGGAGTTTCCCCATGGATTTCCCTGTCAATACCTTCAAGCGCGCACTGCAGGCGGGCGAGCAGCAGATCGGCCTGTGGCTGGGCCTGGCCAGCCCCTACACCGCCGAGCTGCTGGCCGGCGCCGGCTTCGACTGGCTGCTGATCGACGGCGAGCACGCGCCCAATACGGTGCCGTCCATCCTGGCCCAGCTGCAGGCCGTGGCGCCCTATCCGGTGCGGCCGGTGGTGCGCGCGGCCTGGAACGATGCGGTGCTGATCAAGCAACTGCTCGACATCGGCGTGCAGACGCTGCTGGTGCCGATGGTGCAGACCGGCGAGGAAGCGGCCGCCGCCGTGGCCGCCACGCGCTACCCGCCGCAGGGCGTGCGCGGCGTCGGCGCCGCGCTGGCGCGCGCCTCGCGCTGGAACCGCGTGCCCGGCTACCTGGCGCGCGCCAACGAAGAGATGTGCGTGCTGGTGCAGGTGGAGACGCGCGCCGGGCTGGACAACCTGGATGGCATCCTCGCCACCGAGGGTGTCGATGGCGTCTTCATCGGCCCCTCCGACCTCAGCGCCGACTTCGGCCACCTGGGCAACCCCGGCCACCCCGAGGTGCAGCAGGCCATCGCCGATGCCATCGCGCGCATCCGCGCCGCCGGCAAGGCGGCCGGCATCCTCAGCGGCGACGCGGCGCAGTCGCGCCGCTACATGGACCTCGGCACGCGCTTCACCGCCGTCGGCGTGGACACCACCGTGCTGGCCCGCGGCGCCGAGGCGCTGGCCGCGCAGTTCAAGGCGGCGCCGCCCGCCGCCGCCGGAGCGGCACAGGACAAGACCTACTGACGCCCGCCCTGCCGCGCCAGGGGCCAAGACACAGAACAACGCCCTATTCCAAGGAGACACGACCATGCCGGCAGCACAGCGCCAGCGCCATTTCCCTTCCCGCCGCCGCGCCAGGCTCGGCACGCTCGCCCTGGTGGCCGGCCTCGGCCTCGGCCTCGGCGGCATCACGGCCGCGCGGGCCGAGCCGCCCGCGCGCTGGGTGGTGCCTTACAGCGCGGGGGGCGGCAGCGACCTCGCCACCCGCATCGTCGCGCAGAAGATCTCGCCGGTGCTGCAGCAGAACATCGTGGTGGACAACAAGCCGGGCGGCGCCACCATCCTGGCCGCGCAGGACGTGGCGCGCGCCAAGGCGGACGGCGCCACGCTGCTGACGGCGGGGCAGGGCACGCTGGTGCTCAACCCCGCGCTCTATCCCAAGCTGCCCTATGACGCCAAGGCCGACTTCACCCTGGTGACTCCGCTGGTGCGGCTGCCGGTGGTGCTGGTCACCAGCCCGCGCGTGCCGGCCCACACCCTGGCCGAATTCATCCAGTGGCTGAAAGCGGACGGCGGCAAGGCCACCTACGCCTCGGTCGGCACCGGCAGCCCGCACCACCTGAGCGCCCAGCTGATGCTCGACCGTCTCAAGGCACAGGCCGTGCACGTGCCCTACAAGGGCACGCCGCCGGCACTGCAGGACCTCGCCGGCAGCCAGGTCGACTTCATGATGGCCGACCTGTCCGCCGCCGCGCCGCTGATCCGCGCCGGCCGCATCCGCGCCATCGCGCTGCCCGCCGAGCAGCGCGCCGCGGTGCTGCCCAACGTGCCGACCTTCGCCGAGGCCGGCCTGGCGGACTTCACCGCCTTTGCCTGGCAAGGCGTGGTGGTGCCGGCCGGCACGCCGTCCGCCACGGTCGACAAGCTGAACGCCGCCATCGTCGCCGCGCTCAAGGACCCGGCGGTCGTCAAGCAGATGCAGGATCTCGGCCTGGAGCCGATGGGCGACAGCCGGGCCGGCTTCGCCGCCTTCGTCGGGCGCGAACAGGCCAAGTGGGGCGCGCTGATCCGGGCGCACCATATCACGCTGGAGTAGGGGGCAGGCGGGCCGGGCTGGCGCCTCCGTGGCGGGCATGCGTGATGGGGCTCACGTTGACGGACCTTGCCTGCGCCCGCGTGCACCGCTGGCGACGACCGGAGGAGGGCGCCGGATTTTCCGGCCGCCGCTGAGCCGTTCCGCCGCTGCGCCGCCTCAGGCGGCGGCCGGATGCCAGCCCGGCAGCGTGCGCGTGGCCGCCGGCGCGCCGGGCGCCGCCAGCAGGCAGGCGGGGTGCATGCCGTGCAGGTTGGCGCAGGCGTTGGCCAGCGTGGCGGCGTCGCGCAGGCCGGCTGCCTGGGCCAGGCGGCCGAGGCCGGCCGGCGTGGCGGTGTCGGGCGGCAGCCCCGGCACCGCCAGCGCATAGAGCGCGTGCGCCACGCGCTGCTCGCGCAGCAGGGCGTGCAGTGCCTCGCCCTCGGCGAACAGCCGCGCGCGCACCAGGCGCGGCGCCACGTGCCAGCGTTCGGCGGCCAGCGTGGCGTTCCAGGCCAGGCGGGGCTGCAGGAAGATCGCATGGGCCAGCGCGCGTGACCAGTATTTTTCCTGCCCGCCCGCCAGCAGCATGCGCGGGCAGGCCTGGTCGGGCACCGCGGTCAGCGTCAGCTCCACCGGCCGGCCGGGGCCGGCCTGCAGGTCGCAGTCGAAGTGGGCGAAGGCGGGGACCACGAAGGGATCGCCGGGCCGGACCTCGCGCCGCGCATTGGCATCGCGCAGCCGTGCCACGCCGCGCACGGCTTCCACGCGCACGGCGAAGGGGAAGCGCAGCCGGCTCAGGCGAAGTTCGGAGGGGATCTGGAAGGCCATGACGGGTCGGGAAGCCGGCGCGCTTCAGGCGCGCCGTGCCGGCATTGTATGCCGGCCGCGCGGTAGAGAGCTCATAGCACTCATAGCGCTCATAGCGCCGACAGCCCGAAGCGGCGCAACTGCTCGAGGTCGGTCACGCGGATGCTCTGGTAGGACAGGTCGACCATGCCGTCGGCGGCCAGGCGGCGCAGGGCCTGGTTGACGCGCTGGCGGGACAGGCCCGTGAGCAGGCCGATTTCCTCCTGCGACAGTTCCAGCACGGCGCTGGTGCGGGGATACAGCGCCGGATGGAAGAGCTGGGCGATGGCCTGGGCGACGCGCGCGTCGGCGCCCAGCAGGCGGTCGTTCTGCACCATGGCGATGAACTGCCCCATGCGTTCGTTGAGCTGGCGCACCACGAAGGAGGCGAAGGGCAGGCTTTCGCCGAGCAGCGTATGGAATACATCGTCCGGCACCAGCAGCACGCGTGAATCGCGGATGGCGATCACGTCGTAGCGGCGCGGTTCGCGCTTGAGCACGCTGCCTTCGCCGCACCAGCCGCCGGCCGGTACGCCGGAGAAGGTGCAGCCGCGGCCATCGGCGGTATAGACCGCCAGCTTGATCAGGCCGGTGTCGGCGCCGATCCAGTAGCGCGAGGTCTCGCCGCGGCGGGCGATGTAGGCGCCTGCCGCGTAGTCCTGCACCAGGGTCTGCCGTGCCGCCAGGGCCTGGTGGTGCGGCGCCAGCGCGTCGAACCACGCATGGCCGGCGAGCACGGCGGCGGCCTGCGGGGCAGGGCCGGGGTCGGCGGACGGGGGCTCGGTGGTCATGGCGGCAGGCGGCGGCAGGCGGAAAGCGGCTGGCAAGGCGGTGGCGGCGACAGGACGGCGGAAGCGCTGGAAGCGGCGGAATGCGGCGCGCGCGGCGCACTGTCATCCAGGCGACAGTGCGGCGGCGTGTGCGATGATAGCCTTGCAGCGCAAAAAGTAACAGCGCCGGGCGCGGTCCGCGCCGGCGCACGTGGAGACTCCAAGCATGCCGACCGACTTCGAGACGGGCCTGGGCAAGAACCCGGCCAATTTCGTTCCCCTCACTCCCATCGACTTCATCGCCCGCGCTGCCGAAGTGTATGGCGACCGGCTCGCCATCGTGCACGGCCCGGTGCGGCAGAACTGGCGCGACACCTACGCGCGCACCCGCCGCCTGGCCAGCGCGCTGGCCGCGGCCGGGGTGGGCAAGGGGGACACCGTGGCGGCGCTGCTGCCCAACACCCCGGCCATGATCGAGGCCCATTTCGGCGTGCCGATGGCGGGCGCGGTGCTCAATGCGCTCAATATCCGCCTGGACGCCGCCAACCTGCTGTTCATGCTGCGCCACGGCGAGGCGCGCGTGCTGCTGGCCGACACCGAGTTCGCCGACGTGGCGCGCCAGATGGCGCTGGAAGTGCCCGGCCTGAAGGTGATCGCCGTGCATGACGCGCTCGGCCCCGTGCCGGCCCAGCCCTTCGGCGAGACCGACTACGAGAGCTTCCTCGCCGGCGGCGACCCGGAATACGCCTGGCGCCTGCCGGACGACGAGTGGGATGCCATTGCCCTGAACTACACCTCGGGCACCACCGGCGACCCGAAGGGCGTGGTCTACCACCACCGCGGCGCGGCCATCAACGCGGTCTCCAACATCCTCGAATGGGACATGCCCAAGCATGCCGTCTACCTGTGGACGCTGCCGCTGTTCCATTGCAACGGCTGGTGCTTCCCGTGGACGGTGGCGGCCCGCGCCGGGGTCAACGTCTGCCTGCGCAAGTTCGAGCCCAAGCTGGTCTTCGACCTGATGCGCGATGAAGGCGTGACTCACTACTGCGCCGCGCCCATCGTCCATACCGCCCTGGTCAACGCGCCGGCGGCCTGGCGCGAAGGGCTGCGCGGGCCGGTGCGCGGCATGGTGGCGGGCGCGCCGCCGCCGGCCGCGGTGCTGGCGCAGATGGAGGCCATGGGCTTCGACCTGACCCACGTCTACGGCCTGACCGAGGTCTACGGCCCGGCCGCGGTGTGCGCCGAGCAGGACAGCTGGACGGCGCTGTCGCAGGAAGAACGTGCGGTGATGAAGGCCCGCCAGGGCGTGCGCTACCACCTGCAGTCGCAGGTGGCGGTGCTGGATCCCGACACCATGGAGCCGGTGCCGGCCGACGGCGAGACCATCGGCGAGATCATGTTCCGCGGCAATATCTGCATGAAGGGCTATCTCAAGAACGAGAAGGCCTCGCGCGAAGCCTTCGCCGGCGGCTGGTTCCACACCGGCGACCTGGGCGTGTGCATGCCTGACGGCTACGTCAAGATCAAGGACCGCAGCAAGGACATCATCATCTCCGGCGGCGAGAACATCTCCTCGGTCGAGGTCGAAGACGCGCTGTACCGCCATCCCGCGGTGCTGGCGGCGGCGGTGGTCGCCCAGCCCGACGCCAAGTGGGGCGAGACGCCATGCGCCTTCGTCGAGCTGAAGGAAGGCGCGAGCGTCACCGCCGAGGAACTGATGGCGCACTGCCGCTCGCTGCTGGCGGGCTTCAAGGTACCCAAGGCGGTCTATTTCGGGCCGCTGCCCAAGACCTCGACCGGGAAGATCCAGAAGTTCGAGCTGCGCCGCAAGGTCAAGTCGGACTCGGCCATCGACGTCTGATGCCCGCGGCCTGAGGCCCCAACCCTGGCCGCGGCGTTCCGCGGCCGTGCGTCCCGTGCGCGGGCGGCGCTGTGCGACAATGCCTCGCACCGGCCGCCCGCGCCGCTTCCCACCTGCCAGGACGCACCATGACCACCGACACGGCTGCACCGACCCGCGCGCCCGACAGCGCCGCGCTGCGCGACTTCGTCGAGCGCAAGTGGAACGACGAGATCGTCCCCGCGCTGACCGACTACATCGGCATTCCCGCCAAGAGTCCTGCCTTCGACGCCGACTGGGCACGCCACGGCCACCTGGAGCGCGTCGTCGCCGATGCCGCCGCCTGGGTCGAGCGCCAGCCGGTGCGCGGCCTCAAGCTGGAAGTGATCCGCCTGCCCGGGCGCACGCCGCTGCTCTATTTCGAGACGCCCGCCACGCGTTCGGGCAGCAGCGAGACCATCGTGCTGTACGGCCACCTCGACAAGCAGCCCGAGTTCGACGGCTGGCGCCGCGACCTCGGCCCCTGGACGCCCAAGATGGAGGACGGGCGCCTCTACGGCCGCGGCGGCGCCGACGACGGTTATGCCGTCTACGCCAGCATCGCGGCGCTGGCCGCGCTCGATGCGCAGGGCGTGGAGCGCCCGCGCTGCGTGGGCCTGATCGAGACCTGCGAGGAATCCGGCAGCTATGACCTGCTGCCGTATGTGGACGCGCTGCGCCAGCGCCTGGGGCGGGTCGGCCTGGTGGTCTGCCTGGATTCCGGCGCCGGCAACTACGACCAGCTGTGGCTGACCACCTCGCTGCGCGGCCTGGTGGTGGGCGACCTCGAAGTGGAGGTGCTGGAGGAGGGCATCCACTCGGGCTCCTATGGCGGCATCGCGCCGTCCAGCTTCCGCGTGATGCGCCAGTTGTTCGAGCGCCTGGAGGATGCCGCCACCGGCAATATCCTGCCCGACGCCTTCCATTGCCCGGTTCCGGCCGACCGCCTGCGCGAGACCGAGGCGGCCGCGCGCATCCTCTGCGAGGCGGTATGGAAGGGCATGCCCTGGTCGTGCGGCCAGGACGGCCGGCCGGTGCTGCCGGTGGTGGCCGATCCGCAGGAAGTGCTGCTCAACGCCAACTGGCGGCCCTCGCTGTCGGTCACCGGTGCCGCCGGCCTGCCGTCGCTGGCGGATGCCGGCAATGTGCTGCGCCCGCGCACGGCCTTCAAGCTGTCGCTGCGCCTGCCGCCGCTGGTCGACGCCGCGCGGGCGGCGGCCGATCTCAAGGCCCTGCTCGAACTGGACCCGCCCTACAACGCCAAGGTCACCTTCAAGCCCGCCGCCGGCGCGGCCAACGGCTGGAACGCGCCCGGCCTGGCGCCCTGGCTGGAACAGGCCATGAACACGGCCTCGCGCACCCACTTCGGCCATGACCTGGCCTATATCGGCCAGGGCGGCACCATCCCCTTGATGAACACATTGCAGGCCGGCTTCCCGTCGGCGCAGTTCATGGTGTGCGGCGTGCTGGGGCCGAAGTCCAATGCCCACGGCCCCAACGAGTTCCTGCACGTGCCCTACGCGCGCAAGCTGACGGCGGCCGTCGCCGAGGTGATCGCGGCGGCGCCCTGAGACGCCCTCCCGTCGCCCGCTTCCTGCCACAAGCCTTCGGGCGACGGATAGACAGCGTTTGCGCCGGCGCTCAGCGCGCGCTGGCGCCGGTGGCCGCCACCGCCGCCACGCGCCGCTGGGGCAGGGCGCCGCTGAAGGCGAAGTCCACCTCCGGGGCGCGGCCGCTGATGATGTCGGCGATGGCGCGCCCGGAGCCGCAGCCATGCGTCCAGCCCAGCGTGCCGTGGCCGGTGTTCAGGTAGAGCCCCGCCACGCTGCTGGCGCCGATGTACGGCACGTTGCCCGGCGTGGCCGGGCGCAGTCCGGTCCAGTAGCGCGCCAGTTCCGGGCGGCTCATGCCCGGGAAGATCTCCAGCGTGCGGCGCACGATGGCTTCGCAGCGCAGCGGATTGAGTTCCATCGCATAGCCGTTAAGCTCCGCCGTGCCGGCGATGCGCAGGCGGTCGCCGAAGCGGGAGAAGACCAGCTTGTACTCGTCGTCGGTCAGGCTGACGCTGGGCGCCCGTTCCGCATCGAGCACCGGCAGCGTCGCCGAGTAGCCCTTGGCGGGATAGATATCGAGCTTGATCCCCAGCGGCCGCGCCAGCAGCGGGCTGAAGCTGCCCAGCGCCAGCACGTAGGCATCGGCGCTTTCGAGCTGGTAGGCGCCGCTGTCGTCGGCATATTCCACCGCCCGCATGCCGCCGCCGTCGGCATGCAGCCGCTGCACGCGCACGCCGTAGCGGAAGCGCACGCCGGCCGCCTCGCAACGCGCCGCCAGCGCGGTGGTGAAGCGGTGCACGTCGCCCGACTCGTCCGCGCTGGTGTAGGTGGCGCCGGCCAGGCGCGGCGCGATGGCGGCCAGCGCCGGTTCGATGCGCACCACTTCGTCGGCACCGATGACCTGGCGTTCGCAGCCGAGCTCGCGCATGATGCGGGCCGGCTCGATGGCGGCATCGAACTCCTTGGCGCTGGTGTAGAAGTGGAGGATGCCGCGGCTGAGGTGGTCGTACTCGATGCCTGTTTCGGCGCGCAGCGCCTGCAGGCTGGCGCGGCTGTAGGTGCCCAGGTTGAGCAGCTGGATCATGTTGTGGGTGGAGCGGCGCGCCGAGCATTCGCGCAGGAACTTCAGGCCCCAGGACCACTGTGCGGGATCGGCGCGCAGGCGGAACAGCAGCGGCGCATCCTCCTTGCCCAGCCAGCGCAGCAGTTTCCACGGCGCGGCGGGATTGGCCCAGGGTTCGGCATGGCTGACGGAGATCTGGCCGCCGTTGCCGAAGCTGGTTTCGCGCGCCGCGCCGGCATTGCGTTCGAGCACCACCACTTCGTGGCCAGCCTTGGCGAGATACCAGGCCGAGGCCACGCCGATCACGCCCGCGCCCATCACGATGACTTTCATTTCTCTGGCTCCAGGAAAGCAAAAAGGGGCAGGCGTGCGGTGTCGCACGCCTGCCCCCACTGTCCTTTTGCCTGAGAGATTCGCCTGGTCCACCCGGACTTCGGCTTGCCCCTTCGGCGGCCGCCGGCGCTGGTGTCTGCCAGCCTGCCGCGACGCTCTCCAGTTGGTTCGGTATCCAGTCTGTTGCACCTGAGCGTTTCGGGGGTACGCCTTCGGTAGGAGCGGCACCGGCAGCCTGCCGGGATGCTCCGTTCTCCTGGAACGCGCACCATAGCATGGGCCTGAGCCGGGCGGCAAGCCCCCGCGCCGGGTGGCGCGGGCAGCACGCCGGGCGAGGCGGGGCGGGCGCGGCGGCGGCCGGTGTGCGGACGCTGTGCCGACCCGCTTGTCTCATCCTGAGACACCGCGTGGATCGAAGCGAGACGGTGGCCGCACGCGCCGCGCCGGCGGCCTCGGGGAAAACGAGCAGGCGTGCGCCGGCGCGCTTGAAATCGCCCGGGGCCTCACCTAAAGTCATCCACCACCCGGGCGCCGCCCCGCGCGATGCGCGCCGCCGGGCACAACATAACAAGCCGCACGGAGACAGCCCCCCAATGAGGCAAGCCGCAGACAGCCTTCCCCTCGACGTGCGCACCGCGCGGCGCCAGTTCTTCGACGGCCGGCTGGTGCCGCCCGGCACCATCCCCGAGCGCATCGCCAGTTCCTGGCAGCGTGCCGCCACCTACGGGCTGCGCCCGGGCGACCGCGCGCTCGGCACCAACTTCGTCACGCACAGCCAGTTGCGCCGGCTCGAAGCGGAGCACCAGGCCCTGATCGCCTGCGCCGAAGAGGATATGGCGATCCTGGCGGGCGCGTTTCCGTCGCGCCACTGGCTGGTGTTCTGCACCAACGCCGAAGGCGTGATCGTCAGTTCCACCGTGCAGGGGGGCGCCGGGCCGTCGCAGGCGCGCGCGCTGGTGGGCGGCAAGCGCGTCAGCGAGGCGGCGCTGGGCACCAATGCGCCGGCCTGCGTGCTGAGCGAAGGCGGCCAGCCGATCGAGATCCGCCGCGGCGAGCACTATCTCGAAGAACTGATCGACGTGGTCTGCGCGGCGGCGCCCATCCATGATCCGCACGACAGGCTGGTCGGCGTGCTGGATATCACGGGCTTCGGCATCGACCTGCCGGCCTACGCGCTCAGCCGCGTGCAGGCCGCCGCCATGTCGATCGAGAACCGCATGTACGCCGGCATGGCCGGCTGCCGCATCCTGCGCCTGCACCACGATCCGCGCATGCTGGGCACGCCCGCCGAAGGCATCGTCGCCATTTCGCGCGACGACGTGATCGTCGCGGCCAACCGCGCGGCGCGCCAGATGCTGGGGCGGCCGGGCGGGACCTGGGCGCCGCGCGCGCTCGACGAGGTCTTTGCCGGCGGGCTGCGCGCTGCGGCCGCCGGCGCGGCGGGCGCGGCGACGCTGAACGGACGTGGGGGCGAGCGCTATTTCGTCGCGCTGGAGCCTGCGCCGGCTCCAACACGGGCGCAGGCCGCGACGCCGGGCGCGGGCGCGCCACGGCCATCCACGCCGGCGGCCGCCGGCGCGGCGCAGGGTTGCGTGCTGGCCGACGCCAGGCTGGCGCGGCTGTTCGGCAAGGCGGCCACGGTCCTGCGCGAGCAGGTGCCGGTGATCCTGCTGGGCGAAACCGGCACCGGCAAGAGCATGCTGGCACGCGCGCTGCACGAGGCCAGCCGGCCGGGCCGCGCCTTCGTCTCGCTCAATTGCTCGGCGATCCCGGAAGGGCTGGCCGAAGCCGAGCTGTTCGGCTATGAGGAGGGCGCCTTCACCGGCGGCCGCAAGGGCGGCAGCATCGGCAAGATCGAGCAGGCCAGCCACGGCACCCTGTTCCTGGACGAGATCGGCGACATGCCGCTGGCGCTGCAGGCGCGCCTGCTGAGCGTGCTGCAGGATCGCAGCGTGACGCGCGTGGGCGGCCATCGCGCGATCCCGGTGGACATCTCGGTGATCTGTGCCACCCATCGCGACCTGCCGGCGCTGGTGCGCGCCGGCGCCTTCCGCGAGGACCTGCTGTACCGCCTCAACGGCCTCTCGGTGCAGGTGCCGGCCTTGCGCGAGCGCACCGACCTGGCCGAACTGATCCAGGCGCAGGTCGACGCGCTCGCCGGCGGGCGGCGCAAGCGTCTCGATGCGGACGCGATGGCATTGCTGATGGCGCATGCCTGGCCGGGCAACGTGCGCGAACTGCACCAGGCCCTGCGCGCGGCGCTGGCGCTGTCCGGCGGCGGCGAGACGGTGGGGCGCGAGCACTTCGACGAGACCTGGCTGGCGCAGGCGGCCGCGCTGGCCGCGGCGCCGCCCGTCGCGCACCTGCAGGCCGGCATGCCCGCCGCGCCAGGCGCTGCCACCGCTGCTGCTGCCACCGCTGCTGCTGCTGCGGTCCCGGCGCGCTCCACCATGCTGGCCGACCTGGAAAGCGAGACGATCGAGCGCACCCTGTCGGAGCTGGGCGGCAACCGCGCGCAGGCGGCGCGCGTGCTCGGCATCTCGCGCGCCACGCTGTACCGCAAGCTGGCGCGGCTGCAGCGCGGCTGAGCGAACGCGCCAGGTGAGCGCGCGCCGGCGTGCCCCGGCGTGCCTTGCGCCGGCCGCGCACGCAGCGTGCATCTCGCGCATCCAGCATCCAGCGCATCCAGCGCGGCCGCCCTGTCCTCTTCGCCGCTCCTCAGCGGCTTTCCGTTCCCCCCGTCTCCTGCCGATGCCAGTGCCACGTGCCCACCGCAGGCAAGGCACGCGGCTGCCTGTCTCACCGGCGCGAGACAGTGCCCGCTCCTGAGACACCACGGCTGTCGCCGGTGTCTCAAGTCGCGCCGCCGCGCAGGGCATCTCCACGGCGCGGCGTGCGCGCGGCCGCTTCCAGCCGCCTGCCGCCGCGTGTGCCAGGGCAGGCGGCGCGGCAGGCACGCGCTTTGCATTGTGCTCGGGGCGTGGGTGGCCGCGTGCCGTCCCGTCGTTCAGGGCCGCACAGGTCCTCACCGAACAACAGCTCGATAGCTCGATAGCTCAATCACTCGGCAGCACAAGAAAGAACCAACGAGGAGACCAGGACATGAAAGACATCGCAGGATTGCTGATCGGCGGCAAGCTGGTGCGCGGCAGCGCGGAACTCGAGGTGGTCAATCCCGCCACCGGCGAGGTGTTCACCACCGTGTCGCGCGCCACCGAGCACGAGGCCAATGCGGCCGTGGCGGCGGCCAAGGCGGCCCAGCCGGCCTGGGCCGCGCTCGGCCTGGAGGCGCGCCGCGCGCTGCTGCTGCGCTTCGCCGACGGCCTCGAGGCCAATGCGGAGGACCTTGCCGCGACGCTGGTGCTGGAGCAGGGCAAGCCGCTCGCCGAGGCGCGCCAGGAACTGGCGTTCGCGCAGGCCTTCGTGCGCCACATCGCCGGCCTGAGCCTGCCGGTATCCGTGGTGCAGGACGATGCCACCCATCGCATCGAGGTCCATCACCGGCCGCTGGGCGTGGTGGCGGCGATCGCCGCCTGGAACTTCCCGGTGCTGATCGCCGCCTACAAGATCGCGCCGGCGCTGCTGATGGGCAACACGGTGGTGCTCAAGCCCGCGCCGACCACGCCGGTGGCGTCGCTGCAGCTCGGCGCCATGGCCGCCGACATCTTCCCGGCGGGCGTGCTCAACGTGATCACCGACCGCAATGACCTGGGCAGCCTGCTGACCTCCCACCCCGATGTGGCCAAGGTCTCGTTCACGGGCTCCACCGCGACCGGGAAGAAGGTCATGGAGAGCGCCGGGCCGCGCCTGAAGCGCATCACGCTGGAGCTGGGCGGCAACGACGGTGCCATCGTGCTGGACGACGCCGACGTCGCCGAGGTCGCCCCGCGCATCTTCGGCAGCGCCTTCTACAACTGCGGGCAGGTCTGCCTGGCGCTCAAGCGCCTGTACGTGCACGCCTCGCAGTACGACCGCATGTGCGAGGCGCTGGCCGAGCTGGCCAGCCAGGCGGTGGTGGGCAACGGCGCCGATGCCGGTGTCACCATCGGCCCGCTGCAGAACGCCATGCAGTTCGACAAGGCGGGCCGCTTTCTCGCCGCCGCGCGGCGCGATGGCCGCATCCTCGCCGGCGGGGCGCCGCTCAAGGGCGGCGGCTATTTCGTCGCGCCCACCATCGTGCGCGACCTGCCTGACCACAATGCGCTGGTCGCCGAGGAGCAGTTCGCCCCCATCCTGCCGGTGCTGAAGTACGAGCAGATCGACGAGGCGGTGGCCCGCGTCAATGCCTCGCCCTACGGCCTGGGCGGCTCGGTGTGGTCGGCCAGCGAGGACCGCGCGAGCGAGGTGGCGCGCCGCCTCGACGTCGGCACCGCGTGGGTCAACCACCACCTGCATTTCGGCCCGCACATCCCGCTGGTGGGCGCCAAGGAATCCGGTATCGGCGTCGAGTTCGGCACCGAAGGGCTGGCCGAGTTCGCCCAGCTCAGCGTGCTCAACATCGCCCACCGCCAGGTCGGCTGAGCCTGCCGCACGTACGCACGTATGCACGCGCGCGGCGCCGCGCGCGTGCCCGCAGCCGCCGCAGCGCGGCGACCAAGACAACGAAAAAGAAAAGAGAAACGGAGGAAACATGAAGCCTGGACAGACGACCCCCGGTCGCCTGCGGCGACGGCTGCGCGCCGTCACCACCTCGGCCGCCGTGGCGCTGGCCTGCGCGGCCATGCCGGCGCACGCCATCGACGTGGATGCCGGCGACTACACCGCGCTGCCGGCCGGCACCAACCTCGGCCTGCTGTACTACCAGCACGCCGAGCGCGACAAGGTCTATGCCGGTGGCACGCAGGTCGCGGGCGGCAGGTTGAACTCGGACATCGGCATCCTGCGCTATGTGCATTTCATGGACATCGGCGGCTTCACCGTCGATCCGCAGATCCTGCTGCCCTTCGGCGGCCTGCGCGGCAGCAAGGACCTGAGCGCGCTCGGCAGCGGCGCCGGTGTCGCCGATCCCATCCTGGCCGCCACCGTCTGGCTGCTGAACCAGCCCGAGCAGAAGCGCTATTTCGGCATCACCCCCTTCCTCTATGTGCCGGTCGGCAGCTACGACAAGAGCCGGGCGCTGAACCTGGGCGAGAACCGCTGGAAATTCGCCCTGCAGGCCGGCTATATCACGCCGCTGGTGGGCCGCTTCACGCTCGACCTGGTCGCCGACGTGACCTTCTACGGCGCCAACGGCCAGTTCGGCGCGAACTCGGCCCGGCTGACCCAGGATCCGCTGTTCCAGGGCCAGGCGTGGCTGCGCTACGCCGTCACCGACAGCCTGGACCTGCGCGGCGGCCTGTCCTATGCGGCCGGTGGCGAGAGCAAGGTGGATGGGGTGTCGCGCAACGACCGCACCAATACCTCGAAATTCTCGATCGGCGCGGCGTGGTTCCCCAGCCCGACGCTGCAGCTGCTGGCGACCTACGGCCAGGACATCGCGGTGCGCAACGGGCCAATGGAAGGCAGCCGCGTCAACCTGCGGCTGCTCAAGGTGTTCTGAGCCGCGGCCAGCGACAGGAAGCACGGCGACAGGAAGCAACCCGACAAGGACAATATATGGAGACGACCATGAAGGATTCGACAGGCAAGGCCGATGGCGCACGGATGGCGCGCCGCGGGATGACGGCGGCACTGGCGGCGGCACTGGCGGCAGGCGCTTTGCTGCCGGCGCCGGCGGGCGCGGCGGGCGGCGCGCAGGACAGCGCCGGCCCGGGCGTGGCGCGCCTGCGCGCCATCACGGCACGCGTGGACGGCGCGAGCATCCAGGCCAACGCGGCGCGCACGGCGGACTGGCCGTCCTATGGGCTGGATTACGGCGAGACCCGCTTCAGCAAGCTGGACCAGATCAACACGGGCAATGCCAAGGAGCTGGGCCTGGCCTGGAGCTACGACCTGGAGTCGACGCGCGGGGTCGAGGCCACGCCGATCGTGGTCGACGGCGTCATGTACGTGTCGGCGCCCTGGAGCGTCGTGCATGCGGTGGACGCGCGCAGCGGCCGGCGCTTGTGGACCTATGATCCGCAGGTGCCGCGCCGGCTCGGCTACAAGGGCTGCTGCGACGTGGTCAACCGCGGCGTGGCGCTGTACCAGGGCAAGGTCTACGTCGGCACCTTCGACGGCCGCCTGGTCGCCATCGATGCCGCCACCGGCAAGAGAGTGTGGGAGCGCGACACCATCGCCGACCACCGCCATTCCTACACCATCACCGGCGCGCCGCGCGTGGTCAAGGGCAAGGTCATCATCGGCAACGGTGGCGCGGAGTACGGCGCGCGCGGCTATGTCACCGCCTACGACGCCGCCACCGGCGCGCAGAAGTGGCGCTGGTTCACGGTGCCCGGCGACCCGGCCAGGCCCTACGAGAACGAGGCGATGGCGAAGGCCGCCAAGACCTGGGACCCGAGCGGCAAGTACTGGGTCAACGGCGGCGGCGGCACGGTCTGGAACAGCATGGCCTTCGATCCCGGCCTGAACCTGCTCTATATCGGCACCGGCAACGGCGGCCCGTGGAGCCGCAAGCAGCGCAGCCCCAAGGGTGGCGACAACCTCTACCTGGCGTCGATCGTCGCGCTCGATCCCGACACCGGCAAGTACGTGTGGCACTACCAGGAGACGCCGGGGGACAACGCCGACTACACCTCGACCCAGGACATCATCCTGGCCGACCTGAAGATCGACGGGCAGCCGCGCAAGGTCATCCTGCACGCGCCCAAGAACGGTTTCTTCTTCGTCATCGACCGCACCAACGGCAAGTTCATCTCGGCCAGGAACTTCGTCGACGTCAACTGGGCCAGCGGCTACGACCAGGACGGGCGGCCCATCGAGACGCCGCTGTTCGACACCTCGGGCAAGCCGGTGGACGCGGTGCCCGGGCCGTTCGGCGCGCACAACTGGCACGCCATGTCGTTCAACCCGCAGCTGGGCCTGGCCTATATTCCGGCCCAGCACGTGCCGCTCACGCTGGCCGACGACAAGCGCTGGGAGCACAACCAGAAGGACTCGGCCGAGGCGCACAGCGGCGTGGGCTGGAATCTCGGCATGCTGGTCAACGAGGCGCCGCCGGCCAGCAAGCCATTCGGCCGCCTGATCGCCTGGGACCCGGTGCGGCAGAAGGCCGCCTGGCAGCAGGACTATGCCAGCCCGTGGAACGGCGGCACGCTGACCACGGCCGGCAAGCTGGTGTTCCAGGGCACCGCCGACGGCCGCTTCATCGCCTACGACGCGGCCACGGGGGAGAAGCTGTGGCAGGCGCCCACCGGCACCGGCGTGGTGGCGCCGCCCGTCACCTATCTCGTCGACGGCAAGCAGTACGTGTCGGTGGCGGTGGGCTGGGGCGGCGTGTTCGGGCTGAGCGCGCGTGCCACCGACCGCCAGGCGCCGGGCACGGTGTACACCTTCGCCCTCGGCGGCAAGGCCAAGGCACCGGAGTGGAGCGCGTATCCGATGGCGGAGCTGCTGAGCGGCGTCAAGTACGACCCCGCTCACGTCGAGGCCGGCAAGAAGCTCTACGTCAACAACTGCGTGTTCTGCCACGGGGTGCCGGGCGTCGACAAGGGCGGCAACATCCCCAACCTGGCCTATGTCGGCGCGGGCCCGATCGAGCATCTCGACAAGATGCTGTTCAACGGCCCCTTCGTCTCGCGCGGCATGCCGGACTTCACCGGCAAGCTGAGCGCCGACGATGTCGTGAAGATCCAGGCCTTCATCCAGGGCACCGCCGACGCGGTGCGGCCGAAGCCCTGAGCGGTTCCCGAGGTGCCCCGAGGCGCGGCGGCGGTTACTGGAGCGTGATGTCCCAGTGCCGCGAGGCGGTGGCCAGCGCGTCGAGGAAGTCGCGGCGCGCCGGCGGGGCAGGGTCCCGCCCCGCCGCGGCGATGATGTCGAGCGGCTCGATCTCCGCCAGCCCGTCGAAGGCGCCGAGCAGGCGCACCGGGCCGACCGCGGCCTGCGCCGGCACCGCACCCACCGCGGTGCCGGCATGCACGCCGGCCAGCACGCCCGTCACCGAATTGCTTTCATGCACGCAGAGATGGCGCACGCCGGTCCGCTGCAGCGCGTCCAGCATATGGGTGCGGGCCGTGCTGCCCGGCTCGTAGAGCGCCACCGGCAGCGGCGAGCGCAGCCAGATCTCGGCGGCCGAGCTGTGCGAGACCCAGCGCATCGGCTGGCGGCACAGCAGTTCGCCGTCCAGATAGCGGCCGCGTACGCCGATGGCGGCGTCGAGGCGGCCGTCCTTGAGGCGCTGGGCAAGCTGAAGGGTGGAGGCGGACACCAGTTCGATGCAGAGTTCCGGCCGGCTCTCGGCGAAGGTCCGCAGCACCTCGGCCAGCAGCGGCAGGTAGATCTCGGGCGCCCCCACGCGCAGGCGGGCCCGGGCGCTGTCGCGCAGCGCGCCCCAGGCCTCGTCTTCCAGCGAGATCATTTCCTTGGCATAGGCATAGAGCGCCTCGCCGGCCCCGGTCAGCATCGATTGCCGCGCACCGCGCTCGAACAGCCTGGCATCGGCGATCTCTTCGAGCTGCCGCATCTGCATGCTGACGGCCGCCTGCGTCTTGTGCATCGCGCGCGCGGCCAGCGTGAAGCTGTGGTGTTCCGCGGCGGCGACGAACATGCGCAGCTGCTCGATGGTGGGTCTGCGAGCCATAAGTAGAGCTACTGCCTCCGTATCAATTTATATTGCTTTACACGGGGCGCGACTATACACATACTGGCCCGGATCCGGCTTGAGTTAAATCAATACAATTATTCGGCCGGCTTGTATCGGAGGGCGGCGACCCGGGCGCAGAACCAGGTGCCGCATAAATGACGTTCGCGCGCGCTGAAATGTCGCGCGAGGCACTTGTCATGGGGTTTCGGGCGCGCGTGGGGTCGGATTATTGAATAAAATATCGAGCCCATTTTTTTCTGGTGCGGGCTCACCCGGGGGCGGGCGCGGCGCTGCGTCTTTTCCCCGGGTTTTCAAGACGGGGTCAGGTGGCGATGCAGCTCAGGTGTGCCGGTGAAACGGGGCGGTGCGGTCCGGCCTGCGCGACTGATAATCTTTCGCTCTACGCCTTCGCCATGGAGCAGGCGGGCGATTCGATTGTCATTACCGAGCCGAACGGGCGTGTTATCTATGTGAACCACGCCTTCGAGAAGCTGACAGGTTATTCCCGCGCTGAGGCCGTAGGGCGAAGCCTGGCGATATTGAAATCGGGCGAGATGGGCGACGATTTCTACCGGGAATTATGGTCCGTGATTGCCTCCGGTAAATCGTTCGAAGCAATTTTCCTCAACCGCAAGAAGAACGGTTCTCTCTTTTCGGAAGAGAAAGTGATCACGCCGCTGCGTGATGCTGCGGGCCGGATAACCCATTATGTGTCGGCCGGGCGCGACGTCACCTTCCGGCTCGAGGCCGAGCGCCGCCTGCGCGAACTGGCCTGTTACGACGACCTGACCAAGCTGCACAACCGCGCCAGCTTCTTCGACAGTCTCGACGCCCTGCTGTCGGCCAGCAGCGAGCGCTGCCAGGGCGTGACCCTGGTGCTGATCGACCTCGACCGCTTCAAGGGCATCAACGATGCGCTGGGCCACGACATCGGCGACCAGGTGCTGGTCAAGGTGGCCGCGCGCCTGGCCGGCGCGGTGCGGGGCAGCGACATCGTGGCGCGGCTCGGCGGGGACGAATTCACCATCGCGCTGGCCGGGCCGCTTACCGAAGGCGACCGCGAGGCTCTGCTGCAGCGCATCTCCGACCAGGTCGAGGCGCCCATCGTGCTGCCCGGCATGACGCTCTATGTCGGCGCCAGCATGGGCGTCAGCCGTTTTCCCGACGATGGCGGCGACAGCAAGGCCCTGTTCAAGCAGGCCGACATCTCGCTCTACGAAGCCAAGCGGGAAGGGCGCGGCCGCACCAAGCACTACTCGCCCACGCTCAAGCGCAACGCCGAGCGTTACCACCAGATCTACCAGGCGATCCGGCGCGCCTTCAGCGCCGGCGAGCTGTGGGTGGCCTACCAGCCGATGTTCGACCTGCGCAAGGGGCAGGCGGTCGGAGCGGAAGCGCTGGTGCGCTGGAATTCCCGCACGCTCGGTCCGGTGCCGCCGACCGAGTTCCTGCCGGTGGTGCACGATCTCGGGCTCGGCGGCAAGCTGACCGATTTCGTGCTCGAACGCGCTTGCCAGGACCTTGCACGCACCCGTGCCGAGCTGGCCCGGCCGTTCAGCGTGTCGGTCAATATGCCGGCCGACGAACTGCATGCGCATGGTCTCAGCGGCAAGCTGGAAGCCCTGCTGGCACGCGCCGGCCTGCCCGCGGGCGCGCTCAAGATCGAGATCACCGAAGGCGCGCTGGTGGCGCAGGATGACGGCTCCACCGCGGCGCTCGAAAGCCTGACGCGCGCCGGCGTGGACATCTATATCGACGATTTCGGCACCGGCTACTCGAACCTGGGCTACCTCGGGCATATCCCGCTCGCCTCGCTGAAGATCGCGCGCCAGTTGATCGCCGGCATCCGCCAGGGCGCGTCCGCGGGCAAGATCGTACGCGCCATCCTGCACCTGGCCTCGGCGCTGGGCGTGGGCGTGATCGCCGAGGGCGTGGAGACGCGCGAGGAACTGCGTTTCCTCGAGGCCGAGGGCTGCCAGTACGCGCAGGGCTTCGCGCTGGCGCGGCCGATGCCGATCGGCGAGCTGCTGCATTTCCTGAAGACGAGCGGCGCGGGCGAAGGCGGGGCCGGCTAGGGCCCGCCGCCAGTCCGCACCGCGCGCGCGCCGGAGGCGGCTGGTCCCGGATCACGCTTGCCGACGGCGGCAAGAAGCGCGCGGATATCTACCCACAGGCAAGACCATGCGCGAGAACCTACCGATCAACGACAACGAGTACGTGCTGCCGGACGGTGAAGTGATCGTCACCCGCACCGATACCGAGAGCCGCATCACCTATGCCAACGAGGCCTTCCTGCGCAGCAGCGGCTTCCCCCGCGAGGCGGTGCTGGGCGCGCCGCAGAACATCGTGCGCCATCCCGACATGCCGGCCAAGGTATTCGCCGACATGTGGCGCACGCTGCAGGCCGACCGCCCGTGGACCGGCGTGGTCAAGAACCGCCGTGCCGACGGCGGCTTCTACTGGGTGCTGGCCAACGTCACGCCGATGTTCGCCGCCGGACGCAAGGTCGGCTACATGTCGGTGCGGACCCGCCCGACGCCGGCGCAGGTGCGGGCGGCGGATGCGCTCTACCGCAAGATCCGCGCCGGCCGGGACCGCACCTTCGAGCTGCGCGGCGGCGAGGTCAGGCGCACGGGTCTGGCCGGGCTGGCCGGCCGCGTGCTGGGCAGCCCGGTCCATGTGCGCCTGTGGGGCGTGATGCTGGCGCTGGTGCTGGCCATGCTGGCGCAGGCGCTGTGGGCCGCCTTCCCCGGGGCGGGCGGCGCGGCGCACGGCGCCGTGGGCTGGGCGCTGTTCGCCGCGGGCGCCGCGCTGGGCGTGGGGGCCGCCGCCTACCTGTCGCACCAGGTACTGCTGCCGCTCAAGCAGCTCAACGCGACCGCCTTCGCGGTCTCCAGCGGCAGCGTGCAGCAGCGCTTTCCCGAGCGCGGCGATGCCGAGACGCGCCTGCTCGGGCGCGTGTTGAACCAGATGAACGCGCGCCTGGTCGGCGTGCTGCTGGACGCGCGCGGCGCCGCCGACGTCATCCGTGCCGCGGCACGCAGCCAGGCGGACAGCAACGCGGACTTGTCGCAGCGCAACGAGGAGCAGGCGGCGACGGTCGAGCAGACCACCGCCAGCCTGTCGCAGATCACGGCCAGCGCGCGCCGCAATGCCAGCGGCGCCGACGGCATGCGCGACGCCGCCCGGCAGGCCGCGGCCGCCGCCGCGGCGGCGAACGGCGAGGTGCGCAAGGTGGTCGGGCTGGCCGAGGCGCTGGGCCGGCAGTCGCTCAAGGTCGGCGAGATTGCCTCGATGATCGACGGCATCGCCTTCCAGACCAATATCCTGGCGCTCAACGCGGCGGTCGAGGCTGCGCGCGCCGGGCAGGGCGGGCGCAGCTTCGCGGTGGTGGCCGGCGAGGTGCGCAGCCTGTCGCAGCGGACCGCCGCCGCGGCGCGCGAGATCAAGCAGCTGCTGGACGATTCGAGCCGCTCGATCGGGCTTGCCGGCGCCGCGGCGGACGCGGCGGGGGCGTCGATGGGCGGGGTGGAGGACACCGTCGGCAAGCTGATGGAGAGCGTGATGGCCATCGCCGGCGCCAGCCGCGAACAGAGCCAGGAGATCGGCCACATCGACCGCGCGGTGGGGCAGGTGGCACAGTTGACGCAGCGCAACGCGGCGCTGGTCGAGCAGGCCGCCGAAGGCGCGGCGCGGCTGGAGCGGCAGGCCCAGCAGCTCGAGGACTGCGTCAACGTGTTCATGGTGGCGCACTGAGGCGCGGCGCGGAGGGCGCGGCAGCGGCCGCCGCGCCGGGCGCTCTCCCGCTTTCTCCTTGTTTCCGCCCCATCGTCCCGGCGCCTGGGGGGCGGTGGCTTCCTTTCGACCCGGAATCGACGTAGGCTAGTCGCCTGCCACGGTGTGGCGCGCGGCGCGCGCGGCTCCCGTGGCGCTTGCCGCGGAATTCCTCACATGCCCTGGTCGATCCGAAGCCGCATCATCGTGTTTTCCGGCGCCACGAGCGCGCTGCTGCTGACCGCGACGGCGGTCTGGCAGCCGCCGGCCGTGGCCGGCGTGCTGGGCGGCACGGCGCTGTCGATGCTGCTGGCCTGGCTGGCGTGCGGCTGGATCACGGCATCGCTGGACCGGCTCCGGCGCGGCATCCGCCATATCATGGCCACGCGCGATTCCACCGACCCGGTGCCGCGTCCGGGCGCGCAGGACGTCCCGCCCCGCGGCGAGATCGTGCACGCGCTGACGGTGGAGTTCGACGCGCTGCTCGACGAGCTGGAGACGCGCCGCAGCGTGACCACGGCCATCATCGACGCCTCGCCGCTGGGCTACTTCCGTACCGATGCCCAGGGGCGCACCGTCAGCGTCAACGAAGCCTATCGCCGCATCACGGGCCTGGAGGCTGGCAGTACGCTGCACTGGGACGACCTGCTGGTGCCCCAGGAGCGGGCCGGCGTGCGCGACGCCTGGCAGCACGCGGTCAGCCGGCGCGTCCCCTACCGGGCGCTCCAGCATATCGAGCACGGCCGCGGGCGCGAGGTGCGCGCGATCGCGGTCAGCAGCTGGCCGGTGATGCTGGGCAGGACCTTCCGCGGCTTCGTCGGCGCCATCGAGGACGTGACGGCGCGCGAGAGCGCGGAGAGCGAACGGCGCCACCTGCTGGAGATCTTCGACGCCTCGTCCGACTTCTTCGCCCAGCTCGATGCGCGCGGCAACCTGATCTACCTGAATCCGGCCGGCCGGCGGCGCGCGGGCCTCGGCGCGGCCGCGCCGCTGGCAGGGCACAGCTATGCCGATTTCCATCCGCCCGAGACCATGCGGCGGCTGGCCGAAGAGATCCTGCCGCATGCCGGCCGGCATGGCATGTGGCTGGGGGAGACCACCATGCTGGGCGGCGGCGCGCCCTTTGCCGCCAGCGAGATGATCATCGCCCACCATGACGACAGCGGCCGCATCGAGCGCTTCTCGGCGGTGATCCGCGACATCAGCGCGGACAAGGTCAATGCCGACGCGGTCGCGCGCAGCGAGGCCACGCTGCGCGCGCTGGCCGATGCCATCCCGGGGCTGGTCGCCTATATCGACCGCGACGAGGTCTACCGCTTCGTCAACCTGTCGTATGAGCGCGGCTTCGGCGTCGGCCGCGGCGAGGTCATCGGCAAGACGCTGCACGCCTTCCTCGGCGACGCCGAGTACCGTGATATCGCTATGCACGTGCGGCTGGCGCTGCAGGGCGAGCGCGTGGTGTTCGAGCGCGCGCGCATGCGCAACGGTGTCAAGCATTACGTCGAGAGCACCTATCTGCCGCAGCGCGACGGCAGTGGCAGTGTCGTCGGCTTCCATGCGGTGCTGTCCGATATCACCGAACGCAAGCGCGAGGAAGAGCGGCTGCTGCGCGCCAGCCTGACCGACCACCTGACCGGCCTGCTGAACCGCGCGGGCTTCGAAAGCGCCGCCGAAGCGGCGATCCGCGCGGCGCGCGCCACGGGCAATACGCTGGCCTTGCTGTTCGTCGACCTCGACCACTTCAAGGCGGTCAACGACACCCATGGCCACGCCGCCGGCGACCTCGTGCTGAAGGTGTTCGGCGAACGGCTGTGCGCTGCGCTGCGCGCCGGCGACGAGGCCGCGCGCTTCGGCGGCGACGAGTTCGCGGCCATCCTCGAAGGCATGCGGGCGGAACAGGATGCGCTGCTGTTCGCCGCCAAGGTAGTGGAGGCGGCGCGGCAGCCGTTCCCGCTGCCGGAGGGCGAGGCCAGGCTGGGTGCCAGCGTGGGCGTGGCGGTGCTGCGGGGCGACGACGACCTGGCCAGCCTGCTGCGCCGCGCCGACGACAATCTCTACCGCGCCAAGGCCGCCGGCAGGGGGCGTGCGTCGGCCGGCGATACGCTGCAGGCCGCCGCGCGCTGAGGCGCTGAGGCGCTGTGACACGGCGCTGTGACACGGCGCTGGCGTGAACGCGCGTGAATCCGCGTCGACGGCTTGATGGCGGCTTGATGGCGGCTGAGTGACGGAGCGGTGACGACTCTGTGATGCCGGCGTGACGCGGCGGACGGGGCGGGGTGGCGCGGGTGCCTCGTTATCCCGGCGCCCATGCGTCGAACGCCTTCGCCGCGCGGCTTCATCGTTCTGTCATCCGCACCGGCCAGAATCTGCGCACCGTTCAAGCAAGGAGAAGCGGCATGACGCATGCAATCGAAGTGCGCGGCCTGTCTAAATCATTTCGCGCAGACCGCAAGGCGCTCGACAACGTCACGCTGACCGTGGCGCCGGGTGAGATGGTCGCGCTGCTCGGCGCCTCGGGCTCGGGCAAATCCACACTGCTGCGCCACGTGGCCGGCTTTGCCCAGGGCGATGCCGGTGACGGCGAGGTGCTCGTCAACGGCCGCTGCGTGCAGCGCGGCGGGCGCCTGGCGAGCGATGTGCGGCAGGTGCGCAGCGAGATCGGCTTCGTCTTCCAGCAGTTCAACCTGGTCGGGCGCCTGCCGGTGATCACCAACGTCCTGCCGGCATGCTGCCGCGCATTCCGCTGTGGCGCAGCCTGATCCGTTTCTTCCGCAACGAGGAGATCGACGCCGGCCTGGAAGCGCTTGCCCAGGTTGGTATAGACGACTATGCATTTCAGCGTGCCTCGACCTTGTCGGGCGGCCAGCAGCAGCGCGCCGCGATCGCCCGCACGCTGGTGCAGAACGCGCGCGTGATCCTCGCCGACGAGCCGATCGCGTCGCTGGATCCGGAATCCGCGCGGCGCGTGATGGAGCTGCTGGCGCAGATCAACCGCAGCCGCCGCACGGCCGTGGTGGTGTCGCTGCACCAGGTCGACGTGGCCATGCGCTACTGCCCGCGCGTGGTCGCGCTGCGCCACGGCAAGGTGGTCTACGACGGCCCGTCGGCAGCCCTCAGCGCGGCCATGCTGCGCGATCTGTACGGCACCGAGGCCGCCGAGCTGCTCGAGCCCTCGGCGCCGGCCGGCGCCGGCGCGATGCCAGCCGTGCCCGGCCTGGTCGCCGCCTGAACCTGGCGGGACGCCCGCGGGCGTCCCGCGCGGCCGGCGGCCGTGTGCCGCCGGCCACCCGATTGTCCCTCGGCCTTTGCCATCCCCCCACTGGAGTCCACCATGTTCCGCAGAACCTTTCTCGCGGTGCTCGCCCTGAGCGCCATCGCCGTGCCGGCCGCCGCCCAGGAGGGCAAGACGATCAACATCGGCCTGATCTCGACCGAGACCTCGTCCAACCTGAAGGCGGCGTGGCAGCCCGTCATCGACGACCTGAGCAAGGCGCTCGGCATGCAGGTCAAGCCCTTCTTCGCCTCCGACTACGCCGGCATCATCGAGGGCATGCGCTTCAACAAGGTGCAGGTGGCCTGGTTCGGCAACAAGTCGGCGATCGAGGCGGTCGACCGCGCCAGCGGCGAAGTGTTCGCTTCGGTGATCGACAAGGACGGAAACCCGGGATACTGGTCGCTGCTGATCGTCAACAAGGACAGCGACCTGAAGACCCTGGACGACGTGCTCAAGCGCGGCAAGGAGCTCAGCTACGGTGCGGGCGATCCGAACTCGACCTCGGGCACCGCCGTGCCGGGCTACTACCTGTGGGGCGCCAACAAGATCGAGCCGAAGACCTTCTTCAAGGCCATGCGCATCAGCAACCATGAGTCGAACCTGCTGTCGGTGCTGAACAAGCAGGTGGACGTGGCGGTGAACAACACCGAGAACATGGAGCGCTACCGCATCAACACCGGCAAGAACGCCTACGACCAGGTGCGCGTGCTGTGGAAGTCGCCGCTGATCCCGGCCGATCCGCTGGTCTACCGCAAGGACCTGCCGGCCGACCTGAAGACCAGGATCAAGACCTTCTTCGTCAACTACGGCAAGGGCGCCGACGCCGAGCGCGAGAAGCAGGTGCTGGCCAAGCTGACCTACCAGGGCTTCCGTCCGTCGAGCGACGCCCAGCTGGTGCCGATCCGCCAGATCGAACTGGCCAAGGAAAAGCAGAAGATCGAAACCGACACCACCCTGGCCGCCGCCGACAAGGAAAAGCGCCTGGCCGACGTCGCCCGCCGCCTGGCTGAACTCGACAAGGCAACCGCCGCTTCCACCGCCACGCAGTAAGGCGTCAACGCCGCTTCCCGCGCGGGCCGGCAAGGGCCGGCCCGCGCGGCCACGTTTTCCGAGTCCACCGATGTCCTTCTCCCCCCGGCCCGCCATGTCTTCCTCCGCCACCAACAAGCTGCCGGCCCGGCCGCCGCGCACCTCGCTGCCGCTGCTGCTGGTCTGGGCGATCGTGCTCGCCATGCTGGCGCTGTCCTGGCAGGGGGCCGACATGCGTCCGCTCGACCTGCTGCGCGATTCCGGCAACATGGTCAAGTTCGCCGCCGACTTCTTCCCGCCCGATTTCCGCGACTGGCGCAACTACCTCGACGAAATGGTGGTGACCGTGCAGATCGCGATCTGGGGCACCTTCCTCGCCGTCGTGATGGCGGTGCCGCTGGGCCTGCTGTGCTCATCGAACATCGTGCCGCCCGCCGTCTACCAGCCGGTGCGCCGCCTGATGGACGCCTGCCGCGCCATCAACGAGATGGTGTTCGCCATGCTGTTCATCGTCGCCGTCGGGCTGGGACCGTTCGCCGGCGTGCTGGCGATCTGGGTGCATACCATGGGGGTGCTGGCCAAGCTCTTCTCCGAAGCGGTCGAAGCGATCGATCCGCGCCCGGTCGAAGGCGTGCGCGCCACCGGCGCCTGCGCGCTGGAGGAGATCGTGTTCGGTGTGATCCCGCAGGTGCTGCCGCTGTGGATCTCGTTCTGCCTGTACCGCTTCGAGTCGAACGTGCGCTCGGCCTCGGTGGTCGGCATCGTCGGCGCCGGCGGCATCGGCACCGTGCTGTGGGAGATCATCCGCAGCTTCCAGTACGCGCAGACCTGCGCGGTGATGATCATCGTGATCGCCTTCGTCACGGCGATCGACGTGCTGTCCGCGCAGATCCGCAAGGTGCTGGTCTGAGGCCAAGGTGCTGGTCTGAGGCTTGACCCAGCGCGATCCGTTTCGCGTCGCGCCTTCGGCCTCCCCTCTCCCGCTTGCGGGAGAGGGGCCGGGGGAGAGGGCAGGCGCTGACTGAGCACGTTGGCCAGGACACACCCTCGGCTTCGTCTTTGCGCTCACGTGCTGGATCACACCGACGGCTTCGTCATGCGTGGCGCCTTGCCGAACCACCCCTCTCCCCAACCCTCTCCCCATGCGGGGAAAGTGAGCCAAGACACCAGGCTTGGCGCGCACCGTTGGCGCATCCCTTCGATTTTCCCCATGACCATCCCATCCGATATGCTGACCCTCGACCGCATCCAAGCCCTCTTCGCCGGACACGGCAACGACTACTACGGCGGCGAGGCCATCAGCCAGACCGAACACGCGCTGCAGTGCGCCTGGCAGGCCGAGCGGGCGGGCGAGCCCGAGCCGCTGGTGGTGGCGGCGCTGCTGCACGACATCGGGCACCTGATGCTGGCCGAAAGCAGTACCACGGACATGCGCCACCAGGAAGCCGGCGCGGACGCGCTGGCGACGTTGTTCGGCGCGGAAGTGACCGAGCCGGTGCGCCTGCACGTGGCCGCCAAGCGCTATCTGTGCGCCCGCGACGCGGATTACCATGCCGGTCTGTCGCCGGCCTCGCAGCACAGCCTGGCGCTGCAGGGCGGTCCGTTCGACGCGCAGCAGGCCGAAGCCTTCGCCGCCGGCCCGCATGCGCTGGCTGCCGTGCGGCTGCGCCGCTACGACGATCTGGCGAAGGTGGTGGGGCTGGCCACGCCCGCGCTGCCGCACTATCTCGCCATGGCGGCGCGCTGCGTGCGTGCGGCGGGCTGAGGCCCACGGGAGGGAGTCAGGCGCCGCCCTCAGGCGGCGATCGGCGCGCGCACCAGGCGCAGCAGGGCATCGGCGGCCTGTTCGAGCGGGCCGCTGTTGTCGAGACGGGTCAGGCGGCAGCCGCGCGGCAGGTCGAAGGGCTGCGTGGCGCGCGCCAGGCGCGCCGCCACTGCTTCGCCGGACTCGCGCCCGCGCGCGGCCAGGCGCGTGGCCAGCACCTCGTGCCGGACCTGGACCTGCACGGCGTGCAGGCCAGGGTAGCGCGCGTGGGCGGCGCCGAGATGCTCGCGCGAGCCGTTGACCACCACGGTGAGTCCGCGCGCCATCCAGGCGTCGATCTCGATGCCGACCCCGTAGTGCAGGCCGTGGCTGCGCCATTGCAGGGCGAAGCAGCCCAGTTCCGAGCGGCGCGAGAACTCGGCCGGCGTCAGGGCCACCGAGGCTTCGCTGGCGTCGCTCGGACGGGTGATGTAGCGGTGCGCCACCAGCACGGGATCGCCGTCGGCAAGGCCTTCGCGCAGCGCGCGCAGCAGCGAGTCCTTGCCGCTGCCGGAGGGGCCCATGACGTAGACCAGTGCGCCGCTCATGGCGCCCTTCATGCCGCCCATCATGCCGCCGTCCCCAGCCAGGCCGCGCCCGCACCGTCCTCGACCGCGCCCGAGAAGCCATAGTGGCGTGCCACGACGAAATCGGCGCCCGGCTCGGGCTGCACGTAGAGGCTGATGCGCGCGACCGGCATCGCCGTGGCGGCGTGCCCGCCCGCCAGCCGTTGCAGGCGCGCGGTGGCATCCTGCTGCGCGGCCGGGTCGAGCTGGCCGGTCAGCGTGATGTGGAAGGTAAAGGTGTCGAACACGTAGGGGTAGCCCCAGCGCGCCAGCATCTCGCGTTCGGCGGCGCCGAGCTGCCCGGGGCGGCGGCGCGCGGTGTCCTCGGGCGTGGGCGGCGCGCGGAAGGCGTCGAAGCCGCGCACGGCATCGTCGGCCAGCGCATGCATGTGGCGCCGGCCCTCGTCGCCTGCGGGGCTGTCGTCCAGGCACCAGGCCAGGAAGCCGCGCAGGTTGCGCAGCGCCAGCCGGGCGGCAAAGGGCTGGCGGCCGCGGGCGAAGGCGCGGGCCGCCGCGTCGAGCATGGGCGGGGTGCGGTCCTGCGCGAGGCGGAAGGGCGCCTTCAGCGTGGCGTGCAGGCCGTAGTGGGCCGGGGCGCGGGTCCAGGCTGCCGGCGGGGCCTCGCCGTCCGGCGCGGCGGGCAGGGCGGCGCCGGTGTCGGCGCAGCGCCCCAGCCAGCGGCTGCCGATGCCGCGGAAGGGTTCGGCCGGCGCCAGGTAGACGGCGTAGCGGTGAGCTTGCTGGATGGCGGCCTTCATGTGGCTCTCACGCGGGATTCATGCGGCGGCGCGCGCCGGCTGCGGCGCGGCCAGGCCGAAGCCCTGGGTGGCGTGGCGCAGCACGCCGCCGACGATGGTGGCGCACACGCGCGGGAAGCCTGGCACGCTGTCGTCGACCAGGATGGCGTCGGCGCGCAGTCCCGGCGCGAGCGTGCCGCGGTCGCGCAGGCCGGCCGCGCGCGCGGGATTGCGTGAGACCAGGTCCCAGGCCGCCGGCAGGCTCGCCACGCCGAGGCGGGCGAGATGGAAGGCCGCCTGCAGCGGGGCCGGGTAGTAGTAGTCGGAAGCCAGCACGGTGCAGAGTCCGGCGCTGACCATCTCGGTGGCATCGGGCGCGCCGGTGTGGCTGCCGCCACGCATCACGTTGGGGGCGCCGAACACCGTGTCGTTGCCGAGCTGGCGCGCCATCTGGGCGGTTTCCACGGTCAGCGGGAACTCGGCGATGGCGCAGCCCTGGCGGTGGTAGTGCTGGCGCGTGGCGCGGTCCGGATCGTCGTGCGAGGCCACCGGCAGGCCGGCCGCGCGCGCGCCGGCGATCAGGCGCGCCATCGCCGCCGGCACCTCGGCCGCGTGCTGGCTGGCCTGGCGCAGGCGGCTGCGGAAGGTGTCGCTGTCGCATTCGGCGCGGTCGGCATACTGCACCACCTTGAGCTCGTCGCCCAGGCGCCTGGCCATGCCCGGCAGGTGGTCGTTGATGGCGAGCAGCTTGACCTTGCCGCTGGCCATCCAGTCCAGCGCGGTGTCGATGCCGGTCAGGTGGTAGCTCTCGAAGCGCAGGTGCACGAAATGGCTGGCGCCGAAGAAGGGACGCTGGCGCTCCAGCGCGTCGAACATGCGCAGCGCGTAGGCTTCGCCGCGCAGGCCGCCTTCCCACGACAGGGTGACGCCGTGCAGTTCGGTGGTGATGCCGTGTGCCAGCAACTGGCGGTCGACGTCGAACAGCGCGGCCTGGTAAGGGAAGCTGACACCGGGGCGCGGCATCACCGCGCGCTCGAAGGCGTCGCCATGGATGTCCACGATGCCGGGCAGCACCAGCAGGTCGCCGGCGTCGAGGCAGGCGCCGGCGCTGCGGCCGGTGGCGATGCGCCCGCCATTGAAGGGCAGGGTGGCGGCGCCGATACCGTCGGCGCCCAGCACGCGGCGGCCGGTCAGGCCCGCGAGCGGTGTCGGTTGGGAAGTGTAGGTGTCCATGCTGGCGAAGTTATCGCTGAGAGATGACAGACAGATGTCTAGACCAGTGAGGGCGGCCCGCCGTGCCGTTGCCGGCACCGCGCCGGGCGGCTCAGTCGGGATCGGCGACCGTGAGCTGCACCCAGTCGCCGGCGAAACGCACCAGGCTGTAGTGCAGCGGCTGGCCGTCGAGGTCCACGTTGAGGGATTCCACCTGCAGCACCGGCCGGGTCTTGGGCTGGTTCAGCAGGCGTGCCACCGGCGCGCTCGGCAGGGTGGCGGTGATGCGCGTCCACTTGCGCGTGTAGTCGGCGATGCCATAGTGGCCGAGCGCGCGCGAGATGGACTTGGTGGTACGCATCTGCTCGTCGAGGCCGTCGAACCGTCCGGCATCGAAGTAGTGCTCGGCCACGTCGATGGTGCGTTCCTCCGCCTTGCCCACCGTCTGCACGCGCAGGATGGACGCGCTGCGGGCCAGCCCCAGGTGCCTGGCGATGTCCGGCGCGCGCAGCGTCTGCGCCTCCATGACCTCGTTGTGGCCGCGCATGCCCTGGCTGGCCAGGTTCTGCGAAAAGCGCGTGCGGCGGCCGATGGCGTAGTCGATCGCGTGTTCCTGCACGAAGGTGCCGCGCCCCTGCTCGATGCGCACCAGTCCGTTCTGCTCCAGTTCGCCCATGGCGCGCCGGATGGTGTGGCGGTTGACGGCGAAGCGCGCCGCCAGCTCCGGTTCGGGCGGGAGCTGCTCGCCCGGCCCGTACAGCTTGGTGCGGATATCGTGCGCGAGCGCCTCGCCGATCTGGCGCCACACCGCTACGCCGGAACCCCGTTCGACTTCTTGTTCGGCCATTGCCTTGCCTTCTGTCATCAAGCATTCATCGTCATTGTGCGATTTTGCCTCATTGCGGTGCCGCGTGGCGCCGCCGTGCGAGGAGTCCGACTCCGCCGCGGGTGCGTCATCAAAGCTTCATGCGCCTATGGTGTAGTGCTGCCGTTGGTGGTAATTTTACATCTAAACGTATAGACGTATAGGGGTGATGATGAGCGAAAGCGGGATTCCCCGCCAGCACGGCGGAGCGGCGTCTGCGGCGTCTGCGGCACCTGGCCAGGCAGGGCGCGCGGCTTGGATGCGCGTGCTGGCGCTGGCCGGCGACGAGGCGCTGGATACGGCTTTCGGCCGCCTGCGCGAGGCCGGCGGCCTGCCGTCCTGGCGCTTCCTGCGCCGGCCGGAGTGCGGCATGGCGATGGTGCGCGCGCGTGCCGGGGGCACCGGAGCGCAGTTCAACCTGGGCGAGACCACGGTCAGCCGCTGCGCCGTCACGCTGGATGGCGAGGGCAGCGAGGGCGCCGCAGTCGGCGTGGCCTATGTGCAGGGGCGCAGCCTGCGCCATGCCGAACAGGCAGCCGTGCTGGATGCCCTGCTGCAGCTGCCGTCGTGGCAGGCGCGCATCGAGGCCAAGGTGCTGGCGCCGCTGGCGCAGGCGCACGCGGCCCGGCGCGCGGCCGAGGCCGCCGTGGCGGCGCAGACGCGCGTGGATTTCTTCACCATGGTCAGGGGCGAGGACTGAGATGGACAAGACGATGGAGTTGCGGGCGCCCGGTGGCGCCGGTCCCGGCCTGGTGGCCGGCTTCGACGACCCGGTCGGCGACGCGCAGCAGGTGTTCCGTGCCGCCCTGGATGCCATGGCCCACCCCGGGCGGGTGCAGGCACCCGCGCTCGCCTGCGGCGCGCCGCAGGGTCTCGGCGCCGCCATGGCGGCGCTGCTGCTGACGCTGGCCGACGGCGACACGCCGGTGTGGCTGCCGGCGCAGGTGCCGGCAGCCGCGCGCGATTTCCTGCGTTTCCACTGCGGGTGCCCGCTGGTGGACACGCCCGCGGCGGCGGCGTTCGTGGCGGTGCCGGCGGGCTTCGACGCCCCGGCCCTGTCGGCCTGCGCGCAGGGCGATCCGGCCTATCCGGACCGCTCCGCCACGTTGCTGCTGGAAGTCGCCTCGCTGCAGCAGGGCGAGGCGCTGAGCCTGAGCGGTCCCGGCATCGCCCAGCGCCAGGCGCTGCAGGTGGAGGGACTGCCGCCGGGGCTGCGCGCGCAATGGCGCGCCAACCATGCGCGCTTCCCGCTCGGCGTGGACCTGATGCTGACCAGCGGGGCGCGCTTCTGCGCGCTGCCGCGCACCACCCGCATGGAGGACTGAGATGTACGTGGCCGTCAAGGGAGGCGAGCGCGCCATCCTGAATTCCTATCGCTTGCTGGACGAGTACCGGCGCGGCGATCCCGCCGTGCCGGAACTGAGCCTGGCGCAGATCCGCGAGCAGATGCCACTGGCGGTGTCGCGCGTGATGGCCGAGGGCTCGCTGCACGATCCTCACCTGGCCGCGCTGGCCATCAAGCAGGCGGCCGGCGACCTGATCGAGGCCATCTTCCTGCTGCGCGCCTACCGCACCACGTTGCCGCGTTTCGGCTACACGGTGCCGCTCGATACCGGCACCATGCAGTTGCGCCGCCGCATCTCGTCCACCTACAAGGACGTGCCGGGCGGCCAGGTGCTGGGCCCGACCTATGACTACACGCAGCGCCTGCTTGACTTCAGCCTGGAAGCCGAGCGCGTCGCCGACCCGCTGCCGCCCGCCGAGGTGCCGCTGGCGGCCTCCATGCCGCGCGTGACCGAGCTGCTGGAGCGCGAAGCGCTGATCGAGCCGGACCTGCCGGCCGCCGGCGATCCCGCGCCGCGCGACCTGACGCGCGAGCCGCTGACGTTGCCGGCCGAGCGCGCCACGCGCCTGCAGAACCTGGCGCGCGCCGACGAGGGCTTCCTGCTGTCGATGGGTTACTCGACCCAGCGCGGCTACGGCAATTCGCACCCGTTCGCGGCCGAGATCCGCTACGGCTGCGCCGAAGTGGAGCTGTTCGTGGAAGAGCTGGGCTTTGCCGTCACCGTCGGCGAGATCGAGCTGACCGAGTGCCAGATGGTCAGCCAGTTCAGCGGCAATGCCGAGGCCGGCCCGCGTTTCACGCGCGGCTACGGCCTGGTGTTCGGCTATGGGGAGCGCAAGGCGATGTCGATGGCCCTGGCCGACCGCGCGATGCGCGCCGAAGAGCTGGGCGAAGCCGCCGACGCGCCCGCCAACGATGTCGAGTTCATGCTGTACCACAGCGACAATGTCGAAGCCTCGGGCTTCACGCAGCATTTGAAGCTGCCGCACTACGTGGACTTCCAGGCCAACCTGGAGCTGCTGCGCCGCCTGCGCGCCGAGCGCGAGGCCGCCGCGCCGGCGCCGGCCGCCGCCGCGCCGCAGCCTGCCGCAACGCAAGAGGAGACGCTGGCATGAACGCTGCCATCCCGACCCAGGCCGCCGCCGCGCCGGCGCCGACCGACAACAGCGCCGCGCGCGACGCCCACTACAACTTCGGCTATCTCGACGAATCGACCAAGCGCATGCTGCGCCGGGCGCTGCTCAAGGCCGTGGCCATTCCCGGCTACCAGGTGCCGTTCGGCGGGCGCGAGATGCCGCTGCCCTACGGCTGGGGCACCGGGGGCATCCAGGTCACGGCCGCCATCATCGGCAGCCAGGACGTGCTCAAGGTGATCGACCAGGGCTCGGACGACACCACCAACGCCATCAACATCCGCCGCTTCTTCGCGCGCGTGACCGGGGTGCGCACCACCGAGCGCACCGCCCAGGCCAGCATCGTGCAGACGCGCCACCGCATCCCCGAGACGCCGCTGGCCGAAGGCCAGATCATGGTGTTCCAGGTGCCGATCCCGGAGCCGCTGCGCTGGCTGGAGCCGAGCGAGCGCGAGACGCGCACCATGCACGCGCTGTCCGAGTACGGCGCCATGCACGTCAAGCTCTACGAGGACATCGCGCATCACGGCCATATCGCCACCACCTACGACTATCCGGTGACGGTCAACGGGCGCTACATGATGCGGCCCTCGCCGATCCCGAAGTTCGACAATCCCAAGCTCGACCGCAGCCCCGCGCTGATGCTGTTCGGCGCCGGGCGCGAGAAACGCGTCTACGCCGTGCCGCCCTATACCAGCGTCAAGAGCCTGGATTTCGACGACCATCCCTTCACCGTCGAGAAGTGGTCGACCTGCTGCGCGCAGTGCGGCGCCTCCGACAGCTACCTGGACGAGATCATCATGGATGACAGCGGCACCCGCCTGTTCGTCTGCTCCGATACGGAATACTGCGCCGGACGCCAGCAGGCGCAGGCCGGCACGCAGGGCATGCATGGCGGGGAGGGCGCGGCATGAGCGCGGACCGTCCTCTGCTGTCGGTGCGGGACGTGACCCGCACCTGGGATGGCGTGCATGGCTGCCACCACGTGAGCTTCGACCTCTATCCCGGCGAAGTGCTGTGCGTGGTCGGCGAGTCCGGCTCGGGCAAGAGCACGCTGCTGCAGGCGGTGTCGATGCAGGCGCCGCCGCAGTCGGGCAGCCTGCACTACGATGTGCGCGAACAGGGCATGACCGACCTGGCCACGCTGTCGAGCGCGCGGTTGCGCCTGCTGGCGCGCACCGACTGGGGCTTCGTGCGCCAGCACGCGCGCGACGGCCTGCGCATGCAGGTCAGCGCCGGCGCCAACATCGCCGAGCGGCTGATGGCGGTGGGCGAGCGCCACTACGGCGACCTGCGCGCCGCGGCGGGTGCCTGGCTGGAGAAGATGGAGATCGACCTCGGCCGCCTCGACGACGCGCCGGCTTCCTTCTCCGGCGGCATGCAGCAGCGGCTGCAGATCGCCCGCAACCTGGTCACGCATCCGCGCCTGGTCTTCATGGACGAGCCGACCGCCTCGCTCGACGTGTCGGTGCAGGCACGCCTGCTGGACCTGCTGCGCCGCCTGGTCGGCGACCTCGGCCTGGCCGCCATCATCGTCACCCACGACCTCGCCGTGGCGCGCCTGCTGGCGCACCGCACGCTGGTGATGCAGGGTGGCCGGGTGGTCGAGAGCGGCCTGACCGACCAGGTCCTCGACGATCCGCAGCATCCCTACACCCAATTGCTGGTCTCCTCCATCCTGCAGGTCTGAACATGAACGACGAAGTACGGAGTCCCCTGGCCGGGGCCGGGCGCATGACCGAACGCATGATCGAGGTGCGCGGGCTCGGCAAGCTGTTCACGCTGCACAACCAGGGCGGCGTGCGGCTGCCGGTGCTGCACGCGGTCGATTTCGACGCCGCGCGTGGCGAGTGCGTGGTGCTTGCCGGCCCCTCGGGCACCGGCAAGAGCACGCTGCTGCGCTGCCTCTATGGCAACTACCTGGCCACCGAGGGCAGCATCCGCCTGCGCGACCCGGCCGGCGCCGGCGAGGCCTGGGTGGAGCTGAGCAGCGCGCCCGAGCAGCGCATCCTGCAGTTGCGCCGCGACGTGGTGGGCTATGTCAGCCAGTTCCTGCGCGCCATTCCGCGCGTCTCGGCGCTGGATGTGGTGGCCGAGCCGGCGCTCGCGCGCGGCGTGCCGCAGGAGGCCGCGCGCGAGCGCGCGGCGGCACTGCTGGCGCGGCTGAACCTGCCGGGCCGCCTGTGGAGCCTGCCGCCGGCCACCTTCTCCGGCGGTGAGCAGCAGCGCGTCAATATCGCGCGCGGCTTCATCGGCGGCCACCCGATCCTGCTGCTGGACGAGCCCACCGCCTCGCTCGACGCCGACAACCGCGCGGTGGTGGTGGAACTGATGCGCGAGACGCTGGCCGAGGGGCGCTGCCTGGTCGGCATCTTCCACGACGAGGCGGTGCGCGACGCCGTCGCCACACGGTTGCTGCCGCTGCGCCCGGCGACGGGCGAAACGATGGTGCCCGCCGCCGCCGCCGCCCGGCCCGCCTGAGCGGCCGCCCGGCCCTTTGCCCATGGAACCGAACATGCCACCGATCTACCTGACGCATGCCCATCTGATGCTGCCGGACCAGGAACTGGCCGACAGCGCCCTGTTGATCGAAGACGGCCGTATCGCCGCCATCGAGCCCGCACCATCCGCCGTGCCGCGCGGCGCGCAGGTGGTCGACCTGCACGGCCAGTACCTGCTGCCCGGCCTGGTCGACCTGCACTGCGACGCCATCGAGAAGGAGGCCGAGCCGCGCGCCAACGTGCTGTTCCCGCTCGATTTCGCCGTGGCGCAGGTGGATCGGCGCAATGCCGCCGCGGGCATCACCACACCCTTCCATGCGTTGTCCTTCTCCAGCCACGAGGCCGGCGTGCGCAACAACCAGACGGCCTCCGACATCGTGCGCAGGGTGGCCGCCTTCCGCGCGCACAGCCTGGTCGACAACCGCGTGCACTGCCGCTACGAGGTGACCGACGCGGCCGCGGTGCCGGCGCTGGAGCAGTTGATGGACGAGGGCGTGGTCGACCTGATCTCGGTGATGGACCACTCGCCCGGCCAGGGGCAGTTCAAGACGGTGGAAGCCTACCTGGCCTACCTGATGGGCAACCACGGCATGAGCCGCGAAGCGGCCGGCGAGGTCGCCGAGCGCAAGCTGAAGGAGCGCGAGGGTGTGGCCGGGCGCGTCGAGCGCCTGCTGGCGCGCGCGGGCCGGCTGGGCATCCCCGCCGCCAGCCACGACGACGACTCGCCGCAGCGCATCGAGGCCATGCGGGCGCTGGGCGTGCGCATGAGCGAGTTCCCCATCAACCTGGAGACGGCGCGCGCCGCGTGCGAGCAGGCGCTGCCGACCATCCTGGGGGCGCCCAATGTACTGCGCGGCAAGAGCCAGAGCGGCTCGATGCGCGCCATCGACGCCATCCGCGCCGGCGTGGCCAGCATCCTGTGTTCGGACTACCAGCCGTCGACGCTGGTGCCTTCGGCCTTTGCCGCCGCGCAACAGGCCGGGCAGCCACTGTGGCGCGCGCTCGCCATGGTGACCGCCAATCCGGCGTGCGCCTGCGGCCTTGGAGACCGCGGTGGCCTGATTCCAGGCCTGCGCGCCGACCTGGTCGCGGTGGCGACGGTGGCGGGCCAGCCGCTGGTGACGCATACGTGGTCGGCCGGCCGGCTGGTGTTCGCGGCCGGCTATGCGGCGGCGGCGCCGGTGCGGCCGCAGGTGGCGCTGGAGGCTGCGTGAGGGCGGCCGGCGCCGGGCCGGATGCCCGGGTGGCCGCGGTGGCGCGCAGCGCCGTGCACGGCTTCAGCAAGGAGGTGGTGCAGGAAATCCGCCTGCTGGCCGGTCTCGGCGTGGAGGGGGACGCGCACGCCGGCGTCACCGTGCAGCATCGTTCGCGCGTGGCGGTCGATCCCAGCCAGCCCAACCTGCGCCAGGTCCACCTGATCGCGGACGAACTGCTGGCGCAGTGGTCGGCCCAGGGCTTCGGCCTCGGGCACGGGGCGCTGGGGGAGAACGTCGCCACGGCGGGGCTCGACCTGCTGGCGCTGCCGGTCGGCACGCGCCTGCGGCTTGGCGCCGAGGCCGTGCTGGAGCTGACCGGCCTGCGCAATCCCTGTGCGCAGATCGAAGCGTTCCGGCCCGGCCTGCTCAAGGAGGTGCTCGGCCGCGACGCGGACGGCAGGCTGGTGCGCCGGGCAGGGGTGATGGCGGTGGTGCTGGCGGGCGGCGCGGTGCGCGCGGGCGATGCCATCGAAGTCATGCTGCCGGCGCTGCCGCACCGGCCGCTGGAGCGGGTTTGAGACGGCGCCGAGACAGGCGGGAAGGGTGACGGGAAAGCTGGCTGGAGGTGGGCTCAGTGCGGTGGGCTCAGTGCGGCAGGCTGCCGGGGCGGGGGCCGTTGAGCTCCCACTCCTGGGCGATGTCCGGAAAGACGTCGCATTCGCCGCGCACGATGACCTCGATGGTGGCGCACACGCCGGCGGTGCCGCGCGGGCCGACGCAGACCAGGCTGCGCGGGCGCGGGCTGTGCTGGGGAATGGCGTAGACGTGCATGCCCTCCCGGTACAGGGGGTGCCTGCTCAGGCGCTCGTTGAGCATCTCGACGAAGCGCTGGGGACTGACAACGGGCTTGGCCATGGCGCGCTCCCACGTTTGCCAGCCGTCCGGGGCGACGCGGCCTGCGCCGGCACGGGGCCGGCGGTGGGTCGGAACGGCGGAATTCCCACACGGGACCATGCGGGAAGGTGGGGCAGCGCACAGACATGCGTCCGCCCCTGAGGCTTACAGCCTAGCGCATCCATGGCGCGGTGCAAGAACAATACGCACGGGCTGCCGAACCGGCCACTTGGGGCGGTTGCCGGGCGCAGCGTGCGCCAGGCGGCGACTGAGCGGCGACTGAGCGGCGACTGAGCGGCGACTGAGCGGCGGCTAAGCGGGTCGCTGCGCAGCCCCCCGGGCGCGCGTTTCAGTGGGCACGTGATTCGCCGGCCAGGCGGATGCCGTCCAGCAGCCGGTTGCCGGCCGCCCAGCAGGCCGCCTCGGCTTCCGCATGCGAGGGATAGGCGGCGGGCGATTCGATGGTGGAGTCGCAGTCGGCGGCGCAGCCTCGCTCTTCCACGACGATGCGCCAGCAGTAGGAGCCGGGGTGGTCTTCGACGACGTGGAGCACCAGCGTGCGGTGCCGGTCGGTCAGGGTCAGGGGGTGGTGGGTCATGGCAGCCTCCCGCGCGGGAACGCCTGGTGGAACAGACGGTGTGAGTGTCTTCCATCCTTCAATGTAGACGGCGGCGGCGCGGGGCGAAAGGCGACGGCGGGCCGCGGCCTGCGTCCGGTGCCTCCGGGGGGCTCAGGGCGCGCGGGGCTCCAACGGACTTCCGCCGGCGCGCCATTTCCAGTATCTTGCCGGCTTGCGCCCTCCCGCACCCTGTCCATCACACGCCGCATGCCTGCCTCATCCACCGTCCCGCCCCGACTCGCTGCCCGCGTCGACGCCCTGGTCCGCCACTACACGGGCACCATCCTGCCGCTGTGGCGCGGCGCCGGCTGGAACCCCACCCTGCGCCTGCCTTACGAGGCGCTCGACGGCGGCAGCGGCGCGCCGCTGCCGCCGGTGCGCTACCGTGCCATGGCCTGCGCGCGCCAACTCTATGTGTTCGCCCACGCGGGCCTGCCCGGAAGCGCCGACGCGGAACACGCGGCGGCCTTGTTCGCCTCGCTGGAGGCCTGCTTCGGCGACGGCGAGGGCAGCTGGATCTACAGCGTCGACGCGGCCGCCGAGCCGCTGGACCGGGCGCGCGACCTCTATACCTACGCCTTTGCCGTGTTCGCCTGCGCCGAGTACCACAAGCGCAGCGGCAGCGAGGCGGCACTGCGGCTGATGGCGCGCACCACGGCGCTGATCGAGGCACGCTTCGCCGACGGCGCCGGCTTGTACCGTTCCGCGCTCGATGCCGGCTATGGGGACAGCGGCGCGCCGGTGCTGCAGAACCCCATCATGCACCTGACCGAGGCCTACCTGGCCGCCTATGGCATTGCCGGCGACGCCTGGTACGGCCAGCGCCTGCGCGAGATCGGCGAGGCCGTGCTGGCGCGCTTCGTCGATCCGGGCAACGGCTGCGTGGCCGAGCTGCCGCAGGGCGAGCCCGGCAACCGCATCGAGCCGGGGCACCAGTTCGAGTGGTTTGCGCTGGTGGCGATGGCGCCGGCCGTGTTCGGCGGATCGGCGCTGGAGGCCTCGCTGCGACGCGCCTTCGCCTTCGCGCAACGCTTCGGCGTGGATGCCGCCACCCAGGGCGTCGGCGCGGCGCTGGCGGCGGATGGCAGCGTGACGGACGCCACCCAGCGCATCTGGGCGCAGACGGAGTTCGCCCGCGCGCTGGCGCTGGAGGGCAGCACGGCCTCGCTGGCCACGCTGGCGGAGTGGGCCGGGTGCTTCGAGGCGCGGTTCCTGCACGCCGGCGGCTGGCATGAAGTGCTCGGGCCGGCCGGCGAGGTGCTGCGCACCGACATGCCGTCGACCACGCCCTATCACCTGTTCGGCGCCTACCGAGCCTTGCCCTCGGCAGGACTGTGAGGCGGCCTGCCTCAGGCCGTCGTGCTCAGCAGCCGGTCGAACTCGTGCTTGACGATGCGGTACGACTCGCCTGAATAGCCCTCCAGGCCGGCGCGGTCGATCACCGTGATATGGCCGCGGCTGTGCTCGATCAGGTGCAGCTGCACCAGCCGCCCGACCGCCTCGGTGACGCCTTCGCGGCGCACGCCCAGCATGTCGGCGATGGTCTGCTGGGTCACGTCGAGCTCGTTGCCGGCGGCGCGGTCAAGTGCCAGCAGCAGCCAGCGGCACAGCTGCTCGGTGAGGGAGTGGTGGCGCACGCTGACCACGGTCTGCGCCACCTGCGTCAGCAGGGCCTGCATGTAAAGCAGGGTCATGCGCTGCAGGGTGGGCAGCATGGGCCACTGGGCACGCAGGTCGCCGGCGGCGATGCGCAGCGCCACGCCGCTCTTGCGTACCTCGGTACGGTTGGGCATGGTCTCGCCGCCGGTCAGCGCGGGCAGGCCGGCCAGGCCTTCGTGCCCGATCGAGGCCAGCTCCACGGTGCTGCCGGATTCCTGCAGCGAGAGCATGGAGATCATGGCGCTGATCGGGAAATAGACGTGGCGGATGCGTTGCCCCGAATCGCTCAGCAGCTGGCCGGCGCGCAGGTTGACCGGCTCCAGGTAGGGCCGCAGGGCGGTACGTTCGCGCTCCGGCAGGCGCTTCAGCAGTTGATTGCCGGACAGGTCGACGATGGTTTCCAACATGCGCTTCTCCCCGTTTCCCCTGAAGACCAAGGCGGACGCCATCGGCAGCGGACGCCACCAAGCGGACGCCACCGACAGCGGCTGCCCGTCTGTGCGGGTCGCCACGTAGCGGGCGGCCTTGTATAGGTCCATTAAGCGATATGTGTGGGCACGGGGACAGTGGCCGGAGGTTGGAGGCGGCGCGGTAAATCGGGTGACATGCTTTTGGATGACCTCAACCGTTTGGACGGGGGAGGGACCGGCAGGCCGGCGCGGCCGGTGCCGTTGCCGGCACGGGCGGAGGGCGGCCGGCCTCAGTCGTCCAGCCGCGAACCGCGCAGGTCGCTCTTCTGCAGCAGGCGCAGCAGCGTCTCGGCGGGGCGGCTGAGGCGCCGCGCCGCCAGCGAGATGAACTCGACCTGGGGCAGCGCCGGCAGGCTGTCGGCATTGACCGGCGGCACCAGGCCGCGCCCGGCCAGGTCGCGCGCGCGCACCGTCAGGCCCAGGCCGCCGCGTGCGGCGGCCACGCAGCCGGAATGGCTGCTGCTGCAGCACACGATGCGCCACTGTACGCCCGCCTTGGCGAGGGTGTCGAGCACGACGGCGCGGGTGACGCTCGGTTCATTCACCAGGATCAGCGGCAGCGGGCGGCTCAGGTCGGCCACCGTGCCCGGCACCGCCAGCCATTCCAGCGCGCCGTGGAACAGCGGCACGCCGCGGCGCTCGCCGTCGCGGCGCTTGCCGATCATCAGGTCGAGCGTGCCGGCATCCATCAGTTCGTACAGCTTGCCCGTCATGCCGATGGTGATCTCCAGCTCCACGTCCGGGTGCGAGTTGCGGAAGGCCGCCAGCACCTTGGGCAGGGGGCCCTGGGCGAGATCGTCGGAGGTGCCCAGGCGCACGCGCCCCTGCAGGCGCGGCGCGCTGAACTGCGATTCGGCGCGCGCCAGCGCCTGCAGGATCAGCCGTGCGTGGACCAGCAGGGCCTCGCCGTCGGGCGTCATGGCCAGCGAATGGGTGTCGCGCACGAACAGCCGGCGACCGACGTTTTCCTCCAGGCGGCGGATGTGTTCGCTGACGGAGGACTGCGACAGGCCGAGCTGGCGGCCGGCGTCGGTAAAGCTGCGGGCCGCGGCCACGGTGGCGAAGGTTTGGATCCAGACCGGATTGAGCATGCGCCATTGTCATCGGCAAATCCGATGGCAGTCAATGACGCCAGCGGGGTTCACGATCGGTGCGCGGCTGATTAACATGCCAGCAGTCCCGGCGTGCCACGGCGTGCGGCATGCGGCACTACCGAGAAGGACAATGACCCAGGATTCCCCCCGCATGCCGATGTTGTGGATCGTCGCCGCCGGCTTCTTCATGCAGACGCTCGACACCACCATCGTCAACACCGCGCTGCCCTCGATGGCGCGCAGCCTGAACGAGACCCCGCTGGCGCTGCAACCGGTGGTGGTTGCCTACACACTGACCATGGCCATGCTGACGCCTGCCTCGGGCTGGCTGGCCGACCGCTTCGGCACCCGCCGCGTCTACTTCGCCGCGATTCTCATCTTCGTGCTGGGCTCGCTCTTCTGCGCCGGCGCCCACACGCTGCCGCAACTGGTGGCGGCCCGCGTGGTGCAGGGCCTGGGCGGCTCGATGCTGCTGCCGATCGGGCGCCTGGCCATCCTGCGCAATGTCTCCAGCGAGCAGTACATCGCCGCGCTGGCCTTCGTCTCGGTGGCGGGCCAGGTGGGCCCGATCTTCGGGCCGATGCTGGGCGGGTGGCTGGTGCAGAGCGTGTCGTGGCATTGGATCTTCCTCATCAACGTGCCGATCGGCGTGCTGGGGCTGGCGGCCGTGCTGCGCTACCTGCCGGCCGACCGCGGCCTGCAGGCGCCGCCCTTCGACTGGCTGGGCTGCGGGCTGCTGTCGCTGTGCATGGTGGCCTTCTCGCTCGCGCTGGACGCACCGGGCGGCGGTGGCGGCGCGGCCCACGCGTTGTGGAGCGGCGCGCTGTTCGCCACCAGCCTGCTGTCGGCGTTGCTCTATATCCCCCATGCGCGCCGCAGCCGCGCGCCGCTGTTCCGCCTGGCGCTGTTCCGCGAGCCGAACTTCAGCGTTGGCCTGGCCGGCAACCTGGTGTGCCGCATCGGCTCGGGCGCGGTGCCGTTCCTGCTGCCGCTGCTGCTGCAGCTTCAGCTCGGTTACTCGCCGCTGCACTCCGGCATGATGCTGCTGCCGGCGGCGCTGGCCGGCGCCCTCGCCAAGCGCTGGATCGTGCCGCTGGTCAACCGCTACGGCTATGGCACCTTCCTGCTGGTGAACACCGTGCTGGTGGGCGCGTCGATCGCCTCCTTCGCGGCGATCGCGCCGGGCTGGCCGATGGCGCTCGCGGCGGCGCAGCTGGCGCTGTTCGGCGCCACCAACTCGATGCAGTTCGCGGCCATGAACAGCGTTACGCTGAAGGGCCTGAGCCGGGAAGACGCCGGCAGCGGCAATTCCCTCTTCTCGATGGTGCAGATGCTGGCGATCGGACTGGGTGTGACCATCGGCGGCGGGCTGGTGAGCTTGTTCACCACTCACGCCGGCATGGGCGGCGGTGCCTACCGGCTGGCCTTCCTCACCGTGGGGCTGATCACACTGGCCTCGGCCGCGGTGTTCCGGCGCCTCGACATGGCCGAGCTGGAGAAGGGCCGCGGGGGCCGCGGGGGCCGCGGCGCCGCGCGCACCACAGGCCGCTGAGCCTGCACTGCGGCGCGCGCAGGCGCCGCTGCGCCGCTTGCCGTGCGCCGCCGTTGCCTTACCGTTGCCTTACTCTTCCACGCCGCGCTCGCGCAGCAGGCGCGCGCACTCGTCGAGCAGGTCGTGGGCGAAGGCCGACTGGTAGTTGGGGTCGAGCGCTTCCATCATCTCGTGCGAGGCATAGAGCCCAGCCTCGCGCGACAGCGTGCCGGCGAGCTGGCGCGCGAACTCGTCGCTCAGCTCGGACAGCAGGCGGCGCTCAGCCAGCGCGAGCTGCAGCTTGGAGCGCGACAGCCATTGCGCGGCCAGCGTCGCGCCCTGGGCCTCGGTCAGCCAGGTGCGGTGCTCGTAGTAGGCGGACAGCCGCTCGGCGGTCAGCGCGAACAGCAGGGCCTTGCGGGTATTGAAATCGAGTCGGACGATCGGGGCGGGCTTCATGCCGTGCACGGGGTGGCGGAATTCAGGAAGGACGCGAGACTACCATATGGCCGGCTCGATCGGGCTCGCTCAGGTCCCGCTCAGGGCTCGCCGGCCGGCGCCGCGGCCAGCCGTGCACGCAGCCAGGCGCCGATGTCCCGCAGCTCTTCCAGGCACACCGAATGCGGCATCGGGTAGGTATGCCAGGCCACCTGGCAGCCGCGCTCGCGCAGCGCGTCGCGTGCCTGCTCGCCCAGCGCCGGCGCCACGATGTCGTCCTCGCTGCCATGCGCGGCGAAGATCGGCGTGGCCAGGTTGTCCGCCCGCATGCCGGCGTCCACCAGGGCCGGTGCCGGCAGGTAGGTGGACAGCGCGATGATGCCGGCGAGCGGCTCCGGATGCGTCAGGCCGGCCGTATAGGCGATCGCGCCGCCTTGCGAGAAGCCTGCCAGCACGATGCGCGCACAGGGCACGCCGCGCGCGTTCTCCCTGGCGATCAGCGCACGCACCGCCTCGCAGGAGGCGGCAATGCCGTCTTCATCGGCATGGCGGCGCGCGTTGTCCAGGGTGTAGATGTCATACCAGGCAGGCATCACGTAACCGCCGTTGCACGTGACCGGCATGGCGGGCGCATGCGGAAAGACGAAGCGCACGCCTGGCGCCGCGGGCAGGCCGAGTTCCGGTACCACCGGCACGAAGTCGCTGCCGTCGGCGCCGAGGCCGTGCAGCCAGATGACGGTGAACGCCGGCGCGGGCGCGGTCTCGAGTTCGATGGCGGGCAGCAGTTCGTTCATGGCCTGTTCCTGGGGAGTGCCCGTGCCAGGCCACAACGCGCGGCCGGCCGGCCGCGCGAGTATCGCACAGCCGGCGATGGCCGGTATGGCGGGCGCCGGCCCGCTACGCCGCCGGGGCGCGTCCGCCCCGTCAGGCGGCCGAGGGCACGATGGGCACCGTGGTCAGGCCGGGGGCCAGGCGCGCGCCCGGCGCGGTTTCGGCGGCGGGGCGAGCGGCGGCGCGGCGCTTGTCGACCACGCCCTCGACACCGGTGGCCGCCACGTCCTCGAGGAAGGCGATGACATCGCGGTAATAGTCGACCTGCATCTGTGCTTCCAGCAATCGTCGTTCAGCCTGGAACAGCGTCAGCCTCATGTTCTCCAGTTCCCGCGCGGCGATCTTTTCCGGGGTGGGCTGACTGAACAGGTTCGCGAACAAACGCATGGCAGTACCTCCAGGGCTGTCAACAGCGGCGATTCGATGTTCTGGCCATGTGAGCACTATAGACAAGAATGCCGGGCGCCACTGTGACACGCGGCAGCGTCGCAACTCATCCACATGGCCGGTTGCCGGATGCGCGCGGCAGGAGTAGATTGACCGGTCACCGCTGGTGTGGGCGCACCGCAGCGCGCCGGCGCCGCCCGGGCGCGGGGCCGGGCTCGGCTCCGGGAACGTGCGCCTGCCTTCCCCTCTTTTTTCTTCTTGCTTTTCCTCTTGCCTCGGCCGCAACGGCCGTCTTCGCGCCGTTCAGCGGCTTTCCCGCGCGCTATCCCGCTATCCGTGCCGCGCCGGCGTGCCGGCCGGCGGACGAGCGTCGTGCGCCGGAGGCGCGACGGCCAGGGCGCCGCTGCGCAGCGAGGCCGCGATCGGCGACCAGAAGATGGCGGCTTCGTCGGCCTCGATGGCGGCGTTGTGTACCAGTCCGTCCAGGGCCAGCAGCCGGTGCGGGCCGGTGGCGGCGCGCGCCAGCCGTTCCGCCTGCGCGAAGGGAATCACTTCGTCGCTGCGGCTGTGGACCAGCAACAGCGGCAGGCCCAGCTCGTGCACGCGCGCTTCGTTGTCCCAGGGATTCGGCAGCAGCGGCGCCAGCCAGGGTGGCACGATGCCGGTCGCCACGGCCGCGGCGCGCGCCGAACTGAAGCCGGCGGCGATCACCACGCCGGCCGGCGCCGGCCGCAGCGTGTCGATCAGGCCGAGCAGCACTCCCGTGCCGAGCGAGTAGCCCAGCACGTAGCGGCGCGGCGCCTCGGCGGTTGCCGCCAGGAAGCGCTGGTAGGCCTGGCGCCCGTCCTCTTCCAGATGGCGTACGGTGGGGTGACCGCTGCTGGCGCCATAGCCGCTGTAGTCGAACACAAAGCTGCTGATGCCCGCGCGGTAGAGCAGGGCCTGCGCGCGGGCCCAGTCGGACAGGCTCTCGTCGTCACCGTGGTACACCAGCAGCGCCGGCGCATCGCGCTCGGCGGCGCGCACGAAGGATGCATGCAAGGTGCGGTCGCCGCTGTCGAAGGTGGACTGTTGCGACGGTACGCCGAAGTCTTCCGGGGTCAGCGGGCCGAGGCGGGACGGCTGGAAGGCGCCGTGCTCGACCGCGAGGTAGAGGGCCTCGCGGCCCAGCGCCACCAGCAGCGCCGCGCAGGCGGCGCCGGCGAGCCAGCGTGCCAGCGGGAAGGGTTTGCGTGAGCTCGGGCGGGTCATCGGCCGCTCCGGTCGGGACGGGCAGGGGATCGGGTCAGGACTTGCATGGCAGGAGTGTAGCCGCATCGGCGGGGCGCGGCATCCCCGGGGCGGGCTCCGCGGGGCTCAGCGTGCAACAGCTTCGCGCAGGGTACGGTCCAGCCAGTCGGGATCGTCGTGCGGCAGGTCGTGGCCGGCCCAGGGATGGCAGCGCAGCTCCGCCCGCCAGGCGCCGGCCAGTCGCTCGGAGCAGCGCGGGCTGACCAATCCATCGCCGGCCGATGACAGCAGCAGCACCGGGCAGGCGGGCGCGCCCGGGCGGGCGCGGAATCGGGCCGCGGCGAACAGCTGGCGCAGTGCCGCGGCGCGGCTGACCGGCGCGCTGGCACCGATCTCGCTCCAGGCGCTCAGGTCGGCGTCGAGCGTATCCGTGCGCCGGCAGGTCAGCGCGTGGATGAGGCGTTCGCGTTCGGCGTGGCGCGGCCAGCGCGCGGCGAGCGCCAGCAGCGCGGGCCAGGCGCGCGGGCGCAGCCGCTGGTCGACGCGGCAATAGGGCCGCATGCTGGTGTTGATCAGGACCAGCGCGGCCACCTCGCCGGGATGCTGCTGCGCCCAGTCGAGCGCCACCATGCCGCCCAGCGACATGGCGAGCAGGCGGTAGGGCGGCCGCAGCCCCGCTGCGCACGCTTGCGCGCGCACGAAGTCGCGCATGGCGCCGACCGTGAGCGGTGCCGGCACCCGCGCATGGCGGCCGCAGCCGGGCAGGTCGACCAGCACGGCCGGCCCCAGGCCCTGCGCGGCCATGCGTGCCGGCAGTTCGGCCCAGTGCCGCCCTTCGCGCGAGAGGCCGCGCAGCAGCAGCCAGGGAGCGCCGCTCACCGGCGCTCCCCGCCGAGCCAGTGGGCGGCCGCGGCCTGGCGCAGGCGCTCGCGTTGCTCGTCGTGCGGCAGCCAGCGCTGCGGCGCCACCGCCAGGCGGCCGAGGAAATCGAACAGGCTGACGTGGCGCCGCAGCACGCGCGCGGTGCGGTGGGCCATGATGGGGTTGAAGATACCCTGGCGCGAGAAGAGCTGGCGCGGGTTCTTCTTGATCCAGAGCCAGGAGCCGAGTTCGAGCGTCATCGGCAGGAACAGGTTGGGCGCCCGCGCACGGTCGTAGGCGTAGTCCCACAGGTCGCCGTGCAGCAGGTACTGCTGGCTCTGCGGCTCGAAGGCGTAGCCGTGGTGCGGGTGGGCCTGCTCGAACAAGGTCTTGAGCAGGAACATCTCGGCCAGGTGAGGCATGGGCCGGGTGGTGCGCGCATAGGGAAACCAGATGCTGTCGCGCCAGCCGTAGCCGGAGTGGCAGTCCACGGCGAAGCTGAGCGGGCGCGGCAGCAGTTCCTCCTCGACCACGCGCAGCATGGCGGCGCTTTCGCTCTCCATCGGCGCGCCGGCGCGGCCGCGGTACCACGGCAGCCAGGCGCCGTAGCGCTGGCCGCCGGCAAGGAAGGGCACCGCGCCCTCGGCGTCCTGCGGCGCATTGCGCATCAGGTCCACGCCGGCGGGGTTGGCGCGTGTGCCGGCCCACATGCCACCCGGATTGACGATCGGCATGAAGACCAGCCGCACGGATTCGAGCTGGCGCCGCAGCAGCTCATCCCATTCGAGCCGGCCCAGCAGCGCGCGCATATAGTCGAGCACCAGCAGCGTGCCGATCCGCTCCAGGCCGTGGATGCCGCCGAAGATGCCGATCGCCGGCGCCTGCGGCGCCTCGCTGCCGAGGCAGGCCACGTAGACGGCAAAGCGGTGGCCCTGCGTGCTGACCTCGCAGGCCACGCGCGCCCGCAGCACGCCGACGCCTGCCGCCAGGATGTCCTGGAGCTGCTCATACTCGGCAAAGCTGGCGCTGCGCGGGTCGGGCGATGCCATGCGCGTTCGGTCTCCGGGGTCGCTTCTTCCGCCTCGTTCCACCGTATCCCGAGGCGGCGGCGGCAGTGATGATGGCGACGCTTTGTGAATCCGGCATGACATGGCCGCGACGGCGGGGGAAGTCCGGCCTGCCGGTGCCCGCGCGTGCCGCCGCCTCGGGCCGCCTGAGGCTGCCTCAGGCCGCCGATAGCGCGGCGCCGGCCGGGGCATCGGTGGATAGCGCCAGCACCGGCCAGCCGCGCGCGCGCGCCAGCGCCAGCAGCGAGGCGTCGGGGTTGACCGCGACCGGGTCGCTCACCTGCTCCAGCAGCGGGATGTCGTTGCGCGAATCACTGTAGAAGAATATGCGATCGAAGGCCTCGCGGCGCAGGTTCTGCGCCTGCAGCCACTGTGCCACGCGCACGACCTTGCCGGCGCCGAAGCTGGGCTCGCCTTCCAGTTCGCCGGTGAACTCACCGCTCCCATCGACCACGGCCTCCACCGCGATCAGATGCCGCACGCCCAACCGCACCGCGATCGGTTCGGCGACGAAGCGGCAGGTAGCCGTGACGATGCAGCACAGCGCTCCGTCGTGCCGGTGATGCGCCAGCAGCGCCGCGGCATCCGGCAGCAAAGCCGGTTCGATGACCTCGCGCATGAAGTCGGCGCGCCATTGCTCCAGCCGGAGGCGGGGGTGGCGCGCCAGCAGGCCGAGGGCAAAGCGCGCGTGGGCACGCGCGTCGAGCGTGCCGGCCTGGTAGGCCTCCAGCCAGCGCGCGTTGTAGTCATCAGCCTCGGCCGCGTCGAGGGCGCCGACGCGCACCAGGTAGCGTGTCCACTCGTACTCGCTGTCCAGCGGCAGCAAGGTGTGGTCGAGGTCGAACAGGGCGAGGCTGGTCATGCTTGGGGGCTCCTGGGGGAAAGCCGCAAGCATGTGGCAGCGGGGTGACTGGTGCGTGATGGTTTTCGTAAGTTTTTTGATGCTGGTATTGGATTGGACTTGGTGCTTGTCTTCGGGCGATGCTGCTCTGCGGGGCAACGGCCTGTTTCGACCCCCTGCGGGGAGCCGACTGGCTTTCGTGACGCAAGGCTTTTGCGCGTGGATTCGAGTGGTATCGGTCAGTGTGACAACGGCCTGTTTCGACTCCCCCTGCGGGGGAGCCGACCTACTTTCTTGGTCTTGCCCAAGAAAGTAGGCAAAGAAGGCGCGCCGGGTGCGGCTCAATCCCCCCTCGCGTGCTGGGGCAAAGAGCGGCCGGGCCCCAACTCGGATCGCCTTAAGGCGATCCTCAGACAGGGGGCCCTCTTTTCCGCTCTTTGCCCCAGCACGCGAGGCGCCGCACTCGGCAGGGAAAAGAAGTCACGCCTCGCTGCGCTTCGGGCGGGCTGTGTTCGGCCAGCAGCTGGCCGAACACAAAGGCTCAGCAAACCTGGCCGTTATGCAAAAGCGAGCCCGCTCGCAGACCAACGGTTTGGCCTTTTCCTCCCGTGGGCGGCGCCTCGCGAATGGGCCCCGGCCGGTGAAAGCGTTCGTCCTTGCCATTGGTTTGAGGATGGGCGGGACGGCTATGGGTCAGGCGCACGCCCAGCCGGATGAGCCAGACCCGCAGGCCGGTGAGCTGCCCCGGTTGTGAAGGACTGCCCCACGGCGCCCCATTGTCGGCGTTGATACGCCAAGGCAGTCCGAAGTGGCGAAAGGCCTGGGCCAGGTGCTCCTGGACCACAGCAGTGTGGGTCTGCGTACAGGCGGCCAGCGTGACGGCGAAGCGGGAATGATCGTCCAGTACCGTCAATGGTGAGCACATCTGGCCATCGTGCGTGCGAAAGCCGCCCTTGAAATCCATTTGCCACAGCTGATTGGGCGCCGCATGTTCAAAGCGTTGCCAGGGCTGGGCCTTGACCGAGGCTTCGGGTGAGATCAGGCCATGTCGATGCAGGATGGACGTCACGGTGCTCGGAGCCGGCACCGGTGTGTGGCCCAGATCCTGAAGCCGCCGGCTGATCTTGCGCCCGCCCCAAGCCGGGTGCTGCAGGCGCAGGTCGACGACCAGTCGCTCCAGTTCCTCCGCCGTTCGGGTCGGACTGGTCGCGGGCCGGCGCGACCGCTCGACCAAGCCAGCCATCTCCTGTTCGGTGTACCGAGCAATCCACTTATAGCCGGTCTGCGGGGAGATGCCGTAGCGTTGGCATAGCTGGCGGCGATTGCAGCCCTCTTGCTGGGCGAGCAGGACGAATTCGTGGCGCAGGCTCATGGTGTCGCGTGGGCTCCAGGGCATGACGGACTCCGGCAGAAACTCTGCCGTGAAGTGTCAACCATGTCCTCGTACACCTGTCCACCATGTCCCCGGTCTATACATCTCGCCAAAGAAAGTAAGCAAAGAAAGGCGACCGGGGTGCGGCGCCCCCCCCCTCGCGAATTAGCCCCGTCCGCCGCGCCCGTCCGAACTCGCGGCCTGCGGCCGCCCAGACAGCGGACGGGCTTCATCGGCGGCCGGGGCCCATTCGCGAGGCGCCGCACACGGGAGGGAAAGGCCAAACCGTTGGTATGCGGCTCGGCTCGTTCTTGCGTAATGGCTTGGTTCGCTGACTCTTTGTGTTCGGCCAGCGAGCTGGCCGAACACCCCCCACCCGAAGCGAAGCGAGGCGTGGCGTCTGTTCCCTGCCGTGTGCGGCGCCTCGCGGGCTGGGGCAAGGAGCGGAAAAGAGGGCCCCCTGTCTGAGGATCGCCTTAAGGCGATCCGAGTTGGGGCCCGGCCGCTCTTTGCCCCAGCACGCGAGGGGGTTTTAAGCCGCACCCGGCGCGCCTTCTTTGCCTACTTTCTTGGCAAGACAAGAAAGTAGGTCGGCTCCCCGCAGGGGAGTCGAAACAGGCTTTTGCCTCGCACACCGACATCGCCCCAACCAAAGCACCAAGTCACGAGAGCCGAAACAGGCCGTTGCCCCGCACACCAACACCGCCCGACATGCACCACGCCCACCCAGCAAGAACCCCTCATCACCAGGTGGTTGCAAAACAAAACCATGCCTTGTAAATTCCATCTGGTTTTATTTTGCAACCAAAAAAGATGGAGGAACGAACGATGACCGATCACGCGACAACATTGGCTGGCACCTTCCCCTATACCCCCCATTTCACCGACAGCCCCGGCTTCCGCATGCACTACGTCGATGAAGGCCCCGCCGACGGCGAAGTCCTGCTCTGCCTGCACGGCGAGCCAACCTGGGGCTACCTGTTCCGCGATCTCATCAAGACGCTGCGCGGGACCTGGCGCGTAGTCGTTCCCGACCATATGGGATTCGGCAAGAGCGAAACGCCCCAAGGCCGCAGTTACTGGCTGCAGGACCACATCGACAATCTCGAACGATTGGTCCTGTCGCTCGACCTCACCGGCATCACGCTCGTGATGCACGACTTCGGCGGTCCTGTCGGAATGGGGCTGGCAGCCCGCCATCCGGACCGGATCCGCCGCGTCATCAGCGCCAACGGTCCGACTCCCTTCGGGCAGGCGACCCTGCCGCAGCGAGTCATGGCGAATGCCGCCGAGTCACCGTGGTTCCGGTGGATCGCCAAGGCCGAAGCGGACGGCAGCCTGGAAACCGTGCTGGGCCAGCTCGGCTTCAATATCCTGAGCACGCTGAAACTGAACGGCTTCGAACACAACGCCATCATCAGCGATGCCTGGCTGGCGGCCTATGCCGCGCCATTCGCCACGCCGGCCGACTGCCTGGGCGCCATCGGCTGGGCCAAGGGATTCGCCACCGGTGCTCACCGCTTCGAAACGCCCGATGCGGCGGCGGAGCGGGCGATCCGCGGCAAACCGGCGCTCGCGATCTGGGGAGAGGCGGACCGCACGCTCGGCGCTGAGCATTTCCTGCCCCTGTTCACCGAGATCTTTCCCGCGGCGCCGGTCAAGCGCCTGGCGGGAGTCGGCCACTATTGCCTGGAAGATGCCCCGGCTGCCGTGGCCGGCCTGGTCTCGGCGTTCATGCGCCAGACCTGAGCGGGTCGCGCGCACCGCCATGGGAAGCTCAGCCAGGAAGGGGAGCAGCGCCAAGGGCAAAGAATGGGAGAGCAAGCCAATGCCGGCGCAAATGGCATGTTTCCCGGCAGCATGCGCTGCCACGGCGGCGCCCACGCGGATCAGTTGGTCGCGTAGGGGCGGAAGATCGCGTTGATCGCCGCGCCGCTCGCGGCAGTCCGCATGTAGCCGAAGCTGCCTTGCTCCTGCATCTCACGCGCGGCCTGCATGAAGGCGCCCAAGGCGCTGCGCGCCATCGCGCCTCCCACGCTGACGCGCCGGGCCCCGAGGGCAAACAGTTCCGGTGCGTTCAGCGTCGAGCCGCCGAAGCCGGCCAGGACGTTGACCGGCCTGTCCACCGCGCGTATCACCGTGGCGATATCCTCGCTGCGGCTCAGGCCCGGTGCATAGAGCACGTCGGCGCCGGCTTCCTGGAATGCCTGCAGCCGGGCGATCGTGTCTGCCAGGTCCTGCTTGCCGAGGAAGAAGTTCTCGGCCCGTGCCGTGAGGGTAAAGGGGATGGGCAGGGCGCGCGCGGCCTCCACCGCCGCGCGGATCCGTTCCGCGGCGAAGCCGATGTCGTAGAAGGGCGCGTCGGCGCGGCCGGTGACATCCTCGATGGAGGCGCCGACGACACCGGCCTGCGCGGCCTGCCGGATGGTGCGGGCCACATCTTCCGGCGCGTCGGCGTAGCCGTTCTCCAGGTCGGCGCTGACAGGCAGCCCGGTCGCCGCGGCAATCTCCTCCAGGTGGGCCAGCACCCGTTCGCGCGGCACCGCGCCGTCCGGCAGGCCGAGCGAGAAGGCAAGTCCCGCGCTGGTGGTGGCCAGCGCTTCGAAGCCGGCATGGGCGAGCAGGCGGGCCGTGCCGGCATCCCAGGGATTGGGAATGATGAAACCCTCGCCCTGGAAATGGCGATCGCGGAAGGCCTGGGCCTTCTTCCGATGCTCGGCAGAGAATGCTTGCATGATGAGGTCGCGGGCGCATGGCCCGACTGTGTGATGGGACGTAGATTTCACTGTGCATCGCCCCCGGAATCAAGGGAAATGTGCGCATGCCGGGGATGCCGGCCGGGCATGCCGGCGGGGGCTCCGGCATGCGCGGACCGCAGCGGGCCGCACCCGCTGCACCGGGGCGTGCTCCGGCTGACCGCCCGGGGCAAGCACCCAGGGCAAGCACCCGGGCCGGTATCGAACGATGCGGCCCGTTATGCCTCAGGTCCGCGCCGGTGCCGGCGCCGGCCTGCGGGTCCCGACCCGCTCCCCGCCGCGCTCCTGCGGCAACACCAGGCAATCGAGGAAGGCCCCCAGCAGCCGTGTCCCCTTGCGGTTCTCCAGGCAATACAGGTACTCATGCAACACCGGTGGCTGGCACGAGAACGGCACCACCCGCAGCGCCGGGTCGTCCGGCACTTCGCCCAGGGGCACCACGCTCGCGCCCAGGCCCTGGCGGATCGCTTCGTAGATCGCCTCGCGGCTGCCGATCACGGTGTGCTGCGGCAGCTCGAAGCCGGCGTCGGCCAGCGCGGTCTCGGTCGCCTTGCGGGTCATCGAGCCGTGTTCGCGCATCAACAGGTGGCAGGTGGTGAGCTGGGCCAGGCTGACGCTGGTCTGGCGCGCCAGCGCATGGGTGGGCGGCGCCACCAGCACGAGCGGGTCGGAGGCCAGCATCACGCGCGCCAGGCGGGGGTCGTCGACGGTGTGGGAGGAGATGGCGACGTCGATGCGGTACTCGAACAGCGCGTCCAGCATCTGCTGCGAGTTGCCGATGTCGATGCTGACGTCGATGGCGGGGTAGCGCTGGCGGAAGGCGGCCACGCTGCGCAGGATGTAGTACGGGCCGGTGGCACCGATGCGCAGGTTGCCGAAGCGCAGGTCGCCGGCGTTGCGCAGCAGGAAGTCGGCGCTGCCTTCCTGCTGCACCAGTTGCTCGACGATGGGCATCAGGGCCACGCCGACGTCGCTGAGGTCGACGCGGCTGGCGCGGCGGTAGAACAGTTCCACGCCGTAGAGGTCTTCGAGCTGGCGGATGCGGCCGGTGACGGTGGGCTGGCTGACGCGTAGCTGCTTGGCGGCGGTCGTGATGCTGCCCTGGCGGGCCACCTCGAAGAAGGTCATCAACAGGTCGCCGAGCATGATAGGGGTGGGAGAGTATGCGGGGCGCCAGTCTACGGGCGGTTTGTGACAGTCGCGTGGATGGCGTGCAGACAGGCGGCCTCCCTGGCCGGGAGGCCGCCTTGGCGAAGGCTGGTTCACTGAACCGGGGCGCAGGTGGGTGGCGGGCCGGCGGGCCGGCCCGCGCGGCGCATCAGCCCTGGCCCATGGCGGGATCGGAGACGCTGTCGGCGCCGGTCTCCAGGCGTCCGGCGAAGCGGCGCAGGAAGCCGCCCTGGGCGGTGGTCACGGTGAAATCGTACCAGTTGCCCTGGCGGCCCACCGGCCAGTGCTGCTCGATCTGCTTGCCGGCCGGGATCTCGTAGGTCCAGGGGCCGTCGCCGCGATAGGCGTTGGCGGTCACGGTGAAGGTGCAGGCAGCCGTGCCGGTGTTGATCAGGTCGAGGTAGACGTGGGCATTGGCCACGTCGTAGCAGACGCGGATCTCCGGCGCGCTGGCGCCGGGCACGCCGAGCGCGCTGACGTCGCCCTGGAAGGCGCGGTGGAAGCCGTTCGGGCCAAGCACCCACAGGTCGTACTTGCCGCCGTCGCTGGCGAAGGTGTCCCAGCTGCCGCTGAGTTCCTTGCCCGGCTCGATCGCGTAGCGGCGCGGCACGCGGTCCAGGTGCAGGCGGTCATAGACGTGGAACACCGCGGCGGCCTTGCCGGTGTTGCGCAGGGCCAGCCAGACGCGGCGGCCGGCGTAGTCTTCGCGGGCGCTGACGTGCAGCTCGTAGGGCAGGGCCCGCGAAGGGCGCGAGCCGGTGGCCTGGGCCGGCAGTTTCTGCGCCGCCACGGTGGGCAGCGGTACCTGGGCCAGCAGGCCTTGCGCGGTACGGATGGCGTCGGCGCTGGTCTTGTCGCGGTTGGGCAGCGTGGGCAGCACCTCGCGGTTGGGGGTGACGAAGTTGAAGGCGGAGGTCAGGTCGCCGCAGACGGCGCGGCGGAAGGCGCTGATATTGGTCTCCGCCACGCCGAAGCGGGCTTCCAGGAAGCGCAGCACCGAGGTGTGGTCGAACACCTGCGAGTTGACCCAGCCGCCGCGGCTCCAGGGCGAGACCACGTACATCGGCACGCGCGGGCCCGGACCGTAGGGGTGCTGGTCGGTGTGATATTCGCCGTCGGCCGACATGGTCGCGCCGCCCGCCAGCACGCCCCCGTCGTAGGCCGGCGCGCACGGCGGCGGCACATGGTCGAAGAAGCCGTCGTTCTCGTCGAAGTTGATCAGCAGGACGGTGCGGCTCCAGATATCGGGATTGGCGGTGAGGGCATTGAGCACTTCCTGGGTGTACCACGCACCCTGCACCGGGCTGGACGGCCCGGGGTGCTCGGAGTAGGTGGCGGGTGCCACGATCCACGAGACCTGGGGCAGCTTGCCGGCGGCGATGTCGTCCTTGAAGGCCTGCAGGAAGCCCGCGTCCGGCATGGTGTTGCCGATGCCTTTGATGAGCGGGCTGATGGTCTCGTCATTGACGGTGTAGGCCGGATAGGGGCTGCCGTTGGCCGCGTTGCCGCGCGCGGCGTTGGCCTTGCGGTACTGGTCGAAGCCGGCGAGCGGGTTGTCGGTGTAGTTGTCCGGCATGTTCTGGTAGACCTTCCAGTTCACGCCGGCGGCCTGCAGGCGCTCCGGGTAGGTGGTCCAGCGGTAGTTGATGCCGGTGGCATCGAGCGAGTCGCCGCTGTTGTCGATCACCGGCCCGCCGAAGGCGCCGGTGGGATCGTTGGTGCCGGTCCAGTGGAACAGGCGGTTGGTATTGGTGCCGCCGTGGAACGAGCAGTGGTAGGCATCGCACAGGGTGAAGGCATTGGCCAGGGCGAACTGGAAATCGAGTTCGGCCGAGGTGTAGTAGCCCATCGACTGCGTCTGCTTGTAGGTCGGCCACTTGTTCATGCGGCCGAGGTCCCAGGCGTTCTGCGCGTCGGGGTAGCTGTGCGGCGTGCCGCTGACGCGCTGGGCGTTGCCGGCCTGGCTGTCGAGGTGGTACGGCAGCACCGTGCGCGAGCCCGAGGTGTAGGTCTGCTGCCAGACGTTGAGGCCGCCGGCGAGCGGGATCGGGAAGCGGTCGCCGAAGCCGCGCACGCCCATCAGCGTGCCGAAATAGTGGTCGAAGGAGCGGTTCTCCTGCATCAGGATCACCACGTACTCGACGTCGCGGATGGTGCCCGTGGCGTTGTTGGCCGGGATGGCCAGGGCGCGGCGGATGGAAGGCGGGAAGGCGGCCAGGGCCGCGGCGGCGGCGGTGCCGCTGCCGGCCATGCGAAGGAAGTTGCGTCGGCTGGACGAAGTCATGTCAGTGCGTGCAGCGTGGAATGGTGGGCGGTTTCCGGCAGGCGCGGCGCTCAAGGCGCGCAGCGCTTCTGCGGCGTCTTGTCGGGCGTCTGGTTGGGTGCATCGGCGTCGGCCGCGGGCGTCGCCGGCGAGCCGGTGCCGCCGGTGGTGCCGGCATTGCCGCCGTCGCCGCCGCAGGCGGCCAGCGCGGCGCACAGCAGCGCGGCGCCGAGCCAGCGCATGCGCGCAAGAGTGGGGAGGAGTGGCGTCATGTCAGTGAGGTCCGATGATGAGGTTGGGCTGTCACGGCTGCAGCGAAGAGATCGGCTGGCGCGATCCCGGGATCGACTTGAGCTCGTCCAGCGTCAGGGTGCGTGTCCATATCGCCAGGTCGTTGAACTCCATCACGCCCTTGAGCGAGCCCGGATTGTTGGCGACGTAGTTATGCGTGGCGTCGTCGTTGACACCCCAGGTCTTGGTGCCGAGGCCGCCGAGCTTGCTGACGTCAGTGTTGGCGATGGCCTTGTTCTCGGTCTTCTGCAGGCCCAGCACGGGGTCGATGATGTAGGCGCTGAAGGTCTTGGCGGTGGCGTTGATCGACAGGGCGACATAGGCCCACTGGTTGGCGCTGACCTTCATGCCGGTGATGTCGTCGCGCTTGCCGCCGCTGCCGATGTTGAAGCGGAGCTCGCAGCTGCCCCACAGGGCGATGGCAATGCCGGGGTTGCTGCCGGTGTAGTAGTCCTTGTTCGACAGGATGGGCTCGCCGGTGCCGTTGCCCTGGGTGCAGTCCGTCTTGAACCAGAAGCCCATGGTGAACTGCGGGCTCAGCGCCAGGTCGGTGCCGCTGAAGGCCAGTTTGTAGGCATCGATGCGCGAGTCCACCTTGAGCGCGCCGCTGCCGAAGTTGTCGGTGCTGGCCGAGCCGCCGTCGGTGCCGGCGATCCACGGGCCGAGCGTGGAGGCGCCCTTGACGTCGACCGGAGGCAGCTTGTCGAAGCTGTAGTAGAGCGCCAGGTTATTGGTCAGCGTGGTCGCCAGCGGGGTCGGCCGGATGTAGTTCATCTGGGCCAGGTAGGACGTCGGCACGCCGTTGCGCACCAGCGTGTAGTTGAAGCGGTACAGGCCGCTGGCCAGGTCGAAGCCGCTGTCGTTGTACTGGGTGGTGCCGGCCGGCAGCGTCGCCACCGTCTTGCCGTCGCGCAGCAGGGTCATGCTGCCGCTGGCGGCGGACGGGTTCTGCCAGTTCAGCAGCAGCGCGTCGCCGTAGCGGCCGACGGTGGTGGCGATGCCGCGCACGCCGGTGGCGCTGGCGATCAGCGAGGCGCCGTCGGTGGCATTGCTGGCCGCGTCGGCGCGCACGCCGACATGGTCCAGCAGGGTCGGGGCGATGTCGGCGCCGCTGGGCAGCGCCGCCAGCTGGGCATTGTTGGTCGGGGCCGGACCGCCGGGGCTGGTCAGGTCTGCGTTGAGCGCCTTGTTGAGCGCGATGAAGGCGGTGCGGTTCTCCAGCATCGGCACCGAGGTGGTGGCGCCGGTGGCGTCCAGGCCGTGGCTGGCCGTGACCAGTACCAGCCAGTCCTCGCCGGGGTTGGCCTTGCGGCGCTCGGCGACGGCAGCCAGCAGCTTGCCGAGCGCGGCGTCGACACTGACCAGGGCGCTCGTGTAGGCGCTGCTTTCGAGGCCTGCCGCGGCCGCGGCGGCGGCGGGCGCGGTGTAGTGCGCGAACACCGTGTCGTAGCCCGCGCGCACCAGGCGCAGGCTGTTCTGGGTGACGCAGTCGTCGGCGCCGGCGCAGTCAACCAGGGTGTTCAGCGCGCCGCTGGCCTGGTCGGACTTGAGCAGGCCGGGCATCACCATCGAGCTGGTGGCGGCGCCGGCCTGGCGCGCGCTGCCGGCGGCGCTGCGCAGCCGGGCGAACAGCGTCGGCGCCTGCAGCTGGCTGGCGCTGTCGTCGGCGATGCCATGGCGGTTGCGCCAGGTGCCGCTCAGCACCGTGGCCCAGCTCGGCGCGTCCAGCGGTGCCTGCTCGGTCACCGTGCCGAGGGTGCCGCCGGTGGCGCTGGGCATCAGCGTGAGCTGGCCGAGATTCGGCAGCGCGTGCGCCAGCAGCGCCGACTGCAGCGCGGAATAGGTGGCGCCGTCCACGCCGACCAGCAGCACCTTCTTGCTGGCCGTCGCCGGTGTCTGGGTGCTGGGCGAGGGCGGGTTCTGCCCGCCCGATGCCGCAGCGCCGTCATCGCTGCCGCCGCAGGCGGCCAGCGTGCCGGCCAATGCCAGTCCGCACGCCAGGCGTGCGTGTCGAGTCCATGCCATCTGAGATTCCCCTTCTTCTGTTGTGCCGCGGCGCCTGTGTGCCACGGCGCTGGATGCGTGTCGGATTGCGCTCCCCGCAATGCGTACGCAGCGTAAGGAGGGGGCTTGTCATCGCAGTGACAGATGGGGAAAGAATCCTGATGCGGTCATTCGGATTCTTGGCCGCGCACCGGCTGAGCGGGCCGCGCACGGGGTTTGCCGCCGCGTGCGCGGGCAGGGCCGGGCCGCTCACCGGAGGGGGCGGGCCGGCGCCATGCGGGACGCTAGGAGGGGACCGGAGACTGGCGTATGCAGGCGGGCCGGCCCCCTCAGGGAGGGCGGCCGGCCCGGCGCGGAAAAGAGGGAACGGTGCGGCGCGAGTGCGCGGCGCTCAGTTGCCGCCTTCGCTGTAGGGGTCGCGCGGGGCGGAAGACGAACGGCTGCCGTCAGTGAACGGATCGCGCAGGTCGCTGACGGTGCGCATGCCGTCGGTGTAGGGGTCGTGCGTGCCGGTGGCGCTCCGCGCTGCGGCGGCGTAATGGGCGTCGATCGACGGACGGGCCGCCCCGATCGCGCCCGGGGCTGCCTGCGCGGCGCAGACGCCGGTGCCCAGTGCGGCCGCGAGGGCCGCCATCCAGGCCATTCGATGATGAGGTGTCATGGGTTTCTCCTGCGGGTGACGGGGCATGCCCCAGGGGGAGCGGCGCGGGCGGCGGCGCATGGACAAGGGAGCGCCGCGCGCACCGTGCCTGGCGGGAGTCGGGTGCTTCCGCCGGGGCGCTTTCGCCGGGGGGCTGGCACGGGCCTTCCGGCCGCGCAGGGTGAGCATAGGAATCGGCGCCGGGCCTGCCAATGATGCAAATGCATCAATCCCCGCAGCCAGCGTGCGTCCAGTGCGCATCCAGTGCGCATCCAGTGCGCATCCAGTGCGCGTTGGTGTGGCGCATTCAGAAGGCGGCGGCCTTGAGGTGCAGTACGAGTTCCGCGTTGGAGCGGATGCCCAGACGCTCGTGCGCGCCGGCGATGTGGTTGCGCACCGTGGCCGGCGCGATCGACAGCTTGCGCGCGATCGTCTTGTAGCTGTCGCCGGCCGCCAGGCATTGCGCGATGGCGAGTTCGCGCGCGGTCAGGCGGTCGACCGGGAGCCGTGTCCTGGCCCGCAGGAAGAGCGGCTCGCCGCCGAGCACGCGGCGCACGGCGATGGCTTCGCCGAGGAAGGCCGGCCGGCCCTGCGCGACCAGCGCGGCGCGCAGGGCTTCGGGCAGGTGCAGTGCCTCGGCCTGAGGCCATTCCGCTCGCAGCAGGTCGAGGAAGGCCGCTTCGGCGTGCAGGATGTAGCCGCTGAGGGCGACGATGGCGCCGGGATAGCGCTGCTCGCCGAAGGAGGGCGGCAGCGCTGCCAGCGCCAGCGACCGGTTGATGGCGAGGGCTTCCATCAAGTGGGGAACCAGGTGGTGGCACAGGCGTGTGTCGGCCGCGCTGAAGTGCTGGTTGGGGGCATGGCGGTACAGCGACAGGCTCTGTACCGTGCCGTCCTGGCCGGGCAGCACCGTGATGAGGCCGTTCGCATGGCGGAAGCGTCGTTTGTAGTCGAGCAGCGCCTTCTGCGAGGCGGCGCCGAACTCGCTCTCGGCATGAAAGCGTGCCGGCATGCCCGGGCTTGCCAGCGCACGCAAGGCCGCGGTGTCCTGCAGCGAGATGCTTTCGTACAGCAGCGGGGCTTCGGGGTCGTCGTGGAACAGATGCGCGCAAAGGAAATGGATGCCGTCCGGTGCGATCCGGCCGATGCCCCACTTGCCGGCGTCGAAATGCAGCGCACCCTGCAGTGTCCGCAGCACCGTGTCCTGGAACGAAGCCGCGTCGCATTCGTGCGCGCACCGGTAGAACTCGAGGATGAGGCGCGGAATATCCATGACGGCCTCCCGTTCATGCCCCCCGGCGTGCCCGGCAACTCTTTGCCCATGGTAGGCAAGATCCGCGCGCGCGGCCAAGCGGAATCGCAAGCGCGCCGCATTCGCGCGGCGCGCGCGGCGCCCGCGCTCAGCGATGGGTTCTGGAAATGCCACTCGAGGCGCGCGGCGGTGCGGCCGATGGTGGCGATGCCAGCGTGGCGCGCATGGCATATCGATAGCCGAACTCCTTCATTCCCGTCGCCGCGGCGTGTCGCTAGGATGGGCAGCACATGCCCGCCGGCAGGTGCCGCGGGCCGCGGCCGGAGCCTGCCCGCGCGGGCGGCGTGGCCGCGACACCTTCGCACAGGACAGAGGAGCCTTCATGCAACGCCGTCACGTTTTCCACGCCGCCACGCTCGCGCTGGCACTATCGCTGTCGGTCGGGGCCTTGCCGCTGGCCCGCGCCGCCGACCAGGTGGTGCGCCTGGGCACCATGAGCGGTCCCGACGCCCAGATCTGGGAAGTGGTGCGCGAGGTGGCCAAGCGCAAGGGTGTCGAAGTGAAGATCGTCGAGTTCAATGACTACGCGCAGCCCAATGCGGCGCTGGATGCCGGCGATCTCGACGCCAACGGTTTCCAGCACCGTCCCTTCCTCGACAGCCAGGTGCAGGCGCGCCACTACAAGATCGTCAGCGTCGGCCTGACCTATGTGGCGCCGATGGGCTTCTATTCGCGCAAGGTGAAATCGCTGGGCGAGCTGCCGCGCGGTGCGCGCGTCGGCATCCAGAACGACCCCTCCAACGGCAACCGCGCACTGCTGCTGTTGCAGAAGGAAGGGCTGATCAAGCTGCGCGCCGGCGCGGGCACGGGCGGCCGCAACGCGACGCCGCTCGACGTGGTCGACAATCCGAAGCGGCTCAAGCTGGTGGAACTGGACTCGGCCATCCTGCCGCGCGCGCTCGCCGACCTCGACGCGGCGTCCATCAACACGGACTATGCCGTCAAGGCCGGCCTGTCGCCCACGCGCGATGCCATCGCCACCGAGGACCTGCGCGGTCCTTATGCCAACCTGATCGCAGTGCGCGAGCAGGACCAGGACAAGCCCTGGGTCAAGCCGCTGGTGGAGGCCTACCAGTCGCAGGAGGTGCGCGACTTCCTGGCCCGGCAGTTCCACGGCGCGATCCTGCCGGCCTTCTGAGGGGGGCAGGGCCTGCCCCTGTTGCATCCTGCGGCGCGACGCGGGCCGCCGCCGGGCGGCGCCGACGATCCTCCGCGGCGCTCACTCCGTCAGCGCTTCCTCGACGAAGTGCAGCCGGTCGTTGCCCCAGAACAGCTCCTCGCCCACGATGAAGCTCGGCACGCCGAACACGCCGCGCGCCACCGCGGCTTCGGTGGCCTGCTTGAGGGCGTCCTTGACGGCAGGATCGTCGATCATGGCCAGCGCCGCGCGCGGGTCGAGGCCGGCCTGCGCGAGCACTGCGCCGATCTCGGCCGGATCGTTCAGGTTGCGCCCGTCCACCCACATGGCCTGGAAGATGGCCTGCACATAGCGCTGGAAGAGCGCCTCGTCCTGGCGCTGATAGCCCATCGCGGCCCGCATCAGCATCAAGGTGTTGATGGGGAAGTGCGGATTGTGGCGGAACGGCGCGCCATACTTCCTGGCCCAGCGCGCCAGGTCGGTCTTCGACCAGCGGCCCTTGGCGGGGATCTCCGCCGGACTGTGGTTGCCGGTGGCCTTGAACACCCCGCCGAGCAGGATGGGCCGCCAGGCGATGTCGGCGCCGGCGCGCTGCGCCACGCGCGGCGCCTCCAGGTAGGCGAGGTAGGAATAGGGGCTGCCGAAGTCGAAGAAGAACTCCAAGGTGCGGCGCGCGGACTGTTGCATGGTCTTGTCTCCTGTGTCGATGCCATGTCCATGTCGTGGGCGGGTCCGGAAGGGACCTGGCCGGAACGGTCGCGGTATATTTGTATGACGACCGTTTAGTCACGAACGTTAGGGCCGGGCATGCTTCATGTCAAGAGGACAAGGCGCGTCGGCAGGGGGGGCGGCAGGATGCCGCAAGGCGGGCGGGGAAGGGGAGAATGCCGCCGCGCCGGGACAAAGCCGTCCTTGACAAGTCACGCCTCGCTTTATATCGTAAGATATGTTTTACGATATATCGGAGTGAATCCATGCATTCCCATCCCTTTGGCAGAGGTCTCGGCCGGCACTTGCTCGGTCATCTCTCCGAGCAGTTCGGCGAGCGTTTTGCGCGCCACGCCATCGGCCGCCACTCGCGCGGCGGCGGCCGCGGCTTCTGGAGCGGCTTCGGCGATGCCGATGGCGGCGACGGTACCGATGGCTTCGATGAGGGCGGCTGGCGGCGCGGGCGCAAGTTCAGCGCCGACGACCTGCAATTGCTGCTGCTGTCGCTGCTGGAAGAGCAGCCCAGCCACGGCTATGAACTGATCAAGGCGCTCGAGACACGCACCAGCGGCTTCTACAAGCCCAGCCCGGGCGTGATCTATCCCGCGCTGACCTATCTGGAAGAGGTTGGCTACGCCACCGTGGATAGCGAGGGCAACAAGAAGCGCTACCACCTCGCCCAGCCGGGGCGCGACCATCTCGAAGCCAACCGCGAGCGCCTGGCGCTGATGCTCGGCAAACTGCGGCACGTGGCGCGCAAGATGGAGTGGATGCGCCGCGCCATGGCCGGCGAAGCGCAGGTCGAGCCGGAGGCCGGCGGCTGGCTGCCAGAGTACGTGGCCGCGCGCCAGGGCCTGAAGCGCGCGCTGGTGCTGCGCGGCGAGGCCTCACCCGACGAACAGCGGCGCATCGCCGCCATCCTGCAGCGCGCCACCGCAGAGATCGAGGCGCCGGGCAAGGCCTGAGGCCGATGCCGGCGCACCCCGCTTTCCCACGCCTTGCCCGGCAAGGCGGATCGACAAGGAACTTCATGACGACACGCGACCTGACCGTGCAGCGCGTGCGCCATCCGCTCAAGATGCGGCTGGTGCAGGCGCTGCGTACCCGCCTGGTTTCCCCTCAACTGCTGCGCGTCACCTTCGGCGGCGACGACCTGGCCGACTTCCATTCGGGCTCCTTCGACGACCACGTCAAGGTGTTCTTTCCCGCCCCGGGGCAGGACCAGCCGGCGCTGCCCGAAGTCGGGCCGAACGGCCCGGTGTTCCCGGAAGGGGCGGCGCGGCCCGCCGCGCGCGACTACACCCCGCGCCGCTTCGACAACGCCGCGTGCGAGCTCGACATCGAGTTCGTGCTGCACGGCGACGGCCCCGCTTCGACCTGGGCGGCGCAGGCGCGTGCGGGCCAGTTCCTGGGCATCGGCGGGCCGCGCGGCTCCTTCGTGATCCCGCGCGAGTTCGACTGGCACCTGCTGGTGGGCGACGAGACCGCGTTGCCGGCGATCGGCCGCCGGCTGGAAGAACTGCCCGCGGGCAGCCAGGCGCTGGTGGTGGTGGAAGTGGCCAGCCCGATCGCGCAGATCCCGCTGCAGAGCGCCGCGCAGCTTACCGTGCGCTGGCTGCATCGCAACGGCGAGGCCGCCGAAGGCAGCCTGCTGGCGCCGGCGCTGCACGACCTGCAACTGCCGCCGGGCGAAGGCTATGCCTGGGCCGCCGGCGAAGCGCAGGCGATGCGTGCGGTGCGCCAGCACCTGGTGGGCGAACGCGGCATCGACAAGAGCCGCATCCGCGCCTCGGCCTACTGGAAGCGCGGTGCCTCGGCGGTGCACGAGACGCTGGAGGATTGAGCTTCGCGGCGGCGGGGCTGGCTGGGAGGGTTGGGATGGTTGGGTTTACACCATCGGCTTCGTCTTTTGGCTCGCGGGCTGGACCACACCGACGGCTTCGTCATGCGTGGCGCCTTGCTGAACCACCCCTCTCCCCAACCCTCTCCGTGCGGGGAGAGGGAGCCAAGACAGTGTGCTTGGCGATTGGTGTTGGTGCATCTCGTCGGCTTCGCCCAGTGCGATGGGCTTCGCGCCGCGCTGGTTTGCTCCCCTCTCCCGCTTGCGGGAGAGGGGCCGGGGGAGAGGGCAGGCGCCGGCAGCCCCGCCGCGCCATCCATCGCCCCGGCACGCCTTCCCGGGCAGATCGCCCGCGCTACAACCCGCGCGGCAGCTGCGTGGCAAACGCCTTGCGCATCGCGCGCACGATCAGGTCCTGCCGTGCGCGCGGCATGCGGGCCATGGTCGAGGCCACGCTGATGGCCGCCACCGGTTCGTCTTCCGCATCGCGCACCACCATGCCCACCGCCAGCACATCGCGCGTGGCATGGTTGCCGATCACCGACCAGCCGCGCTCGCGCGTGGCACGCACCAGGATGCGCATGCGTTCCGGCGTCATGCCGCCGTAGCGTTCGAGCGTGGCCCCGTTGGCCGCGATGACGTTTTCCACTTCGCGGTCCGGCAGCGCCGACAGCAGCGCCAGCCCGGCCGCGCCGACGCCGAGCGGCTGGCGCGTGCCGACCTGGATCACCAGCACCTGCACCGGATAGCTGCCCACGTGCCGCGCGATGCAGTGCGACAGCGCGCCTTCGCGTATCACCGCGAAGGCGGCGTCGCCGCAGGCTTCGCTGACCAGGGCCAGCACCGGCTGCAGGCGCGAGACCACCGCCGGCGTGCCGCGCGCCTGCGCCACCGCCGCCAGGCGCGGTCCGCCCACATAGCGGAAGCGCCCCTTCTGCGCCACATAGCCGCATTCGACCAAGGTGGAGAGCAGGCGGTAGACGGTGGCCCGCTCCAGGCCGGCGGCACGGCACAGGTCGACCACGCGCAGGCCTTCGCGGCCGCCCGCGAGGATGGCATCGAGCAATTGCAGGCCGCGCCGCAGCGTGCGGCTGCCGCTGTCCTCGACTGCATCGACTGCATCGGCGCTGTCCTCGCCAGGTGTGGCGATGGCGTGGGCGATGGTCGGACCGGCGGCAAAAACGTCCGGCTGGCGGACATTCCGGTTGGCGGGGAGGGAAGGCATGGGGAAGAATCTGCTGGTCGTAGGAGCCGTCCGCCAGTATGCCGCAGCGCGGCGCGAACGGCTCCCGGCAGAACAGAAAGAGGAGACAAGATGACCATGCAGACCCAGGGTCGCCGGCATTGGCTGGCGCTCATGGCGGCGCTCGCCTTCGGCGCGGCGCTGTCCCCGGCGGCGGCGCGTGCCGACGCCGCCAACTGGCCCACGCGGCCGATCCGCCTCGTCGTCGGCTATGCCGCCGGCGGCGCCACCGATGTGCTGGCGCGCATCATCGCTCTCAAGATGGGCGAACAGCTCGGCCAGGCGGTGATCGTCGACAACCGCGCCGGCGCCAACAGCAACGTCGGTGCCGAGATGGTGGCCAAGGCGGCGCCTGACGGCTACACGCTGTACGACTACACCATCGCCAACACCATCAATGCCACGCTCTACAGCAAGCTCGGCTACGACCCGCAGAAGGACTTCGAGATGATCGGCCTGATCGCCAAGATCCCGAACATCCTGGTGGTCAATCCCAAGCTGCCGGTGCACTCCGTGGCCGACTACGTGCGCTTCGCCAAGGCCTCGCCCGACGGCGTCACCTTCGCCTCGTCCGGCAGCGGTTCGTCGATCCACCTGTCGGGCGAGATGTTCAAGATGCAGGCCCACCTCAATATGCTGCACGTGCCCTACCGCGGCAGCGCGCCGGCGGTGTCGGACCTGCTGGGCGGCCAGGTGCAGTCGATGTTCGACAACACGCCGTCCTCGCTGCCGCATGTCAAGGCCGGCCGCCTGCGCGCCATCGCCATCACCAGCGCGCAGCGCTCGCCGCTGCTGCCGGAGGTCCCAACCGTGGCCGAGTCGGGCTACCCGGGTTTCGACGTGCAGTCCTGGTTCAGCCTGGCCGCGCCCGCCGGCACGCCGCGTGCGGTGATCGACAAGCTCAATGCCGTGCTGAACAAGACCCTGGGTGCGCCGGACGTGCGCCAGCGGCTGCAGGACCTGGCGGCCACGCCGGAGCCGGGCACGCCGGAACAGGCGCGCGCCTTCGCCGCCGCCGAGATCAAGCGCTGGCGCGAGGTGGTCAAGCAGTCCGGCGCCAAGGCGGACTAGTCCACTGAATCATTGAAATGGGAGGGGAAAGACATGGCATGCGGGAATCAGCGCTAGGCGCAAAGCGCAGCCATAGCACGGCGATGGCGAGCATTTGCAACGACGCGATGAGCCCGCATGCCATGGCAGGCACCGACCGATTTCAGCGATTCAGTGGACTAGGACCGGCCAGCATTCGCCAGCCAATCCACAGGAGAGACAGCCCAATCATGTACCCCATCGACTTCTTCTGGCGCGCAGCCCAGCGCTGGCCCGAGCGCCCGGCCATCGACGCGCCCGAGGGCACCATCGCCTATCGCGAGCTGGCCGCGCGCGTGGCGGCGCTGGCCGCCGCGCTGCAGTCCCTGGACAGCGCACCGCAGAGCCGGGTGGGCATCTGCGCCGGCAACAGCGCCGAGCATATCGTTGCCTTGCTGGCCGTGCTGGCCTGCGGCAAGGTGTGGGTGCCGCTCAACCCCAAGAGCACGCATCCTGAGATCCGCCGCATCCTCGAGGTGACCGAACCCTCGATTCTGGTGCTCGACCCGGCCTGTGCCCCCTTGCTGGAGGGGGCGCCCGGCGCGCGCGTCCATTGCGGCACCGCGCCCGCGGACGGCCTGAGTGTCGCCGGGCTGTGCGCGGCGCACGCGGGGGCGCCGCGCCCGCTGTTCGACCTGCCGCCCGAGGCCACGCAGGCCATCAAGTTCACCGGCGGCACCACCGGGTTGCCGAAGGGCGTGATGCAGCCCTACCGGGCCTGGATGGCCAATATCGCCAACCAGATCCAGGCCTGGGGTTTCGACGCCGACGATCGTTATGTGGTGGCCGCGCCGGTCACCCACGGCACCTCCACCTACCTGCTGCCCATCCTGGCCCAGGGCGGCTGCCACGTGGTACTGGCCGGCGCCGGCGCCGAGGCCGTGCGCGAGGCCTTCCGCACGCGCGGCGGCACGGTCTGCTTCATGCCGCCCACGCTGATCTACATGCTGATGGCGCTGCCGGGCGCCTCGCGCGCCGATTTCCCCGCGCTGCGGCGCCTGATCTACGGCGGCGCGCCGATGCCGCCGGAGAAGATCCGCCAGGCGCGCGACTTCTTCGGCCCGGTGCTGGGCACTACCTACGGCCAGACCGAGGCGCCGCAGATCCTGACCGTGATGCGTCCCGAGGACTTCGAGCAAGAGCAGAACTGGGCGGCGGTGGGCCGCGCCACCTGGTTCAGCGACGTCGCCATCATGGCGCCGGACGGACGCCTGCTGCCGCCCGGCGAGGTGGGCGAGGTGGTGGCGCGCGGCGACCTGCTGATGGGCGGCTACTGGAAGCTGCCCGAGAAGACCGCGCAGACCCTGGTCGACGGCTGGCTGCACACCGGCGACCGCGGCCTGATCGACGAACGCGGCTACCTCTACCTGAAGGACCGTCTCAAGGACATGGTGATCACCGGCGGCTTCAACGTCTATCCGGTCGACGTGGAGAACGCGCTGGGCCAGCACCCGGCCGTGCACGAATGCGCGGTGTTCGGCGTGCCCGACGATAAATGGGGCGAGGCGGTGCAGGCGGCCGTGCAGCTCCGTCCCGGCATGCAGGCACAGGAAGCCGAGCTGATCGCCTTCGTGCGCGAGCGCCTGGGCCCGGTGCAGACACCCAAGCGTGTCCACTTCCATGCCAGCCTGCCGCTGTCGCCGGTGGGCAAGGTGCTGAAGACCGCCGTGCGCGAACAGGCCATCGCCGCCGATGCGGCGGGCCGCGGTCACCAGAACCCCATCCGGAATCAGAACCAGAACCAGACCCAGAACCAGACCCAGAACTGAGGAGACCGCCATGACAACCAAGCCGGACCAGGGCCCCGTCACCCGCCTGTGCACGCACACGCTGACCAGCCTGCACTATCGCGATGCCAACCTGGTTGAAGACCTGATGGGCAAGAAGACCTTCACCGAGGTGATGCTGATGCAGATCCTGGGCCGCACGCCGCGCCCGGTCGACCTGCGCATCACCGACGTGGTGCTGATCGTGCTGATGGAACACGGCCTGACCCCCAGCGCCATCGCCACGCGGCTGATCTATATGAGCGCGCCCGAGAACCTGCAGGGCGCGGTATCGGCGGGGCTGCTCGCGGTGGGCAGCTCCTTCGTCGGCACCATGGAGAACTGCTCGCGCCTGCTCGACCGCATCGGCGCTGCCGCCGATCCGGATGCCGAGGCCCTGGCCATCGCCCGGCACTACAAGGAGATCAAGGGCGCCGTGCCCGGCTTCGGCCACCACCTGCACAAGCCGGTGGACCCGCGCGCCTACAAGCTGCTGGAGATGGGCCGCGCGGAGCCGGACCTGGCGGGCGACAAGATCCGCGCCCTCGAACGGCTGTCGCAGGCCGTGGACGCGGTGGCCGGCCGCCCGATCACCATCAACGCCACCGGCGCCGTGGCGGCGCTGCTGGGCGAGATCGGCGTGCCGACCGGCGTGATGCGCGGCTTCGCCGTGATCTCGCGCGCGGCCGGGCTGGTCGCGCATATCGTCGAGGAGCAGCAGAGCCCGTCCGGCCGCTTCATCTGGGACACGGTGGAGGAAGCCATTCCCTACGTGGGGGAAGGAGGCAACGGAGGCGGCAACGGAGGCGGCAAGGCCGGCGGAGCAGGGCAATGAACGCGCCGGCGCTGCCGCTCGACCTGTCCGGGCGCACCGTGCTGGTGGCCGGCGGCGGCTCGGCGGGGCCGGGCTGGAGCATCGGCCGCGCTTCCTGCGTGACCTACGCCCGGCTCGGCGCGCAAGTCTGCGTGGTGGACCGCGATGCCGCCTCGGCCGACGAGACCACGGCGCTGATCCGCGCCGAGGGCGGCAGCGCGCTGACGCTGCAGGGCGACCTGGCGGAGGAGGGCGACATCGTGCGCGTCTTTGCTGCCGCGCGCGAGCACTTCGGCCGCATCGACGTGCTGCACCACAATGCCGGCATCGGCAAGACCGGGGGGCCGATGGAGACCAGCGCGGCCGACCTCGAGCGGGTCCACGCCGTCAATGTGCGCAGCCTGCTGCTGTGCACGCAGCAGGTGCTGCCCGGCATGGTGGAGCAGGGGCGCGGCGCCATCGTCGCCATCGCCTCGGTGGCGGGCATGCGCTACGTGGGCTATCCGCACCTGGCCTACAGCGTGACCAAGGCCGCGGTGATGCAGTTCACGCGCATGGTGGCGCAGCAGTACGCGCCGCACGGCGTGCGCGCCAACACCGTGGTGCCGGGCCTGATCGACACGCCGCGCATCGCCGGCACGGTGGCGCACATGTTCTCGCAGGACAGCCTGGACGAGGCCCGCCAGGCGCGCGCGCGCCAGGTGCCGATGGGGCGCATGGGCAGTGCCTGGGAGGTGGCCCACGCCTGTGCCTTCCTGGCCTCGGACGCGGCGGCCTACATCACCGGCACCGAGCTGGTGGTGGATGGCGGCCTGACCGGCAAGTACGCCTGAGGCGGCAGCCTTGGCGCGGCCGTCTTGTGCGCGCCCGGCGCGCGCACTAGACTGGTCGGGCCGGGACGCGCGCGGGCGCTCAGTCCGCCGCTCCGGCCTGCCATCTTGCCGCCCGGGGGAGCCGACATGGACGACCGCTATCTTCCGCATCTGCGCGACACGCTCGCCGCCATCCGCGCCGAAGGCTTCTACAAGGCCGAACGCGTCATCGGCAGCCCGCAGGCCGCCGCCATCCGGCTGGCGGCCGGCGGCGAGGTGCTGAACTTCTGCGCCAACAACTACCTGGGCCTGGCCGACGACCCGCGCCTGATCGAGGCGGCCCGTCGCGGCCTGTCGGAAGACGGCTTCGGCATGGCGTCGGTGCGCTTCATCTGCGGCACGCAGTCGGTCCACAAGACGCTGGAAGCCTCGCTGGCCGCCTTCCTGCGCTACGAGGACACCATCCTCTACTCCAGCTGCTTCGATGCCAATGGCGGCCTGTTCGAGACGCTGTTCGACGATCGCGACGCCATCATCAGCGACGAGCTCAACCACGCCAGCATCATCGACGGCATCCGCCTGAGCAAGGCGCGCCGCTACCGTTACAGCAACAACGACATGGCCGACCTGGAGGCCCGCCTGCAGGAGGCCGAGGCCGGCGCCGCGCGCTTCAAGGTGATCGCCACCGACGGGGTGTTCTCCATGGACGGCATCGTCGCCAACCTGAAGGGCATCTGCGACCTCGCCGACCGCTACCGCGCGCTGGTGATGGTGGACGATTCGCACGCGGTGGGCTTCGTCGGCGAGCACGGGCGCGGCACGCCCGAGCTGTGCGGCGTCGAGGGGCGCATCGACATCCTCACCGGCACCCTCGGCAAGGCGCTGGGCGGCGCTTCCGGCGGCTATGTGGCGGCCCGGCGCGAGGTGGTCGAACTGCTGCGCCAGCGCTCCCGGCCCTACTTGTTCTCCAACGCGCTGGCGCCCAGCATCGCCACCGCCACGCTGAAGGTGCTGGAACTGCTCGGCAGCGAGGAGGGCGCCGCGCTGCGCGCGCGTGTGCGCGCCAACGGCGAGCTTTTCCGCCGCGAGATGAGCGCGCTGGGTTTCACGCTGGTGCCGGGCCGGCATCCCATCATCCCGGTCATGCTGGGCGACGCCGACCGGGCCACCGCCATGGCCGACGCCCTGCTGGCGGAGCACGTCTACGTGATCGGCTTCTCCTATCCGGTGGTGCCGCGCGGGCGTGCCCGCATCCGCACGCAGATGAGCGCGGCCCACACCCCGGCGCAGGTCGAGCAGGCGGTGGCAGCCTTTGCCAAGGTCGGGCGCAAGCTGGGCGCGATTCCCTGAGGGGTTCCCCGCCGTGCCCGGCCTGGTCTTGCACCTCATGTTGCGCCTTATGTTGCGCCTCATGTTGCGCATCGTGCTCCGCTTTCCGCCCGCCATCGCCTAAGCTGGAAGCAGGAGGTCCAGCATGAAAGCCCTTGCCAAGCTAGAACGCGCGCCAGGCCTGGCGCTGACCGACCTGCCCGAGCCCGAGGTCGGCCACAACGACGTGATGATCCGCATCCGCCAGACGGCCATCTGCGGTACCGATGTCCATATCTGGAAGTGGGACGAGTGGGCGCAGCACACCATCCCCGTGCCGATGCAGGTCGGGCACGAGTACGTGGGCGAGGTGGTGGCGATCGGCCAGGAGGTGCGCGGGCTGGCCATCGGCGACCGCGTCTCCGGCGAGGGCCATATCACCTGCGGCTTCTGCCGTAACTGCCGCGCCGGGCGGCGCCACCTGTGCCGCAACACGGTCGGCGTCGGGGTGAACCGCGCCGGTGCCTTCGCCGAATACCTGGTGATCCCCGCCTTCAACGCCTTCCGCATCCCGGACGATATCCCCGACGAGATCGCCGCCATCTTCGATCCCTTCGGCAATGCCACCCATACCGCGCTGTCCTTCAACCTGGTCGGCGAGGACGTGCTGATCACCGGCGCCGGGCCGATCGGCATCATGGCCGCGGCGATCGCGCGCCACGTGGGCGCCCGCAACGTGGTCATCACCGACGTCAACGACTACCGCCTCGCGCTGGCGGCGCGCATGGGCGCCACGCGCACGGTCAACGTCGCGCGCGAGGACCTGGGCGAGGTGGCGGCCGGCCTGCACATGGTCGAAGGCTTCGACGTGGGCCTGGAGATGTCGGGCGTGCCGTCGGCGTTCGCGGCCATGCTGGAGGCCATGAACCACGGCGGCAAGATCGCCCTGCTGGGCATACCGCCGTCGAGCGTGCCGATCGACTGGAACCAGGTCATCTTCAAGGGCCTGGAGATCAAGGGCATCTACGGCCGTGAGATGTTCGAGACCTGGTACAAGATGGTGGCGATGCTGCAGAGCGGGCTGGACCTGGCGCCCATGATCACGCACCGCTTCCCGGTGGCGGAGTACGAGGCGGGGTTCGCCGCCATGATGTCGGGCAACAGTGGCAAGGTGCTGCTCGACTGGGAGGCCTGACGGCGGGGCGGCGCAAGCGCCTGGCGGCAGGCCTGGCGAGGGATCTAGCGGTAGACCAGCACGGGGATGCTGCCATGCGTCAGCACCTTGCGCGTCTCGCTGCCCAGCAGCATGCCCACCATGCCGCGCCGGCCGTGCGAGGCCATCGCGATCAGGTCGCAGCCCTTGTCGCGTGCGGTGTCGAGGATGGCCTCGTAGGGATGGTCGTGGATCAGCGCCACCGTATCGCAGGGCACGCCGGCTTCGACCGCCTCGCTGGCGAAGCCACCCAGGTAGTCCTCCGCGGCGCGGCTGGCCTCGCGCGCGTACCGTGTGCGGGTGTCGCCCAGCAGTTCCACCTGGTAGGTGTGGAGCTGGAAATCCGGGATCACGTGCAGCAGCGTGAGGCGGGCGCCGATGGCGGCGGCGAATTCCAGCGCCTTGCGGAAGGCGGCCTCGGAGCCCGGGGTACCGTCGACCGGCATCAGCAGGTGTTGGAACATGGCGGGCTCCTTGCGCGGGAAGCGTTGCCGGACAGCGTGCCGGGAGGCGGGTGGGCGGTCCGGGATCGTGCCTTGAGTATAGGCTCGCGCACCCGTGCCGCAATGCGGCCCCGGCCACGTAGCCCGGCCGCACGGTACGGCCCTCCGCTGCGGCGGGCCAGGCCTGGCCCGCCGGATGCCGCCGCCGTCAACTCCCCTGAAACCCTGATGCCGCCGCCGCGCGGATTCCGCTACGATGCGCCCTCGGTGCCGCTTCGCATGGCGGCAACCGCGAGTTTCCCGGGCCAGGCGCCAACACAATTGGCACCCGGTCCGCCCATGATGGCCGCCGCCGCTTGCCGGCAGCTGTCGAACCTGCACCGCTTCGCGACCCGACGCGGTGTGCCGGGAAGGCAGAGCTACCCCTTTGCGCTTCCATTCCTGCTGGAGAAGACGTCTTGACTGCACGCATCCCCGCCGACGCCGCCCGCGGCCTGTTCGGCACGGGCGAAGGCCCGTCCCATGAGCACATCACGCTTGCCACCGACCCCGCGTCGGGCCTGCGAGCCATCATTGCCATCCACGATACGTCCCGCGGCCCGGCCTTCGGCGGCTGCCGCTACTGGACCTATGCGGCCGAGCAGGACGCGCTGACCGACGCCTTGCGTCTGTCGCAGGGCATGTCCTACAAGAACGCGCTGGCCGGGCTGCCGTTCGGCGGCGGCAAGGCCGTGATCCTGCGCGCGCCCGGCCAGACCGACCGCGCGGCGCTGTTCCAAGCCTTCGGCCGCCTGGTGGAGTCGCTGGACGGACGCTATATCACCGCCGAGGATGTCGGCACCACCGTGGAAGACATGCGCGCCGCCCAGGCGGAAACGCGCTATATCAGCGGCCTGCCGCGCGCCGGCGGCTTCGGCGGCAATCCCTCGCCCAAGACCGCCTATGGCGTGTTCGTCGGCATCGAAGCCGCGGTGCAGGTCGCGCTGGGCCGCACCGGCCTGGACGGCGTCTCCGTGGCCGTGCAGGGCCTGGGCTCGGTCGGCTGGGAGCTGTGCCGCCTGTTGCACGAAGCCGGCGCCCGCCTGGTCGTGGCCGACGTCGACGCCGCCAAGGTGGCGCAGGCCGCCGAACGTTTCGGCGCCCGCACCGTGGCGCCGGACAACATCGTCCAGGTGCAGGCCGACGTGTTCGCGCCGTGCGCACTGGGCGCCGTCATCACGCCGGCGGTGGCCGCCGGCTGCGCCTTCCAGGTGGTGGCGGGCGGGGCCAACAACCAGCTCGCCTCGCTGGCCGAAGGCGATGTACTGCAGCGCCGTGGCATCTTCTACGCACCCGACTTCCTCATCAATGCCGGTGGCATCATCAGCTGCGCCCGCGAATTCCTGGGCGGCGCCGACGAGGCCACGGTGATGGCCGAAGTGGCCGGCATCCGCGAGCGCGTGCTGGAGCTGGCCGAACGCGTGCGCGCCAGCGCCCAGGCGCCGGCCCGCGTGGCCGTGCTGTGGGCCCAGGAGCGTCTGCGCGAAGGCGCGGCCTGAGGCCAGGGCACGGCGCCACGGCCCGCCGCCGCGCCGGCACATCGGTGGCGGCGGCGTTGGATGCACATCGAGAGGGAATGCCGGGAGAAGCCGGCAGATCGGCCGATATTCCCGTTGGTGGCGGGCTGACCTAGGGTTTATACTGATCGCCACGCTTCCGCCACGCGGCGGCAGCGAGTGAGAGCGGCCCGCCTGGACGGGCCGCTGACGATTTCAACCCCTGTCCCGCTGTCTCCCGCGCCCCCGTCGCCCGGCCCTCGGCCGTGTGCCCGGCTGTCCCGGCTGCCAACATGCGGGTCGGGCGGCCGTGAAGCTGCACGGCATTGCACCTGGTACTACCCCATGAAGCGGATGGCTGCATTCTTCGTCGTGAGCTGGACAGCCGCGGCGATCCTCCTGTTCTCCCACGACTCCGTGTCGATGCTGGCCCTGAGCGGCGTGGTCGCCTTCGGCGGGCTGGACCTGCTGCGTCCGTAGGCGGACCCCGGCGCGGCGTCGGCGCCATCCGGTGTAGAGTACGACAGCCCGCGCGCCAAGCCGGCCGCGGGGCTCCCTTCCTCCACCCACCGCCCACAGGACCCTGCCATGAGCCTGGTGATCGACCGCTTCGACCATATCGTCCTCAATGTGAAAGACGTGGAGGCCAGCGCCGCCTGGTACGAACACGTGCTCGGCATGCAGCGCGAGGACTTTGCCTCCCGTACCGGCACGCGCGTCAGCGTCAGGTTCGGCCAGCAGAAGATCAACCTGCGGCCGGTCGGCGAAGACACGGTGGCATGGTTCACCGGCGTCCGTCCCACCGCCGGCAGCGACGATCTGTGCTTCATCACCCGCATGCCGCCGAAGGAAGTGGTGGCGCATTTCCTCGCCCACGAGGTGCCGATCGAGGCCGGGCCGGCCGAGCGCACCGGCGCGCTCGGGCCGATGACTTCAGTCTATTGCCGCGACCCGGATGGCAACCTGATCGAGGTGGCGAGCTACCCGGCGGCTTGAGCGGCGGGACGCTGCCGCCATGCCGCGGTGCCTCAGGGCAACCGCCGCACCGAAATCACGCCACGGTCGTACAGCACTGCGCCGTCGACCTTGCCGCCTGCGTCGCGGGTGAACTGGAGCTGCGCGCGGCCGTCTTCGAAGACGAAACGGTCGGGTCGGCCCGGCAGCGGAAAGACCGGCTGCCGCCAGAAATTGCCCAGCCGGACGCCGAGCTGGCCGGCGCTCTGCCGGACATCCAGCTTCAGTTCCGTGCGCAGCAGGCGCTTGCCTGCGTAGCGGCCGTCGTAGTCGGCGGCGCGTGCCGGCTCGATCACCACCGCCGCAGGCGCCGCCGCTTCGGTGCGGCTTGCCGAATAGCTCCCACCGCCTTGATACAGGTCGACGCCGGCTACGCGGCCGTCCTGCCGCCGGAAGACGAATTCGGCGCCGACGGGCGCATCGATGAAGGTATCGGTCCCGGCCGGCTCGAGCGGCCGGAAGCCGCCGCCGGAGAGCCGGCGGTACAGCCGGCCGTCCTGCGCGGCGAAGATCTCCAAGGTGTCCCGGTCGACGCGGTAGCTGCCGCTGACGGCCGCCAGCTCGGCGTCCGACGGCGTACCGCGGGCCGTGGCGGCGGGCGGGTAGCGGCGTGCCAGCACGCCGGTCAGCAGCCGGGATGGCTCGGCATGCGTATTGGCGGCCAGCAGCGCTGCCGCCTCGCCGGTGTCCGGCGCGAACACGAGCAGGGCGCGGTAGCCGGCGGTCAGGCCGTCGTGGAAGTAGGTCCGGTGCGCACCGGTGCCTCGCATCATGACTGCGTAGCCGATCTCTCCGGCGCGGTAGCGGCCGAGCGGCGTCAGCATGCGCGTGGCGGCCGGGCCCAGCGGGCCGGCGCTGCCTGCCGACAGGGCGCGCGCGAAGGCCAGCAGGTCGGTGGTGCTGGAACGCAGCGCGCCCGCGCCGGCCAGGGCATCGAAGTCCCAGGGCGGCGCGGGTTCCAGGTGGAAGTGGCCGGGCACCAGCCGTTCCTGCCGGGCGCCGAGTACCTGCATGGTGTCGTGCATGCCCAGCGGGCCGGTGATGCGCTCGCGCACCAGGGTGGCCCAGGGTTTGCCGTAGTGGTCGGCCAGCAACTGGCCGAGCAGGCCCATGCCGAAGTTGCTGTAGGCGCCGGCGCAGGGCGGCGCGTGTGCCAGCCGCAGGCCGGCCACGGCGGCGTAGAGGCGCTGGCGGTCGATGGCGGCGAAGGGGTTGGGCTCGGTATAGCCCGGAAAGCCGGGCGCCTCGCGCGGCAGGCAGGCGCCATGGGTGGCGAGCTGCCGCAGCGTGATGGCGGCGGTCTCCGGCGCCAGCCGGTAGGCGCCGCCGAGCAAGGTGCCGAGCGAATCGTCCAGCCCAAGCTCGCCGTGCTCCACGGCCTGGGCCAGCAGCAGTCCGGTGAAGAGCTTGCTGATCGAGCCGATCTCGAACAGCGGCTCGGCGCCGGCGGCTGCGCTTTGCACCATGGCAGGACCATCCTCCGACGCGCGGCGCAGCAGCGCCGACTGTTCGTGGTCCTGGCGCCATATGCCGACCGCGACGGTGCCGGGCTCATCGGCCAGGACGGCGCGCGCGATCTGCTCCGGTGGGGTGGTGAAATCGGGAAAGGTTGCCGCGGATGCAGCGTGCGCCGGCAGCGCGGGGGCGGCCAAGGCGCAGATCGTGCCCAGCGCCACGACGACGCGGCAAACCAGGCGAAAACGCAATCCCCTCATGGCATGCTCCCTGGGTTCCAATGACGGGATCCCCGACGATGGTGGCACCGGTACGGATGCCGTGGACGGCATTGTCGGCAAGGGTGTGAGGTCCGGTCAACATGGACGGAACCCGGGCCGGCGGCAGCGCGGGATTGCCGGTGCTGGCCGGGCTCGGGCCGGGACCCGGCGCGCGGCGATCGGCGGGGCTGGGGATGCGCGGAGGCGATCGGGAATGCTGCCGCGATGTGCGGCCTGATGTCGGCGGGCGCCCCGGCCGGTGCCAGGGGCCGCCCGCCCGCGTCAGGCCGCCTGGCGCGCGTCGGCCGCCACGCCCGCCAGCATCAGGTCGAGGTTCTGCACCGCCGCGCCCGAAGCGCCCTTGCCCAGGTTGTCGAACACCGCCGCCAGCAATACCTGCCCATGCTCGCGGTTGGCGAACACGGCCAGGCGCAGGTCGTTGGTGCCGTTCAGCGCCTGCGGGTCGAGGCGGGTGGCGGCGGCCGCCTCGGCCGGCGCCATCACCTCGACATGGCGCGCGCCGGCGTAGTGGTCGGCCAGGCAGGCATGCAGCTTGTCGCCGTCCGTGCCGGAGGCCAGCAGGTCCAGTTCCAGCGCCACCGTCAGCACGATGCCCTGGCGGAAGGCGCCGTAGGCCGGGACGAACGCGGGGCGCCGCGCCAGGCCCGCGTACTGCTGGATCTCGGGCGCGTGCTTGTGCGCCAGGCCAAGGCCGTAGACCTGGAACGGCAGGGCCTGATCGGCGTCCGGTCCCTCGTAGGTATCGACCGCGGCGCGGCCGCCGCCGGAGTAGCCCGACACGGCATGGATGGCGAGCGGGTAAGCGGGCGGCAGCAGGCCGCCCTCCACCAGGGGGCGCAGCAGGCCGATCGCCCCGGTGGGGTAGCAGCCCGGATTGCTGACGCGCAACGCGCCGGCGATACGCTGCGCCTGGCCCGCCGCCATTTCCGGGAAGCCGTAGGTCCAGCCGGCTTGCGTGCGGTGCGCCGAGCTGGCGTCGATCACGCGCACCGCCGGGTTGGCGATGGATGCCACCGCCTCGCGCGCGGCCGCGTCCGGCAGGCACAGGATGGCGATGTCGCAAGCGTTGATGGCCTCGGCGCGGGCGCGTGCATCCTTGCGCTGGCCGGCGGGCAGCGTCAGCAGGCGCAGGTCGTCGCGGTCGCGCAGGCGTTCGTGGATCTGCAGGCCGGTGGTGCCCTGGTCGCCGTCGATGAAAACGAGGGGGTAGCGCATGATGTGGGTCCTCGAAAGTGGCTTGGGAATCGATGGGAAAGCGTCAGCCCGGGGCCGGCGTGGCCGGTACGGGAAGCGCCATCTTGCGCCACCGGATAGAATCGGAAAAGTTGAATTTCATGACGCTGAAGTTCATCTTTCCTGAATGAAGTCCGCTGCCACGGACCCACCCTCAACCGGAGTGCCGCCGATGCGCGAAATCAGCCTGGACCGCCTGCGTACCCTCGTCGCCATCGCCGACCTGGGCTCCTTCGCCGAGGCCGCGCGCGCGCTGCACCTGGCGCCGCCCACCGTCAGCCTGCATATCGCCGAGCTGGAGGCCCGCGTCGGCGCGCCGCTGCTGACGCGCAAGCGTGGCGAGGTGCGGCCCTCCGCCATCGGCGAGACGCTGGTGGAGCGCGCCCGCCGCCTGCTGGCCGATGCCGACCAGGCGCTGGACGACGTGCAGCGCCAGGTGCAGGGCCTGGCCGGGCGGGTGCGCCTCGGCGCCTCGACCGGCGCCATCGCCCACCTGCTGCCGCAGGCGCTGGCCATGCTGGCGGAGCGGCATCCCGACATCGACGTGCAGGTGGCCGTGCTGACCTCCCAGGAGACGCTGGCGCGGCTGGCCGCCGGCACGCTGGAGGTCGGCCTGGTGGCGCTGCCGCAGGCGCGCGTGGCGGGACTGGCCATCCGCCCCTGGCGGCGCGACCCGGTGCTGGCCTTCCTGCCGGCGAGCTGGCCTTGTCCGGCGCGCATCACGCCGGCCTGGCTGGTGTCGCGCCCGCTGATCCTGAACGACGGCACCACGCGCCTGTCGCGCCTGACCGCCGAGTGGTTCGCCAGCGGCGGCCACCGGCCGGTGCCGCGCATCCAGCTCAACTACAACGACGCCATCAAGAGCCTGGTGGCGGCCGGCTATGGCGCGGCGCTGCTGCCGCACGAGGCCACCACGCCGGTGCCGGACGCGCGTGTGGTGATGCGGCCGCTGCGCCCGGCACTGTGGCGGCAGCTGGGCCTGGCACATCGCGCGGGGCAGGTCGAGCGTGCCACCGAGCATGTGCTCGACGTCCTGTGGGCGCTGCGCGCGGCATAGCGGGGACGAAGCGCCCGCGAGGGGCGGGGCCGATGCGCGCTGAGCGCCAGCGTGGCCGCGGCGGTGCGTGAGGCGTGGCGTAGAATGGTCCGCCTTCCGCATCCTGCCTTGTTGCCGTGCCTGCCATGCGTTCCGTGCGCCCCATCCCGCCGCTGCTGTCCCTGCGCGTCTTCGAGGCGGTGGCGCGCCACCTGAGCTTCAGCAGCGCGGCGCAGGAACTGAACGTGACCCAGAGCGCGGTCAGCCACCATATCAAGAAACTGGAGGAAGACCTGGGCCTGCCGCTGTTCGCGCGGCGCCCGCGCGCGGTCGCGCTGACCGAGGCAGGGCAGGCCTACCAGGTCCACGTGGCGGCGGCCTTCGAGCGCCTGCGGCTGGGTACCGAAGCGATCCGCGCCGCGTCCGCGCCGAGCGTGCTGACGGTCGGGCTGCTGGCCTCCTTCGGCACGCGCTGGCTGGCCTCGCGCCTGCGCGGCTTCCACGCGGCGCACCCGGGTATCGAACTGCGCCTGCGGCCCGACATCGCGCTGGCCGACCTCGCGCGCGGCGAGGTGGACGTGGCGATCCGCTACGGCCGCGGCAAGTGGCCCGGCCTGCGCGCGCGCAAGCTGATGCCGGAACGGCTGGCGGTGGTGTGCGCGCCGGCGCTGCTCGCCGGCCCGGGGCGGCCGCCGCGGCGGCTGCGCCCGCAGGACCTGCTGCGCTTCCCCATCCTCAGCTCGCACGCCAGCGAGCCCTTCGAGTGGGCCGCCTGGGCGGCCCGCTTCGGCCTGGACCTGGGCCAGGCGCAGACCGTGCACCTGCATGACTACAACATCGTGGTCGAGGCCGCGTTGGCCGGCCAGGGCATCGCCATGGGCCGTCACCGCCTGATCGGGCCGCAGCTCGCCAGCGGCGCGCTGGTGCACGCTTTGCCCGGCATGGTGCTGGACGACCCGGACATCGGCTGGTGGCTGGTGACGGCGAACGGGCCGCGCGGCGCGGCGCTGGAGACCTTCTGCGACTGGCTGATGGCCGTGGCCGCGCAAGCCGTGGAGGAGGTCGGCAACGCAGGCGCGGCGCCGCTCGGCAAGGACGACGGCGGCATGGATCAATCTGGCTCATCCGTGCGTGCAAAGGATTGATTGGTCAGGCGCCGCGGCCGGCGCTAGCATGGGACTTCCCGATCGCAACCTGCAAGCCGCAACCCGCGATCCCCGACCCGAGCGATCCCCATGACCCAGTCCCTCAGCGCACGCGCGGCCGAACTCGGCCTGCACCTGGAGGCCGCCGCCGCGCCGGCCGCCAACTATGTTCCCTTCGTGCAGGAGGGCAACCTGCTGTATATCTCCGGCCAGATCGCGCGCCGCCAGGGCGAGACGGCCTGCGTCGGCCACCTCGGCGCCGAGGTCACGGAAGCCGAGGGTATCGAGGCGGCGCGATTGTGCGCGCTGGCTGTGCTGGCGCAGATCGCGGCCGCCACCGGCGACCGCCTCGACCGCGTGGCGCGCATCGTGCGCCTCGGCGTCTTCGTCGCCAGCGCGCCGGGCTTCCGCCGGCAGAGCGCGGTGGCCGACGGCGCCTCCAACCTGATGGTGCAGGTCTTCGGCGAGGCCGGCCGGCACGCGCGCAGCGCCGTCGGCGTGGCGGAGCTGCCCACCGGCAGCGCCGTCGAGATCGAGGCCGTGGTCGCCCTGCGGCCGCTGGACGCGCCGTCCGGCCAGCCTGGCCAGCCCGCAGCCTGATCCGCCATGACCGCACTGCTCACCGACGCCGCAGTCGACGCCTTGCGCGCCGCCACGCCCGGCACGCGCACGACCATCCACTTCAACCACGCGGGCGCTTCCTTGCCCTCCGCCGCCACCCTCGGCGCGATCCACGCCCACCTGGAGCGCGAGGCCACGCGCGGGCCGATGGAGGCCGGCGTGGCCGCCGCGGAGCAGAGCGAGCAGGCGCGCGTGCTCGCCGCCACGCTGCTCAACGCCGGGCCCGACGAGATCGCCCTGACCGGCGGCACCTCGCAAGGCTGGGGCAGCGCCTTCGCCGCGCTGGGCCGCTGGCGTGCGGGCGAGCGCATGCTGGTCAGCCGCCACGAATGGGGCGGCAATCTTGCGGTCATGCAGTTGGCGGCACGCGAGGCCGGGGCTTCGGTCGAAACCATCCCCTGCGCGCCGGACGGCACGGTCGATCCCGCCGCGCTCGAGGCCATGCTGGACGAACGCGTGCGCCTGATCGCGCTGACCTGGCTGCCGGCCAACGGCGGCCTGATCAATCCGGCCGAGGCCGTGGGCCAGGTGGCGCGCCGCCATGGCATCCCGTACTTCGTCGATGCCGCGCAGGCGGTCGGCCAGTTGCCGGTCGACGTGGCCCGCCTCGGCTGCGACGTGCTGAGCGCGGCTGGCCGCAAGGCGCTGCGCGCGCCGCGCGGTACCGGCCTGCTCTATGTACGGCGCGGGTTCCTGCCGCGCATGGCCACGCCGGCCTGGGTCGACCGCCATGCCGCGCCGCTCGACGCCCATGGCGAGCCGCGGCTGCGCCAGGACGCCGGCCGCTTCGAAGCGGCGGAGGCCTCGCTGGCGCTGCGCTGCGGTCTCGCCAACGCGCTGCGCGAAGCGCTGGCCATCGGCCTGCCGGCCATCCGCGCGCGGATCTTGGCCACGGCCGCCCACCTGCGCGCGGAGCTGGCCGCGGTTGCCGGCGTGACGGTGCTCGACGCGGGCACCGAACGCTCCGGTCTGGTGGCCTTCCAGGTGGCCGGGCACGAGCCGGCCGCGCTGCAGCGCGCGCTGGCGGCACAGGGTATCTCGATCGGCACCAGCGGCATTCCCTACACGCCGCTCGACATGCGCGCGCGCGGCCTGGACCAGGTGGCGCGGGCATCGGTCAGCTACCTGACCACGGTGGAGGAGGCAGGGCGGCTCGTGGCGGCCTTGCGAGGGTTGCCGCGCTGAGGGCGATGGCCTCAGCCGTGCCACGCGGCGACGTTGTGGCAGGACCAGGGGCTACCGGGCAGGACGACGAGCGCCGGGCCGGCTTCGGCTCACTGCGCGACAGGCCGGAAGCGAAGGCCGGAGCTGGCGCGTGGTGGCTGCGGCGGCCGGGGACGCACGCGATGCGCCTGCCCGGGGCCACGCTTCTCAGGCGCCCCCCTGTTGGCGGCGCACTTGGCGCGATGCAGGTTCGGCAGCCTGCCCGAGAACGCGATTGGCCCGGCGGATGAAGGCCCAATGCCAGGCCCAGAAGGCGAGAGCGGCCAGGCCGGCGGCCGATCCCAGCGCGTTCGGCAGCAATGAGACGAGCTGCGCCGCACACCAGCCGATGCCGCTTGCCAGGCCGAAGGAGCGGAACCGCGCCAGGCCTGCGTGGGAACGCGCTTGCGCCTCCAGGGAGCGCGCGACGTTCGCCACGATGCAGAAGTCTTCGATGAAGTTGTAGGGCAGCAGGAACATCAGCCATACGCTGGCAGGGGAAGCGCGGCGGGCCTGTGGCGAGACCAGCGACAGCGACGTCTTCAGGTCACGGGCGTACAGGTAGACCAGGGCGAGGAAGACCAGGGCCACGGCCGCGCCGGTGCCCTGACCGAAGCGCTGCATTTCAGCGAGGATGCCGCCGCCGGCCTCGGGGTGGAAGAAGGGATAGGCCAGGCCGTAGCCGACCGGGACGCTGAGCAATGCCTTGAGGAAGATCCGTGGTGCTGGTTTCATGTGGGTGGCAGGATGGGGTATCCAATGGGCAGGGCGGGAACTGCGCGATTGCCTTGCCAATCCGCCATGATGCCAGTCAGCGCAGGCTCAGCCCAGCCGCATCGACAACTCCACATCCTCCGCGAATGGCACCGACAGATAGCCTGCCGCCGGCGCGCGCACGCGCGCCAGGTATTCCGGGCTGTCATCGGCGTTGTCGGCCACGATCAGCGCACCGGGCCGCAGCCGGCTCTCCACCAGGGCGAGGATGTCGGGGTAGAGCGCCTTGGCGCCGTCGAGCAGCAGCAGGTCGATGCGCGCGGGCAGGTCGGAGGCCAGTGTCTGCAGGGCGTCGCCCACACGGATTTCCACCAGGTCGTGGAGGCCGGCGGCGGCCAGGTTGGCGCGGGCGCGCGTTACCTTGGACGGCTCGAACTCGCTGGTGATCAGGTGGCCGCCGCCGTTGTCACGCAGCGCCGCCGCCAGGTGCAGGGTCGAGATGCCGAAAGAGGTGCCGAACTCCACGATGCTGCGCGCGCCGCAGCCGCGCGCCAGCAGGTAGAGCAGGCGGCCGGTTGCGCGCGAGACCGGCAGCGGCACGTCCTTCAGGCGGCCATAGAGCTCGAGATAATCGGTCTTGCTCTGCAGCAGCCGTGCGCGCTCGGCCGGCGCGAGGTCGGCGAAGCCCGCAAGCAGCGCCGGCGAGGCCGCGTCGGCCTCGGCGAACAGGCGTTCCAGCAAGGGAGCGACGGGGGAGGTGGTCAGGGTAGTCATCGGGCTTTCCTCATTGAAAGAGTGAAACCTATAATGCGACGAATCCTTCAGGTTTTCTATTCGCATTGCCGACCACCCCATGCCGCCGCGCCGAAACACCCAGATTGCCTCGCGAAAACAGCCCCGGCAGGCCCGCTCCACCGAACTGGTCACGGCCGTCCTGCAAGCCGCTGTTCAGGTTCTGGCCGAAGAAGGCGCGCCACGTTTCACCACCGCGCGCGTGGCCGAGCGGGCCGGCGTGAGCGTCGGCTCGCTGTACCAGTACTTCCCCAACAAGGCGGCCATCCTGTTCCGCCTGCAGAGCGACGAATGGCGCCGGACCACCGAACTGCTGCGCGCCATTCTCGAAGACCGCGCCCGGCCGCCGTTCGAACGGCTGCGCGTCCTGGTGCACACCTTCCTGCGTTCCGAATGCGAAGAAGCCGCCATCCGGGGGGCGCTCAACGACGCCGCACCGCTCTATCGCGATGCGCCCGAAGCGCAGGAGGTGAAGGCGGCGGGGCAGGGCATCGTCGACGCCTTCATGCGCGAGGCCCTGCCCGCGGCCTCGGACGCGACGCGGGCGCTGGCCGGCGGGCTGATCGCCAGCACGCTCGGCGCGGTCGGCAAGCAGTTCTCGGAGGCGCCGCGCTGCGACGAGGAAATCGATATCTACGCGGACGCCATGGCCGATATGTTGGTTGCCTATCTCGAGCGCCTGGGCCGTGCGTGATTCCGGCTTGACGGCAGCGACAAGCGGGCGCACCTTGGCATGTCGGTACCACGACCGCCCGGTTGGCCGCCGGCGGCAGCCATCGCCGCGCCGGTGCCCAAGGACGTGGGGCCACGAGCCGTTCCGGCCGCCTGCCCGGCACCGGACGCCATCCCGCTCTTGCCGCGTGGGGGACGCATATGCTGGCCGCTTCAGGTCATAACGGTGCCGAAGGCCGCGACCGGACCCTGCTGTACTTCGGCTGCCTGACCCTGCTCACCTACCTGGCCGCACCGGGCGGCGCGCTGGTCGATATCCAGACTTCCTACCTGCTCAAGAACCAGCTGCACGCCACCGCCACGGAGATTTCCGTGTTCCGGCTGCTGACCGGCATTCCGGTCTACTTCGCCTTCGCCTTCGGCCTCGCGCGCGACCAATGGAACCCGCTGGGCTGGCGCGACCGCGGCTTCTTCCTGATCTTCGCCCCGCTCACCGCCGTCGCGCTGCTCGGCATGGCCTTCAGTGGCCTTTCCTATGCGAGCCTGGGCCTCGGCATGCTGCTGGCGATGCTGTCCTCCCGCTTCGTCGCCGCCGCCTACCAAGGGCTGATCGCGCTGGTCGGCCAGGAAAAGCTGATGTCCGGCCGGCTGAGCGCTCTATGGAACGTCGTCGGCACCATCCCGGTCGTGGCGAGCGCCTTCGCCTCCGGCTACGTCTCCGACCACCTCGGCGCGCAGCAAGCCTTCCTGCTGGTGGCGGTGCTCAATCTCGGCCTCGCCCTGCTGTCCCTGTGGAAACCGGCCTCCGTCTTCCGCCATGCCTACGAGCAACCGCAGGCCAGGAGCACGGACTTCGTCGGCAACGTCCGCCGGCTGGTCAACCATGGGGCCATCTACCCCGCGCTGCTGATCTGCTTCCTGTGGAACTTCGCGCCGGGCGCCGCCACGCCGCTGCAGTTCTACCTGAGCAATACGCTGCACGCCTCCGATGCCGTCTACTCCTACTACAACGGCATCTTCGCCGCCGCCTTCGTGCCGACCTTCCTGCTGTACGGCTACCTGTGCAAGAGGGTGGCGCTGAGCAAGCTGCTGTGGTGGGGCACTCTGGTTGCCATTCCGCAGATGATCCCGCTGGCCTTCATCCACTCGGCCAATCTCGCGCTGGTGCTGGCGGCGCCGATCGGGCTGATGGGCGGCGTGGCTACCGCGGCCTACTTCGACCTGGCGATGCGCGCTTGCCCGCCGGGGCTGCAGGGAACCCTGATGATGCTGGTGGACGGGGTGTTCGCGCTGTCGGGGCGGGCGGGGGACCTGCTGGGGTCGTGGATCTATCGCAGCGGGGAGGAATGGGGATTTGTCTATTGTGTGGTGGCGACTACGTTCGTTTATGCCTTGATCCTGCCGCTGATTGCGGCGGTGCCGAGGGGGTTGATTGCCACCAGGGATGGGGAATTCAACGCGGAAGTCGAGGCGGCGGCGATCGAGGAGAGCGGGCGGGGCTAGCGCCCGAGAGTCGCGCGTACCCCTGCGGATGCCGCCCGTCGGCGGGCCGGGCCGCCGCGCGCGGGCAAGCCGTAAACCCGCACCTCAGCGGCGCTCGCCGTCCCGGTCGGCGCCAAGCTTTTCCAGCAGGGGCCTGAGCGCATCGAGTTCCGCGCCGAAGCCGCTCCAGTCTCCAGCCTTCAGCCTCTCGATGGCGCGGTCATAGTGGGCGAGCGCATCGCGTGCGCGTGCGTCGGCCGGGCCGGGGGCGGATGGTGCCGACGGAGCGCTGTCCTTGAACAGCGCCGCGATGGCTTCGCCCAAGGTGTCTTCCATCACCACGCGGTCGCCGTAGGCCGCGATGACGCGCTTCAATTCGGGCAACTGGCCGGACGCCGCGCGCAGGTAGAGCGGCGAGACGTAGAGGATCGAGTTCTCGACCGGCACGACCAGGAGATGGCCGCGGATGACGCGGGAGCCCATCTGGTTCCATAGCGAGATCTGCTGCGAGATCTCGGTGTTCTGCTGGATGCGTGCCTCGATCTGGTAGGGGCCGTAGACCAGCTTCTCCTTGGGGAAGGCGTAGACGATGAGCTTGCCGTATGCGGGTGGATCGCAGCGGGCTGCCAGCCACGCGATCATATTGTCGCGCTGGCTGGGCACCATCGGCATCATCAGGATGAACTCGGTGTCCGCCTCGCCGGGAAGCCGCATGATCATGTAGTAGGGCGACATCAGCGGGGTGGGCGCGCCGGGAGCGTTGGTGCCGTCTATGCCGGCCGGGGCGCGCGGGAACTGCCAGAGATCCTCGCGGTTATAGAAGACTTCCGGCGCGTCCATATGGTAGGCGCCGTAAAGCTGCGCCTGGATGCGGAACAGCTCCTCGGGGTAGCGGATATGTCGCTGCAGATCCGCCGGCATGGCGGACAGGGGTTTGAACAAGGCCGGGAAGATCCGCCGGTACGTCCGCACGATCGGGTCGGCGGGATCGCTGACATAGAAATCGACGGCGCCGTCATAGGCATCGATCACGATCTTGGCCGCATTGCGGATGTAGTTGGAGTTTTCGCCAAAGCCCGGCTGGGCATAGGGGAACCAGCGGCTGGTGGTATAGGCATCCTGGATCCAGTAAAGACGCCCGCCGCTGGCCACGATATACGGGTCCCGATCCAGGCTCAGGAACGGCGCGATAGCCAGCACCCGTTCCTGGATATTGCGGTGGATCAGGATCCGGCTTTGGCCGGTGATGTATCCGGTCAGCAGGATGTTGGCATCGCCCTGCTGCCAGGCGAACAGGGTGCGCCGCGCCAGGCCGCCGATGGCGATGCCGTCGCGCCCCTGGTAGCTGGTATAGGCATTGTCCTTGCCCTGCGGGTAGTCGAACTCCGGCACGCTGCCTTTGACGATGACGTAGTCGCGTGTGCCTTCGCCGAAATAGATGCGCGGTTGCCCGACCGGCGGACCGCCGGCGGCCACCGGCGGAATATCCCGCAGATAGAAGGAAGGCAGCCCTTCCGCTGATTTCTCGGTAACCGGCGACATCACGATGCCGCTGCCGTGGGTGAACAAAAGATGCAGGTTCACCCAGGTCTTGGCATTCGCCGGCAGCATGGCCGGCTCGAATTCGCGCGCGGACAGCATGACCTGGCGGTAGCCGCTGTCGAGGCGGTAGCGGTCGATGTCCAGCGAGAGAAACTTGTAGTAAGTCCGGATCTCCTGCAGCTGCGCATAGGTATCCAGCAGCGGTGCCACGTCCCACAGGCGGACATTGTCGATGGTCGCCCGGTTGGCCTCGATCTTGGCGAGATCCAGTCCCTGCTCGGCGGGAAACGGCTTGACCTCGATCTGTTCCAGGCCATAGGCCCTGCGGGTCAGCGCGATATTGCGGGCAATGAAGGGCGCCTCCAGTTCCAGTTCGCTCGGCTTGACATAGAAGCGATGGAACAGCGCCGGATAGACCAGGGCCAGCAGGAAAGAGCCGCCGGACACCAGCAAGACCGCGGCGACCGGCACGCGATAGTCGCGGCGGCGCATATTGGCCAGCGATGCGCAGGCCGCGGCGATGGCAAGGCTGGCGAGCAGCCACAGCACGGGCAGCTCGACGTGGATGTCCGTATAGCTGGCGCCCACCACGACGCCGTTATCGCCGTACAGCAGCAGATAGCGGTCCAGCCAGTACGACCAGGCCTTCAACAGGAAGAACAGGCCCAGCAGCGCCGAGCCATGCGCCGCCACGGCGGGAGCCAGCCGCATGGCAGGCGGCCCAAGCACGATATCGCCACGTATCCCATAAATCACGGCAGCGATGGCCGTGCTCCAGAGCAGCAACCAGTACAGCCAGTTCTTCAGGGCAAGATAAAGCGGCAGCGAGAAGAGGTAGAAACCGATGTCCTTGCCGAAGATCGGGTCCTGCTCGCCGAAGGGAACCTGGTGCAGGAAGCGCAGCGCCAGGTCCCAGCGCGACATTTCACTGTCGGCGATGAACAGCCCGATGACGACGGCCGCGCCGGCAAGGGCGGCACGCCAGGGAATGCGTGCCGCCACGTCGCCGGGCATGCCGATGAACCGTGGCGGTCCGGAGGAGCCGGTGTGCAGCGCCAGCACGCGAGGCCCGCTCGCAAAATGGTGCGCCACCATCCCCGCCGCCCATAGGATGCCCGCCGAGATGGCGAACACGGCAATGAACAAGAAGACCTTGGCGGAGAGAATGACCCGGAAGACGCTGGCGTAGCCGATCGAAGAAAGCCACAGCCACTCGACCAGGAGATCTGCCAGGCGGGCGAGGAGGATCAGGCCGCCGATGACTACGGCGGCGATGGCATAGCCCTTCAGGCGCACGCTGGATCTGCGTGGCGACCGCATTGCCTCTCCTTGGCTGCAACCGTTGGCGAGCTATCGCGCTGCCGGCCGCTCGTAGGTGACGGATCCGGCGGGCAGGTGCGGATACCCCGTCAGGCATTCTAGGTCGGGGATCTGGCTGTCGGCGGGCCAGGCGTGTGGTGTGGGGTACCAAATCTTGCGGGGCCTGGGGGGAGGGGAAGGGGGAAGGGGGGGGCGAGTGGCGGTGGCTAGGCCGGGGTCTGCATGCTCACGAGCTGCCTGGAGCGCGCCTCTTGGCACCCCGTGTGCCGGGTTCGCACCGCGTTGGCGTTGGCCCGAGATGTCATTGAGCCGAATCGGGAAATGCCGGTGATCGCTTGGAGGTCGCGGCTTGAGCGGTTGAGTCCGCGACCCGGGACCCGCTGCGGCCATTGGGTCCATTGGGTCCATTGGGGCCATTGGGGCCATTGGGTCCGGCATCGTCGTTCCAGGCCCGGAATCAAAAGGGAGAGGGGCCGGAACCCCTCCCTTCAGGAACGATGCAGCAATTTGCTATTTCTTCGCGATCGTAAACGGGCCCGACTCCGAGCACTCCTGCCGGCTGGCATCGAGCGACCAGGTTTCCGCCCATTTCTCCTCGAAGGTGCCGGCGATGGCCCCGGTGGCGTCAATCGTGCCAACGTGCTTTGTAAAGCCCTCCTCGTAGAAGGTCACGTTTCCCTGGACCGAAGAAATGCCCTTGGGTTGCAGTTCGTAGAGGTTGATGGCGCCGTTCTTGGCGTTGTAGCTGCCGGTCAGGTAGGCGGGCTGGCCATTATCGTCGGGATATCGCACCAATGCGATATTGCGCGCCGCATCGAAGGCGATGCTGATGTCGATATAAATCGGCTTGTTGAGCGTCCGATCGCTGCTGCAGTAAAGCGTCGCCGCACCGCCATTGACGGAAATCGGTGCCGGAATGGTTTGCTGCGTGACGGTCTTGGTCAGGCGATAGTCGACGAACTTTCCTGCCATGTCGCTGGCCAGGGACGTGCTCAGGGCCTCATTCGCGGCGCGGATGCGTGCCGCGTTGGAGGGGTCGTTGAACCAGTCGTCGGCGGTCATGCCCGTGGTGCCCAAAGGCTTGCTCTGTACCACTGCGGAAGCCAGCGCGAGCGTGTTGCTGGTGGCGCCGCCGATGAGCGAAGTCTGGCCGCCATCGATATAAGCCTGGAGGATTGTCGCCGCCCGTTGGACTACGGAAAAATCGGGCGAGTAGGCATCGAGTTCGGCTTGAGAGACCTTGCCGTCATGGTCCAGGTCGGCCAGCGCGAAATTCGCGGTGGTGATGTGCGTGACATTGGCGGAGGTCAGCTGTGCCGGCGTCACCGTGCCGGCAGATCCTGCCGCAGACAACACCTGTGCCACGGTGCCCAATGTCGAGGCGAGCTGGATGTCGGTGCCCTTCGCGGCCATCAGCGTCAGCAGGCCGGAAGCGAGATTGCGGGGAATGGTCAGGACGTAGTTACCCTGAGCGTCGGTCTGGCTGGAGCAGATCGCATCCCCGGCGGCATTGTTCGCCTGCACCCCATTGGAGAACAGGCAGACCTTCGCGCCTGCGATCGGGCCGTCAGTGACCTGGCCGCTCAGCGTTACCACGTTGCTGCCGGCGCTGGGCGTGCTCACGGTGGCCGTGTTGCTGCTGCCACTGCCACTATCGCCGCCACCGCAAGCGGATAGCGCAAACACCGCCAGCGCAATCGTTGCCGACGCTGCGAGCCTGAAGTTTCCCGTTTTCGAAAGGTTATGCAATTCCCAGCCCCTAAAGACGAAGCCCCTGCCAGTGCAGGGTAACTAACGAAGAAATGTATGTGCGTTGTGATGCACTACCGGGCATCTAACGGCACTTTCCAGGTGTTCTTTAGGATACAAAGTGGATTGCGTGACTCTGATGCTGCTTTGCGGGAGGGATGCGTAGTCGGCCGCCCGGGCCATCAGCGCCGCTCTTCTTGCCGATCCAGTTCATCCAGTTCGGCAAACACATCATCGATGTCGGAAAACATCTCCTGCTCGATCTGCTTTTGCCCAAGAGCCAGAATCTTCAGCAGCGCCAACGTCTGCCGGCCGGTTTCATAGCTGCGCACGTCTTGCACAACGAGCTTGGCCTCACCGTTTTGGGTGATGATCAATGGCTCACCGGACTCAGCGAGGTCCTTGACGATCTGTGCCGCTTCGCTTTTGAGATAGCTGATCGGTTTGACGTGATCCGCGATTCGCATTGCATGGCTCCTGTGGATAGCAATGATGGACTGGATACAGTCCGTTAACAGACCGGCGTCAATTCTGCCCGCGCGCATGGCCTTCTCCTTCAGCAGCAGATCGTCCAGTCACACCTGCCGCTGGGCGGCGGAAGCGGATGAAGATGGCGCCCGGGGTCCGAACCCCGAACCCCACGAGTCGTGGCTGCTAGATACCATGCGTGGCAGACAGGCCGGCGGACGGATCCGGGCCGGCGTCGAGCGACCGCTCCCTTGCTGAGCGGAAATAGAGGGACGGGGGACCCAGCGCAAACAGACCCAGGATCGGCGGGGGATAGGCTATCGGGTCGACCAGGGCGAGCGTACCCGGGGCAGCCGCGCAGAAAACCTGGCCGAGTCGGAGCATGCTCTGTGCATCGACGCCGCAAACATAGTAGTAAGTCTGGCCTTCCCACTCGATCCAGCCCGCCCGGTATGGCTCGGACAGCGTCACGCTTGCCACGGGATCCCGTTCTCGATAACGCCGGATTGCCAGGCGGAGCCAGTTGAGATGGCGCTGATGGAAATCGAGGGCAAGCCGCTGATGCTCTGGTGTGTCGTCTTGCATTGGATGATTGCCTTTTCTGAGGTCGGCCTGAGTCCTGCCGGCTGTTCGGGATGGCAAAGGCGATGCAATGAAGCGTCGGGCAGCCTTGGCGGATGGCGCCAGCAGTGGATGCAGAACAGGAAGCCCGGCGGCAGCCGAGGCTTTAGAGATGGCGCCGACTATCGCATCCAGGCGATCCGGGCATGTGTTCCGTCATATCGATGACCCCAGTTTTGTTTTAGTGGCATTGATTTGCTCTTCTGCGCAGGCCGTCTGTCGTGGCGAGCGCATGGCGGGCTTTAGCGTAGGTAATGGGGTCAAAAGCTCAAGTAGTCTTTTTGGACTAGAGGCAACCGAAGCGTATTGCGCGAGAGCAGGTGGCATGTTCTGCTGCCTTCGCCCAGCCTGAAGCGATGCGGTGCGCCCATCCGTCCGGTGCTGTGTCTCCTGGCCCGATGCCATGCCGATGGCAATTGAGCCGGCGCCGTGAAAGGTCAATCAGGATGGATGGGAAGAAGAATGATATGAATTATCATTTTTATTATCAATTGAGCGCAAAAAAAGGGTATAGGTGTGGGACCCTATACCCTGACGGAATAAGCAACGGGTTGGTTGACGTTGCGGCTGTCACTCTATATTGGGGTGAAGCATTTCTTTATCCCCCGGGCGTCGGGGGCACTCTAAGGTGGGGACAATGAATTGAATGTTATGAATAGCGCCGTGGTCCGAGTGGATGGGGAGGGCGGAGATGTCCAGGGATGTCGAACTCTGGAAACGCTGTCAGAGTATGGCCTGCTCAGTCTCGCGACTGAGCAGGCCGGCGCGATTGGCTCCCTTCCTGACCGGCTCTTGACACTGGAATGTGGGATATCGGCTCGCCAGCACGGACGTCGAGAGCGTGGGGCGCGTCGTCTGCCGAGGCGGCCAAGGCCCTGCTCCGGCCCCAGCATCGGGTCGGATAACTGCTGATCTATAGAAGCGTCGGGCTTGATCCTCGGGGCGCCAGATGGCACGGTCCAACGAAGGGACGCTGTTAGCGATGGACGTTCGGGCGTCTGCGCAGCAATCTGGAGGAAGGGCTTAAGCTGCTCAAGCTCCGCAGTCGGCTCGTCGTTTGCGGATCGAAAACGGACATTGACGTGTGAAAGACTAGTCCTAATCTGACAGTGGTTGCGGCGCCGGGCATGCGGTCTCGCAACAAAGGCGCAAGCTGATCGAACAGGGCTTTGGCTGGATCAAGACCGTGGGGCGCATGCGTCAGGTGATGGTGCGCGGCCTGAAGAAAGTCGATCAGATGTTTGTGCTGAGCATGGCCGCCTACAACCTCGTGCGCATGCGCTCGCTGGGAGAAATCCGTCCGCAGTTCCAGTGATCGCGGTAATGAGTCCGGAAATGGGCGAAAAATGCGGAAAAAGTCGATGCTGTGACGCTCAGCTTCCGGATTGTGAAACATAGTGGACTCGCAAGCCTTGCGGGAGAGGCCTCACCGCTTGCGCGGCGAGTACTTCAGCGGCTGGTCAGGTCCCTGCAGCCATAAATCAGGTCCATAATAATTTAAAAATGAAACAAAAAATAAATAAAAATAGCTTGAAAATATATCACTGCTGATTGGGCGCAACTATCCCATATCGCTCCATCTGCCGATAGACCGTCGCCCGCGCGATCCCCAGCTGAACCGCAACCTGCGTAATGCGCCATTTGTTCCGCCGCAATGCCGCCAGCAGGACCTCGCGTTCGTTGCCGGGAAGCGGCCGCGTGGCCGCCGGCGCGGCTTCTGCCGGGTTTTCCTGCGTGCCCTCAAGGATCTCGGGCGGTAGTGCGTCGGTGTCGATGAAGCCGTTGTCGCTCATGGCCAGCGCGAAGCGCAGCACATTGCGCAATTGCCGCACATTGCCCTGCCAGGTGTAGGCGCGGAGCAGGGCCAGCGTGGCGGGCGCCAGTTCGGCCCGCATGTCCAGCTGCTGGCCCTCTTCTGCGGCGATGCGCGCGATCAGGTAGTCCTTGTCGCGCCGCTCGCGCAGGGCCGGCAGGTGCAAGGTGGCGCCGCACAGGCGATAGTAGAGGTCTTCGCGGAAGCATTGTTCGGCGATCAGCTGGCGCAGGTCGCGATGCGAGGCGGCGATCACGCGCAGGTCTACCGGGATGGGTTTCTCCGCGCCCAGCGGCATCACTTCGCGTTCGGACAGCACGCGCAGCAGCCGGCTTTGCAGGTGCAGCGGCATATCGCCGATTTCGTCGAGGAACAGCGTGCCGCCGTCGGATTGCGCAATCAGGCCGCGCATGCCTTTGCTGCGCGCACCGGTGAAGGTGCCCGGCGAATAGCCGAACAACTCGCTCTCGATCAGCGATTCGGGAATGGCGGCGCAGTTGACCGCGACGAAGGATTTGCCGCGGCGCTCGCTGGCGGCGTGCAGCGCCTTGGCCAGGACTTCCTTGCCGGTGCCGGTTTCGCCATGCACCAGGATATTGAGCGGCTTGTTGGCAAGCCGCTTGGCCTGCAGGATCAGCCGCTGCATCTGCGGGTCGCCCGCTCCGAGCGCGTCCAGCGCGGCGCTTGCCTCCGCGCTCGGCAGCGCCGGCTGGGCCCCGGGCGCCGAGGGCCGGCCCGGCGCGCCGCGCGGCGCGATGGCGGTGGCGTAGTACAAGCCGTGGTCATGGGTGCGCACCGCGGTGCGCTCGGACGACATGCCGGCGTGGGCGATGCGCCAGAGCTCGCTCATGTCTTCGCGGAAGACTTCGGTGAGCAGGTGGCCGCGCAGATCCAGGGGCTTGCCGCCGTGTCCTTCGGCGGCGTCGGCCAGCCGCAGCCTGCGCCGGCCTCCGCTGTTGATGCCCCGGATGACGCCGTCGGCGTCGAAGGCGACCATGATCTCGCTGTCCACGTCCACCAGCGACCAGGTCGAGCCCAGCCGCAGGATCCATTGGTCGCGGAAGTAGCGCAGGAAGTTGGCGTCCTCGATCATCTGCGCATACATGGTGGTCATCTGCAGCGCCAGGTGCTGTCCTTCGCGCGGCGCCGGAGCGCTCAGCGCGGAGACGTCGAGCACGCCCAGGAAGCCGCCGGTGGGATCGAACAGCGGCGCGCTGTTGCACGTGAGCGTGATATGGGACACGTCGAAGTGGTCGGTCTGGTGGCAGGTCACCGGCGCCTGCTCGACAATGCAGGTGCCCACCGCGCAGGTGCCGGCGCGCGGCTCGCTCCAGTCCGCGCCGAGGTAGAGCCCGGCGCGCTTGAGCTCGTGGTCCCGGTGGTCGTTGCCGATGAAGTCCACGGTCACGCCGTGGGCGTCGGTCAGCAGCAGCACGCAGTCGAGGGCGGAGACGCGCTTGTAGAGCTGCTCCATGCCGGTACGCGCCACGCCGAGAAAATCCTCGATCTGGTCCTTGTGTTCGCGCAGGCGCTGCGCCTCCACGATATACGCAGGCACCGGCCGGCTCGGGTCGAGGCCATAGTCGTTGAAGCAGCGCAGCCAGGAACGCTCTATCGTGCCCTCGGCCGCGCCGGGCTGCTGCGCAAAGGCGAGCAGGCGCTCGATATGTGCCCGGTGTGCTTGTTGCAGCACGGTTGTCTCCTTGGGCGGTTCATGTGGGGGGCTGGCGGCGATCGGATGCCCGGCCCAGCGCTGGCTCTACGCTAATCGATTTGGCCGCCTGCCGCAATGCGGCGGGCGGCCACCCGGCGCGGCTCAGAGTTCGCGCCGTTGCAGCGCGCCGGCGATGTACTCGGCCTGGCGGATCGCCAGCGCCACGATGGTCAGGGTGGGGTTGGACGCCGAACTGGAAGCGAACTGGCTGCCGTCGGAGACGAACAGGTTAGGGATGTCGTGGCTCTGGCCCCAGCGGTTGACCACGCCGTCGCTGGCCTTGGCGCTCATGCGGTTGGTGCCCATATTGTGGCTGGCGGGGTAGGGGGGCATGTCGATCACGCGGGTGGCGCCGACCGCCTCCGACATCTTGCGGAACTGGGCCAGCCCATGGGCGCGCACGGCGGCATCGTTGGGGTGGTCGGTCTTGCTCACGATCGGCACCGGCAGGCCGTACTGGTCCTTCTCGGTGGCGTGCAGGGTGATGCTGTTGCGCTCCTGCGCCAGGTCTTCGCCGCAGACCCAGACACAGCTCATGTGGTCGTACATTTCCAGTGCCGAGGAGACTTCGCGGCCCCAGCCGCCCGGCTTCATGAAGGCGGCGGTGAAGGGCAGGCCCAGCGCCAGTCCTTCCAGGTGATAGCCGCCGAAGAAGCCCCGCTTCGTGTCGAGCCGGGCTTCGTCCGAGACCACCGCCGCCAGCGCGGTGCCGCGGTACATATAGACCGGCTTGCGATGGATCGCCACGGCTGCCGCGGTGGTGTGGTTCAGGTAGTTGCGGCCAACCTGGCCGGAAGAATTGGCCAGCCCCTGCGGGAACTTGCTGCTGGCCGAGTTCAGCAGCAGACGCGGCGATTCGATCGAGTTGCCGGCCACGCAGACGACGCGCGCGCGCTGGAACTGGCGCCGGCCGTGCTCGTCGGCATAGAGCACGCCGGTGACCTTGCCGGCGGCGTCGTGCTCGATCTGCAGCACCATGGATTGCGGCCGCAATTCCGCCTTGCCGGTGGCCACGGCACGCGGCACCTCGGTGTAGAGGGTGGACCATTTGGCGCCGATCTTGCATCCCTGCATGCAGAAGCCGATCTGCATGCAGCCCGGGCGGCCGTCATAGGGTTGCGAGTTGACCGCCATCGGCCGCACGATCTCCTTGTAGCCGATCTTGTGCGCGCCGGCCGCCAGCACCTTGTAGTGGTTGTTTTCCGGCAGCGCCGGCAGGCCGGAGGCGGCGGTGGTGGTCACGCCCATCTTCTTCTCGGCGCGATCGTAGAACGGCGCGAGTTCGTCGTAGGTGATGGGCCAGTCGATCAGGTTGGCGTCTTTCACCGCACCATAGGTGCTGCGGTTGTGGAAGTCGTGCGGCATGAAGCGCAGCGCCACGCCGGACCAGTGCACCGTGGAGCCGCCCACGGCCTTGACGATCCAGGCCGGCAGGTTGGGGTAGGTCTTGGTGTGATGCCAGCCGCCGGCCGAGATGCGCTTGTCCAGCCACGAGATCTTGTTGAACATCTCCCACTCGTCGTTCTCGAAATCGGCCTGCGTAAAGTGCTTGCCGGCTTCGAGGATCACGCTGCGTATGCCGCGCTGGGCCAGTTCGTTGGCGAGCGTGCCGCCGCCCGCGCCGGAACCGATGATGACGACCACGCTGTCGTCTTTGAGGTCGAACTTCGTTGCCATGCTTGTCTCCATGCGCCGCTCCGGGGGGCTTGCCGCAGCCCGGGCGGCTTCTTGTCGGGGGGAATGCCGGTGCCGGCGGCTCAGAGCCAGTCGATATCGTCGAAGCCGCGGTGCAGGTAGCCGCCTTTCTCCCAGGATGAACCCTCGTACCCCAGCAGGGGCCACACTGCTTTGTTGTTGTAGAGGCCGGTGACCAGTTCGCCGCGCACCTTCTGGAAGAAGGGCGTGGTCTCGATGGCTTGCAGCAGCGCGACGCGGTCGCCTTCCCTGGCGAGTTCGCCGTAGGGACGGCCGAAGCGTTCGCGTGCCGCCGCATCCAGCGCGGCGACGCCCTGCTGCAGCAGGGCGCGCGTGGCCTTGTCGCCGGCGGCGGATTTCTCCAGCGGGGCGATGGCATCGACGTAGTAGCGGTCGGACAGTTTGTCGTGGGGGAAGATGTCGCGCGACATGGCTACCAGCGTGCGCGCGGTGGCCGGGCCAAGCGCGCGGAACGGCGCCGTCATGGCTTCGCGCGGCGGCTGGGCCAGCGCCGCCGGCGTGACTGTCACGCCGATCGCGGCAAGGCCGCCGCCGCGCAGGAAGCCCCGGCGCGAGACGGTGGGCTGCTTGCGCAGGGTACGCATGGTGGTGCCGGCGCCGGGGCCGGCAGGTTGCGGGGATTTCATCTGTTTTGTCTCCATTCGTTGTGGGACCGCGGCGCGGACGTTGTCCGCTCCTTGTCCCGCTCATTGCTTGTTGCCGGCGGCCACCTCCCGCCGCTTTGTCGCGGCTTGTGGGGCGGTGCCATTCAGCACGGGCTGGGCACGGCGTGCGGCGGGCCGAAGGCCGGCGCCGGGCGTGCCCTGGGGCGGCCGTGGCAGGGCTCGCCGAGCACGTCGATCAGCATGTGGTGCAGCCGCTCGGCCAGCACCGTGGCCATCAACGGCGTGCCGAGTTGTTCGGCGCAGGACGTGGTGCAGGCGCGCAGGCGGTCGGCATCGGCGGGATCGCCGCCGAGCGCGGCGCATAGCAGCGGCCAATCGGGCGCTGCGATCAGCGTGCCGGAGGTGAGCAGCACGCCGGTACGCCGGCGCACCTGCGCCAGGCCGACGATCTTGCGCTGGCCCACCACTACCTCCCAGGGCGAGAGCCCACCGAAGCACGCCCACTTCAGCGTATCCGCCGGCGGGGCCAGCCGCACTTCCTCCGGCGGCACCGCGTAGGCTGCAATGCCGAGATCGCGCAGCAGCCCGGCGTGCAGCACGCCCAGCCAGCGGTAGCTCGACACCGTACCGGTGCCGACCAGCGCGTGGCCGGCGGGCAGCACGATCGAAGCCGACAGCATCCAAGGACCGGTCAGCACGGCGCCGCCGCCCGAGTCCCGCTGCGCGACCGGGGTGGCGCAGCCGGTCAGGCGCTCGCGCATGGATGACTGCGCGCAGCCCAGCACGATGCCTGGCGCGGCATAGGTCCACAGGCGCACGGCCGGGCGCAGCACCGGCTCCGCCAGGCGGGCCCGGTTCCAGGCTTGTTCTTCGGTGCAGCCTGCGCCGCTGGCGAGGAAGGCGGGGGCGAGCATCACAGGCCTTCCACGGTTTCCAGCCGCGTCTTGAGGTCGGTCAGGAAGCGCGCGGCCGGATAGCCGTCCACCGCGCGGTGGTCGAACACGAGGTGCAGGCCCATCATCGGCGCCACCGCGATCCAGTCGTCCTTGACCACGGCCCGCTTGGCCACGCGCGTCACGCCGAGGATGGCGGCCTGCGGCACATTGAGGATGGGCGTGAAGCTGTCGATGCCGGTCATGCCCAGGTTGGTCACGGTGAAGGTGCCGCGCTGGTAGGCGCCGGCCGGCAGCGTCCCGGCGCGCGCGCCGGCGGCCAGGGCGCGGCTCTCCGCCGCGATTTCCGCCACCGTCCTGGTATCCACGTCGCGCAGCACCGGCACCATCAGGCCCTCGTCGAGGCTGACCGCGAGGCCGAGGTTGATGTTCGGCATCAGCTCGATCTCCTTCTCCAGCACACGCGCGTTCAGGCGCGGATGCTGACGCAGGGTCAGCGCCACGGCGCGCAGCACGAAGGCCGTCAGGGTGATCTTGCACTCGGGCCCCACGTTTTTCTGCATGGTGTGGCGCGCCAGTTCCAGCAGGGTCACGTCCACCTCGACCGAATGCGCCACCCGCGGCACGGCCCAGCCGGCGCTCATATTGCGGGCGATGGCGCCACGCATGCCTGTCAGGGGCAGCATGAGGCGGTCGCCGGCGTCGGCCGTTGCCGCGGCGCCCGGCCCGCTCAGCACGGAAGCGAGACTGTGGCTCATGATCTCGGCTCCAGCCGGGCGAGCACGGCGCCGCGTCCGAACGTGTCCTGCGCCGCCACTGCCAGCGCGGCGACGATGCCGTCCACGGGCGCGACGATTTCATGGGTAGTCTTGACCAGCTCGGCCACGCCCAGCGGCTGGCCCGCGCTGACCGCATCGCCGGGCTTGACCAGCCATTCCTGCAACAGGGCTTCGGTGCCGTCTTCCACGTCCTGCCAGACGGTGTCGGCCATCGTTACGTCGGTCATGCTGCTTCTCGCTTCAGTTGATAGGAAAGGGGGCGGTCCTGCACCAGGGCGCGGACCTGCGCGGCTATGGTGTCGACCTGAGGAATCACGAATTGCTCGAGCGGGCGCGAGAAGGGGATGGGCACGTCTGGCACCGCCAGGCGCCGCACCGGCGCGCGCAGCGCCACGCTGTCGAGGTTTTCCGCCACGACGGCGGCAATCTCGCCGGACAGGCCGAAGCTCAGGTAATCTTCGTCGGCCACCAGCAGGCGGCCGGTCTTGGCCACCGAGCGCAGCACCGTCTCGCGGTCGAGCGGGACGATGGTGCGCAGGTCGATCACCTCCGCATCGATGCCTTCGGCCGCCAGCTGCTCGGCCGCCAGCAGCGATTTCTGCACCATCTGCGAGAGCGTGACGATGGTCACGTCGCGGCCGCTGCGGGCCACCCGTGCCTGCCCGAAGGGAATGGTGTAGGCTTGCTCCGGCACGGCATTGGTACTGCCTTCGAAGTAGGACATCCACGACAGGCCCATGATGCCCTTGTGGTAGCAGAACACGACCGGATTGTCGTCGCGGATGGCCTGAGTCATCAGGCCCTTGGCGTCGTACGCGTTGGACGGTACCACCACCTTCATGCCGGGCATGTGGGCAAAGCTGGCATACAGGCATTGCGAATGCTGGGCGGCATCGTTGTAGCCGCCGCCGATGCCGGTCATCACCACCGCCGGCAGGCCCACGCGCCCGCCGGACATATAGGTGTTCTTGGCGAGGTGGTTGTAGATCTGGTCGAAGCACACGCCGAAGAAATCCACGAACATCAGTTCCGCGATCGGGCGCAATCCTTCCGCGGCGGCGCCGATGGCCGCGCCCATGAAGGCGGTCTCCGAGATCGGCGTATCCATGATGCGATCCGGCCCGAAGCGGTCCAGCAGGCCGGTGGTGGCGCTGAAGATGCCGCCGTACTTGCCGATGTCCTCGCCCATCACGAAGACGCGCGAGTCGCGCTCCATTTCCTGGCCGATGGCTTCGGCGATGGCCTGGGCCATGGTGAGCGTGCGCGTGCCATGGGACGCGCTCTGTGCGGTTTGCATGCTGGTCTCCTGTTTATGCGGGTGCGGGTCTTACTGGACGAAGACGTGTTGCAGCGCTTCTGCGGGCGCGGGGTAGGGGCTGTTGCGGCCGAACGCATAGGCGGCCTCGATGCGGTCCGAGACGCTCTGGCGCAAGGCGGCTTCGGCGGCGTCGTCGAGCAGGCCGCTGGCGCGCAGCGAAGTGCCCAGTGCGTGGATCGGGTCGGCGCTGCGCAGGGTCTTGGCTTCGTCGCGCGGGCGGTAGGTTTCCGGGTCGCCCTGGAAGTGGCCGAGATAGCGGTCGGTCTTGACTTCGATCAGGGTGGGGCCTTCGCCGCGGCGCGCCCGTGCCACGGCCTCGCCGGCGGCGCGGTACACCGCGACGGCGTCGTTGCGCTCCACCAGCACGCCAGGCATGCCATAGCCGGCGGCGCGCACGTCGTTGGAAGGCACCGAGGTGGAGGCGGATTTCTCCACCGAGATGCCGTACTTGTTGTCCTCGCAGACGAACACCACCGGCAGCTTCCACAGCGCGGCCAGATTGAGCGACTCATGGAACGAGCCCTGGTTGGCCGCGCCTTCGCCAAAGAAGGACACGGCCACCCAGTCCTTGCCCAGCTTGCGCGCCGCCAGCGCGGCGCCACAGGCCTGCGGGGAGCTCGCGCCGACGATGCCGCTGCAGGAAAACTTGGTCTCGGGATGGAACAGGTGCATGTGGCCGCCCTTGCCGCGTCCGAGCCCGGTGGCCTTGCCGAACATCTCGGCGGTCATGGCATCGAGCGGCACGCCCTTGGCAATGGCGAAGTGGTGCGAGCGGTGCGCGCCGACCACGGTATCTTCCGGGCGCAAGTGCGCGCATACGCCCACGGCCACCGGCTCTTGCCCGGCCGAGAGATGCATCTCGCCCGGCACCGGGCCGGCGCCGATATCGAAGGCCAGGCCTTTCTGGATCCTCGGCGGCAGCTTGCCTTCCAGGTAGACCTTGGCCATGGTCTCTTCGTATTGCCGGATCTCGATCATCTTCTCGTACATCCACAGAAGATGGCTTGGGGTGGGTTCCATTCGGGGTCTCCTCTTGCTTTCGTTTCAGCGGCCGGCTGCGGTGCCGGACAAGCCTTGATCGCAAGAGTGGTGCCAGCGCGGCCGGGATGCGCGGCGCGCGGCGCGGCGCATCCCGCCAGGCCTTGCCGGAGGCGGGATGCGGGAGGAAAAGGCAGGCCTGCCGGCGGGCCCGCGGCAGACATCTGTCGCGCCTTGCGGCGAGACAGATGTCGCATCGGGCGGGACATCTGTCGCCGCAAGCGGCTGCCGCCGCCGGGGCAGGGCAAGGCCACGCCGGGCGCCGATGAGGCCGGTGGAGGGCGCTTCAGCCCGTCTTTTTCGAGAGCCCGTAGAACTCGAAATAGACCGCGTAGATCAGCATGACGTAGTTGAGTAGATCGACCCACGTAAGCGGATCGCCGCCAAAGCCGGGGACGATCTCCGCTTCATGGAGCACCGCACCGGCGAACCATCGCGTATAGGCGAGGAAGGAGATCAGCCCAAGTCCCCAGCACGATGCGGCGCGTATCGCCCGGTTGGTGCCGGCGCCGAACCGGTTGGGCCAGTTGCCGGCGACGTTGGCCCAGAAGATCAGCCAGAAGGCGATCCATACGCCCAGCTGCGCAGGCCAGCTTGGGAGCATCGCGCCGATCTTCTCGACGGCGCCGGGCGGGATGAGCACCCATCTGAGCAAGGCCAGATGCACGGCATAGAGCGCCGTGCCCAGCAGGATGTTGCCGCCCAGCGCGGCAAGTGCCATATGGCTTTTACGGCTCAGCCGGCTCCACGGCCAGTTGTCGAAGATCAGGAACGTCGCCAGCCACGCCACAATGACCGAATAGAACCAGCCGATCGCTACCGGCAGCGGCAGCAGGATCGCATGCGGCGTGGTGGCGGTCGATATGCCGGGGTAGATCAGCAGGAAATAGCCCAGGCCGGTGAGGCAGGCGCCGGCGGCGAGTTGCGCAAGGCCGCTGGCCGCGGGGCTCAGGCCGCTGCCGGACCACGGCCATCCGGCCATGCCCGTCGCCAGTATGCCGAAGCCGTAGAATCCGATCAGCACGATCAGGCCGGCCGCGCCATAGCCGGCGCCGTTGATGGCGCTGAATGCCGGATCGAGTTCGCCGTAGCCGTAGACGAGTACGGCGGGGAGGGCGAAGGACAGCGCCAGCGTCACGATGGTGGCGAGGCAGCCCCGGAGGGGCTGCCTCAACGCCGAGAATCCGGCCATGCCGAAGTTGAAACCGATGAAAACGAGCACCAGGATGCCCCAGAAGAGGTACATGCCGAACGGCTGGGGAGCATACTGCCAGACGGCCTGCCTGGGGTCCGCGAACAGGCGCCATACGCCAAGGCTGACGGCGTGCACGATCAGGAATACGGCCACGGAGAATGCCAATGGCCGCAGCGCGAATCCGGCAGGCGCGAGCGCTGGTGTGTCTTGAGCTTCGATATTGGGGCTGAGGGGTTCCATGACCGGCATGTCCAGTACGATGAAAGCCCGGCACGCGAGGCGCGCGCGCTGCCCGATGCCCGATGCGCGATGGTGCATCGCGCAGGCTCGCATACCGGTGGGATGGGGAGGGGGCGGCCGCGTCGGTCAACGCGGCCCGTCGGAGCGAGAGGGCGTCAGGCTGTCAAAGCCGGCCGGCTGGCAATCGGCTGGACGATGATCTTGACGTTGCCGTCCTTGTTGTTGACGAGCTCTTCGAAGCCGTGCGACACAATGTCGGCGAGGGAGATCCGCCCTGTGATGAGCGGCTGCACGTCGATGCGGCCATCGGCGATAAAGCGGATCACGTCGGCGAATTCGCCGTTATAGGCGAGCGATCCGATGATTTCCTTCTCCGTCGATACGATCTCGAAGAAATTGAACGCGCTGGGTTCTTCGAAAATCCCCACCATCACGCATTTGCCGGCTTTGCGGATCACGTCGATGGCAAGCTTCGCCGTGGCCTTGTTGCCGATGCACTCGAAGGACACGTCCGCGCCATAGCCGCCGGTCAGCGCCTTGACCTCCGCGATCGCATCGCACTCCTTGGGATCGATGACGACGTTGGCACCGACTTCGAGCGCCTTCTTCTTGCGCGCCGACGACATTTCGAGCGCGATGATGCGTCCTGCGCCGGCCGCCTTCGCGCACATGATCGTGCACAGGCCGATGGTGCCGGCGCCGACCACCACCACCGTCTGGCCGACGATGTTGCCGGCTTTCTTCACGGCATGAAGCCCTACCGCCAGCGGCTCGATCAACGCGCCTGCCTCGGTCGGGAAGTTCTCCGGCAGCTTGTAGAGCAGCTCCGCCGGCACGTTGACGTATTCCGCGAATGCGCCATTGTTCATCAGGCCGGTGAACGCGAGGTTCTCGCAGATGTTGTACAGGCCATGGGTGCAGTAATAGCATTTCCCGCAATGCTGGCAGGCGTCCGCGGTGACGCGTTCGCCGACCTGGAAACCGGTGACGCCTGCACCCAGCTCCGCGATTTCGCCGCTGAACTCGTGACCGAGTATGCATTGCCCCTTCAGGCCGGTGAGCGGGTGGGGATGATCGACCGGGATAAAGACCGGCCCCGCGACATACTCATGCAAGTCCGACCCGCAGATGCCGCACCAATGCACGCGGATCTTTACCCATCCCTCGGCGGGCTTGTCCGGAACGCGCACTTCCTCGACGCGCACATCGTGGCGACCCCGCCATACGGCGGCCTTCATGCTGGACTGATGCACCGAATCTTCGTTGCTCACGGTTGTGTCTCCATCGTAATTGTGGGGGGGACGACGCAGGCCATGCGGGGGGCGCTGGTTCATGCCTGGCATGGCCTTCGTGCAGCAGGGAAATCGCATGAACCATGCCAGTGAGCACAGCGCACGAGGGCGGGCGACGCAGGCGCTGGGTATGCTGCGGTGCAGTGTGGCGCTGCGTCAGGCGCCGGCGTGGTGAACCGCTGGCCGCGCGCGTTTATCGCTGCGATACAGCAAGATGCCGGCGACGGCCCGGCGAGCTGCGGGCCGCCGGCATGAGACGGCTTGGCTCGGTCCGGTGAGACACCGTGCCTCAGTCCGCCTCGTCCGCCTGAGATGAGGGCGCAGACCCCGGCAAGGATGCCGAACCCGGATAGACGATCTTGTATCGGGCCATCTTGCGGTAGATGGTGGCGCGGCTCATGCCCAGGGCCTTGGCGGTTTCCTTGACGCGCCAGTGATGGCAGGCGAGCATCTGCACGATGTGCTCCCGTTCGAGATGCTCGCCGGGGCGCAGGCCGGCACTGTCGAACGCCTGTGGCGCGACTGGCGGGCTAACCGGCTGCGGTGCCGCCATGGCGCCATCCGCGGCGCAGCGCAGATAATCGGGAAGATGTTCGGCGGCAATGACGCCGGGGGCCGCAGCCAGCGCGCATGCGTACCGCAACGCCATGCGCAGCTGCCGTACGTTGCCGGGCCAGCGATAGCGGCGGATGCATGCCAGCGCTTCGGCGGACAGCGCCGGGCGGCTGCCGTGCGCTTCGGTTTCTTCCGCGAGGAAAAAATCGACGAGCTCGTCGAGGTCGGAGCGATCGCGCAGGGGAGGCAGCCGGAACACCGCGCCGGTCAGGCGATAGTAGAGATCTTCCCGGAAGGTACCGTCGGAGACCATGCGCGCAAGGTCCCTGTGGGTTGCGCAGATCAGGTTGATGTCGACCCGCACCGATTGCTCGGAGCCCAGCGGTACCAGCTCGCTCTCCGCCAGGACGCGAAGCAGCCTGGTCTGCAGCGGCAAAGCCATGTCGCCGATCTCATCGAGGAACAAGGTGCCGCCGTGCGCCTGGAGTATCTTCCCCTTGAGCCCCTTGCGCTTGGCGCCGGTGAATGCCCCTTCCGCGTAACCGAACAGCTCGCTTTCGATCAGCGTATCCGGGATCGCCGCGCAGTTCACGGCGACAAATGCCTGCGACGCACGCAGCGAACCGCGATGGACGGCGAGCGCGAACGCCTCCTTGCCTGTTCCCGTCTCGCCTTGCAGCAGCATGGGAATGCGCCGGTCGACGATCTTGAGCGCGCGGGCGAGATGCGACGAGAATTGCGGGTCGCCGATGACCAGATGATCGCTGGCAAGAGCACGGGGAGCGTGCCCGGCGGCCGGGTGTTCCGGCGACAGCGAAATCGTGCGCAGGGCCTGGCGGGGCGGGCGCAGGCTTGCAAAGAAGCGTCCTGCGCCGCGGGTCAGCCGCAACGGGAACATCTCCATGCCATTGTTCAGGTCGATGACCTGTCCGGCATTCAGGTCGAACAGATGCTGGACGTTCGCCGGTATCGCGGTGTATAGCGCGCTCAGCATGCTCTTTGTCTGCCGGTTCATCGCTACGATGTTTCCGGCATCGTCGAATGCAATCAGCAATTCGGGGTGCAGGCTCAGGTAGTCCTGGCTGCGGTGCAGGTACAGCGTCCACAGATGGCTGGTATCGTGCAGCAGGCAGGCGTTCTCGATCATCTCCGCCGCCTGGCATACCCAGGCGTAGATCAATTCCTGCGAGTCGCGATTCTCGCTGTTTCGCACGGCCGATACGTCCAGTACGCCGGTCAATTCGCCGGATGGCGAAATAATGGGCGCGGCGGTACAGGTCAGGCAGGTGAATGCGGCCCTGAAGTGATCCTCGGTGTGGACGGTAATGGGTTCCTTGTCGGCCAGGACGCAGGCCACCCCGCTGGTTCCTTCGGAGTCCTCGGTGAAATAGCGGCCGTGATACAGCCCATGCTGCCGGTATTCCTTGCGGCGGTCTTCCTGGCCACGGAAATCGATCAGGGCGCCATCGGCGTCGGCCACCAGGACGCAATAGCCCGCTTTGCCGACAATGCCGTGCAACCGCTCCACCACCGGGTTCGAGAAGCGCAGCAGGGCCTCGGCACTGCTGCGCCTGTCCTTCAGCTCCGCGGCGCTGATGACGCGCGGGCCGGACGTATTGCCCGGGTCCAGCCGGAAGGTATTGAGCGAGCGGGTCCAGGAGCGGAACAGGCGCGCCTGCGCTGCAGCCTCGTTGAATGACGCCTGGTCGACCACGGATGAGACGCGCCGCGCGTGTTGCAGTGCATAGGACTGGGTCATTTCCGCTTCCTCGACATGCATAACTCCTGTTGCCCGGGGCGTCGGCGTCCGCATCCGCCAGTCCATACCGGCCGTGCCGGACGCGAGAGTCCCGTCGTACTCGCCCGCGCATCGCACACGGCCCGCCTTTTTAGCATATCCCGCGCTGGCAATCACACCGCATTGCAGCACGCGAAGCGCGCGCGGCACCGCCACGCGGTCGTCTTCATGGTAAAAGTTTCCGGCTTTTGTTACTAATACGGACCATTATCATTGGTATTCCTGTCAGAAAGGATAGGCCACCTCCGCGCCTTCCCGCGCTCCCCGGCGCCACGCCATCTCGCCTGGCCCGCCGGCATGCCGGCGGCAGCGGAAGCGGCAGCCGAAGCCCGCCCTCGATGCTGAGTGATATCACCGACGATGACACCGAGATCATCTTGGTCACAAGGTACGGCGCAGAGGAGGTGCGGCTTGCCCAAGGCATGCGGACATGCGGACGCCTGAATACAAGCAAAGAGGCCCGCAGTGCCGGCTCGCGCTAGTGAGTCGGGGTAGGGACCCCGTCCAAGGGTGCTGGACGATCGCGCCGGGCAGCAGGAAGGCAGCGCCTGAGGCCATTATTCGATTGGAAGATGGCCGGTCGCTCAAGGTGCCATTGCGTGAGGTCACGGTCGAAGCGACCTGAGTCCCGGGCGGCCGAGATCTGGAACGAATCTTCAGTTGGCGCGAGTCGTGCAAGGTTTCGGCCAGCTACCAGCGGCACTCTCGATGCCGGATGGCGGCTACCGACCCGAAATGGACTGCCACAGTTGCAAAAAGCGGTCGGTCTACGGAAAGCAAAGGGTAATTTTCTTCAATACGTGCGGTCCCATCCCGCTATACCTTCGGGCTCTGTGATTTCTCAACGAGCGTATCGAAGGCAATAGATGAGCCATCTTCTTTCCATGAGCGCCTTTGCCCTGGCTGCATCGATTTCTCCCGGGCCCGTCAACATCGTTGCGTTGAGTACAGGCGCTCAGCATGGACTACGCGCCAGCATGCGGCATGTTACGGGAGCGACCATTGGTTTTACGTTGTTGCTCTTGCTGACCGGGTTGGGATTACACGAAATCCAGAGTCATTGGCCGTATCTGACGAAGTCAATTCAGTGGGCCGGGGTAACGTTTCTGTTTTACATGGCCTACAAGCTCGCCGTCGATGACGGGCGACTCGGAGCGGAGGAGGCAACAAAAGGTCCGTCGTTGCTCTCCGGAGCAGCGATGCAGTGGCTGAATCCGAAAGCATGGCTAGCATCCCTTGCGGGCATGGGGGCATACGCAGCAAACGGCGACCGCATGTTGGTCTGGCAGTTCACGGTAGTCTATTTCGTGATCTGCTATGGATCGATTGCCTGCTGGGCATATGCAGGATCATTTTTGCGTCAATACTTGAGCGATCCCAAGCGGGTCCGGCTATTCAATCGCCTGATGGCGCTGTTGCTTGCGGGCAGCGCCGTCTACCTGCTTCAGGCATAGGCGGCTGGCTCGGCCACGCCCTGGGGCTCAACCACGATACTGGCGAGGCGTGGCCGCCACAAATTGCCGGAAAGTCCGTTGCAGGTGGGCCTGATCGGAGAATCCCGCTTCAATGGCGACATCGGCGATGGCTCGCCCCCGCCTGAGCTCTGACCGGCTGTATTCGATACGGCAATTGATAAGGTACGCGTGAGGCGTCATGCCGTAGCGATCCTTAAAAGAGCGGATCAGATAGGACGCAGAGAGATCTGCTGCTGCACAGATCTCCGCCAGCTTGAGCGAGCGCGTGCAGTTTTCTCGTATGTATTCCGCCGCGCGGACGAGCTTTCGATTCGGGCTCCCAGTCAATGCAGGGGCCGGGCTCAGCGTTTGCTGCACTTCCGAAAAGAAGGTGAGCGCCGCACTATGCTTTTTCAGATGGTCTGCGTGCTCGTCGGTGCATACGGCGTATAGGCGATTCAACCCAGCATACAGGTCAGGCCGAGTCGTCATGGTGGTCGAAAACGCACGAAAGCCGCAGTTGTGACTGAAACCGAGTTCATGCTGAAGATCCATCAGCCAAGAAACGTTCACATAGAACATGCGATACGACCATGGCTGATTGTCGATCGGATTGCAGGCGTGGACATCTTCCGGGTTGATGACCACCACTGCGCCGGCACCCACGTGCTCCTGGACTCTCCCGTTGAGATACGTACTGCGGCCGCCCGTGATCGCACCGATTGAGAACGTGTCATGCGCGTGTTTTGCATAGCAAACCTGGCGACCGCCCTGTATTGAACGAGCCTCGATAAACGGCAGCGTTTCATCGCGCCAGAACGTCGGGGCTATTGTCTCTTTGACCGTAAGGGGCACACTGTTCATCTGGATTCGCGGCTATGTCCACGCTTGGCATTGGGTACTGTAACGCATCCTCGGTCGAGCACGGTGCCCAGATGGCCCGGGATGTCGGCCGGCCGCTTCTGGCCGATCTCCGCCGCCAGCTCTTCTCTCGACGATCGGCGACGGCCTTTGACGGCTCCCGACCCGTCTCTGCCGTTCGGCGTATCCAAGCCGAACGGCAGTAGTGGCTGGGAGAGCGGTCATACCGCCTACGTTCTGCCGCACCGTGGATGACGAGGCCATGGCGTCTGGCGATCTCGCGCAGCGGGATCTGGTCGCGAAGATGCCAGCGTCGAATGATGCTCAGTATGGCCACGTCGATCACTCCGAACTCCCGCTCGTTCCCAAGCGGGCAAGTGTTCTATACGTGAGTCAACATTCGATGCAAAAACCTGCCGGGGGTGGGTCAGGATTCAGTGCAAATCAACAAGAGATAGCTCGGTCGTCCCAAATACTCTCGGTTGCCCAGCGGTCGAACGCAGGATTTTGGTTGATTCCTGTCAATTTGGTGGCACACACGTGGCGCATAGTCCATAGTAAATTGTCTTCCTTAGACATGAGGAGCTTTAGCATGGTCCACATCCGCCGCCTTCCCATCCTCCTCGCCGCCGCCACTCTTGCCTGGGCGCCTGCGGTCTTCTCCGCCTCGCCATCGACGGACGCGGAGCACGAGCAGCACCACCCGAAGGAGGAAGCCAAAAAGCCGGTTAAGAAGCCCGCACCGGCAGCCGCCCCGGCGGCTGCTCCCCAAGCCACGGGAAACGCTGACCTCGACGCACAGGTCGCCCACCTTCGTGCTATCCGCGAGCGGCTGTCGCGAGCCAATACACCGGAAGAGCGTCAGGCACTAATGGCCGAACGCAACAAAGTCATGCAGGACGCCATGTCCATCATGCAAAAGGACATGATGGGAATGGGAATGGCTGGTCCAAGCAAGGGAAAAGGCCAAGCCACGCCGGCCCAGATGCAAATGTGTCACGACATGATGGGCCAGCACATGGCCTTTATGCAGGAAGTGATGCCAATGATGATGGACAATCAAGGCATGATGGGCGGCGGCATGGGTCCCGGCACTGGGATGGGCCCGGGTGGGATGATGGGCAAGTAACCGAGGCATACAGCTCCGGTCCGTTGGCGGGGCGAAGGCTAGATGCGGCACTTCGAGGTCCGCCTGACATTCGATAAACTGTAGTCCGCAGCCAGATAGTTGTTGTTGCTTGCCCGTGTTTCGTTTTGTCACGCGTGTTGTTCTCATGCTCCTGCTGTGGCGTTTGATGAGGGGTCTGTCATGGAAGCTCTCCCTTCTGTCCAGCAGAGGGGTTGTCCAATGAAACTCGGGCAGACATGCAGAGGGACGGCTCTTGCCATCGCCTTCGCGCTGCCCGCTTCCGCCCTGGCAGCCGTCGACGAGCCGAGAACGCCACTCGTTCACTTCCGTCGATTCCACGCGGGCCGACCTTGCTTCGTCCGCCATAGCTGCGATTGGTGAAAGCCAGGGCTGGAACCGCTCAGACCAGGCATAGCAGGTCCAGCGCATGGGATGTGCCCACTTCAGCCACTCCGCGCCCCATGGCGTTGCGGCAAGCGCGAACGTACGCGCTCCTCCGGGTGGTCCGTGCCACAGCGAGTGATGCGGAGCAAGGCATAGTTGGCTGGTCGCTCAAACGTTCTGCCATCGAGCAACATTTCGTAATCGAAATGCAGCAATGGCGGAAGACCGGCCTCTTCGTGCGCCAGCATATTGTTGGCACGTTGCATCAGGACGTCGACGAAGAGCGTCCAGTGCTGAGCAACGTCAGCCGCATAGTCCCACCACCGGTTGACCATATCCCTCGCAATTGCCGTATGCGGCGTCTCAGCAGTGAAGGGCGAGGTCATCTGCATCTCAGAAGATACAGTAACTGAGGAGGAGCGCGCCGGGCGTCCCTTACGTCGAATCGTGTCTTCGGCCATGGGGCACCTTATTCCTTCCCATTGACGTCATCATTTCTACTATTTCACCCTGCAGAGGGTCTCTGGCGCGAGCGGCAAGCCAAGCAACCACACCGTACTTCGCAAGTTTTCCGCCGAGAATGCTGCCGAACACGGCCAGCGGAGAGAGTTCTGCCAGCGCGACGAAGACGAGCGCCGGTGTTTGCGGCAGAGGTGACGCCGCGATTGCCACCAATGCAAGGAGCCCATAGTCCTCCGTATAGGCTGCAATCTGCACCCATCTGGCCGAGCGTGTGAGTTCGGGGAGATAGCCAAGCAATTTCTCCCAGCCGAGATCGTGGAAGACCACATAGAGCACGAGCGCCGCAGCCCCGCTGCCGACAGCGGCGCACAACGCGAGGGCCTTCCATCGCCGCGCGCTAAGCAGCACCGAAGCCGCTACCAGGGGGGCCACGGGGACACACATACTGAGCGTTGCGACGAAGGCCAGCCCACCGACCACGAAGGGATAAATTGCCTGGTCCGCCCGCGTCGCCAGAAATTCGAGGAAACTTGGAAAAACTAGCCGGCTGAGCTTTTTTGCATGCCTCGCATGCGCCGGCAGACGTCGGGCACTTCCGTTCCCCGATGACCTGGCCACGTGGCGTTCTGTATTCTCGGCCATGTAACTCTGCTCAGCCACCAACAGGCGCCGGTACATCCGTGGGTGATACCGACTGCGACGCGACGCGGATACCGGCCAGCTTCGTACGCTTGAGCAACAGCGCATTGATTGCGACCAGTGCGGAGCTGCCGGACATGGAAATTGCCGCAATCGCTGGACTCAGGGTGAATGGGTATAGGACACCTGCGGCCAACGGAAAGGCAATAAGGTTGTAGGCAACCGCCCACCAGAGGTTCTGGTGCATTTTACGCAGCGTAGCGCGCGACAGCTCAATGGCTCCCACCACGTCGAACGGGTCGCTCTTCATCAGAACAATGTCGGCGCTATCCATTGCCACGTCAGTGCCAGCGCCAATGGCGAATCCGACATCGGCCTGCGTCAGCGCAGGTGCGTCATTGATACCGTCCCCCACCATACCAACCTTCTTGCCCTGTGCCTGTAGTTCCTTTACCTTCTCAGCCTTTTGCCCAGGCAACACGTCTGACAGCACTAACTCAATGCCCAAGTCAGCCGCAATGCGCTCGGCAGTGGCCTTGTTGTCCCCCGTCAGCATCGCCACCTGCACGCCGCGCTCGCGCAACTTCTTGATTGCTGCAGCTGAGGTCGGTCTCGGAGCATCGGCGATGGCAATCAGGCCAATCAGTCTGCCGCCATGCGCAACATGAATGACCGTTCTGCCAGCTCCTTGCATCAGGTCGGACTTCTCAGTAAGGCCGTTCATATCTACGCCGTAAGTAGCCATGAGCTTCCGATTACCGAGGAGCGCGGGCTTCCCGTCGATGTCGGCTGTGGCCCCCATGCCATCGACATTTGTGAAACCGGTGGCCACGGGCCTCGCCAGTGCACCGGCACGTTTGAGGATGGCCTGGGCGAGTGGGTGTTCCGACGCTTGCTCGACAGAGGCGGCCAGCCCGAGCATGGCGTACGCGTCCACTTCCGGCGGCGCGAAGATTTCCACGACCTCCGGTTGCCCCATAGTCAGGGTGCCAGTCTTGTCGAACACAACGACATTCAGCTTGGTCGCTTCCTCCAAGGCTGAGGCATTCTTGAACAAAATGCCGTTCATCGCGCCAAGGCCTGTTCCAACCATCACCGCCATCGGAGTCGCCAACCCGAGCGCATCGGGGCAGGCGATGACGAAGACCGTAATCGTGAGCGTCAGGGAGAACAGAACGGTCTGGCCTAACCACCAGTACCACACGACGAACGTTGTGATGCCGATGGCAAGGGCCGCGAGCACTAGCCATTGAGAGGCACGGTCGGCCAATAGTTGTGCTGGCGCTTTGGAGTTCTGCGCCTCCTGCACCAGCTTGACGATTTGCGCCAGTGCAGTGTCACTTCCGACTCTGGTCGCCCGATAGCGAAAGCTGCCGCTCTTGTTAATCGTCGCGCCGATGACGCTGTCCCCCGGCCCCTTCCTCACGGGTAGAGACTCGCCGGTCAACATCGATTCGTCCACTTGCGAGCTGCCGTCGATGACCTCACCGTCAGCCGGAATCTTGCTGCCTGGACGGATGATGACGACGTCCCCCAGCTTCACTTCCGCAGTCGGAATTCCCACCTCTCGACCGTCACGCAGTACCGTAGCCTTGGGGGGAGCCAGGTTCATCAGTGAACGGATAGCGTCCGATGCACCGGCACGGGCTCGCATCTCCAGCCAGTGTCCCAGCAGGATAAATACCAGCAGGACGGCCGAGGCTTCATAGAACTGCTCCCCGGTAAAGAAAAAAGTCGCCCCGACGCTGAACAGATAGCCCGTTCCGACGGAAAGGACAACCAGCGTGGCCATGTTGAGCGTTCCGTCCTGGAGGGCGCGCCACGCAGACACGAAGAAGGGCCAACTCGGGTACAGGATGGCTGCGCTCGCCAGCAGGAACAGCCACTGGTTCATGCCCAGGCCGAACGGCGGAGCTGGCATGGGAATCTGCATCCCCATCGGCGCGTAGAGAAAGATGGGAATCGTAAAGACCAGGCAAATCCAGAAGCGGTTTCGCATATCGCGAACCATCCCGGTCATGTCCATGCCGGCGCCATGTCCCATGTCGTGGGCCATCTGGTCATGTGTCGCATGGGCCTGCGCTTTCGCCGCGTGGACATGGTCCTCGTGTCTGCCGAGCGCTGCCAGCCTGGCTGCTGTCCTGGCTGGCCTGCTATCAACTCCCGTCGCAACGGCTGCCGGAGGGTCTTCCGGGGTGCAAGTATGCCGTGGCACCAGTTCGCCATGGCAATGATGGCCGCACTCGTCCAGCCTTGCCTTGATTTCACTCAGGCTGGTTAGTGCGTCGTCGTACTCAACAGTCGTGCTGCCCGAAACACAGTTGACCTCTGCCTTGACGACACCGGGCAAGCTGGTGAGGCGCTTCTCCACCCCGTGAGCGCTGAGAACGGAAAGGAGGCCTCCAACTTCAATGATGCTGGTCTTCATCTCATCCATCCACGTAGTTCACAGGTCTCATTGGGCTACCGGTTCACTTCGCAATCGCCCCGCTCAGCAGATGTTGCTCCGCGTAAGGGAAGACAACTTCAGGATTAGGCCGAATCAGCTCATCGTCCTTGTCCGCATAGTGCAGGCGCGTCAGCAAATCCTTGATGACACTGAGGCGCGCGACGCGCTTGTCGTCGGCACGCACGACGTTCCATGGCACGATGTCGCTGGTCCGAGCAAACATCTCATTGCGAGCCTTGCTGTACTTCTTCCACAGTGCCACCGCCTGCTCGTCAATGGGACTGACTTTCCACTGCTTTAGCGGGTCTCGGCGGCGCTCCTCGATGCGCTTTTTCTGTTCGGGCTTGCTGATGTCCAGGTAGTACTTGATAAGACGAACTCCCGAGCGCACCAGCATCCCTTCGAACTCCGGAACGCTTGCCATGAACTCCTCAACCTCGGCGTCGGTGCAGAAGCCCATCACGCGTTCCACGCCCGCCCGGTTATACCAACTGCGATTGAAGAGGGTGAACTCGCCGGCGGCCGGGAGTTCGGCTGTATAGCGCCGGAAATACCATGAGCCTCGGTCACGGTCGGAAGGCTTCCCAAGCGCGACAACGCGGGTTTCACGCGGGCTGAGATGTTCGACAATGCGCTTGATGGTGCCGTCCTTCCCAGCGGCGTCCCTGCCTTCAAAAATCACCAGAATCCGGTCGCTGCAGGAAATGAAGTGCTTTTGTAGCTTGACCAGTTCGATTTGAAGCAGGTGGAGATTCTCCTCGTAGGTCTCATGGGAGATGGCGCTTATCTCGGTAGTAGCGCTCTTGCTACTTGCCTTCGTTTTCATGGTTCACCTTCCGAGAATTTGGCGCCTCTGGCGCGGCTGGGTGGGACTTCCCAGAGGTCAGCGGGGTGACTTTTTCGGAGAGCAGCAGCTCCAGGGTAGACCGGTCTACGACCTCCTGTTCGAGAAGTAGCTTCGCCAGCGCATCAAGCTTGTGCCGATTCGCCAGCAGCGTCTGCTTCACCCGCTGGCTCGCGTCACCGAGAATCTTTCGGACCTCCGCATCGATAGTCCGGGCGGTTTCCTCGCTGTACTCTTTCCGGTCACGAGGCATGACGCCCGCGTCGTTGAAGAGCGGATTCCGCATATCCTCGTAAGTGGCAAGCCCAAGCTGCTCGCTCATGCCAAACTGCGTAATCATTTGCCGAGCCATGTCGGTGGCACGTTGGAGGTCGTTCTGTGCCCCGGTTGAGACGTCTCCATAGACAAGTTGCTCGGCCATGCGCCCGCCAAGCAGTACATCGAGCCGGTCAAGCAGTTCACTCTGCTTCAGGAGATAGCGGTCTTCTGTCGGGGTCTGCTGGGTGTAGCCCAGGGCGGCTACGCCTCGCGGGATGATGGAGACCTTGGAGACCCGGTCGGCATGTGGCCGCGATTCCGCCACGATGGCATGGCCGGCCTCGTGGTAGGCAATGGTTTCCTTCTCCTGCGGATTCATTACGCGATTCTTCTTCTCGAGTCCGCCCACGATGCGGTCAAGTGCCTCATCGAAATCTGTCATGTCCACCGCATCCTTGCCCTTGCGGGCAGCGAGAAGCGCGGCCTCATTGACGAGATTGGCGAGGTCGGCGCCAGCAAAGCCAGGTGTGCGGGCTGCTAGCTTCGTCAGCTCGACAGTGGGTGCAAGGACGACATTCTTGACGTGTACCTTGAGAATCTGCTCGCGACCCTTCAGGTCAGGGCGGTCCAGCGCGACGTGGCGGTCAAACCGCCCGGGGCGCAACAGCGCGGGGTCCAGGATTTCAGGCCTATTGGTGGCAGCCATGATGATGACGCCCTTGTTGGTATCAAAGCCGTCCATCTGGACCAGCAACTGATTCAGCGTCTGTTCGCGTTCGTCGTTGCCGGACACCGCGTTGAGCGCCCGGGTCTTGCCGAGCGCATCCAGTTCATCGATGAAGATGATGCAGGGGGCCTTGGTTTCGGCCTGGTTGAAGAGGTCGCGAACACGCGCTGCACCAACGCCGACAAACATCTCCACGAACTCCGAGCCGCTCATGCTAAAAAATGGAACGCCGGCTTCGCCCGCGACCGCCTTAGCCAGCAGCGTCTTGCCGGTGCCCGGTGCCCCAAGCAGCAATACCCCTTTGGGAATCTTGCCGCCAAGGCGCCGGTAGCGCTGGGGGTCTTTCAGGAAGTTGACGATTTCTGCGAGCTCTTCCTTTGCTTCGTCGATGCCTGCAACGTCGGCAAAGGTCACGCCTGTTTCTTTCTGCATGTAAACCTTGGCCTTGCTTTTGCCAATTTCCATCATGCCGCCGGCGCTAGCGCCTACTCGTTTGATGAGAAAGCTCCATATGGCAAAGAACAGCAGCGCGGGGACTATCCATGACAGCAGAACGCCAATCCATTTGTTGTCTGCTTGGCCCACGAAGCGCACTTTTGCCGCTTCGAGTTCCTGGACCAGATTGGGGTCATTGACGCGGACTGCCGAGAATGCGTGGTCTCCCTTTCCCTGCTGCAGCATTTCGTCGACCTGTTGCTTGGGAAGTAGATTCTCGATGCCATCGGTGCTCAGCGTTCCGGTGATGTCACCCTCCCCGAGGGTGACATTTTTGACCTTGCCAGCCTTCAACAAGACCTTGAAATCACTGTACGGCAGCGTTTCGACGTGAGAGGGAGGGAAGACGCTCTGAAAGATAAGCATCGCCGTGACCGCCGCGAGTATGTACCAAAGGGAAAACTGTTGACGCGGTTCCATGGGGGCCTTTTCATCTTGTGGTCAATCAAAAGCTCGGCGACCAGTGCTGTCTGCACGACCACCGAGCCCATCCGGCGTCAACAACGAGCCGGCTTTACACCAAGGGTTCAGACCCTGGTGAGAGTTCCATTACCGTCAATGCCATCTGTGGGTCAGCGGTCACTCCTGAGGGGGTTAAAGAGCCAGGCAAAGAAACTGCCGGCGGCAAAAAACCAGACTGCAAACACAATGGCCGGGTAGATGACTGACCACCAGGACACCGATTCGCCAGTCTGCAGGCGTCGGAAATCAAGCCCGTGAAAAAGCGCGTTCATGAAGTTCATGAAGGGCTCGGGGGCTGCCATCCAGACGAGCGTGCATAAGGCATAGAAGAGCACGACCGTAGCTGACAACGTCACACCAGTTTTGAAGGGATTCATGGCAGCCTCCAATTGCAACGGCTTCCAGCCAAGCCTCAGTGAGGCCTGGTCCGAGGCGTCTCCCCATCTCCAAAGTGCGGGATGAAACCAGGAGTTCTGCGCCGGTATGCCTCATATTCCTGTCCAAATTCCGCCAGTGCGTCCCGCTCCTCGGCTAGGGCAAGGCGAACGTACATCCAGACCAAGATGGGGAACATCGCCAACGTGAGTATCGTGGGCCATTGCAGCAGGAATCCCGACATAATCAGGATGAACGCCACATACTGCGGATGCCGCATACGAGCGTAGAGCCCAGTGGTGGCCAAGGTGTGTTCCTGCTGAGCCTTGTACAAGACTCGCCACGCCGCAGACAGCATGAGAAATCCGCCGAAAATCAGGATGTCGCTGGCGATGTGGAAGGGTCCCAGGTGGGGATTGCCCTGCCAGCCGAAAATCATCTCCGGAAGATGGCCGGCATCATGGGACAGGAAGTCGATTCTGGGAAACTTTGCAGACAGCCATGGCAACAGTAGATAGATGGTCAGGGGAATCCCATACATCTCGGTGAAGAGCGCCACGATGAACGCCGAGAAGGCTCCAAAGGAGCGCCAGTCCCGAGCAGTCTTCGGTTTGGTAAAGCTGAACGCAAAGATGAGGAACACCGCCGAGTTAATAATCACCAGCGACCACAGGCCGTAGCCGTTTTGCGCGTTGTGTTCCATCATCGCTCTCCCTTTTGGCCCATGTCGTTTCGCTCGTCGCGCTGCCCGTGACCGTGGCCATGGCCGTGATGCATGAAGAAATGCATCAACGGGCACGCTGCCAGGAGCAGGAACGGCAGGAACTGAATGACGTGCGCCCGGTGCTCCGTCCAGAGGAAGTAGCCAATCACCAAGAGAAAGCCAATCGAGACCAGCCTGGAGCGAGAAATCTTCCGCTCCGTATCGTCTGGATGCTCGTGACTGCTATGTTGGTGATTCATACCTGCCTCCGACTCGGGAATTGTTTAGCAGCAACCGTGGTGGTGGTGCCGATGAATGTACCGTGAGGGGTCTTGTCGAAATACCGTGCGCGACGCTTCGGATTCGAAGAAGAAGGTGTGTCCCTCAAAGTTCGCCGTAATGGCGTGCGCGGTTTCCACCTTATTGCCGGTGACGGGGTCACGGGCAGCGGAGCTGTACTCCTGCGTTGTGTAGCGTTGCGCACCGTTGATTGGTTCGATGGCTCGTGAATCGCTGCCACGCTATCAAGGTCACGATGCGAATTCGCTAGGCAGGAGCCACGTCAGATTCTGCGAGAGCCAGTTCATGGTGAAGTCCTCCTCGTCAAGGATTGCCTCTGGCCTTGCGCTCGCGCTCCACGGCCTGTTGAATGTCACATTCGCACTGACGGGAAAGCCGCCAGCTGACCCACACTACGACGACTGGGCAGGAGAGTAGAAGAATTGCGACCAGTAGCGTGAGTGGTGATATACCGAACCAGTGCACGACGACGATGGCAAGCAGCGTTGCTAGCGCCGCGCAAATCCATGCGACAGTATGTTTCATATCACCTCCCTACTGGCCTGGCCAATCCGTACACGCTTGAGCAACGCGGAATTCGCCACGACGCTCAATGAGGACAGCGCCATGGCCGCTGCCGCAAAGATGGGGTTCAATAGTCCGAACGCAGCAACTGGGATGCCAACGGTGTTGTAGATGAACGCCCAGAACAGGTTCTGCTTGATTTTGCGCATCGTGGCACGCGAAAGCTCGATGGATGCCACCACATCACGGACGTCGTCGCGGATGAGGATGATGCTTCCCGTCTCTTTGGCAACGTCCGAGCCAGAGCCGATGGCAATACCGATGTCCGCCGCTGCGAGTGCCGGTGCATCATTGACGCCGTCACCTACCATCGCCACGACTTCGCCCTGCTTCTGCAAGGCCTGAATGGTTTCGACCTTGTCTTCCGGCATGACTTCAGCAATCACTTTGTCTATGCCGACTTGCCGGCCGATGGCCTCCGCCGTCCGACGGTTGTCCCCGCTGAGCAGCACCACTTTGATGTTGCGTGCCCTCAAGGCGGCGACAGCCTCGGTGGCCTCTGGCTTCACCGTATCGGCCACTGCGACTATGCCAAGCAGCGTGTTACCAGCGCCTACCAGCATGGCGGTCTTCCCGTCGGCCTCGAGCCTTTGCAGCACCGACTCAGCGTCACAGGTCGAAATTCCCTGGCGCGCAAACAGCCGTCGATTTCCGAGCCAGGTCTGTTGCCCGTCGACCTGCCCCTGTATGCCCATACCAGACAGGGCGGTGATGCCGGTTGCCTTGGGAATGGCGAGGCCGCGATGTTGGGCAGCCCGCACGATGGCTTCGCCCAGAGGATGTTCAGACCCGCTTTCGACGGCGGCAGCCAAGGTCAATAGCGTCGATTCCTCATGGTTCGACAATGAGATGACATCGGTGACGGTCGGCTCGCCTCGTGTAATCGTACCCGTCTTGTCAAAGACAACTGCTGTGAGTTTCTCGGCCCGCTCCAGTACTTCGCCGCCGCGTATCAGGATGCTATTGTCGGCGCCCTTTCCCACACCGACCATCAGGGCGGCAGGTGTCGCAACGCCCAAGGCGCATGGGCAAGAGATAATCAGAACTGCCACAAACGCGAGCAGTCCATGGGGGAAGTGCCCCGCGACGCTCCAACCCACCAGGGCCAACATGGCAACGGAAACCACGGCGGGCACGAAGTAACCGGTGACCTGGTCCGCCAGCCGCTGAATCTGCGCGGTACTGGCCTGGGCGTCCTCGACCATCTTGATAATCTGGGCGAGCGCGGTATTGGCGCCAATCTTTGTCGCCTGGAACGTAAACGCGCCGCTGCGGTTCAGGGTGCCGCCTATGACGGCAGTACCAGGCTTCTTCTCAACGGGCATCGACTCGCCGGTCAACATTGACTCGTCGATGCTGGACTCACCCTCCATGACCTTGCCATCCGTGGGAATCTTCTCCCCCGGGCGCACGACAACCGCCTCTCCGACCATGATGCTTTCGGCCGGGATTTCCACTTCCTTCCCATCACGCAACACATGCGCGACGGCCGGACGGAGGTCGAGCAGGCGCCGTACCGCTGCCGACGACTTCTTCTTGATAATTTCCTCCATGTACTTGCCAAGTAGCACGAAGGCAATAATTACCGCCGACACCTCAAAATAGACGTCCCGCTCCTCGACCTTGACCGGCAGCCAGGCTGGAAAGAACAGCACCACCACGCTGTAGAAATACGCGACGGACGTCCCCAATGCGATGAGGAAGTCCATGTTGATGTTGCGGGTTCGGATGGCGTTCCACGCGCCCTTGTAGAAGCTCCAGCCGCCAATGAACTGCACTGGCGTGACCAACAAGAACAGCCACATGCCCCACGTGAACCAAGGCAGAGCCGGAATCGGTGCCCACGTCAGCAGGGTGGCGCCGGCTGCCAGGGCCAGGAAGGCACCCGCGCGCAGCACAGCGAGCGCGAGGACGCCCGTGAGGGCAATCGTCACGCGTGTCTTCATGGCCTTCAACTCGCTCTCTGGCGATTCGAAAGTCCGTAGACAACTTTCGCTGCAGAAGTAGTACTTGCGGTTGCCACGCTCGGCGGACAGGGCCGTCGCCTTGTCCACCATCATTCCGCAAATGGGGTCCTTGGCGGTTTGCTTGGCACCGGCGGTGGTCGCTGGGAGTACGGCCGTGGGGGGCGGAGAAATGCTTGCGCCCCCTGGGGTATCTTCGGCGAGCGGCGGCCGAATGTATCGGGCCGGGTTGACGAGGAACGCCTGTTGGCAGTGGCTGGAGCAGAACCAATAGCGTTTGTGGTCGACTTCCGCACTGGCGGCCGCTTCCCCGGGAGAAACTTCCATGCCACAAACAGGGTCGCGCACGTTTTGCTGGCGAGCAGTATCCAGGTGACTTGTCGGTTGGGGCGCGTGCCCACCCATGATGGTGGATTCTTCTCCAACCGTAGGGGTAGCGGACCTGGTCGACATGCCATCCTCCTCGGGGCGATTGGCGGCTGGAAGGCAGGATTTACCTCAATAGTCTCGTCCTTCGGGGAACTTGCTTATTGACGTCAATCAAGGAATGCGAATTGCCGCGCCTTCTCAAAGAGGGCGATGCTCGAAAATGGTGCCTTAGTGATGGCTGCCGGCAGGCGAGAAGGCCTTAGAACACGGGAATCGTCCCTGTCGCCAGTTCCCTGACCAACGTGGGAAGGTTGGCCAGCTGCTGCCGGAGTAGCTCACGGATTTCCTGTTGCTGAGTCGGCGAGAGCCCCTGTTCGGCTACAACATCGATGGCTGCCAGTTGCGGCTGGTCGATTGGGCGGCCGATGCCGGACAGCAGCCGCACCACAACCTCGTTGACGCCGTCCATGTCCGCCGCGATGCGCGCAGCCAACCGGTGGGCGAGCACGTTGTAAAGCTTGCCAACATGCGATGCCGGGTTCTTTCCCGCTGCTGCTTCCAAGGACATTGGCCGATACGGGGTAATCAAGCCGTTGACCCGGTTTCCACGACCCACCTGGCCGTCATCGCCATGCTCCGCGCTCATGCCTGTGACGGTCAGGTAGATTCCACTTTCATTACTGGCATCGCTGTCGTCCAGGGTATTGATGGCAATCTCAACCGCCGGTTCGATGCGGTCCGTAAGGTATGACGCAATCTGGCCCTTCACAGTGAAGTATTCATCGACCGCGCGTATATAGCGGTCAACAAACGCCAGCGCGATGGTGAGACGGTGATGCCCATCGAGTCGACTGCCCATGACTTTGAAATCATGTCCGGCCGCCTGAAAAGAAGCCTCAAAATCACTTGAGCGGAGTAACTGCGAGGCTGAGAGCACAGCCTTCTCGAGGCTGGAAAGTGGCGCATACCCGATGCCGAAAGAAGTGTCATTCGACAGCGGGACGGATGTTGTGCCAGTGACGCGCCGGAGGTTTGGGGCCGAAGGGCGGAGTATGGGCTCTACCCGGATATCGTCGCCGGCCCTGCCTAAGCAGGCCACGAAGTAGTCGCGAATGGCCTGCTCAACGATTTGGTCAGGCTTGGCAGATGGCAGTTCGGTGACAGGGCCCGAGACCATCAACCGCATCGGGCGCAGGAGTTGCCCGCCACCGAATTTCGGCGCACTTATGCCGCCAATGAGTAGCGCCTTGTCGAGGTTGAAATGCTGGATTGCGCCATAAGCCTCAAGGTACGCGCGACACAGGGCATGGGCCGCAGCCTCGACGGCGCCGTCGCAAAGGCTGTCCGGGTGTCCGACGCCTTTGTGCTCGCACATCTCAGTTTGTCCCATCCACTGCAACGGCGCAGTTGAGACGGAAATCGCAATGTTCTCGGCGGCCGGCATCACTCACCCCAATCACAAAGGCACCATATCGCCATTCTATGTAGCCACGCCCATGGTCGCCCCGGCGTCCGCCGCCGCTGTTGAGGCAAATCAAGCAATCGGCCTTTCGCGCGACCTAGGATGTGTGATGAAAACCCGATTTGCGATGGGCGTACCCTCACTTAAATGCCGGGACCGCAGGCGCTGGCAGCAAAAGGAAGGAGAAGTCTCGTGCGAAAGCTATGGTTGGTACTGGCGGCAATACTCCTGATAAGTCTGATGGGATGCGGCTACAACACCATTCAAACTCAGGATGAACAGGTCAAGGCAAGCTGGTCGGAGGTGGTGAACCAGTACCAACGCCGTGCTGACTTGGTGCCAAACCTGGTGAACACCGTGAAAGGTTACGCCAGCCATGAGCGTGAGGTTCTGACGCAGGTAACTGAGGCGCGAGCTCGGGTTGGCACCATTCAGGTCACACCCGAGACCCTGAACGACCCGAAGGCATTTGCGCAGTTCCAGGCCGCACAGCAGCAGTTGTCCGGAACGTTGTCGAGGCTCCTGGCGGTTTCTGAAAACTATCCGCAGTTGAAGGCTGATGCTGGCTTCAGGGATTTGCAGTCCCAACTCGAGGGTACCGAGAATCGGATAACCGTCGCGCGAAACCGGTATATCCAATCGGTGCAGGCCTATAACGTGACCGTGCGCTCGCTACCCTCCAACCTGACGGCAATGGCTTTTGGCTACAAGGAGAAGCCCAACTTTACGGTTGCAAGCGAAACGGCGATAGCCAAGCCACCCCAGGTTGACTTCGGTGGGGCTCCCGCCAGCGCGCCTGGGGGTGCCAAGTGAAATGGCTTGCGGTTGCCAAAGGCTTGTTCCTGGTCTTGCTCGTTTCGGTGTCTCTGGGCGCTGCGGCGGACATCGCCGTTCCCGCCCTCACGGCCCGCGTAACTGACCTGACCGGCACGCTGACAAGCGAACAGCGGGCTGCCCTCGAACAAAGGCTGCAAGCCTTCGAGAGCGAGAAGGGAAGTCAGATAGGCGTGCTGATGGTTCCGACCACGCAACCCGAAGTCATTGAGCAATACTCCATCCGCGTGGTCGAGAAATGGAAACTCGGGCGTAAAGGAGCGGATGACGGAGCCCTGCTCATCATCGCGAAAGACGACCGAACGATGCGTATCGAGGTCGGTTATGGCCTTGAAGGTGTCCTCACCGATGCGATGAGCAAGCGCATCATCAGCGATGACATCGTTCCCCGCTTCAAGCAGGGGGACTTCTATGGCGGCGTCACGGCTGGCGTCGAACGCATTATTGGTGTCATCAACGGCGAGCCGTTACCCCCAACGAGGCGAACAAGAGGCGAGCGCGGCGATGACTCGGTGAGGCAATTCCTGCCGGTCATCCTAGTGCTGACGCTCGTAGTGGGCGGTGTGCTGCGTTCCCTCCTGGGCAGAGGACCAGGTGCCGTTGCCACCGGGGGCGTGGTCGGCATTATTGGCTGGGTACTTTCCGGAGCAATCGCCGTCGGCGTCATGGCTGGCGCTATCGCGCTCGTCTTTACGATGTTTGGCGGTTCCCATATGGGCTTTCGGGGAATCGGCGGCCGTGGCGGCTTCGGTGGCGGGTCTGGACGGGGCGGCTTCAGTGGCGGCGGTGGTGGCTTTGGCGGCGGCGGCGCCTCGGGAAAATGGTGATGGCGAACCTTCAGCGCATGGCGCGACATCTGCTGATGACGCACTGGCGAGTCAGGCGGACCTTCCCGCACGAAACCTTGCTCGCAATCGAGCAGGCCATCGCGACCAGCGAGTCTACTCACATCGGACAGCTGCGCTTCGCCGTAGAGGGGGCGCTGAGCTTTGCAGCGCTAAGCAAGGGGCTCACGGCGCGTGAGCGTGCCATCGAGGTTTTTTCGCATCTACATGTTTGGGATACCGAACACAACAATGGCGTCTTGATTTACCTGCTGCTGGCAGACCGCAGCGTTGAGATTGTTGCTGACCGTGGCATCCATGCGAGGGTGAAGCAAGAAGAGTGGGACGCCATTTGCCGGCAGATGGAGGACACCTTTCGCCGGAACGAGTTCAAGCAGGGAGTGCTTCGGGGCATAGAGGCCATCGGAAGCCTTCTGGCAACACACTTTCCCACTGGCGTTGGCGGCACGGATGAATTGCTCAACACGCCAGTGATTCCGTAGGTTGCGGTGAAGAGCCTGGTACAGGTGTGAGGTCCGTGGGGGAGCGACGTGTGTCGCATTCCAGACTCACAACGGTCATAGGATCGCTTTCGACAGATGACCGTAACTGGCCGCAAGCAGCCAATCAATCTGTCGGCTTCTCTGCAGCATGCATTGTTGATGATCGCCGATGTAAGACGACTGCTATCGAAGAAGGCCGATTGCCCTTGGTCGCCGAGTACGCAAATTTGCCGCGCGCCGGTGCCAGCTTGGCAGCGTGCGCACCGCTCCCGGCTATAGATCGGGAAAGGCGTCAACTTACCTGCTAGATGCGAATACTCTCGCGGTTGCAAATTCATAGTATCCAGCCGATGCGAACGCATGTGAAGCGCCAAACGGCCCATCCCGCGATATACCCAGCCCGTCACGGCAACCACCGCGACCGGGTTTGGCAGTCCGAACAAGAAGGCGGACGGCCGCTCCAGAGCGGCCTTTCCAATGGTCGCTCTCCACCTCCAGGCATCGGCATTTCGGAGAGCGTACCGAGTACCGCTAATTCGGGAGATCTCATCATGCTCCGCTTCTTGTTCCACTTCGCTGCGTTCCCTGGCATCGCGCCTTCCACGCCCATTCGCGCCAAGCCTCAGGTCCAGGACGAGGGAGGCCCGCAATGACCAGCCCCCGCCAACACACCCGCCACGGCCTGACCGCCGAACACCGTAACGCCAACATCCACCTGCACACCCGCATCCCTTGCGAGTCGCCGCTGAGCCAGGCCACGGAGAAGTCGGCGCAGCTCTATGCCTTGCTGTTCCTGGCGCGCGATAGCGCGGAGTCGGGCATCTTCGGCGACCTGAACCCCGAAATCCAGTTGCGTGTGTTGTCGCTGGCCATCGGGCTGGCGCAAGAGGCGTTGGTACTGAGTGAACTGGCCGCACAGGGCGGGGCGGGCGGCGTTTCCGAAGACGGTTGAAATCCGGGCAAGGGAGCCAGCGGCGTGCTGGCCTCCGCATGCCCGTCTGGGGCTCAGTCCGGGCTACGCGGCTCAAGCCCGTGCCAACGAATCCCGGATAAACCGTTCAATCGAGGCCGCGATCGCATCGACAGGTCCCTCGCTGACAAAGCGCGCGCAGTTCAGTGCCATCAAGCGCGGGAACCGATCGCGGATTTTCCTGGCCTCGCTTTCCGCGCTTGCCTTGAGATAGGTTCGGGACAATTGCCGCGCGACGATCAGGCTGGTGCATTTCTCCAGGTCGAGGGCGGGCAGCAAGAGCGCGGTGCGTGCATCGGACTCGATGCTGCTGCGGATGGATGGATAGGCTGGCGCAATGTCCGACGGATACGTCATGAACCCGGACGAGAGCGCGCAGACCATGGGCTCGGCCACGCGATGCCTGAGGTCGGCGTACAGCTGGATATTGCGTCTTGCGTATCCGGCGTAGCCGTGGCGATCTATCAGGCCGCCGATATGGCCGTGCCATGACAAGAAGCATTGGTCCAGATCGACAAAGCGCCAGTTCAGCCGGCGTGCCAGGACCGCGCCGATGGTGCTCTTGCCGGCCCCTCCTGGCCCGATCAGATGTGCGACAGGGAACATTGATCTCTCCGGCGGCGGCGGCCGGAACGCTGTCATCCCCGTCGCCGCGCTATCCCCGCCCGGCAGATCCGCTCACACAACTCGGCAAACGACACCCCGCTCGCCGCCGCTGACTGCGGCAGCAGGCTCGTCGCCGTCATCCCCGGCAGGGAATTCACTTCCAGGCACCACAGGCGGCCCTGCGCGTCGAGGCGGAAGTCGGTGCGGCTGTAGCCGTCGAGCTTGAGCGCGCGGTGCACGCGCAGCGCGGCGTCCTGCGCGGCGGCGGTGATGGCGTCGGGCAGGTCGGCGGGGAAGATCTCGCGCACGGCGCCGGGCTGGTACTTGGCGCGGTAGTCGAACACGGCTTGGGGTTCGATCAGGATCTCGCCGACCGCCAGGGCCTGGTCGCCGAGTACGCCAACGGTCAGTTCGCGGCCGGCGATGAATTGTTCGAGCATGACTTCACGGTCGAAGCGGGCAGCGTGCTGGATGGCGGCGTCCAGGGCGTCGGGGCTGCGGACGATGGACAGGCCGACCGTGGAGCCTTGCCGGTTGGGCTTGACCACCAGGGGGTAGCCGAGGTCCCGCGCCACCGTTTCGGGCGGGCAGGGGCCCATGTGCCAGCGCGGCGTGGCGACGCCAGCGGCGACGAACAGGCGCTTGGACATGTCCTTGTCCATGGCGATGGCGCTGGCGAGGTGGCCGCTGCCGGTGTAGGCCATGCCGGCCAGGTCGAGCATGGCCTGCACGGTGCCGTCTTCGCCGGTGCCGCCGTGCAGGGCCAGGAAGACGACGTCGACGTCGGCCAGCGCGGGCGTGCGGATCAGGCTGGTTTCGGCCGAGCGCAGCACGGCGAGGGCGTCGGAGGCGGGCGGGGCCTCGTCCACCTTGGCGCTCAGCAGCCGGACTTCGTCTTCGTCGCTGAGCAGGCCGCGCGAGGTTTCCACGGCCAGCACATGGTGGCCGGCGCTGCGCAGGGCCTGGATGACTTGCGCGCCGCTGGCGATGGAGACTTCGCGTTCTTCGCTGGTGCCGCCGAACAGTACCGCTACCTTCAGTTTGCTATCTGGCATGGGGGCTGGGTTCTCGCAATGATGGGCCGCCCGTGCCGGTGGCGGGCAGGGGCGGGACTGGGTCGACGGCCGATGCGTCGGACACCGTCAGGCTCTGACATGGCTCAGACGTTGCCGCGGCCGAAAGTTTCCCTGATTCGGGCAGGAGACTGCAATGGACGTGACAACCGACAGCACGACGGCTGTCGCAATGGTCGCTTTCCGGCCGTCAGTGCGTGCCACGCGGATTGCGGCCGGTTGGCTGGATACTGAAGCATTTGCTTGGCTTTCAATCGTGCCCACAAGGCGAGGCCTTACCGGCGCTTCTTGCCACTGGGTGCATGCGACCGGGATCGAGGCGGCCCGGACACTGGCGCGTCCGGGCGGGCGGCCTGGAGTGTCTCAGGCCGGCCGGCCGCGCCGCAGGTACAGGTGCTCCAGCCGGATCCGCAGCACCTCGTCGAGCGCCAGCAGCTCCTCGCGCACGGCGCGCGCACAGGCCTGGCTGACGCCGCGCAGGCGTACCTCCTGGGCCAGCAGCGGGCCGCTGCGCACCACGCGCCAGCCGTCGACGGTGCCGCCGCAGGCTGTCATGCGGCCGGAGACGTCATCGACGACCCTGTGATCGGGTACCGAAGTGATGTGCAGGATGTGGACCAACTGGTCGCCCGCTGGCGGAAATTCCGTGCCGGTGGTGCAGGCGGTCTTGCCGGGGGTGGAGCTCGAGGTGTCCGCAATGGGACAGGGGGAGGAGGATTGTGTCTGCTGCATAGCTGCTCGCAATTGGATCACTGTAAGGATCACTCGAACCGGTGCGCGCCATGCCGCTTCCCGCTTCGTTGCCGACCATCGGCCGCATCGCCTTGAGGCAACCACCTTGCCCGGGAGAGGCAGGTTGGCGTTGGTACCGTCGGGTACCAACTCTGGATGCAGGGGCGACTATAGCAGACGGCGCGGGGCCGGCGGAAGGGGCGGGTGCCGCACTGGGCACCACATCGGTGGCCGCGGCGGGCGCTTGCGTCGTCGGCGCGACGGCATGGGATTGCCCCGCTTGCGTGGCGGAGCCGTTTCGCTACACTGGCCCCGTAGTGCCCGCACGCCGGCCGGAACCGATGCGTGACGGGCGCCGGAACAGGCCACAGCATAGGGCCGATACCCCAGGCAGACATTTCCATGAAGCCCACCCCGTCCCCTTCGGCGCCCCCGCCGTCACGGGCCGCGCGCGGCCTGCGCCGCTTCGTCGCGGACGACGTGCAGGCCGCCGCGGCCGAACTCGACGGCTGGCAGCAGCGCTACCAGCAGCTCACGCCGGGCCCCTTCCGCGCCGAGGTGCAGCAGGCTGCCTTCGGCGATGTCCATGTGTTCCGCGAACAGACCTCGCAGGCCTTGCTCGAAGAGGGCGAGGCGATGCGCGGCTACCTGTCGCTGGCGCTGCCGCATGCACAGTGCGATGGCGGCTGGTTCCACGGCTATGCGATGCGTGGCGCGGGGCTGCTGACCGCCGGAAACGGCAAGGCCCTGGCCATGCGCACCCCGCGCGAACTCGATCTGCTCGGGCTGACCCTGCCGCTGCCGGCGCTGCAGCACGCGCTCGCGCTGGCCGGCGGCGCACCGGTGACGGTGGCGCAACTGCCACCGGTGCGGCAATTGCGTCCGGGCGTGGCGGCGGAACTGCGCGCGGCGCTGCTGTCGGTGCTGGGCACCGCGGCGCTGGAGACCGAGGTGTTCCGTCACCGCTTCGTCGAGAGCGCGATGCGCGATGCCTTGCTGCTGGCGGCCGCCACGGCACTGACTGCCGACGGTGACCGCACGCATGAGTCGCTGCCCACGCCCACGGTCAGGCGACGGCTGGTGGCCGACGCCTACGACATGGTGCGCGCCGCGCCCGAAGCCGGCTGGAGTGTGCTGGCGCTGTGCGAGCGGCTGGGGGTATCGCGCCGCACGCTGCAGTACAGCTTCAATGAGGTGACCGGACTGGCGCCGCTGGACTTCGTGCGCGCGGTGCGCATGAACGGCGCGCGGCTGGCGCTGCGCGCCGGCACCGCGGATTCCGTGGGAGCGGTGGCGGCGCGCTACGGCTTTCATCACCTGCCGCGCTTTGCGGCGCAGTATCGGGAGTTCTTCGGCGAGTTGCCATCGCAGACGCTGGCGCGGCCGCGTTGAGGGTGAGGGCTGGCGGCGTTGCCGGGCGGATCTTGCAGGCGCTAGCATCAAGCGAGCTGGGTCGCGCTGGCGATGGCTGCCCTCGCCGTATCCACATCAGGCCGTTACTCCACCAAGCCATCCCGCGCGACCTTGCTCGCTACCCCAGCATCGCCCGCGGCAGATGCCGTCCCACCCAGTCCCGCTCCTGCTCATAGGCGCGCGCCAGCCGCAGCACGCTGAGGTCGCCGCGCGGCCGCCCGATCAGCTGCATGCCCATCGGCAGGCCGTTGCTGCCGAAGCCGACCGGCACGCTGATGGTGGGGCAGCCGGACAGGGTCCACGGAAACACGACTTCCATCCAGCGGTGGTAGGTGTCCATCGGCCGGCCGGCGATGGACTTGGGCCACGGCTGGTTGACATCGAAGGGGAAGACCTGCGCGGTGGGCACGGCGATGTAGTCGAAGCGGGTGAAGAGCCGGTCGAGGGTGTCCAGCCAGGCGCTGCGCTCCACGCTGGCGTGGTACACGTCGTTGCCGCTCAGCTGCAGCGCGCCTTCGATTTCCCAGATGGCGTCGGCCTTGAGCAGCGCGCGTTTGGCGGGGTCGCGGTAGAACGGCAGCATGCCGTTGCCGACCAGGAAGTGGCGGTGCGTGAGCCAGGCCTTCCACAGCCGTTCCGGCGCGAAGGGCGGTGCGATGCCTTCGACCGCCACGCCGAAGGCGGGGAAGGCCTGCAGCGCCTGTTCGCACAGCGGCAGGATGCCGTCTTCCATCGGCAGGTAGCCGTTCCAGTCGCCCAGCCAGGCCACGCGCTTGCCCTTGAGGTCGGCGGCCAGCGCTGCCTGCACGTTGTCGGGGGTCAGCGCGGCCAGCGCGGGGTCGCGCTCGAGCGCCAGCGGTGTGCGCGGGTCGGGTCCGGCCTGGGTGGCGAGCAGCAGGGCGACGTCGGCCACGGTGCGGCCCATCGGGCCTTCGTAGCCGAGCTGCTGCAGGAAGACTTCGGGTGTCGGTCCGTAGGGCACGCGGCCCATCGACGGGCGCATGCCGTACACATTGCAGAAGCCGGCGGGGTTGCGCAGCGAGCCGCCGAAGTCGCTGCCGTCGGCCACCGGCAGCAGGCGCAGGGCCAGCGCGGCGGCCGCGCCGCCGCTGCTGCCGCCGGCGCAGCGGGCCGGGTCGTAGGGGTTGCGGGTGGCGCCGTAGACCGGGTTGAAGGTCTGCGAGCCGAGCCCGAACTCGGGGGTGTTGGTCTTGCCGAGCAGGATGGCGCCGGCGCGGCGCGCGCGCTCGACGATGATGGCGTCCTGGGTCGGCACGTTGTCGCGGAAGATCGGCGAGCCGAAGGTGGTACGGATGCCGCGCGTCAGCGCCAGGTCCTTGGGGGCCTGCGGCATGCCGTGCATCCAGCCGGGGCGCTGGCCGGCGCGCTGGCTGGAGGCAAGGGCGGCATCGGCGGCAGCCGCTTCGCGCAGCAGCAGCTCGCTGTCGCGGCGGGCGACGATGGCGTTGGCGACGGGATTGACGCGGTCGATATGGGTCAGGTAGGCGGCCATCACTTCGCGGCAGGAGACGCGGCGCGCGGCGATCTCGCGCGAGAGCTGCCAGGCGGGCATCAGCACGATGGGGTCGGGGGTGGCGCCGGCGCGGGGCGCCGGGGCTGCGTGGTCATCGGCGCCGGGCACGGCGGCCGTGGCGCCGGCGGCCGCCGTGCCGAGCGCGGCACCGGCGAGGCGGCCCAGCCATTGGCGCCGGGTGGGTTGCGGCGGTGCCGGGGCGGTGGCGGTGCCCAGGGTATCCGAGGCATCCGGGGTATCCGAGGCAACTGCCCGGGGCGAGGCGGCGGGGGTGGTCATTGGGCGGTATCCGGGAAGGGGTTGGGGGCGGTGATGAATCGGTCGGCAGGGGCGGCGTGGAAGTCCGGCTGGAATGGCCGCGCCTTTCAGCGGGGCGCCGGCAGGATGGACGCGCGCCGCGCCATCACGTCGTCGAGCGGATCGTGGCGGTAGCGGGCGACCTCCTGCCGGGTGAAGCCGGGCGAGGCCACGCCGGGCCCGAAGGCCGGCACCATCCAGTTGAACAGTTCGGCGATCTCGGCATCGCTGAGGTCGGAGCCCGAGGTGCCTGGCACCTGGATCACGAAGGCCCGCCCGGCGGCCGAGGCGAGCAGCCGGGGCAGCGTGGCGCGCATGTCGGGGATACCGGCGGCGGGCTTGCCGGCACCGTCGGGCAGGTGGCAGCCGGAGCAGTGCAGCAGGTAGTTGGCCTGGGCGCGCGGCAGCCGCTCCTGGGCGTGCGCGGGGCCGGCCAGCAGGCCGCACGCGGCGGCGGCCAGCAGCGCGGCGCGGGCCCGTGCGCGGCGCGGCGCGGCGCTCGCCATGTCAGCGTGCCGTGGCGCCATCGCGCAGCTTGCGCACCGCGCCGGGCGTCTTGCGCTCGGCGCGCGCCTTGGCCAGCAGCTCGGCCCCGACGCTGGGCGCGGCCTGTCCGTTCTGCGTGCCGAGCCAGGCCAGCACCGCCGCCAGGTCGTCGTCCGGCAGCGTGGCGAAGGACGGCATGATGCCGTTATAGGACTGCCCCTGCGATTCGATCGGGCCGGCCAGGCCATGCACTACCACATTGGCCAGGTAGGCCTGGCCGGCGGGCGTGGCCAGCCGCTCGCGCAGCGCGCCGGCCAGCGGCGGGGCCACGCCGGCGATGCCGGAGGCGTCCGCGTTATGGCAGGCAGCGCAGTTGGCGGTGAACAGGGCCTTGCCGTCGGGGGCGGCGGTGGCGGCGGTGGCGGCGAGGGGACTGGCGGCGAGCGCGGCCAGCAGCGCGGGGAGGAGAGTGGGAAGGACAGCGCCGGTGAGGGCGCCGAGCCGGGTGAAGCGCGTCATTCCTGTACTCCGAGGATGATGGAGGTGGTGCAATGGAACATCGTGCTGCTGTTGCTCATGCACCAGTTGACGTCGTTGTGCACGCCGAGCTTGTAGCCCGGGCGCTCGCGCTCGTTGGTGTTGCACTCGCAGCGGCCGCAGGTCGTCTTGCCGCAGCAGTCGTTGTAGCTGACCATGTAGTCCTTGCCGTCGGCCGGGTTGCGGCAGGTGCCGACCCAGGACACGCGCGAGGGCTCGGTGCCCGGCGGGCAACTGGTGGAGCTGCCGCCGCAGCAGGCGCACAGGAAGCCGTCGACGGCGCAGTATTTCCAGTAGTCGCAGGAGGTCTCGTCCACGCCCTTGCCGGGGCGCGCGCCATGCGCGGCGGCGGCGTGGGCGCTGCGGTCGAAGGGCAGCACGGGCAGCGCCAGCCCGCCCACCATGGCCTTGCCCAGCGTGGCCAGCGCGCTGCGCCGGCTGGTGCGCTGGGCCGTGCGGCGGGCCTGGCGCTCGATCCATCGGTCGAACCACATCACAAATGTCTCCGTGCCGTCAGGCGTGGGTTTCGAGGAACTGCTGCACCGAGGCCACGTTCAGGTCCATGGCGGTGAACAGGCTTTCGAGCTGCTCGCGCGAGTTGACCAGCCCCTTGGCGCGCAGCGTGCCGGCGCTGTCGAGCAGCACGGCGTAGGGCAGCTTGCCGATCTGCAGGTGCATGCCCAGTTCCTTGGACAGCACGTAGGGGAACTCGGCCAGCCCGGCCTGGCGCAGGAAGGCCAGGTGCTCGGGCTGCTCGCCGTCGGAGGCGAGCACGATGCGCAGCCAGGCGCGCTCGCTGGCGGCGATCGACTTCAGCACCGGCAGCAGCTTCTTGCAGATCGGGCAGGTGGGCGCGAGGAAGAACAGCAGCGTGCTGGCGGGCTGCGCGCCGCCCACGGCGACGGCATCGCCGCGCACGTCCTGCAGGTCGAAGCGTGCCAGCGGCTGGCCCACGCGCGGGCCGGCGTCGATCATCAGCGCGCCCATCGGCGCGACCCGTTCATAGAGGATGCCGACCTGGCGCGCGAGCGCGTAGAGGCCGAACAGCAGCGCCAGCACGGCGATCCACAAGACGATATTGGCGATAACGAGAGCGGTCATGGTGAACTCGGCTTGATGCGTGATGCTTGAAGTGGAAGGAAGCGGGGACGTCCGGCGTCGCGGCGGCGTCAGCCGCGCGCGCGCCCGGCATTGACCAGTAACTGGGTGGCAGCCAGCCACAGCAGCAGCAAGGCCAGCGCGCAGAAGGCGGCGGCAGCCCAGTCGAGCGTGCCGAGCGCGCGCGCCATGCCGGTGCCGGCCACGTCGCTGATGCCGGCCGCGCCGGCCAGGCTGCTGCTGGTGGAGGCCGCCGCCGCCGCGAGCACGGCCAGCAGGCCCGCGTTGCGCGCCAGCAGCGCGCCGGAGATCGGCATGCTGTCGGCGGCCGCCCCGCAGCCGCAGCGCAGTTCGCGCCGGCCGCGCGCCAGGTTGACGGCGACCGCGGCAGTGGCGAGGCCGGCCACCGCCAGCCCGGCCAGGGCCGGGCCCGGGCTCTGCGGCAGCAGCACCAGGCCGAGCGCGGCGGCGCCCTCGGCCGCGACAAAGGCCAGCGCGCCGGTGCGCGTCCAGGCCGGCGGCAGCAGGCCATAGGCGGCGAAGGCAGCCTGGAAGCGGGCCAGGTCGCGCAGCTTGGGCGCCACCGACAGGCCCAGCACCAGGGCTGCGGCGGCGTGGCAGGCGGCGGCGACGATGGGGTCGGCCAGCAGGGCGGCGGCATTCATTGGTGGGCCTCCACGCGCAGGGGGTTCTCGGCTACGCCGTCCAGCCGCGCGACCGGCTTGAGCCCCTGCGCCGGGTCGAGCGCGACCACGCCGGAGGTGGTGGCGTCGAGGGCGTACAGGGTCGGGCGCGCTTCCTGGGTGACGGTCAGCGCCAGCGCGTGCTGGCCCGGGGCGCGCGCCAGGCGCTTGTGGCTGGCCAGGTCGACGGTCCAGATCTCGTCGGCCGGCGACTTGTGCGAGCCTTCCCGGCCGCGCGGATGCATGCCGACGAAGAGCCGCCGGGTGGCGGCGTGCACGGCGAACAGCTGGTAGCCGCCCGGGCGCCAGCCGCGCCTGGCATCGGCGCTGCCGAGCAGGGACCAGGGCGGGTCGAAGGCGGGCGTTTCGCCGGACAGGTCGGCGCGATAGACATTGCCGTGGAAGGAGACGAAGTAGAGCGCGTCGCCGATGGCTTCCGCATGCAGGAAGACCGGGTCCTGCTGCGGGTCGAACAGCCGCGCGCTGCGCTTCTGGCCGGCCGGCTGGCCTTGCGCGTCATGCTCGATGGTGAGCATGGCGCCGTCGCTGCACAAGGTGCGCAAGCGCTGGCTGGAGGCCGGCGTGGCGTAGATGCCCCAGCAGCCGGGGGTCGGCACTTCGGCGGCCAGCTTGCCGGCCTGCAGGTCGACGATGCTGACCGAGGTGGCGGGCGTGGCGTTCTGCACGTAGAGGAAGCGTCCGTCCGCCGAGACCGCGATGATGCCGCGGTAGGGCAGCGACTGCGCGTGGCGCGGCGGGATCACGATCTCGCTGCGGTAGGCCAGGGTGTCGGCGTCGTAGAGGCTGACCACGTCGGCGCGCTCGCCGCGCGACAGGCGCGGGTAGTAGGTGGCGACCACGTAGAGGGTGCGCTTGTCCGGCGACAGCACGGCCTGGCCGCCGAAGCCGGTCGGTACCAGGCCGAGGTACTTCATGCGCTTGCCGTCGACCACGTGCAGGCGCCCGTCCACCATGTGGCGGAAGGCCACGTCGGAGATATAGAGGCGGTCGGCATCGGCCGGCGGCAGCTGCGTGACGGTGAGCGTCTCCGGCGGCAGGTCCTCGGCGCACGCGGCGGGGACGCCGCAGACGGCGGCGAGTGCCGCGAGGGTGGTGAAAGCGGCGCCGGCCAGGACCGAGGCGGTGGTCCGGCGGCGGGGGCGGGTGGTGCGCCATGGCATGCGGTTCGTGCGGCCTGGCGCCCGGCTGGGGTGCTTCACGGCGGGCTCCTGTCGAGGCGGGATGGGAGCCAGTCTAGGGAGGGGCGCGCTGCCGGCGTGAGCCGGAATCGGCAAGGCGGGGACCGGGACTTGTACGGAGCGCTGCCGGCGCCGTTTCAGCGCGGGCGCGGCAGGTGTGCGGCGCGGGGTGGCGGATCAGGCGGCCGGTGCACGTCCGGTGCGCGTACGGTGGAGGTGCGGCGCGTGCCGCTGCCTTGGCATGGGGCGTGCCGCATCACGCTGGTCATCCGTTTTCGGCAATGGCGGCGCGGCCGAGGGCCTGCGCCCGGGGAACCCGGCGACCAACCCGGCGACCAACCCGGCGACCAACCCGGCGACCAGAAGGTCCGCCGGCCAGGAGGCCGGGAGGTGGCAAGGGCGGCCGGCAGCTTACCAGGCCCGCACGCGTCCCGTGTCCACGTGGACGAACTGCTCCTTCTCATAGAACCCGACGCCGCCGCCCTGCAGCGACAGCGCGGCGTCGCGCAGCTCGGCCAGCGGCACGCCGGCCAGGCGGATGTCGATGGCCTGGCCGTCCATGTGCAGGCTGCGCCTGGCCACGCCGCCACCGCCGGTGTGGCGCAGGCGGGCATTGGTGGCCGGGCTGCGGAAGCCGGAGATGACCTGGAAGGGTTCGTCGGTGCCGAGTGCCTGGCGCAGGCGGAACAGCAGGCCGAACAGTTGCGGGTCCATATTGCCGACCTGGCCGGAGTAGTGGTCGCGCAGCAGGTGGTTGAGCGATTGCAGCGCCTGCGGCACGAAGGTGTCGCCGATGGCGAAGACGGTGGAGAGGCGCTCGCCGGTGTGCAGGTTGTCGAAGGACAGCGCGTGGGCGCCGGGCAGGGCCGCGAGCGCGGCCAGCGCCGGCTGCGGGGCCAGCGGCAGCAGGCCGGTGGCGAGCGCGGCGGCGCCGGCGCGGTGCAGGAAGCGGCGGCGGGGGTGGACGGGGTCGGACATGGGCGGGACTCCTGTGGGGGTCATGTGCCGGCGTGCGGGGCCGGCTCGGTAGCGCGCTGTCTGTAGTGTACGGTCAGTTGCGCACTGCCAGGCTGCGCTGCCTCGGCGCGAGCTTGCCGGCCGCCATGCGCCGCGTCGAATGTTGGCGCAGGGCCTGGTCGAGCAGGCGGTCGAGGCCGTAGATGTCGGGCAGGAACATCACGCGGCCGTCCTCCTGCACGATGGCGGTGCCGTAGGCCAGCACCACCGGCAGCGGCTGCTGCAGCCGCAGCGTGTTCGACTGGCCCTTGGTCATGGCCTGGCGGATGCGGGCCTCGTCCCAGCCGGCCATGTCCTGCAGCACGAAGCGCGCCAGCGCCACCGGTTCCTCGACGCGGATGCAGCCGTGGCTGAGGTCGCGCCGGCCGCGCTGGAACAGTTGCACGGTGGGCGTGTGGTGCAGGTAGATATTGTCGTTGTTAGGGAACACGAACTTGATGTCGCCCAGCGCGTTCTGCGGGCCCGGCCGCTGGCGGATGCGCATCTGGCCGTTCAGCACGGCGTCGAGATTGGCGTCGGACAAGGTGGTGACGGCGCGGCCGTCGCCGCCGACGAACTCGAAGCCCTGGCGCTGGAAGTAGGCAGGGTCGCGGCGGATGCGCGGGATGGTCTCGGCGCGGGCGATCGAGCGCGGCACGTTCCAGTACGGGCTGAACTCGATGTAGCGCATGTCCTCCTTGAACAGCGGTGTGCGCGTGTCGAGCGCCTTGCCCACGATCACCTTCATCTGTACCTTGACCTGCACCTGGCCGTCGTGGACCTCGTAGGCACGCAGCACGAACTCGGGCACGTTGACCACGATCATGCGCGGCGCGTCGAGCAGCGGGGTCCAGCGCAGGCGCTCCATGGTCAGCTCGATCTGGCGCACGCGCGTGGCCATGGGCGTGTTGAGCTGGGCCAGGGTGCCGCCGCCGAGCACGCCGTCGGCGTCGAGGCCGTGGCGCGCCTGGAAGGCCTTGACGCCGTTGACGAGCGCGCCTTCGTAACGCGCGGGCACGCGCGTGCCGGCGGGCAGGTCGCCCAGCGCTTCCAGCCGCCGTGCCAGCGCGGCGCTGCCGGCATAGGCCTGGCCTGGCGCCAGCTTGCCGCCGGGCAGCGCCGGCAGCGGCGCCGCGAAGGCGGGATCGCCGGCGAGCGCGCGGTAGTGCGCCAGGGCCCGGCGCAGGGCCGGGTAGAGCGGGAAGGCTGGCGCGGCCGCATGCAAGGCTTCGGGCAGGCGCTGGTGTGCCAGCGCTTCGCGCAGGGATGCCGCGGGATCGAAGGTGTCGCCGGCGGCATGGGGGAAATTGGCGTGCACCTGGCGCGGATCGACGCGGCCGTCGTGCAGGTCGGACAGGTAGCGCTGCATGGCGCGCGTCAGCGAAGCGTCCAGCGCGCCGGCGGCATCCGCCGCCAGCGGCGCCCCATCGCGCGCCTCGCGCACGGCGCGGCGCAGGCCCTCGGCATCGTAGTCGCTCGCATCCAGCCCGTCGGCGGCGGCGCCGGCCAGGGCATCCACCGCCTGCAGGGCGGCATCGCTCGGCCTTCCCTGCGTGAACCACGGTGTGGCGCCGGCCTCACTGCCTGCGCTGTCGCTGGCACTGGCAAACGCCGGCGGCATGGCCCAGGCCGTGGCACAGGCCAGCAGGCAGGCGCCGAGCACACGCCGGGCGAAGGCGCGGCGCGGTGCCCGGGGCGGCGTGGGGTGACGCGCGTGGCGGGTGGCGGGCAGGACTGCAGGCAGGGTGGCGGGCAGGACAGCGGGGCAAGGCATCGTTTCTCCATCGGCTTCCCCGGCGCTGGCGCATGGGCCGCTCCGGCAGGCAGGGCAGGCGCGGCGGCAGATCACTGCGGGGAGGAAACGATAGTGTACCGCCGGGGTCGGCCGCCGCCGGTCGCGCCAGCGCGCGCGGCGGACCGCTCCGGCGCGACGGCTTGATGTGCGTCAAGCCGCCGTGGCGGTGCCGCGCTGCCCGGCCGGGGCCTCACACCCAGTTGACGCGCGGAAAGCGCCCGGGGAAGGCCTCGGGCATCGGCACCACCTGCTTCTGCATGTAGTTGAAGAAGACGAAGCCCGACTTGGCCATGGCGATCAGCGCGCCGTCGCGCGGGCGGGTGATGCGGAAGATGATGTCGCCGCCGTACTTGTTGAAGTCCATCACGCCCACCTCGAAGCGCAACTGGTCGCGCGCATGGGCCTCGTTGCGGTAGGTGGTGGCGAGGTCGGTGACGATGATGCCGACGCCTTCCCCCTGGATCTCGCCGATGCCGAAATCATGCAGGAAGCGGGCACGTGCCTCGGAGATCATGGAGATCATCGAGTCGTTGGCCAGGTGGTTGGCGGAATTGATGTCGGTGACGCGCACCGTCAGGTGGGTGTCGTAGCAGAACTGCTCTGCGGGAAAGTCGAGCTGCAGGCGGGCCATTGGGATGGATACGGGTAAGACGGAAGCGGCCGCGCCACCGGTGAGGCGCGGCCGCGGGGGCCCTATGATAGTCGATGGGCGCCGCCGCGCCCGCCGGTCGGCGCTCAGGGCGCGCCGCGCGACTCGATATAGGTGCGGATCGCCCACACCGCCTCCTGCGACAGCGTGCCTTCGAAGGGGGGCATGTAGACGCGGCCGTCGCGGGTGCGGCCCTGGCGTACCGTGGTGGAGAAGTACTGGTCGATCTCGCTGCGGCAGGCTTGCTTCTTGGCCGGATCGGACAGCGAGGTGCAGTCGGTGTCGAGTGCGCGCAGGTCCGGCGCGATGCCGCCCGAGACCGCTTCCAGCCCGTGGCAGCGCGCACAGTTCTGGTTGTAGGCCGAGCTGCCGATATGCAAGGCTTCCTTGTGGGCGGCGCCGCTGCGATAGGGATTGTCCGGCTTCCATTCCGCGCCGAGCTGCGGCAGCGTGCCGATATCGACGGCCTGCGGGACCACGTCGCCGTGGGCCTGCACGAGGGCGGGCAGCGCGGCTGCGGCGCCGGCCAGCGCCAGCGCGCGCAGCCAGGGGCGGAATCGATGCGGTCGGGCCATGGGTGTCACCTCCGTTTTGGTTGGTTTCTGTCTTGTTTTCGATAGGTACTCGCCGCTCGCGCGGTGTTGGCGGACCTATCTGCAAATGGCATACCAGGGTCGGAGGGCCCGGCGCGGTAGGATATTGCACCGCATCGTGACAGGCGGGCACGGCCGGCGTGCCCCGAAATGGAACACGCTGGCAAGCCTCTTGCTTCACCATGCAACAGTACCCCGGAACAAGTGGGGTACAAGCGGCGGCAAGGCGCCCCAGGCGCGCCGCCGGCGACCCGCGCGCACAGACCGCGGGCGAACCGAACAGGAGAAGGAGACCATGCCATGATGACTGCCCACCCGGCCGGCCAGGCGGCCGGCGGTGGCACCGTCCCGGATTGGGACGGCACGCCCACGGAGACCATCGCGCAGGCGCACCAGCGCTCCGAGGCCTATGGGCTGCGGCGCTACGAGGCGCCCGACTACGGCCAGGCGGCTGCCGGCGAACTGCGCGACGGTATCGCCCACAGCCAGTCGCTGTATACCCACGCGCTGCCGGTGATGGAGACGCTCTACGACCAGATCGTCAACACCCACAGCATGGTGATGCTGACCGACGCCTCGGGGCTGATCCTGCATTCGCTGGGCGACGACGATTTCCTGCAGAAGGCCGACAAGGTGGCGCTGCGCGCCGGCGCGGTGTGGTCGGAGGAAAGCAAGGGCACCAACGCCATCGGCACGGCGCTGGCCGAAGGGCGGCCGACCCTGGTCCATGCCGGCGACCACTTCCTGCAGGCCAACCAGTTCCTGACCTGCTCCTGCGCGCCCATCGTCGATCCCTACGGCCGCACCGCCGGCGCGCTGGACGTCTCCGGTGACCATCGCGGCTTCCACAAGCACACCATGGCGCTGGTGCGGATGTCGGCGCAGATGATCGAGAACCAGCTGTTCGGCAACGCCTTCCAGGACATGGTGTGCGTGCATTTCCACTCGCGCCAGGAGTTCCTCGGCACCATCGTCGAGGGGCTGGCGGCGTTCACGCCGGGCGGCCGCTTCCTTTCGGCCAACCGCAGCGGCCAGTTCCAGCTCGGCCTGTCGCTGGGGGCGCTGCAGGTGCACACCTTCCCCTCGCTGTTCGGCGTGGCCATGTCGGAACTGTTCGACGCGCTGCGCGCGGCCCACGGCGGCGCGCTGGCGCTGCGCCTGCCGAGCGGGGTCAAGGTGTGGGCGCGGGTGCAGTACAAGCGCTCCGAGGCGGTGTCGGGGGCGCGCCTCGCGACCGATCCCGCGGCGGCCGGCGTGGCGACCGCGGTGAGCGAAGTGCCGCCGGCCATGCCGCGCCGGCTGGCGCCTGCGGTGCCGCAGGCGGCCGAGGGCCTGGCCGGCCTGGACACCGGCGACGCGCAGATGCACGCGGTGATCGGCAAGCTGCGCAAGGTCATCGGGCGCGAGGTGCCGGTGATGATCCTGGGCGAGACCGGCACCGGCAAGGAACTGCTGGCACGTGCCATCCATGCCGACAGCCCGAACCGGCAAGGCCCCTTCGTGGCGGTCAACTGCGCCTCGATCCCGGAGACGCTGATCGAGTCCGAGCTGTTCGGCTACGAGGAAGGCGCCTTCACCGGGGCGCGCAAGAAGGGCGGGGTGGGCAAGATGCTGCTGGCCAACGGCGGCACGCTGTTCCTGGACGAGATCGGCGATATGCCGCTGCATCTGCAGGCACGCCTGCTGCGCGCGTTGCAGGAGCGCGCGGTGACGCCGCTGGGCAGCAGCAAGGTGATCCAGGTTAGCTTCTGCCTGGTGTGCGCCACCAACCGCAACCTGCGCGAGGAGGTGGCGGCGGGGCGTTTCCGCGAGGACCTGTACTACCGGCTCAACGGCCTGGTGGTGCGCCTGCCGGCGCTGCGCGACCGCACCGACCTGGCCGCCATCGCCACCCGGCTGCTGGCGCAGGACCGCACGCCGGCCTGCCCGGAACGCCTGGGCGAGGGGGTGATGCGGATGTTCGGCAGTTACCACTGGCCGGGCAATATCCGCCAGCTCGGCAACCTGCTGAACACGGCACGGCTGATGGCGGCGGGCGAGGACGAGATCGACGAGTCGCACCTGCCGGACGACTTCCTGGAAGACTGGCAGGAGCGCCAGGCGCGCGCCGGGCAGGCCGTGGCCGCCGGGCCGGGGGGCCTGGCCGCTCAGCCGGCCGCGCCCGCTTTCGGCTTGCCGTCGGCGGCCGCCACGTCCGCCGCGCCGGCCGCGCCTGCCGCGCCTGCCGCCACGCCGACCCGGCTGGCCGAAGTCGAGGCGCTGGCCACGGTGGCCGCGGTGCGCGCGCATGGCGGCAATATCTCGGCCGCCGCCAAGGCCCTCGGCATTTCGCGCAACACCGTCTACCGCAAGATCGGCGAGGCGGCACGCTTGCTGCAGCCGGGGGGTGCCGATCCGGGCACCGACCCCGGCAGCGGCGGCGGGCCGGACGCCTGAGCTCCGCTAGCCGGCCCGAGCTCTCCTCGGCGTGAGCGCGTCCTGCGCCGGCACCCTCAGCCCGGCGGCGCCTCGCGCAGGTAGCGGTCTTCCAGTTCCAGCCAGGCGCGCTGCACATTGAGCGCGTGGCGCGGCGAGAAGCCGCGCCAGTGGCGGAAGCCGTCTCCCGGCACGGCGCGGGCGGCGTCGGCAGCATCGCCGCCGCTGCGCCAGGCGCGCGCGATATCCGCTTCCAGGGCATCGAGATAGGCCAGCGTGGGCGCCAGCGTCTGCGCCGGCGTGCCCACCCCGGCGCCGGCAACACGGCGCACCTCCCACCCCAGCAGCTCGCGCAGCGCCGCCTGCCAGCCGGCCAGGCTGCCCTCGCGCAGGTCCGGCACGCGCTGGCGTGTGGCCAGGCCGCCGGCGCACAGCAGGCCGCTGGCCGGCGCGTACAGCACGGTATCGCTCGGGCTGTGCGCGTCGGCGAAGACGCGCACGCGCCAATCGATCGAGCCGGTGGCGAAGCGCGCCCCATCGCGCAGCGCGGGCGCCGGCAGCACGATGCCTGTGCCGGCCAGCGTGCCGGCGCCAAGCAGGGCGCGCAGATGGTCCAGGCAGGCCGCGCAGCGCGCGCGCATCAGGGCGGCGGTCTGCGGCGAGGCGACGAAGACGGGGCGCGGCCGCAGCGCGGCGAAAGCCGCGTTGCCGAGCACATGCTCCGGATGGGCGTGGGTATTGACCACCCAGCGCACCGGCAGCGGCGTCAGCCGGCGGATCGCCGCCAGCAGGCGCCGGCCCCACCGCAGGTGCGGGCCGGGATCGACCACCAGCACGCCGTCGCCGGCCAGCACCACCAGCGAGGGGACCACCGCGCCGGCATTGGCGCGCGCGGGCTCGGCATTGACGGCCTCGGCCACCCAGGTACCCGGGCCGAACGGCCGCAGCGCGAGCGGCGGCATGGCCGCCGCGGCGACGGAGGCCGGTGCGGGCAGGCCGGACCCGCTTCCGGCGTGGCGTGCGGGCTGTGCGGCCTGCGCGGTAGCGGCCGGCGGCAGCCATGCGCCGAGGACCAGCGCCGGGGTTTGCGCCAGCCAGCGCCGGCGTGGGAGTGCCGGCCCCGTCATGCCGACTGCCGCCGGATGGCCCGGCCCAGCGCCTCGGCCATCGCGCCCTGCGCCAGGTGTCCGCCCGCGATCCGCCACAGCTCGGCCTGCGGGATGGCGCGGCGCAGCCGCTCGGCATTGCGCGGCGGGCAGACGCGGTCGCGCGTGCCGTGCAGCAGCGTGACCGGGATGCCCTGCGCGCCGACCGCCGCCGCCGCACGCAGCAGCGCGGCCTTGCCCAGGCCGCAGCGGCGCGGCAGGTAGCGGGCCTGGATGCGGTACTTGCGGCACAGCGCGCGTTCGGCGCGCCTGGCCGCGAGCGAGCGCGCGCCGGCACGGTCCGCACCGTCCGAGCGCCGCGCCGGCCGTCCCGCCAGCAGGCCGGCTTCGACGCGGCGCCAGCGCCACGCGGTGTCCCGTTGCTGGACAGGTGTTCCGTTTTGCAACAGTTGCACTGTCGCAAGCAGCTGCGCCTGTGCCGCGCCCAGCCGTGTGTGCGCCGCAGCATGGGCGCGCGGCGCCAACATCGAGGCGCCGCGCGCCCGCGCGCTGAACAGCCGCAGGATGTCGTCGCGCCCGGTCAGGAAGCTGCCGCGCAGGACCAGCCCGGCCACATGCGGCGCGTGGCGGGCGGCGTAGGCCAGGGCCAGCGCGGCGCCCCAGGAGCCGGCCGCCACGTGCCAGCGCTCGATGCCGAGGGCGCGCCGCAGCCGCTCCAGGTCGTCCAGCAGCGCGCCGGTGGTGTTGCGCCGGAGCGAGCCGGCCGGGCGCGAGCGGCCCGCGCCGCGCTGGTCCGGCAGCACCACGCGGTGGCGGGCCAGGTCGAACCAGTCCGCCATCGACGGCGCGCAGCCGCTGCCCGGCCCGCCGTGCAGGACCAGCCAGGGCGTGCCGCCGGGCGGGCCGAGCAGGCGCACGTGCAGGCGGTGCGCGTCGGGTGTGCGCAGCCAGAAGACCTCGCCGGACGGGGGCGATGGCGTGTTGGGCATGGAATTTGCCTCGTCAGGGTTCATGCGCGGCGGCCCGGATGGACGCCCGCGCAGGCCAGGCGAACACGATCCGTGCCAGCCGGGCGCACCGTAGCAACGAGCCATCCGGACCAAGCCAATCCGACATCCGAATCAAGGAGGAGACATGACCTGGAATACCCCCGCCTACACCGAACTGCGCCTGGGCTTCGAGATCACGATGTACATCGCGAACCGCTGACGCCGTAGCCGGCCGGGCCCGCCCGCGCGGCGGGCCCGGCCGCGCAGCCTGCCGTGCCGGCTTCCCGCGAACCGGCGGGGCCGCACAGACAAGGGAGACAGGCGCACCGCGCCCGACAAGAACATGGTGACACTGCGGGTACTGGGATCCGCCGCGGGCGGCGGCTTTCCCCAATGGAACTGCAACTGCCCGAACTGCGCCGGCGTGCGGCGCGGCACCGTGCGCGCGACGCCGCGCACACAATCCTCGATCGCCTTGAGCGAGAACGGCAGCGACTGGCTGCTGGTCAATGCCTCGCCCGACATCCTGGCGCAGGTCCGCGCCACGCCGGCACTGCAGCCGGCACGCAGCCAGCGCGACAGCGGCATCGCCGCGGTGCTGCTGATGGACGCCCAGATCGACCACGTCACCGGCCTGCTGATGCTGCGCGAGCATGGCCGGCCGTTGCCGCTCTACGCCACCGCGCCGGTGCTGGCGGATCTCGACCAGGCTTTCCCGCTGCGGCGCATCCTGTCCCACTACTGCGGCCTGGAGGCCCACCCGCTGCCGCTCGACGGCAGCGCGCTGCGCCTGGCCGCGCTGCCGTCGCTGGCCTTGACGCCGGTGCCGCTCGACAGCAAGGCGCCGCCGTACTCGCCCAACCGCGAGGCCACCCAGCACGGGGACAACATCGGCCTGCGCGTGGTCGACACGCGCAGCGGCGCGCGCCTGTTCTACGCCCCGGGGCTGGGCGCGATCGAGCCGCACGTGATGGCCGAGCTGCAGGCGGCCGACGTGGTGCTGGTGGACGGCACCTTCTGGCAGGACGACGAGATGCCGAAACTGGGGCTGTCGGCCAAGCGCGCGCGCGATATGGGCCACCTGGCCCAATCCGGCCCGGGCGGCATGATCGAAGTGCTGGATGCCGTGCCGCGCGCCCGCAAGATCCTGATCCACATCAACAACACCAATCCCATCCTCGACGAAGACTCGCCGCAGCGCCGCCGCCTGGCCGCGCACGGCATCGAGGTGGCCTGGGACGGCATGGAGATCGCGCTATGAGCCACAGCGAACCCTGGAGCCCGGCGGAATTCGAGGCCCGGCTGCGCGCCCGCCAGTCGGGCTACCACATCCACCATCCTTTCCACCAGCGCATGGCGGCCGGCGCCTGCACGCCGGAGCAGATCCGCGGCTGGGTGGCCAACCGCTTCTACTACCAGGTCCGCATCCCGCAGAAGGATGCGGCCATCCTCGCCAACTGCCCGGAGCGCGAGACGCGGCGCGAGTGGGTGGTGCGCATCCTCGACCACGATGGCACCCCGGAAACGCCGGGCGGCATCGAGGCGTGGACGCGCCTGGGCGAGGCGGTGGGGCTGTCGCGCGAGCAGCTGTGGTCGCAGCGCCTGGTGCTGCCGGGCGTGCGCTTCGCCGTCGACGCCTATGTGAACTTTGCGCGTAGCGCGCCCTGGCAGGAGGGGGTCTGTTCCTCGCTGACCGAGATGTTCGCGCCGGAGATCCACCAGCAGCGGCTGTCGGGCTGGCCCGAACACTATCCGTGGATCGAGCGCGAGGGGCTGGCCTATTTCCGTTCGCGCATCCCGCTCGCCCAGCGCGACGTCGACCATGGGCTGCGCGTGACGCTGTCCCATTTCCGCACGCCGGCGCTGCAATTGCGCGCGCTGGAGATCCTGCAGTTCAAGCTCGACGTGCTGTGGTCGATGCTGGACGCCATCGAAAAGGCCTATCCATGAGCGCCGCCCCGACCACCGAGACCGCGCCGGCGCCTGCCGCCGCGGCGCGCAGGCCCAGCCTGCACGGCACCTTCCGCCTGCAGTGGGAGCCCGCCCAGCAGGCCTGGGTGCTGCTCTATCCGGAAGGCATGGTGACGCTGAACGACAGCGCCGCCGCCATCCTGCGCCACTGCGACGGCACGCGCACGCTCGACATGCTGATCGACGACCTGCAGGCCGCCTTCGGCGTCGATGGCATCGCCCCCGAGGTCCACGCCTTTGTCAGTCATGCAATCGAACGCGGCTGGCTGGTCTGAGGCGGTGCCCGCGGACGCCGCGGCGGCGCGGCCGGGGCCGCCGCTGTGGCTGCTGGCCGAGCTGACCTACCGTTGCCCGCTGCACTGCGCCTTCTGCTCCAATCCGCTCGACTACGCCCGCCACGAGGCCGAGCTCGATACCGCGCAGTGGCTGGACGTGCTGACGCAGGCGCGCGCGCTGGGCGCGGTGCAGCTCGGCCTGTCCGGCGGCGAGCCGCTGCTGCGCAAGGATCTGGAAACCCTGGTGGCGCACGCGCACGGGCTCGGCTTCTATACCAACCTGATCACCTCAGGCATCGGCCTCACCGACGCACGCCTGGCCGCGCTGCGCGAGGCCGGGCTCGACCATATCCAGCTCTCCTTCCAGGATTCGACCCGCGAACTGAACGACTTCCTCTCCAGCACCCGCACCTTCGAGCTCAAGCGCCGCGTGGCCCGCAGCATCAAGGCGCATGGCTACCCGATGGTGCTCAACTGCGTGCTGCACCGCTACAACCTGCCGCACGTGGGCACCATCATCGAGATGGCCTTGCAGATGGGGGCGGAATACCTGGAACTGGCCAACACGCAGTATTACGGCTGGGCCTGGCACAACCGCCAGGCGCTGATGCCCGATGCCCGGCAGCTGCGCGAGGCGGAGGCGGTGGTGGAGCGCTACCGGGCCCAGGTGGGGCAGCGCTGCCGCATCCTGTTCGTGGTGCCGGACTACTTCGAGGGCAAGCCGAAGAAGTGCATGAACGGCTGGGGCACGACCTTCCTCGGCGTGGCGCCGGACGGCACCGCGCTGCCCTGCCACGCGGCGCGCATGCTGCCCGGGCCGGCGCTGCCCAATGTGCGCGAGCACGGCCTGCGCTGGATCTGGCAGGAGAGCGAAGCCTTCCAGCGCTTCCGCGGCACCGGCTGGATGCCCGAGCCGTGCCGCAGCTGCGACGGCCGCGAGGACGATGCCGGCGGCTGCCGCTGCCAGGCGTTCCTGCTGACCGGCGACCCGGCGGCCACCGACCCGGCCTGCGAGCGCTCGCCCGAGCACGGACGCGTGCGCGAGGCGGTGGCGCAAGGCGCGGCGTCGATGGCAACCGGTCCGGGCGTGGCGGCCACGCGCGGCGTGGCGCACGGGAGGCTGGCGGCGGCCCTGGCGCCGCGGGACGGTGCCGCAGCGGCGTCCACCGCGCCGCTGGTGTTCCGCACCGACGCCAACTCACTGCGCCTGAGCCGGGGCTAGCCGGCGCGGACCTGCGGGCGCCGCGGTGCCGCGGCCCCTTGCGGCTCGCCCGCGGGCCGCACGGCGAGCCGGTCGACAAGTCCTGCGGCAAGCATTCGGCAGGTGCGTAGGTGCGTAGGTGCGTAGGTGCGTAGGTGCGCCTCCAGGGGGGGGCAGCCCCGTCGCTATGGCCTGGACGGCGCGGCGGCGCCGGGCTTCAGCGCCACCGCAGGGCAGGGCCGGGAAAGCGTGCGTCAGCCCGCGCCCAGCACCCAGTCGGCAAGCTGGCGCGCTTCGGCCTCTTTCAGGCCGGGATGCGGCGGCATCGGGATGCGGCCCCAATTGCCCTTGCCGCCTTCCTGGATCTTGCGCGCCAGCCGTGCGGCGGCCTCGCCGTCGCCCTTGTACTTGGCGGCGACCTCGGCGAAGCCCGGACCGATCACCTTGTTCTGCATGCCGTGGCAGGAGAAGCAGCCGCTTTTCTCCGCCAGCGCCTGCATGTCGGGCGCAGCGTGCGAGGCGGCGGGGGCCAGCGCCAGCGCGAGCGCCAGGCCGAAGGCGGTGCCGAGGGCGGGCAGCGGGGCTGGCCGATGGGCCGCACGGGCAGCCACACGGGCAGCCACACGGGCAGCCGGCAGCGCTGCGGGGTAGGGGTTCGGGGGCATGGAGGTCTCCTTTGTGTTTTGAGGGAAAGCGGTGCGGGCGGACGGCTCAGTCGGCCAGGGCCGCGCGCTCGTAGGCCGGGTAGAGGTGGGTCAGGTTGCGCACGTATTCCTGCGGCATGGCGGCCCAGCCGGCGAAGGGCGCGGGCACCGGCTGGGCGATCAGCTCGGCGAGGTCGGTGCCGGCAGCGGCTGCCTCGCGCATGCGCGTGTCGAGCCAGCGCAGGTAGGCCCGGGTCTGGCCGATGGCCTCCGCGCCGCCGTCGGCGTCGAGCGGGCCATGGCTGGGCACCAGCACGCGCGCGCCGCTGCGCCGCTGCAGGGCCTCCAGGCGGTCCAGGCTGGCCAGCCAGCGCGGCAGGTCGGCATGGGGCGTGGTCGGCGCGCGCTGGTGGAAGACCAGGCCACCGGCGAAGATCACGCCGGCGCTGTGGTCGACCAGGACCAGGTCGTCGCCGGTATGGCCGTCGAAGCGCAGCAGCTCCAGTTCGTGCGTGCCGAGGCGGAAACGGCCGGGCTGGGCGGGCAGCCCGGCCGGGGCCGGCGTGGTGCCCGCCAGCCAGGCGCCACACAGGCGGTAGAGGTTGTCGGCGTAGGCTTCGCCTTCGCGCGCCGCGCCGGCAATGGTGCCGGGCAGCGCCTGCGTCGGCGCGTCGCTCCAGGCCTGGTTGCCGAAGAAGTGGTCGGGATGCAGGTTGAGGTTGAGCACCTGCCGCACCGGCGCGGCGGTGGCGGCGGCGATGGCGCGGCGCTGCTGCTGGCCGTAGCGCAGCGAGGGGCCGGTGTTGACCACCACCACGCCGTCGCCGGTGTCGATGAAGGCGGTGTTGATGATGTTGCAGCCGTTGGCCGGTGCGAAGTCGGCGTTCTCGCCGGCGATCAGCCAGGTATCGGGGGCGATGCGCTGCGGCGCGAGCCGGTAGTCGCTCGGGGTGCCCTGGGCACTCTGGGCCGGCGCGCCGGTGGCGGCCAGCGCGGCGCAGGCGCTGGCCGCCAGGGCGAGGAGAAGGCGCTGGGGTCGGCTCATGGCACGATCCGTGCGGCAATGCGGTTGCCGTTGTTGTCCTGCCCGCTGACGCGGGTGCCGCTGCGCGGCCAGGCGGGCAGGTCGAAGGAGAACACCGGGTTCTCGCTGACCGGCTCGTACAGCCGCAGCAGGGCCGGCGCCGCGGCGCCGGGCTCGGTGATGGCGAGCTGCTCGATGTGGAAAGCGGGGATGCCGGCCACCAGGCCGGTGTCCATCGGGTGCATCACGCGCAGGCGCAGCCGCGCCGTGCCGGGCGTGCGGCCGGGGAACACGCGCGCCTCGACGCGGTTCAGCGTGGCCTCCCAGGAGCCGTCGCGGCGCGTGTCGCCGGGCACCGTGCAGCCGCCGCCGGCCGCGTTGACCAGGATGCCGCCGACGTGCCAGACGCCATCCCCGTCCTGGACCGCCACCCGTACCGGCGAAGCCTGCTCCTGCTTGAAGCGGAAGGTGAGCGCCGCGCGCAGCGGGCCCGGCTCGAACTCCAGCACCTTGCGGATCGGGTTGCGGTCGACCGCCACCACGATGCGCCGCACCGCGCCGAGCTCGCCGGCATCGAAGGCGATCGGCACGTGCATGGCGTCTTCGGCGAAGGCGGGGCCGCTGACCTTGACGCGCGGATCGAATACCACCCGGCCGCCGCCCAGCACGTCGCGCCAGACCGCGGGCCATTGCGGCGAGCCGAGCGGGTCGCTGCCCTGTGCGCGGGCGGGGGTGGCCAGCATGGCGGCCGGGACGGCCAGGGGCAGGCACAGGCCGGCCCGCAGCAGGGTGCGGCGCGTGTTCATCGCGAACCCTCCCTGGCGGCCATGCCCAGCCGTTCGGCGAAGCGCTTTTCCTGCTGCCACAGGTCGCGCGTATAGGCCTCGTAGTGCTCGGTATCGAGGTAGGACAGCGACTGGTCGTACTTGGCCAGTTCGGCCAGGTGGGCGGGGTCCTGCATGGCGAGCCGGAAGGCGTCGTGCAGGCGCCGCACGATGCGCGCATCGGTGCCGCGCGGAACGGCGATGCCGTAGGGCGCGGTGTGGACCGCGCCGGGGAAGCCGAGTTCGGCCACGGTGGGCACCTGCGGCCAGCGCGGCGAGCGCTTGTCGCTGAAGATGGCCAGCAGGCGCATCTTGCCGCTCTCCACGAAGGGCGCGAAGCCGGTCGAGTTGACGCCGGCCATCAGCGAGCCGTTGGCTACCGCCAGCATCTGGTCGGCGGTGCCGCGGTAGGGCACGTGCACGTAGTCGATGCCGCGCCGGCCCAGCACGTCTTCCATGGCCAGGTGGGCGGTGGTGCCGATGCCGGTGGAGCCGGCCGTGAGCTGCCCGGGGTGCGCGGCGGCCCAGGCCAGCAGGTCGTCGAAGCTGCGGAACGGGCTGTCGGCGGGGACCACCACGCCGAAGGTGTAGCCGGAGATCATCAGCACCGGCTGCAGGTCGCGCAGCGGCTGCCAGGCGGTGCGCTGCTGGTGCGGCAGCCGGTATACCGTGGGCGGCAGCTGGCCGAGGGTGTAGCCGTCCGGTGCGGCCGCCGCCAGCAGGCCGCCCACCAGGGTGCCGCCGGCGCCGGGCCGGTTCTCGACCACGATGGGCTGGCCGAGCTCGCGCCCGGCGCGCTCGGCCAGGATGCGCATCGAGAGGTCGGTGGCGCCGCCGGCGGGCCACGGCACGATCAGCGTGAGCGGGCGCACGGGGAAGGCCTGGCGGTCCTGCGCCGGCGCGGCCCGCGCCGTGCCCGGCAGGAGCGCGGCCAGCAGCGCGGCCAGCAGCGTGGCCATGAGCGCCGCCAGCAGGGCCGGCGCGGACGTCCAGGGGCGGGGCCGCCCCGGCAGCCGGGAGTGGATGGCATCGCAGCCGTGGCGGACCTGGAAGGTTTGCGGCGTGCTCATGGGAAGTCCACGGTGGCGCGCTGCGGCGGATGGGCGGCCAGCCGATCGGCTTCCGCGTCGCTGAACAGCCGCGAGCGGGTCAGGAAGCGCAGCCCGGTGGCGCGCTCCATCGAGAACATGCCGCCATTGCCGGGCACCACGTCGATGATGAGCTGGGTGTGCTGCCAGTACTCGAACTGCGACTCGCTCATGTAGAACGGCGCGCCGCCGATCTCGCCGAGCTTGACGTCGCTGCCGCCGACGAGGAACTCGCCGCGCGGAAAGCACATCGGCGCGCTGCCGTCGCAGCAGCCGCCGGACTGGTGGAAGAGCACGGGACCGTGGTCGCGCACGAGGCGGGCGATCAGCGCCAGCGCGGCATCGGTGGCGGTGACGCGGGCGGGCAGGGTGGTGTCGGTCATGGGCGCGAGAGAAAAAGCCGGCCGCCGCCGCGGGGGCGCGGCGGCCTGGCGAAAGCGGGTGCCGGAGGAGGCGGCACCCGGGTTGCGGAGCCTGCGGGCGGCGCGCGCGACGGGCGGGCGCGCGCCGCCCTTGCCGGTGCCGGTTCCGCTCAGAAGAAGCCGAGCGCGTTCGGGCTGTAGCTGACCAGCAGGTTCTTGGTCTGCTGGTAGTGGTCGAGCATCATCTTGTGGTTCTCGCGCCCGATGCCCGACTGCTTGTAGCCGCCGAAGGCCGCGTGGGCCGGGTAGGCGTGGTAGCAGTTGGTCCACACGCGGCCGGCCTGGATCTCGCGGCCGAAGCGGTAGGCGCGGTTGACGTCGCGCGTCCATACGCCGGCGCCCAGCCCGTACAGGGTGTCGTTGGCGATTTCCAGCGCTTCCTCTTCGGTCTTGAAGGTGGTCACCGATACCACCGGCCCGAAGATCTCCTCCTGGAAGATGCGCATCTTGTTGTGGCCGCGGAACACGGTCGGCTTGACGTAGTAGCCCTTGTCGAGCGCGCCGCCGAGCTGGTTGCGCGCGCCGCCCGCCAGCAGCTGCGCGCCTTCCTGCTTGCCCAGGTCGATGTAGGAGAGGATCTTCTCGAGCTGCTCCTGCGAGGCCTGCGCGCCGATCATGGTGGAGGGGTCGAGCGGGTGGCCCTGCTTGATGGCCTCGACGCGCTTGATGGCGCGCTCCATGAAGCGGTCGTAGACCGATTCCTGGATCAGGGCGCGCGACGGGCAGGTGCAGACCTCGCCCTGGTTCAGCGCGAACATGGCGAAGCCTTCCAGCGCCTTGTCGAAGAAGGCGTCGTCCTTGTCGAGCACGTCGGCGAAGAAGATGTTGGGGCTCTTGCCGCCCAGCTCCAGCGTGACCGGGATCAGGTTCTGCGAGGCGTACTGCATGATCAGCCGCCCGGTGGTGGTCTCACCGGTGAAGGCGATCTTGGCGATGCGCTTGTTCGACGCCAGCGGCTTGCCGGCCTCGAGGCCGAAGCCGCTCACCACGTTGAGCACGCCCGGCGGCAGCAGGTCGCCGATGATCTCCATCAGCACCAGGATCGAGGCCGGGGTCTGCTCGGCCGGCTTGAGCACCACGCAGTTGCCGGCGGCCAGCGCCGGGGCCAGCTTCCAGGTGGCCATCAGCAGCGGGAAGTTCCACGGGATGATCTGGCCGACCACGCCCAGCGGCTCATGGAAGTGATAGGCGATGGTGTCGTGGTCGATCTCGGAGATGCCGCCTTCCTGGGCGCGCACGGTGCCGGCGAAGTAGCGGAAGTGGTCGACCGCGAGCGGCAGGTCGGCCGCCATGGTCTCGCGCAGCGGCTTGCCGTTGTCAATGGTCTCGGCCACGGCCAGGCGCTTGAGGTTGGCCTCCATGCGGTCGGCGATGCGGTTGAGGACATTGGCGCGCTCGGCCGGCGAGGTACGGCCCCAGGCGGTCTTGGCGGCGTGCGCGGCGTCCAGCGCCAGTTCCACGTCGTCGGCGTTGGAGCGCGCGATCTGGCAGAAGACTTCGCCGGTCACCGGCGAGATGTTGTCGAAGTACTGGCCCGAGCGCGGGGGCACCCACTTGCCGCCGATGTAGTTGTCGTAGCGGTCCTTGTACGGGAATTCGATGTCGAGGAACTTCATTTCGGCGTGGTTCATCTTTGTCTCCTGGATTGGCCGGATTCGGCCCGAATGACCTGAGGGGCCTGAAGGTTCGGATCGCCGGCAGGCGGGTGCGTGCCGCCGGCTCCGCGATACAGCAGGGCAAGTGCCGTGCCAGTGTGGCGATGCTGCTGCGCATCTCAGGGTTTGTGCGGAGAAACGGCGTGCCTGCGGGCCGGCGCGAGGCGCCTGGCGTGCCCTCCGGCGTGTCGCTGCGGCGCCTGGCACGGTGCCGCGGCAAGGCACGTTGTACCGTGCCGCCGGGGCCTGTTGCATGGCGGACCGTTGCGCCGTGCGCGCTGTTGCGGATTTGAACAATGGCGCGCGGCGGTGCGCTTGCGGCGGGGGTGGCAACCGTGCCGGGCGGTCGGCACGGCACTGGCACAGCGATTGCAGGTAGGTGGCGCGGCCTACGCGTCGCGCCGGTGCCGCCAGTTGGTGAGCGGGTGATCAGGACACCAGCCGCGGCGCAGCCAACGGTTCGAACCAACCAATAATGAAGGGAGACATTGCAACGATGAAGCCACAACAATCCGCGCTGCCCGCGCTCAAGAGCCTGGTCGTGCTGACGGCCGCCGCGCTGTCCTTCGGCGCCATGGTCGGCGCCGCCGAAGCCGCCGCCGGCGACGTGACCTGGGAAGACATCCTCAACGACGACAAGACCCCCGGCGACGTGCTGACCTATGGCCTGGGCGTGAAGGCGCAGCGCTACAGCCCGCTCAAGCAGGTCAACGCCAAGACCGTGAGCCAGCTGGTGCCGGCCTGGTCGTTCTCCTTCGGCGGCGAGAAGCAGCGTGGGCAGGAGGGCCAGGCGCTGGTGCGCGACGGCGTGATCTACATCACCGCTTCGTACTCGCGCTTCTATGCCATCGACGCGCGTACCGGCAAGCAGTTGTGGGCCTACGAGCACCGCCTGCCCAACGATATCCGCCCCTGCTGCGACGTGGTCAACCGCGGCGCCGCCATCTACGGCGACAAGGTCTACTTCGGCACGCTCGACGCCGCCGTGGTGGCGCTCGACCGCAAGACCGGCAAGGTGGTTTGGAAGGAGAAGTTCGGCGACCACAAGGTCGGCTACACCATGACCGGCGCGCCCACCATCGTCAAGGACAAGCGCACCGGCCGCGTATTGCTGGTGCACGGTTCCTCGGGCGACGAGTTCGGCGTGGTCGGCTGGCTGTTCGCGCGCGATCCCGATACCGGCAAGGAGGTGTGGGCGCGCCCGCTGGTGGAAGGCCATATGGGCCGCCTCGACGGCAAGGACAGCACGCCCACCGGCGATCCCAAGGCGCCGTCCTGGCCGGCCGACCCCGAATCGCCCACCGGCAAGGTCGAGGCCTGGAACCACGGTGGCGGCGCGCCGTGGCAGAGCGCCTCCTTCGACGTGGATACCAACACCATCGTCATCGGCGCGGGCAATCCGGCGCCGTGGAACACCTGGAAGCGCACCGCCAAGGGCGACGACCCGCGCAACTGGGACAGCCTGTTCACCTCCGGCCAGGCCTACGTCGATGCCAGCACCGGCGAACTGAAGGGTTTCTACCAGCACACGCCCAACGATGCCTGGGACTTCTCGGGCAATAACTCGGTGATCCTGTTCGAGTACAAGGACGCCAAGACCGGCAAGCAGATCAAGGCCTCGGCGCACGCCGACCGCAACGGCTTCTTCTTCGTCACCGACCGCGAGAAGCTCGCCACCGGCGCCGGCTATCCCAACAAGCCGACCTCGCTGATCGGGGCCTGGCCCTTCGTCGACGGCATCACCTGGGCCTCGGGCTTCGACCTCAAGACCGGCAAGCCGATCGAGAAGAACAACCGCCCGCCGCTGCCCAAGGACGGCGAGGACAAGGGCGAGAGCGTGTTCGTCTCGCCGCCCTTCCTCGGCGGCACCAACTGGCACCCGATGTCCTACAGCCCCGACACCGGCCTGTTCTACATCCCCGCCAACCACTGGGCGATGGACTACTGGACCGAGCACCTGACCTACAAGCCGGGTTCGGCCTACCTCGGCCAGGGCTTCCGCATCAAGCGCCTGTTCGACGACCACGTGGGTATCCTGCGCGCCATCGATCCCAAGACCGGCAAGATCGCCTGGGAGCACAAGGAGAAGTTCCCGCTGTGGGCCGGCACGCTGACCACTGCCGGCGGCCTGGTCTTCACCGGCACCTCGGACGGCTTCATGAAGGCCTTCGATGCCAAGACCGGCAAGGAGCTGTGGAGCTTCCAGACCGGCTCCGGCGTGGTCTCGGTGCCGATCACCTGGGAAATGGACGGCGACCAGTACATCGGCGTGCAGTCGGGCTACGGCGGCGCGGTGCCGTTGTGGGGCGGCGATATGGCCGAGCTGACCAAGCAGGTCACGCAGGGCGGCTCGATGTGGGTGTTCAAGCTGCCCAAGGCGACACGGCTGTAAGCAGGAGGGGCCGAGGCGGCGGGGCGAGCGTCCCGCCGCCTCGGCCGCCCGCCGGCGCCGCGCGTGTCATGCGGTGGCGCTGCTCGGATCCGCTCGGATCCGCTTTCCGCCCGCTTCAGGAGCTTCCCATGCGACTTCCCGCCCGCCCTGCGCGTTTCCCCCGCCATGCGGCGTTCATGCTGGGCGCAGCCGTGGCGCTGGCCGCGCCTGCCGCCCAGGCCCAGCCGAAGACCATCACGCCGCTGGTCATCAACGGCTGCGGTATCTGGCCCCATGCCCGCTGCGCCGGCGCCGACCTGCGCCATGCCGACCTGTCCGGCCAGAACCTGGCCGGCGCCGACCTGCGCGGCGCCCGGCTGGCGCGGGCCGACCTGCGCGGCACCAACCTGGCCGGCGCCAATCTCGACGGCGCCGACCTGACCGGCGCGCGCCTGAACAAGGTCAACGCCCCTGCGGCGACCTTCCGCAACGCCAGGCTGGTCGGCGCCGACCTGGAATTCGGCCGCATCATGCGCGCCGATTTCAGTGGCGCCGACCTCACCGCCGCCAGCCTGGAAGCGGCGCGTGCGCAATTCGCCTGGTTCGCCGGCGCCAAGCTGGCCGACGCCAACCTGCAGGAAACCAAATTCGTGACCGTTAACCTGCGCAATGCCACGCTGGAAGGGAGCCTGATCCGCTACACGATCTTTCCCGACAGCGCCTTCGAGGGCTGCCGCGGCTGCCCGACGGACTGGTAGGCACCATGACATCGATCCTTCAACATCCGCACCGGGAACCCAGGGGGAAGACCATGGGCATGCTCGCGATGACGCTCTGGCTGGCGCTGGCCGCGCTGGCCCTGTTCGTGCTGACCATCGGCTGCGCGGCGGCCGAGGTCGCGCATGCGCCGGTGGTCGACGCCTCGCGGCTGCCGCCGCTCGGTACCGAGTGGCGCACAGAAAACCCCTATCGCGGCAACGCCGAGGCCGAAGCGGTCGGGCGCACGGTATTCAACCAGTCGTGTGCGCGCTGCCACGGCGCCGATGCCGCCGGCGGCGGCAGCGCGCCCGACCTGCGCCGGCTCGACGGTTTCTGCCGCGCCATCGGCGACGCCAAGCTGCGCCACGACTGCATGGTCGACAACGATGTCTTCTTCCGCGACTCGGTGCTGCACGGCAAGGTGCGGGTCGGCGTGGTGCACATGCCGCCGTGGGAAGGGCTGCTGCCGCAGGAGGTGCTGTGGGCGGTGCAGGCCTTCGTGGAGTCGCAGCGGGGCAAGTGATGAGCGGGGACCGCGGAACCCTCGCGTCACGCGGAATCCGGCAAGGGCCCGGCTGGCAGGCCGGCCTCGCCGGCACGTACCACGACCGCCGAGACATTGTCGCTGCCGCCGCGCTCGAGCGCGGCCTGCACCAGGGCCCTGGCGGCCTGCGCACAGTCGTCGCCGCAGGCCGCCAGGATCGACGCGATGTCTTCGTCGCAGAGCTCGTTGCTGAGACCGTCGCTGCACAGCAGGAACACGGTGCCGGCTTCGGCTTCGATCTCCCGTTCTTCCGTCTCGAGCGTGGCGGCGGCGCCGAGTGCACGCGTGACCAGGTTCTGCGCCGGGTGGTGCAGGGCCTGCCCGGCGGTGATCAGCCTGCGCGCGCGCAGCTCTTCCGCGCGGTTGTGGTCGTGCGTGATGCGCGAGAGGTGGCCGTCGCGCAGGGCGTAGAGCCGGCTGTCGCCCGCCCACAGGCAGGCACAGCGGCAGGCACGGCGCGGGCCGCAGGCGAGCAGCACCACCACGGTACTGCCGATGCACGGCACGCGGCGGCGCGCGGCCTCGTCGAGCAGCGCCTGGTTGACCTGCCGCAGCGCCGCGCGCGCATCGCGCAGCGCGTCCTGCAGCGTGGCGGGCGCGGGCAGCGCGGCCAGCGCGGCCACCACCGCCTGGCTGGCGTAGTCGCCGAGCGCGTGGCCGCCCATGCCGTCGGCCACGGCCCACAGGCCGCGCCCGGGCAGGTCGAGGCAGGCGTCCTCGTTGCGCAGCCGCACCCGCCCGACGTCCGTGCAGGCGGAAGACTGCCAAGGGAATGGCGATGCGCAACGCACGATGTTCACGATGCGGGTCCACGGAATCACTGCGATCGGCCGGCACCTGCCATGCCGGGCGTGCCGCCACGGCCGCCGCAAGGCCCGGGTCGAGGTGGCACCGGGGAGCGCGCGCCCATCGATCAGCATAGCCACTGGGGCGCCGCGCTCAAAGCGGGCCGCGCAATCCCAGGCCCTCGCCGGGGACGGCTCGCCACGGCCAGGCCCCGACCCGGGCGGGCATCGGCGCGTTGCGCCGCCGGCTGCGTGCCGTACGTCACCCACGCAGGCTGAGGAAGAGGAGGCCATGCGGACCGATGCGATATCGCTGCGCCGGCTGATCGGCAAATGGATGGGGCCGGCGGCCGGCCTGCCGGTGCGCATCACGCGTGTGGCGCGCTCCCCGGTGAATCCGCACGGCTGCGTGCGGGTGGAGGCCGCGCATGGCGACAGCCGCCTCGCCTTGTTCTTCTTCCGGCACGGCGACGGATGCTGGTATGTGTTTCCCCCGCCGCGCGCCTGAGCGCGCGGCGGCGCCCGGTCGCGGCCCGCCTTGCAGGAAGGCGGCCCCGAGCATGGTCCGGGCCTGGTGCGCCCGGGCTGCATGCAGGCGGATTTGGTCTACAGTGCCTGAAGGCGTCGCACGGATGCCGGCCGCAAGCACGCGCCGGCGGGACAGGTGGCGCCCGCCGACATAGGGAGGCAGGCATGAGCGACATTCCGCAGGGCTTCCGGCCCCTGGACCCGGGCCGGGTCAACCTGATGGATGCCCTGGAGGCGCGTTACTGGTGCGCGGAGCTGCACTGCACGCCGCAGCAGCTCGAGGACGCGGTCGATGCCGCAGGCGAGCACCTGGCGGCGGTGCGCGCGCAGCTGGAGGCCTGGCGCGCCGCGGCCGGCGCACGGCCGGGCGGCGCGCCCGCGCCTTAGGGTTTCAGCAGCTCGGCAGCTCGGCGGCTCGGCCGGCTGGTCGGCTCGCCGCCTGGCTAAGCCGCCACGGGATCGCGCCGCGTGATGACCTGGCCGTTGCGCACGCCCGTATGCCGGCCCGCGTGCCAGGTGACGGCGCCGTTGACGATCACGGTATCGATGCCTTCGGCCGGCCGCGTGGGCGTGTCGTAGTCCGCCGCGTCGCGTATCGTGCCGGCGTCGAAGATGACGAGGTCGGCATGATTGCCCGCCGCCAGCGTGCCGCGCCCGTGCAGGCCGAAGTTGCGCGCGGTGAGTCCGGTCATCTTCCACACCGCGGTTTCCAGCGGGAACAGGCCGATGTCGCGGCAGTAGTGGCCGAGCACGCGCGGGAAGGTGCCCCACAGGCGCGGGTGCGGATTCTCGCCCACGGGAATGCCGTCGGAGCCGATCATGGTGTCCTCGAAGGCGAGGATGCGCTGCACATCGCCCTCGTCCATCAGGAAGTAGATCGCGGTGCCGGGCTGCAGGCGCTGCGCGGCCTCCTGCTTGGACACGCCCCATTCGCGCGCGATCTCGTCGAGGTCGCGGCCGGCGCACTCGGGGTGCGGCTGGCTGGAGGCGATGCGCACGCGGCCTTCCAGCATGTGCGCCTCGGTGCGGATCATGGTGGAGCCGGCGGTGTAGGGATAGCAGTCGAGCGACACACACTGTTGCCGCATGGTCTCCTGGATGAAGGGCAGCGTGACGCGGCTGCGGCCGAAGTTGGGGGTGTTCTGCACCTTGTGGTGCGACACCACCACCGGCACGTCGAGCGCGCGGCCGATGCGGAAGGTCTCCTGCAGCGCCTCCATCACATGGTCGGATTCGTTGCGCATATGGGTGACATAGAGCGCCTTGCGCGCGCTCAGCGGCCGGCATACCTCGATGATCTCTTCGGTGGTGGCCTTGGCCGCCGGCGGGTAGAAAGTGCCGGTCGAGAGGCCGATGGCGCCGGCCTGCATGGCCTCTTCCACCAGGGCCTGCATGGCGGCGATCTCGCCGGCGTCGGCCGGGCGCTCGAGCGAGGCCATGGTGACCGCACGCAGCGTGGAATGGCCGACCATGGCGGCCACGTTGACCGAGCTGGGCGCCGCGCGCAGCGCGTCGAGGTAGGCGGCGAAGGTGCCGAAGCGGCCGTCGGGCGGGGCGTCGATCAGGCCCAGCGGCATCGGCAGGTCCATGTCGGCGCGCAGCGGCGCGGCGCTGATGCCGCAGTTGCCGGCCACCACCGTGGTGACACCCTGCGAGACCTTGAACGGCATGGCCGGCTGCGACAGCACGGCCTGGTCGTCGTGGGTATGGGAATCGATGAAGCCGGGCGCGACGATGCGGCCGTGCGCGTCGAGCGTGCGCGCGGCGCTGTGGCCGGACAGGTCGCCGATGGCGGCGATGCGGCCGTCGCGCACGGCCACGTCGGCTTCGAAGCGCGGTGCCCTGCTGCCGTCGATCACGGTGCCGCCGCGGATCAGCAGGTCGTGGTGGGTGGTAACCGGTTCAGCCATCGTGGGGTTCTCCTGGGCAGGGCAAGGGGATCGGAAAGGGAGGCAGCAGCGGGGTGCCACCTTCAGCGGAAATGGCAGGCCACCAGGTGCTCGGCGGCCCCGGCGCCCGGGCGCGGGGTCAGCGCCGGCGCCTGGGTGCGGCAGACCTCCTGCGCCAGCGGGCAGCGCGTATGGAAGCGGCAGCCGGAGGGCGGCCGCGCCGGGCTGGGCGGGTCGCCCTGCAGCACCATGCGGCGCACCGGCGCGCGCGGGTCGGGTACCGGCGCGGCCGACAGCAGGATCTCGGTGTAGGGGTGGCGCGGCGCGTCGAACAGCGTGTCGCGGTCGGCCAGCTCGACGATGCGGCCCAGGTACATCACCGCCACGCGGTGGCTGATATGGCGTACCACGGCCAGGTCATGGGCGACGAACAGGTAGGCGATGCCGAATTCCTGCTGCAGGTCCATCAGCAGATTGACCACCTGGGCCTGCACCGACACGTCGAGCGCGGAGACCGGTTCGTCGCAGACGATCAGCCTGGGCTGCAGCGCCAGCGCGCGCGCGATGCCCAGGCGCTGGCGCTGGCCGCCGGAGAACTCGTGCGGATAGCGCGCGGCCGCTTCCGGGCGCAGCCCGACCTTGCCGAACAGCCACTGCACGCGCGCCTCGCGCTCGGCGCGCGAGCGCATGCCGAAATTGCGCAGCGGCTCGGCGACGATCTCGCCGGCGGTCAGGCGCGGGCTCAAGGAGGCGTAGGGGTCCTGGAAGATGATCTGCACGTCGCGCCGGCGCTGGCGCATGGCGCTGGCCGACAGCTCCAGCAGTTCTTCGCCGTCCAGGCGCACCGAGCCGGCGCTGGGTTCCACCAGGCGCAGCACGGACTTGGCGGTGGTGGTCTTGCCGCAGCCCGATTCGCCGACCAGCGACAGCGTCTCGCCGCGCGCCACCGTGAAGGAGACGCCATCGACGGCCTGTACCGGCGCGGGCGGCGGGGCCGGCCAGCGGCGCGGCGCGGCGTAGTGCTTGCGCAGGCCTTCGACCTGCAGCAAGGGGACGGCGGCCTGGGCGGGGGCGTTCATGCGGCGATCTCCAGCGGGGATGCGGGGTGGGCGGCGGCCACGGCGAAGCAGGCCACCAGGTGGCCGGCGCCGGATTCGGCCAGCGCCGGCGCCTGTTGGTGGCAGCGTGCCTCGGCCAGCGCGCAGCGCGGCGCGAAGGCGCAGCCACGCTGCGGCTGCAGCGGCGAGGGCACCAGGCCGGGGATCTCGGCCAGGCGCCCGCCGCCCGCATTGAGCGAGGGCATCGAGGCCATCAGCGCACGCGTGTAGGGGTGCAGCGGCCGGTCGAACAGCTCGGTCACGTCGGCTTCCTCCACCTTGCGCCCGGCGTACATCACCACCACGCGCTGGCAGCTCTCCGCCACCACGCCGAGGTCATGCGTGATCATCACCACGCCCATGCCGAGTTCCTGCTGCAGCCGGCGCACCAGCTCGAGGATCTGCGCCTGGATGGTGACGTCCAGCGCGGTGGTGGGTTCGTCGGCGATCAGCACTTCGGGATGGCAGGCCAGTGCCAGCGCGATCATCACGCGCTGGCGCATGCCGCCCGAAAGCTGGTGCGGATACTCGTCGACACGGCGCTCCGGCTCGGGAATCTGCACCAGGCGCAGCATCTCGATGGCGCGCCGGCGCGCCTCGGCGCGGCTGGCGCCCTGGTGCAGGCGCACCGTCTCGCCGATCTGGCGGCCGATGGTCAGCACCGGGTTGAGCGAGGTCATCGGCTCCTGGAAGATCATCGAGATGCGGTTGCCGCGGATGCGGCGCATCTCGCGCTCGCTCAGCGCCAGCAGCTCGGTGCCGCGCAGGCGGATGCTGCCGCGCACGCGGGCGGGCGGCGTGGCCAGCAGGCGCATGATGGCGAGCGCGGTCACGCTCTTGCCGCAGCCCGACTCGCCCACCACGCCGAGCGTCTCGCCGGCGCGCACGGTGTAGGACACGCCGTTGACGGAGCGCGCCGGCCCGCTGAGGGTATCGAAACGGACCTGCAGGTCCTGGACTTCCAGCAGCGGCGTGCCGGCGGGCGGCGTGGTCCGGTCTGGCATCATGTTCGGCTCCCGGGATCAGGGTTCAGAGTTGGCGCGCCAGGCGCGGATCGAGGGCGTCGCGCAGGCCGTCGCCGAGCAGGTTGATGGCCAGCACGGTGGTGGCGAGCAGCAGGCCGGGATAGAGCAGGATGTGGAAGGCCACGGCGACGAAGTTGCGGCCTTCGGCCATCATATTGCCCCAGCTCGGCGTCTGCGGCGGCACGCCCACGCCGAGGAAGGACAGGGCCGCCTCGGTCAGCACCGCGGCGGCGGCGATGAAGGTGGCCTGCACCACCAGGGGCGCCACCATATTGGGCAGCACATGGCGCAGCAGGATCACCGGCAGGCGCGTGCCGAGCGCGTGCGCGGCCTCGACGTAGAGCTGCTCGCGCAGCGTCAGCGCCAGCGAACGCACCAGCCGCACCACGCGCGGCACCTCGGGCACCGTGATGGCGACGATGACGGCGCCCAGGCTGGCCTGGGTCAGCGCCATCAGGGCGATCGCCAGCAGCACGCCGGGGATGGCCATCAGGCCGTCCATCACGCGCATCAGGAAGGCATCGGTCCAGCGCACGAAGCCGGCGGTGAGGCCGAGCGCCACGCCGAGCACGGTGGCCAGCAGGCCCACCGCGAGGGCCACCGTCAGCGAGACGCGGCCGCCCCAGACGGCGCGGCTGAAGACATCGCGGCCGAGCGCGTCGGTGCCGAACCAGTGCACGGCGGATGGGGGCTGCATGCGCGCCAGGGGATCGATGTCCTGCGGGTCGAAGGGCGCGAGCCAGGGCGCGGCCAGCGCGAGCGCGGCCACGGCAAGCAGCAGCAGCGCGCCGATCAGCAGGGTCGGGTGCTTGCGCACCCAGTACCAGCGGGGCAGCTGGAACGGGGTGTCATCGGGCAGGTCGGCGCCGTGATGGGCGCCGTTCGGGGCGCCGTTCGGGGCGCCGTTCAGGGCGGCGTCCGTCGCGCCGTCCACCGGCGCGGCGGGCAGGGATGGGGTCATGGTCGGGCTCCGGCTCAGTAGCGGATGCGCGGATCGAACAGCCGGTAGCTGAGGTCGATCAGGAGGTTGATCAGCACGTAGACGCCGGCGGACAACAGCAGCACGCTCTGGATCACCGGGTAGTCGTGGCGCTGCACGGAGTCCACCACCAGGCGGCCGATGCCCGGAATGGCGAACACGGTCTCGGTGACCACCACGCCGCCGATCAGCAGCGCGATGCCGATGCCCACCGTGGTGGCGATCGGCACCGCGGCGTTGCGCAGCGCGTGGCCCAGCACCGGCAGCACGCCCAGGCCCTTGGCGCGCGCGGTGCGGATGTAGTCCTCGTGCAGCACCTCGAGCACGGTGGCGCGCGTCATGCGCGTCACCAGCGCGATGTAGACCAGCGCCAGGTTGATGCAGGGCAGCACCAGGCTGCGCAGCCAGGCGCCGGCGCCTTCGGCCAGCGGCACGTAGCCTTGCACCGGGAACCAGGGCAGGCGGATGGCGAAGGCATAGACCAGCAGGTAGCCGACCAGGAACACCGGCAGCGAGAAGGCCAGCACGGCGAACAGCATCACCAGGCGGTCGACCCAGCTGCCGGCGCGGTAGGCCGCCAGCGTGCCGAGCGGCACCGCCACCAGCAGCGTCAGCAGCATGGTCAGCGCGGCGATCGACACGGTCGGCTCGAGCCGCTGGGCCAGCAGGGTGGTGACCGGCACCTGGGTGAAGATCGAAGTGCCGAGGTCGCCGCCGGCCAGGCGCCCGGCCCACAGCAGGAACTGCCGCCAGAGCGGCTGGTCGAGGCCGAGCGCGCCGCGCAGGCGGGCGATGTCGTCGGCAGTGGCGAGGTCCCCGGCGATCAGCGCCGCCGGATCGCCCGGCGACAGGTGGATCAGCAGGAAGACCACGACGGCCACCACGGCCATCACCGGCAGCGTGGCCAGCAGGCGGCGGAGCAGGAAGCCCATGGCGGCCCCGGCTCAGCGGTCGAGGGCCCAGACCGTGGGCACGCCGCCCCACAGCTTGTCCAGGCCCTTGAGGTTGGCGCGGGCGGCGAAGGCCGCCGAATACTGGCCGGCGTTCACATAGGGCACGGCCTCGTAGGCGCGCTTCTGGAAGGCGTCGAGCAGCTCGCGGCGCTTGGCCGGCGCCGTCTCGCGCACCCAGGCGCTGCGCAGTTCGTCGAGCGGCTTGTCGCAGGGCCAGCCGGGCAGGCTGCTGCCGCAGGCCGCGCTCAGGTAGGCATTGGTGATGGGCGAGTTGGCGTCGAACTCGCCGGCCACGGTGACGTACATGTTCCAGCCGCCGGCCTCGGGCGCGTCGCGCTTGGCGCGGCGCGCGCCGATCGAGGCCCAGTCCATGTTCTGCATGTCGACGTTGACGCCGATGCTGCGCAGGGTCTGCGCCGCCATCAGCGCCTCGGCATTGAGGGCGGTGACGTCGGTGGGCACCAGCAGCACCACCTTCTCGCCCTTGTAGCCGGCACCCGCCAGCATCTGCTTGGCCTTGGCCACGTCGGCCTTGCGGAAGGGATCGGCGCCGGCCGAGGTGTCGTTCGGGCTGCCGCAGATGAAGAAGGTGGCGCAGTAGTTCATGCGCATGTCCAGCGGGAAGCCCATGGCCGCGGTGAAGCGTTCCTGGCTGACCGCCTGCAGCACCGCCTGGCGCACCTTGGGGTTGTTGAAGGGCGGATGGAGCTGGTTCATCACCAGCATGCCCTGGTAGGTGCCGCCGGCGCCGATCTTGATGGCGGGATCGGCACGCAGGGGGGTGATGTAGTCGGGCGGCAGTTGCTCGATCAGGTCGACCTCGCCCCGCTTGAGCGCGGCGATGGCGCTGTTCGCGTCGGGCAGGTAGAGCCATTCGACGCGGTCGAAGTGGCCGGCCTTGTTGCCGGCCAGCCCGCTCGGTGCCTCGCGGCGGCCCACGTAGTTCGGGTTGCGCACGAACACCGCCTTGTTGCCGGGCACCCACTCATCGCGCTTGAACAGGTAGGGGCCGGAGCCGACCACCTCGGTCAGCGGCGCGGTGGCCGGCAGCTTGGCCAGGCGTTCCGGCAGGATCACCGGCGGGAAGCCCGAGGGCTTGGCCAGCGCGTCGAGCACCATGCCGAAGGGCTGCTGCAGGGTCAGCGTGAAGGTGCGCGCGTCGACCGCCTTCCAGGTGGCCCCGGCCTCGCCCATGGCGCGGCCGAGGCTGTCGCGCGCGCCCCAGCGCTGCAGCGAGGCCACGGCGTCGGCCGCCGTGACCGGCTGGCCGTCGGAGAACTTCAGGTTGGGGCGAAGCGTGAAGGTCCACTGCCTGCCGTCCTTGCTGCTGTTGAAGGTGTCGACCATCTGCGGCTGCGGCTTGCCGTTCGCGTCCTGGGCGAACAGCGTGTCGTAGACCATGTAGCCGAAATTGCGCGTGATGTAGGCCGTGGTGAAGGTCGGATCGAGGATCTTCAGGTCGGCGTGCGGCACGACCTTCAGGGTCTTGGCGGCAGCCTGGGCGTGGGCCTGCGGCGGCAGGGCCGCGCCGGTGCAGAGCAGCGCGCTGAGGACGATCGCGGCGGGCGCGGTGAGCGGGCGGTGGAACATGGTGTGTCTCCGTTGTGTTGGCCGGCTTCTCTGGTGTTCCTGGATGTGCCAGGAGGCGGAGGCCTGGTGTCCTGTTATCTGCGAGGCAGCCCTGGCCGGGCTCAGGTGGCGTCAGGTGGCGCTGAGGCGGCGCTCAGGCGGCGTCGAGCGGCCACTTCGGCCGCCGGATATGCCGGTACGGCAGGGTGCGCAGGTCCAGCGTGACCGCGCCCGGCGCGCCCACATAGATGACATGGCGTGCCACCTTCGAGAAGGCGGCATAGAAGTGCTGCGAGGACTTGACGACGATGAGCTTGCGCGCCGACAGGTCGCAGCCCAGCTGCGTGAACAGGTCGGTGCCCATGGCCTGGTTGCGCAGCGTGATCAGCACGATGTCGATGCCGCCGGCTTCCACCAGCGCGCAGTCGCCGAGCGGCATCGGCGCGTTGGCCAGGCCCGTCATCACCATGTCGGGATGGAGCGCCTTGACCGTGCAGTCGAGGTCGAGGGGCTGGCCGGACAGCGGGCCGATCTTGCCGCCGATGCGCAGCGGCAGCCGTGCCCCCACGCCGGCTTCGAAGGCGATGCGCACCGCCACCGGGTCCCACAGCGGGCCGATGGCGGCGTTGCCGATGCCGCGTTCGAGCAGGCGGCGCAGGATGAAGGTGGAGTCGCCGGCCGCGCCGCCGCCGGGGTTGTCGGCGCCGTCGGCCAGCACCACGGGGCCGCCGTCGCAGGCCAGCGCCTGGTCGAGCGCGGCATCGATGTCGGGGTAGGGTACGTCGAGCGCCTCGCGCAGGCCGATCAGCTCGTCGGCCAGCCGGCGCGCGAGCGCCTGGGCGGCGGCGGGGTCGCCGTCGGTGTAGACCAGCACCTTGGTGCCCATCTCGGGCACGTCGCCCCAGGCGAAGCCGTGCGCGATGGAGATCGACAGCACGCCATCGCGGCCTTCCAGCGCCTGGATGCGGTCGACGAAGCCGCGCGCCGGCTCGCGCGAAGTGTGCATGGTGACGATCATCTCGCAGTCGACCACCGCGGCCACCGGGCGGATGCGTCCCGCGGCCCTGGCCGCGCACAGGTCGACCAGTTCCAGCGCACGCTCCAGCACGTCGGTGTGCGGATATTCCTTGAAGGCGATCAGCAGGTCCGCGTGCGCGGTCATGGCCGGCGTCAGGTGGCTGTGCGGGTCCAGTTCGGCGCCGACCACCACCTCGGGCCCGACGATCTCGCGAACCCGGCGCAGCAGGTCTCCCTCGCAGTCATCGTAGCCATCGGCGACCATGGCGCCGTGCAGCCCGAGCAGCACCATGTCGACCGGCAGCGCCGCGCGCAGGTCGGCCAGCAGTTCCTCGCGCAGGGACTCGTAAGCCTGGCGCGTGGTGGTGCCGCTGGGCTGGGCCCCGGCCACCATGCCTTCCAGCAGGGTCCAGCCGCGTTCCTTGCCGCGCAGGCGCGCGGCCCACAGCGGGCCGGAGAAGAAAGTCATCTGGTCGGGATGCTTGCCCGCCGGGAAGTAGCCGCGGTCGCGGAAGGACGCCAGCCCGGTGGGCATGGGCGCGAAGGTGTTGGTCTCGGTGGCGAGGGAAGCGCTGAACACGCGCATGGTTGTCTCCTGGATGTCGTTGTTGTCTTGGTTGTCCGTCTTGCCATCCGCGCGCCGCGGCGCTAGGCGGCGCGGGGGCGCAGGCGGCCGGGTCCCAGCATGGCGGCGGTCAGGCCGAAGGCGGCCGCGTGCGCCGGCACCGGCAGGCCGCGCGCCAGCGCGGCACAGGTCTCGCCCATGGCGGCCGAGGTCTGGATGCCGTAGCCGCCCTGCGCCGCCACCCAGAAGAAGCCGGGCACGGCGTCGTCGAAGCCGCCCACCAGGTCGCCGTCGGCGACGAAGGAGCGCAGTCCCGCCCAGGTGCGCGCCGGGTGACGGATCGACAAGGTGGTGGCTTCCTCGATGCGGTGGATGGCCAGGGCGATGTCCAGTTCTTCGGGCTGCACGTCCTGGGGCTCGACCGGGTCGGCGTTGGCGGGCGAACCGAGCAGCATGCCGGCGTCGGGCTTGAGATACCAGGATTCGTCCGCACTGTGCACCATCGGCCAGCCATGGCAGTCCAGGCCGGCCGGCGGCTGGAACACGAAGGCCGAGCGGCGGCAGGGCTGCAGACCCAGCGGCGCCACGCCGGCCAGGCGCGCCACCACGTCGGCCCAGGCGCCGGCGGCGTTGACCAGCACCGGGGCGCGGAAGGACTGGGTGCCGGTAGCGACCTGCCACTCTGCGCCGTCGCGCGCGATGGCGCGCACCTCGGCATCGCACACCAGCTTGCCGCCGGCCTGGCGCATGCCGCGCAGATAGCCCTGGTGGATGGCGTGCACGTCCATGTCGGCCGCGCCGGGTTCGTAGACCGCGCCGATGACCTGCTCGGGGCGCAGCACGGGCACGCGCGCGCAGGCTTCGGCGGCGCTCAGCCGCCGCGCTTCGGGCGCCATCGGGTGCAGCACCGCCCAGTGTTCGTCGAGCAGGGCTTCCTGGCCGGGCGCGGCTACCATCATGGCGCCGCGCGGGCTCAGCAGCGGGTGCTCGGCGAAGCCGGCCGGCGGCTGCTCCAGGAAGGCGCGGCTGGCCATGGTCAGGGCGCGCACCTGCGGCGTGCCGTAGCTTTCCATGAAGAGGGCGGCCGAGCGGCCGGTGGAGTGGTAGCCGGGCTGGCTTTCCCGTTCCAGCACGGTGACGCTGCCGTGCGGCGCCAGCCAGTAAGCGATGGAAGCGCCGGCAATGCCGGCGCCGATCACCAGGAAATCGGAGCGGAGCGGGGAAGCGGAGGTGGGCGTTTGCATGAAATCGGGTCGGCGGCGCATCCCGGGCCGGGGCGCGATCTTCAGGGGTGCAGCGAGTGTATTCAAGAATTTGCGAATACGCAAATTAGCGTTTACGCAAATTCGCGTTTATGCAAATTTGCGGATGCACAAATTGGCGGATCCGCAAATTCTGGGATAATCTGCCCTCACGCCGTCCGCCGGGACGGCGCCGTGCCATCGATAGAGGACCTGGCTTGAAAGAGAAAGACGTGCCGCCGCGCGGCGCCAATGCATCGCGCACCCTTGACCGGGAGACTTTCGGCGAGCGCCTGCGCCGCGCACGCAAGGACTTCGGCTGGACCCTGGCCCACCTGTCGGAGCTGTCCGGCGTCTCCATCACCACCATCTCGCGCGCTGAGCGTGGCCAGCTTGCGCTGGGCTACGAGAACTTTGCGGCCCTGGGCAAGGCGCTGCAGATGGACATGGGGGAAATGTTCGCCGGCGCTGGCGAGACCGCGGCGCCGTTCCAGGGGCCGATCGTCACGCGCGCCAACCAGGGCGTGGTCTACACAGGCCAGTCGATCACCTATGAGTTCCTCGGCACCGAGGCGGCGGGCAAGCAGATGAGCCCCACCGTGGCGACGGTGCATGCGCGCCGCATCACCGGCCCCGAAGCCTACGCCAGCCACCCGGGCGAAGAGTTCATCTACGTGCTCAGCGGCGAGGTCGAGGTGCATTTCACCAATGGCGAGTTCGTGCGGCTGGCGCGGGGCGATTCGCTTTACTTCGATGCGCGCCTCGGGCACGCCTATATCAGCGTCAGCCGCCAACTGGCGCGCACCATCGGTGTCACCACCAGCGAGAGCGCGCAGATGCGTTCGGCGCAGGCCGGGGCGACGGCTGCGAGCGCGCAGGCGAAGCGCAGCGCCAAGCTGGCCGGGCGCGAGGCGGCGAAGCCGGCGACTAAGCCAGCGGTGGAAACGGCGGTGGAGACGGCGCCAGCCGGGGAGCGGCGCCGCGCGCGTGCGCCGGCAGTGCCACGCAGGCGGACCTGACGCGATGAACGCGCCGCCGGTGGGGTGGAAATTTCCATGTCAAATGCCGAGAAATTGGCATTGCGCGCCGATTTGCCTCTTTGGTATGCTTCGCTCCGTCTTCACTTCGGGTGATTCCCATGGACAGTTGTTCTAGTCGGCCGCCGGCCGATTCCTGAGCGGCTAGTCAGTCAAGGCGATTCCTCGCCACTGCCTGGCCGATACGGCGGGTAGTGGCATGCGCGCGGGTTCTCCGCACGCCTCCCTCCCACATCCATTGCTTCGACTTCCGCTGATCGGCTGATCGCGCGATGGACGGCGCTCGTCCGTCATCCGCGCGCCGCGCGGCGGAGTCGTCTCGCCTGCCTGCTGCCGGAATGCCGGCAAGGCATGAGGGAGGCTTCATGTCATTCCATCTGATTCCTTTCGGGCTGGCCGCCTTGCCCTATCTGCGCGCCTGGCGTGCCGCGGCCGTGCTGGCCCTGTCGGACCGGCGCTGCCGCCGCTGCCGTCACCGTGGCGCCGCGGCGTTGCCGCCCGGCGCGCAAGCCTGCGAGGAGGTGCCGCGATGAAGCTCGGCATGCTGAGAACCCTGTACGCGGCCTTCCTGCGCACGCGCCGCGCCACCCACCACTTCCGCCGCCTCGCGCTGTTCGAATCGCTGCACGACCAGAAGAGCGCGCGGGTGGTTCCCGAGGCGCTCTCGCGCGAGCTGCACCGCGCCGCCCGCGACGATATCCCGGCGGTGCTGGTACACCTGCGTGCACACGAGGACGGGTTGACCAGCCTGGACGTGGAGGAGCGGCTGGACCGCCTGGGCCCCAACGAGGTCGAGCACGAGAAGCCCCTGCCGGCCTGGCTTCACTTCTGGCACGCCTACAGTAATCCCTTCAACCTGCTGCTGACGGTGCTGGCGGTCATCTCCTGGCTGACCGACGACGTCCAGGCCACCACCGTGATCGGCACCATGGTGCTGCTGTCGACGGTGATCCGCTTCGTGCAGGAGCGGCGCTCGAACCGCGCCGCCGACGCCCTCAAGGCCATGGTCAGCACCACCGCCACGGTGGTGCGGCGCGACCTGGTGCGCCTGCGCGCGGCGGAGGACGCCAGGCACTTCAATATGCAGGTGCACTCGCGCCCGCCGGCACAGATCGAAGTGCCGCTGCGCGAGCTGGTGCCGGGCGAGATCGTGGTGCTGTCGGCGGGCGACATGATCCCGGCCGACTGCCGCATCCTCGCCGCCAAGGACCTGTTCGTCAGCCAGGCCGCGATGACCGGCGAGTCACTGCCGGTGGAGAAATTCGCCGAGCTGCGCGCACCCACCGCCAACGCGCTCGAACTGGGCAATATCGTCTTCATGGGCACCAATGTGGTCTCTGGCGCTGCCTCCGCGGTGGTACTGGAGACGGGTAACCGCACCTACTTCGGCACCCTGGCGTCACGCGCGACCTCGGCCGACCGCTCCGGCACCGCCTTCCAGGCCGGCGTCAACCAGGTGAGCTGGCTGCTGATCCGCTTCGCCCTGGTGATGGTGCCCATCGTGCTGCTGGTCAACGGTTTCACCAAGGGCGACTGGATGGAGGCCTTCCTGTTCGCGCTGTCGGTGGCGGTGGGCCTGACGCCGGAGATGCTGCCGATGATCGTGACCTCGACGCTGGCCAAGGGCGCGGTGCTGATGTCGCGCCGCCAGGTCATCGTCAAGCGCCTCGACGCGATCCAGAACTTCGGCGCGATGGACGTGCTGTGCACCGACAAGACCGGCACCCTGACACGCGACAAGATCGTGCTGGAGCGGCATACCGACGTGCTCGGCCAGGTCTCGCAGGAGGTGCTCAAGCACGCCTACCTGAACAGCTATTTCCAGACCGGCCTGAAGAACCTGCTGGACCGTGCGGTGCTGGAGCACGCCGAGCTGCAGAAGGAACTGAAGCTGGTGCTCGACTACCGCAAGGTCGACGAGATCCCCTTCGACTTCGAGCGGCGCCGCATGTCGGTGGTGGTGTCCGAACGCGGCGACCACAACGAGCTGATCTGCAAGGGTGCCGTCGAAGAGGTGCTGGCCGCCTGCACCTGGGTGCAGATCGACGGCATGGTGCGGCCGCTGGACGGCGCGCTGCTGGCCCGGGTGCGCCAGGTCACCCACGACCTGAACCAGGAAGGCCTGCGCGTGGTGGCGGTGGCGATGAAGGAAACGCCGGCCTCGATGACCACCTACAGCGTGGTCGACGAGCGCGACCTGACGCTGGTCGGCTACATCGCCTTCCTCGATCCGCCCAAGGAGTCCACCGCGCCGGCCCTGCGCGCGCTGGCCGCGCACGGCGTGGACGTCAAGGTGCTGACCGGCGACAACGAGCTGGTCACCGCCAAGGTCTGCCGCGAGGTCGGCCTGGAGTTGGACGGCGTGCTGCTCGGGCCCGACGTGGAGACGATGGACGCGGCGGCGCTGGCGCAGGCGGTCGAGGCGCACAATGTGTTCGCGCGCCTGTCGCCGCTGCACAAGGAACGCATCGTGCAGGCGCTGCGCGCCAACGGCCACGTGGTCGGCTTCATGGGCGACGGCATCAACGACGCCGCCGCGCTGCGCGCCGCCGACATCGGCATCTCGGTGGACAGCGCGGTGGACATCGCCAAGGAGGCGGCCGACATCATCCTGCTGGAGAAGAGCCTGATGGTGCTGGAAGCCGGCGTGATCGAAGGGCGGCGCACCTTCTGCAATATGCTGAAGTACATCCGCATGACGGCCAGCTCCAACTTCGGCAACGTGTTCTCGGTGCTGGTGGCGAGCGCCTTCCTGCCCTTCCTGCCGATGCTGCCGCTGCAGCTGCTGGTGCAGAACCTGCTCTACGACATCTCCCAGATCGCCATCCCCTTCGACAAGGTCGACGAGGAACTGGTGAACCGGCCGCTGACCTGGAATCCGGGCGACATCGGCCGCTTCATGCTGTTCTTCGGGCCGCTCAGCTCGCTGTTCGACCTCGCCACCTTCGCGCTGATGTGGTTCGTCTTCCACGCCAGCACGCCGGCGCAGCAGTCGCTGTTCCAGTCGGGCTGGTTCGTGGTGGGGCTGGTCACGCAGACGCTGATCGTGCACATGATCCGCACGCCCAAGCTGCCGTTCATCCAGAGCCGCGCGGCCTGGCCGCTGACGCTGATGACCGGGCTGATCATCGCCATCGGCATCTACCTGCCGATGGGCCCGCTGGCGGCCAACTTCAAGCTGGTGCCGCTGCCGCTGGCCTACTTCCCCTGGCTGGTGGCGATCGTGCTGGGCTATGCGCTGCTGACCACGGCGATGAAGCGCTTCTACCTGCGCCGCTTCGGCTGGATGTGAGGCGAGGCGGGATGCTTGAGCGTGCGGCTCGGGGCTGCACTGCGGCGGCCTGCTCGGGCGCCGCGCCGGCCGCCCGCACGAACCGTGCAGGCTTTCCCAGCTCGCCGCGGAAGCACGGCGCCGCCCGCACCGCCCGGGCCGCCCCGCACCGCCGCCGCGTACCGGGCGCTCAGCGCGTCAGCAGGCGCGAGCGCACAAAGCCGGCGTGCGCGCGCAGCGCCTCCATCAGCCCGGCGGAGGGCACGCGGTCCAGGTCGGTCACCACATAGCCGGTGGCGCCGCGCGTCTGCAGGTGCTGGCCGGTGATGTTGGCGCCGTCCTGTGCCAGCAGCGTGTTGAGCGCGGCCAGCGCGCCGGGGGCGTTGCTGTGCACGTTCAGCAGGCGTGCCGGCGCCTGCAGAGGGCCGGGATCGACCTCGGGGAAGTTGACCGCGCCGATGGTGCCGCCGGTGGTCAGGAAGTGGACCAGCTTGGCCGCCACTTCGGTGCCGATGTTCTCCTGCGCCTCCTCGGTGCTGCCGCCGACGTGCGGGGTCAGCAGCACGTTGGGCAGGCCCTGCAGCTCGCTGACGAACGGCTCGCTGTTGGTCTTGGGCTCTTCGGGGAAGACATCGATGGCGGCACCGCCCAGGCGCTTCTCGCGCAGCGCCGCAGCCAGCGCGGCAATGTCGACCACGGTGCCGCGCGAGGCATTGATCAGGATGGCGCCGGGTTTGCACGCGGCCAGCACCCGCGCATCGACCAGGTTGCGGGTGCGCGGCGTGGCGGGCACGTGCAGCGTGACCACGTCGGCCTGCCCGACCGCCTCCTCGAGTGTGGCGCAGGCACGCGCCGAGCCCAGCGAGAGGCGGGCCAGCACGTCGAAGTAGACCACCTGCATGCCCATGGCCTCGGCCAGCACGCCGACCTGCGAGCCGATATTGCCGTAGCCGACGATGGCGATGGTCTTGCCACGCGCCTCGAAGGCGCCGCTGGCGCCCTTGGCCCACTTGCCGGCATGTGCCAGCGCGCTCTTCTCCGGAATGCGCCGCAGCAGCATCACGGCCTCGGCGATCACCAGCTCGGCCACCGAGCGCGTGTTGGAGAACGGCGCGTTGAAGACCGGAATGCCGGCCGCGGCGGCGGCCTCGAGGTCGACCTGGGAGGTGCCGATGCAGAAGCAGCCGATCGACAGCAGTTGCGGCGCGCTGGCGATGTCCGCCGCGCGCAGGTGGGTGGCGGAGCGGATGCCGACCAGGTCGTGGGCGGCCAGCACCTGGCGCAACTCGTCGCCGGCCAGCGCGCCCGTGCGGCGGTCGACCGAGATGCCGGCGCCCTGCAGCGGCGCGGTGGCGCTCTGGTGGATGTTCTCCAGCAGCATGGCGGTCGTCATGGCTGCCTCCGGTGCGCCGGGACGGCGGCGCGGGCGCGCCGTCCGGGCATGAGCAGTGGCTCGGTCAAGGTGTTCTCCGATCAGCATGGCAAGGACCGCGGCGTGCGCCGCGGCTGCGGACATTGTCCACGAAGCGCGGCGCGCGTGTGCGGATGTCCCTGCGGCCAGGATGGTTCGCCGCGGGCCGTGCCTGCCGGCACCGCTGGCCCGTCGGCCAAGGTGTCGGCCGAGGGCGTCAGCCGGGGGGGCGCCTATGCTATGGCGCCGGCAACGCCGGCAGGTGCGGCCGGAAGGGACGCTGCTCGACGTTGCCGGCGTGCGCCACGACCGCGGTCGCCTCGGGGATCTCCTCCCAGGCGCCGGGCAGGTCGATCAGCGGCTCCGAGAGGACCAGGAAGGCATCGTCGCCGGCGGCGGTGATGCGCCGGTCGTCCGGATAGAGCGCACGCAGGTGGCGGAACGAGGCACTGTGGAACAGCGAACGCGACTCTCCCTCGCTGGAATAGCGCACGGCCACGATCCGCTCGCCGTCGGTGGCGGCGACGGTCATGTTCAGTGGATGCTGGATGCCCTTGGCCGCGCCGGTGGCCTCCACCACGCCCACCATCTGCTCCAGCGCCTGCACCGGGTTGCGCTCCAGCCCGTAGGTCAGGGCGAGAAGGAACATGACCTCCGAATCGGTGGAGCCCTCGATGACGGGAAACAGGTCGGGGGCGATCATCAGCATCAATTCGCGCCGTACCGCCGGGTAGTCGCGGATCAGGCCGTTGTGGGCGAACAGCCAGCGGCCGTGCCGGAAGGGGTGACAGTTGGTCTCCTGCGCCGGGGTGTCGGTAGCAGCGCGCACATGGGCGACGAACAGCGGCGAGCGGATCGCCCGCGCGGCCTCGCGCAGGTTGCGGTCGCTCCAGGCCGGCGCCACGCAACGGTAGCGGAAGGGCGGCTCCGTCGGCACGCCATACCAGCCGACGCCGAAGCCGTCGCCGTTGGTGGTGGTATGGCCCATGCGCGAGTGCAGGCTCTGGTCGATCAGCGAGTGCTGGGCGCGGAACAGCACGGTTTCCAGATGGATGGGGTTGCCCGAATAGGCCAGCCAGCGGCACATGATCATTGCTCCTCGATGTCTCGCGCGGGGGCGGTCGCCGGAGGCGGCGCGGAGGGCGCGATGCCTGGCCATCAGCGTAGCACCGGGCGTGCATCGCAGGCGCGGGAGCGTCGGGCCGGACGGCAGCCGTGGACCGGATGATTTTTCCTTTTGTTCTATCTGTAAGAACTATATTGTGTTAGTAGGAATTTAGTGGTGAATGGGTCACGTGTGTGTCATATGCCACCGCTATGATGCGCCGCACAAGGGTCCGGCAGGCCAGAAGCCGCACGGGTCCGCCATTTCACTCCCAGGGAAACACCATGTTGTTGCACGCTCGCAAGCCCTTGATCGGCTTCGCCATTTCCTGCGCCATCGGCGCCGGCCTGTACGCCTGCGGCGGGGATGATGCGCCCGCCACCAACGCCGGCAATGGCGGCGGCACGCAGCCGACTTCGCCAACGACGCCGCCAGCTCCGCCGACGCCCGTGGTGCAGGGCCGCTGGACCACCGGCGACCTGCATGTCCACACCATTCAGTCGAACGATGCGCAAACGCCGCTGGCGGACGTGCTCGACCAGGCCTTTGGCAAGTACCAGCTCGACTGGATCACGCTGTCCAATCATCTGCGCGTATCGGACCGCGACCATACCGGCGCCGCCATCGCCGGTGGCAGCGTGGCGTTCTCGAAGGGCATGGCGCTGTACGAGCAGCCGGCCGTCAAGCAATGGCAGGCGGCGGGGCGTTATGCCGGCAAGCTGATCCTGTCCGCCACGGAATGGGACATGCCGACGCACGACCACATGAATATCGGCATCTTCGCGCCGAGCGGCGGCAAGCTCGAGACCGCGGCCAAGGCCGTTGCCAAGTTCGAGTACCTGTTCACCAACCGGTCGGACTCCCTGTTCGACCCGGTCGACGTGGCGGCCTGGAGCGCCGAGGGCCCCCGCAGCTACAGCACGCATGCGGACGCGCTCAAGGCGGTCGCCTGGCTCAAGGCCAATTATCCCGACACCAGCTACGCGCTGATCAACCATCCCTCGCGCAATCCGGGCAAGTACACGGCGGCGAACTTCCGCGAGTTGCACGACCTGGCGCCGAACCAGTTCTTCGCCATCGAAGGCATGGTGGGCGGCCAACTGGAGCCGGACCGCGGCGGCTACACCAGCGCCTACACGCCGGAGAACGCCAGGTCGCGTACCTATGGCGGAGTGGACTACATCGTGGCCCAGGTCGGTGGAATCTGGGACGCGCTGCTGGGCGAAGGGCGCCGCATCTGGAACGTGGCCAACTCCGACCACCATTTCGAGATGGCCAACGGCATCTACAGCAGCAGCTACTATCCGGGCGCCTATGCCAAGAACTACGTCTGGCTCAAGGATGGCAGTGCGCAGTCGCTGCTCGACGGATTGCGCTCCGGCAAGGGCTTCGCGGTCTATGGCGACCTGATCAACGCACTCGACTTCACGGTGTCGACCGGCGGCACCTCGCGCGAGATGGGTGGCGAGCTGCCAGTGAAGACGGGCGACAAGGTCACCCTCACGATCCGCTTCAAGAGCCCGGAGCGCAACAACTACGAATACCCGCTCGGCAGCGGCGTTTCCTTCAACGCGCGGCCGGCGGTCGACCATATCGACCTGATCGCCGGCGACGTGGTCGAGCGGCCGAAGCCCGGCACGCCCGCCTACGACAAGGACACCAACGACTCCACCAAGGTCATCGCTACCTTCACCCGCGCCGACTGGAAGGTGGACAAGGACGGCTACAACACCGTCAGCTATACCTTCACCGCGACTGGCAGCCGCTATTTCCGCCTGCGTGGCACCAATCTGGGCCCCGATGTGGCCGGTGAGACCCAGGGTGGCAACCCCCTGGCCGACAGCCGCACGACCATCGCCGAGGACCAGGCCCGCTTCAATGCCATCAACCTGCGCAACTACAGCGACCTGTGGTTCTACTCGAACCCGGTTTTCGTCAGGCAGGCCGGATAAGCCGGCGCGGGGGCTGGGGCAACTCCTTGCCGGCCGCGCCGGCCCGTGGGCGTGGCATGGGCGCGCCACGCGGGCGAAAACCGCACGCCACATCAGGCTTTCCCTTGTCGGCAGCGCGCCGCGGCAGTAAGGTGCGGGATCCGGCCGCGCGTGCGCGGTCTCCGCCCCGAATCCCTGCCCCCATGAATTCCCCCCTGAAAAGCGACCGCGACCGCAGCATCATGCTCTGGGTGGTGGCCGTCGGCTTCTTCATGCAGACGCTCGACTCCACCATCGTCAACACGGCATTGCCGGCCATGGCCCGCAGCCTCGGCGAGAGCCCGTTGCGCATGCAGTCGGTGATCATTGCCTATTCGCTGACCATGGCCGTCATCATCCCGGCCTCCGGCTGGCTGGCCGACCGCTTCGGCACGCGCACCATCTTCCAGACGGCGATCGTGCTGTTCGTGGCCGGCTCGGTGCTGTGCGCCTACTCGAGCCAACTGGCGTGGCTGGTGGCGGCGCGGGTGATCCAGGGGGTAGGCGGCGCCATGCTGCTGCCGGTGGGGCGCCTGGCCGTGCTGCGCACCTTCCCGCGCGACCAGTACCTGCGGGCGCTGAGCTTCGTCGCCATCCCCGGCATGGTCGGGCCGCTGATCGGGCCCACGCTGGGCGGCTGGCTGACCCAGGCGCTGTCCTGGCACTGGATCTTCCTGATCAACGTGCCGGTCGGGCTGGCGGGCGGCATCGCCACGCTGCGCTATATGCCCAACAGCAAGCTGGCGGGCCTGGGTGGCTTCGACCTGGGCGGCTATGTGTTGCTGGCCACGGCCATGGTGACGCTGTCCTTCTCGCTGGATGGCCTGGCCGAGCTGGGCTTCCAGCATGCCACCGTGCTGATGCTGCTGATCGGCAGCATGGCGGCGCTGACCGCCTATGTGCTGCACGCCGGGCGCAAGAGCCAGCCGCTGTTCCCGCTCAAGCTGTTCCACATCCACAGTTTCAGCGTCGGGCTGCTGGGCAACCTGTTCGCGCGCATCGGCAACGGTGCCATGCCTTTCCTGATCCCGCTCACGCTGCAGCTCAGCCTGGGCTATTCGCCGCTCGACGCGGGCCTGATGATGCTGCCGGTCACCGCCGCCGGCATGCTGTCCAAGCGCATCGCCACCAACTTGATCGAGCGCCATGGTTACCGGCGCGTGCTGGTGGCCAATACCTTCACGGTCGGCCTGGCGATGGCCTCGTTCGCGCTGATCTCTCCGGCCCAGCCGCTATGGCTGCTGTTGCTGCAGCTGGCGGTGTTCGGCGCCGTCAACTCGGTCCAGTTCACTGCCATGAATACCGTCACGCTGAAGGATCTCGGCAGCGCCGGCGCCAGCAGCGGCAACAGCATGCTGTCGATGGTGCAGATGCTGTCGATGAGCCTGGCGGTGACCTCGGCCGGTGCCTTGCTGGCCACCTTCCAGCAGGTGTTCGGCGCCCACGGCCTGACCGGCGTGCTGCCGGCCTTCCATGCCACCTTCGTCTGCGTGGGGCTGATCACGTCGGCATCGGCCTGGATCTTCCTGCAACTGTCGCCGGAAGTGCGCCGGCATGCCGGCGAGCCAGCCCAGCCGGGCGACGAAGTGCTGCACTAGGCCGCATTCAGGCTGCATCGTTCCGGCGCGGCCGTCACGGCAGCAGGTGGCGCTGGAAGAAGGCCGTGATCTTGTGGTGAGCCTCGGCCACCTCGGCGCGGTCGAAGCCCGGCGGATCGTTCAGCAGTTCGCCGACGAGCCCATGCAGCCCGGGTGGCGGCGGCGACAGCAGCGCGCCGTGGCCGCCGTCGGGCAGGTCGGCCAGGTGCTCGCAGGTCTGGCAGGCCGCCAGCACCTGGTCGGCGTGGAAGCGCGGCGTCAGCCAGAGGTCCCGTCCGGCGGTGACGAGGCCGAGCGGCACCGCCGGACGCACCAGCGAGTCCATGTCGAAGTCGGCCGCGGCCGGTACGCCCGCCACCACCGCCGCGATGCGCGGATCGTGATCGACGCGCGGGGCGTCGTCGTCGAAGCGGAAGTGGATCACGCGCAGGGCCAGCCATCGTTTCAGGCCGTCGAGCGGCCCGCCGGTCTGCTCGGTGATCAGGCCGACGCAGGACTGGAAATCCTCGGCGATATGCGCGTCGCAGTGCCGCGCGAAGCGGGCCGGCGACCAGCGCCCGCCGGCCAGGCTCAGGGCGGTGTGGCCGCCGGCGGACATGCCGAACATGCCGACCTTGTCCAGGCGCAGCAGCGGCGCGAAGCGCGGATCGTGCCCGACCGCGTCGATGGCGCGCGACACTTCGGCGGGGCGGATGGTCCAGCTGTCGGGGCCCGGGTCGCTGGGATCGAGATAGTTATCGGCGTGGTGCAGCGGCATGGCGACCACGAAGCCGGCCTCGACCAGTTCGCGTGCCAGGTCGGCATGCACCCAGGGGGCGCCGCCGGAGCCGTGCGAGATCACCACCAGGCGGCCGTTGCCGGGCACCGGGTGGCCGTCGGCCGCCACCTCCAGCACGAAGCGCCCGCGCGGCTCGGGCCGGCTGGCGCTGTCGGACGGGTAATAGATCGTGACCGGCCCTTCCTGCGCCGTGGCCGGCAGCTCGGTCAGCCCCATCGATGCGTGCGCCAAGCCGCACAGCCATGCCAGCACCAGGCCGGCCCAACGTAAACCTTGCATGGAAACCCTCGTCAAATCGTCAAGAAGTGAAGGCGGGGCTCCGGCGCTTGCCGGAGACTGTCGTCCCGCCGAGGGAAGCATGGCCGGGCGCGGCACCGCCGTCTCGCCGAAAGCCGCAGGCGGCTGGTGCGCGGCTGGCCGATTTCAGGAATCGGCCAGCTTCTGGCGCCGGTATTCGCTCGGCGTGGCGCCGGTGGCGGCCTTGAAGGCACGGTTGAACGGGCCGATCGACTGGAAGCCGGCTTCCAGCGCGATGGTCAGCACGGGCAGGGCGCGCCGGGCGGGATCGCTGAGCGCGGCCTGCGCTTCCCGCAGGCGGAAGCCGTTGACGAAGGCGCTGAAGTTGCGGTAGCCGAGACGCTGGTTGATGGCGCGGCGCAGGCGGTACTCCGGCACCGCCAGCCGGGCGGCCAGGCTGGCCACGCTGAGCTGCTCGCTGCGGTAGGCCTGCTCGTCGGCCATCAGCCGCAGCAAGGCGTCCACCAGTGCCTGTTCGGCCGCGTCGGCCGCGTTGGCCGCGTTGGCCTGGCCGTTGCCGGCCGCCAGGGCTTCGGCAGGAGAGGGCATGGGCGGGGGCGTTTCGGGCCGGGCGGGCGTGGCGTCGGCCGCCGTGTGACTGGGCGGCGGTGGGGGCGCTGGCAGCGGTCCGGGCTCCGGGGGCGCCATGGCGCGGGCCGAAGGAAACAATTCCGTCGCCGTCATGCGCAGCATGCTGCACGCCAGCGGTGCCACGATGCACAACAGCAGCGCGGTGTCGAGCGTCGCGCCGGCGTCCGAGAGCCGGCCATCGGGCGATGCGAGCCGGGCGGCAAGCTGCAGCAGGGTGTAGGCGACGCCGGCAATCACGATGAAGGCACGCAGCCGGCGCCTGCCCTCGATCAGGTCGCCGCGCCAGCCCTTCGCGGCGGCGATCATCGTCAGCACGGCGAACAGTCCCGGCAAGACGCGCTGCAGGGCCGTCGTGAAGGGCGCGATGGCCGAGCCGCTATGCGCCAGCACCGCGCAGTTCAGGGTGCCGAGCCCGGTCGCGGCGGCCCAGGCAAGCGCATGGACGGGGCGGAAGGCGAAACCGTCGTCGAAGAGCGCCTGCACGAAGATCCAGAGCAGCGCGGCATTGCCCACCGCGATGCCGACCAGCGGTGCCTGCCAGAGCCGCGGCACCGACTGCTCGAACCAGGGCATGCTGCTCGCAACCTGCACGGCCAGGCCGGCGGCCAGTGCCACGGCTGCGCGTGCCGCGGGCAGGGCCGGGCGGTCGCGCCCTAGCAGCGCGGCCAGCAGCGCCAGCAGGGCCAGTACCATGCCGCGCAGCATGGCATCGAACAGAGGGATAGGTAGTGACATCGTCATCGGGGGCTGGCCGGGGCCGGGCAGCCCGGCGTGGACCTCGCCAAGCTAGCGTGATGGCGTAGCAGTCGGGTGACCGGCATTCTCGCACGAAGGCGGGCAAAGTCGTGCTCCAGGGAGCCCTGGGTGGCCCTGGGTGCGGTGGGTGGCGAGATTGCGGGCCTTTCCTTATGTCCGGCCCCGATTCCTGGCCGGTGGGCGGATGCGGGTAGGTGGCGGTAGATGTGTGAGAGATCCCCGAGCCCGTAGTCCGGCAGGTGCGCAAGACTCCCACGGCGGCTGTTGAGAATGCGCTATAGCCGATTCCGCGTCGACGATCTGGATGGATTGAAAGCCGACCTGCTGGCCACCAGGGATGTCGTGCTCCGGCCCGATGCCGTGGCGAGCATCAGCGAACCCATGAAAGACGATGCGCAGTACGTCGGCGTCGTCGCGCTGTTCCGGGATAGCGGCAAGAGCGGGGTGTGGAAGCTGCTGATCCCCAGGAAGCAGTGGAAGTCGACGGATCCGGTGAAGATCGTCGCGAACGACAACGTCTTGGAACTGGTCGGCACGCAGCCGGAACCTGTCAAGCCGCAGGCGCCGCAGCAGAGCGCGCCGAATGCGCAGAAGGGGGCGCCGGCCGCGGACGGCGCGAAGGGGTGACGCATCGGGAACCGGACGCCATGGCCAGGCAGGGGGACGACCGAAGGCCGGCGGCGGCCCAGGCGGCGTAGCTGCCGGCACATGGCGGCCCGATGTCCAACGCTGGGACTCGTCGGGCGGATGAAAAGTTATGGAAATCGGCTGAAAACTCAATTTACATGACTTCCTGTGACGGATACAGTGGCCCCCATCGATGCCCCACGGAGACATGAACGTCATGGAAAAGCTCGCCCAGTACCGGCGTCCCTATTGGGATACCCAGCCGGAGTACCGCTTCGATCCCTATGCCTCGACCCAGCTGCGCTCGCCGGCCCAGCCGCTGGTGGCGCTGCCGCAGACCCTGTCCGAGGTGACCGGTCCCGCCTACGGCGCGGAGTTCGTGCGCGCCGGTGACAACGACCTCACCGCCGGCCATGCCGGCGAGCCGCTCGGCGAGCGCATCCTGGTCAGCGGGCGTGTGCTGGACGAGAACGGTCGTCCGGTACCCGACGCGCTGATCGAGATCTGGCAAGCCAATGCCGCCGGCCGCTACCTGCATAAGCGCGACCAGCACGACGCTCCGCTCGATCCCAACTTCAGCGGCCAGGGCCGCGTGGTCACCGACGCCCATGGGCGCTACCAGTTCAAGACCATCAGGCCCGGCGCCTATCCCTGGCGCAACCACCACAACGCCTGGCGGCCGCAGCACATCCATTTCTCGCTGTTCGGCAATGCCTATGCGACGCGCCTGGTCACGCAGATGTACTTCCCGGGCGATCCGCTGCTGCCCTTCGATCCGATCTTCAACTGCGTGCCCGACGCCAAGGCGCGCGACCGCCTGATCGCCGCCCTGGACTGGGAGACCACGCAGCCCGAGTACGCCCTCGGCTACCGTTTCGATATCGTGCTGCGTGGCCGCGATGCCACGCCGATGGAGTAAGCCATGTTGTACGCCACCGCATCCCAGACCGTCGGTCCTTACCTGCATATCGGCCTGGAAGGCCTGTACTGCGAAGACCTGACCGCCCAGGCGCCGTCGCTGGAAGGCCGCCGCATCGTCATCGAGGGCCGCGTGCTCGACGGTAACGGCGATCCCGTGCCCGATGGCATGGTCGAGATCTGGCAGGCCAATCCGGCCGGCCGCTACCGCCATGCCGAGGACGCACGCGATCTCGAGCTGACGCCGGGGTTCACCGGCTTCGGGCGGGTGCCTACGGGGCCGCAGGGAGAGTTCCGTTTCGTCACCGTCAAGCCCGGCGCGGTGCCCGGGCCGGACGGCAGGCCGCAGGCCCCCCACCTGGTGGTGGCGGTGTTCATGCGCGGTCTGCTCAAGCACCTGACGACCCGCGTCTACTTCCCTGACGAGGCCGAAGCCAACGCGGCGGACTGGGTGCTGTCGAAGGTGCCGGCCGAGCGCCGGCATACGCTGGTGGCCGAGCAGGCCGGCCCGGCCCGCTTGCACTGGCAGATCGTGCTGCAAGGCCAGGACGAAACCGTATACTTCGATATCTGATTCACGGCATTGCACTGCGGTACCGCCGCCGTCGAGCGGCGGGCCGCTTTGCTGCTTCAAGCATGCCAACCAAGATGCCCACCGAGCACGCCCCCTCAGCATGCCCACTTCTTCCCGACTGACCGATCCCATGTTCGGCAGCCCCGCCGTGCTGGCCGCTTTCGCGGACACCGCCACGGTAGGCCGCATGCTGGAGGTCGAAGCCGCGCTGGCGCGCGCCCAGGCCCGCACCGGCGTGATCCCGGCCGAGGCGGCGGCGCGCATTGCCGCCGTCTGCGCCGGCGCGCCCGCCGAGGTGATCGACCTCGATGACCTGGCCGCCGCCGCGGTGGCGGCCGGCAACCTCGCCATTCCCTTTGTGCGCCAGCTCACCGCGCGCGTGGCCGCGCTCGACGAGCCGGCCTCGCGCTATGTGCACTGGGGCGCCACCAGCCAGGACATCATCGACACCGCGATGGCGCTGCAACTGCGCCAGGCGCTGCTGGCGATCGAAGCCGAATTGCTGGCGCTGGGCGATGCCTGCGCCGCGCAAGCGCAGGCGCACCGCGCCACGCCGATGGTGGCGCGCACCTGGCTGCAGCACGCGCTGCCGATGAGCTTCGGGCTCAAGGCCGCCGGCTGGCTCGACGCGCTGCGGCGCGACCTGCTGCGGCTGGAGCGCGCCCGCGCGCAGGCAGCCGCGCTGCAGTTCGGCGGCGCCGCCGGCACGCTGGCCAGCCTGGGCGAGGCGGCGCCGGCCGTGGCGCAGGCCTTCGCCGCCGAGCTGGAACTGGCGCTGCCGGCCTTGCCCTGGCACGCGCACCGCGACCGTTTCGTCGAGGCCGCCGCCGCGCTCGGCATGCTGACCGGCACGCTGGGCAAGATGGCGCGCGATATCTCGCTGCTGATGCAGACCGAGGTGGCCGAGGTGGCGGAGCCCGCCGGGCCCGGGCGCGGCGGTTCCAGCACCATGCCGCACAAGCGCAATCCGGTCGGCTGCGCCGCCGTGCTGACCGCCGCCGTGCGCGTGCCGCCGCTGGTGGCGACGCTGCTGGCCGGCATGGTGCAGGAGCACGAGCGCGCGCTGGGCGGCTGGCAGGCCGAGTGGGACACCCTGCCGCAGATCGCTGCGCTGGCCGCCGGGGCCCTGCGCCAGATGCGCGAAGTGGTGGCCGGCCTGCAGGTGGATGCGGCGCGCATGCGCGCCAACCTCGACCTGACCCACGGCCTGATCCTGGGCGAGGCGGCCATGCTGGAGCTGGGCGGACGCATCGGCCGCCTGCCCGCCCACCACCTGGTCGAGGCGGCCTCGCGCCGCGCCGTGGCCGAGGGCCTGACGCTGCGCGAGGCGCTGGCGCGGACCCTGGCCGACAGGGCGGACACGCCGGACGCGCCGGACACCGCGCCACTGCTGGATGCCGAGGCCCTGGATCGCCTCAGCGACCCGGCCAACTACGCCGGCCAGTCGGCCGCCTTCGCCGATGCGGCGGTGCAGGGCTGGCGCGAGGCCGTGGCGGCACGCGGACGCTGATGCCGACGCGGCGGCGGCCGCGCCGCCGTCCACCTTATATGCTTGATCGAACCGCCGGCCTCACGCGCCGGCGGCATGCTGTTCTCAGGAGACCGTCTTGCCCTATCTCGACCACGCCGGCGTCCGGCTCTACTACACCCTCGAAGGCCCGGCCGCCGCGCCGGTGCTGATCTTCTCGAATTCGCTCGGCACCGACCACGGTATGTGGGAGCCGCAGGCCAGCGCACTGGCCGGCCGCTTCCGCGTGCTGCGCTACGACACGCGTGGCCACGGCCAATCGGGCATGCCGGCGGCGCCGTTCACGGTGGCCGAGCTGGGGGCGGATGTGCTGGCCCTGATGGATGCGCTCCATATCCGCCGCGCGGCGTTCTGCGGCCTGTCGATGGGCGGCCTGACCGGCATGTGGCTGGGCGTCAACGCGCCGCAGCGCTTCACGCAGATCGTGCTGGCCAACACCGCCGCCAAGATCGGCAGCGCCGACATGTGGAACGCGCGCATCGACGGCGTCATGCGCGATGGCATGGCAGCGCTGGTCGACGGTTCGCTGCAGCGCTGGTTCACGCCGGACTTCGTGGCGGGCGCCGGCGACAGCCTCGATGACCTGCGCGCGGTACTGGCCCGGCTCGACCCGCGCGGCTACGCCGCCAACTGTGCCGCCGTGCGCGACGCCGACCTGCGCGAAGCGGTCAAGACCATCCCGGTGCCGGTGCTGGTGATCGCTGGCAGCGCGGATCCATCCACCACCGCCGCGCAGGGGCGGGAGCTGGCCGAGGCGATTCCCGGCGCGCGCTACCGGGAGCTGGCCGCCGCCCACTTGTCGAACCGCGAGCAGCCGGAGCGTTTTACCGAAGCCCTGGTGGAATTCCTTGGCAGCGGGCGCGCCGCCCGCCTGGACGACGGCGCGCGCTATGCGGCCGGCCTGGGCGTGCGCCGCGCGGTGCTGGGCAGCGAGCACGTCGACCGCTCGCTGGCGCGGCTGACGCCGCTCAACGAGGAGTTCCAGGACCTGATCACGCGCTACGCCTGGGGCGAGATCTGGACGCGCGAAGGCCTGCCGCGCCATACCCGCAGCCTGCTGACCATCGCCATGATGGTGGCGCTCAACCGCAACGAAGAACTGCGGCTGCACCTGCGCGCCGCGGCCAACAACGGCGTGACGCCGGACGAGATCAAGGAAGTGCTGCTGCAGACCGCCATCTATTGCGGCGTGCCGGCGGCCAATTCCGCCTTTCACATGGCGGGCGAGATTCTCGGCGACGATGCAGGCTGAGGGAGCCAGCCGAAGGCGCAGGCTGAAGGGGACACGCTGAGGCGCGGGCGAGGGCGGCGCGCCGGCGCTGCCCGTACCCACCGCGCTCAGTCCGGCTCAAGCGGCACGAAGATGCGCGTGCCGCCGCGCTGGATCAGCAGCGCCACCCGCTTGCCGGCCTGCGCGGCCAGTTCGCGCAGCTGTGCGCCGCTGGCCACCGGCGTGCCGTTCAAGGCGAGGATCACGTCGCCGGCCTCGATGCCGGCCTGCGCCGCCGCGCCCGCCGCCTGTTCCACCACCAGCCCGCTGTCGAGGCCGCCCTGGCGCCGTTCGCCCGGGGTCAGGGGCCGCACCGTGATGCCCAGGCTGGAGCCGGAGCCCGGCATGGCCGGCGCCGCCACCTCGGTCAGCTTGCCGATCTCGATCGGCAGGTTCAGCGCCTTGCCCTTGCGGTAGAGCTTCAGCGTGGTGCGCGTGCCGGGGGCGATGTCGGCCACCTGCTCGGGCAGGTCGGCCGAATGCTCGATGGTGCGCTCGCCCAGTTGCACGATCACGTCGCCCGCCTGCACGCCGGCCTTGGCCGCGGGGCTGTCGGCGTCGACCATATTGACCAGGGCACCGGCCGGGCGCGGCAGTCCGAAGGACTGCGCCAGCGCCTGGCTGACCTCCTGCACCGCCAGGCCGATATGCCCGCGCGTGACGCTGCCATGGGCGATCAGCTCGTTCTCGACGCGGGTGGCGATGTCGATCGGGATGGCGAAGGAGAGGCCCTGGTAGCCGCCGGTCTCGCTGTAGATCTGCGAGTTGATGCCGATCACCTCGCCGTACTGGTTGAACAGCGGACCACCGGAGCTGCCCGGGTTGACCGCGGCGTCGGTCTGGATGAAGGGCACGTAGTTCTCTTCCGGCAGCGAGCGCGACTTGGCGCTGACGATGCCGGCGGTGACGGTGTTCTCGAAACCGTAGGGCGAACCGATCGCCAGCACCGGCTCGCCCACGCGCACGCGCGAGGCATCGCCGAGCTTGACGGTGGGCAGGCCGGTGGCGTCGATGCGCAGCACGGCGACGTCGCTGGGGCTGTCCACGCCGACCACCTTGGCCTTGAACTCGCGCCGGTCGATCAGCTTGACGGTGACGTCCTGCGCATCGGCGACCAGGTGGGCGTTGGTCAGCACCAGGCCGTCGGCGCTGACGATGAAGCCGGAACCCTGGCCCTGCACGAAGGACGGCTGGTCCTGGCCAGGCGGCCGCTGCGGCGGGCCGAAGCGGCGGAAGAACTGGTTGAAGGGGTCGTTGGAATTGCCGCTGGCCGGCCCGTCCTGGGTGTCCTGCGCATCGTCATCGTCCGCCTTGCCCTGGCTGGTGACACTGATATTGACCACGGCCGGCCCGTACTGCTCGACGATGGCGGAGAAATCCAGCGGCGCGCCGGGGCCGCGCGCCGGGGAGCCGGACTGGGCCGATGCCGCGGCAGGCAGGGCGGGCTCGTGGCGCAGGTAGGCCACGCCGCCGACGGCGACGGAGAGCGCGGCGGCGGCGGAAGCGTAGCGCACGAAGGTGGGGCGGATCATGGCGGGTCGTATGTGACGAAAGGAGCAGGTGGCGCATCGGGCATAGGCTGGCGCCGCATGGCTAGCCTAATCGGCAAGTCTTAATCCAGCCTTAAGCCCGGCAACGGTGTAGAGGATGGGGGCGTTGCCTGCACGGCCCCGCCTCACCGGCGTGCGGGGCGGAAAAACGACCCGCCGCGGCGGTGGACCAGCGTGCCGGGCAGCACACTGTCGAGCGCCTGCATGCGCAGCGGCTGGCCGGGCCGGTGCGCGTGGAGGGCAGGTGGGAAGGGGGGGAAGGGGGGAAGGGGCGGGCGAGAGCCCGCGGAAGGGCAGAAAGTCAGGCCGCTTCGTCCACCTGCAGTTCCGCCAGCAGCTTCTTCAACTCGGGAACGCAGGACCCGCAGTTGCCGCCGGCCTTGACGCAGGCGGTGACCTCCGCCGGTGTCTTCAGCCCGTGCCGGCGCACCGCGTCGCAGATGGTGTTGCGCCCGACGCCGAAGCAGGAGCAGACGGTCGGTCCGGCATCGGCGCCCTTTTCCAGTGGTTGGCCCAGCAGCAGCGCGATGCGGTCGGCATCTTCAAGGGCGTCCTGGCCGAACAGCGTGGCCATCCAGGCGCGCGAGGGCAGGTCGGGACGGGTGCTGACATAGAGGCAGCTTTCCAGGCGCTCGCCGACCACATGGGCGGCGTGGTAGATGCCGGCACTGCGGTCTTCGTACTCGATCCAGTCGGCCTCGTCATCCACGACACCCAGCAACGCGCGCGCCCAGGCGCCGCGCTCGGCCACGTTGTCGCGCCCGGCGAACTCGTAGCGCTGGAAGGCCTTGCCCTGCACCCGCGTCCAGTAGGTGAGCGGATCGAGCGGCAGGGGCCGCCGGCTGAGCACGAAGCCATGCCAGTTGACGCGGAATTCCTCCACCCGCACCGGGGTGTGCTTGAACTCGGGTTCGCCGGAGACGGGGTCCACCACGGGATTGACCAGGGCGCCGACACGGGCGTCGGAGCTGAACTGGTCGTTCCAGTGGATGGGGATGAAGATGCTGCCGCGCGGGATGCCGCCGCCGTGGCGCACGCGCGCAACCATGGCGCCCCAGCGGCTCTGGATGCGTGCCAGGCGGCCTTCGCCGACGCCGGCCAGCAGGGCATCCTGCGGGTGCATGTCGACGAAGGGCTCAGGCAGGTGCTCGCCCAGCCGGGCCGCGCGGCCGGTACGCGTCATGGTGTGCCACTGGTCGCGGACCCGGCCGGTGTTGAGGATCAGCGGAAACGCCTGGTCCGGCGCGTTGGCCGGCGCGCGCGGCGCGGTGGCCACGAAGCGGGCGCGGCCGTCGGCGTGGGCGAAGCGGCCGCCGGCGAACAGGCGCGCCATGCCGGCCGGCGGAACTGCCCCGTCGGTTGCCGCCGGCAGCGGCCACTGCACCGGCGCGAGGGCGTCATAGGCCTGGCGCGAGAGGCCGGCCAGGCCGCCGATGTCGAACATGCGCGGCACCCCGTCGGGGCCGTCGTGGTTGCGCCAGGCGCTCAGGCGCGCATGCTCGTCGAAGATCTCGTGCGGGCCGCTGTAGTCGAAGCCGGCGAACCCCATGCGGCGCGCCACTTCGCAGATCACCTGCCAGTCGGCGCGCGCTTCGCCGGGCGCGGCCAGGAAGGCGCGCTGGCGCGAGATGCGGCGTTCGGAGTTGGTCACCGTGCCGTCTTTCTCGCCCCAGCCGAGCGCGGGCAGCAGCACGTGCGCGCAGGCATTGGTGTCGGTGCGCTCGATGATGTCGGAGGCCACCACCAGTTCGCAGCGCTGCAGCGCGCGCCGCGCCCGGTCGGCGTCGGGCAGGCTGACCAGCGGATTGGTGGCCATCACCCACACCGCCTTGACGCGGCCGGTCTCGATGGCATCGAACAGCTCCACCGCCTTCAGCCCCGGACGCTCGGCCAGGGCCGGTGCCTGCCAGAAGGCGCGGACCAGCTCGCGGTGGCCGGCATCGCCGAGTTCCAGGTGGGCGGCCAGCATATTGGCCAGGCCGCCTACCTCGCGCCCGCCCATGGCGTTGGGCTGGCCGGTCAGCGAGAACGGCCCGGCGCCCGGTTTGCCGACGCGCCCGGTCAGCAGGTGGCAGTTGATCAGGCTGTTGACCTTGTCGGTGCCGGACGAGGACTGGTTCACGCCCTGCGAGAAGGCTGTGACCACCTTGGGCGTCTCGGCGAACCAGCGGTAGAAGGTCAGCAGGTCCTGTTCGTCGAGGCGGCAGGCGCGTGCCACCTCGGCGGGATCGGCGCCGCCCGCGCGCGCGGCGGCGAGCGCCGTCTCCAGCCCCGCGGTATGGGCTTCGACGAAGGCGGCATCGGCGGCGCCGTGGTCGACCAGCCAGGCCAGCAGGCCGTTGAACAGGCGCACGTCGGTGCCGGGCTTCAGCGCCAGGTGCAGGTCGGCCAGCTCGCAGGTGGCGGTGCGGCGCGGATCGATCGCCACGATGCGCAGATCCGGACGGGCCTCCTTGGCGCGTGCCAGGCGCTGGTAGAGGATGGGATGGCACCAGGCGGCGTTGGAGCCGACCAGCACCACCAGGTCGGCCAGTTCCAGGTCTTCATAGCTGCCCGGCACCAGGTCTTCGCCGAAGGCGCGCTTGTGGCCGGCCACCGCCGAGGACATGCACAGACGGGAATTGGTGTCGATGTTGGCGCTGCCGATGCAGCCCTTCATCAGCTTGTTGGCGACGTAGTAGTCCTCGGTCAGCAACTGTCCGGAGACGTAGAGGGCGACCGCGTCCGGGCCGTGGCGCGCGATCACGTCTGCGAAGCCGCGCGCCACCGCGTCGAGCGCTTCGTCCCAGCCGGCCCGGCGCAGGCCGCCGTCGGGCGTGCGCAGCTGCGGCGCCAGCAGGCGCCCCTCCAGGCCGAGCGTTTCGCCAAGCGCCGAGCCCTTGACGCACAGCCGGCCCTGGTTGGCGGGGTGGGACGGATCGCCGCCGACCTCGATGCGTCCGTCGGCCTGCAGGGTGGCACGCACGCCGCAGCCGACGCCGCAATAGGGGCAGGTGGTGGCGACCGCCGCGCCGGCGTCGGCGGAGGCAGCCGGGCCGGTGGCGGTGGCCACGACGGGGATGTCGGAGAGATTCACGCTGTCTGTCTACCTGTCTACCTGTCTACCTGTCTGTCTACCTGATGGGGGCGTGCCGGCGACTGCCGCACGGCTACGCGGCCAGTGCCTCGCACTGGGCGCGGCCGAACAGCAGCCGCTGTCGCATCGCGCCGACGCTGGCGCGGCGCTGGATCAGGTCGAAATACCAGGGGCCGTCCTGCACGTCGCCGTACAGCACGGCACCCACCAGGCAGCCGTCCTCCAGTACCAGCCGCTTGTACACGCCGCGCCGGGGGTCGCGCAGCACCAGGTTCTCGCTGGCTTCGCCGCCGAGGAAATCGCCGGCCGAGTACAGGTCGACCCCGGTCACCTTGAGCTTGGTGGCGGTGGCCTGCTGGATGTAGCGGCGGTGCCCGGCGCCGGCCAGGTGGGCGGCGCACACGCGCGCCTGGTCCCAGATCGGCGCGACCAGGCCGAAGGTGGCGTTGCGGTGCTGCACGCATTCGCCGACGGCATAGATGCGCGGGTCATAGGTCTGCAGCGTGTCGTCGACCAGGATGGCGCGCTCGCAGCGCAGCCCGGCGGACTGCGCCAGGGCGGTGTTGGGGCGGACGCCGGCGGTCATCACCACCAGGTCGGCCGGGATCTGGCTGCCGTCCTGGAAGCACACGCCGGTCACGCGCTCCTCACCCAGGATGCCGCTGGTGCGGGCATCGAGCAGGAAGCGCAGGCCGCGCCGCTCCAGCGCCTGCTTGAGCAGGGCCGAGGCGGGTTTGTCGAGCTGGCGCTCCATCAGGCTGTCGGTGGCGTGCACCACGGTCACCTCCATGCCCTGGCGCAGCAGGCCGTTGGCCGCCTCCAGGCCGAGCAGGCCGCCGCCGATCACCACCGCGTGCCGGTGGCGGCGCGCCGCAGCCAGCATCTGCTCGACGTCATGGATGTCGCGGAAGGCGATCACGCCCTCCAGCTGGTGTCCGGGCACCGGCAGGATGAACGGCTTGGAGCCGGTGGCCAGCAAGAGCCTGTCATAGCGCACTGCGCGGCCGGACTCGGCGCGCACCAGGCGGCGCGGGCGGTCGATGGCCACCACCGGGTCGCCCGCCAGCAGCTCGATGCCATGCTGCGCGTACCACTCGAGCGTGTTGAGCATGATGTCGTCGACCGTCTTCTCGCCCGCGAGCAGCGGCGACAGCAGGATGCGGTTGTAGTTGCCGTGCGGCTCGGCGCCGAACACCGTGATGTCGTACAGGTCCGGCGCCAGCCGCAGCAGTTCCTCGACCGTGCGCATGCCGGCCATGCCGTTGCCGACCACCACCAGCCGGGGTTTGGCGGGGGAAGTCATGCCGCCAGCTCTTCGGCTTCGGCTTCGCGCGCCACCGCCGCGGCGGCGACCCAGACCTTACCGCCGTAGACACGCGCCGGGTAGGCATCGACCGAGTGCTGCGGCGCCTCCAGGCATTCCCCGGTGCGCAGGTCGAAATGGTGCTTGTAGATCGGCGACGCCACCACCAGGTGCTCGCCGAGATTGCCCACCAGTCCGCGCGACAGCACCGCGGCCTGGGCGTTGGGGTCGTAGTTGTCGAGGGCGTAGACTTCCTCGCCGCGCCCGATGCGGAACACGGCGATCTGCTGGCCATCGACCAGGGCGCAGACACCAGTATTGGGCACGATCTCGCGCAGGGTGCAGACGGCGGTCCAGGTTTCCGCTTGATGGGTATGGCTCATCACGTTCTCCTTGATTTCATGCTGCATTGGCGGGCACGGCGACCACGGGGATGTGGCTCACGCGGGAACGCTGCAATTTCCGTTCCTCCGGCGTGGCGGGGCGGATCTGGCCGCGCTCTTCCATGAAGACCAGGTTGTCGTCGCGGTGATCGCTGTTGACGAAGTGGCGGAAGCGGCGGCGCGTTTCCGGATCGGTCACGGCGCGCTTCCATTCATCCTCGTAGGTATCGACCACGTGCTGCATCTCGGCTTCCAGTTCGGCGCCGAGGCCGAGCTTGTCGTCGACCACCACGGCCTTCAGGTAGTCGAGCCCGCCTTCCAGGTTGTCGCGCCAGACGCTGGTGCGCTGGAGGCGGTCGGCGGTGCGGATGTAGAACATCAGGAAGCGGTCGATGTAGCGCATCAGGGTGTCGCGGTCGAGGTCGCCCGCCAGCAGTTCGGCATGGCGCGGCTTCATGCCGCCGTTGCCGCATACGTACAGGTTCCAGCCGCGCTCGGTGGCGATCACGCCGACGTCCTTGCCTTGCGCCTCGGCGCACTCGCGCGTGCAGCCGGACACGCCGAACTTGATCTTGTGCGGGGCGCGCAGGCCCTTGTAGCGGTTCTCCAGCGCGACCGCCAGGCCGACCGAGTCGTCGACGCCATAGCGGCACCAGGTCGAGCCCACGCAAGACTTCACCGTGCGCAGCGACTTGCCGTAGGCGTGGCCCGACTCGAAGCCCGCGGCGATCAGTTCTTCCCAGATCCGCGGCAGTTCTTCCAGGCGCGCGCCGAACATGTCGACACGCGCGCCGCCGGTGATCTTGGTGTACAGGCCATACTTCTTGGCGATGCGGCCGACCGCGATCAGGCCGTCCGGCGTGACCTCGCCGCCGGGCATGCGCGGCACCACGGAATAGGTGCCGTCCTTCTGGATGTTGGCGAGGAAATAGTCGTTCGAATCCTGCAGGCCGGCGTGCTCTTCCTTCAGCACGAAGTCGTTCCAGCACGAGGCCAGGATGCTGCCCACCGCCGGCTTGCAGATGTCGCAGCCCAGGCCCTTGCCGTGGGCAGCAAGCAGGTCGTCGAAGGACTTGAACTTGCCGACCCGCACCAGGTGGTAGAGCTCCTGGCGCGAGTAGGGGAAGTGCTCGCACAGGTGGTTGCTGACCGCCAGGCCCTGCTTCTGCATCTGCGCCTTCATGATCTGCGTGACCAGCGGCACGCAGCCACCGCAGGCGGTGCCGGCCTTGGTGCAGGACTTGAGCGCGCCGATGCTGGTGGCGCCGTCGCTGACGGCGGCGCAGATCTCGCCCTTGCTGACGTTGTTGCAGGAGCAGATCTGGGCGCCGTCGGGCAGCGCGTCGGCGCCGAGCGCGGGGCGCGCCTTGCCGTCGGCGGCGGGCAGGATGAGGAATTCAGGCGATTCCGGCAGCTCGATGCGGTTGAGCATCATCTGCAGCAGGGTGCCGTACTCGGCCGCGTCGCCGACCAGCACGCCGCCCAGCAGGTGCTTGCCGCACTCGGACACGACCAGCTTCTTGTAGACCTGCTTGCGCTCGTCGGCGAAGTGGTAGGCGCGGCTTCCCGGCACCTGGCCGTGCGGGTCGCCGATGCTGGCCACGTCCACGCCCATCAACTTGAGCTTGGTGCTCAGGTCCGCCCCGGCGAACGACGCCGCCTCGCCGCGCAGCTGGCGCGCCACCACGCGCGCCATGTCGTAGCCCGGCGCGACCAGGCCGAATAGCTTGCCCTGCCACAGTGCGCATTCGCCGATGGCGTAGATATGCGGGTCCGAGGTCAGGCACTGGTCGTCGATGGCGATGCCGCCACGCTCGCCGACACGCAGCCCGGCGGCGCGCGCCAGTTCGTCGCGCGGGCGGATGCCGGCCGAGAACACGATCATGTCGGTGTCGAGGTGGCTGCCGTCGGCGAAGCGCATGCGATGGGTGCCGTGCTCGCCGTCGACGATCTCCAGCGTGTTCTTGCCGGTGTGGACCGTCACGCCGAGCGCCTCGATCTTCTGGCGCAGCATGCGGCCGCCGCCGTCGTCGACCTGCACCGCCATCAGGCGCGGGGCGAACTCCACCACATGGGTCTGCAGGCCCATGTCGCGCAGCGCCTTGGCGCATTCGAGGCCGAGCAGGCCGCCGCCGATCACCACGCCGGAGCGGGCGTGGGCGCCGCGGGCCTGCATCGCTTCCAGGTCTTCGATGGTGCGGTAGACGAAGCAGTTGCGGCGGTCCTTGCCGGGCACCGGCGGCACGAAGGGGTAGGAGCCGGTGGCCAGCACCAGCTTGTCATAGTGCAGGGTCTCGCCGCCGGCCGTGGTGACCGTGCGCGCGGCGGTATCGATGGCGGCGGCACGGTCGTTCAGGCGCAGCAGCATATTGCCGTGCTCGGCGAAGAAGCCCGGCGCCACCAGCGAGAGGTCGTCGGCGGACTTGCCCGAGAAGAACTCGGACAGGTGCACGCGGTCGTAGGCGGGGCGCGCTTCCTCGCACAGTACCGTCACCGTGAGGTCCTGGGCGCCGGACTCGGCCAGGCATTCCAGGAACTTGTGGCCGACCATGCCGTGTCCGATGACGATGATATTCATGATGCTTTCCTTGCTGGGGCGATCCGGTGGCGGGATTGGGCCTGGGACTGGGGATCGGCTGGCTCAGTTGGCCAGGGCGTTGTCATAGAGGGCTTGTTCGCTGGCCTTGTGGTCGGCGCTGAAGCGGATAGCGATGGCGCACAGGGCGGCGCCGACCGCGACTAGGCCGAGCACCGACAGCGTCAGCTGCAGGTTGCCCAAGCCCTTGAGCAGGAAGCCGGCCGCGACCGCGCCGACGTTGCCGCCCGCGCCGATGATGCCGGCAACGCCGCCGAGCGCCTTGCGGTCGATGAAGGGCACCAGCGCATAGGTGGCACCGCAGGCCATGTGGGTGAACAGGCCGAAGGCGAGCATGGCGGCCAGTGCCAGCGCGAAGTGGTCGGCGTGGGCGAACCACAGCAGCCCCAGGCCCTCGCCGAGGATCAGCACGAACAGCAGCGTGGTGCGTGCGTCCAGGCCGCGGCGCCGCGCCACCTTGTCCGACAGCCACCCACCCAGGGCACGGGCGAACAGGGCAAGCAGGCCGAAGCTGGCGGCGGCCATGCCGGCGCTGCCGAGCGACAGGCCGAAGCGGTCGACGTAGTAGCTCGCGGCCACGTTGTGGATGAACAGCTCCACGCCGAAGCAGGCGCCATAGGTGATGAACAGCAGCCACACGCGGTAGTTGGCGCTGGCGGCGCGGAAGCTGTCCCAGCCGCCCTTCTTGCCGCCGTCGATGGCGATGCCGCGGGCGCGCAGTTCGGCGTAGTTGCCTTGCGGGCAATCCTGGGCGTAGCGCCAGTAAAGCGCGGCCATGGCCAGCATCAGCATGCCCGGCACCAGCAGCGCGAGGCGCCAGCCGAGCGCATGGTCCACGCCCAGCATCAGCACGGCGGCCAGCAGCAGCGGCATCGCGCCCTGCGCCACGCCGCCGCCGGCATTGCCCCAGCCGGCGCTGGCGGCGTTGGCGGTGCCGACCACGTTGGGCGCGAACATCACCGAGGTGTGGTACTGCGTGATGACGAAACTGGCCCCGACCGCGCCGATCAGCAGGCGGAACACCAGGAAGGTCTCGTAGTTGCGGGCCAGCGCCACGCCCAGCACCGGGATGGCGCCGAGTGCCAGCAGCGCGGTATAGGTCTTGCGCGGGCCGAAGCGGTCGCACATCGGGCCGATCACCAGCCGCACGAGGATGGTGACGGCCACCGCGGCGATATTGATATTGGCGATCTGCGCCGGGGTCAGGTGGAACTCACCCTTGAGCACCGGCATCAGCGGCGCGCAGGCGAACCAGGCGAAGAAGCAGACGAAGAAGGCCATCCAGGACAGATGGAAGGCGCGCATCTGCGGGGTGCGCAGGCTCAGCAGTTCGATGCGGGTGGCTTTGCCGTTCATGGGCGGGCTCCGGAAAACAAAAGGCGTCCCGCGAACCGGTCGCAGACCGGTCCAGGGGACGCCGTTGTCCTGACGCCGGCCACGTGGGATGGCCGGCGCGCTGTTTGTCAGGCGAACCGCCGTTGGCCCGCCTGCGTTCCATTACGCAAGCGCTGTGCCAGGGACTGCAAGTGCCTTATCGGTTGTTTTCCACCGAAGGAGGTGCGCGCCACTGGCGCCGCCATCTGCTTGCCGCGGCGCATCATGCGCCATGCCGGGGAATTGGCGGGAGGGGGCGGGAGGGGCCGCACGCGAATGGTGCGGCGCAATGCATCAAGCGGGTGCCGTGCCGGCGCCGGCTCAGGCGGCCGGCGGCATGTCGGCGGCGTCGGCGGCGCCGGAGGTGGTAGTGCGGGTGGCGGTGCGCGGAATGCGCTGGACCGCGATGTCCGACGGCGAGACCGCCTCGCCCGTATCGTCCACCAGGGCGGCATGGACGGGCCGGCCGCTCGTGCGTGCGCGCAGCACCACCGGTCCCTGGCCATCCGGACTGAGGTGGGCATCCCCCCATTGCATCAGGCCGACCAGCACCGGCAGCAACTCGACGGCGGCGCGTGTCGGGCGATATTCGAAGCGCTCGCGCGCGCCGGGTTCGCGGTAGCCGACGCGGCGCAGGATGCCGGCGTCCGTCAGGGTCTTCAGGCGTGCCGACAGCACTGCCGGCGAGCATTGCAGGCGTTCGAGGAAGTCGTCGAAACGCCGGATGCCGTGGAAGACATCGCGCAGGATCAGCATCGTCCACTTCTCGCCGATCAGCGCGAGCGTGGCCGCGATGGAGCATTGGTCGAGGACAGGGTCGCGCGGTTTCATGATGAGATCAGCATAGCATGCTGACTTCATTTGCAAAACTCAGGTTCTCCCCTATACTCTGAATACGTTTTGTGTAGTCAGGAGTCGCCATGTCTTTCACCGCTTCCCTCGCTCGCGCGGATGCTGCCACGATGGCGGATTGCGGGGTGCCGCCCCTGGCAGTTCAGGAGTGGGTCCTGCGGGACGGTGTGCGGTTGGCGGTGCGCCCGGCCACCACGGCGGACGGGCCCGCGTTGCGTGCCTTCGTCGATGGCCTGTCACGGGAAAGCCGCTACTTCCGCTATCTGACCGGCGGACGCGTGGCCGAGCCGGTCCTCGAGAGCTTCCTGGCCTCGGCCACCGATGGCGGCGTGGCGATGCTGGTGCTGGTGGACACGGACCAGGGCGAGCGCATCGTCGCCAACGGCCAGTACGTGGTCAACCAGGACACGGCGGAGTTTGCCGTTGCCGTCGATGACGACTGGCAGGGCAAGGGCCTGGGCCGCCGCCTGATCGGCAAGCTGCGAGAACTGGCGCGCAGCGCCGGCCTGCATCGCATGCGCGGCGACGTCCTCAGCGAGAACCGCCGCATGCTGGCCCTGCTGCGCGACTGCGGTTTCCATCTGCGCCGCAATCCCGAGGACAGCATGCTGCACCTGGTCGAGGTCGCGCTGGACCGTGCGGAGGAGTCCGGCGGGGCACGTGCGCCGGCGGCGGGGCCTTCGCTCTCGCGTTGAGCCAGCCTGTCAGTCGGCGGCCGCAGCCGCGCCACTCGCGCGGCGGGCGGTGGCGGTGGCCCCGACCGAGGCGATGATGATGGCGCCGATGGCCAGCCACTGCCTGCCGCTGAGTTGTTCATGCAGCAACGCCAGGCCGGCGAGCGCGCCCATGGCCGGTTCCAGGCTCAACAGGATGCCGAAGGTGCGTGGCGGCAGCCGCTTCAGCGCCACCATCTCCAGTGAATAGGGCACCGCGCTCGACAGCAGGCCGACAGCCAGGCCGGCGGCGAGCAGCGGCGGGCTCAGCAAGGCGCTGCCCGCGTGAGCCACGCCGAAGGGCGCCACCACCAGCGCCGCCATGGTCAAGCCCAGCGACGTGGCCTGGCCGCCATGTGCCTGGCCGGCGCGCTTGCCGAACACGATATAGAGGGCCCAGCCAACCCCGGCGGCCAGCGCGAAGGCCATGCCGGTAGGGTCCAGCCGTGCGGCGGCGGCATCCAGCGGCAGCAACAGCACCAGCCCGAGCAGGGCGCATGCGATCCAGACGAAATCGAGCGCGCGCCGCGACGACAACACCGCCACGGTCAGCGGCCCGGTGAATTCGATGGCGATGGCCAGCCCCAGCGGGATGGTGCGCAGGGACAGGTAGAACATCAGATTGGTGGCGCCCAGGGCGGCGCCGTACAGCGCGATCGCGCGTGCGTGCGCGGCGCTCAGGGGGAAGCGCCAGGGCCGCCATACCGTCAGCAGGATCAGGGCGGAGAACCCGACCCGCAGCGTGGTGGTGCCCTGCGCGCCCAGGGCCTGGAACAGGCTCTTGGCGAACGAGGTGCCGAGGCACAGGGAGGCCATGGAACCCACCAGGGCGAGCACGGCGATGGCAGTGCCATGGTTGGAGTCGGTGGTGCGGGGACTGGACACTTCGGTTCGGCTTGGGACGCGGAAAGTGAAAAGCGGGGCGGCCCGCGCGGGCGGGGCTGCCGCATCTTGCCCGATCCTGGTGCGGCTGGCTAGCGAGGGCGGGTGAGGCCGTGGGAGACCGGCTGGGGCCGCGGCAGGCCGTCGCTCCTTGCGTCCCGCGCGCCGGCCGCTATGGTGGAAGGTGCCCGGCCGCGCGTCGGCGGGAACGGCCGGGCGGTCCTGGCGACCGGCCCGGGGGAACAACCCTGCCGGCACGCACCGGGTGCGGGCGGCAGCAGAGCGGGGAGGGTGGACGATGCAAGCAGGTGAATCCTTGCGCGGCGTGGTCATCACCGGTGCGGCGGGCGCGCTCGGTCGCGCGGTAGCAGCGCGCTTTGCCCGGGAAGGGGCGCGGCTGGCACTGATCGACCGGGAACTGGCGCCGCTGCAGGCGGCCTTCGGTGGCATGGGTGGCACACCGCCGCCGCTGCTGCACGCGGCCGACGTGACCTCGCCCGACGCCATGGCACAGGCGGCCGGTGTCATCCTCGGCGCGCTCGGCCAGGTCGACGTGCTGGTGCACGTAGCGGGCGGCTTCGAGATGGGCGAGCCCGTTCACGCGCTGAGCCGTGCTGCCTGGCAGCGCATGATGGACCTCAATGCCTGGTCGCTGGTGGCGGTGACCGGCCCGTTCCTGCCGCCGATGCTGGCGCGCGGCAGCGGCCGGGTGGTGGCGGTATCGGCGCGCTCGGCGGCGGCCGGGGTGGCCGGCATGTCGGCTTACTGCGCGTCGAAAAGCGCGCTGCAGCGCTTGGTGGAGAGCCTGTCGCAGGAGGTGCGCGGCGCCGGCGTCCATGTCAACAGCGTCGCTCCCAGCGTGCTGGACACGCCGGCTAACCGGCAGGCCATGCCGGACGCGGATCCGTCCGCCTGGGTGTCGACCGCACAGGCGGCGGAGGCGATCGCCTTTCTGGCCTCCGCCGCGGCCGATGCCGTGCACGGCCGCCACCTGGTGCTCGACGGGTTGAGCTGAGCCCAGCGGCGCGGCCGGCACCGCGAGGCGCGGGCCGCGGGCCGCTCGGACAGCCATTCAAGCGGCCGCGTCGTTGGCGGCCATGATGGACCGGCGCGGCCGCGCGGGACCGCCTTGCTTGGCATCGTAGAGCCCGCGGTCGGCGCGCGCATAGGCTTCGTCGAAGGTCTCGCCCAGGCGGAACCGCACGGCGCCGATGCTGAGCCGCAGTGGCTGCCCGTCGGGCAGGTGCACGCAGGCGGCGAGCTGGTGCAGGCGCGCCGCCATCTCATGCACGGCCTCGGCCTCGGGCGAACCGACCAGCACGGCAAACTCGTCCCCGCCCAGTCGGCCCGACAGGCCGTCGGCACCGGCCAGCGCGCGCAGCAGGGCGCCGAGTTCGCGCAGCACCTGATCGCCGGCAAGATGGCCGAAACGGTCGTTGACCTCCTTGAAACGATCGACGTCGAGCAGCATCAGTGCCAGTGGCTGGTCCTGCAGCGCGGCGTGCGCCAGCCAGCCCGCGGCGGTCGCCTCGAAATGGGAGCGGCTCGCCACTCCGGTGAGGCTGTCGGTATTGGCGCGGAACTCGAGCTGCTGCTGCACCAGCAGCAGCTTTTCCTGCTGTTCCGTGTGCAGGAAGATCAGCATGGCGCAGACGAAGGCGAAGTTGGCGACCTGCCCCGCCAGCGTCAGCAGCAGCGCATCGGGGATGGCGGCCACCGGCGAAGCGGTATCGCTGTAGGCCAGCCGTCCCAGGCGCTCCAGGCAGGTCAGCAGCAGCACGATCAAGGCGCCCTGGAACAGGCGCCGCGCCGCGGTCGGCAAGCGGTCGCCGTGCTTGGCGACCACGCTGAACAAGGCCACGCCCTGCAAGGTCAGGCCCGCCGTCACGGCCACGCTGCGTGCCGTATAGCCTGCGTCCGTCACATAGGTGAGCGCCCACAGGGAGGCCGCGGCCACGCCCATGGCCCATAGCCACAGGACCTCCGTGCGCGCCGCGCGATGCAGGAAGTCGTTGAGTCCCGCGCCCAGCAGCGGCAGGGAAAAGAACAGCAGGATGTTCGACAGCGACAGCACCAGCCAGCGCGGCAGCACCGGCGTCGTCAGCAGGATCAGCGTCCCCACCGCCAGCACGACCTCGTTCCACAGCCACCAGCCGCCGCCGCGCCGTCCGAGGCTGCCCTGCCACAGCGTGAAGACGACCGCCGCAAGCAAGGCATAGCTGATGCCTGCGAACAGCAGCGCCGTGGGGAGGTCCAGCTTGGGCAGCCAGGGGCTCATCGTGGACGGAGGCCTTCCTTTGCGCGCCGGGCCGGCGCAATGTGGCGGTTGTGGCGCCCGCAGGGGCTTGGTGCGGCGAGGGTGGCGGGTCGGCGCGTTCCTTGCGCCGGGCATGCATCACATCGTCGCGATCATGGGATAACCATCGGCGACGCGGGGAATGGCGTCAAGCCCCCCTTTGGCATGGGCCGGGCCGCCCGCCCGGCCGCGCCAGGAGGCGGGGCCGGGATCAGGAGAACCGGCCGGGCAGGCCGGCGGGTTCACGCGCGAATGCCGCGAATGCCTCGAGGAAGGTGCGGCCGCGCCGGGTCAGGCGGGGGAAGGCAGGACCTTGCCGCAGCGGCTCGACGCGCACCAGGTCGTGGCGGATCAAGGCTTCGAGGTCGATCGGATCGAGCTGCAAGGGATCGGGGCGATCCCGCAGCAGCATCAAGGTGGCGATTTCGTGTGGACTCAGCATGTACATCTCCTGGGGGCGGGGAGGGACACGAGAAAGCAAGGGGGAGCACTGAGGCACGGCGCGTCGCACGGGGCGCGCTGCAGTGATGCGTGATGCGCCCGGCGGCCGCTGCGCAAGCCGTCAGTTGTTCAGTTTGACGAGGCGGCGCGGAATCGGTTCATCCAGGCACAGGCCCCGCGGCTGGGAGCACACCACCATTTCGCTTCATGGCTGAACGATGGTCATGCTATCGTTCCGAGCAGCCGGCGGGCGGCACCGGGGCAGATCCCGGCGGCAGCGTCCGCGGGGGACAGGGAGGGCGCGGCCATGCGCTATTCGGAAACACATAAGCGGGACATGCGGGAAAAGCTGCTGGACAGCAGCAGCGCGATTGCCAAGAAGGGAGGCTTCGGCACCACCGGGGTCGATGCCCTGATGAGTGCGATCGGACTGACCGGCGGTGCCTTCTACGGGCATTTCCCCTCGAAGGACGCATTGTTCGCTGCCATCGTCGCGCGGGAACTGGAACATAGCGCGCAGATGCTGGCGGGCGACGAACAGGCACCGCCCGACCACGTGGCGCGCTGCCTGCGGCGCTACCTGAGCGATGGCCATGCCGAACACCCGGAGTCGGGCTGCGTGCTGCCGGCGCTCGGTGCAGAGATCGCGCGCGCCGGCCCTGGCGTGCGGGCCGAAGTGGAGGCCGCGCTGCGCCGCCTGCAGGAAGATTGGCGCGACCGTGTGGGCGATGCGGATGCGGCCTGGGCCCTGCTCGCGCAGTGCGTGGGCGCCATCCTGCTGGCACGGGTGGTCGAGAGCCCGCAGACGCGCCATGAGATCCTGGCCGCCAGCCGGCGCTTCCTGGAAACGGCGATCGATCCCCAACCGGGGCTGGCCGGCCCCTGAGCCGAAGACGGCCGGCTCTCACGGAGGCGGCCGGCTCTCAGGGCGCTGCGCCGAACAGGGAGCCCGCGCCCGCCGTGAGCGCCAGCGCCAGCGCCCCCCAGACGAAAACGCGCAGCGCCCCGCGCGCGACCGCGGCGCCGCCCGCGCGTGCCGCCATCCCGCCGAGCAGCAGCAAGGCCGCCAGCGTGGTGGCCGTCAGCGCTTCCCCGATCCATGCCGCCGGCGCGGCGACCACGGCCAGCAAGGGAATCGCCGCGCCCACGGTGAACGAGGCGGCCGAGGCCAGCGCGGCCTGCAGCGGCCGCGCGCGCAGGGTGGCGGTGATGCCCAGTTCGTCACGCGCGTGCGCCTCCAGGGCGTTGTGGGCCGTCAACTGTTCCGCCACCTGGCGGGCCAGCGCGGGATCGAGGCCGCGCTCGCGATAGATGGCGGTCAATTCGGTCAGTTCGTGGTCGGGGTCGGAGGCGAGTTCGTGGCGCTCGCGCCGGATATCCGCGTCCTCGGTATCGGCCTGCGACTTCACCGACACGTATTCGCCGGCGGCCATCGACATCGCGCCGGCCAGCAGGCCGGCCACGCCGGTCAGCAGCACGCTGGCGCGTGGCGCGCCGGCGGCCGCGACGCCCAGCACCAGCGCGGCCACGGAGATGACCCCGTCGTTCGCGCCGAGCACGGCCGCACGCAGCCAGCCGATGCGGTCAGCATTATGGAATTCCTTGTGAATACGAGTCATTGTTATTGCCCTGCTGTTACCGTGTCGATTGCGGCTGGATTATGCCTGTGCATTTCGTGCGAGCTGGAAACGGCCCCTCGATAATGATGAGGGAGTTTCCCGGTGGGTACTGCCGCATCCTGGATTCTGGCCGATGGGAGCCAGTCTTGGCCATCCCTGCGTTTGCCCGCGCCTGTGGTGATGGATTTCCTTTGCGCGTATCGGCGGCCCTGGCTTGGGTCTCGATGTGAATAAGATAATGAATCTAAATGCGAAGAATTATGAATCGCATATGGTGTGGTTTTTGCGGGTGGTATGAGAATTGTCATGGCAGCGCGCACTGTCTGCTATACAATCTCGCGCCATGTCGCGCGCTGAAGACATCCCCCCCCTCTACCGAGGCGTCCTGTTGCTGCTGCTGTTCTTGCTGCAGCTGCTGACGCCGCTGCTGCACGGCCATTTCGGCACGCCGGGGCGGACGGGGTGGCACATGCATGTGTTTCAGCAAAGCGCGATGTACGGATACTCGCAGATGCCGCATGGCATCCCCGTCGAGGTGGGTGCGGCGGCGCAGAGCGGCAGTGGCGACGCGGTGGCGGTGGCGCAGGAGCCCCTCGAGGTGGACGTGCAGACCGCGATCGGCCCGCTGCTGATGACGCTCGAGGTGCGGCCTGCGGCCGTGCTCGTGGCCCTGGCCTGCGCCCTGGTGGCCTTGCTGGGCACCCTCGACAATGCGCCGCCCCTGCGCTGGCGGCCACGCACGGCGCTGCCTCCGAGGCGCTGGCGCGGACCCGCGCGGCCGCCTCCCGCGCAAGCTCCTCCGCTCCTTTCCTGATTCCCGCCGGCCCCGCCGGCGTTGCGTGCCCGCGCGCTTCCCCCTGGGAGGCGCGCGCTTTGCCGACCCTTGCTCCCGAATCAGGCATGTCTTTTCCTTCCTTTTTCCGCGCCGCCGGCTGGGCGGCGCTGGTGGTGTTCGCCGCCGACTGCGCGCAGGCGCAGTCCTTGCCGCTGAGCGCGGCCCAGTCGCAATCGCTCGGCCTGCGCTTCGCGCCGGCCGCCGCCGCCGCCGAGCTCGATGCCACGGGCAATGCGCGCGTCGTGCTCCGGCCCGACGCCCAGTACGTGGTGGCGGCGCCGTATCCCGGCATGGTGCCGCGTGTGCTGGTGGCGCTCGGGCAGCCGGTGCGCGCCGGCCAGCCGCTCGCCAGCTTCGCCAGTCCCCAGCTCTATGAAGCGGTGCGCGCGCTGGCCGAGGCGCGCTCGCAGGCGACGCTGGCCGGCCAGGTGCTGGCGCGCGACCGCAGCCTGCACGAAGACGGCATCATCGCTGCCAGCCGGCTGCAGTCCAGCCAGGCACGCGCCGGCGAGGCCGCGGCGATGGTGCGGGCGCGCGAGGCGGAGATGGCCGCGGCCGGCGTGGCGATGGCGCCGCGCGGGGGCGAGGCGCAACTGGTGGCCGGCCGCGCAGGGATGATCGCCGAGGTCAACGCGGTGCCGGGCGTGCGTGTGGACGCGGCCGCGCCGCTCTTCCGCATCGTCGACCCCACGGCACTGGAACTGGAATTGCTGCTGGGCCGCGACATGCCCGCGCCGCGCGGCGGCGAACGGGTGGAGGTGCGCGCGCGCGGCGCGCGTGGCAGCGTGGCGGGGGTGGTGCCGGCGGGCGACGGCACCGGCGCCGTACGGGTGCGCGTGGTGCTGGAGCAGCGCGGCGACCTGCAGGCTGGCGAGAGCGTAGCGGCCACGCTGCGCCTGCGCGGCGCGGGCGGCGGGGCCGGAGGCGCCGAAGGCGGGCGCGTGCGCGTGCCCGCGGCGGCCTTGACCTACTGGCAGAACCGGCCGGGGGTATTCGTCCAGTCGAAGGAAGGGGCGCGCTTCGTGCCGGTGACGGTGGAGTCCACCGACGACGCCACGGCGACCGTGCGTGGCGCGCTGCCGGCGGGAGCGCGCGTCGCGGTGGCCGGCATCGCGGCGCTGAAGGGCATGCTGGGCGGGGGGCAATGATGCTGGCCGGCCTGATCGATTTCTCGCTGCGCCAGCGGGCGCTGGTCCTGATCGCCGCCTGCGCGCTGGCCGTGGCCGGCGCCTGGGCCTACCTCAACCTGCCGATCGATGCCTTCCCGGACATCTCGCCGACGCAGGTCAAGGTGATCCTGAAAGTCCCGGGCATGACGCCCGAGGAGGTGGAGCAGCGCGTCTCCACGCCGGTCGAGCAGGAACTGCTCGGCATTCCCCACAAGACCATGGTGCGCTCGGTGTCGAAGTACGGCATCAGCGATGTCACCGTCGATTTCGCCGAGGGCGTCGATCCCTACTGGGCGCGCCAGCAGGTGTCGGAGCGCCTGTCGGGGCTGCTGCGCGACCTGCCGCCTAATGCGGTCGGCGGGCTGGCGCCGATCACCACACCGCTGGGTGAGATGTTCATGTTCACCGTGGAGGGCGAGGGCTACTCGCTGGCCGAGCGCCGGCGTGTGCTCGACTGGGTGATCCGGCCCGCCCTGCGCACGGTGCCCGGCGTGGCCGACGTCAATGTGCTCGGCGGTGAGGTGCGCAGCTTCGAGGTGATACCCGATCCGGCGCGCCTGCGCGCCCGCGGTGTCACGCTCGACCAGTTGCGCCAGGCGCTGGACGCCAACCATCGCAACGATGGCGCGGGCCGGGTGGCGCAGGGCGAGGAGCACTGGGTGGTGCGGGTCGAGGGCGGCGTGCGCGGCGTCGAGGACCTGCGCCGCATCGCCTTGCCCGCGGCGGGTGCCGCCGACGCGCCGCTGGTGAGCGTCGGCGACGTCGCCACGGTGCGGCTGGGGGTGGCCACGCGCAATGGCGCGGTCAGCCAGGATGGCCGCGGCGAGGCCGTGGAAGGACTGGTGCTGGGGCTGCGCGGCTCGGATGCGCGCGCCCTGGTGCAGGCGGTGCAGGCGCGGCTGGACGCGCTGGCGCCCCGCCTGCCCAAGGGTATGACGACCCATGTGTTCTACGACCGGGGCGAACTGGTCACGCGCGCCGCCAATACCGTGGTGCGCGCCCTGATCGAAGCCAGCCTGCTGGTGATCGTGGTGCTGTACCTGTTCCTGGGCGGCGTGCGCGCCGCGCTGGTGGTGGCGGCCACGCTGCCACTGTCGATGCTGGCGACGTTCCTGCTGATGCGTTACGTGGGCCTGAGCGCCAACCTGATGAGCCTGGGCGGCCTGGCCATCGCGCTGGGCATGCTGGTGGACGCCGCCGTGGTGGTGGTGGAGAACATCGAGACTGCCCTCGCGCACGATGGAGGTCTCGCGCGCGAGGCGGTGATACGGCGGGCGGTCAGCGCGGTGGCCGCGCCGATGCTGGCCGGGGTGTCGATCATCGCCATCGTCTTCCTGCCGCTGCTGACGCTGGAAGGCCTCGAAGGCAAACTGTTCGGTCCGGTGGCGCTGACCATCGTGCTGGCCTTGGGCGCCTCGGTGCTGATCGCCTTCACGGTGGTGCCGGCGCTCGCGTCGCTGCTGCTGCGCGTGCATGCCGGGGCCGCGCAGCCGCCGGTGATGCGGCGGCTGCAGGCCGGCTTCGGGCGCATGCAGCGCTGGAGCACGGCACACCCGCGCATCGTGTTCGGCGTGGCTGGCGCCTCGCTGGTGCTGGCCGCGGTGCTGTACGCGTCGGTCGGCAAGACCTTCATGCCGAGCATGGATGAGGGCGACATGATCGTGCAGGTGCAGAAGTCGCCGGCGGTGTCGCTGGACGCCTCGGTCGACCTCGACCTGCGCCTGCAGCGTGCGCTGCTGGCCGAGGTGCCGGAGATCCGCGCGGTGGTGGCGCGCACCGGCTCGGACGACCTGGGCCTGGACCCGATGGGCCTGAACGAGACCGACACCTTCCTGGTGCTGCAGCCGAAAGCGCAATGGCGCGGCAGCAAGGAGGACATCGCCGCAGCCATCCGGCGGGTGATGGAACGCTTTCCGGGCGTGGTCTACGGCTTCACCCAGCCGATCGAGATGCGCGTGGCCGAGATGCTCACCGGCACCCGCGGCGACGTCGCCATCAAGATCTTCGGCAGCGATCTCACCGCCATCGACGGCGCCGCCCAGGCCATCGCCGAGCGCGTGCGGCGCATCCGCGGCGCCGCCGAGGTCATCGCGCCGGCCAACGATGGCGTGCAATACCTGACGCTGGCGCCCGACCGCGCCGCGCTGGGGCGCGCCGGATTGTCCGGCGACGCGCTGCAGGCCCTGCTGCGCGCGCAGGTGGAAGGCGAACAGATCGGCACGGTGCCGGAGGGGACGGTGCGCACGCCGCTGATCCTGCGCGGCAGCGACGCGCTGCGGCGCACGCCGGAGAGCTTCGGCGCGCTGCTGGTGAGTGCGCCCGACGGCAAGGCCTGGCCGCTGACCTCGCTGGCCGAGGTGCGCCGGGCGGTCGGCCCGGTGCGCATCAACCATGAAGACGGCGGCCGCTTCGCGGTGATCCAGGTCAGCGTGGAAGGCCGCGACCTGGCCGGCTTCGTCACGGAGGCGCGCGCGGCGGTGGCCGGCATGCCGGGTCTGCCCAAGGACCTGAGGCTGGCCTGGGGCGGGCAGTTCGAGAACCAGCAGCGCGCCGCGGCGCGCCTGGCGCTGGTGGTACCGCTGGCGCTCGGCGCGATTTTCCTGCTGCTGATGCTGACCTTCCGGGCGCTGCGCCAGGCCGTGCTGGTGATCGCCAATATCCCCTTTGCGCTGGTCGGCGGCATGGCCGCGCTGCGGCTGTCCGGCGAATACCTGTCGGTGCCGGCCTCGGTCGGCTTCATCGCGCTGCTGGGCATCGCCGTGCTCAACGGTGTGGTGCTGGTGTCGCACTTCAACACCCTGCTGGCGGCCGGCCTGCCGGTGGCCGAGGCGGTGCGCACCGGCGTGCGCGACCGCTTGCGTCCGGTGCTGATGACGGCCTGCATCACCGCGCTGGGCATGATTCCGCTGCTGCTGGCGAGCGGCCCCGGCTCGGAAATCCAGCGCCCGCTCGCCATCGTGGTGACTGGCGGCCTGCTGAGCTCGACCGCGCTGACCCTGCTGCTGCTGCCGCTGTTGTTCGAGCGCTTCGGCTTGCCCGAACAGCGTGGCGGCCGGCGGCCGCTCGGCCAGGCACCTGGACAAGGAGATGTGCAATGAAGCCGGTCGCATATGGAGTCGGAGACGGATACCGGCAGCGCCGCGGTGGTGCGGGGAATGGCGGCGCGCGGGTGACGCTCGCGGTCGCGCTGGCGCTGGCGGTGCCGCTGGGCGCCTTGCCCGGAATGGCCTGGGCCCAGGCCGCGGCGGCATGGCTGCCGGAGGAGGCGGCGGTGCGCGAAGCCGTGCGGCAGGCGCCCGACGTGCAGGCGGCCGAAGCCGCGCGTGAGGCGATGCTGGCGCGCGCAGGCGGCATCCGCGCCGGCAATGCGGAGACCGTGCTGCGCACCACGGCCCAGGGCCGTCGCGTGCGCGACCCGTCCGATCGTTTTGCCGAGGGGCAACTGTTGCTGGAGCGACCGTTGCGGCTGTGGGGCAAGTCGGGCGCGGATGCCGATCTGGCCGACGTGACAGAACAGGCGGGGCGACTGGCGGCGATGGACGCGCGCCACGAGGCCTCGCGGCAGGTCCTTGCGCTCTGGTTCGCCGCGCTGCGGGCGCAGCAGGCGCGCGCGGCGGCGCAGGCGGCCGATGTGCTGGCGGCCGAGCTGGCGCGCGTGACGGAGCGCCGTCTGCGGGCGGGCGATGCGGCGCGCCTGGACCATGAACTGTCGTTGGCGGAACGCGCCCGCACCACGGCGGCCCTGGCGGCCGCCCGTGCCGCGGAAGCCTCGGCGCAGGCGGAACTGCGCGCGCGCTTCCCCGAGCTGGGGGTGCCGGCAGCCCTGGTCGCTACGCCGGCGCTGCCGGACATGCCGGCCGAGCCGGCTGCGCAATTGCGCAACCAATACCTGCTCGGCAGCCACGAGTTCCTGCTGGCCCAGGCGCAGGAACTGCAGGCGCAGCGCCAGGCGCGGCGGATCGACCTGGAACGCCACCCCGATCCCACCGTGGGCGTCTTCGTCACCATCGAACGCGGCGGAGCCGAGCGCATCGCCGGTGTCAGCGTGTCGATGCCGCTCGGCTCGGCGGCGCGTCGCAGCAACGCCGCCGCCGCCGCGGCCGACGCCGAGGGGGCGGCGCGGCGGCGCCTGGCGGTGGAGCGCAAGGTGGGGGCGGAATTCGAGCAGCTCTACCACGCCTTGCAGGGCAAGCGCAGCGCGGCCGAGGCGCAGGCACAGGCGCTGGCCCTGCAGCGCAGCGCGGCCGCGCGCAGCGGGCGCGCCTATGCCGAAGGGGAGGCGGGGCTGACCGAGCTGCTGGTGGTGCGGCGCAATCTTGCCGACAGCGAACAGGCTGAGCGCTTGGCGCGGGTCGACGCGCTGGAGGCGGACACCCGGCTGCAGCTCGACCTGCATCGGCTCTGGGACTTCGACGACTGAGCGACGACTGAGCGACGACTGAGCAGGGCACGTCCCCGCGCGGTGCCGCAAGGTCCGGGCGGGGCACCGCGTGCCTGGCCCGCTGCTGCCGTTTCCCTGCGCGGCCACCCTTGACAGGTGGCCGCGCAAGGCATAACGTCGCTTTACTTAACGATCGTTTAGAAAAAGGAGGAGACGCGATGTCTGGACAATCGCAGCAGCAAGGGGTGGCGCTGGTGATCGGCGCCGGCGACTCGACGGGCGGCGCCATCGCGCGGCGCTTCGCCGCCGGTGGCTTGACGGTGTGCGTCACGCGGCGCTCTGCCGACAAGCTGCAGCCCCTGGTGGACAGCATCCGCGCCGCCGGCGGCCGCGCGCATGCCTTCGGCTCGGATGCGCGCAAGGAAGAAGAGGTGGCCGCCCTGGTGGAGCGCATCGAGGCGGAAATCGGCCCGATCGAAGTGCTGGTCTTCAATATCGGTGCCAATGTGCCCAGCTCCGTGCTGGACGAGACTGCGCGCAAGTACTTCAAGATCTGGGAGATGGCCTGCTTCTCGGGCTTCCTCAATGCGCGCGAGGTGGCGCGGCGCATGGTGCAGCGCGAGCGGGGCACGATCCTGTTCACCGGCGCCACCGCGGCGCTGCGTGGTGCGGCCAACTTCGCCGCCTTCGCCGGTGCCAAGCACGCGCTGCGCGCGCTGGCGCAAAGCATGGCGCGCGAACTGGGGCCGCGCAATATCCACGTTGCGCATGTGGTGGTGGACGGCGCGATCGACACCGAATTCATCCGCAGCAACTTCCCCGAGCGCTACGCGCTCAAGGACCAGGACGGCATCCTGAACCCCGATCATATTGCCGAGAACTACTGGCACCTGCACCAGCAGCCGCGCGACGCCTGGACCTTCGAACTCGACCTGCGGCCCTGGATGGAGCGCTGGTAAGCCCGGGCGGGCAGGCGCGGTGGCGCCGCGGCCTGCCGACCTGCGCAGCGCTGAGCCAACCTGGTCCGATGCGTCGTTGCAAAGGCTCGCCATCGCTGTGCCGCCGAGCCTGCGGCCGGCATGCACCGTCGCCCGGGGGGCGCGTTTTTCTGGCGCCGTGCACTAGGTGCATGGCGCGGCATGCATGGCCTGCGCGTCGTCTCATTGCTCGTCGTTCCGCTCGCCGCGCAGGCGATTACGCCGTTCGCTTTGCGCTGCGCCGGGAGCTTCTTGCTCAGGCGCGCGCCATGCGAGATGCGGAGTGCTCTGCAGCGGCGCCAGGCCGCAGCAGATCCTTGGTCGCCGGGATGTGATGTTGGCGGCGCGCTCCCCACTCGGGGTTTTCCCTTGATCCGTCAAATATCCGTGCTTTCACGGACGCTCGAAAGCCGTTTGCAAGCCACCAGAAAGGGGTTTGGAAGCTGCTCTTCATAGACTCCGCACGCCGGCCCATTTCCGCTGCGACGATCCGCAGCGCAGCCGAAATGGCCGCTGGTGACTCAGGAGACTAGAGGAAACCCCATGCATCAAACCATCCATTCACATCGGTCGGCCCAGGTCCGGCTGAAGGCGGGCACGTGCCCGTCGGCGGCGAGGGAGGCACGGCAATGAGCAAGCCTTCCAAGTTCAAGAAGGACTACTACGGCGGCGCGCTGATGACGCTGATCGGGCTCTCTGCGGTCGTCGCCGGCATGCAATACCGCGTCGGCACGCTGCGCCAGATGGGTCCCGGGTTCTTCCCGGCGGCCGTCGGCACGCTGCTGGCGCTGGTGGGCGTGCTGATCGCCGTGTCGGCCCGCAACGCCACCGAATCCGCCAAGGGCGCGCCGGGCCACAGCCATGACCTGCCCGACCTGCGCGGCGCCGTCGCCATCGTCGTCGGCGTGCTGGCCTTCCTGTTGTTCGGCAAGTTCGGCGGCCTGGTGCCGGCGACCTTCGCCATCGTTTTCATCTCGGCCCTGGGTGACCGCAGCAATACCGTCAAGCAAGCCGTCGTGCTGGCTGCGGCGATGTGCGTGGTGGCGGTGGTCGTCTTCTGGTGGGCGCTGCAACTGCAGTTGCCGCTGTTCGCTTGGGGGGCGTAAGCACCATGGTATCGAATGCACTTCACGACCTCTGGTTCGGCTTCGGCGTCGCCTTCCAGGGTACCAACCTGATGTGGTCGTTCTTCGGCGTGCTGATGGGCAACCTGATCGGCGTGCTGCCCGGCATGGGCGCGCTGTCGGCGATCTCCATCCTGCTGCCGCTGACCTACGTCATGCACCCGGTTCCCGCCATCCTGATGCTGGCCGGTATCTTCTACGGCTCGCAGTACGGCGGCGCGATCGGCGCGATCCTGCTGAACCTGCCCTCGCACCCGCCGCACGCGGTGACCTGCCTGGACGGCTACCCGCTGACGCGCGCCGGCCGCGGCGGCACGGCGCTGGGCATCACGATGATCTGCTCGTTCTTCGCCGCCTCGGTGGGCATCATCGTGATGATCTTCTGCTCGCCGCTGCTGACCGAGATCTCGTTCAAGTTCGGTCCGACCGAGATCTTCTCGATCATGCTGCTGGGCCTGCTGGCCGGTTCGACGATGTCGCGCGGCTCCCCGCTGAAGGGGGTGGCGATGACGCTGTTCGGCCTGCTGTGCGGCGTGGTGGGTACCGACGTCAACACCGGCACCTTCCGCTTCGCCTTCAACATTCCTGAACTGAGCGACGGCCTGGAACTGGTGGCGATCGCGATGGGCCTGTTCGGCGTGGCCGACTTCCTGCTCAACGTCAACCGCATGAAGACCGTGACGGCCAAGACCACGCTGCGCATCCGCGACATGCGTCCGACCATGGCCGAGATGAAGCAGGCGTTCTGGCCGATGGTGCGCGGCACCGGCGTCGGCACGCTGTTCGGCGCCATGCCCGGCACCGGCCCGACCATCACCACCTTCATCGCTTACGCGCTGGAGCGCAAGATCTCGAAGACGCCGGAGAAGTTCGGCACCGGCATGATCGCCGGCGTGGCCGCGCCCGAAGCCTCGGCGCACTCGAAAACCCAGGTCGACTTCATCCCCACCATGAGCCTGGGCATCCCGGGCGACGCGGTGATGGCGCTGATCCTCGGCGCGCTGATGATCCAGGGCATCACCCCGGGGCCGCAGCTGATCAGCGACCACCCGGACATCTTCTGGGGCCTGGTGGCCAGCTTCTGGATCGGCAACGTGATCCTGATGGTGCTGAACGTGCCGCTGATCGGCGTGTGGGTCAAGCTGCTGCAGGTGCCTTACCGCTACCTGTTCCCGTCGGCGATGTTCTTCATCGTGGTAGGTGTGTTCAGCACGCAGAACAGCCTGTTCCAGATCTGGGAAGTGCTGGCCTTCGGCGTGATCGGCGCCTTGCTGATGTACCTGGAGTTCTCGGTGGCCCCGATCCTGCTCGGCTTCGTGCTGGGGCCGATGGTGGAAGAGAACTTCCGCCGCTCGCTGCTGCTCTCGCGCGGCGACATGATGGTGTTCGTCGAGCGCCCGATCAGCTGCGCCTTCGTGGTCATGTCGGCCCTGCTGGTGATCGGCGTGACCTACTCGGCCTGGCGCGGCAGCCGTCGCGCCAGGCAGCAGCGCACCACCATGCTGGACGGCGAGCAGTTCGTCGCCGGCGAATAAGTACCGAGTACTGCGAGGAAGGCGTGGACGGCGGCAAGTCTTGCCGTCCGCGGCCACGACGCACGGTCCGCGAGCGTTGCGCCGGCCGGCACTCCTACCGACGCACCAGGCCGCCAAGCGGGCTGGTGCGTTTTTCTTTTGGGGCGCCACCCGGGAGCGGCCTGGCACGCAGCCGGGGGTGTTGTCCTGGCCGCGGGCATCGCCTGCCTGACGGCTTCGGCAATGCCCGGATCGGGGGGTATCGTATTGACTCTTTCAGGGGTGCCGATATGAAATTTTTCGGTGTCCCGGCCATACCTCTACGCCATACGCGATGATTTATGTTGCACCGCGTTCGCCGCGCGGCTCGCGGCAATACCCGGGCTGCAGGCGTTTGCACGCGCTGCGGGAGATCGGCGAGGCGGGCCGGGGGCGCAGCCATATCGGGGTATGTCCTGAGCCGGCGGCCCGAGCAAAACGGACGTGCGGTGCTCTAGAATCGCGTGTCGGATGTTGCGGTGCGCCATGCGCTGTTCCGCGCTCGTCCGTGCCGTCGCGCTGCCGCAGGGCGGGCGCGTCGAAGCCAAGCTGAAGCCAACCCGAAACCAATCTGCCGGCTGCGTTCCGCACCGGCCCATCGCAGGGAGAGGGAGTCCATGTCTGTTTTCGCGTCCGAACAATTGCTGGCCGCCCAGCAGGCCCACCTGAACAGCCTGCTCGCCATGGCGAACACGGCGCTGGAGGGTATCCAGAAGCTGACCGAGTTGAATCTCCAGGCGACGAAATCGGCGCTTGCCGAAGGCCGGGAGCAGGCCATCGCGGCGCTGGACGGCAACGACGGCGGCAGCGCGGCCCTGGCACAGGGAGCTTCGCTGCAGCCGGCGACGGAGAAGGCCCTGGCCTACGCGCGCCACGTCTACGATATCGCTGCCGGTACGCAGGCCGGCTTCGCCCACGTGGCGGAGGCGCACTGCGAGCAGTATGGCCGCGCGCTGGAGGCCTTCGCGGAGACCTTCGTCAAGAACGCACCGGTCGGCACCGAGGCAGCCACCGCCCTGCTGCAGGCCGCCGCCAATGCCACCAGCGGCGCCTTCGGTGCGCTGCGCCAGGTCGCGCACCAGGCGCGCGAAGCCGCCGTCAGCCATCTCGACACGGCCGCCGCGGCGGCCACCGGCACGTCGCGTAGCAAGGCCTGAGTCCGGCGGGTCTGCCCGCCGCGCGCGCTGCGCTTCAGCCCGGGCTCAGCAGGCCGTGGCGCTGGTGCCAGTCGTGCAAGGACTCGGCGGGCCACGTACGGCAAGCGACGTGGCCCGCGCCACGCGGTACGTCCACCCAGGGCGCGGCGTAGTCCAGCGCCGCCTCGACCACCTCCGGCGGCCTGGGCAGCGGCGTGTCGATTGCCGAGGCATGCGGATGGACCAGTTCCGGCCAGCGCGGGTCCCACAACCAGAGCGGGCTGCCGCACTCGCGGCAGAAATGGCGCGCCGCCGGCGAACGCGTGGCGCGCTTGCCTCGTTCGCGCAGCACGGCGTGATAGATGCCGAGATGCTTGCGGCCCTGCACGCGCAGGGTGCGGGCGTCGCCACCGAGATTGATGGCGTAGCCGCCGCTGCCCGCGGTCTTGCGGCAGATCGAACAGTGGCAGTGCATGAAGGGGTAGGGGCTGTCCGCTTCCAGCTGGAAGCGGACAGCGCCGCAATGGCAGGAGCCTTCGAGATGCATCGGCGTCTCCGGAGTGACTGGCTTGCCGATCGATTCTAGTCCGCCGGCACCCGGCCTGGCCCGGCAAACCTCCGTCCTGTGCCCGCCCGGACGCGATAGACAGGCGACTTAGGACGACCTAAGACGACCTAAGGACGATTTAGCGGCGACTTGGAGGCGGCTTGGAGGCGGCTTCTCGACGGCCCGTGTTCTTCCACGGATGGAAGACGTACGACACTATCGGGTGGTGGTGACCAGCACTTCGGCCCGGGCGCTCCCGACGCTGCGCACGCGGTGGGGCAGGTCGGCATCGAAATACAGTGCATCGCCGCTGGCCAGTGTCACCAGTTCCTCGCCCAGCTGGACCTCGACTTGTCCCTTCAGCACGAACAGGAATTCCTCGCCGCTGTGCGCGACCCTTGCCTCGTCGGGGAAGTCGCTCGGCGGGTGCATGACGAAGGGCTCCATGGCCTTGACCTTGCGTGCTGCCGCGATGGCTTCATAGCGGTAGCCGTGCGATTCCCCCTCGCGCGATAGCGGCTCGCGCTGCGAGGCGCGGGAAACGCAGGCCACTTCCTCGGCGCTGTCGCGCGCGTCTCCCAGCAGGTGTCCTGTGCCCATGCCATAGGCCTGGGCGATCTTGAGTACCGTGGCGATCGAGGGAGAGCTGAGGCCGCGTTCCAGTTTGGAAAGATAGCTGCGGGTCAGGCCGGTCTGCTCGGCGAGCGCTTCCAGCGACAGGCCGCGCTGGCGGCGGAGGGTGCGGAGGCGATGCGGCAGGTTGACCATGAGGGGGCGAGAGGAAGCGACCCGCGCATTATATCCGCCGCGCGGCCAACACCGGACGCTGATGTCCTTCTTGACATCTTGTTTTCCAAAGGACACACTGAGTCATATAAAAGATGAAGTGTCATACCTGGCGTGACAGCCCGGTGTGATCGAACGCCTGATTTCCCATGGAGACTCCGATGAAAGCGCCCCCCTTGATCGCGGCCCTGGCCGCAGCCTGCCTGCTCACCTCACTCGTCTCGCCCGGCGCCGGCGCGCAGGCTTTCCCGAACCGGCCGATCCGCCTGGTGGTGCCGTTCGGCGCCGGCGGCATCACCGATAGTGTGGCGCGCCTCGTTGGCCAGGCCTGGGGCGGCAGCCTCGGGCAGGGCGTCGTGATCGAGAACCGGCCGGGCGCCGGCGGCGTGATCGCGGCCCAGGCCGCCGCGCGCGCCGCGCCCGATGGCTATACGGTATTCATGGGCACGGTGGGCACCCAGGTCGTGAACCCACTGATCTACGCCAAGGGCCGGCTGCCCTATGCGCCCGATACCCAGTTCGTGCCGCTGGGCCTGGTCTCGCGCTCGCCATTCCTGCTGGCGGTCGGCGCCGCCGTGCCGGCCGGCGATTTCCGCGAATTCGTCGGCTACGCCCGCCAGCATCCCGGCGCGCTGAACTATGGCTCGGCCGGCAATGCCAGCGCACCCCATATCGGCATCGAACTGCTGAAGCAGAGCGCAGGGATCAAGCTGGAACACATCCCCTTCAAGAGCGGCGCCGAGGCCGTCAATGCGGCGATCGGCGGCAATGTCGGCGTGGTGCTCGATGCTGCGCCGGTGATCCTGCCGCAGGTGGACGCAGGGCGCTTGCGGGCGCTGGTGGTGGCCGGCCCCCGGCGCCTGCCGGGCGCGCCCGGTGTGCCGACCAGCAAAGAGGCCGGCCTGCCGGCCTTCGACGTCAGTTCGTGGAATGCGCTGTACGTGCCGGCCGGCACGCCGCCGGAGGTAGTGGGCAGGCTGTCGGTGGCGCTGCGCGCCGCCCTGGCCAGTCCCGTCTTGCGTTCCCGCCTGGCCGCACAGGGCAGCGAACCATACAGTGGCAGCGCGCAGGAGTATGCGCAGGTCATGCAGGCGGAGAAGGCCAAGTGGGCGGCGGTGGTCAGCGCGGCCCGCATCACGGCGGAATGAGCGGGCCGGCAGCGTGACTTGCCAGGGGCCGCCGGGTGCGGCCCCGCAGAATCTTCCGTCGACCTGAACAAGCTGAACGATCCGAACGACCCAGGAATACCTAGCAGAGAAACCATCCAGACCATGGCCGATACCCTTACCCTGAAGAAAGACGAATTGATCTCCCGCGCCCAGGCCGACATGCAGTCGAAGCTGTCGATTCCGGAGCGCACCTTGCGCGAGAAGGTGGCGCTGACCTGCCGCATCCTGTTCGACGGCGGCCACGACTCCGGCCTGGCCGGCCAGATCACCGCGCGCGCCGAAGAGCCGGGCAGCTACTACACCCAGCGCCTGGGCCTGGGTTTCGACGAGATCACCGCCGAGAACCTGCTGCGGGTCGACGAAGACCTGCGCGTGCTCGACGGCGACGGCATGCCTAATCCTGCCAACCGCTTCCACTCATGGATCTACCGTGCCCGCCCGGACGTGCGCTGCGTCATCCATACCCACCCCTTCCACGCGGCGACGCTGGCCATGCTGGAGGTGCCGCTGGTGGTGTCGCATATGGATACCTGCGTGCTCTACGACGATTGCGCTTTCCTGAAGAAATGGCCCGGCGTGCCGGTCGGCAACGAGGAGGGCGAGATCATCTCGGCCGCGCTGGGCAGCAAGCGCGCCATCCTGCTGGCCCACCACGGGCTGCTGGTGGCGGCGGCGTCGGTGGAGGAGGCGTGCGTGATGGCCCTGCTGTTCGAGCGCGCGGCGAAGATGCAGCTGGCCGCCATGTCGGCGGGCGCCATCCGGCCGTTGCCCGAGGCCCTGGCCCAGGAGGCACATGACTGGATCCTGACGCCGCGCCGCTCGCAACTGACCTTCGAGTACTACGCCCGGCGGGCCCTGCGCGGCGCCTGAGCCCGGCCCCGATGCCGGCGGCGGCCGTGCGGGTTTGCCTGCCCGGGGGCGGTGGCGCTATGCTCTGCCCACCCGGCGGCGCGGCCGGGCACATCGCCAGGCACCGGGGGACACGGCATGAAACTGGAGTGGGCAGAGGTCCATGCGGGCAGTGCGGGCCGATTCGAAGGCCGGCAGGTCGAGATCGCCGGCTGGATGATCCCGCCCGATGCGGCGGCTCGCGCGGTGGACGGCTTCCTGCTGGTTGCCGAGGCGCCTTGCTGCGGTCCTGGCCTGCCGCAAGACGCGCAGGCCTGCATGGAAATCCGGGCGGCGCTGCCGGTGGCGGTGACGGGGCGGGCCATCGTGCTGCGTGGCTGGCTGCGCAGCGGGGGCGACGATCCCGAGGCGTGGCGCTATCGCCTGGATGGCGCCGTACTGATCGACGCGGCACCGGCCATGCCGGGCCGGCGGGTGTTCCTCGCCGCCGGCGCGGCGCTCGGGCTGGCCGCCTGCGCGCGCGGACCCTTCGCATCCGATGCGGACGCCGCTGCGCCGGGCGAGGCCGCGGCGCCCGCCTGGCAGCCCGCGCCGGGCGCACTGACCATCGACATGCACAGCCACGGCGGCCGCGTCACGGTGTCGCGCGACCCGGCGCTCGGCGACCGGCGCCCCTTCCTGCCGCTCGCCGCGCCCATGCGGGCCGGCGGCATGCAGGTGATCTGCCTGGCCATCGTCACCGATACCACGGTCACGCGGGTGTCCGCCAACCGCCGGAGCTTCGAGCCGTGGCGCAAGCCGGAGCCGGGCGAGCTCCATGCGCTCGGCCAGGCCGAGTTCGCGCGGGCACGGGCCTTGATCGCCCACGAGAAGCTGCAGGTCGTCACCGACGCCGCTTCGCTCGCCAGGCTGGCCCCGGCCGGCCCGAGCGTGATCCTGGCGGCGGAGGGGGCCGATTTCCTCGAGGGCCGCATCGAGCGGGTCGACGAGGCTTACACGGAGCAGCAGCTGCGGCACCTGCAACTGACGCACTACCGCGTCAACGAATTGGGAGACATCCAGAGCGAAGCGCCGGTGCATGGAGGCCTGAGCGATTTCGGCGCGGCCGTGGTGCGCCGCTGCAATGCGCTCGGCTTGGTGGTCGACGTGGCGCACGGCACCTACGACCTGGTCAAGCGGGCGGCGGCGGTGTCGAGCAAGCCCCTGGTGCTGTCTCATACCGCATTGGCGGCCCATCCCGGCGCGCGCAGCCGGCTGGTCTCGCCGGACCACGCCCGCGTGATCGCCGGCACCGGCGGTGTGATCGGCGTCTGGCCCAGCGCCGGGTCCTTCCGCGACCTGGCGGGCATGGCGGACGGCATCAAGCGGATGGTCGACGTGGTCGGCGTGGACCACGTGGGCCTGGGCAGCGATATGCTGGGCTTCATCTCGCCGCCGGTGTTCCGCAGCTACGCGCAACTGCCGGCGCTGGCACAGGCGCTGCTGGCAGGCGGCTTCCGTCCGGCGGAGCTGGACAAGCTGCTGGGCGGCAACTACCGGCGGGTGTTCGAGGCCTCGGTCGGATAGCGCGAGCGCAAGGGGGGCCGGCATTGCCGCTGCACGGTGCGCACAAAAAAAACGCCAGGCGGGTCAGTGCCTGGCGATATGGGTTTCCTGGGCCCCCGGGAGCCACCAAGGGTTGATTGCAGTGTAGTCAGCCGGGCCTGGGGCGACTGTCAACAAATGCAAGGCCGGCATGGCAAAGATGGCGGGGCGGAATGCCTTCCCGGACGGCCTTCGGCCTAGATGTGAGGCCTGCGGCGCCTGGCGCGCCCGGATGTCTGCTTGCGGCCACCCGGCGATTGTGTCGGGAGTCTGCCGTGCGTCTTCGAACGGCCCTGGAATAGGGCCGCATCCTTATCCACTCAGCGCGCCGCCAGCTCGGCCGGCCCGCCCAATGCCTTGTAGAGCGCCATGGTGGCGACCAGCCGGTCGAACCGCGTCTGCGCCAGCGCGGCCTGGGCAAGCCGGCGCTTGTGCTTTGCATCCAGCCATGGCTGCAGCGCCGTGGCGCCGGCGCGATAGCGCACGCCGGACAGGGTTTCGGCCTGCTCGGCGGCACGCAGCGCTTGGTCCAGCCGTGTGCCCCGCGTGGCCAGTTGCGCGCGTGCCGCCAATGCGTCTTCGACCTCGGCAAAAGCGGTGTACAGGGTCTTGCGGTAGCGCACCACGGCTTCTTCGTACTCGGCCTGGGCTACGCCGATGGCCGGCTCGATGCGGTACCAGCGCAGGAAGGGGAGTTCCACCCCGGCGCCGAGCAGGGCGGTCGGGTCGCGCAACAGGGAGCCGAGGTCGGCGCTGGCGCTGCCGAGCACGCCGGTCAGCGTCAGCCTGGGGTAGAAACCGGCGCGCACCGCATCGGCTTCGGCCAGGGCGCGGCGCAGGCGCGCCTCACCTTGGCGCAGGTCAGGGCGGCGGCCGAGCAGGCTGGCCGGCAGGCCGGCCTCGACCGCGGGGGGCGGTGCGGAGGACAGGCGCTCGGGTTCGGCGGCCGCCTGCCCGGGCGGCCGGTCGAACAGGATGGCGAAGGCGTGGCGATTCTCGGTGCGCGCCTGTTCCAGCAGCGTATGCTCGGCCTGCAGGTCGGCCAGTTGCTGCCGGGCCTGGGCCAGGTCGAGCCCGGCGGCGGCGCCGGCGCGGTGGCGCGCGGCCACCAGTTCCAGCGTGGCGCGGGCATCGGCCAGGCTGAGTACCGAGAGCGTGATGCGTTCGTTGAGCAGTCCTGCGCGCCAGTAGAGTGTGGCCGTGGTGGCGACGAGGGCGATGGCGGCGGCTTCATGATCGGCCTGGCTGGCCTGCGCCTCCCATTCGGCGGCGCTGCGCAGTTGAGCCAGCCGTCCCCACAGGTCCAGCTCGTAGGCCACGGTGGCATTCAGCTCGCCCGCGTCGCGCCGCGCCTGGCCGTCCAGGCCCCACCGGCGGCTGGCCTGGAGGCTCGCGCCGGGTGCCGGCCACAGGTCGGTGCCGGCGAGGCGGGCGCGCAGGCGCGCCTGCCTCAGCCGCAGGGTGGCGATGGCGAGGTCGGGGTTGCGTGCCAGCGCCGCGCCGATCACGGTGTCGAGGCGCGCGTCGCCGAAGCTGCGCCACCATTCCGGCGATGGTGCCGGTGCCGGTGCGGCTGCGGATCCTGCAGGCGTGCCCTGCCTCCAGTGCGCGGGAATGTCGGGCGCGGGGTCGAGGACGGGCGTTCGCAGGCCGGCGCAGCCGGCCATGGCCCAGGCCAGGGCACACAGCAGCAGGCGCCCGCCACGCGTGCGCGGACGGCCGGGGGACGGGAAGGGGTTTGCCGCGTCATTCACGGTTGAGTGCCTCGATGGGGGTGAGCCGGGCGGCCTTGCGCGCCGGCAGGTAGCCGAAGACCACGCCGACCAGCGTGGCGCACAGGAAGGCGCCGGCCACGGAGAGCGGGGAGAACACCATCTGCCAGCGGCTGCTCGCCAGCGCGAAGACCAGGCCGAGGCCGTAGGCCAGCACGACGCCGATGACGCCGCCCATCAGGCAGACCAGCACCGCCTCCGTCAGGAACTGCTGCATGACATCGCCACGGCGCGCGCCGACTGCCATGCGGATGCCGATCTCGCGCGTCCGTTCGGTGACCGACACCAGCATGATGTTCATCACGCCGATGCCGCCCACCACCAGCGAGATCACCGCCACGGTGGAGAGCAGCAGGGTCAGCGCCTGGCTGGTCCGCTCGGCGGTCTTGACGATGCTGTCCAGGTTGAAGGTGAAGAAGTCTTTCTTGCCGTGGCGCTGCGCCAGCAGCCGCACCACGCCTTGTTCGGCGGCCTTGCCGGGCTGGCCTTCGGCGATGCGCACGGCGAGGCCCTCGAAATGCTGCTGGCCGAACAGCCGGCTGCCGGCGGTGCTGTATGGCAGCCAGACATTGAGGCTCTTGTTGTCGTCGAACATGCTCTTGCGTTCGCGCAGTACCGCGACCACGGTGCACGGCAGGTTGCCCACCAGGATGATCTTGCCGATGGCCTGGCCCTGGCGCCCGAACAGCTTGCGGCGCGTGTTCTCATCGATGGCCACCACCTGGGCGTGGCGGAGGACGTCCTCGCTGCGGAAGCCGCTGCCGTCGGCCAGCCTCATGCCGCGCACGCGGAACAGGCTTTCGCTGACCCCGTGCACGGCACCGTTGACGTCCACGTTGCGGTGGCGCAGGCGCAGCGTGCGGGTGGTCAGCGGCGTGACGCTGTCGACGTAAGGCAGCGCGCGCAGCGCATCGAGGTCGGCCGCGACCATGGTGCGGATGCTGTCGGCGCGGTCGTCGCCGAAGTCGGCGCCGGGGTAGATCTCCAGGGTGTTGGTGCCGATCGCGCGGATATCGTCCAGCACGTAGCGCTTGGCGCCTTCGCCGATGGCCGTGATCGCCACCACCGAGGTGATGCCGATGACGATGCCGAGCATGGTCAGCGCCGAGCGCAGTCGGTGCGCCAGGATCGAGCGCCAGGCCATCAGGAAGGCCTCGGTGAACCGTTGCCAGCCGCCGCGCAGGCGTGCCGCGGGCGGCGCGGGCAAGGCCTTGGGGGGCGTGCCGGGCCCCGGCGGCGAGGCCGGCGGGCTCCTGTCCGCCGCCGCGCGGGCGGCGGGCGCGGCCGGGCGGTTGGTGCGGTCCGCGACGATGCGGCCGTCAGCCACCTCGATGATGCGTTCAGCGCAGGCGGCCACCTGGCGGTCGTGGGTGACGAGGACGATGGTATGGCCCTGGGCGTGCAGTTCGCGCAGGATGGCCATGACCTCTTCGCCGCTGCGGCTGTCGAGGGCGCCGGTGGGCTCGTCGGCCAGGATCACCTGGCCGCCGTTCATCAGCGCGCGAGCGATGCTGACGCGCTGCTGCTGGCCGCCCGACAACTGGCCGGGGCGACTCGCGCCGCGCCCGCCCAGCCCGAGACGGTCGAGCAGGTGCAGGGCGCGCTCATGCCGGGCCGCGGCCGGAATGCCGGCATAAGCGGCCGGGACCTCGACATTGCCGGCCGCCGACAGGTGGGGCATCAGGTGGTAGCGCTGGAAGATGAAGCCGAAGCGCTCCCGGCGCAGTTGCGCCAGCGCATCGGCGTCCAGCATGGCGACGTCCTGGCCGTCGACCAGGTAGCGACCGGCACTCGGCCGGTCGAGGCAGCCCAGGATGTTCATCAAGGTGGACTTGCCCGAACCCGAAGCGCCGACGATGGCGACCATCTCGCCGGCGGCAATGGCAAGGCCGACGTCGCACAGCACAACGGTTTCGCCGGCATCGGACGGAAAGCGGCGCTCCACTTGCTGGAGCAGCAAGAGCGGCGGACGGGACATCATGCGCTCCGGCTGGTTGCGGGGCGCGCCGCGAGCGCGGGGCCGCGCGCCTGCCGCGCCGCGCGGTTGGAGGCCGGGGCCGGGGCGGCGGCATCGGTGCTGTCTCCGGTGACCACCCGCTCGCCTTCGCGCAGTCCTTCGAGCACCTGGGCGTTGACGTTGTTGCGCAGGCCGGTGCGGACCTGGCGGTGTTCCACCGAACCGTCGGCATGCAGCACGCGCGCGGGGAAGCGGCCGTCGGGCCTGCGCGGGCCGAGCGCCGACAGGGGCACCAGCACGGCCTGCTTCACCGCGCCGAGGACGATGGAGACTTGCGCGGTCATGTCGATGCGCAGGCTGCGGTCGGGGTTGGGCACGTCGAACAAGGCATTGAAGAAGACCGCATTGTTGATTTTCTCGGGCGACGGCTGGATCGCGCGCAGGCGGCCGTGGTAGCGCCGGTCCGGCGCACCGAGCACGGTGAAATAGACCGGCTGCTGCTCGCGGATGCGGATCACGTCCGCCTCGGACACCTGGGCGCGCACGGTCATGGTGCTGAGGTCGGCCAGCTTGAGGATGTTGGGGACCTGGTAGGAGGCCACCACGGTCTGTCCCTCCAGCGTATTGAGCGCGACCACCTCGCCGTCCATCGGCGCGGTGATGCGGGTGAAGCCGAGGTCGGTGCGCGCGGCGGCGACGCGCGAGCGCTGCTGGGCGATCTCGGCGGTGGTCTCGCGCAGGGCGGCCTCCTGCGCGCGCAGCTCGGCTTGCGCCGCCACCAGGTCCTGTTCGGCGCTGGCGTCGTGGGCCCGCATGTCGCGCTGGCGTTGCCATTCGAGGCGAGCCTGGCGCAGGCGCGCCTGGTTGCTGTCGCGTCGGGCCTGCAGCGCGGCCAATGCCGCCTCGGCCTGCAGCAGGACATTGTGCGGCTGCACGGCGTCGATCTGCGCGAGCAGGTCGCCGCGCTTGACGTGGTCGCCCAGCTTGACCTTGAGCGACTTGAGCTGGCCGTTGGCCTGGGCGCCCACCTCGACCTGGCGCAGCGGCTGCAGGATGCCGATGGCCATCACGGCATCCTCGAGGTCGCCGCGTACCACGGGGGCACTGAGGAATTCGGGCTGGGGCGGCGTGCCGAGCCGCCAGGCCAGCCCGGCCCCGGCGAGCGCCAGCAGGCCGAGCGCGCCGAGCAGGAGAGGCAGGCGGCGGCGCCGCGAGAGAGTAGCTTGCATGAGGGGTGCGGACGGGGCGGCGAACCGTTGACCGTCGGAAAGGGTTGGGGAAAGGGTTGGCGAAAGGGGTTGGCGAAAGCGGCCCCGGACCGCATCGGTCGGGCTTGCATCTTGGCGCCGGTCACGCGCGCGCGCATCGGCCGGAAGTCCAGTCCTGAGTCCGACCGGAGGCCGTTTCGCCGGCCTCCCCGATGGGCGATACTGGCGCCCATGCCATTTCCCACCGTTCTCTCCCGGCCGTCAGCCGGCCGCGGCGATGCCCCGCCGCCCTCCGCCGCCACGCGCTGGTGGCGCAGCCTGTTCTGGAAATACCTGGGCGCCATGCTTGCCGCCTCGCTGGCCGGCACGCTGCTGCTGGCCGTGCTGGACCTGGCTGGCGCCGGACGGGAACTGCGGCGGGCCTTCGAGCCGGCGGCGCTGGCGCCGCGCATGGCCCGCGAGGCCGCGGCGCTGGGGCCGCTGGCGGGCGTGGACGCCGGGCGCCAGGCGCAGTGCGAGACCTTGATGCTCGGGCTGCTGCTGCGCATGGCCGACCCGGAGTTGCGCATGTGGGCCGACTACGACGGCATGGCCGGCGCCAGCCGGGACGGGCGCCTGGCGTTGCGCTACCGGCGCGCGGACGGCAGCGGCTGCCAGTATCCCGCCCGGGCGGGCGCCCGGCTCGAAGCGGCCATGGGCGCGGCCGCGCCCGGCCGTCCGGCAGGGCGGCTGCCGGACGCGCCGCCACCCGGGCGCTGGGAGGACCTGACCCGGCCCTGGACGCTGGCAGTGGCGATCCACCCGGCGCAGGAGCCCGGCGCCACGCTGACGCTGGGCATGGATGCGCGCAGCCCGCTATCCATGCTCGGCCGCCTCACGCGCGGGGAACTGCTGGACCTGCTGTGCTATCTGCTGATCATCAGCGCCATGTCGGCGCTGACCGTGGCCGTGCTGCTGGTCGGCCGCATCCGTCGCACCGGCCGCGCGGCCGAGACCTGGGCCGCCGGCGATCTCGCGCTGCGCATCAACGATCATGGCGGCGACGAACTGAGCCGGCTGTCGCAGCGTTTCGACCGCATGGCCGATGCGCTGGGCGAGGTGATCGAGGTCAAGCAGGCACTGGCGGCGGCGCAGGAGCGCAACCGGCTGGCGCGCGACCTGCACGATACCGCCAAGCAGCGTGCCTTCGCGCTCGGCCTGCAGCTGAGCGTGCTGCGCCACCTGACCGGCGGCCAGGGCGAGGCGCAGGAGATGGTGCAGACGGCGCTGCAGCTGACCTCGCGGCTGCAGCAGGACCTCGCCGACATCATCCAGCGCTTCGGCGCGACCACCATCGTCGAGGCCGGGCTGGCTGGCACGTTGCGCGACAGCCTCGAACTGATGCTGAGCGGCAGCGGCATCGACTGGTCGCTGCGCCTGACGCCGCAGGACGAGGCCCGGCTGTGTGCCCGGCCTGATGTGGCCGGCCAGTTGCTGCTGCTGACCACCGAGGCGGCGGCCAACGTGCTGCGGCACAGCGGAGCGAGCCTGCTCGAGGTGGACTTCGCCTGTGCCGGCGACAGGGCGTGCTGGTCGGTGCGCGACAATGGCCGCGGTTTCGATCCGGATCGGGGCGGCGGCACGGGCATGGGCCTGGCCAATATGCAGCTGCGCGCCCGGGCGCTGCCGGCGGGGGAGCTGGAGATCCGCAGCGGGCCGGGCAAGGGCGTGCTGGTGTGCGTCACCTTCCGCATGGAGCCGGGTGCGAACCCGGATGCGAGTCAGGAAGAGATCCCGGAAGGAAAGCAGGACGAACAGATGGGATGCAGGACATGAAGACTTCCGTGATGCTGGTCGACGACCACGCCATCGTGCGGCAAGGCGTGCGCAGCCTGCTGGCGCTGACCGAGGATTTCGAGGTGGTCGCCGAGACCGGCGATGGCGCCGAGGCTATCGGGCTGGCGCGCGATACCGCGCCGGACCTGGTGGTGATCGACCTGTTGATGCCCGGCGTGGATGGCGTCAGCGCCATCCGCAGCATACGCACCGTCAGCCCGCGCAGCCATGTGGTGGTGCTGACCTCATCGGAAGAGGACGACCTGGCCTTCGCCGCCATCGAGGCGGGCGCCCAGTCGTTCACGCTCAAGACCATGCTGGGCGACGAGCTGCTGAGCACGCTGCGCCGGGCCGCCCAGGGCGAGGCGGTGATCCATCCGCAGGTGGCGCGGCGCATCCTGCAGGCGGTGCGGCGGGTACGCGAGCCGCAGCGCAATCCCTTCGCCGAACTGACCGAGCGCGAACTCGAAGTGCTGCGCCAGCTCGCGGAGGGCGGCAGCAATGCGCGCATCGCCGCGGCGCTGCACATCACCGAGAAGACGGTGAAGTCGCACCTCAGCAACGTGCTGGCCAAGCTGCACCTGGCCGATCGCACCGAGGCCGTGGCCTTTGCCTGGCGGCAGGGATTGATGAAGGACAGCGCCAGCGGCTGAGCCCGCGTGAACCGGCCCGGCTCGGCCCGGCACATCAAACTTTCCCACAGTTTTCATACAACTTCCCCCGGACATGCGGGCGGCGGGAAGGTAGCGTTCGTTCCTGCGGCGGTGTCGCCGGGCGGCCCGGTGCGCCGGCGCGGGTCCTTGTCCCGTTTCCGGCGCCGCTGCGTAGCGCGGCCATCTGTCTTCTACCGCCCTTTTTCCGTATCCCGTTCCTGCTTTCCTGCGATGACCAGAGCCTTGATTGTCGAAGACGACCTGAAACTCGCGCGGCTGATCGCGCAATACCTCGGTCAGCACGGCTTCCTCGTGACCCAGGTGCACCGCGGCGACGCCGTGCTGGCGGCCGTGCGCGCCAGCGCGCCGGACATCGTCGTGCTGGACCAGATGCTGCCCGGCCGCGATGGCATGCAGGTATGCCGCGACCTGCGTGCGGTGTCTCCGGTACCGGTGCTGATGCTGTCGGCACGTGGCGAGAACGTCGACGTGATCCTCGGGCTGGAGGCCGGCGCCGACGACTACGTGGCCAAGCCGGTCGAGCCGCGCGTGCTGCTGGCGCGCATGCGCGCGCTGCTGCGTCGTCCGGTGCAGTGGTTGGCCGAGGTTCCGCGGCTGGCCTTCGACGCGCTGGAAATCGAGCGCAGTTCCCGCACGGTGGTGCTGGAGGGTCGCCCGGTCGATGTCACCACCATGGAATTCGAGATGCTGTGGGCGCTGGCCAGCCGTGCCGGTACCGTGCTGACGCGCGACGATCTCCTCAACGCGGTGCGCGGCGTCGACTTCAACGGGCTGGACCGCAGCGTCGACGTGTGCATCGGCAGGCTGCGCCGCAAGCTCAATGACAATCCGCGCGATCCCGCTCGCATCAAGACCGTGTGGGGGCGCGGCTACCTGTTCGCACGCGCGCGCGAACAGCGGAGCGCGCCGTGTTGAAGGCCTTCCTGCGGCTGTTCCTGTCTGCGGTGGCAGTGTTCTTCTGCGCGGGCTGGCTGATGCCGCAGGCGCAACGCCACGCACCGGCGGCCATGGCTCTCCACCAGGAGGCGCTGACTGGCCGGTTCCACCCGCTGGCGTCCTACTATGCCGTGTCGCTGGCGCTGCTCGCCATCGCCGCCACGGTACTGGCCTGGGCCTGGCTGAGCTGGCGCGGCCTCGAGGCGCTGGAACGCGCAGCCCGGCACTCAGAACTCGTAGTTGAGCGAGGCATCGATGGCCAGGCCGAGCGGGTTGGCGGCGAGCGGGCTGTTCGCTGCCGCGCCGAGCAGCCGGCTCAACGCGACATCGGCGGTGGCGAACCAGTGCTTGTTCAGGTAGTACACGGTGCTGACGCCGAAGCCCGCCGATTTGATGCCGCCGCCGGGGCTGTAGGGCGCGTAGCCTGAACTGGCCGCCTGCGCGGCGTCGATGCCGAAGCGGCGTGCCATGTAGCGCGAATCGGCCAAGGTCACGGTGGGGCCGGCGAACCAGTAGAAGGTCTCGCTGCTGCCTGGCAGTGGCAGGTAGGCGCCGATATCCGCGGTCCAGCCGTCATCCGGTGCCAGCGTGCGGCGAGCGTTCACGCGCAGCACCAGGGGAAAGCTCTTGGAGACCACGTATTCGGCGAACAGCTTCGCTTCGGGGGCGGGATTGAGGTTGGGCAGGCCGTGCAGATGGCCAGGGTCGTCCTCGCTGCGCCGGCCGAGATCGTAGGAGAGCGCGATGCCGGCACGCCAGTGCGGTGTGCTGACGAGGTTGATGCCGAGGCCCTCGCCGGTCGAGAGGAACAGCAGGTCGCGGTAGCGGATGTCGATGCTGGGGCCGGCCAGCATGTGGTAGCGCGAGGCGCCATCGTACATCGGCCGCATGATCGCTCCCGCGCCCAGGCGGATGCCCCATTGCGCCGTTTCGGGCTCGAACATCTTCTCCAGCGGAACGCCCGCCGAGTACTGCCATTCGGCCAGCGGCGAGGGGGTCTGGGCGTGCGCCGCGCAGGCGGCCAGCAGACCGAGCGGCCACAGCAGGCGGCATGCCTGCCCGGGCCGCTTGCGGGCGCTGCCTCTCGACGCAGGTCTAGCGGCGGGCATGCTGGACGGGCGGCGGCGGTACCTCGGCCGGCGGCGGGTCGCTGACCGGCGGAGAGACGGGTTCGCTAGGCTCCGCAGGTGGCCCGGGGGGCGGCGGAAGGATGTCGGGGTCCGGAGTAGTGTGCAATGCGATTCTCCTTGCACGACGCGGCACGCCGCTCGGCTGCACGCTAGTCATGCTAGCTGTGGATCCTGCGTGCCGCCAGCGGCGGAGGCGTGGTGGCGCACGCTGCGAGGCGTCGATACCCCGGCCTTGTGGCCTTGCGCGGAAGACGCGCGCCGTGCAGTGGCCGGTGCTCCGAATCGCCTATGAGAATGATCCTCTAGGTTATGCGACAAAGTCCTGGCCTGCTGTATGCATCCCGCCCAGGTACGTCAGAAAAACCTCTGGCAATCCGCCAAGCGCCAGCATTTACTAGAGACATCGAGGCAACGCCCGCCGACGGGCCCCGGGTCGAGCCGGACCATGGCCCGGTGGTTTCGCCGCAGGCATGGGCGCGGCGCGCGCCGGTCGACCGCCAAGTCGGGCGGAACCTGCTGTGGCAACTGGCGGGTATCGCCGATCAGGGCCGACCAGGGCCGGCCGGGACGCCGCGTGGTGCGACGGACGCCTTCCTCGCAGGGGGGCTGCGATGAACCTGCTGACTACGCTTGCGACGCTGTGCCTGGCTTCCTCGATGGCGGTCTCGTCGGTACCGGTCGCCAAACCCCTGCTCGGTATCAGCCCGGGCGAGTTCACCAAACATTTCAATGCCGTGGCCAGGCAAGCGGGCAGCGAACTGAAGCTGCCGGCATTCCGCGTGCAGCGCGGCTGGCATCGCGCGGTGCCTAGCGCCGGTATCTCGGTGCTGGTGAAGCCTGCCGCGGGTGGGCGTGCGCTCGACGAAGTGGTGGTGCTGTGCGGTGCTGCCGAGAAATGCTTCCTGACCATCTGCATGGTCGCGCTCACCCTCGACGACGATGCGGATCTTGGTGTCCTGCAGCGCTTCGTATTGGCCCGCCTGGGCGAAGAACTCGGCAATGTGGGACTGGTGATGTCCGATCTGGCCTATGTCGTCATCTCCGAGGAAAGCTACGTGGCGCTGGTGATCCGGCCTTACGATGCCGGCGATGCCGCGGGCAACCGGCCGCAGGCCGGCACGGGCCCCACCCAGGTGCTGGCCACGGCTTCCCCCTGACGGGGCGCCCGCCACGCCGCCCGGGCGGACTCCGGGGATGGCCCCGCCACGGGGTGTCTTGCGCGCCACTAAGAGGCGTGAGGAGCGCGCGGCGCAGCCTTCCTGTTGCTTCCCCGCATACGTACTTTTACCTAATGCTGCGATGCGGCAATTCTTTTGCTATGATTAGGGAAAACCCCATAAGGGTATTCCCTAGGAGTCAACGCCATGAGCACCCAATCCGACATCAAGCTGACCGACCAACTGGAACGTGAACTGATCGAGCGCGAGCTCGGCACCCCGCGCCTCGGCTTCGTCGACGACATCAAGCGTGCCGTCGCCGCCGTCCAGCGCACCCTGCTGCGCCTGCAAGGGCAGGCACGCAAGGCCAAGGTCGCCTTCGCCAACGGCTGATCGCAGTACTTCGCGCGCCGCCCGCCAGCCGCGGGCCGCACGGTGAAGCGCATGGCAACGGCCCGTCGTTGCCAGCCAGGCCGGCCAGGCATGCCCGCTCCACGCGAGGTGTCCGGCCGGCTTTGTCATATGCGCCGGGACGCGCCCCGGCGCCGTCTTCAGCTCCCGGCCTGCTCTTCGATCCACAGCGACAGCCTGACCTTGTAGGCCTGCTGGATGTGCCGGCGCATGATCTGCTCGGCCAGGGCCGGATCGCGCTGTTCCAGCGCCGCCACCAGGGAGGCATGTTCCTCGTACGAGGCGTGTGCCCGTCCCGGCACCGCAAGCGTGCTGCGGCCGAGCAGGGCCATGGATTCGTGCAGGGAGCGCAGCGTTTTGAGCAGGTAGCGGTTGTGCGCACAGCGATGCAGCGTTTCGTGGAACAGCCGGTTGTTGGCCGCCAGGCGCACGGGATCGTCGGCAATCGCCAGGTCGCGCTCGACGATATCGCGCAGCAGAGACAGCTCCACATCGGTGGCGTGGCGGGCCGCCAGCGCCGCCGCGGTACCCTCCAGGACTTCCCGCATCACGTACAGCTCGCTCACCATGCTGGCGTCGAGCTGCGTCACCATCATGCCGCGATTGGGTTCGTTGACCACCAGGCCTTCCGATTCTAGGCGGGAGAGCGCTTCGCGCACGGGGGTACGGGACAGGCCGAGCGACTCGGCCAGTTCGACTTCGCGCAGGCGGGTGCCGGGGGCGAGCTGGCCGGCCTGGATGGCCGCGCGCAGTTGCTGGTAGGCGCGCTCGGCGCGCGGCAGGGAAGCGTTGGTACCGCCATCGGTGGCGGTGAGTTCGGCAGGAATCATTGGCAAAGCGTTTCTGGTCTTGTGCCAGCGATGATACCCGCTTGCGCGCACAGCACATCATTGCGTGTGAATGACGGCCAAACGGGCGTCGGCCAGGGCGGCTGGCATGACGGCGCGAGGTGCGGGCGCGGGCTATTTCCTGGCTATCTAATTCAATTAACGGCCGGAATTTTTCCACCCACACCTTATGCGGCGGAGAGCGTCTTCGCCGCCCTCCGCCGGCCCCCTGAACGCCAGCAGCGTCCCTGGCCGTGGCCGTGGCGAAGACAGCCGCAAGCGCCGGCGTGCCCGCCAAGCCGAATCGCGCGGGCCGGATGCCGTCAGTTGGTCTTGGGCAGCGTCAGTGCGTTCATCACGGCCAGGCTCATGGCGCCGACGCCGGTCTTGATCGACGGCTCCGGCACCGGGGCGAAGTAGGGCGAATGGTTCGACGGCAGCGGCGCCGCACCTGGCTTGCGCGAATCGAGATAGCGCTGGAGATCGTAGACACCGACGAAGAAGAACATCGACGGAACGCCCGCATTGACGAAGTCCGAGAAATCTTCGCTGGCGGTGATCGGCGGCACGTGCATGACGTTCTTGCCGTAGGCGCCGCGCAGCACGGCTTCGGTGCGGCTGACCAGTTGCGCATCATTGTTGACCGCCTTGCCGCCGGCCTCGATGCGTACTTCCGGCTCCGGGGCGCCCGCCATGTCGGCCACCGCCCTGGCGGTACGCCGCACGCCGGCCAGCAGTCCTTCACGCACCTCGGGCTTGTAGGAGCGGATCGTGCCGCGCACGATGGCCTCGTCAGGGATGATGTTGCCTACTGTGCCGCTCTGGAAGGCGCCGACGGTCACCACACCGAATTCCTGCGGGTCCTTCTCGCGGCTGACTACGCTCTGCAGGTCGACCACGAAGCGTGAGCCCATCATGATCGGGTCGATGGTCTTGTCCGGGGCCGAGCCATGGCCGCCACGCCCCTTGAAGCGGACCTCCAGCCCATCTGAATTCGACGTGACGGCGCCGCTGTTGAAGCCGATCATGCCGACCGGCGCGGGCGCGGTGTGCAAGGCGAAGGCATAGTCAGGCTTGCCGAAGCGGGTGAACAGGCCCGCCTTGAGCATGGATTCCGCGCCGGAAACCAGCTCCTCGGCGGGTTGCGCGACGAACATCAGCGTACCGTGCCAGCGTTCCTTCAGCGCCACCAGCGTGCGCGCCGTGCCGACCCAGGCCGCCATGTGGATGTCATGGCCGCAGCTGTGCGCCACCGGCGTCGGCTTGCCGTTCCAGTCGGTCACCACCTGGCTGGCATAGGGCAGGCCGGTCTTTTCCGCCATCGGCAAGGCGTCGAGCTCGGTGCGCACCATCACCGTCGGACCGCTGCCGTTGCGGTAGATGGCGACCAGGCCGGTCTTGCCGAGACCTTCCGTGACCTCGAAGCCGAGGCGGCGCATTTCGCGCGCCAGTGTGGCGGCGGTGCGCGTCTCCTGGAAGCCCAGTTCGGGGTGGGCGTGGATATCCTTGTAAAGTGCGTCCAGGTCGGGATAGATGGCGCTCAACTGGGCGTCGACCGCCTGGCGGGCGGCCATGGGGTCGATGGCGCCGCTGTCCTGGGCGCCGGCGGATGCGGCACAAAGGGTCAGCAGGGCGGTGCAGGCGAGCTGCACGGCTCGGCGGCGATGGCTCATGCGGGTTGTCTCCTCGTCGATCATGGCTGGTGCGCGTGGTGGCCGCTACGGGCCGGCTCTGGCCTGCGCATCCAGCGCCAGAGTATTGGCGGCGGCATCGCCAGCTGTCAACGCGGCCGCCGGTGGCATCCTGCTCAGGCCTGCGCGGCCTCGGCGAGTGGCGCGGCCTTGCCGGCCACCGCATCGGGCGCCAAGAAGGCCACCACGCGGGCCAGCACATCGGGGTCGCGCAGGATGCGGCGGTGGCCGAGTTCGTCGGTGGTATGGAGACGGGCGCCAGGCCAGGCGCCGGCAATGGCCGCGCCGTCTTCCCAGGCGACCTCGCGGTCGCCGCGATCATGGACCACCAGCGTGCGCGGTACCTGGCGCTCGCGACCGACCGCCGGCACGTTGAAGGCGGACCAGGACATGCCCATCCATTGTTCGGCACGTTGCTGTACGCGCTGCACGACAGCAGGTCCGATGCCGAGGCGCCAGGCCTGCGCGGAGACCGCACGGAACATGTCGGCCGGCGCGCCGATCAGGACCGCATGCGAGGGCAGCAGGCCCTCGCGAAACGCCTGCGCGGCAGCCGCGCCGCCCAGCGAGTGCGCTACCACGGCGTGGACCGGGCCGACATGCCAGGCAGCAGCCAGCAGTGCGCGCGCCATCTCCGGCAAGGCGGACCGTCGCGGCCCCTGCGCGCCGGCATCCGAGGCGCCGTGGCACAAGGCATCGAATGCGGCCACGCGAAAGCCGGCCTGCAGCAGAGCGGGCACGAGGGCATGCCACTGGCCCGCATGGCCGCCCCATCCGTGCGCCAGCAGGACCGTCGGGCCGCGGCTGCCCCAGCGATAGACGCGGATGCGGCGGCTGCCACCCTGGCCGGTCACCAGGGCCCAGTCCGCGCGTGCGCTGTCGAGCAGCGACTGCGCGGCCGCGTCGTAGCGCGGGGGCGGGGGCTCGAAGCAGGCGCGCTCGAAAGCCCGTGCGACGCCTTGCGGGTAGACCAGTCCGGCCAATTGCCAGCCCAGTTGCTGCCAGGCCGCCGCTGCGTCCGGCCGGGCGGAGGCGCGGCCCTGCGGCGCGCGCGAGGAGAGGGAATCCGACACGTCACTACCTCCAAGGGGTGGATGCTGCGCAGGTGCGGGCCGGTGCTCCGGGTACCTGCTGTAAAGACCGACCGGTCGTGCTATTTTCGGGTTAAAAAAACGAGGCAGGACCCTCGCCTGGTGGCGAGGGCCGTCTACCTCACACTCGTGCTGCCACCTGATGACGCCCAGATGGCCGGCCCTTGGGGAGGCGCGAGCGTGCCAGCAGTCCGTCGAACGCATCGCGGGCCAGCAGTTGCGCGTCGGCGCGGCCGAGCAGCTGGAACGATTGCTGGAAGGACATGCCGATGCCGACCATCTCGAAGGCGAACTGGCGCGCATCGGTGTCGGGCGGCAGTTCGCCGACCGCGATTGCCCCCTCCACCACGCGCGCGATCACGCCGTGCCAGGCGCCCAGCGCCTGCACTACGCGCTCGCGGATCGGTCCCGGCCGGTCCCGGTATTCCTGTCCCAGGGCCATGAACAGGCAGTAGCCCCGCGTGGCGGAACCGCAGATCCACGCCAGATACCCTTCGAAGAGGGCACGCAGGCGCGCTTCGCCGCGCCGCTCGCGCAGGGCAGGACGTACCACCATGGTGGCGAAGCGCTCCGTGGCCAGTTCCAGCACCGCCTGCTGCAGCGCTTCCTTCGACTTGAAATGCGCGTACAGGCCACTTTTGGACATGCTGGTGTCCTGGGCCAGGGTGGCGAGGGAGAGCGCATCGAAGCCGATACGGGCGGCCGTCTCGAAGGCTTGCTCGAGGATGGCAGTGCGTGTCAGTTGACCTTTCAACATGGCGCCAGAATAGCACGACCGGTCGTTTTGTAAAGTGTTGTAACGAATTTGCGGTCAACGAGTGATCCACTGTCCCGTTAGAGACGGGGCGGAAGTGTAGATTTGTGCTGAATTTGCCCTTTCAAAGCGTCTATATGTGCGGTTTTCGACGCGCCGTGCAGGGATCAGAAGAAATCTGCACAAAGTGTTGCCGCAATTACATACGGAATGCCTTGCGTGCTCTATACTCGAATGCACGTCCGCGCACTTTTTCAACTGGTGACTGGAGACCGATATGAACAGTACAGCCGTGCCACGTGGCGCTAGCGAACCGTTCCGGCAACTGCGGGCCCTGCGCCGAGCGCGCAAGCTCAAGCAGGAAGATGTCGCCCGAAAGGCCGGGATTTCCCGGGAAGCGTACCTGCGGGCGGAATCGGGTCAGGCTGACCCGCGTATGTCAACTTTCCTGGCCGCATGCGAGGCGCTTGGACTGGAAGTGGTGTTGGCGCCGCAGCAACTTGCTGCCGAAGTCAATGCCTTCATCGCCAGCCGCAACGGCGGCGTGACGGTGGCCTCGATGGCCGGTCCCGCGCCGACGGTCGCCCCCGTGGCGCCGGCGGCCACGCCGAGCCCCGGCGGCTTCGGTTCCGCCCCCGGCGAAGGCCACAAGCCCCTCTAAGAGACAGAGAAGCCGGCAGGCAGGCCCCGCATGGGGTCTCCTGCCACACCGTCCTTGACAGGGCGGGGTGGCTGGCCGCCTCGTTTCCGTTCTCTTGCCTCGCCACAGGTGGCTCGACACCTGTGGCGGGTACACGCCGCCGATGCGGCGCAGGTCTCCTTGCCGACCGCCGTGCCGGTGCGGCGCTGCTGTGCCGGCTCCGCGCGCCGGTTCGTGTCGTGCCCCGCCGTACCGCTTTCCCTCACCCGCCGTACGCCTGCTGACGCAGGCCCCGCACTGCTTCCTCCACACATTTCCACGCTGACCGCACTGGCTTGCCTGGCGGCATCAGTGCCCCTGCGCCTTCCGCCCGCAGGGCGGTGCCGGCTCCGTCGCGGCCGCGGATGGCTGCGCCTATGCTTTGGCTCAGCAGCCCGCCCGGCGAGGCGACCGCCGGCATCGTTTGACAGGCGCTGCCAGCGAGGATTACGATATAGTAAATCAATTACGGAATACGTAATTTCGTGTGAGGCATCAGGCGGGTGTCCCCGGCTCAAGGCAGCGGGGTGACGGGCCGCCATGGCGCGCTCCACGGGAGCGGGGCCGCGCGGCCTGACCCGAAACCGGCGCCGGCGCGCCGATTCACCGAGATAGAGGAAGACAGACGAGATGACCCAGACCCAATCGATGGCGGCGCAGTCCGCTGCGGACGGCTATCAGTCCGGCTTTGCCAACGAGTTCGCCACCGAGGCACTGCCCGGCGCGCTGCCGGTCGGCCAGAACTCCCCGCAGCGTGCTCCGTACGGCCTGTATGCCGAGCAGTTGTCGGGCACGGCCTTCACCGCCCCGCGTGCGCACAACCGCCGTTCCTGGCTTTACCGGATCCGCCCGGCGGCGCTGCACAGTCCCTTCACGCAGATGGCGCAGACGCGCTGGCTGAGCCGCTTCGATGAAGTACCGCCTTCGCCCAACCAGATGCGCTGGAGCCCCGAAGCGATGCCTGCCGCGCCGACCGATTTCATCGACGGCATCATCACCATGGGCGGCAATGGCGGTCCCGAGGCGATGAGCGGTTGCGGCATCCACCTGTACCTGGCCAACCGCTCGATGCAGGACCGCTTCTTCTACAACGCGGACGGCGAGATGCTGATCGTGCCCCAGCAGGGGCGCCTGCTGCTGGCGACGGAGATGGGCCGGCTGGAAGTGGAGCCGCAGGAGATCGCCGTGATTCCGCGCGGCGTGCGCTTCCGCGTGGAACTGCCGGACGGCGAGGCGCGCGGCTATATCTGCGAGAACTACGGTGCGTTGTTCAAGCTGCCCGACCTGGGCGTGATCGGCTCCAACGGCCTGGCCAACCCGCGCGATTTCCTCACGCCGGTGGCCTGGTACGAAGACCGCGAGGGCGATTTCGAACTGGTGGCGAAATTCCAGGGTAATCTGTGGCGCGCCGATATCGGCCACTCGCCGCTTGACGCAGTGGCCTGGCACGGCAACTACGCCCCGTACAAATACGACCTGCGCCGTTTCAATACGATCGGCTCGATCAGCTACGACCACCCGGATCCGTCGATCTTCCTGGTGTTGCAATCGCCGTCGGACACGCCAGGCGTCGATACCATCGACTTCGTCATCTTCGGGCCGCGCTGGCTGGCCATGCAGGATTCGTTCCGCCCGCCCTGGTTCCACCGCAACATCGCCAGCGAGTTCATGGGCCTGATCGCCGGCGTGTACGATGCCAAGGCCGAAGGCTTCCTGCCGGGTGGCGCGAGCCTGCACAACTGCATGAGCGGCCACGGTCCGGATGCGGAGACTTTCGAGCGTGCCAGCGCCGCCGACACCAGCGCGCCGCACAAGATCACCGACACCATGGCCTTCATGTTCGAGACGCCCGGGGTGATCCGTCCGACCCGCTACGCGGCGGAATCCGCTAACCTGCAGCCCGACTACTACACTTGCTGGCAAGGCCTGAAGAAACACTTCAATCCCAACCAGCGTTGAACGAGCATGGAACCGGCGCTGCACCAGCGCCGAGGCAGGCGCCCGCGCTGCGGGTGCCCGGCCCGACCTAACCCAGACAGATTGAAGTCCTCGGCATGGCCGCCGCCCCCAGGCGCCATGCCGGCCGCATTTTCCGGAGCCCCAAATGACTGATCGCAAGACGAGCTGGATCGAATCCGCCAACGACGGCCAGACCGATTTTCCGCTGCAGAACCTGCCGTACGGCATCTTCTCGGCCAACGGCAAGACCCCGCGCGTGGGCGTGGCCATCGGCGATATGGTGCTCGACCTGGCAGTGCTCGACGAAGCCGGCCTGCTGCCTGCCGCCGCCAAGGGCGCGTTCGACGGCGACAGCCTGAATCGCTTCATCGCGCTGGGCAAGCCGGTCTGGTCCGAGACGCGCCAGCGCCTGACCGCGCTGCTGTCGGGCGACGACAAGGCGCTCGAAGGCAATCCCGCGCTGCGCGCCGCCGCGCTGGCGCCCGCCAGCTGGGTGACCCTGCACCTGCCGGTGCAGATTCCCGGCTACACCGATTTCTACTCGTCGAAGGAGCACGCCACCAACGTCGGCCGCATGTTCCGCGACCCGGAAAACGCGCTGCTGCCGAACTGGCTGGAGATCCCGATCGGCTACAACGGCCGCGCCAGCTCGGTGGTGGTCAGCGGTACCGAGCTGCACCGTCCCAACGGCCAGATCAAGCTGCCGAACGAGGCCCGCCCGCTGTTCGGGCCCTGCCGCAAGCTGGACTTCGAACTGGAGATGGGCTTCATCGTCGGCAAGGATTCGGCGCTGGGCGCGCCGGTCAGCACCGCGGCCGCACCGGAGCACATGTTCGGCATGGTGCTGCTGAACGACTGGAGCGCGCGCGATATCCAGCAATGGGAATACGTGCCGCTCGGACCGTTCAATAGCAAGACCTTCGGCACGTCGATCTCGCCCTGGGTGGTGACGATGGAAGCGCTGGAGCCGTTCCGCCGCGACAACCCGGCGCAATCGCCCGAGCCGCTGTCCTACCTGCGCCAGCAGGCCCGCAACGCCTACGACATCGACCTGGAGGTGCTGCTGCGCGCCGACGGCGCGGAAGACGCCGCCACTATCAGCCGCACCAACTTCAAGGCGATGTACTGGACCATGGCGCAGCAACTGGCCCACCACACGGTGTCCGGCTGCAATGTCCGCGTCGGCGACCTGATGGGCTCCGGCACCATCAGCGGCACCACGCCGGATTCCTATGGCAGCCTGCTGGAACTGACGCGCAACGGCGCCGAGCCGGTCACGCTGCCTGGCGGCGCCAAGCGCGGCTTCCTGGAGGATGGCGACGAGGTGGTGATGCGTGGCTGGTGCCAGGGCGACGGCTATCGCATCGGCTTCGGCGAGGTGCGTGGCCGCATCCTGCCGGCCATCGCTGCCTGAGCGAGCCTGAAGCGGCTGTTGCCGCTGAAGGAAATGGGCGGCCCGCCGCCGCCCATCACTGCATCTGTCACCGCGCCCCACCGCGCCCATCGCTGCATTCAGGGGCGCGGTACTTCCAGCAACACGGCGGCCCGGCCTTCCAGCAGGCAGCGTCCGTCTGCGCTGAGCGTGAACAGGTAGAGCACGCGATCGCCGTCCGCGCCGGCGCGTTCTGCCTCGATGCGCAGCGGCGCGGCGATGTTGTCGAGGCGTTCGACGTGCATGGCAAGCTTGCGCACGCTGGCGAGATAGCCCAGGGCAGGGCGCCCGCCGCCGGCGCGCAGCGCCGCACCGTGCGCGGCCATCGCCTGCGCCGCATACTCGATGCCGCAGACCGCAGCCAACCTGCCGGCCGCGCGCAGCGGATTGGCCGGATCGGCATGGCTGCGCGCACTGCAGACGATGCGGTCCGCATCGAGTTCCAGGACGCTGTCGAGCAGGCACATGGCGCCGTGGTGGGGAATCCGCGCCGCAATCCATTCGTGCGGCAATGGTGCCGCCGGCATGCCGCTGCGCGCGGCCGGTTCAGCCTGCACCGTCTGCTCCATGGGGCGTGACCGTGGCGCGCAACCGCAGTTCATCCAGATAGTCCAGCACGACGCTGCCACCGCTGCCGCCGGCAAGCACGCGCAGCAGCGGCAGGGCGCGTGCCGACGGCACGCCGCTGCGCAGCATCTCCAGCGCCGGCTCGGCCAGTGTGGTCGCGGCCTCTGAGCTCCATGCCAGGTCGAGGCGGGCCAGCGTATGCGGTCCGGCCGATGCAGCCAGCACCAGTCCCAGCCCGAAGCAGTCGGGAATCGGCCGATGCGTGCGCAGCGGCTCGGGATAGTCCGTGTCGTAGGCCACCAGCAGGCAAGCCCCGCCGTCGCAGGCAAGCAGGCTCATCGCATCGAGCAGGCCGGCGCCGAAGCTGGCATCGTGGGCAGTCAGCACATTGGACGCGGTCATCGCGCCGCAGGCGATGCTCCAATAGCCCGCCGCCGCATTGTGAACCGAATTATGGAAGCGGGTTGGCGACAGGGAGCGATCCTCTCCGGCCAATGTTTCGCAGATAGCGTGATAGTTGTAGCCGTCGGGGCCCGAGGCGGCGAAGACGGCGGGCAATGCGTCAGCCTGCCATCCGCTGGCTGCCACCGCCTCGCTCGCCGCGTCCAGCGCCACGCGCACGCCCGGGCCGCTGCGCCGTCGTTCGGCGCTCGGCAGCGCGGCCGGCGGCGGCGCTTCGGTGCGCTTCGGGTGGTAAGCGGCATGCCCGGCGAGGATGTCCGCCGCGTGGGGCCAGTCCGGCAGGCCGGGGCCGATCAGCCCGATGCCATCGATCCAGGCGCTCAGTTTCATGCGCGCCCTCCCGCCACGGCGTCGGCACGGCCGAACAGCAGGCTGCAATTGGTGCCGCCGAATCCGAAGGCATTGGATAGAGCGAAGCGCAGCGGCGCGCGGCGGCTGCGCAGCAGGTAAGCGAGCGGCAAGGCAGGATCCAGCACGGTGGTATTGGCGCTGCCGGGCAGCAGGCCGTGCCGCAGGGCCAGCGCGCAAGCCACCGCCTCGATGGTGCCGGCGGCGCCCAGCGTGTGGCCGGTGGCGCCCTTGGTGGAACTGCAGGGCGTGCGCGGCAGCAGGTCGAGCATGGCGCGTCCTTCGGCGGCGTCGTTGCTGCGGGTGGCGGTGCCGTGCAGGTTAACGTAGTCAAGGTCACCGGCTTGCAGGCCGGCCGAGACCAGGGCCTGCGCCATCGCCAGGCGCGCGCCCAGTCCCTCGGGATGCGGCGCGGACATATGGTGGGCGTCGCTGGACTCGCCGATGCCGAGCAGCAGGATGGCGTCGCCCGGAAGTTCTGCGCCATGTGCCGTCGGACGCTCCAGCAGTGCGAAAGCCCCCCCTTCACCGATGGAAATGCCGTCACGGTGTGCATCGTAGGGGCGGCAGGCCTGGCGCGAGACCAGTTCGAGCGAGCTGAATCCGTACAACGTGGTGTGGCACAGTGAATCCACGCCGCCAACCAGGGCGGCATCGATCACGCCGGCCTCGATCATGCGCCGCGCCGAAACGAAGACCTTGGCGCCGGAGGAGCAGGCCGAGGAAATCCCCAGGGCCGGCCCCTGCAGGCCGAAACGCGCACGCAGGTAGGACGCCAGCGAAAACGACGAGTGCGCCTTGGCGTACTCGAAGCCGGCCGGCAACGCACCGGTGAGCGCGTCCCGCCGCCGGTAGGCGAGCTCGGTCTCGAGCACGCCGCCGGTGCTGGTGCCGGCGAAGACACCGATGCGGTGCGTGCCGTAGCGGGCCACCAGGCTCGACACGGCTTGCGCGAAGCCGTCCTGGGCCAGGGCCAGCTCCGCCAGGCGGTTGTTGCGGCAATCGAAGGCCATCAGCGCCGGCGGCAGCCGCACGCTATCCACTTGAGCGACCTCGCCGACATAGGTATCGAGCGCCACATCGCTGAAGCAGCACGGTGCCAGGCCGCTACGTCCTTCGCGCAGGGCCGCGCTCATGGCGTCGAGACCATGGCCCAGGCAACTGGTGGCCGTGAAATGGGAGACCAGAAGGGGAGACACTGGGGGGACTTGCCGGGTTGCGGGGGTCATTGAATTGTAGCAAAGGGCCTCGGCAGCTCAGGCCTGCCCGTCCTCCGGGCGCGTGGGCGCGATGGCGGGAGCGGCGAAGGCCTCGCGCAAGGTGACGCAGCGCAGCCCGGCATCCTGCACCGCGGCGAGCACATGGGGCAGGACCGCCGGCAGCGTGTGCGTGCCGCCTGCCATGCGCGCGCCGTGGCCGTCGTGCAGCAGCAGGATGTCGCGCGCGGCCAGGCCGCGCAGCAGGCGGGCGGCGATGCGCTCGGGGCGGGCACGGGGCAAGGTATCGAAGCCGCGCCGGGTCCAGCTCGCCAGGTTCAGGCCGAGCCCGCACAGCGCCGGTTCCAGGAAGGGGTTGCGCAGGCCCGCGGGGGCGCGGAAGAAGCGCGGCGCCGTGCCCGCCAGCTCCGCCAGCACCTGCTGGGCGGATGCGATCTCGGCGCGCATCCAGCCTGGGCCCGACACGGAGAAGCGGTGAGAGTGATGCTGGCTGTGGTTCTCGACCGCGTGTCCGGCGCGGGCGATCTCCCGCACCAGCGCGGGATGCCGTTCGGCTCGCGCGCCGATGCAGAAGAAGGTGGCGCGCAGGTCATGGCGGGCCAGCCAGTCCAGCACCCGCGGCGTCAGCTCCGGGTCGGGGCCGTCGTCGAAGGTGAGGGCGATGCAGTCCTCTGCCTGCGGCGGCAGCTGGCGCAGGTTGGGGCCGAGCCAGGCACAGCGCGGCCACAGGCCGGCACCGGCCATCAGCAGGTGTGACGCGGCAACGCCGCCGGCCGCCCAGGGCAGTGTGGCGGGCGCCAGCAGTACCGCGCCCAGGGCCCCGACATGGGTCGCCGCGGCCGCATACAGCAGGCCGGACGGGCGCCAGGGGCGGACCCCCGCCAGCATGGTGGGGGCGCCGCTCATGACCGCCCTCCCGTTGTGCGCGCGCCGCGGCGGCGCGGCGCCGCCAGCATGGCGGAAAAAAGCAGCGCGAGCACGGCGCCCGGGGCCACCGTCAGGCCGAAGGCCTGCAACAGCGGCAGGCTGGAAGCGGCCAGCAGGCCGAAGGCGGCGACGGTGGCGAGGTTGGCCAGCACCAGCGAAACCAGGGTGTGCGGCGACGGGCCGGTCGCCGTGCCGTCCGCGCGCTGGTTGAAGAACAGCGCGTAGTTCGAGCCGATCGCCACCAGCAGCAGCATGCCCACCAGGTGCAGCAGGCTGAGCTGGCGCCCGTTGAAGGTCAAGGCGGCGGCGACGACGAGAGCGGCGGCAACCAGCGGGACGAGCGTGCGCAGCACGCGCGCCGGCGAGCGCAGCGCCGCCGCCAGCAGCAGCACGATGGCGGCAAAGCCGGCCAGGCCCAGATGGATGGCTTCGCGCAGATAGTTGTCGTAGAGGCGGTCGGATTCGCCCTTGAGGTCGACGAAGAGCGCGCCGGCCACGCCGGCGCGCGCCAGCGCCGCCCGCACCGGCGCCGCCTCGGGCGTGCCGCTGGCGCGCAGCGGCAAGGTGGCACTCCAACGCCCGCCCTGATGGCGCAACAGGGCGCTGACGGCCAGCGCCAGCGAACTGCCGCGCAGGTCGTCCTCCTGCAGCAACGGCGCCTGCCGGGCCCGTTCGACGTCGTCGAGGAAGGGGGTGAAAAGGCTCGCCTTGACCGGCTGGCCGGCCACGGCGGCCGCCAGCCGCTGCGCCAGTTCCGCGCGCGGCGGCAGGCTGGCCTGGCGGGCGCGCTGGGTGGCTTCGCTGGGGAGGTAGCGAGCGGGCGTCTCGTAGCCGGTCAGCACGCCTTGCGCCACCAGGCCGTCGAGCTCACGTCCGACGCGCTCCGCGCCTTGCAGCACGCTTTCGCGGTCGGGGCCATCGAGCACGATGAGATAGCGCACGTCGGGCGCGCCCAGGTCGGCGCGCAGCGAACTGTCGAGGGCCTGTGCGTCCTTCGGCACCGGGCTCAGCGAAGAGAGCTCTGGATTCCACAACGTGCCGGGGTGCTGCCAGAGCATGGCCAGCGCGACGAGCGGCAGCACTACCACGCACCAGCGCAACCGCCCCGCCGCCGCCGCGGCGCGCGCGAGGCGGCCGCCCAGCGCGCTGACGTCGCGCAGGCGGAAGCCTGCCGGCAGCAGTTGCGGCAGCACATGGCGGGTGGTCAGCGCGGCGGCGGCAAGCCCGGCGATCGAGTACACGCCGAGCTGCGCCAGGCCGGGAAAGCCGGACAGCAGCAGGCAGGCAAAGCCGCAGATGGAGGTCAGCACGCCGAGGCGGATGGTGGGCCAGAAGCGGCGCACCCACTCGCGCGGGTCGCGGCTGTCGGCGTGGGCCGACTGCACGAACAGGTAGATCGAATAGTCCACCGCCTCGCCGATCAGGGTGGTGCCGAAGCCCAGCGTCAGGCCGTGCACGGTGCCGCCGAAGCCCAGGCTCACGGCGGCGACCCCGGCCAGCGCGCCGGTGAGCACCGGCACCATGCCGAGCGCCAGCGTGCGCGGCGAGCGATAGACGAGCAGCAGCATGCCGGCGATGATGGCCAGCGCCGTGGTCGACAAGCGTTCGACATCGTGCCGGATGGTATCGCGCGTCTGCACCGAGAACACGCCCGGCCCGGTCATCAGCAGCCGATAGGGGGCGGCACTGGCGGGCAGTTCCTGCCGGCTGGCGACCTGGGCGAAGGCCGTGCGGATGGCGGCGATGGCCTGTTCCTGCGCATCGGTGTCGGCGCCCGCGGCGGCTGTCTGCGCCAGCAGCACTGCGCGCCGGCCATCGCGCGAGGCCCAGGCACCGTCGCGCATCGGCACGCTGCGGCCGGCGTCGAACTGGCCCAGCAGCGTGGCCATCTCGCCGGTGGGATCGCGCGGCAGCAGTGACTTGGTAAACAGGCCGGCGGGCGAGGCCAGCAGGTCGAGCGAGTCCGCCACGGCAGCGCGCAGGCCCTCCTGTGAGAAATGCTCGGGCGTCACCGCCGGGCTGAGCAGGTAGCGGTGGCCGTAGAGCAGACGCTGGTCGGCCTCGCGATTGACCGGCTCGCCGTTGCTGATGGCGGAGAAGCGCTGGTCGGCGCGCAGGCTCGCACCCAGTGCGCGCGACAGCGTGGCGCGGCCTGCGCTGTCGCCGCCTTCGATGCCGACCAGGATCAGGCGCGAAACGAGACCGTCGCGCAGCTGGTCGACCAGCACCTGCTGCTCGGTGCTCGGCGCGCGCGGCAGGAAGGCCGAGAGATCGGCCGTGAAACGGCTGCGCGAGGCTACCAGGGCGCATGCCAGCAGCAGCGCCAGCCACAACCAGACGGCAAGGCGTGGCCGGCGCGGTGCCGGTGCGGAAGAGAGCGGGCCGGACGAGGCGTTCATAGGTGCTGGCGCGCTCAGGGGGCCGGCCGGATCTGCATCACCGAGCGGTCGCCGTCGGCCTGGACGATCTCGACACTGCTGAGGTTGTCGCGCACGCCGTCGATACGCACCTGCTTGACGTGCGCTGCCATGCGCGCGTCGGTGGGAACCAGCGTCAGGGCCCAGCGGTTCGCCACGCCGTCGACGCGCAGCCGGTAGTAGCGCTCGAGGGCATCACGGTTGCCTGCCAGGGTGGCGCGGATGCTCTCGATGAAGGCGGCCAGCTCCGGGTAGTTCTGCAGCGGCATCACATACGACTTGCCGCCGCGCTCGACGGTCATCATGTCGCCGTCCAGCACCATGTTCTCGGGCTTGGGCGTCAGCGTGCGCTTCTCGAGATGGTCGGGGGCGACGAAGACGAGTTCGCCGGTCGAGTCCACCGGGCGCTCCAGCATGGCCAGGTACTTGCGTTCCGAGAAGCGGACCCGGCCCGATTTGCGCTGGGCCAGTGCCGACATCAACTGGTCGACACCCCAGGCTCCGGCGGCCTGGGCCGGAGCTTCGGGCGCAGCGGGCACGGCGGATGCGGCCCGCGCGACGGGCGTGTGGGCACAGGCCAGGCAGGCGGCGAGAAACAGGGCGGGCGGCGTGAAGCGTCGAAGCGGCATGGCGTCAGCGTGGGGCGCTGGCAGGTGCGCCGGAGCGGCTGTCCTGCCAGAAATCGTAGAAGTTGAACCAATTGCGCGGCGCCGCGCGGCAATGCCGCTCGAGCGCCGCGACATAGCGGGCAAGCGCGGCCTCGATCTCGGCGTCGCGATCGCGGCGGGGCGTGCGTGAAAAATCGGCGAGCCACTCGAAGTGGATCTCGTAGCGGTTGCCGCCCAGGTACAGGCCGGTCATGAACAGGGTGGGGCGGCGCAGCATCGCCGCGATCCGCAGCGGGCCGGTGGGAAAGCCGGCGGCCGCGCCGAGAAAGTCGCGCGGTTCGACCGGATCGCTGGCGCGCTGCGCGAGCGTGCGATCGGCCAGCATGCCGACCAGGAAGCCGCGCTCCAGGTAGTCGCGCACCTTGAGCATGGCGTCCAGGCTGCCCAGCGCGATCACGTCCTGCCGCATGGCCGGGTTGACGGCCTGCAGCACATCGTTGACCTTGCGCGCATTCTCTTCGTACATCGTGATCGCCACCTGCAGGCCGGGCCGCTGGCGTCCGGCGGCGCGGATCACTTCGAAGCTGCCGAGATGCGCGCCGAGCAGGAAGGCTCCGCCGCCGTCGGCCAGCGCCGCGTCGATGACGTCGGTGCCGTGTACGCGGATATCGAACTGCTCGAAGCGGCCATTGAGCAGGTAGACCCGGTCGAGGATGGTGCTGGCGAAGGACAGCAGATGGCCGAAGGTATCCCGCAGGCGTGCCCGCCGCCCGCTGACGCGCGACAGGTAGGCCAGCGAGGCCCGCCGCGCCCGCGGCGCGAAGCCGAGAAAATAGAGCGTGATCGGATACAGCAGCAGCCGCGCGGCGCGTCGGCCCAGGCGCAGCGAGAGCGACGTCATGAGCCGCAGCAGGAAGAGGTTGCTGCGCTCGCGGCTTTCGCTCCATTCGGGCTGGCCGGCGGGCTGCGGGGCGGGGCCGCTCATGGCGCGTCTGCGCCGGCTGGCGCGGCGGCGGGTGCGATGTTGAAAACCCCGTTGGCGACATCGTGCTCACCCACGCGCAACGTGAAGCGCAGGGTAGCGTCCGTCGGCGGCGTGTATTGCAGGACGACGAAGTCGCCGGGAGCGACGGGGTACAGGAATTTCGCCGTGCCCAGGCGCAGTTGGCCGGGCGCGAGGCCGAGCGTATCCGCCAGGTGGAGCGCCGCGAGGTCCAGCAGCACCACGCCCGGTACCACCGGGTGTCCGGGAAAGTGGCCGGGCAGGGCAGGGTGGCTGGCCGGGATGCCGAAGCCGTACGGCGCGCTCATGACGGGCGCTCCCCGCGGCGCGCCGCCAGCAGCCGCGCGACCAGCGGTGCCAGCTGGTCGCGCGGCAGTTTGCCGGTGGCATTGCGCGGCAGGCTGTCCACCAGCAGCACGCTGCGCGGCATGAAGGCAGGATCGATGCGTTCGCGCAGCGCGCGCCGCAGGCGCCCGCTGTCCAGGCCCGGCGCGACCGCCAGCGCGACGAGGCGCGCGGCGCCCGCCCCGGGCGCCGGCTCCGGCAGGAAGAAGCACCCGTCCTGCACGCCCTCGATAGCGGTCAACTGGTGGTTCAGGTAGGCCAGGGAACTGCGTTTTCCCGCGATATTGACCAGGTCCGCGCGGCGCCCATGCAGCAGGAAACGGCGTGCGTCGAGGCGTTCGAGCAGGTCGCCCATCGGCACCGCCTGGCCGACGTGGCCGCCGGATGCCCAGGCCACCGGGCCGTCTTCCTCCTCGCCAGCCGCCGGCGCGCGCCAGTCCAGATCGATGCCCGGCAGCAATGTCCACGCAGTGTCGCGCGCACTCGCGCGTACTGCGATCTGTCCGGTCTCGGTGCTGCCGTAGATTTCCAGCAGCGGCGCCCCGAAGCCGTGTTCAGCCTCATGCGCCAGGGCCGCGGGGAGGGCGGCGGTGGCCGACAGCAGCAGGTCTGCGCGCGGCAGGGAGATGCCACTTGCCAGCACCGCACGAAGGTGCGGCGGCGAGGTGACGAGCACGCGCGGGCGGGGGGCGGCTGCGAGCGCCGCGCGGATATCGGCCGGGTAGAAGACCGGCGCCGCCTGCAGGGCCAGGCCGGCCTGCAAGGCCAGCATCACCGTGCATTCGAAGCCGAACATGTGCTGGGGCGGCACGGTGCCGACCAGGACATGCCGGCGTCCATCGTCCAGGCCGAGGCGGGCGGCCGACGCGCGGGCGAGCCGCACCATCTGCCCCCACGTTTTCGCATGCGGCACGGGCAAGCCCGAAGAACCCGAGGTGAAGATATAGGCCATGATCCGCTCGGCCGGGATCAGCGGAATGAGCGGGGCGGCGGGAACGGCGGCGGCCGGCGCTTCACCCGGCTCACCCAGGCCGGCCGAGCAAGCCGCCATCTCCGCGGGATACGCCAGGCGCGGCAGGCCGGTCGCCGCCAGGGCCTCGGTGGCCAGGGCCTCGTCGTCATAGAGGCACACCGTATCCGTCGCGCCGGCGCAGAGCGCGGCAAGCGTGTGCGGATTCAGTGTCGGCGGCAGCAGGCTCGGCTTGCCGCCGACCAGCGCCGCGCAAAGGCCGACCATGAATCGGTAGCGGTCGCCGCACAGGTTCAGCACATGGCCGCCAGCCGGCAGCAGCGCGGCCAGCCGGGCGACATCGGCCAGGAAGCGGCGTACCGTGACCGCCTGTCCCATCCGGTACGCGATCACGTCGTCCGGCGAGGCATGGGAGACAAGGGCAATGGCAGGCATGGCGAGCGGGAAGGCTGGGCTGCGTGACGGCATCAGGCGGCCGCCAGCCCGGTGCGGTGGCGCGCCGCGTGGGGCGGCCGCCGGGGCGCCGGGGCGCAGGGAAGTCGAGGAAAGCGATTGACAACAGACATGACGGCGCTCAGCATGTGCGGCCCGGATCGCCCCTGCGACCGGGGCCGGCCGCGAAAACCGGCGGACCACGCCAGGAAGACCGCACCGGCGGGAGGTGGTTTCCGGTGGCACCGACAATGTTGTTACGAAAGTTCTCTTGCCTAGTGGGATATTGCCTAGCTTGGTAGCATTCACCACGAAGGCGGAGCGCGAGTATACCTTAGCCTTAGCCTCGGCGACCCGCCACGGCGCCGCGCGTGCAGCATCGGACGCGCGGGCGTGCAGCCCACAGCCCCCTGGAATGATGAACGAACTGGAAACCGAACTCGCGCGCCTGATCATCGGCGAACTCGACATCACGGATATCGCGCTGGCCGACGTCCGGCCCGATACACCGCTCTATGGCGAGGGATTCGGCCTGGACTCGATCGACATCCTCGAGATCGCGCTGCTCGTGTCCAAGAAATACGGCTTCGAACTGCGCTCGGACAATCCGGACAACAAGCGCATTTTCCAGTCGCTGGGCAGCCTGGCGGCCTATACGCAACAACAGCGGTCACGCTGAATCGCAAGAGGGCAAGGCGGCCGACGGCAGGCGCTGTCGGCGGCCGCACGGAAGGAAGACGATGGATCGACGCCTCGGCCCCGGTGATCCGGAGGCATCGAAAACCCACCTCGTACTGATCCCCAGCTACAACCCGGGGGACAAGGTGCGCGAGACCGTTCGCGCCGCACGGCGCGCCTGGAACCCCGTATGGGTCGTGGTCGATGGCAGCACGGATGCCAGCACGGCGTGGCTGCGTGAAGAGGCCGCACGCGACCCGGGCCTGCGCGTGCTGGAACTGCCGCGCAACGCCGGCAAGGGCGCGGCCGTGCTGCACGGGGCGGAACGCGCCGCGGCGGCGGGCTTCACCCACGCGCTGGTGATGGACTCCGACGGCCAGCACCCCGCCCACCTGATCCGGCCGTTCATGGCGGCGTCGCAGCGCGATCCGGCGGCGCTCGTGCTGGGCCGGCCGCTGTTCGACCGCAGTGCGCCGCGCGAGCGCGTCTACGGGCGCCGGCTTTCCAACCTGTGCACGGACCTGGAGACGCTCTGGGCCGGCATCGGCGACTCCCTCTACGGCTTCCGCGTCTATCCTATCGCGCCGCTGCGCGCGGTCATGGCCGAGCGCCCGTGGATGCGCCGTTTCGACTTCGACCCGGAAGTGGCGGTGCGCCTGTGCTGGCGCGGCCTGCATCCGCTCAACCTGGATGCCCCGGTACGCTACTTCCGCGCCGATGAGGGGGGCGTCTCGCACTTCAATTACCTGCGCGACAACGTGCTGCTGGTGTCGATGCACTTGCGCCTGCTGACGGGCGGACTGCTGCGCCTGCCCTTGCTGGCCTGGCGGCGCCTGCAGCCGCCACGCTGCGGCGAAGCGCCGGAAGCGGTGAAACGCTGAGCCCATGCGCCGGCTCCGCCGCTTCCGACGGGCCGCGCGCGCTTACATCGTGGCGTACGCGCTGCACCAACCGGCGGCCGCGACCTGCCTGTCGCCGAACAGCACGCAACCGCCCCAGGCACTGCCTGTGTCGCCCTGGTAGAGCGAACAGCCGGCACAGTTCTGCCCGGACTGGTAAGTGGTGAACCTGGCCTTGTCCACGCGGGCGGCGTCGTGCACGTAGCCGACCTTTTGCGCGGCTGGATCGCTTTCCTCTAGGCGGGTCGATTGCGCCCGGGCCGCTTGCTGCCAGGCAAAGGCGGTGCTCAGTCCCAGGCCGCAAGCCAGGAAGCCGCGTCGTGATGGATTCATCATGGATCGGTCTCGTTCAGATTGGTGTGGGGAAGATGCGTGCCCGTTCGTGCACGGCCACGCGCAAGACCGCAAGCGTAGCGCAGGGCAAGCCAACGCGTCCCGATTCACGTGCCGTCGAGCCTTGGCGGTGCCAGGTTCCGCGTCCCCGCGGCAAATCGATATGACATCGATATTTCAGCGCTGAAACAATCGTGCCAGCCGTTGCCGCCTGGCGGTTCGCCAGCGGGCAGCCCGTACGCCCGGTTTTCCAATCGGTATCAGTTGACTTTCTCCAGCGTAGCGCAGGCGGTACGCAATATGGCGCCAAAGCGCTCGAGATTGGGCTCGATGCGGTAGACCGGCCCGGCGATCGAGATCCCGTACCACTCGCCCGACAGCTTGAGCGGCCAGGCCAATGCGCCCACGTCCGGCATCGATTCCCCCAGGTTGACGAAGCTGCCCCGTTCCGCGCCACGGGCGAGGTCGGCCTCCAGCTGCGCCGCGCTCGCCAGCGTGCGCGGCGTGAAGGCCCGGTAGGAAAGCTGCGCGAGCAGGACCTGCCGCTCCTCCGGCGCCATGGCCCATAGCAGCGCCTTGCCGATCGAGTTGGCGTGCAGTTCGCGCCGTTCGCCCGCCGTGGCGATATAGCGGATCGCGTGAGGGGATTCCAGTACGTCGAGGTAGAGCACCGCGGCGCCGTCGTGCAGCTTGCCGATGACGACAGTCTCGCCGGTGGCTGCGCGCAACTCGTTCATGGTGTCGTGGACGCGGTCGAGCACCGGGTCGTGCCGCGCGATCTGCTGCGCCATGGCCAGCAGGCGCCCCGTCGGGTAGTAGCCCTGGCGGCGCCCGGCTTCGTACAGGTAGCCGAGGGCGGTGAGGGTGCGGATCAGCGCCAGGCAGCTCGACGCCGGCACCGACAGCAGCCGCGCCAGCTCCGTCAACGACAGGGCGCGCCGCTCGCGGGCGAAGGTCTCGATGATCTCGATCACCCGCAGCGCGGTCTTCACATTCATGGTCTGGGCGCCTTGGGTCGCGCCTTGGGCGGCCTGGGCAGGCTGGGGATGGCCTTCAGCGCGGCGCATGTGCTCTCTCTCCCGATCGTGGTTTCCGATAGTTGACTTGGTTTTTCATGAGTATAAAATCGCTTTCACAATTATGAAAACGGCGCCAAGGCGCCCGGAGACAGCCATGACGCAAGACCTGCCTCGATACTTCGTCCGCACGGACGAAGTGCCCGGCTACCACCCGGCGAATCACACCGGCACGCTCAACCGCCGCCTGATCGGCCGCGAGACTGTCGGCGCCACCCAGCTCGAAGTGGTGCACGGCACCATCGAGAAGGGCAAGGGCGCGCTGCCCCATGCGCATCCGGGCATCGAACAGGTCTGCTACCTGCTGCAGGGCCGCGCGCGCGCCGAGATCGGCGGCCAGTCGCGCGAACTCGGCCCCGGCGACTGCTGTTTCTTCCCGGCCGACACCATGCATGTGTTCACCGTGCTCAGCGACGAGCCGGTCAAGGTACTGGTGATCTACGCCCCCCCGTACGAAGAGTCTCCACAGCGCGTGGTGCGCCCGGCCTGAACGCCGGCGGCCCGGCGGCGGGCCGCGGCGGCATGTGCCGGAATCCATCGAGCAGGGCAAGCAGGTCAAAGAGGAGGTGTGCATGAGTCAGAGATCCCGACGCCGGATACTGGCGCTGGCCGCGGCATTGTGCCTGACGCCGGCGCTGGCCTGGGCGGATGCCTATCCGAGCCGGCCCATCCGGCTGGTGGTGCCTTACGCGCCCGGCGGCGCCACCGATATGGTGGCGCGGCTGTTCTCGCAGAAGCTGGGCGAGGCGCTCAAGCAGCCCGTGGTGGTGGAAAACCGGCCCGGCGCCAACGGCATCATCGGCACCGACCAGGTGGCGCGCGCCGCGCCGGACGGCTACACGCTGCTGCTCAACACGGCGGGGGCGCAGACCTTGAGCCCGGTGCTGTACAAGGCTGGCTACGACCCGGTCAAGAGCTTCGCGCCGATCAGCCTGATCAGCGCGATCGGCTTCGTCATGGTGGTGCACCCGTCGGTGCCGGCCAAGACCGTGCAGGAGTTCGTCGCGCTGGCGCGTGCCGGCAGCCGGCCGCTGAGCCTGTCGACCGGCAGCAGCATGATCGAACTGATCGGGGAGACCTTCAAGACGGCCATCGGCGCGCCCAAGATGGTCAGCGCCCCGTACAAGGGCACGGGTCCCCAGTTGCAGGCCGTGGTGGCCGGCGAGGTGGACATGACCATCGATCCGTTCAACGGCATGCAGATGATCCGGGCCGGCAAGCTGCGCCCGCTGGCGGTGCTGGCGTCCAAGCGTTCGCCGGCCCTGCCCGACGTGCCGACCATGCAGGAGGCGGGCATTCCCGGCATGAGCTTCAACTCCTGGGCCGGCCTGCTGGCGCCGGCCGGCACGCCCAGGGAGATCATCGTGCGGCTGAACCAGGAAGTGAGCCGCATCGTCGCTTCCCCCGAGATCAAGGAACGGCTGGCGGCGATCGACTATGAGGCGGTCGGCAGCACGCCGGAACAGTTCGCCGCCATCATCGCCGACGACAGCGCGCGCTGGGCGAAGCTGGTCAAGGATACGCACTACAAGGAAAGGATGGCGCAATGAACGCCAGGCCTGGAATGAGGAGACTGATGATGATCCGGACCAAGCTGCCTGGCCTGTGCGCCATCCTGCTGGCCTTCCTGTGCGCGGGCGCGCTGCCGCCGGCACGCGCAGCCGATGCCTATCCGAGCCGGCCGATCCGGCTGGTGGTGCCGTTCGCCGCGGGCAGCGGCACCGACGCGGTGGCCCGCATCACCGCCAGGGAACTGGGCGAGGCCTTGAAGGAGAACGTGGTGGTGGACAACCGTCCGGGCGCCAACGGCGCCATCGCGGCGGAACTGGTGGCACAGGCGGCGCCGGACGGCTACACGCTGTTCATGACCACCAACACCACCCATTCGGCCAATCCCTCGCTGATGAAGAAGCTGCTGTACGACCCGATCCGCGACTTCACGCCGGTGGCGCGCATGGGCAACCTGCCCTTCATGCTGGTGGTCAACCCCAAGCTGCCGGTCAAGACCGTGTCCGAGCTGATCGCCTGGTGCCGCGCCCACCCCGGCATGTCCTATGCCAGCGGCAACAGCACCGGCATCGTCGCCGGCGCCACGCTGGGCCGCATGGCCAGGCTCGACCTGCTGCACGTGCCCTACAAGAGCACGCCGCCGGCCATGACCGATGTGATCGCCGGGCAGGTGCCGATGATGTTCGTCGACGTGGCGGCCGGCATCGCCAACGTCAAGGCCGGCAAGCTGCGCGCGCTGGCGGTTACCACCGCGCAGCGCAGCCGGCTGCTGCCCGAGCTGCCGCCGCTGGCGGAGACGCCGGAACTCAAGGGGTTCGACATCACCTCGTGGAACGGCGTGTTCGGGCCGGCGCGGTTGCCGCCCGAGATCGTGGCGCGGCTAAACCGCGAGCTGTCGCGCATCGCGACGAGCAAGGAGGTGGCTCCGCGTTTCGAGGCACTGGGCTTCGAAGGATTCGGGCAGTCGCCCGGACAGTTCGCCGGCTTCGTCGCCGATGAGCTGGTCAAATGGACCAAACTGGTCAAGGACGCCGGCATCCAGCCGGAATGAGGCAGGCATGAATTTCGAAAGAACCCCGGAGCAGCGCGCCATCGTCGAGGCGGTGACGCAACTGTGCAGCGACTTCGGCCCCGAGTACTGGGCCGGGCAGGACCAGCGGCATGAGTTCCCGCACGCCTTCCACCAGGCCATGGCCAAGGCCGGCTGGCTGGGTATCGCCATGCCGGAAGCCTACGGTGGTGCCGGCCTCGGCATTACCGAGGCAGCCCTGATCATGCAGACGGTGTCGGCCTCGGGGGCAGGCTTCTCGGGCGCCTCGTCGATCCACATGAATGTGTTCGGGCTCAATCCGGTGGTGGTGTTCGGCACCGATGCGCAGAAGGAATCGGCATTGCCCCCGCTGATCGCGGGGCAGGACAAGGCGTGCTTCGCCGTGACCGAACCGGATGCCGGGCTCGATACCACGCACCTGAAGACGCAGGCGGTGCGCAGCGCCGACGGCTCGGCCTATCGCGTCGACGGCCGCAAGATCTGGATCTCCACCGCGCAGGTGGCCAACCGCATGCTGCTGCTGGCGCGCACTACGCCGCTGGAGCAGGTGAGCAAGCCGACCCAGGGCCTGAGCCTGTTCTACACCACGCTCGACCGCGCGCATATCGAAGTGCGCGAGATCGACAAGATGGGGCGCGGTGCGGTCGATTCCAACATGCTGTTCATCGACGGCCTGATGGTGCCGGCGGGTGACCGCATCGGCGAGGAGGGACGCGGCTTCGAGTACATCCTGCACGGCCTCAATCCGGAACGCATCCTGATTGCCGCCGAGGCCGTAGGGCTGGGCCGCGCTGCCCTGCAGGCAGCGACGCGCTACGCGCGGGAGCGCGTGGTGTTCGGGCGGCCGATCGGGCAGAACCAAGGCATCCAGCATCCGCTGGCGCAGGCCTGGATGGCGCTGGAAGCGGCCGACATGATGGTGTGGAAGGCCGCCTGGCTATACGACCAGGGACAGCCGTGTGGCGCCGAAGCCAACGCGGCCAAGTACCTGGCCGCGGAAGCCGCGCACCAGGCCTGCCAGACAGCGGTACTGACGCTGGGCGGCATGGGCTATGCGCGCGAGTACCACGTGGAGCGCTACCTGCGCGAATCGTATATCCCGCGTATCGCGCCGGTCAGCGCGCAACTCATCCTGTGCCACATCGCGGAGCGGGTGCTGGGCCTGCCCAAGTCCTACTGAGCTTCCGGCCGGCCCGGGCGCCGGTGCTCGTGCTACTTGCCCAGCTCGTGCCCGACCACCCCGCCGACGACAGCACCGCCGACGGTACCGGCCGTGCTGCCGTGGGTCAGTTCGTGGCCTGCCACGCCACCCACCACCGCGCCGGTGGCCGTGCATCCACTCAGCGCCGCGACCAGCAGCGTGCCGGCTGCGAGCGCGCGCATCCATCGGGTCTTGTCCATGATCGGTCTCCTGCCCGCCGGCCGCCGCAATGGCAGCGACCGGTCCGGGCCTGATGAGGACCAGCATAGGCAGGGGCGGCGGTCCGCCGTGCCGGCGCCGCGCCGAAATCCGTGTAGGACCAGGACGACAGCGGCGCGGCGGTGCGGCGCCTCAGTCGCGCAGGCGCTTGATCAGCGAGGAGGTATCGGCACGGCCGCAGCCGCGCGTCTGCAGTTCAGCGTAGAACTGGTCGACCAGCGCCGTGACCGGCAGGGTGGCGCCATTGCGGCGCGCCTCGTCCAGGCACAGGCCCAGGTCCTTGCGCATCCAGTCGACCGCGAAGCCGAAGTCGAACTTGTCTTCCACCATGGTGGGGCCGCGGTTCTCGAGCTGCCACGAACCGGCCGCGCCCTTGCTGATCACGTCCAGCACGACCGGCATGTCGAGGCCGGCGCGCTGGCCGAAGGCGATCGCTTCGGACAGGCCTTGCAGCAGTCCTGCGATGCAGATCTGGTTGACCATCTTGGCGAGCTGGCCCGCCCCGGGGCCGCCGATGCGGGTCACGGCGCGCGCATAGGCCGAGATCACGGGTTCGATGCGCGCAAAGGCTGCCTCGTCGGCACCGCACATGATGGTGAGCACGCCTTTCTGCGCGCCGACTTCGCCCCCGGAGACCGGAGCATCGACGAATTGCAGGCCGCGCGCGGTGGCTGCCGCGTGCAGCTCGCGCGCGACATTGGCGCTGGCGGTGGTGTGATCGACAAAGACGCAGCCGGCCGGCGCGGTGCTATAGGCGCCATCAGCGCCCGCCAGCACGGCGCGCAGGTCGTCGTCGTTGCCGACGCAGGAGCAGACCACGTCGGCATCGCGCGCGGCTTCGGCGGGCGTGGCGGCAGCCTTGCCGCCGTACTCGGCTGCCCAGCGCTGTGCCTTGGCGGCGGTGCGGTTGTAGACGGTGACTTCGTGGCCCTTGGCCACGAGGTGGCCGGCCATGGGGTAGCCCATGACACCGAGACCGAGGAATGCGACACGCATGACGACTGCTCCCTGACTGGAAAAGCTCGATTCTACGTGAGCGGCCGGCGCGCGTTGGCCGGTCACGCATGTGCATGAACGGGTCGCCGGCGTCAAGGCGCCTCAGCCAGCGCCAGGCCGGCCACGGGTCGGCTTCGGGCGGCCGCGCCGGGCCAATCAAGGCATGAAGGCAGTGCTGCGTGAACCGCGAAGGGGCCGTACCCACTGTGACACCGTGACCTCGGGGCCGGCATGGCGCAAGGGCCGCCGCCCCCTTGCGGAGACGGCGGCCCTTGCTGCGAGCGTCGCGGGAAAGCGTCCGTCCAGGGCGGCCGGGCGCGCAGACGCCCGGGAAGTCAGGGAGGCCGGCCGCTCAAGCGCCGTCGGAGAAGGCATCACGCCGGGCATTGACCTGGTGATTGCCGTCCGAGTATGGGTCGCGGGCACCTTGCACGCGGCGCGCTTCGCCGGTGTAGGCATGGCTGCTGCTGGCGGCAGCGCCATCGGTGTACGGGTCGACGGCGCGGGGAGCGGCGTTGGCGAGGCCGGCGGCAGCGGCCAGCGAGGTGGCCAGAACTGTGCCGAGCAGGGCTTGCTTGAACGTGCGCATGGCGTTTCTCCTGAGATTTGGCAACCGGAAGCGGTTACCGATGGAGGAAGTCTACGCAGCGCTCGCCCACCGCAACATGACTGGAAAATGACAAAGCTGCAATGCACCACGGCGGCCGGCAGCGGCGGCCGGCACAAGGCTCGCGCGGCGCCAGCCCCTATGCCGGCCGTGGTGCGGATGCCACCAGCATGGCGTCCGCGCCAGGATGACCAGGGCGTGCGCAAGTGAGCTACATGTGGCTTCGAGCCGGCTCCACGCATGCTACGATTCGCACGCGAACCAATCCCGCTCCGCGACGGCGCCACGACGGCTCCAGCCGGTGCCGCGCGCCGGAACGGCTCCCTCACTGAAGACATGGAACATCGGCTCGTCTATCTGTTGAATGTCGGCCAGCGGCGCCTGCATCGCTGGACCCAGGCCCGTACCTCGGCGGGCGGTGTAACGGCGGCGCAGGCTGGCTTGCTCTTCTTCCTCGGCAAGCAGAACGGTGCCTTGATGAGCGAAGCCGCCGCGGCGCTCGATCTCGGGGCGCCCGGCATGAGCGGCCTGGCGGAGCGCTCGGAGCGTGCCGGACTGGTCGAGCGGCGCGCCGACACCACGGACCGGCGCGCTGCCCGGCTGTGGCTGACCGACGCCGGCCGGGCGGCACTGAAGCGCTCCAAGGCGGGCCTGACGGAGTTGAACGCGCGCCTGACCGACGGCTTCTCCGAGGCCGAGATCGACGTAGTGGCGCGCTGGCTTGCCAGCCTGCAGGAGAAGTTCCCGGCCTCCGACGACGATCTCGCCTAGCCGGCCGCGCCGGCTAACGTTGCGCCAGGCGCTTGAAATCGGGCCGGCGCTTCTCGGCGAAGGCCTGGAAGGCTTCCCTCGCCTCGGGGCTGGCCAGCCGCTGGGCGAAGGCCGCGCCCTCCGCTTCGATCTGCGCCGCCAGCTTGCCGGCATCGCGCATCAGGCGCTTCATCGCGCCCAGCGCGCCCTGCGGCTTGGCGGCGAGCGCGTCCGCGACGCGGCGGGCCTCGCTGCGCAGGGTAGCCGCCGGCACGATCCGGTTGGCGATGCCCCAGGCAAGTGCCGAAGTGGCGGGCAGGGGCTCGCCGAGCGCAAACATTTCGAAGGCCCGCGCGTGGCCGATGCGCTGGGGCAGCAGCAGGCTGGACGCCGCCTCGGGTACCAGCGCGAGATTGATGAAAGGGGTCGTCAATTCGGCGCCCTCGGCCAGCAGCACGTAGTCGCAATGGAGCAGCATCGTGGTACCGATACCGACCGCCTTGCCCTGGACCGCTGCCACGATCGGTACCAGCGCGTTGGACAGGCTGTGCAGGAAGCGCGCGACATGGCGTTCCTCCGGCCCTTTGCCAACGGCCTGTGCGGCGAATTCCGCCATGTCGTTGCCCGCGGTGAAGAGGTCACCGTCGCCCTGGATCAGCACGACGCGGACTTCGGCATCGGTGGCGGCACCCGCGATGGCGTCGGCCAGCGCGCCATACATCTCATTGGTCAAGGCATTCTTCTTTGCGGGGCGGGCAAGCGTGAGAGTCAGCACGCCTTCGGTGAGGTCGATATCGAGGTCGGTATGCATGGAGGTGTCTCCGGTTAGCGATGTATTTCGCATGCGAAGTATAAATGTTTCGCGCGCGAAGTAAACCGGCGGATCCAGTTGATTCCCCCTCGGGTGATGCGCACGCCACGCTTCGCGGGCGGCCAGATGCAACAGCGTCGCCGCGAGTCGCGCAGGACAGGAATCGCCGCGCCCCTTGTCGTTTCCCGGATGCGCTTGCGCGCGCTGCGTGGCGCCATCGGAAAAGCAGTTGAAATCAGGGACTTGGCGTCTCCGCCGCAGCAAGGCCGAAGCACCCCTGCCCGCGCCCGCGGACCCTTGCTGCACCGGCGGCAACAAGAGTACGGGCAATTCCGCATCGTATGACGGCTGTCTACCTGTAGAATCCCCGCCATGGGGCGGTCGCCGGTCTGGCCGCTCCCTCACGTTCGCCCGCGCGGCGCGTCAGTCCGCGGGCTTCTCGGCTATATCAATGTCAGAGTTTGAAACTGCCAGGCTCGCAGCGGCAGCATGGGTGCGCGAGCAGATGGATCGCCATGGCTTGACGCTGGAGGATCTCGTCGAAGCAGGGTGTTTCCCCGGCAGCGTCGCCACGGCGGAGGCTGAGGCGCCGCCGCCGGTCCCGGCGTCCGCCCCGATGGCGCTTTACCGCAACGCCCTGGGCCAGTCCTGGGACGGCACCGGTGAATACCCCGATTGGTTGCAGCGCGCCGTCAATGCCGGCCAGTCCATCGAGCATTTCCGCGTCGCATAGCCCGGCCATGCGCTTCTTCCGCTGAGTCGCCAAGGCTGCCCAGCCTCCTTGAATGCGGCACCGCACCTTGTGGGCCGTCGTCCGTCGCTGCTCTAATGGCACGATGCCCGCGCCGGCCGCAGGCCGTCGCCGGGTGCTTTCCTTGGGAATCCCGGCAGCACGGAGGAGGCAATCATGGTGTTCACGACCCTGAAGCTGGAGGTGGAAGACCGCCTGGCGTTCATTACGCTGAACCGGCCCGAGCGGCTCAATGCCATCGATGCCGCCATGCCCGGCGAGATCGCGCAGGCGGTGGCCGCGGCCAATGACGACGAGCGCGTGCACGTGATCGTGCTGCAAGGCGCCGGCAAGGCATTCTGCGCGGGCTATGACCTCAAGGATTTCGCGGAAGGTGACCGCGAGCGCCGCTATACGCAGCCCATGCCATGGGACCCGATGCGCGACTATCGCCTGATGCGGGCCAATACCGACCACTTTTTCAGCCTGTGGCGCTCCTACAAACCGACCCTCTGCAAGGTCCATGGCTACGCCGTGGCCGGCGGCTCGGACATCGCGCTATGCGCCGACCTGCTGGTGATGGCCGAGGATGCCCGTATCGGCTATATGCCGGCGCGCGTCTGGGGGTGCCCGACCACGGCGATGTGGGTATACCGCATCGGCGCGGAGAAAGCCAAGCGCATGCTGTTCACCGGCGACGTCATCGATGGCCGCACCGCGCAGTCCTGGGGCCTGGCACATGAGGCGGTGCCGGCCGCCGAACTCGACGGGGCCGTGCGCCGGCTGGCGGAGCGCATCGCCGCGGTGCCGAAGAACCAGTTGATGATGCAGAAGCTGATGATCAACCAGGCCTACGAGAACATGGGCCTGCACAGCACGCAGACGCTGGCCAACCTGTTCGACGGCATCGCGCGGCATTCCCCCGAGGGCATGTGGTTCAAGGGTTATGCCGAGCGCTATGGCTTCGCCGCCGCGGCCGAGTGGCGCGATTCCGGCCGGCCGATTCCCGAGCCTATGCCGGGCGCCGACCTCGATCCGCTGATGCCGCCGCCCGAGGCCGGCGCGCGTTCGCGCTGGTCGTCCAAGGACGGCGGGGACGTGTAAGTATGGCGAAGGAATGGTGCCGGTCCATGGCCGGGCAGGCGCTCAATTTTCGCCCGGCGGAACCGTAGAAGGTGGGAGAGCCGTCCCGGCGTGTCCCCAAACCTTCTCGGAGATCAGCGGATGTCCAGTATTCCCCTCATTCAACCCCAGGTGGCGGCGCAGGCCGGCACCTCGGCCAAGGCGCAGTCACCCGTCAGCGGCGACACCTCGGCCGCGGCCACCTCCCAAGGCGCAACGGCGCCACCGGCTGTGGGCCAGGCTGGTGCCGGGGCCGCCGGTGGCAGCGGTTCCAGCACGGGCAGCTCTACGACCGAGGCGCAACTGAGGAAGCAGATCGCCCAATTGCAGAAGCAATTGCAGGAAGAGGAGACCCGACTGCAGGCGCTGCAGGCAAGCAAGATGGACGACAAGGCGAAGGCGGCGGCGGTGTCCGCGCTGCAGACCGAGATCGCTTCCACGTCCGCGGCACTGCAGTCTGCGATGGCGGCACTGGCCCAGTTGCTGAATGCCTCCGGCTCCAGTGCCAGCGGGGCCCTCTTGTCGACCACGGCCTGATCCCGCCGACCGCCAGGGCGCGGGCTCGATGGCGGTGACGGTCAGCAGGCCATCCCGCCGCTCGACGGCGAAGCGGGCCATGTCGCCTGCCTTGGCGGCATTGATCCAGGCGGGATCGGCGACCTGGAACACCATCGTTCTGGCCTCCATGTCGAGCTTGGCGAGGGCCATGCTCGATGGTCGGCGTGTCCATGTGGATGCGCTTGCGGTCGTCCTCCACGGATTCGATACGTGGGACCAGGGGTCTGGCCGGCGTTGTCCGACGGATGCGCCTTCATGCCCGGCGCGAACTCGCGCTCGACCGGCTCGGCCACCAGATGGGATTCGCTCCAGCCGTTGCGCATGCGACAAGGCAGGCGTCGTCACCGGTCCCGGGCGGGGCGCCACTGAGTGCGCAGAGGCCGCAGAGGCTGCAGTCGCCGTGGGGTCGGAGCCCTAGCGCGGGAGCGGTGCCTTGCCGGCGTCGGCGGCGCCGTCCGGCGCAGCCTTGGCGGCTTTGTGGCAGTGCGGCGCGGTGCCCGCATCATGCGCGCTGGTCAGGCTGGCGCGCGTTTCCATCAGGACGGCGGCGTGATGCGACGCCATCGACACGCCCACCCCGGCCTCCTGCGCGGCGGTGCCGACCATCATGGCCGCCGCCGCGCCCTGGAAGGGAAGCGCGAACACGGCGAGACACAACAGGAAGCAGCGCAGCAAGCGTTTCATCGATGGGGATTGGTCAGGCGACTGGAGGCGTACCGCGCCGGCAATCGGAGGCCGGCATCGGCCGCATTGGGTTGCATCGGCCGCATTGTTCGCATCAACCGCAAAGACCGTGGCGCGAACCAAACCGTATCAAATGCGGTCAATTGGTCATTATACCGGTTTTTCTTGCGTCATTTTGCTGACATCAGCATGACAAAGCTGCAATGTTCGCTTCCGCAAGGCCTGGCTGCGGTAGCGTATCGCCACCGGACCATCGCTGCGGAAAGCCGAGGCCAGAGGCGCCCGCCGTGCGGCGGGCGTGAACCAAGAGTGAGACCATGCGCATCCTGATTGTGGAAGACGAGCCGAAGGCGGGTGACTACCTGCTCAAGGGGCTGACCGAGTCCGGCTTCGTGGCCGACCTTGCCCGCGACGGCATCGACGGCCTCGCCCATGCGCGCGGGCAGGCCTATGACCTGATCGTGCTGGACGTGATGCTGCCAGGGCTGGACGGCTGGCAGGTGCTGCGTGAATTGCGCCGCGACCGCGATACCCCGGTACTGTTCCTGACCGCGCGCGATACGCTGCCGGACCGGCTCAAGGGGCTCGAGCTCGGGGCCGACGATTACATGATCAAGCCCTTCTCCTTCGCCGAGCTGGTGATGCGGATCCGCACCATCCTGCGGCGTGGCCCGCTGCGCGAGAGCGAGCTGATCGAAGTGGCCGACCTGCAGATCGATACCGTGCGCCGCCGTGTCACCCGCGCCGGGCAGAAAGTGGAACTCACCTCGAAGGAGTTCGCGCTGCTGCAGCTGCTGGCGCGCCGGCGCGGCGAAGTGCTGTCGCGCTCGCTGATCGCTTCCCAGGTCTGGGACATGAACTTCGACAGCAACACCAATGTGGTCGACGTGTCGATCCGCCGCCTGCGCGCCAAGGTCGACGAGCCGTTCGAGCAGAAGCTGATCCACACGCGGCGTGGCATGGGCTATGTGCTGGACGAGGAGGGCTTGTCGTGAGCGGCGCAGGCGAGCCGGACCAACCCGCGCCGCTGCGGCAGGTGCCGGCGGCCGGCCTGCGGCGGCGGCTGCACCAATCGTTGACGGTCCGCCTGGCGCTGGCCTATGGTCTCGCCACCGTGGCCATCCTGGTCGGTGTCGGCACCTACCTGACACGCGGCCTGGCCGCGCAGCTCGAGGAGCGCGACGAAGGCGATCTGATCGGCGAGGTGCTGGTGGTGCGCCACCTGTTGCGCGAGGTGGGCTCCGTGGACGAGGTGCGCCAGGACTCCCATCGTTTCTCCGACCTGGCCCTGGGCCACGAAGGCCTGATCCTGATGGTGCGCACGCGCCAGGGGGAAACGCTGATCAACTGCAATCCGCGCCACGAACAGGTGCCGCCGCTGCGCGTGCTGCCCGCCGAGGCGACCCCTGAACGCGAGGACCTGCAGGTCTGGCATCCTCGCAACGGCGTGGCGTCCAGCGGCATCGCGGCGCTGGGCCGGATCGGCGACAGCGATGAGGCGGTCGAGATCGTGGTGGCGCGCGACGCGGGCTACCGCGCCGTGCTGATGGGTGCCTACCAGCGCCGCATGCTGTGGGCCACGCTATGCGGGGCGGGCGTGGCGGCCGGCCTCGGCTGGCTGCTGGCGTGCCGTGGCCTGCGGCCGCTGCGCCGCATGGCCAAGGAGGCGTCGGCCGTCACCACCAGCCGGCTGGCGACGCGCCTCGACACCGGCCGCGCCCCGGCCGAGCTGCGCGACCTGGCCGATGCGTTCAACGGCATGCTGGCAAGGCTGCAGGACAGCTTCTCCCGTCTGTCCGAATTCTCGGCCGACCTGGCCCACGATTTCCGCACACCCATCAGCAACCTGATCGGCCAGACCCAGGTCACGCTGGCGCAGCCGCGTGCGCAGCAGGAATACGAGATGCTGCTCGAGTCGAACCTGGAGGAGTATGAGCGCCTCGCGCGCATGATCGAGAACATGCTGTTCCTGGCTCGCGCCGACCATGCGCAAGTCGCGCTGGACCTGCGCCCGCTCGACGCCCGCGCGGAAATGGAGAAGGTGGTGGACTACTTCGAGGCGGTGGCCGCCGAACGCGACCTGGCGCTGGAGCTGGCCGGCAGCGGTACCGTGCGTGCCGACCAGACCCTGTTGCGGCGGGCCGTGACCAACCTGGTCGAGAATGCCTTGCGCCACTCGCCGGCCGGCAGCCGGGTCGGCATCGAGGTGGCGAGCGCTGACCAGGCGACCCGCATCCGCGTGACCAACGGCGGCGCGGGCATCTCGCCGCAGACCTTGCCGCACGTGTTCGGCCGCTTCTACCGGGGCGACCCGGCGCGCAGCAACTCGGCGGGCTCCACCGGGCTGGGGCTGGCCATCGTCGACAGCATCATGCGGTTGCACGGCGGCACCGTGACGGCCTCCAGCAGCGCGGGCGAGACCGTGCTCGAACTGATGTTTCCCTACGGGGCCGGCGCTCAGGCCCCACGCGGCGGCGCCTGAGCGCCTGGCCGGCTGCCGCCCTCAGGGGGTGGAAAGTGTCGGTCCGCTGGTGGCGCAGCATGCGCGCGCACATCATGGGGAGCGCCTGCACTGTGGTCCATGGCTCACCCGCCTGCAAGGACGGCGCGGGCGCGGCGCAGCACGCTGGCACGCTGGCACGCTGGCACGCGATGGCCGTCCGATCTCTCGATTTGATTCTTCGAGTATTCCTGCAAGGCTGAAATCCGCTTGCAATCAAAAGTTACCGGAAATACCAGGGCCAGGCGGGGATGCCGCGCGCCCGCAACCCGGCGGCGTCATAATGCCTTCACCGGCAGTCAGCCGGACCCACGACAGGAGAGACGCGATGCAGGTACAACCTTATCTGATCTTCGGCGGCCGCTGCGAAGAGGCAATGACGTTCTACGGCGCGGTGCTCGGCGCCAGCGTGACGTTCATGATGCGCCAGAAGGAAGCCCCGGCCGGCGGGCCGCCGGTGCCGCCGGGGTGGGAAGAGAAAATCATGCATGCCAACCTCCAGGTCGGCAGCAGCCAGATCATGGCCTCGGACGGCATGCCCGGCCAGCCGGTCTCCTTTGCCGGCTTCAGCCTGTCGCTCGATCCGGCCTCGGTCGAGGAGGCGCAGCGCCTGTGCGCGGCGCTGGCGGACGGCGGCACCGTGCTGATGCCGGTGCAGAAGACCTTCTGGGCCGAAGGCTTCGGCATGGTGCGCGATCGCTTCGGCGTATCGTGGATGCTGAACGTCGTGCCCTGAAGCCCGAACGCCGGGCCGGCCCGGCCGCACGATAGCCGCCGGGCCGGGCTGGCGTCATCCGGCGGCAGGCAGCTCGCCGTCGGCGTGCGGGGTGCTCGCCACGGACGCCGATGGCGCGGTGTCGCGCCGGTGCGCAAGCCGGTACAGTACCGGCAGCACCAGCAGGGTCAGGGCCGTCGAGGACAGGATGCCGCCGATCACCACGGTGGCCAGCGGACGCTGCACCTCCGCGCCGGTGCCGGTGGCGATCGCCATCGGGACGAAGCCGAGCGAGGCCACCAGCGCGGTCATCAGCACGGGCCGCAGCCGCGTCAGTGCACCGTCGCGCACCGCCTCGTCCAGCCCCAGGCCCTGCTCGCGCAGCCCGCGCACGAAGGACAGCATCACCAGGCCGTTGAGCACCGCGACGCCCGACAGCGCGATGAAACCAACCGCCGCCGAGATCGACAGCGGGATGCCGCGCAGCCACAGGGCCAGGATGCCACCGCTCAGGGCGAAGGGGATGCCGGTGAAGACCAGCAGGCCGTCCTTGAGGTTGCCGAACATGCTGAACAGCAGCAGCAAGACCAGCAGCAGCGCGACCGGTACCACCACCTGCAGGCGGGCGGTGGCGGACTGCAGTTGCTCGAAGGTGCCGCCCCAGGTGATCCAGTAGCCGGTCGGCACCTTGACCTGCTGGTCCAGCGCGGCCATGGCCTGCGCCACGAAGCCGCCGACATCGCGCCCGCGCACATTGGCGCTGATCACGATGCGGCGCTTGCCGTTCTCGCGCGAAACCTGGTTGGGGCCGGGCGCCAACTCCAGCGTGGCCAGTTCGCCCAGCGGGATGTAGCTGGCGCGCGGCAGCCCCGCAGCCGCTTCGCCGGCCTTGGGCAGCGGGATCGGCAGGCGGCGCAGCGCCTCGACATCGGCGCGGATCCCTTCGGGCAGCCGCACGCCGATATTGAAGCGCCGGTCGCCCTGGTACAGGATGCCGGCATCGCGCCCGCCGATGGCGATGGCCACGGTATCCTGCACGTCGGCCATGTTCAGGCCATAGCGTGCCGCCTTGGCGCGGTCCACCTCGACTGTCAGCACCGGCAGCCCGCTGGTCTGCTCCACCTTCACCTCGCTGGCGCCCGGGATCCTGCCCAGCACGGCGGCGATCTTCTGCGCGGTATCTTCCAGCACGCCGTTGTCGTCGCCGAACAGTTTGACGGCGACGTCGCTGCGCACCCCGGAGATCAACTCGTTGAAACGCAGCTGGATCGGCTGCGAGAACTCGAAGCGGTTGCCCGGCAGCGTCTCCAGTTCGGCCTGCATCTGCTCGAGCAGCAGGGCGCGCGGCTTGGACGGGTCCGGCCATTGCGCACGCGGCCTGAGCATGACGTAGCCGTCGGAGGCGTTGGGCGGCATCGGATCCGACGCAATCTCGGCGGTGCCGGTGCGGGCGAACACGCGTTCGATCTCGGGGAACTTCGCCTTCAGCCGCGTTTCGATCTGCTGCTGCATGGCGATCGACTGGCTCAGGCTGGTGCCGGGAATGCGCAAGGCCTGCACGGCGAAGTCGCCTTCGTCGAGGCTGGGGATGAACTCGCTGCCCAGGCGCGTGGCGGTCAGGCCGGCCAGCAGCACGGCGGCGCCGGCGAAGGCCAGCACGACCGGCGTGTTGGCCAGGGTCCAGGCCAGCAGCGGCGCATAAAGGCGGCGTGCGCCCGCCATCAGGCGGTTCTCGCTCTCCGCCACGCGCTCGCCGATGAAGAGCGCCACGGCCGCCGGCACGAAGGTCACCGACAGCACCATCGCCCCCAGCAGTGCCAGCACCACCGTGAGCGCCATCGGGTGGAACATCTTGCCCTCGACACCGGTCAGCGCCAGGATCGGCAGGTAGACGATCATGATGATCAGCTGGCCGTAGATCAGCGCGCGGCGTGCCTCGCGCGAGGCGGCGAAGACTTCCTGGAAGCGCTCGGCCGGTGTCAGCGGCCGGCCGCGTTCCTGCTGGGCGTGGGCCAGGCGGCGCACGCAGTTCTCCACGATCACCACGGCGCCGTCGACGATGATGCCGAAGTCCAGCGCGCCCAGGCTCATCAGGTTGGCACTGATCTTGTAGGCTGCCATGCCGGTGAAGGTGAACAGCATCGACAGCGGGATCACCAGCGCCGTGATCAGCGCGGCACGCAGGTTGCCGAGGAAGAGGAAGAGGATGGCCACCACCAGGGCGGCGCCCTCCAGCAGGTTCTTCTTCACCGTGGCGATCGCCTTGTCGACCAGCACGGTGCGGTCGTAGACCGTCACCGCCCGCACGCCGGGCGGCAGCGTGCGGTTGATGGCGGCCATGCGGGCGTCGACCGCGCGCGACACGGTGCGGCTGTTCTCGCCGATCAGCATGAAGACCGTACCCAGCACCACTTCGCGGCCGTTGTCGGTGGCCGCGCCGGTGCGCAGTTCGCGGCCGAGGCCGACTTCGGCCACGTCGCGGATGCGGATCGGCTGCCCCTGGGCGGTGCCGACGATGACGTCGCGGATGTCTTCCAGCGACTTGACCTGGCCGGGCGCGCGCACCAGGTACTGCTCGCCGCGCCGCTCGATGTAGCCCGCGCCCACGTTGGCGTTGTTGCGCTCCAGCGCCTGCACCACGTCCTGCAGGCTCAGGCCGTAGGCGCCCAGGCGTTCGGGGCTGGGGGCGATCAGGTACTCCTTGGCGAAGCCGCCGATGGTGTTGATCTCGGTCACGCCGGGCACGGTGCGCAACTGCGGCTTGATGACCCAGTCCTGGATCTCGCGCAGGTCGGCCGGAGTGTAGGGCGTGCCGTCCGGCTTGCGCGCGCCGGGCTCGGCCTCCACGGTCCACAGGTAGATCTCGCCCAGGCCGGTCGAGATCGGCCCCATCTGCGGCACCACCCCCGGCGGCAGCTGCACCAGGGCCTCCTGCAGCCGCTGGTTGACCAGCTGGCGCGCGAAGTAGATGTCGGTGCCGTCCCGGAAGATCACTGTGACCTGCGAGAGCCCGTAGCGCGACAGGGAGCGCGTCTGCTCCAGGCCGGGCAGGCCGGCCATGGCGGTCTCGATCGGGTAGGTGACGCGCTGCTCGGTCTCCAGCGGCGAATAGCCGGCGGCGCTGCTGTTGATCTGCACCTGGACATTGGTGATGTCGGGCACGGCATCGATGGGCAGGCGCGTGTAGCTATAGAGGCCCAGCGCCGCCACGCCGAGCACGGCGAGCATGACCAGCCAGCGCTGCGCGATGGCGAAGCGTATCAGTCGTTCGAACATATCGCTCTCCGGTTCAGTGCGCGTGCTCGGCACCGGCCTTGCCCATCTCGGCCTTCAGCACGAAGCTGTTGCCGGCCACGTAGCGCCAGCCCGGCTTGAGGCCGGAGACGATTTCCACGCGCTTGCCGTCGCTGCGGCCGGTCTGCACCGGCTGCGCGAGGAAGCCGCCCGGCACGGCGACGAACACGCGCGCCTGTCCGCCGTCGGTCTGCAGCGCCTCGGCATCGATGGCGACCGGGACCTCGGTCTCGCTGCGCGTCACGCTGACCGTGACGAACAGTCCCGGGCGCCAGGCCATCTCGGGATTGGGCAGGGTGACGCGGGCGGTGGCCGTGCGGGTCTGCTGGCCGAGCAGCGCCCCCACGTAGGACACACGGCCCTCGGCCTTGCCGTCGAAGGCGGTCGAGGCGATCTTGACCTTTTCATTCATGCGCACGCTGTCCAGGTCCTTGGGCGCGATCAAGAACTCGGCCCACACCGTGGACAGGTCAGAGACCGTGAAGACATTGGCGTCGGCGGCTACCGCCTCGCCCAGCGAGAGGTGCTTCTCGACGATGACGCCGTCGAACGGGGCGCGCAGCTCGAAGCGGTTGAGCGCGCTGCCGCTGCGCGCCGCGCCGATGGCGTCGAGCTTCTGCGCGGCGTTGCTGGCGGCGATCTCGGCTTCCTGCAGGGCGGTACGGGCGGCGAGGAAATCCTGCTCGGCCGAGATGCGGTCCTGCCACAGCGTCTTCTCGCGCGCATAGGTGGTGCGTGCGAGTTCGAGGCGGCGCTGGGCGGCCAGCCACTCGCTACGCTGGTCCGACAGCGCCGTGCTGGCGATCACCGCGAGCAGCTCGCCTTTCTTCACGCGCTGGCCGAGATTGGCCGGCACCGCCTCCGCCACGCCGGCGAGGCGAGGCACCACGTGGGCGGTGCGATCCTCGTTGAAGCGGATTTCGCCGGGGAACTGGGCGCTGTCCTCGACGCGCGCGGGGCCGGCGGTGCGCAGCGTGAGCGCCGCCGACTGGATCTGCTCCGGCGTCATTTCCACCAGGCCCTCCTCGCTGCGCAGGCGCACCGTCGCGGCCTTGGCCCGGCCGGGTACCGCCAGGTCGAGGCGGATTTCGAAGGCATGCGGTTCCGCCACGGCCGTGGTGCTGACCAGGCCGTCCTTGGCGGCGCGGAAGGCGAGTGCTTCGCTGTCACCGGTCGGGCGCTGCACGATGCCTTGCAAGGTCACGCCCGCCGGCGCCAACGGCTTGCCCGCGGCCGTGGCCCACACGCGCAGGCGCGGTTCGCCGCCGTCTTCGGCCAGCAGGACCTCGAGCGTGTAGTCGCCATCGACGTAGCGCTTGCCGCCGTTGGGGCCGGTATCGGCCTTGGCGGCCCCGGCCTCGGCTGCATGCGCATGCCCGGCGTCGCCGTCGGCATGGGCGTCGGCACCGTCGCCGCTCAGCAGCAGGCCGCCGGCGGCCAGCGCGGCCGCTGCGGCGATGGCCGCGATCATCATCTTCTGTTGTCGGGTGATTGCCATGGATGAGATGTCCTGTGATGCGGCTTCAGCGGCCGAGAATGCCGTCGATGGCGGCGGCGGCCTGGTAGGCGCCGGCCAGCACGCCGAGGTAGCGGATGCGCGCCTGGAACAGCGTGCGCTGGGCATCGAGCACGTCCAGGTAGGTGAACTTGCCGGCCTCGAAGCCGCGCCGGGCGGCGCCATACGCCTGCTGCGCGCCCGGCAGCACGGTCGCGCGCAGCGTCTCGGCGGAAGTCCGCGCGACCGCCAGGCGGCTGGCCGCCTGGCGCAGTTCGGTGTCGAGCCGGACCCGCGTGGCACGGTACTCGTCCGCCGCCTTGTCGGCCTGCCGCAGCGCCGTGTAGAGGCGCCCCTGGTTGCGGTCGAACAGCGGCAGCGGCAAGGAGATGCCCAGCACCGGATAGGCGCCGCGACCGCTGCCGTTGTCGCGCTTGGCGCCGAGGCTCACCGTCAGGTCCGGGTACTGGCGGCTGCGTTCGACCTCGATCTCGGCCTGGCGGCGCTCCATCTCGCGCCGGCTGGCCAGCAGGGCCGGCGCGGCGTCGAGACCGCCCGCCAGCGAGACGTCGGCCGGGGCGGCGGGTACGGTCTGCAGGTCGCCACCCGCTTCGCCGAAGCCGGGCACGGGGCTACCCCACAGGCTGGACAGCGCCTGGCGCGCCTGTGCCAGGCCGGCCGTCGCCTCCGACAGTTCCAGTTCGGCATTGGCCTGCTCGACGCGCGCCTTGGTTTCCTCCAGCGGGGCGATCTTGCCGGCGGCGACGCGGCGCGCGGCGGCCTGCATGCCTTCGGCGGCGATCCCCAGCGTGCCGCGCGCAAGCGTGACGCGCTCCTGGGCGATCAAGAGTTCAAAGAAGGCGGCACTGACGGCCGCGCGCAAGCTGGCTTGCGTGCCCGCAAGTTGCGCCAGGGCGAGCTCGCGCGCCTTCTGCGCGGCGCCGACGCGCGCGGCACGCTTGCCGCCCAGTTCGATCGGCAGGTTGAGCTGCCCGGTGAGGGTGCGCGACGCTTCGCGCGTGTCCTCCATCTGCACAGCCACTTCGGGGTTGGGCAGCAGGCCGGCCTGGAGCACGCCGCCATCGCTGGCGGCCACCTCATGGCGAGCGGCGCGCAGTGTGTCGTTGTAGGCCACGGCCAGGGCCAGAGCGCTGTCGAGCGTCAGCACGCCGGTGGATTCCGCCGGCATGCCGGCTTCGGCTTGGCGCGAGGGCGGGATAGGAGGGGATGCCGCGGCGGCCGGCGAAGGCGGTGGCGGCAAGGGCAGGGCATCCTGGGCGGACGCCGCGGGGACGAGCATGGCTGCCGCCAGCCCGAGCGGGATCACGAGTGTTCTCATCGAATTGCACCGGTTTGGAAACGGGGAATTCGGCGAGACGAATCGGCGTCAGCAGGAAAGAGAGGTCGCGGTCGTCTCGCCGGCTAGGCGGGACGGGACCATTGGGGACGATCTGGTGCGCGCGCGGGCGCCGAGCGCCAGGTGGCCGCGAGCGGGTGGTATTGCAGCGTGGCGACGCCCGGCGCGGCCGACCAGTCGGTGGCGGGAACCAGTCCGTGCGAGCCGGCGAAATGGCACATGGCACAGTCGAGGTCGGGCAGCTTGGCGCCCTCGCCGTCGGCGTGGCCGGCGGTGGTCCGTTCCTGGTGCGCATGGCTGTGGTGGCCGAAATGCCGGCTCGACGCGGCCCCCTTCTCGTGCCCGCAATAGGCCGCGGCACCGGCCCAGGCGAGCTGGAGCGGCAGCAGCAAAGCGAGCAGGAGGATCAGGATGCGGCGCATGGCCGCGATTATAGCCATGGCCGGCGGCGGGTCGGAAGCCCCAGGCGTCTCGCGGCGCTTCCGCGCCATATATTAAGTTTGCGGCACATACAAACCTCGGTACGCGGTTTTTGTGATCCTTGAGGCTGAATTCTCTGCGCCGCAGACCGGATGCTTGACCCTGTAGTCGCTTCAGGGTCTTCAATAGCATCGAGCGCATCGAGCGCATGCAAAGCATCCAACGGATAAGAACCATGACCGATCAGGCACAGAACAAGCGGGAAGAACCGGGCTGCTGCGCCGGCCAGTGCCAGCCCCGGACGGCCGAGGCAAAGGGCGACGCCCCTCATCACGCACCCGGCCATGCGCATGGACAGGTCCAGCATGGGCACGCGTCCGGTGCTGGCAAGGCCTGCGGGCACGACCATGACGACCATGGTCATGTGCACGGCCACGACCATGAAGCCGGCCATGAGCCCCGCCACAGCCATGGCCACGAGCACGGCCACGAGCACACGCATGAGCACAGCCATGCCCACGGCGGCGATTGCTGCGCCGCCCCCGTCGCGCCCCGGGTAGCGCAGGCGGCGCCTCCCGGCACGCGCACGGTGCGCTACCGCATCGACGCCATGGACTGCCCGACCGAGGAAGCCCTGCTGCGCGACAAGCTGGCCGCGATGCCCGGGGTGGCGGCACTGGACTTCAACCTGATGCAGCGGGTGCTGACGGTTCATCACAAGCTGGCGTCGCTGGATTCCCTGGCGCGTGCCATCGAAAGCCTTGGCATGAAGCCGGAAGTGCTGGAAGCCGGCGCCGAGCCCGCGGCGGCGCCCGAGGCCGTGCGCAAGCCATGGTGGCCGCTCGCCCTGGCCGGCGTCGCCGCCCTGAGTGCCGAGCTCAGCGAGTGGGCCGGCCTTGCCGTGCCCTGGCTGCCGCTGGCCTTCGCGCTTGCCGCGATCGGCCTGGCCGGCCTGGACACGTACCGCAAGGGCTGGATCGCGCTGCGCCACGGCAAGCTCAACATCAACGCCTTGATGAGTATCGCCGTGACCGGCGCCATGCTGATCGGCCAGTGGCCCGAGGCTGCCATGGTGATGGTGTTGTTCGCCGTGGCCGAGCGTATCGAGGCGGCCTCGCTCGACCGCGCGCGCCAGGCCATCCGCGGCCTGATGGCGATGACGCCGGAGCAGGCCACCGTGCGCCAGGCCGACGGCGGCTGGCTGCAGGTCGAGGCACGCAGCGTGGCGGTCGGCGCCACGGTCCGCCTGCGCCCCGGCGAGCGCGTTCCGCTGGACGGCAAGGTCAGCCGCGGCCGCTCCACCATCGACCAGGCCCCGATCACCGGCGAAAGCGTGCCGGCGGAAAAAGGCGAGGGCGATGCCGTGTTCGCCGGCTCGATCAACCAGGCGGGCGAACTGGAATACGTCGTGACGGCGGTGGCCGCCGACTCGACGCTGGCACGCATCATCCACGCGGTCGAAGCCGCCCAGGCGAGCCGCGCGCCGACCCAGCGCTTCGTCGACCGCTTCGCCGCCGTCTACACGCCCGTGGTGTTCGCCGTGGCACTGCTGGTGGCGCTGGCGCCGCCCCTGCTGCTTGGCGGGGACTGGCTGGATTGGTGCTACAAGGCCCTGGTGCTGCTGGTGATCGCCTGCCCGTGCGCGCTGGTGATCTCGACGCCGGTCACGATCGTCAGCGGCCTGGCCGCCGCCGCACGCCAGGGCATCCTGGTCAAGGGCGGCGTCTACCTGGAGCAGGGCAAGGACCTGCGCTGGCTTGCGCTCGACAAGACCGGCACCCTCACGCACGGCAAGCCCGCGCAGACCGATTTCGCCGTGCTGGCCGGCGAGGAGACGCAGGTGCGGCGCATCGCGGCCAGCCTGGCGGCACGCTCGGACCACCCGGTCTCTCTCGCCGTGGCCCATGCCGCCGGCGCCGACGGCCTCGACCTGCTGGGCGTGGAAGCCTTCGAAGCCTTGCCCGGCCGCGGCACCCGCGGCACCGTTGCGGGCCGCCGCTATTGCCTGGGCAATCACCGGCTGGTGCATGAACTCGGCCTGTGCTCGCCCGCGCTGGAGGCCCGGCTCGAAGCGCTGGAGCGCCATGGCAAGACCGTGGTCCTGCTGGCCCTGGAAGGCGCACCCGGCGCGGACCATGGTGTGCTGGCCCTGTTCGCCGTGGCGGACACGGTGCGCGAAAGCAGCCGGCAGGCGATCGCCGAATTGCATGCGCTGGGTGTCAAGACGCTGATGCTGTCGGGCGACAACCCGCACACGGCCGCCGCAATCGCTGCGCAGGTGGGAATGGACGAAGCACGCGGCGACCAGTTGCCGCAGGACAAGGCCGATGCGTTGGCCGCGCTGGCGGCGACGCTGGAAGGAGGGGCCGGCAAGACCGGCATGGTGGGCGACGGCATCAATGACGCACCGGCGCTCGCGCGCGCGGACATCGGTTTCGCCATGGGCGCGGCCGGTACCGATACCGCGATCGAGACCGCCGACGTGGCGCTGATGGACGACGACCTGCGCAAGGTGCCCGCCTTTATCCGCCTCTCGCGCCAGACCTCGCGCATCCTGTGGCAGAACATCGTGCTGGCGCTCGGCATCAAGGCCGTGTTCCTGGTGCTCACGGTGATGGGCGAGGGCACCATGTGGATGGCGGTGTTCGCCGACATGGGCGCCAGCCTGCTGGTCGTGTTCAACGGGCTGCGGCTGGCCAGGCAGCAGGAAGCGCGGGCGCCGCAAGGCGCCGCCCGGCCTGCCGGCGGCATCGCCGCCTGACGCGACGGGCGGGCCGCCCGCGGCGCCAGATCAGCGCTGTCTCAGCGCAGTTCGGACTCGGAAGGCTCCAGCACGCTGCGCAGCTTGCCCAGCACCCAGTTGACCCACGGCGTGGTGTGGCGGTAGTAATTCCAGGTCGGTACCTGCTGCGCCCCCAGGATGCGCTTGAACTCGTAGGCGGTGGCGCCGAGCTCCATGTCGCGGTAGCCCTCGCGCGCACCCACCTCGACCGCGCGGATGAACATGGCGAAGTACAGGCCGTGCTGGTCGCTCTTGTCGTAGTCGAGGCCGATATAGCGGTTGACCAGGCGGCCGTTGCGCCCGATCAGCTGGGTGAAGCCGATCAGTTCATCCTCGTGGAAGAACAGCAGGTACTTGCTGATCGGCGCGGTCCGGCGGAAATACTCCGGGGTGAGCTTCTCGAACTTCAGCTCGGCCTTGTTGTATGTGTTCAGGTAAAGCCTGTGCACCGCCTCCACCAGCTCAGGCGCGAGGCCGTCGCACTCTTCATAGCGCAGCGTGCTCGCCTTCTTCAGCTTTCGCTTGAGCAGGTTGCGCCGATCGCTCTTGAGCGCGCTGAAGTAGTCGGGCCGCAGCGGCAGCACCGGCACCGGCAGTCCGGCCGCTTGCACGAAACCCGCCACCGGCAGGCCGTCGCCGAAGCCCTTGTAGGCGAGCAGGCTGCCGCGCGTCGACAGCGTGGCATTGATCAGCGCGAGGATATCGCTCGAGACCTCGCCATGGATGCGGCCGAAGTCCGCCGTCGGGCTGCCGATGCAGGCCAGGTTGAACTTGATCCAGCTCAGGCTGCGCTTGAGCAGGCCCGCCGGCAGCAGCGTGTCCAGGCGGAAGTCCATGACGAAATACGGCGCCACGGTCACCAGGGTGTCGTGCCGGTAGACGGCAAAGTAGCCGAAGCGGAACCCCTCGATTTTTGCCCCTTGGAAGGCGGTATAGAAGTCATACCCCTCTGCCTGGTCGCGCAGGAATACCTCCGGCGGCGTATCCAGATCTTCAATGCGTAACATGCGCTGCAACCCCTATCGCCAGCCGTACGATGCGGCGGCGGACCCGTTCTTGTGATGGAAAACCCTCACAGTTAGCGTCACCAGGTGGCCGAAGTTGACAGGGTAAACCCTAGGATATGTGGACCTCGCGTACGACAGGCGCGCACGCGTCATCCGCCGCTGAACATGCTGCCCGGGCGGATCCGCATCCAGATACCCAGCGCGGCAGGGATCCCGGAGAATTTGCGGACCCGTTCGAGAGCACCGGCGTCGGAGCACGGCGCGAAGGCCCAGGCTGCCTTCTGCGTGCCAAAGCGGAACGCTACCGACTCGCCGGCCTCGACGTCGATATTCCTCTGGCCCGGCGCGACCACGACGGCGCGCGAGACATTGCGGGCTGGACGCGCTCGCCCGGCAAGGGCCCTTGAGGCAAAGCGGATGATGGCAGGGGCGCGTCGGCGGCGCTGACCTCGGCGGGTACTGCGGCCAAGGCCAGGGTGCCGGCCAGCCCGAAGGCGGCCAGACCATTGCGAAACGGTGTCGTCATGCAGGTCTCCGGTCAGGATGCATGCGGGGATCGCATGCCGGAAACCGGCGCAGCGAGCGGTCGGCCACGGCAGCATGACCGCGCGATGACAGTCTCGTCAGGGGGACGCGGGGAGCAGGCGATCGCTCTGCGCGCAGCCTCAAGGCTGAATGATCAGCTCACCACTGCGCCCGGGGATGCTGCCCCAGCTCACGGGCAGCTGCGGCAGGGTGCTGCGGTCGAGATGGCGGTAGTAGGTGGCCATCGACACCAGCTCGTGCCCTTGCGCCCGCCAGCCCTGCAGCAGGCGCATGAAGACCGGCGCGAGCTTGCCGCCTTCCAGTTCGGTGTGCAGCGTGAAGACATGATCGCGGCCATCCGCGCTCAGTTTCAGCACGGCTTCGTGCACATTGTCCTCGGTCAGGCCGTCGACACCGATCAGTTCATCCAGGGTCGGCAGTGTGGTCGGCATCTGCACGTGGCGGCAGGGCCGGCCGCCCACGGTCGGGATGTAGGGCGAGACGCCGCGGCCGTCCGAAGCATAGGCCATGCCCCAGTCGTCGATCTGCAGGAAAGCCTCGTCGTTCATCTGCCAGCCGGCCGCGCCATGCGTCGGCGGCGCTTCGCCGAAGATGTCGACGAAGCGGTCGAAGGCGCTCTGCATCTGCCGGCGCGTCCAGGCTGCGTCGCGGCCGCGCACATTGTCCTGCCAGTAGACGTGGTCCCAGGTGTGGATGCCGCACTCGTGGCCGGCCGCCTGCGCGGCGCGCATCTGGGCGGCGCCGCGCCGGCCGATGTCCGGGCCGGGCAGCAGCACGCCGTACATCAGCGTGCGCAGCCCGTAGTTGGACACCACCGAGGTGCGCGAGACCTTCTTCAGGAAACCGGGACGGAACACGCGCCGCAGCGCCCAGCCGGTGTGGTCGGGGCCGAGGCTGTAGAGGAAGGTGGCTTCGGCACGCACCTTCTCCAGCATGTTCAGCAGGGCCGGCACCCCCTCGCGCGTGCCGCGCAGGGTGTCGACGTCCACCTTCAGGGCAATGCGTGCCATCGGCGCCGTACTCAGGAAGCCGAGTCGACCAGGGTGCGCGCTTCCACCACCTTGCCACGGTAGGCTTCGAAGATGCGGCGCAGCGCCTGTTCCATGTTGAACTCGGGCTTCCAGCCCAGCTCGGTCATGGTGTTGTCGATCTTCGGCACGCGGTGCTGCACGTCCTGGTAGCCCTTGCCGTAGAAGTCGCCGGACGAGGTCTCGATGATCTGCGTCTTCTTGGCTTCCTCGGCGTACTCGGGGTAGTCGCCGGCCATCTTCAGCATCATCTCGGCCAGCTCGCGCACCGAGTGGATATTGCCCGGGTTGCCGATGTTGTAGATCTTGCCGCTGGCCACGCCGTTCGGGTTCTCGATGATGCGCATCAGCGCGCTGATGCCGTCGGCGATGTCGGCGAAGGCGCGCTTCTGCTCGCCGCCGTCGACCAGCTTGATCGGTTCGCCGCGCACGATGTGGCCCAGGAACTGGGTCACCACGCGCGAGGAGCCTTCCTTCGATTCGAAGATCGAGTCGAGGCCGGCGCCGATCCAGTTGAAGGGGCGGAACAGCGTGTAGTTCAGGCCCTGTTCCATGCCGTAGGCGTGGATCACGCGGTCCATCAGCTGCTTGGAGCAGGCGTAGATCCAGCGCGGCTTGTTGATCGGGCCGTACACCAGCGAGGAGGACTCGGGATCGAATTCGCCGTCGGTGCACATGCCGTAGACCTCGGAGGTCGACGGAAACACGAGGTGCTTGCCGTACTTGACGGCGGCGCGCACGATCGGCAGGTTGGCCTCGAAGTCGAGTTCAAACACGCGCAGCGGCTGGCGCACGTAGGTGGCCGGGGTGGCGATGGCCACCAGGGGCAGCACCACGTCGCACTTGCGGATGTTGTACTCGATCCACTCCTTGTTGATGGTGATGTCACCTTCGAAGAAGTGCATGCGCGGGTGCTCGACGAGATCACCGAGGCGGTCGGACGACATGTCCATGCCGTAGACTTCCCACGACGTGGTTTCGAGAATGCGACGCGTCAGGTGATGGCCGATGAAGCCGTTGACGCCAAGAATCAGGACCTTTTTCATCGGTTTTCCTCTTTGGTCGATGCGGTGAGAAGGGATGCGAATGCCGCCGGTGCCAGCGTGGCGCCGTCGGACTGGAGTTCATGGACGAGGACCAGGCCACCATCGCCGCACAGGCCGACGATGCTGTCCTGCACCACGTGCAGACCCGGCGCGCCGCCTTGCAGGGCGGCTGCCAGCGATGCCTGGCGGGCGGGAGCGGGGCGGCGCGCCTGCGCCACCACGAAACGCCTGCCGCCGAGATCGGTGAACGCGCCCGGGTAGGGCGGCGCCACCGCGCGGATCAGGTTGTAGACGGCCGCGGCCGGCTGGGACCAGTCGATGCGGCCATCCTCGGGCTTGCGCCCGGAGAAATAGCTGCCTTGCTCGAGCCGGTTGGGATGCTGCGGCGTGCGTCCGGCCAGCATCTCGGGCAGCACGCCCCAGAGCGTCTGCTCGGCGGCCACCGTCACCTTGTCGAAGACCTGGGCGGCGGTGTCGTCCGGGAGGATGGGCACCGCGGTCTGGCCGACGATGTAGCCGGCATCCGGCTTGGCTTCCATCGCGTGCAGCGTGGCCCCGGTCTCGTTTTCGCCGTGCAGCACCGCCCAGTTCACCGGCACGCGGCCGCGGTACTTGGGCAGCAGCGAGCCGTGCATGTTGAAGGCGCCGCGCGGCGCCAGCGACAGCACCGCCTGCGGGATCATGGCGCGGTAGTAGAACGAGAAGATCATGTCCGGACGCGCGGCCGCGACGGCCTCGGCCAGCGCAGGGTCGGCCGGATCCTCGCCATAGATGCAGGGCAGGCCCAGCTCGGCCGCGGTGTCTGCCACGCGGCGGAACCAGATGTTCTCGTCGGCGCGGTCGCGATGCGTGACGACCAGCGCCACCTCGACGCCGCGCGCGTGCAGCACGCGCAGGCAGCGGTCGCCGACGTTGTGGTAGGCGAAGACTACTGCGCGCACGGTGCCTCCGTACTGGCGGGCCTGGCGGCGCCTTCCGGGCCGGCCTCGAGCACGGCCTGGATGCGGAAGCGCGGGCGGTTGCGCACTTCCTGGTAGATGCGGCCGATGTACTCGCCCAGCAGGCCGATGCCGAACAGCATGATGCCGACCAGGAAGAAGTTGAAGGCCAGCAGGGTGAAGACACCCTGGACTTCCGCGCCGAACAGGAAGCGACGCGCCAGCAGCAGGACCACCAGGCCGGCGGAGGCGATCGACAGCAGCGTGCCGATGGCCGAGAACCACTGCAGCGGCACGATCGAGAAGCCGGTTACCAGGTCGAAGTTGAGCCGGATCAGCTGGAACAGCGAGTACTTCGACTCGCCGGCATGGCGCTGCTCGTGCTCGACCACGATCTCGATCGGGTTGGCCGAGAAGGTGTAGGCCAGCGCCGGGATGAAGGTGTTGACCTCGCGGCAGGCGTTGACGGTGTCGACGATGTTGCGGTCGTAGGCACGCAGCATGCAGCCCTGGTCCGTCATCTTGATGCGGGTGATGCGCTCGCGCAGGCGGTTCATCGCCTTGGAGGCGATGCGGCGGAAGGCCGAGTCGTTGCGCTCGCGGCGGATGGTGCCCACGTAGTCGTGGCCCTCGCGCATCGAGGCGACCAGGCGCGGGATCTCTTCCGGCGGATTCTGCAGGTCGGCGTCGAGGGTGACGACGATCTTGCCGCGCGAATGCTCGAAGCCGGCCAGGATCGCCATATGCTGGCCGAAATTGCCGTTGAACAGCACCACGCGCGTCACGTCCGGGCGGCGGTGGAACTGCGCGGCCAGCAACTGCGGCGAGCGGTCGCGGCTGCCGTCGTTGACGAAGATGATCTCGTACGATTCGCCGAGTCCGTCGAGCACCGGGTAGAGGCGGTCGAACAGGGCCTGCAGGCCGTCTTCCTCGTTGTAGACGGGGATGATGACCGAGACCTCCACGGGGCTCATTTGAAGAGGCGTTTGCATGTTTCGCTTAGGGTTGCGCAGACACGTTCCACGTCGGCATCCCGCATGGCGGGGAACATCGGCAGCGTCACGATGCCGCGGCCGATGCGCTCGGCGTGCGGCAGCATGCCCTCGCGCCAGCCGAGGGAACGGTAGTAAGAAAACAGGTGGACCGGCGGATAGTGCACGCCGGTACCGACGCCTTGCTCGCGCATCGCTTCCATCACCGCGGCGCGCGCGCCCAGCGGATGCTCGCCGGCGAAGCGCTCGACGGGCAGCACCACCTGGAACATATGCCAGTTGGTGGTGGCCTCGTGCGGGTCGAGCGGCAAGGGCAGGCCGATGCCCAGATCCCGCAGGCCGGCGGCCTCCGCGCAGCGGAAATAGGTCTCGGCGAGCGCCGCCCGGCGCGCCGTGATGGCGTCCAGGTGCGCCAGCTGCGCCAGGCCGATGGCCGCATTGACGTCGGTCAGGTTGAACTTGCCGCCCGGCTCCTCGACGTCCATGCCGTCCATGCCGGTGCGGATCACGCCTTGCAGGCGCAGGCGCTCGGCGCGCAGGGCTTCCTCGGGTGAATTCATCACCAGGCAGCCGCCTTCGACGCAGGTGATGTTCTTGTTGGCCTGGAAGCTGAAGCTGGCCAGGTCGCCGAAGGCGCCGATGCGCTGGCCGCGCCAGCGCGAGTCGATGGCCTGGGCGGCATCCTCGATCACGCGCAGCTGATGGCGCGCGGCGATGGCGTAGAGCCGTTCCATGTCGACCGGCAGGCCCGACAGGTAGACCGGCATGATGGCGCGGGTACGCGGCGTGATGGCGGCTTCGACGGCATCGAGGTCGATGTTGCGGGTGCGCGGGTCGATGTCGACGAACACCGGACGGGCACCGACGGTCAGCACCACGTTGGCCGTCGCCACCCAGGTGATCGGCGTGGTGATCACTTCGTCGCCCGGGCCGATGTCGGCGATGCGCAGCGCGATCTCCATGGTTGCCGAACCATTGGCGAAGGTGCGCACCGGACGGCCGCCGAACAGGGCCGACAGGGCTTCCTCGAAGGCCTGCATCTTGGGGCCTGAGGTGATCCAGCCGGACGCCAGCACCTTGCCGACCTCGGCAATGGCGGCTTCATCGATACTCGGCCGCACGAAGGGCAGGAAAGCCTCGGCGGGAGAAACGGATGCGGACATGGGCGCGGGCTCCTAGGAACGGGCAATCAGAAAAACGCCAGCCAGTATCAACAGGATGCCGGCGACGCGCAAGGGACCGATCATCTCGCCGAACAGCCACCAGGCTGCCAGCGCGTTGACCACATAGCCGAGCGACAGCATGGGATAGGCGATCGACACGTCGACGCGCGACAGGCCGACGATCCACACCCCCACGCTGACGACGTACAGGGTCAGGCCGGCCAGCACCGGCCATTGCGTCAGCACGCGCAGGGCGGTGGCGAAGAGCGTGGCGCGATCCAGCGTGATCGCACCGACGGCGTTGACGCCGGCCTTGAGCAGCAGTTGCGCGCAGGCGTTGAGCAGCACGCCGGTAAAGATGAAGGCAAAGGTAGAAAGGCTCATGCGGCACTCATTGCGGGGCGGAAGCGGCCGGTTCGACGGAGGCGGCCGGCGCAGCCTGCGCCTGGCCCGGCGGCGCGAAGTTCGACACCACCACGCGGCGCGTATCCTGAGCGATCTTGTACATCGTCACATGGCGCTGGCGCAGGTGTTCATAGGTATCGGCGCCCATGATCGCCATCGCATGCTGGCCGTCCTGCCACTTGGCGACGAAGCCATCCAGCGTCGGCACCCATTTCTGGGGTTCCTGCTTGGTGCCGAAGTCGAGTTCGTCCGGCGCTTCCACCATGACCAGGGTGTGCTGCAGGTAGAACGGCAGGGTGTGATCAAGCATGCGCACGCCGTAGAGCGGCATGTCGTCGGTCAGCACCGCCTTGATGGCGGGCACCATATCGGCGCCGGACGACTTGCGGCCCATCACCTCGTGGCCGAGCAGGGCAATGGTGAAGCCGCAGAACATGGCGACGGAGTAGGTCACGACGCTGGCGAAGACGCCACGGCGGCGCAGCACGCGATAGCTGAGCCAGATGCCGGCGAGCAGGGCGACGAAGGCGGCGCCGACCCAGACCGCGAAAGGACGGTAGAGGGCATTCGGCGTGTTGTCCGAGTTGAGGGTAGCCACGTAGGGGCTGGCGGCGAGGCCGATCGCGCAGATCACCGCCATCGCCAGCATCTGGCGCCGCCAGGAGCGCTCGGTGATGTGCTCCAGCGCCGACCCGGCCAGGATGCCCAGGGCCGGGAAGATCGGCACGATATAGCCGGGCAGCTTGGAGTCCGAGAGGCTGAAGAAGACGAAGATGGCAATGGCCCAGATAGCCGTCAGCAACGCGGGGCGGAACGGCCGCGCGCCGGAGCGGAGCGCCTGGCCTTCACCTCGGACCACCTGCCACATGCGCGGGAACAGGCCGAGCCAGGGCAGGAAACCGGCGATCAACAGGGGCACGAAGTAATACACGGGGCCGCTGCGCGAGTGCACCTTGGACGTATAGCGCTGCCAGTGCTCATGAATGAAGAAGAACTGCGGGAATTCCGGGTTGCGCTCGGAAACCAGCCAGAACCAGGGCACCGTGACCACCAGCATCAGCGCGATGCCCGAAAACAGGTGGATACGCCGCCACAAGGCGAAATCGCGGGAGATCAGTGTATAGAGCACCAGCACCAGGCCGGGCAGGGCGATGCCCACCAGGCCCTTGGTCAGGATGGCCACACCCATGGCCAGCCAGCAGGCCCACATCCAGCCCCGCCGCGCGGCCGGGCTGGCATCCGGATGCTGTGCCAGCAGCATGAAGGCCAGCACGCAGGCCATGGCACCCGACAAGGTCATGTCGAGCGAATTGAAGTGTGCCGCCACGCTCCACATCGGCGCGGCGACCAGCACCAGGCCGGTCAGCAGGCCGGCGCGCGCGCCGAACCAGCGGGTGGACGCCATCATCGAGGCCACCAGGCCGATCATGCCCGACAAGGCCACGCACAGCCGTGCCTGCCAGTCACCGAGGCCGAACAGCGTGTAGGTCAGCGCCGTGACCCACATATGGAAAGGCGGCTTCTCGAAATACTTCAGGTCGTTGTAGCGGATCGTCACCCAGTCGCCACTGGCGAACATTTCGCGCGCGATCTCGGCATATCGTCCCTCGTCGGAGCGCAGCAGGTGGCGCGCATCGAGCGTGCCGAACCAGACCAGCAGAATGAACAGGCTTACCAGCGCGATAGCAGCGACAGGTAACCCGGCATAGCGCGAGGTCGATGAACTACGCATAAATCTCCTGAAGAGAAACTGGCTTGATGGTCGTCCGGCGCTGCATGGGGCCACGCCTCTCCGGCGCTAGGCGGGCCGGGCGATCCTTCCGGGCGGCCACGGGGCCGGACGGAAGAGAGGCTCAACGCATTCGCATCGGATCCGGTAGACATCGGATCCGCGGATTGCGTCGAGTAGCGGCAAAAAGGTGATTCATGCAGCACTTATACCGCGCGCAACAATGCTGCCTGAGGCGCGCGGCGCGCAATGGTAGCACGACCGTCGCCCCCCTCCCGGCGGAACGCCTGCCGAGGCGGCTTTCCCGCCGGGATCAGGCCGCCAGGGGTTTTCCGTGCAGGTGGTCGTGATGCGCGCGCCGCAGCCGGAATGCGACGCCAATGAGCAGTATGCCGCACACAGTGGCCCAGCTTGCAATCATCCACAGGACGGCGAGTGCGCCTGCAACGGGATTCCACAGCAGCAGGAAGGCGAGCGCGATGCTGGCCAGCCCGGCCAGGATCATCCACCACTCGTTCGGGATCTCCTTGCGCAGGCGGACCGCGGCAACGATCTGCAGCACCCCGGTGGCCAGGGTCCAGGCAGCGATGTACAGCAGCAGGGACAGCGCCGTGACGGCTGGATTGAACAAGGTGAGCGCGCCGATGCCGAGGCCGAGCACCCCTTGCAACGCGAGGATCCAGCGGTCGCTGCCGTCGCGCTCCTTGCCCGAGATGGCCATGGCCAGGGCGACCACCCCGTCGGCGGCGGCGTAGGCACCGAAGATCAGTATCAGCACGGCCAGCGTCGCGATCGGCGCGAAAAAGGCGCACAGGCCGAACAGCACTGCGAAAATACCTCGCAGCGCCACGACCCACCACAGTTTCGCGTAGTACAGAAGCATAGAATCTCCCAGGGATGCGGGCGGGCCTGACGGGATGGTCACGGGATGCTCGACGAGACAAGCCGCCCGAAACGCGTTACTTTCCCTCTGCGACCGCCTGGTGGAACACAACGAATACAACGAACACAACGGCGCGCCGATGCCGGCAGGTGGACGACGTGATGGATGCGGATGGTCGTTTCATTCTAGACAGGATTCATGTGAAGAAGAAGTCGCTACATGGCTTGCCGCTGGCGCTGGCTTGGCTTTATCTCTGGGCATTCGCGCCGGCCTCGGCGCAAGCGCTGGACGGCCGCGGCGCGCAGGCGGCGGCGGGCGGCGCCGGCGAGGCTCCTGCCATCACCGTGCCGCCGGCCCGGGCGGTGCTATGCGATGCCCCCTGGTTCCGCTCGGGGGCACGCGTGCAGATGGAGGGCGATGGCGCGATGCCGATGTCGATCACGATGACACTGCGCGATACCGACCAGACGCCGCAAGGCTGCCGCGCGGTGCTCGAGGTCATGTCGAAATCCGCGCTGTCGGCGCTGATGGGCCCGCCGGTAGTGATGGACCAGGTGCACGAGGTCTCGATCGACCGTCATCCGAACGAGACCGCGCCGGACGCAGCCAGCGAAATCGAGAGCCAGCACGCCGTGATCAACGCGCGGGGACGCTATGCGCGCATGTTCGGCGAGGCCGCCTTCAAGGGCAAAGGCGTGTTCAGTTACGCCGGCATGGACATTCGCGAAGGCACCACGCTGGCAGGCGAGACCTTCGAATCGAGCGTGGCGCTCGATATCTCGCCGGCGGGGTCCGACGAGGTGGTCGGCAGCATGCGCGCGCTGCATGCCTCGATCATCGTGGGGTCGCGCCGCGTGGGCAAGCGGCAGGTGATCGATACCGTGCTCGGCCGCAAGAGCTGCCTGCCGATCACCTATGACAAACGCACTTCGCTCGGACCGCTGATGGTCGGCGACGAGGTCATCCAGGTCGAACCGACCGTGATGCATATCACCGACTGGTACTGCCCCACCGAAGCCTTCGTGCTGCGCACGGATATCCGCCAGCTGGATCAGTTGCAGCGCATCGACGTAACGTCGATGACGCTCGATTCCGGCGACAACTGACGCCTTCCGCCCCTCCATCCGAGCGTCTATCCGAGCGCCTATCCGGGACATCCCTCCCCACCGCAGTGGGGAGAAACTCCCTGCCACGGCTGTCGTTAGCCAGAGGCATAAAGCCATGCGGCGCACATGCACGCCGCATGCGTACGCCACTCTCACGGCGTCATCTCCGTACGAGCGGAACGGGACACGCAGCGGCCCGATGCGCGATCGACGCATCGCGGACTCCCATTGTCTGACCGATCCGTATAACAACGCCCCCCAAGCGGAAGGAGTGACCGTGAAATTGTCCAGCCTCACCATCAAGACCAAGCTGCTGCTCGGATTCGGCACGCTGGCCGCCATCGCTATCGTGATCTGCGCGATGTCGCTGCGGGCCTTGAGCCAGACCACCGAAGCCTTTTCAGCCTATATCCATGGCCTGGACGCGCGCGCGGAGATGGCCGTCAAGGTACGTACCGCGGTCGACCGGCGCGCCATCGCCGCCCGCAACCTGGTCCTGGTCACCCAGCAGGCCGATCTGGACATCGAGAAGGCCGATGTCGCGCAGGCACATGAGGATGTGAAGAACAACCTTCGCCGGCTGAAGGAAATGGCGCTGTCGGCGCCCGCGAGGGCGCAGGAACTGGTCGCCGAGATCGACCGGGTGGAAACACGCTACGGCCCGGTTGCGCTGGACATCGTCAGCCTGGCGCTGGCCAAGCGCAATGACGAAGCGATCGCCAAGATGAACAATGAATGCCGGCCCCTGCTGGCTGCGCAGGTCAAGGCAACCGAAGCCTATGCCGCCTTCACGCGCACGCGCCAGGAAGAGACCATCCGCCAGATGGAAGCGGACTACGCCTTGCAGCGGCAGTTGCTGATCGGCATCTCGATCGCCGCGGTCGCGTTGGCCGTGATCGGTGGCCTCTTGCTGACGCGCGCCATCACGCGCCCGATCGAGCGCGCAGTGGATGCCGCGCGCGCGGTGGCGCAGGGCGAACTGGGGCAACGCATCGACGTCGAAAGCGATGACGAGACCGGCCGCCTGCTCCGTGCGCTGCGGGACATGACCGCGCGCCTGGCGCAGATCGTCATTGGCGTGCGCGACAGCAGCGGCCGTATCACCGGGGCCACGGGCGAGATCGCGACAGGCAACGTCGACCTCAGCGCGCGCACGGAGCAGCAGGCGGCATCGCTGGAGGAGACCGCCGCCAGCATCGAGGAATTGACAGTCACCGTGCGCCAGAACAGTGAGAATGCGCGCGAGGCCAGCACCTTGGCACACGACGCTGCGGACGTCGCGCAGAAGGGCAGCACCGCCGTCGGCCGCGTTGTCGATACCATGCAGCAGATCAGCGCCAGTTCCGAGAAAATCGCGGAGATTACGGGCATCATCGAGGGCATTGCGTTCCAGACCAATATCCTGGCACTCAATGCCGCGGTAGAGGCGGCGCGCGCGGGCGAGCAGGGGCGCGGCTTCGCCGTGGTCGCCAGCGAGGTGCGCAGCCTGGCGCAGCGTTCATCGAGCGCCGCCAAGGAAATCAAGGAATTGATCTCGGTGTCCGTGCAGCAGGTCCATGCCGGTTCCACGCTGGCCGGAGAGGCCGGGGAAACCATGGGAGTGGTGACGCAGGCGGTGGCGCGCGTCAACCGCATCATCGAGGAGATCGCCCAGGCATCCGGAGAACAGAGCCGGGGCATCGAGCAGGTCAACCAGGCCATCAGCCAGATCGACCACGTCACCCAGCAGAACGCCACATTGGTCAGTGAGGCGGCTTCGGCCTCGCGGGCCATGGAGGAGGAGGCCCGCCGCCTGAAGGAGGCAGTCGCCTTCTTCCGCCTGCCTGTCGCCCGGTCCGGCGGCAGGCTTGCCCCGGCGGAGCATGGCAGCCCATTGGGGGACCACCCGGACTACGCCGCGGCCTGAACGGCAACACGAAAAAAGCCCGCGTCAGCGGGCTTCTTTCTTCCGGCTGCACCGGCCTTTGCAGGAAAGGCCGGACGCGAGTGCTCAGCTCGCTGCAGCAGCGGATGCGGCTTTCTTCGACTTCTTGCTCTTCTTGCTCTTGTGGCTCTTCTTGGCCGCCGGCGCCGAGGCGTCGCTGGCCGCGAGGTCGGCACGGGTGCTCTTGTTCGCGCCCTGGCTGTAGGGGTCGAACTTGTCGCCGGCCTTGGCACCCTGGCTGTAGGGATCGAACTTCTCGCCAGCCTTGGCACCCTGGCTGTAGGGGTCGAACTGCTTACCGCTGTTCTGAGCGAAGGCTACCAGCGACGCAGTACCGAGCGTGAGAGCGACGGCCGTTGCGACAACTTTATTCATGATATCTCCTGGAAAATGCCGCCCCTCCGGCGGTCGATCGAATACGCGGCGCCTTGCCAGCCCTTTTCCGGAGCCGGCGGGCGCCGCTTGAAAGCAGTTTCGCTAACATTTCGCCTGGCTGTCAACTTTCTTGTCAGCCAGGGGCGGCGCCGACGCAACGGTCGTCGCCGGCGCCTCATTGTCTTGTCTTGCGCACAAGGACGCGCCAGCGCCACGCCGGCGCCTTACTCGGTGACGGCGTCCGACGGATGCTTCCAGGCAGCCCGGACCTGGTCGGAGGGGACCAGTGCCAGGTTCACGCCACGCGCTCCGATCGCCTCCTGGAACCAGCGCTTCTGCAGCGCCGCGATATCCGGGCCGGCAAACATCTTGGCCAGCGTCTGGTCGACCAGTTGCTTCCAGGCAGGATCGGCCTTGGACATCATCAGGGCGTTCTGCTCCACGGACAGGGCCGGACCGACGATCACGTACTGCGAAGGGTCCTTGGCACGGGCGCGCAGGCCGGCCAGCAGCACGTCGTCCATCACGAAGGCCTGGGCACGGCCGGATTCGAGCAGCAGGAAGGACTCGCCGTGGTCCTTGGCATAGACGTCGCGATAGCCGTACTCAGCCTTCAGGCGGCGCACGTGGCGGTCGCCGGTGGAGCCGGCACTGGTCACCACGGTCTTGCCGCGCAGGTCGGCGAAGGAGTGGATGCCGGAATCGGCGCGCACCAGCAGACGCACCGTCGATACATAGTGGGACACGCTGAAGGCAACCTGCTTCTGGCGCTCCAGGGTATTGGTGTTCGGTGCGCAGTCGAGATCGACCAGGCCGTTGACGACGGCGGGCACCCGGTTCTGCGGCGTCAGCGGCAGCCAGCGCACCTTGAGTTCAGGCAGGCCCAGCTTCTGCTTGGCGGCTTCCGCCACGCGCAGGCACAGGTCGACAGCGTAGCCGGCGGGCTGGCCCTTGTCGTCGGCAAAGGAGAACGGCAGCGCCGATTCGCGGTAGCCGAGCGTGATCGTGCCGGTATCGCGGATCTTCTGCAGCACGGGGCTCTGCGCCTGGGCCGGCATGGCAAAAGCGGCGGCCACGGTGGCCAGGGAGGCGAAGGCGCCAAGGCGGCGGAACATGGCGGCGCGTACGGGAACGGCGAAGAACGGCATGGGAAGAAGCGGCAAAAGTGCGAAGACTACCGGCCGGAGCGGCGGCGGACAAACATTACTTCGTCATAAGCTAATGCCGCCCGGCAGCGCGAACGCCGTGATTAGGCTGGGAAAAGGCCAAGGAAAGGAGCGATTTCGCCCGCGACACCGCGCGGGGAAGCGGTCGATCCAGGCGAAAAAAAAGCCACGGCAACGAGGGCCGTGGCTATCGGGAACGACAGGGGGGTCAAGTCCTGTCGTGATTGATTGTGCTTGCACCGCAACTTATGGACCACCCCACGGGTGGGTGGAGCGTCATTCTGGTGCGGGCAGGTATCCTGGCAAGACGCACGCGGCTGCCGGACGCCTGCCATCAGGCGGCGGCAGGGATGGCCTGGCCAGGAAAATCCACCGCAGGAACCGGTGCGCCGAGCAGGTAGCCCTGCAGCGTGTCGCAACCGAGCCGGGTCAGGAAGTCCTGCTGGGCGGTGGTTTCGACCCCTTCTGCGACGATCTTCAGGTTCAGGGTCTGACCCAGCGCGATGATGGCCGAGACGATCGCGGCGTCTTCCCCATCCTGCGCCAGTTCGCGCACGAAACCGCGGTCGATCTTGAGCTCGCTGGCGGGGATCCGCTTGAGGTAGAGCAGGCTGGAATAGCCGGTGCCGAAATCGTCGATGGCGATGCGCACGCCCATTTCGTCAAGCCGCTGGAGAATGGCCAGGCTGGTCTCGACATCGCGCATCGCCGTGGATTCCGTGATCTCGATGGTCAGGCACTGCGGCGCCAGTCCGTGGCGTTCGATGGCCGCCCGCACCGTGCCCACCAGCGCCGGATGGCAGAACTGGGTGGCGCTCAGGTTGACGGCCATGGTCAGCTGCGCCCGCCCCTCGGCATGCCAGCGCGCCAGCTGGGCGCAGGCCTCGTCCAGCACCCAGGTGCCGATCGGCAGGATCAGGCCCGTCTTCTCGGCCAGGGCGAGAAACTGGTCGGGCGACAGCAGCCCGCGGCGCGGGTGGCGCCAGCGCAACAGCGCCTCGGCACCGCAGACGGTGTTGTCGGGCGCCTGGAACTTGGGCTGGTAGTGCAGTTCCAGTTCGTGGCGTTCGAGAGCCATGCGCAGGTCCTGCGCCAGCTCGAGGCGCGCCTGGGCGTCGGCATTCATCGAATGGGTGAAGAAGCAGCAGGTGTCACGTCCGGAGGCCTTGGCGTGATACATCGCGGCATCGGCGTTGCGCAGCAGCGTGCGCTGGTCGGTGCCATTGTCCGGATAGAGGGCAATACCGATGCTGGCCGAAATATGCAGCGCGTGTCCCGACACCGTGATGGCATCGCGCAGGCTGCCGAGAATGCGGGCGGCCAGCGCGCCGGCATCCTCCGGCGCATCCGACTGGCTCACCAGCACGATCTCGTCGCCGCCCAGCCGCCCGACGATGTCGCCCGCGCCCGCGCTGGCACGGATGCGCCCGGCCGCCTCGGCCAGCACCTGGTCGCCGATCTGGTGGCCGAAGGAGTCGTTGATGGCCTTGAAGCCGTCCAGGTCGATGAAGAGGATGGCAAGCCGGCTGCGGGTGCGCGCGGCGGAGCGCAGTGCCTGCTCGAAGCGGTCCTCAAGCAGGGCGCGGTTGGGCAGCTTGGTGAGCTTGTCATGCAGGGCGAGATAGCTCAACTCCTCGTTGGCGGCGGCCAGCGATGCGGCCAGCACCGCGGTACGCATCTCCATGCGCAGGTCGAGGATGGAGGTCAGAAGCGCCATGGTGAGCACGCAGATGGTGATCACCAGGATGGGCAGCGCCAGCGCCTCGCCCGCCAGGCCATCGGTGGCAGCCCCGCAGATGGTGCCCAGCGGGAAACGCGCAGCCGCCATGCCGGTGTAATGCATGGCGGCGATGGCCAGGCCCATCAGCACGGCCGCGCCGACGCGCAGGCGATGGGTATGGCGGCCCTGATGGCGCAGCCGGAAGGCGATCCACAAGGCGGCGCCGCAGGCGGCCACGGCAATGACGAGGGAGAGCGCGAACCACCAAGGTTCATAGTCGATACCCGGCCGCATGCGCATGGCAGCCATGCCGGTATAGTGCATGCCCGCCACCGCGCCGCCCATCAGCAGCGCCCCGAGCGCGAGCCTGCTCGGCGGCAGCGAGGGCAGCGTCACCAGGCGCAGGGCGAAGCCGGATGCGCCGATCGCGATCAGCAGTGAGAGCAGCGTGATGGGCAGATCGTAGCCCAGGCGGATCGGCAGGCGGAACGCCAGCATGCCGACGAAGTGCATCGACCAGATGCCCAGTCCCATCACCACGGCGCCGGCCAGCAGCCACATCTGCGCGGCGCGCCCGCGCGCCGCCGTCAGCCGGCCGGCCAGGTCGAGCGCGGTATACGAGGCCAGCATGGCCACCAGCACGGAGAACAGGACAAGCAGTTGATCGTAGCTGGAGGCAAGCATGGACGGCGGCGAGACAGGGCGCGGGATCGCGTGTTCGGGTTCGGCGGGTGCCTGGAGCCCGTCGGCTCAGCACACCAGGCAGGCGCCGGGCGGCTTGCCGCCGGGCGATGCGGCCGCCATTGTGACACCGAATGCCGCAGGCGGGTCGGCAGCGCTGGCCGGCCGTTGCGCGCCAGCCTCAGCCCGCGGCGGCGCCGGCCGCGGGCGACCAGCCGCCGCCCAGGGCACGGTAGAGCTGGACTGTGGCGAGCGCCTGTCCGGTCTGCGCCTGCAACAGTTCGTCCTCGCGCTGCAGGGCGCCGAGGCGGGCTGAGAGCACGTCCTCGAACGTGCGACGCCCGGCCTCGTAGAGCCGCCGGGACTGGTCGGCGTTGCGCCTGGCGATGGCAAGGGTGCCGCCGAGGCGGGCTTCGCGCTGGTCGAGGCCGCTGCGCACGCCATAGGCGCTGTCGACCTCCTCCAGGGTGCGCAGCACGGTCTTGTCGTGTTCCGCGAGGGCCGCCTGCAAGCGGGCGTCGTTGGCGGCGATGGTGGAGCGGATGCGGCCGGCGTTGAACAGCGGCAGGTCCACCCCGACGCCGAGCAGTCCGCCAGTCCCGCTGAGCGCGGGCAGGCCGTCGATGCGGATGCGTCCGTCCAGCCCGACGAAGCTGAGGTAGAAGCGCGGCAGCAGTTCGGCCTTGGCGCTGCCCAGGCGGGCGGCCTGCGCACGGACGAGGGCGGCGCTTGCGCGCACGTCCGGTCGCCGATCTAACACAGATGAAGGCAACTCGCCGGAAGGAACGGGCGGGACATGGAAGGGCCCCGGCTCGCCCAGCGCAGGCGCCGACTGCGCCGCCTGCCCCTCCAGCACCGCCAGGCGGCGCTGGCGCACCTCGATCTGGCTTTGCAGCACCGGCCGCTCCGCCTCGCGCGCCGAAACCTGCTCGCGCACCCGCTCCAGGTCGTAGCCCAGTGCCTGCCCGGCACGGAAGCGCGCCTGGACATAGCGCTCCAGTTCACCCAGCGTCGCCAGGCTGCGGTCTAGCAGGGCCAGGCGCCGTTGCAGCCCCTGCGCTTCGAGGTAGTTCTGAGCCACGTCGGCGGCAATGGCCAGCTGCACGCCGTGCAGTTGCTCTTCGGCGGCCAGGGCCATGCCGGCGGCGGCCTCGGCATCGCTGGCACGGCGCCCGAACACGTCCACCTCCCAGGCGGCGCTGACACCGCCAGCATAGGCCTCGAGGTCGGGCGAGCGGTCCGGCACCGGCGACGGGCTGCGCAGGTCGCCGAAGCCACGTGCCGCACCGGCCTGTGCCGCCAGCGTGGGATAGCGGGCCGAATCGGCCACGGCGGCCCAGGCACGGGCCTCCAGCACCCGCGCGCGGGCCACGCGCAGGTCGGTGTTGGCACGCAGCGCGGCTTCGACGTGACGCGTGAGTTCAGGGTCGTGCCAATCCTGCCACCAGCGTGCCAGGTCGGCCTGGCTGCCGCCGGCCTGCGGCACCTGTTGGAAGGCCGCAGGCGCGGCCGGCGCGGCCGGCATGTCCACCTGGACGGTGCTGCAGGCGGCCATCAGGCAGGCGGCGGCCGCCAGCAGCGCGGCACCGGGTTCCGGCCGGGCGGCGGCACCTGCCGCGAATCTTGCCTTGGTCTGCTTCACTAGCTTGCTCCGAATGGATTCCGTAGGTTCGGTGGGTTCGGTGGGTTCGGTGAGGGCGGCGGCCGTTGCCGGCCTCAGCCCTGCTGCGCCAGCATGGCGCGGAAGCGCGCCAGCGCCAGCGCCAGGAAGAGCCCGCCGGCGGCGGTGACCCCGAGCAGCTGCGGCCACACGATGTCGATCCCCGCGCCGCGGAACAGGATGGCCTGGGTCAGGGTGACGAACTGCGTGGTAGGCAGGAACTGCACCACCGGCTGCATCGCCGCCGGCATGCTCTGCACCGGTGTGGCCGCGCCCGACAGCAGGTAGGCCACCGCGTAGGTCGGCACCGCCAGCAGGCCGAACTGCGGCATGGCCGGCGCCAGCGTGGCCAGCCACATGCCCAGCGCAGTCACCGAGAACAGGTAGAGCGCCGTGCTGAGGGCGAACAAGGCCAGCGAGCCTTGCAGCGGCACCCGCAGCCAGAGATTCACCACCAGCCACAGCGACAGCAGCGAGACCAGGAAGATCACCGAGCCGTTGGCGATGATCTTGGCCGCCGCGATCTCGCTGGCGCGCACCGGCATCACCAGCAGGTGCTCGATGGTGCCGTGCTCGCGCTCGCGGATCACCGCCGCGCCCACCAGGATGATGGAGAGCACGGTGATATTGACCACGATCTGCATCGTCGAGGTGAACCAGTACGATTCCGTGTTGGGGTTGAACTGGACACGCATCACCGCCACCGCGGGCAGCTGCGCCTGCAGGTTCCGCGCGCGCAGGAAGGCCAGGGTCTCGCCGGTCAGGATTTCCTGCAGGTAGGCCGCGCCCAGTCCGGCCTGGGTCATGGCGGTGGCGTCGACCAGCACCTGCAGCGACGGCGATCGCCCCGCCAGCACGTTGGCTTCGAAGTCCGGCGGGATCTCGATGGCGAAGATATAGCGGCCGCGGTCCAGTTCGGCGTCGATGGCGCGCCGGTCCACGTCGACCGGCGGCTTGAAGTAGGGCGGCTGGATGGCGTCGCGCAGGTGGCGCGACAAGGCCGACTGGTCGCCATCGACGATGGCGACCGAGGCGTTCGAGACCTCCGCCTTGATCCCCTTGGCCACCGAGACCACCGCCAGCGTGAAGGCGAACACGATCAGGATCATCAGCGTGGCATCGCTGAACAGGCTGAAGATCTCCTTGCGGCTGAGGCGGGCGACGTTCTTGAGCCACTGGCGCACGGTCAGGCCTCCTGCTTGCGCAACAGGCAGCGCGCGCCGGCCAGGTAGGCCAGGGCGAAGCCCAGCAGCGCCAGGTACATGGCACCGAAGCTGTCCGCGCCCAAGCCCTTGGTGAAGCTGCCGAGGCTGACCAGCTGGAACCAGGACGACGGGAAGCCCAGCCCGACCCAGTAGCCGCTGCCGGTCAGCGTGGAGACCGGGTAGAGCAGGCCGGAGAAGTTGACCGAGGGGATCAGGCACAGGATGGCGGTGCCGAAGATGGCCGCCACCTGCGAGCGCACGAAGGTCGACACCAGCAGGCCGAGGCTGGTGGCGGCCAGGATGAACAGCAGCGCGCCCAGCGACAGCGCCAGGAAGGAGCCTTTGAGCGGTACCCCCAGCACCGTGATGGTCAACGCCACCAGAGCCAGGTAAGCCACCATCGCCAGGCCGGCATAAGGCAGTTGCTTGCCCAGCAGGTACTCGCCGACGCCGGCCGGCGAGGCATAGAGATTGGTGATCGAGCCCATCTCCTTCTCGCGCACCACGCCGAGCGCGGTCAGCATGGTGGGGATCAGGATCAATGCCAGCATGACGATGCCCGGCGAGATGGCGTAGATGCTGCGGAACTGCTCGTTGTAGACGAAGCGCGTCTCCACACCCATTGGCAGCGCGGGCGCCGCCACCGGCAGGGCGCGGGCGCGCGCCTGCACGTAGCCGAGCAGCACGGCGTTGGCGTAGGTGCGCACGGTGGCGCCCGGAAAGGGACTGGAGCCGTCGATATGGAAGGCGACTTCCGGCCGGCGGCCGGCCAGCAGGTCGCGGCCGAAGTCCGGCGGGATTTCCACCACCAGCGAGGCGCGCGCGGCCCGCAGCGCCTGCTGCGCCTCGGTCTCGTCCCGCACCGTGCCGGCCGGCACGAAATAGCGCGAACCCGCGAACTGTTCGAGCAGTTCGCGGCTGGCCAGGCTCTGGTCGCGGTCGAGCGCGGCGAAACGGACGTTCTCGACGTCGAAGGACACGCTCCATGCCGCCGCCAGCAGCAGGATGACGGGACCGAGGATGGCGAAGGCCAGCCGCAGCTTGTCGCGCGCCAGTTCGATCGACTCGCGCCGGGCGAAGGCCCAGATGCGCGCCAGTGGCGCGGCCAGGGCAGATGGCGCCGGTGCCGCCGCGTCGCCGCCCGGCAGGCCGTGGCCGGCCGGCCCGGTGGTGGCCTTGGTCCCGGCAGCGGCTGCGGCAGGCGTGGCCGCGGGCGCATCCTGCCCCTCGGCTTCCAGCAGGTAGTCGACGAAGGCATCTTCCAGCGTGGCGGCGTCGCGCTGCCGGCGCAATGCCTCCGGCGTGCCCACCGCCAGCACGCGGCCGCGGTGCATGAAGGAGATGCGGTCGCAGCGCGCCGCCTCGTTCATGAAGTGGGTGGAGACGAAGATGGTGACGCGCGCTTCGCGCGACAGCTTGACGAGGTGGCGCCAGAACATGTCGCGCGCGCCGGGATCGACGCCCGAGGTCGGTTCGTCCAGGATCAGCACTTCGGGCCGGTGCAGGCAGGCGGCCGCCAGCTGCAGGCGCTGGCGGATGCCCAGCGACAGCGCCGCCGGACGCTCGTCGGCATAGGGGGCCAGCTCGAAGCCGTCCAGCGCTTGCGCGACCGCCTGCTGCGCTTGTTCACCCTCCATGCGGTAGAGGCGGGCATGCAGGTCCAGGTTCTGCCGCACGCTCAGTTCTTCATAGAGCGAAAAGGACTGCGACATATAGCCGACACGCATGCGCGTGCGCATGTCGGTGGCGTCGATCGGCTGGCCGAGCAGGCGCGCGCTGCCGCTGCTGGCATCGAGCAGGCCGGTCAGCATCTTCATGGTGGTGGTCTTGCCGCAGCCGTTGGAGCCGAGGAAGCCGAAGATCTCGCTGCGCTCGATGCGGAAGCTGACGTGGTCCACCGCGACGAAGTCGCCGAAGCGGCGTGTCAGGCCTTCGGCTTCGATCGCCGGCTCACCGTCCACGGGCGGCCGCGGCGGGATCTGCAGGCCGGCGCCGTCGCCGCGCCGGGCCGGTGGCAGCAGCGAGATATAGGCCTGCTCCAGGTCGCGGGTGCCGGCCCGTTGCAGCACGGCGGCGGTGCTGTCGCTGACCAGCACGCGGCCCGCGTCCATGGCCACCAGGTGCTCGAAGCGCTGGGCTTCTTCCATATAGGCAGTGGCCACGATCACCGTCATGCCACGCTGCTCGGCACGCAGCTCGTCCACCAGGGTCCAGAACTGGCGCCGCGACAGCGGGTCGACGCCGGTGGTCGGTTCGTCGAGGATCAGCAGGTCGGGGTTGTGCACCAGCGCGCAGCACAGGCCGAGCTTCTGCTTCATGCCGCCCGACAGCTTGCCGGCCGGGCGGTCGGGGAAGGGCGCCAGGCCGGTGGCCTCGAGCAGGCGCCGGATGCGCGCCGCGCGCGCGGCGCCGTCCAGGCCGAACAGGCGGCCGAAGAAGTCGACGTTCTCGTAGACCGACAGCGTGGGATAAAGATTGCGGCCCAGGCCCTGCGGCATGAAGGCGACGCGCGGCAGGATCGCCTCGCGACGGGCACGCTCACGCAGGTCGGCGCCCAGCACCGACACCTGGCCTTGCTGGATGCGCTTGACGCCGGCGATCAACCCCAGCAGGGTCGACTTGCCGACACCGTCGGGACCAATCAGGCCGATGGTGCTCTGGCCCGGCAGCGTCAGCGACACCGTCTCCAGCGCCTGCACGGCGCCGTAGCGGTGCGCGAGCCCGGTGATCTCGATGGCGCCCGGCAGCGCGCCGCCGCTCATGGCCATCCCTTATTCCCCGCGCACGGCGAGTGCCGGCGGCCAGGAGCGGGCCGCATCCAGCCGGACATAGCCCGCGCCGGTCATGCCCGCCTTCAGCCGCGGCGCCAGCCGCCGCGCCACCTCGACCGGCAGCTGCAGCTTGACGCGATACATCAGCTTGGCCCGCTCCCCCTCGGTCTCGACATATTTCGGCGTGAACTGGGCCTCGCTGGCGACATAGCCGATCCTGGCCGGGATGGCCTCGCCGGGGAAGGCATCCAGCAGGATACGGGCCGCGGCGCCGATGGCGAGCCGGCCTGCCTGCGGGCCCGGCAGGAAGATCGTGAAGTAGATGTCGTCCGGATTCAGCATGGAGGCGACGCGGCCGCCGGCCGGCAGTACCGTGCCGACCTCGACCACGCGGTACTCGACGCGCCCGGCCACCGGCGCGCGCACGGCGGTCTCGTCCAGCACGGCCTGGAGCCGCGCGATCTGGGCCTCGGCCTCGGCCTCCGCCGCGCGGGCTTCGCCCAGCGCGGCGTGTGCCCCGTCGACGCCCGCCTGTTCACCCTCCAGGGCCAGGCGACGGCGGTCGCGTTCCACTGCGGAGACCTGGCCCTCGTCGAACAGCTTGACGGTTTCCGACCATTCCAGCCGCGCCAGGCGCTGGCGTGCGGCGCGGCCATCGGTCTCGGCGCGGGCGCGCAGCATCGCGTCGGCCGCGCGTGCCCGGGCTGCATTGGCCGCCGCCAGCTGGGCGCGCAGTTCGCTGTCGTCCTGGCGGGCCACCAGGGCCCCGGCCGCCAGCACGTCGCCTTCGTGCACCGGCAGCTCGACCACGCGGCCGCCATACTTGACGGCGACGTCGACCCTCGCCATTTCCAGGCGGCCGTTGGCGTAAGCGATATCCGCCGGCCAGCGCGTGCGGTGGGCGGTTTCCCACCAGAAGCCCGCGCCCGCGAGCAGGATGACGAGCAGGCCAAGGAGGGCCCAGCGGAATCGGTTCTTCATTCACCACCTGTCGGATCGTTGCAGGAATGCCGTGGGACCGGCTCGGCGCCGGTGCTGCCACGATCAAGCGATGCGCTCCATCCTACACTTCGCGCTGCGCTGCACAAGCCCCACGCCGAGGGGGCAGCGGCCGGCAATGCCGTGTCTTTGATTGCCGGCAAGCGAGTCGTAGAGTCTTGCCTCGGTTTTCGGCTCCAGCGGGCACGGTCTGCCGCCGGGATCCGCCGCACCGGCGCCGCCTCAGGCGAAGCGCGCCGCCAGCATGTCCGCATCGCTCGCGCTGGTGGTGGCGCGAAGCTCGGCCGCGCACAGCGGCTCCTGCTCGCGCAACTGCCGGCCGAGCACCTCGAGGTCGGCATCGGACGGATCGTTGCGCGCCTGGGCCCGTGCCGAGATGCGCGCACGCAGGGTGTCGACCGTCGCCTCGCAGTGGACGATGACGAAGGGCAGGCGCAGCCGCGCCGCCTGTGCGGCGAAGCACTCGCGGTGCGCGCGCGCCAGGAAGGTGGCGTCGGCGATCATCGGAAAGCCGGCGCAGGCCCCGAGGCGGCACGCGGCCAGCAGGCGCCGGTAGGTCGCGGCGCCGGCGGCCGGCGCATACCAGCCGCCGGCGGGTGGCGCGCCCGGCCGCTTGCGCTCGACATCGGCACGCACACGCACCATGCCGCCCCGCTCGGCCAGCCGTGCCGCCACGGTGGACTTACCGCTGCCGGACAGGCCGTGCATCAGCAGGATGGCGCCGCGGCGCCTGGACAGCAGCGTCTCGGCCAGCTCCAGCAGGGCGCGCCAGCCGGCCGCGGGCGCGGCGTCCGCGCCGGCGGCCGCGCACTGCTGCCTGCGTTCGAGTCCCACGCGGGCGCGCACCAGTGCCCGCAGTGCGGCATAGAAAGGCAGCAGGCCGAGCCCGGCATAGTCGCCGCCGCGTTCGAGGTAGGCATTGAGGAAGCGGTAGGCCAGGTCGCGCCGTCCATGGTGGATCAGGTCCATATAGAGAAAGGCGGTATCGCTGATGGAATCGATCCAGCGCAGGCCGGCATTGAACTCCAGGCAGTCGAAGGGCAGCGCCTCGCCGTCGACGACTACGACGTTGCCGAGATGCAGGTCGCCATGGCACTCCCGCACATGGCCGCTGCGGCGCCGCGCCGCCATGGCCGGCGCCAGGCGCAGCGCCTCCGCGCGCATGGCGCGGCCCAGGCATTGGATGGCCTCCGCGCCGTCGGCGTCGGCCAGGCGTGCGACGCCTTGCAGGCATTCTTCCAGTGTGGCGGCAACGCGCGCGGGCGTACCGTAGTCGGTGGCGTCCGTGCTGCCGCAGCGCGGCGCGTCCGCGTGGAAATCGGCAAGCCGCCGGCCGAGCGCGTCCATCATCGCCCCGTCCACGTTGCCGGCCTGCACGCGCGCGGCCAGCAGGTCGTGCTGGGCGAAACGCCGCATGCGCACGGCATAGTCCAGGGCCGGGCCGCTGCCGCCAAGGCGGACCGGCGTATTGCCGTCCGCTTCCCGGTCCTCATGCCCGCCCGCACCGCCGGCGACGGCCGCGATGGGTACCACGTCCAGGTACAGCGCGCCGGCCAGCCTGCGGTTCAGGCGCAGTTCTTCCTCGCAATCGGCGCGCCGCGCCGCCAGCGTGGAAAAATCGACGAAATCGAAGCGCACCGGCTTGCGTACTTTATAGGCATACTCGCCGGCCAGGAACACGCGCGAAAGATGGGTCTCGATGCAGCGCACCCCGGGCGCCGCGTGCGGATAGGCCGCGCCGTGCATCAGGGCCCGCGTCAGTGCGCCATCGTCCATGCCATCCTCCGAGCCGTGCCCGCCGCGCGGGCCTGCGGTCATGGTAGGAGACAAGGGCGGCCGCTTTCTTGAGAAGCATCAAGGGCGGGCGCAACGTGCGGCCCGGCGCATATACGGACGGGCGGAGTCAAGGTAGCCTGTGGGTCCTGGCGGGCGCGATGCGCACCGCGGCGCAACGGAGATGCGATGGAACACGACTACGTGGCATTTTCTGTGGCACTGGGCATCGGCCTGGCGATCGGGCTCGAGCGCGAGCGCAGCAATGCCGGTGGCGACGAACAGGTGCCGGCCGGCCTGCGCACCTTCACCGTCGCCAGCCTCGCAGGTGCCGTGGCCGCGCGCCTGCCCGGTCCCTTGGTGCTGCCCGCCGTGCTGCTGGCGACGGGCGCGCTGGCCTGCCTGGCCTACCACCGCACCTCGGATCGCGATCCCGGCATGACCACCGAGCTGGCGCTGCTGTGCGTGGTGCTGCTGGGCGCACTCGCCACCAGCGAGGCCACGCTGGCCGCGGGCGCCGCCACGGTGGTGCTGCTGCTGCTGCACGGCAAGGCCTGGCTGCACCACTTCGCCCGCCAGATCCTCAGTGAGCAGGAACTGCGTGACGCCCTGGTACTGGCCGCCGCCGCGCTGGTGGTCTGGCCGCTGCTGCCGGATCGTTACCTCGGCCCGTTCAAGGCCTGGAACCCGCACACACTGTGGCTGATCGCCGTGCTGGTGATGCTGATGGGCGCCGCCGGCCACATCGCCGTGCGCTGGCTGGGCAGCCAGCTCGGGCTGCCGATGGCCGGCCTGTTCGGGGGCTTCGTCTCCAGCAGCGCCACCATCGCCAGCATGGCGGCGCTGGCGCGCAAGGAGCCCGACAAGGCGCAGGCGGCGGTCGCCGCGGCGCTGCTGTCCACGGTGTCCACCTTCGTGCAGATGATCCTGCTGCTGGCGGCCACCAGCCTCGCCACCTTGCGCCAGCTTGCCATCCCGCTCGCGGCCGGGCTGGCGGTGATCGCCGCTTTCGGCGGCCTCTGGGCCTGGCGCTCCACGCATGCGGAACAAGCGCCGGAAGAGTCACCGCAAGGCCGGGCCTTCGACTGGCGCGTGGCGGCCGGCTTTGCCTTGATGACGGCATTCCTGCTGTGGCTGGCCGCCGCGGCGCAGGCCTGGCTCGGCGCAACGGCCCTGGTCGCCGTGGCTGCCGTCGCCGGTTTTGCCGATGCCCACGCCGCCACCGCCTCGATCGGTGCCCAGGTGGCGGCAGGGCGGCTGCCGGTCGGCAGCGCGATGTGGCCCGTGCTGGCGGCGTTCAGCACCAATACCCTCACCAAGATCGGGTTGGCCACGGCGGCCGGGGGATACCGCTTCGCGCTGCAGGTAGGCGCCGGGCTGGTGGCCGCCGCCGGGGCCACCTGGCTTGGGACCCTCGCGGCGCTGTCGCTGTCCTGAACGCGGGCAGGGTACGGGGCCTGCCGGTGATGCGGCGGGACGGCAGAAGGATGTTGCGATCAAACGTGCGTGATGCGCGTGACGCGCGTGATGTGCGCGATAGGTTACACGCAGAATGTGCGCGCCACGGCTTGCCGCACCCGGATGGCAGGTCGGCGGCCGCGGTTGCTGCAATGCCACAAAAATAGTTTGCATTCTAATTATTTCACAACTATCATTCTGCCCATGAACTCGATAGACGCGCTGCGCTTTGCCTTTACCGGCCAGCTGATGCTGGCAGGGAGACAGTGGCGCCAGATCTCCCAGGCAGCCGTGACGTCCTACGGCATCTCCGCCGCCGCCGCCGGCCCCCTGCTGTTCATCCGCCGCCTCGGAGGAGGGGTGCGCCAGGTCACGCTGGCCGACTACGTCGGCCTGGAAGGCGCCTCGCTGGTGCGCCTGCTCGACCAGTTGAGCGCCGCGGGCCTGGTACGCCGCGAGGTGGACGCCAGCGACCGCCGTGCCAATGCCCTGTGGCTGACCGAGGCAGGTGAGGAACTGGCGGCCAAGATCGAAGTGGACCTCAAGCGCATCCGCTCGCAGGTCTTCGCCCACATCCCGGCGCAGGACCTCGAGGGCGCCTTGCGCGTGCTGGATGCCCTGGCGCGCGCCGCGGATTCGGTGGTCGTGCCGCAGAGCCCGGCACCGAGCCAGGAGGCCTGACGTGATGGGCAGTACCTGGCCGTCCGCGCGCGACTGGATCTTCTCCACCAAGGCCTTCGTGGCCTCCATGCTGGCCCTGTTCATCGCGCTCTACATCGGCCTGCCGCGCCCCTACTGGGCCATGGCGACCGTCTACGTGGTGGCGCACCCGCTGACCGGCGCGACCCGCTCCAAATCCATGTACCGCGTGCTCGGCACGCTGCTGGGCGCGGCCGCCTCGGTGGCGCTGGTGCCCTCGCTGGTCAATACGCCACCGCTGCTGATGGCGGCAGTGGCTGTCTGGGTCGCGGTGCTGCTCTACGTGGCGCTGCTCGACCGCTCCCCGCGCAGCTACCTGTTCATGCTGGCCGCCTACACGCTGCCGATGGTGGCGCTGCCGGCAGTGGACCACCCGGGCGGCGTCTTCGACCTGGCCATCGCACGTTCCGAAGAGATCTGCCTGGGCATCATCTGCGCCAGCGTGGTCGGCGCCGTGGTCTTCCCCGCCAAGGTCTCCAACGTGCTGCGCGACCGCCTGGCGCAGTGGATGGGCGACGCGGCGCAGTGGGCCGGCGACATGCTGTCGCTGCGCGATGCCGGTGCGGCGGTATCGCTTCACCAGAGCCGGCACCGCATGGCCGCCGACATCCTGGCGCTCGACCAGTTGATCAGCCAGCTTTCCTACGACACCGAGACCGCCGCGCGCATCCGCGATGCCAAGGAACTGCGCGGCCGCATGACCATGCTGCTGCCGGTGCTGGCCTCCCTGGCCAGCCTGGTCGAGACCATGCAGCGCGACGAAGCCGGCGTACCGGACCAGCTGGCCGCCCGCATGACCGCCGTTTCCGCCTGGATCCGCGGCGAGGCTGCGGCCCCTCCCGCGCTCGAGGAGAACACACCGCCTGCGCTGGCAACCGCGGTGGCGTCCACCGCCTACGAGCGGCTGCGCGAGTTGACCGCCCTGTGGCAGGATTGCGTGGCACTGCAGCGGCGCCTGGGTGAAGCCGCGCCGGCCGGAGACTGGCAGCCCGTATTCCGGCGCTGGAACGTCGGCGCGGCACGCCACTACGACCACGGCATGCTGCTGTTTTCCACCGGCACCACCGCGCTGGGCATCTTCTGCATGGGCATGGTCTGGATCCTGTCCGGCTGGGCCGACGGCGCCAGCGCGGTGGCCCTGGGCGCGGTGTCCTGCTGTTTCTTCGCCGCGCTGGACGAACCCGCGCCGATGATCCGTTCCTTCTTCATCTGGAACGTGGTCTGCGTGCTGCTGGCCATGGTCTACCTGTTCATGATCCTGCCGCGGGCGCACGACTTCGAGATGCTGGTGGCGATGTTCGCCATCCCCTACCTGTTGTTCGGCGTGATGATCGCCCAACCCAGGCTGGCGCTGATCGCCGTGCCGCTGGCCATGGTCACGGCCACCGACATCGGCCTGCAAGGCAGCTACAACGCCGATTTCCAGACTTTCTTCAACACCAACGTGGCCGGCGTGGCGGGCATTCTGTTCGCGCTGGTGTGGACGCTGCTGGTCCGGCCCTTCGGCACCGCCGCGGCGGCACGCCGCCTGGTGCGGGCAAGCTGGGGCGACATCGCGCGCAATGCCACCGGACGCGCTCCCCATGAGCACGACCACCTGCGCGCCCGCATGCTGGACCGGCTGGCGCAACTGGTGCCGCGCCTGGCGGCCAGCGAGAACGAGCGCTCCACCGACGGTTTCACCGAGGTACGGGTGGAACTGAGCACGCTGGCGCTGCAGCGCGAGCTGCCGGCGCTGCCGGAGGCCTCCCAGCATGCAGTGCGCCGCGTGCTGCAAAGCGTGGCCGGCTATTACCGCGACCGCCTCGAAGCCAAGGCCGACGCACCGCCGGAAGCTCTGCAGCGGCGCCTGATGCGCGCGATGCAGGGGGTGGCCGAGCGGGCCGACCAGGCCTCGCGTACGGCGATGTCGGCCCTCGTCGAAATGGAAGTGGCCTTGTTTTCAACCTCTCCCGTCAACGGGAAGCAATGATGAGCGGTGAAGTCAACCTCTACGGCGTCTACGTTCCCAGCCTGCTGGTGTGGATGCTGCTGGCCTTCGTGATCATGGCGGGCCTGCGCGCCGGTTTGTCGCGCGTGGGCTTCTACCGGCTGGTCTGGCACCGTTCCCTCTTCAACCTGTCGCTGTACGCCCTCATCCTGGGTGGGGTGGTGTGGCTGGCGACGCATCTGCAATCATGAAACTCAGACTGAAATCCATCGGGCCGGTCGTGCTCACGCTGGCCCTGACCGCCGGAGCGGCGGTCGTCGCCAAGCACCTGTGGGACTACTACACGATCGCACCGTGGACGCGCGACGGACATGTGCGGGCCGACGTCGTGCAGATCGCCCCCGACGTGTCAGGCCTGGTCACCCGCGTGCTGGTCAAGGACAACCAGCGTGTCAAGCGCGGCGACGCGCTGTTCGAGATCGACCGCGACCGCTTCGCCCTGGCGCTGCAGCAAGCCGAGGCCAATGCGGCGGCGATCCGCGCCACGCTGGGCCAGTCGCGCCGCGAGGCGGCACGCAGCCAGAAGCTGTCGGACATCGTCGCCAAGGAAGTGGTGGAAGAAGGGCTGGCCAAGGTGCAGCAGGGCGAGGCAGCGCTGGCCCAGGCCGAGAGCGCGGTCAACCTGGCCAAGCTGAACCTGGAGCGCACGCGCGTGCTGAGCCCCGTCGATGGCTACGTCAACGACCGCCTGCCGCGCCTGGGCGACTACGTCAGCACCGGCAAGCCGGTGATGTCGATGGTCGACGAGCAGTCCTTCCACGTGGAAGGCTATTTCGAAGAAACCAAGCTCGGCGGCATCCACCTGGGCAGCCCGGTGCGCATCCGCATCATGGGCGAGTCGCAGGTGCTGCGCGGCCACGTGCAGAGCATCGCGGCCGGTATCGAGGACCGCGACCGCAGCGCCGGCTCCTCGCTGCTGCCGAACGTGAATCCCACCTTCAACTGGGTGCGGCTGGCGCAGCGCGTGCCGGTGCGCATCGCGCTGGACGACATGCCGGCCGATATCCGCCTGGTGGCGGGCCGCACGGCCACCGTGTCGGTCGAAGAAGCGCGCGGCGGCAAGGGCGATGCGGCCCCGGCCGCCGCCGGCGCCGCCCCCCAGTCCGGCCATGCGGTCGCCCAGACCCCGGCCGGCAAGCAGGAGTCCATCCAGTGAAACGCTTTACGCTAGCCCTGATTCCGGCGCTGGCGCCGTTGCTGTTCGCCGCCTGCACCACGGTCGGCCCCGACTATCACCTGCCGGAGCAAGCCGCGGTCAAGTCGCCGGAAGCCAACGGCCCGCTGCCCGGCGCCGGCAACCCGGCCGTCTCGATCGCCCCCGTGCCGGACGGCTGGTGGCGCCTGTACGACGATCCGCGGCTCGACGCGCTGGTACAGGAAGCCCTGGCCGCCAATACCGATCTGCGCGTGGCCGCTGCCAACCTGCGCCGCGCCATCGCCACCTACCACGAGGTCGAAGCCGAGAACCTGCCGATGGCACGGGTCGAGGCGGGCGCCCAGCGTGGCGAGATCGCGGCCGAACCGCTGCTGCATGAAGAGAAGATTCCGGTCATGAATTTCGGCAACGTCGGCTTCGGCGTGTCCTACCTGATCGATTTCTTCGGCAAGCTGGCCCGCGCCGACGAGGCCGCACTGGCCGGCGCCCAGGCCAGTCAGGCCGCGCTCGACCAGACGCGCGTGGTCGTGGCCGCAGAGACCGCGCGTTCCTATGTGGAAGGCTGCGCCGCCTCGCATGAACTCTCAGTGGCCGAGCACCAGCTCGCACTGCAGGAACGCGGCGTCGAGCTGACGCGCCGCCTGGTCGAGGCGGGCCGCGGACAGCCGCTTGACCTGCTGCGCGCCCAGTCGCAGGCCGACAGCCTGCGCGCCGCGCTGCCCAGGCTGCGCGCGGGCCGGGAAGCCGCCGCCTATCGCCTGGCGGTGATGCTGGGCAAGCCGCCCGCCGCCGGTGCCGTGCAGGACTATGCCTGCCACGCGATTCCCAAGCTGAGCCAGGCCCTGCCGGTCGGCGACGGCGCGGCGCTGCTCAAGCGCCGCCCCGACGTGCGCCAGGCCGAACGCGAGCTGGCCTCGGCCACCGCCAAGATCGGGGTGGCCACCGCCGATCTGTATCCGTCCATCACCATCGGCGCCTCGGCCGGCTTCACCGGCATCCTGGATCACCTGGGCCAGGCACAGACGGCGCACTGGGGCATCGGTCCTGCGATCACCTGGAATATCCCCACCAGCGGCACCCGGGCGCGCATCCACAATATGGAAGCAGGCGCCGACGCCGCGCTGGCGCACTTCGACGGGGTGGTGCTGAAGGCCCTGCGCGAGACCGACACGGCCCTCAGCGCCTACACGCACGAACTGGAGCGCAATGCCTCACTGCGGGCCGCGCGCGACAAGGCTGACCAGGCCGCGCACCAGAACCGGCTGCTGTACGAGGCCGGCCGCGCGCCCTACCTGAACAGCCTCGACGCCGATCGGACGCTCGCCAACAACGACGCCGCGCTGGCTGCCTCGGACGGCCAGGTGGCGATGGACCAGATCAGCCTCTTCCTCGCCCTCGGCGGCGGCTGGCAGGGGGCACTCAAGGTCCACGAGCATCTCGCCACCGAACGCTCGCGCCACGAGAGCGACCACGAGAGCGACCACGAGAGCGACCACGAGAGCGACCACGAGGGCGCCACGGCCGGCACGCATTGAGGTACCCTGTGGCCTGTCCGGCGCCACCAGGCGCCGGATGGCTCACATATCGTGATTCCTTCCCGTTCCCGTCCTGTCCTGGCCATTCCGGCGGCACGCCCATCGGCGCGCCGCGCGGGGCCGGGGGCGCTCAGCAAGCGCCCCCGGCCGTCGGCAGGCGGGGTCCGGCGCCATCCGCGCCGGCTGACTAGACAAGAGAGATTCCCATGCGCGTTTCCGCGATTTCCAAGACCCTTACCTTCCTGGTCGCCGCCCTCGGCATCGCCGTCGCCGGCAGCGCCGCGGCCCAGGAGCAGACCATCCGCGTCGGCACCGTCAGCGGCCCCGACGCCGACGTGTGGAAGGTGGTGCAGAAGGTGGCCAAGCGTGAAGGCCTGAACGTCAAGGTGATCGAGTTCAACGACTACGTGCAGCCGAACGCCGCGCTGGACGCCGGCGAACTGGAGGCCAACAGCTTCCAGCACCAGCCTTACCTGGACAGCCAGATCAAGCAGCGCGGCTACAAGATGACCAGCGTGGGCTTCACCTATATCTCGCCGCTGGGCATCTATTCGCAGAAGGTGAAGGCGACCAAGGACCTGCCGCAAGGCGCCCGCGTCGCGATTCCCAATGATCCGTCCAACGAGAACCGCGCGCTGCTGCTGCTGGCCGCGCAGGGTGTGATCAAGCTGAAGCCGGGTGCCGGCACCAACGGCAGCAACGCCACGCCGCTGGATGTCGCCGAGAACCCCAAGAAGCTGAAGCTGGTCGAGCTTGACGCCGCCCAGCTTGCGCGCGCACTGCCGGACGTGGCCGCCGCCGCCATCAACACCAACTATGCGCTGGCCGCCGGCCTGCAGCCGACCCACGACGCCATCGCGCTGGAGGACATCCGCAGCCCCTACGCCAACATCATCGTGGTGCGCACGCAGGACAAGGACAAGCCCTGGGTCAAGAAGCTGCTGGCCGCCTACCAGTCGGAAGACGTGCGCCAGTTCATGAAGAGCCAGTTCAAGGGCGCCATGGTGCCGTCGTTCTGACGACACGACACGACACGGCGCTGCACGGCGCGGCGCCGACCTGGGGCCTCGGCCAGGGTCCGCGCCGATGGAAGCGAACACGGAAAAAAGAAGAAGGCCGGGCACATGCCCGGCCTTTTTTTACCTTGCCGCGCCAGCCGCGGCGGGCCTCAGCCCTGCAGGAACTCCAGCACCGTCCGCGTGAAGGGCTCGACCTGCTGCAGGTTCGAGATGTGGGCGGCTTCCAGTTCCACATAGCGCGCACCCGGGATCGCCTTGGCCAGGTACTGGCCGTCGCGCGGCGGGGTGGGCAGGTCGCCCGAGCCGGCGATCACCAGCGTCGGCAGCTGGATGTCGCGCACCCGCTCGCGCAGGTCGGCGTCGCGCACAGCCAGGCAGTTGGCGGCATAGCCGCGCGCATCGGTGGCGCTCAGCATCTGGCGCAGGTACTTGACCAGTTCCGGGCGCTTGGCGGCGAAATCCGGCGTCAGCCACCGGTCGACCACGGCCGGGGCGATGGAGCCGACACCGTCGCGCTCGACCGCGCCCGCGCGGTTGGTCCAGTTTTCCGGCGGGCCGATATAGGCCGCGGTATTGCACAGCACCAGCTTCGACAAGCGCTGCGGATGCGCCAGCGCCAGCCACATGCCGGTGATGCCGCCCATCGACAGGCCGCAGAAGTGCGCGCGCTCGATCTGCAGGTCGTCGAGCAGGCCGATCACGTCGGCGCCGAGCTGCTCCACCTGGTAGGGGCCGGCCGGCACCGACGAAGCGCCGTGGCCGCGCGTGTCATAGCGCAGCACGCGGAAATGCTTGCTGAATGCGGCGACCTGCGGCGTCCACATGTCGAGGTTGGTGCCGAGCGAGTTGGACAGCACGAGGACGGGCAGGCCGGCATCGCCGTCGAGGCGGTAGTGCAGGCGGACGCCGGGAAGGTCAGCGTAGGGCATGGTCGCGTACGGAATGGTTGGAGTGGAAGGATGCGGGCGCCGGCGCCCGCTCAGTTCTGGACGATCGCCGAGCCGTGCTGTGCCAGCGGCGTCACGGTGATGTCCATGTAGGGGTAGAGGGGCAGCGAGGTCAGCAGCGTGTGCAGTTCATCGTTCGAGGCAACGTCGAAGATGCTGACGTTGGCGTACTGCCCGGTCACGCGCCACAGGTGGCGCCATTTGCCTTCGCGCTGCAGTTGCTGCGACAGCGCCTTCTCGTCGGCCTTGAGCTGCTCGACGAAGGCCGGGTCGAGCGAATGGGGAATACGGACGGTCATCTGGGCCATGAACAGCATGCGAAGCTCCTTGCGGTAGGGGATGAAGCGGCCGCGCCCGGCGGCCGGCAGGTTGCGGGTGTCCTGGGGCAGTGTGCATCGGCAGCATCGGCCACGCAGGATACTAGACGGTCGCGACTGGCGTCACGGGCGAACCCAGGGCGCCGGGCAGCCGCAGCGGCGGGGCGGTCAGGAAGAAGCGAGTGCGCCGCTGCGTGCGCAGCCAGGCGGCCAGCTCGCGCAGGTACCACAGCTCGCCGAGCGGCAGGCCGAGCTTGAACAGGCAATGATGGTGCAGCGGCAGGCGCGGCGCCGGATCGGGTGCCGGCCGGGCCGGGTAGCGTTCGACCGCGTAGTTGTCCGCCGCCAGCGCGGCGATGCCGGAATCGGTGATCCACTGCAGCAGGCGGGCATCGCGTCCGTCGAGGGCGCAGCAGCTGTGGTGGAGCGCGTGGGCGTCAGGCTGCCGCTGCATCTCCAGCACCATCTCGGCGAAGCCGGTGCGCAGCACCAGGATGTCGCCGGGCTCCACCTCGACGGCATCGGCCTCCAGCACACGCATCAGGTCGTCGTAGCCGATCGTGCGGAACTCGCGCCCGTGATACTCGGCCAGGTCGACCATCACGCCCCGGCCCTGCACACCGTGCTCGGCCACGCGCTCGATGCCGAGCGCGTGCGCGTGGCTGTGCTCGTGGCCGCAGGGATGGTCGGCGAAGGCGGCGGCTTCGGGATAGTCGACCGGGCCGACGATGTCCTGGTTGGGCCGGTAGCCGTTGTAGTAGACACGCTCGGCAATGCCATCGCCGTCGGCATCGAAGAGGGCGCCGACGTGCGCCAGCGCATCCCATTGGGTCGAGTACTGCAGCGACAGCAGTACCTGGTCGTCGCTGAGCACGTCGACGGCACCCGGCTCCAGCTTGGCCAGCGGGAAATTGACGTAGGCGGCGCCGTCGCGGAAAGTGGGCCGCAGCCGCGGCGGGTTGCGCCGCGCATTGAGGGCGTTGCCGCCCGGGAAATCGAGCGGCAGCGACAGGCAGAAGGTATGGCCGGCACGGATCTCGGCCGCCGCCGCGCGGATCCGCTCCGGCGTGATCAGGTTGAGGCGGCCGAGCTGGTCGTCAGGGCCGAAGTCGCCCCAGTTGGCCCCTTCTGGGCGATGTTTCCAGCGCATGGGTGGCAGGGTCGCGTCGGTCATGGAACAGGGAGCGGGCGCGGCGCGCCGGTGTCAGAGGAAGCAGCGGCCGTCGAGATAGGCCTTGCGCCAGCGCGTGACGCGCACCTCGGCGAACAGCCCGGCGCGGGCGAACGGATCGGCGTCGATGAACTGCTGGGCCGCTTCGCGGGTCGGCAGGTCGACGATGTAGATGCCGCCGCCGGCATCGCCGCCATCGTCGTGCAGCTTGGCGCCGCTGGCCAGCAGCAGGGCCTTGTTCTGTTCCAGGTAGTCGAGGTGGGCAGGGCGGTGGGCCTGGCGCACCGCCTGGTGGTCGGGCTTGTCCCAGGTTTCGATCAGGAAAGGCATGCGGGTCTCCTTGGTGGCGGCGGCCTTGAGCCGCCTCGGGTAGCAGCGGCGGCCGCGCAGGCGGCCGCCCTCCTGGCTCAGCCGATCTGGGCGCCCCACAGCAGCATGGCGCCGATGTAGACCAGGCCGACCCAGAACATCATGATGACCGTGTAGCCCATCACGTCCTTGAGGCTGAGCTTGGACAACGCCAGCGCCGGCAGGATCCAGAAGGGCTGCACCAGGTCGTTCCAGGCATTGCCGAGCATCACCGACATCGAGGTCTGGCTGACCGAACTGCCGATCGCCTTGGCCGCATCGATCATGAACGGGCCCTGGATCACCCAGTGGCCGCCGCCCGACGGCGCGAAGAAGTTGATCACGAAGGAGCTGATCAGCCCCCAGAACGGCAGCGTCTGCGGCGTGGCGATGTCGACGAACACGCGCGAAATGCTGTCGACCAGGCCCGACCCGGCCATGATCGCCATGATGCCGGCATAAAACGGGTACTGCAGGATGATGCCGGAAATGGTCTTGATGCCCTCGTTCAGCTTGGCCACGTATTGGGCCGGCGTACCCAGCAGCAGCACGCCCAGGAACAGGATCAAGAAGTTGATCAGGTTCAGGTCGAGCGAGCCGCCGTCACGGAAATGGAATACGGCATAGGCGATGCCGCACAGGCCGATCAGCAGGCTCAGCAGGCGGCTGTTGTTGAGGCGGCTGGCGAGCGTGTTCTCGCCGCCGATGCTGTGCACCGGCGCGGCGCCCTCGTCCTGGCCGTCGCTGGCGGCGGGGCGGATCTCGACGATGTCGGCCGGGTTGCGCGGATGCAGCCAGGCATTCAGCAGCGGCAGGGTGACGATCACCACCAGGCTGGTCAGCAGCATCGGCGTGGAGAAGATGGTCTCCGACAGCGGCACCACGCCCATCAGCTTCTCCATCGGGTGGCCCTTGGTCGAGATCAGCACCGGGATGCTGGCCGACAGGCCCAGTCCGTAGAGCGTGAAACCGCTATAGGCTGCCGCGATGATCAGCGGGTAATGCACACCTTTGACGCGCGTTGCCAGCTTTTTGGCGACAATTCCACCGATCACCAGGCCGAAGCCCCAGTTCAGGTAGCTGCCGATGCCGCCCACCAGGGTGGCGACGATGATGGCGGTGCGCGGCGTGCGCACCGCGCCGACGATGCGGTCGAGCAGGCGGTCGGTCAGCGGCGCGGTGGCCAGCACATAGCCCATGGCCAGGATGACGGCCATCTGCGTGGTAAAGGCCAGCAGGCTCCAGAAACCCTTGCCCCAGCTGGTAATCACGGCGGGAACCGGCTGTCCCTCCACTGCAATGGCCATCACCATGGTCAGCAGCGTCAGGCCGATGGCGAAAACGAAAGGATCCGGCAGGTACCGGCGCATCAGTTCCGTGAAGAACCCGGCGATCTTGTTCACTCTGTGTCCCCAGACAAGTCAACTTAAAATTGCCGCATATAGAACTCATGTTCTCATTGCGAACATATTGCGGCAGTGCGAGGATGCTAGAGATATCCGACCGGCCGGTCAAGTCAATGCATTGGCGTATTGCGATCAGATCCTGCAACAATCCCCGAATTCACGAGGCATTGCTGCTGGAATTGTTGCCATGCAGCAAACGATGGGCGGCACCGCGCGACGCGCGTATCAGGCGTCGTGCGCAGCGGCGTGCAGCTTGGCCTGCCGCTCGACCCAGGCGATGGCGCGCGCCAGGAATGGCGAGCGATCGCCGGCGCGGTAGCTCATGATCACCGGCGAAGTGAAGCCGGGCGCATCGATCGCCTGATAGCGCACATCGTCGCGATGCAGGCGCTGCACCGAGGCCGGCACCAGGGTGATGCCCAGCCCTGCGGCGACCAGCCCGAGCGCCGTCTGCAGCTCGTTGGCTTCCTGCACCACGCGCAACTGCAGGCCGCGCGCGCGGAACAGGCCCAGCACGTGGTCGGCATAGCTCGGGCGAGGGCGGGCCGGGTAGAGGATGAAGGGTTGGCGCGCCAGCGCCTCGGGCGACAAGGACGGTTGCCCGCTGGCCGGATGTGCCGCCGGCAGGGCGGCCACCAGCGGCTCGGCCATCACTACGGCGCGGGAGATGGCCGGGTCGTTCAGGGTGATGCGGCCGAAGCCGATATCGATGCGTCCGGCCTTCAAGGCCTCCACCTGCTGGACCGTGATCAGCTCGGACAAGCCGACCTCGACCTGGGCATCGGCGGCACGCAGTTCCCGGATCAGTTCGGGCAGGAATCCGTACAGCACCGAGGGCACGAAGCCGATGCCGAACCAGCGCTTGTCGCCCTGGCCGATGCGGCGGGTGCCCTCCACCACCTCCTCGATGCGCCCCGTCAGCTGGACCGACTGCTCCAGCAGGAAGCGCCCGGCCTCGGTCAGGCGCAGGCCGCGCCCGACGCGGTCGAACAGCGGCACGCCGATCTCGTCCTCCAGCTGGCGGATCTGGCGCGACAGCGGCGGCTGGGCGATGTGCAGCCGCGCGGCGGCGCGCGTCACATTCAGCTCCTCTGCGACCGCTTGGAAATAGCGCAGGTGGCGAAGCTCCACTCATACCTCCAAGGTATCATTCGAGACATGATCGGTCTTGGACACTCACAAAGTCAACCTGCATACTGCGGAGGTCATTCTTTCAACGTCCAAACCCAATCCTTCAGGTATGAAAGCTAGCGTCAGCGCGATCGAGGCCATCCTGGTCGACCTGCCCACCATCCGGGCCCACCAGCTGGCCATGGCGACCATGCAGCGGCAGACGCTGGTGATCGTGCGCCTGCGCTGCAGCGACGGCGTGGAGGGGATCGGCGAAGCCACCACCATCGGCGGCCTGTCGTATGGCGACGAAAGCCCGGAAGGCATCAAGCTGACCATCGACACCTACCTGGCCCCCGCACTGGCCGGCGTCGATGCGACCAATGTCCACGGCGCCATGCAGCGCCTGGGCAAGGTGGCGCGCGGCAACCGCTTCGCCAAGTCGGCCATCGAGACCGCGCTGCTCGACGCGCAGGCCAAGCGCCTCGGCGTGCCGCTGGTGGAACTGCTCGGCGGCGCCGTGCGGCCGACGCTGCCGGTGTTGTGGACCCTGGCCAGCGGCGATACCGGCCGCGATATCGAGGAAGCCGAATCGCTGCTGGCGCAACGCCGCCACGATACCTTCAAGCTCAAGATCGGCCGCCGCGCGCTGCGCGAGGACGTGGCACACGTGTCGGCCATCAAGCGGGCACTGGGCGAGCGCGCACGCATCACGGTGGACGTCAACCAGGCCTGGAACGAGGCCGAAGCCGCCACCGGCATCGCCATGCTGGAAGCTGCCGGCATCGACCTGATCGAACAGCCCACGCCGCGCGACAACCGTGGCGCGCTGGCCCGGCTGGCGGCGCGCTTCGTGGTACCGATCATGGCCGACGAGGCGGTGTGCGGCCCGGAAGACGCCATGGAGCTGGCGCGCATCGCCGGCGCCGACGTGTTCGCGCTGAAGATCGCCAAGGCCGGCGGCATCCACGCCATGCTGCGCACCGCCGCGGTCGGCGATGCGGCCGGCATCGCGCTGTATGGCGGCACCATGCTGGAAGGCAGCGTCGGCTCCATCGCCGCCGCCCATGGCTTCTGCACGCTGCCGCAGCTGGCCTGGGGCACCGAACTGTTCGGGCCGCTGCTGCTCAAGGACGACATCGTCGTCGAGCGCCCGGCCTACCGTGACTTCAGCCTCCATCTGCCCGAAGGCCCGGGCCTCGGCCTGGTCCTGGACGAGGACAAGCTCAAGTTCTACCGGCGCGCCGCCTGAGCCGCGCGCCCCGACCCACTCATCGTACAGAAGGACACGCCATGCTTTACCTGGTCAGGATGGACGTCAACATCCCGCACGACATGCCCGCAGCGCAGGCCGACGAGATCAAGGCCCGCGAAAAGGCCTACTCGCAGGAACTGCAGCGCAGCGGCAAGTGGCCACAGATCTACCGCGTGGTCGGCGAGTACGCCAACTACAGCATCTTCGACGTGGAATCCCACGATGAGCTGCACACCCTGCTGTCCGGGCTGCCCCTGTTCCCGTACATGAAGATCCACGTGACGCCGCTGGCCAAGCATCCGTCGTCGATCCGCTGAGCGCGCGACACCGTCAGCGACACCGGCACCGACGACAAACCAACCAAACACGGGGGGAGACCTTGAACGCAAAACCTTTCGCGCGCCTGTCCGCGCGCCTTCACCAGGCCTGCGCGGCCGCGCTGCTGGCCGGCCTGGCCGTGAGCGCCGGCGCCGCCCACGCGGCCTATCCGGACAAGCCCCTGCGCTGGATCGTGCCGTTCCCGGCCGGCGGCGCCATGGACAACATCGCACGCGTGCTGGGCCAGGAAATGGGCCGCTCGATGGGTGCCGCCGTAGTGGTGGAAAACCGTCCGGGCGCCGGCGGCAATATCGGCGCGGAGATGGTCGCGCGCGCCCCTGCCGACGGCTACACCCTCATCATCGTCGCCAACGGCATGGCGGTGAACCCCTTCCTCTACGGCCGCCTCAGTTATGACCCGGTCAAGGACTTCGCGCCGGTCTCGCTGCTGGCCGTGGTGCCCAACGTGCTGGTGACCAACAAGTCCAAGCACGCCGAGAAGACCATCGCCGAAGTCATCGCCCAGGCCAAGGCGCATCCTGGCAAATACACCTACGCCTCGGCCGGCAACGGTACCTCGATCCACCTGGCGGGCGAGCTGTTCACCTCGATGACGGGTGTCAATATGCTGCACGTGCCCTACAAGGGCAGTGCCCCGGCGATGAGCGACCTGCTGGGCGGGCAGGTGGACTACATGTTCGACAGCATCACCTCGGCCAAGCCGCAGATCGACTCCGGCAAACTGACCGCCATCGCCGTCACCACGGCCAAGCGCTCCTCGGCCCTGCCGAATGTGCCGACCGTGGCGGAAGCCGGCGTGCCCGGCTATGAACTGTCGCCCTGGTTCGGAGCTTTCGTGCCCGCCGGCACGCCGCCGGCCGTGGTGGACAAGCTGAACAAGGCCATGGTGGAAGCGCTGAAGAAGCCCGACGTGCAGAAGAAGCTGGCGAGCATCGGCGCCGAGCCGATCGGCAGCACGCCCGCGGCGCTGCATGACTACCTGGCGCGCGAGATGGCCAAGTGGGGCCCGCTGATCAAGTCGCGCGGCATTCACGCAGACTGAACCTCGACAACACTCCCTGTCTTCGTGGCAGTACTGAAGACCCCGCCGGCCGCAAGGACCGGCGGGTTTTTTTTATCTGGGTGCGGCCCCGGCATCGGGCCGGGTCCGACCGGAGCCCGGCGCAGAGCATCGGGCTTGTCACTCCCCGGCGACACCTCGCCGGCGGCACTCCAGCCAGGTCATCGCGGACACAAGAGCGAGAAGGTGGATGCCGTCCTGGAATGCTCGGCTGGCGGATTGCAGATCGCCTGGCCGGCAGGGACTCCACACCGCCATCCGCTCGGCGGCGCCCAAGGAGCCAGGCAACAGCCATCGTTCATGCCCCATCCGCCCCGGGGCAGCCCGGGCGCCCGCTGCGGGGCTCAGCCTTTGCGCCCCCAGCCGATCTGGTGACGCTCCTGCGTGGCCGCGTGCCGCGCATCGTCCTCGCTGTGCAGGTAAGCGCTGGTGGTGGCGATCGAGGCATGGCCGAAGTTGTCGCGCACGAAGCGCAGGTCGACCTGCCGGTCCGTCATGTGCGAACCGGCGGTGTGGCGCAGCCAGTGCGCCGATGCGCTTTCCAGCACCGCCGCCTGGGCTTCCCATTGGGGACCGCGCGCGCGCATCCGCGCCGCCGCCATGGCGAAGACCTCCTTGAGGATCAGGTGCAGGGCGCCGCGCGACAAGGCCTTGTCGCGGCCGATCACCGGCAGTACCAGCGGCCGCTCTTCGCCGAACTGCGGCATGGCCGGCAGCTCATGGGCGCGGCGATAGCGCGCCAGCTCCGCGACCAGCTCATCGGTGGCCGGCACCAGGCGCGTCTTGCGTCCCTTGCCCACCACCTCCAGCCACCAGCGCTCCACCCCCAGCGCATCGCGCCGGCAGAAGAAGGCACCCATGCAGGTGTCCAGCACTTCGGCCGCACGCAGGCCACCTAGATAGAGCAGGGTGCAGAGCCAGCGGCAGCGGGCGGCATGCAGCCGTTCGCGCGCCGAGGCCTCGGCGGCCGTGCCGGGCATGGCCTCGATGGCTTCCTTGACGGCATCCCACATGGCATGGCTGAGGTAGCGGGTCACGCGCGGCGGCGTCTGGCTGCGGCGCCGGCGCGCCAGCGACAGCGGATTGCCAGCCAGGTAGCCGGCCTCGGTCAGCCAGGCGAACAAGGCGTTCAGGATCACCATGGCCTGCCGTGCGCTGGCCGGCGACAACGGTCCGGCAAAAGGCCGCCAGCCCGGATGGCTGCGCGCCAGCTTCTTGCCCGGCGGCATCACCCAGCGCGCCGCCGGCTGGGGGTCGGCGAGAAAGCGTTGATACAGCAACAGGTCCTCGTGCGTCAGCGAGGAAAGCGGCTTGCCGCGCTGCTGCACGGCCCACAGCAGCAGGCGCTCGACGTCGCGCCGATAGGTCTGCAAGGTCGCCTGGCTGTCGGCGTAGCGCGCCAGCCAGGCGGTGATGGCGGCCACGTCGTCCTGCGCGGCGATCTGCGCCCCAGCACCCGCGGCCCGGTTCGCGCCCAGGGCACCGGACAGATCGACAGGCAGGCGCAGGCGCTCCAACGGGATGGCGGGAAGCGTCGCGAGCTGCGCGGGTGAGGGCGAAGGCGAGGGCAGGGAGGGCGTGGCGTGGTCCATCTTGCGAGGCGGGGGGGTCGGATTGCGACCGATGCAGCATTATAGACAGAAGCACACTTATGTCTAAAGACTAGATCAAAGAAATAGAAAATATACGTTTTACGTAGTAATATTGTTAAATTCGAAGCCATCTCCATCCGTCATGAGCGCAAGCCCCGAATCGACCCCGCTGGACACCGCCCTGCAAGCCGACGTGGCCGCCTTGCGGGCACGCTTCACCGAAACGCGCGCGCTGTACAAGGAAGTCTGCGGCCTGCTGTTCTTCCGCTACGGCATCACGCCGACCGCCAACAAGCTCTACGGACTGGTGCGCAAGGGCAGCATGGGTACGCCGACCGAGGTGCTGGCGCAGTTCTGGCAGGAATTGCGCGAGAAGACGCGCGTGAAGATCGATCACCCGGAACTGCCGGACGCGCTCAAGCAGATCGCGGCGGAGGCGGTGCAGACCATCTGGCAGTCGGCCAACGAAGCCGCGGCGGCCGAGTTGGCCGCCTTGCGCGCCGAGACCCGCCTGCAGGCTGCGGACGCCGAGGCCGAGCGCGACCAGGCCAAGGCGGCGCGAGTTGCCGCGGAGGAGGAAACCGCCACCGTGCGCGCGGCGCTGGAGCAGGCCAGGCTGGCCGAGTCCGCGCGCCAGGGCGAGCTGGAAGCGGAAAAGCAGGCCCATGCCGCCAGCCGTGCCCGCCACGAGGCCGCACAGCAGCAGATCGCTGCGCTCGAACGTCAGTTGCTGGAATTGCGCACACAGTTCTCGCAAGAACTGGAGCAGATGCGTGAGCAGGTCCGGCTCGCACAAGAGCGCGCAACCGCGAGCGAACGGCGCGCGCTGCGTGAGATCGACCAGGAACGCGGCGCCCGCCAGGCCGCCGAGAAAGCAGCGGCCGAGCTGCGGGGCGAGCTGGCTGCGCAACAGGGCAGGGCGCAGCAGGCGGCGCTGGAAGCCGCCGAAGCCCGCGCCGCGCTGCAGGCCGAACGCGACGCGGCGACCAAGGAGGCCGGCGCCTGGAAGCAGGCCTGCGCCGAGGCGGACGCCGCGCGGCAGGCACTGCACGGCGAACTGGACGAAACGCGGCGGCGGGCCGAACGCGAGCGGGCCGAAGCCGCAGCAGCCCGGCACCCGGTGGCGCCGCGGCGGCCGGTGGCAGTCCGACGCACCAAGTTCAAGCCGGGCTCGATGACCTGAAGCAGCGATGGCCGGCCCGCCAGCCGGCTTCGCGACGACCTGCCGGATCTTCAGTGACGCCAACCGGTGCTTGATCCATGGCCGGCTTTCTCAGGGTCGCCGGCGATGTGGAGGATCTTTTGCCCATCCCGGTCAGCCTTCTTTCCACTGGCGCCCTGCATGGGCTTCTGGGCTTGGCCGCCGGGATCCACCTCGGCTTTCCCCGGCCGCTTCAGCGGCGCTTCCAAAGCCAATTCAAAGCCCGTTCGGGAACAATCCGTTCTCTGCCAAGGCGGACCGCCCTCCCAGCCCGCCCACACCCCGGCGCATCGCAAACCACCCCATGCAATTGCTCCTGATTGAAGACGACCTTGATTTCGGCAATGCCCTGCAACTGGCGCTCGCCCAAGCCGATCTGCCGACGGTATGGGTGCGCAGGCTGGTGGATGGCAATGCCCATCTGCAAACCCGGGAATTCGACTGCATCCTGCTCGACCTGAACCTGCCCGATGGCGAAGGCTTCTCGCTGCTGGAGCGGATCCGCCGCCGTGGCATCGCCACGCCGGTACTGGTGATCTCGGCACGCGAGGCCTTGGACGACCGCTTGCGCGCGCTCAATGGCGGCGCCGACGACTATGTGATCAAGCCTTTCATGATGCCCGAGCTGATCGCACGCGTGCATGTCCTGATGCGCCGCTCTGCGGGCCATGCCGCGCCGCGCTGGCGGGTGGGCGAGCTGGAGATCGATACGGTGTCGCAATCGGTCACGCGCTGCGGTGAGCCGATCGGGCTGACCGGGCGCGAGTACGCCATCCTGCGCGAGCTGGCGGCTGCCAGTGGCCGCGTGGTTCGACGCGAGCAACTATGCCTGCGGGTCTGGCCTGACGAGGCGGTGCCCAGCGCCGGCGCGCTGGAGTTCCAGATCCACGCCTTGCGGCGCAAGCTGGGCGCCAGCGCCATACAGACCATCCGCGGCGTTGGCTACATGCTGAGCGCGCCATGAAGATCATCCGGCACTGGCTGGAACAGCTGCCGCTGCTGCGGCTCCTGTGCCAGCCCTCCCTGTTCCGTCGCTTGCTGCTGTGGCAGGCGGCCAGCGTGCTGGTGCTATACAGCCTGGTCACCCTGGGGCAGCTCTGGCGCAGCCAGGCACCGCAAGGCGGCACCCTCGCACGCGAGCTGTCGATGATCGCCGGCGCCGGCGCCCGCTTTGCCAGTCTCGACACCCGGCCGGAGCGGGCCCAGGCCGTAGCCCGGCAGCTCCAGGAAATCGTGGCAACGCAGGGGATCACGGTGAAACCCCATGAGTTCGCTATCCAGATCTGGGATCGCGACGGCACCTTGCTGGCCCGCGACGCGCTCACCGACACGCTGCCCCTGACTCGCCCCGGCAGCGCGCCCGTGGAGACTCGCACGCAGCTAGGCCATTGGTACTGGCTCGGGGCCTGGAGCCCCGACCGGAAAATCTGGGCCGTGGTCGGCCTGTCCCAGGCCTTCTATGAGCGTAACAACGCTGAGCTGGCACACGTGTTCCTGCTCGCGCTGCTGGTGCTGCATGCGATGCTGCTGTGCGGGCTGTGGCTTGCCACACGCATGGGACTCAAGCCGCTGGCCAGCTTGTCCGAGCGTATCCGGCAGCGCACGGCCGATGACCCGACGCCGCTGGCGCGGCTGCGCGATGACCCGCTGGAACTGGCACCCATCATCGCCGCCCTGGATGCACAGGCTGCACAGGTCGCGCGGCTGCGCAGCACAGAACGGCGCTTCTTCGCCGATGCCGCCCACGAACTGCGCACGCCGCTGGCAGTGATCAGCGCCCAGGTCCACGTGCTGGCGCAAGAACGCGACCCGGCCCGCCTGGCGCAGTTGCAGGCGGCCCTGCAACGCGGCGTGCAGCGCTCGGCCCAGGTCCTCACCAAGGTGCTGACGCTGGCAAGGCTCGACGCATTGGAGCGCGTACCGCGAAAACTCGCGGTCGACATTCCCGAGCTGCTGCAGGCGCGCATCGCCGAATACGCCCCCCTGGCCATCGCGAAGGCACTGGACCTGGGCCTGAAGCCGTCTCCCGCTTGCCGGATCGAGGCGGACGAGGACCTGCTGATCAGCGCGCTCGACAATCTGATCGCCAACGCGATCCACTACGTCCCTTCCGGGGGCACCGTCAGCCTGGGCTGCCGCCAGTTCGAGACGAGCATGGAGATTTTCGTGGAAGACGATGGCCACGGCATCGCCCCTGACGAGCGGGAGCGCATTTTCAACCGCTTCGAGCGCGGGCGCAGCGCGGCACACACCAGCGGCAGCGGCCTCGGCTTGGCGATCGCGCGCGACATCGCACGGCTGCATGGCGGAGATCTGCTTCTGACTTGCCCCGCAACAGGTGGTTGCTGCTTCGTGATGCGCTTGCCGCGCTGAGCGGAATCGATGACGAGATGGCACCAGGCAGCGCCTGGTGCACGACGAAGACAAGAAACCTGAGGATATGCGGTGAGACGAAGCCCCCCCTTTAGACCTTCGCCGGCAAGCAAGCTGGCTGTCCTGACGGCCGCCCTGGCGCTGGCCGCGCTTGCGGCACCGCACGCATGCGGCGCGCCCGGCGCGCCGGGTGGCAAGCGGCCTCTGGCGCAGGCAGCACTTCGCCCCCCTGCGCCCGCCGAGCAGCCCTATCCGCCTGATGAGAGGTCGTTCCGGGCCATCCTCAAAGGCATGAATACCTTCACGGAAAACCATGAACTGTCACCGCAAGGTGTGCTGCGCTTCCGGCTCCATGCGCGCCAGCCCAACATCGCCATGGCGGACATCGCGCTAAGCCTGACAGGCAACGCCACGCAAGCGCCGCTGCGGGTCGCCCCCGACCAGACGTTCTCGATACCGCGCGAACATGCTGCGCTGGAAGGCGAGGCCACCGTGGTAAGCAACAAGCCCGCAGGCAGCCTGACCTGGCGCCCCGAAGTCCGTACCCCCGGCCTGCCACGCGGCAGCCGGCGCCTTGGAGACCTGCGGCTGGAGTGCCTGGTCGACATCGACAGCGATCCCAGCCGGCCAAGCGAATTGCGCCAGGTCTGCTCCGGCTCGGCTGCCGAAGCCACTTGCCTGGAAGAACCCGGCCAGTGCCTGGCCCACGCGCCCGCCGCGCTTGGCGGCTTCCTGCTGAGTAGCGTGGTTCCCCTGAACGAGGTGAAAACCGCCTATGAGCATGGCGGCTTTCGCTACCTGTTCATCGCCGACAGGCCGATCTTCAGCGTCACGCTGCGCCACGGCGGCAAACAACTGGTGCTGCCCACCATCTGGCTGTATGGCGGCCTGGCGATGCATAACCCGTTTCACGATCCGCCTTACCTGAAAGATCGCCTTTATGAATTGCCCTTGGAACGCAGCAAGTGGCCCGACGACACACTGGTCACATTCGAATACATGGACGATGCCTGAGCCTGACCTGACCATTCATCCGAGCCGCATGCCATGGCTCCATCCGCTGCCCGGGACTTCGTCAGGCAAGGCATGTGCGATCGTCATGGCCGCGCTGCTGTCAGGCGCATGTGCCTCCGCCGGAAACAAGAACGTCGCCGAGATGACCCCGGCCAGACTGGAGAACCGGATGTCTGGAAAGTCGATGACCAAGGCGGACATCAAGGACTGGCTCGGCAATACGCAGAACGAAATCCGGTTCGCGAGCGGCGCCGAGGTCTGGATCTACAGCTACCGCGAATCGACGCCCAGCCTGCTGAACTTCTACAGGAACGCCAGTGTCCTGCTGGGTGGCCAGGAGAACGACAGCAAGGAGCTCGTCATTCTGTTCGACAGGGAAGGCACCGCCAGGAAGTGGCGTTTCAATGAAACCCAGGACCAGGAACCCACCGGCGTGCTGAACAGGAAGATGTTCCCCAGGAGCGAGCCGGCGCGGTCCCAGGACAACCCGGGAGACCGGACCGGGGCAGGGAGCGGCGAGCGGCCGCGATAGCCGCGCCCGCCCGCCGCGAAGCGCAGTCGGCCTCGATCAGGCGCAGCGATAAGTGAAGGATGTTTCCAGGGCGCACACGCTTCTGAGCTTCGTGGGTAGAAGCTCGGAGCCTCCCTCCGTGCTTGTCCACCTGTTTGCAGATCCTATGTTCAAGACGATCAACAAGAAGATCTTCGCCATCCTGCTGCTGGCAGGATTGTCGGGCGTGATAGCCGGCATGCCCTATATGGCCGATATGGCCGATATGCTGGCGGTGGCCGGGACCGCCCCGATTGCCAAGTCCGCTGTACCGTTGCCGTGGCTGGTAGCAGTGGTCCTGGTGCAGAACGGGTTCTTGCTTGCGGTCGTTATTCTCGTGGGGATGCGCTTGTCCAGCAAGGTGGGACTGCGAATGCCGCTTCTCCAGGCCTGGACGGAAGGCAGGGGGACACCGTCGCCGGTGGGCTTGCGGGCAGGACTGCTGGCCGGGGCAATCCTGGGAGCCGTGTTAGTTGCGGTCGATGCACTGTGTTTCTTCCCTCATCTTCCCGCGCCAATGCAGTCGCTGTTCAGGGTGCCGTTGTGGAAACGCTTACTGGCGGGCGTCTTGTATGGCGGGCTGACCGAGGAACTCCTGATGCGTTTGTTCCTGCTGCCGCTCCTGGTCTGGTTTGCGGGGCGATGGTGGAAACAGGCCGATGGCATGCCGGCTCCCGGGGCATTCCGGACAGCAATTGGCCTTGTGGCGCTGCTTTTCGCACTGGCTCACCTGCCGGCAACGGCCGCCGTGGTTCCTCTGACACCGATGTTGGTGTTGCGAGCACTGGTGCTGAATGGGCTTGCAGGCGTCGTGTTCGGCTTCTTGTATTGGCGGCGCGGCCTGGAGGCGGCCATGCTGGGCCATATGGCAGCGCATGGAGTACTCCAGATTCCCGGCTCCTGGCTGCTGAATCACATGTCCTGAGCAGGGCATGCCATTCGCACAGGAAGCCCCCTGGGCACGCCGATAGCGCCCCAACCCGGCGACCGGCTCATCGGTGGCCGGGGCCGGGCGCCTGCACTTCCATGGCCCGGCGACTTGGAGCGCGGCTCAGGCCTTGAATGCCTGTCCGGCCTGGAGGCGCCGTCGAGCAAGGGTGCCTTTCGCATGACGCAGTGGACCAGCACTGCCATCGTCCTTCAGACAAAGCCCTTGTTCTCCTCCGCAACCTGTGCAGCGATAACCAACGCCCACGCAATTGCCAGCAGCAGGCCGCCAAGCAGGCACACGAAATAGTCCCCCAGCGTGAGTATGAAAATCCAGTAGGGCTTGCCTGGTTCACCAATCAGCAATAGGCCCACCAGAAGTTTAACCAGCGGACTGGACAGTCCCAGAGATATCGAAGCCATCGCCAGGCGGCGTAGGCATTTGGCGACTTCAACCGTCAGGACCTCGCCACGCCCGAAGGTCACGAACATCTGTCGAGCCTGATACAGCGCGCAGCTGAGCAGCCCCAAGCTGATACTGGTGGCAAGAAAGCCCTCGACCCGGTGCCACAGGGAAACGTGCACGGCAAAGGCAGAACTTGCCGGGATGTGCTGGCGCACCACCTTTTCCAGGGTCGCGTCGGGCAACCCAAACCAGATCCACACCATGGACGCAAGCGCGATCACCGCGCCGCTGGTGGTCAGACACCGCATCCTGTCAGACAACTTGCGGATGCGCCGCATGGCTGTGCTCTCCGGATGCGAGGCTGCATAAGAACTCAAGATGCTGATCTCCATAAAAAGGTTGCGGACGTCACTTTGCGTATTGTATAACAACAAAACTTTATTGTATTACAGATATTTTTTATCGCAAATCTATACTTATGTCGTATCGATCACTTTTTGGCGGGGTAACGTTCATCATGGCAGTACTTGGCGCCGGAGCGCCAAGCGCACAGGCACGCCAGTCCCCTCCTGCCGAGGAGTTCTTTTACCTCGGCGCGGACCTCGGGTATGCGCGTATCGGAGTCAGCCCATCCAGTCCGGGATGGACGGACGCTTCATCGAATCACGTCGCCGTCGGACTGCGGGGCGGCTATCAGTTCTCGCGCTACCTATCAGTCGAAAGCACAGTCACCACCCTGGGTTCCGTTGAAGCGAGAACTGATGGTCAAAAGGACCGTTTCGCCATCGGCGGGATGACGGCGAGCGTCGTCGGGCATCTGCCAATTACCGACCGCTTCTCCTTGCTGGCCCTCGTTGGGCTAGGATTGGAGCACGGGCAGCGCACAGGAGACATCGATTCGAGCAGCCGCTCCGTGGCGGTGATCACATTCGGAGCCGGAGCGGCTTATGCCATCTCATCGAATTGGCGCATACGCGCGCAATACACGAACTACGACAAGTTGAAATGGAAAGGAGGCAACGGCGCCGAGGTCAAGAGTCAAGCATTCGTCTTGGGCGTTGATTATCTGTTCCGTTGACTAAGAACTCATTCAAGATGAAGTCCCGCCGCGCCAATGGAGGCAATGCCGCGGCGCGAACTTTGGAATGACCGGCTCATTGGTGGATTGCATTGACATCATGCACGGCGGGCCGGCACTCAACGTTGCTGCCCGCGCTTGAGGAAAGCTCCGTGCATGTCGGCGCGATGCACGAAGCGGGAGAGCAGACCAATGTCGTTACGCTTCGCACCAGTCAGGTTGACCGCGAAGGGGAGGGCGCAGGCGTCGGTGGCACGTGAGGCTAGGCACCGGATTGCGCGCGACCGGTCGGGTTCGGTGCTGTTCCCGGCCCGCCCCATCTGCTTGAAATGGTTGCCTCGACGGCGATGGCGCCGTCCACTGTGGCCGTACCCTTGAACCGCATGGCTCCGTCCCGATCCTGCTCGAGCTCGACGTGAAGCAGCAGTTGGTCCCCTGGGTAGACCGATCGCCTGAAGCGCACCCTTTCGATCTCGATCGACCGATGCAGCTTACTCTCGACGTCAGCGTCCCCTTCGACAGCGACCAGGATCGCGGCGGTCTGCAGCAATGCCTCGATGCACAGCACGCCAGGCATCACGGGGCTTGCCGGATAGTGGCCAACGAAATAGGGCTCGTTGACCGTCACATTCTTGAGCGCGGTCACCGCCGCACGCGGCTCCAAGGCAAGCACGCGATCGATCAACAAGCAGGGATAGCGGTGTGGCAACAGTCTCAAGACCTGTTGGATATCGAAACGGATCGGATTCTCGTTCATTGGCCTCTTGGAAGCGTAACAGTGGGCTCGCGTCGCCAGTCTTCCTTGCTGCTGCGCGATGGAAAGAAGCGGTCCGGAGAAGAGAGCCACGAAGGCCCAACCAAGCGAACTGGCTTCATAAGGAATCGGCTTGACGTGACGAATCAGAGTAGGCCGCGCATCTCCAAGCCTGAAAAAACAGTGGGAGCGTCGATGCGGCCGATGCAGCATTGACAGAGCCTAATGGATTGTCCATGTTGAAATTGTGCGTATTTGTGTCGATGTTTGCGGATCTTGCGGATCCAAGGAAGGGATCGAGGCGTTGGACGCTTACCGGCTCAGCGCCCCCATAGGTTTTCTCTCTCTGTGAAGCGCTTTCCCCGAAGTCCCGTCCAGTGGAGCCTTCTCATGCTCGCCTGGCTGGGCCAAGCAATGCGAAAATGCCCACCGATCACGCATGGATTCGTAAGGGAGTGGCTGCCGGCATGGGCGCCATGGCCTCGAAGCGACCGTGATGATTACAAAGCGCTGACACGTTTGATGCGTTCTACATTTGCCTCGCAGCGCTGCTGCACTCTTCATGACCTACAAACTCATCGCGTTTGATTTCGACGGCACGTTGGCCGATTCGATGGCGTGCTTTCTGCAAGCCGTTGAAGTCGCTTCGCGCAAACACGGGTTTCGCCCGCTCGAGGGCGAGTTGCTCGAGCAGGCGCGCGGCAGCTCCGCGCAACACATCATGCGGCTGCTTGGCGTGCCGCTGTGGAAGGCGCCGGCCATTACCATCGATGTCAGGAAGCTGATGCGCGAGCGCATCGCGCAGGTTTCGCTATTCCCGAACGTGGCCGAGACGCTGGATACGCTGGCACGGCGTGGCATCAGGCTTGCCGTTGCCACGTCGAACGGCGAGGACGTCGTGCGCGCGATCCTCGGTCCCGCCGTCAGCGGCCGGATCGCCGATTTCAGCTGCGGCATCTCGATGTTCGGCAAGGCGCGCAAGCTTCGGGCGTTGGTCTCTTCCGCTGGTGTGCGTCCGGACGAAGCCTTGTACGTTGGCGACGAAATCCGCGATGCGGAGGCCGCCAGCGCCGCCGGCATGGCGTTCCGCGGGGTAGCCTGGGGCTACACGGCCGCGGCGGCGTTACAGACGCACTGCGCGACGCCACTCCTTGTCCGCCCGCAGGACCTGCTGGATTTTTCCCGCGCCTGACCATCAGGCCGCGTGCACGCCGTGATGGCACGGTAGCACTACGCCACGGGACATCGGCGATGCCTCCCTGGGCCGCCTGGATTTCAGGCCTGCTCCGCCAATGCCATCCGGTCCGGCGAGCGCGCAGAGCATCGCATCGATGCTTGGACCATCGCTCTGTCTCGAATCTGCGCATCTTTGTGCGAATCCATCAGCGCCACGGCAACGAGGTGCCGAGACATCCCTCGACAGCGCCAGCGCACAGGGATCCGCACAGTTCGCCACAACTCCGCACACATGCGGCACGCGCTTCTCCCTAGACTTGGCGCTCCCATGACCAAAGCCATCTTGTTGGCGGCGCGCGCGCATGCATGTGCGCGTCACGATCCCCGCCTTCTTGCTCAGCGCTTACAGGATGGCCCATTGCCAGCCTTGGTCCCGGCCTTGACCCCAATGATTGGAGCGCACGATCCGATGGATTTCCCCTCTTCGAGCCACGACCGCCGTCGCCTGATGCAGGCGCTAGCCTGCTGGCCCATCACGCTTATGCTGCCAGCCTTGAGCGCCTGCGGCGGCGGCGACGCAGACCGCGGCGCAACGCCGCAAGCCACCGTTCAGGACCGGCGCGTGCCACTTCGGACCGGTGTGGCCCTTCATGTGCGCGACTGGAATCCCGGCAATGCAGAACGGGTCGTCGTCCTGCTGGCGGGACAGGGGGAGACCGCCCAGCTCTTCAATGGACTGGCCGCCGCACTGGCCGATCGCGCGCGCGTCCTCGCAGTCAGCCGGCGCGGCTTTGGCCAATCGGACAAGCCGCTGCCAAGCCGCGGCTGGCGTTACGATACCGCCGCACTGGTCGACGATCTCGACGGCCTTCTGGCTGCCCTGCATGTCGGCAGCGTGGTGCTATGCGGCCACTCCATTGCCGGAAACGAACTGACCCTGTTTGCCGGCCGATATCCGCAGCGTGTACGCGGGCTCGTCTACATGGACACCACCTACGACTACTCACTCGCCAAGCGGGATCCGTCCCGGGTGCCGCGCAACCCGGCCTTGCTGAGCCCGGACCCGCAGGCGGCCGACGGCGCATCGTTTGCCGCCGCCGTCGCCTTTGCCAAGCGCATCCACAAAACCTGGTCGCCTGCAATCGAGGCGAACTTGCGCGATGCCTGCGAAGTGCTGCCCAACGGTAGCGTGCGCCCCGCCACTCCTTCCGAGGTATCCATCGTGACGCTCACGGAGGCGATGCGGTTTTCACCGGATTACAGTGCGGTCCGTGCTCCTGCGCTTATCCTGCAGGCGGACCCCCGCGGGCTGCGGGACCTCTTCCCCTGGCTTACGGAGCCTGTCGATGCACAGACCCGGGAAGACGCGCAGATGCGCTTGCGCGAGTCACGCCAGGATCGCGAGCGCAATTTCGAAGCGTTGTCCGCAGCCCTGCCGGATAGCCGTCGCATCGTCATTGCCAACAGCAACCACGGGGAGTTCTTTATCGAGCACCAGGCGGAGGTGGTCGAGGCGATCGAATCCATGCCATGGTATTAGCCCATTGCGTCAAGGAAAACGCACCCAAGCTGCGGTGCATCCGGTCTCCGGGTCTCCGGGTCTCCGGGTCTCCGGGTCTCCGGGTCTCCGGGTCTCCGGGTCTCCGGGTCTCAGGGTCTCAGGGTCTCAGGGTCTCAGGGTCATAGGCTAGGCGCAAAGCACGGCTATGGCACGGCGATGGCGAGCATCTGCAACGCGCATACGGCCCGCAGGTGCTGTCGATCGGGGGGATTTCGAATGACGCAGCGGACCAGGGCCCATATTCGATGCCGCGCGCCGGTGTAGCCACTATCGCCGCCAGAGTCGTCGGCGCGGCGCATTCGATCCTCGCGTCACACCTGCGGGCGGCGCTGCACTGGCGCGCTTGACGCTTGAGCGCTTAAGCGCTTGAGCCCTTAGGACTCACGCACGGTACGCCTCAGCTTGGGATTGAGCGCGGCATGCAGGCCGTCGCTCAGCAGGTTCAGCGCCAGCACGGTGACCACCACGGCAAGGCCGGGAAGCGCCGTCATGTACCAGCCGGTGCGCAGGGCGTCGCGGCCGAGGCCGATCATCGACCCCCAGCTCACCACATTGGGATCGCCCAGTCCGAGAAAGGACAGGCCCGCCTCGGAAAGGATGGCGTTGGCCACCAGCAAGCCGGTCGAGACGATCACCGGCGTCCAGGCATTGGGCAGGATCTCGCGGAAGATCAGGTGCATGTCGCTGGCCCCGACGGCGATGCTGGCCTTGACGAATTCGCGCTCGCGCAGGGAGATGAACTCTGCTCGCACCAGCCGCGCCACGCTGGGCCACGCGGTGACGCTGAGCGCGAACACGATGGTACCCAGCGTGGGCTTGAGGACAGCCACCAGGATGATGGCGAGCAGGAACGAGGGGATGGTCTGGAAGAACTCGGTGACGCGGCCCAGCACCGCATCGACGCGGCCGCGATAGAAACCGGAGGCGGCCCCGACGGCGATGCCGAGCACCAGCGCCGCCAGGGCCGAGCCGACGCCCACCAGCAATGAGACGCGCGCGCCGTGCACCAGTCCGGCCAGCAGATCGCGCCCCATCAGATCGGTGCCCAGCGGCGTGCGGGCATCGCCGCCGGGCCAGACATAGGGTGCCCCGACCATGTCGAGCGGGTCGCCGGGGAACAAGGTGCCGGCCAGCACGGCCGCGAGCGCCACCACGCTCAGGATGGCGCCCCCGATCAGCAGGGCGGGTTGCCGGTACCAGCGCTTCATGCGGCCGTCTCCTCGGGATGCGCGGTGCCCTGGCGCCGCACGCGCGGGTCGAGCAAGGTCTGCACCAGGTCGACCAGCAGGTTGGCCAGCACCACCAGGGCGCCGCTGCACAGCAGCACCGCCAGCAGCACCGGCAGGTCGCGGCTCTTGATGGCCTCGAAGGAAAGCTGCCCCAGTCCCGGCCAGGCAAACACCGTCTCCACCACGATCGAACCGCCAAGCAGCGCGCTGCTCTGCACGCCCAGCATCGTGAACACCGGCAACAGCGCATGGCGCAGCGCATGGCCGAACAGCACGCGCGCCTCGCGCGCACCCTTGGCACGGGCGGTGCGGATGAAGTCCTCGGCGAGCGTCTCCACCATGGCGGCGCGGGTCAGCCGCATGTAGACCGCAACGTAGTAGATCGACAGCGTCAGCGCCGGCAGCGCCAGGTGCGCGGCGTAGTCCAGCAGCAAGCGCAGGCCGTGGTAGCCGGCATTGACCTCGCGCACGCCTGCGATCGGCAGCCATTCGAGCCGTACGCCGAACAGCACGATCAGCATCAGTGCGGTCCAGAACAACGGCGCCGAGTAGCCCGCCGTGGCCAGCGCCGACAGCGCGGTGTCCACCAGGCCGTGCGGCCGGCGCGCCGCGGCGACGCCGAGCAGCACGCCCGCCACGGTCGAGCACAGCAGCGCCGTGCCGACCAGCGCCACGGTGGGCCCGAGACGTGCCAGCACCAGGTGCAGGACCGGCTCGCCGAAGCGGAAGGAGTAGCCGAAGTCACCGTGCGTAAGCTGGCCGAGATAGGCCAGCAGCTGGGCCGGCGTGCTGCGGTCGAGGCCGTACAGGCTGCGCAGCTGCGCCACGTACTCGGCCGGCACGCTGCCGCTCTCGCTGGCGATGGTATCGACCAGGTCGCCCGGCAATGCCTTGAGCAGCAGGAAATTCAGCACCGCGGTGGCCAGCACGACGCCGGCGAGCTGCAGCAAGCGGGCCAGGATGCGTCGGTTCATGCCCGGCTCACTTTGTCGCCAGCCAGACGCGCGCGAAGTTGTTCTGGCTGTGGTCGAAGGTGTCGGTCACGTTGCGCAGGCGCTTATCCCAGACACCGAACCAGCGGAACTCGAACAGGTTGAGCAGGGCCAGGTCGCGCTGGGCGACGCCCTGGAACTGCCGGTACAGCTCGACACGCCGGGCCGGATCGCGCTCGACCTGGGCGGCCTCGAGCAGCCGGTCGGCCTCGGCGCTGGCGTAGCCGGAGGCGTTCTGCCACGGCGTCCCCTTGGCTTCGGCCTTGGACCAGTAGTGCTGCTCGACACCGATCTGCGGGTCCTGCCAGTTGATGCCCCAGGAACTGACCAGCTGGAAGTTGTAGTCGGAGAAGACGTTCTTGGTCCAGGCCGCCAGGTCCTGCCCGCGCAGGGTGACGTCGATGCCGATCGCACGCAGCGATTGCCGCACGAATTCGCCGGTGCGGCGGTAGTCGTCGCCGAAGGGAATGTAGTCGTGGTTGAGCTTGAAACGCCAGCCATCGGGCTTGCGCGGGAAGCCCGCCTCATCGAGCAGTGCCTCGGCCTTCTTCTTGTCGTACGGATATTGCTGCGTGTCCTTGGTGTAGAAGGTCTTCAGCAACGACGACACCGGGCCGGTGGCCGGTGCCGCGTAGCCGCCCCAGACCGTCCTGGTCAGGGCATCGCGGTCGATCGCGTGCAACAGCGCCTGCCGCACCTTCAGGTTGCCCAGGATGGGGTCGCGCAGGTTGGGGATCAGCCAGAGCCAGCCGGCGAAGCCGTTATAGCCCCCGGTGCTGACGACCAGCTTGGGCGAGCGCGCGAGCCGGTCGGCATCGGCGAAGGTGACCGGGTTGCGCTCGCCGTACTGGACGGCACCGGTCTCCAGCGCGGCGGCGCGGCCTGCCACGTCGGGAATGATCTTGAAGGTGATCCGGTCGAGGTAGGGCAGGCCGGGTGCCCAGTACTTGTCGAAGCGCTCCAGCGCGATATGCTGGCCGCGCACCCATTCACGGAAGACGAAGGGGCCGGTGCCGACCGGCTTGTTGTTGTAGGGATTGTTGGGCACGTCGGTGCCGGCGTACAAGTGCTTGGGCAGCACTGGCGCGGCGACCACGTCGAGCGCGTTGAGGATCACCGGCGTCGGCTTGGCGAGCGTCAGCACCACGGTGTGGCTGTCGGGCGCCTCGACCTTGCGCAGGTGCTGGAACACGCGCCGCGCGGTGGGGGCGTACTTGGGCCAGATCTCCTCGGCGGAGTACTTCACGTCGGCCGCGGTGAAGGGCTTGCCGTCATGCCACGACACGTTCCTGCGCAGGCGGAGGCGCACACTCAGACCGTCGGGCGACACCTCCACGCTTTCCGCCAGCTGCGGGCGCGGCTTGAGGTCCGGGCCGTAGTCGAGCAGGCCGTCGAAGATCTTGCTCACCACCGTGCGGCCAGGCGTGGCGGTGTTGATGAAGAAAGCCAGCGTGGGCGGCTCAGGATGCACCACGGCGTCGAGCGCACCGCCGCGTTGCGCACCTTGCTCGGTATCGGGCAAGGCCTTGTCCAGCGCCAGCGCATCCGGCAGCCACAGCGGCAGCAGGCCTCCGGCCAGCAGGGCGCCGGTGGCGCCGAGCACGCCGCGGCGGCGCAGGTTGGCCGGCGCGCCGGGAGCGGCCGGATCCGCCTGGGAGGCGAGGGTGATGCTGGAACTGGCGGACGCGGCCGCGGGCGTATCGTGATCGGTCATGACGGAGACAGGAAAGGCTGACGAAAGAAGGGCGAACGGTGGAACGGCGGCACGAGGGCACGGCGGCCGGACACGGACATGGGTACGGGCAGAGACGACCTCAGCAAGTAGCGAGCGCATCCGCCAGGGCTTGGCGCGGGGCAGGCTGCGGCATCGCCAGGCCCTCCCCGCGCGGCCCGCGGCGACCCGGCACGGCGTCGAGCAGGGCGCGCGTGTACGGATGGTGCGGGGCCGACCAGAGCGCCTGCGGCGAACCGCTCTCGACGATGCGCCCGGCCTGCATCACCGCCACGCGGTCGGCGATGTAGCGCACCACGGCAAGATCGTGCGAGATGAACAGATAGGTCAAGCCGTATTCGGCCTTGAGGTCGACCAGCAGGTTCAGGATCTGGGCCTGGATCGAGACGTCGAGCGCGGAGACGGGCTCGTCGCAGATGACCAGGTCGGGACGCAGCACCAAGGCACGTGCGATGGCGATGCGCTGGCGCTGCCCGCCGGAGAATTCATGCGGATAGCGGCGCTGCGCCCCGCGCGGCAGGCCGACGTCGTCGAGTATGGCGGCGATGCGGGCCACGCGTTCGGCGCGGGCGCGCAAGCCGTGGATGGCCAGCGCGTGGCCGAGGATGTCCTCCACGCGGTGACGCGGATTGAGCGAACCGTAGGGGTCCTGGAAGACCAGTTGCACGCGCTTGCGCCACGGCAGCAGTTCGCGCGGCGGCAATGCCAGCAGGTCGCGCCCTTCCAGTTCGATGCGGCCCGCCTCGGCCGGCACCAACCGCATCAGCGCGCGCGACAGCGTCGACTTGCCGCAACCGGATTCGCCCACCAGCCCCAGCGTCTCGCCGCGCGCCAGGCTCAGGCCGAGGCCGTCCACCGCGGTGTGCCGGCCGGCACCGCCGGCATAGCTGACGCGCAGGTCCTGCACCACCAGCCAGGGCACGGCGGGGTCCGGCGCGTCGGGGCGGCGCGTGAGCGTCTGCGGCGCGGGTTGCGGGGATTGCGCCAGGTGGAAGCTGCCGTCGGCGCTGGCACGGATCTCGGCCAGGCGGTCGCGCGTGTAGTGCAGCGCGCGGCCGCCGTGCAGCGAGGCGGCGAGCAGGCCACGCGTGTAGGCGTGCGCGGGCGCGGCGAAGATCCGCCCGGTGCGGCCTTCCTCCAGCTTGTTGCCGCCATGCATGACTGCGACACGGTCTGCCACCTGGGAGACCACGCCCAGGTCATGCGTGATCAGCAGTACCGCCATGCCGAGTTCGTGCCGGAGCTGGTCGATCAGCGCGAGAATCTCCGCCTGGGTGGTGACATCCAGCGCGGTGGTCGGCTCGTCGGCAATCAGCAGGCGCGGCCGGCAGGCAATCGCCATGGCGATCATCACGCGCTGGCGCTGCCCGCCGGAGAGTTCGTGCGGATAGGCGCCGACACGGCGTGCCGCTTGCGGCAAGCGCACGCGCTCGAGCAGTGCCTCCGCCTCGCGGCGCGCTGCCTCGCGCGCCTGTGGACGATGCAGCAGGATGGCCTCCATCACTTGCCGGCCGATGGGCTGCAGCGGGTTGAGCGAACTCATCGGCTCCTGGAAGATCATCGACACCAGGCTGCCACGCGTGCCGCTCATGGCCGCTTCCGGCAGCGCCAGCAAATCGCGCCCGTCGAGCAGGATGCTGCCGCCGACGCTCGCCGCGGCGGGCAGCAGGCGCATCACCGCCAATGCCGTGGTCGACTTGCCGCAGCCCGACTCGCCGACCAGCGCCAGCATCTCGCCGCTGTCGATGCGCAGGTCGAGCGCACGCACGGCGTCCCGGCCGGGGAAACGCACCGTGAGCGCACGGATGTCGAGCAGGGGCGGGGCCGCGGCGGCCGCAGGAGAGGGGGGCGGGGCGGGACTGGGCATGCGCGCATTGCAGCATGGCACTTGCCGGCTGCCCACGAATATTTGCTCAGATGCTTAGTACCTGCGCTGGCACCGTGCGCGATCGGGCCGTCCCGCCATGTGCCTTGCCGCACATGTCTGGCCTTCGCGCGGCCCTGCCTGCACACCACCCGAGGCGGCGAGCGGCTATGCTTGGCGCGTGCGCCACTCCCCGCTGCCGCCATGCCGAAGGACATCCCGCACCTGCCGCCGCCATCGCCAGCCTGGCCGGGGCGGTGCCGCCCGGGCCTCGCCCTGCTGGCGGCTGCCGCCATTCCGCTCGCCGCGTGCGCCCCCCGCTACCACGTCGCGGCCGGCGCACCCGCCGCCAAGGTCCGCCTGCTGACCAGCACCGACGACAATACGACCTTCACCGTGCTCGACCCGGCGCGCTGCCCGGAGACGCCCCATGTGGTCATCCTGGCCGGCACCGGGCAGCAGCTTGCGGCGCTGGGGCCGCCGCAGAAGCTAGACATCGGCGGCGACTCCCCGGAGCCGCCGGCGCACACACGCGAGCGCTGGCTGGCGGCAGGCAAACGGCTCTATATCGCCGCCGTCTCGGCGTCCAGCCAGGACGGTACGAAATACCGTTGCGCGGCCGGGGTGTCGTTCGTGCCGCTGGCCGGCGCCGAATACCAGCTGCGCTACTGGCGCGAAGCGGACGCCAAGGCCTGCTCCATCCTGGTGACACGGCTGGGCACGCCGGCCCGGTCGGACGCGCCGGCCGAGGCGGACCCGACCCAGCGCGCCTTCCGCGCGCTCAAGCCGGCGTATCTCTGCGATTCGTTGTAGTCGCAGTTGTGCCCGCAGTTGTGCCCCCAGTTGTAGCCGCGCTTGTAGCCCTGGCGCTGCCGGCGAGCAGGCGCACAGCGGCAAGGTCGACCAGCAGCACCAGCCCGGCGCCGGCAAGCGTCGCGGCGACGCGGTCCCACAGCAGCCCGCTGCCCAGCGGCGCATGCGCCTCCAGGATCAGCAGGATCAGCGGCGTCATCACCGCCGAGTAAGCGAGGTAGTTGCCGGCACGCAGCACCGGACGCGCGGACGCCAGCGCGCCGGCGCCCAGCGCCAGCAGCCACAAGGCGGGATGATGGCCGACGATCAGCGAGGCCAGGCCCACGCCCAGCACGGTGCCTAGCACGCGTTGCGTCGACCTGGCCGAGATCGGCTCGGGCTGGCGTTGCGTCAGCAGCGCGACGGTCATGGCGCTCCAGGTGAAATGATGGGCCGGCCAGGTCCATTGCAGCGCGGTGGCCGCGGCCAGGGCCAGGCTCAGTCGCACGGCATATTGCCAGCCCGCTGCCTGCCGCAGCGACTGGCGCCAGCGCCGCCAGCGCTGGGCCGCGGTCACCGCTGTCGCTTGTGCCGCGGCGGCCGGTCCTGCCCTTGCGCCGACAGGGGCGGTGGCGGAACGCAGGCGCCCGGCCAGGGCCGCCAGCAGCATCCCCAGCAGCGCGGTCCACAGCGCGCCGGCGGCGATCGGCAGCAATACCGCTGCGTGCACGCGGGCACCGCCGCCCAGGCCCATCGAGATCAGCAGGAACAGCAGATAGCGAGTCGCCGCCACCGCCAGCTCGCGGCTGTAGCTGCTCGCCAGCGCCACGCTGCCGACGACAGCCACCGTCAGCACGCCGCTGAGCTGGCCGTGGCCGGCGAGCAAGACCGCGCTGGCGGCCGCCAGCAGGACCGGAACGAAGGCCGCGCGGAAGGCCTGCCAGCGCTCCCCCAGCGTCGCGCCGCGCACGGTAGCGCTGACGGCCATGCTGCCGAGCCCGGCCGCCATGCCGGCGGGCAGGGCGCCGGCCAGTCCCCCGAGCAGGATCGGCAGGCCCATGCCGAGGCCGGCCGCGAGCGCCTCGGCGCGGCTGGCGCGGCCTTCGGCCGACCAGCGCAGGACCTGCGCAAAATGTGTCTTCGTTCCCACTTTGTCTCCCGTGTCCGAGCCGCATGCTCTTGCCGGGCAAGGTATTCGCGGATATTACTACGCAATGCGTAGTATATTTCGGGAATGCAGAACGATCCGGTGGAATCCATCATGCGCGCCGTGCTGGCACTGGGGCGCCGCCTGCGCGCGGAACGCCCGCAAGGCGGCCCGGCACTGTCGGCACTGGGTGCTCTCAGCACCCTCAATCGCGAGGGACCGATGAGCGCGGTGCGGCTGGCCGAGCGGGAGCGGCTGCGGCCGCAGTCGCTGACGCGCATCCTCGCCGAGCTGGAGCAGTCGGGCTGGATCACGCGCACGCGCAGCGAGGCGGACCGGCGCGAAACGCGGCTCGCCGTCACGCCACACGGCCGCGCGGTGCTGGCCGAGGACATGGCGGCGCGCGGCCGCTGGCTCGCCGCCACGCTGGAGCAGACGCTGGACCCCGCGGAACGCGCCACGCTGGCCAGCGCCGCGCGCGCCATGCAGAAACTTGCCGCCTACGAAGGGCGGCAGGATGGCTGAGGCGGTCGACGCCGGACCTCAGCAGGAATTGGCCACCGCGCCGGGCGCCGTACGCGCCGCATGGCTTTCGAGCCGGACGCTGTAGAGCGCCACGGCCAGCGCAGCCAGCGGCAGCAGCGCGGCCACCCAGGGCAGGGAGGCCAGCCCGGGGCCGTGGTCGATGACCTGCCCGCCGAGCCAGGCGCCCAGGCCGTTGCCGAGGTTGAAGGCGGCGATATTGAAGCTGGAGGCCAGGTTCTGCCCCGGACCGCGCGCATGGTGCAGCACGCGCAACTGCAGTGGTGACACCGTGGCGAAGGCCGCCACGCCGAGCAGCCCGACGAAGGCCACCATGCCGATACGGCTGGGCACGGCCAGGGTCATCAGCCCCAGCACCACGGCCAGCGCGCCCAGGCTCACCAGCACCGCACGCACCGGGCTGCGGTCGGCAAAGCGGCCGCCGAGCATATTGCCGACGATCATGCCGGCGCCGAACAGCAGCAGGATCGGCGAGACGGCGCCTTCGCCATAGCCGGTCACACGCGTCAGCAGCGGCTGCACATAGGTGATGACGGCGAAGATGCCCATGGATTGCAGCACCGTCATGGCCAGGCCCAGCAACACCTGCGGGCGCGCCATGGTGCGCAGTTCCTCGCGCAGCGGCACCGCGGGCGCGGCATCGCGGCTGCGCGCCACCAGCAGGGCGATCACCAGCAGCGAGACCAGTCCGATCACGCTCATGGCCCAGAAGGTGGCACGCCAGCCGAAATGCAGGCCCAGCCAGGCACCGGCCGGCATGCCCAGCAGCGTGGCCAGGGTCAGGCCGGAAAACATGATCGAGATCGCCGAGGCCTTGCGTGCTTCCGGCACCAGGCTGGTGGCCACCACCGCGCCGACGCCGAAGAAGGTGCCATGGGTGAGCGAGGTCAGCACGCGCGCCACCATCAGCGTGGTGTAGTCGGGCGCCAGGGCGCAGGCGGCATTGCCGATCGTGTAGATCACCATCAGCGAGAGCAGCACGGCCTTGCGCGGCATGCGCCGGGTCAGCAGGGTCAGCACCGGTGCGCCGGCGAACACGCCCAGGGCATAGCCGGAGACCAGCATGCCGGCGGCGGCGATGGAGACCTGGAGATCGGCCGACACCTGCAACAGCAAGCCCATGATGACGAATTCGGCGCAGCCGATGCCGAAGGAGCCGGCGGTCAGCGCATACAGCGCGATGGGCAACCGGCCGGCGGGGGCACCGGAGCCCAGGGCGCGGGGAGAGGCGGAAGACATGATCGGAGCGGTAAGCGAATGGAGTTCGCAGTTTGCCCCTGGTCATCCGACGCGGAAACCGGCATGATCGATAATCACTTTCAAGAAAATATTGATAATCATGGACCGGATCGGCGATATCGGCTTGTTCCTGCGCGTCCTGGACCTGGGCTCGATCAGCGCCGCCGCGCGCAGCCTCGACCTTTCGGCGGCGGTGGCCAGCCAGCGGCTCAAGCGCCTGGAGGCCGACCTCGGCGTGAGGCTGCTGCACCGCACCACGCGGCGCCTGCATCCAACCCCGGAGGGCAGCCTGCTGGCCGAGCAGGGTCGGGCCCTGGTCGACGACCTGGAGGCCCTCGGCAGTTCGCTGCGCGGGGCCGGCACCGGCGTCAGCGGCACGCTGCGCGTCACCACCTCGGCTTCGTTCGGGCGCCTGTACATCTCGCCGCTGCTGCCGGAATTCCTCGCCGCCCATCCCGCGCTGCGCATCCACGTCAACCTGAGCGACCATGTGATGGACCTGGTCAGCAGCGGCTTCGACCTGGCGGTGCGCATCGGTGCGCTGGAGGACTCGAGCCTGGTGGCGCGCAAGCTCGCGCCCAACCGCCGCCTGCTGTGCGCCTCGCCCGACTACCTGCGCCGGCGCGGCCGGCCGCGCGTGCCGCAGGACCTGGCGAAGCACGACTGCCTGCTCCTGACCGGCCACCAGGGCCGGCAGGACGTGTGGCGCTTCCAGGGGGACGGCGGCGCCGAGATCGCGGTGCCGGTCGACGGGCGCATCGAAGCCAATACCGGCGAGTTGCTGGCCGACGCCGCGGTGGCCGGCCTGGGCATCGCCCTGCATTCCGTCTGGCATGTCTGGCGCGAGCTGGAAAGCGGCCAACTGGAGCCGGTGCTGCCGGAATTCCCCCTGCCCGAGACCGGCATCTACGCCGTGATGCCGCAGCGCCGGCTGATGCCGCCGCGCGTACGCGCCTTCATCGACTTCCTGGAGGCCCGCTTTGGCACGCAGCCGCCGTGGGAACGCCGCCACGTTGGCCGCTGAGAGGCGACGTGCGCGGTCCAGGAGGGGTACGGGGCGGGGCAGTGCGATGTCCGGCCGCGCATGCCGGGCGGTCGGCCGTCAGTCAACCCGGTGTTCGACCAGTACCAGGCTCTCGTCCAGGTGGGACCAGCGCGAAGAGTACTGGGCATCGAAGCGCACCACGCGCTTCAGTTCCGGCGCATACCAGGCCACCGCGCTGTAAGGCACCGAACTGGCCGCGCCGCCACCGGTGAAGCCATAGAAGGGACGGGACACGTAGCCCTTGAAGCTGAGACGCAGCACACGGAAGGTGCCGGCCGGCACGGTGAGGGTCGATTCTCCGCCGGCCTCGCCGGTCAGGTCGGTCTGCAGGCCGGTGACGGGCTGCCGGTAGCTGAGCTTCCAGCGCAGGCCAGCGCGCACGTCCTCCGGCACCCATCCGCCCGGCGGCGAGGCCTCGTCGAAATCGCCGCCGGTGGCCGCGGTGATGCGCACCACGCGTCCGTCGCCGCTCTCGACGCGCGCACCCTGGTTGAAGACCACCCGCTCGCCTTCGATGCGGTCCACGCGGTAGGAGACCTCGCGCCGGGCCTTGGTCATCTTGTCGACCAGCTCGTAGCGCCACTGCTCGCCCACGCGCGGCATGCCGTCGGCGGCGGGCGCTGCCGGAGTTGCCTGGGCCGCGGGCGCGGAGGGCGCCGGACGGACCGCCGGCGCCCCGGCGCGGTACTGGGCCAGCGCGGCGGCGCCGCGTTCGCCCACCATGCCGATCCAGGCGGCCGGTACGGCCCGGAGCGGTGCCTGTCCTCCTTGGCCGGCTTGGCCACCTTGCGCGCCTTGCCCCTGTCCGGCCATCACGCCGATCAGCTTGCCGCTGTCGTCGAACAGGCCGCCGCCGATGGCATTCGGCAGCGCCGCGGTCGATTCGATGCGCACCAGCTTGCCATCCGGGCCGGCCTGCAGGCCGGAGACGGTGCCCTCGACCGCCGTCACGCCGCTGGCATCCGCGCTGGCCACGGCCAGCACACGCTGGCCGAAAGCCGGCGCGGCGCTGGTGCTGACGCTGGCGGCGGGGGCCTGGAAGTTGGCCACGCGCAGCAGGCAGAGGTCACGCTCGATGTCCGGCGCCTCCAGGGTGGCACCGTAGCTGACGTTATCGCGCCGCACCGAGATCGCGCGCGCGCCGGCCAGCACCTGGCAGGCCGTGACAAGCTGCCCGGGCCCGATCACCACGGCCGAGCCCGCGGCGAGCGGCACCTCGTTCGCCCCGAGTGCGCGCACGGCGTAAACACTGGCGGAAACCCTGGCGCGCACGGCGGCCAGGTCGGGGCCGGCGGCCTGCGCGACGGCAGGCACGGCCAGCGCCGCCAGGGTGGGCAATGCCAGCAGCGTGGCCAGCGAGGTGGGGCGGAACGGACTTGGCATCGATCGGAGTGCGGGAAAGGAGCGAACGTGCGGCACGGCTGCGGGGAGCGACTGTGGGGAAGGGAAGCGCATCCGACAGGGTGGATGCGAGATGACAGGCCTCAGGGCGATGGCACGGGGGCGCCGCTATGCCGGCGACATGCCGGCGCCTGCGGCGCGGCTGCCGCTGCGCGTGGCGCGCCCTGGCCGGAGCGTGCAGCCGCAACGGCTTCGGCGGCCGCGCTGATGGCGGCCCGGCCCCGGTTTCCCATCCCTTCTCCCTGTCCTGCCGCCCTGCCTCGCGGCGGGGCGGACGATTCTGCTGGTTGGTTTTGGGGACGTATTCTGCCGCCTCGCCCGCGCCAGGACAAGGGCCGCCGGGGCCCGCCGAGACCCCGGATACCGCTCAGGCGCCGACGGCCGGCTGCGCCAGCCATTCACGGCCCTTGAGCATGCCGTCCCAGTAGAGCGGCGGCAGGATGCGCTCCTTGAGCAGCCAGGCGGCGCGGGTGGGGCGGGTCCCGTCGAGCAGCCAGCGCGGCAGGCTGGGGGCGACCTTGCCGCCGTACAGGAACTCGGCCAGCACCACCTTGCCGCGCTCCACCGTCAGCGGGCAGGAACCGTAGCCGTCGTAGCGCGCCTCGCCCTGCGCCTGGCCGCGCAGCGCCAGCACGTTGTGCGCCACCACCGGCGCCTGCTTGCGCGCGGCCGCAGCCGTCTTGGCATTGCTGGTGTTGCCCGCATCGCCCAGGGCGAAGATGTTCTCGTAGCGCGGATGGCGCAGCGTGGCCGGATCGACCTCGACCCAGCCGGCGGCGTCGGCCAGCTGGCTGGCGCGGATGAAGTCCGGTGCCTTCTGCGGCGGCACCACGTGCAGCATGTCGAATTCGCGCGTCACCAGTTCGCTGCCGCCATCCGCCAGCGCACGGCGGAAGGTAGCCTGGCGCGCGGCGCCGTCCACGCTCACCAGGGTCTGGCCGAAGTTGAGATGGATGCCGTAGCGCCCGACATACTCCATCAGCGCGGGCACGTAGTCGGGCACACCGAACAGCACCGCACCGGCGTTACAGAACTGGATATCGACGCGGCCAAGCACGCCGTCGCGCCGCCACTGGTCGGCCGACAGGTACATCGCCTTCTGCGGAGCGCCGGCGCACTTGATCGGCATCGGCGGCTGGGTGAAGACGGCGCGCCCGCCGCCGGCGCCGGATAGCTGCTGCACCAGGCGCCAGGTGTAGGGCGCCAGGTCATAGCGGTAGTTCGAGGTGACGCCGTTGCGGCCTAGTGTCTCGGGCAGGCCCTTGATGCCGGACCAGTCCAGTTTCAGCCCCGGGCAGACCACCAGCTGCCGATACCGCACCACGCGGCAGCCATCCAGCACCACGGCATTGCGCTCCGGCTCGAAGGCCGCCACGGCCGCCTGGATCCAGCGCACGCCGCGCGGCAGTACCGAGCCCATCGCGCGCGCGGTGACCCTTGCCTCGAACACACCGCCGCCGACCAGGGTCCAGCCCGGCTGGTAGTAGTGCACGTCGGCCGGGTCGATGATGGCGACGTCCAGTCCGGGGCTGCGCGCCAGCAGGCTGGCCGCCACGGCCGTGCCGGCGGCGCCGCCGCCGATGATGACGACCTCGTGGCTGGCTTCGTCCACGCGCACCGGCGCCGCGCCGGCGCAATCGCCCAGGCGGGGCGCCAGGCCCTGCAGGTCGCAGCCGGCGGCGGCCGTGCGCGCCAGGATCTCACGCGGTGGCAGCCGTCCGGCCTGCGATAGCGCCCACAGGGTGGCCGAGCGGGTGCCGCTGCGGCAGTAAGCCAGCACCGGTGCGGGCAGTCCGGCCAGCAGCGTGCCGAAGGCGCGGCCTTGTTCGTCGTCGATCCGGCCGGGCGTGGCCGGCAGGTAGGACAGCGCGAGCCCGGCGGCCGCGGCAGCGCGCTCGATCTCCTTGACGCCGGGCTGGTCGGGCGCCTCGCCGTCAGGTCGGTTGCAGACGATGGCGCGAAAGCCCTGCGCGGCGATCGCTGCAACGTCGGCGGGCGTGATCTGGTCGGATACGGACAGCGCGTCCGAGAGGGGGCGGATCTTCATGGGAGTCTCCAGTGGGGGCGGCCGGGACCCGGAGGGTGGGGCGGGCAGGCCGAGGGAAGAGCGGGCCTGGCAGGCCGGAGGGCGGCCCCGGCCCGGCTGGCGGCGTCGGCTACAGGACGTTTACAGGACGTTGAGCGGGATCTTCAGGTAGTGCACGCCGTCCGCCTCGGCGGGCGGCAACTGGCCGGCGCGCATATTCACCTGCACCGAGGGCAGGATCAGCATCGGCATGCCGAGGGTGGCGTCGCGCGCCTGGCGCATGGCGACGAACTCGTCCTCGCTGATGCCGTTGCGCACGTGGACGTTGTGTTCGCGCTGCTCCGCCACCGTGCTGAGGTAGCGCACTTCGCGGCCGCCAGGCTGGTAGTCGTGGCACATATAGAGCCGGGTCTCGGCCGGCAGGCTCAGCACCTTGTTGATGGAGCGGTACAGGGTGCGTGCGTCGCCGCCGGGAAAGTCGCAGCGCGCGGTGCCGTAGTCGGGCATGAAGAGGGTGTCGCCGACGAAGGCGGCGCTTTCGCTGCCATCGCCGACCACGTAGGTCATGCAGGCCGGCGTATGGCCGGGCGTGTGCATGGCGCGCGCTTCCAGGCTGCCGATGCGGAACGGCTCGCCGTCTTCGAACAGGTGGTCGAACTGGCTGCCATCGCGGCGGAAAGCGGGCTCGGCATGGAAGACGCGGCCGAATACCTGCTGCACGGTGGTGATGTGGCTGCCGATGGCGATACGGCCGCCAAGCCGCTCACGCAGGTAGGGTGCCGCCGAGAGATGGTCGGCATGCACGTGGGTCTCCAGGATCCACTGCACACCGGCCTCCAGTTCCCGTACGCGCTGGACCAGGCGGTCGGCGCTGGCGGTGCGGGTGCGGCCGGACTTGGGATCGTAGTCCAGCACGCTGTCGACCAGCGCGCACGCGCGCGTGGCCGGGTCCAGCACGAGGTAGCTGATGGTCCAGGTATCGGGGTCGAAAAAGCCCTCGACCTGCATGCGGGAGCGGGTTGGCATCGGTATCTCCTGGTAGGGCGGCGGGGTTCACGCGCCGCCATGTGTGCGAAGCGGCGCCCGGGCGTGTCGATGGCGCCGCGGGCACGGTCTGGCCTGGATTCTCAAGATCCATGCCATCCCACCGGAAGGCTCCACGGGAAAAGCCAAGTCATTGAATTCATGAAGGATCCTGGAGCGCAGCCGGGCCGATGCGCGCATCTGGCCGGTACGGCTCGACGGCACGTGGCAGGCCCCGCGAACTGCCACCACTGCCAGTTTGGCAGTGGTGGCAGCGCCTGCTAGAATGCCTTGTCCTTCGCCCCAGGCTAGCCCCCCATGGCCGATCTCCCGAGCGTCGTCGCCGCCCCTGCCGACGACGCGCAAGCGCCCGTCGAGGCGCTGATCTCCTATCTCGAGCACGATCCGCAGCCGATGATCGTGCTCGACACCGAGTACAACATCCTGGCCGCCAACACGGCCTACCGACGCCAGTTCGGCGCGGTCGACCGGCCCTATATCGGCCATAAGTGCTACCGCATCTCGCATCACTACGACATGCCTTGCGACCAGGCCGGCGAGCACTGTCCGATGCGCAAGGCGCGCGAGACCATGGGGCCGAACCGGGTCCTGCATATCCACCACACGCCGCGCGGCCCCGAGCATGTCGATGTCGAACTGCGGCCCATCCTGAACGCCCGGCGCGAAGTGGTGGCGTTCGTCGAGCGCCTGGCCACCGTGCGCAATGCCTCGGCCCAGGCCAGCGCGGACGGCCTGGTCGGGCGGGCGCCGGCCTTCAACACCGCGCTGGGCGCGGTGCAGCGCGTGGCACCGTCGATGCTGCCGGTGCTGCTGCTGGGCGAATCGGGCACCGGCAAGGAGCTGTTCGCCCACGCCGTGCACGAAGCCAGCGGGCGCGCCGGCGGCCCCTTGGTGGTGGTCGATTGCTCGGGCTTGACAGAGACGCTGTTCGAAAGCGAGCTGTTCGGCTATGAGAAGGGTGCTTTCACCGGCGCGGTGGCACGCAAGAAGGGGCTGGTCGAGACCGCCCAGGGCGGTACGCTGTTCCTCGACGAGATCGGCGACGTGCCGCTGTCGATGCAGGTCAAGCTGCTGCGCCTGATCGAATCGGGCACCTTCCGCCGGGTCGGCAGCGTCGACACCCAGCAGGCCGACTTCCGCCTGGTGGCGGCCACTCACAAGCCGCTCGAGAAGATGGTGGCCGAGGGAGAGTTCCGCCAGGATCTCTACTACCGCATCAGCGCTTTCCCGGTCCACCTGCCGCCGCTGCGCGAACGGCTGGACGATATCCCGCTGCTGGTGGACTCCTTCCTGCAGCGCGGCGGCGCGGGCGGGCGCCGCCTGAGCGTGGACGCGGCCGCCATGGCGCGCCTGCAGGCACACCGCTGGCCCGGCAATATCCGCGAGCTGCGCAATGTGCTGGAGCGCGCCAGGCTGTTTGCCGAAGGCAGCGTGATCGGGGTGGAGGCGCTGCCGCCGGGACTGGGCCTGGCACCGCCGCCCGAACCGGCGGGCAGGGCGGCGCTGACAGCCGCGGTGGCGGCGGCGATCGCTCCGGTGCTGGACGAGGCCGAACTGCGGCGCCAGGTGGCGGCCTTCCGCGGCACGCGGCGCGAACTGGCGGCCGCCCTCGGCCTGTCGGAGCGCACGCTCTACCGGCGCCTCAAGTCCCTCGGCCTGGCCTGAGCGGCAGGGCGCAGGCCACGTGGTCGCGCCTCCGCCGGATCATGGCCGGATCCTTGACGCATCACGGTCGGATCACTGTCAGGCGACTGCCAGTACACTGCCAGACTGCCATCTTCTGCCAGATTGCCAGGGCCGCGCCGACTGGCAAAGTGGCCTTGTGCCGACTAAGCTACTGAATCGATATGACTTTTCGAGAACGTCGCCACTGGCACGCTTCTTGATCAGCTCCATGGCATGACCCCCAACGATCGACGACTGTTGCGCCACCTGCTGCTCGCCGTCGCGGTGAAGATTGCCGTGCTGGCCTTGCTCTGGTGGTGTTTCGTGGCCGACCAGCGGGTTGCCGTGGATGCCCGGCGCGCCGCCGACCGCCTGGGTCCGCCCCCAACAGCACAAGGAGCACAGCCGTGATCTCGGAGCACCTGGTCGACCTGTCCCGGTTGCAGTTCGCCGCCACCGCCATGTACCACTTCCTGTTCGTGCCGCTCACGCTGGGCATGGTCTGGCTGCTGGTCATCATGGAGAGCGTCTATGTGATGACCGGCAAGGTCATCTGGAAGGACATGACGCGCTTCTGGGGCAAGCTGTTCGGCATCAACTTCGCGCTCGGCGTCACCACCGGCATCACGCTCGAATTCCAGTTCGGCACCAACTGGGCCTATTACTCCCACTACGTCGGCGACATCTTCGGCGCTCCGCTGGCCATCGAGGGCCTGATGGCCTTCTTCCTCGAATCCACCTTCATCGGCCTGTTCTTCTTCGGCTGGGACCGCCTCTCGCGCACCCAGCACCTGCTGGTCACCACCCTGATGGCGGTCGGCACCAACCTCTCCGCCCTGTGGATCCTGATCGCCAACGGCTGGATGCAGAATCCGGTCGGCGCCGCCTTCAACTGGCAGACCATGCGCATGGAGATGACCGACTTCTGGGCCGTGGTGTTCAACCCCGTGGCCCAGGCCAAGTTCGTGCACACGGTCTCGGCCGGCTACGTCACCGGCGCCATGTTCGTGCTGTCGGTCTCCAGCTGGTACCTGCTGCGCGGGCGCGACCTCGAGTTCGCCCGGCGCAGCTTCCGCGTGGCGGCAGCCTTCGGCCTGGCCAGCGTGTGCTCGGTGATCGTGCTCGGCGACGAGTCCGGCTACACCGTGGGCGAGGCCCAGCAGACCAAGATGGCCGCCATCGAGGCCATGTGGGAGACCGAGCCGGCGCCGGCCAGCTTCAACCTGGTGGCCGGCATCAACGAGGCCGCGCAGAAGAACGACTGGGCCATCGAGATCCCCTGGGTGATGGGCCTGATCGGCACGCGCTCGGTGACCAAGGAGATCCCGGGCATCCATGACATCAAGGTGCGCAACCGCGAGCGCATCCGCAACGGCATCCCGGCCGTGCTGGCGCTGGAGGCGCTGCGCGCCAACCCGGACGACGCCAGCGCGCGCCAGACCCTGGCAAGCCACCAGCAGGACCTGGGCTTCGGCCTGCTGCTGCGGAAATACACCACCGACGTGCGCCAGGCCACCCCGGCCATGATCGAGCAGGCGGTCAACGACACCGTGCCGCGCGTGTGGCCGATGTTCTGGGGCTTCCGCATCATGGTGGGCCTGGGCTTCCTGATGCTGGCGCTGTTCGGCCTGGCCTTCTGGACCACGCTGCGCCCGCAGCGGCTGGCGCCGCGCTGGCTGCTGCGCTGGGCGCTGTGCATGCTGCCCGCGCCCTGGATCGCCATCGAGCTGGGCTGGATCGTGGCCGAGTACGGGCGCCAGCCGTGGACCATCTACGGCGTGCTGCCCACCCACCTGAGCGTGTCCACGCTGAGCGTGCAGAGCCTGTACGGCTCGCTGGCCGGCTTCCTCGGCTTCTACACGCTGCTGCTGGTCGTCGAGGTCTACCTGATGGTGAAGTTCGCCCGCCAGGGCCCGGGCAGCCTGGGCACCGGCCGCTACCAGTTCGAGCCGAGCCACGCCTGAGGAGACCGCCATGCTTGACTATCCAACCCTGAAAATCATCTGGTGGCTGCTGGTGGGCGTGCTGTTGATCGGCTTCGCCATCATGGACGGCCACGACATGGGCGTGGGCACGCTGCTGCCCTTCGTCGGCCGCAGCGACGACGAGCGCCGCGTCATCATCAACACCGTGGGCCCGCACTGGGACGGCAACCAGGTCTGGTTCATCACCGGCGGCGGCGCCATCTTCGCCGCCTGGCCGCTGGTCTACGCCACCGCCTTCAGCGGCTTCTACTGGGCCATGCTGGCAGTGCTGTGGGCGCTGTTCTTCCGCCCGGTGGGCTTCGACTACCGCAGCAAGATCCACCATCCCACCTGGCGCAGCGCCTGGGACTGGGGCCTGTTCGTGGGCGGCGCGGTGCCCCCGCTGATCTTCGGCGTGGCCTTCGGCAACCTGCTGCAGGGCGTGCCCTTCCAGTTCGATGCCTTCATGGTCTCCACCTACACCGGCACCTTCTGGCAGCTGCTCAACCCCTTCGCGCTGCTGTGCGGGGTACTGTCCAGCGCCATGATCACCATGCACGGCGGCATCTACCTGGCGCACCGCACCGAGGGCGAGGTGCAGCGCCGCGCCCGGCGCGCCGCCGCCTGGGCCGCGCTGGTGGCGGTGCTGGCCTTCCTGGCCGCCGGCGCCTGGCTGCGCTGGGGCGGCATCGACGGCTACGCCATCACCTCGGCCATCGATCCGGCCGCGCCGTCCAACCCGATGGCCAAGACCGTGGCGCGCAGCGCCGGGGCCTGGTGGGCCAACTACGGCAAGGTGCCGGCGCTGTGGCTGCTGCCCGCGCTGGGCGTGGCCGGCGCACTGGCCGGGGCCGCGCTGTCCGGGGCAGGGCGCACGCTGCTGGCCTTCGTCGCCTCGGCGCTGTCGCTGGCGGGCATCATCGGCACCGCCGGAGCGGCCATGTTCCCCTTCGTGATGCCGTCCTCCAGCCTGCCGCAGGCCAGCCTGACGATCTGGGACTGCGTGTCCAGCCACTTCACGCTGGGCCTGATGTTCTGGGTGGCGCTGATCTTCGTGCCCATCGTGGTCAGCTACACCGGCTGGGCCTACCGCGTGATGCGCGGCAAGGTCACCGCCGAGCATATCCGCGCCAACGAGCATTCGGCCTACTGAGCCGGGCCGGCATCTCCCGCAGCCTCTCCCACAGACAGGAGGAAACGACGATGTGGTACTTCAGCTGGGTTCTGGGCGTCGGCTTCGCCGTGCTGCTGGCCGTGCTCAACGCGATGTGGGGCGAAGCCAGCGACGCCCGCATGCGGAGCGAGGACGAGCGGTGAACAGTGACGGCCGCGAGCATCACGATGGCGAGCAAAGCCCCGCCGGGCAGGCGCGGCTGCATCTGGCCTGCCTGGGCGCGGCGCTGCTGCTGATGGTGGGTGCCACCGTCTATCCGCAGGCGATGTCCAACGCGGCCGGCCAGGCCGACCACGGCATCGCGGCGCTGATGTTCTGGGCCATGAGCGCGGGCTTCGTGCGCGGCGTCGGCTTCCTGCCGCGCTTCTGGTTGTGGCGCTGGCTGTTTTCGGGCTGGGCCTGCGCGCTCGCGCTCGCGCTGGCCCTGGCCGTGGCACTGCGCCTGGCGGGCTGAGCCGCGCCGGCGCGAGGCTGCGCCGCGGCGCAGCCAAGACGACATGCACTGGCAGGATCGGCGCCATCACAGACAGCCGACCGGACCAGGAAATAAGACAAAAGGAAGTGAGAGAACCATGGGAAGTAGTGCGATCCTGGGCGGCGTGGTCGGCCTGATCCTGGCATTGACTGGCGCCGGCGGTGCCATCCTGGCCGTGCCCCTGCTGCTGTTCGTGCTGCACCTGGGCGTGGCCGAGGCAGGCCCGATCGCCTTGCTCGCGGTCGGCGTGTCGGCGGCGGTGGGCGCCGCCATCGGGCTGCGCGCCGGCATCGTGCGCTACCGTGCGGCGGCGCTGATGGCGGCCGCCGGCGTGGTCTTCTCACCGCTGGGCCTGTGGCTGGCGCACAAGCTGCCGAGCGGCCCGCTGACCCTGATCTTTGCCGCCGTGCTGGCCTATGTCTCGGTACGCATGTACCGCCAGGCCACCGCGCCGGCCGGGCAGGGGGCGCCGCAGCCGGCCTTCAGCGGCCCGCCCCAGCCCTGCCAGCTCGACACGCAGAGCGGCCGCTTCGTCTGGACCGCCGCCTGCACGCGCGCGCTGGCCGCCTCGGGCGTGGGCGCGGGCTTCCTGTCCGGCCTGCTCGGCGTCGGCGGCGGCTTCGTCATCGTGCCGGCGCTGCGGCGCGCCACCAATGCACCGATGCACGCCATCGTGGCCACCTCGCTGGCGGTCATCACCCTGGTGTCGACCTCGGGCGTGGTGTCCACCGCCATTGCCGGCCGCATGAACTGGCCGGTTGCCATTCCCTTCGCCGGCGGCGCCATCGCCGGCATGCTGGGCGGGCGCCTGGTCTCCAAGCGCATCAGCGGCCCGCGCCTGCAGCAGGGCTTTGCCGTGATCGCCGGCCTGGTGGCGCTGGGCATGGTGGCCAAGGCGCTGCTGGCCGGCGGCTGGCACGGCTGAGCGCGGTCCTGGCGATGATGTCCAGCCGGACCTCGGCCGCCCCGCCTAAGATGGTGTAGGCGCGGCTGTGAAGGAACGCCGGCAGCAAGGTGTCGGCCACGGCGGCATTGCCCTCCGGATCGAGACCGGGCGCGGCGTCGGCTGCCGCCAGCGGGCCGCGCCAGCGCAGCGCCTGTTCGCCCGGCATCTCCACGACCAGGATCTCCACGCCCGGCATCGCCACGGCCAGTTCGCCGATGGCCTGCCTGGGCCGGCTCTCGCGCGGCTTCAGGATGGAGGACTGCGGGCCCGTCACGGGCGGCAATCCTGCCGGCGCTGTGCTTCCTGCAAGGCGCGCCGTCCGCGCTGCAGGGCCTCGCGACGCTCCGCATTCCTGGTGCGCTGCGCGGCCGCATCGTGATCACGCAGGCGCCGCGCGAGGCGCTGGCAGGCTTCGTGGCGCCTTTGCTCCGCCAGCTCCAGGTTGCGGCTTTGCTGCGCCAGCCATGCCTGTTCCTGCCGCTGCTGGCGCTCGCGCTCCGCCAGGAAGGCCTCCTCCTGGGCCCGCTGCGCCGGGCTCTTGCCGAGCACCGACAGCGTGCCGCCCGGGGCGGTCGTGATCTCGACATGGCCGGGCGGGCATGGCCCGAACTGATACAGGATGCGGGCGCCGTCGCGACATTTGGTGGCCACGGCGCCCTGCGCCGCCGCGCCGGCGGAGAACCCCAGCAGCCACAGCAGCAGCTGCGGCAGCAACGCGGCGGCACAGCAGAGAGGGACGGGGAAGGGGAGAGGGACGGGGAAAGGGACGCGCATGGGCGAGGATCTCCGGGCGGTGGCTGAGGAAAGCGGTCAAAGAACACGGCTGCCGCAGGCGGCGGACGAAGGCGGCCCGGACTGGCATCCAAGCTTAGCCCGCGACCGCGGCCGGCAACGTTTCCGGCTGTGACGTCGAGCGGCAGGCGGCCCGGCTGCCGCATGGCGATATGCGCCGGCCGCGTCTATGCATAGTCGAAATGCGTCCTTCGGTGCGCGCCGGCCCTGCGCTATCGTTTTGTCATCGCCAGCGGCCGGCCGTTGCTCTTGCTGTGACTGATGCCGTCGCTGCTGCCGCTGTTCCCGGGCCGCACCCGCCAGCGAGGCGCCGCGCACCCTCCGGGAAATGCCCTCATCCTGATCCGACCGGAGAATCTCCCCATGGCCGTCCAGCTCAACGTGGTTGCCGTCAACGGCAGCGCCCAACAACCGTCGCGCACGCTCGCTCTGCTGCAGGCACTGATCGCCGAACTGCAGGGCCGCCTGCTGCTGCGCAGCCATATCGTCAACCTGGGCGAGATCGCCCGTCCGCTCGGCGGCGCGCTGTCGCGCCAGGAACTGCCGGAGAGCGTCGAGCGCGAGCTGCGCGCGATCGAAAGCGCCGACCTGCTGCTGGTGGCGGCACCGGTCTACCGGGGCTCCTATCCGGGGCACTTCAAGCACCTGTTCGACCTGGTCGGCCAGGAGGCGCTGGTGGACAAGCCGGTGCTGCTCGCCGCCACCGGCGGCAGCGACCGCCATGCCCTGGTGCTGGAGCACCAGTTGCGCCCCCTGTTCGGCTTCCTGCAGGCGCTGACGCTGCCGATCGGCGTCTTCGCGGGGCCGGCCGACTTCGAGAGCTACCAGGTCAGCAGCGCGGCGCTGGCGGCACGCATCCGCCTGGCCGCCGACCGCGCCGCGCCGCTGTTCCCCGCCAGCCGCCAGGTCGCCCTGCAGCATGCCGCCTGACGGGAGCGTGAGCACGATGACCGCACACCCTCCCGCCAGCGAGGCGCTGGCCGAACGCTTCCGTCCGATCTTCGCCCGCATCGCGGCGCGGGCCGCGCAGCGCGAGCAGGAACGCGAGCTGGCCCATGACGCCGTCGCCTGGCTGCGCGAGGCCGGCTTCGGCGCCTTGCGCGTGGCGCCGGCCCTGGGCGGCCTGGGCGCCTCGGTCGAGCAACTGTTCGCGCTGCTGGTCGAACTGGGCGAGGCCGATTCCAACCTGCCGCAGATCCTGCGCGCCCACTTCGGCTTCATCGAGCGCCTGTATGCCGAGGTGCCGGCTGCGCAGCGCGAACGCTGGCTGCGCCTGGCCGGACAGGGCGCGATCTTCGGCAATGCCACCACCGAGCGTGGCGAGGGCGCGCTGGGCCGCCACCGCACCGCGCTGACGCGCGACGGCGCCGGCTGGCGCCTGGATGGCGAGAAGTTCTACAGCACGGGCACCCTGTATGCCGACTGGATCGTGGTGGTGGCCAGCCGGCCCGGTGACAGCGATCCGGTCTACGCCGTGGTTCCGGCCGACGCACCGGGCGTGGAGCGGGTCGACGACTGGCGTGGCTTCGGCCAGCGCCTGACCGGCTCCGGCACCACGCGCCTGCGCGGCGTGCCCGTCGCGGACGAGCAGGTACTGGCGATTCCGCGCCAGGCGCCGACCTCGATGACCGCCTACTTCCAGCTCTGCCACCTGGCCACGCTGGCAGGCATCGCCCGCGCCATCGAGCGCGACGCGGCCGCCTTCGTGCGGGCCCGCACGCGCGTCTACAGCCACGGCAGCGCCGCCACCGCGGCGCAGGACCCGCTGGTGCAGCAGGTGGTCGGCCAGATCGGCGCGGCCGCCTACCTCAGCGCGGCGGCAACCGCCGACCTGGCGCGCGGCCTGGGCGACATCGACCGCCTGCGCGAGCAAGGCGTGCCGGTGCCGGGCGAACGCCTCGACGAACTCGAACTGCGCGTGGCCAGGGCCCAGGTCGGCGTCACCGAGCTGGTACTGTCGGCGGCCACCCGGCTGTTCGACATCGGCGGCGCCTCGGCACTGGACGAGGACCGGCGCCTCGACCGGCACTGGCGCAACGCGCGCACGCTGGCCTCGCACAATCCGGTCATCTACAAGGCGCGCGCCCTGGGCGACAACCTGATCAACGGGTCCGCGCCGACCTACTACTGGTCGGTCGGCGTCAAGGCTGCCTGAGGGCGGCCTGAGCGCGAGCGGCCTAAGCGCGGCAGCCCCGGGGCCCAGCCTGCGCGACCATTCCGGAGCGGCAGCGGAAGGTGGGGCCTTTGCCCTGCCTTCCGCCGCGCCATCTGCGATCTGCGCCGCCTCCGTATCCGTAGTATCCGTCCCGACGCTGCCCGGCCCGTTCCGGCCGCTACGTTACGGCGAGCCGATCGGCCTGGCGATCGGCCTGTCAGCGTGCCCGCAGATAGCGCACCCAGCGGTCCCCGGCCCACTGGACCAGGCTGACCAGGCCGATCAGCAGCACGATCACCACCGCCATCACCGTGGTGTCGAAGCGCTGGTAGCCGTAACGGATGGCGATGTCGCCCAGGCCGCCGGCGCCCACCGCACCGGCCATGGCCGAGGCGCCGATCAGCGACACCACCGTGATCACGAAGCCGCCGACGATGCCCGGCAAGGCTTCCGGCAGCAGCACATGCCAGACGATGTGCCAGCGGCCGCAGCCCATGGCCTGCGCCGCCTCCACCAGGCCGCGGTCGACCTCGCGCAGGCTGATCTCCGCGATGCGGGCAAAGAAGGGCGTGGCGCTGACGGCGAGCGGCACCACCGCGGCCCACACACCGATGGTGGCGCCGACCACCAGCCGGGTGAAAGGCAGCAGCGCCACCAGCAGCACCAGGAAGGGGGTGGCGCGGAAGCCGTTGACCACGCTGCCCAGCGCACGATGCAGGCGCGGCGCGGCCAGCACGCCGCCGGGCGCGCTCAGCACCAGCACCAGGGCCAGGGGAATGCCGGCGGCCACGGCCACCAGGGCCGAGGCACCGACCATGGTGAGGGTGTCGAACAAGCCTTGCCAGATGCGTTCAATCGTAAGCGGGGACATAGCCGAGGACCTTGGCGTGGGTGGGAGAGGGGGCGGCAAAGACGGGCGGCAGCGCGATGCCGGACGGCACCGCCACCAGCAGCCGTCCCTGCGTGCGGGCCTGGATGCGATCGAGCCCGGCGTGGAGCAGGCGCGCACGGCCGCCCAGTGCGCTGGCGATGCGGGCCAGGTCGGGTGCGGCGGCCGGCAGGTCGGACTCCGACGCCCCGCCGGCGTAGCGCAGCTCCACCAGTTGCTCGTAGCGGCCTGAGGCCGGCGGCTCGGCCCGCAGCAGCAGGGCCAGGTCCTCCGGCAACGCGGATTCCAGCGGCCGCAGCAAGGCGCGCGTGGCTGCATGGCGCGGCGTGCCGAACACCTGCCACACCGCCCCCTGCTCGGCGACGCGGCCTCCCTCCAGCACCAGCACGCGGTCGCAGATGTCGCGGATCACGCGCATCTCGTGCGTGATCAGCACGATGGTCAGGCCGAAGCGGCGATTGATATCGCGCAGCAGCGCCAGGATCGACTGCGTGGATTCGGGGTCGAGCGCCGAGGTGGCTTCGTCGCACAGCAGGATCTCCGGGCGATGCACCAGTGCCCGCGCGATGCCGACGCGCTGCTTCTGCCCGCCCGACAGGCGGCCAGGATAGCTGTCTTCCTTGCCGGCCAGCCCGACCAGCCCCAGCAGTTCGCCGACGCGGCGCTCGATCTCGGCGCGCGGCACGCCGGCGACCTTGAGCGGCAGCGCCACGTTCTCGCGCACCGTCTTGGCCGATAACAGGTTGAAGTGCTGGAAGATCATGCCGATGCGCCGGCGCAGCCGCACCAGGCCGGCGGCGTCGAGGCCGGCGATGTCCGCGCCGTCGACCAGCACACGGCCGCGGCTGGGCTGCTCCAGCCGGTTGATGGTGCGCAGCAGGCTCGACTTGCCGGCCCCGCTGCGGCCGATGATGCCGAAGATGCTGCCGGCCGGGATCTCGGCGTCGACGTCCTGCAGGGCATGGACCGCGCCGGCCCCCGCCTGGTAGACCTTGCCCACGCCCTGGAAGGCGATGGTGCCGGCAGCGCGGCGGTCCGCCGCCGCTTCGATGGCTGCCTGCGGACGCGCGGCTTCACCGCGCGGGATGCCGGCGATGCCGCGCCGTTCGATTGCGCTTGCGTTGCTCATGACACGTGGCTCATGGCGTCGGCTGTCAGGGCTTCAGCCAGGGCAGGCTGTAGAGCTTGTCGTCGTCGGCATAGGAGGCGCTGAGCTGCTTGCGCACCGCGGGCGACGACTGGTAGAGCTTGACGAAGCGTGCGATGCGCGGATCGGCGGCATTGTCCTGGCGGCTGACGAAGCGGATGGCGAAGTAGGCGTCGTCCACGCCCGAGTAGAGCAGGGCAGAGCCGGCGATCTTCGCCTTGCCGGCATTGACGAAGTGGGCCGGATAGCCCTGTGCCAGGTCGACGTCGTCGAGCGCGCGTACCAGTTGCGGCCCTTCGATCTCGACGAACTTGAGTTGCTTCGGGTTGGCCGTCACGTCATCCAGCCCGCCGCGCGCGCCGACGCCGGCGCGCAAGGTGATCAGGCCGGCCTTCTGCAGCAGGAGCAGGCCGCGCCCTTGGTTGACGGGATCGCTGGCGACGCCGACGCGCGCGCCCGGCTTGAGCTGGTCGAAGCGCTGGATACGGCTGGAGTAGAGGCCGATATTGGGCAGCACGCCGATGCCGACGCTGCGGAAGGCGTAGCCGCGCTCCTTGACGGCATTGTCGAGAAAGGCCTGGTGCTGGAAGTAGTTGAGATCGAGATCGCCCGAGGCCAGCGCCACGTTGGGCGTGGTCCAGTCGGTGAACTCGATCACCTTGACGTCCAGGCCCTGCTTGCGGGCCTCGGCCGCGGCCACCTCGACCGAGTCGGCCAGGGCGCCCGGCGTGACGCCGATCTTCAGCGGCCCCGCCTGGGCGCCACGGGCTCCGGAGAGCGGCGCCAGCGCCGCCACGGCAGCGAGCAGCAGGGCGGGGAGGGAGCACAACAGTCGTCGTTTCTGCTTCATGATGCGGAGTCTGCAAGCAAGGAAAAGGGGAAAGAATCGCCGGCGCCCGAAGCGCCCGAAGCGCCCGAAGCGCCCGAAGCGCCTGTAGCGCCTGTAGCGCCTGTAGCGCCGGGGGCCGGCTCAGCCCGGCGGCACACGGAAGGCGGCGGCCGCATGCCGCGCCGGCAGGCGGTCGCCGGCGCCGAACAGCTTCTGGCGCAGGCTGCCTTCCCCGTAGGCGGTCTTGTAGCGGCCGCGCTCCTGCAGGGCCGGCACCACCAGCTCGACGAAGTCGGCATAACTCTCCGGCACCACCGTGCGGCTCAGGTTGAAGCCATCGATCCCCGTCTCGTCGATCCAGGACACCAGTTCGTCGGCCACCTGGCCGGGATCGCCGACGATGGCCGGATAGCGCCCGCCCAGTTCGAACAGTTGCAGCAGCTTGCGCCGGGTCCAGCCGTGCTGCTGCGCGGTGCGGGTGGCCGATTCGATGGCGTTGCCGCCGCCATAGTCGACCGGAGCATCGAGGTCGTAGCGGCCGAAGTCCACGCCGGTGCTGGCGGCGAAATGCGCCAGCCCGGCCTCGCGGCTGGCGTAGTCCTTGTACTCGGCATGCTTCTGGCGCGCTTCGGCCTCGGTGCGGGCGGTGACCACCGCGGTGCCCATGAAGACCTTGACGTCGTCAGGCCGCCGGCCTGCCGCCACCAGCTGTTCGCGCAGGGTCTTGACGGTCTGGCGCGCAGCCTCCTTGCTGGGCGGCGAAATGAAGACGCACTCGGCATGGCGTGCGGCGAAGCGCTGCCCGCGCCCGGAACTGCCGGCCTGGAACAGCACCGGCGTGCGCTGCGGCGAGGGCTCCGCCAGGTGGTAGCCCTCGACCTGGTAGTAGCGGCCGGCATGGCGCACCTTATGCACCCGCGCCGGGTCGGCGAACACGCGCGCCGCCTTGTCGCGCCGCACGGCACCGTCCTCCCAGCTGCCTTCCCACAGCTTGTACAGGACTTCCAGATACTCGTCGGCACGGTCGTAGCGCTCGTCGTGGGCGATCTGGCCGTCCAGGCCCATGGCCCGCGCGGCGCTGTCGAGATAGCCGGTGACGATGTTCCAGCCGACGCGGCCGCCGCTTAGGTGGTCCAGCGTGGAGAAGCGGCGCGCCAGCAGGTAGGGCGCCTCATAGGTGAGATTGACGGTGACGCCGAAGCCCAGGTGCTGCGTGACCGCGGCCATGGCCGAGACCAGCAGCAGGGGATCGTTGACCGGGAGCTGGATCGATTCGCGCAGCGTCACGTCGACATTGCCCTGGTAGACGTCGTAGACGCCGACGATGTCGGCGAGGAAGAGGCCGTCGAACAGGCCGCGCTCCAGGATACGGGCCTGCTCGGTCCAGTAGGACAGGGTGTGATAGTCGAGCGAGCGGTCGCGCGGATGGGTCCACAGGCCGTGGTTGATGTGGCCCACGCAGTTCATGTTGAAGGCGTTGAGCAGGATAGGCTTGGCGGCCATCACAGGGCTCCGTGCCGGGGCGGGTTCCGGTCGTTCAGGTAGAAGTTCCCCACCGCGTGGTATTTCCAGCGCACCGGATCATGCAGGGTATGGGTGCGCGCGTTGCGCCAGAAACGGTCCAGCCCGAGATGGTCCAGCGTGGCACCGGTGCCACCCAGTTCGAACAGCTTGCTGCCGGCCAGCAGCGAAGCGGTGGTGGTCAGCGCGCGCGCTTCGGCCACCGCCACCGATGCGTTGGCCACGCTGTCGGCGTCCGGCCCGCGCTGGGTGGCATCGACGATGCGCCCGGCCCGGTGCAGCAGCGCTTCCGCCGCGCGCAGGCGCACTGCCACGTCGCCCACCTGCTGGATCGCCAGCGGATCGTCGGCGGCCCGCTCGACGCCGGCATCGACCCAGGGCCGGGCGTGCTCGCGCACGAATTCCAGCGTGGCGGCGAAAGCCCCACGCCCGATGCCCAGATCGATGGCCGCGTGCAACAGCTGCGCCACCGGGCCGATGGTGGTCGGCGTGTCGAAAGATGCCTGGAACGGCACCACCCAATCCGCCTCCACGTGCACATGCTCGAAGCTGACCGAGCCGCTGCCGGTGACGCGCTGCCCGAAGCCGTCCCAGTCGTCGACGATGGTGACGCCGGGCGCGCGGCGGGGCACGAAGGCCAGGTAGCTGACCTCGCGCCCGTCTTCCTGCGCGACCACCAGGGTGGGGATCCAGTGCGCGTACAGCGCGCCGGTGCAGTAGAACTTCTTGCCGTCGATCCGCCAGCCGCTGCCCTCGCGGCTCAGCCGCGTGCGGCGCTTGAAGTCCTTGTGGCCGATCTCGGCGAGCGCGTTGCCGAAACGTTCGCCGGCCAGCGCGCGGGCGAAGAAGAAGCGCTTCTGCGCCTCGCTGCCGCCCACGCGCAGCACTTCCAGCGCATAGAAGTGGTTCTGCGGGATCTGGCCCAGCGAGCCGTCGGCGGCGGCGATGGTGGCGACCACCTGGGCCAGCGTGACATTGGACACGCCGGCACCGCCGTACTCGCGCGGCACCGTGATGCCCCACAGGCCGCTGGCGCTGAAGTCGTCGAGCTCGGCCCACGGCAGCCGCCGCTCGCGATCACGCGCAGCGGCTTCGGGCGCGAAGCGGGCCGCCAGCGCCTGGGCGACGGCCAGCGCCTCGGTGTCGTCGCGGATCAAGCGGGCCAGCGGGGCCGGGGGCGCCGCCGGCGCGGGCCGGCTGGCACCGGCGGCCTCCGGCAGGGGTTGGGATAGCAGGGACATGGCAGGGCTCCGGCTCAGTTCCAGGAGTGGCGCGCGGGCAGCACGCCGTTCAGGTGGTAGTTGCCGATCAACTGGGTCTTCCAGCGCACCGGATCGTGCAGCGTATGGGTGCGTGCATTGCGCCAGTGGCGGTCGAGGTTGTAAGCGGCGCGCGTGGCCGAGGAACCGGCCAGCTCGAACAGTTTCTGGCTGGCCTCCAGCGCGACCTCGGTGGTCAGCACCTTGGCCTCCGCCACCGCCACCGAGGCGCGCGCGCTGGCCGCGGCGTCGAGCGGGCCGGCGGCAATGGCGTCGAGCGTGCGGCCGGCGTCCAGCAGGACCTCGCGCGCGGCGTGCACATCGATCTGCAAGCGCCCCACGTCCTGGATGATGTAGGGGTCGTCGGCGGCGCGCGCCAGGCCCGAATCCATCCAGGGACGCGCGCGTTCGCGCACGAAAGCGATGGCGTCGGCCAGCGCGGCCTCGGCGATGCCCTGGTCGATGGCGGCCTGGATCAGTTGCGAATTGGGGCCGTAGAGACCGGGCCGCTCGGCGAGCTGCCACAGCGGCAGCACGTCGTCGGGGGACACGGGCACGTCGTCGAACACCACCGTGCCGCTGGCGGTGGTGCGCTGGCCGAAGGAAGACCAGTCATCGATGACGCTGAGCCCGCGCACCTCGCGCGGCGACCAGACCTGCACCGCGCGGCCGGCTTCGTCGAGCGCGCGGGCCGGCACCCGGTGGGCGAACAACGCGCCGGTGGAGTAGAAGCGGCGCCCGCTCAGGCGCAGGCCGTGCTCGGTGCGCACCAGGCGCGTGGTGCCGTGCAGGACGGTGGGGCTGTCGGCCGAGCGCCGTTCGGGGCCGGCATTGCCCAGCCGCGCGCCGGCCAGTATCTCGCCGTAGAAACGGCGCTTCTGCGCTTCGCTGCCGATCTCGCGCAGCACGCCCAGCAGGCCGAAATGGTTCTGCGGGATCTGGCCCAGCGCCGGGTCGGCGGCGCACAGGATGACGAAGACCTCCGCCAGCGTGGCGTAGGACACCTCGGCGCCGCCGTGCGCGCGCGGCACGGTGATGCCGCCCAGGCCGCTTTCCGACCACAGGTCGAGTTCCTGCCACGGCAGGCGGCGCTCGCGGTCACGCTCGGCGGCGCCGGCGGCAAAGACCGCGGCAAGTTCGTGGGCGCGCTGCAGGGCCTCGGCGTCATCGGCGATGCGGCGCACGCGGTGAGGTTCGGGGAGCCGTGCCGGCGGCACGGGAATGGCATGGGTCGGGAAATCGGACAAGGTTGTCATGGCAGTCGCGGTTCGATCATGGCCGGCGGACCGGCCTGGCTGCCTTGGGGCCCGGTGGGAACCAGCCCGGGGCGAACGCCCGGCGGCGCCTGCCGCTGCCGGAGGGTGTTGCCGCAGCGGCTTGCGGTGCTTGCTGGAGGCCCGCAGCCATGCTGGCATTGCAGCATGGCAAGGGTGGCGCTTCCCACGAATATTTGCGTAGATGCTTACTCGGTCCGGCGCGCATCGACACGCTGCGTCACCGCGCAGCATCGACGCGCATCGCTGCGCGGCAGGTGAGTAAGGTGAATGAGATGAACGCGCGCGATCCTGCGGGCATCAGCGCGGCGGCGGCTCCGCGGCGGCGTCTTCCGCGTCGCCGCCGCGCTGGGGCGGCGGGCGCGACGCCTTGCGCGCACTGGCGGATCCCGGTGGATAGAGCGGATGGCTGAGGGCGGCGTAGACGACCAAGCCGGCGCCGATGGCGGTGATCCAATCGAGCAGGTCTTTCATGGCGGGGCTCCGAGGGCTGGCCAGGCGCTGCGCCGGCTGCTAACGCTGCACCAGCGCGAGCAGCGCGTGGCTGCGGTCTTCGGCCGCCCCGGGCGAACGTCCGCGGCCCCAGCCCACCGCGGCACGGTAAGCACCCGCATGGACCGGCAGCCTGGCCGCCGCCTCGTCCGCCGGCACGCAGCTGTCGGCCAGCGGCGACACGAACAGGGCATCCTCAGGGCAGTAGACCTCGCACAGGAAGCAGGTCTGGCAATCGAGCTGGCGCGCGATGCGCGGCGTGCCGCCCGGCTGGGGCGAGAACACATTGGTAGGGCAGACGCGCACGCAGATATTGCAGGACGTGCAGCGGGCCGGGTCGAGCGCCTCGATCATGCGGCCTCCTGCCAGCCGGCTGCATCGGCTGCATCGGCCGCATCAGCCACCCGCTCGCGCGTGATGCGGATCTCGTCCAGTCCCTGGCTGAGCAGGCGGTAGCGCTGTGCTTCGTCGAGGGCGGGATGGTCGAGCCGGCGGTGCATGCCGCGCGTCTCGGTACGGGCGAGGGCACTGCGGTACATCCAGCGCGCGGTGGCCAGCATGGCGATCGCCTCGCGCGTGCGCAGCGCCTGTCCGGTGGTGGACAAGGCCGTCCCCGCGCCCGGCACGATGCCGCGCCAGTGCTGCCACAGCGCATCCAGCCGCTGCAGCGACTGCGCCAGCGCCTCGCCGTCGCGGAACCAGTTGCGCTCATAGGGGAAGACCTCGGCCTGCACGGCCTGCACCAGCGCCGCGCTGTCGGCCTCGGCCACCGGCTCGCCACGCAGGCCGGCACTGCCGGCGCCCTGCAATCCGGCCGCCGCGGGCGGGGCGCGGCGGGCGGCATGCGCCGCTGCGCCCTGGCCGGCCCACCAGCCGGAAGAGAGTGCCCAGGCGGCGTTGTGGCTGCCGCCCCCGGTGAAGCCGCCGCAGATCAGCTCGCGCGTGGCGGCGTCGCCGGCTGCGTAGAGGCCGGCGACGCCGGTACCACAGTGCGCATCGGCAAGGCGCAGGCCGCCGGTGCCGCGCACCGTGCCCTCCAGGCGCAGGGTGACGGGGAAGCGCTGGGTGAAAGGATCGATGCCGAGACGGTCGAAGGGCAGGAAGAAGTTGGGCTGGGACGCGCGCATCCAGGCACGCACGCGCGCATCGGCACGGTCCAGCCGGGCGTAGACGGCCTGCGTCTGCAGCGTCTTGGCGATCAAGCCGCGGCCGCGCGCCGAGCCTGCGCCTTCGATCTCCTGGCCGAGGCCGTCGTAGAAGGTGGCCCACTGGTAGAACAGCGACTTCGTGACCGAAGAAAACGCAGGGCCCAGGCCATAAGCGCTGGAGAACTCCATGCCGGACAGCGCCGCGCCGGCCTCCGCCGCCATCAGGTAGCCGTCGCCGGTCAGCACATTACAGCCGAGCGCGCGGCTCAGGAAGGCGCAGCCGCCGGTGGCGATCACCACCGCCGAGGCGCGCACCGTCCAGTGCGCCGGAGCACCGTCGGCAGCCTGCCGGTGCAGTCCGCGCGCGCCGCGCACCGCGCCGGCCTCGTCGCGCAGCAGTTCGAGCGCGGGATGGTGGTCGAGGATGCGCACGCCGGCCGCCTTGGCGCGCCTGCGCATCAGCCGCATATATTCCGGCCCCTGCAGCGAGGCACGCTGTTCGCGTGCGGACGCGTCACGCGGAAAGGGGTAGCCCCACTGGGACAGCCGCTCCAGGCCGGCATAGGTCTGGTCGAGAACGCGGTCCATCCAGTGCGGCTCGGCCAGCCGTCCACCCAGTTCGTAGCGGCTCGCCTTGGCGGCCTCGCGCGCGGCGCGCTCGGGCTGCACGTGCCAGATCGCGGTGCCCGCCGCCGCCGTGGCGCCGGAGGTGCCGCAATGGCCCTTGTCGGCCAGTACCACGCGCGCACCGGCCTCGGCGGCCGCCAGCGCGGCCCAGGTGCCGGCGGGTCCGCCGCCGATCACCAGGACGTCGGCCGCGGTGTCCGCGTGGCCGGTCTGCCTATCGAATCCGAATCCATTGCTTGCCATGCGCGGCTCCTGCTGTCGGTTGCCGATGAGCGCCGCCCTCGGCCGCGGTCTGGGTCCGCTTGCGGCCGGCTGCTCAGGCGTTGGGGAGGTGTCTGCTGACGAGACACGGTAGCGAAACCCGCAGCGCCGGACAACGAAGCATTGCGGGAATCCATATGCGCGCGGCGCATGCCGCGCGGCGCGCCGCTCGGGGCGGCTTCAGAAGGCGGGTACCAGCGAGCCCTTGAACTCGCTCTCGATGAAGCGGCGCACCTCCTCCGACTGGTAGGCCTTGACCAGCTTCCTGACCCAGGGCTTGTCCTTGTCTTCGGCACGTGTGGCGATCAGGTTCGCGTAGGGCCCCTTCGCGTCTTCGACCGCGATGGTGTCGCGCTGCAGCGAGAGTCCGGCGCGGAAGGCGTAGTCGTTATTGATCGAGGCCGCGGCGAGATCGTCGAGGGCGCGCGGCAATTGCGCCGCATCCAGCTCGATCAGCTTCAGCTTGCGCGGGTTCTCCACCACGTCGAGCGGCGTGGCATTGACGCCGTTCTCGCCGACGCCCGGCCGCAGCTTGAGCAGGCCGGCCTTCTGCAGCAGCAGCAGTGCGCGGTTGCCGTTCGACGGATCGTTCTGGATGCCGATACGCGCCCCCGCCGGCAACTGGTCGACGGACTTGTAGCGCTTGGAGTAGATGCCCAGCGGTGCCGTCAAGGTCAGGCCCACCGGCACGATCTTGTAGCCCCGCGCCTTGATCTGGCTGTCGAGGAAGGGCTTGTGCTGGAAGGCATTGGCGTCGAGGTCGCCGGCGGCGAGCGCCTCGTTGGGCTGCAGGTAATCGCTGAAGACAACGACCTGGATGTCCAGCCCGTCGCGCGCGGCCACCTTCTTGACGACCTCGAAGGTCTGCTCGGCGTTGCCCACCGACACGCCCACCTTGATACGCGTGCGCTCCTGCGCGGCGACGGCGCCGACCGCCAGCACGAGGGCGGCCAGTGCCGCCAGCTTGCCCAATGATTTCAACATCGCTCTCCCCGGGATCGGTATGCGGCTTCTGCCGCGAGGAGGGCGAGTATAGGAAGCGGCCGCGCCGGCGCGAACTGATCGTTTCGACTTAGCTTAGGCGGTGGGTGAAACCCCGGCACCGCGCGGCGCGCGCGGCAGCAGGGCAGGATGCAGCACGCAGCCCCGCCGGCAGGCTCGCGACGCCGGCGCGCATGCGCTGGTTAACCCTGCCAACGCAGGCCGGCGGCCGCCGTCGGTGCGCCGGCGCACTACACTGGAAGGGCACCCTGTCTGGCGCGCGGGCGATCGTCTGCGGCGCCAGCCCACTCCGGCCGGGCGCATGGTGCCCGGCCCGCATCCGACGGCGCCGTCCCCGGCGCCGCGGCGCCAATGTGCCTCATCCATGTCACGCACAGGGACCGCGCGGTCCCGGAGGGATTGCCATGGCGACACCGTTCGTGTTGCTCCTGCTCCTGGCATTGCTGATCCTTGCCGTCTACGTGTTTGCCGTACGCTCGATCTTCAGCCACCGGCGCGGGCTGCTCCGTTCGCGGCATCATCATCCGGCCCGGCCGCGCCACCGCACCAATTGAAGTGCCGCGCGCGGCAGCGCGATATCAGATATCAGTCTCCGGCCGTCTTTCGCAAGATCACGTAGAGCTGGTCCTTCAGGTGGAGCTTCTCTTTCTTGCGCTGCTCGATCGCCAGCTCGTCGGCCGGGACGATGCCGGCCTCCATGTTCTTGATCTGCTGGTCCAGTTCGTTATGACGGTCGAACAGGCGCGCGAAGTGCGCATCCTGTGTCTTCAATACCGAAATCTGCTCGCGATACTCGGGAAACATCCGCTTTCCTCCTGGCGTGCCCTGCCTGCAATGGCCACTCACCCTGTGTGAGCGCCTGCGGCCATTGTGCGCCGTGCAAGGCGTGGGCGGCTTGATGCAGATCAGCGCCGCCGGCATCACCGGCAAGGCCGCAGCGGGTCATCGTCCCTGGCGTGTCCGCCACTTGGACACACTGCAGCCGAACTGTCCGCCGAACCAGCGCGAGAAGGCGCTCAGCGAAGCGAAGCCCAGCAGGGTCGCCACCTCGGACAGCGGCCGCTCGCGGTTCTCGATATAGCGCACCACGAGGTCGACGCGCACCGCGTTCAGGATGGAGGAATAGCTCTCGCCGCGCGCGCTCAGGTGATGATGGACGGTACGCCGGTCCACGTCGAGCTGGCCGGCGATCCGCTCCACCGAGCAGATGCCCAGCGGCAGCATCGCCAGCACCAGTTCACGCACCTTATCGGCCATGCTGGAACTCGACTGCGCCAGCATGGCATCCATGTATTGCCGGACCTGCTGCGCGATGGCGGCGTCGTAGCCGGGCAGCGGCGTTTCCAGCTCCGCCGCCCGGCAGACGATACCGTCGAACTCCTGGTGGAACAGCACCGGCATGCCGAACAGGCGCCGATGGGTGGCGGTGCTCGCGGGCGGGCCGTGCGTGAAGCAGATGCTGCGCGGCTTCCAGCCCGCACCGAGGAACAGCTGCAGCGTGCGGAACAGCACGCCGATCACCAGTTCGGTCGACTGGCGCAAGGGCACCGCGGCCTGGTCGATCAGGTCCTCGCGGATCATCACCAGGCCTTCGGCTTCCTCCACGCGTGTGACCAGTGCTTCGTTGTGCAGCCGCATATAGCGCGCCATCGCCTCCATCGCGCGGCGCAGCGTCGGTTCTTCACGCACGGCCATGGCAAGCGGGCCCAGGTTGGAAAGCTGCCGCGTCTGCGCCATGCGCAGGCCGAAGTCCTCGATGCCCGCTTCACGTGCCGAGGCTTCCAGCAGCCTGCCGACGGCATCCACCGGAATGCGGCTGTCGGGATCGAGCAGGGCGTAGGAACTGATGCCCTCGGCACGCAACAGCCGGTTCGGCTCCAGGCCCACGGAGCGCGCGACTTCCACATAGTTGATCAGGCTCGCACTGCGGACGAAGTAAGGCATGGTGTTTTCCCGGACCCTCCCAAAATGTAAAGTCAATTTCCCAAAACGTCAAATTACGACGGGTCAAACGGCGATACTTCGACCACGGCCACGGCACGGAAACAGCGTCCGGCGGGGCCGCCCCCCACACCAGACACAGCGCCCCGCCAGCCGGGACTGCAAGGAGACCGACGATGCCGATCGACAAAGGCCAAGGGAGCACCCCCGGCGCCACCCCCATCTGCGACCAACTGCGTGCCACGGGCAACTGGAATCCGGCCTGGGACGCGCTGGCGGAAATCGATCCGGCGTGGACCGAGAAGTTCATGGCGATGGGCATGCACCCGGTGCTCGCCGGCGTGCTGGAGCCCAAGGTGCTGGAGTTCCTGGCCATCGCCGTCGATGCCTCCTGCACCCATATGTACGCGCCGGGTACCCGCCGCCATATCCGCAAGGCCCTCGAACTTGGCGCCACCCGCGCAGAGATCGCCGCCGTGCTGCAGGCGGTCAGCGTGCTGGGCATCCACTCGGCCAGCCTGGGCATGCCGATGCTGCTGGAAGAACTGGCCGCGCTGGAGCCGGCGCACAGCGAGGACACGGTGCGAGCCGCCGCGGCCTGAGGCCGGCGCGCCTGCCCGGGTTTCCGCGAGTTTCTGCTGGCACGGCAGCGTGCCGCGCCAGCCCGATCCCGAACCACAAGGAGACAGAACATGCATTTCCTCGATGATTCCCTGCTGCCCGAAAACCAGGAGAAGCTGGTGATCCAGGTCGCGCCCTACGGCCCCCAGTGGCTGCCGGGCGATTCCGATGACATCCCGGTGACCCTGGACGAACAAGTGCAGAAGGCGGTGGATTGCTACAACGCCGGCGCCACGGTGCTGCACGTGCATGTGCGCGAGGCCGACGGCAAGGGCAGCAAGCGGCTGTCGATGTTCAACGAGATGCTGGCGCGCCTGCGCGAAGCCGTGCCGAAGATGGTGTTGCAGGTGGGCGGCTCGATCTCCTTCGCGCCGGAAGACGACGGCCAGGCCGCACGCTGGCTCAACGACGACACCCGCCATATGCTGGCCGAATTGCAGCCGCGCCCGGACCAGGTCACGGTGGCCATCAACACCAGCCAGATGAACGTGATGGAGCTGATGACCGCGGCGGACGTCGCCGGCACCTCGCTCGCCAGTCCCGCCCTGCAGGCCGCCTATCGCGACATGATCGTGCCGTCCAATCCATCCTGGCATGTGGAGCACATCCGCCGCCTGGTCGCCAACGGCATCCAGCCGCACTTCATGCTGGGCAACCTGACCTCGCTGGAGACGGTCGAGCGGCTGATCCGCCGTGGCGACTACTGCGGGCCGCTGGTGCTCAACTACGTGGCGATCGGCGGCGGCGCCGCCGGCCTGCATCCGGCCGACATGATCGAGTTCGCGCGCCGCACGCCCGACGGCGCCGTGCTGACCATCGAGACGCTGAACCGCAACGTGGTGCCGATGAACACCATGGCCATCGCGCTGGGCCTGCATGTACGAGTCGGCATCGAAGACACCCTGTTCGGCCCGGACGGCGAGCGCGCCAGCTCGGTCCGGCAGGTCGAGCAGATGGTGCGCATCGCGCGCGAACTGCACCGCGAGGTGGCCAGCGGCGAGGATGCTCACCGCATCTACCGGACCGGCACCTTCTGGAGCGGCGCCGACGAGACCCTCGCACACCTGGGCATGGTGCCCAACCGCGGCACGGCGCAGCGTGGCGTACCGCTGCGCAAGGCAGCCTGACGGCAACCCTGCCGCACCCCGGCCAGCGGCGGCAGTGTGCCGCCGCGCCGGCGCGCCCGCGGGCGCGGTCTTTGCCCTGAACGGAGACGACTGATGGACTGGAAGAAGCGCCCCCCGGCCGTGCTGGCCTGCCTGCTGGTGATCCACCTGCTGGCGCACATCGACCGCAATATGCTGCTGGGCTTCTCGCCCCAAGTGATCGCGGAACTCCACCTCAGCAATGCCCAGTACGGTTTCCTGGTCGGCGCCGTATGGGTGTTGAGCTTCGGTGCGATGGCGCTGGTGCTGGGGTCGCTGGCCGACCGCTTCAGCCGTACCCGCGTGATTGCCGCCGGCGTGCTGATCTGGAGCCTCTGCACCTGGGCCTCGGGCCATGCGCAGAGCTTCGGCCAGCTGGTGCTGGCGCGCTTCTTCGTCGCCAGCGGCGAAGCGGCGCTGGTGCCGGCGGCAGTGAGCCTGCTGGCCGAGCTGTTCAGCGAGCGGCGCCGCAGCACCGCCATGGGGGTGTTCTTCATGGGCATCCCGATGGGCGTGGGCTGCAGTTTCCTGCTGGCCGGCACCTTCGGCGCCAGCCACGGCTGGCGCGCCACCTTCTATGCACTGGGTGCCGCCGGCATGGCCCTGGCCCTGCCGCTGGCCTGCCTGCGGGAAGACCGCACGGCGCAGGCGATCACGGAGCGCGGCGCCCCCTTCCTGCAGCAGATGGCAGCAGTGTTGCGCCTGATACGGGAAAGCCGGCCGCTGCGCCACTTGCTCGCCGGCGTGGTGCTGGTGCATGTGGTCTTTGCCGGGCTGTCGTTCACGCAGCTCTGGCTGGTCAAGGAACGCGGCATGGATGCGGCCGTCATCGCCACCCGCATCGGGCTGCTGCAACTGGTGTTCGGCACGCTCGGCGCCGTCGTCGGCGGCATGCTCGGCGACCGCGCGGCGCGCCGCCTGCCGGGAGGGCACGCCGCGCTGATGGCCTTGCTGGTGCTGCTGTGCGCACCGCTGATGATCGCCTACCGCTTCGCCGAACCGGGTTCGCCGGCCTTCTATGCCGGCATGTGCGCCGGCGCCTTCCTGCCGCTGGCGGTCTACGGGCCGGCGAACGCCGCCATCATGGCGCGCGTGCCGGCGCACACGCGCTCGACGATGACCGGCTTCTCGATGCTGTGCATCAATGTGTTCGCGATCTCGGCCGGCAACCTGCTGGCCGGCTGGGCCATCGACCTGCTCGGCCGGCAAGGGACCGCGTCGCCGATCACCTACGTCCTGCTGGGCACCGACCTGGTGGCGATCGCTTCCGCCATCGCCTTTGCCTGTGCCGCGCGCTGTGCCCGCCGGCCGGCGCTTGCCGGCATCCACGCCACACGCTGAAGGAGACAGCACCATGCTTCAGGAAAACCGGGCCCTGGACGGCCGCGTGGCGCTCGTCACCGGAGCAGGACGCGGCCTCGGCGGCGCAATCGCGCTGGCGCTCGGCCAGGCCGGCGCCACCGTCGCCGTGTGCGATATCGACTTGCCGGCGCTGGAGCATACCCGCGCGACGGTGGCCGCCACCGGTGCCCGCTGCCTCGCCTTCCCCTGCGACGTCTCCGCCAGCGCGGCGGTCGATGCCATGGTCGACGACATCGTGCGGCAATGCGGGAGCCTGCACATCCTCATCAACAACGCCGCCGTGATCCCGACCCGGCCGGCCGACGTCGAACGGCGCAACCGCCACTATGCCTACCTGACCACACCGCTGCCGCGGCAGTCACTGCAGTTCACCAGCGCGCTGAGCGACGAGGAGTGGCATCGCTTCTGGGACGTCAATGTTCACGGCGTGTTCTACTGCACGCGCGCCGCGCTGCGGCAGATGGAGACGCAGCGCTACGGCCGCATCGTCAACATCGCGTCGGTCGCCGGCCTGTCGGCGATGAGCGCGCATAGCCCGCACTACAGCGCCACCAAGGGCGCGGTGATCGCCTTCACCAAGTCGGTCGCCGCCGAGGTCGCCGGTGCCAACATCTTCGTCAACGCGATGGCGCCGGGCGGGGTACTGACGCCAGATTTCGAAGACTACCTGGCCAATGCAGGAGAGGAGAAGACCCGCCAGTTCTGGCAGATCTGCCCGGCCGGGCGCCTCGGTACCATGGCCGAGTATGCGTCGACCGTGGTCCACCTGGCCGGCGACCGGCACTACCTGGTCGGCCAGGTCATCAGCCCGAACGGCGGGACAGTGATCTAGGCAGGGCAGGAGAGGGCACGGCGCCGCCGCGCGCAGTCCTGTGCCAGGTCCGCCGGCAACACAGCGCGCACCGGCGCCGGTCTGTTGTGTATACAGCATACGCGCGCCGGACTCCCTGCAGCGTGCGGCGGCAGACCGACAAGCCACCGCCGGCCCGCCACACTGCTCTCTCGCGCGATGGCGCCCGCTTCGCCGAAACGGCGCGCCTTGCCGGTATCCGGCGCGAGCGCGGCATGCAGGCCGCGTCCCTGAAAAGTGCAGCGGCGCAAGTCCGCACCCTGCGTGCAGGAGCGGCACGCGGTTCGCCCGATCGCGGAGGGCTGTCTCAGTCACGCTCATCCAGTCACACTCAACACACTCAACACCTTGCCGCGTCAGGCGTTGGGAGCCGACGCGGAAACCAGGGGAGGGCGGAGGACCATGGAACCGTCGAGCCAGATGCAAGGCATGCGCCAGCAACTGATGCACGCCGAGGTCGCGGAGGAACGTTTCTCTGCCTCCCCCAAGAGCCCGCTGCGGACCAACCGCCTAACGCTGCGCCTGACGTTTACCGCGCTCTTGCTACTGCTTGTGCTCAAGCTACGCGGCCATCCCCAGCTTCTCGCCCCGCTGGCCGGTGTGATCCTGTCTATCCTGCTGTACGCCGAGCTGGCCATGCGCCGCCAGCTCGGCAAGGGCAAGCCATTGGTCACGCTCGATAGCGAGTCGATCGCGTCGCCGCGGTTCCAGGGCAAGAGCCAGCGCGTCGACTGGGGCGAGATCGACCAGGTGACGGTGCGCATGCGGCGAGGCGGGGCGTTCCTGGAACTGCAGCTCAAGCCGGATGCGGGCACCGCCGGCAGCGGCATCCTGCCCTGGAGCCAGCCATGCGCGGGCAGGGTGGCGCTGCCCCTGGCGGCGTTCGACAATGCCGACCGCGAGCGCTTGCTCGACGCCATCCACTGCCGCCTGGATGCCACCGGCCAGATGCCGGCCGTCGCCAGGATACGGACCAACCAGTTCGCCGCCGAACGGCAATTTGCCGAGAAACTCCATGCGCTGAGCCCGCGTCCCTGGATGACCCACGCCTTGATCGCCGCCAACGTTGTCATCTGGCTGCTGTCGCTGCGCTCGGGCGGGGGCATCGCGCAGACACCGGCGAGCACCCTGTTCGCATTGGGGGGAAATGCCGCATCGGCAGTGCAGCAGGGCGAATGGTGGCGGCTGTTGAGCGCCATCTTCCTGCACGCCAGCCTGATGCACGTGACGATGAACATGCTTGGCCTGTACACCGCCGGTGTCACGGTCGAGCGGATCTACGGCGCGCGCGCCTACCTGTTGATCTACCTGGCCTCCGGACTGCTCGGCAGCGCCTTGAGCCTGCACTTCGCCGCTCAGCACGTGGTCTCGGTCGGCGCATCGGGCGCGGTTTTCGGCGTGACCGGTGCCATGCTGGTCGCCGTGGGAAAGAACCGCGAGCAGATTCCCGAGACCCTCAGCAAGCGCCTGATCGTGCAACTCGCAGTCTTCATCGCCTACGCGCTGCTGCAAGGCTTCTCGCGCCAAGGCATCGACAATGCCGCGCATATCGGCGGCCTGATCGGTGGCAGCGCGCTAGCCTGGCTGTTGCCCGCGCGCCTGGACATGAGCCGCTACCAGCGCACGGCGGCGGTCAGCCTGCTGGCCGGACTGGCCCTCGGAACGCTTTCCATTGCCGCACTGGCGATGCTTGCGCCCAAGGCGGCGCTGGACCAGCGCGCGGCCCTCGCCAGCGAAGACCACATGAAGCACGGACTGCTTGAATTCGTCCGCACTCAAGTCTGTTCAGGCGGACGAACAAGCCCTGCGCGCCGGGACCCTGTCGACCAAGGCGATCGCGGAACGCGAACGCAACCAATACATCCCCGCGCTCAGACAGATCGACACCGAACTCAGCGGCGTCAAGCTCCGCCCCGGAGACCCCCGGCAGCCACTGGTGGCCGACATCACGCGCGGGACCGAGTTGATGATCGAAGCCATGTCCCTCGACGCTGCGAACGACTCGGGCAATCGTCAACCGAAGCCGGCGGATCAAGCGCATCTCGCCAGCCTGCGGGCCCAGCTCCGCGAAATCGGCGAGCAGATCCGGCAGGAGACCGCGGAGATCAGGAAGCGTGCCAGGCGGTGAGAAACGGACAAGCCGAGGCCTTGCTGCGACCTCTGCGGAAATCCGGCGGTGCCGCACGCTGGCCAGTCGGCATTGCTTTTCCGTCGTTGGGGCCAGCCGGCAGCTTGCGCCAGGGCCTGGCCTTGCCGAGCCGATTACCTCCCGCAGCCCAGCTGAAACTGCTGGTCGCGCAGCTGCCGGTGGGTCCGTTTGAGCTGGTCCATGAACTGCCAACCGTTGATCTGGCGCATCTGGATCTCGACCGCCCGAACCTGGCCATCGATCGCACTGCAAAGGCCTCGTCGATTGTTCTCTGCAGCAACGAGCTGCCGTTGTTCCTGGGCCAGTTGGGCCTGGTATTGCAACTCCGAGACCCTGCGCTCCTGCAGAAAGGCCTGCTCCTGCTGCTTTACCTCGGCGCTTTTACCGATGACCGACACGCTTCCGCCTTGGCCGCTTGTGATATCGGTGTAACCAGGCGGACAAACGTCGTCGAGATAAAGGATGCGGCCGCCATTGCGGCACTTGCTCGCGCCGTGGACATTGAAGGCGGCCGCGAGGATCGCTAGCAGGAATAGGCTGCGCATTGGTTTTCTTAGCGTTTTGCGGCGTATTCTACGTTACACGAATGTGCATCATGAAGCATGCCGCAGCCAGGAACGGCGCAGGAGCGTGGCGGGCGTTTCAGGAGAGAGGTACTCGAGCTGCAGGCGGCCGCCGGCTAGCCTGGTGATGGGGCAAGGCGCGCGTGGATTGCGCTTGGCGGCTTCTATCGTCTCGGTCGGATTCGTCTTATATTTAACATAAGGTTAATTATGCGTAACTGTTATGTTACGGCCAAATAGTATTGTCGTACTTGGGCCAATTAGAACTGTCGCAGTGCTTGCCAGTCCTGGCAAGCTGGCGGCTTTCCGTCCGTCCGAGACTGGAGGCCGCCATGGGCAAGCCCGAGATTCTGACCGTGACGATGCGCGAACTGGACCGACTCAAGGTGATACAGGCCGTGGTGGAGCACGGCCTGGCGGTCTGGCGCGCCGCCGAGAAGCTGGGCTTGTCGCGCCGGCAGGTGGAGCGCTTGGCGCAGCGGTACCGGGCGGATGGGCCGAGCGGCCTCGCTTCGCGCAAGCGCGGCCGCCCCGGCAACCGCCAGTTGCCGCCTGGCCTGGAGTCTCGCGTGTGCGGACTGATCCGTGACAGCTACGCCGACTTCGGCCCAACGCTGGCCGCCGAGAAACTGCGGGAGCGTCATGGCATCGACCTGGCCAAGGAAACGGTGCGCCGGATCATGGTCGACGCGGGCTTCTGGGTGCCGCGCAGGCAGCGCCCGCCCAAGGTCCACCAGCCGCGCAATCGGCGGGCCTGCCTGGGCGAGCTGGTCCAGATCGACGGCAGCGACCACCACTGGTTCGAAGACCGCGCGCCGGCGTGCACGCTGCTGGTCTATGTCGACGACGCCACCGGCCGGCTGATGCAGCTGCTGTTCGTGCCGACCGAGTCGACCCCCGCCTATTTCACCGCCACCCGGGCCTATCTCGAGCGGCACGGCAAGCCGCAGGCGTTCTATTCGGACAAGTTCAGCGTGTTCCGGGTCAGCGCTAAGGCCAACGCCGAAGGCCGAGGCTATACGCAGTTCGGACGGGCGTTGTTCGAGCTGAATATCGACATCCTGTGCGCCAATTCCAGCCAGGCCAAGGGCCGCGTCGAACGGATGAACGGCACGCTGCAGGACCGCCTGGTCAAGGAGCTGCGGTTGCGCGGCATCAGCTCGATGGACGCCGCCAACGCCTATGCGCCGACGTTTATCGCGGACTTCAACGCGCGCTTTGCCAAGGTGCCAAAGAGCGATTTCAACGCGCACCGGCCGCTGCGTGGCGACGAGGATCTGGAACGAATCTTCAGCTGGCGCGAGTGGCGCAAGGTGTCGGCCAGCCTCACGCTGCAATACGACAAGGTGATGTACCTGCTGGAGGACCGGCCCGAGCACCGCCGCCTGATCCATCGCTACATCGAAGTGGCCGACTATCCGGACGGGCACGTGGAACTGTGGGCCGATGGCGCTGCCCTGCCCTACACCACCTACCACCGGCTCTCGGAGATCGACCAGGGCGCCATCGTGGAAAACAAGCGGCTGGGGCACGTGCTGGATATCGCCGCCCAGGTACAAGCGCTGCGCGACGACCGGCATCAGGCCGGCCCGTCGCGGACGCTGCAGGGCGAGCCACCACGGCCGCAGCACCCGCCGGGGCACGTAAAGCGTCAGCGGCTGATCAATCGGATCGACCTGGAGCGGGCGATCAAGGGTACGCCCCGGCCCTAGTTGGCCGCTTGCTGCCCGATAGCGGACGCCGGGCCCGCCCGATGCTGAAGGGCGGCTACCGACCCTAAGCATTCATTGGGCAACCTGGTAGTGGTGACCGCCACCGAACCCTTAGCGGTCAGTCGTCCTTGCTGGAAGCAGACATTCCATGCGTCGGATTAAATCACCCGAGGAACCCCAGGAGTTCGAGTTGCGCGGGTCTCTCCCGCGATCAGGCTGTCGAGCATTCCGTCGAACTCTCGGGCCAATTTAAGGTGTTGGCGCACGGAAGGCAGATACTCCGCTCGACTTGTTATGGCACTTACGGTCGACCGGAGGGTGCGCAGAATCTGCTTTGACACGCAGTATTCATGCTGAAGTCCCTCACCCTTCTGCCATAGATATTCCTTGAGGGCATCAAATGCTGAGGGATCGAAACTGTCGGCCGTGAGAAGCTTGCCGACAGAGCGATCCACCAACTCATCCAGTTTGATATCAAAATCGTTTTCCGACATAAGCGTCCTTCGGTTCCTGCGTCGCTAATGCGTCGCATATCAGCGGAGGAGTATAGCGATTGTCCAGCGGTGACTGTCCCCGATTGGCCGTCAGTCGCCATCTAAAGGGGCCGTCCAACTTGGTCGAAGTCCGCGCGAATGCTCGTCGCGCACCTTCTCCAGCGATGCCTTGTCACCCATCTCCGCTTCAATTTCTCCGATGCATCCCCAACAATCGCCACCGCAGTCCACGGACAATGGATCGTCGCCTCGATTCAGTTCACGCCCGCAAATCTGGCATCTCATTGTCAAACTCCGAGGATAGATGTAATTCCGATATTGGCTACATTCTGCCTTCATTAGACTGTTCGCCTCGAGCGCCTAATGAAAGCCTGAAGGTCCATGGACATCACTGCGGCAATCAGTTCAGTAATGTTGGTATGCCGCCCGGAAGGGGCGGCTGCGGCGAACGCTTCTCAGGATTGTGTGCAATCAGGGCCCTCATGTCGAGTGCCGGCTTCTGGCCGAACCCGGTCGGCAGCCGCCTGGTCGCCACCGATCGGAGCCAAGCGTCCCTGACCGGTCTGGCCGAGGCGCGACACCTTGCGGAGCGCGTCCGCGCGACCGCCCCGGCTGAGCGCGCGGCCCCGCAGCCCCCCGCAAGCACGCGGTCAGTTGAACTTGGCCCACCGCGCCGCCAGCGCCCCACCCGGCGCGGGACTCCGTCGCGTCAGGCCAGCCCCACCGCCCCACCGAAAACTCGCCAAAGCCTCCAAGCTCGCACAAAAAGCACGCCCGTGCCGACATTTGAATGTAGCCAGCCACGCGACAACTGAGAACCGCCTAGACATGTTATGTAGCGGCTAAGTTGTAATGTCCGGATCTGGCTAAGTAGAAATGTCCGCCTAGCCTGTCGTTCATGGTATCCAGCCTGCCCGGTTAGATGCGATGGAGACGCCAGGCGATGGCTAGATCTGAGGTCATTACGGTAAGCATGCGCGAGTTAGACAGGCTCAAGACCGTCCAGGCGGTCGTAGACGGCGAATTGCGGCCCAGTGTGGCCGCCGAGCGGTTGGAGATCACAGGTCGGCAATTCCGGCGATTGCTGGATCGCTACCGGCAGGAAGGCGCCTCGGGATTGGTTTCTCGCCGACGCGGGCGGCCCAGCAATAATCGATTGCCGGCGGAGCGCGAGGCTGCGGCGCTCGACCTCATTCGGGAGCACTACATCGACTTCGGGCCGACGTTGGCCGCGGAGAAACTGTGCGAAGTTCATGGTTTGTTCCTGGCCAAGGAGACAGTTCGGAGATTGATGGTTGGCGCTGGCCTCTGGGTGCCCCGCAAGCAGCGGCCGCCCAAGGTCCACCAGCCGCGCAACCGCCGGGCGTGCCTGGGCGAGCTGATCCAAATCGATGGCTGTGACCACCGCTGGTTCGAAGACCGGGCACCAGCTTGCACACTGCTGGTCTACGTGGACGATGCAACTAGCCAGATCATGGAACTGCGCTTCACCCACTCTGAGGCCACGTTCACGTACTTTGCAGCGACCCGAGCCTATCTGGATCGGCATGGAAAGCCGGTGGCCTTTTATAGCGACAAGGCCAGCGTCTTCCGTAACAACAAGCCGAACGCGACCGGTGGCGACGGTCATACCCAGTTTGCCCGGGCCTTGTTCGAGCTGAACATCGAGAGCATCTGCGCCAACAGCAGCCAAGCCAAGGGCCGCGTCGAGCGGACCCACCTAACGCTGCAGGACCGCCTGGTCAAGGAACTGCGTCTGCGCGGGATCAGTTCGATGGAGGCCGCCAATGCCTTCATGCCGGAGTTCATCGCCGACTACAACACACGCTTCGCCAAGGTGCCCCGGAACAGCCATAACGCTCATCGTCCGCTGCGACCCGACGAGGACCTGGACCTGATCTTCACCTGGCGCGAGCCACGCTGCGTGTCGAAGAGTCTGACGATTCAGTACGACAAGATGCTCTACCTGCTGACTGACACCCCGGAACATCGGAAGCTGGCCGGTCGCTACATCGATGTCTACCACTACCCGGACGGGAAGATCGAACCTCGGGCCAATGGCACTGCCCTGCCCTACACCACCTACGACAAGCTGTCGGAAGTCGATCAGGGGGCGATCGTGGATAACAAGCGGCTGGGGCACGTGTTGCAGTTGGCGCAATACGTTCAGGAGAAGCGCGACAACACGCGGTCGCAATCTGTGCCAAGCACGGACGGGGTTCCGCGCAAGCGTGGGCGACCGCCCGGCAAGAAGTCGCAGCGATCGCTGGATCAGAACGACATGCTAGAGGCGCTGACGCGTTTGCAGCAACAGCCATGGCCGTTAAACGGTACTGACGACTAGACCAAGAGAACCACCACCGCTGAAGCCTAAGACATATCGCCATCGTATCCTTTGCCTGAGTGACGCAGGAGGAGTGAAGCTCCATAGGTCTCTACGATCTCGTTGGCTCGCACCAAGAATTGCATCGCGCTTTCATCTGGTCGGAACCTTGAGATGACGTCCACGATAAGCTGGCGACGCTTTGCCTCAGGATAGGATGCATAAATCTCACCAGACTCGATAAAGCCGAGATATGTATTGATTTTCTCTTGAAGTAGTTGCAGGTGTTTCAAGTCCCAGGGGAGCGGGTCGATGATGCTTAGATGAACCGCACCTGTCACTGCATCTATGCCAATTGCATCAATGATTTCACTGCGCTCTACCGTCATTGCTCATTCTGCCGGCTTGGATTTCGGACATTTTAACTTAGCCAGCGACCGGACATTTCAACTTAGCCTGGACACTAACTGTTACGGCCAAATAGTAGTGTCGTACTTGGGCCAAAAGCACGCTCGTGCCGACAGCCAGCCACGCGACACCTGAGAACCGCCTAGACACAAACTGCATGAGCAACGCGGTAATGTCCGGTTCTAGCAAAGCTGCGGCGGTCCTCCAAAGAAGCGCAACAATGGACTTCGGACTGCAAGGCAAACATGCCAGGTATGCGGCGCGAGCAAAGGGCTGGGCTTTGCATGTGCCGATGTGCTGGCCGCCGAAGGCCGTAAACCGTATTAAATCTGTCACCGTTGCGACCGTAAATGTGTCAACACACTATTCGTCCTGCAGGCGCCTTCGGAGGGCACCTTTGAACCAACGACAGAACTCCTGAGCCACCCGAACGTTCTTACCCTGCGGGTGAACATACGCTGTATAGCTCGCGCCCGAAGCAACGCGCTGGTCATCCGCCAGCACAAGCGTACCGTCACGCAGCTGATCCCGCACAAGAATACTCGGGACAATCAGCAGGCCAGCACCACCAATTGCGGCGGCCACGGCCAAGAACAGATGGTCGTAGACTGCGCTGACATGAAGGCGTTCAGGCGAAATATCCTTCGCTACAGCCCACACTGGAATTGCATCCGGCCTTGACCTGGCTGCGATTAGTGGCCACCGGGACGGCGCAACCGCGCGATGTGTTGTAGCGACAGAAGGCGAACCCACGCACACCAATTCCTCGCGAATCAGTTCCCAACTCTCCGTACCTGGCAGGCTCTGGTCACGGGTGATTAGCACATCAAAGAGTTCCTGCGCCTGAGGAGCAGATAGCGACGTTATCAGGTCGACTTGTACGGGATTCCGAGCTGTGAAGGCTCCCAGCACAGGCACGATGACCGTCATCGCGAAGCTCGGCATCGAGGTACGCACCGTCAATCGGTCCGGCGTATACCGTGCTTGCGCCATCTGCTGCGTGGCCAATTCAATCGTCGAGACAGCGTCCTTTACCGCGTCATAGAACTGGGTACCTGCCGGTGTCATTGCAATGTTTGAGCCTTTTCGCTCAAACAATGGGCGATCCGCCAGAGCCTCCAGGGTGGCAATGTGCCTGCTCACCGCGCTTTGGGTGATGCCCAAGGCCTCACCTGCCCGCGTGAAGTTCCCGTGTCTACCAACAGTAACGAACACGCGGATTGCTATCAGGGGTACATCTGCGTTTTTCAGCATGAGTAAAACTCATTGTTTCCCAATGAAAGCCTGATGGGCAGCGGGAGAGAGCATAGTATAGCCTTGAACAAACGCCTACGATTCCTTCGCCGCCAAAACCCACAAGGAGACGAAGGTGAAGTTCAAGCGTGCATCAATGCCATGCGGAATGCTCATACTGGAGAGTCTTGGCATTCGAAGTTCAGTTGCCGCGGAAGTTGTCCTGTACTCATCTAACGACGTCGAGACGGTCAACCGTGTCGTCGAGCAGTTCACCAAAGAGAATCCCGGCATCAAGGTGTTAGTAGTACGTGCCGGTAGGAACCTGGAGGAAGCAGCCCTTAGCTTGGCGCGCCCACTCGGGAAGGTCCTGTCTGGCGTCACAACACCGCTGGTCTTGTCCTCCGTGTTCTCCGGTGCATTGATTGTCTTCGCACATGTAATCGGTGGCTTCGGAGTACCAGCGATCCTTGGTGCTCGCACGCCAGTGCTTGCGGTGAAAGCCTATAACGAGTTCGTCAGCGAGATGGGTGGCAACCCGACCGTGGCTTCCCTGCTTGTGTTCCTTGGCATCGGAATGCTGCTGATTCAGAAGGGTATTGTTGAACGTAGACAGTTCCAGATGGAGTCAGCACCGCTGACCATTTCCGGCTGGCGAGCCAAGCTCGCTACTACTTGCGTACTCGCCGTGGTCGGGCTATCGCTGCTGCCGACACTCGTGGTGACTGTCACGGCAACATATAGTTTGCTGCTTCTCCTGACAATCTTCATCCCGCTGGCGCTTGATCGCTGGGCACTCCACCTCAAAATAGGAGCGATTGAATGACAGCCACCGACAACTTCCACAGGAATTTCCTGGCACATCGTGTCCTTGGGGCCAAGCCATCGGCCACGAAAGAGATGACTCGCCTTTCTGCGCAGCTCAAGCGAGAAGGCCACGATGTCATTACGCTCAGCCAGGGGGAACCGGATTTTCCGACGCCCGAGCATATTCGTGAGGCGGCTAAAGCTGCCATCGACCGCAATGAGTCGCGATACACGGATGTTGCCGGCACGCTTGCACTGCGCGAAGCCGTCGTCCGCAAGTTCCAGCTTGACAATGGTCTGACCTTCAGCCCACAGCAAATTCAGGTCGGATGCGGGGCTAAGCAACTGCTATATAACGCGCTGCAGGCAACCGTCAATCCGGGCGACGAAGTGGTGATCCCCACCCCAGCGTGGGTTTCTTATCCGGAGATGGTCCAGCTTGCAGGGGGCCAGCCAGTCATCGTCCGCTGTAGTGCAGCCTCTGGCTTCAAGTTGACACCGGATCAGCTCAAAGAAGCGCTCTCACCACGGACCAAATGGCTGATGCTCAACTCTCCATCCAATCCGTCGGGTGCGGTCTACAGCCACAGCGAACTCGCCGCATTAGCGGAAGTACTGCTCCGGCATCCGCACGTGTGGATCTTGGCCGACGACATCTATGAGTTGATTCGCTATGACGATACGCCATTCGCCACGCCCGCAGCGGTCACGCCGGAACTTGCTGCACGTACCCTGACCATTAACGGGGTCTCCAAAGCCTACGCCATGACAGGCTGGCGGGTGGGATTTGGAGCTGGCCCGTTGGAACTCATCCAGGCCATGAACCTGGTTCAGTCGCAGTCGACGTCACACACCAGCTCAATTAGCCAGGCCGCCTCAATCGCCGCACTGGATGGTCCGATGGACTTCCTGCCCGGCTTCGTTGAGACGTTTCGCCAGCGCCGGGATAGCATTGTTGCGCGTCTTCGTGCCATTGACGGCATCACATGCGACGTCCCGCCAGGTGCCTTCTATGCATTCCCCGGATGCCACGATCTGCTTGGCCGACGCGATGCAGCCAACAACCTGATTTCTTCCGACAGCGATCTGGCGATGTTCATTCTGAAGACGGCTGGGGTAGCAGTGGTGCCCGGTATTGCGTTCGGGTTGCCCGGACACTTCCGCATTTCTTATGCCGCGTCCGACAGTGAGCTCGAAGAGGCGATGAATCGGATCGCTACTGCATGCGCTCAATTGCGCCGGGAACTATGAGCTCGATTCTTGAGACCCTCACCAAACACAGAACTTTGCAGATGACAAAAAACCAGACTCTTCGAAGGGCCCTCGAAGACGGCAAGCTCTTCACTGCCATGGCGGCGCACAATCCTCTTAGCGCAAAACTGGCGGAGGAAGCCGGCTTTGGCGGAATTTGGGGCAGCGGCTTTGAGCTTTCTGCCAGCTACGCCGTGCCCGATGCCAACATCCTCTCGATGGGACTCCATCTGGAGATGATGCGGGCAATTGCCTCCGTGGTGTCCATCCCTCTCATTGCAGATATCGATACCGGCTTTGGGAACGCAGTAAATGTCAACTACATCGTTCGGCAATATGAAGAGGCCGGAGCATCCGCAATTGTCATGGAGGACAAGACGTTCCCCAAGGACACGAGCTTGCGCGAGGCCGGCCGCCAGGATCTTGTGAGGATTGAAGAGTTTCAGGGGAAAGTCGCCTCAGCAGTAGATGCACGTCGGGATGCCGATCTTGTCGTCGTAGCACGTACCGAGGCGTTGATTGCCGGCCGAGGCCAGGCAGAAGCTATCGAACGCGGCTTGGCGTACGAGGAAGCTGGCGCAGACGCGATTCTGATTCACTCCAAACAGAAGACGCCTGACGAGGTGCTCGACTTCATCCGTGCCTGGCCTGGAAGGATTCCTTTGGTTTTGGTCCCTACTGCCTATCCCCAACTGACCGAGCCGGACATTGAGGCTCTTCGGAAGGTTGGCATCGTGATCTACGGAAACCACGCGATCCGCGCGGCCGTTGGCGCCATGAAGGATGTCTTTGCAACGATTCGGAGAGATAGAGGGATTCGCCAGGTCGACTCATATCTACCGTCTGTGAAGGAGATCATTGCCCTCCAAGGTGATGAACACATGCGCAGCATCGAATCCAGGTTCCTTCGATAGGTCAGATCAACCTCTTGCTGTGTCTGCTGCCGTACCCTCCGGCAGCGAATATCGTTACTCACGGGATCAAGCTTCTGCATATGGATTCAAATCTCTTCTCTTTCTCTGGTGGCAATGTCGCCCTCCCCAACACCGTCCTTTGTGATCGAGCCGATGGCGGCCACCTCCTCGTTCATCCGCCGCGACCTGTATGGGAACGAAGCGAACTTACGCCAGAAGAGCTCGCGCAATGGTCGTACTTGGTAGCTGCGACGGGACGAGCTATGCTCGAGACCCTTCCTCAACTGCGAGATGGATGCCTGAACTATTGGGAAGCGGGAAACTGGACTCTCAATGACGCTGCACCGCCAGTTGGCCCTAAAAATGTTCAGGATCACCGTCGTGTACATCTTCACGTATTGGGTCGAAGTCGCCAAGCACATCACCCCGACTGGCGGTGGGGTGAGTCACCAAGGTTTCCGGACTACGTCCATAAGGGAGCCTGGGCAGCGAAATTCATACCGTTGACGCGCACCGAATGCGAATTGGTGTCTCATCGCATTTCGGAACTCTTGCGGGATTATTACCAGGTTTCGTACTGATAGCCATTTGAATGGCTCTATAGTCTATCTCACCTTCCATACTGCGCAAGTTGGGGCAGATTCTACCGTTCGATGGCATTTATAATCTACCTCATCGGCTAGTAGCATGATTTCGAACCACCAGTTGCCAACTGAATTCCGGGCACGCGAGATCGGCTCCCAGGCGACCGAGGTCTCGGTCCGCGTAGGCGTGCTGAACTGCAACTCGATGCGCCGCAGGGTTCTGTCGCAATAAGCATCCGGTAGACTGTGCCGATGTTGAACACAGTGCGCATTGGCAGACATGAATCTGGAAATGGCGAAGGTCTTGAGGCGTCTGCACTATCCGCTGGAGGTAATGCTGACTTGCGTGCGCTGGTACGTCGCCTATCCGCTGAGCCTGCGGCATCTCGAGGAGATGATGGACGAGCGCGGCGTCTCGGTCGATCACTCGACCGTACATCGTTGGGCGCTCAAGATGCTGCCGGTGCTTAACAAGCTCTTTCGCCGGCACAAACGCCCGGCGGGAAAGAGTTGGCGCATGGATGAAACCTACATCCTGATACGCGCCCAGTGGAAATATCTGTACCGGGCAGTCGACAAGGCGGGCCTTTCTTGACTCGCTAGAACTCGCCAAGAAAAAGCTCGTCCCTCATTGAATCGGTGGATGCCGATTCAGCAGTCCAGCCACATGTAAGATCGACCGAACGTGAAGCTCCTATCGTTATCCGCCAGATCAAATACCTGAACAACATCGTCGAGGAATCTTCACTCCGTGATGGCGCTCGACGTTCTCCAGTTCCGCCATGATGCGCGCGCGCACCTCCGGCGCCACCGGATGGGCGCTGCGCACAGTTTGTGGTTCGGCAAACTGCATGGCTCCTCTCTCTGTCGACGGGGGACGGACTGCGCCCTCCCCCTTCTTGCCCTACCCCTTCACGCACACCACCTGGCGTAGCGTGTGGACGATTTCGACCAGGCTGCGTTGCGCTGCCATGACCGCATCGATGTCCTTGTATGCCATCGGGATCTCGTCGATCACGGCTTCGTCCTTGCGGCACTCCACATGCGCGGTGGCTTTCACCTGATCCGCCACCGTAAAGCGGCGCTTGGCTTCGGTGCGGCTCATCGTGCGTCCCGCGCCGTGGCTGCATGAGCAAAAGCTCTCCGGATTACCCAGGCCGCGCACGATGAAGCTCTTCGCTCCCATCGACCCCGGAATGATTCCGAGTTGTCCCTTTTGCGCCGATACGGCGCCCTTGCGGGTCACGTACACATCGGTGTCGAAGTGGCGCTCCCTTTGCACGTAGTTGTGATGGCAGTTCACCGCGTGCTCGTCGACGCTGAACGGCTTGCCGATCACCCCGCGCGCAGCGGCGATCACGGCCGCCATCATCACCTCGCGATTGCGGCGGGCGTACTCCTGCGCCCAGCCGACCGCCTCGACATAGTCATCGAAGTGCCGGCTTCCCTCCTCGAAGTAGGCCAGATCGCGGTCGGGCAGGTTCGCGATGTGCTGGCGCATGTCCTGCTGCGCCAGCTCGATGAACAGTGAACCAATGGCATTGCCCACGCCTCGCGAGCCGCTATGCAACATGAACCAGACACTGCCGGCTTCGTCCAGGCAGACCTCGATGAAATGATTGCCGGTACCGAGCGTACCCAGGTGGACGTAGTTGTTGGTCTTCTCCAGCTTCGGATACTTCTGGCGAATCTGGTCGAAGCCCGGAGCCAACGTCTTCCACACCTCGTCCACGTGGTGCGGCGCACGCTCTCCCCACGCGCCGGGATCGCGTCGACCCGGTGCGCGGCCGTGCGGTACGGCGCGCTCGATCGCGCGGCGCAGCGCCGCCAGCGAATCGGGCAGATCGGCTGCCTTCAGCGTCGTGCGCACGGCCATCATGCCGCAGCCGATATCGACGCCGACCGCGGCCGGAATAATGGCCCCCTGCGTGGGAATCACAGAACCGATCGTCGAGCCCTTGCCCAGGTGAACGTCCGGCATCACCGCCAGATGGCGGAACACGAACGGCATGCTGGCGGTATTGCGCAGTTGGCGGCGGGCGTCGTCTTCGACGGCCACGCCGTTCGTCCACATCTTCACTGGCTTACCGTGCGCCAGTTCCATCAGTTGATAGTCGATTGCACTCATCTTGAATCCTGAATTCTGAATTCCGAGATACACCAATAACAGGACTGCCCGTTCAGGACAGTGTTCGGGCGGGATTCGAACCCGCCACCTGCAGGCCGAAGCCGACTGCTCTACCCGATGAGCTTCCGAACAGTGCGGGATGCCCAGGGAATCGAGCCCAGGCGAAGCGCCAAGCGCCCCCGATCGCCTTCCTCCGCGCATGGCGGCATACGCCGTCGCAACAAACCCAGGTTCGGCGATGGCGCACCAGCAGGCCGGTTGAGAACCCTCGCTCGCGGGCCAGCGGGACATCCGGCTGAACCAGATTTAGCGAGGAGTGTGCCAACAGCCAGGGACTGAACGGATGATATTCTTAAGCCATTGATTCAAAAGCATTTTAGCCCCATCCAGCAACAGTTGGCAGGCTAGCTCATATCGCAATCTTTGATAATATCTTCGCGTTACTTATCTTCTGAGATACGTTATGCGCAAGACCGTCGCCATCGGCTTCCTTGGCACCGTGCTCGACCTCGGTGGTCGGGACAAGCGTTGGCGGAAATGGCGGCCAACGATCAGCCTCTGCAGCCAGCCCGACCTGCCCATCGACCGGCTGGAACTGTTGCACCCGCCCAGTCACGCCAGGCTGGCGCAGCGCATCGCCGACGACATCTCCACTTGCTCGCCGCGCACCGAAGTCAGGCTCGCGCCGATCTCGATCCACGATCCCTGGGATTTCGAGCAGGTCTACGCCACGCTGCATGACTTCGCACGCGACTACCCCTTCGACCTGGAGCAAGAGGATTACCTGCTGCACATCACCACGGGCACACACGTCGCGCAGATCTGCTGGTTCCTGCTGGCGGAGGCGCGATACCTTCCCGCCCGACTGGTGCAGACGTCTCCACCTCCGCCTACCGACGAGGGGCCGGGCGGGCCGGGCAGCGTCTCCGTGATCGACCTCGATCTCTCGCGATACAACCGCATCGCCCAACGCTTTCGCCGCGAACGGGACGAAACGGTGTCGTTCCTCAAGGCCGGCATCGCCACACGGAACCCACGCTTCAATGCCTTGATCGAGCAACTGGAGCGGGTCGCCGCCCGCTCGCGCGCACCGATGCTGCTGGTCGGCCCGACCGGGGCCGGCAAGTCATTCCTGGCCAAGCGTGTCTACGAGTTGAAACGCGGGCGCCACCAGATATCAGGCCCCTTCATCGAGATCAACTGCGCCACCTTGCGCGGCGATGCGGCAATGTCCACGCTCTTCGGCCATGTCAAGGGCGCCTTCACGGGAGCACAGAGTGCGCGGGCCGGCCTGCTGCGGGCAGCGGATGCAGGCCTGCTGTTCCTCGACGAGATCGGCGAACTCGGGCTCGACGAGCAGGCCATGCTGCTCAAGGCCATCGAGGAAAAGCGCTTCCTGCCGGTCGGCGCCGACAAGGAAATCGAGAGCGATTTCCAGTTGATCGCCGGCACGCACCGTGATCTACGGCGCATGGTCGCTGCCGGCTCGTTCCGGGAGGATCTGTACGCGCGAATCAATCTCTGGACCTATGCGCTGCCGGGACTCGCCGAGCGGCGCGAGGATATTGAACCGAACCTGGACTTCGAGCTGGACCGTATCGGCCGGGAACAAGGCGAACTGGTACGTTTCAACGTGGAGGCAAAGCGCCGCTACCTGGCGTTTGCCACATCAACCCAGGCAGCCTGGGCTGGCAACTTCCGTGAGCTATCCGCATCGGTAACGCGCATGGCTACGCTGGCGGATGCCGGCCGCATCACCGAGGCGGTGGCCAGCGAGGAAGTGCAGCGGCTTCAGGGAACGTGGAGCATGGACGGCGAGCAGGGCCTGGTCGACACCGTTCTTGGTGCGCAGGCCGGTGAACTGGACCTGTTCGATCGCGTGCAATTGGAGCAAGTGCTGGAGGTATGCCGGTCATCTGCCAGCCTGTCCGAAGCTGGGCGCGTGCTGTTCGCCGTGTCTCGCCAGAGCAAGAAGCAAGCGAACGATGCCGACCGCCTGAGGAAGTATCTTGCGCGTTTCGGCATCGAGTGGGAGCAAATTCCCCGGTAACCGCCCCCCTCTCCGGCCGTCCGCCCGGCCAGGCGAATCGCGTGATTTTCATGTCAATCAACGGCTTGCCATGGATATGGCGGAAAGATCGGGCGCGACTTTGTGGTGGCCTGCCCCGGGGAGCATCATCGTGGCAGGGTGGCATGCCGGCAGCACCGCCCTGCCCCACACCACGCGGCACGACCGATCCCATCGACCCGGGGCGCTTTCGCACCGAATCGCTGCCCCCTCACCATTGCTCCAGAAGCCGTTCCCTGCAAATTCAAACTATTTGAATAAAATATCCGTCAAACGATCGCTTTGAGTAAAGCTATCGCCACTATAGTTCTCCCCATGGCAGCGCATAAAAGAAAGCGACGCCGGCAGAAAACTTCAATTCCATTGAATCAGACCGCACAGGGAGAACCCCATGACCAACGCCAAGCTCGAAGTCCTGACTCCGCACAACAGCCAGCTCATCTTCATCGACCACCAGCCGCAGATGGCCTTCGGCGTGCAGTCGATGGACCGCCAGACCATGAAGAACAACGTGGTCGGCCTGGCCAAGGCGGCCAAGATCTTCGACATCCCGACCACCATCACCACGGTCGAGTCTGACTCGTTCTCGGGCTATACCTACCCCGAACTGCTCGATGTGTTCCCGGGCAAGCAGACGCTCGAACGCACCTCGATGAACTCGTGGGACGATCAGAAGGTGCGCGACGCGCTGGCCGCCAACGGCCGCAAGAAGGTGATCGTCGCCGGCCTCTGGACCGAGGTCTGCAACACCACGTTCGCGCTCTGCGCGATGCTCGAAGGCGACTACGAGATCTATATGGTGGCCGACGCTTCGGGCGGCACCACCAAGGAAGCGCACGACTACGCGATGCAGCGCATGGTGCAGGCCGGCGTGGTGCCGGTGACCTGGCAGCAGGTGCTGCTCGAATGGCAGCGCGACTGGAAGAACCGCGATACGTACGACGCGGTCATGCAGGTGGTCAAGGAACACTCGGGTGCCTACGGCATGGGCGTGGACTACGCTTACACGATGGTCCACAAGGCAGAGCAGCGCACCGCCACCAGGCACGAGTCGCTGGCGCCCGTCCATGCGCAGGTGATCGAACGCTGATCCTGCATGCACCGACCGGGCGCTCCGCTCCATAGCGCGCCCGGTCATCCCAATGCAAAGGCCTGACCGACCATCCACTTCCTTCCGGACTGATGATGAAGAGCATCAAGAAGATTGCCAGCAGCTGGGAACTCACTGCGTTTGCGTTTGCCAGCGGATTCCTGAGGCATGCTCATACCTCATCCTCTCTCGGCATCCTCGCCGGCACGCTGGCGGTGGGCGGATTGGTCGCAGGCCGCGGCCTGAAGCTCGATCGCATTCCCAGATAAACAGGAGAACTCCCATGTCCAAGCTACCGTTGCTCGAACCCGCCGATTGCGCGTTGATCCTCGTCGATGAACAAGCTGGCCTTGCCTTCGCCGCAGGCTCTCAAGACCCCCAGATCCTGCGCAGCAACGGGCTTGCGGTCGCAAAGACGGCCGTCGCCTTTGACCTGCCGGTGGTGGTTTCCACTTCAGCCTCGAAGGTATACAGCGGCCCGCTGATGCCGGCTTTCCGCGAAGTGCTGCCGAACATCACGCCCATCGAGCGCCGCAATATGAACCTATGGGAAGACGACGCGGTGCGCAGCGCGATCACGGCGACCGGAAAGCGCACGCTGATCATTGCGGGCCTGCTGACGGAGGCCTGCGTCAGTTTTCCGGTTCTGTCGGCGCTGTCCGAGGGCTATCAGGTCGTCGTCGTTGCCGATGCTTGCGGCGGACTGACGCCGACAAGCCATGACCTGGCCTTGCGGCGGATGGCTTCTGCTGGCGCCGTGATGACTTCCTGGCTCCAACTGCTTCTCGAATTCCAGAGAGACTGGACCCGCCACGACACCTATGAAAAGGCCCGCGCCATCGTGGTCGAGCATGGCGGCGGGTATGGCACAGGCCTCGCCTTTGCGCGAGACATGATCAAGCCGGCCTGAGCGGCCGCCACGCAGGCGCTTGACGCGCTGCGGACCGCTTGCACTTGGGACCGGGATTGCTTAACCTATGCCGATGCACCGATCGCCTACCCACTCGATTATTCGCGCCGACATTGACCCGGCGGGATAGCTTTCGACTGCAACTATGTCACGACAACCCGCCCAGGAGGCGGGTTTCTGCTTTCTGGGCACCTGATGGAGAGACCTGATGGAGAGCCTGGAAATGCAGACTGCGAGCAAGGATGGTGAGGCGCTTACCCATGATGATGCGGTATTGCTGCATATGGTGTGCGGGAAGATCGCGGCCGGAAAATCGACGCTCACCGCGCTGCTCGCGCGCAATGCGCGCACGGTACTGATCAGCGAAGATGTCTGGTTGTCTCGCCTCTATCCGGGCGAGGTCCTGTCGATCGATGCCTACGTCCACCGCGCCAGGTGCATCAAGGACGTCCTGGCTGACCACATCCGTTCCCTGCTTGGCGCCGGCGTGTCCGTGGTGCTCGATGTTCCGTTCAACACAGTGGCCGCTCGCGCCTGGGGCCTCGCCATTGCGCAGGCCGCCGGCTGCGGACACCGGCTTCACTATCTCGATGTGAGCGATGCGGTCTGCAAGGCGCGCCTGCGCGCGCGGAATGCGCGGGGGGACCATCCTTTCCAGGCGTCGGACGCGGAGTTCGAGCGGATCACCAGTTACTTCGTACCGCCGCATCCATCCGAGGCGCTATGCATCGTGGCCTATGACGAAACAGGTGCCGTCTCCGATAGGAGTAAAGGCATGGATTGAGGGCGCGCCCAGCCCTCGCGCCGCCTATGCGGAACAGCCGCCTCGGATTGCCAGCCGCGCGACAGCTTTGCCTTCCCCTGCTGACCGGCCGGCAAGCGCCAAGGCACCTTGGCAGGGCGCGCGCCGGCGGCAGTGGTCGGCACCGGGGCGGCTACGGCCGCGACCGAAATCCTTGCCTTGCATCAATCCGCGTCCATGGCATTCCCCTCAATATGGGGGAAAGCGGCACCCGACAAGCGTGGGAGGCAGAAATGAGTCTTGAACTGTGGGGAGCCATCGGCCTTCTGGCCCTTGTCATGGACGTGGTCACGATGTCCGGCCTGTTCCTCTGCGTGACACTTGCCGCGATATCCGGCGCGGTATCCACGCTGCTCGGGGCGGACTCGGTCGTATCCATCGGCATCGCGCTGGCGTCATTCGTCCTGGCCCGCTGGATCGGCAACAAGCTCGGCGCGGATGATGCCTTGCTGCGCTATGAGGAAACCGGCCATAACATCGTTTCCGATGATGGCGCGCGCGTGCATATCGCCCACTGGAACCACTATGACGAAACGCTGGTGGAATATCAGAACCGCATGTGGCCAGTCAAGCTGTTGGCTGGACACCAGCACAGGGTCGGTGATTATCGCGTGGTCGAGGTGAAGGAGCACCACCTTCTCATCGAGCCGCTGGGCCGGCGCTACTGGCCGAAGAGGCGGCCGCGCCACACCTGAAACTCCAGCCGGCAAACCCTGCCCAGGCTGCGCCGGCCCCGGAACCGGCGCAAACCGCGGCTGCCTTGGCTCGGTTCATGCCGCTCCGCTCACCTCGCGAATGGGGATCACGGTGCGGCCGCCGCAGTGGCGCAACAGGTCGCGCAGTTCATTGATGACCGGGAACACCTCCTGGTTCCAGTCGGCTCCCTGCCTGTCGTGGGCCTCTTGTTCGCGCTCGACGATCCAGCGGTCTTCCTTGAAGATGCGCTCCGTGAACCAGACCAGCAGCGGCCAGGCCAGGTCCAGGGCGAACGGAATGCCAGGCTTGCGGATGGAAAGCAGCCCGAAGGTCCGGTTGGTGCGCTGCGCCGCATCCAGCGGCACGTAGACGATCCACAGGTCCATCACCAGGGTGCCGTCGCCCGAACGGATCTTCAGGGTCTGGTACGGATAGCCGGTACGCACCGTCATCACGTCCTTGTCGTTCTGGTCGGCGCTGTTCTTGCTGGCCCCGAACACCAGCGCCTCGCCCACCGGCTGCTTGCCCTCCAGGCGCGAGAACGTGTAATCGACCTCCACCCAGTCCTCGCCGCGACGCCGGCCCAGGGAACGCGCGCGCATCTGCCCCATCTGCCGCCGGTGCAGGAACTGGTGGTTCATGTCCATCAGGTTCTCGTGCATGAACGAGTAGTGACACTTGACCTCGCGACCGAAGCGGCGCGTCTTGTACGCCGTGTCAGCCACCGATGGCAGGTCCGGCAGCGGCCGCTCGCCGGCGAGCGCCGCCGCGCCGGGAAAGACAAAGATCAGGCCGTGCGCCTCGCGGCAGGGATAGGCTCGCACGCCGTTGGGGAGGCGTTCCCGCCCGAGGTAAGGCACGTCGACGCAGCGGCCGGTGCCGTCATAGGTCCAGCCGTGATAGCCGCAGCGCAGGGACTCGCCTTCGACCACGCCCGCATGGAGCGGCACCTGCCGGTGCGCACAACGGTCTTCCAGTGCGAAGATGGCGCCGGACTCGGTACGGACCAGTACGATCGGCTCGCCGGCAAAGTGCACGCCGAGGGCCTTGCCCCGCTTGACCTCGCTGGACCAGGCCAGTGGATACCAATGATCGGGATGGATGGGGACACGGCGCAGGTCGCGCACGGGCGCGCTGGCGGGCGGGTCGATGGCACTGGTATCCGGCAACGGCACTGCATGCATGCGTGACGCCTCCTTGCATAGGGGGAGCTTCGACCGTCGCCACGAGCGGAACCATCCATCGGCGAGCGGGGATCTGGCGCAGTCTACGCGAAGTCCGGCGAATGCTGCCGATTTCTGCTCTCGGCATAGGTGCTTCATCGTGCGGAAGCAAGAGGATCGAGATGGCGGCCATCCCGGCCGGCCTGCCCGCCCTGCTGGCCTACGCCAGCAGCCGCAAGGCATCAGCGAGCGAGAGCACCGTCGTGCGCGAATCGAACGCCGTGGCAAACAGATGATCGTGCACGACCGGATCCGGGTCGTAGCAGCAATCCTTGACGGTGAACAGGCGGAAGTCCGCATCGCTCGCATACGCGACCGACGACAGCACCACACCGGTCGACGCAATGCCCGCCATGATCAGGGTATTGATACCTTGCGCGGAAAGCCGCACCTGCAGGTCGGTCCCGAAGAACACGCTGGCACGGTGCGCGATGATGAGCGGCTCCGCGGCTTGCCGGCCGAGTTCCGGCGAGACCTGGTCGTCGACGAAAAGTCCAAGCTGCTTGATTCCCTGCCCGTTCCTGTTCAGCGGGCTGACTTCCGGATAGCCCGGGCCGAAGTGGATCTTGGCGAAATAGACGCTGACACCCTTGGCGCGCGCGGCATCGCACAGCTTGCGAGTGTTGGAGAGCAAGACGGGCGCGACCGATGGAAACAGCTGCAGGATGTCGGTCTGGTAGTGCATCACCACCAGGGCGGTCTGCGTGGGAACGATTGCCGGAACCTGCCTAGCCGCGGCACTTTCCATGCCGGCTTGATCGCCTGCGGAATGGACGGGCTCATGTTCGACGGATGGCGGCATAGGGATGCGCGGTCGAGAGGGAGGTTCGACTCTAGCACGGCCGTCATGATCGGATCGGCCCTCCAACTTCCCGTCGGCATGCCGCGCCCGCGGGACGGCGTCGGCCCTGTCGCGGAAACAGAGCCCCGCTCAGGGCGAAGCGGACGGCGTAGGCGCCCCAGATCATGGTGCAAGGGATCTCCAGGCCATTCGCCTGCGGCGTCGTTTCCCGTTCCATCCCTGCACCACGCCCGCGAGGCAAAAACAGGCGCCACCATGCAAGGCTGCCATCTGCGGAGTCTTGACCAGCTTGATGACTTCCGATTCCGCCGCCGGAACGACGTCCGCGCGGATCTCGCCGCGGCGCACGGCGATGGTCAGCCTGCCCGCCCCACCAGGGGAAAGAGCGCAAACCCGAGCGCCGCCACCAGCATGACCAGGCACACCATGGCGGCCCATTTGAGCGCGTAGCGCTGGTGGTCGCCGAACTCGACACCGGCCAGGCCCACCAGCAGGTAGGTGGACGGCACCAGCGGGCTGAGCAGGTGCACCGGCTGGCCGATCAGGGATGCCCGTGCCATCTCCGCCGGCGAGATGCCGTAGCCCTGGGCCGCCTCGGCGAGGATGGGCAGCACGCCGAAGTAGAAGGCATCGTTCGACATGAAGAAGGTGAAGGGCAGGCTCAGCAGCGCGGTCAGCACCGCCATGTACGGCCCCAGCACGTCGGGAATGACCGCCAGCAGGCTGCGCGACATCGCCTCCACCATGCCGGTGCCGGACAGGATGCCGGTGAAGATGCCGGCGGCGAAGATCAGCGAGACCACGGACAAGGCGTTGCCCGCATGGTGCGCCACGCGCCGGCGCTGCTCGGCGAGATCGGGATAGTTGATGATCAGCGCGACCGCGAAGCCGATCATGAACAGCACCGGCAGCGGCAGCACGCCCAGGATCAGGCTGACCATCAGCGCCAGCGTCAGCGCGGCATTCACCCACAGCAGGCGGGGACGGCGCAGGTCCGCGTCTTCCTCGGCCGCGGCGGCGGGACCGGAGACCGCGCAGTCCTCGTCGTAGCCCGCGTGCAGCGCGGCGCCGTCGGGCAAGGCCAGCACGCCGAGACGCCGGCGCTCGCGCAGGCCGAGCTTGACGGCCAGCAGCAGGATGGCGGCGACGGCGAGGCCCATCACGGGCAGCAGCGGCACGAAGATCTCGCCCGCGTCGACGTGCAGCGCGCTGGCCGCGCGCGCGGTCGGCCCGCCCCAGGGCGTCAGGTTCATCACGCCGCTGGCGAGCATGGCCAGGCAGGTCATCGAGAGCGGGTTCATGTCGAGGCGGCGGTATAGCGGCAGCATCGAGGCGACCACGATCATGTAGGTGGTGGAGCCGTCGCCGTCCAGCGAGATCACCAGCGCCAGCACCGTGGTGCCGACCACGATCTTCAGCGGATCGCCCTTCACCGCGCGCAGGATGCGGCCGACGATGGGGTCGAACAGGCCGGCATCGATCATCACGCCGAAATAGAGAATGGCGAACATCAGCATGACGCCGGTTGGCGCGATCTTGCGGATGCCGTCGAGCATCATCTTGTCGATGCCGGTGCCGAAGCCGCCAGCCAGCGCGAAGAGGATGGGAACGAGTATCAGCGCGACGAGCGGCGACAGCCGCTTGGCCATGATCAGCGTCATGAACGTGATCACCATGCCGAAGCCGAGCAAGGTCAGAAGCATGATGGGAACTGTCTCCTGGTGCACATTGGTATTGTCTGCCCGGCCGGGTGGCGGGCGGCGGAGGCGCGAGGTTAGGACAGAAAACCTGTCATCAACCTGTCATCGCCGCGCAGCGGCCGGCTTTCCGGGCCGCCAGCTGGCACCCTGTGCGAAAATCGCGCGATGCGAATTCTGGTGATCGAAGACGACGAGGACCTGGCCGACGCCATCGTGCGGCGGCTGCGCCGCATCGGCCATGCGGTCGACTGGCAGCACGACGGCCTCAGCGCCGACGGCGTGCTGGCCTACGAGGCCTTCGACCTGGTGATCCTGGATATCGGCCTGCCGCGCCTGTCCGGCTTCGAGGTCCTGCAACGGCTGCGCGAGCGCGGTAGCAAGACCCCGGTGCTGGCGCTGACGGCGCGGGTGGATATCGAGGACCGCGTGCACGCGCTCGACACCGGCGCCGACGACTACCTCGCCAAACCCTTCGATTTCCGCGAACTCGAGGCACGCTGCCGCGCCCTGCTGCGCCGGCCTGGCGCGCAGGCCTCCGGCGTGCAGCGCTTCGGCGAGCTGGTCATCGACAGCACGGCGCGCCAGGTGCGGCTGGCGGGGCAGCGCCTGGACCTGCCCAAGCGCGAGTACAGCCTGCTGGAGATCCTGCTGGCGCGCCTCAACGGCACCGTCAGCAAGCAGGAGATCGCCTTCAAGCTGTTCGCCTTCGACGACGACGCCGCGCCCAATGCGATCGAGGTGTACATCGCCCGCCTGCGCCGCAAGCTCGAAGGCTCGCCCCTGCGCATCGAGACCCAGCGCGGTGTCGGCTACCTCCTCAGCGTGCGCGAGGAAGATGCCGGCGGCAGCCAGGAGCCCGCGTGATGCCTGCCGCCGGCGCGGCGCCGCCGGTGCCGCGGCGGACCGGGCTGTCGGTGCGGCGCCGCCTGCTGGCCATGCTGCTGGCCCTGTTCGCACTGGGGCTCGGCGCGCTCTACACCATGGTGCGCGGCTATGCCTACCAGACCGCGAGCATCACCTATGACCAGTTGCTGACGGCCTCGGTGCTGTCGATCACCGACAGCCTGCAGTACGGGCAGCATGGCTGGCAGCTGGACATGCCCTACGCCGCCCTCGCCCTGCTCGAACAGGCGCCGCGCGACCGTGTGTTCTACCGCGTCAGCGCGCGCGACGGCAGCCTGGTCACCGGCTATGCGGACCTGCCCGCGCCGCCGCGCGCGCCGACATCCGAGGCGGCGCGCACGCCGCAGCTGTTCGACGCGGTCTACCAGGGGCAGCCGGTGCGCTTCGCCTGGATGGAGCGGCACGTGGCCGGCCCCGAAAGCGCCGCCGTGGCGCGGGTCCAGGTCGGGCAGACGCGCGAGGCGCACGATGCGCTGGCCCGGCGCATCCTGTGGCACGGCACGCTGGCGCTGGTCGCCTTCGCCGCCGCCGCGCTCGGGCTGGCCTACTGGGGACTGCACCGCTCGCTGGCGCCGATCCGGCGCATCGAGGACGAACTGTCGGCGCGCACGGTGTCCGACCTGCACCCCATCGCGGCGCCGGTGCCCGAGGAACTGGGTAATCTCGTGCACGCGCTGGACGGCTTCATGGCGCGGCTGGAGGAGAACCTGGATACCTTGCACCTGTTCATCGCCGAGACCGCGCACCAGTTGCGCACGCCGCTGGCCGCACTGCGCGCCCAACTGCAGCTGGCGCTGGAGGAAGACGACAGCGACGAACAGCGGCACAGCCTGCAGGCCGTGCTGCGCAATGCCGAGCGGCTGTCGCGCCTGGTCAACCAGCTGCTGAGCGACGCCAGTGTTCTCCACCGCAGCAATGCCCACGACTTCGCGCGCATCGACCTGGCCGAGATCCTGCCGCAAGCCCTGCACGACAGCGTGCCCCAGGCCGAGCCACGGCCCGACGTACGCCTGTACCTCCCGCAGAACGGGGCCGGGGCCGGGCAGGCATGGGTACTGGGCGACAGCCTGATGCTGCGCGAAGCGCTGAAGAACCTGCTCGACAACGCCCTGCGCCACGGCGCCGCCGCGCGCGGCAGGCTCGACGTGCGGCTGGCGCGCGCCGGCAGCGACTGGCAGGTCACGATCTCCGACCAGGGGCCGGGCCTTCCGCCGCAGCTGGGAGATTCGGTGTTCGAGCGCTTCGTGCGCGGGCCCGGCCCGCGCACGGCCGGCGCCGGCCTGGGCCTGTCGATCGCCAAGCGGGTGGCGGACAGCCACCAGGGCCGCCTGACCCTGCGCAACCGCCCGCAGGGCGGGCTGGATGCCATCCTGACCCTGCCGGCCCTGCCATCATGAACGCCCGTCCCTTCCCTCTTCCTGCCGGGCGGCCGCGGCGCCGGCATGCCCTGGCGGTCATCGCGGCGCTGTTCTGGAGCGCCGGCTGCGGCGCGGCGGATTTCGAGACCGCGGTGCTGGGACCGCGCGATGCCGCCGACGTGCTGGTGGTGCAGGGCTCCACCAGCCTGCGCGTATTCCGTGGCGTGCTGGAAGACTTCGGGCGGCGCAACCCCGCTTTGCGCCTGGTCTATACCGAACTGCCCACGCAGGAACTGTATGCGCGCCAGGCCGCTCCCGGCGGCCGGCCTGGCCCCGCCGATATGCCGCGCGCCGATCTCGTCGTCAGCAGCAGCATGGATCTGCAGACCAAGCTGGTCAACGACGGCCGCGCCCTGCCGCACATCTCGGCGCAGACACGCGACCTGCCGGCCTGGGCCAACTGGCGCGACGAGGTCTTCAGCATCGCGGTCGAGGCGCTGGTCATGGTCTACGATCCGCGCCAGCTGGGCCCAGGCCAGGTGCCGCGCAGCCGCCGCGAACTGTTGTCGCGGCTGCAGAACCCGGCGCAGCCGCTGGCGGGCCGCCTGGCCACCTACGACGTGCGGCGCAGCGGCATCGGCTATCTTGCCGCGACCCAGGACGCACGCCTGGACAGCATGGCCGGTGCCCTGCTGGCCGCCTTCGGACGCAGCAACGTCATCGTCAGCGACTCGTCCGACGACATGCTGGACCTGCTGGCCCAAGGCAAGGCGGCAATGGCCTACAACGTGCTCGATTCCTATGCGCAGAAGCGTATCGACCGCGGCACCCCGCTGCGCATCGTCTACCCGGACGACTACACGCTGGTGCTGTCCCACGCGGCCCTGATCCCCCGCCAGGCCAGGCGCCCCGACCTGGCCGCGCGCTTCCTGGACTACCTGCTGTCAAGGGAAGGCCAGGCGGTGATCGCCAGCGAGTCGGGCATGCGGCCCGTGCGCAGCGGTGCGGCCCCGGTGCCGCGCGCGCGGCCGGTCGGCCTGGGCGTCGGCCTGCTGGTCTACCAGGATCCCTTGAAGAAGGCGCATTTCCTGGACCTGTGGCGGGCGGCGCTGCGGCTGGACTGATTCCACGCCGGCCCGCCGGTTCAGGAAGCCGTCGACAGCCGCTGCCTCATGCCTTGGACCGGTTCAGCGCCACGGCTGCCCGGATCAAATCCCTGAGGGCCGCCTCGTCGATCGGCCCGCCCTCGTGGAAATCGATCGCACGCCGTGTATTGCCTTCGAGACTGGCGTTGAAAAGACCGGCCGGATCGGCCAGCGACGCGCCCTTGGCAAAGGTCATCTTGACCACGCGCTGGTAGGTCTCGCCGGTACAGAGGATGCCGTGGTGCGACCACACGGGCACGCCTCGCCACTTCCACTCTTCCACCACGCCGGGATCGGCCTCCTTGACCAGGCGGCGCAGGTGGGCGAGCATCTCGCCCCGCCAGTCGCCCAATTGCTGTATCCTCGCGTCGATCTGCTCGGATGCAGACGGATGGTCGTTCGCTTCCTTCGTCTTCATGGCTGACTTCCCCCCCGGGGCTGGCCTGCCACTACTATATAGGGATACCCGCCCGTGCTCGCTATATAGTGTCGGTAGTACCGGCATTCGCGCGGCGGCCCGGCGTTGCGCCAAGGACCGGGCAATGCGCAACTGGCATTGAAAGTGCGCCCTGCTGCCCCCAGATGAAGGCTCAGGGCGATCCTTGTCGTGTGTACTTCCTGCGACGGGACGTGCTGCGACGCAGCGGGGGCTGTAGAATACGGGCCCCGGCCGAAAATCCCACTCGCCCCGAGTGCGGGGCGCGGGCACAGCGATTCCCTACGCGGATCCCCATTACAACGAATCCCGGCGGCAGCCCAGACCGCGCACCTGTCAGTGCGCGCTGCCGCCAGGACAAGCGACTGAGCAAGGAAAAAGACGGTAAATGACGAGCGGCGCACAACGAACGGCGGCCAGAACAGGACAGGCTGGGGCCAGCAAGGGCCTCGATGGAACCGGCGCGGGGGGCACGGCACGGCCCGATCCCACGCTGGATGCCGCTGAACGCAGCCTGCAGTTGCGCGCGCTGATCCAGTTGGGCAAGCAGCGAGGCTACCTCACCCACGCCGATATCAGCGACCACCTCCAGGAAAACTTCGCCGACACCGCGGCGATGGAGGGCATCGTAGCCACCTTCGCCGAAATGGGCGTCAAGATCTACGAGCAGACCCCCGACGCCGAGACGCTCCTGCTCAGCGACAACGCGGTGGTCGTGGCCGATGACCAGGCCGACGAAGAAGCCGAGGTCGCGCTCTCGACGGTGGACTCCGAGTTCGGCCGTACGACCGACCCGGTGCGCATGTACATGCGCGAGATGAGCTCGGCGACGCTGCTGACGCGCAAGCAGGAAGTCGAGATCGCCAAGCGCATCGAAGACGGCCTGGCCGACATGATCCATGCGATCTCGGCGTGTCCCTCGACCATCGCTACCATCCTCGACCTGTCGGCCAAGGTGTCCGCCGAGGAAATGGGCATCGATGACCTGGTGGATGGCCTGAGCGACGAAAGCGTGGCCGAGGCCGCCGTGGGTGCCGCCGTCGACAGCGCCGACACGGCCGACAGCGAGGAACGCGCCGACGATGAGGACGGGGACGCCGACGACAGCGACGACGACGACAGCTCCGGCCAGAGCGCGGAGTCCGACCTGCGCCAGCTGCGCGACGAGTGCCTGACGCGCTTCGGCCGTGTTGCCGAGCACTTCGCGCGCATGCGCGAGGACGCCGGCGCCAGCGCAGCCGCCTCGGCCCGCGATGCCGTGCGCGAAGAACTGCGGGCGATCCGCTTCACCGCACGCACCATCGAGCGGCTGTGCGCCGACATCCAGGGCATGGTCGACGACGTGCGCGTGGTCGAGCGCCAGGTGCTCCAGTTGCTGGTCGAGCGCTGCGGCATGCCGCGCGAAGATGTCATCGCCCGCTTCCCCGGCAATGAGACCAATCTTGCCTGGGGCAAGTCGCTGGTCGCCGACGCGCGCCCGTACAGCAACGCCGTGGCGCGCGCGCTGCCTGACCTGGAGTCGTACCAGCAGAAGCTGATCGACATCCAGTCCCGCGCCGCCCTGCCGCTGCCCGAGCTGAAGGCCGTCAACCGCAGGATGCTGGCCGCCGAGCGGCAGATGCGCCAGGCCAAGCACGAGATGACCCAGGCCAACCTGCGCCTGGTGATCTCGATCGCCAAGAAGTACACCAACCGCGGCCTGCAGTTCCTCGACCTGATCCAGGAAGGCAATATCGGCCTGATGAAGGCGGTGGACAAGTTCGAGTACCGCCGCGGCTGGAAATTCTCCACCTACGCGACCTGGTGGGTGCGGCAGGCCGTCACGCGCGCCATCGCCGACCAGGCCCGCTCGATCCGCGTGCCGGTGCACATGATCGAGCAGATCAACAAGCTCAACCGCTTCGCGCGGGAGATCATGCAGCGCACCGGCAAGGAAGCCGATCCGGCGGAACTGGCCGAGCGCATGGAAATGACCGAGGAGAAGGTCCGCTCGATCCTGCGCATCGCCAAGGAACCGATCTCGATGGAGACGCCGGTCGGCGAGGATGGCGACACCAACCTCGGCGACATGATCGCCGACTCGGACACGGCCACGCCGGCTGATGCCGCCATGCAGGCCAGCCTGCGCGAAGTGGTGCGGGAACTGCTCGATGAGCTCTCGCCGCGCGAGGCCAAGGTGCTGCGCATGCGCTTCGGCATCGACATGGCGACCGACTACACGCTGGAAGAAGTCGGCAAGCAGTTCGACGTCACCCGCGAGCGCATCCGGCAGATCGAAAGCAAGGCGATGAAGAAGCTGCGCCACCCCAGCCGCGCAGACCAGCTGATCACCTATCTGCGGGAAAATTGAGGCGCCACAGGCACCCGCCAAGCGCCGGCCACCGTGCCGGCCAGCCCTCCAGGCCGCCACCCGCCCGGCACCAGGACCGGGCTCCGGTGTGAGCGGACCGGCCGCGGCCGCCAGGCCCGCCCTCCGGCAAGCGCTCCCGGCAAGCGGAACCGGAGCCGGGCTCCTTGCCCGCCTGCGTTCAGGCACAATCCCGAGCGGAATTGCATCGACCGAAGGCGGGCGCGCCGGCATGGCGCCGCGGCCCGCGGGACCGCCAGGCCCTCGCGCCTGGTTCGTGCCGCCCTGGCGGCGGGCCCCATGACAGAGCACACAGGAGTATTCGATGACTGATTCGAACCCATCCTTCCTCGGCAGGATCTCGCTGGCCGTAGGGACCTTCTTCCGCATCCTCGGCGACCGCGAGTTCGCGCGCGGCGTGGTGCGAATCCGTGACGGCGTGCCGGCGGCGCCCGCAGCCGCGGCAGCAACTCCGGCTCCGGCCCCCGCTCCGGCGCCTGCCCCGGCCCCGACTCCTGTGCTGAAGGAAGCGAGTCCCGCCGCCGCCCTGCAACTGCTGGGCCTGCTGCAACGCGACGCGCGCCTGGTCGACTTCGTCGAAGAGGACATCGCCGGCTACTCCGATGCCGAGATCGGCGCCGCCGCCCGCGTCGTGCACGAAGGATGCCGCGCGGTGCTGCGCGAGCATTTCACCATCCGGCCGGTACGCGCGGAGGCCGAAGGCAGCCGCGTGACATTGCCCGAAGGCTTCGACGCCACCGCCGTACGCCTGACCGGCAACGTGGTGGGCAGCGCGCCCTTCCACGGCAGCCTCAGCCACCGCGGCTGGATGGTCGAAGAGGTGCGCCTGCCGCGCCTGGCCGAGCGCCATGACGCCAGCGTGATCGCCCCCGCCGAGGTCGAGCTATGAGCGAGCCGCGCTATGCCATCGGTATCGACCTGGGGACGACCCACAGCGCCGTTTCCTACGTCGACCGCAGCGCCAGCGATGGCGAGACGACCCGCCTCGGCGTGCTGCCGGTCACGCAGCTGACCGCGCCGGGCGCCATCGAAGAGCGTGACCTGCTGCCCTCCTTCCTCTACCTGCCGCATGCCAGCGAACTCGCGCCGGGTGACCTGGCGCTGCCGTGGAACACCGGGCGCGACTTCGCCGTGGGCGAGATGGCACGCAGCCGCGGCGCGGCCACGCCGATCCGGCTGGTGTCGAGCGCGAAGAGCTGGCTGTGCCACCCGGGCGTGGACCGCCGCGCGCCGATCCTGCCCAGCGATGCCCCGCCCGAGGTGCAGCGCGTCTCGCCGCTCGAAGCCTCGGTGCGCTATCTCACGCACCTGCGCGAAGCCTGGGACCACGCCCACCCCGAGGCGCCGCTCGCCGAGCAGGACGTCACCGTGACCATCCCCGCCTCCTTCGACCCGGCCGCGCGCGAGTTGACCGCGGCGGCGGCCGCGGCAGCAGGCTTCGCCCGCCTGACCCTGCTCGAGGAGCCCCAGGCGGCGCTCTACAGCTGGATCCAGAAGAGCGGCGGACACTGGCGCAAGCAGGTCAAGGTCGGCGACATCATCCTGGTGGTGGACGTCGGCGGCGGCACCACAGACCTGTCCCTGATCGCCGTGGTCGAGCGCGACGGCAACCTCGAACTGCACCGTGTGGCCGTGGGCGAGCACATCCTGCTCGGCGGCGACAACATGGACCTGGCGCTCGCCCACGTGGTCGCGCGCAAACTGGCGGCGCAGGGCACCCAGGCCGATCCGTGGCAGTTGCGCGCGCTCACCTATGCCTGCCGCGCTGCCAAGGAAACGCTGCTCACGCAGCCGGACGTCGACGCCGTGCCGCTGGTCGTGCCCAGCCGGGGCGCCAAGCTGATCGGCGGCTCGATCCGCACTGAACTGACCCGCACCGAGCTGACGCAGATCATCCTGGAAGGCTTCTTCCCACAGGTGGATGCCTCGGCGCGCCCGCTCAACCGCGCGCGCGCCGGCCTCACCCAGCTCGGCCTGCCCTACGCGCAGGATGCCGCCGTCACGCGCCACCTGGCCGCCTTCCTCGGCCGCCAGGTGGCGGCGCTCGGCGAGCTCGACGGCGTGGCGGCCGCGCAGCCTGCCGGCGCGACCTTCCTGCACCCGACCGCCGTGCTGTTCAACGGCGGCGTGTTCAAGTCCGGCCTGCTGGCCGAACGCGTCATGCAGACGCTCAACGGCTGGCTGGCCGCGGAAGGCGCGGCCCCGGCCCGCCTGCTCGACGGCGCGGAACTGGATCTCGCCGTCGCGCGCGGCGCGGCTTACTACGGTTACGTGCGCGGCGGCAAGGGCGTGCGCATCCGTGGCGGCACCGCCCGCTCCTATTACATCGCCATCGAATCGTCGATGCCCGCCGTACCCGGCTTCGAGCCGCCGCTGCAGGCACTCTGCGTGGCCCCGTTCGGCATGGAGGAAGGCAGCGAAGCGGCCTTGCCGGCGCAGGAGTTCGGCCTGGTGGTAGGCGAGCCCGTGCACTTCCGCTTCTTCGGTTCCTCGGTGCGCCGCCAGGACCAGGTCGGTACCCTGTTCGATTTCTGGGGACCGGAGGAACTGCAGGAACTCGAGGAGATCCAGGCGACGCTGCCTGCCGACGGGCGCACGCCCGGCGACGTGGTTCCGGTCAGGCTGCATGCGCGCGTGACCGAAACCGGCACGCTCGAACTGGAAGCCGTACCCCGCGGCGGCGGTGAACGCTGGAAGGTCGAGTTCGACGTGCGCGGCAACGCGCATGCCGAAGCCTGACCCGGCACCGGGCCCGCTAGCGATGGCGCAGTACATCGTCGGCATCGACCTCGGCACCAGCAACACGGTGGTCGCCTATGCCAGCGCGGACTCCGACGAGATCCACGTGCTGGGCATCGACCAGCTGGTCGGCCTCGGCGAAGTGGCGGCCCCACCGCTGCTGCCATCCGTGCGCTACCACGCCGCACCCGGCGAACTGAGCGGCGACGACCTGCAACTGCCCTGGCAGAGCGCCGCCAGCGCGGCCGCACGGCGCACCGTGGTCGGCCGCCTCGCGGCTTCGCTGGGGGCACAGGTACCCGGCCGGCTGGTGGCCAGCGCCAAGAGCTGGCTGTCGCACGCCTCGGTCGACCGTACCGCGCCCATCCTGCCCTGGGGCGCCGACGAGGAAGTCGGCAAGATCTCGCCGGTGGCGGCCAGCGCCAGCTACCTCGGCCATGTGTGCGCGGCCTGGAACCATCGTTTTCCCGAAGCCAGGCTCGAAGACCAGGACGTGGTGCTGACGGTGCCCGCGTCCTTCGACGAAGGCGCCCGCGCCCTGACGCTGGAGGCAGCGCGCCTGGCCGGCCTGCCCTCCGTGCGCCTGCTCGAAGAGCCGCAGGCCGCGCTTTACGACTGGCTGTTCCGGCACCGCCTGACGCTCGACAAGGACCTGGCGCAAACGCGCCTGGTGCTGATCTGTGACGTCGGCGGCGGTACCACTGACCTCACGCTGATCCGCGTCGAGATGGCCGATGGCCAGCCGCAACTGACCCGCATCGGCGTGGGCAACCACCTGATGCTCGGCGGGGACAATATGGACCTCGCCCTGGCGCACCTGGTCGAGCAGCGGCTCGGGCCCGCGCCGGCGCGGCTGTCAGCCAGCGGCCTGTCCCAACTCGTCGCGCGCTGCCGCGTCGCCAAGGAAGAATTGCTCGGCGCGCAGCCGCCCGCCTCGGTGGCGGTGACGCTGCTGGGTGCGGGATCGCGGCTGATCGGCGGCGCACGCTCCGTCGAAGTATCGCGGCAGGAGATCGAGCAGCTCGTCGTCGACGGCTTCTTTCCCCGCTCCGGGCCGGAGGAACGTCCGGCACGCGCTCGGGGGGCCATCGTCGAATTCGGCCTGCCCTATGCAGCCGACCCCGCCGTTACGCGGCACGTCGCGGCCTTCCTGGGCCAGCACGCAGCGCAGTCGCGCGCGGCGCTGGACATGCCCGCGCAGGGCACCGGCCTGCCGATGCCCGATACCTTGCTCCTCAACGGCGGCGTATTCCGCTCCGAGGCGCTGGCGGGACGCCTCGCCGAGGTCCTGGGCAATTGGCGCGGCGCGGCGCTCAATGTCCTGCACAACGACAGCACCGATCTCGCCGTCGCGCGTGGCGCGGTGGCCTATGCGCGCGCGCGCAGCGGCCAGGCACCACGTATCGGCGGCGGTTCTCCGCGCAGCTATTTTCTCGTGCTCGATGACCCGGGCAGCGGCCAGCAGGGGATCTGCCTGCTGCCGAAGGGGACCGAAGAAGGCCAGGAAGTCCATCTGTCGGAACGGATCTTCGCCTTGCGGCTCGGCCATCCGGTGCAATTCCACCTGGCCTCCTCGGTCGCCGACACGGTCTACCAGCCGGGAGAACTGACCGACCTCGCCAGCGGCGACTTCGTGCGCCTGCCGCCGATCGCCACCGTGGTGCAAGCCCGTGGCGCGAGCAGCGCGCGGGAAACCCAGGTGCAGCTCAGCACCTCGCTCACCGAAGTCGGCACGCTGGAAGTCCATTGCAGCGAGGTGGCGGATGCCACGCGACGCTGGCGTCTCGAATTCCAGCTGCGTGGCAACGAAACCCCTTCGCCCACGTCGGTCGCGGAGGCGGCACACCCCGCCTTGCCGCAGGCGATCGAGGCCATCGACCGCACTTTCGGCGCGCGCGCCCAGGACGTCGGCCCCAAGGAGGTCAAGGGCCTGCGCGGCCAGCTCGAGCACCTGCTCGGCACGCGCGTGCAATGGGACAGCGCCTTGCTGCGCGAACTGTTCGGCGCCTTCTGGGAGCGCGCCAAGCGACGGCGGCGCAGTGCCGACCACGAGCGACTGTGGCTGAACCTGATCGGCTACTGCGTGCGCCCGGGATTCGGCTACCCGCTCGACGAATGGCGTGTGGAACAGCTGTGGACGCTCTACGAACAGGGCATCCAGTACGTCAACGAAAGCCAGAACTGGTCGGAATGGTGGACGCTATGGCGCCGCGCGGCCGGTGGCCTGGACGAGAACGCCCAGCTGCGCGTGCTGGACGAGCTGGCCTTCTACCTGCAACCGTCGGGTAGCGGCCTGTACAAGCGGCCCGCCGGTCCGGCGAGAATGGGCTATGCCGACATGGTGCGGCTGGCCGGCTCGCTCGAGCAGGTCCCCGCCGAACGCAAGATCGAAGTGGCTGGATGGCTGCTGGCGCGGCTGCGCAAGCCGTCGGAGAACATCCAGAGCTGGTGGGCGGTGGGTCGTCTCGGCGCCCGCCGGCCGTTCTATGGCAGCGCGCACCACGTGGTACCGGCCGAGATTGCCGTCACCTGGGTCGAAGCCATCCTGGCACTCGACTGGAAGAAGGTGGAACCCGCCGCCTTCGCCGCCGCGCAGATCGCACGCATGAGCGGCGACCGCAGCCGCGACCTGCCCGAAGAGATCCGCGCTACCGTGGTGCAAAGGCTGGCGGCCGCCAGTGCGCCGCAAAGCTGGATTGCCATGGTCCACGAGGCAGTGGATCTCGACGTCGCGGACGAAGGGCGGGTATTCGGCGAGGCCCTGCCCGCCGGACTGAAGCTGATCGCCCGCTGAACCCCGGGCGTTGCGCAGGGGGTCCTGTGCGCAACGCCCGCCGGCCAGGCGTTGCTGTCCCTGCTTCCCCCCTTGATGCACCCTGATCAGCCCTTGCTTGCACCTGGTTGCCAGGTTCTTCTCCAGGTCTCATCCCGCTCTTCCTCGTTTCCGCGGCGAATCCGCGGCAGGTTTCCGCTCGGCGGGTTTCAGTCCGCAGGACTTTTCCATGACCTGCTCGAACGCTCCACCGGGAGCGATCACTCCGGCGCGCCGCACGCTGGCATTCCGGCCGCAGCAAAGACAAAACCCCTCGCAGCGTTTGCTGTCGAGGGGTTTTGCGGGAGGGAGAGCCTGGCGATGACCTACTTTCACACGGGTAGTCCGCACTATCATCGGCGCAAAGTCGTTTCACGGTCCTGTTCGGGATGGGAAGGGGTGGTTCCGACTCGCTATGGTCACCAGGCATAAGGGGTTGCTGCGCCGGGGTTGAGCCGTCGCAGCGAATAGGGATGTAGTCTTGGTTGTGAGGTATCGGCACCGTCCTGGGCACACGCGATACGTCAGCCAGTGAAACACACTGGTTATAGGATCAAGCCTTACGGGCAATTAGTACTGGTTAGCTTAACGCATTACTGCGCTTCCACACCCAGCCTATCAACGTCCTGGTCTCGAACGACCCTTCAAGGAGGTCAAGCCTCCAGGGAATCCTCATCTTCAGGCGAGTTTCCCGCTTAGATGCTTTCAGCGGTTATCTCTTCCGTACATAGCTACCCTGCGATGCCTCTGGCGAGACAACAGGTACACCAGCGGTACGTCCACTCCGGTCCTCTCGTACTAGGAGCAGCCCCCGTCAAGATTCCAACGCCCACGGCAGATAGGGACCAAACTGTCTCACGACGTTTTAAACCCAGCTCACGTACCTCTTTAAATGGCGAACAGCCATACCCTTGGGACCGGCTACAGCCCCAGGATGAGATGAGCCGACATCGAGGTGCCAAACACCGCCGTCGATATGAACTCTTGGGCGGTATCAGCCTGTTATCCCCAGAGTACCTTTTATCCGTTGAGCGATGGCCCTTCCATACAGAACCACCGGATCACTATGTCCTGCTTTCGCACCTGCTCGACTTGTCGGTCTCGCAGTTAAGCACGCTTTTGCCATTGCACTTTAGGTACGATGTCCGACCGTACCAAGCGTACCTTCGAACTCCTCCGTTACACTTTGGGAGGAGACCGCCCCAGTCAAACTGCCTACCATGCACTGTCCCCGACCCGGATTCACGGGCCAAGGTTAGAACCTCAAACAAACCAGGGTGGTATTTCAAGGACGGCTCCACCGGAACTAGCGTCCCGGTTTCAAAGCCTCCCACCTATCCTACACAGATCGGTTCAAAGTCCAATGCAAAGCTACAGTAAAGGTTCATGGGGTCTTTCCGTCTAGCCGCGGGGAGATTGCATCATCACAAACACTTCAACTTCGCTGAGTCTCGGGAGGAGACAGTGTGGCCATCGTTACGCCATTCGTGCAGGTCGGAACTTACCCGACAAGGAATTTCGCTACCTTAGGACCGTTATAGTTACGGCCGCCGTTTACCGGGACTTCAATCAAGAGCTTGCACCCCATCATTTAATCTTCCGGCACCGGGCAGGCGTCACACCCTATACGTCCACTTTCGTGTTTGCAGAGTGCTGTGTTTTTATTAAACAGTCGCAGCCACCAGTTTATTGCAACCCCTTCACCCTTCTGGCGCAGGCCAGTCAAGCTACCAGGGCGTACCTTATCCCGAAGTTACGGTACCAATTTGCCGAGTTCCTTCTCCCGAGTTCTCTCAAGCGCCTTAGAATACTCATCTCGCCCACCTGTGTCGGTTTGCGGTACGGTCTCGTATGACTGAAGCTTAGAGGCTTTTCTTGGAACCACTTCCGATTGCTTCGCGACACATGGTCGCTCGCCCCACAGCCTTGAATCCCGCGCCCGGATTTGCCTAAGCGCCTTCTCCACTGCAGGGACCGGGACTTCCAACACCCGGACAACCTTCCGCGATCCGTCCCCCCATCGCATCATACGACGGTGCAGGAATATTAACCTGCTTCCCATCAGCTACGCATCTCTGCCTCGCCTTAGGGGCCGACTCACCCTACGCCGATGAACGTTGCGTAGGAAACCTTGGGCTTACGGCGAGGGGGCCTTTCACCCCCTTTATCGCTACTCATGTCAGCATTCGCACTTCTGATACCTCCAGCATCCTTTACAAGACACCTTCACAGGCTTACAGAACGCTCTCCTACCACGCGCTTACGCGCGTCCGCAGCTTCGGTGACTGGCTTAGCCCCGTTACATCTTCCGCGCAGGACGACTCGATCAGTGAGCTATTACGCTTTCTTTAAAGGGTGGCTGCTTCTAAGCCAACCTCCTGACTGTTTTAGCCTTCCCACTTCGTTTCCCACTTAGCCAATCTTTGGGACCTTAGCTGGCGGTCTGGGTTGTTTCCCTCTTGACACCGGACGTTAGCACCCGATGTCTGTCTCCCGTGATTGCACTCTTCGGTATTCGGAGTTTGCTATGGCGGGGTAATCAGCAATAGACCCCCCAACCATGACAGTGCTCTACCCCCGAAGGTGAGACACGAGGCACTACCTAAATAGTTTTCGGAGAGAACCAGCTATTTCCAGATTTGTTTAGCCTTTCACCCCTATCCACAGCTCATCCCCTAGTTTTTCAACACTAGTGGGTTCGGTCCTCCAGTACGTGTTACCGCACCTTCAACCTGGCCATGGATAGATCATCTGGTTTCGGGTCTACACCCAGCGACTGAACGCCCTGTTCGGACTCGCTTTCGCTACGCCTGCCCTAATCGGTTAAGCTTGCCACTGAATGTAAGTCGCTGACCCATTATACAAAAGGTACGCCGTCACCCGTTTCCAGGCTCCGACTGTTTGTATGCATGCGGTTTCAGGATCTATTTCACTCCCCTCCCGGGGTTCTTTTCGCCTTTCCCTCACGGTACTGGTTCACTATCGGTCGATCACGAGTATTTAGCCTTGGAGGATGGTCCCCCCATCTTCAGACAGGATTTCACGTGTCCCGCCCTACTTGTCGTACACCTAGTTCCACAACGCTGTTTTCGCATACAGGGCTATCACCTGCTATGGCCGGGCTTTCCATCCCGTTCTGCTAACAATGCTGCTAAAGAGTACAAGGCTGTTCCCATTTCGTTCGCCACTACTCTGGGAATCTCGGTTGATTTCTGTTCCTGCAGCTACTTAGATGTTTCAGTTCGCCGCGTTCGCTTCCCTTGCCTATGTATTCAGCAAGGGATGACCCATACGGGCCGGGTTTCCCCATTCGGACATCTCCGGATCAAAGCTCGTTTGCCAGCTCCCCGAAGCTTTTCGCAGGCTACCGCGTCCTTCATCGCCTGTGATCGCCAAGGCATCCACCACATGCACTTGTTCGCTTGACCCTATAACGAGTGTGTCTCAAGCTCGCGCTTGAAACGCTCATTACAGGTTGAGTTCTCGCATTTGTGCCGTATTCCAAGTCATCTTTCGATCACTTAAATACTTTGGTTGATACAATCACAACCCGGTATCGTGTTGGTTACTTCAGCCTCTCATCAAGGCTTCACGACACCTTTACTACATCCCATATTGTTAAAGAACAGCCGATGCTTTCGCATCGCTTGGCCAACGCCAAATGCAAGCGCTCAACGCTAAGCGCTTGCATTTGGCTTGTCCAACCCAAGGTCGATGGTGGAGGATGACGGGATCGAACCGACGACCCCCTGCTTGCAAAGCAGGTGCTCTCCCAGCTGAGCTAATCCCCCTCGGATAACTTGGTGGGTCTGGTAGGACTTGAACCTACGACCCCCGCCTTATCAAGACGGTGCTCTAACCACCTGAGCTACAGACCCTTGGCTGTAACAGCAAACAGACCGATAAGTGTGAACGCTTCACATGGGAAGCACGCTCTGGAAAGGAGGTGATCCAGCCGCACCTTCCGGTACGGCTACCTTGTTACGACTTCACCCCAGTCATGAACCCTGCCGTGGTAATCGCCCTCCTTGCGGTTAGGCTAACTACTTCTGGCAAAACCCACTCCCATGGTGTGACGGGCGGTGTGTACAAGACCCGGGAACGTATTCACCGCGGCATGCTGATCCGCGATTACTAGCGATTCCAGCTTCACGTAGTCGAGTTGCAGACTACGATCCGGACTACGATGCGTTTTCTGGGATTAGCTCCCCCTCGCGGGTTGGCAACCCTCTGTACGCACCATTGTATGACGTGTGAAGCCCTACCCATAAGGGCCATGAGGACTTGACGTCATCCCCACCTTCCTCCGGTTTGTCACCGGCAGTCTCTCTAGAGTGCCCTTTCGTAGCAACTAGAGACAAGGGTTGCGCTCGTTGCGGGACTTAACCCAACATCTCACGACACGAGCTGACGACAGCCATGCAGCACCTGTGTCCACTTTCCCTTTCGGGCACCTAATGCATCTCTGCTTCGTTAGTGGCATGTCAAGGGTAGGTAAGGTTTTTCGCGTTGCATCGAATTAATCCACATCATCCACCGCTTGTGCGGGTCCCCGTCAATTCCTTTGAGTTTTAATCTTGCGACCGTACTCCCCAGGCGGTCAACTTCACGCGTTAGCTTCGTTACTGAAGAAATGAATCCCCAACAACTAGTTGACATCGTTTAGGGCGTGGACTACCAGGGTATCTAATCCTGTTTGCTCCCCACGCTTTCGTGCATGAGCGTCAGTCACGTCCCAGGGGGCTGCCTTCGCCATCGGTATTCCTCCACATCTCTACGCATTTCACTGCTACACGTGGAATTCTACCCCCCTCTGACGCACTCTAGCCTTGCAGTCACAAGCGCCATTCCCAGGTTGAGCCCGGGGATTTCACGCCTGTCTTACAAAACCGCCTGCGCACGCTTTACGCCCAGTAATTCCGATTAACGCTCGCACCCTACGTATTACCGCGGCTGCTGGCACGTAGTTAGCCGGTGCTTATTCTTCCGGTACCGTCATCCCTCCGGGGTATTAGCCCAAAGGATTTCTTTCCGGACAAAAGTGCTTTACAACCCGAAGGCCTTCTTCACACACGCGGCATTGCTGGATCAGGGTTGCCCCCATTGTCCAAAATTCCCCACTGCTGCCTCCCGTAGGAGTCTGGGCCGTGTCTCAGTCCCAGTGTGGCTGATCGTCCTCTCAGACCAGCTACTGATCGTCGCCTTGGTGAGCCTTTACCTCACCAACTAGCTAATCAGACATCGGCCGCTCCTATTGCGCGAGGCCTTACGGTCCCCCGCTTTCACCCTCAGGTCGTATGCGGTATTAGCTAATCTTTCGACTAGTTATCCCCCACAACAGGGCACGTTCCGATGTATTACTCACCCGTTCGCCACTCGCCGCCAGACCGAAGTCCGCGCTGCCGTTCGACTTGCATGTGTAAGGCATGCCGCCAGCGTTCAATCTGAGCCAGGATCAAACTCTTCAGTTCAATCTCTGTGTGGTTCCGCGCAGTTGCCTGCGAAAACCTCGCTCTTTCGAGCGGTCGCTCACTCTCAGAAAACTGACTGACTCCGTCCGAAGACGAAACCAAACATGTTTACTGTGCGAGCACTGATAACTTGTAAGCTAGAAGACCGAGGTCTTCCGCTTCCCGCATCAAGCGCCCACACTTATCGGCTGTTTGTTTGTTAAAGAACTCACGCGATTCGCTTTGCTTTGCTTACCGCGTCGCTGCGTTGTCAGCAGCAGAGAAACGAAATTATGAACAACTTTCTGCGTTTCGTCAACAGGTTCGAAGCATCTTTTTCGCTCCGGTCAGTCGCGCTTCGCAGCACCACCCACCACCCTGCCAACCCCGCAACCTGCGTCGCTGCTGGCTTTGCCGCTGCGCTTCGTATTGCGAGGGGGCGAATACTAATACCTCGCAGCGAAACTTGCAAGGTCTTTCCTAAACTGATCAGAAGCGTCCGATTAATCACTTATTGCTGACGCCCGATCCCTGCCTATTACTATTAGATAGAGCCGATAGAGCCCTGCCCACGTTCCGAGCCACCGCGACCGCAGCCGTCCCCATGGCGGGGCGCGTCACCTTCGCCCTGTCATACATCTGACCCGGGACAGCGCCACAATCGGTATTTTGCCCGGCCTGCCGCTACGCTCGCCGGCTGCCCGCGATGTCCATCACCGTCAATTTCGCGCCCGAGGTCAGGGACTGGATCGCCCACAACCTCAGGCGCGGCGTCGAACCGCAGGCTCTTATCCAGGAACTGGTCAACCGCAACGCCAAGCCCGAACTGGCACAGGCGATGGTCGGCGCCGTCGCGTCCGCGCTGGCGCATGGCGGCCCGATGCCGGGCGACACGCTGGAGATCGACGCAGACGACGCGCCCTACCGCCTCGAGCCCCTGCGCGTGCCGGAAGGCGCCCGCTTTCGCCTGGGCGAGCGCGAGGTCCGCGTATTGGCACGGCTGCAGCGCCCAGCGGGCGTACTGATGTCGGACCTGTTGAGCACCGCCGAATGCGAGGCGCTGATTGCCCTGGCCCGCCCGCGCCTGCGCCGCTCGACCGTGGTCGACCCGGTGACCGGCCGCGATATCGTGGCCGGTCATCGCAGCAGCGACGGCATGTTCTTCCTGCCACGCGAGACCCCGCTGATCGCTGCCCTCGAAGACCGCATCGCCAAGCTGACCGGCATCCCGGCGGAAAACGGTGAGGGCTTGCAGATGCTGCACTACAGTGCGGGCGCCGAGTCCACCCCGCATGTCGATTACCTGCAGCCCGGCAACGAGGCGAACCGGGAATCGATCGCGCGCAGCGGCCAGCGCGTGGGCACCTTGCTGATGTACCTGAACGACGTGCCCGGCGGCGGGGAGACGGTCTTCCCCCAGATCGGCTATGCGGTCGTGCCGCAGCAAGGCCAGTCCTTCTATTTCGAATACGGCAACCGATTCGGGCAAAGCGACCCGCTGTCGCTGCACGCCGCTGCGCCGGTCACGGCCGGCGAGAAATGGGTGGCCACCAAGTGGATCCGCTCGCGCCGCTTCGTGCCGCGCGGTGCCGCCCAGGACTGACAGGCGCGGCGGGCCGCCCGCCAACCCTTGTCGTGCGGTCCGGGATCCGGGCCTGCCAGCGGCAAGGGCCGGCCCGTTCCCAGCTGCTCAGCGCTGGAAGAACTCCTCGGCCACCCAGCCATCCTGGGTCAGCCTCACGCCGGCGCGCAACTGCATCGTGCCAGCGCCTTCGATCACGCGCTGGACCATCGGAAACACCCGCCGCACGTCGGCGTCCTGGGTCCATGCCGCGGGCTCGACCTTGTACGTATACAGCACCGAGGTCTTGGTTTCGCCATCGCGTTGCTGGGGCGGCTCCCAGCCGACCACCTTGTCGAGCGTCAGCTTGGCCACGCAGAAGTCCGCCGGATGGGTGACCTGCCTGGCGGCCGTGGCGATCACCACCGGCACGTGCAGATAGTATTTCTGCCCTTCGGCGGTCAGGTCATATTGGCGCGCCTGCGCCGTGATCCTTTCACCGTCCTCGCCCTTGCGCTCGACCGTGACGCTCTTGCCTGCCACCAGGCCCAGCTTTTCCAGCACCGGCATCTGTTGCGCGTCGCGGGTACGCGCGGCCTCGTCATCGGTCGTGACATAGATCGGCCAGTCGAACTTGCCGACGCAGAGATTGCCGCGCCTGGCCAGGTAGTCATTGATGGTCTTGGTGAAATTCTCCTGGCTGACTGCCGCCTTGTCATGGCAGGCGGCCAGCAGGGCCGCGGCGATCAGGGACAGGGCGCCGCAGGCGTAGCGGGCGGCATGGAAGCGTCGGGTCATGGTAGGCGTGATTGCGGAATCGGGTGAAATCGTCGGTAGCGGCATGGGTCGGCGGCGCGCGCTCAATCTCAATTGACGCAGGTGCCGCTGGTCGGCGGCGTCGCGGGCGCCTGGTAGCCGTCGCTCAGGGTGTTGAGGAAGCAGATCAGGTCCGAGATGTCCTGTTCGGTCATGGCCGGGGTATCGCCGGGCAGGCGCGGCTGCGTGCCGCTGCCTAGCGTATTGCTGCCGCCCTTGCCGGTGCCCATCGGCACCTCCTCGTCGACATTGCCCTGGTAGGTGGCGGGCAGGTCGTTGAACTTCTGCGGCGTGGCGCCCGGCAACGTCTGCGTGAACAAGGCATAGCCGGGATTGGCGGTCGGCGAGCCGCTGCCGCCCGTGCTCGGATACCAGTACTCCGGATGCGTGTCGCGCGTGTTGTAGAAATGCACGACCTGTTGCAGCGAGTGCAACACGCCATTGTGGAAAAACGCCGTGCGCGAGGCGATGTTGCGCAGCGTGGGCACCTTGAACAAGCCGCAGAAGGCGCTCGCGCTGCCCGCCGGGCTGGGCGTGTGGTCAGTCCGCTCAGGACCGCACAAACCCAGGTCGAAGTAGCTGCTGTCGCTGTTCTTCGGGATCGGCGACGGATTGCCCGGGATCGAGTTGTCGTTGCGCGGCACGCCGAGCGCCTGGTAGGTGAAGTCCGTCATCAGGCCGCGCGTGCCGTTGAAATTGGCACCGGAGTAATGGCAGGCGAAGCAGTTGCCGGTGTCGTTGAACACCGCCAGCCCGCGCAGCTCCGCGGCGGTCAGCGTGCCGCCGATCTTGTTGCCGAGGTAGAGGTCGAATTTGCTGCTGTACGGGTGGAAACTCGGCTCTTCCATCTGGAAGGCCTGCAGGGCCTGGCCGATGCTGGCGAAGGCGGCCGCGGTGTCGCTGAAGGCGGACGCACCGAAGGCCTGCGTGAACAGCGCGGCATAGCTGCCCTTCTGTACCGCGGCGACCACGGCGGCCTGGGAAGTGTTGTTCATCTCGACCGGGTTCAGCAGCGGCAGCGCCGCCTGGCTGGCGAGGGAGTCGGCGCGGCCGTCCCACATGAAACCGCCGCCGGGCGCACTCAGCGTGACGCCGTCCGGGTTGGAAGCGCTGTCGCTATAGGCCGGCGTGGCCTCCTTGTAGCGCAGCGACGGCACGGCGCGCAGGCCGGACCGGGTGGGATCCGAGCCGAGCTGCACGGCCAGGCTGTTGGGCGGGCCGTAGGCGTAGGCCGGATCGTGGCAGCTGGCGCACGACATGTTCTGGCCGCCCGACAGGGTCTTGTCGAAGAACACCTTCTGCCCGACCTGGGCCGCCAGGCTCAAGGGGGTGCCCGTCGACGAGGTTCCACCGCCCGGCGAGGACGAAGATCCGCCCCCCGGGGAGGCGGAAGCGCTGCCGGAGGCGGCGCCATCTCCACCGTCGCCGCCGCAGGCAGCAAGCAACAGCGGCAGGACCAGCGCTCCCAGCCTGACGGCACGTGGCATTTCCATGGGGATTTCCCTCTGCTTGATGGCACTTCCGCGCACGCGCTCCATGCCGCGGAGCCGGCACGCCGGAAGAAATGCAATGCGAGACCGATCGTGATAACGGGCCGCCGGTCAATGCGGCCCGCCGTAACGGCATGGCACCTGCCTCCGGCGCGGGACTACCCGGGGGGCAGTCCCGCTGAGGCAAGGCCATTCTTCGTACTTCTTCTTGCTTCTTGGCGCTTCTTTTTGCTTCTTAGCGCATCTTGTCGCCGCAGCTTACCTCGACAGCGCCCAGGCGTTGGCCTGAGTGGCGTCCGGACCGACCTGGGCGGTCGCCAGCGAGGTGCCGGTGACATCGCCGGGGTTCAGGCGCTGCGAGTACGTCTTGGGAATCACGTAGGCGTGGTTCATCGGACGGACCGAGTCGAAGTGCGTATCCGCGCTACCGGCGAACTCAGGCAGGACCAGGATGTTCTGCGCGATGAACGACTCGGTGTACTTGGCGCGGGCCAGGTAGGTCGACGGCGTCTGCGGGTCGGCGATCTGGAACATGTCCTGCAGCGTGCGCACGAAGGAGAAGTGGCTGTACGCGTCGCTGTCGACGATACCCTTGGGCGCGTTCGGCTGATTGGTCAGCACGCCGAAGATCGAGTTGCCGTGGCCGATATTGCCCTTGTTGTAGTTGGTCACCGGGGTGGCCACCGCCGCCCACTTGCCGCTCGAATCCTGCTGGATCGGCTGGGGGGCGCCGCTGCTGCCGGTGGCATTCCAACCGCAGCAGGAGGTGCTGCTGCCGGCGCCTTCGTCGAACATCACCACGATCGCCACGCGGCGCAGCGGGTTCTTCCACAGCGGCGAGGACTGGATCTTGGTGACCAGCTGCTGCACGTAGGCATCGCCGCGCAGGATCAGGTTGGTACCCGAGCAGGACGCATCCGAGCCCACGCCGTGCATGTCATCGCACTGGTCGGGCATGACGAAGTTCAGGTTGCCCACGTCGCCCTTGGCCAGGTCGGTGCCGAGCTGGTCGTAGTTGTAGCCGGTCGGGATGGTGTAGGCGGTCGACTTGGCCCAGTCCGTGGCGGAGTACTGCGAGCCGCCCACGGTGCGGTTGTTGGCCATGAACTCCGGCAGGTTGCGCGTGCTCTGGTAGGCCATGCCCGGGTGGTGCTTGGTCTTGTAGAGGCCTTTAGGCACCGCGTAGTTGACGGTGCCGGGGCCGCCCGCGCCGGTGTAGGTATCCGTCACCGCGGCGTCCGCGATGCTGTCGGCGCGCGGATCCTGGCCCGGGTTCATCGACTCGCTGTAGGTGCGCCAGGTCATGCCGGCCTGCGACAGCAGCGTGAACAGGCTCGGGGCCGAGACGTTGTGGTTCGCCGTGGAACCGACGCTGCAGCCGACCGAGCCATAGTTCGACAGGTGGTTCGAGTCGAGCGGCGGCGTGGCGGCCAGCGCAGGCAGCGGCTGGCCGTCGGATGCGGTACCACCGGCGAACGCCGCATCGGTCGGCGCGTTGCTGGTAGCGCTGCCCGGCGCGCCCGCGCCGCAGCCCCACCAGGCGTCGTCGGTGATGCCCCAGTCATCGCCACCGCCCAGCGCCGTGTAGTTCGGCTCGCTCGGGTTGCCGGTGGCGTAGTAGGTGCTGAACTGGTTGCCGCTGCTCAGGAGGTTGTTGATGTTGGGCGCGGAAGCGGAGCCGAGGATGGTGTTCGTGCTCTTGTTCTCCATCATGATGATGAAGATATTGTCGTAGCGCGGCACGCCCTCGACGTTGAAGGCAGCCTGCTGCGCCTGCGCGAAGGTGATGGTCTGCTGTGCCGTCGACGGCGTCACCGCGGTCGCCGTGCTCACCTTGCCGGCCGAGGCCAGGGCGGGCAGCGAGGGGTCGCCACCGGCCACCGCGAGGTTGTCGGGGTACATGTCGCCGCGGTCGAACTTGGTCGTCGCGTAGGTGTAGCGTTGTACGAGCTGGTTGTCCTCGAACAGCAGCGCCTGCTGCGCCGCGCCCGACAGCTTGTTGGCGTCGGCCAGCGCATCGGCGCCGCTGACCGTCACCGATGCCGTGCCCAGCGCCGGACCGCTCAGGCGGGCGGCGAGGTTGGCCTTCTCGGTGGCATAGCTGGTGTTGTTCGCCTCGACCAGGCGCTGCACCTCGCTCGACATCGGGCTGATGACGACGCCGGTGGCACCCTGGTCCGCCACCTGCGCCGCCGAGGCGCGCAGGATCAGGTGGCTGGAGACCGCCTTGCCGGCGGCGGTATTGGTGGCCGAAGTCGGGATATCCGCCACCAGTTGGCCGGAAGCGCTGCTCTGCAGGCTGAAGCGGCCGTTGGCGTCGGTCTTGGCCGAGGCTTCGCCGCTGTCGCACTTGCCGTTGCTGTTGGCGTCCACGCAAACGGTGGCGCCGGCATAGTAGCCGGGCTGGATGGTCGGATTGCCCGTGGTGCTGCCGGGAACGTAGGCGGTGGCCAGGACCACGCCGCCATAGGTCGTCGCGGCGCTGGTGGTACCGCCGGTGCTGCTGGAACTGCCGTCACCATTGCCGCCGCATGCAGCCAGCAGGCAGGCGCTCGCGATCGACGTCAGCAATACCGCCGACTGTCGTGCTTGGCTCCACTCCATTTCCCACTCCTTGAGGACATCGCTTCTGAAAATGCCAGATTTGCCAAAATCGGCAAACGGCGTTGAGTTCGGCGGCGAAGTCTAGTTTTGAGAAATGACGTTTCCGTGACTTCTTTAGTATTTCAGTTTCAAACCCAAAAAGATGACATTACAGAGAACCAATGTCTCATGGGAAAGCATGCCTCCATGTCTGCACCAGCAGCCAGCGCCCATGCAAATATCTGTCAAAATTCATCAATACCCACACTATTCAGCCGAAAACATGCCGATCAGCGCGCCCCAGCCGCATAAAACCATAAACAATGCAATACATTAATACCTTCGCAACTGAACATCATTGTATTAATGTCCCACCAACAATTCCAGCCGCTCGTTTCTCAGTCCACGGAAAATCCGGGAGATTATTTTCCCGCCCTTTTTGCTCCGCCCTCGCGATCACCAGACGACAGGCATGCGAGCGACCTCCCGGCTGGCTGGATGACGGCGGCGCCCCCATCGGCGGCACACAACGCATGCAGAACGCTTCCTGACGGCTGCAAAGGCACCCGTACCGCCGCGTCGCTGCCGGCATCCACGGCATACGCCCCGGGGCCCGCCGCATATCGACATGACAACTCCTTCCTTCGCGGCACCGCCGGCATCCGCTAGCCTGTAGCGCCCCTCGTCCCGGGCGCGGTGCTCCCGCAAGCAATGTCATGCAGCATGTCGACAGAATCATCCACTGGGTCCTGAGCAGCCTGGCTCTCGAAACTTCGGTCTTCCATCTCGGCCAGTACTGCGGGCAATGGCGTGCTTCGCTGGCCGGCCGCGCTCGTGCCGGCTACCACCTGGTGTTGCACGGGCAATGCTGGTTGCACGTGCCGGGCCGCCAGGCACCGCTGCGGCTGAGTGCCGGCGACGCCGTCTTCTTCCTGCGTGACATCCCCCACCACCTGGGCCCTTCCGACGACGCGGCGGCCTGCCTGCCGGTGGCGGTCATGCAGCCGCTGGGCGTCCCGCTCGCGGGTGGAACCGGGCTGGCATGCGGGTTCTTCGACTTTCGCGCCGGCATGGCCGAGGCCCTGCTCGCCCCCTTCCCCGACTATCTGGTCCTGCCGGCGGACGCTCCGGCCGCCCCCGGCATCCGCGCGCTGTTCGAGTTGATCGAGCAGGAAGCCCGCCACAGCGGCGCGGAAGCCTCGCCGCTGGTAGCGCGCCTGGTCGAGCTGCTGTTCTTCTACGTGATCCGCGCGCTGTCCGCGCGCGAGGAAGTGGCCCGCGGCCTGTGGCCGATGCTGCGCAGCGCCGAGTTTTCGGCGCTGGTGCTGGAGTTGATCCGCCATCCCGAACGCGACTGGTCGATCGAGGCCATGGCGGCACGCGTGCACATGTCGCGCGCCACCTTCTGCAAACGCTTCGCCGCCGCCTGCGGCGAGCCGCCGGCGACCTTCCTGCAGTTGCTGCGCATGAAAATCGCCACGCGCTTGCTGGACGATGGGGCTGCCATCGCCCAGGTGGCGGAACGGGTCGGCTACCGCTCGGAATCCGCCTTCGCCAAGGCGTTTCTCCGGGCCACCGGGCTGCAACCGGGAGCCTGGCGGCGAAGGGCACAGGCCTCCGCCACGGCCTCGCTCGCCGCCACGCAGATGTAGACGAACGCGCAGGAATTGGCGACGCGCGCGCATGGTGCCGCTGGCCTGCGCACGCGACACTGGGCGCTCGTTCACCCCCCCGCCGCAACTGCCATGAGCCGACTCCCTCTGCTGAGCGCCGACAACGCGCCAACGGCCAGCCGCCCCTTCGTCGAGCGTGCCATCGCCAACAATGGCTTCCTGCCCAACCTGATCGCCGCGCTGGCCCACTCACCCGCTGCCCTGGAGGCCTACCTGACAGTGGGCGAGATCAACGGCCGCAGCGGACTGACGCTGGCCGAGCGCGAGGTGGTGCAGATCACCGCCGCGGCCGTGCACGGCTGCGCCTTCTGCGTGGCCGGACATACCGCCGTGGCCTTGAAGAAGGCCAGGCTGGAAACGGACCAGGTCGAGGCGCTGCGCACACAGGCACCGCTGCGCGAAGCGCGCCACGAGGCCCTGGCGGCCTTCACGCGGGCCATCATCGCCACGCGCGGCGCCGTGCCCGACGCCGCTCTCCAGGACTTCCTCCACGCTGGCTTCGAGGCCGGCCAGGCACTCGACGTGGTGCTCGGCGTGAGCCTGGCCACGCTGTGCAACTTTGCCAACAACCTCGCCCAATCACCGCTGAACGCCGAACTGGAGCCCTACCGCTGGGCGCCGGCCACTGCCTGAGCCCCCAATGGAGGTAGCGATGACGCTGGACCCCGAACTTGCCGCCTGGCTCGACGCGCACGCCGACGGCCTCGACTGCGGCAGCACCGATGCCGCGGCACTGCTGCCGCGCCTCGCCACCGCCGGCCTGATCGGTGCCGGCGTGCCCATCGCCGCCGGAGGCAGCGGCGGTAGCTGCAGCTCGGCGATCGGCGCCGTGGCCGCACTGGCCCGGCATTCCCAGGCGGCCGCATTCGTGCTGTGGGCACAGCGGGTCTTCATCGAATATCTGCTGCAGTCCCCCAATCGCGCCCTGGCCGAGGCATACCTGCCCGGCTTGCTCGCCGGCACCACGGCCGGTGCCAGCGGCCTGTCGAACGCGATGAAATTCCTTGGCGGCATCGAAGCGCTGCAGGTGGAGGCCAGGCGCCGAACGGACGGCTGGCAGCTCGACGGCCGCCTGCCCTGGGCCACCAACCTGCTCGCCCAGCGTTTCGTCGTGGCGGTGGCGGCAAGCGACGTGGCCGGCGGCGCGCCGGCCGTGTTCGCCGTGCCAGCCACGCAGGCCGGTGTGCAGCGCAGCGCCGACCTCGACCTGGTCGGGCTACGCGGCACCGCCACCGCGGCCCTGGCATTGAGCCAGGTCTCGCTCGGCCCGGAACACCTGCTGCACGAAGACGCGCGCAGTTACTTGCCGCGCGTGCGGCCGGCCTTCCTCGGCATGCAATGCGGCCTGTCGATCGGCCTGGCGCGGCGCTGCCTGGCGTCGGTACGCGGCAGCGAGGATAGCGGCCGAGCGCTGCTGGCCGAGCCGGCCGGGGCGATCGCGGCCGACCTCGACGCGGCCGCGGCCCGCTTGAGCGCCGGCGTCGATGCCGGCGCCTTCGTCGACGCCCCGCACGCATTGTTCTTGCTGCGCATCCAGCTGGCGGAGCTGGCCCAGCAGGCGGCCCAGCTCGAACTGCAGGCGCGCGGCGGCGCCGGCTACCTGCACGGCCGTCACGGCGGCTTCGCGCGGCGTTGGCGCGAGGCCGCCTTCCTGCCCATCGTCACGCCCAGCCTGGTCCAGCTGCGGACGGAACTCGCGCGCGGCAGCGCGCGCCAGGCCGCATGAGCACCGTGCGGCTGCAGGCCGAGGGCCTGGCCCTGCACTACGGCACGGACCGCGCGCCGGCGCTGTTCGCGGGGGTCGGACTGACCCTGCGCCCCGGCGAGATCGTCTCGCTGATCGGCCCGAGCGGCGCCGGCAAGTCCACCCTGCTGCGGGTACTGGCCGGCTTGCAGCCGGCTACCCGCGGCAGCGTTCGCCTCGATGGCGAGCTCCTCGGCGGACCGCATCCGGGCGTCGCCGTGGCCTTCCAGGATCCCTGCCTGCTGCCGTGGCTGACGGTCGGGCAGAACGCCGGCTTCGGCCTCGATTTCCGCCACCAGCCGCCCAGCAGCCGCCACGAGCGGCAGGCGCGTGTCGCGCAGATGCTGGATGCCGTGGGCCTTGGCCATGCGCTGCACCTGTTCCCGGCCCAGCTTTCGGGCGGCATGGCGCAACGCGTGGCCTTGGCGCGCTGCCTGGCGCGGCAGCCGCGCGTCCTGCTGCTCGACGAGCCCTTCGGTGCGCTCGACGAGGTCACGCGTGCGCACATGCAGGCCTTGCTACGACAACTCGTCGGCGCCGGCGCCGGGCCGCAGCGGCCGGCCGTGCTGCTGATCACGCACGATCTGGACGAAGCGCTATTGCTGTCCGACCGCATCGTGCTGCTCGGCGGCACGCCGGCGCGCATCGTGCAGGAGTGGACGGTGACCCTGCCCCATCCGCGCGAAGCGAGCGTCGAAGCCCTGGGCGAGCTGCGCGTGGGGCTGGTCAAGGCACTGCGGCAAGCCATGCCGCCGCGCCGGGCGCCAAGCGCATCCCCCCTTACCGAACCGCTTGAGGAACACTATGTGCCAGGTACCGATCTCGCGGCGTGAGTGGCTGAAGCTCTCCGCCCTGTTCACTGCCGGCGGCGCCCTGCCGCTGCTGCGATCCCTGCAGGCGCGCGCGGCCACGGAGCCCGATGCGCCGGTGCGCATCGGCTACCTGCCGATCACCGACGCCACGCCGCTGCTGGTCGCCCATCACAATGGCTACTTCGACCAGCAGGGCATCCGCGCCGAGAAGCCGGTGCTGCTGCGCAGTTGGGCGCAACTGGTGGAAGCCTTCATCGCCGGCCAGGTCAACGTGGTGCACCTGCTCTCGCCGATGACGGTATGGGCGCGCTTCGGCAGCGGGGTGCCCGCCAAGGTGGTGGCCTGGAACCATGTGGGCGGCTCCGGCCTGACGGTGGCGCCGCAGGTCTCCTCGCTGCGCGACCTGGGCGGCAAGACCGTCGCCATCCCGTTCTGGTACTCCATCCACAACGTGGTACTGCAGGCGCTGCTCAGGCAGGAAGGCTTGACACCGGTGGCACGCAAGGGCGGCGCGGCCGGCCCCGGCGAGGTCAAGCTGGTGGTGATGCCCCCTTCGGACATGCCGCCGGCACTGGCCGCGCGGCAGATCGAAGGCTATATCGTGGCCGAGCCGTTCAATGCCGCCGCGGAGACCCTGGGTATCGGCAAGATCCTGCGTTTTACCGGCGACGTCTGGCGCAACCACGCCTGCTGCGTCGTATTGATGCACCAGCACGACCTCGATGGCCGCCCGGCCTGGTCGCAGAAGGTGGTCAACGCCATCGTCAAGGCACAGCGCTGGACGCGGGACCATCGCGCGGAGGCGGCTGCCCTGCTGTCCAAGGACGGCCCGAACCGCTACACGCCGCACGCGCTCCCGGTGCTGCGCAAGGTGCTGGACCCCGACCCTGCCGAGCGCGGCCGCTACCTGGCCAGCGGAGCAATCCGGCACGCCGGCTGGAACGACAAGCGCATCGACTTCCAGCCCTATCCCTACCCGAGCTACACCGAGGAACTGGTGCGGCGGCTGCAAGGAACCCTGATCGAGGGCAACAGCGCCTTCCTGGCGGGCCTGGACCCGCGCCAGGCCGCGCGCGAACTGGTCGATGACCGCTTCGTGCGCCAGGCGCTCGCAGCCGCTGGCGGCCCCAGTGCCTTCGGCATGGCCGAGGACTTTGCGCGCCGGGAGGAAATCGCGGTATGACGGCCGCCGCGCTGTGGCGACGCAGCGCCGGGCTGCGCCTGGGCCTGGGCGGGCTGGGCACCCTGGCCCTGGCCTGGTGGTGGGCGACCGCCGGCGCGCACGGCACGAGCGTGCTGGCGGCACGCTTCAGCCCCGGCGCCACCCTGTCCAGCCTGGCCGGGCTGCTGCAACAGCCCGACTTCTTTCAGCACGCCTGGGCCAGCCTGCGCCGCGTACTCGCCGCGCTGGCCATCGCCCTTCTGGCCGGCGTGCCGGCCGGTCTGCTGGTAGGCGGGTTGCAGCGGGTCGATGCGGCGCTGTCACCGGCCTTCCAGTTCCTGCGCATGGTCTCGCCGCTGTCGTGGATGCCGATCGTGGTCATGGTGCTCGGCGTGGGCGACCGCTCGGTGTTGTTCCTGCTGGCCTTCGCCGGCGTCTGGCCGATCCTGCTCAATACCGCCGCCGGCGTGCGCCAGCTCGATCCGCGCTGGCTGCTGCTGGCACGCAGCCTGGCCGCCACGCGCGCCGAACTGCTGTGCCGCGTGATCTTGCCGGGCGTGCTCAGCCATGTGCTGACAGGGCTGCGCCTCTCCATCGGCGTGGTGTGGATCGTCCTCGTACCGGCGGAGATGCTGGGCATCGATGCCGGCCTGGGCTACTTCATCCTCGATACCCGCGACCGCCTCGCCTACTCGGAGCTGCTCGCCACGGTCCTGGTCATCGGCGCGCTCGGCTTCGCGCTCGACGGCGCCGCGCGGCGGCTGCAGCGCTGGTGGGTGCCCGGCCAGGGTCCGGCGCCTTGAATTCGGGGAAGAACTCAGTCTGTCGGGAAAACGAAGACGTGCGAGGCCAGGAGCAAAGCGCAGCAAGGCTGGAGCCTTGCGCGCATTGGTGACGACGCATCGCGCGGCTTATGGACGGACTCAGGGCTGACGGAGTCCACGAATTTGTGATTAGGACACGACGAGCGAAGCGCAACCAGGGTCTTGCCTCGCCAAGGTGTCGACCGGGGCCGCCGCGGCGGCCCCTGACCGAAGCGGCCGCCTAGGCGGCCTCCGCGCCACGCCCCGCCGGCAACGGCGTGCCCTGCTCGAACGCCTGCGCAAACTCGTCCGAGTAGATCTCGGCCAGCGCCACGCGCAGCGCCGCCGCCCGCTCGCTGCCGTAGACAGTCTCGAAACGGTCCTGGGCGCCCCGCCACAACCGGTTCGACTCGGCCAGCTTGGCGCGGCCGGCCGCGGTCAGTTCCACGCGCCGGCTGCGCCCGTCTTCTTCGTCACGCCGCTGCACCAGGTAGCCGTCGCGCTCCAGCGGCTGGATATTGCGCGCCAGCGCCGAGCGGTCCAGCACCATGGCGTGCGCCAGTTCGGTCATGGTGGGACTGCCGCCGCGTGCGATGTGCAGCAGCACGGAGCGCTGCGACACGCTCAGGCCACATGGCGCCAGCGCGGCGTCGTAGAGCTGGCTGATGCGCCGCGTCGCCTTGCGCAGCGCGGCGCCGTTGCAGACCAGCGGGTCCTTGATGGTCGATGACGGCATGGTCGGTTTCCTTCTTCCCTGCGGATGGCATGTGCTGGTGGCACTGGTGGCATGGGGTCGATGCCTGATGGCGCCCTGCGCCAGACCCGCCTCCCGCGCGCCGCATGCGGCGCTCCGGTGGCGGATGGGCCGCGCGGATCGCGCGGCGGCATGGTCTGCATTCTAATCCACCTTGACCAATACGGGCATATGCAAGTAAATTGGATCGGCACATACGTGCATATGCAAATATCTTCATGCCCCGGATGACAACGACGCGGCCGCCCTCGCCGCGGGAGAACAGAACATGAGCAGCCATTCCAACGGCACTGGCGGCACGGCCACGCCGCGCGCGCCGGACGCGCGCGTGCGCGCCATGCTGGAAGCCCCGATCGCCCCGACCCTGGCCCGCATGAGCTGGCCCAATATGCTGATGATGCTGGCCCAGTCGTCGACCGGGCTGATCGAGACCTGGTTCCTGGCCAGGCTCGGCACCGACGTGCTGGCCGGCGTGGCGGTGGTGGTGCCGGTGCTGATGCTGATGCAGAACATGTCGCAGGGCGCCATGGGCGGCGGCATCTCCTCGGCGGTGGCGCGCGCGCTCGGCGCCGGCGACAGCGGCCTGGTCGCGCAGCTGGCGCGCCATGCGCTGGCCATCAATCTGCTGATCGGCGTGCTGTTCTCGCTGCTGCTGTGGCTGGGCGCGCGTCCGCTGTTCGCCCTGCTCGGCGCGCATGGCGCCGCGCTCGACGCCGCCAGCGCCTATGGCCGCGTGCTGTTCGCCGGGCTGCCGCTGATGTGGGCCATGAACGCGCTGGCCAGCGTGGTGCGCGGCACCGGCAACATGACGGTGCCGGGCCTGGTGATCTGCTGCGGCGCCGCGCTGCTGATCCCGCTCTCGCCGTGCCTGATCTTCGGCCTCGGCCCGCTGCCGCGGCTCGGCGTCGCGGGCGGCGCCTGGGCCCTGGTGGCCTACTATGCGGCGGGCACGGCGGTGCTCGGCTGGTATTGCCTGTCGGGGCGCTGCGCCGCGCGCCTCGCCGCCGGCCGGCTCCACTGGCGGCCGATGCGCAGCATCCTGACGATCGGCGCGCTGGCCTGCCTCAATCCCATCCTCACCAACGCGCTGATCGCCGTCACCACGGCCCAGGTCGGGCGCCACGGCGGCACCGCCGCCCTCGCCGGCTATGCCACCGCGGCACGGCTGGAGTACCTGCTGATCCCGATCGCCTTCGGCCTGGGCGCGCCCATGGTCGCCCTGGTCGGCGCCAATATCGGCGCCGGCCAGGTGGCGCGCGCGCGGCGCATCGCCATCACCGGCGGCGCCATGGCCTTCGTGCTGGCCGAACTGGTCGGGCTGGCCGCATCGTTATGGCCGCAGGCCTGGCTGCGCCTGTTCGGTGCCGATGCACAGCTGCTGGCGACCGGCTCGACCTACCTGCATATCGTCGGGCCGTTCTACGGCTTCTTCGCCATGGGCTTCTCGCTGTACTTCGCCAGCCAGGGCGCGGGCCGCCTCGAATGGCCGCTGGCGGCCGGCGTGCTGCGCTTCCTGCTGTTCGCCGGCGCCGGTTCGCTGGCCCTGGCCTGGGGTGCCGGCCTGCCCGTCTACTTCGCCCTCGGCGCGCTCGCCATGACGGTCTACGGCAGCTGCATCCTGTGGTCGATCGCCGGCGGCGGCTGGGACAGGCCGCGCGCCCCGGCCCGGGCCACGCGGCGCCGGGCCCTGGCCTGATCCGATCCCGACCGCAGCCTCTACGGAGACATCCACCATGAGAATCCTCGTCCTCGGCGCCGGCGCACTGGGCGGCTACTACGGCGCGCGCCTGCTGGAGGCCGGCGCCGACGTGCGCTTCGCCGTGCGTCCCGGCCGCGCCGCCCAGCTCGCCCGCGACGGCCTGGCCGTGCACAGCCCGCTCGGCAACATCGCGCGCCCGGTGCAGACCGTGCCGGCCGGGCAGGTAGCGCAATCCGGGCATGCCTTCGACCTGGTCCTGCTGACCTGCAAGGCTTTCGATCTCGACGATGCCATCGCCACCATCGCCCCGGCACTCGGCCCGGCCACGGTGGTACTGCCGCTGCTGAACGGCGGCGCCGTCTACCCGCGCCTCGACGCGGCCTTCGGCAAGGCGCGCGTGCTGGGCGGCGTCGCCTACATCGCCACCACGCTCGCCGCCGACGGCACCATCCGCCACCTGAGCCCCGGCGACCGGCTGCTGGTCGGGGCCCGCGCGGACGCCCAGGCTGCCGCCGCGGCCAGCTTCCACGCACTGGCCGCGCAAGCGCCCGGCACACGCCTGCTGTCCGCGCAGATCGACCAGGATATCTGGGAGAAATGGGTGATGATCTGCGCCGGCGCGGCGGTGACCACCCTGCTGCGCGCCACCATCGGCGAGATCATGGGCACCGACCATGGCGCCGAGGCGGCAGGCCGCCTGCTCGACGAATGCGTGGCCATCGCCACCGCCGCCGGTCATGTGCCGCGTCCCGAGGCGCTGGCCGCCATGCGCGCGCAGTTGCTGGCACCGGGCTCGGGCTGGGCGGCCTCGATGATGCGCGATATCGCCACCCAGGCGCGCCGCATCGAGGCCGACGCCATCGTCGGCGACATGATCGCCACCGGCGCGCGCCTCGGTGTCGACGCGCCGCTGCTGCGCGTGGCCTACAGCGGCCTGCAGGCCTACGCGCGGCGCCAGGCCGGCGCTCGGCCAACCTGACGGGCTCGCTGCTGCTGCGGCGCGAACTGGTCACCTTCCTGCTGGCCGGCCTGGGCCGGCCTGGCTGGCCGCCTGCCCGACAGCGGTGACCTGCGCGAAGTCGATCTGCGCGAAGTCGATCTGGGCGAGGCCGACCGAGCCGCTCGGCGTGCCGCGTCCGGCCGCTGGCATGGGCGCAGCGGCGGCCGCGCTGGCCGCCTTCCTGCAGCGGGCCTTGGCCACGCCAGGCTGGAACACGCCGCGTCCGGTGCCCCGCTTCAACTGCCCGGCGATGCGGACCCCTGCTCCCCTTGTGCCGGGAAGTGCAGCGTGAACACCGTCATGCCGCCGGGCGGCGAGACCGCCTCCACGCTGCCGCCGTGCAGGTCCATGATGGACTTGACGATGGCCAGCCCCACCCCCGAGGACTCGCCGGAATTGGCGCGCGCCGGATCCGCGCGGAAGAAGCGGTCGAACAGGCGCGGCAGGTGCTCGGAAGCGATGCCCGGGCCCGGGTTGGCCACCGAGATGGCGCTGCCCTGCCGCTCCGCGTACCCGCGCAGCGTGACGGTGCCGCCGGCGGGCGTGAAGCGGATCGCGTTGGCCAGCAGGTTGCCGACCGCGCGGCGCAGCAGCAGCGCATCGGCCAGCACCTGGCCCCGGCCGTCGACCGCCAGCGCCACGCCGGCGGCCTCGGCGAGGCCCTCGAAGTAGTCGCCCAGGCCCGCCAGTTCCCGCTCCAGGTCCAGCACGGCCGGCTTGAGCGCCACGCGCGCGTTCTCGGCGCGGGCCAGGAACAGCATGTTCTCGATCATGCGCGCGAGCCGCTCGTACTCTTCGATGTTCGAGGCCAGCAGCGCCTGGTATTCCTCCACGCTGCGCTCGCTGGCCAGCGCCACCTGGCTCTGCCCGAGCAGGTTGCCGATCGGTGTGCGGAAATCGTGGGCCAGGTCGGCGGAGAACTGGCTGAGGCGTTCGAAGCCGTCGCGCAGGCGGTCCATCATCTGCTGCAGCGCGGCGGCCAGCTCACGCAGCTCGGGCGGCAGCCGGGCGGGATCCAGCGGCAGCGCGAGGTGGCGCACGGTGACGTCGGAGGCGCCGGCCGCGATGCGGCGCAGCGGCGCCATGGCCGCGCGCAGGGCCAGGTAGCCCAGCGCGGCCACCGCCAGCGAGCCGACCAGCCCGGTCAGCAGCAGCCGGGCGCGGTAGGCCCGCATGAGCTGGGCGCGCGCCGCACCGGTCTGGTAGAGGAAATAGTCCAGCATGCGGCCGTGGCCGTCGCGCGCCAGCGCGCGCACGCCGCGCACCGGGTAGCCGCGCGCGTCGGTCCAGCCCCGGATGGCGGCCGCCCCGAGCATGGCGTCGGCCGCCAGCGGCGGCACGGCGGGCAATGCGCCGTCGCCCGAGCCGCTGCCAGCCGCGTCGGCGCGCAGCAGCGTGGTGCTGGCGGCATCGCGCACCAGCAGCCCGAACTCGTCGTTACCGGACACCACGCCCCGCAGTTCCTGCCAGTCGATGCCGTCCTGCGCCGCGACCTCGCGGCGCACCCGCTCGGCCTTGCGCAGCAGCTCGGCATCGTCGCGCTCGATCACCTGGGTCGCCAGCGCGCGGTACAGGTAGGTGCCGGCGCCGCCGAACACCAGGGCGGCGACGAGGCCGAAGGCCAGCGCCAGGCGGGTGGTCAGGGACAGGCTGCGCATCAGTGCCGCCGGCTCTCCAGCACGTAGCCCATGCCGCGCACGGTGTGGATCAGCTTGGGCTGGAAATCGTCGTCCATCTTGGCGCGCAGCCGGCGCACCGCCACGTCGACCACATTGGTGTCGCTGTCGAAGTTCATGTCCCACACATGGGAGGCGATCTGGGTGCGGCTCAGCACCTCGGTCTGGCGGCGGGCGAGGAAATGCAGCAGCGAGAACTCGCGCGGCGTCAGGTCGATGCGCCGGCCGGCGCGTGTCACGCGGTGGCGGATCAGGTCGATCTCGAGGTCCTCGATCTCGATGCGCTCGGCCTCGCGCACCGGCCCGCGCCGCAGCAGCGTGCGCACCCGCGCCAGCAGCTCGACGAAGGCGAAGGGCTTGGCCAGGTAGTCGTCGCCGCCGAGTTCCAGCCCGCGCACGCGGTCCTCCACCTCGTCGCGCGCGGTCAGGAACAGCACCGGGGTGTCCTTGCGCTCGCGCAGGCCCTTGAGCACCTCCCAGCCGCTCAGGCCGGGCAGCATCACGTCGAGGATGACCAGGTCGTAGTCGCCTTCCAGCGCCTGGTGCAGGCCATCCCGGCCGGTCACCGCCAGGTCGACCACGAAGGACGACTCGCTCAGTCCCTTGCGCAGGTATTCCCCCGTCTTGGGTTCGTCCTCCACCACCAGGATCTTCATGGCTTGCCTCGTCACTGCCTCATGTCGCGCGCACCGCGCGGGCGGTGCACCGCGCACCGCCTGCGCCGATGATAGCGGCGTCCGCCGGGGGCGGAAATGACAATTCTGTAATGCGATCGTCAGGCTTTCCGGCCCCCACCCCTTCCTAGAATCGGCTCCGAACCAATGCCCGCGGTCGGGCCGGGGCACGGATGGCGCGCGGCGCCCGCCGCGCCCGGCCCGCCGCCAGCCGGAGAACCCGTCCATGTGGATCGTCAGGCTCGCGCTGAGCCGCCCCTACACCTTCGTCGTGCTGGCGCTGTGCCTGCTGCTGGCCGGCCCGCTGGTGCTGATGCGCACGCCCACCGACATCTTTCCCGCCATCGACATCCCGGTGGTCAGCGTCGTCTGGACCTACAACGGCCTGTCGGCCGAGGACATGGCGCACCGCATCGTGACCGGCTACGAGCGCTCGCTGACCAACAGCGTGGACGATATCGAGCACATCGAGTCGCAATCGCTGGCCGGGGTCGCGGTGATCAAGATCTTCTTCCATCCCGGCGCCGACATCAACCGCGCCATCGCCGAGACCTCGTCCGGCGCCCAGTCGATGCTGCGCAACATGCCGCCGGGCACCACGCCGCCGCTGATCCTCAGCTACAGCGCGTCGACGGTGCCGATCCTGCGCCTGGCGCTGTCCAGCGACAGCCTGCCGGAGCAGCAGCTCTACGACCTCGGCAACAACTTCATCCGCACCCGGCTCGCCACCGTGCAGGGCGCCGCCGTGCCGCTGCCCTACGGCGGCAAGGTACGCCAGGTGATGGTGGACCTCGACACGCGCGCGCTGCAGGCGCGCGGCTTGTCGCCGCTCGACGTGGTCAATGCCGTCAACGCCCAGAACCTGGTGCTGCCCGGGGGCACCGCCAAGATCGGCGCGCTCGAATACCGCGTGGACCTGAACGGCAGCCCCGGCACCGTGGCCGCGCTCAACGACCTGCCGGTCCGCAGCGGTCCCGGCGGCGTGGTCTACGTGCGCGACGTGGCCCAGGTGCGCGACGGCTACGCGCCCCAGGCCAACGTGGTACGGCGCGACGGCAAGCGCGCCGCCCTGCTCGAGATCGAGAAGAGCGGCAATGCCTCGACCCTGTCCATCGTCGCGCAGGTCAAGGCCATGCTGCCGCGCATCACCGCCGGGCTGCCGGCCGCGCTGCGCGTGCAGCCGGTTTCCGACCAGTCCGTGTTCGTCACCGCGGCGGTGCACGGCGTGCTGCACGAGGCCCTGGTGGCGGCCTGCCTGACCGCCTGCATGATCCTGCTCTTCCTCGGCAGCTGGCGCGCCACGCTGATCATCGCGGTATCGATCCCGCTGTCCGTGCTGGCCTCGCTGATGGCGCTGTCGGCGCTCGGGCAGACGCTCAACATCATGACCCTGGGCGGGCTGGCGCTGGCGGTCGGCGTGCTGGTCGACGACGCCACCGTGGCGATCGAGAACATCACCCACCATCGCGAGCTGGGCAAGCCGCTGGAGGCGGCCATCCTGGAAGGGTCCGCGCAGATCGCCCTGCCCACCCTGGTCTCCACGCTGGCCATCTGCATCGTGTTCCTGCCGATGTTCCTGCTGAGCGGGGTGGCGCGCTACCTGTTCGTGCCGATGGCCGAAGCGGTGGTGTTCGCCATGGTGGCCTCCTATTTCTTCTCGCGCACGCTGGTGCCGACGCTGGCGCACTACCTGCTGCGGGCCGAGGGCAGCGCGCCGGGACGCGCCTGGCAGCGCCGCTGCGCCGCGCTGCAGGCGCGCTTCGAGGCGGCCTTCTGCGCGCTGCGCGACGCCTATGCCGGCTGGCTCGGCCACGCGCTGCGGCGGCCGCGCCGCCTGGCCGCGCTGTGCCTGGCCGCCTGCCTGGCCTCGCTGGCGCTGCTGCCCTGGCTCGGCCGCGACTTCTTCCCCGCCGTGGACGGCAGCGAGATCCGCCTGCACATGCGCGCCCGCACCGGCACCCGCATCGAGGAAACGGCGCGCCTGGCCGACGCCGTCGAAGGCCGCATCCGCGCCGCCATCGGCCCCGCGCAGGTGGCCGGCATCCTCGACAACATCGGCCTGCCGGTCAGCGGCATCAACCTGACCTACGACTCGGCGCTGCCGATCGGCAGCGCCGACGCCGAGATCCTGGTCTCGCTCAAGGCCGGCGCCTCCGCCGCGCACGAAAGCGCGCGCCTCGCCGCGCTGCTGCCGGCCGCCTTCCCCGGCATCAGCTTCTCTTTCCTGCCGGCGGACATCATCAGCCAGATCCTCAACTTCGGCCTGCCGGCCCCGATCGACATCCAGGTCGTGGGCGACAAGCTGGAGGCCAACCGGGCGCTGGCCGGCAAGCTCGCCGCCCGCCTGCACGGCGTGCCCGGCCTGGTCGACGTACACCTGCAGCAGCCCGACGACCAGCCCGCCCTGACCGTGCAGGTCGACCGCACGCGCGCGCTGCAGGCCGGCCTGTCGCAGCGCGAAGTCGCGCAGAACCTGCTGATCTCGCTGTCCGGCAGCAGCCAGACCACGCCCAACTTCTGGCTCAATCCCCGCAACGGCGTCAGCTATCCGCTGATGGTGTCGGTGCCGCAGTACGCCATGGGTTCGCTGCAGGCGCTGGACAATATCCCGCTCGGCGCCGGCCTCCCCGGCCTGACCGGCAGCAGCGCCGCGCCGGGCGCCGGCGCGCTGCTGGGCACCTTCGGCAGCGTGGTGCGCGGCAGCCAGCAGGGCGTGGTATCGCACTACAACGTGCAGCCGGTCATCGATATCTTCGGCTCGGTGCGCGGGCGCGATCTGGGCGCGGTAGCGGACGACATCGGCCGCCTGGTCGACGAGGCGCGGCGGGAACTGCCGCCCGGCTCCGAGCTGGTGGTGCGCGGCCAGGTGCAGACCATGCAGTCTTCCTTTGCCGGACTGGCGGCCGGCATGGCCATCGCCGTGGTGCTGGTCTACCTGCTGATGGTGGTCAACTTCCAGTCCTGGCTCGACCCCCTGGTCATCCTCGGCGGGCTGCCCGGCGCACTGGCCGGCATGGCCTGGATGCTGTTCGCCACCCACACCACCATCAGCGTGCCGGCCTTGACCGGCGCCATCATGTGCATCGGCATCGCCACCGCCAACAGCATCCTGGTGGTCAGCCTGGCGCGCGAGCGCCTGGCCGCTGGCGTGGCGCCCGCCGAGGCCGCGCTGCAGGCCGGCGCCGGCCGCTTCCGCCCGGTCCTGATGACCGCCCTGGCCATGCTGATCGGCATGTTGCCGATGGCGCTCGGCGCCGGTGCCGCCGGCGCCCAGAACGCGCCGCTCGGCCGCGCCGTGGTCGGCGGCCTCGCGGCCGGCACGGTCAGCACGCTGGTGCTGGTGCCCGCGCTGTTCGCCCTGCTGCACCGCTGGCTGGCGCGGCGCCGCCCGGCCGCCGCGACGCTCCCCGACCTCCCCCCGACTCCGACCCCGACTTCCCGAGGCCAGGCATGACCCGACTTCCGCCCAACCCTCCCACGCCTCCTGCCCTGCCCGCCGCACCGGCGGCCACGCCAGCCGCCACCGGAACGCGCCGCCCACGCCGCGGGCAGGCTGCCTGCCTGGCCCTGGCCGCGGTCGCGGCCATGCTGGCGGCCGGCATCTATCCGCGCCTGCAGGCACGCGCCGCGCTGGCGCACAGCAGCGCCGACGGCAGCCTGCCCGCCGTGGCCACGGTGCGGCCGCGGCGCGCCAGCGCACAGACCGAACTGGTGCTGCCGGCCGATGTCCGTGCCTACCAGGACGCGCCGGTCTATGCGCGCGTCAGCGGCTACCTGCGCCGCTGGGTTGCCGATATCGGCACGCCGGTGCGCCAGGGCCAGCTGCTGGCCGAGATCGACGCCCCCGAGATCAGCGACCAGCTGCGCCAGGCGCGCGCCGAGGAAGCCGTCGCGGCCGCCAACTACGACCTGGCCCGGCGCACCGCCGAACGCTGGCAGGACCTGCTGCGCTCGCGCTCGGTGGCGCAGCAGGAGGCCGACCAGAAGAGCGCCGACATGCAGGCCAAGGCAGCCGCGCTGGCCTCGGCCCGCTCCAATGTCGCGCGCCTGGCGCAGCAGGCCGCCTACACCCGGATCGTCGCGCCCTTCGACGGCGTGGTGACAGCGCGCAACGTCGACACCGGCGCCCTGGTCGACGCCGGCGGCAACGGTGGCCCCGGCAAGGAGCTGTTCCACCTGTCGGCCGGCGACAAGCTGCGCATCTATATCCAGGTGCCGCAGGACGACAGCGTGCTGGTCACGCCCGGCATGCCGGCCTGGCTGTCGCTGCCGCAGTACCCCGGCCAGCGCTTCGCAGCCACGGTGACGCGCAGCGCCGGGGCCATCGATGCCGGCACCCGCAGCCTGCGTGTCGAGCTGGAGGCCGCCAGCGCCGGCGGGCGCATCCTGCCCGGCGCCTACGCCGAAGCGCATCTGAGCGCGCCGGTCGCCCAGGCGGGCTGGGACCTGCCCGCCAGCACCCTGCTGTTCCGCGCGCAGGGCCCGCGCGTGGCGGTGGTCGGTGCGGCCGGCACGATCGAGCTGCGCCCCGTCACGCTCGGGCGCGACTTCGGCTCGCATGTCGAGATCGCCAGCGGGCTGCAGGGTGGCGAACAGGTCGTGGCCAACCCGGGCGACGGCCTGATGGCCGGCGCGCATGTCCGGCTCGTGGCGAGCCGCGGCGACCAGTGAACGAGGGATTGCGCGCCATGCCAGACGACACCTGCCGTTTCCCAGCCTCGCCCCCAGGCCGCCGCACCAGCCATGCGGGCGCCTCCCCTAGCCCTAGCGGCCCGCGCGCGTCACGCCCGCAGTCCCTGCGCGCCACCCCCTGCGGCCGCCGCACCCTGTTCACCCTGTTCACCCTCTTCGCATTCGCCGCGCTCGGCAACCTGGCCGGGTGCGCCACCGCACCGCCCTACAGCGTGCCCGGGGTCGACCTGCCGCCGGCCTTCAAGGAAGCCGGCGCGGCGCCAGCCGACGCTGCGGCCGCGCCGTCCCCGCAGTGGTGGCGCGCCTATGGCGACACCACCCTGGACGCGCTGATGCCCCGGCTCGACGCCACCAGCCAGACCCTGCGCAAGTCCCGGGCGCTGCTCGACGACGCCCGCGCCCAGACCCGCGCCGCGCGCGCCGCCTACTTTCCCACCCTGGTCGCCGGCGCCAGCGGCGGCAGCAGCCACGTCTCGGCCAATGTGGTCGGCCGCTCGCTGGCCGGCAAGACCGAGCCCGACCACCTGCTGGGCCTCAGCGCCACCTGGGAGCCGGACCTCTGGCAACGCGTCAGCAACAGCGTCGATGCCGCGCAGGCCGGCGCCGAGGCCAGTGCCGATGACGTCGCCGCCATGCGCCTGAGCCTGCAGGCCGAACTGGCGGCGGACTACTTCAGCCTGCGCTCTGCCGAGCGCGAGCGCGACCTGCTGGCGCGCACGGTCGACAGCGACGCGACGGTACTGGAGCTGGTCGGCAACCGCTGGCGCGGCGGCATCGCCACCGAAGGCGAAGTGGCGCAGGCGCGCGCCCAGCTGGAGAACGCCAAGGCCCAGCTTGCCGAGGTACGGCTGACACGCACCCAGCTCGAGCACGCCATCGCCACCCTGCTGGGCGTGCCGCCGGCGCGCTTCACGCTGGCGCCGCAGGTGGCGGCGGCACCGCCGCTGCCGCCCTTGCCCTCGGCCGTGCCCTCGCAACTGTTGCGGCGGCGCCCCGACATCGCCGCCGCCGAGCGCCGTGTGGCGGCTGCCAATGCGCAGGTCGGCGTGGCCCGCGCGGCCTTCTTCCCCAGCCTGATGCTGTCCGCCGGCCTCGGCCTGGAGAGCACCAGCCTGGCCGGCTGGCTGAGCGCGCCCAGCCGCTTCTGGGCGCTCGGGCCGGCGCTGGCCGGCACCGTGTTCGACGGCGGACGCCGGCACGCCCTGGCGGACAGCGCGCGCGCCCGCTTCGACGCCAGCGCCGCCGACTATCGCGCCACCGTGCTGCGCGCCTTCCAGGACGTCGAGGACAACTTCGCCGCCCTGTCGGCGCTGGGAGAAGAAGCCGCCAGCCAGCGTGCCGCCACCGAAGCTTCCGAACTGGCCCTGGCGCAAGGACTGGAACGCTACCGCAAGGGCGCGGTCGCCTACCTGGATGTCAGCGTGCTCGAGAGCAATGCCCTGGCCAGCGCCCGCGCCGAGGAAGCCGTGCGGCGCCGGCGCCTGGTGGCCAGCGTGATGCTGGTCAAGGCGCTCGGCGGCGGCTGGGGCGGGGCGGGCGCCAAGGATGCTGAGGATGGTGGGGGCGCCAAGGACACCGCAAGCACGGCCCCGCCCGTGGCGACGGCCGGCCGTTGAGGAGCCTCGCGCGCGGTCCGCTCCCCTTCAGCCGGAGCGCCGTGTCGCCGCCAGCAGGCGTGCCCTGGCCGCGTCGAAGCGCGCGCCTTCGCCCACCAGCCAGTCCTCGACCTTGGCGATATCCGGGGTCTGCCCGTGGGCCGAGACGAACACATAGGAGGCCTGCGAGCGCACATGCAGCCCGAACAGGTCGACCAGCCGGCCGGCCTCGATGTCTTCCAGCACCAGCGCGGAGCGGCCCATGGCGATGCCCTGGCCGGCCAGCGCCGCGCCCACCGCCAGCTGCGACAGGTTGAAGCGCTGCCCCTGTTCCAGGCCCGGCACGGTGACGCCGGCCTCGGCCAGCCAGTGGCGCCACTCGGCGAACTCGTCGGCGCCATCCCAGGGGCTGCTGTCATGCAGCAGCCAGCCGGCCTCCAGGTCGCGCGGCGAGCGCAGCCGCGGGTGCGCGGCAAGGAAGGCGGGGCTGGCCACCGGCAGCAGCCATTCTTCCAGGAAGACACTGGCCTTGAGGTCGGCGTAGCCGCCCAGGTCGAAGCGCACGCCGGCATCGATGCCGTCGCGCACCATGCGCGCGCGGTCGAGCGCGTGGAATTCGCCGTAGACGCGCAGGCCCACCTCGGGGTGCTCGCGGAAGAACTCGCCCAGCCGCGGCGTCAGCCAGCGCATGGCGAAGGACGGCGCGCAGCTCAGCGCCAGCGGCCCGGGCGCGCGCGTCCTGCGCAACTGCGTCAGCGTGCTCTCGATGGCCTGGAAGGACTCCCGCAGCACGAAGCGCAGCCGCTCGCCTTCCGGCGTCAGCACCAGCGCGCGCGGCGTGCGCAGGAACAGGGGGCGCTGCAGCCACTGTTCGAGCTGCTTGATCTGCTGGCTGACCGCCCCCTGCGTCACGCACAGCTCGCCGGCGGCCTGGGTGAAGCTGCAATGGCGGGCGGCGGCCTCGAAGCAGCGCAACCAGCTCAGCAGCGAGGAGGAGAGCATCGCACTCATGCGTCAAATCCGTGCATCGGAATTAGTCTGACTAATGACCGAATCAGTATAAATGGATTGTCACCGGGCCTGGCGCCGCCAACAATGCCAGACATGACTGTTTGTACGCCAGATTCCCAGATGACCCCGACCACCGCCGCCGCCCCCCTCTCCGACACGAGGGCCCTGGACCTTTCGGACCACCTGCGGGCTGCGGAGCCGGTCCTCTGGACCAACCCCGCACGCCAGGACGTGCCGCCCGCCGCGCTCGCCGCCGGCAGCGAGCACATTAGTCTGGCTGATATTGAAGCCGCCCGCGACCGCTTCACCCGCTTCGCCCCGCTGCTGGCACAGCTGTTCCCGGAACTGCAGGCCAGCGGCGGCATCATCGAATCGGCCCTGCAGCGCGCGCCGGCCATGCAGCAGGCCCTGCGACTGGAACCGGCGCTCGGCGCGCTCTGGCTCAAGGCCGACCACAGCCTGCCGGTGGCCGGCTCGATCAAGGCGCGCGGCGGCATCCACGAGGTGCTGGAGTTCACCGAGCGCCTGGCGCGCGAACATGGCCTGCCCGGCGCCGGCGGCAGCGATCGTACCGATGGCGCCAGCGACTACCTGCGCCTGGCCGGCCCGGCAGCGCGCGAGATCTTCGGCCGCTACCGCGTCGCGGTGGGTTCCACCGGCAACCTCGGCCTCAGCATCGGCGTCATGGCCTCGGCGCTCGGCTTCCGGGCCGAGGTGCATATGTCGTCCGACGCCAAGCCGTGGAAGCAGGAGCGGCTGCGCCGCCGCGGCGTGCGCGTGGTCGAGCACCCCGGCGACTACGAGCAGGCCGTGGCCGCCGGCCGCCGCGAGGCCGCGGCCGATCCCTTCGCCTACTTCGTCGACGACGAGCGCTCGCTGTCCTTGCTGCTGGGCTACAGCGCCGCCGCGCTGCACCTGCGCGACCAGCTCGCCGCTGCCGGGGTGGCGGTCGACGCCGACCACCCCTTGTTCGTCTACCTGCCCTGCGGCGTCGGTGGCGCACCGGCCGGCATCGCCTTCGGCCTGCGCCAGCTGTTCGGCGCGCACGTGCACTGCTTCTTCGCCGAACCGGTCCGCTCGCCCTGTTTCCTGGTGCAGATGCTGGCCGGCGAAGGCCATCCCTCGGTCTACGACTATGGCCTGGACAACCGCACCGAGGCCGACGGCCTGGCCGTGCCGCGCGCCTCGCAACTGGCCGCCCAGGTGATGACGCCGCTGCTGTCGGGCGTCTTCACCGTGACCGATGCGACCCTGTTCCGCCACCTCGCGCAGCTCGATGCCAGCGAGGGCCTGCACATCGAGCCCTCGGCCGCGGCCGGCTTCAGCGGCCCCGACATGCTGTGCCGCAGCGCGGCCGGGCGCGCCTACCTCGAACACCATGGCCTGGCCGGCGCGCTGCCACGCGCCACCCACCTGGCCTGGACCACCGGCGGCCTGTTCGTGCCGCCGGAGGAGTACCAGGGCTTCCTTGCCAAGGCAGCCCGACTCGCAGCGGCCTGACCCGGCCACGCCCCCAAACCACGAAGCCACGAAGCAGGCGGCAGGCGGACGGGCCCCAGCGGCACGCCACTGCCACGCAGGAGAGCACTGATGAAAGCGAAGTCGAAGTCGAAGTCGAAGTCGAATCCGGGTTGGATGCCGGCCTGCCTCGCGGCCGCCACGCTGGTCCTGCCCGCCGGCGCGGCACTGGCCGACACCTATCCGAGCCACCCGCTGCAGATGGTGATTCCGTTCCCGCCGGGTGGCGCCACCGACGTGATCGGCCGCCTGCTCGCCAAGAAGCTGGGCGACCGCCTGGGCCAGACCGTGGTGGTCGACAACCGCCCGGGCGCGGGCACCATCGTCGGCGCCGGCTTCGTTGCCAAGGCCGCCCCTGACGGCTACACGCTGCTGGTCAGCTCGGGCACCACTTTCACCGTCAATCCGGCGATCCATCCGCGCCTGCCCTATGACCCGCTCAAGAGCTTCGAGCCGATCGGCCTGACCGGGCGCACCGGCCTGATCCTGCTGGCCAACCGCGACGTCCCCGTCAACGATCTCAAGCAACTGGTGGCGGCGGTCAAGGCGCAGCCGGGCAAGTACTCCTACGGCTCCTTCGGCACCGGCACCACGGCGCAGTTCGCCGGCGAGATGCTGCTGCACGACCTCGGCATCAAGATGCTGCACGTGCCCTACCGCGGCAGCTCGCCGGCCATGACCGACCTGATCGGCGGGCAGATCCCCTTCACCGTCGACACCGTCTCGGCCGCCATCCCGCAGGTGCGCTCCGGCAAGGTCAAGGCCATCGCCGTGACCACTGCCAAGCGCTCCAGCCTGCTGCCCCAGGTGCCGACGGTGGCCGAAAGCGGCTTCCCCGCCATCGACATGGACACCTGGCTGGCGGTGGTGGCACCGCGCGGCCTGCCTGCCGACGTCAAGGCCCGGCTGAGCAAGGCCCTGGCCGAAACCATGGCCGATCCCGAGACGCGCGAGAAGCTGGTGGGAGTCGGCTTCGAGCCCAGCTATGCCGACGGCGCCGCCGTGACCGCGCTGATCACCGGCGAGCTGCCGCGCATGCGCGCCATCGCCGAACGCGCGCAGATCCATGCCGACTGACCGAGGTCCGCAGAACCACGCCGACCGAACATCACCATGGCCCGCCGCCGGCACACCGTCCAAGGCACCGCCGCCGCCCGGTTTGACACCGGCGGCAGCACCGCCGCATGATGGCCGGTGCCGCCGCCCATGGCGCGCCCCGCCGCGCAAGACTGCCCCATGACCACGCTTCCGACCGCCCCGAATCCCTCCGGCACCGCCTCAACGCTGCCCGCGCTGCCCACGCTGCCCGCGCTGCCGCCACCGGCCCTGCCCGGCCAGCCGCTCCGCGCCGTCGACACCCCCGCCCTGGTGCTCGACCTCGATGCCTTCGCGCGCAACCTCGAACGCATGCAGTCGGCCTGCGACCGCGCCGGCGTGCAACTGCGCCCGCATGCCAAGGCGCACAAGTGTCCCGACATCGCGCTTGCCCAGGTGGCGCGGGGCGCGGTCGGGATCTGCTGCCAGAAGGTCAGCGAGGCGCTCCCTTTCGTCGCCGCCGGCATCCGTGACATCCACGTCAGCAACCAGGTCGTGGGCGAGTCCAAGCTGGCGCTGCTGGCCGCCCTGGCCCGGCATGCCCACCTCAGCGTCTGCGTCGACGACGCGCGCCAGGTCGAGGCGCTGGCCGAGGCCTGTGCCACTGCCGGCAGCCGCCTCAGCGTGCTGGTCGAGATCGACATCGGCCAGGGCCGCTGCGGCGTTGCCGACGGCACCGCCGCGCTGCGCCTGGTGGAGGCCATCGACCGCCATCCGCAGCTGGTGTTCCGCGGCCTGCAGGCCTACCACGGCGGCATCCAGCACCTGCGCGGCCACGGCGAGCGGCGCGAGGCCGCGGCGCGCGCGGCCCAGCGCACCGCCGCCGCCCTGCGCATCCTGCAGGGCGCGGGCGTGCGCAGCGAAGTGGTCACCGGCGGCGGCACCGGCAGCGTCGAATTCGACCTCGCCAGCGGCGTCTACACCGAACTGCAGCCGGGTTCCTACGTCTTCATGGATGCCGACTACGGACGCAACCAGGGCGCCGCCGCGGCCGACGGGCTGCGCTTCGAGCACAGCCTCTTCCTTGCCGCCACGGTGATGAGCGTGGCCGCCGCCAGCCGCGCCGAGCCGCGCGTGATCGTCGACGCCGGCCTCAAGTCCGTGGCGACCGACTCCGGCCTGCCGCTGCCCTGGCGAGACGGGGCCCGCGACGGCCGCCTCGACTATCTCGCCGCCAACGACGAGCACGGCATCGTGGCCCCTGCCGCCGGCGCCGGCGCCGACGCGCTGCCTGCCCTGGGCGAGCAGATGCTGCTGGTACCGGGCCATTGCGATCCGACCCTCAACCTGTACGAGACCCTGGTAACGGTGCGCGGCGGCACCGTCGCCGGCCTGTGGCCGGTGGCCGCGCGCGGACACAGCCGCTAGGACGCCCCCCCGGCCGGCGCCTCGCGCCGCGCCGCACCGTTTGCCCGACCTGACACTCCGGAGCCCAATTCCATGTCTTCCGACCCAAGCCTGCCCGCGCTGTCCGCGATCGAACTGCGCCGCCTGATCGGCAGCAAGCAGATCTCGCCGGTCGAGCTGCTGGAGGCCTGCATCGCCCGCATCGAGGCCGTCAATCCGCTCGTCAACGCCATCACCGCCACCTGCTACGAACGTGCCCGCGAGGAAGCGCGCGCGGCGGAACGCGCGGTGCTGGACGGCGCGCCCCTCGGCCTGCTGCACGGCCTGCCGCTGGGGGTCAAGGACCTCGAGGCCACCGCCGGCCTGCTGACCACCTATGGCTCGGCGCTCTACCGCGACCACGTGCCCGCCGCGGACAACGTGCTGGTGGCGCGCCTGCGCGCCGCCGGCGCCATCGTCACCGGCAAGACCAACATCCCGGAAATGGGCGCCGGCGCCAATTCGCGCAATGTGGTGTGGGGCGCCACCGGCAACCCCTTCAACCCCAACCTGAATGCCGGCGGCTCCTCCGGCGGCTCGGCCGCCGCGCTGGCCTGCGACATGCTGCCGGTCTGCACCGGCTCCGACACCGGCGGCTCGCTGCGCATTCCCGCCGCCAAGTGCGGCGTGGTCGGCTTCCGCCCCTCGCCCGGGGTCGTGCCCAGCTCGCGCAAGCTGCTCGGCTGGACCCCGATCTCGGTGGTCGGACCGATGGGCCGCACCGTCGCCGACACCTGCCTGCAACTGGCCGCCAGCGCCGGCCCCTCGGCCAGCGACCCGCTCACCTATGCCCTCGACCCGCTCGAGTTCCTGGTGCCGCAGCCGGTCGACCTCGGCTCGCTGCGCGTGGCCTACACCGAGGACTTCGGCGCCTGCGCCGTCGATGACGACATCCGCCGCACCTTCCGCGCCAAGATCGACGCCATGCGGCACCTGTTCCGCCGCTGCGACGAGATCGCGCTCGACCTGGGCGAGGTACACCGCTGCTTCGACGTGCTGCGCGCCGAGAGCTTCGTCGCCGGCATGCAGGCCGCCTACGAGCGCGACCCCGCCAGCCTCGGCCCCAACACGCGCGCCAACTATGAGATGGGCGCCCGCATGAGCCTGCTCGACAGCGCCTGGGCGCAGGCCGAGCAGACCCGCATCCTGCAGCGCTTCCAGGCCGCCTTCGCCGACTACGACGTGATCCTGTCCCCGACCACGCCGGTCTCGCCCTTCCCCTGGACCCAGCTCTACGCCGAGACCATCAACGGCGAGCCGCAGGAGAACTACTACCGCTGGCTGGCCCCGACCTACGTGGTCACCCTGACCACCCATCCCGCCATCAGCCTGCCCTGCGGGCTGGACCACGCCGGCATGCCCTTCGGCCTGCAGGTGGTGGGCCGCTTCCGCGCCGACCGCCAGGTGCTCGGTGTCGCCCACGCGATGGAACAGGCCTTCGCCGCCAGCACGGCGCTGCGCCGCCCGCGGCCCCGCCCCGAACTGCTCGAGCCGGCCGAGCCGGCGCTGACCTCGATCGTCACCGCGCCGCCGGTGTTCGGCGCCGCCGCCGGCCAGGCGGGCACGTCGGCGGTCTGAGGCGCCGCGGTCTCTGCCTGGCGGCCGATGCCTGGCGACGACGCGCTGGACAACACCGACGGCTTCGTTCTTGCGTGGCGCCTTGCTAAACCACCCCTCTCCCCCACCCTCTCCGAGCGCGGGGAGAGGGAGCCAAGACACCATGCTTGGCCAGCGGTGTTGGCGTATCTCGCCGGCTTCACCCAGCACGACAACTCCTGCCTGACGGCAACCGGACTCCCCTCTCCCGCCCGCGGGAGAGGGGCTGGGGGAGAGGGCGGGCATCCGCCAGAACGACGACATCCCCTGCGCGCCTGCTGCTTTCTCCACCTTGACATTAAGTTCTCCTATTACGATACTTCAATAATATTCATTCTCATAACGAGAACGAAAAGAGAAGCACCATCGTGGACCTGGCAGAACTCGAGATCTTCCGCGCCGTGGCGCGTGAACAGAGCATCACCCGTGCCGCCAAGCGGCTGGAGCGCGTGCAGTCAAACGTGACCACGCGCGTCAAGCAGCTCGAAGAGAGCCTGGGCGTGGCGCTGTTCCAGCGCGACAGCAAGCGCATGATCCTGACTGCCGAGGGCCACCGCCTGCTGGGCTATGCCGAGCAGATGCTGACGCTGGCCGAGGAAGCGCGCCAGTCGATGCGCGCCGATGCACCCAGCGGCACGCTGCGGGTCGGATCGATGGAAAGCGCTGCGGCAACCCTGCTGCCCCGCCCGCTCGGCCGCTACCACCACGCCTGGCCCGACGTGGCGCTGGAGATCGCCACCGGCACCTCGCGCTTCCTCGCCGACGCCGTGCTGGCCCACCGCCTCGACTGCGCCGTGGTGGCGCACCCGGGGACGGCGGTGCCGTCCGCCATCGATGTCGGCGAACTGGGCGAAGGCCTGGCCGGCACCTACCTGTGCACCGAAGACCTGGTGCTGGTGCTGCCGGCCGACCACCCGGAGGTACGCCGGCCGGAGGACGTGGCACTGCGCCACCTGGCCGCCTTCGCGCGCGGCTGCACCTATCGGCTGTGCGCGGAAGCGTGGCTGGCCGAAGGCGGTGAAGACCTGCGGCAGCGGCTGGCGGTGCGCGAGATGCCGTCCTATCACGCCATCCTCGCCAGCGTCGCGGCCGGAGCCGCCGTCGCCGTGGTGCCGCGCTCGCTGCTGGACCTGCAGCGCCACACCGCGGCCCTCCAGTGCGTGCCGGTACGCCCCGTCCATACCTTCCTGGTCAGGCGCGAGGGATTTTCCACTTCCGCCTACGAGGCCTTCCAGCGGGAGCTGCTGCGCACCTGATCGACCGCTGACCGCCACCGTCCGGCTGCCCGTGCAGGACAGGCCATCCAGCCTGAGCGCGCGGAGCGGCCGCCATCCTGCCCATCACTCGTCAACCTGGAATCCGCGCCATGCACCCTGCCCACCCCACCGACGACCGCCGCGACCTGCTCACCCGGCTCGGCATCACGACTCCGATCATCCAGGCGCCGATGGCCGGCGTCAGCACGCCCGCGCTGGCGGCGGCGGTCTCCGAGGCGGGCGGACTCGGCTCGCTGGGCCTCGGCGCCATGGATGCCGACGCCGCGCGCAAGGCCATCCGCGAGACCCGCGCCCTGACCGCCCGGCCGTTCCAGGTCAACCTGTTCTGCCACGCGGCGGCGCAGGCAAACCCGGCACGGGAGCAGGCCTGGCTCGATTACCTGGCCCCCCATTTCGCCGAGCACGGCGCCGTGCCGCCGGCCGGCCTGCGCGAGATCTACCGCAGCTTCCTCGCCGACGACGCCATGCTGGCCATGCTGCTGGAGGAGAAGCCGGCCGTGGTCAGCTTCCACTTCGGCCTGCCGCCGCAGCCGACCATCGACGCCCTGCACGCGGCCGGCATCGTGCTGCTCGCCAGCGCGACCTCGCTGGACGAGGCACGGCAGATCGAGGCCGCCGGCATCGACGCGGTGGTGGCCCAGGGCATCGAGGCCGGCGGGCATCGCGGGATCTTCCAGCCGGCAGGCGAGGACGAGGGGCTGGGCACATTGGCGCTGACGCGGCTGCTGGTGCGCAAGACCGCCCTGCCGGTGATCGCCGCCGGCGGCATCATGGATGGCGCGGGCATCGCCGCGGTGCTGGCACTGGGGGCGCAGGCGGCCCAGCTCGGCACGGCCTTCGTCGCCTGCCCCGAATCGGCCGCCGACGCCGCCTATCGCACCGCGCTGACGGTGCCGCGCCCGCGCCACACCACGCTGACGCGCGCGATCTCGGGGCGCGCGGCGCGCGGCTTCGCCAACCGGCTGACAGCCCTCGGCGCGGCCGCCGAAGCGCCGGCGGTCCCCGACTATCCGATCGCCTACGACGCCGGCAAGGCCCTGCACGCGGCGGCCAAGGCCCAGGGCAGCGCCGAATACGCGGCCCAGTGGGCCGGCCAGGCGGCGCCGCTGGCGCGCGCCCTGCCGGCCGGCGCGCTGGTGGTCCAATTGCACACCGAACTGCACGACACCATCGCCAGCCTCGGCGACCTTGCCGCGCGCGTCGGTTGATGTCGCGCGCCGGCCGGCCCTGCGCCTGGCCGGCGGCCTGGACGCGCCGCCGCTCGGGCGGGGGGCGAACGACGTAGCGGACTAGCGCAGCGTTCCTTCCTCGCGCAGCCTGGCCACGCCGGCGCCGTCGATGCCCAGCCACTCGGCCAGCACCGCGTCGGTATCTTCGCCCAGCAGCGGCGGCGCCTTACGGTATTCCACCGGGGTGGCCGACAAGCGCAGCGGGCTGGCCACCGTGGGCGCCGTGCCGGCCAGCGGGTGCGCCAGCGTGCGCGCCAGGCCGCGATGCACCACGTGCGGGTCGGCGAACACCTGGGCGATATCGTTGATGGGACCGCTGGGCACGCCGGCCTCGGCCAGCGCGGCCAGCCACGTATCGCGCGGGCGCGTGCGCATGACCGCTTCCAGCTCCGGGATCAGCGCGTCGCGGTTGACGATGCGCTGGCTGTTGGTGGCGAAGCGCGCATCGGTGCCGAGCTCGGCGCGCCCGATCGCCTCGCAATAGGCGCGGTACTGGCTGTCGTTGCCGACCGCCACGATCAGGTGCCCGTCGCTGGCGGCGAAGACCTGGTAGGGCACCACGTTCTGGTGGGCGTTGCCGGCACGGCGCGGCGCCTGGCCGGAAGTCAGGTAGTTGAGCGGCTGGTTGGCCAGCATGGCGACCTCGCAATCGAGCAGGGCGATGTCGAGCTGCTGCCCCTCGCCGCTGCGCTGGCGCTCCAGCACGGCGGCCAGGATGGCGACCGTGGCATACATGCCGGTCATCACGTCGACCACGGCCACGCCGGCCTTCTGCGGTCCGCCGCCGGGCAGGTCGTCGCGCTCGCCGGTGATGCTCATCAGCCCGCCCATGCCCTGGATCATGAAGTCATAGCCCGGCCGCGCCGCATAGGGCCCGTCCTGGCCGAAACCCGTGATCGAGCAGTAGATCAGGCGCGGGTTGAGCGCGCGCAGGCTCTCGTAGTCCAGGCCGTACTTGGCCAGGCCGCCGACCTTGTAGTTCTCCACCAGGATGTCGCAGGACGCCGCCATCTCGCGCACCAGGGCACGGCCCGACTCCGTGGTGAAATCGAGCGCTACCGAGCGCTTGTTGCGGTTCATGCTGAGGTAGTAGGCGGCCTCGCTGGTGTCCTCCCCCTGCCCGTCGCGCAGGTAGGGCGGGCCCCAGCCGCGCGTGTCGTCGCCGCGCCCGGGATGTTCGATCTTGATCACGTCGGCGCCGAGGTCGGCGAGGTTCTGGGTGCACCAGGGGCCCGCGAGGACGCGGGTCAGGTCGAGGACACGAAGGCCGTGGAGCGCGGGAAGGCGTGGCATGGCGGCGGAAAGTAGTGTTGGAAACGGACGGAGGAGGCGCAAAACCTCCTCCAGGCGGCGGCCCTGCCGCGCCTCGGCGTCAGTCGAGGGTGACGTTGGCCTGCTTGACGATGGCGGCCCACTTGCGGTTTTCCGCGTCGAGGAAGGCGGCGTAGTCGGCGGGGCTGCCGGACACCAGGTCGACGCCCTGCTCGGCGAAGCGCTGGCGCAGGTCCGGCGCGTGGGCAATGGCCACCAGCTCCTTGTTCAGGCGCTGCACGATGGCGGCCGGGGTCTTGCCCTGCACGTGGATGCCGAACCAGGCCGTGATGTTGTAGCCCGGCACGCCGGCCTCGGCCATGGTGGGCACGTCGGGCAGCAGCGGCGAGCGCTTCGGGCCGGTCACTGCCAGCGCGCGCAGCTTGCCGGCGCGGATCTGCGGCAGCGCCGTGTTCAGGCTGTCGAACATGAAAGCCGTATGGCCGGCCAGCAGGTCGGCCATGGCGGGCGCACTGCCCTTGTAGGGGATGTGCGTGAACTCGGTGTGGGTCGACGCGGCGAAGGTGGCCGCGGACAGGTGCGAGGACGAGCCGTTGCCGAAGGAGCCGTAGGTCAGCTGGCCCGGCGCCTGCTTGCCCGCGGCCACCAGGTCGGCGACCGACTTGTAGGGACTGCCGGCGCCGTTGACCACCAGCACGTTATGGCCTTCGGCCACCAGCATCACCGGCGCCAGGTCGGCCTTCGGGTCGTAGGGCAGCTTGCGGTACAGGTGGTTGTTGACCGCGCCCTGCCCGATCGCCGCCAGCAGCAGCGTATAGCCGTCGGGCGCGGACTTGGCGACGAGGTCGGTGGCGATGATGCCGCTGGCGCCCGGCTTGTTCTCCACCACCACCGGCTGCCCCAGCGCCACGGAAAGGCGCTGGGCGATGCTGCGACCGATCACATCGGTCACGCCGCCGGGCGTGAACGGCACCACCAGCTTGATGGGACGGTCCGGATAAGCGGCGTGGACGGCGCCTGCCAGGAAGGTGGTGGTGGCCAGCGCGGCCAGGGCGAGCTTGCGCAGGATGCGTGTCGACACGATCAGAATCCTCCAGTTGGTGTTCTATGCCTTTCCATGCGGCAATCGCCTTCTTTGTGCGATTACCGTGCATCCGTCGGATGCATGGCGAGGCCAGTATTTTCCACAGAAAACAGAGGTTCTTGTATGCCCGTCTTGCGCGGATAGTTCGATTATCGGCCATTGATCGGAGCGACAGGGAAGGCCGCCTCAGGCACCGCTCCGGCACGATGGAAGTGTCTGGGCAGACATGCAGCGGACCGGGTGCGCGCAGTCACCAGGCCACTTTGACGCGCATTTCCCGCACATTGCGCCAGCTTGATCGATCGCCCCTCCCTATTTTGATCGTTTCAATCAAACTCGGGTTAACGATGATCGATTCAACCAGATCATCCGCTACAATGACGGAACCGATCGGAACGTGCCGCGCATCGCGACCGAACCGATCAAACCAACGGATCGCGCGGACCTTGCCATCGATGGCAGAGGCCACCCTCGACCGCCCCGCACAACAAGCCGCCCGGCCTTCCATCGGGCGGCGCGCATGGCAAGGAGAGCCAAGCATGACCATCTCGTTCCGAGGGATCATCCCCGCCCTGATCACGCCGATGACCCCCGACGAAGCGGTCGACGAAGCCGGCCTGCGCACCCTGGTCGACCGCCTGGTCGACGCCGGTGTCCATGCCCTCTTCGTGCTCGGCACCAACGGCGAATTCATCGCACTGTCCGAAGAAGAGAAGCTGCGCATCGCCCGCATCACCGTGGCGCAGGCGCGCGGCCGCGTGCCGGTGATTGCCGGCACCGGCGCCTATGCCACGCGCGACGTCATCGCCCTCAACAGCAAGATGCTGGACACCGGCGTCGACGCGGTGTCGGTGATCACCCCTTACTTCAACGGCGCCACCCAGGCGGAACTGGTCGAACACTACCGTGCCATCGCCGCCGCCACCTCCCTGCCGGTCATGCTCTACACCATCCCGGCCAAGGCCGGCGTGACGCTGACCATCGACTCCGTGCGCCGCCTCGCCGAGGTACCGAATATCCGCGGCATCAAGGACAGCGGCGGCGACTTCGACCGCCTGCTGCAACTGATCAACCTGCGCCGCGACGACTTCGCCGTCTTCACCGGCACCGACTCGATGATCCTGTGGACGCTGATCGCCGGCGGCGACGGCGCCGTGGCGGCCACCACCAATGCCGTGCCGGGCGTCGTGATGTCGATCTGGAACCGCTTCCAGGCCGGCGACATCGCCGCCGCGCGCGCGGCCCAGGAATCGCTGCGCGCGCTGCGCGACGCCTTCGCCCTCGGCACCATGCCGGTGGTGCTGAAGACCGCCGCCGAGATGCTCGGCATGCCCGCCGGCCCCGCCCGCGCCCCGGCCCGACCGCTCGACGCCAAGACCCGCGAGCGCCTGGCCGAGGCCCTGTCCGTCTACCGCACCGCCGCCGCGCGCTGAGCCTGCGGCGCCCGACCCAGCCACCGGATCCGGCCATGACCACCACCTACCATTTCCAGACCGTCAAGCACCTCGTGCACGGCACCGGCAGCCTCGACCTGCTGCCCGAAAAGCTGGCCCTGCTCGACCGCCCGGTCGCGCGCCTGGCCCTGATCACCCAGCCGGTGATGGAAGAGAACGGCACCATCGCGCGCGTGGTCGCGGCGCTGGCGGCACGCGACGTCGAGGTGCGCGTCGTGCGCGGCGTCGAGCCGGAGCCGACCATCGAGAACATCGAGACCGTGTTCCGCGAGCAGATCGCGCCGTTCGCGCCGCAGGCCGTGCTGTCCATCGGCGGCGGCAGCGTGCTGGACGCGGCCAAGCTGTTCGCCGTGCGCCTGACCAACGACGCCCCGCTGCGCGACTGGCTGGGCATCGACCGCATCGCCCACCCGGGCGTGCCGATGATCCTGGTGCCGACCACCGCGGGCACCGGCTCCGAGGTCACCCCCAACGCCATCGTCACGCTGCCGGACGAGGCCCTCAAGGTCGGCATCGTCAGCCGCCACCTGCTGCCGCAGCTGGTGATCCTGGACGCCGCGCTGACCTTCGACCTGCCGCAGCCGATCACGGCGGCGACCGGCGTCGATGCCTTCGTGCATGCGCTGGAGTCCTATATTTCCACCAAGGCCAATCCAGTCAGCGATATGTTCGCGCTGGAATCGATGCGGCTGATCGGCGCCAACATCGTCACCGCCTACCGCGACGGCCACGATGCGCCGGCGCGCGAGGCCATGATGCTCGGCTCGATGTACGGCGGGCTGGCCCTGACCGCCGCCGGCACCGCCGCCGTGCACGCACTGGCCTACCCGCTGGGCGGCATGTTCCATATCACGCACGGGGTCGCCAATGCCATGCTGCTGCCGCATGTGATGGCCTTCAACGCGAGCGCGGTTGCCGGCCGCCTGGCCACCGTGGCGCGCACGCTGGGCATCGCCGACGCCGCCACCGGCGAGCAGGCCGCCACCCAGGCGCTGATCGCCCGCCTGGCGGAATGGACCGAAGTGCTGCGCATTCCGCAGGACCTGCGCCGCTACGGCGTGTCCGAGGCGGACGTGCCGGCACTGGCCGTGGCCGCCTCCAAGGTCACGCGCCTGATGGCCAACAATCCCAAGCCGATGTCGCTCGCCGATATCGAGGCGGTCTACCAGCGCCTGCTGCCGTGAACGCTCCCGCCATCCGCGCCCGCCTGCTGATCGTCGCCGACGACCTGTCCGGCGCCGCCGACTGCGCCGTCGCCGGCACCCGCCTGGGCCTGCGCAGCGCCGTGCTGCTGCACGCGGGCGCCGCCTGCCCGGCCGGGCAGGACGTGCTGGCGGTGGATGCCGATTCGCGCCGCGCGGCGCCGGCCGAGGCCGCCCGGCGCCAGCTCGATGCCTGGCAGGCACTGGCCGGTGCCGGCACGCGCCTGTACAAGAAAGTCGACTCGACGCTGCGCGGCAACGCCGCCGCCGAGATCGCCACCCTGGTGCCGCTGGCCGGGCTGGCCATCGTCGCCCCGGCCTATCCGGCCACCGGCCGCACCACCCGCGATGGCCGCCAGTGGCTGCACGGCGTGGCGGTCGAGCAGACCGAGGTGTGGCGCAATGAAGGCATCCCGGGACGCGCCGACCTTGGCGCGATGCTGCGCGCACAGGGGCTGCGCACGGCGCTGCTGCCGCTGGAGGCGATCCGCGCCGGCCGGCCGGCGCTCGCCGCCCGCTTCGCCGCGCTGCAGGCCGAAGGAATCCAGGCCGTGGTCTGCGACGCGCTGAGCGAGGATGACCTCGCGCACATCGCCACCGCATCGGCCGCGCTGCAGCGTGCCTTCTGGGCCGGCTCCGGCGGCCTCGCGCCCGCGCTGATGCAGGCGCTCGGCCTGGACCGCCGCGCCGGCGAAGGCGCTGACGGAGGCGCTGACGGAGGCGCTGAAGATACCGACGGCCACGATGCCGACGACCACGATGGCGCGGGAGCCGCCGCCGGCACCGATGCCGGGATCGTCCCCGGCCCCGTGCTGACCGTGGTCGGCAGCATGTCCAGCATTTCCCATACCCAGGCCGCCCGCCTGCGCGACGCCGCCGGCGACGCGCTGCTGGCGTTCGAGGTGCCGGTCGACGGCCCCGACGAAGCCGTCGCGCCGCTGGGCCAGGCCGTCGCCGCCGCGCTGCGCGCGCGCCGCGACGTGCTCGTCACGCTCAGCCAGGCCACCCGCGCCGACCCGGCCGACGGCCTGCGCCACTGCCGGCGCCTGGCCACGCTGCTGGCGCCCGGCCTGCCGCTGGCCGGCGCCCTGGTGGCCACCGGCGGCGAAACGGCGCGCGCGCTGCTGGCCGCGGCCGGCATCGAGGCGCTGCGCATCGCCGAAGAGGTCGAACCCGGCATGCCGCTGCTGCACGCTGCCCGTGCCGGCGCGCCGCTGGCGGTGGTAACCAAGGCGGGCGGCTTCGGCACGCCCGGCTCCCTGCATGCCGCGTGGAGGCGCCTGTCCGCCGCCACGCCCGTGGACGCGCCGCGCGCGCCCATCCGAACCAAGGAAACCCTGCAATGACTGCAACGAGCTACCGGCCGGTCATCGGCATCACCATGGGCGACGCCGCCGGCGTCGGCCCCGAGATCATCATGAAGGCGCTGTCGCATCGCGCGGTCTACGAGCAATGCCGCCCGATCGTGGTCGGCGACGCCGCTCGCCTGCGCGACGCCGGCCGCCGCGCCGGCACGGCGCTGGAAGTGCGCACCGTCGCGCAGCCGGCCGATGCCGTGTTCCGCCCCGGCATCGTCGATTGCATCGACCTCGGCCTGATTCCCGCCGACCTGCCCTACGGCCAGCTGTCGGCCGTGGCCGGCGACGCCGCCTACCGCTACATCGCGCGCACCGTCGAGCTGACCTCGGCCGGCGAATTCGATGCCATCTGCACCGCGCCGCTCAACAAGGAAGCGCTGCATGCCGGCGGCCACATCTTCCCCGGCCACACGGAGATGCTGGCGCACCTGACCGGCATCGACGAGGTGTCGATGATGCTGGTGGCGCCGAACCTGCGCGTGATCCACGTGACCACCCATATCGGCCTGCTCGATGCCATCCGCCGCATCGAGCCGGGCCTGGTCCAGCGCACCATCGAGCGCGCCCACACCACGCTGGTGCGCGCCGGCATCGCACAGCCCCGCATCGGCGTGTGCGGCATCAACCCGCATGCCGGCGAGAACGGCCTGTTCGGCTACGGCGAAGAGGAAGAGAAGATCATCCCGGCGGTGCAGGCGCTGCAGGCGCGCGGCTGGCAGGTGGAAGGCCCGCTGCCCGCCGACACTCTGTTCTTCCGCGCCGGCCGCGGCGACTTCGACGTGGTGGTGGCGATGTACCACGACCAGGGCCACGGCCCGGTCAAGGTGATGGGGCTCGAAGCCGGCGTCAACATCACCGTCGGCCTGCCCGTGATCCGCACCTCGGTCGACCACGGCACCGCCTTCGACATCGCCGGCAAGGGCATCGCGGACGAACGCAGCATGCTGGAGGCGCTGCGCCAGGCCTGCGAGCTGGCCACGCGGCGCGAGCAGGCCCGGCCGGCGCAGGCTGCCTGATCCCTCTCACGCACGCACTTTCTCACCCTCGCGCCGGGGCCGCCGCGACCCCGCGCAACGCAGAACAGACACCGCAGCACCCAGAGCCGGCACCGACAAGCCGGCCCCGCGGGAATCCTCCCGCGCCTGACCAGGAGACAGAGATGACGTCCTTCTCGCATGGGGACACCGTCCTCATCATCGCCATGGTGGCGGTCTACATCGTGGTGACCAGCGTGGCCAGCGTGCGCCTGCGCAGCCGCGATTCCGAGCAGTTCATGGTGGCGGGCCGCTCGATGCCGGCCGTGGTGGTGGCGGTGCTGCTGATGTCGGAGTACATCGGCGCCAAGTCCACCGTCGGCACCTCCCAGGAAGCCTTCAACGTGGGCATCGCCGCGTCCTGGTCGGTGATCTCGGCGGCCATCGGCTTCCTGCTGTTCGGCCTCTTCATGGCCAAGCGGCTCTATGCCTCGGGCGAGTTCACCATCTCCGGCTTCATCGCCCGCAAGTACGGCAACGGCGCCAAGCTGGTGGTCTCCGCCATCATGATCTACGCCCTGCTGCTGGTGAACGTCGGCAACTATGTCAGCGGCGCGGCGGCCATCTCCACGGTGATGCACGTCGACCTGACCACCGCGGCGCTGATCACCGCCGCCATCAGCACCATCTACTTTGCCTGGGGCGGCCTCAAGAGCGTGGCCTACCTGACCATCTTCCACAGCGCCGTCAAGCTGCTCGGCATCGGCATCCTGGTGGCCGTGGCCTGGCGCCTCACCGGCGGCCTGGCGCCGATGGTGCGGACCATGCCCGAGCATTACTTCACCTGGCACGGCGCGCTCAGCAGCGGCACCATCGGCGCCTGGATCATCGGCTCGGCGGGCGCCATCTTCTCCACCCAGTTCATCATCCAGGCCATTTCCGCCACCAAGAGCCCGGCGGCGGCGCGCCAGGCCTCGCTGATGGCCGCCGTGCTGTGCGTGCCGATCTCGATCGCGCTGGGCTTCATCGGCGTCGCCGCCAAGTACCTCTACCCCGAGATCAAGAGCCTGTACGCGCTGCCGGTCTTCCTGCAGCACATGCACCCGCTGCTGGCCGGCGTGGTCACCACCTCGCTGGTGGCCTCGATCTTCGTCAGCGTCTGCACCGTGGCCCTGGCCATCGCCTCGCTGATCGTCAAGGACTTCTACGTGCCGCGCTACCGCCCCACGCCTGAGCAGGAGCTGCGCGCGACGCGCTGGATCTCGCTGGCGGTCGGCTTCGTGCCGCTGGTGTTCGTGCTGTTCGTGCCGCAGATCCTGGCGCTGTCCTTCTTCACCCGCGCGCTGCGCCTGTCGGTCTCGATCGTGGCCCTGATCGGCATCTACCTGCCCTTCTTCGGCAGCAGCCGCGGCGCCGTCGCCGGCCTGGTGCTGGCGGCCGTGGCCACCACCGCCTGGTACCTGCTGGGCAACCCCTTCGGCATCGACAATATGTACGTCGCGCTGGTGACGCCGGCGCTGGTCCTGGTGGTCGAGAAGCTGTTCGCGCCGGCCCGCGCCGCCCAGGGCGCGCCCGCCGCCGGCGCCCGCCCGAACGGCTCCGCGCAATGACCCAACCCCTCACCCGACACACGCCATGAACGCCATCGTCCAGCCCGCCGCCGCCCTCGCGCTCACCGCCAGCGACGGCGAAGTGCACCTCGCCAGCACCGACGCCGGCCGCCGCGAGGCCTTCCTGCCGACGCCCTGCGTGCAGAACCATGCCGCCAACCTGCTCGCCCTGCCCGGCGGCGACCTGCTGTGCGCCTGGTTCGGCGGCACCCAGGAAGGCATTCCCGACGTCTCGATCTACCTGTCCCGGCTGCCGGCCGGCGGCCGGCGCTGGACGCCGCCGCTGAAGCTGTCGGAGGATCCGGCGCGCTCCGAACAGAACCCGGTGCTGTTCGCCGCGCCGGACGGCCGCCTCTGGCTGCTCTACACCGCCCAGCTCTCCGGCCACCAGAACACCGCCATCGTGCGCCGGCGCATCTCCGACGACGGCGGCCGCAGCTGGGGCCCGATCGAGACCCTGTTCGACCGCCCCGGCACCTTCGTGCGCCAGCCCATCGCCGTGCTGCCCGACGGCGCCTGGGCCTGCCCGGTGTTCCTGTGCCGCACCCAGCCGGGCGAGCGCTGGGTCGGCAACGACGACGTCAGCGCCGTGATGGTGTCCGAAGACCAGGGCCTGACGTGGCACGAGCACGTGGTGCCCGACAGCGTCGGCTGCGTCCACATGAACGTGCAGCCGCTCGCCGATGGCAGCCTGCTGGCGCTGTACCGCAGCCGCTGGGCCGATGCCATCTACGCCAGCCGCTCGCGCGACGGGCGCCACTGGAGCGCGCCTGAGCCGACCGGGCTGCCCAACAACAACTCCTCGATCCAGTTCGTGGCGCTGCGCAACGGCCATCTGGCGCTGGTGTTCAACGAGAGCGATGCCTCCCACAGCAGCGAGCGGCGCGCTTCCCTCTACGACGACATCGAGGATTCGGAGGACAGCGGCGAGTTGCGCGAGCAGCAGGCATCGGCACGCGGCACCGCCTTCTGGGGCGCGCCGCGCGCGCCGCTGTCGCTGGCCATTTCCGAGGACGGCGGGCGCACCTGGCGCCGCCGGCGCAACCTGGAAATCGGCGACGGCTACTGCATGACCAACAACTCGGCCGACCAGCGCAACCGCGAGTACTCCTACCCCTCCATCGTGGAAGGCCCCGACGGCACGCTGCATATCGCCTTCACCTACTTCCGCCAGCGCATCAAGTACGTGGCGGTGGCCGAGTCCTGGGTGCGCGGCTGAGCGCGCCGAGCGCGGCGGCAGGCGGGCGGGCACGCGGCGGACGCCGCGCCGGCGGGATTTGCTACATTGGACCCCTGCCGCGGCCCGCCCCCCCGGGCCGCGCCGTCACGGGTACAGGAACGCCACCAATGAAAGTCACCAAGCGCCGCGAGGCCATGCTGAACGCCGTCCTCAACGGCATGAACGATGTCGCCACGCTGTGCGAGCACTTCGGCATGTCGGAAGCCACGGTACGCCGCGACCTGCGCGCGCTGGCCTCGGACCGCCGCATCCTGCGCACCTACGGCGGCGCGGCCGCGGTCGGCTCGCACGAGCCGGAGGCGCCGCTGGAGGAGCGCCGCGTCAGCGGCAAGGCGCAGAAGGCGGCCATCGCCCGCGCCGCGTTCGCCCATATCGCCGACGGCGACACGGTCTTCCTCGACGGCGGCACCACCACGGCCGCGCTGGCCCCCCACCTGCCCGGAAAACAGGTGAGCGTGGTCACCAACAACCTGCTGGTGGTGGCCGCGCTGGCCGCCGCGGGGATGCCGGTGACGCTGATCGGCGGCGAGGTGCGCGCCTCCAGCATGAGCACGCTGGGCGCGCTGGCCCAGCTCTCGCTGAGCCGCATCAGCGTCGACAAGGCCTTCCTCGGCGCCGACGGCGTGGTGGCCCGCAACGGCCTGTGCGAAGCCTCGGCCGAGCAGGCCTACCTGAAGGAATGCGTGATCCGCCAGTCGGCGCACGTATTCGTGCTGGTCACCGCCGACAAGGTCGGCCACGCCAGCCAGCAGCACTGGACCCCGATCGAACGGCCCTGGACCCTGATCACCGACCAGGACGTCACGCCGGAGCAACTGGCGCCGTTCGAGGCGCGCGGCGATGTGCGCGTGGAAACGGTGGGGCAGTCCGGCCCCGGGACGGCAAACGCCGCCGGATAGGCAGCGGGCCCTGCCCTTTTCCCTTCATCTTGGTCTTACGTAGCAAGTACCGCTCCATCATGCACCGCTCCATCATGCCTGCCACGCCAAGCCGCCCCGCTCGGGCGCGCCATGCCATCGTGACCGGGGCCTCGTCCGGGATCGGGCACGCCATCGCCATGCGCCTGCTGCAGGAGGGCTGGCGCGTCACCGGCCTGTGCCGCACGCCGCCGTCCGAGGCCATCGAGGGCCTCACCTGCGAGGCGGTCGACGTCGGCGACCTCGCCCGCCTGGCACAGGTCTGCGAGCGCCTCGGTGCCGTCGATGCCGTGGTGCATGCGGCCGGCTTCATGCGCACGGCAGCGCTGGGCGAGCTGTCGATGGAAGACGGCGCGGCAATGTGGCGGGTCCACGTCGAAGCGGCTGCCTGCCTGGCCGACCGGCTGGCGCCGCGCATGCACGCCGGCGGCCGCATCCTGCTGATCGGCAGCCGCACCGCCAACGGCGCGCCCACGCGCAGCCAGTACGCCGCCACCAAGGCCGCCCTGGTGGGCATGGCCCGCTCCTGGGCCGCCGAACTGGCGCCGCGCGGCATCACCGTCAACGTGATCGCCCCGGGCGCCACCGATACGCCATTCCTGCGCGATCCGGGCCGCGCCGGCACGCCGCCGCGCCTGCCGCCGATCGGGCGCTTCGTCGCACCGGAAGAGGTGGCCGCGCTGGCGTCCTTCCTGCTGGGCGAGTTCGGCGGCGCCGTCACCGGCCAGCAGATCGTGATGTGCGGCGGCGCCTCGCTCTGAGCGCCGGCACGCCAGGCGGCACCGCGGCCTGCCTCAGGACTCCGCCAGGCGCTCCCGCAACGCCGCCTGCACCTGCGCCATCACCGACGCCCAGTCGCCGCGGCGCGGCTGGCGGAACAGCCGCGTGCCCGGATACCACGGGCTGTCTCCGCGCGCCAGCTGCCAGCGCCAGTCAGGCGTGAACGGCAGCAGGATCCACGCCGGCTTGCCGAGCGCGCCGGCCAGGTGGGCGACCGCGGTGTCGACGCAGATGACCAGGTCGAGCTCCGCGACCAGCGCCGCGGTATCGCGGAAGGCATGCAGGCCCGGCGCGGCATCGCGCAGCGCCGGCAGCTCCTGCCAGGCGGCCAGGTCACCGGGCCTGGGGTCTTTCTGCAGCGCGATGAAGTCGGCCGGCGCGGCCAGCAGCGGCGCCCAGTCCTGCAAGCGCATCGAGCGGTTGCGGTCGTTCAGGTTGGTGGCGCTGCCGGCCCAGGCGATGCCGACGCGCGGCCGCGCGCGCGGCCCCAGCCAGGACGTCCACTCGGCGCGCCGCGCCGGATCCGCCTGCAGGTAGGGCACGCGGTCCGGAATCTGCGGCGCGGCCTTCCACAAGGCCAGCGGCAGGCTCATCAGGGGACAGTGGTAGTCGTACGGCGGCAGCGGCTCGCTGCGGCCGATCACTGCGGCCACCCCCGCATAGCCCTCCAGCAGCGTGCACAGCGCGTCCTGGACGCGCAGCACCAGGGTGGCGCCGCTGCCGGCGAGCCGCTCGACGTAGCGCACGAACTGCAGCGTATCGCCGAAGCCCTGCTCGCTGTGCAGCAGCAGCGTCTTGCCGGCCAGCGGCTTGTCGCCCAGCCAGGGTTCGCCGGACAGTCCGTGGTGCGGCTGCGCGCCGCTGCGCCAGCGCCACTCGTACTCGCGCCAGCCATGCTCGAACTGGCCCAGCAGCAGGTTGGTGCTGGCGCGGTTGGCACGCGCGCCGGCATTGTTCGGGTCGAGCTGCAGCGCCTTCTTGAACAGGCGCAGCGCCTCGTCGAACCGGTGCAGCTCCGCCAGCGCCACACCGAGGTTGGCGTGCGCATCGGCACTGTCGGGCTTGCGCTCGATGGCGCGCCGGTAGGCCTCGGCCTCCTCCTCGTAGCGCTCCAGCAGGCCGAGCGCGCGTCCCATGTTGTAGTGGACCTCCCAGGAACCCGGCTGCCACGCCGCCACCTGGCGCAGGCGCTCCAGCGCGCCGGCGTGGTCGCCCAGGGCCGACAGCGACATGGCCGCCGCGTGCAGGGCGCCGGCCTGGCGCGGCCCCTGCGCGCCCGCCTGGTCCAGCAGCGCCACCGCGCGCGCGTGGTTGCCGGCGGCCTGGTGCGCCATGCCGGCCGCGCCCAGCCGTTCCGCGTCGGGCGGCAGCACTGCCAGGGCGCGCTCGAAATAGGCGGCGGCCTCGGCCGGCTGCCCCTGACGCAGCGCGATGTAGGCCAGTCCCTCGAGGGCATCGCCGTGGCCGGGATCGGACTGCAGCACGGCCTCCAGCTGCTGCGCGGCGGCATCGAGCCGGCCGCTGTCGAAAAAGCGCTGCGCCGCGTCGAGCCGCGCGGCAAGGTTCATCTGGACTGTCATCGGCGAGAGAAGAGACGGAAGCTGCCCGGGCAGCGCCAGCACGGCGGCCGGCGGGGCAGAGCCGGGATTATAAGAGCGGCCGGGGCAGGGCCGCCGCCCCCGGCCGGTGTGCCGCGGCGGCCGCGTGCCGCCCGCCTCGCGCGCGGACCCGCGACGCGATGCGCCGGGCCCTCCCTGCACGCGGACGCTCCGGTCCCGGCCGTTCTGCAGTAAGCTGCAGCATCCCCAACCGATCCGGCGGGCGTGCGCAGCACCCGCCGGGCCATGACACCGTGACAGAAAAACAAGACCGTCCGCAGGACACCCCCGAGACAGCCCTGACCTATCCCTTCGCCGCCCCGCCCGCGCCCGGCAGCGTGCTCGAAGTCGCCCCCGGCGTGCACTGGATCCGCATGCCGCTGCCGTATTCGCTCGACCACATCAACCTGTGGTCGATCGCCGACGGCGATGGCTGTGCCGTGGTCGACACCGGCGTGCGCACGGACGAGACCGTGGCCATCTGGCGCAGCCTCGGCAACAGCGTCCCCGGACTCGACAAGGTCACGCGCGTGTTCGTCACCCACATGCACCCCGACCACGTCGGCATGGCCGGCTGGCTCACACGCAAGTTCGACTGCAGGCTGTGGATGAGCCGCCTCGAATACCTCAACTGCCGCGTGACGACCTCCGACACCGGCCGCGAGGCACCGCCCGACGGCGTGGCCTTCTACCGTGCGGCCGGCTGGAGCGAGACCGCCCTGGAGGCCTACCGCGCCCGCTTCGGCCGCTTCGGCCAGCACATCCACGCCCTGCCCGACAGCTTCCGCCGCCTGCAGGACGGCGATGAGATCACGATCGGCGACCACGCCTGGCGCGTCGTCATCGGCATGGGCCACTCGCCCGAGCATGCCTGCCTCTACAGCCCGGCGCTCAAGCTCTTCATTTCCGGCGACCAGGTGCTGCCGCGCATCTCGTCCAACGTCTCGGTCTACCCGATGGAGCCAGACGCCGACCCGATCGCCGACTGGTACGCCTCGCTGGACAAGATCCAGCGCCAGGTGCCGGACGACGTGCTGGTGCTGCCGTCGCACAACGAGTGCTTCCGCGGCCTGCACGCCCGCCTCGACAAGCTGCGCCGCGGGCAGGACAAGAGCCTGCAGCGGCTGCGCGAGGTCCTGGGCGAGCCGCGCCGCGCGGTCGACGTGTTCGGCGCGCTGTTCTCGCGGCCCATCGCCGAATCCGACCGTGCCCTGCTGGGCCTGGCGACCGGCGAGAGCATCGCCTGCCTGAACCACCTGGTGCATCGCGGCGAGGCGAGCCGGACCGTGCGCGACGACGGCGTGATCCTCTACCAGCGCACCTGAGCCGGCCGGCTGTTGCCCTCACCGCTGTCCCGGCGCGGCTGTCGCGCGGGGCGCGACCGGCACGGTGGCGCCTGCCGGCAAGGCCCGCGGCAGAACCGGCCCTTGCTGACCGGTCGGGCCGTACGCCGCGCGAACCTGCACAGGCGCCACGGCTGCCGGCCTGGCTTCCTGCGCATCGGCCCCGCAAGCGGCCAGCCGCGGCACGCCGAGCATCACGGCGAGCAGAGCTTTCATGGCGCACGCTCCGCGCGTGACGTCTCAGCGTGACGACTCATAGCGGCGGGCAGTGGTACACATTGCCGGTCAGGGTCACGTTGGTCTGCGCCAGGTTGTCGCGCGAACCGGTCTGCCCGGCGCGCTGGGTGAGCAGGGTGACGACATTGCCGCCGAGCGCCGCAGCCTTGTTCTTCAGGTCATTGCGCGCGCCCGTTTCCAGGTCCGCATTGGAAGTGATCGCGCCGCGCAGGAAATCGCCCTGGCTGCCGGTGACATCGCCGAGAAAGCGGCACGATGGACCAGGTTCGACCTGCGTGACGCGCACCCGTGCGGCATCCGGGTTCGACGGTGTGATCGGCGCGCAGGCGGACAGCAGGCAGAGGCAGGCGGCGGGCGGGGCGAGGCGGCGGACGGTAGCGAGCGATGGCATGGCAAAAGAGAGTGGCATCAGGATTCCGATCTGAAAAATTATCGTAAAACAGAAATCTTTTTCTGTTGTACAATACTTTCCATTCCGATGCAAACCCCTCCGAAGAGGCCCGCATGAACCGCTTCCCCCTCCTCACCGCATCCACCGATGGCGCGGCCCTGTCGCGCGTGCAGGCCATCAGCCGCTGGCTGCGCTGGCTCGCACCGGCAGCCTCCGCGTTGACGCTCGCATTCCTGCCGGCTTTCTGGCTCGGCCTGTCCGCCGCCGCGCTCAGTCCCGCCGTGCGCGGTTTCCTCGGGGATCTCGGCCCGCAGTACGCCCTGCGGCTCGACCTGCCGTTCCGCCTGGCCGGCCTGGCCGTGTCGGCACTGGCCGCCACCGCGCTGCTGACGGCGCTGTGGCAGGCCGGCCGCTTGTCCACCGCTTTCGCGCGCGGCGAGATCTTCACGCTGGCCGGCGCCATGCGCCTGCGCCGTATCGCGCTGGCGGTCGCCGCCTTCGGCGCCGCGCTGCCGCTGACGCGCACCCTGCTCGCCCTGCTGCTGGTCGACAACGGGCAACAACCCTTCTGGCTCGTCCTGGTCTACCTGGGAGACGGCCTGCTCTGGCTGTTGAGCGGCCTGCTGCTGGCCATCGCCTGGGCGCAGGTCGAGGCCACGCGCATCGCGCGCGAGAACGCGGCCTTTATCTGAATCGACATGGCCATTCTTGTCACACTGGATGTGCTGCTCGCGCAGCGGAAGATGAAGTCGCGTGAACTCGCGCAACGCATCGGCATCACCGAGCCGAACCTGTCCCTGCTCAAGTCGGGCAAGGTCAAGGGCGTGCGCTTCGACACGCTGGAAAAGATCTGCGAGGTCCTGGACTGCCAGCCTGGCGACCTGCTCGCCTACACACCCGACCCGCCCGCCGGCGACGCACAGGACGCACAGGGCGCGCAGGGCGCACAGGACGAGTAGCTGCCCCTTGTGCCTAAGCAGCGCCGGCGACGCCGGCGACGCCGGCGACGCTCAAGCGCGCCGCGCGGCCGCCGCCATGGCGGCGATGTTCGCGCGCGCCGCCGCCTCGCAGTCAGCGAAGGCCGGAGTCAGGAACAAGCGTTCGCGCTGCGCCAGCGCCTGCAGGAAGGCAATGCGCCGGCGCAGGAAGTCCTGGTACAGCGCCTCGTCCCGCAGCCCGGTCTGCGCCGCCAGCAAGGCCCGGTTCTCGGCAAAGACGGCCTCGGTATGGGCGGCAAAGGCATCCGCCGGCGCGGCCAGCCGCAGCAGGTCGAGGTCCAGCGCCGTTTCCGCCTCGTCCACCGACGGCACATGGGCACGGGTATCCAGCACGATGCGCGCGGCCAGCGCCAGCGTGTCCGCGGCCACGCCCGTGGCCACGCTCGGCAGCAGCGCGGCCGATGCCGCCTCGTTGTGCTCGCAGCCCGGCACGTAGACCGCGTCGTGGAACAGGACCGCCAGCGCCTGGGCGGGCGTGAGCCGGATACCGCGCGCCCGGGCCGCCTCGAACATCTCCAGCACATGGCGGCGGTCATGGTAGTGACGGTAAGGCGCGTCATAGCAGGCCAGCGCCTGCAGCACGGTCGCGCGCGGCAGGAAGTCGAGGCAGTCCAGCGCGGGCGGCCAATCCGGGGCGAAACGCGGCGCGCCCCCGCCCGCGGTTTCCACGGCCTCGCAGAACACATCGAGCGGACGGACCCACAGTTGCGAGCGGTCGCGCATCGCCTCGTAGACGACCACCTGCGACAGGTCGGCCTCGATGCGCCCGAGACCGACGATGCGGTAGGCCCCGCCCTTGTAGTGGCGATAGGGCATGCCGGGCTGCAGGTCGGGCGGGACGGTGCCCGCGGTGGCGGCATCGAGAGGATCTGGCGTCATGTCAGGAAGCAGGCGGTGGCCGTCGATTGCCGCACTTGGCACGGGATGTGGATGGCGGCGGGCGGCGGAGCAGGAGGTGGCGATTTTCTCACAACGCCCGCCCCGGCCGGCACTTGCACGCGCCTTCTGCCTTCCGGCCCTGCGCGCTTTATGCGAAAAGCAAATAAGCATCGTCGAACTTATTCGTTCGAACTGTCTCCGGCCGCCCGTACAGTGCGAGTCTAGGTTCCGCCGCGCCAGCCGGCCGGCGACCCGGCGCAGGGATGCCAGCCGCTTCCCCCGCCGCCCGTCCCGGCGCCCCGCTCCGGGACAGCAAGGAATCCCATGCCGAACCGCCTCGCCTCCAAACCCCTCGCTCCGCCCCAGTCCGTTGCCCGCGCGCCGGATTGCCGAGGCCGTCCGGCGACGTGGCGTGCCGGCGCCGGTGCGGCTGCCGGACTCGCCGGCGTGGCCCTTTGCCTGGGCGGCGACCCCCACTGGATGGACCTCGCCGGCCTGTTCCTCGCCAGCCTCGGCCTCCACCTCTGGGTCATTTCGCGCCAGCGGCTCTGAGCCGCGCCGCCGCCATGCTAGCCGGCGGCCTTGCGCATGAACACACTCAGCGGATCCGGCAGGTAGTCGCCGAACGGTCCGCATTCCCGATAGCCCAGGCGCGCATACAGCGCGATCGCCTCCGGCTGGCGCACGCCGGTCTCCAGTACGAACTCGCCGCAGCCGCGCGCCAGCGCCTGCGCCTCGAGGAAGGCGAGCAGGCGCGCCGCGATCCCCTGCCCGCGCCAGCCCGGCCGCACATACATGCGCTTGAGCTCGCCGGCACCGCCGCACAGCACGATCGCGCCGCAACCGACCGCCTCCCCCTGCGCGCCGCGCGCCACTGCGAACAGCACCTCGGGCCGGCACAGCGACTCGATATCGATGCCGTGGTGGCTCTCGGGCGGATAGAGCGGCTTCTGGTAAGCATCCAGTTCATCGATCAGGCCGGCAACGCAGGGCTGCGCGGCCGTCTCCAGGGCGATCGTGACATTCGGTAGGCAGGTCATGGCGAGTGGCTGGCGCGGCTTGCGCCGAGGCTGGAAATTGTGACGGCATCCTATCATCCGCTCCGGCGCCACTTACATACACTCTTGAATGTATATATAATCCGCAACCTGCCGGAAGCGTCGGGCCCACCGCCCTGTCTCCGCTTCCTTCCGCCGTACCGCGGCGCCCGCCGCGCAGCGTCCCCCTTGTGGACGAGCCTAGACAAGGACCCGCATTGAACGCCATCGAAGTCATCCTGGCCATGCTGGCGGCCGTCGTCGCCAGCGGCTACCTGGCACGCCTGTCGCCCCTTTCCCTGCCCCTGCCCCTGCCGCTGGTCCAGATCGCACTCGGCGCGCTGATCTCCGGGGTCTTCCATGCCGGCGTCACGCTGGATCCCGCCACCTTCTTCCTGCTGTTCCTGCCGCCGCTGCTGTTCCTCGACGGCTGGCGCATCCCCAAGAGCGGACTGGCCCGGGACCGTGCCGTGGTGCTGGAACTGGCGCTCGGGCTGGTGCTGTTCACGGTGCTCGGCGCCGGCTTCCTGATCCACTGGATGATCCCGGCCATGCCGCTGGCGGTCGCCTTCGCGCTGGCGGCGATCGTCTCGCCGACCGATCCCGTGGCCGTTTCGGCCATCGCCGCGCGCACACGCATGCCCAAGCGCCTGATGCACATCCTGGAGGGCGAATCCCTGCTCAACGATGCCTCGGGCCTGGTCTGCTTCCGCTTCGCGGTGGCGGCCGCCCTGACCGGCACCTTCTCGCTCGCCGGCGCCGCGCTGACCTTCCTCTGGCTGGCCCTGGCCGGCGTGGCCGTCGGTGCCGGCACCACGCTGGCGATCAGCCTCGGCCAGCGCTGGCTGGCGCCGCGTGTGGGCGAGGAAAGCGGCTCCTCCATCCTGCTCAGCCTGCTCACCCCCTTCGCCGCCTACCTGCTCGCCGAAGCCGCCCACGCCTCGGGCATCCTGGCCGCGGTGGCGGCCGGCATCACCACCAGCTACGTCGAGCTGCGCGGGCGCACCACGGCCGCCACGCGCGTGCAGCGCGCCGCCGTGTGGGATACGGTGCAGTTCACCTTGAACGGCATGATGTTCGTGCTGCTGGGCGAGCAGTTGCCGCGCATCCTCCAGGGCGCGATGGCCTCGGTCGAGCAGAGCGGGCATCTCAGTCCCTGGTGGCTGGCCGTGTACGCGCTGGCGATCAACGCGGGGCTGGCGCTGCTGCGCCTGGCCTGGGTCTGGGTCTCGCTGCGGCTCACGATGTACGCGGCACGGCGGCGCGGCGAGGCCGTGCGCAAGCCGCACTGGCGCCTGGTGGTGGCCACCGCGCTGGCCGGCGTGCGCGGCGCCATCACCCTGGCCGGCGTGCTGACCCTGCCGCTGCTGACGCCGGCCGGCGAGCCGTTCCCGGCGCGCGACCTGGCGGTGTTCCTGGCCACCGCGGTGATCCTGATCTCCCTGCTGACCGCCAGCATCGGCCTGCCGCGCCTGCTCGACGGGCTGGAGCTTCCCGAGGAGCCGGCCGAACGCCAGGAGGAAGACCTGGGCCGGCGCCAGGCCGCGCAGGCGGCCATCGCCGCCATCGAGCAGGCCCAGTTCCACGCCTTGCGCGAAGCCGCCGACGCGGACGTCTACGCCAATGCCGCCGCCCACGTCATCTCGCTCTACCAGCACCGGCTGGCGCTCGACGGCAGCGTGCCGGGCGACACCGATCCGGAGCAGTTGCGCAAGGCCGACCGCGCCGAGCGCGAGATGCGGCTGGCGGGGCTGCGGGCGGAACGCGAGACTCTCTTCGCGCTGGCCCGCCAGGACCGCATCTCCGACCATACCGCGCGCCGGCTGGTACGGGAGCTGGACCTGATGGAGTCACGCGCGCGCTAGTTTGCCGAGTCTGGACTCATTGAAATGAAGCGCTTGCGCTATGGCCGGGCACCGGCTGCCGAATCCAGCGCGTATCGACGCCGGCCGGCCGTGAATCCATGGGAACTGGCGCGCCAGGCCGCAAGCAGGCCGATGCTCACGAGCAACAGCACCACCCAGGGAAAGGACGCGACACCCGTGGTCTCGAGCAGTACACCGCCGATCATCCCGCTGCCGGCGAACGAGAGATTGAACACCGTCACCAGCATCGACTGGGCAACGTCCGCCCGACTGCCGGCCGCGTCGGCCAATGCGGTCTGCAACAAGGTCGGCGCGCCGCCAAAGCTCAGCCCCCATACCGCCACCCCCAGGCAAAGCACCGCAGGTGCAGTGCCCCCCAGGCCGAACAGCAGCGAGACCGAGGCAAAAGCGCCCAGCCCGGCCAGCACCAGAAGGCGCAGCCAGCGGTCAACCAATGAGCCGACCAGCCAGATGCCCAACATGGCCGAGACGCCGAAGATCAGCAGAACGGCATCGACATGGCGGGCCAGTCCAACCGAGGCCAGGAAGGGGGCGATATAGGTGTAGAGAATGTAGTGCGGAAGAATCCAGGCCATCACCACCAACAGCACCGGCCGTACCCCCGGGATGGCCAGCACTTGCCGCACGGGCAGACGGCTGTCGGCCGCCTGGCCGGGATAATCGGGAACCGTCCAGCGCGCCCAGGCCATCAGTATCAGCGCCATGCCCGACAGGATGCCGAACACGCTGCGCCAGCCGATCATGACGCCGAGCCGGGCACTCAACGGCACGCCGACCGATAAGGCCAGGGGAATGCCGACCATGGCCACCGCAAGCGCGCGACCTTGCATCGCGGCAGGGACCATGGCGCGCGCATAGGTTGCCAGGAGACTCCACGCCAGCCCGGTGGCAAGTCCCACGGCAAAACGCGCGGCCAATGTCACCACGTAATGCGAGGACAGCGCGGTGACGGCATTGCAGAGGCAAAATGCCGCCAGCACCAGCAACAGGACCTGCCGGCGTCGCCATCTACGCGTGGCGGCCGTCAGCGGGATGGCCGCCACGCCTGCCCCCAGCGCGCAAAGGGTCACGAGTTGTCCGGCCCAGGCTTCGGTGACATGGAATCCTTGCGCAATCTGTGGGAGCAAGCCGGCCGGCACGGCCTCGTTCGCCGTGGCAATGAAACTGGTCATCGTCAATGCCAGCAAGCCTGCCAGCGGCAGCCTGCCCGCCACCTCCTGGCGCCCGCTATCCGCTGCTGCTGTTCTGCTGATTTCGTCCATAGAGTTGCCCCTCCTCTGGCTGTCGGCTGTCGCCCCTCGTCCGGGCTTGCAAGGCAGCAGTCTGGCGGGTGGACTTAGATTTGATAATTGGCTACATTTTTGAATCCAATTCAAATCCAAATGAAAGATGGCGACGGATCGGCTAGGCGATATGCGCCTGTTCGTGGAAGCGGCGGCACTCGGCAGCCTGTCCGCTGCCGGCCGCAAGCTGGGCTTTTCGCCTGCTGCCGCCAGTGCCCGGCTGGCCAAGCTGGAAGCCACGCTTCACACCAGGCTGATCGACCGCAGCACCAGGCAACTGCGCCTGACCGAAGAGGGCCGGCTGTACCACCGGCACTGCTGCATCGCCCTGAGAGCCATCGAGGATGGCGAGGCCGCGCTCCAGGCGAGCCAGGGCGCGGTGCGCGGAAAGGTCCGGATTTCAGCATCGGCCGATTTCGGCCGCCATCTGCTCAACCAGTGGCTGGACGACTTCATCCGTGCGCAGCCGGAACTGAAAATCGCCCTGACTCTGACCGACTCGCTGTCTGAGCTGCTGCACGATGACGTGGACTTTGCCATCCGCTTTGGCAAGCCGGAGAACGATTCGCTGATTGCACGCCGGCTCGCGCCGAACTGGCGGATCTTATGCGCGGCTCCCGAGTACCTGGCCAGGCACGGTACGCCGCGCACCCCGGCAGACCTGGCCGGGCATCGCTTCATCGTCCTGGTCACCGCCGCTGGCCCGCTGAACGAATTTCATTTCGTGTCGGGAGGAAAGCGCTCGACCCACACCGTCGCCATGGACAATGCGTGGGAAACCAATGATGGCGCGCTGGCACGCACCTGGGCACTCGCCGGAGTCGGCATTGCCCGCAAGACGATCTGGGACGCTGCGGCGGATATCCGTGCCGGCGCGCTCGAGGTCCTGTTACCGGACCTGGTCGAAAGCGAGCCGGGCATCTATGCCGTCTTCCACCGGAATCGGTATATGACGCCCCGCGTGAGGGTGCTGCTGGATTTCCTGGTAGACCGCTTCCAGCGCAGCACCGCGGAGATCCTGGCCGGGCTACCCGCACCATTGGCATCGGCATCGTCGAAGTTGGGCTGACGAGCATGACGACCCGCCCGTTCCTGCTCCTTCCCTGCGGCGCGCCCGGCGTGCTGGCGATCGCGGCCGACACGCGCCTGGCCTTCGCGCGGCACACCCACGAGCAATTCGGCTTCGGCGTGATCGAACGCGGCGCCCAGCGCTCGCGCAGCGGCCGCGGCATGGTGGAGGCACAGGCAGGACAGCTCATCACGGTCAATCCGGGCGAAGTCCACGACGGCGCGCCGCTGGGCGACGGCGGACGTGCCTGGCGCATGCTCTACCTCGATCCGCCACTGGTCGCCCAGGCGCGCGAGGAAGTGCTCGCCGCGGGCGATGACGGCGCGCAGGAGTTCGAGCGGCCCGTGCTGGCGGACCCCGCCGCCACCGCCGATTTCCGCCGGCTGTTCGCCTGGATGACGGCCGCCGACGCGGACCGTCTCGGCGGCGCCGGCACCGCCGCGCTGGCGCGCGACAGCCTGCTGCTCGCCCTGCTGGCCCGCCTCACCCGCTCCAGCGCCGCCGCGCCCCCTTCCATGGCGTCCGCCCTCGCCGCCATCCTGCGCGCCAAGGCCTTGCTCGACGACGACCCGGCCACGGCCCACACGCTGGCCGACCTGGCACACGCCAGCGGCCTGAGCCGCTTCCAGGTGGTACGCGGCTTCACCCGCGCCACCGGGCTCACGCCGCACGCCTACCTGATGCAGCGCCGCCTGCACCGCGCGCGCAGCCTGATCGCACGGGGCACGCCGCTGGCCGCCGCCGCGGCCGCCGCCGGCTTCGCCGACCAGAGCCATATGTCACGCCTGTTCACGCGCTGCTTCGGCATCGCGCCTGGTGCCTTTGCCCGCGCGGCCGGGGCGGCTCCGGATGTCAGGAGGTGGAAGCCGTAAGGCAGGGATTCCCAAAGTCATCCGTGGCTTGACAGCCAATTCCATCGCCGCCTGCCACGTCGTGGATACGGAATCATTGATGGCCACACGAGGGGCGATAACAGAAATTCGCCCAACTCCGGCCAAGTCATCCTCTTGCCAACCCTATTTCCAGCAATCTTGCGCCAACATTGACCAACTGCCCGCACGTGGTTCGAAAGCAGGAACGCGTGTAGAGTCCGCTCCCAACGGTAGGGCCATGAGCGAGCGAATCACGACAGCACGGATTGCCGCCAGGGATTCACCTGACTGATGACATCGGGAGACGCAAGAATTGCTGACGCATATTGATTATCTGGAGAATCATCACGGACTGATTCCGCTTGTAGCTGAGTGGCAGCATCAATTGTTTGGCTATCTCAGCCCGCAGCTAACCATGGAAGAACGCCTGCTGCGCGTCCAGCGGACCGCCATCCGGCACGCGCTGCCGTTGACCCTGGTCGCCTTGACAGCAGAGGGCAGCTTGCAAGGCGCAGCCAGTCTGGTCCCTGGCACGATCACGCACCAGCACCTTACGCCTTGGGTCTCTTCCGTCTTTGTCGTGCCAGCCTTTCGCAGCCAGGGAATTGCCTCCGCGCTGACTCAGCGCCTTGCAAGCGAGGCCAGCCGCTTCGGCTTTTCCCGCATGTACCTCTTTACGCCTCGCAATGAAAGCTTGTATGCGAGATTGGGCTGGCAAACCATCGATTCGCTGCAACTCGAACAGGTGCACGCCAAGGTCATGGCGTTGACGATCGATCGGACTCCGGGTTCGCTTGAGCACAACTAGTCCATTGCGAAAAGCGGTGCTGTACCGTCCGATTTCCTGCAGCGGACCTGCAATTCCGTTCAAGACGCGATGCCGGCACGGACCTAGGCTGGTGCCTTGTCCCACTCCTTCCGCGCCAACCCGATGCCACAACGATCCCTCGGCCATGCCTGCCTCGCCCTTGCCATGGTCATGGTCGGCAGCACCGTCGCCGGCAGCAAGATCATCGCCGCCGGACTGCCGCCCTTCACCGCCACCGCGCTGCGCTTCGCCATGGCCCTGCCCTGCTTCCTGCTGCTGATGCGGCTCACCCGCAGCCCGTGGCCGCGTCCGGACCGCCACGACCTGGCCCTGCTGTGGCTGCAGGCAGCGGCCGGCAGCGTCGGCTACACCACCTTGCTGATCGCGGGCCTGCGGCTGACCCCGGCCGCCGATGCCGGCGTCATCATCGGTACCTTGCCGGTGGTCTCGGCCGCCATCGCCATGCTGCTGCTGCGCGAGCGGCCCGGCCCCAGGCTGCTGCTGGCCATCGCGCTGGCGAGCGCCGGCGTCGGCGCCATCACCTTCGCCCCCGGCACCGGCGGCTCGCTGGCGGGCCGGCTGCTGGTGCTGGCGGCGGTGGTCTGCGAAGGGCTGTTCATTTTGCTCAACCGGCGCCTGCGCCAGCCGGTCGCGCCGCTGGCGCTGTCGACGCTGATGAGCGCGCAGGGACTGGCGGTCTGCCTGCTGCCGGCCGGCCTGGAAACCTGGCCGGCCAGCTGGCCGGCACCGGCCCTGGCGGCGGTCGCCTGGTATGCGCTCGGGCCCACCGTCTGCGGCTTCCTGCTCTGGTATGCGGGCTCGGCCCGCACCAGCGCCTCGGAAGCCGCCTTGTTCACGGCGCTGGCACCGGTCTCGGCGGTGCTGCTGGCCTTCGCCTGGCTGGGCGAGCCGCTGCGCTGGATCCAGCTGGCGGGGGTGGGCTGCGTGCTGCTGGCCGTGCTCAGCCTGGTGCTGGCGCCCCGTGTGGCGTCCGGCCGTCCGCGCCCTGAGTCTTCGATTCGTTGACTCAGGGCCTCAGCGCGCGCCGAAGCGCGCCCGCGCCTGGCGCACCAGTCCCGCCACGCCGCCCGGCAGCACGAACACGAACAGGATCAGCACCGCCCCGTAGATCGCCCACGGCGCGGCCTTCGACACCTTTTCCGCGGCACTCGGCACGAACATGATGAAGAGCGCGCCGTACCAGGCGCCCGACAGCGTGCCGACCCCGCCCACCACCACGCCCACCAGCAGCGAGATCGACAGGAACATGGGGAAGGAATCGGGCGCCACGAACTGCACCGCGATGGCGGACAAGGCGCCGCCGACCCCGGTGAACATGGCCGACAGCGCGAAGGCGCTGGCCTTGTAGTGGCGGTTGTCGATGCCCATGCCCTCGGCCGCGAGCGGATGCTCGCGGATGGCGACGATGGCGCGCCCGGCACCGCTGTCGAGCAGGTTGCGCGCCAGCACGAACATCAGCAGCACCACCGCCAGCGCGAACAGGTAGAGCCACTGGTCCTGCGTCAGCGGCAGCCCGAACGGCGCATCCGGCTTGTTCAACACGATGCCCTGCACGCCACCGGTCCAGGGCTCCAGGTACTTGTACTTGAGCAGCTGCGGCATCGCCACGCTGAGCGCGAAGGTGGCCAGCGCCAGGTAGAGCCCCTCCAGCTTCAGCGCCGGCAGCCCGAACAGGTAGCCTGCCACCAGGCAGGCCAGCGCCGCCGCCGGCAAGGTGGCCCAGTAGGGCACACCGAAGCGGTCCATCAGGATCGCGCAGGTATAGGCGCCGATGGCATAGAAAGCACCGTGACCGAGCGAGATCTGCCCGTTGTACCCGGTCAGGATGTTGAGGCCGAGCAGGGCCACGGCATAGGACAGCACCATGGTCGCCTGGAACACCACGTAGCCCTGCGCGACGAAGGGCACGGCCAGGGCGGCGGCGAGCAGCGCCAGCCACCAGGGCAAGACGCGCGCCCCGGCGCCGGCAGCGGAGGGAGCAGCGGGAGCAGCGGGAGCGGCAGTGGCGGGATCGAAGGACGTCATGGTCACACCTTCAGTACGATGGTCTTGCCCAGCAGCCCGGACGGCCGCACGATCAGCACCGCGACGATCAGCACCAGCGCCACCGTCAGCTTCAGCTCGGTCCCTACCACATAGGTGCCGATCAGGTTCTCCAGCACGCCGACGATGAAGCCGCCCAGCACCGCGCCGGCGGGGTTGTCGATGCCGCCGATCAGGGCCCCGGCGAAGGCGTAGATCAGGACGCCGCTCATCATGCCGGGATCGAGGAACACCACCGGCGCCACCAGCATGCCGCCGATGGCGCCGACCGCGCCGGCCAGCCCCCAGCCCAGCATCAGCATGCGCCCCACATTGACGCCGACCAGGCGCGACGACAGCGGATTCTGCGCCGCCGCGCGCATGGCGAGGCCGAGCGGCGTGAAGCGGAAGAACAGGAACAACAGCGCCATCACCGCCAGCGTCACCACGATGGCGCCCACCTCGTGCGGCGACAGGTAGCTGGACCCGTACCAGGCGCTCTCGGGAAAGGGGCTGGGGAAGGGCTGGATGGTGAAGCCGAACAGCCAGCCGGCCAGGCTGTGGAAAATCATCAGCAGCCCGACGAAGACCACCACCACCGACAGCACCGGCGCCGAGCGCATCGGCCGGATCACCGCCAGCTCCACCAGCGCGCCCAGCGCGAAGGACAGCACCACCGTCAAGGCGAATGCCGCCCAGTAAGGCAGGCCGGCCTGGATCATGGCCCAGGCCAGGTAGGTGGAGAACATCGCCATTTCACCCTGGGCGAAGTTCACGTGGTGGGTGGACTGGTAGATCATCACCAGCGCCAGCGCGACGCTGGCGTAGATGCTGCCGGTGGCGAGTCCGGACAGCAGTTGATGCAGGAAGGCATCCATCGTGTCTCCTCCGTTCACGGACGGGTCTTGGCGGCCCGCCGATGCATGCCGGCGGGTTCCGCGGGTTCGAACCTGGCGCCCTCCGGGGGCGCGGGCGCTCAGTTGCCCAGGTAGACGCGGCGCACCGCGTCGTTGGCACGGATCTCCTGCGGCGTTCCCTGCAGCACGATGCGGCCGGTCTCCAGCAGGTAGACCGAATCGGCGACGTCCAGCGCCAGCGCCGCGTCCTGTTCGACCAGCAGGATCGACACGCCCTGCTCGCGGTTGATGCGGCGCATGATGTCGAAGATGTCGCGCACGATCAGCGGCGCCAGGCCGAAGGACGGCTCGTCGAGCAGCAGCAGCCGCGGCCGCGACATCAGCGCGCGGCCGATCGCCAGCATCTGCTGCTCGCCGCCCGACAGCGTGCCGGCCTGCTGGGCGCGCCGCTCCTTCAGGCGCGGGAAATAGGCATAGATGCGCTCGAAGTCTTCGGCCACGCCGGCCTTGTCGCGGCGCAGGTAGGCGCCCAGGCGCAGGTTCTCCTCCGTGCTCAGGCCGAGGAAGGTGCCGCGCCCGTCCGGCACGTGGGCCACGCCCAGGCGCACGATGTCCTCGGTGGCGCGGCCGTCGGCGCGCGCGCCGCCGATGCGGATCGAGCCCGAGGTGCGCACCATCATCTGGCACAGCGCGCGCAGCGTGGTGGTCTTGCCGGCACCGTTGGCGCCCAGCAGCGCCGTCACCGAGCCCGGCCGCATGGCGAGGTCGATGCCGTGCAGCACGCGGGTGCCGCCGTAGGCGGCATGCAGGTCCTCGACTTCAAGCAGCGGCGGCATGCTGGCCTCCCAGGTAGGCGCGGATGACTTCCGGATGCTGGCGCACCTGCGCTGGCGTGCCCTCGGCGATCTTGCGCCCGAAGTTCAGCACCACCACCTTGTCGGACACCGCCATCACCAGGCTCATGTGATGCTCGACCAGCAGCACCGTGATGCCGAGGCGGTCGCGGATATCGCGGATCAGCCCACCCAGGCTTTCCAGTTCCTCATGATTGAGCCCGCAGGCCGGCTCGTCGAGCAGCAGCAGGCGCGGCCCGCCGGCCAGCGCGCGGCCCAGCTCGACGCGCTTCTGCGTGCCGAACGGCAGGTCCGCCACGACCCGCCCGGCCACCTCCTGCAGGCCGAGGTAGTGCAGGATCTCGTCCGCCCGCCGGGCCGCCGCGCGCTCCACGCCGCGCTCGCCCGGCAGGCGCAGCAGCGCGCGCAGGAAGCCCGCGTGGTGCCGGCTGTGGCAACCGACCAGCACGTTCTCGCGCACCGTCATGGAGCGGAACAGCGCCAGGTTCTGGAAGGTGCGGCCGATGCCGATGCCCGCCATGCGGTGGCGGCGCAGGCCGGACACGCGCCGGCCCTCGAAGGCGATGGCACCGCCGCCGCACTCGTAGATGCGCGACAGGCAGTTGAACAAGGTGCTCTTGCCGGCCCCGTTCGGGCCGATCAGGCCGCAGATCTGCCCGGCCTCGACGCGGAACGAGACCGCATCGAGCGCCTGGATGCCGCCGAAGCGTACCGAGACCGCGTCGACTTCCAGCAGGGGGACGGCCCCCTGCGGCGGCGAGGACTGCGGCGATTGTGGCAGGGGTGGCATGGCGCGCGCTCCGGGAGGGATGGGAAGGAATGGCCGCGTCGACCCGCGACCTGCGACCGCTGACGGTTGGCTGCCGGACGCTGGCCGGCAACCGGCGCGGTGCCGGCCGGCCAGCGGCCACGCATGCCTGCCATTCTTGGCGCGGCCCGCCCCCGCAGGCTCGTCGGAAACGACGATTCGGGCGTCGCACGGCAAGCGGCGCCGGCACCATGCCGGCACGCCGTGGGCTCAGATCACGCCGCGCTGCTTGAGGTCCGCCACCGCGGCCACCGTGAAGCCCCAGTCGCGCAGCACCGCCTCGCTGTCGCCGCCGCGCGCGGCCGGGCCGCGCGGTGTCGGTGGCGGCGTGCGTGAGAAGCGCGGCGCCGGCGCCGGCTGGGTCACGCCATCGATCTCGACGAAGGTGCCGCGCGCCAGGTTGTGCGCATGCGCGGGCGCCTCGTCCCAGTCCAGCACGGGCGCGAAGCAGACATCGGAGCCTTCCATCAGCTCGCACCATTCGGCGCGGGTGCGGGTCTTGAACACGTCGGCGAGGCGCAGCTTGAGCACCGGCCAGCCGTTCACGTCGCGCTGCGCGGCGAAGGCGGCATCGTCGATGCCGCTGAGACGGATCAGCTCGGCATAGAACTGCGGCTCGATGGCGCCGATGGCGACGTACTTGCCGTCAGCGCAGGCATAGGTACCGTAGAAGTGCGCGCCGCCATCCAGCAGGTTCTCGCCGCGCTGGTTGCTCCAGCTGCCGGCTGCCTTGAAGCCGTACATCATCGCCGACAGCAGCGCCGCACCGTCGGTCATGGCGGCGTCGACCACCTGGCCCTTGCCGCTGCGCAGCGCTTCCAGGCGCGCGCACAGCACGCCGAAGGCCAGCATCATGGCGCCGCCGCCGAAGTCGCCCACGTAGTTGAGCGGCACCACCGGCGGCTCGTCGGCGTGGCCGATCGCATGCAGGGCGCCGCTCAGCGCGATGTAGTTGATGTCGTGCCCGGCCGCCTGGGCCAGCGGCCCGTGCTGGCCCCAGCCCGTCATGCGGCCGTAGACCAGGCGCGGATTGCGCGCCAGGCAGGCGTCCGGCCCCAGCCCCAGGCGCTCCATCACGCCCGGGCGGAAGCCCTCCAGCAGGATGTCGGCCTGGGCCACCAGCTGCAGCACGGCCTCGGCGCCGCCCGGGCGCTTGAGGTCTAGCGCGAGCGAGCGGCGCCCGCGCGCCAGCACATCGAAGCGCGCGGTCTTGGGCATCACCTCGCCCGCCGGCCCGGGCCGGTCGATGCGGATCACCTCCGCGCCCATGTCGGCCAGCATCATGGCGCAGAACGGCGCCGGCCCGATGCCGACCATCTCCACGACCTTCAAGCCTTGCAAGGGACCCGTCATTGGTCAGCTCCTGGCAGCGCCGCTGCGCTTTGGTTTGGGGGGAAATGCCGTGGCCGGCCGGTTCAGCGCGGCAGTCCGGCGCAGGCGAGGCCTTCCAGCCGCCGCGCCAGCGCGGCGGGCACCGGCGTGGGCCGGCCATCGGCGCGCGCGATGAAGACCATCACGTTGTCGGCGATGCCGACGCAGGCCTCGCCCTGGAACACCGCCGTACGCAGCACGACCGAGGTGCGGCCGATGCGCACCACGCCCGATGCCAGCGTCATCTCGGCGCCCGGCCGCACCTGGCGCAGCACACGCGCGCCGGTGCTGGCGATCAGCATGCCGACCGGCCCGTGGCGCAGGTCCGCGCCGCAGTCCTGCCCGAGCGCCAGCAGCAGGTGCGAGCGCCCCTGCTCGAAGTAGCGCGCCAGCGCGAGCTCGCTCAGCATGCCATCGGCGTCGAGGTCGCCGAAGCGGGTGGTCAGCCGGTCCGCGCAGGGATAGCCGCCGGCCTCGGCACCGCCACCATCGGCATCGTCCCCTGCGCCGGGGCCCGGCGCGCCGCCCGGCAGGCCGGCCGCCATCACCGCATCGGGGCCGAAGTCCAGCATCGCTTCGCGCACCGCCGCCGGCAGTGGCCGCCATTCGCCGTCGCGCCAGGCGCCGATGCGGCACGACTGCACGCCGACGCAGCGCCCCTGCTGGAACAGCCCCAGTGCCAGCGTGTAGCCGGATGCATCCACCTCCACCAGGGCGGCGCCACAGGTCACCGGCGCCGGATAGTAGGTCACCTGCAGGAAATCGGTGCGCACCGCGCGCGTGCGCACGGTTGCCGTCAGCGGCTGCCACGCCTCCCAGCCGAATACCGACAGGTGCAGCCGCGAGCGGGCCTCGGCGTGCAGGGTCTGCACCGCCACATTGTTGACGTGCCGCTCGGCGTCGACATCCGCGTAGCGGGTGGGCAGCTCGAAGCGGAGCCGGTAGGAGGCCAGGTCCTGGCGCCAGGAATCGTTCTTCATGCTCGCAGGCAGTAGGGGCGGAGGCGGGGCGGCATACGCCGCGCAGGATGCCTGCCATGTTAGGCAGCGCCGCGTGCCGCCACATCGTCGCTTAAGACGATTGGCCGCGAGCGCCGGCCACGCCATGCTGCTGTGCGACGTGGCCGAACGCCGCGCTCGTTGTATGCTCGGGCACGCCGGGCCGCCGCCGCGTGCTTCCCGATGGCCCGGAACCCCTCACCCTGCCCATGCCCAGCCCGGTCGACCCGTCCCGTACCCCGCTCACCAGCAAGCTCAGCCCGCCCACCACCAGTGTCGCCCAGGTGGCGCGCGGCGAGATCCGGGAACGCGTGCGCGCCGCCGGCGCCGCCAGGGTGGTGCTGGTGCGGGCGCCGGCCGGCTTCGGCAAGACCACCGCCATGGTGCAGTGCCGCTCGCTGCTGGAAGCCAGCGGCGTCGACACGGCATGGCTGACCCTGGATGGCGCCGACAACGACCCGTCCCGTTTCCTCGCCTGCCTCGCCGCCGCGGTCGGCGGCATGGCGGCGGACGCACCCGCCGCGGCCCCCGCGATGGCGGACGCGGGCCTGCGCTCGCCGGCCGACATGGCGCTCGCCATCATGGCGGGCCTGGCCGCGCGCACCGCGCCCTTCGCTGTGTTCCTCGACGATTTCGAGGCCCTGCAGGAGCCCGCCGTGCTGCGCCTGGTGCGCGAGATCCTCGACGGCCTGCCGCGCGGCGGACGCCTGGTGATCGGCTCGCGCGGCCTGCCCGACCTCGGCCTGGGCCGGCTGCGGGCGCGCGGCCAGTTGCTCGAGATCGACGCCGCCCTGCTGCGCTTCTCGCTGCCGGAAACGGCCGAACTGCTGAACCGCCGCCGCGACAGCGCGCTGCCCGACGACGAGGTGGCGCGCCTGCACGGCAAGGCCGAGGGCTGGCCGGCCGCGCTGTGGCTGGCTTCCCTGGCTCTGGAACGGCGCGACGACCACCGCGACCGGGACCGCTTCATCGCCCGCTTCTCGGGCTCGAACCAGGCCCTGGCCGACTACCTCGCCGAAGACGTGCTGGAACGCCAGCCGGCGCCGCTGCGGGATTTCCTGCTGCGCACCGCCATCCTGCGGCACCTCGACGCCGGCCTGTGCGACCACCTGCTGCCCGGTGTCGACAGCGCCGCCATGCTGGCACGGCTGGAGGCGGACAACCTCTTCCTGACGCCGATGGAAGGCGACGCGCCGAGCTACCGCTACCACAGCCTCTTCGCCGACTTCCTGCGCGCCCAGCTCCAGCGCGAACTGCCCGACGAGGGCCGGCGCCTGCACCGCGCCGCCGCACACTGGTACGAGGCGCACGGCCGGCCGGTGCCGGCCATCGACCACGCGCTCGAAGGCGGCAGCTTCGACCACGCGGTGCGCTTGCTGGCCCGGCACGCCATTGCCCTGCTCGAGGGCGGCCGCATGCGCCTGCTGACGCGCTGGTTCGGCGCCATCCCGCCCGCCTGCATCGCCGCCTCCCCGCTGCTGCAGGTGGTCCATGTCTGGGCCCTGTGCCTGACGCACGGCCCGCACCAGGCCCAGGCCAGGCTCGACGGCTACGGCTGCGCCGCCGACCCGGACCCGGAGGTGCGGCCCCACGTGCTGGCGCTGCAGCCCTTCCTGCTGGCGGTGATGGACCAGGCCGAGGAGGCCTTCGCGCTCGGCCGCGAGGCGCTGCGCCACATGCCGGCGCGCCAGGGCTTCGCCGAGGGCGTGCTGTCCAACTGCATGGCCTACCTGTCGGCGGTGATGGGCGAGTACCAGGAATCGCACCGCCTGCTCGATGCCGCGCGCAGCAGCCCGGGCGCGGCGGCCAGCCACTTCATCAAGATGTACTCGGAGTCGGTCGGCGGGTTGACCGATCTCGAGGAGGGCAGGCTGCGCCAGGCCACCGCGCGCTTCCGCATCGCCGTCGGCGCGACCCATGCGGCGTCGCAGGGCCATACCGGCGGCAATGCCTGGGCCGGCGTGCTGTACGCCGCCAGCCTCTACGAGGCCGACGAGCTCGACCAGGCCCGGCACCTGCTCCAGGTCTACCTGCCGCTGGCCAGGGATGCCGGCCTCGCCGACCACATGATCCAGGGCTATATGCTGCTGTCGCGCATCGCCTTCCACCACGGCGACGTCGACCAGGCCTTCCATTGCCTGACCGAGCTGGAGTACCTGGGCCACCAGCGCCAGTTGCCGCGCGTGGTCAGCAGCGCCAAGCTGGAACGCGCCCACCTGCTGACCATGCAAGGCCACCTGCAAGGCGCCCGCGAGGAACTGGAGCGTGCCAACGATGCCGCGCTGTGGGCGCGCGTGGCGCGCCTGCGCCTGCCCGCGCACGATCTCCAGACCCATGAGATGGCCGAACTGCGCTGGCTGGTCGCCGCCGGGCGCGCCGCGTCGGCGCTGCCGCGCCTGGCCGACGGCATCGACGCCGCCGTGCGCAGCCGGCGCTTCCGCCGCGCCCTCAAGCTGCGCGTCCTGCAAGCCATGGCGCTGGCCCGTGCCGGCGACGCCCCGGCCGCGCTGGCGGCCATGACCGGCGCGCTGCGCAACGGCTGCGCGGAAGGCTTCGTGCGCCTGTTCGCCGACGAAGGGGGCGACGCCGCCCTGCTGGTGCGGCAGGTGGAAGCGATGACGCAGGAAGAAGGGGCCGGCGCCGGCGCCGACCCGATCTTCCGGGCCTACCTGCAGCGGCTGGCGCAGGCATGCGGCGGCGCCGGGCCCGGCGAGGCGGCCTTGCCGCCGGACTGCCCTGCCCTGGTCGAGCCGCTCACCGCCAAGGAGATCCGCCTGCTGGCCCTGGTCGCCGAGGGCTACTCGAACAGCGCCCTGGCCGAGAAACTGTTCGTCTCCGACAGCACGGTGCGCACGCACCTGCGCAATATCAACGGCAAGCTGAACGCGCAGAACCGCACCCAGGCAGTGGCCATCGCGCGCCGCCTGGAATTGATCCGCTGATCCGCTGATCCGCTGATCCGCTGCTCCGCAGCCGCGCCGACCCTGTGCCGCGGCGCCGGCGCGCCGGCGCCTGCCCGGCCTACAGCGCGCGCGAGATCACCTCCTTCATGATCTCGCTGGTGCCGCCGTAGATGCGCTGGATACGCGCGTCGACATACATGCGGCCGATCAGGTACTCGTTCATGTAGCCATAGCCGCCGAACAGCTGCAGGCATTCGTCGATCACGCGGTTCTGCAGCTCGCTGGCCCACATCTTGGCCATCGAGGCGCCCACCGTGTCGAGCCGGCCGGCGACGATGTCCTCGACGCAGCGGTCGATGTAGGCCCGCGCCACCTTAACGTGGGTGGCGATCTCGGCCAGCTTGAAACGCGTGTTCTGGAACTGGCCGATGGGCTGGCCGAAGGCCTCGCGCTCGCGCGTGTACTGCAGCGTGGCCTCGTAGGCCCCCTCCATCGCCGCCGCCGCGGTGACGCCGATGATCAGGCGCTCGTACGGCAGGTCGCTCATCAACTGGTAGAAGCCCTTGCCCTCTTCGCCGCCCAGCAGGCAGTCGGCGCCGACGCGCACATTGTCGAAGAACAGTTCCGAGGTGTCCTGCGCCTTCAGGCCGATCTTGTCGAGCACCTTGCCCACCTGGTAGCCGGGACGGTCCTCGGTCTCGACGATCAGGATGGACATGCCCTTGGCCTTCTGCGCCGGATCGGTCTTGGCCACCACCAGCACCAGGCCGGCCAGGTAGCCGTTGGTGATGAAGGTCTTGGCGCCGTTGATCACATAGCCGTCGCCCTGCCGCTCGGCACGCGTGCGCACGCCCTGCAGGTCGGAGCCGGCCCCCGGCTCGGTCATGGCGATGGCGCCGACCAGCTCGCCGCGCGCCATGCGCGGCAGGTAGCGCTGCTTCTGCGCCTCGGTGCCGTGGTTGAGCAGGTAGTGCGCGACGATGCTGTGCACCGAGGCGGCCATGCCGGTCAGGCTGCGCCGCGCCATCTCCTCGTAGAACACCGCTTCGTGGCGGAAGTCGCCGCCGCCGCCACCATAGGCCTCGGGAATGTCCGCGCACAGCAGGCCCAGTTCGCCGGCCCGGCGCCAGATCTCGCGGCCGACGTGGCCGCGCTGGCGCGCCGCCTCGTCGCCGGGCACCATCTCGTTCTCGACGAAACGCACCACGGTGTCGCGGTACATCGTCAGTTCTTCTTTCATCCACGAGCGTGGAAACTCGATTGCCATGACTGTCTGGTCTCCTTGAATGGCTGCTGGCGGCGCGGCGGCGTGAGGCGTGATAGGGGGCGCTACTGCCCGATCACGCCGCCGACCGGGTCGTAGCCGCTGCCGTTGAAACGCACCATCTGCATGCCGGCGAGCGGGTGGAAATTGGTCGGGCTGGTCTTGAGCTTGATGCCCGGGTAGAGCATCGGCAGGGTCATGTCCAGGCTGGCGGCCTGCTTCATGATGTTGGCGCGCGTCAGGTTGTCACCGGCCTGCCTGAGCACCTGCACCATGGTCTGCGCCATCGAATAGCCGGTGACGTTCAAGGCGTCGCTGGCGTCGCCCTCCGGGTAGTACTGCTTCATGAAGGCGGCGAAGTCGGCCTGCTCGCGGGTGCCCTGCCAGCGCGGATCGGAGGGGTCGCGCACGAAGGCGGCCGAGAGGATGTCCTTGGCATTGTCCAGCCCGGCCGGCTTGAGCACCGCGGTCACGGAGCTCGACACATTGGCCAGGTAGTGCACCGGCTTCCAGCCGATCGCGGCCGCCTTGCGAATCGCCTGCGCGGCGAACTTCGGCGTCGACAGGTCGACCAGCGTGTCGGCGCCCGAGCTCTTCAGGCTGATCATCTGGCTGTCCACCGTGGGATCGCTCAGCTCGTAGCTGGCCTGCGCCACCACCAGCGCCTTGCTCTTGTCGCCGAGGCCGTCGAGGAAGCCGCGCAGCATGTCCTTGCCGAACTCGTCGTTCTGGTACAGGATCGCGATCTTCGCCTGCGGCCGGTTGGCGAGGATGTGCCTGGCGTAGATATGGCCTTCGGTCAGGTAGCTGACGTTCCAGCCCATGGTCCACGGGAAATGCTCCGGATCGCCCCAGCGGTGGGCGCCCGAGCTGACGAAGAGCTGGGGCACCTTCTTCATGTTCAGGTATTTCTGCGTGGCGGCATTGCTGGCCGTGCCCAGCGGCGCGAAGATCAGCAGCACCTGCTCCTGCTCGACCAGCTTGCGGGTCTGCTCCACGGTCATCGGCGGGCTGTAGGCGTCATCGACCGAGATGAAGCGGATCTTGCGCCCGTTGATGCCGCCCTCGGCATTGACCTTGCGGAAGTAGGCCGCGGCCGCCTTGCCCACCGTGCCGTAGGCCGATGCCGGCCCCGAGTACGGCACCGTGTTGCCGATCTTGATCTCGCTGTCGCTCGCGCCCGTATCGTAGGCCTTCTGCGCCTGCGCCAGGCAAGCCAGGCCGGCCAGTCCCGCCGCCGCCAGCCACCTGCCCACTGCCGCCATCTTCCGCTTCGCCATGCCTTCCTCCTCGTGGTTGTTGCGTTGCCCGCTGCATTGGTTGCGGCGCCTGTTGCCGGCGCCTGCCATCGCCTGCCGTCCCGTCCCTGCGCGCTGCCGGCCCCACCGCCAGGGCCTCCGCTCAGCCGCCCGCCGCCTGCGCGCGGCCGCGCTGCTGCACGGCCTCGCGCCGCCGCGCGATCTCCTCGCGCAGCATGGCCTGGCTCCACGCGCTGGAGCGCCGGCGCTCCAGCGCCAGCGCCTCGCCCAGCGGCAGCGCATAGCCCTCGTCGATCAGCTGCTTCATCTCCGGCAGCATCTCCGGCACCGCCGACAACAGGTCTTCGGCGAGCCGCCGGGCGGCCGGCAGCAGCGTCTCCGGCGCCACCACGCGGTTGACCAGGCCGATGCGTTCCGCCTCCTGCGCGCCGACGAAGTTGCCGGTCAGCGAGATCTCCTTGGCCCGGGCCAGGCCGACCAGCCGGCTCAGCTTCTGCGACAAACCCCAGCCCGGCACGATGCCCACGCGTGCGTGCGTGTCGGCGAAGCGTGCTTCGGTGGAGGCGATGAGCATGTCGCAGGCCAGCGCCAGCTCGAAGCCGCCGGTGATGGCCGCGCCATTGATGGCACCGATCACCGGCCCCCGGAAGGTGCCGAGCACGCGCACCGGATCGCTGGTGCTGACGAAGGCCGACAGTTCGCGCCCGGCCGCCAGTTCCTTGAGATCCAGCCCGGCGCAGAAGGCACGCCCGCTGCCGGTCAGGATCAGCACGCGCACACGCGGATCGTCGCGCAGCGCCGCCACCGCCTCGGCCAGCGCCCGGCACAGCGCCACCGACAATGCGTTCATCGCCTGCGGCCGGTTCAGGGTCAGCACCGCATAGCCGGCCGGATCGATCTCGACCAGCACGGAAGCCGCCTCGCTGTGCTGCCCGGGGTCTGTGGAATGCGTTTGCGTCACGATGCCTGCCTCGCCGAAGACGGAAGCGGGCATGCGCGACGGCGTACCGCCGTTCGCCGGCGCACGAAGTCCTGCGCCCGCGGGCGCCCGCATGCCTGTCTCCTGGTGGATCCCGCCGCCTGGCCTGGCGCCGGCGGTCTGTCTGCCGGCCCTGGCCGGTTACGACGATTCTCGGCAGCGCCCCGGCGCCGGGCGTCGTCCGAAACGACGATTTGGCGGCTCGGGGGAACACGAACCGGGCCGCGCCCGCCCCACTCTGCAAGAACACAGGCCGGCAAGGCCGGCGCCGCCCGGCCCGCCATGGCGCACCGGAGCGCGTGGCACGGCGCTGGCGGCATGCGCCACCCGCCATTACAATGCGCGTGATTTACCGATCACGATGACAGGTGCCCGCGCCACGCCAGCGGCGCGGGTTAAACGGGAAACAGGTGCGCCAACGCCAATGGCTTGAGTCTTGCATGCGCGGACTCGGGACGCTGGCGGCAATGCCTGTGCTGCCCCCGCAACGGTAAGCAGGTCAAGGGATCGCCACGCCGGCCTGGTGCCGGCAGCCACTGCGCGCCAGCGCGGGAAGGCGGCCATCCCCCACGCGCACGCGGCGCCCACCGCGCGCATCGCCTGCCAGCCCGGATACCGGCCTGACTTCGACCACCGAAGCCGCGGACGGGCGGCCGGGTGTCGTGCCGGGCCCTGCCGCGGGGCAGCCCCGCGGCATGCCCCGCGCACGGCCGCGGCTTCATCGTCCTTTCCGGCACCAGTTGCCACGCCCGGGCGGGGATGCCCGGGCACGACACGATGAAGACAGACCGCAAGCCAGCCCCTTCGGCGCGCCGCCCGCGCGCCCAGCACACCCCGCCGCCGTCGCGGCGCTTCTCATGGCCTCCCTGCCTGGGCAGGCATGCCCGCCCCGCTTCGGCACCGTCTCTTCGCTCCCTGACCCCGCATCTGCCCTGCGCCCCATGCCAGCCCACCCGTTCCGCCTGATCGCCAGCATCTTCAATGACGAAGCCACCGACGTGCGCCGCAAGACCGTGGCGCTCTACGCGATCCTGATCGCCGCCAATGCCGGGGCCTGGATCTGGGCCCTGGCCGCCTTCCGCGACCACCCGGTGCTGCTGGCATCCGCCGTGCTGGCCTATACGCTGGGGCTGCGCCACGCCGTCGACGCCGACCATATCGCGGCCATCGACAATGTCACGCGCAAACTGATGGCCGAAGGCAAGCGGCCGGTCGCGGTGGGCTTCTTCTTCTCGCTCGGCCATTCCACCGTGGTCACGCTGATGTCGATCGGCATCGCCATCGCGGCGGCCGCCCTGCAATCGCATTTCGGCGAGATGAAGGCGGTCGGCGGCCTGATCGGCACCAGCGTCTCGGCGCTGTTCCTGTTCCTGCTGGCCTTCTTCAACCTGCTGATCCTGGTCTCGGTCTGGCGTGCCTTCCGCGCCGTCAAGCGCGGCGAGACGCTGCGCGCCCAGGACCTCGACCTGCTGCTCAACGAGCGCGGCGTGCTGGCGCGCTGGTTCCGCCCGCTGTTCCGCCTGGCCAGCCGCAGCTGGCACCTGTTCCCGATGGGCCTGCTGTTCGGCCTGGGCTTCGACACCGCCACCGAGGTGGCCCTGTTCGGCCTCTCCGCCGCGGAAGCCGCCAAGGGCGTGCCGTTCTGGACCATCATGGTGTTCCCGGCGCTGTTCACCGCCGGCATGTCGCTGGTCGACACCACCGATGGCATCCTCATGCTCGGCGCCTACGGCTGGGCCTTCACCAAGCCGATCCGCAAGCTCTACTACAACATGACCATCACGCTGGTCTCGGTGATCGTCGCGGTGGTCATCGGCGGCATCGAAGCACTCGGCCTGATCGCGGACAAGCTCGGCCTGGAAGGCGGCCTGTGGGACGTGGTCGGCGCGCTCAACGCACATTTCGGCATGCTGGGCTATGTGATCATCGGCGTGTTCGTGCTGAGCTGGCTGGTCTCGATGGTGGTGTACCGCGTGCAGCGCTATGACGAGATCGAGGTGAAGCTGGGGTGAGTGCCATGACAAAGCCGGCGTGCAGGTGGAGAGGAAGCGGCCGCTCCCGGAGCCGGTGCGATGCCGCCTGCGGCATGGTGCGGAACCATCTCAAGATGACGCGGGATACCTCCCAAACCGCGGCAATGTCCGCGGCTCCCGCTCCGCGGCGGCCTATAGTCTCCCCCTTCGACGACAGTTCCATGCCCTGGGAGAACCGGTGAAATCCAAGCTGCGGATACTTGCCTGCGCGCTGGCCTGCCTGCTGCAGTCCGCATGGGCACAGGCGGAGGAAGCGGACCGGGGCCAGGACCTGGCCCGTGCGGACGGCTCGCGGATCCGCTACTACCTCGACCAGCGCGATGCCTCCGCGCAAGCGGACCAACTGCTGGTGGTGATCCAGGGCTCGGATTGCAACAGCGTGACCCGGGTCGAGGCGATCCGCGCCTACATCGCGCGGGTGATGCCGGCAGCCGACATCCTGACGGTGGAGAAGTACGGTATCGATGCCAGCCTGCCCTACAGCGACGATCCCGCACGCGCGGATTGCCCGCTTGCCTATGTTCGGCACGACAGCCTCGCACAACGCGCCGCGGACCTGGACGCCGTCATCGCCGACGTGCTGCGCCGGCACGGCTATCGCCAGGTGGTGGCCCTCGGCGGCAGCGAAGGGGCCGTGGTCGCGCACCTGCTGGCGGCGCGCTCGGATCGCATCTCGGCCACCATCGCCTTCAATGGCGGCGGCCGATGGTTCCTCGACGACGTGCTGCACAGCATCGCCAGCGCGCCCGGCACCCCGCGCGAGAAGGCCGAATCGAAGCGGGGCATGCGTGCCTTCGCCCGCCATGTCCGCACCGCCACGCCCGCGGCGCGGGCGGCAATCGCGGCCAGCGGCCACGGCTACCGCTGGTGGCGCGACGCGCTCGACACGGATCAGCTGGCCGTGTTGCAGGCGAGCCGCTCTCCGGCCTTGATCATCCAGGCCGGCGCCGACGATTCCGTGTCCCCCGAGGCCGTGCTGGCCATGGTTGCCCGGCTCCATCAGGCGGGCAAGCGCAACATCACCTACAAGACCTATGCGGCGCTGGACCACCGCTTGCGCGGGCCCGATGGACAATCTCACATGGCCGAGGTGGTGGACGACATGGCCGCGTGGCTGCAGGACGCGGGCATCGTGCCGTGATGCCGAAGGTCAATACATCCGGCCCGGGCGTTCACGACTCCGGGCCACCGCGCGGGATCGGCATGCCGATCATTCGAACACTGCGCCACCGGCATTGCGCATCGCCTCTGCCAATGCCACCTGGGCCGGATCCGCGCTCTGGAACAGCCAGGCAAGGGCCATGGAGGCATCGAGCACCAAGGTCATCGGCGGCCTTCCTCGACCCATTGTTCGAGCGTGTCGGGAGCGACATCGACTAGGCGCTTCATCGAGCGCATTGCCGCCACGGCCTCCTCACGGCTGTGGCGTGCGTTGTCAGCGCTCGGCACCAGATCCGCAATCGGGCGCCCACGCTGGGTAATGGTGAATCGCTCGCCTTGCTCCACCTTCCGAAGCAACTCGGGGAGCCTGGTCTTGGCATCGTAGGAACCGACTTCGACAAACATGCTGACCTCATCTGGTCTACAGACTGGTCTAGCCTATCAGGTTCGAGGCAGGAACAGCGCTGGATGGTGCCTGCGTCAACCCGCAAGAAAAGCTCTAAGAAGCACTTACCGCAAGACCCCAGGGCGGCAGTCCTAGCGGCCGATCAACCGATCAGCCACCAGGTACTCCCCCTCCCAATCCTCCGCCAGCCGCCGGCAGCGCCCCAGCGGCACCGCCTGCCGTTCGAAGTCCACCACCATCACCGCATCCGCCCAGCGCGGACGCGCCGGCTGCTCGCTGCTGCGGCCATCGCTGAGCAGCCACAGCCAGCGCTGCTGCGCCGGACGGCGGCGCGCGGCCTGTGCCAGCAACCGGCCGGCGCGCTCCGTGCCGAGCGCCAGCGGCGTGCCACCGCCGCCGGCGATGGGGCGGATCCAGGCATCGCTCCACGGGCGGGCCCGCGCCGGCTGCAGGCGGACTTCCGCGCTGCCGCCGCCGAAGCACACCAGCGCCACCTCGGCGCGTGCCTGGTAGGCACGCTCCAGCAGGCGCAGCAGCACACCCTTGGCCAGCGCCAGCCGTTCGCCCGGCAGCATCGACGCCGAGCAGTCCAGCAGGAAGCAATGCAGCACGCCGCCGCGCGAGGCGGCTGGACGCCAGCGCAGGTGGCCGCGCGCGAGCGGCTGCGTGCCCTTGGCCGCGAGCGTGCGCGGCCAGTGCAGGCGGGAGCCGGGCAGGATGCCGGGCGCGGGCAGGCGGGGAGCTTGCCACCGGTGGCCGCCGCGCCGGATCCCGGCGTCGGCGGCCTGGTGGCTCAGGCTTTTTTTGGCGGGGCGTCCTTGGCGTAGGCCGGGTCCTTCAGGCGGGTGAAGGGCGCCACCGGCGCGACCGCCGCCGGCGCCACGGCCGTGCCGCCGGCCGGCGGCGGCATGGCGCCCCAGGGATTGCCTTCCGGATCGGGCTGCCAGCCGCCGGCAGCACCCGCGGGGGCTTCGCCCTGCCCTGGCGCCGGGCGGCCAGGAACGGTCGCTGCGGCCGGATGGCCGTCTTGCCCGCGATCGCGTCCGCTCCCCTGCCCGTCACCCTGCCCGTCATCCTCCCCATCACCGGCCGGAGCCGGCGCGCCGGCCTGGCGCCGGTGATGCAGCACCAGCTCGGCCACGCTGTCGACATGTGCCGTGGAGATGGCGGCATCGCCCTGCAGAGCCGCCAGCGCGCGCGCCGCGCGCAGCATGACGAGGTCGGCGCGCAGCCCGTCGACGCCTGCCGCCAGGCACAAGGCACTGACCCGCCCATGCACGGCATCGTCGAAGCGCAGCGCCGCCAGCCCTGCGCGGGCACGCGCGATCTGCGCCACCAGCGTCGCCTGGCGCCCCGCCACCGCGGCGCGGAACGCCGCCGGATCGGCATCGAAGGCCAGGCGCGCCTTGACCACGGCCTGGCGCTGCGCGGCGTCGGTGAGGTTCTCCAGCATCAGCGCCAGCCCGAAGCGGTCCAGCAACTGGGGTCGCAGCTCGCCCTCTTCCGGATTCATGGTGCCGACCAGCACGAAGCGCGCCGCATGCTGGTGCGAGACCCCGTCGCGCTCCACCACGTTGACGCCGCTGGCGGCGGCGTCGAGCAGCAGGTCGACCAGGTGGTCGGGCAGCAGGTTGACCTCGTCCACGTACAGCACGCCTTCGTGGGCGCGCGCCAGCAGGCCGGGCGCAAAGCGCACCTCACCGCCGCGCAGGGCGTGGTCGAGGTCGAGGCTGCCGACCAGTTGCTCTTCGCTGGCGCCGAGCGGCAGGGGCACGAAGCGCCCCTGCGGCAGCAGCTCCGCGAGCGCACGCGCGGCGGTGGACTTGGCCGTGCCGCGCGGGCCGCCGACCAGCACGCCGCCGATGCCGGCATCGACCGCCGCCAGCATCAGCGCGCGCTGCAGCCGCGCCTGGCCTACCAGGGCGCTGAATGGAAAGGGTTGGGGCAGGCTCATGGTGACTCAGCTTCCTTCCAGGCGCTGCTCGGCATCGAGCAGGTGCGCCTCGAGCTGCGCGCGGTAGGCGCCGGGCTCCTGCCAGAGGCCACGCTGCATGGCTTCGAGCAGGCGCTCGCAGATCGCGTGCAGCGCGCGCGCATTGTGTTGCGCCAGGAAGGCGCGGTTGACGGGATCGTTGACATAGGCGTCGGCCACCAGCGCGTACTGGTGGTCGGCCACCACGCGCGTGGTGGCGTCGTAGCCGAACAGGTAGTCGACGGTGGCGGCCATCTCGAAGGCGCCCTTGTAGCCGTGCCGGCGCACGCCCGCCAGCCACTTGGGATTGACCACGCGCGCACGGATCACGCGGGCGATCTCCTCGCCCAGCGTGCGCACGCGCGGCGCCGCGGGATGGCTGAAGTCGCCATGGTAGAGCGCCGGCTGCGCGCCGCCGAGGTGCCGCACGGCGGCCGCCATGCCGCCCTGGAACTGGTAGTAGTCGTTGGCATCCAGCAGGTCGTGCTCGCGGTTGTCCTGGTTCTGCACCACGGCGTCGAGCCCGGCCAGGCGCGCGCCGAAATCCGCGCGGGCCTCGATGCCGTCGGCGCGCTGCCCGTAGGCGTAGCCGCCGGCCTGCAGGTAGGCATGGGCGAGATCGGCATCGTCCTGCCAGCGGCGCGCATCGACCAGTTCCTGCAGGCCGGTGCCATAGCCGCCGGGGCGCGCGCTGAACACGCGCCAAGCCGCCCGCTCGGCCGCCTCCGCGCCGTCCAGGCCCTGCGCCTCGAGGCGGGCCTGCTCGGCGCGCACGCGCGCGCCGAGCGGATTGACCTCGGGGGGCTCGTCCAGCGCGGCCACGGCGCGTACCGCCGCGTCGAACAGCTTGACGAGATTGGCGAAGGCATCGCGGAAGAATCCCGACACGCGCAGCGTGACGTCCACGCGCGGGCGCCCCAGCACGGTGGCCGGCAGGATCTCGAAATCCACCACGCGGTGGCTGCCCGGCGCCCAGCGCGGGCGCACCCCCATCAGCGCCAGGGCCTGGCCGAAGTCGTCGCCGCCGGTGCGCATGGTGGCGGTGCCCCAGATCGACAGGCCGATGGCGCGCGGGTAGTCGCCGTGTTCCTGCAGATGCCGTTCGATGAGCTGGTCGGCGGCGCGCAAACCCAGTGTCCACGCCATGCGGGTGGGCACGGCGCGCGTGTCCACGGAATAGAAGTTGCGCCCCGTCGGCAGCACGTCGGGACGGCCGCGCGACGGCGCGCCGCTCGGGCCCGGCGGCACGAAGCGGCCGGCCAGCCCGCGCGCGAGCTGCGTCAGCTCCTGTTCGCCGCAGGCGTCCAGGCGCGGCAGCACGTCGCCGCCCAGCCGCGCCAGCACCTGCGCGGTCCAGGGCAGCGCCGCCGGCGCGCCCCTGTCCTCGGCGTCGAGCCCCGCCAGCAGTTCCAGCGCAAGCGCTTCGAGACGCTCGCGCGTGTCGCCATGGTGGCGCCATGGCTCGCCGCTGACCGCCTGCAGGGCCGCCGGGCGCGGGCCCTGCCACGGCGCCGCCCAATCGGCGTCGAGCGGGTCGAAGCCCGCGCCCAGGCCGAGGTCGGCGGCCAGCGCGGTCAGCAGGCCGGCCTGCGCGCCCTTGCCGTCGCCGGCCGGGAAGCGCGCCAGCGCGGCCAGCGTGTCGCGCCGCTGGCGGCCCTGCGGCGACTGGCCGAAGACGTGCAGGCCGTCGCGGATCTGCGACTCCTTCAGCTCGCACAGGTAGGCATCGGTACGCCGCAGCAGTTCATCCTCGTCGGCGGCGGCCGGCTGTCCGTCGAAGCCCAGCTCGCGGTGCAGCTGCTGGCCGACGATGCCCGCCAGGATCTCCTTGCGCAGCAGCCGCGCGCGCCGCGGATCGACCGCCAGCGCTTCGTAGTACTCGTCCACCAGCCGTTCCAGGTCCTGCAGCGGGCCATAGTTCTCCGCGCGCGTCAGCGGCGGCATCAGGTGGTCGATGATGACGGCCTGCGTGCGCCGCTTGGCCTGCGCGCCTTCGCCGGGATCGTTGACGATGAAGGGGTAGAGATGGGGCAGCGGCCCGAGGATGGCATCGGGCCAGCAGGAAGGCGACAGCGCCACGCTCTTGCCGGGCAGCCACTCCAGGTTGCCATGCTTGCCCACGTGCACCACGGCATCGCAGCCGAACACCTGGCGCAGCCAGCAGTAGAAGGCCAGGTAGCCGTGCGGCGGCACCAGTTCGGCATCGTGGTAGCTGGCGTAGTCGTCGACACCGTAGGCGCGCGCGGGCTGGATGCCGATGAAGAGCCGGCCGCTGCGCACGCCCGCGATCATGAAACGGCCCTGCCGCACCATCGGATCGGCCGCCGGTTCGCCCCAGCGCGCCGAGATGGCGGCACGGCTGCCTTCCGGCAAGGTGGCCAGCCACGCCTCGTAGTCGCCCAGCGCCAGGCTCTGGAAGGCGGGGCGCAGCGCGTGCTGCGCGGGGTCGTTGGTGATGCCGGCGGTAAGGCCGCGCAGCAGCGCGGCGCCGTCGGCGGGCAAGGCGCCGGTGGTGTAGCCCTGCTCGCGCAGCATGGCCAGGATGCGCACCATCGAGGCCGGCGTGTCCAGCCCGACGCCGTTGCCGATGCGGCCTTCGCTGGCGGGGTAGTTGGCCAGCACCAGCGCCACCCGCTTGTCGGCATTGGGCAAGCTGCGCAGCCGGCACCAGCGCCGCGCCAGCTCGGCGACGAAACGCACCCGCTCGGCGTCCGGCTGGTAGCGCACCACGTCCACCTCGGTGTGCGGGCAGCGCCAGGCCAGGCCCTTGAAGCTGACCGCGCGCGTGACGATGCGGCCGTCCACCTCGGGCAGCGCCACCTGCATGGCCACGTCGCGCGTACCCAGGCCCTGCTCGTCGGCAAGCCAGTCCTCGCGATTGCCGCCGCTCAGGATCAATTGCAGCACCGGTGCGTCGCCGGCCAGCGGCGCTTCCGCCTCGGCGCCACCATCCAGCGAGGCCACCGAGAAGGCCGTGGTGTTCAGCACCAGCGCGACCGCATGTTCCGCGCACAGGTATTGCAGGACCTCGCGCGCCAGCGGTGCCTTGAGCGATGTGACCGCCAGCGGCAGCGGGCACAGCCTGGCTGCCAGCAGGGCCTCGGCCAGGGCCTCGAACACCTCGGTATTGCCCGCCTGCAGGTGGGCGCGGTAGAACAGCAGCGCCACCACCGGCGCGCCGGCCACGCCGCGCTCCCGCCAGGTGCGCTGCCAGTCGGCCGCGGTCGCCACGCCGTGCGCCGGATGGTAGAGCGCAGCCTCCGGCAGCGCCTGCGGCGGCAGCGCCGGCGCGCCCAGGCCGAAGGCGTGGTGGGCCAGGCAGCGGTAGAACTGCTCGGCGTTGGCGGCACCGCCCTCGCGCAGGTATTGCCAGAGCGCATGCGACAGCGCCGCCGGCGCATTGCCGCGGCGCGCGAGGTTGGCGTCCTCGGCCAGGTCACCCGACAGCATCACCAGCAACTGGCCGCGCGCACGCGCCAGTTCGGGCAGCCGCTCCAGGCCATATGACCAGTCGCTGCCGCCGACCAGGTGGTCGACCACCACCACGCGCGCGTGCTGCAGCACCTCGTCGACGTACAGGTCGAGCGAGGCCGGCTGGCGCAGGTACATCTGGTTGGCCAGCCGCACGCTCGGGTAGCCGGGCCCCAGGCGCGGATAGACACCGGCCAGCAGCGACAGTGTCGTATCGGCCGCGCTCAGGATGACGATCTGCGCCGGCGTCTGCTCGATGCGCAGCACGCCGGCCCCGTCCTCGACGAAGCCGCCGGGCCGGGTCGACAGCAGGTGCATGCGGGTGCCCTCAGGCCGCTGACGATACAGGGGCCGCGGGCGACGCGGCGAGAGCGGCATCCAGCGCGGCCTGCAGCGCTTCACGCTCCAGGTCAGCGCCGATCAGCACCACGCGCGTGGCTGCCGTCTCGTCCTGGCGCCAGGCGCGGTCGAAATAGCTGTCGAAGCGCCGCCCCACGCCATGCAGCACCAGCCGCATGGGCTTGCCCGGCAGCGCCGCGAAGCCCTTGACGCGGTAGATCGTATTGCCCTCCACCAGCGCCTGCAGGGCCGCCAGCAAGGCTTCCCGCTCCACCGTGCCGGCCTCCACCACCACCGAGTCGAACTCATCGTGGTGATGGTCCGCGTGATCGCCATCCCCGGCCGAGCCGTGGTGGTCGGGGCGCAGGTGGATGGTGGCTTCCGACGCGCGCTGCAGCCCCAGCAGCAGTTCCAGGTCGAGGCGCCCCGACTGCGCGGGCACGATCTTGACCTCGGCCGGGATCTCGGGCCGGATCAGCACCTCCACCGCCGCGCGTTGCGCCGCATCCATCAGGTCGGTCTTGTTGAGGATGACCAGGTCGGCACTGGCCAGCTGGTCCTCGAACAGCTCGTGCAGCGGCGATTCGTGGTCGAGGTTGGGGTCGGCGCGGCGCTGGGCATCGACTGCGCCCGGGTCGGCGGCGAACTGTCCGGCGGCGGCGGCCGGGCCATCCACCACCGTGATCACCGCGTCGACGGTGAAGGCATTGCGGATGCTCGGCCAGTTGAAGGCCTGCACCAGCGGTTTCGGCAAGGCCAGGCCGGACGTCTCGATCAGCAGGTGGTCGATCTGGCCGCGCCGCTCCAGCAGCGCTTCCATGACCGGGAAGAATTCTTCCTGCACGGTGCAGCAGAGGCAGCCGTTGGCCAGTTCGTAGAGCTGGCCGTTGGCCTCGCCCGACTCGTCGCAACCGATGCCGCAGCCCTTGAGGATCTCGCCGTCGATGCCGAGCTCCCCGAACTCATTGACGATCACGGCGATGCGGCGGCCGTCGGCATGGTCGAGGATGTGGCGCAGCAGCGTGGTCTTGCCGCTGCCGAGGAAGCCGGTGACGATGGTGGCCGGGATCTTGCTGGTCTGCATGCTGGGACTCCACGGGCGCCGACACACGGGCCCGAAGGCGGGGAATGGATCGATCGGATCGAATGGATCAGGGGAAGGGGCGCGCGGCGCGGGAACGCGGGGTGCCGCCGGCCGGCGAAGGCGACCAGAATAATGACATCGCCGCGGACTGTCCACCCCGCCTGCGGCATGGGCCGGCGGCACGGCGGCGCGGCGGCGCGCCGCTCACGGGCGCCGGCGCCGGCCGCGCCGCCACTCGGCCAGGGCCCCGGCGCCGATCGCCAGCAGCATCAGCGCGCCGACGCCGAGCGCGCCTGCCGCGCGGCCGGCCACAGGCCGGGCCGGCGCGTCGAGCCGCAGCACGCGCGTCTCCATCACCTGCCCGCGCACCGGCGTGCCGCGCGCGGCCGGCCGCGGCGGATCGGCCGCCTTCGCCGCGGAGCGCGGCGGCGCGGCGGACTGCCGGCGCAGCGCCTGCCGTGTGTCCCTCGCCTGCCGCGCCGGCACGGCCTGCCCGCCCCGCGCCGCCCCGGTGCCCGAGGGCGCGGCGGCAGGTCCCGCCGCGGTCGCCTGCGCCAGCACACCGGCAAAGCGGCGCATGGCCTGCGCGTCGGTGTCCGCCGCGCGCCCGAGCCCCTCGATGTAGCGCATCAGCGCCGGATTGCCGCAGGTGTTGGCCGAGCACGAGAGCCCGTCGCGCGCCACCGATGCCACATAGCGGCGCACCATGTCGGCGCGCTGCGCCGCGCTGAAGCGGTAGCTGCCCTGGCGGTCGACTTCCAGCAGCCGCGACAGGATCCACTGCTGGGCGTGCGGATTGCTGGCGCGGAAGAAGGCCTCCATGCCCAGGCCTTCGCTGTCGGCCACGTAGACGTCATAGGTGCGCTGCCAGAACTGGCCCGACATCTGTTCCGGCGTGGCCGCCTGGAAGCCGTACAGGTGCTCGATCTCCTTGAACATCTCGCGCGCGCCGGCATAGCCGGAGGCCTGCATGGCGGCGATCCACTTCGGGTTCCAGTTGCGCGCGTTCAGCTCGGTGGCCAGCCAGGCGCGGGCATCGAGGGTGCGCGCCTCGCCGGCCGTGCGCAGGTTGTGCAGCCAGAAGGCCGGCGCCTGCCCGCCGGCGGCGCGGGTGGCGGCCGCCAGCCCGCCCGCGTACTGGTAGGTGTCGTCGTTGTCGAGCGCGCCGTACAAGGTGCTGGCGCGCGAAAACAGCACCGCCTGGTTGTCCTTGAGGTGGCTGGCCAGCGCCTGCGGCGCGCTGGTGCCCCAGCCCTCGGCCGAATAGGCGAAGTTCATGTAGCGCAGGTACTGCGCCGCCACCGCATCGGGCGCCTCGGTGTCGCGGCTCTGCTCCACCATCTGCGACACGCCGATGGCATAGTTGCCGGGCTTGGCGGCGAACACCCGCGCGCGCGCCAGGCTGCCGGCCAGGCCGGCCTCGGTGCCGGCGGCAAGCAGGGCGGCCGTCACGGCCCGGTCGTGCCGGCTCAGCGCGTTGTCGCCGGCGGCGGCGGCCAGGCGCGCCGCCTTGTCGAGCAGGGCGACCTTGTCGCCGAAGCCGTCGCGGTAGATGCCGGAGATGGTGAACAGCACGTTGACGCGCGGCCGCCCCAGTTCGGCGTCGGGGATCAGGCGCACGTCGTCGACCACGCCGCGCGCATTCCACACCGGCTCCACTCCCATCAGGTAGAGCGCCTCGCTTTCCAGCGCGCCCTGGTGGCGCTCGGTCTCGCCGTACCACAGCACCATCGAGACCGACTCCGGCAGCCTGCCATGTTCGCGCTGGTAGCGCCCCAGGGTCTGCCCCGCCAGCGTCTTGCCCAGTTCCCACGCGGCGCGGGTGGGAATCAGGGCGCCATCGAAGGCGTGCAGGTTGCGCCCGCTCGGCAGGCTCTGCGGCGTGCGCACCGGATCGCCCAGCGGCGCGCTGGGCAGGTAGCGTCCCGACAGCACCGTGACCAGCCCGTCGAGTTCGTCGCGCGGCGAAGCGCGCAGCGCGGCCAGCCACTGCCGGCCCGCCGCCAAGGCCTCGGCGGCCTTGGCTTCCAGCGGCGGCGGCACTGCCTCGGCCGGTGCCGCCGGCTCGCGCCCGGCCACCAGGTCGGCCGCCCAGCGCGCGAAGGCGGACGGCCCGATGGCCTCGGCTTCCTGGCTGCTGAAGCGTCCGGCCAGCATGGTGGCCAGTCCATCGCGCTGCGCGGCCTCGTCCGGCAGCTCGCCGAGCGCGTAGATGCCGAGCGGAATCGGCTCCGCCTCGACACGGTGCAGGAAGGCATGGACGGCGGGCTCGATCTCCTCCCAGGGCGCCTCGCTGCCGAGTCCGAGCTGGCGCTCGAGCCCGAGCGCGCGCACCTGCGCCAGCGCCTGCTCGCGGTACACCCGCGCCAGCTCCGGCGAGGTCTCGCGGGTCGCCTCCTCCTGCTCGATGGCCTGGTCCAGCCCGGCCAGCGCCGCAGGCCAGCCGGCGCGGGCCAGCAACGGCGCCAGGTGGCTCACCAGCACCGCCGCGCCGCGCCGCTTGGCCTGGATCGCCTCGCCACCGCCATCCTGGATGTAGTAGTAGGCATTGGGCAGGTCGCCCAGCAGCACTTCCGCGCTGTCATCGCCCGCCTGCGCCACCTGCTTGCCCGGCAGCCACTCCAGCGTGCCGTGGCGGCCCACGTGCACCATCGCATCCGCACCGAAGGCATGGCGGTACCAGAGATAGGCGGCGATATAGGAGTGCGGCGGCGGCGTCACCGTATCGTGGGTGGTGTCCATCGCCCGTTCGAAGGTGGAGCGCAGCGGCTGCGGGCCGAGGAAAAGCTTGCCGAAGCGCACCCCCGGGATGACGAAGCCCAGCCCGCCCCGCCCGTCGTCCGCCAGCATCAGCGGGTTGCGTTCGGGCGGCCCCCAGGCGCGCAGCACCGCGGCGCGGAAGGCCGGCGGCAGTTGCGCGAACCAGGCGCGGTACTGTGCCAGCGGCAGCACCGTGAGCCGGCCCTGCCCCTGCATGCGCGCCAGCTCGCCGGGCGACCACGTCTCGACATTGCGCCCGCTCGCCTCCAGCAGCGCGGTCAGCGTCGCCGTGTCCGGCAGGTTGTCGCCACTGTCGTAGCCGGCCTCGTGCAGGCGTTGCAGGATGGCGCGCAGGGAAGGCAGCGTGGCCAGGTAACTGGCGCCGATATTGCCGCGCCCGGGCGGGTTGTTGTAGTACAGGATGGCGATGTGCTTGTCCGCCGCGGGCTTGTCCTGCAGCGCCAGCCAGCGCCGCACGCGCGCCACCGCCGCGTCGACGCGCTCGGGCACGGCGGCGCTGGCGCGGGCCCCGCCCACCTCCTCCTGGGTGGAGAACAGGATGGGTTCGCTGGCGCCGTTGCGCTCCGGCGTATTCAGCAGCATCGGCAAGCGTTCGCCGGCGATGCCGCGCACGTCGGCCTGCCAGGCCGCCCGGCTGTCGCGCGTGGCGATCAGGTTGAGCGTGTGCAGGCCCTGGCGCTCCAGCCAGGCCTTGTCCGGGTCGCGGCTGATGGTCAGGTTGAGCGCCAGCAGCAGGCGCAGCGGCGTGCGGCCGTCCTGCGCGAGCCAGCGGTCGAGGCTGGACAGCGGCCAGCCGAACACCGGCACGGCGCCGATGCCGGCGCGTTCGAGCGCGTCGACCAGGGTGTCGATCTGGGCCAGGTCGCCCTGGCGGAAGTTGGTGGCATAGAAGGCGATGCCCACCAGCGGCGCGCCCGGCCCCGGACCCGCCTGGCGGTACCAGCGCAGGTAGGCATCGAGGCTGTCGAACGGTCCCGGTGCGCGCGGGTGATAGATACCCGCCGCCGGCGCCGGCCGCACCGGCGGCACCACCAGCGCGGCTGCCGCGCCCGGCGGCTGGCGCGCGGCCGCCACGTAAGCCAGGAAGCCCGCCAGGTTGTCGCTGCCGCCGGCCTCCCAGTACGCCTGCGCGGCCGTGCCGGCGGCGCTGTCCAGTTCGATGCCCCAGGCGGCCTGCGCGCTCTGCGCCGGCGCCGCCAGCACCAGCGCGCCACGCTGGCGCGCGCGCCGCACGCCGTCCGCCATGCGGCGCAGCACGTCGACCGGCGCGTAATAGGTGTAGACCACGTCGGCCGCCTGCAGGCGGGCCGCGTCCGGTGCCTCGGTAGTGAAGTCAAGGCTGGCCACCTGCCCGCCATGGGCGCGCTGGAAGGCCGCCAGGGCGGCGGGCAGCAGGTGAGTGTTCGGTGTCACCACCAGCACGCGCACCGGCGCCGCGAAGGCGGCGGGCAGCCACGCCAGCCAGAGCAGGCAGGCCAGCCATGCCAGCCACCGGCCCGGGCCGGCCGCAGGATGGCGGTATGGAGGAAGCCCCTGCGGCACGGTTCAGCGCGGGCCGGCAGGTGCCGCCTGCAGCGGCGCGGCGGCGGCAGAGGCGGCGGCAGAGGTGGCGGCGGCAGGCGAAGCGCCGGCCTCGGGCACGTACACCACGCTGCCGTCGGGCAGGCGGTACGCCACGCCCAGCCGCGTGCCCTCGCCCGCCTTCTGCTCGGGCGTGATGCGGCTGACCTTGATCTCCTTGCGGTTCTTCTCGGTCAAATGCAGTTCGCCGGTGCGGGGGTCGCGCTGGACCAGGGTGAACTGCGCCTCGGGGTTGAACAGCTGGGCGAGGCTGAAGGCCTGCATCAGCGCCACCATTAGGCCCACGGCAAAAACGATGGAGGCGTCGAACAGGTTGGCGACGCCGGCCAGCGGATCCTCGCGGTGGATGGAAGTCAGCTCGCCCAGCACGCGGCGGCGCCGCACGAAGCGGCGTTGCAGCGGCCGCGCCATCAGGCGGCCGCCCCCGCGCCGGCCGGCAGGGCCCGCAGCACCAGTTCGCTGAGGTTCTCCATCTCCTTCAGGTCGGCGCGTGCCCAGCGCTCGCGCGTCAGCGTCAGCACGTAGGCGATGCCACCCAGCACCAGCCCGCACACGACGGCGCCGAAGCCGACCACCAGATGGCTGACCATGCTGCCCATGTCGCCCGACAGCAGCGACTGCAGCGCCGGCCCGAGCGGGATGATGGTGCCGGCCAGCCCCAGCATGGGCGCGATGCGCACCAGGGTGCGCGACAGGTCGAGGCGGTTGGCGATGCGGATCTCCTCGCGCTGCAGCGTCTCGTCCAGCCACAGGTCGAGGTGCTCGTGCGAATCGAGCTGGGCCAGCCGTTGCTGCAGCAGGGCCCAGAAGCGTGCCAGCGAGGGAGACAGCGCGACGTCGTCGAGGCTGGCCGAGCGGCCGCTGCCGGGCGCCGGCAAGCGCGCCGCCAGCGCGTTCGCCACCGCCGGCAGGTCGGTGGCGGCGGTGTGCGCGCGCCGCCGCGCCTGCACCAGCAGCGCGCCGAGGTCGGCCAGCGACAGCGCGAACAACACCAGCAGCGCCACCGCCACCGGCCAGAAGAATGCCGTCGACAGGCGGTAGAAGATCTCGATGACGATGCTTTCCATGGGATCGCGCCTGCAGGCGGGTTCGGAGTGAGAGGCGGGCATGGCCGAGCGCCGGCCAATGGCGGTGCGCGGCTGTCCGCGGTCGGCGGGCGCGCCCCGGAGCGCACCGGACATGCCGTCATGCGCCAATCCGGTGCAGCGGCCGCGCCGGCCTCCGCCCCTGCGCCGCGACGGGTCGCCATTGTAGCCAAGGCGCGCGCCGCGCGCCTACCTGATCGACGCATGTCGACGACATCGCGATACAGGGCGCTAGTGTCCTGAGTCTTGAATTCGTGGAGAACCAGGAAGCCGTTTCAAAAAGAGTTGCTGGGTACTCAAGGCGAACCTGCAAGGCGGCCCTGCGGGCCTGCGGACCTGTTAACCTCATCCGTTGTGAGAGCAGGACAGAGGGGATGGGCAAGCCGATCACCGACGACGGATGGTGGGCACCGATCGAACCGCTTCCGCCGCCAGCAAAGCCTGCCTGGGAGACCGCCCGGGGCGGCCCGGGCCGGGCGTGCGCGCAATCCGAGGCAATACGCCACATGGGCCGTCAGGGTAGCGGATCTGCGCGGCTCACCGCGCCATCCTGCCTGGCGGTGAATGCCAAAAGATTGATTTGGTATACTCGAACCTGGCCGTGCATACGGCGAAATGCCCATCAACGACATCACTGGCATAGCACTCAATGACCTTGTCGAAAAAGCCGAGCATGGCAAGTGAAATCAAGAGCACTATTCAGGCCGAGATCGAGAGCGGGGCCTTCCCGCCCGGCGCGCTTCTGGACGAGCGCACGCTGGCAGAACGATTCAGCGTGTCGCGGACCCCGGTCCGGGAGGCGCTGCAGCAACTGGCCGTCCAGAATCTTGTCAGGATTGCTCCGCGAGTCGGAGTATTCGTCTCTCGCCTCTCCATCCCCCAATTGCGCGAAACCCTGGAGCTCCTTGCCGAACTCGAGGCCATCGCGGCCAAGTTCGCGGCCCGTCGGATGGATGACTCCCAGCGCGCCGAACTCCAGGCGCTGGCCCGGTCGTGTGAGCAAGCGTCCGCAGCGGACGACGGCAAGCAGTTCGGCAAGGCCAACGCGGCATTTCACGAGTTGATTTACGACGCCAGCCGCAACGAATACCTGTCGGAACAGATCAAGAGCATGCGGCGGCTAATGCAGCGCTACCGGCCCAAGATCTTCGGCTCCCAGGCACAGCGCCAGCGCGTGCTGGGCGAGCACCAGACGCTGGTCGACGCCATTCTGCGCGGCGACGAAGCCGCGGCGCAGGAAGCCATGCTGCATCACGCCCCCATTGGCACCACGGGCTTCTCGGAGTTCCTCTCGATGCTCCCCTCCAGCTACCTGGAGGGGGAGACAGCATCGGGCATGGCAGCAGCCACGACGACTGCCGCTGCGGAGCGCCCGCGCGCCCGGCGCGGGCGCAAGCCGGCCAACCCCGTGGTCGAAGCGTAAGCCGTTCGCTGAGTTTCCCGGAACGGCCACACGGGAGCGGGAGCGCATCGCCGAGCGCTTGCGGGACCGCGCCGAACTGCCGCTCCGGCGGGTGCGGCGTTCAGCGGCGATCGATGTGGCGCGCCGCTGAAAAGTAGTGCCATGCGGACCAGACAAGGACGACGCTCATAAGCAGCAAGGCGTAGCGCAGGCCGCTGGCAGCAGCCTGTGTGCAAGCCTGAGACACCGCCCCCGCCGCAGCGTGTCCCTGTGCCCCGGCCGCACTGGCGTGGCAAGTGGCCTGGTAGCCCCCTCCCTTGACCAGGCTGGCGGCAAAGCGGTCGCTCAGCAGTCCGACGGTGGTCGGGCCCAGGCCTTGCCCGACCAGGTTCATCAACAGGAACACGAAGGCCGATGCGGTCGCGCGCATACGCGGCGTCACCAGCCCCTGCACGATCGAGAAGGTCGGCCCGTTCCACACGTTCAACATGACGGTGCAGCCCAGCAGCAGGGGCACCGCCAGACGCCAGTCGGACAGGGTGAACGCCATCGCGGCCAAGGGGAATCCGAGCAGCGTCCCGATGGCCGGTACCCAGGCATACCATCGCTTGTCGCGCGCGCCCAGCGCATCGGAGAGATATCCGCCCAGCGCATTGCCAGCAATACCGCCGACCCCGACGATCAGACCGAATACCATGCCGGCCTGAGCCAGCCCCATGCCGTAGACACGAGCGAGATAGACCGGCAGGAACAGGTTGATGCCATATTGCGCAAATGCGCCGATCACGGTGCCGAGCAGCATCTGCACGAAGATGCGGCTCGACATCAACAGATGGACCACGCTGCGCAACGGAGGAACTGCAGTGGGTGGTGCGGCGTCGACCTGCGCATGCCGAGGTTCACGCAGCGTCAACCAGGCGAGGACGGCGAGCGCGATCCCCGGCAGGCCTACGGCGAAAAAAGCGTGGCGCCAGCCGAAGTGCTGCGCCGCCCAACCACCGCCTATCGCCCCTGCCAGAACACCGATAGGCGGACCTAAGGCGTACAAAGCCAGCGCCGTCGCCCGTCTCCCCTCTGGGAACTGGTCGGCAATCAGCGAATGAGCGGTCGGGGTGCTGCCGGCCTCGCCGATGCCGACCCCCAGCCGGTAAACGAGCAAGTGCCAGAACCCCCCGGCGGTGCCGCACAGGGCGGTCATGGCCGACCAGGCCGCGATCGAGAGGGAAATGAGCATGACGCGGCTGTAGCGCTCGGCGAGGCGCGCCATGGGAATGCCCAATGCTGAGTAGAAGACCGAGAACGCCAGCCCGCCGAGCACGCCCAACTCGGCATCCGACAGGTTCATCTCCAGCTTGACGGCCTGCCCTACCACCGACAGGAAGATGCGGTCGACGAAGCTCGACGCATAGATGAGGGTCAGCAGCAACAGAAACCACGTGGAGTACAGGCCGCGCTTCGACGATCTTGTACCCGCCACCACCCCGGCCAGTTCTTTCATTTCCTTGTCTCCTTGCATTCTTCCAACGCCAGGCGCCGGTCTGCTGCCGTTGCCGACGGCACCACTCTTGCCACCCACGCGCCTTGCTTCGCTCACCCGGCGGCCTGCAAAGTATCCTGCAAGCGCCGGCAGGCAGCCCAGAACAGCGCCCGTAGCGCCGTGTCATCCACGTCAGCGACCGCCTGCCGGCACGGTGCCAGATAGCGCACCACGGGCAGGCCGAGTTCCACCGCCGACGCCATGCAAACCAGTCGGCCCCGCCCGTCGGCCGCCGCCATCCAGGCATCGAACAAGCCCGACAGCGCCGCCGCATCAGTCACCGGCGCGGAGGCGGCAAGCTTCCGCGCGGCCAACAGCGCACGGCGCGTCGTGTTGCGCACGTCCCGGCGCACGTGGGCCCGCGCCCCGGCGGGCGCAGGCTCTTGACGACCGTTCACGCCGCTGCCGCGCGACGGCTATCGCCGCCGCGCACGATCATGCAGGTCGCGACGGCCGACGCCACCACGCGGCCCTCCTGCAGCAACTCGCCGGCGACGTTACAGATATCCCTGCCGCGGCGTACAAGTGTGGCACGCCCCTGCAGAGGCCCCGCCTGCGCCGCGCGCAAGAAGGTCACGTTCAGGTTCAGGGTGGCGCAGGCCTCGCCTTCCCCGAGCGTGGCGGTCACCAGCATCGCCGTCACGTCGTCCAGCATGGCGCTCAGCATGCCCCCCTGAACCTGGCCTGCCGGGTTGAGGAAGGATTCCGTCGCGTGGTAGGCGGAGGTGAGCGCGCCCGCCTCCAGATCCACCGTCCCGATCTTCCCGCCCAGCAGCGTCGCCACGGGCGGCGGTGCCGCTTCGCCGCGCTGCAATCGCTTGAAATAGCCGTCCTGGCTGATACCTTCCCGATTCATATCCAATCTCCCGCCATCGGTTTCAGCGGCCGTGAAAACGCGGCGCGCGCCTTTCCCGCCAAGCCTGCGCGCCCTCGGCCAGATCCTCCGAGGCGTCCGCCAGCGCGATATCCCGTGCGATGTCCCCCGCATCGAGCTGGCCGGCCGCGATGCGGTTCAAGTGTTTTTTCATGCCCAGCAATGCCAGCGGTGCCATGCCGGCCAGTTCCCCGCCAAGGCGCCCGGCCTCGGCTTCCAGCGCCGCGCTATCGGGCAGGAGCTTGTCGAGGAAGCCGCAGTCCAGCATCTGCTGCGCGTCGAGCTTGTCGGCGGCGAGCAGCACTCGCTTGGCCATGCCAAGCCCCAGGCGGGACACATAGCGCTCGAGCCCCCCACGGTAGAACAGCAGGCCGAGCCGAGCCGCCGGCACAAACATCTCGCAGCCTGGTGCTCCGAGGCGGAAATCGCAGGCCAGCGCGAGATCGGTCGCCCCGCCGTAGACACCGCCGTTGAGTATGGCAATCGTCACAGGGCGGGCCGCCTCCAGCGCCGCAGCGAGCGCCTCGAAGCGCGCACCGGCCTCGCTGCCGCCGACCTCCCCGATATTGAAGCCGCTGCAGAAATGGCGTCCCGTGCCGCGCAATCGCAGCACCAGCACGCCAGGCGCGGCATCGACCTCAGCGAGCTGCTGGCGCAGCTGTTCGAGATCCGACAGTTCGAGGCGGTTGGCCACATCAGGTCGGCGCAGGGTGATGGTGGCGATCGCACCATCGATATCGAGCTGCGGCGGCAGGCCGCGGGGAGAGTCCGTCGTCATCTTTGTCCGCCGTCGGTGGAATCAGTGAAAGCCATAAATCTGCATGGTCGACTCACCCGCCTGCACGCGCGCGAGGACGGCCGCCTCGTCCAGTTCGCGCTGGCGCGCCTTCGCCACCACTGCCTCGGCACGCTCGCGCGCCAGCACGACTACGCCATCGGCATCGCCGACCACCAGGTCGCCCGCGGCCACGCTCACATCGCCGATCAGCACCGGCTCATTGAGCCAGCCGATGGCGCCATAGTCCTTGCCGGTCCCGCGGATGCACAAGCCACGCGCGAACACCGGAAAACCGATTTCTTCGAGCAGCACACCATCGCGCACGCAGCCGTCGATGACCAGGCCGCCGAGGCCTTTCACCTTGGCGGCGGTAGTCATGATCTCGCCCCAGTAACCATGCTCGAAGACGCCGCTGGCATGTACCACCAGCACATCGCCGGGCCGGGCGATCTCCAGCGCGCGGTGCAGCCACAGGTTGTCGCCGCCCGGTGAGTGCACGGTCAGGGCCGGGCCGCTCAGCCGGAAGGACGGGGCCACCGGCTTGATGGCACTCGGCAGGGCCCCGGCCTTGCCGCCGGCCTCATGCAGCGTGGCGGTCGGCAGCGCACGCGCCGCCTCCACCAGCGCCGGTGCCACCCGCTCGAATGCTGTCCGCGTGGTGGACGCGGCGTCGTGTTCCTTCATGCTCAGGCTCCCTTGGTCTGCAGTTGGTGATAACGGAACTGCCGGCGCGCCTCGTCGAGGCGCATGCCACCACGCACAGCCTCGCGGATCGATTCCTCGGCGCGCTCCACCGCTTCGGCGGTATCCAGCACCGCGTCCTCGTGTTCACGTGGAATGACCACCACGCCATCCGCATCACCCCGCACGATGTCGCCGGGCTGCACCCGCGCGTCACCGATGTTGACCGGGACGTTGGTCGCTTCCACCTGCACGCGATCCTTACCGGTGCGCATCCAATGGCCTTTGCTGAACACCGGATAGCCCAGCTTGCGGCACAGCGCCACGTCGCGGCAGACACCGTCGATCACCGTGCCTGCGATGCCGCGGCGGTGGGCGATCTCGGTCAGGATGTCACCCCATACGGTGGCGTTGTCGCGCCCGCCGTTGTCCAGCACCAGCACGCTGCCGGGCGGCACGTCGTCGATGTAGTCGCCCACCGTGCCGGGCGGATTGGCCGCCGGGCCGTACTGGAGCGTAAAGGCGCGGCCCGCCATGGCGAAGCCTTCGCCGCGCGCCTGGATGCGGTAGCACTGCCCGCCGATCCCGAGCTTGTCGAGCGCGTCGCTCAGTGTGGCGGTATCCAGCCTGCCGGCCCGTTCAATGTTGATGTCTTCTTTCTGGCTCATGATGTCCTGCTCCTCCTCAGCTCTGCAGCATGTGTTCGTAGTTGCCGCCCATGACCTCGCCAATCGGCGTCCCGGCCAGGATCGCCTTGGACATTGCAGCTTCCTTGAGCACGATGGCCTCCGCCGTTTCGAGCACGCGCTCGATGTCCTGGGACGAGATGAAGATCACCGCGCTACGGTCCGCCAGCACGTAATCGCCGGCATGAACCGTCACGTGGCCTACCTCGACGGCCACGTTGGTACCTTTCTCGACCACGCGCCCACGCGCCGTCAGCGACGTCAACCCGCGGCTGAACACCGGGAAGTCGAAGCCGATGGCTTCGTCGATATCGCGCACCGGGCCGTCGGCGACCACGCCAGCCACGCCGCGCACCTTGGCGCCCAGCGACAGTAAGCCACCCCAGCTGCCGGCCTCGACGCCGCTGCGCTGCTCGACCACGATCACGTTGTCGGGACCGGCGGCCTCGATCGCGGTGCAACCCAGATGGCGCGCCGGGCCTTCCGGTGGCGCGCCGGTGCCGAGCTTGACGGTAACGGCGCGTCCGGCGATGCGTCCGGCGCCGGAGCGCTGCGGCAGCCCTGTCACCACACCGGGAAGGCGCAATTTGTCGAGCGCATCGGAAACCGCGCAGCAGTCAAGCCGGCGCAGCCGCTGCACGTGGGAATCGTATTGAGTCATGACGTGTTCTCCGTGTTCTCCGTGTTCTCCGTGTTCTTTTCGATGATTGGCGCGGCCGGCGCTCAATCGAGCGTGCGCCAGGCGGCAAAGCACAGTCCGGTGCCGGTCAGGGCCGGGCTGCGGTAGCCCGGCGTGTAAGACACCCACTCGAGGTCCAGGTCCTTGACTGCCTCGACCGCAATCAGCCAGTTGCGGATCTCCGAACTGCCCGCCTGCAGTTGCTTGGGGTCGAGCGCGGCCAGGTAGGCAGTGTCCTTGCGGCGGATGGCGTCGATGATGCCCTCGTCCAGCGCTTCGTCGACGACAAAATGACTCAACCCGCCGGATGCCAGCACCCCCACGCGCAGGTCTTCCGGATAGCCCGCAATCAACTCGCGCAACGTGGCGCCGAGCTGGATACATCGCCGCGGCGTGGGCTGATTGGGCGGGTCGAAGGTGTTGACGATGACCGGCACCACGGGCAGATCAATGCCCTGCAGGTAGCGGCGGTGAATGAAGGAGAAGGCGTGGCCTTCGAACTGCCCGCGTTCGAGCCCGTCCATGGCGGCAATGTCGAAGTCGCGGTCGCAGAGTTCGCGGATCAGCCAGCGCGCCATGCCGGCTGCCACCGGATATTCGCGGTCGGCGTCCGGCTCCTGGCGCGCCATGCGCGCCTTCTTGTACCAACCGTCCGACAAGCCCTCCTCGCGCTTCGCGTTGCGGATGGTCTCGCCGTAGTAGATGGCGAAGGCCGGGTTGTTGGTAGTGCGGAACAATTCGGTCTGGTCATCGCCGACCACGAGCAGCACGTCCAGCCTCGCAGCGTGAATGCGGTCGCGCAAGGTATCCATCGCGGCTTCCGCCTGGTCGAAGCGCTCGCCCATGCGTTCCGGCGTCACCATCGCCTCGGCGTCCGGTGGCGCGATGGCCAGCAGCTTTTCGTAAGTGGTGGCGTTGCCCTCGCTGTCGTAATAGTGGGGGTTCTTCGGGTCTACCTGGCGAAAGCCATGCTGCCAGTCCTCGCGCTGGGATACCAGCATGATGCTGTGCGACGAGCCGAATGCGGCGACCAGTCTTGCCATGTCAATGTCCTTGGAGTCAAACGATGAAGCCTGCGCGCAGCTCGGCGATGCGCTCGGCGCTGTAGCCCAGCTCGGTGAGAATGCCGTCGGTGTGCTCGCCCTGCCGCGGCGCCGGGCGCGGCGGAGCTTCGCGCTGGTAACGCGACAGCCGCATCGGCTGGCCCACCAGCGAGATGTCGCCTAGTTCCGGATGCATCATCGGCCAGGCGATACCCAGGTGCCTCACCTGCGGATCGGCGAACACCTGGTCGACGCGATGGATCGGACCGCATGGAACACCGGCCGCGAGCAACCGTTCGGTCCACTCGGCGGTGGTGCGCTGCCGCAGCGCCGCCTCGACGGCAGCGTTGACCCGCTCGCGGTTCTTGACCCGCTCGGGATCCGATCCCATGCCCGGCTCCGCCACCAGCTGCGGCACGCCAAGCGCTTCGCACAGGCGCCGCCACATGGTCTGGCCGATGGCGGCGATATTCAGGTATCCATCGCTGGTGGCGAACACGCCGGTAGGCACGGTCAGCGGGTGCTCATTGCCGGTCTGCTCCGGTACATTGCCGTCGACCAGCCATTGCGCCGCCTGGAAGTCCAGCATTGCCACCTGTGCCTCCAGCAGCGAGGTCTGCACCCACTGCCCTTCGCCCGACGCCTCCCGCTCCAGCAATGCCGTCAAGATGCCCATGGCGCAGAAGTGCCCCGCGCACAGGTCAGCCAGGGGGATGCCCACCCGCATCGGCCCCTCGCCAGGCTTGCCCGTCACGCTCATCAGCCCCCCCATGCCTTGGGCAATGGAGTCGAAGCCGGGCCAGCGTGCGCAGGGACCGTCTTGGCCGAAGCCGGAGATGCTGGCATAGACCAGGCGAGGATTGACCGCGCGCAAAGCGTCGGGGCCGATGCCGAGGCGGTCCTTGACGTCCGGGCGGAAATTCTCGATGAAAACGTCGGCGCGCTTGACCAGCTCATGCAGAATCTCGCGCCCCGCTGCCGTCTTCATGTTCAGCGTCAGGCTTTCCTTGTTACGGTGCAGGTTCTCGTAGTCAGCGCGGTTGTGGTCGCGCCCACCGATCATGTCGTCGCCACCCGGCGCTCCGGGCGGGATCTCCAGCTTGATCACGCGCGCGCCCATGTCGGCGAACAAACGCATCGCGGTGGGACCGGCGCGCACGCGCGAGGCGTCGATGATGGTGAAACGCGAGAGCGCGCCTCGGCGCGGGCCTGCCTGGCCCGCCTGGCCTGCTTCTCCTGCAGCGCTGTTGTCGTCCTGCATTGGGTAACTCCGTCTTTCGTTGTCGCCGCGCCGGGCCGCTACGTGCGCCCGGCACTGGCCTCAGGCAGCGCCGGCGGGCGCGAACATCGGTACCGCGTGCCCGCCCTCGCTCTGCCGGAACACCACGCACACACGTTGGCCGATAGCGAGCTCGCGCGGATCGCAGTCGACCAGGTTGGTCATCATGGTCACGCCCTCGTCCAGCGTGACGAAGGCCAATGTGTATGCCGCCTCGGCGCGCCCCATCGTGCTGTACGAGTAGACCGTGCCGAACCCGCTGGCCTCCTGCCATACGGTGCGCTCGGACAGGCAGTGCGGACAGATGTCGCGCGGGTAGTGGTGCGGCTTGCCGCAATCCAGGCAATGCTTGAGCAGCAGGCGGCCGGCGTCGGCCGCGTCCCAGAAAGCCTGGCTCTCGGGCAGCATGCGCGGGGCGGGTATCCTGCGCGGGCCGCCCGGGACGGCTGGCTTGGCGGACTTTTCGGATTGTGCGTTCGTCGTGCTCGTCATGTTCAGATCCTCTCCAGAATCAGCGTCGCGGCGGTGTGGCGCGATGCGAGCGCGCCACCGATGCCACTTGCCAGCGCCAGGTCGCAGTCCTTCACCTGCACCGCGGGATGCGCCTCGCCGCGCAACTGCCGCACGGCCTCGATCACCTTGGTGACGCCACCCCGGTTGGCCGGATGGTTGTTGCACAGCCCGCCGCCGTCGGTATTGAAGGGCAGCCGTCCCACGCCCGAGATCAGGCCACCATCCGCGACGAACCTGCCGCCCTCGCCCTTCTTGCAGAAGCCGAGGTCCTCTAGTTGCATCAGTACCGTGATGGTGAAGCTGTCGTACAGCGACGCATACTTGATGTCGGCCGGCGTGACGCCCGCCTCGGCGAAAGCCGCCGGCCCGGCCCAGGCGGCCGCCGACCAGGTCAGGTCGATGTCGCCGCCCCTGGCGTGCTTCGGCGCCTCGCCGGTGCCCTTGATCTTCACCAGCGGACGCTTGAGCTGCCGGGCGATCTCCGGCCGCGCGACGATCAGCGCGCCTCCGCCGTCCGACATCACGCAACAGTCGAGGCGGTGCAGCGGATCGGCGATCATCGGCGAGTTGACCACGTCCTCCACCGTCACCACATTGCGCAGCATGGCGTCAGGGTTGTGCTGGGCGTGGTGGGAGGCTGCCACCTTGATCCATGCCAGCTGCTCGCTGGTGGTGCCGAACTCATGCATGTGGCGCCGGGCCACCATGCCATACAGATTCTGGGTGGCAGGACCGAACGGCAGTTCGAAGGCCACGTCGGGTGCGTCCGAATCCGGCGCCTTCAGGGCCAGCGCCGCGCCCGCCGCGCGCGGGCGCCCTGCCAGCGTGATCAGCGCCACGTTGCAGCGGCCGGCGGCAATCGCCTCCGCGGCATGCGCCACATGCAGGATCGGCGCTGAGCCACCGCATTCGGTGGAATCGACGTGGCGCACTTTCAAGCCGAGGTACTCGACCATGGTGGTAGTGCCGAGGCCGGGTGCGTCGCCGGCGCAGAAGTAGCCGTCGATGTCGCTGGCAGACAAGCCGGCGTCGGCCAGCGCCCCCTTGGCGACGTCGGCGTGCAGGCGTGCGACCGAAAGCTCGTCGGCCTTGCGGGTCGGGTGCTCGTAGGCACCCACGATGTATGCGGATCCGTTCAGACTCATGATGATTGCAGAGGTCGGGGGACAGGCAGGCCAGCCACCGCGGTGAAGTCGATCGGTGCCTGCCGCGGACGACCCGATGTCACCCGCAGGGCAAGGCTTCGACCTGCATCACCAACGATTCGGCGGACCTGGCGGCGCGCAAGCGCGCCTCGGTTTCATTGCTCGGGCGTGAATCCACTCGCCTTGATCACAGGGCCCCAGTAGGCCAGCTCACTACGCTGGAGGCGATCGAGTTCGGCAGCGGGACGGAAATCAGGGTGCTGCGTGGCGTTCTGCGTCAGGGTGTGCTGGACTTCCGGCATTGCCAGCACCTTGCCTAGTGCCGCCTGCATGCGCTCGATCTCGGCCTTCGGCGTACGCGCCGGTGCCCAGACGGCCGCCCACGCCTCAGCAGCGTCGACCTTGACCCCCTGCTCGGCCACAGTCGGTACCTCCGGCATCAGCGGCGAGCGCTTAGCGGCGAACACGCCGATTACCTTGACCCTGCCGCTGCGCTGGTGCGGGAGAATGTCGCCCGCCGTCATCACCGCCGCGGCAAGCTGGCCGCCGAGCAGATCCGTGGTGAGCGGTCCATTGCCTTTGTAGGGGACGACATTGAGCGCCACACCCGCCGCCTTGCCGAACTGCAGCCCGGTGAAGTGCGTCTGTCCACCCAGTCCCGCGGTGCCGAACACAGCCTCCTTCGGGTGAGCCTTGACCCAGGCCACGTACTCATTGACATTGCTGACGCCCACCCGCGTGCTGACGACCAACGCCAGCGGATAAGACACGACCATCGCGACCGGTGCCAGATCGGTCAGCAGGTCGTAGCGCAGCGCAGCCGGCGGGTAGAGCAGGGTCGGGAAGATCGCCGTGGCGTTGGGTGCGACCATGTAGGTCGAGCCGTCGGGCGTACTGTTCTTCAGCATGCCGGTAGCCAGCCGGCCGCCCGCGCCCGGTCGGTTGTCGACCACCACGGGCTGGTCGAGGACGATGCGCAGCTTGTCGGCCAGGATGCGCGCCACCGTGTCGGTCGAGCCGCCCGGCGGGAATCCCACCAACAGCCGGATCGGCTGCCGCTCCTGAGCGGCTGTCATCGCGGCCCACCCGATGCCCAGTCCGGCCGCGAGGACGATCCCGGCGCGGCGTAGCTTGCTGAAAATGGCCATCTGCTGTCTCCTTGCGTCTGTCTCTCGACGCTTTGGCTGTTGTCGATCTTGTCTTTCCGCGCGCGCCCAGCGATGCAGCGGAACCTAGGACGCCGCGGCGAAGCGGTCCAGGTGATATGAGGCATCGCCGAACAGTTGGCCGATCACCAGCAGCCGCTTGGCGTAGTGGCCGACGCGGCATTCGTCGGTCATGCCCATGGCGCCATGCATCTGGATCGCCCACTCGCCGACCTGACGTCCAGCCTGGCCGGCCACCACCTTGGCGGCGGAGACCAGGCGGCGGCGCAGCGCCGGCTCACCGGCATCCACCGCCATGGCCGCGGCGCAAGCCATCGACTTGCACTGTTCGAGCGCGATCAGCATGTCGGCGACGCGATGCTGCAACACCTGGAACCTGGCCAGTAGAGCGCCGAACTGCTTGCGTGTCCTGAGTTGCTTGGCGCTCAGGTCGATCAGCGCTTGCAGCGCGCCAGCGGCTTCCGCGCACAGCGCGGCGTTGACTCGGTCGGCCGTGGCTTCGATGCCAGGCAATGCCCCGCCCACCTCGCCCAGTACATCTCCGGCCGTCAGCGCCACGCCTCGCAGCGTCACGCTGGCCGCGCGGCGGCCATCCAGCGTGGCAAAGTCCTGCACTTCGACACCCGGTGCTCCGGCCTCGACCACGAACAAGGTCGGGCCGCCGCCCTCCACCTGCGCCGACACGATCAGCAGTTGCGCCGCGGCGCCATCCAGGACCAGTGTCTTGCCGCCTTCGAGTACCCAGCCCGAACCCTGGCGGCGGGCCTGTGTGGCGGGGCGGCGGTAGTCGTAGCGTGCGCCGGCCTCGTGCAGGGCCAGCGCGGCGCGCGCCCCGCCGCTGGCCAGCGCAGGCAGCCAGCGCTCGCGCTGCGCCGCACTGCCGAGCTGGTCCAGCAATTGGCCGGCGGCCACCACACTGGAGAGCCAGCCGATACCGCCAAGCGCCCGGCCGAGTTCCTGCGCCACCAGCATCGATTCCACCGCGCCCAGACCGCTGCCACCCACGTCGGTACCCAGCGGAAGCCCGAGCAGACCCAGCTCCGCCATGCCTTGCCAGCGCCGCGCGGCCACCTCGGCGGGCTCGTCGTCGCCGCGCTGGTGCGCGGGATACTCGCCGTCGCAAAAGCGCCGCACGGCGTCCTGCAGGGCAATGTGTTCGTCGTTCAGAGAAAAGTCCATGTTCGGTCAGTGGTCAGGCTGCAAGGAAGGCCTTGCTGATCAGGTTGCGCTGCACTTCATTGACGCCGCCGTAGATCGACAGCTTGCGCGCGTCCAGGTAGTTGGCCGCCAACGCGGCCAGTTCCGGCGGCACCGGCGCGCCCTCCCGCTCCAGGCCGGCGGCCTCGAGCAGGTTGCCCTCGCGATCGAACGGCACCGCGCCCGGGCCGGCGATGTCCACCAGCAGCGCATGGATGCCCTGGCGCAACTCAGTGCCACGCACCTTCAGCATCGAGGCCTCGACCGCCGGCACCCGACTGCTCTGGTTGGCGCTGAGCAGGCGCAGCGCGGTGAACTCCAGCGCCATCACCTCGATCTCGAACTGGGCCAGCTTCGATGCCAGCACCGCGTCATGGCCCAGCCCCTGTGCTTGCGCGAGCCGGCGCGCCCGCGCCAGTTGCTGCTTGCACGAGCCGATGCCGGCAATGCCGGTACGCTCGTGGCCGAGCAGATACTTGCCATACGACCAGCCCTTGTTGCGTTCGCCGACGAGGTTCTCCACCGGCACGCGCACGTTGTCGAGAAAACACTCGTTGAGGTCGGTACCCCCCTCCAGCATGCGGATCGGACGCACCGTCACGCCGGGCGAGGCCATGTCGATCAGCAGGAAAGAGATGCCTTCCTGTGGCTTGGCCGCGTCGGGATCGGTGCGCACCAGGGCGAACATCATCGAGCACCAGTGCGCGTACGAGGTCCATACCTTGTGGCCGTTGACGACGAAGTGCTTGCCGTCCGGCTCCAGCACGGCAGTGGTCCGCAGCGTTGCCAGGTCGGATCCCGCCCCCGGTTCGGAGAATCCCTGCGCCCACCAGGTATTGCTGCGGCGGATATCGGGCAGGTACTTTGCCTTCTGCTCCGGGGTGCCGAAGGCGATCAGTACCGGCCCCAGCATTTGGATACCACTGGCGATGATGCGCGGCGCGCTGCCGAGCATGGTTTCCTCATCGAAGATGTAGCGCTGCACGTGGTTCCAACCGGGACCGCCGTGCTCGACCGGCCAGCCCGGCGTGAGCCAGCCGCGCGACTCCAGGATGCGGAACCACGTCACATAGTCCAGATGCTCCAGGCGCAGGCCCAGTTCGACCTTTCGCTTGATATCGGCGGGCAGGTTCTCGCGCACGAAGGCGCGCACTTCCTGGCGGAATGCCTCGTCGGCGGCGGAAAATTCGAGCTTCATTGCGTTGTCTCAGGCTTGCGGCGCAGCGCACACGACCAGCGCGTCGATGGCGAGCACACGGTCGGGATAGGCCAGCAGAGGATTGACGTCAATCTCCAGGATGGCCGGATTGGCACGCATCTGCGTTCCGATCAGCGCCACCACGCGCGCGATCGCCCGCACGTCGACCGCCGCCGCACCGCGGATGCCGCGCAGCAGCGAGGCGGCCTTGAGCCGTCCGAGTTCGGTCACAATGTCCTCTTCGGCCAGATCGGCCGGCAACAGGCGCACGTCCTCGAGTGCCTCGATCCAGATGCCACCCAGGCCGACAAGCACAACCGGCCCCCAGCCGGCGTCGCGGCGCGCCCCGACCACCAGTTCGAGCCCGCGCTCGCCCATCTTCTCCACCAGCACACCATCCAGGCGCAGGCCGGGGCGATGCCTGGCGACGTTGTCCTGCAACTGCTGCCAGCCCGCGCGCAAAGCGGCCTCGTCTCCCAGCCCGATGATCACGCCGCCGACATCGCTCTTGTGCGGCAGTTCGCTGGCCTGGGCCTTGATCACCACCGGATAGCCAAGGCTCGCGGCGATCGTGGCCGCATCCTCTACGCTCTGCGCCAGCCCACCGGCTGGCACTGCCACGCCGGCGGCAGCCAGCCATGCCTTGCCCTGATATTCGGCAAACACACCGGAAGGAGGCCGCGGCGCCGGCAACGCCACCGCGACCGGATCGACCTGGTTGGCACGCCGGGCTCGCTGCAGCGCCTCGCCGTAGGCGGTCACGCGCCGGAGCGCACGCAGCGCGCGGTCGGGGGAGCGGAAGAACGGCACGCCGCTGGCGCGGATGGCGTCGACGAAAAACGGCTCGATCGGACCTGCGTCGCCGGTGACCACCAAGACCGCAGGCTTCTCCGCGCGCGCCAGCGCCGGCACGATGTGCTCGGCCTTGTCGCGCTGGGCTACCGTCGGACCTGCCGGGATGCTGAGCACGATGCTGCCGATGTTGTCGTCGGCCAACATGGCCAGCAGCAGTTCGCCCACCAGCCCAGGCTGGCGCACGCTGATGGTGGTGTAGTCGAGCGGGTTCTCGGCCACCGCGTAGGCCGGCAGCATGGCCTGCAGGCGCGCCGTCGTCTGCTCGCCCAGCGCAGGCAGGTCCAGGTCCAGCGCATCGCAGAAATCCAGCGCGATGTTCTTCATCGCGCCAGACCCGGTCATGAAAGCCGGGCCGCCGCTCGGCGGCACCGGAAACCGCAGCAGGATCGCAGCGGCATCGAACAGCTCGTCCAGCGAATCCACCAGCACCACGGCTTCGCGCGCCAGCGCCGCCGAGGCGGTGGCGTGATCGCCAGCGAGCGCACCGGTATGCGACTGCGCGGCCTCGCGTGCCCGCGCACTGCGCCCCGGCATCAGCATCACCACCGGCTTGCCCGCCTCGCGCGCCTGCCGCGCCAGGCGCAGAAACGTCTGCGGGCGGCGCACCTGTTCCGCATAGACGGCGATCACGCGCGTCTGCGCATCGGCGATGTAGTGCGCCAGCACATCTTCCAGCCCCAGCACTGCCTCGTTACCCGTCGACACCACCGCAGTCAGCGGCAGACCCCGGCCGCTCAGCGCATCGCGCACATTGGCCGCCATGGCGCCGCTCTGCGCCACCACGCCCACGCCGGCCCGGCCCGCGGCCGGCTGCGGAGCAAGCGGCTCGAAGGTCACCGGCACACCCACTTCGAAATTGGTAAAGCCCATGCAATTCGGGCCCAGCAGCAGGATCCCGCTGTCACGCGCCACCCGCGCCAGCTCTTCCTGCTTGACGCGCCCCGTCTCGCCCGCCTCCGCGTAGCCGGAGGCGAACAACACGGCAGCATGGGTGCCGCGCGCCGCCAGACCACGCACGGCGTCCAGCACACCGGCCTCGGGAATCGCCAGTACTGCCAGGTCTATCCCTTGCGGCAGCGCGTCCACCGTTTTGACGCAGGGCCGGCCGTTGATTTCGGTGCTGCTGCGGCTGACCAGGTGTACGGCGCCTGCGTAGCCGAAACGCTCCAGGTTGTCCAAGACGAATCCGCCGAACGAGCGGGGGTCGGCCGACGCCCCGACGATAGCGATCGATGCTGGCGCAAGGATGCGGCCCAGCGGCAGCAACGCCTGCTCCGGTGAAGCGGGGGAAGCGATGGAAGGATTCATGGGAAGTACGCCTTGCAACCTTGCGATGGAAGAAGAAGCACAGGAACACGTGCGAACCAGGGGTGAGCCGCACGACATCTCCTGTATTTTTGAGAATTCTGGCATACACAAAAAGCAATTTCAATACACCAGATAAAATTATTGGCATCCAATTATAAGTGTTTACCCGCAAGGATCCCGACAGCCGCAGCACGCCGGATGGTGAGGCCCCTTGGGCCAAGGCCGGGCACGTAGCAGTACAGCGCCGGATGCTTCCCGCAGCGCGCCGCACGCGGATAGTTCGCCACATGACGCTGCAACATAACGCTGCAATTGACATACGCCGATACAAAGATCGAGCCCAGCAGCCAACATCCACGCATCATTCTTCTTCCTATTTGCATACCAAAACAGTTGTGTTGTATATTTTCTAGCAGGAAAACTGCAAGCTCCCTGCTGGCCCAGCGCGCACGCATCATGACCGCTACTCAAACAAGACCTGTCGCATCCGCGGCCCCGATGGCAGCGGGCTCGGCGTCCGCCGCCGGCGAGCCTGGCGGTCGTGCCAGCCTCGCCGGCGACATACGCTCGACACTGGCCGCAGAGATCGAGAACGGCATCCTGCCGCCGGGCACCCCGCTGGACGAACGGGCGCTGGCACAGCGTTTCAACGTCTCGCGGACGCCGGTTCGCGAGGCGATACAACAGTTGTTGGCAAGCGATCTGGTATGCATTGTTGCGCGCCATGGTGTATCCGTTACGCGCATGTCGATCAGTGAAGTCCGTTCGATGCTCGAATATGTGGGCGAACTGGAGGCATTGGCGGCCAAGCTCGCCGCGCGCCGGGGTGACTCCACGCTGCACGCGGCGCTTGAAGACGGCTTACGCCAATGCCGGCAAGCCGCCGAACAGGCGGATGCGGCGGGATACGCCGCAGCCAACACCGCATTTCACGAGGCTATCTACGCCGGCTGCCGCAACGACTACCTTGCCAGCCAGATCCGCTATGCCCGCCGCCGCGTGCAGCGCTACCGGCCGCGCGACTTCGTCACCCAAGCGCAGATCATGCATTCGCTGCAGGACCACGAGCGCATCGCGCAAGCGATTGTCAGCGGTGACGAAGGACACGCCGCCGATGCCATGACGCTGCACGTTCCGGCTGGCACGACAGGCTTCGCCGAATTCCTGGCCATGGTCCCGCCGCATTTCTTCGAAACCGAGACCGGCTTCCACCGTCATCCGATCACACCGACTGGCCCCACGAGGACTCCATGACCCGACCGCTGCGTTCCATCGATATCCCCGACCTTGCCCATCAGGCGCCGATCCCGGCCGCGGCGCGTGTGGGAAACGTGCTCTGCACTTCTGCCGTGTCCGGCAAGGATCCCGCCACCAGCAAGCTCGCACCGACGGCATCGGGACAGGCCGTGCAGGCCTTTGTCAATTTGAGGCGCGTACTGGAGGCCGGCGGCGCCACGCTGGCCGATGTGGTCAAGCTCACCGTCTACGTCAAGGACGACAGCGTGCGCGAGCCCGTCAACGCACAGTGGCTGGCCTGTTTTCCCGATCCGCGCGACCGTCCCGCGCGCCATATCGTCGTGCACGACCTGCAGCACGGCATGCAGTTGCAACTCGAGTGTCTGGCCGTCGTGGCCGACGCGAACCAAGGCTGAAACCCCATGATCATCGATTCCCACGCCCACGTCGTCATGCCCGCCGAGAGCTTCCGCTATATGGCGGAACTTGTCGGCGGCCGTGCCAACCCCTCCACCACGCCGAAAATCGCGGACGACTCCGTGCGCAAGGTAGCGGAAGAGCTGGTCCGCAGCATGGACGCCGTCGGCACCGACGTGCAGTTCATCTCGCCACGGCCTTACCTGCAGATGCACTCGGTCAAGCCAGGGCGCGTCACGGAGCTCTGGTCGCGCCATTGCAACGACCTCATCGCCCGCTACGTCGCGTTGTTCCCCGACCGTTTCCGCGGCGTGGCCGGCCTGCCGCAGTTCATGCTCGAATCGCCCGCCGAGCGCGCCGTGCCGGAACTGGAGCGCTGCGTCAACGAACTGGGCTTCGTCGGCTGCCTGATCAATCCGGACCCTACGGAAGGCGAAGGCCCTACCCCGCCCGGGCTGGGTGACCCGTTCTGGTATCCGCTGTACGAGGCCATGACCCGGCTCGACGTACCCGGCCTGATTCATTCGGCGGGAAGCTGCAGCGCGCGCGAGTCCTACACACTCAAGTTCATCAATGAAGAGAGCATTGCCATCGTCTCTCTGCTCGGTTCCAAGGTATTCGAGCAGTTTCCGGACTTGAAGATCGTCGTCGCTCACGGCGGCGGCGCCATTCCCTACCAGATGGGCCGGTTCCGCGCATGGTCCGCGCGCAAGGGCGAGACCACCGGCTTCGATGAGCAGCTCAAGCGCCTCTACTTCGACACCTGCAACTACTCGCCGGAGGCCATCGATCTGCTGCTCAAGGTGGCGGGCACAGACAACGTGCTGTTCGGCACTGAGAAGCCGGGTACCGGCAGCGCGCGCAACCCGCTGACCGGGCGCGACTACGACGACATGAAGCCCGTGATCGAAGGCATCGAGTGGCTGAGCGAAGCGCAGCGCCGCAACATCTTCGAATGCAATTGCAGACGCGTCTATACGCGCGCCTTTTATCAAGACGGGGAGTGAGACACCATGCCGATGACAAAGGAAGACAATGAGCTGTTGACGCGGGTCGATAACGGCGCACCGATGGGCGAGATGATCCGCCAGCACTACTGGATTCCGGCCGTGCCGTCCTCCAAGCTGGTAGCAGACGGCGCGCCGGTGCGGGTGCGCCTGCTTGGCGCCAATTACGTCGCGTTCCGCACCACCGATGGCAGCGTCGGCGTGCTCGACGAACTGTGTCCGCACCGCAAGACCTCGCTGCTGATGGGGCGCAACGAGAACAACGGCTTGCGCTGTATCTTCCACGGATGGAAGCTCAACGCGCATGGCGAGGTGGTCGAGGCGCCGAACCACGTCGGCGACCAGCAGCAGTTCTGCAAGCACGTGCGCGTCAATCGCTACCGGGTGGAAGATCGGGGCGGCATCGTCTGGGTGTGGCTGGGCCGCGGCGACACGCCACCGAAGTTCCCCGAGCTGCCCTTCGTCTCCCTGCCCGAGAGCCAGCGTTCGGTCACCAGCCAGGAAGTGCCAACCAACTGGGTCCAGGGCGTGGAAGCTTCGATGGATTCATCGCACGTCGGTGTGCTGCATGAGTCGACCACGCAGATCACCGCCGGATCGGGCAACCAGCGCTTGCACATGACAAAGGCGCTGGCGCCGCGACTGGAGTTCGAGGATCGTCCCTACGGCTACCGCTACGCGGCAATCCGCCCGCTCAGCGATGACCAGGTCTACGTGCGCCTCAATAACTTCGTGATGCCCTGGTACGGCATCATCTGCGCGCCCGATGCGAACGGCCCGAGTACCGTGTTCTTCTCCACCCCCGTCGACGACGTCACGCACCGCGCCTGGTTCGTCCACTTCAATCCACACCGTCCGCTCGGTATGACCGTGATGTCGGCCACACCGGACGTATGGGCGTTCCCGCCGCTGCCGCCCGGCGGCCCGGAGGACAACTGGGGCCAGAATCGGAATCTGATGAAGCGCGGCCACGCCACCGGCTTCCCGCAGCACCTCGGCACCGAGGACTTCGCCATGTTCCTCGGCCAGGGGCCGATCGCCGACCGCACCACGGAGCAACTCTGCTCAGCCGACGGCGCGGTGCTGCGCGTACGCCAGGCCTTGCTGAAATCCGTGCGCGAGTTCCAGGCCGGACGTACGCCAACGCTGGCCGACAGCCCTGAGCTGGACTACCGCCAGGCGGTATCGGTCGGCGGTGTGCTGCCGGCCGGCAGCGACTGGCGCGACCTCTCTAGCGCCGCCTGAGCACCGCCGCCAGGACAAGCAGCGCCCCCGATTCCCCAATAAAAACAAACCCGGAGACAACCATGACCAGCCTCCGCCGCCGCAGGCTGCTGAAGGCCGCCTGTGCGGGCCTCTGCATGCCGGCCGCGTCCTTTGCCGACATGCGCGGCAAACCATTGATCCGGATCTTGCTGGGCCTGCCGCCTGGTGGTGGCACAGACGCCATCGCGCGCTACTTCTCCGACGCGCTGTCCTCATTGCTCGAGCAGCCGGTGATTATCGAGAACCGTGTCGGTGTTGGCGGCAGGCTCGCAGCAGATGCGCTGAAGTCCGCCGCACCGGACGGACTCACTTACATGATCGCTCCCAACGCCACGCCGACCTTCCAGACGCTCGTGTTCGGCAATCAGCTCAAATGGGATATCTGGCGGGACTTCGAGCCGGTTGCCGGCCTGGTTTCCTTTCCCTGCGGGATGGCTGCCGGCGCTGCCACGCGGGCCGGCAACGCTCGCGACTTCGCCCGCTGGGCCAAGGCCAATCCGGGTCAGGCCACGTTCGGCACACCGGGCCTGGGCGGTCAGAATCACTTCCTCGGCCTGCAGTTCGCCAAGGCAGCCGGCATCGACCTGGCCGTCGCCCCCTACAAGGGAACGCCGCCGATGATCACCGACCTGCTCGGCGGACATATCGCCAGCGCCGTCACGCTGCTCGAGGACCTGCGCAGATACCACCAGGCGGGCCGGATCCAATTGCTCGGCATCTTTAGCGAGAAGCGCTCCGTGCTCGCACCGGAGATGCCGACCATGGCCGAGCAGGGCATCGATGTCACGCATGGCGACGGCTGGACCGCGATGTGGGCGCCGGCCCGCACGCCCGTACGCGAGATCGCACGCATGCAGCAGGCCTTGCGCACGATCCTCTCGACGCCAAGGTCGCGCGACTTCCTGATGAAGGATCTCGCCGTCGTTCCAGACTACCTCGACGACCAGCAGATGGCGCGCCGCCAGCGCGCCGAGCTTGAAACCTGGGCGCCGATCATCAAGGCATCCGGCTTCCGAGCCGAGCTCTGACCCTGGCAGGAATATCGTATGTTGAGCGAAGACAAGAACCGACTGCTGACCAGCGTCGGAGCCGGCACGCCGATGGGTGAGGTACTGCGCCGCCACTGGCATCCGATCGCGGGCGTCGACGAACTGGAACGCGAGGCCATCAAGCCCGTCCGCCTGATGGGTGAGGACCTGGTCCTCTACAAGGATCTGAGCGGCGACTACGGCCTGGTGGCCCGACACTGCGCCCACCGCCGCGCCGATCTCGCCTACGGCTATGTGGAACAGCACGGCCTGCGCTGCAATTACCACGGATGGTGCTATGACGCGCGTGGCCGCTGCATCGAGCAACCATTCGAGGAAGTCGCCGATCCGGCCGCCAGGCTGCGCGAGCGTGTTCGCCTCAAGGCCTACCACGTCGCAGCCAAGGCCGGCATGCTGTGGGCTTACCTGGGACCAGATCCTGTGCCACAACTGCCGGACTGGGAGCCCTTCAGCTGGGGCAATGGCTTCGTCCAGGTGGTGTTCGCCGATGTTCCCTGCAACTGGCTGCAAGCACAGGAGAACTCGATCGACCCGGTACACTTTGAATGGATGCACGCCAACTGGGGGCGACAACTGCGCGGCGAGGGCGGGCGGCGCGCGCCGCGCCACCTGCGGCTCGGCTTCGAAGAATTCGAACACGGCTTCCTCTACAAGCGCATCAGCGAAGATACCGACGAGCGGCATCCCCTGTGGACCATCGGCCGGGTCTGCCTGTGGCCGAACGGCTTCTTCCTCGGCGATCACTTCGAGTGGCGAGTGCCGGTGGACGACACCAACACGCTGAGCGTCACCTGGTCGTTCATCCGCGTCCCGCGCGAGGCCGAGCCTTTCGTGCAGCGCACGATCCCGAGCTGGAAGAGCCCCACGCGCGATCCCGCCACGGGCCGCTGGATCTCCAGCCATGTGATCAACCAGGACATCATCGCCTGGGTCGGACAAGGCCCGGTCACCGACCGCACGCGCGAGAACCTGGGTGCCAGCGACAAAGGCATTGCCATGATCCGCCGGCGCTTGTTTGACGACATCGACGCCGTCGCGCAAGGGCGCGACCCCAAAGGCGTGATCCGCGACGCGCACGCCAACCGGCGCCTGATTCTACCGAGCGATTCGCGTGACTTTTTTCTCGACGGCCTGCCGCGCGCCGAGTACGAACGCCATCCGAAGTGGAACAAACTGCTGCGCCACTTCATCTTCCACGCCGGCCAGCCCGAGGCCGTCCGCCGTGCCTGCGAGGCAGCCACCGGCGTTGCCATCGAGGACATCGATGTCGTGGATGTCTGAGCGGGAGGCCATTGCCTCTGCATCGGCTTGCACAGCCGCGGCCCGCGGTACGCGGTACGTCGCCCAGCCTGGAGACAAAAATTGAATCATACTGAAACCCTGCAATTGCGCGTCAAGTCCATCACCTGGGAAGCCGATGGCATCCTGAGCTACGAGCTGCATCCGGAGCCACCGCTCAAGGATCTGCCTGCCTTCGGCGCCGGCGCGCACATCGACCTGCACCTGCCCAACGGGCTGATCCGCAGCTATTCCCTCCTGAATGCGCCTGGCGAACGCCGGCGCTATGTCATCGGCGTCAACAAGGACGCCCGCAGCCGTGGCGGCTCGCGCTACCTGCATGAAATACTGCGCCCGGGCGACACCGTCACCGTCGCGCCACCTCGCAACAATTTCCCTCTCGACGAAAACGCACCGCTCAGTGTATTCATCGCCGGCGGCATCGGCATCACACCGATCTTCGGCATGATTCAGCGCCTGCGTGCGCTTGGCCGTCCCTGGCACCTGCATTACGCGGCACGCACGCGCAGGCAGGCCGCCTTTGTCGACGCACTCGAAGCCATGCATGGCCTGGATGGCGCGGAGGTACACATGACCTTCGACCGTGAGGCGGGCGCTCGCATGCTCGACATCCCCGCCATCGCCGCCACACTGCCGGACGGCGCCCATATCTACTGCTGCGGCCCTGTGCAGATGCTGGAGGCCTTTGAGACCGCCACCGCGGCGCTGCCGCCGGACAGGGTCCACCGCGAGTACTTCGCGGCGCGCGAAGCGGCCGCAACCGAAGGTGGCTTCGTCGTGCAACTGGCGCGCACGGGACGCAGCCTCGAGGTGCCCAGCGGCAAGACCATCCTTGACTGCCTGCTCAGCGAGGGCATCGAGCCGCCCTATTCCTGCCAGGAAGGTGTGTGCGGCACCTGCGAAGTACGCGTGCTGGAAGGCGTGCCCGACCACCGCGATCTCGTGCTGAGCGAAGCGGAACGCGCGACGAACAAGCGCATGATGATCTGCTGCTCCGGAGCGAAGAGCCGCAAGCTCATCCTCGATCTTTGAGCTCAGCGCTCCCCCGAAATCCCTACAAGGAAACAAGACCATGAGCAATGAACTGGTGACCTACGCGCTCGACGGCAATGTCGCGCTGATTGGCCTGAACCGGCCCGAAAAACGCAACGCGATCAACGAGGACGTGGTGTGGGCGCTGCGCGATGCCGTCGTTCGCGCCGGCGAGGAGGCAGACGTCGGCGTACTGTTCGGCCACGGCAGCAACTTCTGCGCGGGCCTGGACCTGAAGGAAGCACTGGCTCGCGCTTCTGGCGACATGCCGCGCCCGCGCAAGCGCCAGCGCCATTCCTGGCACACCGTGTTCGACATCATCGCGCGCGGCCCCATCCCCTTCGTGGCTGCGCTGCATGGAGCAGTGGTCGGCGGCGGGCTGGAGCTGGCCACCGCGGCACATATACGCGTGGCTGACGAGTCGGCCTTCTTCGGCCTGCCCGAGGGACAGCGCGGCATCTTCGTCGGCGGTGGCGGAACGGTACGCATCCAGCGCGTGGTCGGCTACACGGTGATGGCCGACATGATGCTGACCGGACGCCTGCTCAATGCAGCCGAGGGCGAGCGCGAGCACATCGTGCGCTACGTGGTGCCAGCCGGCAAAGCACTGGACAAAGCACGCGAACTGGCGGCGCTGATCGCCCGCAACACCGCCGACACCAACTGGCGCATCACCAACGTACTGCCACGCATCAACGACCTGTCGCACGACGATGGGCTATTCGTCGAATACCTGACCTCCAATATCCCGCGCCCACCGGAAGCCTCGGAACGCCTGCGCGACTTCGTCGAAGGCCGCGCCAAGCCGTTGGCCACCCCTGGCAACCAGTCGAACTGAACCCGATCATGACCACGCTCCCCATCACGCCGCAATCCCAGGCAGCGCAGGACGCCGCCGAATACGTGCGCATTGCCCAGGCCGAGGCCGCAAACATCCCGGGCATCCCGGTCGACACGCCGACACGCCCGATCCACGAAGTTGCCATTGTCGGCGCCGGTACCATGGGGGGTGGCATTGCCATGGCCCTCGCCAATATCGGCATTCCCGTCACCTTGATCGACAGCAGTGCGCAAGGACTCGCATCCGGACTTCAACGCGTGCGTGACAACTATGCCGGCAGCGTCGCGCGCGGCAGGCTCGATGCGGCAGCCATGGAGGAGCGGCTTGCCCGAATCCGCGGCTCGGTCGACTTGGCCGATGCGGCTTCAGCAGATCTCGTGATCGAAGCTGTCTTCGAAGACCTGGCGCTCAAGCAGCAGATCTTCCGCCAGCTCGATGCACTCTGTAAGCCAGGCGCAATTCTCGCCACCAACACCTCGGGGCTGGACGTCGACGCAATCGCCGACGCCACGCGGCGCCCGCAGGACGTGATTGGCGCCCACTTCTTCAGCCCCGCCCACGTGATGCGCCTTCTCGAAGTGGTCCGCGCCCGGGAGACCGCGCCGGACGTGATCGCCACACTGATGGGGCTGGGCCGGAAGATGGGAAAGACATCCGTGCTGGCGCGCATCTACCCAGGCTTCATCGGCAATGCACTGTTTCGCAACTACACGCGCGAAGCACACTTCCTCCTCGAAGAAGGCGCGCTACCGCACGAGGTAGACCAGGCACTGATGAGTTTTGGCTACGCCATGGGCATCTTTGCCGTGCACGACATGGCGGGAAACGACGTCGGCTACCAGACGCGCAAGGCGCAAATGGCGACACGGCCGCAGGACAGGCGCTGGAACGACATGATCCTCAAACTGACGGAGCAGGGCCGCCTCGGACAGAAGAGCGGCGCTGGATGGTACCGCTACGAGCCCGGGAGCCGCACGCCGCATCGAGACCCGCAGCTGGAGCAATTCATCGTCGAAGAGTCTGCGCGGCTCGGCTTCAAGCGGCGCCCCATCAGCGAAGAAGAGATTCTCAAGCGTTGCCTGTACGGCATGGTCAACGAAGGGGCCAGGCTGCTCGAACAAGGTATCGCGCTGCGTCCGAGTGACATCGACATCGTCTACGTCACCGGGTACGGCTTCCCGGCCTACCGCGGCGGACCGATGTACTACGCAGACCAGATCGGGCTGGCCAGCGTGTACGCCGATATCCAACGCTTCCACGACGAGCACGGTTACTGGTGGCAACCCTCCCCCCTGCTGGCGGAACTCGCTCGCAACGGCCGGCGCTTCTCCGACTGGTCCGCCGCAGCTTGATTCGCTGTCCGACGCATCACTGTCAAACGTAGCGCCGCGCAGGTAGAAATAACTTCATATGTTGTATTTTTTCACCAACATAACGTATACCACTAATTATTTTACAAATACCAGTATGCGATGATCGGTCATCAATCAGCGTACTGAGAACAACCGAGACGAAGAAGGAGGAAACTAGATGAAGACGCGTCTTTTCGGGCTCGCCTGTGCACTGGCCAGTGCCGCCGCGGCAGCCCAAACATCCGGGGTCACGCTCTATGGGGTCGTCGACGCCAACGTGGAGTACACCAATCACAACCTGGGCAGCGGTTCAGGCGGACAATCCAGAGTCGCCCTGAACTCCGGTGGCCTGTCGCCCAGCCGGTGGGGCCTGCGTGGCACAGAAGACTTGGGCGGAGGCAAGCGGGCCATTTTTGCCTTGGAGAGTGGCTTCAGCCTGGACACGGGCAGTTCGACGCAAGGCGGGAGGTTATTCGGCCGCCAGGCATGGGTTGGCCTCGGTGCGGGCGGTCATCAGGTAACGTTGGGGCGTCAATACACATCGCTGTTTCTGATGATGGCCAACTATTCGCCGACGGCCTATGCCACCACCTATGAACCCGTGGTCGGCATCGCCGGGGCAAATCTGCGCGAGGACAATATGGTGAAATACCATCTCGACCTCGGCCCCCTGGCAGCGGAAATGCACTGGAGCTTCGGCGAGCAGCCAGGCACGGTGCAAGGCTCGGCTGGATACGGTGCCGGCTTCGACTACCGCATCGGTCAGCTCGGCATCGCGGGTGCCTACGATAGCATCAATAGCGCCAAGACGGCCGGCAATTTCAGCCGCACGCAGAAGGCAGCCGTGGGCCTGCGTTACCAGATCACGCCCGACCTGCTGATGCAAGCCGCCTATCGCTACAACAACAACGGCATCGTCGCCACCAACACGGCCGCACGTGACGACATGTGGTGGTTCGCCTTGAACTATCAGGCAAGCGGCGCCCTGCAACTGACCGGCGCGTTCTACTACGACAACGTGAAGAGGCTCTACACCGCGACGGGCGTGACCTCTCCGAGGAAGCCCTGGCAAGTCACCTTGATCGCCGACTATTCGCTTTCGAAGCGAACCGACGTCTATCTCAGCACAGCCTACACGAAGAACGCCGCACTCAACTTCGAGAACCTGAACGGCGCAATCGCGGCGTACCAGATCGCGCCCAACGAAAAGGACCAGCTTGGCGTGGCGGTAGGCCTTCGCCACAAGTTCTGAGCCTGCGCCGCTGGCTTCGCCCGCCCTGGGCGAAGCCAGCGGGCCATGGAACCTCCTCGATTTCGCCTTTGCGCATCACATCGGATCCGCGCTACGCGTCGGAAGAGGCCTGCGCCATCGCACAAGCGGCGTCAAGCGCGCACAGGACGGTCAAAACCGCTTCAATGCGCAAGAGGCCATAGCCGCATTCGCTGTCACACAGCGCAAAGGCGTCGCCGGCTGCATCGTACTGCAGCCCAGGCATCTGCTTGGCCAGGGCCAGGCCGCTCTCCAGCGTGGACAACGGCCTCATTGTGATTCAGGACACTACTGTCCTGGCGCTCCTTGCAGCAGATGCCGCACCAGTTGCCGCGTCGGCACCGGCAGAGCCTCGAGCTCGCGCACGCAGAGCATCAGGCTGCGCGCCGCCCAGGCGTCGCTCAGGGCGATGCGCTTGATGCCGGCGGCGCGGGCGCAGCGCACCGCCACTGCCTGTGGCACGATGCCGACGCCGATCCCCGCGCCGACCATGCGGCAGATCGCCTCCAGGCTGCGCAGCCGGACCCGGTAGGCCAGGCGCCGGCCCTGGCGCCGCGCGTGGTGTTCGACGTGCTCCTGCAGCGCGCTGCCTTCGGACAGGCCGACGAAGGGCTGGTCGACCACGTCGGCCAGGCTGGCGCCGGCGCGCTGGGCCAGCGCATGGCCGCGCGGCACGATCAGCGCGAGCGGGTCGGCACGGAATACGAAAGACTGCAGGCCGGCGAGATCGGCCGCGTCGGATACCACGCCGATATCGCACAGGTCGTTGCGCACCGCGTCGACGATCTCGTAGCTGACCCGCTCCTCCAGCTCCACCGAGATCAGCGGGTGCTCCGCGAGGAAGCCGCTGAGGGCCTGCGGCAGATGCTCGCTCAGCGCGGAGGTATTGCACAGCAGGCGGATATGGCCCTGCAGCCCGCGACCGTAGCCGCCCAGCTCGCCTTGCAGGCGTTCTACCTGATGCAGCACCAGGCGGGCATGCTGGGCCAGCGTGTGGCCGGCGGCGGTCGGGCGCACGCCACGCCGCTCGCGCAACAGCAGCGCGGCGCCGAGCGTGTCCTCCATGGCGCGCACGCGCTCGCTGGCCGATGCCAGCGTCATGTGCGTCGCCTCTGCCCCGCCCGTGATGGTGCCCGCCTCGAGGACGTTGAGGAAAAGCCGCAGGTCGGTCAGGTCGAAACGCATGCCGCCACCTTAGCACGTCCTGCCTCTGGTCCTGCCTGAGGCTCGCTTCGTGACTTCCAAATTTGCGGGGTGCCGGAAGGCGCCCACAATGCGTTCCGCAATGCTGCCCGTCCCGAGACCCGATGCGGTATCCACCGCCCTGCCGACATGCCTGCCGAAGCCTTCTCCCTGCCCGACGCCGCGCCGCTGCTGGCGGCCACCGCCGTGTTCGCCGCTGCCGGCGTCGCCAAAGGCGTGGTCGGGCTGGGACTGCCGACCTTCTCGATGGCCATGCTGGCCCTGTTCATGCCGCCCGCGCAGGCCGCCGCGCTGCTGATCCTGCCGTCCTTCTTCACCAATGTCTGGCAGGTGCGGCCCTGGTCCGCGCTGGGGCCGGTGGCGCGTCGGCTGGCGCCGATGCAGTGCGGCGTCTGTGCCGGCACGCTGGCCGGCGCCTGGCTGCTGGGCGCGCCCGCCGGCGCCTGGGCCGGGGTGGCGCTCGGCCTGGCGCTGCTTGCCTACGCCGCCTGGGGCCTGGCCGGCGCCCACTGGACGGTGCCGCCACGGGCCGAGCGCTGGCTGGGCCCCGCCCTCGGCGCCGCCACCGGGCTGGTGACGGCCGCCACCGGCGTCTTCGTCATCCCTGCCGTGCCCTACCTGCAAGCCCTCGGCCTGCGGCGCGACGAACTGATCCAGGCCATGGGCCTGTCCTTCACGGTGTCCACGCTGGCGCTGGCGGCGGGCCTCGCCCTCAGCACCAGCTATTCGGGCCGGCTGCTGGGCGAGTCCGCGCTGATGCTGGCGCCCGCGCTGGCCGGCATGGCTGCCGGCCAATGGCTGCGCCAGAGGCTGTCGCCGCTGCTGTTCAAGCGCTGCTTCCTCGGCACGCTGGCGCTGCTGGGCCTGCACATGGTCCTGCGCGAACTGCTGACACTCTGATCCCGCGCGCGCCCGGCAGCGTCCGGCGGCGCCCTCCGGCACCCGCCTCAGCGCTGCGGCGGGTCCAGGTAGATGCCGGGCTGCTGCGACAGTCCCTGCTTGACCGCGCGCGTGATGTCGTCGGCGAGCACCTCTTCCTGGCCCTCAGTGATGCCATCCAGCAGTTGCGCCGCGACGTCGCGCGCATCCGCCTTGGGCACGTCGAAGCCCTTGGTGAGATCGGTGTCGATGAAGCCGACGTGCAGGCCCACCACCTGGGTGCCCTGCCCGCGCAGTTCATTGCGCAGGCCGTTGGTGAAGCCCCAGGCCGCCGACTTGGAGGCCGCGTAGACACTGAACCGGCCGGCATTGATCCAGCTCGCCACCGACAGCACGTTGGCGATGGCCCCACCGCCGTTCGCCGCCAGCACCGGCGCGAAGGCCTGGCTCATGTGGATCAATCCGTACAGGTTGGTCTCGAAGATCTCGCGCGTGGCGTCGGCGGCCTGCGCATCGAGGAAACCGATCACGCGCGCGATGCCCGCATTGTTGACCAGCAGGTTGACGTCACCGCACTGCGCGGCTGCCGCCGCGGCGGCCGCGGGATCGGTGACATCGAGGCGCACCGGCTCGACGCCGGGCAGGTCGAGGCGCTCCGGCTGGCGCACGCCGGCGTAGACCTTGCGCGCGCCCCGCGCGAGCAGGGCCTCGGCGATGGCACGGCCGAGGCCGCGATTGGCACCCGTGACGAGGGCGACGGCATTCTGGATCTGCACAGTGGATTCCTTTCCGGCAACGGGCCGGATGCAATGCATCGGGTGGATGAAGCGTATCGAATCGATCGAGCGGTCAGGACGGACCGGAGCGGACCGGAGCGGACCGGATGGAGCAGGCAGGACACGGCGCCGCCGCTCGGCAAGGCACTTGCCCCCGCCGCTCCCGGTGGCCGGTGCCGGCGGTTTTTGGATGTTAGTTGTCATGTATCTGGATGTCAAATAACATCCAGAAAGGCGGGGCGATCGGCGACAGGCCATCCGGCAGCGGCCGAGCCCGCACGCCGCACATGTGCATCAACATGTGCATCAACATGTGCAACCACAGGGACACCATGGGCCACTCAAGGGAAGACAAACGGGAAAGCCACGCCCGCATCGTGCAGGCGGCGGCCCGGCGCTTTCGCGAGCGAGGCATCGAAGGCCTGAGCATCGCCGGCCTGATGCAGGAAGCCGGGCTCACGCACGGCGGCTTCTACAAGCATTTCGATTCGCGCGGCGCGCTGGTGAAGGAAGCGCTCGACTGCGCGCTGTCAGCGTCGGCCCAGGCGGGCACGGACGGCGCCGGCTTCCGCCAGCGCGTCGAGGCCTATCTCAGCCCGGCGCACCGCGACGCGCCGGGCAGCGGCTGCGCGGTGGCGGCACTGGCAGGCGATGTCGGACGCGCCGACGATGCGGCACGCGCCCGTTACGCGCAGCAACTGCGCCAGTCGCTAGGGACGCTCGCCGGACTGCTCGGCGGCACGGAGGGAGCGGCCCGGGCGCAGGCCGAGGTCCGCGCCATGGTCGCCTTCAGCGCCATGGTGGGCGCGCTCGGCCTGGCGCGCGCCTGCGCCGGGGATCCGCTGTCGGACGAGATCCTGGCGACGGTGCGGGCCTATCTTGGCGACAGCTTCGCCCCCGGCGCCGAGGGCCCTGCCTCGCCCATGGATTGAGCCAGGACACCAGCGGCGGCGGAACCCTGCCGCCAACGGCCGCCGCGCGGTACCGGCGGATGATGCCAGCGGCTACTGGCGCGCCTGGTAGATCTTGTCGAACTCGCCGCCGTCGGCGAAATGGCGCGCCTGCGCCTGGGCCCAGCTGCCGAACACCTCGCTGACGGTGAAGAGCTGGAGCGGGCGGAACTGCGCCGCATGCGCCCTGAGTACGGCGGCGGAGCGCGGGCGGTAGAACTGCCGCGCGATCACGTCCTGGCCGGCATCGGACCACAGGTATTGCAGGTAGGCGGTGGCCACCTTGCGCGTGCCGCGCTTGTCCACCACCTTGTCGACCACGGCCACCGGCGCCTCTGCCACGATCGACTGGCTCGGGTAGACCACGTCGAAGCCGTCGCCCAGCTCCTTGCGGATCTGCAGCACCTCGCTTTCGAAGGTGGCCAGCACGTCGCCGAGCTGGCGCTGCGTGAAGGTGGTGGTGGCGCCGCGTCCGCCGGTGTCGAGCACCGGCACGTTGCGGAACAGGCGCGCGACCGCCTCGCGCGCCTGGGCCTCGCCGCCGCCCTTGCGCAGGGCCGCGCCCCAGGCCGCCAGGTAGGTGTAGCGGCCGTTGCCCGAGGTCTTGGGATTGGGCACGATCACCTGCACCCCGGCGCGGCCCAGGTCGTCCCAGTCGGCGATGCGCTTCGGGTTGCCCTTGCGCACCAGGAACACGATGGTGGAATAGTACGGCGCGGCGTTGTCCGGCAGGCGCTTCTTCCAGTCCTGCGCCACCACGCCCTTGTGCACCAGGATGTCGATATCGGTTTCCTGGTTCATCGTCACCACGTCCGCGTCGAGGCCATCGGCGACCGCGCGGGCCTGCTTGCTGGAGCCGCCGTGCGACTGGTTGACGGTCACGGTCTCGCCGCTGGCCTGCTTCCAGCTGGCGACGAAGCCGGGATTGAGTTCGCGGTACAGCTCGCGCGTGACGTCATAGCCGGCGTTGAGGATGGCGGTGTCGGCGCGCGCAGGCAGCGCGGCGGCGGCCAGCGTGGCGCTGGCGAGCAGGGAAACGAGGCGGATCGGGATCGTGGACATGGCTTCGGACAGGAACCAGAAAGGGCGTCGGCGCGCGCGGCGCCACCCGCCCGCGGGGGGGCTCCATCGCGCCTGCGCCGATTGTCCCGGCCTCGCCTTGTACTTAGAACGAAGCAATGTGCATTTACTTATACGTATCTCCATCGATACAAAGCCTCGCACGGACAGCTGCTGCCTCCTGGTGCCGGTGCCGGTGCTGCGGGAACGCCGTGGCCGCCTCAGGCCGGCACGGACAAGCGCAGCGCGTGCTGCGCCAGCCGCGAGGCAACGCGCGCCGCCAGGCGGAAGTCCTGTGGCGCCAGGCGGTAGAAGTCGGAGACCGCCTGGGTATCGCTGCCCCGCGCCAGCAAGGCATCGGCCGTCGCGCGTGCGCGCCGCACCTGGGCGAAGCCATCGAGGAAGGCGCGCACCGCCTCGGGATCGAAATGCGTGCCGCTGCCGCCGGCGATGATCGAGCAGGCATCGTCATCCGTCATGCGGGGGCGGTAGCAGCGCGTCTCGGTCATGGCGTCGAAGGCATCGGCCACCGCCACCACGCGCGCCGCCAGGGGAATGCCGTGGCCCGCCAGCCGCGCCGGATAGCCGCTGCCATCGAAGCGTTCGTGGTGATGGCGCGCGATCATTGCCGCGAACTGCAGCAATTCGTGGCTGCCCGAGGCCAGCGCCTCGGCACCGATCTCGGTATGCCGCTCCATGGTGCGCCATTCGTCCGGCGCCAACCGGCCGGGCTTGAGCAGGATCTCATCTGGAATCGCCAGCTTGCCGACATCATGCACGGGGGTAACCAGGCGGATACGCTGCTGCAGGGTGGCATCCAGGGCCATCAGGTCGGCCAGGCAGGCCGCGATATGGGCGGTGCGGATCAGGTGGCCGGCCGCGCCGGGATAGCGTGCGCAGCCGGCCATGGTCAGGCTGGCCAGCGTGACCATGGCGCGGTGCTCACCGCCGCAGCTTGCCGCGGCGCCGGCGCGGCGGCCGGCGGGCGTGGTGCCCGGGTGGGTTGCCAGGGCCGGGCCGGCATGCGGCGCGTCGTGGCCGCGCGGATCTGGGGGGGCGCCGTCGACCGTCATCGATCGCCTCCTGGGGCGGAAGCTGTTGTCATCTTCATTTCTTCAAGGCTGGAGTCTTGCTGCTGGCCCCGCGGCGGCGACACCGCCCGCGGGGCAGGCCAGTGTAGCAACGGCGGCCGCAGCCCGGCAGCCGCCGCGCCGGCGCAGACTGCCTTTCCCGCCGCTTAAGCGCACATGTCTTGATGTGGATCAAGCGCCGCGCCGGCAGCGCGTCCGCCGAACAGCGCGCAGCACATCTCGACATGGGCCGCGCGTCGCTGCGCCAGTTCGGCCTCGTCCGGCGCGCCGCCGACGATCGCCGTCAGCAGGATGTGGACGAAGGGCGATACCAGCAGCCAGGGATGGTCCAGGGCCACGCCTTCGCGGCACAGTCCGCGCCGCACCGCTTCGCGCAGCAGGCCGGCGATCTCCGCATGCATACCGTCGAGCGCGGCACGGCGCCAGCGCTCGACCAGGCGCGGCACGCGCGCGCTCTCGGCGCACAATAGGCGCATGGTGCCGACCATGGCCGGATCGGCCAGGTTGGTGTGGAGATGGCCGACCAAACGCTCGGCCAGTTCACGCGCGCTCGCCACGCCGGCGAGCATGGCTTCCCTATCGAGCGGGCGCGGCGTCAGCTTGCCGGCCAGCAGCGCCTCCAGCACCTCGTCCTTGCTGGCGAAATGCACATAGAGGCCGCCCTTGGACAGGCCGGCGCGGCGCGCGATGTCCTCCATGCGGGTGTCGGCATAGCCCCGCGCCGAGAATTCGCACAGCGCGGCGCCCAGGATCTGCTCGACGCGCAAGGCGGGTGGCAGGCGTCGGCGCCCGGTCCCCGTCACCGGGTTGGCGGCGGATGCGGCGGAAGGTAGCAAGTCGGGCGGTGGCTCGGACGGCGGGTTGCGACGAGGCAACGGCATGGCAGCACGGCGCCGCGGGTCGCGCGGCAGCGGTCGACTTCGGAGCCCCATTAGAAACCGACTGGCCGGTCAGTAACTTGACACGCATCAAGGTCCTTCGCGGTCACTTTGTTCAGAATGGCCGCCATGGGCACGAAACCGCGTGCCCCGGGCGCGCCGGCCGGGCCAGAAGCCCCGCCGGCGCCGCAATGCCTGCCGGACGCGCGGCGCGCCGCCGCCCGTCCGGCCCCGATACGGAGCCGATTTCGCATGAGCACTTCTCCCGAACGGCCGCACCGCGACACCGCCGCGGCTGCACTCGACACGGCCGCGCGCGGCGCCCTCGCCCGCTGGACCGGCTCGCTGTCCCCCGCCGCGGGGGCGCTGGCCTGGCTGGACTGGGCCTCCCATCTCGCCATGGCGCCCGGCAAGCGTATCGAACTCGCCGAGCACGTCGCCACCGGCGCCGCCGAACTGAACCGCTATCTCGCCGAGTGCCTGGCCGCCGGTCCCGGCAGCGCACACACCTGCATCGACCCGCCCGCCGCCGACCGCCGCTTCGCCGATCCCGCGTGGCGGCAATGGCCCTTCAACCTGTGGCACCAGCGCTTCCTGCTGATGCAGAGCTGGTGGACCGAGGCCACGCGCGACGTGCCCGGAGTCGAACCGCACCACGCGCAACTGGTGGCCTTCGCCGCCCGCCAGTGGCTGGACATGCTGTCGCCCGGCAACCAGCTCGCCACCAACCCGGTGGCACTGCGCCGCACGCTCGAGGAAGGCGGCGCCAACCTGCTGCGCGGGGCCCGCAATGCCTGGGATGACTCGCTGCGCCAGCTCGCCGGCCAGGGCCCGGCCGGCACCGAACGCTTCCGCGTCGGCCAGGAAGTGGCCATCACCCCGGGCAAGGTGGTGTACCGCAACAAGCTGATCGAACTGCTGCAATACCGCCCGGCGACCGGCAAGGTGCGGCCCGAGCCGATCCTGGTGGTCCCTGCCTGGATCATGAAGTACTACATCCTCGACCTGTCGCCGGACAACTCGCTGATCCGCTATCTGGTCGGCCAGGGCTACACGGTCTTCTGCATCTCCTGGAAGAACCCCGATGCGTCCTACCGCAACGTCGGCATGGACGACTACCTGAGGCAGGGCGTGCAGGCCGCGCTCGACGCGGTCCAGGCCATCGTGCCCAAGGCCCGCATCCACGCCACCGGCTACTGCCTGGGCGGCACGCTGCTGTCCCTGGCGGCGGCGGCCATGGCGCGCGACGGCGACACGCGCCTCGCCAGCCTGACCCTGTTCTGCGCGCAGACCGACTTCAGCGAGCCCGGCGAGCTCGGCCTCTTCATCGACGAGAGCCAGGTCAGCCTGCTGGAGGCCCAGATGGCGCGCACCGGCTACCTGACCGCCCAGCAGATGGCGGGCGCCTTCCAGATGCTGCGCCCCTACGACCTGCTGTGGTCGCGCATGGTCAACGACTACCTGTTCGGGCAGCGCCGCCCGATGTCCGACCTGATGGCCTGGAACACCGATGCTACGCGCATGCCCGCGCGCATGCATTCCGAATACCTGCGCCGGCTGTTCCTCGACAATGACCTGGCGGAAAACCGCTACCAGGTCGGCGGCAAGCCGGTGATGCTCGGCGACCTGCGCCTGCCGGTCTTCTGCGTGGGCACCGAGACCGACCACGTGGCGCCATGGCGCTCGGTCTACAAGCTGCATTACCTGTCGCCGGCCCCCTTGACCTTCCTGCTGACCAGCGGCGGCCACAACGCCGGCATCGTCAGCGAACCGGGCCATCCGCATCGCAGCTACCGCGTGCTGTGCCGCCCCGCGGGCCAGGCCAGCATGACGCCCGACGAGTGGCTCCAGGCCGCGCCGGCGCAGGCCGGCTCCTGGTGGCCGCAATGGGTGGACTGGCTGGACAACCTGTCCGGCCCGCCGGGCGCGCCGCCGCGCATGGCCGCGCGGCGCCACGGTTCTGCCGCACTGGGCGATGCGCCGGGCAGCTACGTGCTGGAGCCATGAACCATGCCGCGCCACCCTGCTCGATCGCATTCCTCCGCGCACGCGCCGCTGGCGCCGCACTGGCTGCCCGCGGCCCTGCTCGGCTCGCTGCTCGGCCCCCTGCTGGCCGGCTGCATGTCGCTGGCCCCCTCCTACCAGGCACCGCCGCTGCCGGTCGCCGACCGCTACGACGCAGCCGTGGCCGAGACGCAGGGCACCACCACGACGCCGGCTGCCGAAGTGTCCTGGCAGAGCTACTTCCAGGATCCCGCCATGCGCGGCCTGATCGGCACCGCGCTGGCCAACAACCGCGACCTGCGCGTCGCCGTGCTGCGCGTGGAGGAAGCACGCGCCGCCTACGCAATCCGGCGCGCCGACCTCTTTCCCACCGTCGGCCTGCAGGCCGACGGCACGCGCGCCCGGACTCCCGGCGACCTCAACCTGAGCGGCCGGCCGCTCACCGCCAGCCAGTACCAGGTCAGCCTGGGCGCCGCCAGCTGGGAGCTGGATTTCTGGGGCCGCGTGCGCAACCTGAAGGACGCGGCGCTGGAGAACTACCTGGCCACCGACGCCGCGCGCCGCGCCTTCACGCTCAGCCTGGTGGGCCAGGTAGCCGATGCCTACCTGACCCTGCGCGAGTATGACGAGCGGCTGGCCCTGACGCGCCAGACCATCGCCAGCCGCGGCGAGTCCCTGCGCATCTTCCGGCGGCGCTACGAGGTGGGCGCCATCTCCAAGCTCGACCTGACCCAGGTCGAGACCCTGTACGAGCAGGCGCAGGCGCTCGGCGCCCAGCTCGAGCAGACGCGCGCGCAGCAGGCCCATGCGCTGGAGTTGCTGGTGGGCACGCCGCTGGCGCTGCCGCCGGCGAGCGAGCGCCTCGACGACGATGCCGTGCAGCGCGACCTGCCGGCCGGCCTGCCCGCCGAACTGCTGGACAAGCGGCCGGACATCGTCGCCGCCGAACACCAGCTGCGCGCCGCCAACGCCAATATCGGCGCGGCGCGTGCCGCCTTCTTCCCGCAGGTGACCCTGACCGGCGCCTTCGGCACCGCCAGTGCCGAGCTGGATGGCCTGTTCACCGGCCCCAGCCGCGCCTGGAGCTTCGCGCCCAGCATCAGCCTGCCGATCTTCGACGCCGGACGCCGGCGCGCCGGGCTGGACCTGGCCGAAGTCCGGCGCGACCAGGCCGTGGCCACCTACGAACGCACCGTGCAGGCGGCCTTCCGCGACGTCTCCGACGCGCTCGCCGCGCGCTACTGGCTGGCGCGCCAGGTGGCAACGCTGGGCGCCACCGTCAAGGCGCAAGGCGAACGCGAGCGCCTGGCGCGCCTGCGCTACGACCACGGCGCCTCGCCCTTCCTCGAAGTGCTCGACGCCCAGCGCGACCTGCTCTCCGCCCAGCAGCAGTTCGTGCAGACACGGCGCGCGCTGATCTCCAGCCGCGTGGCGCTTTACACCGCGCTGGCCGGTGGCATCGGCACGTTCGATGCCGCCCCGGAGGACGTCGCGAGCACCCTGTCCGCCACGCCACACGCGGACGCCACCCCCTGACAACCAGGCCACCAGATCGAACCCATGCCTCTGCCCGCCCGCAAACTCCTCCCCGCCTTCGTCGTGCTGGCCCTCGCCGGCGCCGCCTACTACGGCTGGAAGCTGATCGGCAACGACGGACCGGGCGACGGATTCGTCAGCGGCAACGGCCGCATCGAAGCCACCGAGATCGACGTCGCCACCAAGCTGGCCGGCCGCGTCACCGCGGTGCTCGTCACCGACGGCGACTTCGTCAAGGCCGGCCAGCCGCTGGCGCGCATGCAGAGCGACACGCTGCAGGCACAGCGTGAGGAAGCCGACGCCCAGCGCCAGCGCGCCATCAACGCCGTGGCCAGCGCCAAGGCCCAGGTGGCCCTGCGCGAAAGCGACCGGCGCGCCGCCGAGGCCGTGGTGGTGCAGCGTGAGAGCGAACTTGATGCGGCACGGCGCCGCTTCGCGCGCTCCGAGACGCTGTCGCGTGAAGGCGCCTCGTCGATGCAGGAACTGGACGACGACCGCGCCCGCGTGCACAGCGCCGAAGCCGCCGTCAACGCCGCCCGCGCGCAGGTGACCGCCGCGGCGGCGGCCATCGATGCCGCGCGCGCCGAGCAGACCGGCACCCAGTCCTCGGTGGCCGCCGCCGAGGCCACCATTGCGCGCATCGACGCCGACATCCGCGACAGCGAACTGCGCGCCCCGCGCGACGGCCGCGTGCAGTACCGCGTCGCCCAGGCCGGCGAAGTGCTGGGCGCCGGCGGCAAGGTGCTGAACATGGTCGACCTGGCCGACGTCTACATGACCTTCTTCCTGCCCGAGCAGGTCGCCGGCCGGGTCGCCATGGGCGACGACGTGCGCATCGTGCTCGACGCCGTGCCGCAGTATGTGATCCCGGCCAAGGTCAGCTTCGTCGCCAGCACGGCTCAGTTCACGCCCAAGACCGTGGAGACCGCCAGCGAACGCCAGAAGCTGATGTTCCGCGTCAAGGCGCAGATCCCGCCCGAGCTGCTGCGCCGCCACCTGGAATACGTCAAGACCGGTGTGCCCGGCATCGCCTGGCTCAAGCTCGACGCCAAGGCGCAGTGGCCGGACAAGCTGCAGGTGCGGGTACCGTGATGGCGAACCGGCCCCCGCCCGCCGTCCAGGTCCGGGGCGTGACGCTGCGCTACGGCAGCACGCTCGCGCTCGATGCCATCACCCAGGACATCCCCGCCGGCTGCATGGTCGGCCTGATCGGCCCCGACGGCGTCGGCAAGTCCAGCCTGCTGGCGCTGGCGGCGGGCTCGCGGGCGGTGCAGGAAGGCACGGTGACGGTCCTCGGTGGCGACATGGCGAGCGCCCGCCACCGCGACGCGGTCTGTCCGCGCATTGCCTATATGCCGCAGGGCCTGGGCAAGAACCTCTACCCGACCCTGTCGGTGGAGGAAAACCTGCAGTTCTTCGGCCGCCTGTTCGGCCACGACCGCGAGGAACGGCGCCGCCGCATCGATACCCTGACGCGCGCCACCGGCATGCACGCCTTCCTCGGCCGCCCGGCCGGCAAGCTGTCCGGCGGCATGAAGCAGAAGCTGGGACTGTGCTGCGCCCTGATCCACGATCCCGACCTGCTGATCCTGGACGAGCCCACCACCGGCGTGGACCCGCTCGCGCGCGCCCAGTTCTGGGACCTGATCAACGGCATCCGCCGCCAGCGCCCAGGCATGAGCGTGATCGTCGCCACCGCCTACATGGACGAGGCGCAGCGCTTCGACTGGCTGGTCGCCATGGACGGCGGCCGCGTGCTCGCCACCGGCACACCGGACGAGCTGCTGGCGCGCACCGGCACCGATGCGCTGGAAGCCGCTTTCATCGCCCTGCTGCCGGAGGCGAAGCGGCGCGGCCACCAGCCCGTGGCGATCACACCGCTGCGCGTGGACGAGCAGGCCAGGATCGCCATCGAAGCGCGCGACCTGACCATGCGCTTCGGCGACTTCACCGCCGTCGACCACGTCAACTTCCGCATCCGCCGCGGCGAGATCTTCGGCTTCCTCGGCTCCAACGGCTGCGGCAAGTCGACCACCATGAAGATGCTGACCGGGCTGCTGCCGGCCAGCGAGGGCACGGCCTGGCTGTTCGGCAAGGCAGTCGATCCGCGCGACCTCGACACGCGCCGGCGCGTCGGCTACATGTCGCAGGCCTTTTCGCTGTATGGCGAGCTGACCGTGCGCCAGAACCTGGTGCTGCACGCCCGCCTGTTCCATGTGCCGGAAGCGGACATCCCGGCGCGCGTCGACGAGATGGTGGCGCGCTTCCACCTGGCGGAGGTGCTCGACACGCTGCCGGACAGCCTGCCGCTGGGGGTGCGCCAGCGCCTCTCGCTGGCGGTGGCGATGGTGCACAAGCCCGAACTGCTGATCCTCGACGAGCCGACCTCGGGCGTCGATCCGGTCGCGCGCGACAACTTCTGGCGCCTGCTGATCGCGCTGGCGCGCGAGGATCACGTCACCATCTTCATCTCCACCCACTTCATGAACGAGGCCCAGCGCTGCGACCGCATCTCGCTGATGCACGCCGGCCGCGTGCTGGTCAGCGACACCCCGCATGCGCTGACGCGCCAGCGCGGCGCCGCCACGCTGGAAGAGGCCTTCATCGCCTACCTGGTCGACGCCGGCGCGGGTACGCAGGGCGGCCAGCCGGAGGGCGCCGAATCGGAATCCGCCGCCATCCTCGACAGCGGTGGTGGACACGCGCCCACGCCCACGCGCGGCTTCAGCCTGGGCCGCGCCCTCAGCTATATGTGGCGCGAAGCGCTGGAACTGCGCCGCGACCCGGTGCGCGCCACCCTGGCGCTGGCCGGCTCCCTGCTGCTGATGTTCGTCATGGGCTTCGGCATCAGCATGGATGTGGAAGACCTGCACTATGCCGTGCTCGACCGCGACCAGACGGCGCTGAGCGAGAACTACCGCTTGAACCTTGCCGGCTCGCGCTACTTCATCGAGCAGGCCCCGATCACCGACTACGCGCAGATGGACCGGCGCATGCGCAGCGGCGAACTGTCCCTGGCCATCGAGATCCCGCCCGGCTTCGCGCGCGACGCCGCGCGCGGCAAAGCGGTGCAGATCGGCGTGTGGATCGACGGCGCCATGCCCCAGCGCGCCGAGACCGTGCGCGGCTACGTGCAGGGCATGCACCAGGGCTGGCTGGCCGAGCAGGCGCGCCAGCGCCTCGGCACCAGCGCCGGCACGGCGGTCACGGTGGCAACGCGCTTCCGCTACAACCCCGACGTGCGCAGCCTGCCGGCCATGGTGCCGGCGGTGATTCCCTTGCTGCTGCTGATGATGCCGGCCATGCTGACCGCCCTCGCCGTGGTGCGCGAGAAGGAACTGGGCTCGATCATCAACCTCTACGTGACCCCGGTCACGCGCCTGGAATTCCTGCTCGGCAAGCAGGCGCCCTACGTGCTGCTGGCCATGCTGAACTTCCTGCTGATGACGCTGCTGGCGGTGACGCTGTTCGACGTGCCGATCAAGGGCAGCTTCCCCACCCTGCTGCTGGCGGCCGCCATCTACTGCGTGATCGCCACCGCCATCGGCCTGCTGGCCTCCACCTTCACCCGCAGCCAGATCGCCGCCCTCTTCTTCACCATGATGGGAACCATGGTGCCCGCGGTGCAGTTCGCCGGCCTGCTGAACCCGGTCGCCTCGCTGGAGGGAGCGGGCTACCTGATAGGGCAGGTCTACCCCGCCACCTATATGCTGACCGTCAGCCGCGGCGTGTTCAGCAAGGCGCTCGACTTCGCCGACCTGCGCAGCGCCTTCTGGCCGCTGCTGCTCGCGGTACCGGTGATCCTGGGCGCCTCGGTGGCGCTGCTGAAGAAGCAGGAGAGCTGAGATGAACGCCAACGACACCGGGGCCGCCGCGCCCGCCCGGCAAGACGCCAGCCCGGCCGCGCCCACCACCCGCACCCGGCCCCGCCACCTGGCCAATATCTACCGGCTGGGGGTCAAGGAGCTGTGGAGCCTGGTGCGCGATCCCATGATGCTGATCCTGATCGTGTTCGCCTTCACCGTGACGATCTACACCTCGGCCACGGCGATTCCCGAAACCCTGCACATGGCCCCCATCGCCGTCACCGACAACGACGGCTCGCCGCTGTCCTCGCGCATCGTCTCGGCCTTCTACCCGCCGCACTTCTCCGCCCCGGCCATGGTCAGCCCGGCCGGGGCCGACGCCGGCATGGACGCCGGCCGCTACACCTTCGCGCTCGACATCCCGCCCAACCTGCAGCGCGACGTGCTGGCGGGGCGTCCGGCCGAGATCCAGCTCAACATCGACGCCACCCGCATGAGCCAGGCCTTCACCGGCAGCGGCTACGTCCAGCAGATCCTCAACGACGAAATCAACGAATTCGTGCGCCGCTACCGCGCCGCCGCCGACCTGCCGGTCGACCTCGCCGTGCGCATGCGCTTCAACCCCAACCTGACCCAGTCGTGGTTCGGCGCCATGATGGAGATCATCAACAACGTCACCATGCTCTCCATCATCCTGACCGGCGCCGCGCTGATCCGCGAGCGCGAGCACGGCACCATCGAGCACCTGCTGGTGATGCCGGTCACGCCGACCGAGATCATGCTGGCCAAGGTGTGGTCGATGGGCCTGGTGGTGCTGCTGGCGGCGGGCTTCTCGCTCACCTTCGTCGTGCGCGGCGCGCTGCACGTTCCCATCGAGGGTTCGATGTGGCTGTTCCTGGCCGGCGCCGCGCTGCACCTGTTCGCCACCACCTCGATGGGGATCTTCATGGCCACGCTGGCGCGCAGCATGCCTCAGTTCGGCATGCTGCTGGTGCTCGTGCTGCTGCCGCTGCAGATGCTGTCGGGCGGCAGCACGCCGCGCGAGAGCATGCCGGAGTTCGTGCAGGTCATCATGCTGGCGGCGCCGACCACCCACTTCGTCGAGCTTGGGCAGGCCATTCTCTATCGTGGTGCTGGGATGGGCGTGGTCTGGAAGCCGTTTCTTTTCCTGCTGGTGATCGGCAGTGTCTTGTTTGCGTTTTCGCTGGGGCGGTTTCGTAGGGCGTTGAGTCAGATGGCTTGATCTTTTGGGCTTGAGTTGGTTGGTTTTGGGATGGCTTGTCGGTGTGCTTGGCAACGGCTTGCTCTGGTGATTTGGTACCTTGCCGTTTGGGTTCGGGCGGTGTTGGTCTGCGAGACAAAAGCCTGTTTCGACTCCCCTGCGGGGAGCCGACTCACTTTCTTTGTCTCGCCAAAGAAAGTAAGCAAAGAAAGGCGACCCGGGTGCGGCGACCCCCCCTCGCGAATGGGCCCCGGCCGCCGCGCCCGTCCGAACTCGCGGCCTGCGGCCGCTCAGACAGCGGACGGGCTTCATCGGCGGCCGGGGCCCATTCGCGAGGCGCCGCACACGGGAGGGAAAGGCCAACCGTTGGTATGCGAGCGGGCTTGCTCTTGCATGCTGACTTGGTTGGCTGGCTGAGCCTTTGTGTTCGGCCAGCAGCTGGCCGAACACAGCCCACCCGAAGCGAAGCGAGGCGTGGCGTCTGTTCCCTGCCGTGTGCGGCGCCTCGCGTGCTGGGGCAAAGAGCGGAAAAGAGGGCCCCCTGTCTGAGGATCGCCTTAAGGCGATCCGAGTTGGGGCCCGGCCGCTCTTTGCCCCAGCACGCGAGGGGGGTTGAGCCGCACCCGGCGCGCCTTCTTTGCCTACTTTCTTGGGCAAGACCAAGAAAGTAGGTCGGCTCCCCCGCAGGGGGAGTCGAAACAGGCCGTTATCACACAGACCGATACCACTCGAATCCACGCGCAAAAGCCTTGCGTCACGAAAGCCAGTCGGCTCCCCGCAGGGGAGTCGAAACAGGCCGTTGCCTCGCAGACCGACACCACCCGAAGACAAGCGACAAGGCATCGAATCACGCGTGCATTGGTGTTCGGCCAGCGAGCTGGCCGAACACCCCCACCCGAAGCGCAGCGAGGCGTGACTTCTTTTCCCTGCCGTGTGCGGCGCCTCGCGGGCTGGGGCAAAGAGCGGATTAGAGGGCCCCCTGTCTGAGGATCGCCTTAAGGCGATCCGAGTTGGGGCCCGGCCGCTCTTTGCCTCAGCACGCGAGGGGGTTTTAAGCCGCACCCGGCGCGCCTTCTTTGCCTACTTTCTTGGGCAAGACCAAGAAAGTAGGTCGGCTCCCCCGCAGGGGGAGTCGAAACAGGCCGTTGTCACACTGACCGATACCACTCGAATCCACGCGCAAAAGCCGTGCGTCACGAAAGCGAGTCGGCTCCCCGCAGGGGGTCGAAACTGGCCGTTGCCCCGCACACGAACACCGCCCGAAAACAAGCGACAAGGCATCGAGTCACGCGTGCATTGGTGTTCGGCCAGCAAGCTGGCCGAACACCCCCACCCGAAGCGAAGCGAGGCGTGGCATCTGTTCCCTGCCGTGTGCGGCGCCTCGCGGGCTGGGGCAAAGAGCGGATTAGAGGGCCCCCTGTCTGAGGATCGCCCTAAGGCGATCCGAGTTGGGGCCCGGCCGCTCTTTGCCTCAGCACGCGAGGGGTCTTTGAGCCGCACCCGGCGCGCCTTCTTTGCCTACTTTCTTGGGCAAGACCAAGAAAGTAGGTCGGCTCCCTCGCAGGGGGAGTCGAAACAGGCCGTTGCCTCGCAAACCAACAACATCCACCATTACCCAGGCCTCACCAAAGCAAGGCAAACCTACTTCCCCTCCTCCACCCGCCTCAACGCCACCCCCACCTCCCCATAAAACCGCTTCAACGCCGCCACCTCCAGATCAGGCGGCAGCAAAGCCGGCCACAGCAAGGCCACCAGGTGCTGCGCCGTCTTCTCGATGTCGACCGGGCGCCCGCCCACCACCGCATCCCACAGCACGTGCTCCATCGGACCGAGGATGGCCGAGCGCAGCAGGCTGAGCGGCAGGTCGGCGCGGATCTCGCCGGCTTCCCGTGCGCGCGCCAGCAGGTCCATCAGCGGCGCGGTGTAGCGGCGCTGCAGCGGCAGGAAGACCTCACCCAGGCCCTGTCCCTTGGCGCGCCCTTCGGAGAGCACCAGGGCGCACAGGCCGGTGCCCTGGATCAGGAACAGCCGCAGGTGCGTATGGATGAAGAACTCGAGCTGCGCCCGGGTGCTCTGGCCGCGCGGCATGCCGTTCTCGATGGCAGCGATGATCTCGTCGTACCAGTCCTGGATCACGCGCGCGCACAGTTCGCGCTTGCTGTGGAAGTAAGTGAAGATGGTGCCTTCCGAGATCCCCAGGCGCTGGGCGATCTCGGTCGTGGTGGTGCGCTCGTACCCCAGCTCGGAGAACACCTCGCGGCTGATCCGCAGGATGTCGCGTATGCGTTGTTCCGCCTTGGCGCGCGCCGGTACGCGCCGCCTGGCCAGGGTGTCGTCCATGGAACTATCCTCTTTGCGTGGGCCGGCCGGGATGGCGGCTGCCGCCTCCGCCCGTGCTCCGCAGTTTCTTGAATGTCACTCAATTTGCATTTGCAATTTTGCCAATGCCGGTGTAATTTTACCCCGTTGGCGGCGAAGCGAGCGCCGCTCAAAGCAGAAATAAAGCAAAAAAATCAGGCAGTCAGATAGCCGTAACATAGTTGAGACACACTCAACATTCAACGGCAAGCACCCATCTGGAGACGACCATGACCGACACCACCCGCACCGAGACAGCCGTGGGCCTTCCCCTCGACGGAATGTCGCACGTGCGCGGCGATACCCGCATCCCGCTGTCCGAGCAGACCATCCCGGACTTCCTCGCCGCCACCGCGGCGCGCTTCCCGGAGCGGCCGGCGGTGGTGTTCCGCGAACAGGGCGTGCGCTGGACCTGGCGCGAGTTCACCGCCGCGGTCGATGCCATGGCCGCCGGCCTGCTGGCGCTCGGCCTGCGCCGCGGGGATCGTGTCGGCATCTGGTCGCCGAACCGGGTGGAATGGCTGCTGACCCAGTTCGCCACCGCGCGCGCCGGCCTGGTCATGGTCAACATCAATCCGGCCTACCGGCTGGCCGAGCTGGAGTACGCGCTCAACAAGGTCGGCTGCAAGGCCATCATCGCGGCGGAAACCTTCAAGACCTCGCGCTACCTGGAGATGCTGCAGACGCTGGCGCCCGAACTGGCCGCCAGCGCACCCGGCACGCTGCAGGCGGCGCGCCTGCCGGCGCTGCGCTGGGTGATCCGCATGGGCGAGGCACGCACGCCGGGCATGCTCAATTTCGACGAGATGGTGGCGCGCGGCGCCGCCGTGCCACGTGCCGAACTGGACGCACTGACGGCCTCGCTCGACCGCAACGACCCGATCAACATCCAGTTCACCAGCGGCACCACCGGCGCCCCCAAGGGCGCCACCTTGACGCACCGCAACATCCTCAACAACGCCCGCTACATCGCCATGGCGATGCGCTTTACCGAGCAGGACAAGCTGTGCATCCCGGTGCCGCTCTACCACTGCTTCGGCATGGTGCTGGCAGTGCTGGCCTGCGTGTCCACCGGCGCCTGCATGGTGTTCCCCGGCGAGGCCTTCGACCCGGTCGCCACCATGGCGGCGGTCAGCGAGGAGCGCTGCAGCGCCCTGCACGGCGTGCCGACCATGTTCATCGCCCAGCTCGACCACCCCGACTTCGGCAGCTACGACTTCTCCTCGCTGCGCACCGGCATCATGGCCGGCGCGCCCTGCCCGATCGAGGTGATGAAGCGGGTGATCAAGGACATGCACATGGCCGAGGTGACCATCGCCTACGGCATGACCGAGACCAGCCCGGTGTCCTTCCAGAGCGCCACCGACGACCCGCTCGACAAGCGCGTGGCCACGGTCGGGCGCGTCCATCCGCACCTGGAGTGCAAGGTGGTCGACGTCGACGGCCAGGTGCTGCCGGTCGGCGCCACCGGCGAGCTGTGCACGCGCGGCTATTCGGTGATGCAGGGCTACTGGGAGGATGAGGCGCGCACGGCCGAGGCCATCCGCGACGGCTGGATGCACACCGGCGACCTCGCCACCATCGACGCCGACGGCTACTGCAATATCGTCGGCCGCGTCAAGGACATGCTGATCCGCGGCGGCGAGAACGTCTACCCGCGCGAGATCGAGGAGTTCCTCTTCCGCCACCCCAAGGTGCAGGCCGTGCAGGTGTTCGGCGTGCCCGATCCGAAGTACGGCGAGGAGATCTGTGCCTGGATCGTGCTGCGGCCCGGCCAGAGCGCCACCGAGGACGAGATCCGCGCTTTCTGCCGCGAGCAGATCGCCCACTACAAGATCCCGCGCTACATCCGCTTCGTCGACGAGATGCCGATGACCATCACCGGCAAGGTGCAGAAGTTCGTCATGCGTGAGCGCATGACGGTGGAGCTGAACCTGACCGAACCGAAGACCGCCTGAACCTGCGTCTCGAACCGCGAACCCCGAACCCCGAAGCGTCCGGCCCCGCCCGCGGGACCGGTCGCGCAGGACTGCCAGCAAGCCAGAACGACAAGCCGAACAACGGCGCTCAACCATTGACGAAAGGCACACGACCATGACCGAACTCCCCGGACTGAAATTCGACCTCGGTGAAGACATCGAGATGCTGCGCTCCGCCGTGCGCGACTGGGCCCAGGCCGAGCTGGCGCCGCGCGCCGGCGAGATCGACCGCACCGACCAGTTCCCGATGGACGCCTGGAAGAAGATGGGCGACCTCGGCGTGCTCGGCATCACCGTGGCCGAGGAATACGGCGGCGCCAATATGGGCTATCTCGCCCACATGATCGCCATGGAGGAGATCAGCCGCGCCTCCGCCTCGGTGGGCCTGTCCTACGGCGCCCACTCCAACCTGTGCGTGAACCAGATCCACCGCAACGGCACGCCGGCGCAGAAGGCCCGCTACCTGCCCAAGCTGGTCTCGGGCGAATGGATCGGCGCGCTTGCCATGAGCGAGCCGAACGCCGGCTCGGATGTGGTCAGCATGAAGCTGCGCGCCGACTTCAAGGGCGACCGCTATGTGCTCAACGGCACCAAGATGTGGATCACCAACGGCCCCGACTGCGACGTGCTGGTGGTCTACGCCAAGACCGAGCCCGAGCTGGGCGCGCGCGGCATGACCGCCTTCATCGTCGAGAAGGGCATGAAGGGTTTCTCGGTGGCGCAGAAGCTGGACAAGCTGGGCATGCGCGGTTCGCACACCGGCGAGCTGGTGTTCGAGGACGTCGAAGTGCCGGTGGAAAATATCCTCGGCGCCGAGAACGGCGGCGCCAAGGTGCTGATGAGCGGCCTCGACTACGAGCGCGCCGTGCTGTCGGGCGGCCCGGTCGGCATCATGCAGGCCTGCATGGACGTGATCACCCCTTACATCCACGACCGCAAGCAGTTCGGCCAGAGCATCGGCGAGTTCCAGCTGATCCAGGGCAAGGTGGCCGATATGTACACCACGCTGCAGGCCGCGCGCAGCTACCTGTACACGGTCGGCAAGAACCTCGACGCGCTCGGCAGCGACCACGTGCGCCAGGTGCGCAAGGACTGCGCGGCGGTGATCCTGTACACGGCGGAGAAGGCCACCTGGATGGCCGGCGAGACGGTGCAGATCCTGGGCGGCAATGGCTACATCAACGAATACCCGGCCGGCCGCCTGTGGCGCGACGCCAAGCTGTACGAGATCGGCGCCGGCACCTCGGAGATCCGCCGCATGCTGATCGGCCGCGAACTGTTCGCCGAGACCATGTAAGCCCGCGCCGCGGCGGGCCGCGCTGCCACTGCGCCCGCCGCGCCCGCCCCGGACCCGATCCGCCCTGATCCGCCCCGAACCGCGAGACCCCATGCCCATCCTCGAATCCAAGCTCAATGCCCGCGCCGAGGCCTTCAAGGCCAATGCCGAGGCTATGCAGGCCCTGGTGGCCGACCTCAAGGCCAAGATCGCCAAGCTCGCCGAAGGCGGCGGCGAAGCCGCGCGCGACAAGCACCTGGCGCGCGGCAAGCTGCTGCCGCGCGACCGCGTGCAGCAACTGCTCGATCCGGGCACGCCTTTCCTGGAGCTGTCCCAGCTGGCGGCCTACGACATGTACGACGATGCGGCGCCCGGCGCCGGCATCATCACCGGGATCGGCCGCGTGGCCGGCCAGGAATGCGTGATCGTCTGCAACGACGCCACCGTCAAGGGCGGGACCTACTACCCGATGACGGTGAAGAAGCACGTGCGCGCGCAGGAGATCGCCGAAGAGAACAACCTGCCCTGCATCTACCTGGTGGACTCCGGCGGTGCCAACCTGCCGAACCAGGACGAGGTGTTCCCGGACCGCGACCATTTCGGCCGCATCTTCTACAACCAGGCCAACCTGTCCAAGCGGGGCATTCCGCAGATCGCCGTGGTGATGGGCTCCTGCACCGCGGGCGGCGCCTACGTGCCGGCGATGAGTGACGAGTCCATCATCGTCAAGAACCAGGGCACCATCTTCCTGGGCGGCCCGCCGCTGGTGAAGGCCGCCACCGGCGAGGAAGTCAGCGCCGAGGACCTGGGCGGCGCCGACGTGCACACCCGCCTGTCCGGCGTGGCCGACTACTTCGCGCAGAACGACCTGCACGCGCTGTCGCTGGCGCGCAATATCGTCCAGCACCTGAACCGCCGCAAGCCCGACCAGATCCGCCTGCACGAGCCCAAGCCGCCGCGCTACCCGGTGGAAGAGCTGTACGGCGTGATCCCCACCGACACGCGCAAGCCGTACGACGTGCGCGAGGTGATCGCGCGCATCGTCGACGACTCCGACTTCGACGAGTTCAAGGCCCGCTACGGCACCACGCTGGTGTGCGGTTTCGCCCGCATCTGGGGCTACCCGGTCGGCATCGTCGCCAACAACGGCATCCTGTTCTCCGAATCGGCGCTCAAGGGCGCGCACTTCATCGAACTGTGCTGCCAGCGCAAGATCCCGCTGGTGTTCCTGCAGAACATCACCGGCTTCATGGTGGGCCGCAAGTACGAGAACGAAGGCATCGCGCGCAACGGCGCCAAGATGGTGACCGCGGTCGCCACCGCCCAGGTGCCCAAGTTCACCGTGATCATCGGCGGCTCCTTCGGCGCCGGCAACTACGGCATGTGCGGCCGCGCCTACTCGCCGCGCTTCCTGTGGATGTGGCCCAACGCCCGCATCTCGGTGATGGGCGGCGAGCAGGCCGCCAGCGTGCTGGCCACCGTGCGCCGTGACGGCATCGAGGCCAAGGGCGGCAACTGGAGCGCCGAGCAGGAAGAGGCCTTCAAGCAGCCGATCCGCGACCAGTACGAGCACCAGGGCCACCCCTACTACGCCAGCGCGCGGCTGTGGGACGACGGCGTGATCGACCCGGCGCAGACCCGCACCGTGCTCGGCCTCGGCTTGTCGGCCAGCCTCAACGCACCGATCGAAGACATGAAGTTCGGCGTCTTCCGCATGTGAGTGGCCGACATCTACAGGATCGCCCCATGGAATTCACCACCCTCACCGTCACTACCGCCCGCCACGTCGCCACGGTCACGCTGAACCGCCCGGACGTGCGCAACGCCTTCAACGAGACCGTGATCGCGGAGCTTACCGGCGCCTTCCGCGCGCTGGGCGCGGAGCCCGAGGTGCGCGCCATCGTGCTGGCCGGCAACGGCCCGGCCTTCTGCGCCGGCGCCGACCTGAACTGGATGAAGAAGATGGCCGGTTACTCCAATGAGGAGAACCATGCCGACGCGCTCACGCTGGCCGAGATGCTGTACACCATCTGGTCCTGCCCCAAGCCGGTGATCGCCCGCATCCATGGCGACACCTACGCCGGCGGCGTCGGCCTGGCCGCGGCCTGCGACATCGCCGTGGCCGCCGACCATGCGCACTTCTGCCTGTCGGAGGCGCGCCTGGGCCTGCTGCCCGCCACCATCAGCCCCTATGTGATCCGCGCCATGGGCGAGCAGGCAGCGCGCCGCTACTTCATCACCGCCGAGCGCTTCGATGCCGCCGAGGCGCTGCGCCTGGGCTTCGTCCATGCCGTGGCCGGCGCCGATGCGCTCGACGCCAAGGTCAACGAGATCAGCGCGGCGCTGGTCGCCAACAGCCCGAACGCGGTACGCGAAAGCAAGCGCCTGGTGCGCGAGGTAGCCGGTCGCCCGATCGACGACGACCTGCTGGCCGACACCGCCGAGCGCATCGCCGCCATCCGCGCCTCCGACGAAGGCCGCGAAGGCGTGCGCTCCTTCCTGGAGAAACGCACACCAGCCTGGCGTCCCGCCTGAGCCTGCGCACGACACGAGCTTTGCTCCCTTCTCCCGCTCGCGGGAGAGGGGCCGGGGGAGAGGGCTGGCACTTGCCAGCATGACGGCGTCCAGACCGCGTCCAGACCGCGTCTAACGCGCGGCGGCACGGCGGCCCCCTCCCGACCCCGTAGCCACCCAGACCTGAACGGGAAGTGATGAGAGCGCACCTCGACCAGCGCCGATCCTGCCCCTACACCACACAGGTAGAGACACTATGTTCAACAAGATCCTGATCGCCAACCGAGGAGAAATCGCCTGCCGCGTGGCGGCCACCTGCCGCCGGCTGGGCATCCGCACCGTGGCGGTGTACTCGGACGCCGACGCCGACGCGCGCCACGTGGCCTTCTGCGACGAGGCCGTGCACATCGGCGGCGCCGCCGCGCGCGACAGCTACCTGCGCGCCGACCACATCATCGAGGTGGCGCGCGCCACCGGCGCCCAGGCCATCCACCCCGGCTACGGCTTCCTCTCCGAGAACGAGGGCTTCGCCGAGGCCTGCGCGGCCGCCGGCCTGGTCTTCATCGGCCCGCCGGCCTCGGCCATCCGCGCCATGGGCAGCAAGAGCGCGGCCAAGCAGCTGATGGAGACCGCCGCCGTGCCGCTGGTGCCCGGCTACCACGGCGATGACCAGGACCCGGCGCTGCTGCGCCGCGAGGCCGACCGCATCGGCTACCCGGTGCTGCTCAAGGCCAGCGCCGGCGGCGGCGGCAAGGGCATGCGCGTGGTCGAGGCGCCCGAGGCCTTCGAGGCCGCGCTGGCCTCGGTCAAGCGCGAGGCGCTGGCCAGCTTCGGCGACGAGCGCGTGCTGGTCGAGAAGTACCTGACGCGCCCGCGCCACATCGAGATCCAGGTCTTCGCCGACAGCCAGGGCCACTGTGTCTACCTGTTCGAGCGCGATTGCTCGGTGCAGCGGCGCCACCAGAAGGTGCTGGAAGAGGCGCCGGCGCCGGGCATGAGCGAGGAACGCCGGCGCGCCATGGGCGAGGCGGCGGTGGCCGCGGCGCGCGCGGTGGGCTACGTGGGCGCCGGCACGGTGGAGTTCATCGCCAACCAGGACGGCAGCTTCTACTTCATGGAGATGAACACGCGGCTGCAGGTCGAGCACCCGGTGACCGAGATGATCACCGGGCAGGACCTGGTCGAGTGGCAGCTGCGCGTGGCCGCGGGCGAGCCGCTGCCGCTGGCGCAGGAGCAGCTGCGCATCGACGGCCACGCGCTGGAGGCGCGCATCTACGCCGAGAACCCGGACAAGCAGTTCCTGCCCTCGACCGGCACGCTGCGCTACCTGCGCACGCCGGCGGCGGTGCAGTTCATGCGCGGCGGCGCGGTCGACGGCAACCCGCACGGCCCGGCCGGCGTGCGCATCGACGCGGGTGTGCGCGAGGGCGACACCATCAGCCCCTACTACGACCCGATGATCGCTAAGCTGATCGTGTGGGGGCGCGACCGCGACGAGGCGCTGGCGCGCATGCGCCAGGCGCTGGCGGCCTACCAGGTGGTGGGGCTGTCGACCAACGTGGCCTTCCTGCAGCGGCTGGTGGCGTGCGAGGCCTTCGCGCAGGCGGACCTGGACACCGGGCTGATCGAGCGCAACCGGGCGGTGCTGTTCCCGCCGGCGGCGCCGGTGGGCATGGAGGCCATCGCGCTGGCGGTGGCGGCGCTGCAGGCGCGCGAGGCGGCCGAGCGCCGCGTCGACGAGGCCGATCCTCACTCGCCCTGGGTGCGTGCCGGGGCCTGGCGCCTCAATGGCGACAGCCACACGGACTACCTGTTCGGCGCCGCCGACGGCGAACTGCGGGCACGCCTGCAGGCCACCGCGGCCGGGGAATGGCTGCGCTTCGACGGCCGCAGCGAGCCCTTCCGCGCCGTGGCCCACGATGGCAGCTGCACCGTGGTGCTGGGCGGCCGCACGCTGCACGGCCATTACCACCTGGAGGATGACGCCGTCCATGTGTTCCAGGCTGGCCGGCATGTGCGGCTCGACATCGTCGATCCGCTGCGCCACGCCAGTGCCGCCGAGGCCGATGGCGGCAAGCTGGCGGCGCCGATGCCCGGGCGCATCATCGCGGTCATGGTCGAGGCCGGCAAGACCATCCGCAAGGGCGACCCGCTGGTGGTGATGGAAGCGATGAAGATGGAGCACACCCTGACGGCGCCGGCAGACGGCGTGGTCGGCGAAGTGCTGTATGCCGTGGGCGACCAGGTGCAGGACGGCGCCCAGCTGGTGACGCTGGCCCCGGCGGCCTGAGACCCCCCATCTCCCCGCCTTGGCGCGCCTGCCCCGGACGGGGCCGCGCCAGGCGGCGGCGCCCGCCGGGCGCCGCAAAAGCCCGGCGCAGGGCTGCCCTGTCACTCACAAGGCGACACGGATCCGGTGGCCATCCCGAGGAATCCCGCATTGCGGCAGGCGTGGATGGCCGGCCGATTCCATGTAGCAAACTCCGGACAATGGAGAATGGAGGCGGCCACGCGAAGCTTGCCGCGCGGGCACCTGCACGTATAGTGAAAGGAAACGGGCCGCATCCGCTGGCGCCTGCCTCCCGCCCACTGTCCGGAACTCCCCATGCTGTACCAGCTCCTCGAATACCAGCGTTCGCTGCTGACGCCCGTCTCCGACTGGGCCTCCGAGCTGACGCGCGCCTTCGCCGACCCGGACAGCCCGCTGGCGCGCATGCCTGGCGCGCCCTGCGTGGCGGCCGGCTGCGACATGCTGGCGCGCCTGGGGCGCGAGTATGGCAAGCCGGACTTCGCCATTGCTTCGGTGCCTGACGGCGCACGCGAACTGCCCATCCAGGAACAGGTGATCACCGAGCGGCCCTTCTGCCGCCTGCTGCGCTTCGCGCCGCCACCGGCGGCGGCCGCGGCGACGCGCCCTGCCGTGCTGCTGTGCGCGCCGCTGGCCGGCCATCACGCGGTGCTGCTGCGCGAGGTGGTCTCGACCCTGCTGCCGCTGTGCGACGTCTACGTGACCGACTGGATCGATGCGCGCGAGGTGCCGCTTTCGGCCGGGAGTTTCCATCTCGACGACTACGTGGCCTACCTGCAGGATTTCCTGCGCGCCATCGAGGCGCCGTCCCGCCATCTGCTGGCGGTCTGCCAGGCCACGGTGCCGGCGCTGGCCGCGGTTTCGCTGCTGGCCAGCGCCGGCGAGCCTCTGCCGGCCAGCCTGACCCTGGTGGGCGGCCCGATCGACGCGCGCGAGAATCCGACCGCGGTGGACCGGCTGGCGCTGCGCCAGCCGCTCTCCTGGTTCGCGCGCCACCTGATCCACACCGTGCCACCCCGCTACGCAGGCGCGGGGCGCCGGGTCTATCCCAGCTTCCTGCAGCACGCCGGCCTCGTCGCCGCGCACCCGTCCAGGCTGATGGGATCGCACTGGGACTACTACATGGACCTGATGCAGGGCGACCGCGCCGCGGCCGCCCTGCACCTGCGCACCTGCGACGAGTACAACGCGGTGATCGACATGGCCGCGGAGTTCTACCTCGACACGATCCGCATCGTCTTCCAGGAATTCCGCCTGGCGCGCGGCGACTGGAGCGTCGGCGGCCGGCCGGTGCGGCCCCAGGACATCCGCGGCATCGAGCTGCTGACCGTCGAGGGCGAGCTCGACGACATCGCCGGCCCCGGCCAGACGCGGGCCGCGGCCGACCTGTGCAGCGGCCTCGCGGCCCGGCACAAGCACCACCTGATGGTGGCCGGCAGCGGCCACTACGAACTCTTCACCGGCCCGCGCTGGCGCGACGAGGTCTTCCCGGCGGTGGCCGCGCTGCTTACCGCCGCTTGACGCGCCGGCCGGCGCTGGCTGACGTGCCTGCCGCTGCGCCGGCCGCCGCGCCTACGCTTCGCGCGCCTCCCGTGCCGCCGCCGGCGCCTGGCGCGCCAGCACCGGCACCAGCGCCGCGCCGGTGTGGCTGGCCTGCAGCCGCGCCAGCGCCTCCGGCGCGGCCGCGCCGACGATGGTGCCGCCCGCCGCGCCGCCCTCCGGTCCCAGGTCCAGGATCCAGTCGGCCTCGGCGATCACGTCGAGGTCGTGCTCGATCACCACCACGCTGTGGCCGCCGTCGGCAAGACGGTGCAGCACGCGGATCAGGCGCGCCACGTCCGCCATATGCAGGCCGACGGTGGGCTCGTCCAGCACGTACAGCGTGTGCGGCGCCTTCTGCCCGCGGCGCGTGATGTCGTCGCGCACCTTGGACAGCTCGGTCACCAGCTTGATGCGCTGCGCCTCGCCGCCGGACAGCGTCGGCGACGGCTGGCCCAGCGTCAGGTAGCCCAGGCCCACGTCCTTCATCAGCTGCAGCGGGTGGGCGATGCTGGTCATGGCCGCGAAGAACTCGACGGCTTCGTCGATCTCCATGGTCAGCACATCGCCGATGTTCTTGCCGCGCCAGGTGACGGCCAGGGTCTCGGCATTGAAGCGCTGCCCGTGGCAGACATCGCATGGCACCTTGACGTCCGGCAGGAAGCTCATGCCGATGGTGCGCACGCCCTGGCCTTCGCAGGCCGGGCAGCGGCCATCGCCGGTGTTGAAGGAGAAACGCGAGGCGCTGTAGCCGCGCGCGCGTGCTTCCAGGGTGTCGGCGAACAGCTTGCGGATGGTGTCCCACACGCCGATGTAGGTGGCCGGACAGGAGCGCGGCGTCTTGCCGATCGGCGTCTGGTCGACTTCCAGCACGCGGTCGATCTGTTCCCAGCCGGTGATCTGCTCGCAGCCCCGCCACTCGGGCCGCGCCTCGACCTTGGCGCGCGCCTTGGCCTTGCCGGCCTCGGCGGCCTCTTTCTGCGCGGCGGCGCGCGCGCGGCGCGTGGCCGGCGACGACAGCACCGAGCGCCCCACCGCGTCGAGCAGGTTGGCCATCAGCACATCGCGCGCCAGCGTGGACTTGCCCGAGCCCGACACACCGGTGATCGCCACCAGCCGGCCGAGCGGCAGCGCGGCCGTGACCTTGCGCAGGTTGTGCAGCGAGGCGCCGTGCACGGTCAGCCACTGCGCCGGCTCGGCCTGCTCGTCCGGTCCGCCGGCGCGGCCCGGGCGCACCGGCCGGCGTGGCTGCAGCGGATGCACCATCGGATTGGCGAGGAAGCGGCCGGTGGTCGAGGCGGCGCTGGCCTCCAGTTCGGCCACGCCGCCCTGGGCCACCAGGCTGCCGCCGCGCTTGCCCGCCCCCGGTCCGATATCGATGATGTGATCGGCGCGGCGGATGGTGTCTTCGTCGTGCTCGACCACCACCAGCGTGTTGCCCTTGTCGCCGAGCTTGCGCAGGGCGTCGAGCAGGATCCGGTTGTCGCGCGGATGCAGGCCGATGGTCGGCTCGTCCAGCACGTAGCACACGCCCTGCAGGTTGCTGCCGAGCTGGGCCGCCAGCCGGATGCGCTGGGCTTCCCCGCCGGACAGGCTGGGCGCGGCGCGGTCCAGGCTCAGGTAGCCCAGCCCCACCTCCTCCAGGAACTCCAGCCGGCTGCGGATCTCGCTGACCACGTCCCGCGCGATCTCGGCGTCGCGCCCCGACAGCGACAGGCCGGCGATCCAGGCGCGCGTGTCGGACACGGTCCACTGCGCCACGTCGACGATGGCGCAAGCATCGAAAGTGACCGCGCGCGCCGCCGGGTTCAGCCGCGTGCCGCCGCAATCGGCGCAGGGCGTCTCGCCCACGCCTTCGGGCTCCTGCTCTTCCGAGGGCAGGGTCTGCTCGCGCCCGCGGCCGTCCTCGGCCAGCACGGTGTCGTCGTAGGCGGCCCGCTGCTCGCGCGTCAGCTGCAGGCCGGTGCCGACGCAGCTCGTGCACCAGCCGTGCTTGCTGTTGTAGGAAAACATGCGCGGGTCGAGCTCGGCATAGCTGGTGCCGCACACCGGGCAGGCGCGCTTGGTGGAGAAGACCTTGGTCTCGCCCACGCGCGCCGTGCCGCCCTGGCGCATGGCGTGGTCCAGCCCGTCCAGCGGCGCCAGCAGGTGCATCACGCCCTTGCCGATCTCCAGCGCCTGCGCCAGCAGCTCGCGCAGGCGCCCTTCGTCGTCGGGCGACACCACCAGGTCGCCCACCGGCAGTTCGATGGTGTGCTCGCGGAAGCGGTCCAGGCGCGGCCAGGGATCGACCGGCAGGAATTCACCGTCGACGCGCAGGTGCGTGTTGCCGCGCGCCTTGGCCCACTTGGCCAGGTCGGTATAGACGCCCTTGCGGTTCACCACCAGCGGCGCCAGCAGGCCGACATGCTGGCCGCGATAATCGCGCAGCAGCTGCGCGGCGATCGATTCCATGCTCTGCGAGGTCACCGGCGTGCCGTCGTGGATGCAGTGCTGGATGCCCAGCTTGACGTAGAGCAGGCGCAGGAAGTGCCAGACCTCGGAGGTGGTGGCCACCGTGCTCTTGCGGCCGCCGCGCGACAGGCGCTGCTCGATCGCCACGGTCGGCGGGATGCCGTACACCGCGTCCACCTCGGGCCGGCCGGCCGGCTGCACGATGGAGCGCGCATAGGCATTGAGCGATTCCAGGTAGCGCCGCTGGCCCTCGTGGAACAGGATGTCGAAGGCCAGCGTGGACTTGCCCGAGCCCGACACGCCGGTGACCACGTTGAACTTGCCGTGCGGGATGTCGACGTCGAGCGCTTTCAGGTTGTGCTCGCGCGCGTTGACGATGCGCACCGACTGCGGCGGCAGGCGCCGTGCCCGAGCCGCCTGCAGCGCGGTCTGCAGTGGCAGTCCCTCGCCTTCTCCCTCCGCTGCCGGCGCGACCGCCTCGCTCGCCGCGGCGGCCATGGCCGCCATCGCTTCCTCGTACTGCGCCAGGGCCCGGCCGGTATGCGATGCGGCGCAGCGCTTGACCGTTTCCGGCGTGCCTTCGCACAGCACGCGCCCGCCCGCGTCGCCGCCCTCGGGGCCGAGATCGACCAGCCAGTCGGCGGCGCGGATCACGTCCAGGTTGTGTTCGATCACGATCAGCGAATGGCCGCCGTCGAGCAGCTTGCCGAAGGCCCGCATCAGCTTGGCGATATCGTCGAAGTGCAGGCCGGTGGTGGGCTCGTCGAACATGAAGAGCTTGCCTTCCTCGGGCAAGGGCCTGACCCGCCCGCTGGTGGCCTGCGCGGTCTCGGCGAGGAAGCCGGCCAGCTTGAGGCGCTGCGCCTCGCCGCCCGACAGCGTCGGCACCGGCTGGCCCAGCTTGACGTACTCCAGCCCAACGTCCTCGATCGGCTGCAGCACGCGCAGCACGCCGGCATCGCGCGCGAACAGCGCGGCCGCCTCGCTGACGGTCAGGTCCAGCACGTCGGCCACGCTCAGCAGGCGCGGCCGCCCGTCGGCGCCGCTGCGCTCGATCTTGACCTCCAGCACCTCGGCGCGGTAGCGCGTGCCGTCGCAGTCCGGGCAGCGCAGGTAGACGTCGGACAGGAACTGCATCTCGACGTGCTCGAAGCCCGAGCCGCCGCAGGTGGGGCAGCGCCCGTCGCCCGAGTTGAAGCTGAAGGTGCCGGCGGTGTAGCCGCGCTGCAGCGCCACCGGCGCCTTGGCGAACAGCTTGCGGATCTCGTCGAAGGCGCCGACGTAGCTGGCCGGGTTCGAGCGCGCGGTCTTGCCGATCGGCGACTGGTCGACGAAGACCACGTCGCTGACCTGGCCGGCGCCGGACAGCGCGCGGTAGGCGCCGGGCGCTTCGGTGGCCTTGCCGAAGTGGCGTGCCATGGCCGGGTAGAGCACGTCCTGCAGCAGCGTCGACTTGCCCGAGCCCGACACCCCGGTCACGCATACCAGGCGGTGCAGCGGGATCGATACCGTGACGTCCTGCAGATTGTGTTCGCTGGCACCCTCCAGCACGATGCGCGGCGTGTCGTCCGCCACCGGCCGGCGCTGCCAGTGGGTGGCGTCGGCCACGCGGCGGCGTCCGCCGAGGTAGTCGCCGGTCAGCGTGGCGACGCTGCGGATCTGCCCCGGCGTGCCGTCGAAGACGATGGTGCCGCCGCGCTCGCCCGGTCCCGGGCCCATGTCGATCAGGCGGTCGGCGGCCAGCATCACCGACGGATCGTGCTCGACCACCACCAAGGTGTTGCCGGCATCGCGCAGGCGGTGCATGGCCTCGACGATGCGGTTCAGGTCGCGCGGGTGCAGGCCGATGCTGGGTTCGTCGAGCACGAACAGCGTATTGACCAGCGAGGTGCCCAGCGCCGTGGTCAGGTTGATGCGCTGCACCTCGCCGCCCGACAGCGTGCGGCTCTGGCGGTCCAGCGTCAGGTAGCCCAGGCCGACGTCGCACAGGTACTTCAGGCGCGTGCGCACCTCGGCCAGCAGCAGCTTGAGGGCATCGTCCAGCAGCGCGCTGGGCAGGGTCAGGGTGTCGAAGAAGCGGCGGATGCGCTCGATCGGCAGCAGCATCAGGTCGTGCACGGTCAGGCCCGGCAGCGCTTCGAGCTGCTCGCGCTGCCAGTGCGTGCCGCGCGGCAGGAAACGCTGCGCCGGTGCCAGCACGGCATCGGCGTTGTCACGGCTGCCCAGGCGCCACAGCAGGGACTCGGTCTTCAGGCGCGCGCCGCCGCAGGTCTCGCAGGGCGTATAGCTGCGGTACTTCGACAGCAGCACGCGGATGTGCATCTTGTAGGCCTTCGACTCCAGGTAGTCGAAGAAGCGCATCACGCCGTACCACTGCTTGTTCCACTGGCCGTCCCACTCCGGCGAGCCGTGCACCACCCAGTGCCGCTCGGCCTCGCTGAGCTGCTCCCAGGGAATGTCGCGCGGGATGCCGGCGCGCGCCGCGTAGCGCATCAGGTCGTCCTGGCATTCTTTCCAGGCCGGCGTCTGCATCGGCTTGATGGCGCCGTCGCGCAGGCTCTTGCGGCCGTCGGGGATCACCAGGCCGAGGTCCACGCCGATCACGCGGCCGAATCCGCGGCAGGTGTCGCAGGCGCCGTAGGCCGAATTGAAGGAAAACAAGGCCGGCTGGGGCTCGGCATAGCGCAGGTCGCTGTCCGGGCAATGCAGCCCGGTGGAGAAGCGCCACAACTGCGCCTCGCCCTCCTCGGCCAGCACGTGGACGTCGACGCGTCCGCCGCCGCGCTTGAGCGAGGCTTCCAGCGCCTCGATCACGCGGGCCTTGTCCGCTCCCGGCAGGCGGAAGCGGTCCGCCACCACGTCCAGGATCTTGCGCCGCCCGGTCGGCGAGTCCGCCTCGCGCTGCGCCTGCACGCGCGTATAGCCGCTCACCGACAGCCACTGCTGCACCTCTTCCTCGGTGGTGCTGCTGGGCAGCTCGACCGGGAAGGTCACCACCAGGCGCGCACCCGCGTGCGCGGTGCCAGGCGCGGTGCGCGCCAGCAGCTCGGCATAGATGGTCTCGGGGGTGTCGTGCCGCACCGGCTGGGCGGTGTCGCGGTCGAACAGCTCGGCCGCGCGCGCGTACAGCAGCTTCAGGTGGTCGTTCAGCTCGGTCATGGTGCCGACCGTCGAACGCGAGCTGCGCACCGGATTGGTCTGGTCGATGGCGATCGCGGGCGGCACGCCGTCGACGCGATCCACCTGCGGACGGTCCATGCGGTCGAGGAACTGGCGCGCGTAGGCGCTGAAGGTTTCGACGTAGCGGCGCTGGCCTTCGGCGTACAGGGTGTCGAAGACCAGGCTGGACTTGCCCGAACCGGACGGCCCGGTCACCACGGTCAACTCACCGGTGTGCAGGTCGAGGTCGACTTCCTTGAGATTGTGCTGGCGCGCGCCGCGGATGCTGATCAGATTTTCCCTGGACAATTTGTTCTTCCAAATCAAGGCATTACACGCAATCCAGCGCCGGGCCGAGGCGCGGAAAGCCACAGTATCACACCAAAGCAGGAGGACGTTCGGCCGGGAACTCGGAAAGACGCTGGGCATTCCCTGATCTATTCCCGACCCAGCAGGTCAGAATTATACTGTATATCCGTACAGTATCGTTACACGCCTTGCCAAGTCCCATGCCTGCCTTTCTTGCCACTTCCATCCTGCTGGAAGCCGACTTCCTGCCCGGCGACCGCGAAACCGTCCGCCTGCCCTGCACCACCGTGGTGGTCCACGACGGCGCCATCAGCGTGCGCGGCGTCGAGACCTGGCGCATCGACGCGCTGCGCTGGCAGCCGGACAGCCTGTCCTTCGAAAGCGGCGGCGAATGCCACCGCTACCGGGTCGGCCGCCCGTCGCTGGGCGGCGCGCTCACCGCTCGCTTTCCGCTGCGCGCGGCGCTCGGCGCACCCGGCTGACTCCGCGGGCGGAGGCCGCCGGCACACACGCGCCGTCACGCGGACTTGGTAAGCTTGGAGCTTCGGCAGCCCGCGCCACCCGGCGGCGCGGGACTGCGCCCCCGACAAGGTGACTTCGACATGAGTGACAGGGATCGGTCCGGCCTGCAGCAGATCTCCTTCTACCTCGTGCTGGCCGCGGTCTCCGTGGCCTTCTGCTTCGTGCTCTGGCCCTATGCGGGCGCGGTGTTCTGGGGCGCCGTGCTCGCCATCATCTTCACGCCCGCCAACAACTGGCTGGCGCGCGCGCTGGGCGGCCGCCGCAACCTCGCCGCGCTGCTCACGCTGACCATCTGCCTGCTGATCGTGGTGCTGCCCCTGGTCTTCCTCGCCGGGGCGCTGCTGCAGGAGGGCAATACGGTGTTCCAGCAGATCCGCTCCGGCCAGATCGACTTCGGCAACTACTTCCAGCGCGCCATCTACGCGCTGCCGCCCTCGCTCGGCAAGCTGCTGGAGCGGCTGGACCTGGCCGACATCGGCGGCCTGCAGCAGAAGCTGACCGCCGGCGCCGCCCAGGCCAGCCAGTTCGTCGCCACGCGCGCGCTCAGCATCGGCCAGAACACCTTCCAGTTCATGATCGGTTTCGGCGTGATGATGTACCTGCTGTTCTTCCTGCTGCGCGACGGCCCCGACATCTCGCGCCGCATCATCCACGCCATCCCGCTCGAGGCCGGCCACAAGGAGCACCTGCTGCGCAAGTTCACCACGGTGGCGCGCGCCACCGTCAAGGGCAATCTCGCCGTGGCCGCCGTGCAGGGGGCTCTGGGCGGGCTGATCTTCTGGATCCTCGGCATCCAGGGCGCGCTGCTGTGGGCCGTGCTGATGGCCTTCCTGTCGCTGCTGCCGGCGGTCGGCGCCAGCCTGATCTGGGGACCGGTTGCGATCTACTTCCTGCTCACCGGCGAGACCGCCAAGGGCATCGTGCTGATCGCCTTCGGCGCCGTGGTGATCGGCACCGTCGACAACCTGCTGCGGCCGATCCTGGTCGGCAAGGACACGCGCATGCCCGATTGGGTGGTGCTGATCTCGACGCTGGGCGGGATGTCGCTGTTCGGCCTGAACGGCTTCGTCATCGGCCCGCTGATCGCCGCGCTGTTCATCGCCGCCTGGGACCTGTCCACCTCCACCCGCGAAGAGATCGCGCGACGCGAGGCAAGCGCCGGGTCCGCCGGGGCCGTGGATGCGCCGACGCCCGCGCCCGCGCCCGCGGACGCGGTGGGCGACCGGGGCGACCGGGGCGACCGGGGCGACCGGAGCGACCCTGGCGGCAACAGCCGCGCGGCGGCGGCCGCCACCGCCGGGCGGCGGCCCGACCAGGCCTGAGGCACCAGGTTAGATGCCGTAGAAGACGCGGTTGCCCTCGATGCGGGCGCGCTCGGCCTCGGGATAGGCCGCGCCGGCCAGCAACCGGCGCAGGGCCTCGCGGCCCTGCTCCAGCGCGCCGACGTAATAGGCGCTGACCACCAGTTCGTCGAGCGCGCGCCAGGTGTAGACGGCATCGTCCAGGAACAGCGTGTCAGCAGGACGCGCCAGCGCCGCGGCCTGCTGCGCGTACAGGTGCGCCAGCGCGAATTCGCCGCGCAGGCGGTGGTAGCGCGCCAGCTCGCACAGCGGCTCGGCACGCACCGGCCGCGCCTGGTAGGCGGCCAGGTAGGCCTCGCGCACCTCGGCGGCGGGCGCTTCCAGCCGCTCGGTCAGCACCGCCACCTGGAAGCGCGAGAACCAGCACTCCTCCTCCCAGCCGCCCAGCGCGATGCGCTCGCGGTAGGCCTGCAGGCTCTGCTGCAGCAGGCCGGCGTCGCGGTAGCTCTGCGCCAGGTAGAAGCGGTAGCGCGTATGGCCCGGTTCAGCGCGCAGGGCGCGCTCCAGCACCTCGATGTCGCGCAGGTAGGTTTGGCTGTCGCGCGCCCGCGCACCGTCGCGCGAGACCACGATGGCGGCGCCGGCCAGGTTCTGCCAGCGGTGCGGCGCATCCTGCGTCAGGTATTCGTGCAGCACCCCTTCCCAGCGCCACGGCTGGCGCGCCGAGACCAGCGCGTTGCGCTGGTACTGCCAGCCGTTCAGCTCGCAGCGGAACTGGTAGCCGTCGCCGTCCAGCGCGGGCCAGCGGAAACCCGCGTCCATGCGCAGGGTCTCGTCCGCATCGATGAACAGCAGGTAGTCCGCCTGCGGCCGCGCCAGCGCCATTGCCTCGTTGCGGTTATGGGCGAAATCGCGCCACGGACGCTCATGCAGTTCCCCGGGCACGCCGCCCATGAAGTCCCGGATGATGTCCTGCGTGCCATCCGTCGAACCGGTGTCGACAATGACCCAGCGATCGATCCACGGCCTGACCGAGGCCAGGCAGCGGGTGATCACCGGCGCCTCGTTCTTGACGATCATGTTCAGGCAGATACCACTCACCTTGCCGTCCTTTCCTTTCTCCGCGCACCGGCCGGCCAGACGCCCGGCCGCCGTGTATCGCTAATGTCTAGTGATTTTGTCGAATCTGACAACATTATCAGATTGAACAATATAATCCGCTCGGTCATTTCCGAATGGTAGCGGATGGCCTGCGTCGCTGGCCCTTTGTTGGCAAACGATGTCGCGCCCGATGCACACGCACCATATCCACTCGGATAGACCAAGAAGACGCAAACAGGTCCGGAGCGCATGCGACCGGATCATTTCACAACGACAAATTGTTTTGGGGAAAATCATGCGGAAATCCAGTTGGGCATTGTGCCTGTCGCTCGCGACAAGCACGCTCCTGAGCGCGTGCGGCGGCGGCGACGACGCCGCGCCGGTCAGCAGCAATGGCGCGGCGCCGCAAGTTGCCAGCATCAACGGCATCGCGGCCATCGGTTCGCCCATCGCGAGCGCCCAGGTACTGCTCAAGTGCGTGCAGGGTCAAGCCTCGGCAACGACGGGCTCCGACGGCAGCTGGAAGGTCAGTTCGGCCGGCCTCGTCCTGCCTTGCGTCGGGCGCGTGGTCGCGCCGGACGGCAGCGTGCTGCACACCTTCATCGCCAGTGCCGGCAACACCAACATCACGCCGCTCACCGAACTGGTGGTGGCCGCGGCTGCCGGCACTTCGGACACCGAGTCGGTGTATAGCGGCCTGTCGGCCAATTCCGCCTCGCAGATCAGCGGCCGCCTCGACAGCGCGATCCTGCTGACCCAGCAGCGCCTGTCCAACCTGGGCGTGGACGTGCGCGGGCTCAACCTGCTCAACCAGGCGTTCCAGCCCAAGAACGGCGACAGCTACGACGACAAGCTCGAAGCGCTGCGCGCCCAGTTGACGGCGGCCAACGCGACGCTGGCGGCGATCAAGCAGGATGTCGCCAATGGCAACGTGGGCGCCACGGGGGCCACCGGCGCGACGGGGGCTGCGGGGGCTACAGGCGCCACCGGGGCGACCGGCGCCGTGGGAGCGACCGGGGCCACGGGTGCAGCGGGTGCTACCGGCGCCACCGGCGCGGCGGGTGCCACGGGAGCGACCGGCCCCACTGGCGCAACGGGAGCGACCGGGGCGACCGGGGCGACCGGAGCGACCGGGGCCTTGGGCTACACGGGTACGACGGGCGCAACCGGCGCAACCGGCGCGATCGGGGCGACCGGCGCGACCGGCCCCGCTGGCGCCGTCGGACCCGTCGGACCCGTGGGCGCCACGGGCGCAACCGGATCCGCTGGCGCGACGGGTGCGACCGGGGCTACCGGTGTAACGGGTGCCACGGGGACGGCGGGGGCCACCGGAGCGACCGGAGCCACCGGCCCGGCGGGCGCCACCGGAGCCACCGGCGCTGCGGGTGCGACGGGTGTGACAGGAGCCATGGGTGTGACGGGAGCCACCGGCGCGACGGGGCCGCAGGGCAGCGCCGGCGTCACGGGCGCGACCGGAGCGACCGGTGCGACCGGTGCGACCGGCCCAAGCAGCTGCATACTCGGCACGGTGTGGATGGTCGCGACCAACCTCGGCAATCCAAGCCTGACGAGCAACAGCTGGTACTTGCCCGCCGATGGCAGGGCCTTGTTCCAGGGGCAATACCCCGGTCTCTACAATGTGATCGGCACGACCTACGGTGGCAACGGCGCGCTCTTCAACCTGCCCGACCTGAGCGGTTACAACATACCGCTCACCGGCACGGGCTCGGTCATCTACGTGATCTGCGTCAACGGCTCGATGCCCCCATCCCCGTAAGAGTGCGCCCCCGCCGCTACGCCGCCCGCCCCCGCAGCACGTGCTTCATCAGCTTGCCGGTAGGCGTGCGCGGCAGCGTGTCGTACAGCTCGACGCGGCGGGGAATCTTGTAGCGCGCCAGGCGTGGCGTCAGGAAGGTGCGCAGCGCCTCGACGTCGGCCGCGCCGGGTGCCGCGCCCGGCTTGAGCACCACGCAGGCGGTCACGGTCTCGCCCCATTCGGGGTGGGGCCGTCCGATCACCGCCACGTCCTGCACCAGCGGATGCGTGCTCAGCACGTCCTCGACTTCCTTCGAATAGACGTTTTCCCCGCCCGTGATGACCATGTCCTTGGCACGGTCGACGATGGTCAGGTAACCGTCCTCGTCCACCTGCGCGAGATCGCCGCTGGCATACCAGCCATCGCTGTCGAAGGCGTTCGCGGAGGCTTCGGGATCATCGAGGTAGCCTTGCATCATCGCGTCCGAGCGCAGCCGGATCTCGCCCACTTCGCCGGGCCCGGCCGGGCTGCCGTCGTCCTTGATCACGCGCATTTGCACGCCCGGCATGCTGGCGCGCCCGATCGAGCCCGCGCGCGCGATGGCCTCGTCGGCATAGAGCGCGGTGCCGAGCGGCCCGGTCTCGGTCATGCCGTAGACCTGCACGAAGTGCGGCGAGCGGTAGGCATCCGCCAGCCGGCGCGCCATCCCGGCGCCCAGCGGGCCGCCGCCGCAGGTCCACAGCCGCATCGAGCCGAGGTCGTAGGCGGCGAAGTCCGGCACCGCATGCAGCGGCGCCAGCAGCGCCACCGGCGCGCAGAAGGTGCAGGTGGTGCGTTCCTGCTGGATCGTGCGCAGAAAGGCGGCCGGCTCGTACTCGCGCAGCAGCACCACGGTGCCGCCCATCAGCAGCGTCGACAGGGTCCAGTTGTTGAGCGGCGAGGCATGCCAGATCGGCATCGCCACCAGCATGCGCTCCTCGCGCGTGATCGACATGCCGGCGGCGGTGCCCAGCGCGGCGGCGAACACGCTGGCATGGGTGTGCAGGCAGCCCTTGGGCTTGCCGGTGGTGCCCGAGGTATAGAGGATCTCGGCGAGATCGCCGGCGTCCGGCTCGATGCCGGCGTGCTCCGGCGCCGCGGCCACCAGCGCATCGAAGTCGTCGCTGCCGGCGGCGGCGGTGGCCGTGGTCAGGCATTGCAGCGGCGCCGACACGCCCGCCAGCACGGCGGCGAAGCGCCCGTCATGGATGCAGTGCCGGGCGCCGCTATGCGCGAGGATGTAGTCCACTTCCGCCGCCTGCAGCTTGTGGTTGACCGGCACCACCGCCGCGCCCAGGCGCAGCGCGCCGAACATGGCCACGAGGAAGCCGGGCGTGTTGGTGCACATCAGCGCCACGCGGCTGCCGCGCGTGACGCCGCGCCCCTGCAGCACGGTGGCGGCACGCCGCGTCATGGCGTTGAAGTCCTGGTAGCTGAGGGTTGCGCCTTCGTAGCGGAGCGCCGGCCGGTGCGGCTGGTTGCGCACCGTGGCCTCGAGCATTGCGACAAGGTTCAAGCTGTGTCTCCCATCTGTCGTGGACGTAGTCGTAGTCGTAGTCGTGATCGCGCACGGCGCGGCCGCCGCGCGCTGCGGGCCGGGCGGCAGGTCCGGGGGTGCCCGCCGCCGGGACCGATGGATCGGGCTCAGGCCGCCCAGGCCATCTCCAGCAGCCGTGCTTCGTCGGCGCCGCGACCCAGCCCGGCGCTGATGCCCGCCACCGCGCCCCAATCGGCATCGAAGCGGCTGGCCACGAAGGCCTCGGCCGCCAGCGGATCGGCATGGCGCAGCATCAGGCAGGCCTGCGCGGTCAGCGCCAGGCGGGTGGTGAAGCGGCGCGCTTCGGTTTCCTGGACCTCGGGCGGCAGCGCCAGCGCGTCCTGCAGCTTGCGCAGGCTGGCCGCGACGCGGGCGTCGCCGCCGCCGAGCGCCTGCAGGCGGGCCAGCACCGCGGCGAAGTCGCCCGGCTTGCGGCTGATGGCGCGCAGCACGTCCAGGCACATCACATTGCCCGAGCCCTCCCAGATCGAATTGACCGGAGCGTCGCGGAACAGCCGACCCATCGGGCCGTCCTCGACATAGCCGTTGCCGCCGAACACTTCCATCGCTTCGCCGGTCAGTTCGACCGCGCGCTTGCACACCCAGAACTTGGCCACCGGGGTCAGCACGCGACGCCAGCCGACCACGGCCTCGTCGTCTTCGCCGAAGGCGCTGGCCAGGTCCATCGACAGCAGCATGGCGGCCTCGCTCTCCAGGGCCAGGTCGGCCAGCAGGCGGCGCATCAGCGGCTGCTCCACCAGCATCTTGCCGAAGGCGCGGCGGTGGCGCGCGTAGTGCAGGGCCTGCGCCAGCGCCTGGCGCAGGAAACCGGCGCTCGACAGGGCGCAGTTCAGGCGGCTGTAGGTGGCCATCTCCAGGATGGTGGGAATGCCGCGCCCCTCCTCGCCGACCAGGATGCCCCAGGCTTCCTTGAATTCCACCTCGCTGCTGGAGTTGGAACGGTTGCCCACCTTGTCCTTCAGGCGCTGGATCTCGACCGCGTTCTTGCTGCCGTCGGGCCGCCAGCGCGGCACGTAGAAGCAGGACGAGCCCGCCTCGGTTTTGGCCAGCACCAGGTGGGCGTCGCACATCGGCGCCGAGAAGAACCATTTGTGCCCGGTCAGCAGGTACTCGGCGCCGCGCCCCTCGCCGCGCAGGCTGACGGCGCGCGTGGTGTTGGCGCGCACGTCGCTGCCGCCCTGCTTTTCGGTCATGCCCATGCCGACCGTGATCGAGGTCTTCAGCTCGGCCGGCAGGTCGCGCGCATCGTGGTCGCGCGCCAGCAGCCTGGCCCCGATGCGCTCGTACAGCGCGGGCTCCTTCTGCAGCACGGGGATGCAGGCCTGGGTCATGTTGGTCGGGCACAGCGAACCCGACTCGATCTGGCTGTGCATGTACTGCGCGGCGCCGTAGGCGGCCCAGGCCGACGGCCGGCTGTCGGCGAACGGCAGGTTGGCCAGGCCGCTGCGCCGCGCGATCTGCATCACCTCATGCCAGGCCGGGTGGAAACGCACCTGGTCGATGCGCTCGCCCAGGCGCGAGTGCGTGTGCAGCTCCGGCGTGTAGCGGTTGGCAGCCTCGGCCCGGCGCAGCATCGCCTCCGAGCCCAGCTCGGCGCCCTGGCGGCTGAGTTCGGCGGCATGCCAGCCGGCGCCGCCGCGCTCGACAGCACGCTGCAGCGGCAGGTCCGTGGCGTAGAGGTTGTAGTCCTTCAGCTCCGGCACCTGGTTGCTGACGTCGTGGGTCTTCCATGTCATGGCGGGTCTCCTTGGCCGGCGGCGCCCGGCCGCTCCGGCCCGGCCCGCCCTTGGTATAGTCGAGCGGTCATTCTAGGAAGGAATGCGCCCCCGACTGTTCGGCTTCCGGAGAACCATGCCGCTGCCCGCCAAAGCCCCGTCCCGCACGCGCCGCAAACCCATCCAGGCCCGCTCCTGGCAGACCTCGCTGGCCATCCAGGAAGCCTTTGTTCGGCTTTTGGTGCAGACGGGCGACTACGACGGCATCACGATCCGCGCCATCATCGACCTCGCCGGCGTGGGCCTGGGCACCTTCTACGAGTACTTCGCCAACAAGGAAGAACTGGTGCGGGTCTGCCTGCACCTGCGCACCAAGGCCATCCTGCAGGCCATGGGACAGGCGCTCGACGACTGCGCGGGGCGCCGGCTGCGCGACGTCACCGAGCGCCTCATCGACGTCAACATCGACCACCACCGCCCCACCCCCGAACGCTGGGGTCCGCTCTACCTGCTGGAGCGCCACTATTCGGGCCAGGCGGCCTACCAGAAGACCTACGACCGCTTCATCGACGCCTGGCGGCGCGCCTTCCTGCTGGCGCGCGACTGGCCGGCCGGAGTCGATGCCCAGGAGGCCGCGGCCACCGCCCAGACCCTGGTCTACGGGCTGATCGCGCGCGCCTGCATCAGCGCGGGCGCGCGCGTCGACCACGAGCGGCTGCGGCGACAGGTGCGGCTGGCGCTGCACGGCTACCTGCGCGAGTGCCGGCGCACCGCGCCCGCCTGAAGCGCCCTTGAGCGCTCCGAGCCGCCCGGGCCGCCCGGGCCGCCCGGGCCGGCTTGCTCAGCCCAGCGGCAGCGCCGTGCTGTACAGCACCTGCTTGAGCGCGAAGCTGGAGCGGATGCTGGACACGCCGGGGATGCGCGTGATCTGGTCGATGATGAGGCGCTCCAGCGCCTCCACGTCGGGCACCACCACCCGCAGCAGGTAGTCGGCATCGCCCGACATCAGGTAGCACTCCATCACCTGGGGCAGGCCGGCGATGCGCCGCTCGAAGCTGTCGAGGGTTTCGCGGCGCTGCTTGTCCAGCGACACCTGGATGAAGACCACCACCTTGAGGCCCAGCTTGCGCGCATCGAGCAGGGTCACCTTGCGCGAGATCACGCCCTGCTTCTCCAGCTGCCGCACGCGCGCCAGGCAGGGCGAAGGCGACAGGTTGACGCGGCTGGCCAGCTCCACATTGGTCAAGCTGCCGTCGCGCTGCAGTTCGCTGAGAATCCGGATATCGGTGGCATCGAGATCGACGTCCAGCACATCATGCTCCTGAAAATGGCATGGGCAGCATTCTATGCTGAACCGATAGGCTGGGGCAGCGAAATACGGGAAATGCTGCGGCGCAATGCGCCCTAGACTCATCCCATCCGCGGCAAGTGGCCGCGGCAGCCTCTTTCCCTTGCGCCATGCCAGCCTCCCCAGCCAGCCCCACCCTTCCCGCCGCCCACGCCACGCCGGCCACGCCCTCCGGCCAGGACGGCGGCCGCGCCGCCCGCGGCGGCATCCGCGCTTTCCTGCCGCTGGCCGGCGCGGTGGTCATCTGGGGCGGCAACTGGCCGGTGATGAAGCTGGGCCTGACCCACGTCAGCCCGCTGTGGTTCGCCGCCGCGCGCTTCGGTTCCGCCGCGCTCATCAGCTTCGCCGTGCTGGCCCTGCTGGGCCGCCTGCGCCTGCCCACGCGGCGCGAATGGCCGCTGGTGCTGGGCGTCGGCCTGCTGCAGATGGCGGCGTTCACCGCCCTGGCGCTGTGGGCGCTGCAGTACGTGCCGCCCGGGCGCGCCTCGGTGATCGCCTACGCCACCTCGATCTGGGTGATCCCGCTGTCCTCCCTGGTCCTGCGCGAGAAGCTGTCGCGCGCCCAGTGGCTGGCCACCGCCTTCAGCTACGGCGGCATCATTCTCATCGTGGCGCCGGCGCTGGCCCACTGGCAGGCCCACCTGGCACTCGGCCTGCTGATGCTGATGGGCGCCTCGCTGGCCTGGTCGGTCAACATCATCCAGCTGCGCGCCCACCGCGAGGTGCGCCTGGGCGCGGACATGATTCCCTGGGAATGCGCGGTGGCGACGCTGCCGCTGCTGGCGCTGGCGCTGCTGCGCGACGGCCTGCCGAGCACGGCAGCGCTCGGCGCGGTCTGGCCGGTGGTGCTCTATACGGGGCCGCTGGCCACCGCACTGACCTTCATCGTGGTGCTCAACATCACGCAGATGCTGCCGCCCGCGGCCACCTCGATCGCCATGCTGTGCGTGCCGCTGCTGGGCCTGCTGCTGTCGGCGCTGGCCTTCCACGAGCGCATCTCGCCGGACCTGTCCGCCGGCCTGGCGCTGATCGCGCTGGGCGTCGCCACCTCGGCGCTGGGGCCGCGCCTGCGGCGCCACGCGGCGGCGCGCGGCTGAGCGCCCCTGCAGGGCCCTGGCGGCCGGCGCCGCTCAGGGCTCGACCGAGGTCTGCCGCTTCAGGCAGCGCAGCACGAAGGTCGAGTGGCTGTGGCGCAGTCCGGGCAGCTTGTACAGCTTGTGCCGCAGGAACTCCTCGTAGCCCTCGGTGCCGGCCACCGCCACCTTGATCAGGTAGTCGTACTCGCCGGTCAACAGATAGGCCTCCAGCACCTCGGGCAGCTCCGCCAGCGCCTCGCCGAAGCGGTGCAGCATGTCGTCGTCATGCCGGTCCAGCGTGACTTCGATCAGCACGGTGTCGGGCAGGCCCAGCGCCTTCTGGTTCAGCATCGCCGCATAGCCCTCGATGACGCCGTTCTCCTCCAGCGCACGCACGCGGTTCCAGCAGGGTGTTGCCGACAGCCCGACCTGCTCGGCGAGCTTGGCATTGGAAAGCCGGCCGTCGCGACGCAGCGCGCGCAGGATGCGGCGATCGGTCTCGTCCAGGCGGGGTATCGTGGCCATCACCTTATCTCTTGAGAATCATTGACTGCCAATCCTATCATCGGCAGTCGATTATTCTCAATTCTTGCGATCGATACAGATAAACAGGAAGGCAATTCCGCAGCCGCGCTGGTAAATTCATCTGAACGACAAACCACGCGGTGAACACCATGATGCCCTGCCTGCCCACCCTCCATCTGACCCTGCGCTGCACCGGTTCCGACCTGTTCGGGGCCCTGGAATGGGCGCTGGCCAATGCCCGCCGTACCGGCCTGAGCCTGCATTCGCTGCGGGTCGGCCAGGATGCCGCCACGCCCATCCGCCTGTCGGTGTGCGCCGAGGAGGCCGACCTGCTCGGGCTGTTCGTGCGGCGGCTGGAGAATGGCATGGACCTGGAAGTGCTGGGCGCGGACGAGAGCCATGCGGCGGGCGGCGCGCTCGCCCTGCAGGCCGCCTGAGCCGGCCGCCTGAACCGGGGCCGCACGCGGCGGCTGCCGCGCTCACGCCGCCGCGCTCTCCGGCAGCAGTTCGATGCCGTCCAGCTCGGCGGCGACGATATCGCGCACGATGACCATGAAATCGCGCACGTAGGGGCGCGCCGCGATGGCGGCCGGCACCGCCGCATGCAACTCGCTCCACAGGCCCTTGGCGCCGATGCGCTTGGCCAGCACGTAGTCGTGGTCGACGTAGTTCTTCACGCCCCAGTTGGGCAGCGCGGCCACGCCGCGCCGGCTGGCCACCAGCTGCAGCACGGCCACGGTCAGTTCCGCCGTGCGCCGCTGCAGCTTGATGCCGGCGGGCTCCAGCACCTCGCGGATCAGGTCGATGCGCGGCTCCGGCACCGGATAGGTGATCAGCGTCTCGCCGACGAAATCCAGCGCCTCGAGCCGGCGCCGGTTGCGCAGGCGGTGCTCGTTGGCGATCACCGCGAGGATCTCGAAGCGGAACAGCGGCGTCACCGACAGCCCGCGCCGGGCGGCCGGCTTCGAGCCCACCACCAGGTCGGCCCGACCCTCGTCCAGCAGGGCCAGCGGGTCGGCGTGGAAACCCGCCACCAGGTCGATCTCCACCTCCGGCCAGCGGCGCCGGAATTCGTCCATCACCGGCATCAGCCAGTCGAAGCAGGTGTGGCATTCCAGCACGATGCGCAACTCGCCGCGCGTATCGCCCTGCAGCCGGGCTCGGGGCGGTCCTTCTACGCAGGCCTGCGCTACAGGTTCTGATCGTCCTCGGCCGGCGGCACGGACCCGGCGGCGATGCCGGGACGGGCGCCGCCGGCGCTAGCGCTCGCGGCGCACCGGCGGCGGCATCCAGTTGCCATCCAGCGCCTCCGCCTTGGGCCAGTACAGCCGCATGGTGAGGCCGAACGGCCCGGCGGGCGCCGGCAGCCAGTTGGCCACGCGGGCGCCCTGCGGCCGTTCATGCTGGATATACAGGTCGAGCGAACCGTCGCGGTTGCGCCGCAGCCGGTCGCGGTCGCCCAGCGCGTAGCGGCCCAGCGGATTGGCGGCAAAGGCATGCTTCTCGTCGTACAGCGTCAGCGACCAGAACGCGCGCACCGGCGGCAGCTGCCCCTTGGGGAAGTGCATCACATAGCGCGACGCGCCATCCAGCGGCTGGCCGTCGGCATCGGTGCGGGTGTTCGGGTAGAGCGCGTCCTGCGGCAGGTTCGCCCCCAGGCCGGTGCGCGCCACCACCGCGCGCTGCAGATAGGCGCTACCGTAGCTGCCCAGATTGCGCGCCACCTGCCAGCCACCTGTGCCGGCTGCCGGCCGCGCGGCTGCCTGGATCCGGGCCAGCGCGGCGGTGGCGCCTTCCTGCACGGCGCGCGCGGTCGACGGCTCCAGCACCGTGGTCTTGAACGGCTGGCCGGCGACGATGCCCAGGCGGGCCATCTTCGCCACCATCACGCCATCGCCGGGCAGCGGCGGGTTGGCCGGCAGCAGCTCCGCCAGCCGGCTGAAGAAGGCCTGGGCATCCATCTGCGCCACCTGGTCCGCCGGCGAGCCCTCGCGCGGCGACAGGGCCATCGGACCCTCGCGCGCCGCCGACTGGCCGGTGCGCCCCCAGGCGGACAGCGGCGTCAGCTTGAACTGGTCCTGCAGGCGGTTGACGGCGCCGTAGTCGCGCTTGCCGTTGGTCTGGATCCGGCCGATCAGCCACACCATCTGGCTCGGCGACCGGATCTCGACCACCCCCTGCGGCAAGCGGCCGGTGAAGGCCGGCCCGGTGATGGCATAGTCCACCGCCCGCCCGTCGGGGGCGGTGCGCGTCCCGGGCGCGGCGAACACATTGGTCCAGGCATCGAGCATCTGGACGAGGTAGTAGCGGCCCCGCATGGCCGGCACCGTCAGCACGACCGGCTCGTCGCCCAGGTTGAGCCAGGCGGTCGAGTACAGGGTGTCCGCGTTGGGGCTGACCACGTCGGTGAAGCTGGCGTCCGGGAAGACGCGAGCGTGGTGGAAGGCGTTGGGGGGCGTCCGCGCGCTCATGGTCTCGCGCGTGACATCCATCAGCACCAGCGGATAACCGTAGACGAAGACTTCGCCGGCGAGGGCGCGCATGGCCGGATCCGGCTGCTGCGGCGCGCCGGCGGCGACCGGCCCTGAAGACATGCCGCCGGCCGTGCAGGCGCACAGCAGGAGGCCGAGCACGGCGATGCCGGCGCGGCGAAAAATTGGATTCATGACCCCGTTCCCGTGTTTGTCCGGGCAACGCATCGTGGCGCCGGATGCCTGCCGGCGGCGCGCGTGTGCCTCTCTGTCGGCAAATGATGGAACCATTGCTTTCGCACTGTCAATCGGCGGCCCAAGGCCCTGCGCGCGGCAGCGAACACAGCGCGGCAGTGCCGGACGGCGCGTGGGTGTAGATTGCTACAGAATGGCGCCACATGAAGCGGAATTGACCGGCATAGCGTGGCGTTGCCATCAAAGCCGGCATTGCGCACCCCCACCAAGGGAGCCTTGACGGCACGGCGCGCCGCGTTACCATCACAGCGCGGGCCGCGCTGCGGCGACCGCAGCGAATCGACCGGCAGCAGCGCCTGCGGCGCGCGCGGCACGGCCGTGACAGCGTGCCACAAGCGCCCGCCGGAACCCAACCGGAGACCTGGCAGCACGATGAAACTCCCCTCTCCCAAGCAACTGCACAGGCTGCAAGCCCACGAAATCGACACCTTGCGCGCGACCGCCCAGCGCCTGGCCTATCCGCCAGCCTACCGTGCCGCGCGCATGCTCTTCATCGGCGCCGTGGTGTTCGCCGTGCTGTGCCTGAGCATCGGCAGCCTCGGCGCGCCCGAGGTCAGCGACGTCGGCATCGGCGCGGCAGTGCTGGCTGCCGCCGTCTTCGTGCTGCAGCGCCTCGTCGGCGGCAATCGCGAGAACCTGCCTGTACCACCGGCGCAACTGGAAGTCCTGCGTACGCAACTGCGCCCGCAGTCGTGGACTACACTGAAGCGACTGGCCAGTCGCCTGACCCACGATGGACCCGGCGACGGCATCGTGCGGGTGCGCACGCTGTGGATCTTCTTGTCGGAGTCCGTACCGGCCGAGGCGGACGAAGCGGCAGCCATGGACGCCGGCACGATTTCCGACCCGGAGCCTGTCGACGCGCCCGACACCGGCAAACCCTGACTGTCCAAGGAGGCGAACAATCTATCTCCGGATCCGGCTTTGTCCTGCGTAGTGCTGCCGCTATAGTGGCGCCGCCGCAACACCCTGGTTGCTCCCTCCGTCCACGGGAGCGCGCAGGTGCGGCGCCGATAAGCATAAGATCGACAAAGGAAGGTCACGATGAAGAAATCCCGCGCCTGGCTGGCGCTGCTGCCGTTGATTCCCGGCAGCGCGCTTGCCCAAAGCAGTGTCACGCTGTACGGCATCGTCGATGCCGGCATCGAGTACATCAACAGCGTTCCCAACAGCGGCGGCGGCGGCAGCTCGCTGGTCCGGATGTCGACCGGCAACCTGTCCACTTCCCGCTGGGGCCTGCGCGGCGTGGAAGACCTGGGCGGCGGCCTCAAGGGCGTCTTCGTACTGGAGAACGGCTTCGACCTCGACACCGGCAGCGCCAACCAGGGTGGCCGCCTGTTCGGCCGCCAGGCCTTCGTGGGCCTGCAGCAGCAATTCGGCACGCTGACCTTCGGCCGTCACCAGAACCTGCTGTACGACTTCTCCGCGTCGTTCGACCCGATGGTGATCGCGACCCGCTACTCGGTCATCATGCACGACAAATGGATGTCGGGGCGGGCGGACAATTCCATCAAGTTCTACGGTGCCTCGGGCCCGGTCAACTACGGCCTGCTCTACAGCACCGGCTACGACAGCCAGGCCGGGGGCGAGATCCCCGGCGCCTACAAGGCCGGCAAGGAATGGTCCGCCTCGCTGGGCTACGCCAGCGGTCCCTTCGCCATCGGCAGTGCCTACGACGAGGCACGCGGCAGCACGGTCGCGCTGCAGGACAATGTGGAACGGCGCGCCACCCTGGGCCTGTCCTACCAGTTCGGCCCGGCCAAGGTCCTGGCCGGCTACCGCTACTACCACGGCATCTTCGACAGCACCGGCACCTCGCTGCTGACCAATCTCTACTGGGCCGGCGTGCAGTACCGCGCGACGCCGGCGCTGACCGTGACCGGGGCCGTCTACTACACGGATGTCGCGCACACCTCGGCCGACCCCTACAGCTTCGTGCTGTCCGGCTCCTATGCGCTGTCCAAGCGCACCGACCTCTACACGATCCTCGGCTACGCGAAGAACCGCGACGGCTCGGGTCTCAGCCTGACGGGCCTCAATCCCTCGCTGAACCCCGCCGCCACCACGCTGGTGAACACCTCGGCGCAGGTCGCCAATGGCGAGAACCAGTTCGGTGCCATCGTCGGCGTGCGCCACCGCTTCTGAGCCGCCGTCGCGCCCGCTTCGGCGGCCGCCCTGCCCCTGCCGACGCCCCACGTCCGTGGGGATGAAAGAGTGGTCGCGCGGATTAGACTGGAACGCGGCCCACTGACGTGAGGCCCGTTCCTGTTCACACCCCCGCCGACCGGCGGGGGTGTCTTCTTCAGGGCAGCCAGCCCCACCATGTCGCGCACCACGCGCTGGCGCGACGCAGGGCAGCGCATGGCGATGATGCGTCCGGCGCTCATCTCATCTGCCTGGCCGAAAGGACGGCCGGCAAACCCCACGGCGCCATCCCCCACCGCGGCGACAGGGCTGCCGGGTCAGGATGACGCGCTTGCGCCGCCAAGGCCCGCTGTCGTCGGAATCATCTGACACAACTTTCGGAACTGCCCCTTCATCTTCCTCGCCCAGTCCGAACCTAACCTTGAGACACGGACAGGCGACGAGGCACGCTCAGGGAGCGCGGCCGGCCTGGGGCACCAATGGAAGGAGCCAGACATGAACTGGGATCAGATCGAAGGCAGGTGGGAACAAGTCAAAGGCAAGGTCAAGGAAAAGTGGGGCAAGCTCACCGAGAACGACATCACGAGAATCAACGGCAAGCGGGAGCAACTGATCGGCCGGATCCAGGAGCGCTACGGCTGCACCAAGGAGAAGGCCGAGGAAGAACTGAAGGCATGGGAGCAGGACGTACGCTGGTAGCCATCCGGTTCGGCCGCAAGGCAGTCAAGGCGCGGCCTGCAAGATGGCCCCGGCCGTCGGGAGCCGGCTGCCTGCCGGCAGGAAACCCTGCCAATCGGCCCGCAACAAGGTTGGCATGCACGCTGGCCGTTCTGGCGGCATGCTGCCTGCTGAGCCAGGGGGTATCGGCACAAGGCTCCGGCGATGCCACCGCCTTGCGCCAGATATACCAGAACCTCGTACCCGAGCTTGACCATAACGCCTTTCAGCGGCAGCTGTATCTCTATTCGGAGGAATCGCCATCCACGGTCAAGGGTGAAATCTACGCGGTGATGGACTACCCGTTCACGACAGTGCGCTACGCCCTGAATGAGAGTTCGCAAGGCCCGATGAACTGGTGCGATATGTTGATGCTGCATCCGAATATCAAGTACTGCCTCGCGTCGGATGGCAGCAGCGGAAGCACACTGACGGTGAACATCAGCAAAGAGGAGGCCCCCGAGAAACTCAGCAGCACGTCGCGCGTGCAATTCAACTACGACGCTGCCATCACCGGCCCGGAGTACTTCCAGGTAAGGCTCAATGCCGATAGCGGACCGTTGAACACGCGGGACTATCGGATCGTCATGGAGGCTACGGCGCTGGGTGGCCACCGGACGTTCCTGCATCTGACCTACGCCTACGGCTATGGTGTGGTCGGGCGGCTTGCCCTGAAAGGCTATCTGGCGACTTTCGGCCGCGGCCGGATCGGGTTCACCAACCTGGCGGATCCGTCCGCGGCGCAGCCGAAATACATCGAGGGGGTACGCGGCCTCGCGGAGCGCAACACCATGCGTTATTACCTGGCCATCGATGCCTATCTGGGTGCCCTATCGTCCCCCCTGGACAGGCGGTTGGAGCAGCGCCTGAGCAACTGGTTCAGCGCCAGCGAGCAGTACCCGCGGCAGCTGCACGAGATTGGCCGGCAGCAGTATATGCAAATGAAGCGAGACGAGTATCTGCGCCTGCAGACGAAGCCATAGCGGGCGGCAGATCCACGCTCTTCGCCGCCGCAGGAGCGCCAGGAGGCACCTGCGTGGCGATGGCTGCGAGATGCTGTGGACTAGCGCTGTGGACCAGACACCGATGACCGCCTCTGCCATGGAAGAGGCACAGCAGCATGCTTGTCCAGCATGCTTGTCGCGCAACGGGGTGCGCAACACGCATGGAATTCCCGGCGTTCCCGTTCAGCCTCGCTGCTTCACGGAAGCACGGGCCACGATATTCCGCTCAAGAAGCTGATCGTTGCGATCATGAATCAGCAATCCTACTCTGTTCCATTTCGCCAGCCGGGTGGCGACAGCAATGGCTTCTTCCCGCGATGGAAACCTCGTCAGGGTCCCGGGCCCCTCGATGACAATCGCCCACTCACTGTCGTGCCGGACAACATGGATATCGCCTGACATGGTTGTCTCCACAACTACGATGGTTGCTCCCCTTCGGGCACATCCCTATCACGAAGACCTCTCGGCGCACCCGCGGCGCGCCGGCGTTCGCGCCTGCGGGCCATCCATCGGGAGGCCCCCCTCTTCTGCGCGCGAAGGCGCGTTTGGCGGCGACCTCGTCGCGGACAGAGATGGCAAATGGCACTGGCTACCGCCGATAGAGCGACAGCGTGACGATTGCACTGACGGCCGCCGCCACCGTGGCGGCGGTGCCTATGCATTGCCACGGATGTTCGCGCGCATACTGGTCGGTGCTGTTGGCCCATTGGGAGACGCGCTCCATGCCCGTCTGACGCAGCATTTCCAGTCGCCCTTGGAGTTCACGCAGCCGCATGCCGACTTCCGTTCCCGCTTGCGCCGCCTCCGTGCCGGCCTCGTTCGCGACGTCGCGCAAGAGCGCCTGCACGTCGGTGAGCAGTGCATTGACGTCGCGCGTCAATACATCTCTATGCATCGAATAATCGGTCCTGATGTCGTTCATCTTGCTCTCCTGTTTGCGCGGTCACCAACGCGCACCGGGCAATGCAGGTGACTCGGCGGGTTACGTCCATGACAGCCTGCCTCGCCGCTCACCCAGGCGCGCTTGCCAGCCGGGCCGCAGCGCGCGAAATGGATTGGCGCGTCCGGGCATAGGCTTCCCATGGATCACGAGATGCCAGCGCTTCCAGCCGGCGCCCACAGTTGGAAACGCTCCACTCCGCGGCGCTCTCCAACGATTCCAGTTCGTCCCAGCCTACAGGTATCGACAGGCCCAGACCAGGGCGCGCACGCACCGAGAAGGCCGCGACGGTGGTAGCCCCGATACCGTTGCGCAGGTAGTCGATAAAGATCTTCCCGACGCGCCGCTCAGCGCCGCGTTTGGCGACAAAGCGCTGCGGGATGAGCTGGGCGATATGCATGACCACGGCGTGGGCGAAGTCCTTCACCTCGTCCCAGCCTGCCCTCGGCGTCACCGGTACCACGACATGCAGCCCCTTGCCTCCGCTGGTCTTGAGGAAGCTGACGAGTCCAAGTTCATCGAGCAGCGCCTTCACCATCGCCGCGCCCTCGCGCATATGCGCCCAGGACAAGCCCTTGCCGGGATCCAGGTCGAAGACGATACGGTTGGGCTTGCCGATACTGCGTTTGCTGGCATTCCAGGTGTGGAACTCGATCGCATTGAGCTGTGCAGCCGCCACCAGCGCCGGTGCCGAGACGATCTCCAGCAATCCCGGATGTCCCGGCCACAGGCCGGCATCCAGAACATGGATACCGTCGACCCGCAGCGTGTCGCCATGGCGCTGGAAGAACTGCTCGCCGCCCACGCCGTCGGGAGCGCGCACCAGGGCGACCGGACGGTCACGCAGGTGCGGCAGCATCAGCGGCGCCACGCGCTCGTAGTAGCGCACGAGTTCTCCTTTGGTGATTCCCGTGGCTTGGTCGACGATGCGATCCGCGTGGCTGATGGCGACCCTCCCGCCCGCGGCAGTCGGCTTGTGCCCGTGCTTATGCTTGTGTGAAGGCCGTGCTGGCCCGGCGGGGACCTCGGCAGGCTGTTCGAGAATGACGGCAGATGCGGGCTTGTCACTGCGCAGGCCATGAAAAACCGAATGCCGCACCCGCCCATCACGCGTCCACGAACCGAACGAAACTTCGGCCACCAGTTTCGGGCGCACCCAATGCACGTTCAGCGATGCCGGCGGCGCGTCGAATGGTGTCGTGTCAGTGACCAGCCCATCCAGCTTGGCGCGCAAAGTACTGAGCATGCGCTCGTCGAAACCCGTGCCGACATTGCCGGCATAGCGCAGGTGCCCGTTGCTGGCATGCACGCCCAGCAGCAAGGAACCAATACCGTGCCGGCTGCCCCTGGGGTCGGTGAAGCCTCCAATCACGAACTCCTGCCGCAGCGTGCATTTCAGCTTGATCCATGTCTTGCTGCGCGCGCTGACGTAGTGCGAATCGGCGCGTTTGCCGATGACGCCTTCCAGCTTCATGCGGCACGCCGCGTCCAGCATGTCAGCCGGGCCAGCCTCGAATTCCTCGCTGAATTGCAGGCGCGGCGAAGTATTGCGTTCGAAGAGCCGCCTGAGAAGCCCGCGGCGCTGCGCCAGGCGCACCTTGCGCAAGTCGTGGCCGGCGTAGAAGGGCAGGTCGAAGACGAAGTACTGGATGGCATCGACGGACGAAGTCCTGAAGGCGTTCTGCAACGCCTGGAAATCGGTCTCTCCATGCTTGCCCAACACCACGATCTCGCCATCCAACCAGCCATCGGGCAAGCCGAGCGCCCCGACGTCGCGCGCCACCGCTTGCAGCCTGGAAGTCCAATCGTTGCCCTCGCGCGTGAACAGGCGGACGCCCTTGCCGTCGATCCGCGCCAGCAGCCGATACCCATCGAACTTGATCTCATAGCGCCAGTCCTGCTCATCGGCGGGTGGCGTCTCGACCAGCGTTGCCAGTTGTGGCGACAGCGTCAGCGGCAACCGAGCCGCCCTGGCGCCGCGAGGCAGGGGCACGTCCTCTGCTGCCTTCGGCTTGCCTGACTTCCGCGCTGATGCGCCCTTGCGCGGCGCTCGCCCTGCCGCTCCGGAGAGGACACTGTCTGGCATGGCTTCCACCACATCGAGTTCCGTGATCGGCACGGAGGCTTCGTCGCGGCCCTTGATCAGCAGCCATGCATCCTGGTCCTTCTGCCTGTTGCCGTGCATGCGGACCAGCGTCCAATGGCCGCGCAGCTTCTCCCCGCGCAGCTCGAACGTCAGCTTCCCGGCACGATAGGCCGCACGCGGGTCGCCCTCCGGGATCCACGCGCCACGATCCCATACGATGACGGTGCCCGCGCCATATTGGCCGGGCGGAATCACGCCTTCGAACTCGGCATAGTCCACCGGATGGTCTTCCACGTGCACCGCCATGCGCTTGTCGGCCGGATCGAGGCTGGGCCCCTTGGGAACGGCCCAGCTCTTGAGCGTGCCGTCCAGTTCGAGGCGGAAGTCGTAATGCAGGCGGCGCGCGGCATGTTTCTGGACCACGAAGGCAAGCGCTCTGCCATGCCTGCCGGCGACGCGGCGCGGGCGTGCCGCAGCCTCGTCGCGCGGCTCCGGCGTGGTCCGGAAGTCCCGTCGGCGCCGGTACGGCGCGAGCGCATCCTGCAGCCGCTTGCCAGTCGCTTGCTGCGCTTTCGCGGCAACGCCTGGTGCTGTTGCCGGAGCCTGCCGGATGGTCCTCGCCATGACGATGTCACCGGAAAAGAGTGCCGTGGTTTCAGCTTAGGCACTGCTTAGGATCGCTGAAATCGGCTGGCGTCCTACACGGCGTTCATCCTCCGCGTGCACATCCTTCCTGGTGGATGCTGCAGCGTTCGGATCTTCGCATCTTCGCATCTTCGCATCTTCGCGCCGCGAGTGGAGTTGCCTCCGGTCCAACGCCTGCATGCGCCCCGATGGGCCTGGTGGCCATGGGCCAGCCCGCTCCGGCTGCACGCGGAGGAATCCAGGGGATCTGCTCAGGCTTGCTTCGTGCAGGAATTGCACCGGCCATTGGCTGAAACCTGCTTGCCACCGGAGACCGCGCAAGGACCCCACGCGTCGCCAGCCATGCCTTGAGAGAATTCACAGGTACATCGTGGCTCCGCTGCAAGCGCGTCGCTATCACGCCACGACATCGCGCCACGACATCGCGCCGCGGCTTGCCCCTCGGCTTCAGGACGCCCTCACCCTCTCAGCAGATACACCCATGTGAGATATGCCACGCCTGAGAGCAGCACGCATCCCGCAAGGAGCCGGCAATACCGCAACCGCGCCAGCGGTGGATCGGAACGGAAAAGATGTCTCATTGGCCGCGCTTCTCGTTCTCTCCAGGACACCTCTCGCTTCCCTTGCTTCCCTCGCTTCCCCGGGACCCCGCGCTACCTCCGTCATAGGCACAGACGCGGGCCCGGCGTGCCAGGCCCGTTTGCACGGAGAGCCATCGCAGCGGCCGAAGGCGGAGGGGAGGTGCGCCGATACGAAGCGGGATACAACAAAGGGTTACGCAAATGACTCACGTAACCCTTTGATTTGACGGATCGAGACCTCGCGATCCTGGCGGAGAACCGATGGATCAGGATTCCGGCTTCGCCGCCGGCTCCTCCTTCTTGGACTTGGTGTGGCTTCCCTTGGGCGGCTTGACCGCCTTCGCGGGCTTGGCCGGCTCGGCCGCCAGGTCGGCGCGGGTGCTCTGGTTCATGCCCTGCGAATAGGCATCGAACTTGTCGCCCGATTTCGCGCCCTGCGAATACGGGTCGAACTTGTCGCCCGCCTTGGCACCCTGGGAATAGGGATCGAACTGCTTGCCCGACCCTTGAGCGGAAGCCTGCAGGGCAAGGGCCCCCAGGCTGAGCGCAAGCGCTATCGACAACACGGTCTTCATTGCAACTCCTCCAAGCACAACGTCCGCCCGAACCGGCGCCGGCCGCGAAGGCCGTTACGCTCCGTCCAGTCCATGCCGCCGGGCGGTCCGGCATGGAATCCACAGCGTGATCATTCGGGACACCAATGTCAATCTCCGTGGCGGCACGTCAGCGGCCGGCGCAGGCGGCACGCAACGACACCGGCACATGCGGCATGACGCAGTGGCGCTGCCTGCACGCTCGTCCATTGCTCATTCGTCGAATGACCCAGTGAACTAGTGCAGCTTCCGGAAGCGCTCGCTGACGCGCTTGGCCGCGAGCAAAGGCAGGAAATCGTGGAAACGCGCCTCCTGCTTGAGGTCGTTCCAGGCTTCCTGGAAGGCATTTTCCACGTCGCGCAACGGCGTATCGGTCTGCTCGGCGATCTTCTCGATCAATTCCTTCTGCGACTGGGTATGCATGTTTCCCTCGACGTCGTGGCGGGCACAGGTTTGTGCCCTGCTGCGTCACCAGAGTATAGAGAGGATGCACGGGACGGGTTGAGGAATATCAAGCCTGCTGCGATGACACGCGCCTGCCATGGAGTGCCGCCAGACTGCTGCGCGATGGCCGGTGAAACATGCTGGGAATCACATCGCGCGCCTGCGCCGACGACAGCCATCCCGCGGGAAGGACCCTTCGCCAGCACACCTGCCGAGTGTGCGGCGGCCTCCCGTGTGCCTTCCATTGATGCAGCGGGGAAACCTCGAGCCATCGCTCCCGATGGCTCTCTTTGTTTGTGCCATCCAGCAGCCGGAAGGAGCGTCGCGCTGCGTACGTCCCACTTGGAAGTGGCATGTACCGGACGCCGGCCGACCACTACAATGGCCTCAAGGAGGATCCATCCATGAGCGCACGAACAGCGCGTGCACGCACAGCGAAGGAGAGCGAAACGACCCCCGAGGGCCTGACCGCCCTGCTCTACCACATCACCCACGCGGCCAGCCAGAAGCTGATCGATCCCGAGTTCGCGCGCAAGCTCGGCCGGGAAATCGAGGCCGAGTACGAAGCGCTGCGCACGCGGCGCGGCAGCGAGTTGCGCGACTACAGCGGCGTCGAGGACGCCATGGCACGCTTCCAGTCGGCGATCCTAGCCGAAGAAGGCTGCCTGCTGACGCGCGCACTCACCCGCCTGCGCGGCAGCGCCGACAGCGTCGCGGCGCCCCCGGCGGCAGCGCCGCCTCCCTGAAGCGGACACGAAGCGGGCGCGACCGCTACCGGGCCCCGGGCGCCGATCCAGGCGCCGCGTCCGGCGCGACGCCTCCCAGCGTCTCCAGCATCCACGCCCGCAAGGGTGCGATACGCTCGGCCGCCGCCTCCCGCCAGATCAGGAAATAGCTGCGATCGCCGACCAGCGCCGGCTCCGCGAGCCGGAGCAGCCGCCCCGTGCGCTCGTCCTCCTCGACGAACTCCGGCGGCAGCAGCGCTGCCCCCAGCCCCGCCAGCGCGGCTTCGCAATTCACCAGGAACAGCGTGTGCTGGGCCCCGGCCGGCAGCGGCGCGTCGGCCGCCCCCATGGCCTGGAAATAGGCCTCCCAGGCCTTGGGCGCCTCGTACAGATGCAGCAGCGGCAAGGCGCGCAACTGTGCGGCAGCGAGCGGCGGACGCGCGCCAGGCAGCCGCGGCGAAGCATAGGGGACGAGCCGGATCGGCATCAGCGGCACCGATGCCACCCCCGGCGGCGGCGCCGCCGCATTGATGATGGCGGCGTCGAACGGACTGCTATCGAGGTCGATACGGCCCACGCGCGACGACACGTTGACCAGCGCGCCCGGATGGCGCGACACGAAGCCAGGCAGCTTGGGAATCAGCCAGCGGTTGCAGAAGCTCGCCGCCACCGAGAGGTTGATAGCGCGGCGCAGCGTGCGCTGAGCCTGTGCCTGCAGCGTGGCGCTCTCCAGCGCGTCGAGCAGCGGGCACACGCTGTCCCGATAGTCTCGGCCGGCCTCGGTCAGGGCCAGGGCGCGCCGTGAACGGTCGAACAGCGGTGCCTCGAGAAAGGCTTCGAGGTCGAGGATCTGCCGGCTGATCGCGCCCTGCGTCAGGCCCAGTTCCTCGCCGGCGCGGGTGAAGCTCAGGTGGCGCGCGGCGGCCTCGAAGATGACCAGGCTGTCGCTCGACGGAATATTGCGCCGCAATCCTCTCTTCATCGCACTTCCCTCCCGATTGCATTCTAGATTCTCATGCAATCATCAAAAATATTCGCTTTTTTCAAGGCCATAGCATTGATTAGCATGCCATTTTCTAATGATAACCAGGAAAGGCAAGATGACCGGACACTACGACCTGATCCTGCGCGGCGGACGGGTGATCGACGGCAGCGGCAGCGTCGCCAGCCGCGCCGATGTCGCCATCCAGGGCGAGTGCATCGCCGCCATCGGCAGGCTCGACGGCGCCCGCGCGCGGCGGGAAATCGACGTCAGCGGCATGGCGGTGGCGCCTGGCTTCATTGATACCCATACCCACGACGACGCCGAAGTCCTGGTGCGGCCCGAGATGCGCGCCAAGGTCTCGCAGGGCGTGACCAGCGTGATCGTCGGCAACTGCGGCATCAGCGCCGCGCCAGCCTCCCGCGCAGCGGAACTGATGGGCTCCTCCGCGGCCGGCCGCGCCGGCTTCGAGCACTTCGCCGACTACCTCGGCGCACTGCGCGACCGGCCCGGCGCGGTCAACGTCGGCGCCCTGGTCGGGCATTCCTCGCTGCGCGCCAGCGTGATGCCGGACATCACGCGCAGCGCCAGCGACAGCGAGATCGGCGCCATGCGGGCCCTGTTGTCCGACGCGCTGGCGGCCGGTGCGCTCGGCATATCCACCGGCACCTTCTACCCGCCGGCGCGCGCCGCCACCACCGACGAGATCATCCGCGTCTGCGCGCCCCTGCGCGGCGCCGGCGGCATCTTCACCACGCATATGCGCGACGAGGCCGACGGCGTGATGGCGTCGCTCGAGGAAACCGCGGCCATCGGCCGCGCGCTCGGCGTGCCGGTCGTCATCTCGCATCACAAGTGTGCCGGCGTGCGCAACCATGGCCGCTCGCGCGAGACCCTGGCGGCCATCGAAGCCATGGCCGCCACGCAGGCGGTCGGCATGGACGTCTATCCCTACGATGCCTCGTCCACCATGCTGCGCGCGGACCGCGTCCGCATCTCGCAGCGCACCCTGATCACGCATTGCGCGCGCTACCCCGAGGTGGTGGGCCGCGACGCGCGCGAACTGGCGCAGGAGCGCGGCTGCACGGTCGAGGCGCTGTGCGAGGCCCTGCACCCGGCGGGCGCCACCTACTTCATGCTCAGCGAGGACGACGTGCGCCGCATCCTCAACCACGACCTCGCCATGATCGGCTCCGACGGCGTCAACGACCAGCCGCAGCCGCATCCGCGCCTGTGGGGCACCTTCCCGCGCGTGCTCGGCCGCTATGCGCGCGATCTCGGCCTGATGCCGCTGGAGCGCGCCGTGCACAAGATGACCGGCCTGCCCGCGCAGCGCTTCGGCCTGCAGCGGCGCGGCCTGCTGCGCGAAGGCTGGTTCGCCGACATCACGGTGTTCGATCCCGCCACGGTGCGCGACAACGCGACCTATGAGAACCCGGCGCTGCCGTCCAGCGGTATCCTCCACGTCTTCACCAACGGCCGGCCGGTGTGGGAAGACAGCGTGCCGACCGGCCAGCGCGCCGGCCGCCTGCTGGGGCGCGGCGCGGGCGACGGGAGCAGGGCATGAACTCCGCCTACTCCCCGCGCCGGCGCGGCGCCGTGCTCGCCTGCCTGTTCCTGGCCTGGCTGGTCGGCTATGCCGACCGCATTGCCATCAGCACGGCCATCGTGCCGATCTCGCGCGAGTTCGCGCTCGATGCCCGCGCGGCCGGCTATGTGCTCAGCGCCTTCTACGTCAGCTACGCGGTGATGCAGATCGCCGGCGGCTGGATGGCGCACCGCTTCGGCGCCCGGCGCATCCTGCTCTTCTGCGTCTTTTCCTGGTCGCTCTTCACCAGCCTGACCGGCCAGGCCTGGTCGCTCGCCTCCCTGGTCGCCGTGCGCCTGCTGTTCGGCATCGGCGAGGGCGGCTTCTCGCCGGCCAGCTCGGTCACCATTGCCGAGGTCTTTCCCAGGGCCGAGCGCGCACGCGCCAAGTCCTTCGTCATCAGCAGCGTGCTGCTCGGCGGCGCGGTCGGCTCCGGGGTGGCGGCCGCGGCGATCAGCCAGTATGGCTGGCGCGCCACCTATCACTGGCTCGGGCTGGTCGGCATCGGCCTGGCCGGGCTGCTCTGGCTGGCTATCCGGCCGCCCGTGGCAGCGGCCAGCGCCATGCCGCCGCGCGCCGGCGCCAGCCTGCTGCAGGTGCTGCGCATCCCCATGGTGCGCAAGACCTCGATGATCTGGTTCCTGAAGAATATGGGCGCCCTCGGCATGCAGGCCTGGATGCCGACCTACCTGATGCGCGTGCACCACGTCGACCTGCTGCACGCCGGCCTGATGGCGGCCTTGCCCTATCTGCTCGCCTTCCTCGGCCTCAACGGCGTGGGCTGGCTGCTCGACAAGGCCGGCCAGGGGCGCGAGCGGCTCTGCATGGCCGCCAGTTCGGCCCTGGGCGTGGCGGCGCTGGCGGTGGTGATGCGGACCGATTCCCTGGTCGTGCTGATGGCCTGCTGGGTGCTCAGCACCCTGTCCTACAACTTCGTCTATGCCACCGTGTTCGCCATCCCGCTCAAGCGGCTGCCCGACGAGATGGTGGGCAATGCCACTGGCCTGATCAACTTCGGCGGGCAATTGGCCGGCGCTATCGCCCCCGCGGTCATGGGCCTGCTGATCGCGCGTTTCCAGGACAACTTCCAGCCCGCCTTCGGCTTCCTGCTGGCCACGGGAATCGCGGCCTTCCTGCTGTCCCTGGGCTGGCGCCCCGCCGCGGAGGCCGCAAGCGGCAGCGCGGCCGCCCGTTGGCGCGGCGCCACGGTGCGCGCGGGAGCCGAAGCGGCAGGCGGCGAAAGCCGGCCGCGGCGGCCTTGACGCCACCGGGGCGGCATCCGGTGCCCGGCGCAGTACCGCGCCGGGCACTGCGTGCGGGGTGCGTTGATACGGCGTTGACACGGAGGCCTCCGGCTTTTCGACAGACTTTGCAGCGCCCTGCCTATACCGGAAACGGAAACGGAAACGGAAACAGGCGATCTGCGGAGGCTGCCATGAAGTCACCGATCCCCATCTTCTTCACCTGCACGCACTGCGGCCACGTCCACGCCGAGACGCTGCAGGACGCGATCTCCGGCCGCATGCCCGCGCCACTGCCCTGCCCGCAATGCCAGCGCGCACTGGCGATCGACTGGGACGCGCTCACGCGCCTGGCGCAGGCAAGCGGCCTGCCGGTCGCGCCGGAATAGCGTGGCCAGGCACGCCCGCCCCGTCAGGCCGGAGCAGCCGGCCGCTGGCGCGACGCGGCCTGTCCCCGCAGCGGATCGCAGGCCGTACAGCGGGCGGTCCCGCGTGCGATGCGCTCCCAACCCGCCAGCAGTTCTTGCCCGCACTGGCAGCGATAGGCCGCGCGCTTGCGCTTCAGGCCGCGCGGCCACGAGATGCAGGTGAAGCTCCCCACCCGCTCGCCGATCTGGTGCGGCCAGGCACAGGCGCCCGGCGGCAGTTCCGCCAGTCCACCCGGCCGCAGCGTGGGAATGCGGCCGTGGCCGGTCCAGTCACGCGCGTATTGCCGGCCCGCCGGCGCATGCGGCGCATGCCAGAGCGAGGCCTTGAAATGCCCCAGCAGAACCGCTTGCATCCACTCCGCGCTGCTCTCCCACTGTCGACCTCCTTGCCTCATGATGCTCCCCCCCCCCATGTTGTCGCCGCCGGACGAGATGCCGGTGCAGCGGTGCACGCCCGCCGGCGGCACCAGCACGATGCCGGCCGGATGTGAAGCGAGCCCACTTTAGCGAAATGCCGGGCACGTGGCACGGCCGTGCGATCTGAATTTTCCTGTCCCGCCTTGTTAGGGATTCCATTCCGGCGGTGTCTCCGGCGGCACCCGTCCGGGATCCGGTGTATCAGGCGCGGGGCCGCCGCAGGGGCATACCTTGTTTGAGTGAGTTGCGGTAAAGCATCAGCATGCCAGGGACCCCCGCGGGGAAACCGCCCGCGAGGGCCGGGAGCGGCAATAATCGAAGCCGGCTGATTCCAGAGGCGCGAAGACAGGCTTCCACAGTTGGATTGCACAGTTGGATTGGCTACGTTCCCACGCCCCGGTCCATCACCCCGGACCGGGGCGTTTTTTCGCCGCGGGCAGGCAAGCGGCGCCGGCCGATGGCCCCGCCATGCTGCCTGGACCACTCACAATTGATTGCATTCGCTTGTCGCGCGCGGAACTAGACTGAATTCGACACCACACGGTGCTCCTCGTTTCGCTTCTCCATGCCGCCGGCCCGACTCGCCTGGCGGCTTTTTTCTTGCTCCCTTCGCGCGCATGGTCCCTGCTCCCGGCAGGACATCGCACAGGTATCCCGCCAAGCGGCTGCACGGCCCGCGCGGCGGGTCCCGCGGCAACCCCATGTCCCCGCCGGCTGCAGCGCGCGCGGAAAGCCGACGGAAAACCTGTCCTATTCGCGGCATTGGCAAGGCGGCACCGTGGTTAGCATGTGTCGAACCGGTTGCCGCACACTTGCGGCTTGGGCGGCAGAGACCTCGCCTCTGCCTGCCCCTTTCTCCTTTCCGCCACTGCCGCCGCCGGCACGGTTGCACGTGCCATGCGGCGCGACGCGTTGCCGCGCCTTGCTCCGATCCCTCGCTCTGTGGGTATCATTGCAGCCGTTTCGCGCACCCAGGCCGCCTCCGGTCCGGCACGCGCCCCATCCACCCGAGGACCCGCCCCGATGCCGGCCTTGCTCGCCATCCAGATCGCCATGCCAGTGCTGGGCGCCATGATGCTCGTCATGGTCTGGTCGCTGCGGCGCTGCGATGTGCCCGGTGTACGCCAGTGGTGGCAAGGCAACGTCGCGGTGGCAATGTCTCTGCTGCTGTTCGGCTTGCGCGGCCACGCCAGCGACCTGCTTTCCGTCATTACCGCCAATCTCCTGCTGCTGTGGGGGTCGGCGCAGTTCTACGCGGGCCTGCTCCGCTTCAGCGGGCGCCGGCCCGACTGGCGCCGGCTGTGGTGGGCCATCGCCGCCGTGACGGCGGGCGTGGTGGCGTGGCGCTACGGGCGCGACGATTTCAACCTGCGCGTGGCCTGCGTCTCCGCGCTGCAGGCCGCCTTGTCCTTGCATGCAGGCATCGTCCTGCTGCGGCGCGACCGCGAAGCCGTCGGCCAGCGCCATGCCGCGAGCCGCTACGCCACGGCCGCCTGCGCGCTGTTCTTCGGCACCGTCTACCTGCTGCGCAGCCTCCTGTCGGCGCTGGCCGCGCTGGCCGCGCTGGCCGATGGCGCGCCAGGCGACTCGCTGGCGCCTGCCGGCCTGCATATCGGCTTCCTGCTGCTCGGCCCGCTGGCCATGCCAGCGATGACACTGTGCACCGTGGTAATGATCCACGACCGGCTCGTGCGCCGGCTCGAAGACGCGGCCAACACGGACTTCCTCACCGGCACGTTGTCGCGCCAGGCCTTCGAGTCCGAAGCCGCGCGGCAATTCGCCGCGGCGCGGCGGCAAGGGCTCAGCCTCACCTTGCTGATCGTCGACATCGACCACTTCAAGCACGTCAACGACCGCTTCGGACATCATGCCGGCGATGTGGTACTGCAGCGCTTTGCCCGGCTCGCGCGCACGCAGACGCGGCCGGCCGATCGCCTCGGACGCCTCGGCGGCGAGGAGTTCGCCATCTTGCTGCCGGAGCTCGGCGGCAACGCGGCACGGCGCATCGCGGAGCGGATCCGCGTGCTGGCCGCGGCCGACCGCGTCGACGGCGATTTCGGCACGGTGGGCTACACCCTCAGCGCGGGCCTTGCCACGCTGCGGCCCGGCGAAGGACTGGCCGAACTGGCAGCGCGTGCCGACGCGGCCCTGTACCAGGCCAAGCAACATGGCCGCAACCGCGTGCGCGCCGCGGAAGACACGGTCGATGCCACGCCGCTGCTGGCGCGCGCGGCCGTCGCCGGCGCCGCCTGAACGGCGCCGGCGCGACGGCACGATCGGTGATGCTGAAATCGGTGATGCTGAAGGGAGGAACGATGCAATGAAAAAAGGGCTTCCGTTTCCGGAAGCCCTTTTTTAATAGGTGGCGCGGCTGGCAGGATTCGAACCCACGACCCCTTGGTTCGTAGCCAAGTACTCTATCCAACTGAGCTACAGCCGCACGCGAGGACGCAATTATTGACCAGCTTCGCACCGAACGCAAGCATTTTCTTATGACGCCCTAAGATATGGCGTCCGAGGAGCATCGAAGGGCCTCGGCCTGCCGGCCCCGCGCTACCAGCGATAGCGCGCCCCGACCGTTGCGCCGCCGCTGTGCCCCGCCTTCACCTTGAGCCACAGGTTCATGCCGCTGACCGTGTTGCCATGCGCGCCGACATTGACCGAGAACAATCCGCGCAGCAGGTCCGCGTCGACCTTGGTACCGTTGACGTTGATCGTCTGGGTACGGCTGTTCTGCCACCAGTCGGCTTCGACGAAGGGGTAGACCCCCGCCAGCCGGGTGGGCTGCGCACTGTACAGGCGCACCGCCACCCCGGCCGCGCTGGCATCGAGCAACTGGTCGCCGAAGATCGGATGGCCGGGGCCTCCGCCCGGTTGGTAGGCAAACTGCAAGCGCGACTGGATGGTCACGCCGCCCGCACCAGGCAACACGCGGTCATAGGCAAGCGACATAGCGTTGCTGCGGGCATCGACGAAGCCGATCGCGGTGGTGGCATCGTCGACGTGCATGGCCGGCGGCTCCGCGCCGGCCCGGGCGGCCAGCGCGGCCTCGCGCTCGGCCAGGCTGGTGCCCGGCACGCCGCTGTAGCCATAGCCGCCCACCGGCGCTGCCTGCCGCTCATACTCGACCGGCTCGACCTGCGCCGGAATCGGCGAGGTGAATGACTCGGCCTTGCGAGCCGCCGCCTCTGCCGTGCCGCCGAGGCCAGCCGACGGCGTGGCGCCCGCAAGCGGCCGCCCCAGTGAGGCCACCGCCGCCGGCGCATCCTGCGCTACCGTGGCGGCGCCGGTCACGGCGGCTGCGGCCACCATGCCATCGCGATCGGCTGCCGTGTCGCCGGCACGGGGCTGGCGCCACTCGACAGAGGACTCCTCAGCTTGAACGAAGGCCGGCAGCAGCAACAGTTGCAGCAGCAACAGCAGCCCGCAGCGGCGGGAAGCATGGGGAGGCGCCGCAGTGCCGCAGGCGACAAGACGACGCCGAAGTCCGGACCGGCGTCCGGACTCTCCCTCTCTCGACCATGACAAGACAACACACATGGCGCGCCCCTCTGCCCAATGAACGCCGCCCGATTTGCTTGAGCATAGGCGATTGCGCAAGGCCGTGTAAGGCGCCGGCGAGCGGGCGCCAACGCTGCGCGCGGAGGTCGGCGCGGCCTTGATACAGCGACGTAACACTTCGTGGACGAGGCAGCGCGGCGGCGCTGCCGATACCGCTGGAAAGACGGGAAACGCCGCTCATGCGGCAGGCGATGCACCATCGAGAAGCGCATGCAAAGCGCCCGCCTGCGCAGGCTCTTTCGGCGGGCGCTGCCGATGTATCACAAGCCGATCCGGCTGCCCGCGGAACCGGATATTGCCGCCCGGAAGCGCACGCGGCCGCACCGGCCCGACCTGCAAGCCAGGCCCTCGAGTCCCCACCTCAAGTGCGCAGGCACCCGGCTTTCCGGGCGGACAAAATGAAAAAGGCAGACGATCTTGCGATCATCTGCCTTTCAAATATGGTGCCCAGAAGAGGACTCGGTCACACTGGCGCGACCCCGGCCTGGCTTGCAAGCCAGGCCCTTCGAGTCCTCACGTCAGGTGCGCAGGCACCTGACTTTCCGGGCGGACAAATGAAAAAGGCAGATGATCTTGCGATCATCTGCCCTTTGGATATGGTGCCCAGAAGAGGACTCGAACCTCCACAGTGTTGCCACCGCTAGGACCTGAACCTAGTGCGTCTACCAATTCCGCCATCTGGGCTTCGTCTCTCGCGCCACCGGCGTTCGAAGCGAAGAACAAAATTATGCTTGGCAGCCCAGCCTACGTCAAGGGGTTATCAAAAATATTGTCACAGAAATGTGCCAGAGCAGGCGCCACAGCCGCCGCGGCATCGCCGGCTGCCCGCTCTCATGCCTGGCCCCGGTGCGGCTGGAAGCTGACCGAAGGCGGGCGCCCGGACAGGTAGAGGGTCGCCGTCGCGGGTGGCGTCCTGGCCACCACCTTGCCGGCACGCAGCACCAGCAGGCGCGTGGCGCGCAGCCGCAGGGCCTCGACCGGATCGCGCGCCTGCAGCAGCACGAGGTCGGCGCGGCATCCTGGCGCCAGCCCGTAGCCTTCCAGGCCGAGGATGGCGGCAGGCGTCGCGGTGACCGCCGCGAAGCATTCGCGCATGGCTTCCTGGCCGGTCATCTGCGCGACGTGCAGACCCATGTGCGCGACCTCCAGCATGTCCGCCGAGCCCAGGCCGTACCAGGGGTCCATCACGCAGTCGTGGCCGAAGGCGACCGGCACGCCGGCCGCCAGCAGTTCCGGCACCCGCGTCATGCCGCGCCGCTTCGGATAGGTGTCGTGCCGCCCCTGCAGCGTGATATTGATCAGCGGGTTGGCGATGGCGGCCACGCCGGCCTCGCGCATCAGGGGCAGCAGTTTCGACACGTAGTAGTTGTCCATCGAATGCATCGAGGTCAGGTGCGAGCCCGCCACCCTGCCCTGCAGCCCGAGGCGCTGGCTTTGGCAGGCCAGCGTCTCGATATGCCGCGACATCGGATCGTCGCTTTCGTCGCAATGCATGTCGACGCGCAGGCCGCGCTCGCTCGCCAGTTCGCAGAGGATGCGCACCGACTCTGTCCCATCGGCCATGGTCCGCTCGAAGTGCGGGATGCCGCCGACCACGTCCACCCCCATGTCGAGCGCGCGGCGCAGGTTGTCCAGCGCGCCCGGCGCGCGTAGCAGACCGTCCTGCGGAAAGGCGACGAGCTGGAGATCGAGATAGGGCCGGACCCGTTCGCGCACGTGCAGCAGCGCCTCCACCGCCAGCAGCCGCGGATCGCACACGTCCACGTGCGAGCGGATCGCCAGCAGGCCCTTGGCCACCGCCCAGTCGCAATAGGCCAGTGCCCGCTCGACCAGGGCCTCTTGCGTCAGCAGGGGCTTGAGTTCCCCCCACAGCGCGATCCCTTCCAGCAGCGTGCCCGAGCGGTTCACGCGCGGCTGCCCGTAGGAAAGGGTCGAGTCCATATGGAAGTGGGCATCGACGAAAGGCGGCGACACCAGTTGTCCGGCGGCATCGATCTCTTCGCCGGCGCTGGCGGCAAGCGCCGGCTCCAGCGCCACGATGCGGGCGCCGGCGATGCCGATGTCAATGTCGCTACGCCCGTCGGGCAGGCTGCAGTGGCGCAGGATCAGGTCGAGCATGGTGGGTCCCTGTGGTTACCGTACGTGATCCCGCCAGTATGCCGCGGCGACCGGGACGTCCGGGACGTCCGGGTCGTTCAGGCCCCGTGGTCGCCGCGCTCCCCTTCCGCCGGCGCCATGGCGGCACCGCCTTCGTCGCCCGGGAGGCCGCAGCCGCGCAACAACAGCCCGACCAGGTGGTCGGTGGCGCGCTCGAACTCGCGTGCACCGAGCCGGCTCACGCCGAGCACGGCGCACACCTGGGTCTCGAAATCGGCATAGGTCTGGGTGGCGGCCCAGATAGTGAAGAACAGGTGCTGCGGATCAACGCTCGCCATCTGCCCGCTGGCCACCCATTGCCGGATCACCTCGGCCTTGCGCGCCACCAGCGCGCGCAAGGCGCCACCCAGCACGTCGGCGATCTCCGGCGCGCCGTGCAGCAGCTCGTTGGCGAACACGCGCGACGCGTCGGGGTAGCTGGCCGACAGCCGCATCTTGGCGCGGATGTACTGCTCCAGCGCGCGCCGCGGCGGCGTAGCGGCATCGATGATGTCGGTTTCCGACAGCCAGAGGCGCAGCGTGTGGGACAGCACGGCACGGTACAGCGCCTGCTTGGTGCGGAAGTAGTAGTGCAGGTTGGACTTGGGCACGCCGGCGCGCACGGCGATGTCGGCCATGGTGGCGCCGGCGAATCCCGCCCGCGCGAATACATATTCCGCCGCACGCAGGATGCGCGCCTCGTTCTCCTGGCGGATGCGGCCCCCGCCCGCCGCGCCGGCCGCGCCGGCCGCGCTCGGGGGCAGCCGGCCATCCGCCGTGGCCGCGAGGTCCATCAGCGGGTACCGTAGAGGCGGTCGCCGGCGTCGCCCAGCCCCGGCACGATGTAGCCGTGCTCGTTGAGCGTCTCGTCGATCGCCGCGGTGACGATGGCCACGTCCGGATGCGCCGCCTGCAGCGCGCGCAGGCCCGGGCGCGAGGCGATCAGGCAGACGTACTTGAGCGCGCTGACGCCGGCCTCCTTGAGCCGGTTGAGCGCGGCCACGGCGGAGTTGCCGGTGGCAAGCATCGGGTCGACCACGATCACCAGGCGCTCGTGGATGTCTTCGGGCATCTTGAAGTAGTACTCGATCGGTTCGAGCGTCTCCGGATCGCGGTACAGGCCGATGTGGCCGACGCGGGCGGCCGGCAGCAGTTCGAGCATGCCATCGAGGAATCCGTTGCCGGCGCGCAGGATCGAGACCAGGCACAGCTTCTTGCCGGACAGCACCGGCGAGCGCATCGGCGCGATCGGCGTCTTGATGTCGATCGTCTCCATGGCCAGGTCGCGCGTGGCCTCATAGGTCAGCAACTGGCTGATCTCGCGCACCAGCCGGCGGAAATTGTCGGTGGTGGTTTCCTCGCTGCGCGCCAGCGTGACCTTGTGCTGGACCAGCGGATGGCTGACCACCAGCACATTGGGCGCGGCGCCTTCGAGCCGGGTCGCTGAAGAGATGTCGTTCATATTGTCGCTCCTGGGGCAGGTTGCAGACGGGGACCACGAGACAGGCCCGCGGACGCGGCGGCAACGGCCGGCGCCGGCAGCCTTGCGGCTGCCCGCCCGCCTGCCGCGCGCCCGCGTCAGAACACCGTACCGTCGCTGATCATGGAGAACGGCGGCGGGCCCCCAGGCCGCCGCTGGGCGGCGATGCGCCGGCCAGCCGCCCAGGTGCCACCCTCCAGCACGCGCGCCAGCGGGAAGGCCTCGGCCGACAGCCCGAGCGCATCGCGCACGCTCTGCGCCACCAGGTCGAGGCCCGACACGGTCAAGGCCCGCCATTCGACGATGGCCGGCTCGCCTACCGTGTGGGCGTGCCCGGCGAAGCCCGGGTCACGCGGCACCATCAGCGCGAAGTCGTAGAGCAGGCCGCCGTTGCGGTACTCCGGCAGGCCGGTCAGCGCGTCCAGGCCGGTCACCGTCAGCCCGCCATCCTCCAGCGGTTCCAGCATCGAGTAGGTCAGCCACTGCGTGAGCTTGTGCAGCGGGACCAGGCCGCCGGCGGCGGCGGCGTGCCGCCAGCAGTCTCCCAGCGGCACGCCATCCAGCACCATGCGCCCCGGCCACACCGGCCCCAGGGCCACCAGCAAGGTACGCAGCACGAAGCCGGCTTCGATGCGGCCATCGCTGGCATGCGCCCGCAGGTAGTCGAACAGGTTGCCGAGCCGGGCCGGCGCGCCGAACACGGCCGGCGTGGCCTGCGCCACCTCGCCCAGGCGCCGCAGCAGGCCGGCGCGGCCGTCCAGGCCGACCAGCGGATTATGCTGCGCGACCTGGAAGGCGCTGGCGATGGAGGAGACGTCGATGCGCATCAGCCGCTCGGCATCGGCGCGCAGCGGGTCGCCCAGCGCGGCGGAGAAGCCGCCGCGGGCGAACAGGTCGAAGCTGGCCACGCCGAGTCCCTCCGAGCGGCTCAGCATCTGGTCGCTGGCGGAATCCCGGTAGCGCCAGTCTGGCCCGGCGCCGGCGTCGAGCAGCACGCTGGGAATCACCAGGTCGATGCCGATGCGGGCGCGCTCCTCGCGCTGCTCCGGCCCGTTCAGGCCGGCGCGCTCGCACAGCATGCGCCAGCGGTCGACGGTCTCGCCGGGCCCGCCGGCCTCGAAATGGCGCCAGCGGCTATGGTAGGGCACGACCAGGTCCGGATAGCGGCGCCGGATGGTCGCGCTCACGTAGTCCGCGATTTCCGGCACCCGTTCCGGGTGCCAGCTGAACAGCGCCGACTCCCCGGAGGCAACGAAACGCGTCACTTCGGCACAATGCTTGCGCACGGCCCGCGCGCTCAGCAGCGCTGCCGCGAGATGCCCCTCCGGCAGCGGACAGAGCCAGCCGCTCCCTGCGTCCGCACCGCCGGCCCCCGCCAGATCCCCTTCCGGAAAAGCGTTCATTCTTCCAACCCCCTGCCCTTGGCCAGCGCCAGTTCGCTGGCATCGGGCGGCGTATACCGCGTGAAATAGCCGGCCGCCACCTTCGCGTCGATCTCCACCCTGGCATCGGCCGGGATCAATTCTTCCGGTATCGGCACCTGCTCCACCACCTCGATGCCCTGTGCCACCAGCGCACCGTGCTTCATATTGCTCATCGAGGCCCAGCGGTCGATGCGGCGGATGCCCAGCCAGTGGAACACGTCGGGCATCAGTTCCTGGAAGCGCATGTCCTGCACGCCCGCCACGCATTCGGTGCGGGCGAAATAGGTTTCCGCGCGGTCGCCGCCGGCCTGCCGCTTGCGCGCGTTGTAGACCAGGAACTTGGTGACCTCGCCCAATGCACGCCCTTCCTTGCGGTTATAGACCACCAGCCCGACTCCGCCCTGCTGCGCCATCTCGATGCAGACCTCGATGCCGTGAGCCAGGTAGGGGCGGCAGGTGCAGATGTCGGAGCCGAACACGTCCGAGCCGTTGCATTCGTCATGCACGCGGCACGCCACGCGCGTGCCGGGATCGCCGAGCCGCTCCAGGTCGCCGAAGAAATAGAGCGTCATGCCACCGATCGGCGGCAGGAAAACCTTCAGGTCCGGCCGCGTCACCAGCTCCGGGAACATGCCGCTGGTCTGCTCGAACAGATTGCGCCGCAGCACGCTTTCCTTGATGCCGAAACGGCGCGCCAGTCCGGGCAGGTGCCAGACCGGATCGATGGCGGCCTTGGTCACGCGCACGTCGCCGTTCGCGAACAGGATGCTGCCATCCGGCTTGAGCCGCCCCGCGGCGATCGCCGCCACCAGCTCCGGCATATTGATGTGGGCGCGCGTGATGGCGATGGTGGGACGTACGTCGATGCCGGCCGCGATGCGCTCGGCGAAGGCCGTCGCAACCAGGTGGCCCCAGGGATCGAGCGAGACGATCTTGTCCGGGTCGCTCCATTGCGGATGCGGTCCGACCGGCACCGCGGGCGCGGTGTCGGTGAAATCGGGCCGGTGGTCGCGCTGCAGCGCTCCGGACGCCACCGCGAGCGCGCGATAGACGGCATAGGCACCGCCATGGGTCCCGATCACGTTGCGGTGCGCCGGATTGGTCAGGCTCGCGATCACAGGCCCGCGCTCCGTGGCGGTCGGCGCCCCCCAGCAGATCGGCTCGGCGGGCTTGCCGCGACGGGCGTGCGAAGTCAGGACGATGTGGTCGGACATGACGGCCTCGGTAAGGAAATCCTGACCAAATGGTCAGGTTTACGCTTCCATACTAGGCAACCTTCGTGCCATCTCCCAACCTCGATTTCAGCCCTGTGTGAGGCGCAGCACACGCCATCCGCGCACCACCGAGGTGCAGGACGGGCCACGGCCGGACGGCCGGCGGGCATCAGGCGCGGTGCACGGCACCATGAGAAAGCGGCACCCGATGGGTGCCGCTCGCACGATCGACCCTGTGCGCCCCGTGCGCCCCGTGCCGCCGGTCAGGCCGCATGGCCGCTGCGCCAGAGCATCCAACGCGCGCGCAACAGCCCGGTCAGGCCGGCGGCCTCGACATAGCGATGGAACAGCGCCCCGGCAACGTTGCTGGCCGCCCACGCCAGCACCATGCCGCAGGCATTGGCCAGCGGCCGCCCAGGCAGGAAATGGAAGAACAAGGCGTTGACCACCAGGCAGACCGGGAAGTGGACCAGGAATACCGAGTAGGAGACGCGCCCGCACCAGGCCAGCAGCGCCCCGCCCTGCCATTGCTCCAGCCAACCCTGGCGCCGCACCACGCCGAGCAGCAAGGCCACCACCAGCGCCAGGGCGATGCGCAGGCGGAAGTCCACCGCCAGCGCCAGCAGGGCCACCGCCCCTAGCAGCAGCAGGGGCAGCGCCGGGCGCCCGGGGCTGGACGCCCAGTAGGCCAGCGTACCCAGCCCGTAGGCGCCAAAGAAGTAGACCGCCCAGACGTCCCAGGCGGCATCGCGGTTGAACCAGAACAGCGAGGCCAGCGCCATCGCCACGACCAGGACGATGCCGAAGCCGCGCGCACCGGCGCCGATGGTGCGGGCCGCCCACAGCAGCGCCAGCAGCAGCGCGAACAGTTGCATGTCGATGGCCACGTACCAGACGCCGGCCGACAGCGCGTCCACGTCGAGCAGGCTGTGCATCAGCAACACGTGGGCGATGAACTGGCGCAGGTGCGGCGCCGCGGGAATCGAATCGTGGTGCATCCAGTGGCGCGCCACCGCCGCCCCGGCGATGGCCAGCACGATGGCCACGCTATAGGGCACCACGAGCTTCTGGTAGCGCCGCCACAAGGCGGCCAGCGGGCGCTGTACCAGCAGCTCGCCGCCCGGCGCCAGGCTGCGCGCGGCGAGGAAGCCGCTGACCACCAGGAAGACCTGCACCGCGATGCGGGCGTATTGGGAGAGCCAGTCGAGCACGCCGGGCGCAAGCACGTGCGCCGCATCGGACATCGGACCGTAGAAGGCGAGATGATGCAGAACAATCAGCTGCGAACTGACCGCCTTGAGTGCATCGATGCACGCCAAGCGCGAAGAACGGGGGCTCATTGTCATGTTATAGGGGGGACTGCCGGAAGAGCGAAGGCAGCGATTTTACTCCCAAGCCTGCCACCCCGCCAGTGGCAAGCGCCGTCCCGTGCACATCGTGCGCGCCAGCTAGGCCCGGCGCAGCGCGGGCGCGATCACGGTTGCCGCCCTGGCGACCGGGTCGGCGGCGGCCTGCCGCGCGTGCCGCCGCCCGGGAGGCTCAGGCCGCCCGCAGCGCTCCGAGCCAGCTCGACTCCGGCAGCCGGCGCTGCGGCGACACCGCCGCGGCCCGGCCGCAGTGCCCACCGCAGCGCGCGAAGTCGGCCTGCTCCAGCCACGGCGCGATGAAGGCGCCCAAGGCATCCAGCAGCACGTCGGAGGTCATGCCGGCGGCGCCCGCCAGCGCCGCGCACATGATCCAGGTGGTGTTGTCGTGCTCGACCATGTAGAGCGTCTTGGCCTGGTCGGCCGGCTGCAGCACGTGCTCGCTCGCGTGCACGTGCCCGAGACCGAATGCCTGCACGAAATCTTCCCGGTGCCGCTCGCCGAAGCAGACCACCAGCTTGGGCTTCCAGCGCCGGCGGGTGTCGGCGACGAAGCGGAAGCGCCCGCCGTTGCGGCACAGGTCCAGGTAGCGCCGCTTGGGCACCAGAGCCGGCTGGCCGCGGAATGCCTGCGACCAGGGCACCGAACCGATATGGTTGGCCGGCAGCGGAAACAGGCTCATCTTGAACTCGGCCCCGCCCGGCGCGAACAGGTGCGTATCGAAATAGTGCTGCCAGTCGCATTCACTCTGCGGCCGACGGAACACTTCGGCGCGAGCGGACGCCATGATGCGTGCGATCTTCTGGTGGGACTGCCAGCGCTGCATCACATCGTGATGGCGCGCGCGGAAGTCGCTGTCCCAGGCGGTCGGCTCGGCGCGCGGCACCAGCGGCGCAGCCAGGGCTTCGGCCCAGGTATGCGGCGTGGCATCGCAGAACCAGACCGGGGCAGCCGGATCGCCACCTTCCATGCCGACGTAGGACGCAAAGTAGGCGTCGAGCTGCTCCGCCGTGAACACAGTCTTGTCCCGTGCTTCCATGACGTTGTTTCTCCCCGTAGATTGCTGCCGCAGCCGCTTGCGCCGGCTCCGGCCTCCTTCCCAAAACCAGGCGGCGGCGCCCGGCACGTGGCCTGCGGCAGCCGCCCCCCACAAGGACACGGGCGCAGGCGCCCGTGCCCGGCGTTCCCGGCGGACTTGATTGCATCCGTCCGGCCGCCATCCGTCTTGACGACGTTTCACTCCCGTTGCATTGGTCGACGCGTTGGAACGCGTACTCTTTGTGCCTGCTCGGTACCGGCATGGTGTGCAATCGCTGTGCCATCGGCGCCTGCGTCGCCGCGCGGGACGGCGCAAAAACCGGCTTGCCACCCGCAAAGCCTTGTGGGGACTGGGTTTCCGGCCTATCGGGAAATCACGTGGAGGTCCGCCGTGGCGCGCGCCGGGAGGGCCGCTGAAGGAGGAGTGTTACGTTACGTGCGACGTAACACGTAACGTTTTCGCAACGGATCGAGGAACTGCCGCAAGCGAGCCGCCGCCGTGGAGCGGCGCGGCCCCGGCGCCGCGATACCGATGCGCGGCGGCGCACGCGACGGCAACCCGCCTGGCAGCAGGCAAAGGCCCGCCACCGGCGCGCGGCCAGCGACCGCGGGCGGCAGGCTTGGCATGGACATTGCCTTATTCGTCACTGGAGAAACTCTGTGGCGCTGGATACCATGCCCCGCCAAGGCCGGAACCCTGTGAACACGATCGGCACGCCGAGCCCGGACCCCCGTCCCCGCAGCAACACCCGCCCCGCCACCACGGCGCTTGCGGCCGGAAGCCAGGCCTTGCTGCGCGACCTGCCACACGCCGCGCGGCGCGGCGAGCTGCGCGCCTTCTTCCAGCCCAAGCTGGACACCGCGACCGGACAACTGGTCGGCGCGGAAGCACTGGCGCGCTGGCAGCACCCCCGCTTCGGACTGCTGCTGCCCGATACGTTCATCCCCCTGGCCGAGCGCAGCGGCCACATCGAGTCGATCGGGCACTGGATGGTCGACGAGGTCTGCCGGCAACTGGCGGCCTGGGATGCCGAGGGCCTTCCCACGCCCGAGGTCGCCGTCAACGTTTCCCTGCGCGAGTTGCGCAATGCGGACCTGCTGCCGCAGATCGGGCATTGCCTGCGGCGCCACGGTATCGGCCCGCATCGCCTGCTGCTGGAATTCACCGAGTCGACCGCGATGCACGATCCGCAGTACATCGCCGATGTGCTGGCCCGGCTGCGCACCGCCGGGCTGCGGGTGGCGCTGGATGATTTCGGCACCGGCCACTCCAGCCTGGCGCGCCTGCATGCGCTGGCGGCACACGAGCTCAAGCTGGACCGCAGTTTCGTGACACCGCTCGACGCTCAGGAGCCCAAGACCTGCGCCATCGTCGCCGCGGTGGTCGCGCTGGCCCGCGCATTGGACATGCAGGTGGTCGCCGAGGGCGTGGAAACGCCGGCGCAACTGGAGATGCTGCGCAAGCTGGGATGCCGCCAGGTACAGGGTTTCCTGTTCTCGCAGCCGCTTCCCGCCGCGGCTTTCGCCAGCGGCTGGCTGCACTAGACAGAATGGATTGACCTGCCGCCCCGTTCAGGGCTCGCCGCCAGGCATGCGCCGCGCCGGCCTGGCAGGCAGGGGCACGGACACGCCCGCCCCGGACAGCAAGCGCACCAATGGCGCCGGACGGGCGACCAGGTCTTGCAGGGTATAGCGGTCCAGCACATCGAAATAGGCCAGCAAGGCATCGGCCAGCACGCCGCGCAAACCGCAGACCTGGGTGATCACGCAGGCGCTCTCGCCGGACTGGAAGCACTCGACCAGGCCGAAATCCGGCTCCGTGGCACGGATCACATCCCCGATCCGGATCTGCGCGGCAGGCCGCCCGAGCCGGATGCCCCCCGCGCGCCCGCGCACGGTGTGCAGGAAACCGGCCTGCCCGAGTCGCTGGACGATCTTGATCAGGTGGTTCTTCGGAATGGAAAAGGCGTCCGCGACCTGCTGGATGGTCACCAGCCCGTCCGGGTGGACCGCCACGAAGATCAGCGTGCGCAGGCTGTAGTCAGTGTAGTCCGTGAGTCTCATGGGATCGGGGCAAGACAGCGACGAGCCAGTCTAACATCGCTTCTGGATGCATCTTATCGCCCTCTGGCCCGGCTTCGGAGATAATCCGCACACCCTGCCTGGGAGTATCGGAGGCCCGCCCGACAAGGGACCGGACAAGCGCCGAAGGGGCGCGATCCTATCAGAGCAATCCGGCGGTTTTCCTCACCATTTCGGGGGGTTGTTGTGAGAAAGGGACAATGTTACCCATCGGAATAAAGTGCGGTCAAAGCAATTGCTTCGGTACCGTAAAAGGCATGAAAATGTAACAGGAAATCAATAACAGCGATCTGCAGATCAAAATAGGAAATTACGGGGTGACTTTGTCCACGCTTCAATATCTGACGGAACGTCATTGCTCCTCGCAATGGCGTGATGTGCTTGGCGCTTTTGCATCCGAGCTGGCCGATACGCTGGATGTCGCGAGCCTGCGCGAACTGATGCGCCGGGTCGGCGCGCGGTTCGCCGAGCGCTTCGACCTGGGCCGCTGCGACACCGTCGCCGACCTGGAGCAGGCCCTCACGCAGGTGTGGTTGCGCATCGACTGGGGCTGGACCCGGATCGAGGACAACGGCGAAACGCTGACCATCCACCACCATTGCGCCCCGCTCAGGACGGCGCTTGGCGAGTCGGCCGATGCGTGGTCACCGGGCTTCCTCGAAGGCGCCTACCAGCATTGGTTCCGCGTCCTCGGCTCCTCCGACGCATTGGCCCTGACGCAGGTGACGCAGATCGACGCCACTGGCACAGTCGCCTTCCGTTTCGGGCGCTGAATGGACCGGGCCTCCGGCGGCGGCGCCCGGCACGAGCTTGCCGCGCCGCACCGGAATCTATCGACCAGCCAAAGACCATGAGCCAGTCCGACGACCTGACAAAATTGTTCAAGCGGTTCGGTGGCGACACCACCTCCTACCGCGAAATCGTCCGCAGCGAGGGTGCGCAGCAAGCACGCGCGCGCTGGCCGCTGCTGTCTGCCGTCCAGGCGGATCGGCCCGACGAAGTGCCGCCGGTATCCCCCGGCGAGCTGGCGGGCGCCATGCTGCGGCAGCCGCCGGCGCCGGCGCCGGCGCCGGCGCAGCCGGAGTTGCCTCCGGCACCCACCCCCCAGGCACCACTGCCGCCCTCCCACTTCGCCCCGACGCGGCCGCCGCTGCCGGTGCGCACGGCCGGCCTGCCGCCGGCCGGTGCGCCATTGCTGCAGCCCATGCCGGCAATTCCGGCAGCGCCCGCGGCACCGGTCGCCCACCCGGGCCTGCAAGGCATGCCGGCGTCCAGCGCCGCACAGCCCACACAGCCCGCCGCCCCCTCGGCAACCCCGGCAGCGGCCAGGCTGACGCTCAAGCAAAGGCTGGCTGGCGCAACCGTGCCGCCGCCGCCCGCGCCGGCGCGGGCCTATGTCGCGCCCCCGGCCCAGTTCGCCTCCGCCGTGGCCGCCGCATCGGCCAATGCCGCCAGCCAGGCGTCCGGCACCGAGCTCACCCGGGTGTTCGCGCGCCTGGAAGGCCGCAGCGCGGATCCGGACGCCGAGCGGGCACAGTTGCGCCGCTCCCTTCTCGACCGGTTGAAGCGCCCATGAAGGTCGTCGCTGTAGTGTCGGCCAAGGGGGGCGTCGGCAAGACCACCCTTTCCGCCAATCTCGCCCAGGCCCTGGCACAGGTGGGCCAACGCGTGTTCGCCATCGACCTCGACCCGCAGAACGCGCTGCGCCTGCATTTCGGCATGCCGCCCGAGCTGATCGACGGCCATGCGCGTGCCACGCTGGCCGGCCAGCCCTGGCACGAAAGCGTGTTCCGGGGCCGCTCGACGGTGCAGGTGCTGCCCTTCGGCGCGCTCAACGAAGCGGACCGCTCGAGCTTCGAGCAGCGGCTTGCCGGCGAGCCCGCCTGGCTGCGTTCGCACCTGGAGCTGCTGGGACTGCCGGGCCGCGACGACGTGGTCATCATCGATACCCCGCCCGGCCCCTCCCCGTATATGCGGCAGGCGCTGTCCTGCGCGCAGGTGTGCGTGGTCGTGACGCTGGCCGACGCGGCCTCGTATGCCACGCTGCCGCTGATGGAAGACCTGATCCAGACCTACTGCGAGGGACGGCCGGACTATCTGGGCCATGCCGTGGTGGTCAACCAGGTCGATGTCAGCCGCCAGCTGGGCAAGGATGTGCTGCAGGTGCTGCGCCAGCAGTTCGGCGACCGCCTGCTGGGCGTGGTCCATCGCGACGAAGCCGTGGCGGAAGCGCTGGCCTTCGACCGCAGCGTATTGGAATACAACCCCAACAGCCAGGCCACCCAGGACCTGCTGCGCTGCGCCGGCTGGCTGCGCCAGGCGCTGGGCCTGCACGGAGTCGAAGCATGAAGCGCCAGCCCTCCCCTCCCGCAGCCGCCACCGCGGCACCCCGCGCCGGCTGGTTCGATCGCCTGTCCTCGCGCGTGCGGGGCTTCGGCAACACCTTTGTCGGCCTGCCGCTGTGGAACCACCCGGGAGCACGCGTGGCTGCCCTTGTGGTCGCGCTGTTCCTGTTCCTGCTGGTGGTGACGGTGCCGCTGGACTTCTGGCAGCAGGTCGGCTTCGCCGCCGCCTGTTTCGCCATGGCGGTGTGGCTGAACCGGATCCACGGGCGGCTGGCTACGCTGATCCTGGTGGTACTGTCCATGTCGGCGTCCAGCCGCTACATGTACTGGCGCCTGACCGAGACGATGAGCTTCACCAACTGGACCGACGTCGCCTTCGGCACCGGCCTGGTACTGGCCGAGCTGTATGCCTTCGCGGTGCTGATGCTGGGCTATTTCCAGACCGCCTGGCCGCTCAAGCGCAAACCGGTGCCGATGCCCGATGACACCTCGACCTGGCCGACGGTGGACGTCTTCATCCCGACCTACAACGAGCCGCTCTCGGTGGTGAAGCCGACCGTGTTCGCCGCCATGTCGCTCGACTGGCCCGCCGACAAGATCCGCGTGTTCGTGCTGGACGACGGCCGCCGCGAGGAATTCCGCGCCTTCTGCGAGAAGGTCGGCGTCGCGCACCTGACCCGCGACAACAACCGCCACGCCAAGGCGGGCAATATCAATGAGGCGCTCAAGAAGACCGACGGCGAGTTCGTCGCCATCTTTGACTGCGACCACATCCCGACGCGCTCCTTCCTGCAGATCTGCACCGGCTGGTTCCTCAAGGACCGCAAGCTCGCCATGCTGCAGACGCCCCACTATTTCTTCTCGCCGGCCCCGTTCGAGAAGAACCTGCGCACCTTCCAGCAGGTGCCCAACGAGGGTGAGCTGTTCTACGGCCTGGTCCAGGACGGCAACGACTTGTGGGATGCCACATTCTTCTGCGGCTCGTGCGCCATCATCCGGCGCGCCCCGCTGCTCGAAGTGGGCGGCATCGCCGTGGAGACGGTGACCGAGGATGCCCACACCGCGCTCAAGCTGCACCGCAAGGGGTATGGCACCGCCTACCTGGCCATTCCCCAGGCGGCCGGCCTGGCCACCGAAAGCCTGTCGGGCCATGTGGGCCAGCGCATCCGCTGGGCGCGCGGCATGGCGCAGATCTGCCGGCTGGACAACCCGCTGTTCGGTCCCGGGCTGTCGCTGCCGCAGCGCCTGTGCTACCTGAACGCGATGCTGCACTTCTTCTACGGGCTGCCGCGCCTGGTCTTCCTCACCGCGCCGCTGGCCTACCTGCTGTTCGGCGCGCACGTGATCCAGGCCTCGGCGCTGACCATCGCCATCTTCGCGCTGCCCCACCTGCTGCACGCCAATATGACCAACTCGCGCGTGCAGGGCCAGTTCCGCCATTCCTTCTGGAACGAGGTCTACGAGTCGGTGCTGGCCTGGTACATCATGCGCCCGACCCTGGTCGCCTTCCTCAACCCCGCCGCGGGCAAGTTCAACGTGACACCGAAGGGCGGCGTGATCGAGGAAGCCTACTTCGACTGGGAAATCTCGCGCCCCTACCTCATCATGCTGCTGCTGAACCTGCTGGGGCTGGCGGTGGGCGTGATGCGCCTGTTCGTCTGGCAGGAGGTCGAGACCACCACGGTGGTGCTGAACCTGATCTGGACGGTGTACAACCTGATCATCCTGGGCGCTTCGATCGCGGTGGCCACCGAGACGCGCCAGATCCGCGAATCGCACCGCGTGGCGATGCGCCTGCCGGCCGCGCTGCGCCTGGCCGACGGCAATACCATCGTCTGCGAGACCAGCGACTTCGCCGAAGGCGGCCTCGGCCTCAAGCTGCCGCCCGGCTGCGAGCTGAAGAAGGGCGACGCGGTCACCGTGTCGCTCTACCTGCAGGAGGACGAGCATGCCTTCACCGGCAAGGTGGTGTTCCACGGGCGCAGCCATACCGGCCTCGCGCTCGACGAGATGACGCCGCGCCAGGAGATGGAATTCGTGCAGTGCACGTTCGCCCGCGCCGACGCCTGGATCGACTCATGGGGCCGCAAGCGCCCCGACGCGCCGCGGCTGGCGGCACGGCAGATCATGCGCATCGGCGTGATGGGATTCCAGAACGTGATGTTCCACCTCGGTCGGGAGATGCGCCGCTTGCTGCGCCGGCCCGCACCGCAGGCGCGCGCGCGCTGACGGCCCCGGCCCGCCGCGGCCGGCCCCCAAAAACAACGGAATTCAGGAACAAGAAGAGACAGCCTTGATGACGATTCGACGCCCATCCGACGCGCACGCGCAACGACGCGCGCGGCCCGCCCGCCTGAGCGCCTTGCTGGCACTGGCCCTGCTGGCCGCGGCCCCTGCCGGCGCCCAGCGCCAGGCCGCCACCGTGCCCGCCGCCTCGCGCCAATCGCCGCTCCCGGCCGATGGCACGGCCCAGCCCGCGGGGCCGCGCGCCGGCACGCAACAGGTCAATTTCACCCTGAAGCAGCTGGGCGCGGACAACCCCTTCCAGCTGCGCGGCGTCGACGGCGTCAACGGCGTGCCCTTCTCGGTGCGCGCCGACCAGGTGGTCACCGGCGCCCGCCTCAAGCTGCGCTACACCTATTCCCCGGCGCTGATCCCCGCGCTGTCGCATATCAACGTGATCGTCAACGGCGAAGTCGCCGCGGCGCTGCCGGTGCCCAAGGAACAGGCGGGCACGACGATCGAGCGCGAGATCACCATCGAGCCGCAGCTGATCACCGAGTTCAACCGGCTCAACCTGCAGTTGATCGGCCACTACACCACCGACTGCGAGGACCCCTTCCACAGCAGCCTGTGGGCCACCGTCAGCAATGCCAGCGTGCTGGAACTGACGGTCACCTCGCTGGGCATGGCCAATGACCTGGCGCTGCTGCCGCTGCCTTTCTTCGACCGGCGTGACGTGCGCCGGCTGACCTTGCCCTTCGTCTTCGCCGGCGCGCCATCGACCACCACGCTGGAAGCCGCCGGCGCGGTGTCCTCGTGGTTCGGCGCCCTGGCCGGCTATCGCGGTGCTTCTTTCCCGGCGGCACTGAACCAGGTGCCCGCCAGCGGCAACGCGGTGGTCTTCGCCACCGCCGACGAACGCCCCGCCGGCGTCGCACTGCCGCCGGTGTCGGGCCCGACGGTGGCCATCGTGCCCAATCCGGGCGATGCGAACGGCAAGCTGCTGCTGGTGATGGGCCGCGACAGCGCCGAGCTGAAGAAAGCCGCCCAGGGGCTGGCGCTGGGCGCGCGCGCGCTGTCCGGCAGCACCGCCACGATCACCCAGATCGACCAGATCGCCCCGCGCCAGCCCTATGACGCGCCCAACTGGCTGCGCACCGACCGCCCGGTGCGCTTCGGCGAACTGGCCAACACGCGCGACCTGAACGTTTCCGGCTACAACCCGGACCTGGTGCGCGTCAACCTGCGGCTGCCGCCCGACCTGTTCGACTGGCGCGGGCACGGCGTGCCGATCGAGCTGAAGTACCGTTACACGCCGCGCCCGGTGCTGGACAAGTCCACGCTCAACGTCAACGTCGGCGGCCGCTTCCTGCGCGCCTTCCCGCTGCGCGCCGTCAAGGACCAGCAGGGCCGCGTCACGCAGCTGCTGGAGCGCGCGCTGCCCGACGGCTCGATCCCCGAAACGGCCAATATCAAGCTGCCGCTGTTCCAGCTGCCGGCGCAGACACAGCTGCAGTTCCACTACTACTACGACTATCTCAAGCAGGGCGCCTGCAAGGACGTGCTGATCGACAACGTCAAGGGCGCCATCGATCCGGACTCGACCATCGACGTATCCGGCCTGCCGCACTTCATCGCCCTGCCCGACCTCGCTGTGTTCGGCAACAGCGGCTTCCCCTTCACGCGCCTGGCCGATCTCTCCGAGACGGCCGTGGTGCTGCCGGACAAGCCCGGCGCCGAGGACTATACCGCCTACCTGACCCTGCTCGGCCGCATGGGCGAGTCGACCGGCTACCCCGCCACCGGCGTGACCGTGACAGGTGCCGCCCAGGTGCAGAGCGTGGCCTCGCGCGACCTGCTGGTGGTAGGCACGCCGCAGAACCAGCCGCTGCTCAGCCGCTGGGCCGACAGCATGCCGGTCGGGTTGGGCGCCAACGAAGGGCGCTTCACGCTGACCTCGGTCTACTCGACGCTGCTGGACTGGTGGAACGGCGCCGAGCTGTCGCGCGACCGGCGCGTCGCCGCGCGCCTGTCGGTCAGCGCCAGCGGTACCCAGGCGGCGCTGGCCGGCTTCGAATCGCCGCTGCAGAGCGGCCGCAGCGTGGTCGCCGTGATCGGCAACACGCCGCAGGGGCTGCAGGCGATGACCGATGCCCTGCTGACGCCGGAACAGCTCGCCCAGGTGCAAGGCAGCCTGGCGGTGCTGCGCGGCAAGACCATCGACAGCCTGGCGGCGCAGCAGAACTATTACGTCGGCCGCCTGCCGCCGTGGACCTATGCACACTGGTGGCTGTCCAAGCGGCCCTACGCGCTGGTGCTGATGATCGGGCTGGCGGCCCTGCTGCTGGGCGCCATGCTGTACCTGACGCTGCGCGCACGTGCCGCCATGCGGCATGGAGGCAAGGGCTGATGCGGCACGCTGCGTTCGCCTCGCGGCGGCGCCTGCTCGGCTGGCTGGGCTCGCTCGGCGCCGCGCCGCTGCTCGGCGCGCTGCCGCGGCCGGCGCAGGCTGCCGCTCAGGTTGCCCCCCAGGCCTGCGACTGGCCGCTGTACCGCCAGTTCCTCGCCCGCCTGGTGCAGGACGACGGCCGCGTCATCGATCCGTCCACGCCCGAGCAGCACAGCACCTCGGAGGGGCAGTCCTACGGCATGGTGTTCGCACTGATCGCCAACGACCGCGCCACCTTCGACCGCCTGTGGCAATGGAGCGTGGCCAACCTGGGCGCCGGCGATCTCGCCACCAGGCTGCCGGCCTGGCGCTGGGGCCGCCGCAGCGACGGCTCCTGGGGCGTGATCGATGCCAACTCCGCCTCCGACGCCGACCTGTGGTTCGCCTACGCGCTGCTGGAAGGCGCGCGCCTGTGGAAACAACCCCGCTACGCCACGGCCGCGCGCGCCCTGCTCAAGCAGGTGGCGGCGCAGGAGGTCGGCAGCCTGCCCGGCTTCGGCACCATGCTGCTGCCGGGACCGCAAGGCTTCATGACAGGCGGCCCGAAGCCGGCGGACAAGGCCGAAGCTGCCTCGGCCGCGAAGGATGACGGCAAGGGCGGCGCCAGGAGCGACGCCAAGAGCGACGCACCGCGCCAGTGGCGCCTCAATGCCAGCTACCTGCCGGTGCCGGTGCTGAGGCGCCTGGCTGCCGCCGACGGTGCCGGGCCATGGGCCACGCTGGCCGTGCAGGCCGGGCGCTTCATCACGGCGGTGGCCCGGCAGGGCATCGTGCCCGACTGGTCCGCCTATGCCAGCCCGGGCGGCTTCGGCACCGATGCGGTCAAGGGCGACGTCAGCAGCTACGACGCCATCCGCGTCTACCTGTGGTCCGGCATGACACCGCGCGCCGACGCGGCCGGCCGTGCCATCCGGCAGGCTCTGGCGCCCCACGCCCAGCGCATGGCCGGGCTCGCCGCGCCGCCCGAGCGCATGCACGCCGACAGCGGCGCGCTCGAGGGCGAGGGCCCGCTCGGCTTCTCCGCGGCGCTGCTGCCCTTCCTGGCCGCGGCCGGCTCGTCCGGCCTGGCAGCGCAGCGCAGCCGTGCCCAGGGACTGGCCGACCCGGTGCACCAGCAGCGCGCGCCGGCAACCTATTACGACACCGTGCTCGGACTGTTCGGCCTCGGCTATGACGAAGGCCGCTACCGGTTCGCGCCCTCGGGACAACTAGAACTGCAGTGGGAAAAAGCATGTCGAAGCGCAGCAGCGAAGTGAGGCGGATGAGCAGCCGGCGGCAGGCCGGCGCCGGCACGGCGGGTGGCCAGGCGCGGCCGGCCGCGCGCTCGCTGCTGCTCGGCCTGATGGCCATGTGGAGCGTCAGCGCCGCGGCCCAGGAGGATCCGGTCAAGCTGCTGACCGACCAGGGCAAGTTCTGGCAGGCACGCGGGCGCAGCGACCGCGCCATCGAAGCCTGGCAGAAGATCCTGCGCCTGGACCCGAACCAGCCCGATGCGCTGTACGGCATGGGCGTCGCCGAACTCGAAGCCGGCCGGGCCGACAGCGCGCGCACCTATCTCGACCGGCTGCGCAAGGCCAAGCCGGACTCGCCGCTGGCCGGGCGCCTCGACCAGGCCATCCGCAACGGCGGCAGCGCCGGCACGCGCCAGCAGGTCGAGCAGGCGCGCCAGCTGGCGCGCGCCGGCCAGTCCGAAGAGGCCGTCAAGCGCTACCAGCAGGCTGCCGGCGGCGCCGCGCCGCAAGGCGACCTGGCGCTGGAGTACTACCAGACGCTCGGCGGCACCGCGCAAGGCTGGGAACAGGCGCGCAAGGGCCTGGAGCAACTGGTGCGCGACAACCCCGGCGATGTGCGCGCGCAGCTCGCGCTCGCACAGCACCTGACCTATCGCGAGAACACGCGCCGCGAGGGCATCCGCCAGCTCGAAGCCTTGTCCAAGCGCTCCGACGTCGGCACCCAGGCCAGCGAGAGCTGGCGCCGCGCCCTGACCTGGCTGGGCGGCCGCCCGGCCGACGCACCGCTGTTCCAGACCTGGCTCGCCACCCATCCCGACGACACCGCGGTGCGCGCCAAGCTCGACGCGATCGCGCGCGCGCAGCAGCAGGCGGCCCGCGCCGAAGCGCCGAGCGCCGACCCGGTGCGCAAGGTGGTCCAGGAAGGATTCCGCGCGCTCGACGCCGGCAACCTGGAGGGCGCCGACACGGCCTTCCGCAACGCCCTGTCCCAGCGTCCCGGCGACGCCGACGCGCTCGGCGGCATGGGTGTGCTGCGCCTGAAGCAGGAGAAGTTCGCCGAGGCCGCCGACTTCTTCGAGCAGGCCGAGCGGCGCGGCGCCGGCGCGCGCTACCGCAGCGCGCACAACAGCGCGGACTACTGGATGCTGATGGAGCAGGCCAACGCCGCGCGCGACGCCGGCAACCGCGCCGAGGCCCGCAAGCTGCTGGAGCGCGCCACCAAGCTCGACGCCAACCAGCCGGCGGCCCAGGTGGCGCTGGCCGATGTGCTCGCCACCGATGGCCAGTACGCCGCGGCCGAGGCCGGCTACCGCCGCGTGCTGCGCCAGCAGCCCGACAACCCCGATGCGACGCGCGGCCTGGTCGACGTGCTGGCGGCGCAGAACAAGAACGCCGAAGCCTTGGCCGTGGTGGAGCGGCTGACGCCGCAGCAGCAGGACAAGGTCGGCTCGCTGGGCAAGCTGCGCGCCGAACAGGCGCGTATCCAGGCCCGCGAAGCCCTGGCCCGCGGCGACACGGCGGCCGCGCGCCGTGCCATGGAAGACGCCATGGCGGCCGACCCGACCGACCCCTGGGTGCGGCTCGAAGTGGCACGCGCCTACGTCGCCATGGGCCAGCCCGAGCAGGCGCGCGGGGTCATGGACGGACTGCTGATGTCCAACCCCGACCAGCCCGATGTGCTCTTCGCCAGCGCGCTGCTGGCCGCCGAGACCGGGCGCTGGCAGAGCGGCCTCGATGCGCTGGAGCGCATCCCGCCGCAGAACCGCACGCGCGAGATGGGCAATCTGCAGCGCCGGCTGTGGGTGCACGCCGAAGCCGAGCGTGCCGCCGGCCTGGCCGCCGCCGGCCAGCCGGCCGCGGCGCTGAACGTGCTGCAGCAGGCCGAACGCTATGCCCAGCGCGATGCCGACCAGCTCGGCGCGCTGGCGCTGGCCTATGCCGACGCGGGCGACGAGACCCACGCGCTGATGCTGATGCGCTCCGTGATCGGGCGCACCGCCAAGCCCGATGTCGGCGTGCAACTGCAGTACGCCGCCATCCTGCTCAAGACCAAGCAGGACGTCGAACTGGCCGGCCTGCTGCGCCAGCTCCTCAACGCTCCGATGAACGCGCCGCAGCGGCGCGACTACGACTCGCTGCGCGTGGCCTACATCGTGCGCCAGGCCGACCAGCTGACCGAGGCCAATGACCTGGTGGCGGCCTACGACACGCTGGCGCCGGCGCTGTCCGAACGGCCGGGCGATGCCGCGGTGCGCGGCAGCCTGGCACGCATGTATGCCAAGGCCGGCGAAGGCCAGAAGGCGCTGACGCTGTACGAGGGCCTGATCGAGAAGGACCCGCGCAACCTCGACCTGCTGCTGTCGGCGGTAGGCGCGGCCGGCGCCGCCAAGGAATTCAGCCGCGGCGAAGCCATCCTGCAGATGGCGCTGGCGCAGGCACCCAAGTCGCCGCGCGTGCTGACCGAGGCCGGCCGCTTCTACCGTACCGAAGGCAAGCCGACCAAGGCCATGGATTATTTCCGCGCCGCCGTGGCGGCCGAGAATGCCGCAGCCGCGCAGGCCGGCGCCGCCATGCCGGGCCTGGCGCCGGCGCGCCCCGGCTCGGGCTTCGACCGCGTGCCGGGCAACCCCTTCGTCGGCCTGCCCGGGCAGCGCGGCACCTCGCAGCTGCCGGTACCGGGCTCGAACGCACCCTATGCGCCGATGCCGGCGCCGGTGGCCGCGCAAGCGGTGATGCAGCCAGCCTCGCTGCCGGCTGCACCGCCCGCCTACGCGCAGCAGGGTTACGGCCAGCCCTACATCCCCGTGCCGCAGCAGCAGGCTGCCCAGCAGGCCATGCAGGCACCGGGCGCCTACTACCCGGCCGCTGGCGCCGGCACCCGCGCAACCACAGCGAGCCGCAGCACAGGCAACACACGCAATACGCGTGCCGCCGCGGCGCCGGCTGTGGCGCCGGTTACAGCGGGCTATGCCGCAGGCTATGCGGCCGCTCCCGCCGCGGCGCCGCTGCCGGCCAACGCCTCCCCCGCCCAGGCCTATGCCGCCGCGGTGGCGGCGCCCCAGCCCGTGGCCGTGCCCGCGCGCCAGCCGCTCGGCGCCCAGTCTCGCCTGCCCTGGCTGTCCGACAACGACAGCCAGGAAGCGGACACCAATACGCCGCGCACCGCGCAGCAGGAACTGCAGGACCTCCAGGCGCAGCGCAGCCCGATGCTGGCTGGCGGTCCGATGCTGCGCGGCCGCAGCGGCGACTCCGGCATGAGCCAGATGATGGAGACGCAGGTGGTGGCGGAAGGCAGGATGCCGGCGGGCAACGGCAAGCTGGTGGCGCGCGTGACGCCGGTGACCATCGATGCCGGCTCGGTCGGCACCGACTACAACTCGGCCTACCGCTTCGGCGCCGGCCCGCTGGTGGCGCGCTCCGGCGCCTCGGCCGGCAACCAGAGCGCCTTCGGCGCGGCGGTGGGCGTGGCCTATGAGTCGGAGCGCATCAATGCCGACGTGGGCTCGACCCCGCTGGGCTTCCAGTACGCCGACGTCAATGCCGGCGTCAAGGTCAACCTGCCGGTCACGCAGCGCACCACGCTGTCGCTGGCGGCGTCGCGGCGCCCGGTCACCGACAGCGTGCTGTCCTACTCCGGCGCGCAGGATACCCGTGCCGGCCTGCGCTGGGGCGGCGTGATGAACAGCAGCGGGCGTGCCGACCTGGGCTGGGACGACGGCACCCTGGGCATCTACGGCTACGGCGGCTACGGCCTGCTGACCGGCCACGACGTGGCGCGCAACACCCGCTGGGAAGGTGGCGGCGGTTTCTACATCCGCCTGCTCGACACACCCGAGCAACGCTGGATGGGCGGCATCAACTTCACCTCGATGGGCTATGCCGACAACCTGCGCTACTTCACCTTCGGCCAGGGCGGCTACTTCAGCCCCCAGCGCTATTTCGCCGTGACGCTGCCGATGTCGCTGTCCGGCCGCAGCGGCAAGATCGCGTACCACATCCGCGGCGCGCTCGGCGTGCAGTCCTTCTCCGAGAACGACTCCAACTTCTTCCCGACCAATGCGGCGGCGCAGTCCGCCGCCAACAGCGCCGTGGCCAGCGCCAACGCGGCCGGCCTGACCAACGCCACCAGCGCGGTCTACCCAGGCCAGTCCAAGACCGGCCTGGCGTACAACCTGGTCGGTTCGATGGAGTACCAGGCCAGCCAGCAGATGTACGTCGGCGGCCTGTTCGGCATCGACAATGCGCGCGACTACCGGCAGTGGTACGCCGGCGTCTACCTGCGCTACGCGCTGCAGCGCCAGACCGGCCCGCTGCAGTTCCCGCCGGCGGCGCCGCAATCTGCGGTCGGCCCGCTGCCCTTCTAAGGCAAGGCAGCACCCGGGGCCGCCGGGGCGGGGCACGGGCTGGACCGCGCCCCGCCCCGGCTCGCTTCGCCGAGCCTCTTCCCCTGCCGCATCACCTCGCCTTGCGGTCCGGCGCCGGCACGCCAGCGGCCGCAAGGCGCGCCATACGCCCCCTGCTTGTCCTCTCGACAACGCATTCTGTAACACCACCGTCATCTTCCTGCCATAGATTTGCACACCGTCCGCCTGCATCCGGCGTCACATGCGCCGGCGCGGATCATCGAAAAAAGGAACGGGGAAGAACATGAAGGGGCATTCGAGGACCATCGCCTGCGGCCTGGCGGCCGCGCTGATCGCCGGCTGCGGCGGTGGCGACGACGCTGCGCCGGTCGCCGGCAGCGGCGGCAATGGCGGCAGCAACGGGGGCGGCACGCCCGGCACCAGCACGCCCGCGGCGGTGGCGCCGCTGGCCGGCGGCCAGCTCTATGTGGGCGCGATCGGCTTCGGCGATACGGTTTCGGTCGAACTCGGCCAGCCCGCCGCCGGCAAGCTGACACTGCGCTTCCTCGACTCGCAGTTCGGCCTGGCCGGCAGCCTGGTCGCCGATTACGCGGCCGCCGGCAACGGCTACCGTGCCGGCCAGTTCACGGCCGGTGCCGGCGCGCCCGCCGCGCTGGCCCAGGCCGCCGCCGCGGTCACCTTCACCTTCACCCTGCAGGATGGCGTGCTGTCGGGCGCCCTGGGCCAGGTCCCCAACGTCGCCGCCGGCGACGGCAGCCTGCTGCAAGGCCATCTCAGCGCCGCCAACCGCGGCGCCCAGCTCGCCGACATCGCCGGCACCTACAACTTCCTGCGCCAGGCCGGCACCCTCGCCGCCGCCGGCCAGCTGCGCATCGGCAGCGACGGCGCCGTGCGCTACTGCCCGGGCCAGGCCTATGCCGACGCTTGCAGCGGCGGCGAGAGCGGCAAGCTGGCCGCCGACGCGGACCAGGCGCGCTACCCCGGCGCCTTTGCCCTGTCGCTCTCCGGCAAGGCGGTCGGACGCCTGTTCGTGGCACGCGCCGAAGGCGCCAAGGCAGGACAGGCCACGCTGGTGGTCGACGAAGCCTCGCGCGAGAGCAACGGCACCGCCCGCAACGGCAGCTGGCTGCTGCAAGCCACGCAGGCCTTAGGCACCCAGGCCATCGACGGCGACTGGCTGTGCGCCGAGCCGGAACTCGACAGCGCCGGTGCAACGACCGGCCGCACTGCGCGCAACATCGTCTCCGTCGGCGGCACCACCCTGGCCGCCGACAACCTCGCCGCCGATGTCGCGCTGCGCTACAACGCCGCCGCCGGCGGCAACGCCAATGGCCTGATCGCGGGCAGTTGGCCGCTCACGGTCGACGGGCAGGCCCGGCAAGCTACCCTCGCCCTGCTGCCGGTCAACGCCCGGCTCGCCTACCAGCTGCGCCAGGTCGAGGGCGGCACGCGCCAGCTGATGGGGGTCTGCACGCCGATGCCGGCCGAGGCCGGCAATTCCGCCTACCTTGGTGCCAAGGCCAACGACATCATCAAGGTGACGCTGGGCGACCTGCGCCCGACCCAGCCGGCGATCGGCTACGACCAGATCTACTACAAGCTGGGCCGCTACGCGGCCGACCCCGTCAAGAAATTCGACGACGCCTGCGAGGCCAACGGGCAGAACAAGAGCAAGAGCGCGCCGCTGGCCACCGCCCGCCTGGACGACCTGTCTTCCTTCACCTGCACCAAGGACGTCGGCACCAAGCCCGAGGACATGAAGACGCTGGTGGTGGGCCCCGGCGGCGTGCCCTACCTGACCGATGGCCACCACACCTTCAGCAGCGTGTGGGAAAGCGCGGATGGCGGCAGCAAGGCCAGGATGTGGATCAAGGTGCAGGACAACCTGTCGACCCTGAGCCGCGGCGCCTTCTTCCGCACGCTGCGCGCCCGCAAGCTGGTGTGGCTCAAGGATGCCGACAACCGCGCCATCACGCCGGTCCAGCTGCCGGCCGGCCTGGGCTTCGGCAACGGCCTGGGCAATGACCGCTACCGCTCCCTGGTCTATTTCACGCGCGACATCGGCTACCAGCAGCTGGCGGGCGCCACCGAGTTCACCGAGTTCTACTGGGGCGACTGGCTGCGCCGGCAGGTCAAGCTGTCCGGCTACAACCTGGACGACAACGCCAGCTACCTGTCGGCGGTGCGTGCCGCCGCCACGGCCATGGTGGCGCTGGCGCCGGGCGCGGTGGTCAGCAACGGCAAGACCGCCGCCGAACTGGGCCGGCTCGATGCCTTCAACGAGACCGAGTTCACCGCCCTGTCGCAGCCCGTCGGCAGCGCCAAGCCGGGCAAGCTGCCTTACGCCGTGAGCTATCGTCTCGGCCTGCACTAGCCAGCGCACCGGCGGCCGGCAGGCAGCCGGCAAGCGCGGGCTCCCTCCGCAAGCGGGGCCCGTGCCCCGCCGGGCCGGGCGATCCATTTCCCTGCCCCTGGCGGACCGGCGGGGAGATGCGGGCAGGGAGATGCAAAAGCCCTCTCCACACACGCGCTTGACTGCTATGCTCCTGTCGCATGGACAGAATCCGTCCCGCCGCGGCCGGGGACGCGCGCCACCGCGGCGCCGCGCCTGGCGCCCGCCAGGAGAAAGCGATGCGGTATCCAGCTGCAACCAGGACATTTCCTTCACGCCGGTCCCGCCCCGGACCCGCTGCGTCCGCCTGCGTGACGGAGAGCGGCGCATGATGGCGCAGACCTCGCCGGCAAACCGTGCGGCGGCCGGGCGCGCCGTACGCGAGTACATGAAACGCTCCGCCCACGCCGAGGCCGGCAAGCCCGAGCGTGACGCCATCGCCCTGCTCGAACAGAGCAGCGCGGGTCGCGTGCCCCGCCTGGTACCGCTGCGCTACGGCCGCATGCTGGCCTCGCCCTTCGCCTTCTTCCGCGGCAGCGCCATCCTCCAGGCCCATGATCTCGGCCGCCTGCCCGGCACCGGCATGGCCATGCCGATCTGCGGCGACGCCCACCTGCTGAACTTCGGCGGCTTCGCCACGCCCGAGCGCCAGCTGGTATTCGATCTGAACGACTTCGACGAGGCCGACGAGGGCCCGTGGGAATGGGACCTGAAGCGGCTGGCGGTCAGCTTTATCCTGGCGGCGCGCCACCTGCGCCTGAGCCGCGGCACCGCCGAGGCGATGGTCGAGGCCGTGGTGCGCCAGTACCAGGCGCGCATGCGCCGCTATGCCGAATACAGCGCGCTCGAACTCTGGTACGACCGCATCACCTTCGAGCGCATGCTAGAGACCGCGCTCACCCCCGAGCGGCGCCGCGCGATCCGCCATGGCATGGAACGCGCGGCCACGCGCACGCACGACACCATGCTGGAAAAGATGGCGGAGCTGCGTGACGGCACCTGGACCATCCGCGAGATGCCGCCGGCGATGTTCCACGTGCACGGCGTGAACTCCCTGTTCGACGCCGACGACGGCTGGCTGCGGCTGGACGACTGGCAGGAACTGGCCGGGCAGATGTTCGCGCGCTACCTGAAGACGCTCGCACACGACCGGCGCGCGCTGCTCAGCCACTTCCGCGCGCACGACCTCGCCTTCAAGGTGGTCGGTGTCGGCAGTGTCGGCACGCGCTGCCTGGTGCTGTTGATGACGGACGACCTGGGCAAGCCCATGTTCCTGCAGATCAAGGAAGCCAGCCCGTCGGTGATCCGGCGCAGCCTGTCGGGCAAGGCGGCGGCCCACGAGGGACAGCGGGTGGTGCTCGGCCAGCGCGTGCTGCAGGCGGCCAGCGACATCTTCCTCGGCTGGTCGACCGGGCCGACCGGACGGCATTTCTACTTCCGCCAGCTGCGCGACATGAAGCTGTCGGCAGACATCGAGCTGTTCGATCTCGACGTGCTGGAAGGCTACGCCAACCTGTGCGGCTGGAGCCTGGCGCGCGCCCACGCCAAGGCGGGCGGCAAGGCCATCGAGATCGCCGCCTACATGGGCCGCAGCGACCGCTTCGTCGAGGCCCTGCTGAAATATGCCGCGAGCTATGCCGACCAGGTCGAGCGCGATTACGACGCCTTTGCCGCCGCGTGCCGCTCAGGGCGGCTGGAGGCGCGCACCGACGAGGACATGATCGCCGACTTCCGCGTCTGAGCGCCGCGCGCCGGCGGCCCGCCCCGCGCGGCTACGGCATGCGGCGCGGCGGCGCCACGCGCGGCAGCACCACGGTGAAACGCGATCCGCGCCCCTCGCGGCTGTCCACCGCTACCTCGCCATGGTGCAGGTCGACCACCAGCTTGACCAGGTAGAGCCCGACGCCCGCGCCCACGGTGCCGGCCACGTTGGCGCCGCGCACATAGCGCTCGAACAGGTGGGCCACATCGTTCTCCGGGATGCCGATACCCTGGTCCTCGACCGACACGGCGAGGGCGTCCTTGCGGCTCTCGATGGCAATCCGCACCGGCGACCGCGCCGGCGAGTACTTGACCGCGTTGCCGACCAGGTTGCTGAAGGCCTGGAACAGCAGGCGCGGATCGCCGTGCACGTACTCGGCGGCGGCGGCGTCGAAGGCCTCTTCCAGCTGCGCGCTGGGCGAGCTGTCGCGATGCATCTCGCAGACCTCATGCAGCAGCTGCGGCAAGGCGAAGTCTTCGCTCTGCGGTGCCGCCATGGCCACGCTGTCCATCAGCTGCGACGAATCCAGCAGGCGGTCGATCAGGCTGGTCATGCGCTGCACGGCTCCGCGGATCTTGCCGCAGCGCTCCGCCAGCGCCTCGGCCGAGAGCGGCTCGCGCATGCGCAGCAGGCGCTGCGCATGGCCGTCGATCACATTCAGGGGCGTGCGGAATTCGTGTGATGCCATCGAGACGAAATTGCGCTGCAGCTCGGCCATGCGGCGCTCGTTGGCCAGGGTCTGCTCCAGCCTGGCGGTCTGCGCCGCCAGCACCGCCTTGCTGCGCTCGAGTTCGCGGGTATTGTCGCGAAAGCGCACCACCGCGCGGGCGATGTCGCCGATCTCGTCCTGGCGCTGGGCGCCGGGAATGTCCACGTCGGGGTCGTTATCCGAGATGCGGTGCATGCGCTCGACCAGGCGCGCGATCGGCGTCGACACCGCGCCGACGATATAGGCCACCGCCGCCACCGCCAGGCACAGCGAGATCAGGATGGCGCCAGCGATCAGCCGGCGTGCTTCCTCGTAGGCCTGTGCCTCGCGTTCGGTGGCCTCGGCCGCCCCCGTCACATTGCGCTCGGTCAGCACCGACAGGGTGCCGTTGGCGGCGCTGAAGGCGCGGCGCGAATCGCCGTGGTATAGCTGGATGGCGCCGGGCATGTCGCCGCTGCGCACCAGCGCGCTGACGCGCAAGGCGGCCTGCCGGTAGGTGGCCCACTCCTGCGTGAACTGCTGGAACAGCGCCAGCTCGGCCGGATCGTGTTCCAGGCGGCTGTAGCGCGCCTCGCCGCCCTCCACGATATCGTCCAGGCGGGCGATCTCCTGTTCCGCGGCGTGCAGGTCGGCGCGTGTGCTGGCGATCAGCAGGTCGCCCTCGCTGCCGCGGAAATCCGAGATGTAGTTGTTCAGATCCCCTAGAATACGGTTGCTCTGCAGCCAGCGCCCGCTGATCTGGGCCGAAACGCTGTGGAAGCTCGCCAGCCGGTCGATGCTGAACACGCCCACCCCGGCCACCAGCAACAGGAACAGCACGAACACCAGCGACAGCCGTACCCGGATCGGGCGCAACGCCGGTATGCCCGCGCGCCGGCGCGCCACGGGCCGCTGCGGCTTGGCTGGCGCCGTAACGGACGCCTGACTCGGATGCTTCATAAGATACGCATGATGAAACCTGCCTGCCCGCACCGGGCCGGCGCGCGGGCCGCCCCGGCCCGCCCGCCGCGGAGACTGCCATGAACGCCGCGCGGCGCAAGATCCTCTGCATCGAGGACGATCCCGAGACCGCCGACCTGATCGCGGAAGAACTGGTCGACCGCGGCTTCGCCGTCGACATCGCCCACGACGGCCAGCAAGGCCTGGCCGCCATCCTGCGCGACGCCCCCGACCTGGTGCTCTGCGACGTGAGTATGCCAGTGATGACCGGCTTCGAGTTGCTGGAGCGGGTGACCGCGCTGGCGCCGCGCTTCGCCGACATGCCCTTCATCTTCCTGACCGCGCTGGCCCAGCGCGAGGCGGAATTGAAGGGGCGCCGGCTGGGCGCCGACGACTATGTCACCAAGCCGGTGGACTTCGACATCCTCGCCAGCATCGTCGAGACGCGGCTGGCGCGCGTCGCGCGCCAGCGCCCCGCGCTGCCCGCGGTCCACTTGAGCGAGCGCGAGATCGAGGCCCTGGTGTGGTCCGCGCGCGGCAAGACCTCGGGCGAGATCGCCACCATCCTCGGCCTGTCCAAGCGCACGGTGGACTTCCACATCGACAACGCGCGCGAGAAGCTCGGCGTCGCCACCCGCATCGAGGCGGTGGTCAAGGCCGCCTCGGCCGGCATCATCAAACCCTGAGGATCGGGCTCTGGCGGCGGCAGGCGACGGCGGCCGCGCGCCGCCACCGCCAGGCGCTGCGCACCCGCCGCTACACCCCCGATTCCGCAGCCGCGCCGCCCTCGCCGTCGGGCTGCGCATCCTTGCCGAGGAAGACCATGCGCAGCGCCGGCACAATCACCAGCAGCATGATCGGCCCGACCAGCATGCCGCCCACCACCACCGTCGCCAGCGGCCGCTGCACCTGGCTGCCGATGCCGGTGGAAATGGCCGCCGGGAACAGGCCGATACAGGCCGACAGGGCCGTCATCAGCATCGGCCGCATGCGGTGCTGCGCGGCATGGAACATCGCTCCGCCCGACGGCATGCCCTGGCCGCGCAGGTCGTTGTAGTAGGTGATCATCAGGATGCCGTCCATCACCGAGACGCCGAACAGCGAGACGAAGCCGATCGCCGCCGAGATGCTGAAGTCCAGCCCGGTCAGGAACAGCGCGGCCACGCCCCCGGCGATGGCGAAGGGGATGCCGGCCAGCGCCATCAGGCTGTCGCGCAGCGAGTTGAACAGGCCGTACAGCAGCACCAGGATCATCAGGATGCTGATCGGCACGATCACCTCCAGGCGCTGCTTGGCCTGCTCCAGTTCCTCGAACTCGCCGGCCCAGTCGATGCGATAGCCTTCCGGCAGCTTGACGTTGCGCGCGATGCGCGCCTGCGCCTCGGCCACGGTACCGCCCAGGTCGCGCCCGCGCACGCTGAACTTGACCGGGATGAAGCGCTGGTTGCGCTCGTGGAAGATGTACGAAGCGCCGGTGTCCAGCGTGATGTCGGCCAGTTCGCTCAGCGGGATATAGGCATTGCCGCCGCCCGAGGTCTGGTAGGCCACCTTGAGGTTGCGGATGGCATCGATGTTGTTGCGATACTCCGGCGCCAGGCGCACCGTCAGCGCGAACTGCCGGTCGCCTTCCAGCACGGTGGTCGCCTGCGTGCCGCCCAGCGCCGCCTGGATCACGGTGTTGACGTCCCCGGTGTTCAAGCCGTAGCGCGCCGCCGCGTCGCGGCGGATGCGGATGTTCAGGTTGGGCTGGCCCATCACGCGGAAGACACCGAGGTCGGTCACGCCCTTGACCTGCGACATCTCGCGCTCGACCTGGTCGGCCAGGCGCTCCAGCGTGTCGAGATCCCGCCCGACGATCTTGACCGAGTTGGCGCCCTTGACGCCGGACAGCCCTTCCTCGACGTTGTCCTGGATGTACTGCGAGAAGTTCAGCGCGATGCCGGCGAACTCATCGTTGAACTCCTTCTGCACCTGCGCCACCAGTTTTTCCTTGGTCATGCCGGCGGGCCACTGGTCGAACGGCTTCAGCGGCACGAAGAACTCCGCATTGAAGAAGCCCGCGGCATCGCTGCCGTCATCGGGGCGGCCATGCTGGGACACCACCGTGGCCACCTCCGGGTGGCGCAGCAGGATCTGGCGCATGCGCGCCACCGGCTGGACCCCTGCCTCCAGCGAGGCCGTCGGCGGCATGGTCGCGCGGATCCACAGGTTGCCTTCCTCCAGCGCCGGCAGGAACTCGGTCCCCAGGCGCGACATCAGCACGCCGGTCAGCACCAGCACGCAGGCGCCGACGACCACGGCGAAGCGCTTGTTCGACAGCGACCACTTCAGCGTCGGCGCGTAGACGCGGTGGAGCGCACGCACCAGCCAGGTTTCCTTCTCCTCGATGTCCTTGGGCAGCAGGTAGCTGCACAGCACCGGCGTCACGGTGAAGGTGGCGATCAGCGCGCCCAGCAATGCGTAGCCGTAGGTGCGCGCCATCGGGCCGAAGATCTGTCCTTCCACGCCCTGCATGGTGAACAGTGGCACGAAGGCGGCCACCGTGATGGCGGCCGAGAAGAACACGGCCTTGTCGACCTGCAGCGCGCTGACGAAGATCATGCGCATGCGCTCCGGCACGCGCATGCCGAGCACGCGAGCCTCGCGGCTGGCCAGCAGCCGCGCCTGCTCGGCGGCCGGCATCTGCAGGTTGCGGAACACGTTCTCGACCAGGATCACCGAGGAGTCGACGATGATGCCGAAGTCGACCGCCCCCACCGAGAGCAGGTTGGCCGACTCCCCCACCAGCACCAGGATCATGATGCTGAAGAACAGCGCGAAGGGGATATTGACGCTGACGATGATGGCGCTGCGCAGGTCGCCGAGGAAGACCCACTGGATGAAGAACACCAGCAGGCAGCCGAACAGCAGGCTGTGCAGCACGGTGTGCGTGGTCACCGCCACCAGGGAGGATCGGTCGTAGTAGGGATCGATCCTGACGCCCGCCGGCAGCGTGCCGTCGCTGTTGATCTTGTCGATCTCGGCCTTGACGCGGGCCACCACCTCGTTGGTCTGCAGGGTGCGGTTCATCACCACCACGGCCGTCACCACATCATCCTCGTTGTCGCGCCCCGAGCGGCCCAGGCGCGGCGTGAAACCGACCTTGACCCTGGCCACGTCCTTGATCAGCACCGGCACGCCGTTGCTCTGCGTCAGCACGATGTTCTCGATGTCGGACACATCCTGGATCAGGCCGACGCCGCGGATATTGACCGACTGCTGGCCGAAGTTGATGGTGCGCCCGCCGACATTGGCGTTGGCATTGCCCAGCGCGGTGACGATCTGCGGCAGCGTGACGTTGTAGGCCTCCAACTTGTGCAGGTCGGCATCGACGTCGTATTCCTTGGTGGTGCCGCCCCAGCTCACCACCTGCATCACGCCCGGCACGGTCTTCAGGCGGCGCTGCAGCACCCAGTCCTGCAGCGTGCGCAGGTTGGTCAGGCCGAAGTGCGGCGGCCCCTTGAGCTGGTAGCGGTAGATCTCGCCGACCAGGCTGGAGGACTGGATCTGCGGCTGCACGTTGTTGGGCAGGCTGACGTTCTGCTGCAGCGCCAGCGCCGCCTGCGTGTAGGCGAAGTAGTAGTCGATGCCGTACTTGAACGTCACGCGCACGAAGGACAGGCCGTAGAAGGATGTCGAGCGGATGCTCTCGACGCCGGGCGTGGCCGCCAGCCCGACTTCCATCGGCACCGTGTAGTAGCGCTCCATCTCCTCGGCCGACAGGCCCGGCGCCTGCGCCGTGATCTCCAGGATCACCGGCGCGGGATTGGGATAGGCCTCGATGTTCAGCTTGGAAAAGGCGAACAGGCCGGCGCCGGCGAACACCAGCAGGAACAGCAGGATCAGCGGCCGGCGAGTCAGCGACAGCTTGAGAAGGGCACTCAGCACGGATTTACCTCTTGTTCAGCTCGATGCTCATCGGGTATGGATGGATTCGGTGCGCATCGCCGGCTCAGGTGCCGGACATGGCGGCGGCGTTGCTGATGAAGAGCGCGCCCTCGGTGGCGGCCAGCTCGCCCGGCCGCAGGCCGTCGACGATCTGGATCACGTCGTCCTGCATCAGGCCGATCTTCACCACGCGGCGCGTGAAGCGCTTGCGGTCCGCGGTGACCCAGGCGGTCATGGTGCCGTCCCCTTCCCGCACCACGCCGTCCACCGTCAGCGCGGGCGATCGGATCGGCTCGCCGGTGCGGATCTCGAACGAGGTGAACATGCCGGGGCGCAGTTCGTGGTGCGGATCCTGGATCTCGGAGCGCACCAGCACGCGGTGCGTGCCGGCATCGACGGTGGCACCGATCGAAGTGACCTTGCCGTCGAACACGCGCCCGGGGAAGGCCATCACCTTGACCTTGACCGGCTGGCCGACGCGCAGCAGCGGGCTGTCGGTCTCGGGCACGAAGGCCTGCATCCACATGGTCGACAGGTCGGACACGGTATAAGGCGCGGTGCTGCTGCCCGGCTGCACCAGCAGTCCGGGCTGGGCGTTGCGCGCGGTGACGCGCCCATCGATGGGGCTGGTCACGGTCAGGACGGGATCGGTGCGGCGCTCCTTGATCATGCGGTCCATCTCGGCCTCGCTCTTGCCGAAGATGGCGACCGCATTGCGCGCGGCCTTGTAGGCGGCGTCCGCCGTCTGCTGATCGGCAACGGCCTGGTCCACGTCCTTCTGCGCGTTACCCTGGATCTCCAGCAGCCCGCGCGCGCGCTGCAGCGCGCGCGTGGTGAGCTCGCGCGTGCCGGCCGTGGAGATCAGCGTGGATTCCGCCTGCACCAGGTCGGGACTGTCGATCTCGAACAGGGGCTGGCCCTTGCGCACGTCTTCGCCGATCCTGGCAAACGCGCGCCGGATCCTGCCCTGGTTGGTGGGGAACACCTGGACCGACCGCTCCTCGTTGAAGTCGACGTTGCCGATGGCCTCGCGCCGGTTGGCGAAATCGCGCTCCTCCACCGGGGCCACCTTGACGTGCTGCATCTGCCCCTGGTTGAGCGTGACTTCCTGCGCACCGCGCACGGTCGCGGCCGGCGCCGAAGCGGGCCCGCCCGCAGGCGGGCCGTAGAGGGCTGTCGGCTGCGTGTGCCCGGACAGGCCTAACACCAGTCCTCCCACCACGACAGCGGCGGCCGTCGCCCCGATGGCGGCGGATTTGACATCGATTGGCACGGCGGACCCCCACAGATAGCGCAAATTTGCCCGCATCATGCTTGCACCAATGGGGGGCAGTCTACTGTGAGGAATCACAGGACTGTGACGAATCACAGTATTCGGCCTGCGGGATCGCTCCTAGAATCGCTGCACATTCCAGCCGGACGCCTGCAGGCCGTATCGATGTCTCTCCCCAACCGCACGCCGCAGACCGGGCCATTCCGGTGGCAACGCAGCACCCTGGCCGCCGCCGCCGCGGGCTGTGCGCTGCTCTCGGCCTGCGCCTTCGGCCCGGATTTCAAGACGCCTGCTGCACCGGCCACGGCCGGCTACACGCCGGCCCCGCTGCCGGCGCAGACTGCCGCGGCAGCAACCGTGGGCGGCGAAGCCCAGCGCTTTGTCGCCGGCATGGACATTCCGCGCCAGTGGTGGCAGCTGTTCCAGTCGCCCAAGCTGGACCGCCTGATCGAAGATGCCTTCCAGGCCAGCCCGACGGTGGCCGCGGCGCAAGCGGCACTGAGGCAGGCGCACGAGAACGTGAAGGCACAGCAAGGGGCCTTCTTCCCAACCCTGCAAGCCTCGTACTCGCCCAGCCGCCAGCGCAACGCGGTCGGCACGATCTCGCCGACGCTGACTTCCGGCGACGAATACTTCACCCTCCACACCGCGCAGCTGGCGATCAGCTATGCACCCGACGTGTTCGGCCTGAACCGCCGCCAGGTCGAATCGCTGCGCGCCAGCGAGGAAGCGCAGCGCTGCCAGGTGGAGGCGACCTACCTGACGCTGGCCTCGAGCCTGGTCGTGGCCGCGATCCAGGAAGCGGGCCTGCGCGCCCAGATCCACGCACAGGAGCGCATCGTCGAGATCAATACCCGCCTGTTCGACAATCTCCAGCGCCAGCAAGGTCTGGGCGCGGCCAGCGGCCTCGACGTCGCGGCGGCGCAGACCCAGCTGGCGCAGGCCGAGCAGGCGCTGCCCACGCTGCGCAAGCAGCTCGCGCTGCAGCGCGACCAGCTTGCCGCCCTGACCGGCAAGCTGCCCGCCGAAGGCCCGGAGGACACCTTCACCTTCGCCGACTTCCAGTTGCCGCGCGAACTCCCTGTCTCGCTGCCGTCGCAACTGGTGCACCAGCGCCCCGACGTGCGTGCCGCCGAAGCCAACCTGCATGCGGCGACCGCGCAGGTCGGCGTGGCGATCGCGAACATGCTGCCCCAGCTGACGCTGACCGGCAGCCTGGGCGGCAGCTCGACCGTGTTCAGCCAGATGTTCAACGACGGCAACGTGTTCTGGAGCCTGGCCGGCAGCGCGACCCAGACACTGTTCGCCGGCGGCACGCTGCTGGCGCGCAAGCGCGCTGCCGATGCCGCCATGGCCCAGGCCGAAGCGCAGTACCGCGAGACCGTGGTGGTTGCCTTCCAGAACGTGGCCGACACCCTGCATGCGCTGGACGCCGACGCGCTGGTGCTGCAGGCGGCCCTGAAGTCCGAACAAGCGGCGAACCGCACGCTCGACATCACCAGCAGGCAACTGGAACTCGGACAGATCAACGTGCTCGCGCTGCTCAACGCCGAACAGGCCTACCAGACCACCGTGCAGGCCACCGTGCAAGCGCGCGCCAGCCGCTTCGCCGATACCGCCGCGCTCTACCTCGCCCTGGGTGGCGGCTGGTGGCACGGCGACACCTCTTCCATCGCCGCCGGAGACAGCGGCGCCAAGACAAGCCAACCATGATTCCATCCATGCGCCAGCACTCCGCCCTCCGCACCTGCACCGGCCTCGCGTCCACCGCCGGCGCGCAGCCGCGCCCGACGAGCCTGATGCACGTGAGCAGCGGCAACCGCAACCGCGGCGATGCGGAGCTGGCCGCCTATCTCGAGGCCGCCTGGCAGGTGCTGCGCAGCGAGGCGGCGATCGCGCCGGCCTGCCCGCACTGCGGCGCGGACGATGCCCATGCCTGCGCGCCGAGCGGCGACGAACTGCCCCAGTTCCGCTGCCGCCATTGCCGGCGGCGCTTCACCCGGCTGAGCGCCACGCCGCTGGCCCGGCTGCGGCATGTCGATCGCTTCGCGCAGATCTTCCCGCTGCTGGCGCGCAGCATGTCGCTGGCGGAAGCGGCCCGGCAACTCGAAGTGAAGGCGGAAACGGTGGCGCACTGGTCGACGCAGATCCGCCAGTGGCTGCTGATGCTCGACCCGAGCGGCCAGTGGGAACGCCGGGTACAGCTCGGCGTCCACTATGCGGTCGTGCCGGCAGGCACGCCGCGCCGCCTGGAACCGCGTCCGGCCGGTTGCCGCTGCATGCTGGCCGGTGCCGGAGGCGAGGCACGCCCCCTGCCCCAGGATGGCGAACTCGGCCTGGAGGGCCCGCTGCTGCTGCGCGTCTGCCCGCAGTGCGACAGCGCGCGCTAGGCGCGCGGGCCGCCCGGATGGCCCGGATGGCCCGGATGCCTGGAAGATCCCGGTCGCCGGCAAATATGCCGTTTCCGGCATAAGCAAACTTCCAAAGGTTCTTTCCCCTGCGGCGCGGCGCGCCTTATAGTTTTCGGCTTTACCCGGCAGACATCGCTGCCGGCGAGCCGGAGACAAGACTTGAAGCACAGCCAGACCCTGGGCGACACCCTCGCCTGGCCCGCGCGCTACCTGCCGGGCAAGACCGCTCTCGTCTACGGGCATGGCGCGCAGCGCCGTGCCTGGACCTTCGCCGAACTCGATGCGGAGGTCAACCGGCACGCACACGGCCTGCTGTCGCTGGGCATCGGCAAGGGCGACGTCGTCGCTGCCTTCCTCTACAACACCCCCGCCTTCGTCTTCAGCCTGCTGGCAGCGGCGCGCATCGGCGCGGTCTTCAATCCGGTCAACTACCGGCTCGCCGCGCAGGAACTCGCCTTCATCCTGGCGGATGGCGGCGCCAAGGCCCTGCTGTTCGAAGCGGAGGGCGCCAACGTGGCGGAAAAGGCCGCCACGCTGGCGCCCGCGACCACGCACTGGATCTATGCGGACGAGGATGCGGCGCCGGCTTTCGCCACGTCGCGCCTGTCAGCCCTCGCCGCGGGCCGCCCCGCCACGGCACCTGGCATCGCGGTGGACGAGGACGATGACTGCATCCTCATGTACACCAGCGGCACCACCGGCCGGCCCAAGGGCGTGCTCCATACCCACCGCAGCAAGCTGGCGCACAACGCGCTGATGCACCAGGCCATGCGCCTGTCGCGCGAGGACGTCGGCCTGTCCGTGGCACCGCTGAACCATACCGCCGAACTGCACACCAGCTTCCTGCCGCGGCTGCAGGTCGGCGCCACCCAGGTCCTGCAGCGGCGCTTCGACGCCGCCGAGGCCCTGCACCTGATCGAGAGCGAGCGCGTCACGCATTTCTTCGCGGCGCCCACCATGGTGGGCATGCTGCTCAACCATCCCGACCTGCCGGCACGCGACCTCGCCTCGCTGCGCCTGGTCGAGTACGGCGGCGCGTCGATGGCCCCGCACCTGGTGCGCGAATGGGACCGGCTCGTCGGCGCACAGTTGATCCAGGTCTACGGCACCACCGAGATGGGCCCCTGCATGTCGGTGCTCTATCCGCACGAGCAGTTGAGCCACCCCGGCTCGGCGGGCACCCCCGCGCTGAACCACGACCTGGTGGTGGCGCGGCTGCGCGACGATGGCGCCCCGACCGATCCCGCCGACGCCTGCGCCCCGGGCGAGGCGGGCGAGATCCTGGTGCGCGGCCCCTGCATGATGCGCGGCTACCTGAACCGGCCCGAAGCCAACGCGCGCGCGCTGGCCCATGGCTGGTACCACACCGGCGACGTCGGCGTGCTCGATGGCGACGGCTACCTGTGGATCCGCGACCGCATCGACCACATGATCAATTCCGGCGCCGAGAACGTCTATCCGCGCGAAGTGGAAGATGCGCTGATCGAGCACGGCGACGTGCTCGAGGTCGCCGTGCGGGGCGAGGCCGATGCGGTCTGGGGCCAGGTCGTCAGCGCCTACGTGGTGCCGCGCGACGGCGCCGCGGTCGACGCCGCCACGCTCGACCGCTTCCTCGTCCACGGCGACCGGCTGGCCGCCTACAAGCGCCCGCGCCGCTACCACTTCGTCGCGGCATTGCCCAAGACCACCAGCGGCAAGATCCAGAAGCACCTGCTGCAAGCGGCTGCGCAGGCAGCCTGAGCCAAGTGCAGGCGGGGCCGTCCGGCGCCCGCCGCCCGACCCCGGGTAGCGCGGCCGGCACGCAAGCCGCGCGTGATCCGGCGGCCGCCCTTCGCTGGCCCTCGCCTCCTCAAGCGCCAGCCGCCCCGCAGCGCCAATCGGGACAAACCGCATGCGGGAAACTCGCTAGGGCTGGCCGCTGGCTGGACCGATAGCCTCTGCCTATACTGGCAAGCGCGTCCGAGCACTGGCTGGAAGTGTCCGGCACGACATCGGGATCCGCTTAGCAACACTCAGAAAAGGAGGAGAGCATGCCCAGCGAACAGTTCCTCGCCATCCAGGAGAATCGCCGTTCAGGCCTGAGAGCCCTGCGCGCGGCGCTGCTCCAGGTGCACAAGGAAGTGATCGGGTATGACCGAGGTCAATATGAACGCCTGTACGGCCCGATTCCAGCGGGGCAGTTCGTGCAGATCGTGACCGAGGATGCCTACTTTCGCTGGCTCGACCCCCTCTCGCGCCTGATCATCGAGATCGACGAAGAACTCGACAGCAAGGAACATCACGACGAAACCTGCCGCGCGGTCGCCGCGGCCAGCGAAAAGCTGTTCAGCCAGCGCGGAGACCCGGCCTTCTGCAAGCGCTACCAGGAAGCGCTGCAGGACGAATCCGGCGTGATCGTGGCACACGGGCAGTTGATGAACGTCATCGGCCAGCTGCGGCAGCTCACCTGAGCGGGGCGAGCACGCCGCCGGGTGAAGCCGGAAACGTCCTCGCATGCGGGACAGGTGGCGCGATGCCGGTGACCTGTGACCTTGCTGGTAGCCGCGCCGCTGGCCCGGGTCCCGCATCCCTTGATGCAGGCGACTAGGCCGGCTGTGCTGGCTGTGCGGTATCGGCGCGCGCCCCCGGCCCTGCGCCCAGGCGCCTGACCAGGCGGCCCAAGGTGGTGGCCTGGACCAGCAGGCTGAACACCACCACCACGTAGGTCACGCCGATCACTATCTCGCGGCCGTCGAAATCCGGCAGCGAAAGCGCCAGCGCGATCGAAATGCCGCCGCGCAGCCCTCCCCAGGTCATGATGGTGGCGGAATGCGGGTTGAGGCGGCGGAAGCGCTGCAATGCCAGCAGCGGCACGGCCACGCTGACGGCGCGGGCTGCCAGCACGACGGGAATCGCTACCAGGCCGAGCCAGACGATGTGCTGTTGCAGCGAGAGCGCGATGATTTCCAGGCCGATCAGGCCGAACAGGACGAGGTTCAGCAGCTCGTCCAGCAGCCCCCAGAATGAGAACAGGTGTTCGCGGGTCTTCTCCGACATCGACGTCGCCGCACCGTGGTTGCCGATCACCAGGCCCATGATGACCACCGCCAGCGGTGCCGACACGTGCACGGCTTCGGCCAGGGCGTAGCCGCCGATGGCCAATGCCAGCGTGATGAGGATTTCCACGGGATAGCTGTCCACGCTGCGCAACAGCAGCGACGCGCAGTAGCCGACCGCCGCGCCCAGCGCCAGCGCACCCGCCACCTCGCGCACCAGGACCGTGGCCACGTCCGGCGCGGAAAGCTCCTTTGCGCCTGTGGCCAGGCCCAGCAGCGTCAGGAAGGCGACCACGGCGGTACCGTCGTTGAACAGGGACTCGCCGGCGATCTTGGCCTCCAGGCTTTCCGGCGCGCCCGCCTTCTTGAGTACGCTGAGCACGGCGATGGGATCTGTCGGCGAGATCAGTGCGCCGAACACCAGGCACCAGGGCAGGCTGATCGGATGGCCGAGCCACTGCGCGGCAAAATAGAATCCGGCGCCCGCCGCCAGGGTGGAGATCAGCACACCGATCGTGGCCAGCAACAGCACGGCGCGCCGCTGCTGGCGCATCCGTGACAGGTCGACGTGCAGCGCGCCCGCGAACAGCAGCAGGCCCAGCAGGCCGTGGAATACCACTTCGGGGAAATCGATGCGCGCCACCAGGGCGCGCGCTTGTGCCACCAGTTGCGGGTGGCTGAAGCCGAATGCCGACACCGCCAGGCAGGCGACGATACCGACGGCGGTAATGCCCAGCGTGTCGGGCAGCTTGATGAAGCGATGGTTGATGACGCCGAAGACGGCAATCAAGGCGAGCAGGACACCGGTCCCTTGAAAGACACTCATAAGCAGATGAACTCCATGCTAAGGAAAAAGGTCGGCGAACGCTTCGCCGCCTGACTGAAAAGGAGGAGTGTGTAGGAAGCCGGTGCCCTTCAGGACTAGGCATTGGCGCAATCTACCCTGCGGGAATACTCCAGAACCTGGCGGGCCGGCTAGCGGCCGCGTCCACCGGAGCGGCCGCCCGCCGCCGGAGCGCCCGCGCGGCTGCCGCGCCAGCCCCGCCGGTCGGCGTAGCCTCCGCGGTAGCCGTGGTAGTAACGACCGTAGTAAAGACCGTAGCGGAATCCATGCCGATAGCCGTACCGATAGCCGTACCGATAGCCGTAGAAGGGGCTGTCGACCCCGACAGAGAAGGCACCGAAGCCCGGCCACCCCGGCCCGTCGTAATAAGAGGGCCGGATCGGCCCTCCAAAGGGATAGGGATGGGCATAGGGCACGTAGCTGTCGTCGCAGGGCCAGCCGTCGCAGGCGTAGGGCGAGGCATTGGCCGGATAGCGCGGACAGCCCCGTTCGGCATCGCCCGGGAAGGCCGGCTCGCCGGCGCAGGCGCCCAGCAGCAATGCCGCGGCGGGTACCAGCAGCAGTGAGCGCATCATCCCGGCCCTGCTGTCGCGGCCCTTGACGCTGGTTTGCCGATCATTCAGATACTTCCAAATAGCCTTGCGGACTACTCCCAAACAACTCGCAGGCGGTTGCAAATAAAGTTCTACCGCACCCTGTCCCCCCGACGGGGTGTCCCGATCTGAGGCCCACACCCCCATCTGCCTGCACCGGCAGATGCGCCTCATTGACGTGCTGCGATGCATCGCGCATCGCAGCACTTTTTTTGCCAGCGCGCTCCCCCTCTGCGGCCGGCTGGATTACAGGCCCTGCTCCACCATGTCCAGCAGCCGCTGGCCCAGCACCGCTGTCTGGCCCTTGCCGAGCCGCCGCAGCGGTCCGTCGATCAGCAACATCGCCATCCCGTGCACCGCCGACCACGCCAGGTACTCGGCCCCGGGCCGGCGCGCCGCCGGCAGGACGCCGGCCTCGACCAGCCCGTCGAGCGCGGCCTCCAGCAACTGGAAGGGATTCCGCCCGCTGCGCCCGGCCATGGCCGGATCGGCCGGCATCTGGCCACCGGTGGCGGACTCGTGCACCGGCTCGGCCACGCTGAACGCGGTGCGGAACAGCCCGGTCTGCGCCTGCGCGAACTTCAGGTAGCCGGTGCCGACCGCGCGCAGGCCGCCACGCGCGAACGCGGCGGCGTCGGCGCCGCGCCGCAGCCTGGCCAGCTCGGCCTCCATCGCGACCGCCAGGGCCGACAGCGCGGCAGCGCGCACGGCGTCCAGCAGCGCCTCGCGGCTGGCGAAATGCCGGTAGGCGGCATTCGGCACGACGCCGGCATGGCGCGTCGCCTCACGCAGCACCACCGCGCCCGGCCCTCCTGCGCGCGCCAGTTCGACGCCGGCCTCGAGCAGGGCACGTCGCAGGTCGCCATGCCGGTAGGTCTCGCGGCGCGGCGGCGACGTGGCGGCCGGCGCCGAGATGCGATGGCGGGAAGGCGGAGCGGGAACGCGCGATGTCATAGTAGACAGTGTACACAAGCAGCCGCGGCCGGTGACCGGCGGACCGGCCCCACGCGTCAGAGGATGGGCGCGAACAAGGACGCCACGTGGGTGGCCACGCGCAGCAGCGCGGGACTGCGCTGGTACTCTTCCTTGTCGATCTGCCTGGCTTGCGCGAAATCCGCTTCCAGCATCGTCTCCACCTCGGCGGCGAAGCCGCGGTCGGCGGTCAGCAGCATCAGTTCGAAATTCAGGCGGAACGAGCGGTTGTCGAGGTTGGCGCTGCCGACCGCAGCCGCCACATCGTCGACCAGGATCACCTTCTGGTGCAGGAAGCCCGGCTGGTAGCGATAGATCTTCACGCCCGCGCGGACGGCCTGGTAGGCATACAGCTTCGACGCCGCGTACACGACCTGGTGATCGGGGCGCGACGGAATCAGGATGCGCACGTCGACGCCGCGCAGCACCGCCAGCCGCAGCACCGCGAACACCGCCTCGTCCGGCACGAAGTACGGGGTCGTGATCCACACGCGGCGCCGGGCCGACTGGATGGCCTCGACGAAGAACAGGGAGCAGGTTTCCTGTGGATCGGCAGGCCCGGAGGGTACGAGCTGGCACACCATCGCGCCGGCCGGCCCGGGCGGAGGCGGCAGCAGGCGCGGCACCTCGCGCGCGGCCCAGTACCAGTCTTCGGCGAAGGCCATCTGCAGATCGAGCACTACCGGACCGCGCACCGCGATATGGGTATCGCGCCAGGGCGCCAGCGGCGGGCGCTTTCCCAGGTATTCATCGCCGACGTTCAGCCCCCCCGTGAAGGCCTGCTCGCCGTCGACCACGACCAGCTTGCGGTGATTGCGGAAGTTGAGCTGGAAGCGATTGACGAAACCGCGCCGCGTGGCGAACGCGCGCGCGCGCACGCCGGCCGCCATCAGCGCCTGCACATAGTGCCTGGGCAGCGCATGGCAGCCGATGCTGTCATAGAGGAAATAGACCTGCACGCCGGCCGCCGCGCGCTCGCACAGCAACTCCAGCAGGCGTCGGCCGAGTCCGTCGTCGTGCACGATGAAGAACTGCACCATCACCACTTCGCGCGCCTGCGCGATCGCGGCGAAGATCGCCTCGAAGGCGGCCTGTCCATTGATCAGCAGGCGCACGTCGTTGTTGGCCAGGCAGGGCACGCCGGTCAGGCCCGGCAGCGCGCGCATGGCCGCGAGCGGCGGCTCGGCCACCACGCTGGCGCGCCTGGCCTCGCGCTCGCCGGCCTGCATGCCGGCGGTCAGCTCGCGCAGCCGGTCGGTGTTGAAGCGCCGCGCGCTCACGTAGCCGGCGAAGCGGCTGCGCCCGAAGATCAGGTAGGGAACCAGCGCCAGGTAGGGCATCAGCACCAGCGAGCCAGCCCAGGCGATCGCCCCCGGCGCCGTGCGCACCGTCATGATGGCGTGCAGGGCCGCCAGCATGCCGATCCCGTGCAAGCACAGGACGATGGTCGCGATGGTGCTGGGGCTGGACATCAGCGGGTATCTCGCATGCGCAAGCAAGAGTGGCGATGCCGCTATTCTGGCATAGGCGGCGGCGCATACGGCACTGCAGCAGCGGCAGGATTCCCCCGGGCGCGAGCGGCTTCCGGCTCGCGCCGGGGCCAGGGGAAGCCCCAAACCGCACATTACAGCATGCTCCTGCTCATTTTTTGCGCACGCCGATGGAAACACGCAAACAACGGGGTGGCGGCGCCTGGACGGATGGGTTATCCACACTTCGTGTGGATAAGACGCCCGTTCTTCAATCAATGACTGCAAGACCATACAAAGCCCGCTTGACGGCCGCTTGACGCAGCGAGAATGCGCCGGCTCCCGCCGGCAATGCAGACGATTCCGAAACTGACAAGCGCCCCCCGTGCTTATGCTGGCACGCGGTTCCAGGCCGGCTCCGCACCTGGTTCCCACCACGCACCCCAAGGCCGTGGCAACCCGACCTTCGCTTCGCAAGCTCCATGTCAGCCACTCTTCCCGTCGCCCTGCTGACGTCCTGTGCCTCCCAAGCCGCCAGTCTGCCCACCCAGTTGGACGATGCCGGCTTCGCCTGCCAGACCTTCCGCCGCAGCGCTGACCTGCTGCACGGCCTCTGCCACGGTCCATTCTCGCTGCTGCTGGTCGAGGCGACCACTCAGGACTGGCACGCCGCCGACGTCATCCGCGCAATCCGCAACCTGCGCTCGCGCCACCTTCCGATCCTGATGCTCACCGACAGCGCCGACGAAGAGCGGGTGCTCGAGGCCTTCCTCGCCGGCGCCGACGACTGCGTCGCCTGGCCGCAGCGCCCCCGTGAACTGCTGGCGCGCATGCGTGCGCTGAGCCGGCGTCCCGCGCCGGGAGCGCCGACGCGTGGCGGCAATCTGCGCGTGGGGCCCTATACGCTGCACACGCAGACGCAGCAGGTCACGCGTGCCGACGGGAAATGCATCGGACTGACCACCAAGGAATTCGAACTGGCGCTGCTGCTGTTCGCCAATGCCGGCGAGGTGCTGTCGGGCGACCGCATCGAGAAAGCGGTCTGGGGCCGCGAGCTGCCGCCGCTATCGCGTGCCCTCTCCGGCCTGGTGTCGCGCCTGCGGCGGACGCTCAGGCTGCACGAGGAGAATGGCGTGCTGTTGTCCGTGGTCTATGCGAGGGGCTACCGGCTGGACGTGCTGCCTGGCCGGCACGCCTCCGCCATGCGGCGCCGCCACGCGTCACGCTAGCCCATCGCATCATGAAACGGGAGGTGGAGGCCATGCCAGGCACCGACCCCACCGACCGCTTTCAGGGATTCAGTGGACGGGTGACCGCAGCGCATCCGCCGCATTCAGTTCGATGATCGCCAGTCCGTCCGGCGCGCGTTTCGCCTCGCGCTTGGCCGCGGCTGCGGCGCTGCCGATCAGGCTGCTGCCCTGGCGGCGCAGGCTGGCCATGCCCGAGGCGCCGACACGCACCACGCCGACCGCCATCGACACCGTCGGGAAAAAGGTCTTCCGCCCGAGCCGGTCTTCCGCGTGGATACCACCGGCCGCCCTGGCCTGCGGCGGATACATCGCACTGGCGATGGCATTGAAACTGTCGATGGCGGCGCGCACGCGCTCGGCCCAGTCCGCGCTCTGATAAAGCACCAGGAAATCATCGCCCCCCACATGACCGAGGAAATCCCGCGCCGGATCGCAGGCCTGGGCGAGGATCGCGGCCGCCCCCTTCAGCATCTCGTCGCCCTTCCAGTAGCCGTACTGATCGTTGTAGGGCTTGAAATGATTCAGGTCCACATAGCAGGCATGGAAGGCATTGCCCGAGGCGATCAGGCGGTCGATGTGCTGGTTCAGCGGGATATTGCCGGGCAGCAAGGTCAGCGGATTGGCATGGCGCGCCGCCTGCATGCGGATGTCCGTGATCGCACGCACCAGTTCGGCACCGGTACCGATTCCGGCGTAGCGGCCCTGCTCGGTCACGATGAAGCCATCGGCCAGGGCCCGCTGGCTGGCGCGCGCCAGGACCTGCGCCATCTCCTCCACGCTGACATGGCGGTCGAAGCAGATCGGCTCGCGGTTGGCCTGTACCACGCAGGCCTTGCGCCCATACAGCTCGCGATGGAACGGCGCCGCGTAGCGATCGATGAAATGCTGCCGGTTGATGATCGCGAGGGGCTTGCCTGCCTCGTCCACCACCGCCACCGCGTGCAGGTCCGGATGCGCATGGAAGCAGCCCAGCACCTCGTCATTGACCGTGGCCGGCCGCATGGTGGGCGCATCGCGCATCAAGGCCCCGGCCGTCAGCCCCGACCAGCCGGAACTCACCATCTGCGGAAACACCGCGATCTGGCGCGAGGCGAGCGCGCGCAGCGCATGCGGCGAGACCTCGGGCACGGGACGCGCCTGCGGCCGCCCCAGGTAGAAGCCTTGCGCGCAGGAAACACCAAGGTCGCGCAGCACGGCGAATTCATCCTCCTCCTCCACGCCCTCGGCGATCACGTGGCCGCTGAAGGCACTGACCATGCGCAGCACCGCGCGCAGGATTTCGAGCCGGCGCGAGCAGGTGGCGATGCCCCGGATCAGCGACTTGTCGATCTTGACGTAGTGCGGCGAGAGATGGGCCAGCAGATCGAGGTTGGCGTGGCCGGTGCCGAAGTCGTCGAGCGCATACTGCAGGCCCATGGCGCGCAGCACCTCCATCGCTTGCGCGAAGCCGGCGGCGTCGCCGATCGGCGTCTGCTCGGTGACCTCGATGACCACGCGGCTGGCCGGCGCGCGCTGGCCCAGCAGCGCGCCCATCGCACGGCCGCGCTCGGCCAGCAGATGGCGCAGCGACAAGGGGCTGAAATTGAGGAAGAGCCGGCCCGGCAGGCCCTGCTCCTGCCACGAAGCCAGCGCGGCGCGCGCCGCATGCAGTTCCAGCGCGATGGTACCGACACTGTCGTGCGCCAGTCCGAACAAGGCATCCGGGCTGGCATAGGGCGACCCCTCGGGGCCGCGCACCAGCGCCTCGTAGCCAAGCAGCGCCGCGTCGTGCAATTGCACGATGGGCTGGAAAACGGCCTGCACGGGAGGCAGGCCAGGCAGCGCCGGCCGCAGGGCCGGTGCAGAAGCGGCGGTGGACATGATCGGATGGCAAACAGGAACCGCGGCCTGTTGTGCTGCCGCATCGACATTTCATGACACGAACATGACAGTGCCGTGACAAAACGCAATTTTGTGAATGACACATGAATGTCATGTTGGCGTCACATCGATGCGACATCATCGCGCTACAGCAACGCCATGCGCGATTCGACCGTCCCGGGCAGCCGAGTGCCAGCCCGCAAAACAGCCGGCAGCGCGCATGGTCCGGGTCAGCAGCAAGCCAGGCTTCGGCCTGCCAGGAGTCCTCTCCGTGTCACAAGTCCTCAAACTCAAGCTGGCGGGCCGGATCCTGCCGGATGCCCCCGCCTGGCTGGCGCGCCTGCCGCTGGCGGCGCGCTTGTGCGCCGCCTTCGCCCTGGTCTATCTGTTCGGGGCTGCGGTGGGCCTCAGCGGCATCGTCAACCTGGTGTCGATCAAGCAGATGACCGACACGCTCTACCAGCGCGACATGAACGGCGCCATCGCGGCCGCCCATGCCCAGACCGCGCTCGAGCAGATCGGACGCGCCCAGCTGGCGCTCACCATGGCCACCAGCACCAGCGAGCGCGACGCCGCCGGCGCCGATGTCGACGCCGGCCTGCGCCGCCTGGACGGCGCACTCGACCACGTCAAGCAGGCTGCGCCCGACCGCGTCGCGTCGCTGCTCGCGGAGCGCGCGGCGGCCGGCAAGCTGATCGCCAGCTATGTCGACCTGGTCAAGCGCCAGCCGCTCGACACCCTGCAGTTCGACAGCGCGGTCTCCGTGGACGGGCACTTCGTCAGCGAAGCGCTGCAGAAGCTGGGCGCCCACATGGAGACCCTGCGCGCGCAACAGGAACGGCAGGCGGCCGACACCGTCGCGCACGTCGCCGGCAAGCAGATCGCCGCGCAGACCATGACGGCGGTGCTGCTCGGCGCCAGCCTGCTGGCCGCCGTCGGCCTGGCCTGGCTGGCCGCGCGCAGCCTGACCGCCGAACTCGGCGGCGAACCGCGCGCGGCGGCGCAGGTGGCCAACCGCATCGCCTCCGGCGACCTCACCGCGTCGATTCCGCTGCGGGCCGGCGACCGCGGCAGCCTGCTGTATTACCTCGGCGGCATGCGCGACCAGCTCGCCGGCGTGCTCGAGCGCATCCACCGCTCGACGCTGGAGATCACCGCCGCCAGCCAGGGCGTGGCCGGCGGCAACCAGGAACTGTCGGCACGCACCGCCCAGCAGGTGCAGGCCCTGGCCGAAGCCGCCGCCAGCGTGGGCCGGCTCACCACGCTGGTGGAGCAGGCCCACCAGCAGGCGCTGGAGTCGAGCGAGATGGCGCGCCGGGCGCGCGCGGCCACCGACGCCGGCATCGCCGTGGTGCGGGAAATGAGCGGCGCCATGGATGCCGTCCATGCCCATTCGCGCAGCATCTCCGAGATCGTCGCGGTGATCGAGAGCATCGCCTTCCAGACCAATATCCTCGCACTGAACGCCGCCGTGGAGGCCGCGCGTGCCGGCGCGGCCGGCCGCGGCTTCGCCGTGGTGGCGCAGGAAGTGCGCGCGCTGGCCCAGCGCAGCGCCACCTCCGCGCGCGAGATCGGCACCCTGATCGGCGACGCCGGCCGCGAGATCGAGAGCGGCGCGCGCCTCAGCGGCGAGGTGGTGCGCGCCATGTCCGGCATCGAGAACGCGGTCGCCCACAGCCATGAACTGGCCGACGGCCTGCGCGTGCTGGCCGAGGAGCAGGCCGGCGGCATCCGCGCGGCCGGCGCGGCCATCGGCCGCCTCGAACAGACCACGCAGCAGAATGCCGCCCTGGTCGACGACCTGTCCGCCCAGGGCAGCCGCCTCGACGACCAGGCCGCGGCGCTGGCCGCCGACGTGGCCCGCTTCCGCTTCTGAGCCCCCTCCCGGCGGGCCGCCGCAGCCGCCTCGCCGCGCACGGCCATGCCGTGCGCGGCGGCAGCGGGCCGATCCTCCCCCGGTCCACCTGGGCGGCAGCCCGCCGGACATCGCGTATGCTTGTCCATTGCATCAGAGAAAGCGCCGCGGCCCTGCGCGATGCACGTGGAGGTCCGTGCCGCCCTTCTTCCTGTTCCCAGACAAGCAAGGAGAGGACATGCGAACGACCTGGATGATCGTACTGGCATCCGTGGTACTGCCGGCCTGCTCGTTACTCGAGCCGCCCCCTCCGCCGCCGCCGGCGCCGAAACGGCCCGCGCTGGCCGTGGGCATGAGCAAGCAGCAGGTCATCCGGATCAAGGGCCACCCCGACAGCCGCATCGGCGAAGCCGGTCTGGAATGCTTCCAGTACACGTCGCCGGCCACGGCACCGTTGGGAAGCGGCGCGCTCAGCGTCTACTTCGATTCGGCCGGCAGGGTCATCACCTTCGACGCCCGCGCCTGCAGCGCCGAGGCACTGCGGCGCTACGCCGGCGTCGAATGATCGAATGAGGCAGCGGCCACGCGAAGGTGCCGGCTCAGGCCGGCGGCGCGATATTGCGTGCCGTCGCCAGCATGGTGGCGCACAGCGTTTCCCCCTCGGCATCGCAGGCGAAGACCTCGGCGGCAGCGACCGTCAGCAGCCGGGCCGCCTGCACCACGCGGCCGCGCGCCACCAGCCGGTCGCCACGGGCCGGCCCCACGATCTTGAGGGCGCAGTCGATGGTGGCGTTGGCCCACCCCTTCGGCAGCAGCGTGCCGGCGGCGGACACGGCGGCAAAGTCGGCCGCGGCGAAGATCGGCGTGGCCTGGAGCTGGCCCGGACGAAAGCTCAGGGTCTGCTGGTAAGGCAGCTCCAGCTCCACCTGGCCGGCCTCGATGCGCGTGAAGCGCAAGCCCAGCGTGCGCGCCGCCGGCATGGCCATCACGGCTGCCTCCAGGTCGCGGGCGAAATCGGCGGGGTTCTCTGTCATGGTCCTTGTCTCCTGCTACGTGTCGAAACCTTCTTGTCGTCCGGCCCGGCGGCCCGTCCCTTGGCCGCCAGCGAGGCCTCGCGCGGCGCGCGCGGAAAGCCGCGCCCACCTTGCGCCGCCTTGTCCGCGCGGCGCTGCTCGCGTGCCTCGAACCAGCCGATGTGCGCCACCAGATGGGCGCGCAATACCTGCCGCTTGTCGATCTCGGCGTCCACCTCGGCGATGCGGGCCTGCAGCATGCCGATCATGTCGGCCGCCGTCAGCACCCCGCTGCGGTAATCCGGCAGCACCGCGGCGATCTGCTTGAGCGAGAAGCCGCACTGGCGCGACATGGTGATGAAGCGCAGTTCGCGCACGGCGCCTTCGTCGAACTCGCGGTAGCCGGACGGCCGCCGCCGCGCGACCAGCAAGCCGAGGCTTTCGTAGTGGCGGACAGCGTGGGCGGTCACGCCGACGCGCTTGGCAAGTTCTGATATCTGCATGGCTCAAGACTAAAGGGCTTCGGGTTGCACGAAGGTTGGCCTGTCACAAGAAAATCCCCTGGCAGCGACACCAGCACGCCCTCCGGGCCGCAGATGTGTCTGCCGGAAACAAATGTCAGACACGTGCAGGTGGCTTTTACGACTTCCATCTAAAAGTTACAGATATGTTGCAACTTATGCCCTCGGAGGCACTCGGCTTCCTGCGCGCCGCCGCGTAGTCTTGAGACAACTCAACCCGACGCGCAAACCGCACAGGAAACCATGTCCGACCGCCTCATCCTGCTCGACATCCCTGGTGTCCTCTACTCCGCCAGCTCGGCGACCCGCCTGGGCGGCACGCCGGACAGCGGCACGCTGAAGGATGTCCGCTTCTTCGACCCGGTCGCGCTCGGCTTCATCCGCCGGCTGTTCGGGCTGGCCGGTGCCCGCGTCGTGGTGTCCGACCACTGGCGGCGCGGCATCCCCGCCGCCATCCTGCAGCAGCTGGACCTGCAGGTCGAGGACATGATGCCGCCGGCGCCGGGCGGCTTCGGCGCCGAGATCGCAGCCTACTTCGCCAAGCGCCCCGCTCCGTCCGCCTACGTGATCCTGAGCGCCGCGCCGGACAGCTTGCAGCCACAGCAGCTTGCGCATCTGGTCAGCGTGGATCCCGCGCAAGGGCTGACCCCGGACGGTTTCCGCCGCGCGCTCGACGTGCTCGGCGTCGGCTGCCCTTCCGGCATGTGCCTGGACGTGCAGCCCCACCCCGAGCTGGCCGAGCGGCTGCGCCAATTGCAGCAACTGGCACGCCTGGCGCCCGAGCGCTTCGGTCCGGCCGCGCCGGCCGCCGCTCCGGCAACCCTGTTCCACTCCTGATCGCGGGCGGCCGCGCCGCCCCTCCCGGCCCCTCCCCGGTCCTCCAGCCACGGCCCGCCCCGGCACACGCCGGCGCGGGCCGCATTCATGGCGGCGTCCTGCCCGCGCCCTGCCCGCCCTGCCCGCCTGCCTCAAGGCTCAAGGCGCCTTGCCTCCATATTCCGCAATGCAGAATATGAATTCCACAATGCGGTTGACGCCTCCAGGCAATCGATGGGACCATAGCGCCCACCAACAAGACCGGTGCCCACGCCGGAAGCCGTCCCGGAGACCCCCATGCGCAGCACCCAGCGGCCCGCCACTGCCGGCGCCACTGACTTGCCCGCCCTGCCTGCTTCCCCCTCCCTGGCCATCGCCCGCTCCATCTGCCTTCAGCCTGTCTGCGCGCGCCCGTACCAGACCAGCGGCCCCCGGGTGGCCGAGGTGCCGGAACGGGTAGCACTGCGGCATGCCGCAAGCGCGCGGCGCTATGGGGAATTGCCGAAGACCATTGATCAAACCGCGCGTCGCCTCGGCACGTTCAGTGCCTGGCCGCGCAAGCCGCTCGACGCGACGGCCTGACCCCAGACACGAAGCCACCATGCAAGCACAACAGGAAATGATTGCGGAACAGCCAGAGGAGAACGGCGTTTCTGCCGTGGCGGACGCCGCGGATGGCGCGGATGGCACAGATACGGCGGTCCGGGCCGGCAAGGAAGACCGCCATTTCGTCACGGCGCTGGCGCGCGGACTCGACGTGCTGGCCTGCTTCCGCTCCTTTGACACCGTGCTGGGCAATGCCGAGATCGCCCAGCGTTGCGGGCTGCCGAAATCCACCGTCTCGCGCCTGACCCACACGCTGACCGAGCTGGGCTACCTGCAGCCGCTGTACGAGCCGGCCCGCTACCGGCTCGGCAGTTCGGCGCTGGCGCTGGCGCCCGCCGCCCAGCAAGGCGCCGAGGTGCTGGCCGTGGTGCGCCCGCACATGCAGCGGCTGGCCGAACTGTCGCAAGGCGTGGCCTCGCTGATCGTGCGCGACCGCGCGCACATGATGATCTTCGAAAACTGCCAGTCAGAGTCCTACCTGACCCTGCGCGTGGCCGTCGGCACACGCATCTCCGGCCTGGCCACCGCGGCCGGGCGCGCCTACCTGGACGCGCTCGGCGGCATCGACCAGCGTCGTGCCGTGGCGGCCTTCCGCGGCCGTGACGGCATCGACGCGGCGCGTGCCGATGCCATCCTCGCCACCAGCCACGACGAGGTGAAGCGGCTGGGCTGCACCACCTCCTTCGGCGAATGGCTGCCGCACATCAACTCCATCGCCGCTGCCTTCCGCCCCGGTCCGGCCCTGCCGCCGATGACACTGAGCTGCAGCGGCCCCGCCGCCATCGTGCCGGCCGCACAGCTGCTCGACACGGTGCGGCCGCACCTGCTGGCCAGCATCCGCAAGATCGAGACCGCGTTGGGGGTGACGGCGGGCTGAAGGCGGCACCGGGGCGCGTGCCGGGCCCGCCCTAACCGGCCACCGGCGCCGGCATCGCCACGCCGTACTTCTCCAGCCATGGCGCCAACTGCGGCACGATGGCCGGATTGAGCGCCACGCCGTCGCGCAGCTGGCGCGCCTTGCGTGCCAGCGCGCCCTGGCCGGGCAGGCGCACGGCATCGACGCCGGGCCGCGGCGGGTTGTCGGCGCAGGCCCCGGCGACCCAGCCCATCTGGTGGGCGAAGGCCTCGCCGCCGGCAAAGGCCTCGGGATCGAGCACCTGCAGGAAGACGGTATTGCCCCAGCGCTTGCCCGGGTCGTCGCGGCCGTGGCCGGACAGGCCGGCGGTCAGCGCTTCCACCATCAGCGACAGGGCGAAGCCCTTGTGGCCGGCGTCGAGCCCGCCCAGCGGCAGGATGGAGCCGGCCTGCGGCGCGAACAGCACGGCGGGGTCGTCGCTGAGCCGCCCTTGCGCGTCGATCAGCCACGGATGCGGCAGGCGCTTCCCTTCCCGGTAGAGGCGCCCGGTCAGGCCGTTGGTGGTGATGGAGGTGGAGACGTCGATCAGCACCGGACCGCGCGGCGTCGGGAAACCGACCGCCAGCGGGCTGGGCGAGAACACCGCGCGGGTGCCGCCGAACGGCGCCACGGTGGCCGCGGCCGGTGCCGACGAGAACAGCAGCATCACGTAGCCAGCCTGCGTGGCGCGCTCCAGGTAGGCGGCCAGGCAGGCGATGTGGTGGCTGCGCCGGATCGTCACGGTGCCGGTGCCGTAGTCGCGCGCGCGTGCCATGGCGGCGTCGAGCGCGCGCAGCGTCAGCCACGGGCCGGGCAGGCGATGGCCGTCCCAGGTGGCCACCGCGGCGCGCTCGCTCAGCACCGTGTAGTCGCCCTGCACCGCCATGCTGCCGCTCTCGATCTCGGCCAGGTAGGTCGGCAGCAGTTGCAGCCCGTGGGTGTCGTGCCCCATCAGGTCGGCCTCGACCAGGATCGCCGCCACGTCGTCGGCACGGTCACCCGGCATGCCCGCGCTGCGCAGCAGGCTGCCGGCCAGTTCCACCAGCGCCGCGCTGTCGTGGCGCACCGTCTGCGTCTCTTCCTTCATCTCGCTCTCCTGGCTCCCGGTTCCTGGCTCAATCCGCGTCGCCCGACACGCCGGCCGCCTTGATCACCTTCTCCCAGCGCGCCTTCTCGGCCAACGCGAAGGCCTGGAACTCGGGCGCCGGCTTGGGATCCGGCTCGGCGCCGGCATTGAGCAGCAGCGCGCGGATGCCAGGCCGGCGCACGGCGGCGACGATGGTGTCGCTCAGGCGCGCGACGATCTCGCGCGGCGTGCCCGCTGGCGCGAACACGCCGAACCAGGAGCCGGTGACGAAGCCGTGCAGCCCGGCCTCCTCCATGGTCGGCACATTGGGCAGCGCATTCATGCGCCTGGCGCCGGTCACGGCCAGGGCCTTGAGCTTGCCGCCCTTGACGAAAGGCAGCGCGGTCGGCGCGTTGTCGAACATCAGCTGCACCTGGCCGGCCATCAGGTCGGTGTCGGCCAGCGCGCTACCCTTGTAAGGCACATGGATCATCGAGGTGCCCGTCATCACCTTGTACAGCTCGCCCGACAGGTGGATGGAGGTGCCGGTACCGGACGAGGCGAAGGTCACCTTGCCGTTGGCCTGCTTCACGTAGCGCGTCAGTTCGGCAACGTTGTTGACCGGCAGCTGTGGGCGGGTCCTTGCCGGCGCGGTGCGCGGCCGCGCCCGGTCCTGCTCAGGCGGCCAGCCCTCAGTCGGCCAGCCGCATCGCCGGCGTGATCTGGCGCGCATCGGTGATCAGCTCGAGCAGTGCCGGCCGGCCCGCCGCGCGGGCACGCTCGAAGGCCGCGGCAAAGTCCTCGGTGCGCTCGATGCGCTCCGCCCAGGCGCCACAGGCCTGCGCCATCTGCACGAAGTCCGGGGTGGCGATGCCGGTGCCGCTGACGCGGCCCGGGTAGCGCTTCTCCTGGTGCATGCGGATGGTGCCGTACATGCCGTTGTTGACCACCACCACGATGAGGTTGGCGCCGGCCTGCGCCGCTGTGGCCAGTTCCTGCGGATACATCAGGAAGCAGCCGTCGCCGGCGAAGCAGACCACGGTGCGCTCGGGCGCGCGCAGCTTGGCGGCGATGGCGGCCGGCAGTCCGTAGCCCATGGCGCCGCAGGTCGGCGCCAGCTCGGTGCGGGGACGACGGTAGGCATAGAAGCGGTGCAGCCAGACGGTGTAGTTGCCGGCGCCGTTGCTGAGGATGGCGTCGTCGGGCAGCACGCGGTCGAGGTGGGCGACCGCCGCCCCCAGGTCGACCCCGCTCAGTTCCGCATGGGGCGCCGGCAGTGCGGCGAAGGCGAGGTGGTCGGCGTGCGCGCCGGCCGTCCATTCGGCCCAAGGCGCGGAAGCCGGGGCCGGCAGGGCCGCCAGCATCTCCGCACCCGCTTCGATGCCGCTCTGGATGGCCAGCACGGGCTGGTAGACCCGGCCCAGTTCCGCGCTGTCGGCATGCAGGTGGATCAGGCGCTGGCGCGGACGGGGCACGTCCAGCAAGGTATAGCCATCGGTGGCGATGTCGCCCAGGCGGGTGCCGAAGGCGAGGATCACATCGGCCTGGCGCACGCGCTCGGCCAGGCGCGCGTTCATGCCCAGGCTCAGGTGGCCGGCGTAGTGCGCGTCGCGGTTGTCGAACACGTCCTGGCGGCGGAAGGCGCAGGCCACCGGCAGGTTCCAGGCCTGGACGAAGCGGGAGAAAGCCGCCGCCGCGGCGTCGCTCCAGTTGGCGCCCCCGGCGATCACCAGCGGCCGCTGCGCCCCGCGCAGGATCTCGCCCAGGGCGGATGCATCGGCCGCGGACGGTGCCGCGCTGACCGGGCGGTATGGCGCAGTGTCGGCGCAGGCGCATTCGCCGTCGAGCACGTCTTCGGGCAGCGCCAGCACCACCGGGCCCGGCCGGCCCGAGGTCGCCACGCGGAAGGCGCGCGCCACCATCTCCGGGATGCGCTCGGCATCGTCGATCTCGGCCGCCCATTTGGCCATGCCGCCGAACATGGCGGCATAGTCGACCTCCTGGAAGGCCTCGCGCCCCTTGTGGCCGCGTGCGATCTGGCCCACGAAGAGAATCATCGGCGTCGAGTCCTGCGCGGCGATATGCACACCGATGCTCGCGTGCGTGGCGCCCGGCCCGCGCGTGACGAAGCAGATGCCGGGGCGCCCGGTCAGCTTGCCGTCGGCCTCGGCCATATTGGCCGCGGCGCCCTCGTGCTTGCACACCACCAGGTCGATGGCGGGCTGATCGTGCAGGGCATCGAGCACGTCGAGGAAGCTCTCGCCGGGCACGCAGAAGATGCGCTCGGCGCCATGGATGCGCAGGGCATCGACCAGCGCGCGGCCGCCGCTGCGGCGGCGGGTGTCGGAAAGCGGCTGGGGCTGGCCGGATGCGGAAGCGGAAGCGGAGGCGGAGGCGGGTGGCGTGCGGGTCATGTCGGTGTGGTCTGTGCGGGCGCTTGCGCTGCCGGCAGCGCAAGCGGCTGCCGGTCCGCCCGGCCTCCTCGGAGAAGCCGGGATGTCCGCCAGTGTGCGTCGGTGCCGCGGGCAGCGCCCGGCACCTGGCGCATTTCTGCTATGCATCCAGCGCAAGGCTCGTCCCCCGCGCGGCGTGTAGATTGGCGGCAGGCCACCGTATCCCGCCACGCCCGGCGTGCCCCGCGCGGATCCGCAAGTGCCGCCCCACATATAAAAGAACACAGGAGACTACCGCCATGCCCACCCTGCCCTCCCGCCACCGGGCAGCATTCGCTGCGCTTTGCCTTTCCTGCATGACTGCCCTGCCCGCCACCCAGGCCCACGCCCAGGACAAATGGCCGAGCAAGCCGATCAACTACGTGGTGCCCTTCGCCGCCGGCGGCACCACCGACGTGCTGGGCCGCCTGATCGGCCAGCGCCTGTCGGTCGCGCTGGGCCAGCCGGTGGTGGTGGAGAACCGCGCCGGCGCGGGCGGCAATATCGGCTCCGACTACGTCGCCAAGGCGCCCCCGGACGGCTACACGCTGGTCGGCGGCACCATCAGCTCGCATGCCATCAACGTCAGCCTCTATCCCAGGATGCCCTATGACCCGGTCAAGCAGTTCCAGCCGGTGGCGCTGATCGGCACCCTGCCGAACGTGCTGGTGGTCAATGCCGACAGCCCGTGGAAGAGCGTGCAGGACGTGATCGCCGCCGCGCGCGTGCCTGGCACCCAGGTCACCTTCGGCTCGTCCGGCAACGGCACCTCGCAGCACCTGGCCGGCGAGCTGTTCGCCAAGCTGGCGGACGTCAAGCTGCTGCACGTGCCCTACAAGGGCAGCAGCCCGGCCATGCAGGCCCTGCTCGGCAAGCAGGTCGACCTGGTGTTCGAGAACAGCGTGGCGGCCATGCCACTGATCCAGTCCGGCAAGCTGCGCGCGCTGGCCACCACCGGCAGCAAGCGCGCCGGCGAGCTGCCCGACGTGCCCACGCTGGCGGAGGCCGGGCTCAAGGGCTACGAGATCGTCTCCTGGCAGGCCATCTTCGCGCCGGCCGGCACGCCGGCACCGGTGGTGGACCGCCTCGCCGGCGAGATCGGCAAGATCCTCGCCGACCCGGCCGTGCGTGGCCGCCTGGCCCAGCTCGGCATCGAGCCCTCGGGTGCCGGCCCGGCCCAGCTCGGCGCCTTCCAGAAGGCCGAGGTGGCAAAGTGGGGCCAGCTGGTCAAGAGCGCCGGCATCCGGCTCGAATGAGCGACCGCGGCTCGATCACCTTGCCCGGCGCCATGTGGCTCCTTGCAGCGTCATGTGGCGCCGGAGCCGCCGGGCGCTATCATGAGGGTCCGGCCGCCGGCACACACCTGCGCGCCGGCCGGCCCCTCGGGCCGCGACCGAGCGAACCCCTTGCATTGCGCCACGCCGGCAAGTCCGCCCTGCCCCCAGCCATCGCCCACCCCTGATAGCCCACCTCAGACATCCCATGAGCGAATCCCGCATTCCCACCGACGCCCTGCACCGCTGGGTCGACGAGCTCTGGCTCGCCGCCGGCTGCGACGCCCGCGAAGCCCGCCTGACCGCCGACCACCTGGTCGGCGCCAACCTCGCCGGCCACGACTCGCACGGCGTCGGCATGATCCCGAAGTACGTACTGTCATGGCTGGGCGACCAGCTCCAGCTCAACCAGCAGGTGAGCGTGCTGCACGACACCGGCGCCATGCTGAGCCTGGACGGCAACCGCGGCATGGGCCAGGCGGTCACCGAGCAGGCGATGGCACTGGCCATCGGCCGCGCGCGCGAACACGGCGTCTGCGTGATGGGGCTGCGCCGCTCGCACCACCTGGGGCGGGTCGGCCACTGGGCCGAGCAGGCCAGCGCCGCCGGCCTGATCTCCATCCACTTCGTCAACGTGCTGTCCAAACCTATCGTGGCCCCGCATGGCGGCTACCAGGCCCGCTACGGCACCAATCCCTTCACCATCGGCGTGCCGGTGCCCGGGCAGGCGCCGCTGGTGCTGGACTTCGCCACCAGCGCGATCGCGCTGGGCAAGGTACGGGTCGCCCACAACAAGGAAGTGCCGGTCCCGCCGGGCTGCCTGCTGGACGCGGCCGGCCACCCCACCGAGGACCCGGGCGTGATGTTCCCGCCGGCCGGTACGCCCCAGGGCGCGCTGCGCAGCTTCGGCGAGCACAAGGGCTATGTGCTGGCGGTGATGTGCGAGCTGCTGGGCGCCGCGGTCACCGGCGGCCACACCATCCGTCCGGAGACGCTGACGCACGAGCACGCGGTCTGGAACAATATGCTGGCCCTGGTCTTCGATCCGGCGCGGCTGGGCAGCAGCACCAGCTTCGGCCACGAGGTCGAGGCCTTCGTCGACTGGATCCGCTCGTCGGCGCTCCAGCCGGACTGCGCAGGCGTACAGTTGCCGGGCGAACCCGAGCGCGCCTGGCGCCGCGCCCGCGCGGAATGGGTGCCGGTGGACGCCGGCACGCTGGCGCAGCTCGACGATGCCGCCGCCCGCGTGCAAGCCGCGCGCGGCAGCTCACCGGGACCGCTGTCGCGCCTGGCCGCCTGACGTCGGAGCGCCTCATCCGTAGCACCCGCATCATCTGTCTCTGTATCACCCGATTGGAAGCCACATGCCGCACGTCACCATCGAACTCACGGAAAACACCCGCCTGAACCGCTCGCAGGAAGAGCTGCTCGACGAGGTCAACGCCGCCCTGCTGGCCAGCGGCCAGTTCCAGGAAGCCGACATCAAGTCGCGCTGCATCACCCTGCCGGTCTACCGCCAGGGCACCGAGGCGCGCGAGCGTGCCTTCGTCCATGCGCGCCTGTGCATCCTCGACGGGCGCGAGCTGGCCACGCGCCGCGCGCTCGGCCAGGCCGTATGCGACGTCATCGCCGAAGCCGTGCGCCCGCTGGCCGGCGGCGAAGTGCAGGTGAGCGTGGAAGTGGCCGAGATGGAGCGCGCCAGCTACGCCAAGCAGGTCATCACCAGCGCGAGCTGACCCGCCTGGCCTGCCGGCGGCGCTGGCCGCCGGCAGGCCGCCGCCGCGCGCCGGGGCGAGCCGGCGCCATGCGGCGCCCCCCACCAGAACAAGGAGACCCCCGCATGATCCCCCCCGTGATCCGACTGCACGCCGGCGACAACGTCCTGATCGCCCGCACCGACCTCGCCATCGGCACCCCCGTGCCCGGCGCGGATTTCCATGTCCGCGCCCAGGTGCCGGCCGGCTACAAGATCGCGGCGCGGCAGATCCGCAAGGGCGAGCCGATCCTCAAGTACCAAACCACCATCGGCTTCGCCAGCACCGACATCGCGCCCGGCAGCCTGGTCTCGGGGCACAACATCGCCTTCGAGGAATTCGAGCGCGACTACGCCCACGCGCGCGACTACGTCCCCGCCGCCGTGCTGCCGGCACACCAGCGCGCCACCTTCGACGGCTATGTGCGCGACGACGGCCGCGTGGCCACGCGCAACTTCATCGGCGTGGTGGCCACGGTCAACTGCTCCGCCACGGTGGTGCACAAGATCGCGGAGTGGTTCACGCCGGAGCGGCTGGCCGCCTATCCCAACGTCGATGGCGTGGTGGCCTTCGCGCACAGCACCGGCTGCGGCATGGAGATGAGCGGCGAGCCGATGGCGCTGCTGCGCCGCACGCTGGCCGGCTACATGCGCCATCCCAACCTGGCCGCGGTGCTGGTGGTGGGACTGGGCTGCGAGCGCAACCAGGTCGCCGGCCTGCTGGAAGCCGAGGGCCTGCAGGCCGGCCCGCGCCTGGTGCCCTTCACCATGCAGGACACCGGCGGCACGCGCAAGACCATCGAGGCCGGCGTGGCCGCGGTGCAGGCGCTGCTGCCCGAGGCCGACCGCGCGCGGCGCCGGCCGGTCAGCGCCGAGCACATCAGCATCGGCCTGCAGTGCGGCGGCTCCGACAGCTTCTCCTCGATCACCGCCAACCCGGCGCTGGGCGCCGCCATGGACCTGCTGGTGCGCCACGGCGGCACCGCCATCCTGTCGGAGACGCCGGAGATCTATGGCGTCGAACACACCCTGACCCGCCGTGCCGCCAGCCGCGAGATCGGCGAGAAGCTGGTCGAGCGCATCCGCTGGTGGAAGGACGTCTACGCAGCCGGGCGCGACGTGCAGATCAACGGCCGCGTCAGCCCGGGCAACCAGGCCGGCGGCCTGGCCAATATCTTCGAGAAGTCGCTGGGCTCCTCGATGAAGGGCGGCACCGGCCCGCTGATGGGGGTCTACCGCTACGCCGAGCCGATCGCGCAGAAGGGCCTGGTGTTCATGGATTCGCCGGGCTTCGACCCGGTTTCCGCCACCGGCCAGATCGCCAGCGGCGCCAACCTGATCTGCTTCACCACCGGCCGCGGCTCGATGTTCGGCGCCAAGCCGGTGCCCTCGCTCAAGCTGGCCACCAACTCGCCGATGTACCACCGGCTGGAGGAGGACATGGACATCAATTGCGGCGAGATCCTCGACGGCACCGCCACCATCGAGAGCATGGGCGAACGTATCTTCGCCGACATCCTCGCCACCGCCTCCGGCCGCCGCAGCAAAAGCGAACTGCTCGGCCTCGGCGACCACGAATTCGCGCCGTGGCAGATCGGCATCACCGGCTGAACGCTATCGCATCATCGCGCCGCCGCGCCGCCTGCCTTCCCTTATCCCGCACAGGAATCCTCATGCCTTCCCTCCTGCCCTCGCCGCTGCCCAACCGCTTCCGTTCGGCCATCCTGGCACGCCAGCGCCAGATCGGCTGCTGGTGCTCGCTGGCCAATCCCACCACCACCGAGATCCTCGGCCTGGCCGGCTTCGACTGGCTGCTGCTCGATGGCGAACACGCGCCCAATGACGTGCTGAGCTTCGTGCCGCAGTTGATGGCGCTGAAGGACAGCGCCAGCGCGCCCGTGGTGCGCCCGCCCGCCAACGACCCCATCCTGCTCAAGCGCCTGCTCGACATCGGCTTCTACAATTTCCTGATCCCGATGGTGGAAAGCGCCGACGAAGCCGCGCGCGCGGTCTCGGCGACGCGCTACCCGCCCCAGGGCACGCGCGGCGTGTCCATGGTCCAGCGCGCCAACCGCTACGGCACCGTCGCCGACTACTTCACGCAGGTCAACGACAATATCTGCGTGCTGGTACAGATCGAGAGCCGCAAGGGCGTGGATGCCGCCGAGGCGATCTGCGCCGTGGATGGCGTCGATGGCGTCTTCATCGGCCCGTCCGACCTCGCCGCCGCCTGCGGCCATCTCGGCAACCCCAACCACCCCGAGGTGCAGGCCGAGATGGAGCGCATCTTCGGCGCCGCCGAACGCGCGGGCAAGGCGGTCGGCATCCTCACCCCGGTGGAGGCGGACGCACGCCGCTACCTGGAGCGCGGCGCCGCCTTCGTCGCGGTCGGGCTCGACCAGAACCTGTTCCGCGACGCCACGCGGGCGCTGCGCGAGCGCTTCGCCTCGTGAGCGGCGCCGCATACATGCCTGAGGCAGGGAGCGACACATGAGCAAGATCGGATTCATCGGCCTGGGCGTGATGGGCACGCCGATGGCGGCACACCTGCTGGCCGCCGGCCACACGCTGTACGCGCACACCCGCAGCGGCGTGCCGCAGGCCCTGCGCGACGCCGGGGCGCAGGCCTGCGCCAGCGCCGCCGAGGTCGCGCGCCAGGCCGACACCGTGTTCCTGATGCTGCCCGACACGCCGGACGTCGAGCGCGTGCTGTTCGGCGCCGGCGGCGTGGCCGAGGGACTGGGCGCGGGCAAGACGGTGGTGGACATGAGCTCGATCTCGCCGATCGAGACGCGCGATTTCGCTGCACGCATCGAGGCACTGGGCAGCGACTATGTCGATGCGCCGGTGTCGGGCGGCGAGGTCGGCGCCAAGGCCGCCACCCTGTCCATCATGGCCGGCGGCAAGCCCGAAGTATTTGCGCGCGTGCAGCCGCTGCTGCAATGCCTGAGCAAGAACATCACCCTGGTGGGCGGCGTGGGCGACGGCCAGGTGGCCAAGGTGGCCAACCAGGTGATCGTGGCCCTGACCATCGAGGCCGTGGGCGAAGCGCTGGTGCTGGCGGCCAGGGCCGGCGCCGATCCCGCACGCGTGCGCCAGGCGCTGATGGGCGGCTTCGCCAGCTCGCGCGTCCTCGAGGTGCACGGCGAGCGCATGATCGAGCGCCGCTTCGAGCCCGGCTTCCGCATCGCGCTGCACCAGAAGGACCTGGAACTGGCGCTGTCCACCGCGCGCAAGCTCGGTGTCAACCTGCCCAATACCGCCTCCTGCCAGCAGTTGTTCAACACCTGCAGCGCGCTCGGCGGCGCGCGCTGGGACCACGCCGGACTGGTGCGGGCGCTGGAACACATGGCGTCGTTCGCCATCGGCGACAAGGTCCCCGGCGCGGATGGTGCGGACAGCGCGGACGGGACTGCCGGCAGCGCCGGCAAGGCCTGACGCCCGGCATGGCCACCCCGCCCTCCGCCCTGAACTCCGACGACCTGGCCTGCTTCGTCTGCGTCGCCAGCACGCAGAGCATTTCGCGCGCCGCGCTCGAACTGGGCGCCGACCAGTCGACCATCAGCCGCCAGATCGCCCGGCTGGAGGCCGCGCTGGATGCGCGCCTGTTCCACCGCAGCGGCCGTGGCGTGGTATTGACCGAGGCCGGGCAGACGCTGCTCGGCTATGCACGCCAGGTCGCCGCCACGCTGGCCGAAGCGCGCGAGGCCATCCGCGCCTCCTCGGCCAAGGGGCCGGCCCAGCTGGTGATCGCGGCCCAGCCGACCATCGCCAACACCGCCTTCGCCGCCATCGGCACCGCGCTCAAGCTGCGCTTTCCCGCCACCAAGGTGCGCTTCGTCGAAGGACTGGCCAGCCCGCTGCTGGCCTGGCTGGCCGCCGGCGAGATCGACGTCGCGCTGCTCTACCTGCCCGAGCAGCAGGGCGCGCTCAAGGTCGACATCCTGCTGGAGGAAGACCTGACCCTGGTCACCCCCACCTCCTGGAGCCACCTCGGCCCGACCTTCCCCGTGCGGCGGCTGGCCGAAGTGCCGCTGATCCTGCCCAGCACCGGACACGGCCTGCGCGTGCTGGCCGAGACCCTGGCCGCGCGCAACGGTGCCTCCCTGCAACTGGCGATGGAATGCGATGCATCGAACACGGTGTCGATGCGCCTGGTGGAAGACGGCTGCGGCGCCACGCTGCTGCCCTTCGCCGCCGTGGCCGACCGCGTCGCCCAGGGCCGCCTGCACTCGGCGCGCCTGGTCGAGCCGGTGGTGACGCGGCAGGTCGCGCTCGCCACGGCGCGCAACCGCCCGCCGGTGCCTGAACTGTGGGACATCATGCAGACCGTGCGGCAATCGGTGCGCAATACGGTGATGTCGGGCGCCTGGCCCGGCGCGCGGCTGGTGTAGGGCGGCGCCTGCCGGCCTGCGAACGCCATCGTGCTAGCGAATGCCGGCCCTCTCCCCCGGCCCCTCTGCCGCAGGCGGGAGAGGGGAGCGAAGCGGCGCGGTGCGAACCACGTCGCGCTGGACAAAGCCGACGAGATGCACCAACACCGAGCGCCAAGCACACGGTCTTGGCTCCCTCTCCCCGCACGGAGAGGGCGGGGGAGAGGGGTGGTTTAGCAAGGCGCCACGCCCAAGCGAAGCCAACGGTGTGATCCAGCACGCGAGCACAGAATCGAAGCCGACAAGCCCCACGGCCAACCGGCAGCGGCCCTTTCCCTCCCCATGACACTATCGTCATGGCGCGGCCCTGCCGCGTCTGAAGCAGAACAAAAAACGCCTGGCCGTTAATTGAATAAGATGAGACGAGAGGCACGAGGCCTGCCCCCGCTGAAGCCAGCCGGCAGCCACCGCCGGCCGAGCCCAGCATCAGCCCGCCTCCGCCCCCCGCGCCGTCACGCAGGCCGTGTCCGGCGCGCCGATGGCCCAGTCGATCGCGGCATCGAACAGCCGCAGGCCGGGCGCGGACAGGTTGGTGAAGGTGTCGTTGGCCAGGAAGAACATCACGCGGCGTGCGGGCGCGAGGGCTTCGTAGTCCATCGTGGCGCCCTTCTCGTAGGCGAAGATGGCTGCCTTCTCGGGCTGCCCGTAGAGCGTGGCGATGATGCTCGCGCCCAGGCCGGGCCTGCCCCAGCTCATCGGCGCCTGGCGCGCATAGACGTTGACGCTGCCGGCGGGCAGTCCCGCGGCCATCGGGTGGGGCGCGTTGACCAGCCACAGGTAGCGCTCGCGCCCGGCCTCGCCGTAGTCGCTGTCGAGGCGCTTGCCGGTCATGGCGAGATCGTCCAGCAGGTCGTTCTCCCAGGTCAGCAGCGGGATGGCGAGCTGGCGCCAGCCGGCCTGGACCGACTTGGCCGCCACTGTCGAGGACAGCACCACCAGGCCGGCCCCTGCCGCGGCCGCCGGGGCCGCCGACTGGTCCAGCAGGTCCACGGCGAAGCCGCGCCGGCGCAGGTGCGCCGCGATGGCCTGGTCGACCGCCAGGCTGGGCCCCTGCTGCTGCACGACCAGCACCACGCGGCCACGCGCCGCCGGCTGCGCCTGGGCCGCGCCCGGCAGCAGGACCGCGCCTGCGGCCAGCGCGGCACCGGCCAGGAAGGCTCTGCGCGAGGGCCGGCGCGCGGCCCCTGCCACAGCGGCCGCATCGGCACACGGTCGTGAGGGAAGCGGATGCGGCATGGTTCAGAACTCCATCGTGGTCAGCAGCGACACCTGGCGCGCGTCGCCCACGGCGACGAAGTACTGGTTGGCGCTGGACGGGTAGTAGACCGTGTTGAACAGGTTCTTGACATTGAGCTGGAAACGCACCTTCTGTCCGCCGACGCGTGTGTCGTAGCTGGCGAAGGCGTCGGCCACCGCGTAGGCCGGCAGCATGAAGCTGTTGGCCGAGTCGCCGGGCCGGTTGCCGACGTAGTGCACGCCGCCGCCCAGGCGCAGGCGGTCGCCGCCGAACAGGCTGCCGAAGTCATAGACGGCGGACAGCGAGGCGGTGTGCTGCGCCACGTTCCACAGGCGGTTGCCCGCGTAGAGCGGATCCTCGGTGGTCTTGGCATCGATGTAGGCATAGCTGGCGATGACGTTCCAGCGCGGCCCGACCTGGCCGGTGATATCCAGCTCGACACCGCGCGAGCGCGCCCGCCCCGAGGTGCGCCATTCGGTCAGCTTGGCGGCATCGTTGTACTGCGACACCAGTACGTTGCGCTTGTCGATATCGAACAGCGCCAGCGTGCCGGTCAGGCCGATGGCCAGGTCGGCCTTGGCGCCCACTTCCCACGACCTGCCCCGCTCCGGCGCCACGGCCGAATCGATCACCACGCCGGAACTCAGCGGCGCGATGGTCGAGGTCGGCTTGAGCGATTCGGTATAGCTCGCATAGAGCGACAGCGCCGGGCTCCACTTGTAGACCAGGCCGGCGCGCGGCAGCCAGCGATTGCCCTCGATGTCCGTGTTGGCATGGAAGGGACGGCCGCGTCCGGCCCACTGGCTGTACGAAAGGAAGCGCATGCCGGCCACCAGGATCCAGCGGTCGGTCAGGTAGAGGCTGTCCTGCAGGAACACCGAGGTGTTGTGCAGGGCGTCGGTCTGGTCGCTGTCGCTGGCGGAGACCGTGCTGGACGGGCTGATCTGCCCGTACACCGGGTTCAGGTAGCTGAACTTGCTGGACACGGACTGGCGCAGCAGGTCGGCGCGGTAGATCAGGCGGTATTCGCTGTCCATGCCCATCTGCAGGTTGTTGCGCATGCCGCCGAGCTGGAAGTTGCCGTCGACGTAGGCGATGCCGTAGCTGTCCGTGCTGAGCGCGCCGTGGGTGGCGTCGTTGCTGCGGCTCACCAGGCCGGTGGTGGTATTGATGCCGGTGATGCGGATCTGGTTCGCGTCGTAGGTCTCGCGGTTGTAGCTGTAGCCGAAGTGCGCGCGCCAGTCGCCGTTGAACTGGTGGTCCACGGCCAGCTGGGCCAGGTGGGAGTTGCCGACCATATTGTTGAACGGCTCGTCCAGGCGCCGGCGGGCCGGGATCGGCAACGGCGCGCCGCTGCGGGGATCCATCGCGGTGCCGCGGTCGAAGGGATACAGGTAGTCGCGGTACTCGTAGGACAGCACGACCTGCGTATCGCGGCCATACCAGGCCAGCGACGGCGCGATCAGGGTTTCGCGATGAACGCCGAAATTGCGCCAGTACTGCTCGTCGACATGGTCGGCCACCATGCGGTAGGCCAGGCCCGACTCGCCAAGCGGGCCGGTGGTATCGAGCGTGATGCCGGCGCCGTTCTTGCCATGGCCGTAGGTGCTGCCCAGCAGCGACAGGGCCGTGCTCTGCTTGAGCTGCGGGCGCTTGCTGACGATGTTGATGACGCCGCCCGGATCCATGATGCCGTACAGCAGCGACGATGGCCCCTTGAGCACCTCCACGCTGTCGGCCGCGGCATTCAGGCCGCGGCCCTGCACCAGCGGCATGCCGTTGTGCATGATGGAGCCGTCGCGGTTGCCGCCGAAGCCGCGCTTCATCAGCGTGTCCTGGGTTCCCGCCAGGGTATTGCCCTGGGTGATGCCGCTGACGTTGGCCAGCGCGTCGTCGAGGTTGCGCGGGCGCTGGTCCTTGAGCACCTGGGCCGGCACCACGTTGACCGCCTGCGGCGTGTCCTGCAGCGGCAGGTCCGAGCGCATCACCGAGCTGTTGGCGGCAGGCCGGTAGCTGCCGATCGACTGCGCGCTGACGGTCACCTGCGGCAGGGCCGTGGCGGCATCCCCCGCTACCGGCGCTGCGGCCTGCGCACCGCTCCGCGGCGCCAGCGCGTAGCCACCATTGGGCTGCGCCACCGCGGCCAGGCCGGTGCCCTGCAGCAGGGCGGCGAGGCCGGCGGCGGTGCCATAGCTGCCGCGCAGGCCGCCGCTGTGCCGCCCCGCCGTCTGCTCCGGCGTGAATGACAGCAGGATGCCGGCCTCGCGGCCGAAGCGGTTGAGCGCGGCCTCCAGCGGGCCGGCCGGAATGTCGTAGGACTTGCGCGGCGCCTCGGCCGCCGCGCCGGCGGGGGCAGCCTGGGCAAGGCCTGCCTGCGGCAGCGCACCGCCCAGGCTGGCACCCAGCATGGCGTGCCGCAGCACGCGCAGGGCCTGCTGGCCGAGCGCGGCGCGGCGCGCGGGTCGGAAGGAAACGGAGCCGGCGCGGGACCGGGCCGGGCGATGGTGATGCGTCATGAAGGCAGACTCGCGGTGGACTCGAAGACGGTGTTCTCATCTCCTAAGTCACGCGAGATTTCCAAACAGGCCACCCGGCCAGCAAAAAAGCGAAAAAAACGCGCGGCCGGTCAGGCCGGCGCCGGCAGCACCGTGACCCAGTAGCGGGTCAGGAAGTGGATGCGCACCGGCAACGTGGTACGCAGCAGGTCGAGGACGCGGCCGGTATCGGCCAGCGGATAGGTGCCCGAGACACGCAGCCCGGCCACGGCGGGATCGCAGCGCAGGCGGCCCGGGCGGTAGCGGCCGAGCTCCGCCAGGAAGTCCTCCAGCCGCATGGCGCTGGCCACCAGCATGCCGTCGGTCCAGGCCACCGCCGTGTCGGCCAGCGGCGCCGCTGCCTCGGCCCCGCCCCGGCCGAAGCGGACCTGCCCGCCGGCAGCCACGACCGGCCCGCCGCCGGCAACGTCGAGCGGCTCGACCGCGACGGCCCCTTCCAGCACGCCGACCCAGCTGCTGCCCTCGAACTGGCGCACGGCGAAGCGCGTGCCCAGCGGCCGCAGGCGGCCCTGCCGCGTCTCCACCAGCATGGGGCGCGCCGGCACCTGCCGGTCCCTGGCGGTGCTGACGAGGATCTCGCCGCGCAACAGCCGCACCACGCGCCCGGTGCCGCCGTAGTGCACGTCGACGGCGCTGTCGGTATTCAGGACCAGGGCCGTGCCGTCCTCCAGGCGCACGGTGCGGCGTTCGCCGACACCGGTGTGCAGGTCGGCCAGCCAGCCCTGCAGCGGCGCCTGCTCGCGTGCCAGCCAGGCGGCGCCGCAGCCCGCGAACAACAGCGCCAGCGCGCGCACGGCATGGCGCCGGCGCGGCGAGCCGGGGGCGGCCAGCGCCGCGCGCGCCACCGCGCTGGCCAGCGGCGAAGCGACCTCGCGCAGTTGCCCGTTGAAGGATTCGATATGGCGCCAGGCGCGCGCGTGGTCCGGATGCGCTTCCAGCCAGCGGCGCCAGTCGGCGCGCGTGCGCCCGTCGGCTTCGGCCGATTGCAGCGTGACCAGCCACTCGACCGCGCGGCGCGCCACTTCGGGGGAAATCGCCGGAGGGCGCGCGGACAGCTTGCGCGCGCGCCCTTCGCTGCCGGCCGCGCTCATGCCCCACCCTGCGCGAAATAGCACTGCGTGCCGGCGCGCACCAGGTAGCGCTTGACGGTGGTGACGGAGATATCGAGCGCGGCGGCGATCTCGAGCTGGCTCATGCCGTCGAGCTGGGCCATCAGGAAGGCACGCTTGACCGGCACCGGCAGGCCGTCCAGCAAGGCATCGATCTCGTGCAGGGTCTCCAGCAGGATGGCGCGCGCCTCGGCCGACGGCACCACCGGCTCGGGCAGGCAGGCCAGCGCCTCCAGGTAGGCCTGTTCCAGCTTCTCGCGGCGCCAGTGGTTGGCGAGCACGCGTTGCGCCACGGTGGACAGGAAGGCGCGCGGCTCCAGGACCTGCAGCGCCTCCTCGCGCGCCAGCAGGCGCATGAAGGTATCGTGGGCGAGGTCGGCAGCGCGGTGCGCGCAGCCCAGCCTGCGCCGCAGCCAGCCATGCAGCCAGTCGTGGTGACCGCGGTAAAGCGCCTGAATTTCCTGCTGTATCCCCGCTTCGGCGGCCATGATCCGGCTCCCGGCGCCTGCGGACGGGCCGCGCGCCAAGTCACAAATAACGATAATGAGAATCGTTATTATATAAAGACCGGAAATCCCCAGGCAATGGGAAGCCGCAAACAAGCTTGCCCGTCCAGCGGCACTGACGCGGCCCCGCCACACCTCTGCGGGAGGCCGCCCGCCGCGACGGGTGTCCCCCGCACGAGCGTGGCGGGCGGCCTGCGGGAGAGTAGGCTCAGGTCACCGGCGCCGGGTTGAACAGCGCCAGCGCGTTGTAGAGCTGGTGGTGCTCGGCCCAGGTCTGCTTGCGGCCGCTGGCGACGTCGAGCATCAGGCGGAACAGCTCCCAGCCCACCTCCTCGATGGTGGCCTGGCCGGTGGCGATACGGCCCGCGTCCACGTCCATCAGGTCGTGCCAGCGGCGCGCCAGGTCGCTGCGCGTGGCGACCTTGATCACCGGCACTTCGGCCAGCCCGTAGGGCGTGCCGCGGCCGGTGGTGAAGACGTGCAGGTTCATGCCGGCGGCAAGCTGCAGCGTGCCGCAGATGAAGTCGCTGGCCGGCGTGGCGGCGTAGATCAAGCCCTTCTGGCGCAGCTTCTCGCCCGGCGCCAGCACGCCGCTGATCGGCGCGCTGCCGGACTTGACGATCGAGCCCATGGCCTTTTCCACGATGTTGGACAGGCCGCCCTTCTTGTTGCCTGGCGAGGTGTTGGCGCTGCGGTCCACGCGGCCGCGCTGCAGGTAGGCGTCGTACCAGGCCATCTCGCGGATCATCGCCTGCGCCACCTCGGGCGTGGCGGCGCGCGCGGTGAGCTGGCCGATGCCGTCGCGCACCTCGGTCACTTCCGAGAACATCACCGCGGCACCGGCGCGCACCAGCAGGTCGGTGGCGAAACCCACCGCCGGATTGGCCGTCACGCCGGAGAAGGCGTCGCTGCCGCCGCACTGCACGCCGACCACCAGGTCGGAGACCGGGCAGGTCTCGCGGCGGCGCGCGTTCAGCTTGGCCAGGTGGGTCTCGGCCATCTCCATGATGGCCGCGATCATGGAACCGAAGCCCACGTGCTGTTCGTCCTGCAGGCAGACCACGCCGACCTGCACTTCGCCGGCGCCGGCCTGGATGGGAATGGTGCCGGGCGGCAGCAGGCGCTCGGGCTGCAGCTTCTCGCAGCCCAGGCTGACCATCATCGCGGTACCGCCGAAATTGGGGTTCAGCGCGATATTGCGCAGGGTACGGATGGGCACCGCCGCATCCGGCGCGTCGATCGCCACGCCGCAGCCGTAGGTGTGCTCCAGCCCGATCACGTCGTCGACATTGGGGTAGCGCGGCAGCAGCTCGGCCTTGATGCGCCGCACCGCGTGCTCGACCACGCCCGACACGCATTGCACGGTGGTGGTGATGGCGAGGATGTTGCGCGTGCCGACCGAGCCGTCGGCATTGCGGAAGCCCTCGAAGGTGTAACCCTCCAGCGGCGCCATCGGCCCGGCGGCGCGCGTGCAGATCGGCAGGTCGTCCAGCGCCGGCGCGGGCGGCATCTCGATCACCCGCTCGTTGACCCAGCTGCCACGCGGCAGGTCGCGCGCCGCGTAGCCGATCACCACGTTGTAGCGGATCACGGGATCGCCCGCGGCCAGGTCCGCCAGCGCCACCTTGTGGCCCTGCGGCACGCGCTCGCGCAGCACCAGGCCGCAGGGGAAGACGCCGCCTTCGGCCAGGCCGCCGTCGTTGGCGACGATGGCCACGTTGTCCTGGGGATGCATGCGGATATAGAGCGGGGCCATGCCCTGGCCGCCCTCGCCTTGACGTTCGTTCACTTGTCGTTCAGTGGTTGTGCCCGCTGCCATCCGGCACCGGGCTGGTTGATCCTGGCTGTCTTCCTCAGGCGCGTATCCGGTCGGGTCTCCTCACAGCGGCGATCGGAAAAGCAGATGGCCGGCTCACCGTGATATGTCATCATATGACATGGATTATAGGGAGACGATTCGCAGCACCACCTCGGTGTTTACCCTAGCGACAGCCGCATCCTTTCCCATCGCCCGTGCCGCCGCCGGCGCGAGCCGCCCGGGAACGCTGTCCATCACGGACGGGAGCGCCGCGGGATCGCTGGCCGCGACGGCTGCCCGGCCCTCCCGTGTTTTCCCTGAGGCCCTTTCCCCCCGGACGGCTTGCACCAGGCGCCGTCTAGTTGTACGATGACGTATAACAAATAGCAAACAATCGCCACCTGCAACGCCTCCCCGCGAGGCCAACCGGACGCAAGCCCATGACCACACCGCAAGAACTGAAGCAGATCGTCTCCGAAGGCCTGCTCTCCTTCCCCGTCACCGACTTCGATGCCCAGGGCAACTTCCGCCCCGACACCTATGTCGAGCGGCTCGAATGGCTGGCACCCTACGGTGCGACTGCTCTGTTCGCGGCCGGCGGCACCGGCGAGTTCTTCTCGCTGACGCCGGATGACTACGCCAACGTCATCCGCACCGCGGTCGAGACCTGCGCGGGCAAGGTGCCCATCCTGGCCGGCGCCGGCGGCCCCACCCGCACCGCCATCGCCTACGCCAAGGAAGCCCAGCGCCTGGGCGCCAAGGGCGTGCTGCTGATGCCGCACTACCTGACCGAAGCGTGCGAGGCCGGCATCGCCGCCCACGTCGAGGAAGTCTGCAAGGCCATCGATATCGGCGTGATCGTCTATAACCGCGCCAACTCGCGCCTGACCGCCGACATGCTGGAACGGCTCGCGGATCGCTGCCCCAACCTGATCGGCTTCAAGGATGGCGTGGGCGAGATCGAGAACATGGTGCGCATCCGCCGCCGCCTGGGCGACCGCCTGTCCTACCTGGGCGGCCTGCCGACCGCCGAAGTCTACGCCGCCGCCTACAAGGCGCTGGGCGTGCCGGTGTACTCCTCGGCGGTGTTCAACTTCATCCCGAAGACGGCGATGGACTTCTATCGCGCCATCGCCGCCGACGACCACGCCACCGTGGGCAAGCTGCTCGACGAGTTCTTCCTGCCCTACCTGGAGATCCGCAACCGCCGCGCAGGCTATGCGGTGAGCATCGTCAAGGCCGGCGCCAAGCTGGTCGGCCACGACGCCGGCCCGGTGCGCGCGCCGCTGACCGACCTGGACGCCCAGGAGCTCGAACAGCTCGACGCGCTGATCCGCAAGCTCGGACCGCAGTAAGACACCACCCCCTCCCCTTGTGCGTCGCGGCCCGCGGGCGGCGATGCACGACCCGCCCCCGCGCCGCCGCCAGAGGTTCCGGCGCGGCGCGGCGTCATGCCGGCACCGTGTGTGCCGGCATGCCCTCCCACACGGCTTCCTGCCCCTGCAGGCGCGCGCGGATGAAATCCATCAGGGTACGCGTGGCCAGCGTCGGGAAACGGTTGGGCGCGGTCAGCATATAGATGCTGTCGCCCACGCCTTCCGGCTCGTGGCCGGGCAAGACCTCTTCCAGTTCGCCACGGCCGATCTGCTGCCAGACCGCATAGCGCGGCAGCAGCGCCACGCCCAGGCCCGCCAGCACCGCCTCGCGCAGGAAGGGATAGTCGCCCGACTGGATGCGCGGCGACACCCGCAGCACCTGCGGCTCGCCGGCCGCGGTCAGCTTGAGATCGAAGCGGCGGCCCAGCGAGGCCGGCGCGATCAGCGCGCAGCCCGGCAGTTCGGCGGGGCCCGCAGGCGCGCCCCGCCGCGCCAGGTAGGCCGGCGTGGCGCACAGGCACCAGCGCACGGCACCGATGCGACGCGCCACGTGGTCCTCGGGCGGCGTGGAGGTGATCTTGAGCGCCACGTCGACTTCCGCCGGGATCAGGTCACCGATGAAGTCGTTAATCAGCACCCGCAATGAGATGGCCGGATACTGCTGCGCGAAGTCCAGCAGCACCTGCGCCAGGTAGAGATGGCCCAGCCCGGTCGGCAGGCGGATACGCACGTCGCCGCGCACGGTCTGCCCCAGGCTGTCGATCGACGCACCCGCCGCCTGCAGTTCGTCCAGCATGCGTACCCCATGGGCATAGAGCAGCCTGCCGGCTTCGGTCGGTTCCACATGGCGCGTGGTGCGCCGCATCAACTGCGCGCCGAGCTGCTGCTCCAGCAACTTCAGGCGCCGCGAGACATTGGAGCGCGTCATGCCGCTGCGCGCGGCCGCCGCCGTCAGGGTACGAGCCTCGACCAGCGTGACGAAGAGGCGGATGAGGTTGAGGTCGAGGGAATTGTCAATCATCAGTCAACACGGCTGGCACAGGTCGGCGGATTGTTCGAAGCAGGCGCGCCGCCTAGCATAAGCCATCGCCCGCTTCCCTGATTCCGAGATGGCAACCCCTGCTGCATCCCCCGCGTTCCCTTCCCCGCCCGCCGCCTCCGAGCTGCCCTTCGCCGGCCTGCGCGTGCTCGACATCAGCCAGGGCATCGCCGGCCCCTACTGCGCGCACATCCTGTGGCAGCAGGGCGCCGAGGTGATCAAGGTGGACCCGCCCTCCGGCGACTGGGGGCGCCATGTCGGCGTGGTACGCGGCGAGCTGAGCGCGCTGGCCATCGCCTACAACGGCGGCAAGCGCGGCGTCTGCATCGATGCCGCCACCCCGGATGGACGGCGCCTGCTGCGCACGCTGGCGCGCCAGGCTGACGTCGTGGTGCAGAACTTCCGCCCGCAGGTGGCCACGCGGCTGGGGGTGGGCTACGCGGACCTGGCGGCGGAGCAGCCGGCCCTGGTCTATGTGTCGATCAGCGGCTACGGCGCCGACGGCCCCTACGCGGACCACCCCGCCTCCGACTCGGTGATGCAGGCCGACAGCGGCCTGATGTTCACCAACCGCGGCGCGGACGGCACCCCGCGCCGCGTCGGCATGCTGCTGGCCGATGCCGCCACCGGCCTGTACGCCGCGCAGGCGGCCGCGGCCGCGCTGTGCCGCCGCTTCCGGCGTGAAGCCATGCCGGCTCCGCAAGGGGCGCCATCCGGCGCGCATGTCGAGCTGAGCCTGTTCGACGCCTGCTGCGCCCTGCAGGCCAACAATATCCTCGAGTACGCGATCCAGGGCGCGGTCGCCGCCGGGCCCGTCAGCGCCCCCAATGGGGTGTTCGCCACACGCGACGGCAGCCTCAGCGTGCTGGCGCTCAACAATGCCCAGTTCAGCCGCCTGTGCCAGGCGCTGGAGCGGCCGGAATGGCTGCAGGATGCACGCTTCGCCGACAACGCCGCACGCATGGCGCACGCGCCATGGCTGCATGCCGCGGTGGCCGACTGCCTGGCCCGCCACGACACCGCGCACTGGCAGCGCGTGCTGCAGGCGCATGACGTGCTGCACGCGCCGGTGCGCGACTACCACCAGGTCCTGGACCACCCCCAGGCAGCGCAGCAGGGCAGCTTCCAGCCGCTTGCGCAGCCGGGCCTGGGCACCCTGCCTTTCGCCGGCGTGCCGGCGCGGGGCCTGCGGCGGCCGGCCGGCGCGGCACCCCGCATCGGCGAGCACACCGAGGCGGTGCTGAGCGAGGCGGGCATCGCCCCGGCACAGATCGCCGCCTGGCTGCGCGACGGCGTGGTGCGGCAGGCGCCGGCGCTGCCCGCCGCGCACGGAGACCTGGCATGAGCCCCGCCGCCGCCATCGGCCCGGACACCATGCGTGCCGTGCTGTGCGAAGCCTTCGGCCCGCCCGGATCCACCCGACTGGCCGAGGTCGCGCGCCCGCCGGCGGACGATGCGCACACCGTCACGCTGGCAGTCGAGTACGCCAGCGTCAGCCACGCCACCGGCCTGATGGTGGCCGGGCGCTACCAGACGCGGCCGCCCCTGCCCTTCGTGCCCGGCACCGAAGCGGTCGGCCGCGTCCTCTCCTGCGGCGCCGGCGTGACGCGGCTGCGTCCGGGCGACCGCGTGGTGGCCATCGCCGACTGGGGCTGCTTCGGCGAAGTGCTGCGGCTGCCCGAATACACCGTCTATCCGGTGCCCGACGCCCTCGAAGCGCTGCAGGCGCTGCCAGTGCCGCTTTCCTATGGCACCGCCTACTGCGGCCTGGTATGGCGCTGCGCGCTGCAGGCCGGCGAGACCGTGCTGGTGCTCGGCGCCGGCGCCGGCGTCGGGCTGGCGGCGGTAGAAATCGCGCACCAGCTCGGCGCCACCGTGATCGCCTGCGCCAGCACCGAGGCCAAGCGCGCCGAAGCCCTGCGGCGCGGCGCCGCTCATGCGGTGGCGCCGCAGGATCTCGCCGCCCGGGTCAAGCAACTGACGGGCGGGCGCGGCGCCGACGTGGTGGCCGACCCGGTCGGCGGCGACCTGTTCGACCAGGCCTTGCGGGCCGCCGCCGCCAACGCGCGCCTGCTCAGCATCGGCTTCGCCAGCGGGCGCATCCCGCAGGCGCCGCTCAACCTGCTGCTGGTGAAGAACCTGACGCTGCACGGCTTCTTCGTCGGCCGCTACATCGGCTGGACGCCCGCCGACGAGCGTGCCCGCCACGCCCCCGCGCTGCAGGCGGCGATGCAGACCCTGTTCGACTGGGCATGCGCGGGCCGGATCCGCCCGACCGTCTCGCAGGTGTACCCGCACGGCGGCCTGGCCGACGCGCTGCACGCGCTCGAGACGCGGCAGGTGGTGGGCAAGGTCGCGCTGCGGATCGCGGCAGACGGGCCGCCGGATACCGCGAACGATTCCCTGAAGAAGAACTAGCCCAAGGGCGAACGAGAACGAGGAGACAGCACCATGAGACAACCGACCGCGGGCGCGAGCGCCCGCTCCATGCGTCCCGGCGCGCGGCGCCGCGCGCCGGCACGGGCCTTCGCCCTGCTGGCGGCACTGGGCGCGGCGGCGCTGTTCGGCGCCGGCCCGGCCGCGGCCGCCGAGCCTTATCCGCAACGGCCCATCCGCCTGGTGCTGCCCTATCCGCCCGGCGGCCCGACCGACCTGCTGGCGCGCGTGGTCGCCGTGCGCATGGGCGACACGCTCGGGCAGAGCGTGGTGGTCGACAACAAGCCCGGCGCCAGCGGCATGATCGGCGCCGAAGCCGTGGCACGCGCCGTCCCGGATGGCTACACCCTGCTGGCCAATGCCTCGCTGCATGTGATCAATCCCAGCATCTACCCCAGGATGCGCTACGACGCCTTCCGCGATTTCGTGCCGGTCACCCAGCTCGCCGAGGTGCCGCTGGTGCTCGTCGTCAACGCCGATTCGCCGGTGCGCACGGTGCAGGACCTGATCGCGCTGGCCAAGGAGAAGCACGGCGCCCTCAACTTCGGCTCGGCCGGCAACGCCTCGGCGCAGCAACTCGCGGGCGAGTCCTTCAAGCTGGCCGCGCATGTGTCGATGCAGCACGTGCCCTACAAGGGCAGCTCGCCCGCGCTGACGGACCTGATGGGCGGACAGATCCAGCTGATGTTCGACTCGATGCCGTCGGCCATGCCCTTCATCAAGTCGGGCAAGCTGCGCGCGGTGGCCGTCACCACCCGCAAGCGCGCCCGCGCGCTGCCCGACGTGCCGACCGTGGCCGAGTCGGGCCTGCCCGGCTTCGACATCAGCACCTGGTACGGGCTGTGGGTGCCGCGCGGCACGCCGCCGGCGGTGGTCGAGACACTCGCCACCAACGCCGCGCAGGCGCTGCGGCAGCCGGAAGTGCAGCGCCAGTATGCCGAGATGGGAGCGGAACCGGTCGGCTCCACGCCGGCGGAATTCGCCCGCTACACCGAGGCCGAGGGCCGCAAGTGGGCCGAGATCGTGCGCCGCTCGGGGGCCAGGGCCGACCAGTGAAGCCCGCCGGGGCTCAGGCCCCGGGCCGGAGCCGATAGACAGGCGCCCTGCCGCGGCGGGACAATGGCGGCCCCGGCGCCCGTCCTTGCCGCGATGAAAACCGTACCGACCTATTCCCTCTACGGGGTCAACTCCAACGAGCCCCTGCTGGAGCAGCTGCATTTCGAATCGATCCCGGCCCGCAGCCGCGTCAACGACTGGGAAATCAAGCCGCACCGGCACGAACGCTTCTTCCAGATCCTCTATGTGCACCATGGCGGCGGCGAGGCCCTGCTCGACGAGGAACGGCTGGCGCTGGCGGAGCGCACCCTGGTGGCGGTGCCGCCGCGCTGCGTGCACGGCTTCCGCTTCACGCCGGACGTGGACGGCATCGTCATCACCATGACCGACCACTACCTGCGCAACCTGCTGGCCGGCGTGCCGGACGCGCTACCGCTGTTCGCGCGCCCCTTTCACGACCGCGTGGGCAGGATCGGGGGCACGGAGGACTCAGCGAACCCGGGCGGCCCGCTGGCGGGGGGCGATGCCGTGCTGGCCGGCGCGCTCGGCCTGTTCCGCGCCGAGATACACGCCGTCTCGCTCTGGCGCGGGGCGGCGCTGGCAGCACTGCTGTCGCTGATACTGGTCGGCATCGCGCGGCGGCGGGCCGCGGCGGGGGCTGCGGAAACGGCGCCGGCCGGCGGCCGCACCGCGCGCCACTTCCGCCAGTTCCAGCAACTGCTGGAAGCCGGCTTCCGCCAGCACCAGGACGTCGCCCACTACGCCGCCGCGGTCGGGGTCACGCCGACCCAGCTGAACCGTATCTGCCAGCAGCTGGCGGGCAGCTCGGCGCTGCGCCTGATCCACTCGCGGCTGGTGGTCGAGGCCCAGCGCGACCTGCTGTACAGCGACCTCGACATCAAGCAGATCGCCGCCACGCTGGGCTACACCGATGCCGCCTACTTCGCCCGCTTCTTCATGCGGCACGTGGGGCAGACGCCGACCGCCTTCCGCCAGCAGGGCCGCGCGCGCCTGCCGGCGCCGGGTGCCTGAGCAGCGGCTCGCCGGGGCACTACGTCGCGCCATATCGTGCCATGTCGCGCTACAGCGCGAAGCTGTCCGAACGGGCCATCGGCCAGTACTTTTCGTAGAGCTGATAGCGGTAGTTGCCGTTGAGCAGGTCGCCCGGCGCCAGGAACTTCAGCAGGTCGGACAGCAGGCGCACCTCGTTGACCGAGACCCTGCGCACGATATGGTGTGCGCGCAGGTCTGAGGGATGCTGCAAACCCGCGGCCTGCAGCAGTTCCTGCAGCGCATGCAGCGTGTGCCGGTGGAAATTGGCCACGCGCTCAGCCTTGTCGGGCACCACCACGGCGCGCTGGCGCACCGGATCCTGCGTCGCCACGCCGGTCGGGCAGCGGTCGGTATGGCACTTCTGCGCCTGCACGCAGCCCAGCGCGAACATGAAGCCGCGCGCCGAGTTGCACCAGTCGGCGCCGATCGCCAGCGTACGCGCCACGTCGAAGGCCGTCACCAGCTTGCCGCTGGCGCCGATGCGGATCTTGTCGCGCAGGTTCACGCCGAGCAGCGTGTTGTGCACCAGCAGCAGGCCTTCCTGCAGCGGCGTGCCGATATGGTCGACGAACTCGAGCGGCGCCGCGCCGGTGCCGCCTTCGGCACCGTCCACCACGATGAAGTCCGGCAGGATGCCGCTCTCCAGCATGGCCTTGACGATGCCGAAGAACTCCCAGGGATGGCCGATGCAGAGCTTGAAGCCGGTCGGCTTGCCGCCCGACAGGTCGCGCAGGCGGTCGACGAACTGCAGCAGGCCCAGCGGCGTGGAGAACTCGCTGTGGCGGGCCGGCGAGACGCAGTCCTGCCCCAGCGGCACGCCGCGCGTGGCGGCGATCTCCGGTGTCACCTTGGCGGCAGGCAGCACGCCGCCGTGGCCCGGCTTGGCGCCCTGCGACAGCTTGACCTCGATCATCTTGACCTGCGGCGAGCGCGCCTGCTCGGCGAACTTGTCCGGGTCGAAGCTGCCGTCCGCGCGGCGGCAGCCGAAGTAGCCGGACGCCACCTCCCAGATCAGGTCGCCGCCTTCCTGGCGATGGTAGGGGGAAATCGAGCCCTCCCCGGTATCGTGGATGAAGCCGCCGATGCGGGCGCCCCGGTTGAGCGCGCGGATGGCATTGCCGGACAGCGCGCCGAAACTCATGGCCGAGATATTGAACACCGACAGCTGCACCGGCTGGGCGCGCTGCGGCCCCACGGTGATGCGGAAATCCGCCGAGTCGATGCGGCTCGGCGCCAGCGAATGGCCGACCCACTCGTGGCCGACCGCGCGCACGTCCAGCTCGGTGCCGAAAGGCCGGCTGTCGACCTCGCTCTTGGCACGCTGGTAGACGATGCTGCGCTGCTGCCGGGAGAAGGGCATCTCGCCGGTGTCGTCCTCGATGAAGTACTGGCGGATCTCCGGCCGCACGAATTCGAAGAAGAAGCGCAGATGGCCCCAGATCGGGTAGTTGCGCAGGATGGCGTGGCGCGACTGCAGCAGGTCGTGCAGGCCCACCAGCAGCAAGGCCGACGGCAGCACCAGCCACCAGGCGGAGGCGCGGTGCGCGGCGGCCAGGGCGGCCAGCACCGCCAGGGCCAGCACGGCCGACCACACCGCACCGTAGCGACGAGAGAACATGGGGACTCCTTGAGCGCCGGCGTGGTGCCGGCAACGCGGGCATTATCCTCTCATCGAGCCGCCGCCGCAGGCCGGAACGCGCCTCATTGCCGTTGCGATCCGGCGGCGGCGCGGCAATAAAAAAGGGAGCCGCGAGGCGGCTCCCTTTCAAGCTTGGACTGCGGAGGCGAATTACAGCGCGGCGTCCTTCAGCTTCTTCAGCGGGCGGACCTTGACCTTGACGCTGGCCGGCTTGGCCGGGAACCAGCGCTCTTCACCGGTGAACGGGTCCTTGCCGAAGCGCTTCTTCTTCGCCGGCACTTGCTGCGCGGTGACCTTCAGCAGGCCCGGCAGCGTGAATTCGCCGGCGCCCTTCTTGTGCAGCGCGCTGACGATGGTGTTTTCCAGATGGGCCAGAACCGACTTCACGGCCTTGGCTTCCAGCTGGGTCTGAGCAACCAGGTGAGCGACCAGGCTCGACTTGTTGAAGGTGTCCTTCAGCGGGCGCGGCGTCGGCGCGGCAGCAGCCGGCGCGGCCTTCTTGGCAGCAGCAGCAGCCTTCACGGGAGCCTTCACGGGAGCCTTGGTTGCCGCGGCCTTCTTGGCAGCGGGCTTGGTTGCAGTCTTCGCGGTCGGTTTCGCTTTGGTCGCCATATCGATATACGTGAGTTGAACAGAATGGTGCCGGCCGGTTCGTCGCTGCGGTGGTGCGCGGAAGCGCTTCCCGCCAACCGACGCGCCCTTGCCGGCGCCCACTGAATCATAGCGGAAACTGCGACACGTCAAGGACTTTTCGTGCATGCGGCAAGCCAAACCGGGTGAAAACCCCGTGTTTTGTCGCTGCTTTACCTCAGCAGCACACTGCGATGGACATGCGGTACCTGATTTCACCGCTGCGGCAACGCTGCGCAACGCGGCCCCACGGCGCGCGCGGACCGTGCGCAGCTTGCGGAACCGCGCGCGCAGGAGGCCGGCAATGCGCGACGGCGGCCCCCGTTGCCACCGCGCAGGCAGACGGCGCTCCGGCGCTCCGGCGCTACCCGTCCGCGCTCCCGCGGTCCGCGACGCTAGCCCCGCAGCTCTCGCCGCAGGATCTTGCCGGTCACCGTCTTCGGCAGTTCGTCGAGGATGGCGACGATGCGCGGGTACTTGTAGGCCGCCATGCGCTCCTTGCAGTAGGCCACCAGCTCTTCCGGAGTCGCCTGCGCCTGCGGTTTCAGGCTGACCACGGCCTTGACGGTTTCGCCCCGGTAGTCGTCCGGCACCCCGACCACGGCCGCCTCGCGCACCGCCGGGTGGGTGTACAGCACGTCCTCCACCTCGCGCGGCCAGACCTTGTAGCCGCCGGCGTTGATCATGTCCTTCTTGCGGTCGACCAGGTAGAACCATCCGCGCTCGTCCATGAAGCCGACGTCGCCGGTGCGGAAATAGCCGTCGACGATCGCCTTCGCGCTTTCCTGCGGCTTGTTCCAGTAGCCCGGCACGATCATCGGCCCGCGCGAGATGATCTCGCCCACCTCGCCGACCGGCAGCGGGCGGCCCTCGTCGTCGCCGATATAGGACTCGACGTTGAACGCCGGCACGCCGACCGCCAGTGCCCCGGAGGCGGGATCGACCGGCGCCTCGCTGCCGAAGGGCACCACGTGGGTGGGCGAGTTGGTCTCGGTCAGGCCGTAGCCGTTGTGGATGTAGTGCCCGAAGCGGGCGCGGAAGGCCTCGACCACGCTGGGCGGGATCGGCGCCCCGCCGGAATAGATGCGCGTCAGCGTGGCGAAGTGCTCGCGCGTGGCCTGCGGGTGGTTCATCAAGGCGATGAAGACCGTGATGGAACCGATGGTGAAGGCGACGCGGTGCTCGCGGATGGCATCCAGGATCACGCCCGGCTCGAAGCGGCAGGCCAGCACCAGCGGCGCCGCGCAGATGAAGGCCGCGCCGATATGCCCGACCAGCCCTGTGATATGGAACAGCGGCGCCACGCCGAGAATGGGGGCCCCTTCCTGCAATGCGATCCAGTCGCGGTAGACCTGGGCATTGAAGGCGATGTTGCCGTGGGTATTCATCGCTCCCTTGGGCACCCCGGTGGTGCCCGAGGTGTAGACCAGCATGGCGATGTCGGACGGCCCGAGCAAGACCGGCGGCGGACGGCTGCCGCGATGGGCCGCGATGACCCCGGCCAGGTCTTCGGCGCCCGCGAGCGCCTCGGCCGGCACGCGCCGCCCGCCGGCGAACAGGCGGGGATCGAGGCGCGACTGGTACTCCAGTTCGGAGGTCGTCATCACCGCCGGCTGCAGCGCCGGCTGGCCGCGCGCGGCCAGCGCGGCCAGCCCGGCCTCTTGCGCGAGCAGAGGATGCACCACCTCGGCATACAGCGACTCGTGGCAGACCAGCAGGCGCGCGCCGGAGTCGGCGAGCAGCAGGCGCAACTCGCGCGCGCGGTTCATCGGGTTCACCGGCACCGCGATGGCGCCGATCTTCCACGCCGCCACCAGGGCGATGACGAACTGGGGCACGTTCTGCAGGTAGATCGCGATGCGGTCGCCGCGCGCGCAGCCGCGCGCCAGCCAGGCGCAGGCGAGCGCGTCGGACTGGGCATCGAGTTCCGCGTAACTCAGGCTGCCGTCGAAGTAGAGGATGGCCGGCCGCTCTCCGGCACGCGCCACGGCGGCGCGGAACACGCTGAGCGCATCGGTGAAGGCGGGAGCGATGGCATGCGGCTGGCCGGCCTGGTAGCGGGCCAGCCAGGGTTTGCCGTCGTAGGGAGTGCTGCTGGGCAGGGACATCATGTGCCCTCCTGGAAGCGGACACCGCGGCGCGGCCCGGGGGCGCGCCGGCGTCGGGGAAACGCCCGGCGCGGGCGCCGGGCGCGGGACGGGGCAGGCCGTGCTGCGGCGCCTACTTGATCACCACCGGATTGACCGGCGCGCCGCTGCCGTTGACCACCTTCAGCGGCGCCGCCGTGTACAGGAAGGACCATTGGCCATCCTCGGCGCAATCGGCGGCGAGCGGGTCGAGCTGCGCGATCTCGGTCAGCGTCACGCCCAGGTTGCGCATCAGCGCATTGTGCAGCGGCAGCGCCACGCCCGAAACGGGGTCCATGGTGACCTCGTTGGCGATGGTGTCGGTCACCAGGTTGGGGATCTCCATCTTGTGGAACCACTCGACCAGCTCCGGGCTGTAGGTCAGGCCCGGCTCGATGAAGTTCTGGTAGAACTCGGTCTGGTCGCGATGGTAGAAGGAACCGATCCAGCCGGTGCGGATGATCAGGATGTCGTGCTTCTCGATGCGCACGCCCTGCGTCTCGGCGGCCTGCAGCAGGTCCTGGTGGGTGAAGGTCTCGCCGGGATCGAGCACGTCCTTGCCGCGATGGCGCGCCATGTCGATCAGCACGCCGCGCCCGACCACGCCGCGCTCGGCGATGGGCAGCACGCTGGCCTTGTCGAGGCCGCCGATGGTCGACCTGGCATCGAAGCCGTTCCACAGCTGGTCGCCGTACCACACGTGGCCCAGCGCGTCGTACTGGGTCGAGCCCTGCAGGTACATGATCATCATGTCGTCCGCGTACTCGCCTTCGCCGGGGAAGACCGGACCCTTGCCGCACAGGTAGTGGCCCTTGTCCATCACGTTGAGACGGCGCGCCTGCGCGCGGCCGGGCCAGACCGGGTCGCCCTTGGGATGGCCCATCTGGATCTGCAGCGTGAACGTCTTGCCGGAGCGCACCGCGGCGACGCCGCGCAGCACCTCCGCCTGGGTCAGGTAGTTGAGCGAACCGACTTCGTCGTCAGGCCCCCACCTGCCCCAGTTCTTCGGCGCGTCGCGCAACAGCTCTGCCACGTGTGGAACGTTCTTCGATTCCATGCCTTGTCTCCTTCCATTCGCACTTCGAGGGTAGAAACACCGCCGCAATGGTCATGTCGAGCATTCATGGCAGACCATGCGTCGGACGTATAAATTCGAACGGTCGTGCGTTTTATCGCGGTCGAGTGTAGTGCAGCCCGAGAAAGGTGTCCATGCGAGACGGCCCAGGCAGGCCGCCGTACATTCGCCATGGCGTGCAGGCATCGCTGCGCGCGCGGCGCTAGCCCTCGTCGCCGTCACGCTCATCGAGGCAGGCGGCCAGCAGCGGCCCCGCTGCCAGCGCGCCCAGCGCGATCAGCGCCAGGCTGCTGCCGCAGCGCCGCCATTCGGCCAGCACGGCGCCGAGGCCGGCATGCAGCGCGAACAGGGCGGCCACGCCGAGCAGGCTCGACAGCGCCGCCAGCGCCAGCAGCGCCTGCGTGCGGAGCGAAGCGGGTGGCGCGGCGCGGCCGTCAGGCGAACGGACGGCGCCGGGACGCGCGGCGTGAGAGATATCATGCTGGCGTGTAAGCTCTGCGGGCATGGCGGTGCGGGACGGTGGAGAGGCTTCGCAGTCTGCGCCCGCCCGCCTGAACGCCGGCTGAGCCCGCCGTTCAGCTTCCGTTCAGCGCATCCCTGGCACGCTCCTTCGCCTATGCTCCATGCCTCCCGCTTCCGCCGGCCGCCCCGGCGCCCTGCCATCCTCGCGGCCCTGCTGCTCGCGCTGTCGCTGGGCCCGTCCCTGCCCGCGCGCGCCGACAAGGACGCGGACCGCGCGCGCGCCGCCGTGCAGGCCGGCGAGATCCTGCCGCTGTCGCGCATCCTCGACACCGTCTCGCGCCAGTTCGCCGGCGATGTGATCGGCGTCAAGCTGGAGCGCGACGACGGTGCCTGGCAGTACGAAGTCAAGCTGCTGCTGCCGAACGGCTCGGTGGCCAAGCTCGAATACGATGCCCGCAGCGCGGCCCTGCTCAAGGCCAAGGGACACGGCATCGAGCAGGCCAGGAAGGGCTCCTGACATCATGCGCATCCTGCTGGTGGAAGATGAAGCCGCGCTGGCCGCGCAGGTCGGCGCCAGCCTGCGCGAGGCCGGCTATGCCGTGGACCATGCCGCCGACGGCATCGACGGCTGGCACCTGGGCAGCGAAGAGCCCTACGACGCCGTCATCCTCGACCTGGGCCTGCCGCGCCTGGACGGCTTGACCGTGCTGCGCCGCTGGCGCGCCGCGGCGGTCGCGGTGCCGGTCCTGATCCTGACCGCGCGCGACAGCTGGACCGAGAAAGTGGAAGGCATCGATGCCGGCGCCGACGACTACCTGGCCAAGCCGTTCCGCATGGAAGAGCTGCTCGCGCGCATCCGTGCGCTGATCCGGCGCGCGCACGGCATGCCGTCGCCGGAGCTGGCCTGCGGTCCCGTGCGGCTCAATGCGCGTGCCGGCACCGTGAGCGTGGACGGCGCCCCGGTCGCGCTCACCGCGCACGAGTTCAAGGTACTCGACTACCTGATGCACCATCCCGGCGCCGTGATCAGCAAGAGCACGCTGACCGAGCACATCTATGCGCAGGACTTCGATCGCGACAGCAACACCATCGAGGTCTTCGTCGGACGGCTGCGGCGCAAGCTGGGCGTCGACGTGATCGAGACCGTGCGCGGCCAGGGCTACCGCCTGCGGCCGCCACCGGAGCCGGCATGAGCGCGCCGCCGCGCGCAGGCACCGGCGCGGGCGGCCGCGCCGGCGGCATGCTGCGCCATTCGCTGGCGCTGCGCCTGCTGGCCGTGGCGGCGGTGTGGCTGGTGGCGGCGCTGGGCGGCACCGGCTGGCTGTTGTCGGCCCTGTTCGCACGCCATGTCGACCAGACCTACGTGCGCCAGCTCGAACACCAGCTCAGCAGCCTGGCCGCCGCCCTCGACTGGGACGGCGGGCACCTGGTCCTGACCCGCGCGCCGGCCGACCCGCGCTACGAGCTGCCGTATTCGGGCGCCTACTGGCAGGCCCGTGCCGGCAAGGCGCTGCTGCGCTCGCGCTCGCTGTGGGATACGGAAATGCCGGCCGCCGCCACCCGCCGGGTGGATGGCACCACCGCCGACGTGCGGCCGGGGCCGGAGGGCCAATCGCTGCTGGTGGTGGCGCGGCGCATCGTGCTGGCATCGGCCGACACGCCGGTCGAGCTGGCCGTGGCACTGGACCGCACCGAGTTGCGCACCGCGCGCCAGGCCTTCAACCGGATGCTGTGGTGGTCGCTGACGGCACTCGGCGCCGGCCTGCTGCTCGCGGTGGCGGCACAGGTGAAATTCGGCCTGGCGCCGCTGGCGCGCTTGCGACAGGCCCTGGCCGGCATGCAGGCGCGCCGCGAGAGCCGCCTCGGCGGCGCCTGGCCGAGCGAGGTCGAACCGCTGGTGCGCGAGATCAACGCGCTGCTGGCGCACAATGCCCAGGCGCTGGAGCGCACGCGCCGGCAGGCGGCGGATCTCGCCCACGCGGTCAAGACACCGCTGGCCGTGCTGGCCAACGACGCGGACGCGCTGCCCGGCGCGGCGGCGGCATCCGCGCGGCGGCAGATCGAAGCAATGCGGCGCCAGGTGGAACGGCACCTGGCGCGCGCACGCGCTGCCGGCGCGGCCGCCTCGCGCGGCACGCGCATCGACGCCGCCGCGGCAGCCGCCGAACTGGCGCGCGCGCTGGGCCGCCTGCACGCGGCGAAGGGACTCGAGATCGCGGTGGACGGCAGCGGGCATTTCGCCGGCGACCGGCAAGACCTGCTGGAAATGCTGGGCAACCTGTTCGACAACGCCTGCCAGTGGGCGCACTCGCGCGTGCGGGTCTCGCTGTCGGAGTCCGGCGCGGAGTCCGGTGCGGCCCCTGCCGGCACCGTGGACAATGCCACCGCCGGGGCCATGCTGCAGGTGCTGGTGGAAGACGACGGCCCCGGCATGCTACCCGAGGCGCGCGCCCTGGCCACCGAGCGCTTCGGCCGCCTCGACGAGAGCGCCGCCGGCAGCGGCCTGGGCCTGGCCATCGTGACCGAGGTGGCCGGCCTCTACGGCGGCCGCCTGACGCTGGACAGCAGCCCGCTCGGCGGGCTCGCCGCGCGCCTGACGTTGCCTGCCTGACGTTATCTACCTGAAGCGGCTGGCATGCTGCGAACCGGCCGGCGCGCTGCGCCGCCGGCCGCTCAGTGCGCGCGTGCCTCCATCGCAGCGCGCGTCTCGCGCGCCAGCCCCAGCCAGAAGGCGGCCTCGGCCACCAGGAACAGCGGCCCCACGATCAGTCCCGTCAGGTCGTCGACGAAAGCGGGCTTGCGCCCCTCGTAGTAATGGCCGACGAACTGGATGATCCAGCCCACCACGAACAGGCCGATGCCTGCCGCCAGCCATTGTGCCGTGGGCAGACCCGCCAGCCAGGCGCCGGCCTGCAGGAAGCCGCCGAGCAGGACCAGCATGGCCAGGCCGAAGCCGAGCGAAAGGCGCAGGTAGAACAGGCAGGACAGTGCGTACACCACCATGGCCGGCGTCACGAAGGCCGAGCCGTCGCCCAGCGCCAGCGCCGGCCGGCCCAGCAGGGTGGTCACGGACAGCACGATCATCGGTATGCCGACGAAATGCGTCAGCACGTTGCGCGGATCGCGATGGTAGGCGGCATAGCCGGCCAGGTGCTCGATCAGTGTCTTCATCCAGGTCTCCTTGAGGCTCGGCGCGGTCCCGCCGGGATCGGAAGCGGGCGCGCCATTCGGGCTGGCCGTATAGTATTAGGCAGCACCGGCCGGGTCTGTCCGGTTTTTGACAGTTGCCCGGCCGCCAAGACTGGAGATATCGACCATGGGCATCGCATCGCAGCCCACCCGTTCACGGCCCCCGCATCCCACCCTGGCGCCGCCGGCATTCGCTACCGTGCAGGAAGGCGCCTGGTTCCGCACCCTGCCCGCGCCCTTGCGCGAGGCACTGCTCGAAGATGCCGCCACGCGCTCGCTCGCCCCCGGCCAGGCGCTGTTCTCGCGCGGCGACCCGTTCGACGGCCTCTACTGCGTGCTGAGCGGGACCGTGCAGGTCGATGCCGTCAGCGCTGCCGGCAAGGCCGCCCTGCTGGGGCTGCTGGAAGCGGGCACCTGGTTCGGCGAGATCTGCTTGTTCGACGGCCTGCAGCGCACCCACGACGCGCACGCCGTCAGCGCCGCCAGCGTGTTGCTGGTGCCGCGCGAGAAGCTGCTGCGGCGGCTGCAGGCCCACCCCGAGTGGTGGCCGGAATTCGGCCGGCTGCTGGCGGCCAAGACACGCCAGGCCTTCCGTTTCGTCGAGGAGGCGCAGTTGCTGGCGCCGCTGGCGCGCACTGCGCGCCGGCTGGCCGCGCTGGCCCAGGGCAATGGCGGCGGCACCGGCGCAAGCCAGGCGGCGCCGGCCCCGCGCACCCTGCGCATCCCGCAGGAACAACTCGCGCAGATGCTCGGCCTGTCGCGCCAGACCGTCAACCAGGCCCTGCGCGACCTGGAAGCGCGCGGCCTGCTGCGCCTGCACTACGCCGGCATCGAGCTGCTCGACCCGGATGCGCTGGCGGCGCTCGGCTAGGCGACACGCCGCCCGCCCCCTGCACGCGCCCCTGCGCTGCCGCTCAACGTTCCCGCCGCCATGACGACACTCGACCCCGCCCGCCTGCGCGCCTACCTCACCCGCGTCGGCATCGATGCACCGGCACGGGCCGAGCGCGACGCGCTCGATGCGCTGATCGCCGCGCAGCTCGCGGCCATCCCCTTCGAGAACATCGACCCCTTGCTGCGCCGGCCCGTCGCCATCGATGCCGACAGCGTGTTCGACAAGCTGGTGACACGCGCACGCGGCGGCTACTGTTTCGAACTGAACACGCTGCTGGCCGCCGCGCTCGAGGCGCTCGGCTTCCGCGTCACGCCGCTGGCGGCGCGTGTGCGCTGGCAGGTGCCGCCGGACCGGCTGACGCTGCAGACACACATGCTGCTGCGCGTCGAAGCGGCGCACCGCAGCTACATCGTCGACGTCGGCTTCGGCGGCCCGACGCCGGACCGCGCGCTGCCGCTCGACGGCGAGCGCGACGACACCCGGCCCTATCGCCTGGCCGCGGTGCCGGCATCGGCCGCGACCGGCGCCTACCCGGCCTTCGATCTCGAAGCGCGCGGCGACGGCGGCTGGCGCCAGGTCTACCGCTTCGACCTCGCACCGCAGCATTGGCTCGATTTCGTGCCGCGCAACTGGTACGTCGCCACGCATCCCGACAGCATCTTCCTGCGCCGCCTGATGGTGGCACGCACCGAGGGCAGCACCCGCCTCACGCTGGGCGATGGCGAATTCGCCGCCCGCGCCGCCGACGGCAGCGTGCAGCGCGAGCGGCTGGCGGATGCGCAGGCGGTGCTGGACGTGCTGGACACGCGCTTCGGCATCGTGCTGGACGCCGCCAGCCGCGCCGGACTGGCGCAGGCGCTGCCAGCCTTGCTGGCCGGCGGCCGCCCGGCCTGACAGGGCGGGGATTACCGCACGTCCCGATGCGCTCCGGCAGGTCCCGACGCGGCCCGCCCGGGGCGCGCGGGCCGGCGTGTCCTGCACTGCAGGCGGCACCATGCACCGCGCGCATTGCCGGCAAAAAGAATGCTGATATGCGCGCCGCCGCGCGCCCGCGGCTGTGGACTGGGCCGCGCCGCCTCACACATAATGTACCGGTCGGTAAGGCAGTGCCCCGCGGCGTCGCCGACGCCGGGCCATCGCCGACCAATCCAAGCGGAAAGCCAGCAGCGCCGCCCTGACGGGACGGCCGCGCATCATCAGGAGACAACATGTCATTGTTTGATCTGACGGGCAAGGTTGCCATCGTCACGGGCTCGTCGCGCGGCATCGGCCGCGCCATCGCGGAGCAACTGGCCGTGCAGGGAGCCAAGGTAGTCATTTCCTCGCGCAAGGCAGAGGCCTGCCAGGAAGTCTGCGATGCCATCAACGCGCGCCACGGCGCCGGCACCGCCATCGTCGTGCCCGCCAATATCTCCTCCAAGGAAGACCTGCAGAACCTGGTCGACGAGACCAACCGCGCCTTCGGCAAGATCGACGTGCTGGTCTGCAACGCCGCCTCCAACCCCTACTTCGGCCCGATGGCCGGCGTCAGCGACGACCAGTTCCGCAAGGTGCTGGACAACAACGTCATCTCCAACCACTGGCTGATCCAGATGGTGGCGCCGCAGATGATCGAGCGCAAGGACGGCTCCATCATCATCGTCTCGTCGATCGGCGGCCTGCGCGGCTCGCCCACCATCGGCGTCTACAACATCTCCAAGGCCGCCGACTTCCAGCTCGCGCGCAATCTCGCGGTCGAGTTCGGCCCGCACAATGTGCGCGTCAACTGCATCGCCCCGGGACTGATCAAGACCGACTTCGCCCGGGCCCTGTGGGAGGATCCCGAGCGCTACAAGCAATCCACCCAGGGCGCGCCGCTGCGCCGCATCGGTGAGCCGGTGGAGATCGCCGGCGCGGCCTGCTACCTGGCCTCGCCGGCCAGTTCCTTCATGACCGGGCAGGCCCTGGTCGTCGACGGCGGCGTCACCATCTGATCCCTGATCCGGGCAGTCCCGCAGCGACGGCCCGGCGCACCGGGCCCCGCGCCCGCGTGCCCGGCCCCATCCAACCTGCCTGCAGACAGGGAGGCAGTCATGACTAGCCCTTCGCCCGCCGGCGCCTGGCCGGCCATCAGCCTGGCCGAGGCGCACGCGCGCCTGACCGCGCCCGGTGCCCCGTTCGAAACCGAAACGGTGACGGTACGCGGAATACCCGTCACCACCTGGAAGAACGCGCCGCCGACGCTGCGCGAGCTGTTCCTGCTGGGCCGCAGCCACGGCGACAAGACCTTCGTCGTCTACGAGGACGAGCGCGTTTCCTATGAAGCCTTCGCCCGCGCCGCGCTGACCGTGGCCGATGCGCTGGTGCGCGACGGCGTGCGCAAGGGCGACCGCGTGGCCCTGGCCATGCGCAACCTGCCCGAGTGGCCGGTTGCCTTCTATGGCGCACTGCTCGCCGGCGCCATCGTCACGCCGCTCAATGCCTGGTGGACCGGCGCCGAGCTGGAATATGGCCTGGCCGACTCGGGCAGCCGCGTCGCCATCGTCGATGCGGAGCGCCTGGAGCGCATCGCGCCGCATCTCGGCGCCTGTCCCGCGCTGCAGAAGATCTACGTCTCGCGCAGCGAAGGCGCGCTGCCTGCATTGCCGGCCGGCGTGCAGGTGCGCGCGCTGGAGTCGCTGCTCGGCCCGGCATCCGACTGGCAGGGCCTGCCGCCCTGCGCGCCGCCGGACATTGCGCTCGCGCCGGACGACGACGCCACCATCTTCTACACCTCGGGGACCACCGGCAAACCCAAGGGCGCCATCGGTACCCACCGCAACGCCAGCGTGGTGGCAATGGCGGGCCTGCTCAGCCCGATGCGCAACTTCCTGCGCCGCGGCGAGCCGATCCCCACGCCGGATCCCAAAGCTGCGCAGAAGGGCTCGCTGCTGTCGGTCCCCTTCTTCCACGTGACCGGCTGCATGGCGGTGCTCAATGCCACCATCGCCAGCGGCGGCAAGATCGTGCTGATGCACCGCTGGGACCCGGTGCGCGCGATGGGGCTGATCGAGCGCGAGCGTTGCACCGCGGCCGGCGGTGTGCCGACCATCGCCTGGCAGATCATCGAACATCCCGAGCGTGCGCGCTTCGACCTGTCTTCCCTGGAAAACGTCAACTACGGCGGTGCGCCGGCCTCGGCGGAACTGGTACGGCGCATCAAGGAAGTCTTCCCGGCTTCCGCGCCCGGCATCGGCTGGGGCATGACGGAAACCTCGGCCACCTTCACCAGCCACAGCGCGGAAGAGTACGTGCACCGGCCGGAAAGCGCCGGTCCGGCGCTGCCCATCGGCGAGATGAAGATCGTCGACGAGATGGGCAAGGCCTTGCCGCCCGGGCAGGCCGGCGAACTGTGGGTACGCGGCGCCAACGTCGTGCGCGGTTACTGGAACAAGCCGGAAGCCACGGCCCAGACCTTCGTCGACGGCTGGCTCAAGACCGGCGATATCGCGCGCCTGGACGAGGAGGGCTATCTCTACATCATCGATCGCATGAAGGACATGCTGATCCGTGGCGGCGAGAACATCTACTGCATCGAGGTGGAAAGCGCCCTGTACTCCCATCCGGCGGTGATGGACGCTGCCGTGGTCGGCATCCCGCACAAGACGCTCGGCGAGGAGCCCGGCGCGGTGGTCAGCCTCAAGCCGGATGCCGGCGTCAGCGAGGCCGAACTGCAGGACTACCTGCGCGAGCGGCTGGCGGCCTTCAAGGTGCCGGTGCGTATCCTGTTCTGTCCCGATATGCTGCCGCGCAATGCCAATGGCAAGATCCTGAAGTCCACGCTGCGGGCCATGTTCGGGCCGGCGGCCTGAGACCGCCCCGCCCTCCTGCCGCCCGGCTCGCGACGGGCCCGGCGGCAGGCCGGGAACAAGAACAAAAACAGGAAGTAGAAAGGAGACCACCCCGATGCCATCACTCCCAGCGACGATAACGCCGCCGCAGCCGGTCCGCCCCCGCCCTGCCGGCGTGGCGCTGGCGCTGCTCGGCGCCGCCGCCCTGCTGGCCCTGGGCGGCTGTGCCGCCGGCCCCGGTGCCGCTGGCAGCCCGATCGGACAGGTTCCCGAAATCCGCCCGGGCATCCTGGCCGGCTACCTGCCGCGCCAGGACCTGCCCGACAGCCTGGTGCTGGTGCCCCCGCCGCCCGCGCCGGGCTCCGCCGCCCAGGCGCTCGACGACGACATCGCGCGCCGCGCCACCGCGCTGCGCGGCAGCGCGCGCTGGCAACTTGCCAGCGAGGACGCCGAACTCGGCTTCCCGAAGGCGGCCGGCGCCTTCAGCTGCGTGCTGGGGGCCCCGGTCAACGCCCAGGACACGCCGCACCTCTACCTGCTGCTGCGCCGCACGCTGGCCGATGCCGGACTGGCAACCTACCGCGCCAAGGACCAATACCAGCGCAAGCGGCCGTTCATGGTCAACGGGCAGCCGACCTGCACGCCGCAGGAAGAGGCCAAGCTCGTCAAGGACGGCTCCTATCCCTCCGGCCACAATGCGGTCGGCTGGGCCTGGGCGCTGGTGCTGGCCGAAGTGGCGCCGGAACGCGCCACCGCCATCCTCGCGCGCGGGCGCGCCTTCGGCGACAGCCGCCTGGTCTGCAATGTCCACTGGCAGAGCGACGCCAATGCCGGCCGCGTGATGGGTGCCGCTGCGGTCGCGCGCCTGCATGCCGACCCGGTGTTCCGCGCCGACCTGGCGCTGGCGCGGCAGGAACTGGCCGCCGCGCGCACGCGCGGCCTGGCGCCGGAGCGCGACTGCGCCGTGGAAGCTGCCGCCATGGCACAGTGGCCCGCCGCGGCGCCGGCAGGCCAATAAAAGGCGACGGGATGGGACGGACGGCGGCACCCGCCGGCGCGTCCCCCAATGGCAGGGAGCGCGCCGGCGCGCGGTGGCCCTGCCGACCGGCTATTTGACCGGGATCGGCGTGGCCGCTTCGACCGGCACCGCGGTGACGCTGTTCTGCGGGCTGCCACTGACGATGCGGTCGGAATAGGTCAGGTAGACCAGGGTGTTGCGCTTGCGGTCGACCGCGCGCACCACGTGCAAGGTCTTGAACAGGATGGACATCCGCTCCGAGAACACATTGTCCTGCTGGCGCAGCGGTGCCTTGAAGGCGATCGGCCCGACCTGGCGGCAGGCGATCGAGGCCTCCGGCGGATCCTCGGCCATGCCCAGCGTGCCCTTGATGCCGCCGGTGCGCGCACGCGAGACATAGCAGGTGACGCCAGCCACCTGCGGATCGTCATAAGCTTCGATGACGACCTTGTCGGAACCGGTCACGCGGAAATTGGTGCTGACGCTGCCGATCTCCTCGGCCTGCGCCGCCGCGGCCGCCAGCAGGAAGCCGGCGGCCAGCACGCTGGCAATGGTGCGCATCGCGTCTCCCTCAGGCCGCCGGGGCGGCCTTGATCTGGTGCTGGCGCGCCTCCATTTCCTGGCGCAGCGCGCGCCGCTGCTGAGCGGCGGCGAAGCGCTCGCGCTCGACCTTGTCGCGGGGCTGCAGCGGCGGCACCTCGGTCGGCTTGCCGTCGTCGTCGACCGCCACCATGGTGAAATAGCAGCTGTTGGTGTGGCGCACCAGCTTGCTGCGGATGTTCTCGGTCACCACCTTGATGCCGATCTCCATCGAGCTGCGCCCGGTGAAGTTGACCGCCGCCAGGAAGGTCACCAGTTCGCCTACGTGGATGGGCTGGCGGAAGGTCACCTGGTCCACCGAGAGGGTGACCACGTAGCTGCCGGCATAGCGGCTGGCACAGGCATAGGCCACCATGTCGAGATACTTCAGGATCGTGCCTCCGTGCACATTGCCGGAGAAATTGGCCATGTCCGGCGTCATCAGCACGGTCATGGAAAGCTGGTGGGGCAATTCGTTCATGATGCTACCTGGTGCCAAGGAAAGTTCGGCGCCCGCAGGGCGCGGCCCGGCCAGTGTACCGCCGGAACAGGCTGCCGGCCGTGACACGGCGCGGCGTCATCGCGCCGCAAAATGAAAAGCGGCCGCAAAGGCCGCTCTATCGCGAAGCATGGACCGCGGACGGCTTACTTCTTCTTGTTCACAGCGTCCTTGAAACCTTGACCAGCCGCGAACTTGACCGTCTTCGCAGCCGGAATCTTGATCGTCTCGCCGGTGCGCGGGTTACGGCCGGTGCGCGCTGCGCGCTTGCCCGAGCTGAAGCTGCCGAAGCCCACCAGCGTCACCGAGTCACCCTTGGAGACTGCCTTCTTGATATTGTCCAGCGCGGCATTCAGCGCGCGCTCTGCTGCAGCATTGCTCAGTTCCGCGTCCGCGGCGATGGCAGATACCAGTTCACCTTTATTCATGGCTGATTTCCCTTGTTGGTCGTCTTCACCGGCCCCGCCTCCAGGCGGCAGTTCACCGATCGGCGCAGTCTAATCTGCCCTTTGCGCCGAGAGCAATCCCCAGTGGCACCGACGCAACGAAAAAAACCCGCAAATCCTTCGCCGGCGCGCCTTTGTAGCGGATTTAGGCAGCTGGCAGGGCTATTCGCACGCGTCCCGGAATGCAAACAATGGCAATGACGCCGGCATGATCGGCGCCTCCGGTGCGACCGATGCCGCCGATGCGTCCGCCGATGGACGCAGGCCATGCGTCTCCCCGCCTGGCCTGGTCTCCCCGTCGGCGGCCATGCACCGGACCGGCTCCGGCGCGCCCGGCGCACGCCCCATTCTGGCGCCGCGCCCCGATTAGGTGCACAAAGCCAAAGCAGGCCGCTCCGAATCGGTGCGCGCGGACCCGCCTCGATGCGGCGGCTTGTCCCGGGACTTCCGCCACAACCCCCACTACGGTGCGTCTGCACCATGCCATGGTGCGACCGGCCCCAACTTGGAACGCTTTTTGCATACCCATGCGCCTATTTTGAGCATGAGGGACTCATGGACAACTGGAAGAGCGGCACCGACGCCCTGTTCATCCTGCTAGGCGCGATCATGGTGCTGGCCATGCACGCCGGCTTCGCCTTTCTCGAACTGGGCACGGTACGGAAGAAAAACCAGGTCAACGCCCTGGTCAAAATCCTGGTGGATTTCGCGGTTTCCACTATTGCGTATTTTTTCATCGGCTATACGGTGGCCTATGGCGTGAATTTCATGGTCGGCGCCGACGTGCTGGCACAGAAAAGCGGCTATGAACTGGTGAAATTCTTCTTCCTGGCCACCTTTGCCGCGGCCATCCCGGCGATTATCTCGGGCGGCATTGCCGAGCGCTCCCGTTTCACGCCTCAGTTGATGGCCACCTTCGTACTGGTCGGATTCGTCTACCCCTTCTTCGAAGGCATCGCCTGGAACCAGCGCCTGGGCGTCCAGCAATGGATCACCACGCTGACCGGCGTGCCCTTCCATGACTTCGCCGGCTCGGTCGTGGTGCACGCCGTGGGCGGCTGGATCGCGCTGCCCGCCGTGCTGCTGCTGGGCGCGCGGCGCGGCCGCTACCAGAAAGATGGGCGCATCAGCGCGCATCCGCCGTCGAACATCCCGTTTCTCGCGCTGGGCGCCTGGGTGCTGGCGGTGGGCTGGTTCGGCTTCAACGTGATGAGCGCGCAGAGCATCGACAAGATCAGCGGGCTGGTCGCCATCAATTCGCTGATGGCCATGGTGGGCGGCACCCTGGCTGCCTGGTGGGCCGGGCGCAACGATCCGGGCTTCGCCTACAACGGCCCGCTGGCCGGCCTGGTGGCGGTCTGCGCCGGCTCGGACCTGATGCACCCGCTGGGCGCGCTGGCCACCGGCGCGGTTGCCGGTGTGCTGTTCGTCTACCTGTTCACGCTGGCGCAGAACAAATGGCATATCGACGATGTGCTCGGCGTATGGCCCCTGCACGGTCTGTGCGGGGCCTGGGGCGGCATCGCCGCCGGCATCTTCGGTGCCCGCGCGCTGGGCGGCATCGGCGGCGTATCGCTGCTGGCCCAACTGATCGGCACGGTACTGGGCATCGTCATCGCCCTGGTCGGCGGCACGGTGGTCTATGGCACGCTGAAGAAGTTCGTCGGCATCCGGCTCGATCCCGAGGCCGAATTCAACGGCGCCGATCTGTCGCTGCACCGCATCTCCGCCACCGCGGAGCGTGAGACCAACTGGTAAACGAGAACCGGCAGACAAAGACAGGCAGGCGCCGGGCGGCGGCAGGCCGCCCGGCGCCTTACCATTGTTTGCTTGAACTTCCGATTTTGGCAGCGCAATAATGATTTTTGCCTGCCCGGCACCGCCGCGGCAGGCAGGAATCCGCATCGATCCGTCGATCCGGGATCGATCTCTGTCCAGCCAGCCGGGAGAACACGCCAATGGATGCCGCAACGCTGCAGAAATTTCAGGAAACGGTTACCGCCTACGCCACCGAGTTCGGCGTCAAGATACTCTCCGCCCTCGCCTTCTGGATCGTCGGCCGCTGGCTGATCCACTTCGTCGTCGGCCTGGTGCAGAAATCCCTGTCGCGCCAGAAGGTCGATTCCACCCTGCTGCGCTACGTCGGCTCCATCGTCACCGTCACGCTCAACGTCGTGCTGGTGATCGGCATCCTCGGCTACTTCGGCATCCAGACCACCACCTTCGCCGCGCTGATCGCCGCCGCCGGCGTCGCCATCGGCATGGCCTGGTCCGGCCTGATGGCCAACTTCGCCGCCGGCGCCTTCCTGATCGTGCTGCGCCCCTTCAAGGTCGGCGACTTCGTCACCGTCGGCGGCATCACCGGCACGGTCAAGGAGATCGGCCTGTTCTCCACCACGCTCGATACGCCCGACAACGTGCTGACGGTGGTCGGCAACAACAAGATCTTCGCCGACACCATCCAGAACTTCAGCGCCAACCCCTACCGCCGCGTCGAACTCAAGGCCCAGCTCGCCGGCAGCACCGACCCGGCCGCAGCGGCCGCGCTGCTCAAGGCACGCCTCGCCGCCATCCCCAACGTGCTGGCGGAGCCGCCGGTCGACGTGGAAATCCTGGAGTTCACGCTGGTGGGACCGGTGCTGGCGGTACGGCCCTACTGCAACAACGACCACTACTGGCAGGTCTATTTCGACACCAACCGCGTGATCCGCGACACCTTCGGCCAGGCCGGCTTCGCGGCACCGATGCCGGCGCAGATGGTGGTGGTCCAGAACGGCGCCGCCGCGGTACCGGTACAGGCCGCGGCCTGAGCCTGCGGGCCCGCGCCAAACGCGCGTTCGACTTACCCGGCGCGCCCCCGTCAGGGATGCCCTGCCCCGCGGCATCCGTAGGCGCGCATCAGCACGGCACCCACGCCACACACGCCCATCACCACCGCCAGCGGCAGTGCCGTGCCGTCATGCCACAGGCTGACCGCGGCGCCCGCCAGCGTTCCCAGCGAGAACTGCAGCGTGCCCATCAGTGCCGAGGCCGTGCCGGCGCGATGGCCCTGGTGGGCCAGCGACATGGCCGAGGCATTGGGCAGGATGCAGCCCAGCGCGGCGATGAAGAGGAAGAAGCCCGCCAGCAGCACCGGCAGCGTGGCCCAGCCCGCGAGGCTGGCGCCGGCCAGTCCCAGGCCCGCCGCGCAGGGCACCAGCAAGGCGCCGCGCAGGACGCGGTCCAGCGGCCTGCCGCGCACCAGCCGCGCATTGCACTGGGACATGGCGATCAGGCCGAAGGCGTTGGCGCCGAAGACGAAACCGTAGTGCGAGGGCGCGATGCCGTGCAGCTCGATCAGCACGAAGGGGGATCCGGCGATATAGGCGAACATCCCGGCCTGGGCAAAACCGGCGGACAAGGAGTAGCCGAGGAACTCGCGGTCGCGCAGCAGTTCGCCATAGCCGGCGAGCACATGGCCGAGCCGCAGCGGCGCTGCACGCGCCGGATCCAGCGACTCCTCCATGCGCAGGTGCACCAGCCACAGGATGGACAGGCTCGCCGCCACCAGCACCCAGAAGATCGCACGCCAGCCCAGCGTCTGCAGGATGAAGCCGCCGAGGATGGGCGCCAGGATCGGCGCCAGCCCCATCACCAGCATCAGCGAGGAAAAGGCGCGCGCCGACTCGTGCGCCGCAAGCCGGTCGCGGATCACCGCGCGCGCTACCACCATGCCGGCACAGCCACCGAGCGCCTGCAGGAAGCGGAACAGCATCAGCGCCTCGACATCGCGCGCCAGCGCGCAGCCGGCTGCCGCGGCCGCGTACAGGCCGAGCCCGACATACAGCGGCGGCTTGCGTCCGTAGCGGTCGCTCAAGGGGCCGTAGAAGGCCTGGCCGAGCGCCAGGCCGACCAGGAAGGTGCCCAGGGTCAACTGGATGCGGCCGATGTCGACGCCGAGATCGGCCGACAGCGTCGGGAAGCTCGGCAGATACATGTCGATGGACAGCGGAGCGAGCGCCGTCAGCGAGGCGCAGACCAGCAGCCAGAGGGGGAAGCGCGCGGCCTGCTGCGCGCTGGCGGAAGACGTCATAGCGGGAACCCTGCAATCGGTTGGCCGCGGCGGGCAGGCACGCCCGCACGCATGGTGCGAAGCCGCAATTGTTGCACAGCATAACGAAACCGGCAGGAGAAGAGCTGTCCACGCGATGCCGCCCCGTCGCCGCCGATCCCATGTGTGGCGCGGCTTTCACGGCAGGCGGGCGGAAGGGTACAATGCGGCCTGTCGACGACGCTGTGGCCGACGACCGCACTGCCATATGAGCTTGGCCGGCGGTTGACGGCCCTGGTCCGGGCAACGTTTTTCTGCATGAGAACAAGACAAACGCCGCTCCTCGCTGTGCTCGGCCTGGCCGCTTCGCTGGCACCGGGGCCCTGGATGCCGCCCGCTGCGGCGGCCCCCGCCGCAGCCCGGCCGCAGGCCGCCTCGCAGCCGCCGGCGGACGAAGCCGAACCGCTGGCGCGCATGCTCAAGGGTGCCGCCACGGGCCAGAACACCGGCGCGGCGGGCGTGCCCGAACTGCTGCGCAATACCAACCGGCCCGACAGCGTGCTGGCGCGTGCCTGCCGCCAGCTCAACGATGCGCTGCCGATCGACATCGATGCCGAGACCCGCTTGCGGCGCTGCCAGACGGTGCCGGGCAAGCATGTGCTGTTCCAGCTCGAACTGACCAACTACCGCGGCCCGATGCTCGACCTTGCCAGCTTCGAGGTGAACTACGCCGCGCCCCTGCAGCGCAATATCTGCGCCAACCGTGACGTCGAGATCCTGACCAAGCTCGGGATCAGCATGATGTTCCGCTACATGACGCGCAACGAGCGCGGCGAGCGCCGCGTCGGCGACGTCTACATCAGCGCACCGATCTGCGCGACGGCGCAGCGCTGAGGCTGCTCGACCACTGGAACGCCGGGGCGCTGGAGGCGGTGCCGGCCAGCGCGGCGCGCGGGCCTTGCACCCGCGGCGCGCAAACAGGTCTGCGGACCTGCGGACCCTCAGGCCGCGGCACGCTGGCGCAACGGCACCACGTTATCGGCCACACGACGCAGCACCGCGCGCGTGCGCTTCCAGTCTTCGTGCGCCAGCGACGAGCCCCACACCAGCGCATGCAGGCGCGCCAGCGCCAGCGGATTGCCCAGCAACTGCAGCTTCTGGGCCGGGGTCAGCGCAGCCGGGCCCGAGGTCAGCGCGTGCTGCAGCAGGGCTTCATTGCGCAGGCGCGCGGCTTCGGGTTGCACGCGCCGCGCGCTGCCCGTCGCGCAGAGCAACGCGTTGGTCACGGGATCGACCACCGCATCGATGAAGTCCGGGCTGGCGTGCGCGGATTCGACGAAACGCTGCGTGTCCTGCATCTCGCGCGGCACGCTCACCTCCTCCGGGATCACGAACAGGTTGGCGCGGCGCAGCGCACGCCCGAGCGAGACACGCGACAGGAACACCGAGAGCGGCACCGACAAGGCCAGCGAGCCGACGATGGGCAGCAGCCACCAGATGAAGGACGGATTGAGCCAGTACACCAGCGCTCCCCAGGCCAGCCCCACCAGCGTATGCCCGCCGTGGCGGCGCAGCGCCTCGCCCCAGCCGGTCTGCGCATCCTCGCGCGGCGGCGACTTCCAGCTGATGCCCCAGCCGACATAGGCTGCCAGCACGAACTTGGCATGGAACAGCATGCGCACCGGCGCCAGCAAGGCTGACAGCACCATCTCCACCAGGGCGCTGCCCAGCAGCGCCAGCCGGCCGCCGTACTGGCGCGCCTGCCGCATCAGCAGCAGCACGCTCGCCAGCTTGGGCAGGAACAGCAGCGTCGCCGTGGCCGAGAACAGCGCCAGCGCCTTCTCGGGATGCCACTCGGGCCAGGTCGGGAACAACTGGTAAGGCTGCGTGAAATACTCGGGCGGCACCAGTTCGTGCTTGGCCAGCAGCGCGGTCGACAGCAGCAGGAACAGCAGCCACAGCGGCGCCGACGCATAGGCCAGGGTTCCGGTCAGGAACACCGCGCGGTGGACCATGTGGAAACCCTGCTTCAGCCACAGGCGGAAATTCATCAGGTTGCCCTGGCACCAGCGGCGGTCGCGCTTGAGTTCGTCAAGCAGGTTGGGCGGCAGTTCCTCGTAGGAACCCGCAAGGTCGTAGGCGATCCAAACCCCCCATCCGGCGCGGCGCATCAGCGCGGCCTCGACGAAGTCGTGCGACAGGATCTCGCCCGCCAGCGGCCCTTTGCCGGGCAGCGGCGCCAGTGCGCAGTGCTCCATGAAGGGCTTCACACGGATGATGGCGTTGTGGCCCCAGTAGTGCGATTCGCCGAGCTGCCAGTAGTGCAGGCCCGCCGTGAACAGCGGGCCGTAGACACGCGTGGCGAACTGCTGCACGCGCGCGTACATGGTCTCGCGGCCCACCGCCTGCGGCGCGGTCTGGATGATGCCGGCGCCGGGATTGGCTTCCATCAGCCGCACCAGCGTGGCCAGGCAGTCGCCGCTCATCACGCTGTCGGCGTCGAGCACGATCATGTAGCGGTACTGGCTGCCCCAGCGGCGGCAGAAGTCGGCCACGTTGCCGGTCTTGCGCTTGACGCGGTGGCGGCGCCAGCGGTAGAAGATGCGCCCGAAGCCGCCGACCGCGCGGCAGATCTCCATCCAGGCATCGGTCTCGGCCACGCGCAGGTCCGGATTGCCGCTGTCGGACAGCACAAAGAAATCGAAGGCGTCGATCTGCCCGCTGCGCACCACGGACTCGTAGGTCGCGCGCAAGCCGGCGAACACGCGCGTCACGTCTTCATTGCAGATCGGCATGATGACGGCCGTGCGCGCCTGCGCCGGAATCGGGCCGTCGGCGGCGGCGCTGCGCGAGATCAGGTGGCGGTCGCCGCCCTTGGCCAGCACCAGGAAGCCCATCATCGCCGTCCAGAAGCCGGCGGACACCCAGGCGAACAGCACCGTGAACAATGTCAGGATGGCGACCTCGAGCAGGTCCCGCCCCTGATAGGGCAGCACATGCGCCATGAAATAGGTGGCGAGCCCGGTCTGCGCCAGCACCAGCGCCAGCAGCACCCAGCGCCGGTGGGAGCCGGCCGGGTGCCAGGTGCCCAGGGCATCCGGGCCGTCGTGCAGCGTATCCCATACCGCCGGCACCGGCGGGCGGCCGCTCAGGCGGCGCGCCAGGTTGCGCAGCCAGTGGCCCAGCACGTGCGGCGGCCAAGGCTTGGGCACCATGGCGCCGCGCTGCGGACGCGGCCCGGTATCGACGCGCACGGTACCGTCGGCGCGCCGCTGCAGCACGGGACCTGCCGCCGTGCCGGCAGCGTCGCCGGCCTCGCCGTACGCCATGGTAAAGCGCTGCCCGACCGAGCCATAGCCGTCGTCGTGCTCAGCCTCGTCCGGCGCGGATGCGCCGGCCGGGGCTGCCGCGGCCGTGCCGGCATCGGCCCGCGCCAAGCGGGCCTGCAGGGCATGCATGGTGGCCTGCGCGTCGCCGCCGCCGGCGCGCGTAGCATCGTCGAGCAGCGCCCGGCGCTGTTCGGGCGAGGCAGGCAGGCATTCGACATAGCGTTCACATGCCGCCTGGCCTCGCTTCAGCCTGGGGGTAAGATGTAGCTCCATGTCTCGGACAGGGTTGTATTGCCATTGCGAAGGTAGCCGCGCAGTTCCACCGGCTTGCCTTCATCCTTACGGCGCACCACCAGCGTCAGGCGGTAGCCGCCGGTCGCCGGGTTGCGCTGTGCGGTGCTCTTGAGCACCTCGCCATTGCTGTCGGCCGAAATCATCGCGTCGACACGCGCGTCGGCCTGCAATCTCTTGAAGATGGGGCCTTCGAAATCGACCTGCAAGGAAAAACTGGTGTCATCATCCTTGCGCGTGAGGCCCTGGCCACGCCGGGTCTGCGTGACCCAGGACAGCGGCGGCGTGCGCTCGCCATCCTTCTGCCACAGCAGGCGGTACTCGAAGTCGAAGGGCTGCTTGGGCTTGGGCGGATTGTCGGGCACCCAGAAGGCCACGACATTGTCGTTGGTCTCATCCGGCGTCGGGATCTGCACCAGTTCCACGCGGCCGGAACCCCAATTGCCCTTGGGTTCCACCCAGGCACTCGGCCGGTGCTCGTAGTTCGCACCGATTTCCTGGTAGCTGGCGAAGCTGCGGTCGCGCTGCATCAGGCCGAAACCCTGCGGGTTGGTCGCCGCGAAGGAGGTGACCAGCAGGCGCTTCGGATTGACCAGCGGGCGCCAGATCCACTCGCCGGTGCCAAGCTGCACCGACAGCCCGTCCGAGTCGTGCACCTCGGGGCGGAAGTCGGGCTGGGCCGACGGCTGGTTCTCGCCGAACAGGTACATGCTGGTCAGCGGCGCCAGCCCGAGCTTGGTGACGTTCTCGCGCAGGAACAGGCGTGCCTTGACCTCCATCGCGGTCTCGTCGCCCGGCTTGATGACGAAGCGATAGGCGCCGGCGACGCGCCGCGAGTCCATCAAGGCGTAGATGGTCAGCTGCTTGTCGCCCGCTGCCGGGCGCTCGATCCAGTACTCGACGAAGCGGGGAAACTCCTCGCCCGAATTCAGCGCGGTGTCCACCGCCAGCCCGCGCGCGGACAGGCCGTACCACTGGTCCTTGCCGAGCGCGCGGAAATAGCTGGCGCCAAGGAAGGACACCACCTCGTCCTTGCGCTTGCCCTGGTTGAGCGGATACAGCACGCGGAAGCCGGCGAAGCCCAGCTTTTTCAACTGGGCCGGGTCCACCTTGACCGGGCCGTACTGGAACGCAGAGGGATCGAAGCGGATCTCGCGCGCATTGCCGCTGACGACCTCGTTGATACGGACCGGTTGATCGAACACCATCCCTTCGTGGAAGAAGGACAAGTCGAACGGCAGCCGGTTGTTGCGCCAGGGGAAGTGCTCCGGCTTGAACTGGATCTCGTGATAGCGCTCGTAGGGCAGCTCGCGCAACTCGCGCGGCACATTGGTCGAGCCCGGGGCCTTGTAAGGCGTGCTGGCCAGCTGGCGCGCGCGCGCCGCCACCATGTTGAAGTCGAAGGCATGCGCGGCCGCAGCCCACCCCAGCACCAATGCGGCCAGGGCCTGGAGACAACGCCGCGCGCCGGCACGGCGCGGCGTCGCGGGACGGAAGTTCGCTGCCAGGCTGCCGGACAGCACTGTGGGTTCGGACATGAAAACCGGAGGAAGAGTCCTGAAACGGAAAGGATGACGGAAGCCGTTGCAAGAGGCAGGCCAGCAGACGAAAACTCTGCCGCTCGGTGCCAGCAACAAGTGAGACGCTCTCAGCTTAGTCTTGCTGCATTGCGCAAGAATTACCTTAGCAAGCGGAGCCTTAAAAGTCACGTTTCACCCCGGAAACGTTTGCAACATTTTCCTACAGGGTTGCCGGAACGCCGCTTGCCACAAGGCTTTGCGGGCGACGCATCACCTCGCCGGGGGCACTTGGCAGCAACCTGGGGAGACAAGCGCCAGCCACGGCGGCGACGGCCGCAGACAAGCGCCTGGAGACGGGTGCAGCAAGCAACGCGCGCCGCCGCAAGGACGGCGCGGCGCGTGGCGCGCTCAATGGCAGAGGCGGTTCATCAGGTCGCCGGCGATGGTGCCGCTGGATGCGGACTGCGGCGCACGCGACTCGGGAGCGCGGATGGTATAGAGGGGTTCGCCGCGGGCATAGCGCTTGCCGTACAGCGTCTGCTCGACGACGAGGTAGGTCGAGCTGGCGCAATCGAGCACCATGCGCTTGAGGGAGGAGGCGATCGGCTCGCCGGCGGTGGTGCGGATCACGCCCCCCGACGGGGCATTGCGCATCAGCACCACGCCGACTTCGCTGCCGCGGCGGCGCACCGATGCGGTGTCGAAGTAACTCACCACGCCGTTGGCACCCATCATGGGCAGCCAGCGTTGCGGATCGGGAGCCGAGGGATCCGGGGCGGACAACAGGGTGCAGCCATCGCGCGGCGTGGAGCGGAACACGGTATCGCCGCTGGCGCTCTCGCACTGGTACAGGCCGGTGGCGACCGGTCGCGTGGCCGTCGCGTTGTTCATCGTCTGCGCATGCGCGGCAGAGCACAGGACGCCGCCGGCGATCAACGCGGCGGCACGGAGACATCGTGGAAACAGCATGGGCGGGCCCTCGTAAAGACGGGAAAAACAGCCGGCATTGTCGCACAGGCCTCGACGCCGGCAACCCTGGCGGCCGCCGCAAACACGTGCGTTCGGTCTGAACCTTACGCCGGCGCGGACTGCGCCAGCGCCTCGAAGGCGGCGGCGGAGGCGCGGTCCGCGGGAAAGAAGCACTCGATGCGCAGTTCCTGCAGGCTGACGTCCTGCGGAATCCCCAGCGTGGTCAGCGTGGAAAACAGGGACGCATGGATGCCCGGCCCCGCCACCACCACCGGCAGCACCGGCGGCGGCACGCCTTCGCCAGCCTCATCGTCGAACAGCGGCACGCCGCCCGGCCCGACCATGTCAGGATGCCAGACGGCGATGCGCTGGAATATCTCGCGCGCGGTGCGGTCGTGCGCCTGTACCTGCAGTTCCTGCCAGACGCGGCGCAGCAGGTAGCGCCCGACCTGGCGCGCATTCTCGATCGACGGCCACAACCCGGCCGGGTCGAACACCGTCAGCATCAGGTTGACGCGGCCGCCGCCCTGCTCCAGCGCCGCCGGCGCGCGCCCGCGCAGCAGCAGCCCCAGCATGCGGCGATAGGCCTGGTTGGCATCCACCAGGTTCCAGAAGCGGTCGAGCACCACGGCCGGATAGGGTTCCTGCTTGGCCAGGATCAGGGCGATGGCCTGCTGCACCATGGAGGCCGGCGGCGCCGCCAGGCCCTGTTCGCTGTAGGCGGGCGCATAGCCACCGGCCAGCAGCAGGCGGTTGCGCTGGCGCAACGGCACGCCCAGGCGCTCGGCCAGCGCCAGCACCATCTCCCGGCTCGGCCTGGCGCGGCCGGACTCGAGGAAACTGATATGGCGCTGCGACACGCCAGCGACCTGCGACAGGGCCTGCTGGCTGTAGCCGCGGCGGTTGCGCCAGTAGCGCAGCAGCGCGGGAAAGTCGAGCGCCGCTTCGGAAGCGGGTGTCAGGGTGTCCATGGCGGTATTACAGCACGCCGGGTGAGGCTGGGCGAATACCTTCGAGGTAATCACCGCGATTCAGCGCCCCGCCAGTGCGCATCCGGAACCGGGGCGCTTCTTCTGCCATCCGCCCGCCACAATGCCGGCATCATCACTCCACCTCGCCCGCGTCGATGGCGCGCATCGCCGCCGCCTCGGCCAGGGCCAGCGCCGCTTCGGCCGTGGGCGCCACCCCCACCTCCTGGCTGTGGGTCGGCACCGAAGCCTCTTCGCCGAAGGCATCTGCGATCACCGCCAGGCCCAGATAGCCCTGCCCGGCCGGCACCGCCCTTGCCAGCACCGCATAGCCGCCATACTCGAAACGCCGTTCCATGGCTGTTTCCTCCAGGGGTCCGCTCCCGGCCATCATAGGACATGCCCGCAGATGACTCCGGCCTGACATGCGCGGATGGTATCCTTGACGTTTTTCACCCCCGCGCGCAAAGGGCGCGCACCCTGATGGAAATTGCCATATTACTGGCGCTGATTCTGCTCAACGGCCTGTTCGCCATGTCCGAGATCGCGCTGGTGACAGCGCGCAAGGCGCGCCTGCAGCGCCGCATCGAGGAAGGCGATCGCGGTGCGATCGCCGCGGTCAAGCTGGGCGAAGACCCGACCCGTTTTCTCTCCACCGTGCAGATCGGCATCACGTCGATCGGCGTGCTCAACGGTGTGGTCGGCGAGTCGACGCTGGCCCAGCCGTTCGGCGTCTGGCTGCAGGGATTCGGGCTGCCCGCCACCACCGCGGGCTATGTGGCCACGGCCATCGTGGTCGCGGGCCTGACGTATTTTTCCATCGTGCTGGGTGAACTGGTACCCAAGCGGCTCGGCCAATTGGCGCCCGAGTCGATCGCGCGCATCGCCGCGCGCCCGATCTCCTGGCTGGCCACGGCCTCGACACCGCTGGTGCGCCTGCTGTCGGGTTCGACCCGGCTGATGCTGCGCGTGCTGGGCGTCGAAGGCGCGCGCGGCCCCGCCGTGACCGAAGAAGAAATCCACGCCCTGCTGATCGAAGGCTCCGAGGCCGGCGTCATCGAACAGCAGGAGCACACCATGGTGCGCAACGTGTTCCGCCTCGACGACCGCCAGCTGACCTCGCTGATGGTGCCGCGCGGCGAAGTGGTCTGCCTGGACGTCGAGGCGACGCTGGAGGAAAACCTGCGCCGCATCGAGACCTCCGATCATTCGCGCTTCCCGGTGGTGCGCGGCGGCATGCACGACCTGCTGGGCGTGGTCAGCGCCCGCCAACTGCTCGCGCGCCGCCTGCGCGGCGAGCAGACCGACCTGACCGCGGTGCTGCAACCGGCGGTGTTCGTCCCGGAAAGCGTCACCGGCATGGAACTGCTGGAGAATTTCCGTTCGTCGGGCGGGCAGATCGCCTTCGTCATCGACGAGTACGGCGAGGTGCTCGGCCTGGTCACGCTGCAGGACCTGATCGAGGCCATCACCGGCGAATTCAAGCCCACCAGCGCCGACGAGGAGTGGGCCGTGCAGCGCGCGGACGGCTCCTGGCTGCTGGACGGCCTGATCCCGATCCCGGAAATGAAGGACCGCCTGGCCCTGCGCTATGTCCCCGAGGAGGCCAAGGAGCGCTACCACACGCTGTCCGGCATGCTGCTGCTCCTGCTCGGCCGCCTGCCGCAGACCACGGACAGCGTGGAATGGGGCGGTTGGCGCTTCGAGATCGTCGACATGGACGGCAAGCGCATCGACAAGGTGCTGGCCACCCCCGTACCGCCCGAGCAAGAGTCCGACACCACGGCCTGAGTTCGGCCCTGCGCTTCGCCCCCGCGCTTCGGCCCCCAGGATCCCGCCCTGCGGCCCCGCCCGGCGGAATTGACCACGGTCAGGAACCCGTCATTCCGCCTCCGCCATCCGGGCCAGCCCTCGTGGTGAAATAGCGCCGGTGCCGTATGATCGGAGAGCGGGCGCGCCACGCGCGCCCGCGGCTCCCGGCGGCAGCGCGGCATGGCGGGAACCTGCAGTGCACGAGCCCGCGCAGCCAGGTGTCGCCACCGCCGTCAGGATTCCGCCATGTCTCAAGACGAGGCCGCTCGACCACCTTATCCGCCATCGCTTTGCCCGCCGTCCCCTTCCGGGATGGCGCCCGGCCTTGCCGAGGCCCGCGGGCACGCCGCCTTTCTCGCGGCGGCATGCCGGCTGGGCCCGACACCTGCCGCCGGCCCCGGCACGGGCTCGCCCGGCCCCGAGGCGCGGCTCGCCATGCTGGCCGTCCGCCTCGACCGCTTCGCCCATGCCCGCCTGCCACTCGGACCCGCCATAAGCGACAAGCTGCGCGCGCGCATCCTGGAGCGGGCCCGCGCGGTGCTCCCGGCCGACGCGCTGCTGCAATGGCTGGGCGAAGCCGACCTCGCCATCGCCACCCCGCTGCATGGCGGCGAGCCGGAAGCGCTGCGCCTGGCCCGCGCCGTGGCGGACACACTGGCGCGGCCAGTGGCCGTCGGCGGCTTCGAGCTGTTCCTTTCCTGCAGCATCGGCGTGGCGCTGGGCGAGCCGGGCTGCCCCGCCGAACGCTGCCTGCAGCGGGCAGTCGACACCATGCTCGGCGTGGCCAGGCGCGGGGGCGACGCCATCGCCAGCGCCGGCTCGGTGGCCGCGCCGCCGCTGCCGGCGGCCATGCTCGCCGCCCTGCCACAGGCGCTGGAACGCGGTGAGTTCGCCATCAACCTGCAGCCGCGCGCGCGCCTGGATGCGGATGCGGCCAGCGTCGACAGCTACACGGTGCGCCTGCGCTGGCAGAGCGCCGCATTCGGCCGGGTCGCGCCGCAGGATTTCCTGCCGGCGCTGGAGGCGCTCGGCCTGATGGGCGACGTCGCGCGCTGGATTCTCAACGATGCCCTGCCGCTGCTGGCGGCCGCTTCCTTTCCGGTTCCGGTGCAATTCCACTTTCCGGCGCCGGGCGCCCAGCTCCACCGGGAACACCTGATCGAGGAACTCGGCGCCGCCATCGGCAGGCTGGGCGTGCAGGGCGCGCGCGTCTGCATCGAGGTGCCTTGCCCGGACGCGGTACGCGCCAGCGACCTGCTCGGCGCCCGCTTCGAGGTTCTGCGCCGCGCGGGTGTTCAGCTTGCCCTGGGCGACTTCACCGATACGGAAATCTGCCGCGATGCGCTCGGCCTGCTGCGTCCCGACCTGGTCACGCTCGACGCGCGCCAGCTCGGCAGCCCGGCCCAGGGTCCGGAGGTCGCGGCTGGCCTGCGGGCGGCCTGCGCCCTGGCGCGCGACGCCGGCTACGGCGCCTGCGCGAAAGGCATCGAGACGCGCCCGCAACTCGACGAAGTGCGCCGCTGGGGCTGCACCAGCATGCAGGGCTACCTGCTGGCCCAGCCCTTCCCCGCGCGCTGGCTGCCGCAGATCCACGCCACCCTCGACCAGCGTGCCCGCGACCTGCTGGCCTCGGCCCGCGGCGGCTGAGCGGAAAGGAACGCCTTCTCGCACAGTCCGGCCGCCATTGTCCAGCCGGTCTTCCGCCAAGTTACAAATTGGCACATTCGTGCGTCAATGAGACCGCGCGCCGACGGTAAAATCGGCGCCCAATCACTGTTCGCATCGAAAGGAAGGAGCCTGGCGTGAAAAAAGGATGGATTGGCTTTGTACTGCTTGCAACCCTGCTGGCCGGCTGCAATACGATGGCCGGGCTGGGTCAGGATATCCAGAAGGGTGGCCAGAAGCTGGAAAGCGCGGCGGACCGCTCCAAGTAGGCGCAGCGGCATCGGCCGCGCACGCGTCGCCAAGCCGGGCTCCTGCCCGGCTTTTCTTTTCTCTTTTTTCTCTTTTCCCTTGCCCGCGGCTCAACGCAGCGCCGACGCCTGCTGCGCCAGCGTGCGGATGCGGCCCCAGTCGCCGGCGGCGACCGCGTCCTTGGGCACGATCCAGGAACCGCCCACGCAGACCACATTGGGCAGCGCCAGGTATTCCACCGCCTTGGCCGCGTTGATGCCGCCGGTCGGGCAGAAGCGCAGTTGCGCGAAGGGGCCGTACAGCGATTTCAGCATCGGCACGCCGCCGGCCGCCTCGGCCGGGAAGAACTTCAGGAAGGAGAAGCCGGCCTCGAGCGCCGCCATGGCCTCGCTGGCGGTCGCCACGCCAGGCAGCAGCGCGATGCCCTCGCCCTGCGCGGCGACGGCCAGCGCCGGCGTCAGACCCGGCGACACCGCGAACTGGGCGCCAGCCTCGCGCACGGCCTTGAGCTGGGCGGCGTTGAGCACCGTGCCGGCGCCGACGCAAGCCTGCGGAAAGGCTGCGGCCACGGCCCGCATGGCGTCCAGCGCCACCGGCGTGCGCAGGGTGATTTCCAGTACCGGCAGGCCGCCGGCGATCAAGGCCTCGCTGACGTGCAGCGCCTCGTCGACCGAGGCGAATTCGAGCACGGGGATGACGGGCACGCCATCGAGGCGGGTGAGCAGAGGGGAGGAATTGGCTTGCATGGCGGTCGGTTGGGTCGGTCTACTGTCTACGGTCTAGGGGGCGGGAAAGTCCGCTCGGACGGGCTCAGGCGAAGGGCTGGGCGGGCAGCGCCACCGGGCTGCCCAGCCGTCCCAGCACGGCTTCCGCCGCGGGGATGGGTGCGACGGCGCCGTAGCCGGTGGTCGACAAGGCCGCGGCCACGTTGGCATAGCGCGCCGCCGCGAAAGAATCGTCGCCGGCGGCCAGGCGCGCGATGAAGCAGCCGCCGAAGCAGTCGCCGGCGCCGGTGGCATCGACCGGATGCACGGGATGGGGCGCCACCAGCGTGCGCGCGTCGGGCGTCGCCACATAGGAGCCCTCCTCGCCCAGCTTGAGCGCCACCAGCCCGATGCCGCAGCCGAGCAGGTAGTCGACGATGGCGTCGCGGTCATCGAGGCCGGTCAGCACACTGATATCGTCCCAGCTCGGCAGGCAGACATCGGTCAGCGCGAAAGCCTCGCGCATGATGGCGCGGGCCCGCGCCAGCGGCCACAGCCGCAAGCGCAGGTTGGTGTCGAGCGAGACCCGGGTGCCGGCCTTGCGTGCGTGTGCCATGGCAGCCAGGCCGGCGTCGCAGGCGCTGGTGCTGATCGCCAGGCTGATGCCCGACAGGTGCAGGTAGCGCGCCTCGGCGATGGCTGCCAGCGGCAGGTGCTCGTGACTGTAGCGGCTCGCCGCCGAGCCGGCGCGCAGGTAGTCGAAGCGGTGGCCGCGGTGGTCGTGGCTGACGAAATAGACGCCGGTCGGCGCCGCGGGGTCGACCCGCACGTGCCGCGTGTCGACGCGCTCGTGGGTCCACAGCGCCAGCAGGCGCTCGCCGAAACCGTCCTCGCCGACCGCGCTCAGGTAGCCGGTGCTGGCGCCCTGGCGCGCCGCGGCGATGCAGAAATTCGAAGTGTCGCCGCCGAAGCCCTGCAGGTAGTGGCCGGGCCGGTCGGGCTGCTGGTTGAATTCGACCAGCGGCTCGCCGTAGGCGAGTATGTCGATGCTCATGATGCGCTCATCCTTGATGTTCTTCCGCAGGGGTCTGCCGGAGCGTCGGTCCCGAAGGGGCCTGCACAGGGACTACAGGGACTCCTCGGGGCTCCCCGCGGCCAGTCCCGTTCAGAAGAAGGTCTGCACGACGTCGACCACACGCAAGCGGTCGTCCAGTACCGGGATATGCCGCCACTTGTCGAAGGTCAGGCAAGGGTGCGAGATGTCGAAGGCGATCATGTCGCCCACGCGCAGGTCGTCGCCCGGTTGCAGGCGCAGGTAGGCATGCTGGTCCATCATGCCGGTGACCGCCCAATGCGACGGCGCCTCGACCGGCGCGGCGGTGCCCGGACGATAGCGCTGTGCGGGGATCGGCATGCCGGCGTCGAAGGCGGCATCGCGCTTGCCCATGCCGATGATGGCGAGATCCGGCTCGGGCATCGACTGCACGTAGGCCCAGACCTGCAGTGCCGGGAGCAGCCCTTCCTGCATGCGGCGGGCCACCGGGTTGGCCGCCAGGATACGCTCCTGCGCGGCCCGGTAGACGCCCACGTCGTGGGTCAGGTAGCAGCCCGGGCGCAGCACGAGGTCCACCGCGTTGCCGGTGCCGGCGGCGGCGAATTCCTCGGCCACCACGTCATACCAGGCCGAGCCGGCGCCCGACAGCACCGCCGGGCTGCGGCCGAAGCGTCCCGCCGCCAGCAGTTCACGGGTGACCGCCACCGCGCGCTGCAGGAAGGCGCGGATATCGGCCTCCTCCTTGAGCACGCCCTCGTACAGTTCCACGCCCGCCAGCGACAGCGCCTGCGGCCAGCGCGCCAGCGCGGCCAGCACGGCTTCCTGCTGGGCCGCGTCGCGCACGCCGGTGCGCCCGCCCGCCACGCCCAGTTCCAGCAGCACCTGCAGGGTCTGGCCGCGCGCCTGGAAGAAGGCACCGAGCTGGTCGACCAGCGCCGGCGAATCGACCAGGCAGAAGAATTCGAAGCCGGGATCGCGCAGCAGGTCGGCCACGATCTCCATATTGCGGCGTCCCACCAGCTGGTTGGCCATCAGCACGCGGCGCACGCCATGGGCGTGGGCCGCGGCGGTCTGGTGGGCGGTGGCGAGCGTGATGCCCCAGGCACCGGCCGCCAGCTGGCGCGCGAACAGCTTCGGTGCCATGGTGGTCTTGCCGTGCGGCGCAAGCTGCATGCCGTAGCTTTCGACGAAGCCGCGCATCCAGGCCAGGTTGTGCGCCAGCCGTGACTCGTAGAGCACCGCCGCCGGCAGGCTCAATGATTCGTCGAGCAGGCTCCAGTCCTGGCCCGCGGCCGCCTCGGCCGGCGCCAGCGGCGCCTCGAGCTTGCCCAGCGCCTTGTTGAGCGGGTCGATCATGCCCGTCTGGTACTTTATTTCACGCATGCTGACTGTCACCTCTGCACGGCCCCAGGCGGGTCCGTCAATTTTCCGATTGACGTAATCATAGCCTTGAAATTACGATATTTCATCCTTGTTATAAAGTAACACGCAAGCGGCGCCAGCCTCGCCCGGCAAGCGCCGCCCTCCCCGCCATGACCGCCCCCTTCGACATCCTCACCCGCATCGCCGAGCGCGGCCCCGCGCTGCGCCTGGCCGAGCAGAAGGTGGCGCAGGTCATCCTCGCCGACCTTGGCGGCGCCGCTGCCGCCAGCATCAACGAACTGGCCCGCCAGGCCGGCGTCAGCGAGGCCAGCGTGACCCGCTTCGCCAAGGCCATCGGTTGCCGCGACGTGCGCGACCTGAAGCTGCGCCTGGCCCAGGCCACCGCCGTGGGCCAGCGCTTCCTGCAGGCGCCGGCGTCCGATGACGCCCAGGACACGCTGGCGGGCCGCATCCACGCCGACGCGGTCGCCTCGCTCGACGCCAGCCTGAAACTGCTGGACGCCGAACGCATCGAGCAGGCGGCGCGCCTGTTGCTCGGGGCGCGCATGATCTACGCTTTCGGCATGGGCGGCGGCTCCACCTTCATGGCGGACGAGGCGCGTTACCGCCTGGCGCGGCTGGGCCGGCCGGTGGCCAGCTACCAGGACGCGCTGCTGCAGAAGATGGTGGCGGCCACGCTGGACCGCGACGACGTGGTGCTGGCCTTCTCGGCCACCGGCGAGGTGCCGGAAATGCTGGCGAGCTGCGATGTCGCGCTGGAGTATGGCGCGCGCCTGGTTGCCGTGACCGCGCTCGGCTCGCCGCTGGCGGGGCGGGCGCACGTGCTGCTGCCGCTGCGCACGCTGGAGACGGACTTCATCTTCAAGCCGTCCGCCTCGCGCTACGCCATGATGCTGGTGATGGACGTGCTCGCCACCCAGTTGGCGCTGTTGCAGCAGGAACCGAACAAAGAGCGGCTGCGCCGCCTGAAGTACGTGCTGGACGCGCACCGCGGCCCCCGCGGCGACGGCAGGCAACCGCTGGGAGACTGAGATGCCGCATGCCTTCGACACCCTGATCCGCAACGTGACCCTGGTCGACGGGTCCGGCGCGCCGGCGCGCCTGGCCGACGTGGCCGTGCGCGACGGCCGCATCGCCCGCATCGACGCCGCCGGCGCCATCGACCCCGATGCCGCGGCGCACGTGGTGGAAGGCCACGGCCTCGTGCTCGCCCCCGGCTTCATCGACGTGCACACGCACGATGACACCAATGTGGTACGCCAGCCGGACATGACGCCCAAGCTGTCGCAGGGCGTGACCACGGTCATCGTCGGCAACTGCGGCATCAGCGCGGCGCCGGTCGCGCTGCGCGGCGACCCGCCCGACCCGATGAACCTGCTCGGCGAGGCCGATGCCTTCCGCTACCCGGATTTCGCCAGCTACGTGCGAGCCATCGCCAGCGCCCGCCCGGCCGTCAACGTGGCGGCCCTGGTCGGCCACACCGCGCTGCGCAGCAACCAGATGGACCGCCTCGACCGCGCCGCCAGCGCCGCCGAGATCGCCGCCATGCGCGCCCAGCTCGAAGACGCCCTGCAGCATGGCGCGCTGGGCCTGTCCACCGGACTGGCCTATGCCAATGCCTTCTGCGCGCCGACCGAAGAGGTGCTGGCCCTGGCCGAACCGCTGGCGCAGGCCGGCGCGCTCTACGCCACCCACCTGCGCAGCGAGTTCGCCGAGATCCTCGACGCCATGGACGAGGCCTTCCGCATCGGCCGCCACGCGCGCGTGCCGGTGGTGATCTCGCACCTGAAATGCGCCGGCGTGCCCAACTGGGGCCGCAGCGGCGAAGTGCTCGACGCGCTCGACGCCGCGCGCCGCTGGCAGCCGGTCGGGTGCGACTGCTATCCCTACACCGCCAGTTCCTCCACGCTCGACCTGAAGCAGGTCACCAGCGATTTCGACATCACCGTGACCTGGTCCGAGCCGCACCCCGAGATGGGCGGCAAGTCGCTGGCCGAGATCGCGGCCGGGTGGGAACTGGACCTGCACGAGACCGCGCGCCGGCTGCAGCCGGCCGGCGCCGTCTACCACTGCATGGAGGACGCCGACGTCGACCGCATCCTCAGCCACCCCGCCACGGTGATCGGCTCCGACGGCCTGCCCAACGATCCGCTGCCCCACCCCCGGCTGTGGGGCGCCTTCCCGCGTGTGCTCGGCCACTATGCGCGCGACCGCGAACTGTTCCCGCTGGCAGTGGCCGTCAACAAGATGACCGGCCTGCCGGCCGAGCGCTTCGGCCTGCGCGAGCGCGGCCTGGTACGCGAAGGCTGCTGGGCCGACCTGGTGCTGTTCGACGCCGACACCATCCGCGACGCGGCCACCTTCGCCGACCCCATGCAGCCCGCCGAAGGCATTGCCGCGGTCTGGGTCAACGGCGAGTTGTCCTGGCACGAGCGCCAGCCCACCGGCACGCGGGCCGGCCGCTTCCTCGCGCGTGGCACCGAGGGCGGCGCCAGCATCGGCGCCCCCCGCGGCTGACGCGGCTGACGCGGCTGACGCGCGCCCTGCCCGCTTTCACCCTCCATCCCGACACAGTTTCGGATTCAGACACAGCCTCACAGGAGTCCTCATGGAAATCAAACGATACGGCGTCGAAGGCGGCACCGGTACCGGCGGCCAGCACATGCCCTTCGCGCGCGCCACGCAGGCCGACGGCTGGCTCTACGTCTCGGGCCAGGTGCCCATGGTCGACGGCGAAGTCATCGACGGCGGCATCGTGGCCCAGACCCACCAGGCCATCCGCAACGTGCTCGCCATCCTGGCCGAGGCCGGCTACGGGCCGGAGCACGTGGTGCGCTGCGGCGTATGGCTGGACGACGCGCGCGACTTCGCCTCGTTCAACAAGGTCTTCAAGGAATACTTCGGCGCCAATCCGCCGGCGCGCGCCTGCGTGCAGTCCAGCATGGTGGTGGACTGCAAGGTCGAGGTCGATTGCATCGCCTACAAGAAGCCGGCAGCCTGAAGTGGCGTAGCCGTGCCGGGCGCCCCGGATGGCCCGGGAGCCTTGCAGCAGGCGCCGGCACGGCCTGATTCGAGCCTTTTCTTTTTCTTTTTTTCAGCTTTCCATCGCAGCCGCCCCGCCGGGCGGCGCCCTGCGCACGGCGCCCATGCCGGCGCGCGGCGCCGCGCAGGGCGCGGCCGCATCCGCAGCGGAAGTGCACGGCCGGGAGCCGTGCCATACAAGGAGACAATATGGGTGCCGTCACCGGAACCACGCTCTTGGTCTATGCGCTGATCGCCGTGATCGCGCTCGTCGTGCTGATCGCACGCTACAAACTGAATCCCTTCATCACGCTGGTGACGGTCTCGGTGCTGCTCGGCTTTGCCGTCGGCATGCCGATGGGCGACATCATCAAGTCCTTCGAGGCCGGCGTCGGCGGCACCCTCGGCCACATCGCGCTGGTGGTGGGCCTGGGCACCATGCTCGGCAAGATGATGGCCGAGTCCGGCGGCGCCGAGCGCATCGCGCGCACGCTGATCGATTTCTTCGGCGAAAAGAACGTGCACTGGGCAATGGTCACCATCGCCTTCATCGTCGGCCTGCCGGTGTTCTTCGAGGTCGGCTTCGTGCTGCTGATCCCGATCGCCTTCAACGTCGCCAAGCGCACCGGCACCTCGATGGTGCTGGTCGGCCTGCCGATGGTGGCCGGCCTGTCGGTGGTGCACGGCCTGATTCCGCCGCACCCGGCCGCGCTGCTGGCCGTGACCGCCTACGGCGCGGACATCGGCCGGACCATCCTGTACGCGCTGATCGTCGGCATCCCGACCGCGGCCATCGCCGGCCCGCTGTTCGCCAAGCTGATGGACCGCTACGTCAAGCTGCCGGAGGTCAACCCGCTCGCCGCACAGTTCACCGAAGAGGACGAGGGCGTCAAGGCCTCGCACGAGCTGCCGGGCTTCGGCATCACCGTCTTCACCATCCTGCTGCCGGTGTTCCTGATGCTGCTGGGCAGCTGGGCCGACCTGTTCACCACGCCCAAGACCTTCGCCAACGACTTCGTCAAGCTGATCGGCAATTCGGTGATGGCCCTGCTGATTGCCGTGCTGGTCAGCCTGTACACCTTCGGCCGCGCGCGCGGCTTCAACCGCGATACCATCCTCAAGTTCACCAACGAATGCGTGGCGCCGGTCGCCATCATCACGCTGGTGGTCGGCGCCGGCGGCGGCTTCGGCCGCATCCTGCGCGACTCGGGCATCTCCAACGCCATCGTCGACGTGGCCACCGGCGCCAACGTCTCGGTGCTGGTGCTGGGCTGGCTGGTCGCGGTGCTGATCCGCATCGCCACCGGCTCGGCCACGGTCGCCATGACCACCGCCGCCGGCATCGTCGCGCCGATCGCCGCCAGCGTGCCGGGCACCCACCCGGAACTGCTGGTGCTGAGCACCGGCGCCGGCTCGCTGATCCTGTCGCACGTCAACGACGGCGGCTTCTGGCTGGTCAAGGAGTACTTCAACATGACGGTGCCGCAGACCCTGAAGACCTGGACGGTCTGCGAAACCGTGATCTCGGTGGTGGCCCTGCTGCTGACGCTGGGCCTGGCCACGCTGCTGGGCTGAGGCCCCGCGCCGGCGCGCCCCGCGGCCGCCTCAGTCGCCGAAGGGATTCGGCGCCGAGCCGGCGGGCGCCTCGCCCAGGTCGAACTCGTCGCGCAGGCGGTCGACCACCTCGCGCACGGCACGCTCGTGGCCCGACCCCTTGCCGATCCCCTTGATGTCCCAGTTGCGCCCGCGCGCGTCGCGCGGATGCGCCTGGGGCAGCGGCACCCGGATCCTGGCGCCCTCGTCGGCGATCTCGTCGACCTTCTGGATGCGCCGGCTCGCTTCTTCCTGCAGCACGCGCGCGCTGCGTTCCCGCTTGGCCATGGCTGACTCCCGCTGCGTGGCAGATGATGGTCCCGCCGGGCATGTTAGTCCATTGCGCCAGAGAAAGCACAGCCGAGCATACGGCCTGGAGGCGCGGCCGATCGGGGGTGTCTTTCGATCCGGGGGCTTTCGCATGGCGCACTGGCACGGCCCGTCCCCCCGGCAAGGCCGGCATTGTCATGTGGCGCGCCCGCCCCTACACTGCGAGGTCGATGCGGCCATGCGAGCCGCGCCACCAGGAGACCATTCCATGAAGCCTGCACCCTTGCTGCGCGCGGCCGCCGTCCTGGCCGCCGCCACGCTCAGCACCGTCGCCCTGCTGCCAGCCGCCGCCGGCGCGGCCGAACCGGTCAAGATCGGCCTGATCGCGCCCTTCTCCGGCAGCTTCGCCGACTACGGCAAGCAGATGGAGGGCGGCATCAAGGCCTACCAGAAGGTGCATGGCGACAGCGTGGCGGGCCGCAAGGTGACGGTGATCCTGAAAGACACCACCGGGCCGGTGCCCGAGGTGGCCAAGCGGCTGGCGCAGGAGCTGGTGGTGCGCGACAAGGTCGACATCCTGGCCGGCTTCGGGCTCACGCCCGAAGCGCTGGCGGTGGCCCCGGTGGCGGACCAGGCCAGGAAGCCGATGGTCATCATGAACGCGGCATCGTCGGTGATCACCACCAAATCCAGCTACATCACGCGCGTCTCGATGACCCTGCCCCAGGTGTCGGCGCCGATGGCCGCCTGGGCGGTCAAGAACAAGCTGCGCAAGGTGGTCACCCTGGTGGCCGACTACGCGCCCGGCATCGATGCCGAGACCGCGTTCAAGACCAACTTCATCGGCGGCGGCGGCCAGGTGGTGGAATCGATCCGGGTGCCGCTGCGCAACCCCGAGTTCGCCCCCTTCATCCAGCGCATCAAGGACGCGCGCCCCGAGGCCGTATTCCTGTTCCTGCCGGCCGGCGAGCAGGGCGTCGCCTTCATGAAGGGCTTCCGCGAACGCGGCCTGGCCGATGCGGGCATCCGCGTGATCGCCACCGGCGACCTGACCGACGACCACGTACTGCCGGCGATGGGCGACGCCACCCTGGGCGTGATCACCTCCTTCCACTACTCGATGGCGCACGACTCGCCCGAGAACAAGGCCTTCCTGAAGGCTTTCGCCGAAACCAACCCCGGCGCCGGGCGCCCCAACTTCATGGCGGTCGCCGCCTATGACGGCATGGCCGCGATCTACGAAGCGATCCGCAAGAACGGCGGCAGCACCGATGCCGACAAGATGATGGCGGCCTTCAAGGGCATGAAGCTGACCAGCCCGCGCGGCCCGATCTACATCGACCCGGCCACGCGCGACGTGGTGCAGACGGTGTACATCCGCCGCGTGGAAAAGGTCGGCGGCGAACTGCAGAACGTCGAGTTCGACAAGTTCCCGGAAGTCAAGGACTCCGGCAAGTAGCGGGACGGCAGCAGGGACGGCAGCAGGGACGGCAGCCAACGCCGGCCCTGCTCCCTACCCCACCCCCAGCAAGCGATCCAGCCGCCCGGCATCCGCCAGCAGTTCCGTGCTGGTCCCGGCATGCACCACGCGCCCGCGCTCCAGCACCATGCCTCGGGCCGTCATCGACAGCGCCAGGCGCGCATGCTGCTCCACCAGGATCACGGCCATGCCGGCCTCGCCGGCGAGCTGGCCGGCGATCAGCCGGCCGATCACGCGCTGCAGTTCCTGCACGATGATCGGCGCCAGCCCTTCCATCGGTTCGTCGAGCAGCAGCAGCGCCGGGTTGGTCATCAGCGCGCGCGCGATCGCCACCATCTGCTGTTCGCCGCCGGACAGCTGGTGGCCCAGGTTGGCGCGGCGCTCCTGCAGGCGTGGGAACAACTCGTACACGCGCGCCACGCTCCAGTAGCCGGGGCGCGCCACCGCGCTCAGGTGCTCCTCGACGCTCAGCGAGGGGAACATCCAGCGTTCCTGCGGCACCCAGCCCAGGCCGGCGCGGGCACGCTGGTGCGGGGCCAGCCGCGCCAGGTCGGCGCCGCGCCAGCGCAGCATGCCCGCGCGCTGGCGCGTGAAGCCCATCAGCGTGGCCAGCAGCGTGCTCTTGCCGACGCCATTGCGGCCCAGCAGCGCCAGGCTGTCGCCGGCCTGCAATGCCAGGTCGATTCCTTCCAGCACGGTGGCCTCGCCGTAGCCGGCAGCCAGCCCTTCGACGCGCAGCAGTTCAGCCATGGGCCGCCTCCCCCAGGTAGACCTCGCGCACGCGCGGATCGGCGGCGATCTCGGCCGGCGTGCCCTCGGTCAGCACGCGCCCGCCGACCAGCACCGTGATGCGGCGCGCGAAACGGAATACCAGGTTCATGTCGTGCTCGATGAACAGCACCGTGATATCGGCCGGCAGCGCGTCGATGACGGCGAACAGCTCGGCGCTCTCTCCCGCCGGGATGCCCGCGGCCGGCTCGTCCAGCAGCAGGATGGACGGCCGCGTGGCCAGCGCCAGTGCGATCTCCACCAGCCGCTGCTTGCCATAGGGCAAGGCGCGGGTCACAGTGTCCGCCTCGCGCTCCAGGCCCAGCGCCGCCAGCACCGCCATCGCCTCGTCCGCCAGCGCGCGCTGCGAGGCCACCGTGCGCGACCAGATGCGCGAGGCACCGGTGCGCTCGGCGACCGCCAGCACCACCGATTCGAGCACGGTCAGCCCAGGAAACAGCGTATTGATCTGGAAGGTGCGCGTCATGCCGCGCCGCACGCGCGCGTGCTGGGGCAGGCGCGTGATCTCTTCGTCGCCGAGCCAGATGCGGCCGGCACTGGGCGCCAGCACCCCGGTCAGCAGGTTGATGAAGGTGGTCTTGCCGGCACCGTTGGGTCCGATCAGGGCATGGCGCGCGCCGGGCGGAAAGCGCAGCGTGACCTCGCTGTTGGCGAGGAAGCCGCCCCAGGACTTCGACAGGCCTTCGGTCCGCAGTTCGCGCGTCATGCCTGCTCCTTGCCGGCCCGTGCACGCGCGCGCCAGGCGTCCAGCGCGCCCATCAGGCCGCCGCGCGCGAACAGCACCATCGCCATCAGCAGCAGGCCGATCCAGAACTGCCAGTAGACCGGGTTGATGCCGGCCAGCAGGTCCTGCGCGATCATGAACAGCGCCGCCCCGGCGAGGGCACCGTAGAGGCGGCCGGTGCCGCCCAGCACCAGCATCACCAGCAATTCGGCCGAACGCGGAAAGCCCAGCGCATCCATGCCGACGAATTGCGTGGTCTGCGCCAGCAGTCCGCCGGCCACCGCTGCGATGGCCGCCGCCAGCGTATAGACGGCGCGCAGCCGCGCCGGCACGTCCACGCCCAGCGCCGGCATGCGCCGCGCGCCTTCGCGCAGCCCGCGCAGCGACAGCCCGAAGGGAGACCGGGTCAGCCGGCGCAGCAGCAGGAACAAGCCGAAGGTGACTGCCAGGCTGTACAGGTAGGCGGTCTTGCCGAACAGGTCGAACTCGAACAGGCCGAACAGCTTGCCCATGCTGACACCGGACAGGCCGTCGACGCCGCCGGTGAGGAAAGCCGCTTTGTTGGCCGCCTCGAACAGCATCAGGCCGATGCCCAGCGTCACCATCAGCCGCGTCAGGTCGCCGCCGCGCACCACCAGGAAGCTGCTGCCCCAACCCGCCGCGGCGCCCGCCAGCGCCGCCGCCAGCAGGCCGCTCAAGGGCTCGCCCCAGCCATGCGCCGCCAGCAGGCCGGCGGTATAGGCGCCCAGGCCGAAGAAGGCCGCATGGCCGAGCGAGACGATGCCCGCATAACCGAGGATCAGGTCGAGCGACAGCGCGAACAGGCCGGTGATCAGGACCTGGCTGCCCAGCATCAGGTAGTCGGGCAGCAGGAAGAAGGCCGCCACCGGCAGCAGCCAGAACACGGCTTCCGCGGGATGCCAGCGGCCATCCGGCAGCTCCGGCGCCGCGCCGGCGCCACGGCGCCCGCCCACGGAGGCGGCGGTTTCCTGCCCTCCATCGATAGGACTCATGCCCGCCTCCCATACAGGCCGGCCGGGAACAGCACCAGCAGCAGCACCATCATCGCGTAGATCACGAAGGCGCCGATCTCCGGCACGTAGTACTTGCCGGCCACGTCGGCCACACCCAGCACCAGCGCGGCCAGCAGCGGCCCGCGGATCGTGCCCGCGCCGCCGACCGCCACCACCAGCAGGAAATACACCATGTACTTGAGCGGGAAGGCCGGATCGAGCCCCAGCACGTCGATGCCGAGCGCGCCGCCCAGCCCGGCCAGCCCCGAGCCCAGCGCGAAGGTCAGGCTGAACACCCGGCCCACGTCGATGCCCAGCCCGCGCGCGGCCTGCTGGTTGTCGACCGCGGCGCGCACCTGGGCGCCGAAGCGCGTGCGCGCCACCAGCCAGCCGAGCAGCACCGTGATGACCACCACCAGTGCGATCAGGAACAGCCGGTACACACCCAGCTCGAGCGCGCCCAGCCGCACCTGCCCGCGCAGCATGGCAGGCAGCTCGACCGGCTGCTGGCCCGGCCCGAACAGGTAGGTGGCGCCGGCCATGGCGACGAAGGTCAGGCCGATCGAGAACAGCACCTGGTCGAGGTGGCTGGCCTGGTAGAGGCGGCGGTAGAGGGTGCGCTCCAGCACCCAGCCCAGCACGGCGGCGCCGGCGAAGGCCAGCGGCAGCGCCGCCAGGAACGGCACCCCGGCCCGGCTCATCAGCACCACCGCCAGGTAGCCGCCGGCCATGGCGAAAGCACCGTGGGCGAGGTTGACGACGTTCATCAGGCCCATGGTGACCGACAGTCCCACGCTGACGAGGAACAGCAGGCTGCCGTAGGCGATCCCGTCGAACAGCACGCCGAGCATGCGGGTCAGTATCACGGCCCGGCCCTCCGCGCGGACCGGGTCGCTGGCCCGGCGCGCCGACGGCCGTTGTCAAGCCGGGGCGGCAGGGCTCCTGACCGCTGGCAATATTCCATCCATCTCTCCCGTTCCGTCCGGCCCGCCGGGTGGTGCCGGCCTCGCCTCGTTCTGGATCGCGATTGTTCTACTGGATAACCGGTTTGGCAATCGAGAGTTGACCCGGAGCCACCCGCCCGCCCAGGTTTACTTGCCTGCCGGCAGCCGCTATGGTCAGAGCATCGCCGCCGCGCCAAGGGAGACCATGCCCGTCGACCGCCGCCGCTTCCTCGGCCTCTGCACCGGCCTCGCCACCGCCCTGGGCGGCGGCCTGGGCGCGGCCCTGCCGCGCCGCGCGGCAGCGGCCGGGCCCCTGCGGCGCGCCATCCCGGCCAGCGGCGAACGGCTGCCGGTGATCGGCATGGGCAGCGCACGCACCTTCGATGTCGGCGGCAGCGCCGCCGAGCGCGCACCGCTGGCCGAGGTCATGGCGCTGCTGCTGGCACAGGCCGGCTCCGTGCTCGACACGGCGCCCAGCTACGGCAACGCCGAAGCGGTCATCGGGGACCTGCTGCAGGCCGCCCACGGCCGCGGCAAGGTCTTCCTGGCCACCAAGATCTCGGCGCCGGCCGGCGAGCCCGCGCAAGCGCAGTGGGCGCAGTCGCGCCGCGACCTGCGCACCGACAAGATCGACCTGCTGCAGGTGCACAACCTGATCGACTGGCGCAACAACCTGCGCTGGCTGCGCCAGCTCAAGGAGCAGGGCAGCATCCGCTACACCGGCGTCACCCACTACCGGGACGACGCGCAGGACGCGCTCGCCGACATCGTGCGCAGCGAGCCCGTCGACTTCGTCCAATGCAATTATTCGCTGGGCGAGCGCGGCGCGGAGAGGACCCTGCTGCCCCTGTGCCAGGAGCGCGGCGTGGCGGTACTGGTCAACCGCCCCTTCCAGGACGGCCGCCTGTTCGCCGCGGTCAAGGACAGGCCGCTGCCGCCGTGGGCGGCCGAGATCGACTGCGCCTCCTGGGCCCAGCTTTTCCTCAAGTTCGTGGTCGGCCATCCGGCGGTCACGGCGGCCGTGCCCGCCACCGGCAAGGCGCGCAATATGGCGGACAACCTGGGCGCCGGCAGCGGCCGCATGCCGGACGCGCGCGAGCGCGCGCGCATCGCGGCCCTGCTGGGCTGAAGCGCCAGCTCCCCGCCCCCGCCATGCGCGACCCCGCTTCTCCTGCCGGCGCCGGCGCACCCGAGGGCCCGCCGGCTCCCGCGCCATCGCCGCGCCGCGGGCGCGGCCTCGGCATCGCGCCGGGCGAAGGCGCGGCGGTGGCAGCCGGATTCCTGTTCTTCTTCTGCCTGTTCGCCGGCTACTTCATGCTGCGGCCGGTGCGCGAGACCATGGGTATCGCCGGCGGCGTGCAGAACCTGCAGTGGCTGTTCACCGCCACCTTCGCGGTGATGCTGGCGGCCATCCCGCTCTATGGCGCCTGCAGCGCGCACTTGCCGCGGCAGCGCTTCGTGCCCTGGGTCAATGCCTTCTTCGTCGCCAACCTGCTGGGTTTCGCCCTGGCCACGCGGCTGGCGCCGGACGATGTCCGGCTGGCGCGCGCCTTCTACGTCTGGCTGTCGGTCTTCAACCTGTTCGTAGTCTCGGTCGGCTGGAGCCTGATGGCCGACGTGTTCCGCCCGCAACAGGCCAGGCGCCTGTTCGGCCTGCTCGCGGCCGGCGCCAGCGCCGGCGGGCTGGCCGGCCCGCTGGCCGGCGCCTGGCTGGTGCCGCGCATCGGCCTGACCGGACTGATGCTGTGCTGCGCGGCCCTGCTGGCCGCCACCGTGCCGGCGACCGGCTGGCTGTTCCGCTGGCGCGGGCGCGCCGGTGCCGGTGCCGGTGCCGGTGCCGGTGCCGTGGCGGGCGATGCCGGTGCCGCGCCCCAGGATCCGGGCCGGCCGATCGGCGGCGGCCTGTGGGGCGGCCTGACGCTGGTCGCGCGCTCGCCCTATCTGCTGGGCATCAGCCTGTTCGTGATCCTGCTGGCCACCGCCAGCACCTTCCTCTACTTCGAGCAGGCCCGGCTGGTGGCGCAGGCCTTCCCCAGCCGCGTGCGGCAGACCCAGGTATTCAGTGCCATCGACGCCACCGTGCAGGCGCTGACCATCGCCGTGCAGCTCTTCCTCTCCGGCCGCATCGCCCGCCGCTACGGCGTGGGCGTGCTGCTGACAGCGGTGCCGCTGGCCGTCGCCGCCGGCTTCCTGGTGCTGGCCTGGTGGCCCACCTTCGGCGTGCTGGCCGGGGCCATGGTGCTGCGCCGCGTCGGCGAGTACGCCTTGCTGCGGCCCGGCCGCGAAATGCTGTTCACGGTGGTCGATGCCGAGACCAAGTACAAGGCCAAGAACGTCATCGACACCACCATCTACCGTGCCGGCGATGCGGTCAGCGCCTGGGCCAAGACCGCCATCGACGCCATCTCCGGCCACCCCGCCGTGGTGGCGCTGACCGGTGCCGGCCTGGCCCTCGCCTGGGCCGCACTGGGCTGGTGGCTGGGCCGCCGGCACGAACGGCACGGCGGCGGACGGCAGGCGGGCGCCGCACCCGCGGGCGACTGGCGGCAGGCGCGCGGCCCGCTGCGCTGAATCCTGGCTGCGTCGCGCCCCGTCGACCCGCTTCCGCTGCCGCTTGCGCTCCGCATCGCCCCCCCTCTGCAGCCACTCTCCGGCGCTTTTCCCCTGCTTCATTCCCCTCGTCCGGGTGAGGTACTAGCAATCTGTTACAGACATGGCCGCCCTGCTTACATCTATTCGCATGTCGGTAACACCTGACACCCGAAGCGTGGCCCATGATCCATCCAGCACTTGAACAAGACAAAGCCTGGCCGACCCCGAGGAGACCGCCATGTCGCACCCGTTCCGCATCACTGCCACTGTCCTGGCCTGCGCGGCGATGATGGCCGCGGGATCGGCCTCGGCCTACGACCGCGACCGCGACTGGAACCGCGACCGTGGCCGTGACTGGAGCCGCGACCGCGACCACGACCGTGATCGTGATCGCCACGGCCAGCACCGCCGTGGCGACGGTCCCAGCCTCGGTGCCGTGCTGGGCATCGGCCTGGGCCTGCTGGTCGGCGCGGCAGTGCTGTCCGCGGTGACCGCGCCGTCGAAGCCGGAGCCCGCCCCGGCCTCGGCCAACTACGCCGGGCCGCAAGCGCCCTACGGCTACTGCTACAGCAATGCGATGTCCAACTACGTGCCCTGCCCGGCCCAGCCGGCGACGTACTACGGCGCGCCGTCGCCGTACGTCAATGGCAACTGAGAACTGACGATGGCCGGTGACGGCGAGCGCGCGCGGCGGCCCGGCCCGCTCCCGCCGTCTTGCAGGCTGCCGTTACAAGCCTTACACCTGCTCACGCGGCGGAAACATCTCGCGGCCGGTTCCTGGGCCATCATTCAATCATCGCCCCACCGCTCTTGAAGGAGCCTGCCATGCGCAACCTGATCCGTATCACCGCCGCCGCCCTGGTCTGCACCTCCCTGCTCGCCGCCGGTCCGGCGTCGGCCCACGAGCGCTATCGTGGTGGTGGCGGCGGCGCCGGCATCGCGCTGGCCGTGGGTGCCCTGGTCGGCCTGGCAGTCGGCGCGGCCGTCGCCGCGCCGGCCGTGATCGCGCCCGCTCCGGTCGCCTACGCGCCGGCCTACGCGCCGCCGCCGGCGCCGGTCGCCTACGCCGCGCCACAGGTGCCCCCGGGCTATTGCTACAACGGCTACCAGGGCGCCTACGTCCCCTGCGCGCCGCAAGCGCAGGGCTACTATCCGGCCCCCGTCTCCTACGGCTACTGAACGCCTTGCCCCGCCGGCATGGCGCCGGCGACAGCCAGGGCTCTGCCGACCCGGCCTGCTCCGTCCCTGCCGCCACCTGCGGCAGGCAACCTTCCCGCTTCGATCCCCCGCCGCGCCGATCCGCTCCCCGATCGGCGCGGCTTTTTTTCGTTCAGTGAAAAAAGCCGCGCCTTTTTTGACCTGGCGGCAGGACTCTGCCTACCATCTCCGGCAACGATTTCATTGATCGAAACAGACCGGAGACCCGGCCCAGGCGCCGCGGACACTCCGGCAAGGAGACAACCATGCAGAACCTCCCGCGCCGCGCGCCAGCGCTGCTGGCAGCGCTCGTCCTCGTCACGCTGGCCGGCACCGGCGCCCGTGCCGAAACCTTCCCCGACAAGCCGCTGCGGCTGGTGGTGCCGTTCACGCCCGGCGGCACCACCGACATCCTGGCGCGCGTGGTCGGGCAGAAACTGGGCGATGCGCTGGGCCAGCCGGTGGTGATCGACAACCGCCCCGGCGCGGGCGGCAACATCGGCGCCGAGGTGGTGGCCAAGGCGGCGCCCGACGGCTATACGCTGCTGATGGGCACGCTCGGCACCCAGGTCACCAACCAGTTCCTGTACGCGCGCATGCCCTACGACAGCGCGCGCGATTTCGCCCCGGTCACGCTGGTGGCCAACTCCCCCAATGTGCTGATGACCAACGCGACCCTGCCGGTGGGCTCGGTCGCCGATGTGATCGCGCTGGCCCGCCGCGAGCCGGGCAAGATCAACTACGCATCCACCAGCACCGGCGGCTCGCCCCACCTGTCCGGCGAACTGCTCGACCGCATGGCCGGCATCACCATGCAGCACGTCCCCTACAAGGGCGCGGCCCCGGCCATGACGGACCTGCTCGCCGGCCAGGTCAACCTGATGTTCGACAACCTGCCGTCGGCGCTGGCGCAGATCCAGGCCGGCAAGGTGCGCGCGCTGGCCGTGACCGGCAAGCAGCGCTCGGCCGTGCTGCCCGAGGTGCCGACCTTCGCCGAGTCGGGCCTGCCAGGCTACGAAGTCAATTCCTGGTTCGGCCTGCTGGCGCCGGCCGGCACGCCCGCCGAGCGCGTCGGCAAGCTGCAGCAGGCCGTGGCCAAGGTGCTGGCGCTGCCCGAGGTGCGCCAGCGTATCCAGCAGCTCGGCGCCGAGCCGGGCGGCGATAGTCCGGCGGCCTTCGCCGCCATCCTGCGGGCCGATACCGCCAAGTGGTCGGCCGTGATCCGCCAGGCCGGCATCACGGTGCAGTGAGGCCGGCCGGCTCCGCCGCGCCAGCGCGCGCCATCTTCCCTGCAACCCTCGGATTCCGTACCAGACCATGACCTCCACCCAACCATTGCGCATCGGCTCGGGCTCGGGCTGGTGGGGCGACCGCGTCGAACCCGCCGCGCTCAGCGCGCGCCACGGCCGGCTCGACTACCTGTGCTTCGAGACCATGGCCGAGGCCACGGTCTCCGCGGCACAGGTGCGCAAGCGGCGCGACCCCGCCTTCGCCGGCTACGACAGCTACCTGGACGAGCGCATGCGCGCGGTGCTGCCGGACTGCATCGCCCGCGGCACGCGCATCATCTCCAACCAGGGCTGGATCAACCCGCTCGGCGCGGCGCGGCGCATCGCCGAGCTGTGCGAGGAACTCGGGCTGCGCGGCGTGAAGATCGCCGCCATCACCACCACCGACCTGACCGGCACCATCTGCGACCTGCCGCTGACGCTGCTGGAAAGCGGCGCACCGGTAGCGAGCCTGCGCGGCACGCTGATCAGCGCCGAGCCTTACGAGGGCGCCGCGCCGATCGTGGCGGCGCTGCGCGCCGGCGCGCAGATCGTGGTCACCGGCCGTGTCGCCGACCCTTCGCTGTTCCTGGCGCCGATGATCCACCATTTCGGCTGGGATCCCGCCGACACCGCACGGCTGGCCCGCGGCAGCGCCATCGGCCACCTGCTGGAGTGCGGCGCCCAGGTCACCGGCGGCTATTTCGGCGATCCCGGCTACAAGGATGTGCCGGAGCCCTGGAACCTGGCCTTCCCCATCGCCGAGGTCGATGCCGACGGCAGCGCCGTGATCGGCAAGGTCGACGGCACCGGCGGGCGCATCGACCTGCAGACGGTCAAGGAGCAGATGTTCTACGAGGTCCACGATCCCGGCCGCTACATCACACCCGACGTGGTGGTCGACTTCTCCACCGCCGTGCTGGAGCAGGCCGGGCCCGACCGGGTCCGCATCCACGGCGTCTCCGGCAGCCCGTGCACCGATACGCTCAAGGTCTCGCTGGGCTGCACCGAGGGCTTCATCGGCGAGGACATGTTCTTCTACGCCGGGCCCGGCTGCCTCGACAAGGCGCGCCTGGCCAAGACCATCCTCGAGCACCGCTTCGCCATGGCCGGCCTGCAGGCCGACGAACTGCGCATCGACTTCCTCGGCGTCAACGCCATCCATGGCGCCGCCTCGCCCGCGCCCGCCTGCGAGCCCAACGAGATCGCGGTGCGCGTGGCCGCGCGCACCCGCACCCGCGAGGAGGCCGCCAAGGTCGGCCGCGAGATCGACAGCATGGCGGTGTGCGGCCTCGCCTCCACCGGCAAGCGCGTGCCGCACCAGGACCGCACGCGCGAGATCATCGGCGTGTGGTCCGCGCTGGTGCCGCGCGGCCTGGTGACGTCCCGCATCCATTTCCTCTGACCCTCCGAACCCCGAGGTCCCCCATGCGTGTCCCGCTCCGGCGCCTGGCGCACACCCGCTCCGGCGACAAAGGCAATACCTCCAACACGGCCGTGATCGCCTACGACCCGGCCTTCTATCCCCACCTGAAGGCGCAGCTCAGCGCAGATGCCTTCCGCGCGCTCTACGGCGGCGTGATCACCGGCGCGGTGACGCGCTACGCGGTCGACGGGCTGCAGGTGCTCAATTTCGTCGCCGAGGGCGCGCTGGGCGGCGGCGTGTCGCGCAGCCTCGCGCTCGACAACTACGGCAAGGCGCTCGCCAGCGCCGTGCTGCGCTTCGAAGTGGAAATCCCGGATGCGCTGGCCCCGCTGCTGCGCGGACGCTAGCGCGGCCCCGCCCGCCGCGTCCAGGCACTGGTGACGCGCCGCGCTTCCTCCTTCAGGCGCCGGGCCAGGCGCGCCTCGCGTGCGCGGATGCGCTCGCTGAGGGCGGCGATGCTGAGCGCGCCCAACGGGCGGCCTTCATAGTCCAGCAGCGGCACTGCGATGCCCCCCATCTGCTCCACCACCCAGTCGAGGAACAGCACATGGCCGCGCGCCCGCGCGGCCTCGATCTCGGCGGCGAGGCCCTGCGGCGTCAGGCGCGGAAAGGCGGCCAGCTTGCGCGCCCCCTGTTGCAGGCGCCGCGCCCGCTCCAGTGCCGGCAACCAGGCCAGCACCGCGAGGCTGCCCGCCCCCACGCCGAGCGGGCGCCGCGTGCCGATCTCGACATAATTGGCGCGGATCGGATAGGTACCCAGCTCGATGTCGGAGCACACCGCCTCGCCGCGGCTGGCTTCGGTCAGGATGGCGGTGTCCTCGAACTCGTCCGCCAGCCGCTCCAGGCTCGGCCGCGCCAGCGTGCGCAGGTCGACGCGGCGCTGCGCCACGTCGGCGAGCTGGAACACCTCGGGTCCGATGCCGTAGCGGCGCTTGTCGTCGCGGGTGGCGAAGCCCTCCTGCACCAGCATGTCGAGCAGGCGCGAGGCGGTGGCCGGATCCAGCCCCGTGGTGCGCGCCACGTCGGACAGGCGGCGCACCTGCGGGTCGGACAGCGCGCGCAGGATGGACAGGGCGCGCTGCACCGGCGAAGGGCGCGTGGTCCGTGCGGCCGGGTCGGCGACGACATCGTCGCTGGGAGGCGGGGTCACATCGTGCGGGTTCATCGGGCGGAAAGCGGAAGACCGAAGGCGCGGGCGGAAAGCGGATCATTGTAGGCCCGCGGCAGCCGCCGCGCCGAAGTGCCCGCGGCGGCGCAGGCGCGGAGGGACGAGAGCCAGCGCCGCGGCCGCGGCGCGGGTATGCTGTAGGCAGTTCCACGGTGCTCCCATCCCTTGTCCGACCCCGTGTCCGACCTTGTGTCCGACCTCCTTCCCGCCGGGCCGCCCGACGTCCTGTTCGGCGCCTTCGACCGCCACAACTTCGGCGACATGCTGCTGCCCCACGTGCTGGACCGCCTGCTGGCAGGCCGGCCGTTGCGCCACGCCGGCCTGGCCGAGCGGGACCTGACGCCGTTCGGCGGTCACCGCGTGGACACCCTCGCCCGTATCGCCGCGCAGCCCGGGCCGCCACCGGCGCACCTGATCCACGTCGGCGGCGAGATCCTCTGCTGCGAGGGCTGGGAAGCGGCGGTGATGCTGTTGCCGCCGGTGCCGGCCGCCCAGGCCGCCACCAAGCTCGGCGTGCATGCGGAGGCGCGCCGCGCCTGGGCGCGTGCGCAGCTCGGCACCGATGCGCTGGCGCCCTACACCGCCCCGCCCGCGCTGTTCCCCGCATCGACTGCCATCCTCTACCACGCGATCGGCGGCATCGACCTGGACCGGCGCGAGGCCGGCCTGCGCGCCGAGGTGCTGGACAAGTTGCGCGCCGCGGCCGGCGTCAGCGTACGCGATGCGCGCACCCGCGCCATCCTCGCCGCCAACGGCATCGCCGCACGGCTGGTGCCGGACGCGGCCGCGCTGGTGGCAGCGCTGTTCGGCGACGCCATCCGCCAGCGCGCGCGCCGGGGCGAACCGGCGCGTGCGCTGGCGGCGTTCGCGCACGGCTATCTCGCGGTGCAGTTCAGCGCCGACTTCGGCGACGACACCACTCTCGACACCCTCGCCGCCGGCCTCGACCGCGCCGCGCGCGCGAGCGGCTGCGGCATCGTGCTGTTCCGTGCCGGCGCGGCACCCTGGCACGACGACCCGCGCGTCTACGCGCGCCTGGCCCAGCGCTTGTCCGCGCCACCACTGCTGCTGCGCTCGCTCGACATCTGGGACATCTGCGCCGTGATCGCCCACGCCCGCGCCTATGCCGGCAGCAGCCTGCACGGACGCATCGTGGCCATGGCATTCGGCCTGCCGCGCCTGAACCTGGCCTTTCCGGGACAGGCACCCGCCGCCAGCAAGGCGGCCGCCTTCGCCGAATGCTGGGAGAGCGCCGGCGCCCCCGGCGCAGTCACGGCCGCGCAGCTTGCCGAAGCCGTCGACCAGGCACTGGTGCTGGCGCCCGAGCGGCTCGCGGCGGTCGCGCGGGACCTGGCCGCCGAAGCGGGCGACGGACTGGTGCTGCCCTGACCGGCGGCGCCGCCGGCCGGCGGCGCACGGCGTCGGGTAGAGTAACGCCCCATGAAATACCCCATCCTCGGCCTGCTGCTGGCGGCGGCCCCCGCCCTGGTCCACGCCGCGCCCCTCGATACCGCGCTGGCGTGCGGCCAGACCCCGGGCCAGTTCTTCGCCATGCTGCGCAACCAGCACCTGATCGACCCGGAGCCGATGCATGTGGAACCCGATTCGGTCAATGCATTCTGGCCGGCCCGCGACGCCACCCTGAGCGCCTTCGACCTCAATGTCTTCGCCATCTTCGCCTACGAAGCCGGCAATCCCGCCTTCCGCGCCGGCAAGGGCACGCCCCACGGCAAGCCGGTCTACGGCGCCGTCGTGGTGGCCCGCATGGAGACGGTCCGCAAGGCCCTGCAGGCGGCCGGCAGCAAGGCCGGCGTCGAACATGCCGCGCCCTTCATGACCGCCATCGTCTGCGAGGGGCCCTAGTCCCCCGCCCCTGGTCGCCCAGGGTGCCGCCCGGGCACGGGAATGGACTGGAATAATCGGCGGCAGTGGCGTGTTAGACGTGTGGAAGGACGCCGCCGGCATCCCGCCCCCCGGCATCCCGCACCGAAAGAGACCGAATCCATGCCCGAGTCCGCCGCGCGGGCGGCACGCCACCTGCGTGCCGCCCGCATCCGCCCTCCCCATACCGGAGCCGCCCGTCCGTGGACGCATTCGAGCAGCAATTGATCCGGCTGGCGCCGCGCCTGCGCCGCCATGCGCGCGGCCTGACCGGCGACGGCGCGCTGGCCGACGACCTGGTGCAGGACACGCTGGAGCGGGCCCTGCGCTTCCGCTGGCGTTTCCACCTGCGTCCCGGCACGTGGTGGGGAGACGGCGCCGACGGCCTGTTCCCCTGGCTGCTGACCATCATGCATCGCCTGCGCCTGAACACCCTGCGCCGCAAGGATCTGGTCGCCTACACGGACACCCCGCCCGAGGTAGCCGCGCCCGAGACCGAACCCGGACTGCGCCTCGACCTGGAACAGGCCCTGGCGCAGTTGCCCGAGGCGCAGCGGGCGGTCCTGCTGATGGTCAGCCTGGAACAACTGTCCTATGCGGAAACGGCCCGCGTGCTGGGCATCCCGCCGGGTACCGTGATGTCGCGCCTGTCGCGCGCGCGCGAGCGCATGCGCGCGCTGCTCGGCACGGCGCCCGGCACGGGCGCGGCCTCCGACACCAGCCTGCAGCGAGTGAAATGATGGCCTCCGTCCAAGAAACCGACCTGCACGCCTACGCCGACGGCGAACTGCCCCACGATCGGCGCGCCGAGATCGAGGCCTGGCTGGCCTCGCACCCGGACGATGCCGCGCGCGTGGCCGCCTGGCGCACCCAGGCGCGCGCGCTGCACCATGCCTTCGACCCGGTGCTCAACGACGCCGTGCCGCTGGCGGCGCTGCCCGCCGCGCTGCATGGCCGGCCGGCGGGACGGCGTGGGCCGGGCACGCCCGCCTGGCGGCTGGCCCTGCCGGTGGGCCTGTGCTGCCTGGCGGTCGGCGCCTCGCTCGGCTGGCTGGCCCGCGGCGACGCCGGCCCCCCGCCGCGTGAAGCGGCGGCGGAGCGCTTCGCGCGCGATGCCTTGCTCAGCCATGCGGTCTATGCCCCCGAAGTCCGCCACGTGGTCGAGGTGGACGCCGCCGACGAGGCCCATCTCGTGGCCTGGCTGTCCAAGCGCCTGGGCGCGCCGCTGCGCGTGCCGGACCTGCGCGCCGAGGGCTTCCGGCTGATCGGCGGACGGCTGGGCGTGGCCGTGGGCGGCCCCTCGGCCATCCTGATGTACGAATCCGAGGACGGCGCGCGTGTCTCGCTGCAGTTGCGCCGCATGGCCGCCGGCACGCCGGAAACCGGCTTCCGCCTGGAACAGGCTGGCAACGCCCCTCTCGGCCGGCCCGCGGCGGCGGCCCGTCCGATGGCCTTCTACTGGGTCGACCGCGATCTCGGCTTCGCGCTGGCCGGCACGCTCGAACGCGCGCGCCTGCTGGCGCTGGCGCAGGCGGTCTACCAGCAGTACCGCAGCGGCCAGGACTGAACGCCTGCCGACCCGTCGCCGGGCCTGCGGCCATCTCGGTAGGCTATAGTTCCGAGGGCATGGGCCGCGCCTGCGGCAGACGGCCCTTCCTTTCCACCCGCCGCCCGCCGGGCGGCCAAGCCAAGCCGATCATGGACGCCTCGTTCCACCGCTTTTCCGAACTGTTCGCCCAACTGGGACTGCCCGCCGACGACGCCGGCATCCGTGCCTTCCTGGCTACCCATGCACCGCTGGCGGCTGGCATCGCCCTCGCCGACGCGCCCTTCTGGACCCCGGCGCAGGCCGCCCTGCTGCGCGACGAGATTCTCGAAGACGCGGACTGGGCCGAGGTAGTGGATCGACTCGACGCGGCCCTGCGAGCTCCCGGCTGAGGCCGCGCAGGAACATTCCCGAATTGCAAATCGTTCTCGCTTGCATTAGCCTCTCCGCCACTGATCTATCCGATAGGGAGACAACCCATGCAGCGTATTACCCTGTTTGTCCTGGCCGGCCTGTTTTCCACTGGCGCCTTCGCCAGTGCCAAATGCACCGCCCACCCGAAAGCCGAGTGGATGAAGGAAGCGGATGCCAGGGCGAAGATCGAAGCCGAAGGCTACAAGATCAAGAAATTCAAGGTCGACGGCAACTGCTACGAGATCTACGGCACGACCCAGGACGGCAAGAAGGCCGAGATCTACTACGACACCAAGACCCTGGAGGTGGTGAAGTCGGAGATCGGCAAGTAAGAAGCCTCACATGAAGCAGCGATGAAGAAGCCGAGCATGCCGGCAGGCACGCAGGCCACGGTGCGCGTCTGGGATGCCGTGGTCCGCTTCACTCACTGGAGCGTAGCAGCACTGGTGCTGTGGGAACTGGAGGAAAACTCCGGCGGCCCGCTGCATCGCACACTCGGCTATGCCACCGCTGGCCTGGTGCTGCTGCGCCTGTTGTGGGGCTTTGTCGGCAGCCCGCCGGCGCGCTTCTCGGCGTGGCTGCCGTCGCCATCGGGCGCGCTTGCCTACAGCCGCGCCCTGCTCGCCGGGCGCGCGCCGCGCTATCTCAGCCACACGCCGCTGGGCGCCCTGATGATGGTGACGATGTGGACACTGATCCTCGCTCTTGCCGCGACCGGATGGCTGTCCCGGCTCGACGCCTTCTGGGGCGAAGACTGGCCGGTAGACCTGCATGCCGCGCTGGCCGATTGCCTGATGGTGCTGGTGGGCGTGCACGTCGTGGCGGCCATCGTCATGGGGCGGATGCACGGTGAGAACCTCGTGGCGGCGATGATCCACGGGCGCAAGCGAGCGGACGACGGAAGCTCCCGCACGACGCCTCGCGGCTAGGCCGGCGCGCTGCGGGCGCGCGGCCTCGGCCGCGCTTCAGGCCGGCACAGGCGCCTGCGCTTGCTCCTGTGCCACGTCCACCCACTCGGCCTTGACCAACTGCGCCAGGTGCGCCGGCGCGATCCGCACCGCGGCATGGGTGGCACCCGCGGCTGGCAGCACTTCCTCGAACTTCTGCAGCGACACGTCGGCAAAGATGCGGAGATCGCGCGGCAGGCCGAAAGGGCAGACCCCGCCGACCGGGTGGCCGGTCCACTGCTGCACCTCGTCCGCGTTCAGCATCTTGGCCTTGGCGCCGAAACGATCCTTGTACTTGCGGTTGTCAATGCGGGTATCGCCGCCCATCACCAGCAGCACCACCTCGTCCTTCAGCCATAACGACAGGGTCTTGGCGATCTGAGCCGGCTCCACCCCGTGGGCCGTCGCCGCCTCGGCCACGGTGGCGGTACTGGTGTCCTTCTCGACGATGCGGATGTCGGGGGCGTGGCGGGCAAGGAAATCGCTGACGGATTGCAGGCTCATGGTGAACAACGCTGTCTGGCTTGGCTTCGAAGGGCTCAAGTCTAACGTCTAACGCCGAATGTCTAACGCCCAACGTCCGGCATCCGCCTTCCAGGGGCCTGGCGCCCGGCCGGCACGAGCGGCGGCGCGCTTGCCATCCCGGCGCGGCACTGGCAGCCTTGGCGCTGTGCCCTCGCGCCCATGCCGGCCCCACAGGAGAATGACGATGCTGCACGATGCCGCCGATTCCATACTGGTCCTGGTCGACCTGCAGGCCCGCCTGATGCCGGCCATCCGCCATGGCGAGCAGGTGGTCAGGGAATGCGTGCGCCTGGCCACCATCGCGCGCCGCCTCGGCGTGCCGGTGGTCGGCACGGAACAGAGCCCCGGCAGCCTGGGCGCCAACCTCGCCGAAGTCACGGCGCTGTGCGACCGCACCTTCGCCAAGGACAGCTTCGATGCCTGCGCCGACGGCCTGTGCGAGATCCTGCCGGCGACACGCCGCCGCGTCATCGTGGCCGGCTGCGAAGCCCACGTCTGCGTGCTGCAGACCGCGCTCGGCCTGCTCGGGCACGGGCGCGAGGTCACCCTGCTGGTCGATGCCACCGGCTCGCGCAAGGCCATCGACCACGACACCGCGGTGGCACGCCTGGCCGCCGCCGGCGCGCTGCCGGCCACGGTCGAGATGGTGGCCTTCGAATGGCTGCGCAGCGCCCGGCACGAGCATTTCCGCGACGCCCTGCGCCACATCAAGTCTCCGGCCATCGGCCACGCCGCCCCGGGCGACCTGCCGCGGCCCGACTGAACCCGGCGCCGCCGGCCCGCCCACCTGCGTGCGCCAGCGCACCCGCGCCCCCCGAAAGGGGCATGCGACGCACGCTACTGCGTCGTAGGCTCAAGCTGCGACGCCCACGTCCACGCCAACGCCGGCACCTCACCCGCATGACGCCATCCCGGCGCCTCCTGCGGGCTGCCTGCGGGCTGCCTGCGGCGCGGCAGGCCAATCCATTCCGTCCGGCATGAAAGCGCTCAAGCGACTCAATCTCAGCAAGGTGATCCGCGGCAAGGTCTACCTGACTCCGGTCTACGAGGACGACTCCACCGACAGCCCGCTGCCGTTCGTCTCCGAGGACGCCGCACTGCAATACGCCGCCATGCAATACCCGCAACTGCCGCTCGGTCGCCAGGGGCGCCCCACGTCCAGGCCGGGCGGGCGCAGAGCGCGCGACGACGATGACGGGGACAACGGGGACAACGGGGACAACGGGGGCGGCGGGGACGGCGGGGACGGCGGGGACGGCGCCTAGCAAGCGAGACAACCGCGCCCGCGGCGCCCCACCCGGCAGCGGGGTTGCGCGCCGCCGGTTAAAATCGGCGCCTGGAACGGGGCCGCCGGCGGTGGTGGCACCCGATGTCTGCAAGATGCCTGCAAGAACGAAGATGGCGATCCAGCCACCCAAGCACGTCATGGACCTGCTGCTCGACGCGATCTGCGTGGTCGACCGGCAAGGCCGCTTCCTGTCCATCAGCGGCGCCTGCGAAGCCATCTTCGGCTACCGGCCGGAAGAGATGGTCGGCAGATCGATGCTCGACTTCCTCTACGCCGAGGACCTCGACCGAACGCTGCAGGCGGTCGCGCGCATCGAGGCCGGCTACCAGCAGCGGCACTTCGAGAACCGCTACGTCCGCAAGGACGGCAGCCTCGCCACCATCGAGTGGTCGGCGCGCCTGTCCGAGTGCAAGACACACCGCGTGGCAGTGGCGCGCGACATCTCCGCGCGCCAGCAGGCGCTGCCCGACGAAGCACTGCAGGCCGCGCCGACCGATGCGCCCGCGGCATGGCGCCTGTCCGCCGCGCCGCCTGCGCTGATGCCGCCGGGTTGCGCGCCCGTGCCGCTGTCGGCGCAGGACTACACGGTGCTGCGCGCGCTCGCCGACGGCGCCCACGGCGCGCAGTACGTGACCCGCAGGAGCATCGTCAAGGCGCTCGGCGAGGACTACCTGCACTACGACCAGCGCCGCCTGGATACGCAGATGCACCGGCTGCGCCGCAAGATCGAACAGGCCAGCGGCCAGCGGCTGCCGATCGCCACGGTGCGCGGACAGGGCTACCGGGTCTACCGGCGGATCGAGGTCGAAGGCTAGTCCACTGCCTTCCGCGGCCATGGAACCCGGCCTGTGCCCGGCCCGCTCAGCGCACCGGCTCCGCCGGCCTCGCGCCGATGGGACGCTCCACGATGGGCCCCGACAGGCTGCCCAGGAACGCCACCACGTCGCCTGCCTCGGTCTCCGTCAAGCGGATACGCAGGTGCCCGGCGTGGCCCCCCTCCTCCGCCGACAACTCGGAATGTCCCACCGCCGCGGCCGGCGATCGCATGTAGTGCGCCATCACGGCATCCAGGGTGGCGAGCTGCCCGCCATGCATATAAGGGGCCCGCAAGGCCACGTTGCGCAGGCCCGGCGTCTTGAAGGCGCCCGCCAGGTCCGGCCCGCCTGCGGCCATGAAGCGCAGTTCGCGGCAGTGCTCCGGCGGCGCATCGCTATAGCGCCCCAGGCAATTGAACTCGTCGGCCAGCACGCCTGCCGTGGCCGCCGCGCGCCCGGGGTCGGGAAGCCGCCGCGCTCCCGGCGGCACACCGGTATTGTGAAAAGCCTGGTCGGTCAGCAGCGGACCGTTGTGGCATGTCGCGCATTGCGCCTTGCCGAGGAACAAGCGCAGGCCCTTGATCTCCTGCGCCGAAAGCATGCGCCTGCCCTCGCGGTCTCCGGCGAGCACGGCTTCGACGTAGCGGTCGAAGCGCGATTCGCCGTAGGCCACGGTCCGCTCGTAGGCTGCGATGGCCTTGCCGAGATTGGCAAATACGCGGTTGATGGCATCCCGTTGCGCGGGCGCGAGCGACGACCACGCCTGCTTCTCGCGCTCGCTGCCCAGCGGCGAGGCATCGGCCGGCCATGACGGCAGCTCCGGCGGGCGCCCGAACAAGGACTCGTATTCACGCCGGTAGTGGGCCAGCGCGACCCGGGCCAGCTGCAGCCGGTTGCCGCCATGCTCGACGCCATCTTCCAGCGGGCCGAGGGCCTGGGACCACTGGCTGTCCTTGCGGCCATCCCAGAACAGGAAAGGACTATGCGCCGTCGCGGCAACCGGCATGGTGCGGCGGCGACCGTCGCCGATCCCCCTGCCGACCGCCAGGCCATCCTGGAACTGCCGCTCAGGCACATGGCAGGTGGCGCACGACACCGCGCCGTTGCGCGACAGGCGTGCATCCGAGAAGAGCCGCTTGCCGAACGCCGCCGCCGCCGGCACATCGGCCACCGCATTCGAGGGATCGGGCGACGGCGACGGCAGCTGCCTCAAGTGCATCGTAGACAGGACGGCACGCTCCCCCTTCGTCCAGGGATCGCCAGCATCGGCACCATCGCCGGCAAGGCCGGGCGCGATCCGCACAAGCGCCGCGAGGCAGATGAGCACCGCGGCCGGCGCCCGCAGCCGCCGCGCACGCCGGCCCGCGCGCGGCAGCGCAAGCCCCTTGGTTCCAACAATCGGGTCCATCAAACGGTCTCCTGGCCGATGCGGCTCAGCGGCGCAATCCGTCATCGCCGACGATGACGTTGAACACCGCGGTATCGCTGAGGTCACCGGCGCGAATCGCCAGGCGCATGTCCCACCAGCCGGACATGCTGAACTTCACGCCTTCCAGCGCATAGACGCCCGGCGCAAGCTCGCCGGTGACGCGGGGCGCGGTGGGAAAGCCATGGCCGTGCTGCGGCATGCCGCCGTCGAAGCCGATGGCGGCATGCTGCACAGGCCGCCCGTCGGGCATTTCCACGCGCACCTGCCAGGCATGCATCTGGCGGATGGCCGCGCCCGCGGCGGGTGGCACCATGCTGACGATGAACCTGCCCTCGGCAGTCGGATGCTGGAGCGAAAGATCGAGATCGGCGGGTGGCGTCCCGCAGGCAGCGAGACCAGCGGTCGCGAGCGAGACCAGCACGGTCTGCGCCAATGGCTTGAACATGGATAGTGTCCTGGGTGAGGGATGAGAAACGAATCCGCGTCGATGGGACCCGGAGGGGGGGCCCCCGGCCGAAGCACTGGCCGGGAGCACCGCATTGCGACAGGGCACGGCGCGCGACAGCGAGTCCACTGAATCACTGAAATCGGTCGGCGCCAGCCATTTCAATCATCCAGCGGACCAGCGCTGGTGGCGGGCGGCGTCGGGTTCCGCCTGGCGGCAGGGACGGACGTGCCGGGCAAAAGCAGAGCGGTACATCATGCGGAATCAAGAGGCTGTTAGGATGGCGCGATTGTCCCGGCCGCCGGCATCCGGCACTTGAACGAAACGGCTGACCTGAAGGAGAACGCAGTGGCTGCGAAGCAAGGCACATCCGCGCAAGCATCCGCCGCACGCGCCGGCTTCTCGGCCATCGCGGCCATCGGCCACCCTTGTTTCTGGCATGGCGGCAGCCTCTGGATCGGTGAAAGCCGGGGCCGCACGCAGTGGCACCGCCACCATGCGCACCAGATCGCCATCGCCCTGCGGGGCCGCTTCGGTTTCCGCACCGAGCCCGAGGGCGACTGGTGCGGCTACGCGGGAGCCTTCGTCGCCAGCGAATGCACGCACCAGTTCGAGATCGACGGCAGCGCCACCGTGGCCCACCTCTTCGTCGAACCCGAGAGCAGCGCCGGACGTGCGCTGACGGCACGCTATCCGACCCCTGCCGTGGCCGAACTGCCGCCGGATGCTGTCCGCGCCGCCGCGCGGCTGCTGCGCCAGGGCCTGCAGGCGGGCCACGGCGCCAGGGCATTGGCCGGTGCCGCCACGGCCGCCATCGCGGAACTGAGCGGCAGCACGCCCGGCCTCGAACGGCAGCCCGACCCGCGCCTGGGCCCGGCGCTGGACTACATCCGCGCGCATCTCGCCGATACCGTCCAGCTGCGTGACGTGGCGGCCGCGGTCGCGCTGTCGGAAAGCCGCTTCCGGCACCTGTTCGTCGCCGAGACCGGCAGCTCCTTCCGCGCCTACGTGCTCTGGCTGCGCATCAACCTCGCCGTCGAAGCCGCGCTGTCCGGCGCGACCTGGACCGAGGCCGCGCATCTGGCGGGCTTCGCGGATTCCGCGCACCTGACCCGGACACACAAGCGCATGTTCGGCATCGAACCGACGGCGTTGCGCGCCAGGCCGCCGGCGAATGCGTTGACGTCGACGTAAGAGCGCCTCGCCGGTGCCAGGCGGGCGACGGCGCATTGCCATGCCTTGATGTCATGACATTGCGTCACAGGCGTGCCACACGGCGGGCCAACAATGCGGGGCTCCGGCGGGCGGAAATCACCGCCCGCTCCCGTCCCTGAGTGCTCCCACTCGGGCTGCCCACCGCAGTACGTCCGCTCCGGAATCATGAAGATTCGCCGTCCCGCCCTGCCGGTTACCCACCGCTACGCCATCCCGCTGCTTGCCGTCGTCGTCGGCTCCCTTGCCGCTTGCGGTGGCGATGGCGCGGAAAGCCCCGCCACTCCCGCAGCAGGCAGCTCTGTGCAGCCGCCTCCGGCCACGTCGCCCGCCGCGACCATCATGCAGGTCAAGCTGGCCGGCTGGCCCGGGCTGAGCGGACTGACAGTGAAGGCCGACGGCCTGCCGGTCAAGACCGACAACGGCACTTTCTCCGTCAACAGCGCCAGCACACTGACGCTGGAAGTCGCCGGCATCGAACTGGCGGCGATCAAGCCCAAGCCCGTCATCACCCTCTTCGACCTGCAGCCCGAGCGCAACTGCCAGAGCACGCCGGCTCTGGGCAAGCTGGCCAGCCTGCTGCTCAGCCTCGACTCCGACCAGGATCCCGGCAACGGTATTTCCATTCCACCGCTCACCGCATCGGCCGCGGGCGTCAAGCTCGCCGCGCTGTCCGAAGCCGATCTGCTGGCGCTGGAAACCAGGCTGGTCGGCCGCAGCATGCCGGTCGTGGCGGCCCTGCGCGCCGTCAACAGCGCACTGGACCAGGAAACCTGGTCGGAAGCCACGGCGCAACGCACCTCCTTCGTCAACGACATGTCGGTGCTGCAGCAATACCTGGACCGCGTGCTGACGCAGCTGGCGCTGGACGCCAAGACCTTGACCGGATTCTCCTACCTCACCGACGAGCAGGCGGCCAGCATCCCCGCCACGCTGAAAAGCCAGGGCCTGGCCTTCGACGGCGCCACGCCGGTGTTCTCCTGGCGCTACGGCCTGCAGCGCACCGACGCCGGCTATGCGCCCGCGCTGAACCGGCCGCTGGCGCTGCCGGCCGATATCCAGGCCATCTACGGCGCATCCCCCGGCGGGCCGCACATGGGCCATATCGGCGACATCGATATCGCCGACGGCAAACTCTACGCACCGATCGAAGACGAAGACGATTCGTCCCAGCAATCCTATATCGCCGTGTTCGACGCCAAGACCCTGCAGTACACCGGCGTCAAGCACGCGCTGCCGCTCGCCGAGCATGCCGACGGCGTGCCCTGGGTGGCGGTGGACGCGCCACGCAAGCAGTTCTATACCGTCACGTGGAGCACGGCGGCGGCCGACAAGCTCAATGTCTTCGACCTGGAGACCTTCAAGCTGATCCGCTCAGTGCCGCTGCAGACCTCGTTCAATGGCAAGCGGGTGCAAGGGGCGAAGATCTACCAGGGCATGCTGTACGCCTCCGCCGATACCAAGGACACCGTCAACGGCCTCAAGCGCAAGCGCATCTACAAGGTCGACACGGTCAGCGGCAGCGTGATCGAGCTGCTGACCTACGACGAGCCGAACCGCACCGAAGCCGAAGGGCTGGCATTCGGCCCGGACGGCACCATGCACCTGATGGTGGTGGCGCCGTACACCACGCCGCTGTACGCGCAGACCAATAATGCCAAGCCGTTCGACGAGAGCTACAGCATCGACGGCGACGATTGGAACCCGTCCGCGACGCTGCGCCACTTCACGCGCAAGGCAGCGCCGTTGCGCGAGACCCTCTGCGGCATGTAGGCGGGCGATGCCGGCCCGCACGCGCGGGCGGCGCTGGCAGGTCCGGTGCGGCTCTCGATAAGAGGGAGTCGCACCGCGAGGCAAGCGTCCAGGAGATCGACAGTGCGGCCCCGCACATTTCCCCTTGACCTTCCCACCGTAGCAACGTCCACCATGCCTGCATCCAGTCGACCAGCCGGGCAGCGCCGGCCTACGCCTGATGGGTGGCCTCGACTCGAACGCCGTCATCCTGGCGGGCCTGCTGCCCATCATGAGGACAGGCGGCACCGGCTTGGAGGCGATCGACGCTCCCATGGTCGGCGGCATGGTCACAGCGCCACTGCTCTCCTTGTTCTTGATTCCCGCTGCATTCCTGCTGCTGCGCCGCCGCCCCCGTTCGCGGCCGGCTGACGAATGAGCTCGACGCGATTGTTCACGCGAGCGGCGACTCCCGATGAACGCGGTACCGACGGCGCCGCGACGGCCCGCTGCCAGCCACCCGCTTCAAGCACGCGCCATCAAGCCGCAGCGCATACCCCGCTTGACAGATCCTTCGCCGTAACGAATGCATCGGCAAAGAAGCTGCCGCGCGGCAGGCCGCAGATCCGGGAGAAGTCCTGTCGGGCGCTCTCCACCACGATCGGCGCACCGCAAGCATAGACGTGGTAGGCCGCCAGATCGGCGATGTCCTCCATCACTGCGCGATGGACCCATCCGGTTCGCCCCTGCCAGGCATCCGCATCGCAAGCGTCCGACACGACAGGGATATAGGAAAATCCGTCCCATGCCGCTGCCCAATGCCGGCAAAGCGCATCCATGTACAGGTCAGCGGGTCGACGCCCCCCCCAATACAGGCGCATCGGCCGGTGGATACCAAGACGCATGGCCTCCTCGACCATGGCCTTGATAGGGGCGAATCCAGTGCCACTTGCCAGCAGGATGACCGGTGCGTCCGCCTCCCGCAACCACATACTGCCGTACGGCCCCTCCACCTGCACGATGTGGCCGGTGCCGGGCCGCGACTCCCGCTCATTGAACAGGCCATCGGTAAAGCGGCCGCCTGGGCAATGCCGGATGTGAAACTCCAGGCAATCTCCCCTGCCTGAAGCCTGCGCGATGGAGTAGCTGCGGCGAACGCCCTCCCTGGTCGTCAGATCGACGTACTGCCCCGGGCGGAAATCAAGCTCCGCCTCGCGCGGCAGCTTGATGCTGAGGATCAGTACATCCGCCGCCCCTGTCCGCCGAATCCCGGCAACGCGCCCGAGCAGCTTGCGGACCGGCAGTGGTTGCCTGCCCGTGGGTAATGTGCTCGACAGCACCAGGTCACTGCGCGCGCTCGCCCTGCAGCACAGGACCTCGCCGGACTCGGCGCCATCCATTGCCACAGGCTCCTCCGCGCTTCGATCGATCTGCCCGGAAATCAATTGGACCCGGCAAGCCCCGCATATGCCCTGGCGGCAGCTGTGCGCAAGTGCTACACCCTGCCGCAGGGCGGCATCCAGCAACATCTCTCCGGCCTCCGCGAAGAACATAGCGCCGCCCGGCTCCAGCGTTACCGCATAGCTCATGGCCGCTCCAGGCGAAATGCCGGTCGGCGCTTCTCCTTGAACGCTGCGATCCCCTCGCGGTAATCTGCAGTACCCGCCGCCCAGCCCTGGGCCGTAGCCTCGAGTGCCAGCGTTTGCGCCAACGTCGAAGTCATGGCTGCCGCAAGCAGCCGCTTCTCCTCGCGCAGCGCATCCTGCGGCCCGTTGGCGAGCACTTCCGCCAGCGCGCGCGCGCGCGTATCGAGTTCCTCGTCGGGCACGAGCAGATCGGCCAGCCCCCAGTCATAGGCATCCTCCCCGCCGATCTGCTCGGCAGTCGCAATCAAGCGAAACGTCCGGCTCCCGCCGATGCGCCGCGCCAGAAGCCAATGCCCACCGGAATCCAGGATGCCGCCAAGGCGCGCGAATGGCGAAGCGAAGGCTGCAGACGGACTGGCCATCACGAGATCGCAAGCGAGAGCCAGGCCGAGGCCCACGCCCATCGCCGCGCCGCCCACTGCAGCGATGGTCGGCTGCGGAACCTTGCTCAAGGATTCGATAAGCGGATTGATCTCTTCGTGCAAGATGGCCGCAGCATCCTCGCCCGCCACGGCGTCCGAAAGATCACGCCCCGCGCAAAACGCGGCGCCCTGCGCGCGCAGCAGCACCGTTCGCACGGAGCGGCTCCGGCCGGCTTCATCAAGAACCGTGCGCAGCGCCCGCACCATCTGCGTCGTCAAGGCGTTGCGCTTGGCAGGACGGGCCAGGGTAACACTCAGCACCCCGCCGACTTCGACAACTTCCAACTCGCTCACAATGATGCTCCTTCGTACATGCTCTCGATCAGGGATTCCCACTTGCGCTCGATCACGCGCCGCTTGAGCTTCATGGTTGGCGTGACCTCCTCATGGGCCGGCGTCAGTTCGACCGGCAGGATGCGAAAATCCTTGATCGACTCGACGCGGGCAAACTTTGCATTGACGGCTTCGACCACCTTGCCGATGAGCATGCGGATCTGAGGCACGGCCACAAGACTGGCGAAATCCGTATATGCAAGCTGCGCCTCTTGCGCAAACTTCTCGACGTTCTCCCGGTCGATCATGATGATGGCCGTCAGGTACTTCCGCCGGTCGCCGATGACCAGCGCATCACTGATATACGACGAGAACTTGAGGGCGTTCTGAATTTCGCTTGGCGTAATATTCTTGCCGCCGGATGTGATCAGGATGTCCTTGAGACGATCGGTGATATAGAGATAGCCATCATCGTCGAAGCGGCCCACATCGCCTGTATGGAGCCAGCCATCCCGTAGTACCTCGGCTGTCTTGGACTCCTGATTCAGATAGCCCACGAAGACATTGGCCCCGCGAACCAGAATCTCGCCATTCTCAGCAATGCGAACCCGGCAGCCTCCCGCAGGGCGGCCTACCGAGCCCAGGCGCCGGGCATGCCGCAGGTTCGCCGAAATCGTGCCGCATTCGGTCATGCCGTAAAGCTCGAGCAAGACAATGCCAAGCGCCCCGTACCACTGCACGAGCTCCGGCGAGATGGGCGCGCCGCCGCTTGCAATCGAACGCGCCCGCTCAAGTCCCATGCTGGTTCGGACGCCACGCAGCACCACCGGATCCGCAATGGAGAGCGCAAGTTCCAGCCACGCTGGAGGGGAAACCCCCTTCGCAGCCAGCCTTTCCCGACGCATGCCTAGCGCCATCGCACAACCAAAAGCCCAACGCCGCAAGCGCGTGCCTTCCTTCAACCGCATGTCTACCTGTGAGTACAGCTTCTCCCAGATGCGCGGAACCGCCAGCATGAATTCCGGCTGAACTTCACGGACATCATCAAGGACCGTCGCAGGACTCTCCACGAAGTTGGAGACAACACCGCGGTACATGGAAAAGTAGGTGAAATACCGCTCTGCGATATGGCACAGGGGAAGGAACGCGAGACGGTCGTCGCCCTCATGCATCTCCCAGAGCGGAGCGCTGTTGACCACCTGGAACACCAGGTTGGCATGGCTGACCATTGCCCCTTTCGGCGGACCTGTGGTGCCCGAGGTGTACACCAGAATTGCCAGCGAATCCGGAAGGACCTTCCCTGTCTGGCGCGCGAACCAGTCTGGCTGGGCACGCGAGAACGCGGCGCCGCGGAGCAGGAAATCGGCAAAGCTGCAGACCATGTCGTCGGCAAGGTCGCGCAGCCCTGCCAAGTCGAAGACAACAATGAGTCTCAATGCGGGCAACGTCTCCCTGATCGCCAGTACCTTGTCGAGTTGCGCGTCGTTCTCGACAAAGATGATGGAGGCATTGCAGTCTCCCGCCAGGTAGGCCACCTGGCTGCTGGAATCAGTCGGATAGATGCCCGCGACCACCATCCCGATGCCGAGCAGTCCCATGTCGCAGTACATCCATTCCGGACGCGTGCTGCTGAGAATGCAGGCAGACTCGCCGCCACGGAATCCGCTAGCCGCCAGGGACGCCGCAACCTGGCGTGCGGCGTCGCCGAATTGCCGCCAGCTTATGTCTTCCCAGGTCCCGCCCTGCTTGCGGCGCAACGCTACGCGATCGCCCCACTTGCCAACCAGAGCCTGGAACATCGTGGCAACCGTCGAACCGATGCTGGCGTCCCGACGAATCTCCTCCTTCTGGAGGCGGTAGTCCTGCCGCTGTCTCTCCGGCGTTCCCTCGCCGGGGACTAAGGTGAGAGTGCTCAATTCGCTATCCCCATATCTGCCTGCGTTTCCAGCCCCAGCCTTCCCTCGCCATGACATCCTGCGCTCCCAGATAGAAATCCCCGATATGTTCACGCTTCGCGCGTAGTGCTCGTCCAAGCGGTGAGCGCAGGATGCCGACACCCGGCCACACCCAGCCAGCGAAGGCCGCGAGCACAACCATGCAGACGCCGGAGCACCACAAGGCCGTTGAATCTGCCCGTCACCGACTCCATCTTGCTGATCAACTGCTCGACAATCCCTGCAAAGGCGAGCGCGGTAACGGCAAGACAGGTGGCGGCCAGTCTCAAGCCCGGCAACCCCATCAGGCCGTGGATACTGCCGACCGAATTTCCCGCGAAGATGAACCGGGACCGGATCGACATGAGTTGTCTCCTTCCTCTACGCACACGTCTCCGTAGTTCTCTGTAGTTCTCTGTCCTGCAAAGTGCGCGTCCCCAGTATAATACTAATTCGACTTCGTAAAACAATCTATTTGTATTGCATGGAGACGGCATGAACCACCCAGACTGGAACGAACACGGACGTCGGCAGCAACTGGCGCGCTTCGGCTACCGCACCGAGGCGCAGGCGCCGGCGCCACTCGCCTTCGACGCCGAATGGAGTCGCCTGCAGGCGGACTTCCCTTGCCCCCCCGGGCAGCGCGTGCCCACCTATGCGGCCCTCGACACCGCCGCCGCCGAACTCGCCAGGCAGTACATGCGCGACCGCTTCCAGCTCGACAGCCTGCTCAACCAATGCGACGCCATCCATGCCGACATCGTTGCCCTGGGGCCGCACCCGGAGGTGGTCGAACGCTACGCCAGCGCGCGCGACGCCTTCGAGGACGCGGTCGAGCGCTTCGGTGTGCTGCGCGGCCGGCTGCAGTCGGCTCTGGCCGCCGCAGCCACCGCCGGTGACGCGCCTGGCGCCGGTGCGCCGGCCGATATAATCCGCCCATCCAAGGAGGATTCGTGATGGCGAAGGCGGCAACGACCAAGGCCCGGCAAGTCAGCTGGGAAGAGTTGAGCGCAGGGCTGGCCGGGCAGGTTCCCTTCTCGCCGAAGGCGATCATCAGCACGGTGTTCGGCGACATGCTCTCGCCCGGGCGCGGGTCGGTCTGGCTGAGCAGCATCGTGCAGCTGGTGAGCGCGTTCGGACTGGAAGCGTCCCACGTGCGCACCGCCGCGCTCAGGCTGGTGTACGACGGCTGGCTCGATGCGGTACGCAGTGGCAAGTACAGCTACTACTCGCTCAGCAAGGAAACGTTCGAGAACACCCGGGACTACTTCGAACGCGTCTATGGTGAGCCCAGGTCCGCCTGGGACGGCAGCTGGCAGATCGTGCTGTTCGAACCCGACAACCTTGACAAGCGTGTCGTGGCCGATCTCAAGCTGCGACTGCAATGGCTCGGCTTCGGGCCGTTCGCGCCCAATCTCTACGCGGCGCCGGGTAACGACCCCGGCGCCTGCCAGCACCTGGTGCGCGAGCTGAAGATCGAGGGCAAGGTGCAGATACTGAGCGCGACGCCGGCAAGCCAGATGGCGCCGGCGCCCATGGAGGCCACCATCCGCAAGGCCTGGCGCCTGGACGCGGTGGAGGCCGGGTACCGGGACTTCATCGCGCTGTTCGGACCGGTGCAGGCGGCGCTGTCGGACGGGGCGATTCCCCCGGCAGCCGCCTTCCAGGTGCGCACCCTGCTGGTACTGGCCTATCGCCGCATCGTCTTGCAGGATCCCAAGCTGCCGCTGCAGCTGCTGCCCTCCTCATGGGCCGGCACCGAAGCCCATGCGCTGTGCCGCGCGCTGTATTTCCAGCTCCTGCCGCCCTCCGAAGTGTTTCTCGCCGAGACGGTGCAGACCAGCGAAGGCGTTCTCGCCCCCGTCTCGGACGAGGTATTGCGGCGCTTCGGCGGCGCGCCGTCCGCGGCGCCGGCCTTGCCGGGCCGGCGCCGGGCCGCAAAGGCGCCTGCGGCGTAGCGCAATATGGCGTCGCCAGTGCGGTCCATGCGCGGGCCGCACTGGCGCCGATCCGCTAAAGTCCGGAAGGTTCGTCAAGCGTCTTGCGCCAGCAGCCGGTGACGCGCGGCCTGATACTCGGCCTGCAGTTGCGCAACGATCCGCGCTGTCGGCCGAATCTCATCCATCAACCCGACGCCCTGTCCGGCCCCCCAGATATCCTTCCACGCCTTGATCTTGCTCGCGCCGCCCGAGAGATCCATCTTGCTCTTGTCGGATAGCGGCAGGTTGTCCGGATCCAGCCCGGCGTTCAGAATGCTCTGCCGCATATAGTTGCCGTGGACACCGGAAAACAGGTTGGTATAGACGATATCGGCAGCATTGGCCCCCACGATGGCCTGCTTGTAGCCCTCGGCGGCATTGCTTTCCTGCGAGGCAATGAAACGCGTGCCGATGTACGCGAGATCGGCGCCCATGGCGCGCGCGGCGAGGATGGCTTCACCGTTGGCAATCGCGCCCGACAGCACCAGCGGGCCGTCGAAGAATTTCCGGACTTCGCCGACCAGCGCGAAGGGGGACAGGGTCCCCGCGTGGCCGCCTGCGCCGGCAGCCACCACGATGAGACCATCCACTCCGGCTTCCAGCGCCTTCCGCGCATGGCGTACGCTGATGACATCGTGCAGGACGATGCCCCCGTAGCCATGCACCGCGTCGAGGATCTCCTTTACCGGTGCCTGCAAGCTGGTGATGAAGATCGGCACTTTGTGATCGATGCAGACGCGCACGTCACGTTCCAGCCTGGTATTCGACTGGTGCACGATCTGATTGACCGCGAGCGGCCCGACGGGCTGGCCAGGGTTAGCCGCTCTGAAGGCGCTCAGTTCCTCGGCGATGCGGGTCAACCATTCGTCGAGCAACTCCGGGTGGCGTGCGTTGAGCGTCGGAAAGGCGCCGACGATGCCCGCCTTGCATTGTGCGAGAACCAGTTCCGGATAGCTGACGATGAACATGGGAGAGGCCATCACGGGCAACGCCAGATTCTGCAGGATTGAGGGAAGGGCCATGGGCTCTGTTTCCTTGGGAAGGATCGATATCAACGGTTTCAAGGCTGGAGGTCTGCTGCGGTCGGCTTCATGCGGCAGGGCCGAGTCTGCGGACGGCTTCCTCGAACAGGGAGTCTGCATCGGTCACGCTGGCACCGGCCCGCATGACGGCCGAGCTCAGGCCTTCGACCTGACTCAGCTGCCAGTCGGCAAAGTAGGACGAACAGGCTTCCAGTTCGTCGGCCAGCGAGGGCGGGCACCGGAACGCAGCCGTGCCGCTTTGGGCAAGTAACGCGGCATGAAGCAAGCGCCAACCACCGAAGAGCCTGCCGCAGGCCTCGAGATAGGCTTCGGCCACCGCGAGCGCGCTCTCGTTCCGGTCTTCGCCCTGCCTGACGATCCAGTCCGTGGCTGCGGTGACCTGCGACAGCGCCGCGGCAAGCTGAGCGCCGGCACGGCACAGGCGCGGCGCTGGCGAAGCTTGCAGGCGTGAGGCGGTATCCATTACCTTTCTGGCCATCAGTGCGAATGCCGCTCCCCCATCTCCTATTACCTTGCGATGCACCAGATCGTTCGCTTGTATGGTGGTGGTTCCCTCGTAGATGGTGGTGATCCGTGCATCGCGTACCAGCTGTGCTACGCCGGTGTCCTCGATATATCCGGCCCCGCCGAAGATCTGCAGCGCGGCATTGGTGGAGTCGACCGCCATTTCCGAAATCCAGCCCTTTACGATGGGGGTCAGGAAACCGAGCAAGCGCTGTGCCTCCTGCCGTTCAGCGGTTGACGCGGGGGAGCCGAGCGCATCGATCAGCGAAGCGCTGTAGTAGGTCAGATTGCGTGCGGCATGAGTATTGGCCAGTAGATTCAGCAGCGCGCGCCTGACTCCCGGATGATGGATGATCGCGACTGCTTTCCCGCCGGATGCCTTATGGCGCCCCTGGATGCGGGTGGCGGCGTAGGAGAAGGCCGCCTGGCTGGCACGTTCGGCTATGCCCGTGCCCTGCAGGCCGAGACTGAAGCGCGCCAGATTCATCATCACGAACATCGCATTGAGGCCCTGATTCTCTTCGCCGATCAAGAAGCCCTGGGCCCCGCCCATCTCGCCGTAGACCATCACCGCCGTAGGGCTGCCGTGAATGCCGAGTTTGTTCTCCAGCGCTACGCATCTGACATCGTTTCGTTCGCCGATCTCCCCGCTGCCGCCGACCAGGAACTTCGGCACGAGGAACAAGGATAGGCCTTTCACACCGGCGGGCGCATCCGGCAAACGGGCAAGTACAAGGTGGACGATGTTCTCGGCGAGATCATGCTCGCCAAATGTGATGAAGATCTTCTGCCCGGAAATCCTGTAATGCCCGGGACCCCGGCTGGGGTCCGGGATGGCCCTCGCGCGGATCAGCGATAGATCCGAGCCCGCTTGCGGCTCCGTGATGTTCATGGTGCCCGGCCAGGTTCCCGTCACCATCTTCGACGCATACCGTTCGATGATCGTGGCCGACGCCGAGGCAAGCAGTGCGTCGACCGCGCCGACGTTGCCCACCGGGCACAGCGCGAAAGCGGGATTGGCTGCATTCCACATTTCGGCAAGAGGCGCCCACGCCAGGCGCATAAGTCCCAAGCCGCCAAGCTCAACGGGAAGCGGGGCGCCCGGCCAGCCACCGTCGATGAATTGCTTGTACGCGCTGCGCGCGGCTTCGGAGGTGGTGACCTTCCCGTCGGCGTGCAGTACGGGATGCGTGGTGTCCGAATGGCGGCTCAACGGCAGCAGGATGTCTTCGGTCAGGCGGGCGTTTGCGGCAAGGATGCCCTGGAACGTCTCCCAATCCAGGTCTTCCTTTACTGCCAATCGCGGGTTGCCATTCGTCGCGGTGGCAACGGCAAAGGCGAGCGCTTCAAGCGGGGCTACATAGGGTGTCATTCCGTTCTTCATTCTTCTTCCCTTTCTGGGTTGACTCGGCGGGTACCCCTCAGCGCTGTCCAGCCCGCAATGCAGGAACGGGTGCCTGCGAGGATGCGGATGCCCGCCGGAAGTGAGATTTCGTCGCTCACTGAGCTCTTGCAATGTAATACAAAATCATCTAACTTACATCTTAAATTTGTATTACCAAGTCGAGCGCATCGACTGGAGGAGCCAGATGAAACCACGAGGCCTGGTCGCACGGTGGCCTGCGTTCCGCGCATTGCTGCCATGCGTTGGGAGGACGCAGTTAAGAGGTGTATCGGACAAAGAGATTGCGCTGGGCGGCTACGGTGCTCTCAGCGGCATCGGTGCTTCCTGGAGAAGCACCAGCGCGAATGCCGTGCGTCTGGGCTTGGTCGAGGTCGATGCGAGGGGGCGCGATCCGTCCGGCGGTCCGCGCCTCGGCTTCGGTCAAGGCAGGCACACCGGTACCCGCCAACTGATTCTTCAGCAGGTGCATGGTGGTTGCCGGATACCGGTGGTGGACCAACCGTGACGCGGCAAGTGGCATGCGCGCCGGGATCCAGCGATCTTCCGCATGACGCCAGAGCGTCCGAGCCTGGCGCCGATCCGCTTTGACTCCAAGCCGAACCCAGTCTGCCAAACCGGCAGACAACGCGCCGTAGACCTGCGATCTGCCCCTTCTTTTTTTCAACAGGAGAACAACATGAAGTACTACGACAAGGGAGATACCCTTCCTGCGGACTATCGGAAAGCCTTGATCCATTTGCTCAGCTTCCAGGCGGATTCCGAGTATGCCGGCGCCCAGCGGGTCGGCGAGAACCTCTGCTTCGCGCCGCGGCCGGAGGAGGCCTATCGGCTCGCCAAGAAGACGATGGAGGAATACGGCCATGCTTTCTATCTGTGGACCGTGCTGGAGGACCTTGGCATCGACGTAAAGCCCAGGCTTGCGGAACTGCGCGACCATCCTGAGAACCCCGACCCGGCGCGGGTCAACGTGATCAACGGGTTTCGCCGCTCCTACTGGCGCGACCAGTTCCAGTGCTGGGAGGACGTGGCGATGATGTCGTGCGTCGCAACCCCTGGCGCGGTGATCTTCCTGGGGCAGTACACGAAATGCTCTTACCTCCCCTGGGCCCGCGCCTCGGAACGGATCGCGCGCGAGGAGGTGGGGCACATGGGCTTCGGCCTGTGGGCCGTCAAACGTGCGATCGAATTCGGCGGCTCGCAAGCGTGGGAGCGGCTGCAACGGCGCGTGCCAAAGTTCCTGGCGATGGGGATGGGCATGTACGGCCGTCCTTCCCTGGCAGGGGAAACGCAGTCTGCCAATTTCGAGCGCTACTACGACATGGGTCTGAAGATCCTGCGGCCGGAAGCGTGCCAGGCACAGTACCTTGAACTCGTCAGAAAGCGCATTCAGGAGGCCGGCCTCGAGTGGGTCGACGACGTTCAGCCGGACTATGACCAGCGCATGGGCTATGCGATGGACGATCAGGAACTCGATTCACGGCTTGCCGCTGAGTAAGACGAGAGAACCCGAAAGGAGCAAAGATGTCATTGGTATTGTCTGAGCGCATCGGGCGCGTCGGGCTGGTCACGTTGAACCGGCCCGAAGCAAAGAACGCGCTGAACGAAGCACTGGTGCTCGAGCTTAGCCGCATTGTGAGTGCCCTCGACGAAGACCCGGAAATCGGTGCGATCGTCGTGACCGGCGGCGAATCCTGCTTCAGCGTGGGCGCCGATATCAAGGAGATGACCGAGAAGACATTCGCCGAAGCCTATGTGCGGAATTTCGTCAGCCGTGATTGGGAAGTGCTGTCGTATTGCCGCAAGCCCGTCATCGCGGCGGTTGCCGGCTACGCCATTGGTGGCGGCTGCGAGTTCGCGCTGATGAGCGATATCGTGGTGGCCGACGCTAGCGCGCGCTTCGGGCAGCCGGAGGTCTCGGTCGGCACCATTCCCGGCGGCGGTGGCACTCAGCGCCTGGCCCGCTCCATTGGCAAGGCAAAAGCGATGGAGCTCTGCCTGACGGGGCGCCTGCTTGGCGCGGATGAGGCGGAGCGCATCGGCATCGTCTCGATCCTGGTTCCAGCCGGGGACCATATCCGCACAGCCCTGGAAATGGCGGCGCGTATCGCCGGATACTCGCTGCCCATTGTCGAGATGATCAAGGAAAGCGTCAACGCGGCCTTCGATACGGGCCTCAGCGGCGGCCTTCGCTTCGAGCGCCGCCTTCTGCACGCGACCTTTGCTCTGGATGACCAGAAGGAAGCCATGCGCGCTTTCGCTGACCGGCGCAAACCTGTCTTCCTTCATCGGTGAACATGATGCGAAATAGAGAGTGGCGCCTGGAGCGTCGGCCGGAAGGAGCGGTCTCCTCCACAGACCTCGTGCTTCACGACAGCCAGATCGGCATGCCGGACCGAGGGCAGTTCCTTGTTCGCGTGACCACCGTGTCGATTGATCCTGCCATGCGGGGATGGATGAGCCCGTTGCGCTCCTACATCCCGCCGGTGGCGCTCGGCCAGCCGATGCGGGCAATCTCGGCGGGCGTCGTCATCGCATCCCGCCACGCGGAGTTCCCGGAAGGCACGCGGGTTACCGGCCTGTTCGGCTTGCGCGAGCATGCGCTGTCGGATGGGCTTATGGAAGGTGTCGGCGTGCGCCGCATTCCGGACGATATCCCGGATGAGGTCGCGCTCGGCACTTGCGGCCTGGCGGGAATGACCGCCTACTTCGGTTTGTTCGACGTCGGCCGCCCGGCCCCCGGGGATACGCTGGTGGTGTCGGCAGCGGCGGGCTCGGTGGGCTCGGCCGTCGTGCAGTTGGGGCGACTGGCCGGATGCCACGTGATTGGAGTGGCGAGTTCCCGGCGCCGCGAAGCGGTGCTCGGCGATGGCGCGCACGAGGTGGTTGACTACACCGGCGGCGATGTCGACCAGCGGCTGAAGGCCCTGTGCAGGCAGGGCATCGATATCTACTTCGACAACGTCGGTGGCGCGGTGCTCGACGCGGCGCTGAAGCGGATCAATACCGGCGGGCGCGTCGTGCTGTGCGGCGGCATTTCGCAATACAACGCACGCAAGCCGGTCGGACCCGCCAACTACCTTGCACTGATCGGGCAGCGCGCCACCATGCGCGGCTTCGTCTATTTCGACTATGAGTCTCAGTTTGCCATGGCGGAGCACCGGCTCTGGGACTGGCATCGTTCCGGAGCGCTACGCCAGCGTGTCGACATCGTCGACGGGATCGAGCATGCACTGCAGGCGATCGCGCGCGTGTTCGAGGGCAGCAACACCGGCAAGCAACTGCTGCGGCTGCATGGCGCGACAGGAGGAGAGTCGTGAGAATCATCAGACGGTATGCCTCTGCGCTCACCGTGCCGGCAGCGCGCCTGGAGGCGTTGCGGGCGCGCTTGCGCACCACCAGCTGGCCGGTGGCCAGCCCGGGCGCGGGGTGGTCCTTCGGCGTGGACCAGGAGTGGTTGCGCGCCCTGTCTGCCCGGTGGGAAGCCGGGGACGGCTTCGCCCTGCTGGAGAAGGCGCTGAACGCCGTGCCTTCCGTGTTCTTCGAGGTCGAGACGGAAGGATTCGGCACCTTGCACGTCCATGCCTTCGTTGCCGGCGGAAGCGGTGATGCCCGGCCCATCCTGATGACGCATGGCTGGCCAAGCCTGCCGGTCGAGTACGTCCCGGTCATCGAGCAGTTGCGGGCGCGGGAGCGCCACGGCGGCGGCAGGGGAAGCCCTACGCTGGTGGCCCCCTCGCTGCCCGGGTTCGGCTGGTCGTCTGCGCCGTCCAGGCCGATGCATGCCCGGGACATCGCTCGCCTATGGCGGCTGCTGATCGACGAAGGGCTTGAACTCGGTCCCGTGATTGCGCACGGCGGCGACTGGGGTGCCGTGGTCTCCAGCTGGCTGGCGGTCGATGCACCGGAACGGGTTGCAGGCCTGCACTTGACGATGATGGGGTTGAAGCCGGATATCGACGCGTCAGACCCGCTTGACGACGCCGAGCGCTCCTGGATTCGCCACACCCAGAAACGGCTTGCCGTGGATGGCGGTTACCGCGAACTGCAGGCCAGCCGGCCATCCACGCTGTCGGTGGGGCTGGCCGACTCGCCAGCATTCGTGCTGGCATGGATCGCCGAAAAGCTGCACCAGTGGTCCGGCCCCGCTGCGCAGCAGGATCCCGAGCGTCTCCAGTCGGCAATCCTGACCCTTGCATCGAGCTACTGGCTGACCGGCAGCCTGGGCTCCGCCGCGTGGATCTACTGGGCCGACCGCCACGCGCCGCAAGCGCTGGCTGGCGGCGAGCGCTGCGTGGTCCCTACCGGATACTCCGGCTTCGGCGGCGGCTTCTTCCCGCCTCCGCCCAGCCGCTGGATCGAACGGGCGCACCGGCTGATCTATCGCAACGAGCATCCGGTTGGCGGACACTTTCCGGGGTGGATGGCAAGCGCGGCACTGGCGGATGAACTCCAGCGTTTCACTATTGCGCTGAATACCTGAAGTTGCCACTGTGCCAGCTACGCCGCAGGCGCCTTTGCGGCCCGGCGCCGGCCCGGCAAGGCCGGCGCCGCGGACGGCGCGCCGCCGAAGCGCCGCAATACCTCGTCCGAGACGGGGGCGAGAACGCCTTCGCTGGTCTGCACCGTCTCGGCGAGAAACACCTCGGAGGGCGGCAGGAGCTGGAAATACAGCGCGCGGCACAGCGCATGGGCTTCGGTGCCGGCCCATGAGGAGGGCAGCAGCTGCAGCGGCAGCTTGGGATCCTGCAAGACGATGCGGCGATAGGCCAGCACCAGCAGGGTGCGCACCTGGAAGGCGGCTGCCGGGGGAATCGCCCCGTCCGACAGCGCCGCCTGCACCGGTCCGAACAGCGCGATGAAGTCCCGGTACCCGGCCTCCACCGCGTCCAGGCGCCAGGCCTTGCGGATGGTGGCCTCCATGGGCGCCGGCGCCATCTGGCTTGCCGGCGTCGCGCTCAGTATCTGCACCTTGCCCTCGATCTTCAGCTCGCGCACCAGGTGCTGGCAGGCGCCGGGGTCGTTACCCGGCGCCGCGTAGAGATTGGGCGCGAACGGCCCGAAGCCGAGCCATTGCAGTCGCAGCTTGAGATCGGCCACGACACGCTTGTCAAGGTTGTCGGGTTCGAACAGCACGATCTGCCAGCTGCCGTCCCAGGCGGACCTGGGCTCACCATAGACGCGTTCGAAGTAGTCCCGGGTGTTCTCGAACGTTTCCTTGCTGAGCGAGTAGTAGCTGTACTTGCCACTGCGTACCGCATCGAGCCAGCCGTCGTACACCAGCCTGAGCGCGGCGGTGCGCACGTGGGACGCTTCCAGTCCGAACGCGCTCACCAGCTGCACGATGCTGCTCAGCCAGACCGACCCGCGCCCGGGCGAGAGCATGTCACCGAACACCGTGCTGATGATCGCCTTCGGCGAGAAGGGAACCTGCCCGGCCAGCCCTGCGCTCAACTCTTCCCAGCTGACTTGCCGGGCCTTGGTCGTTGCCGCCTTCGCCATCACGAATCCTCCTTGGATGGGCGGATTATATCGGCCGGCGCACCGGCGCCAGGCGCGTCACCGGCGGTGGCTGCGGCGGCCAGAGCCGACTGCAGCCGGCCGCGCAGCACACCGAAGCGCTCGACCGCGTCCTCGAAGGCGTCGCGCGCGCTGGCGTAGCGTTCGACCACCTCCGGGTGCGGCCCCAGGGCAACGATGTCGGCATGGATGGCGTCGCATTGGTTGAGCAGGCTGTCGAGCTGGAAGCGGTCGCGCATGTACTGCCTGGCGAGTTCGGCGGCGGCGGTGTCGAGGGCCGCATAGGTGGGCACGCGCTGCCCGGGGGGGCAAGGGAAGTCCGCCTGCAGGCGACTCCATTCGGCGTCGAAGGCGAGTGGCGCCGGCGCCTGCGCATCGGTGCGGTAGCCGAAGCGCGCCAGTTGCTGCCGACGTCCGTGTTCGTTCCAGTCTGGGTGGTTCATGCCGTCTCCATGCAATACAAATAGATTGTTTTACGAAGTCGAATTCGTATTATACTGGGGACGCGCACTTTGCGTACTCTCTGCGCCGGCCTGACCGCCATCCGCGGCTCCAGATGCCCGGCAACGCGGAGGCGTGGCACAGCAGACCTGAGCAGGCATTCCCTCCTGAAACGACCCGAAGGGGCATGCGTCCCCGCGGTCAACCATCAAAGGTGAGCTAGCAATCATGGCAGTCGAGACATCTCACATCACAGTTGCGGTATCGGATCGGGTAATGCACATCACCTTGAATCGCCCGGAAAAGAAGAATGCGCTGACAAGGCAGATGTACATCGCCATCGCAGAGCATCTGAAGCACGCGGCAAACAGCGCGGAGATAGCCGCGGTGCTGGTGACCGGCGCCGGCGCCTCGTTCTCTGCCGGCAATGACCTCGCCGACTTTATCGACGCGCCGGAAGACCTGGCCACCTCACCCGCATTTGCCTTCCTGGACGCGATCAGCACATTTCCGAAGCCATTGCTGGCCGCGGCGCAGGGACATGTGATTGGCGTTGGCATGACCTTCCTGCTGCATTGCGACCTTGTGCTGGCGGCGCCGTCGATCCGGGCAAGCGTGCCTTTTGTGCAGCTTGGTCTCTGCCCCGAAGCCGCCTCCAGCTATTTGCTGCCAGCAGCGCTGGGGCACCAGCGAGCGATGGCGAGCTTTCTGCTTGGTGAAAGCATGTCCGCTACGCAGCTGGCCGAAGCCGGTCTGGTTTACAAGGTGGTGGATGACGACGCCTTGCTCGCAACCGCGAAGGCATTGGCCGCCAGGCTGGCATCGCTCCCGCTGCAAGCCGCCATGGCCACGAAGAAGCTCGTTAAAAGCCATGCCGCACCAGCTGTCAAGGCAGCCCTCGCCGCGGAAGCAAAGGAGTTCCAGCGCCTCATGCAAAGCGCGGACGCACAGGACAGATTCCGCGCTTTTCAACAACGCGCCCGCACGGCCTGATGCGCTACACGCTTTCGGTGTCCCGCAGCGGAAGCCCTCCAGTGTCCTGGATCACGAGTTCGTGGACCAAGTCCGCCCTGGATCCGTCCTGAGTCCGCCGATGGTCCGCGCGACGCGTCGTCACGAATGCTCGCAAGGCCCCAGCCCTGCCCGGCTTCGCGCCTCGCCCCGCTCGGTTTCTCGACAGACTCAGTGATTCCACGAATTCAAGAATCAGGACACCGGCGCGGCGTCAGATCCGGCACTGCGGCAATCCAGCCATTCGTTGAAAGGAGACATCTTGGGAGCAATACTGATCTCTGTCAGTGCATCGATCATGCTGGCGCTCGGCGCCGTGCACCTGGCATACACCTTCGCCTCACGTAAACTCCACCCCAAAGAACAGGACGCGGCCGCAAAGATGCAGGCTTCCTCTCCGGTCATCTCCGGCCGGACAACCATGTGGAATGCATGGATCGGATTCAACGCCAGCCATAGCTTCGGCGCGATCCTGTTCGGATTGTTCTACCTGTACCTGGCGCAGGCTGCTCCCGGGCTACTGACAGCATCCCTGTTTCTCCAGCTGGTCGGCGCATCGGCCTTGGCGGCCTATGCCGCCGTCGCCCAGCGCTACTGGTTCCGTACGCCACTGCTCGGCATACTGCTCGCCTTTTCCCTGTATCTCGCTGGCGCGATTGCGCTGGCGTCATAAGCCGACGCAACTCGGCACGCGCGGATCCGCTCTCTCGGGCAGCGCCTGCGGCGGTCCGCCGGCGCTCGTCATGCAATGTGTCCACTGCGCTGCGACCGCCGCGCAGACACGCCGGTTCCCCACCAGGGAATGACCGATCAGCCTCCACAGCAGACCCGCTTCGGAGCGCCCCCGAACGCTCGCGACAACCAGGCGACGGATCCGCACAGGCGCATCGCGAACACTTTCCTGACAACAGAGTGCGCGCCTTGCTCCAAGTCTTTCAACCAGAAATCGATCATACAAATGACGGAGGAGACCATGAGAATCCTTGCACGAATCTGCGCGTCGGCCGCGCTGTGCACCCCTGCCCTCGCCCACGCCCAGAATGTCCTGCTAGGCGGTCAGATCAAATTGGGGCTGGATGCCACGTCGGTAAGCGGAGCGGCAAATCCCGGCGGCACGGCGTCGCGCGTATTCCGGGAAAGCAACCAGACCAGCTTCTTCTTTCTCGACGGAAAGGAAGATCTCGGCAACGGCGCGAGAGCGCTCTACCATCTCGAATGGGACTTCTCCGCCGACACCGGCGCGCAGGGCGCGGGCCGGGCCTTCTATGTCGGCGTGGATAGCGCAACGTTCGGACGTCTGCAGTTAGGCCGGCAGTCGGTGTACTTCAGCCATCACTGGTTCATTACCGACACCCACGGCGCATTCGACGCGGCGCCCAGCGCCGCCAACTCATTGAATGTGATCGGCTCCATCAATGGCGCCAACTTCGCGGGCAACTACCTCAACAACACCGTACGCTACGAAACGCCGGATTTCGGCGGCTTCGCGGTGATGGCATCGTACTCGTTCGATGCCGAGCAGCCCGGCGCGGGCCGCAATCGTACCTGGTACCTCAGCCCCAGCTACACCAAAGGCCCCTTGAATATCGGCTTCTACCATATGCAGCGAAACAGCCAGGGCATCCTGCCCTTGCAAACCGTGGGATCGCTCGACCAGATGGCCGACAAGCTCGCCTTTGGCTACACATACAACGGCTTGCGCCTCGGGGCCGTGGTGGATCGCAATCGCGTCGACGATAAAGTGACCGGCAGCAGGCAGGATCGCATTGCCTTCGCGGTTCCGCTTAGCTACGCGACAGGCCCGCATCTGTTCTCCCTGACATACGGACAGGCGCTGCCGGTGCACCAGAACGGCAGCACCTTGGCCGAAACCGGCGCGCGCATGTTGTCGGTCAGCTATCAATACAGCCTGAGCAAGCGCACCTGGCTGGATGTGACAGCGGTTGAGCTGCGCAACCAGAGCAATGGCCGTTACAACTTCTGGCTGGGCGGGCTCAACGGCTCATCTCCCTTGCCCTTGCAGGACGCCGGCGCACGGGTGCGCATGTACTACGCCGGCATCAAGCACCAATTCTGACGGCAGGGATGGCTGCCCGACTCGCCTGCGCCCGTCCTCGGCGCAGCCTTTCGGGTGGCCATTTCCGTCATCCGGCAAGCGTGCCGGCTCCGGATTCGCTACGCTGCGGCGGACCGGCCACCCACATCATCTGACCGAGGGCGCAGCGTGCTACTTGGGAGAGCCTGTCTTCACGACGTCGCCATCGGCACGCAGGGAATGGCACACAGGGAATGACACGCAGGAAATGGCACGGATCGATGGAAAAAGGGCGCACGTCCGCGGCCTGGAAGCCAGAATGCTCCTCCGCCATGCCCTGGGTGATTGCCGCCGGCAGCGCTGCCGCCGGCCCGGTCAGGCGCGTGCGGCCTTTGGTCCCGCCGGCTCGCCCGGCGAGCCCACGGCAAGAACTGCCCGAGCACGTTTAACCGGCTCAGCAGTTCGCAGACGTCGGCTGCCGGCCCGCAGCTTCCTGCCGGTCGACCGCGTATGCCGCAGCGCGCGGCCGCGCCCGAATGATGGCAAACGTGGAAAGCAGGCGACAACGCGCCGTCGCCGCCTGCGTGGCGTTGCACTTGACGGGCAACGTGCTTACCTGGCTGCTTACCTGGCCTTCTCCCGCTCCTCCTCGCGCAGGGCAAGACGGGAGATCTTTCCTGCGGCGGTCTTCGGCAAGGCCTCCCGCATCTCGAAGAGCTTCGGCATCTCCATCGGCGACAGGCGGCCGGACAGGAAGATACGTAATTCGTCGGCATCCAGCGCCGCCCCGGGACGCAAGCTATAGAACGCCTTTGCGGTTTCGCCGCGATAGGGATCGGGAACGCCGATCACGGCCACCTCGCTCACCGCCGGATGCTCGCAGACCGCGGCTTCGATCGCGGTAGGAAACAGCTTGTAGCCGCTAGCGATAATGACGTCTTTCAACCGGTCGACAATCTCGATGAATCCATTGGCATCCATCTTGCCGATGTCGCCCGTGCGCAGGAATCCGTCCGCGGTCATCACTGCCTGCGTCTCCTCCGGACGATTCCAGTAGCCCTTCATGACCTGCGGCCCTGCGGCGCAGATCTCACCCGCCTCCCCCGCTGGCAGCACTCGCGCAGGATCGGCAGGATCGCGGATCTGGATCTGCGTGCCCGGAATCGGAATCCCGATGGAGTTCACCGGGCCATCTGCGCAGTCAGGCATCATCGTCAGGCCTGGACTGCATTCGCTCAGGCCGTAACCTTGGCGGATACGCACACCGAAGCGCTCCAGGAAGCGCACGCCTGTTTCGGGCGGAAGCGGACCACCGCCCGCCATCACCTGGGTCATCCCGCGCCAGTTGACCTTGTCCGCGTCGGGGTGATCCAGGAAAGCCGTATAGATAGTCGGGACGGCCGCGAGATTGGTCACACCGCGCTCGATGCATAGCGTGATGGCCGCGCCGATATCGAACTTCGGCATCAGCACCAGCTCGGCGGCAACCGCGAGGCCGAGATGCATCAGCAAGGTCGTGCCGGTGATATGAAAAAGCGGCAGCGGGACAAGGAAGACCTCCTTGCCCTCTCTCAGCCCGCTCATCATCAGCCTGGCCTGCTGGGTATTGATCCAGAAGTTGTTGTGCGTCAGCATCGCGAACTTCGGCGTTCCGGTGGTGCCTCCGGTTGCCTGCAAGGCGGCAAGGTCTTCCAGCGGATCGATCGCAACGGCTTGCGGATGGCCTGCGTTCGCCAGGATCGAAGCCAGCGAGACCATGCGCGGCGCCAAGGCGGGCGCTGGCGAGTCGGCACCGGACCGCAGATCCGAAGCATCCATGCGGACAACGATCACCGATTCGACCACGCCCTGCTCCAGACACGCCGAGGCCGTCTCTAGCAAGCCGGGAAGATCCGCCACGACCAGGACGCGCGCGCCGCTATTGTGCAGCTGCGTAGCGATCATGCGCGTGGGATAAAGCGGATTGATCGCTACCGCTACCGCCCCTATCTGAAGCGCGGCGTAGTATCCGATCACAAAACCTGGATGATTAGGCAGCAGCAGGGCGATCCGGTCGGCCTTGCGCAGGCCATGCGCTTGCAGCCCTGCCGCCGCGCGCTGCACGAGATCCAGCGTTTGCGCATAGCTTAGGGTGAGACCGCCGAAGCTCAGGCAGTTCCGCTCCGGATACCGGCTCGCCGAACGGGTGAACAATGTCACCGGCGATCCTGCTTCCTCCCGATAGGACGCCAAGGCGCCGGCTGGATAGTACCTGTTCCAGGCATTCTGTTCCATTTGCGATGTCTCCATTTTTTACTCTTCCATTCCCGCTCTCATGAAGCCATGGGACCACGCGCAAACTCATGCCTCCGCTTCCGGCCGGTGCGAGTCGGCAATCCGCCGATCCGTCGTTGCCGCGGCCCATGGCTTTTCTTTCGCATTGCAGCGGCCTTTCCGTCCCATCAGCCTGCGGAGGCGCTCCACGTCTCCTGTGCTGAGCCCGGCCCGGTGCCTTGCCTTGCGCGGTCAGCAGACTTCGAAAAGACCCGCGGCACCCATGCCCATGCCGACGCACATGGTGACGACGACATACTTCACGCCACGCCGTTTGCCTTCAATCAGCGCATGCCCGACCTGGCGCGCGCCCGTGGCGCCATAGGGATGGCCGATGGCGATCGAGCCACCATTGACGTTCAGGCGCTCCTCCGGAATGCCAAGTCGATCCTGGCAATACAGCACCTGAACCGCAAACGCTTCGTTCAACTCCCACAGGCCGATGTCGTCCATCTTGAGGCCCGCACGCTGGAGCAGGCGCGGCACGGCGAACACTGGCCCGATCCCCATTTCGTCAGGTTCGCACCCCGCGACTGCGAAGCCGCGGTAGATACCTAGCGGTTCAAGGCCCTTTCTCTGCGCCAGCACCCCGTCCATCATCACGCACGCTGAGGCGCCATCGGAAAACTGGCTGGCGTTCCCCGCCGCCACGACGCCCCCCTCGAAGGCCGGCTTGATACCGGAAACGCTGGCATAGGTGGTATCCGGACGGATGCCCTCGTCGGCCGAGATCGTGACCGACTCTTGCGCCGTTTCTCCAGTGTCCTTGTCGGTCAGCTGCTTGACGGTTGTCATGGGGACAATCTCGTCGGCGAACTTTCCAGCCCGCTGCGCGGCGGCGGCGCGGAGCTGGCTGCTGACACCATACTCATCCTGGCGCTGGCGCGAGATGCCGTATCGCTTCGCCACGATCTCCGCGGTCTGCAGCATGGAGAGATAGGCCGACGGCCTGTGCTCCGCGATCCACGCTTCGTGCAGCATGTGCGTATTCAACTGGTTCTGCACGCAAGAGATCGATTCGACGCCCCCCGCCACGATCACCGGTACGCCATCGGTCACGATGCCCTGCGCGGCCATCGCAATGGCCTGCAAGCCGGAGGAGCAGAAGCGGTTGACCGTGACGCCGCTGGCCGTGACCGGCAAGCCCGCGCGCAGCGCGCTTTGCCGTGCGATATTGAGGCCGTTTGCAGCCTCCGGATTGCCGCATCCGAGAACCAGGTCTTCCACTTCCTCCGGGTCGAGACCGGCGCGCTCCACTGCGTGCCTGACCACGTGCCCGCCCATGGTCGCGCCGTGCGTCATATTGAAAGCGCCGCGCCATGCCTTTCCCCAACCCGTGCGTGCGGTCGAAACGATCACTGCATCCTTCATGTTCACTGTCTCCCTTCGTTTAGTTAAAAGTGCCGTTGCTTTCGGCCAATTCGAGCAGCAAGCGGTGCGGCTGCCAGAACGCCGGGTCCGAGCCGGCCTGTTCCTGGAATCGCGCCATCGATGCGATGACTTCGCGCAGGCCCAGCGTGTCCGCGTAGTACATGGGGCCACCGCGGAATGCCGGGAATCCGTATCCGAGCAGATAGACGGCATCGATGTCCGAAGCCCGCTGCGCGATGCGTTCGTCCAGGATCGCCGCGCCTTCATTGACGAGCGCAAGCATGCAACGCGAGACGATCTCCTCGTCGGAGATCTGCCTGCGGGCCCGGCCGATCTCCGCGGAGTAACCCTCCACCAGTGCGCGGACAGCGTCGTCCGGCTTGCCTTCCCGGGCGCCCGGCTCGTAGCGGTAATAGCCAGCCCCGGTCTTCTGGCCGAAACGCCCCAGCTCGCACAGGCGATCCGGCAAGCGGGAATACACCACGCCGGGCACCTCGACGTAGCGGCGCTTGCGTACACTCCACAACACGTCCAAGCCGGTCAGGTCACCTGCGCGGAACGGTCCCATTGCCATCCCCCAGGCTTCGAGCGCGCGGTCAATCTGCTCGGGCAGCGCCCCTTCCTCCAGCAGGAAATAGGCTTGGCGCAGATACGGGTCGATCATCCGGTTGCCAATGAAGCCGTCGCAGACGCCGGACACGACCCCTGTCTTCTTCAGACGCTTGGCGAGCTTCATCACTGACGCCAGGACCTCCGCCGAGGTCTCCCTTGCCTTGACTACCTCCAACAGGGGCATCACGTTCGCTGGCACGAAGAAGTGCATGCCCACCACGTCGGCCGGCCGCGACGTTACCGCGGCGAGCTTGTCGAGGTTCAGCGTCGAAGTATTGCTGGCAAGAATGGCACCAGGCTTGCAAAACGTATCCAGCTGCCGGAAGACACCGGCTTTTGCATCCATGTCTTCGTAGACAGCTTCCACCACCACGTCGGCATCGCGCAGTTCTTCATAGGACAGCGTGGGCCGGATCAGCGCCAGGCGCTGGTCGCAATCGGCCCGCGAGAGCTTGCCGCGCCGTACCGACCCTTCATAGTTCGCACGGATCACCGCCAATCCGCGCTCCAGCGCGTCTTCCTTCATCTCCAGCAGACGGACCGGAATGCCGGCGTTGGCAAACGTCATGGCAATACCCGCGCCCATGGTGCCGGCGCCCACGACGGCTGCCGCGCGAAGCGGGCGGATCCCGGTCTGCGCCGGCAGGCCGGCAATCTTCGCGGCCGTCCGCTGGGCGATGAACGCATGCCTGAGTGCGCCGGAAACCGGGCTGTCGAACAGCTTCATGAACGCTTCGCGTTCGAATGCCAGGCCCGCCTCCACAGGCATGGCCTCCGCCGCCCGCAGGCAGGCGATACACGCATTCACGGCTGCGGGCCACTGTCCTTTGCTGCCGGCCCGCTGCTCCAACTCCTGATAGAACAGCGGCGACGCCGGCGCCGGCATGGCGCGGTCGCGCAACAAAGACGCTTTCATGCCATCGCGCACGATCCGCTGCGCCAGGCCCAGGCAAGCCTCCAGCAGATCCTGCTCGACCACCAGGTCGAACAGGCCGGCCAGGCTCGGCGCATCGGCCCTGACGGGATCCCCGTTGCAGATCATCCGCGCGGCCGCCTCAAGGCCGATCGCACGCGGAAGGCGTTGCGTGCCGCCGGCGCCGGGAATCAGACCGAGCTTGATCTCCGGCAGCGCGATACGGCTCCCCGCCATCGCCACGCGGCAGTGCGCGGCCATGGCCAGTTCCAGCCCACCGCCCATGGCCAGCCCTTCGATACCCGCTATCACAGGCTTGGTGCTGGACTCGACAGCTGCCATCACGGCATGGATCGACGGCTCCACGAAGGCCTGCTGCGTATCGAACTCGCCGATGTCCGCGCCGGCACTGAACACGCCTCCCGCGCCAACCAGAACGATTGCCGACACCTCCGGCATGCCGGCGATACGCCCGATCGTTTCGATCAGCCGGCGCCTCAACGCAAGGTTGAGACTGTTCATCGGCGGATTGTCCAACTCGACGATAGCCACCCCATCCAGGATTTCTTTCAACACAGGCACGCGCTCCTTTCTCAATGCGTTAGCAGATAGATCACACACGGCACTCCCGTACCATTCGTCGCATATGCCGAGATCGACCGACGCATGGCAGGACGGCCGACAACGCGAGCCCCGGCACAGCATGGCTTCGTGATTCCATCTGCCTCCCCCAATCGATCGACCCGATAATGCAATACATATTTAAGTTCCACGTTATCCGTTTTTGTATTACATTGCAAGAACTCAGTGAACTACGGAACCTCACCCATGGCAGGCGTTCTCATCCTTGCAGGCTCTCAATCCGGCAACGCTTCCCTCGTTGCCGACCTCGCCGCGGAGCGGCTACAGGAGCTCGGCCTGGCCAGCCGCTTCGTCGATCCCCAGCGGGACACCCCCCTTATCCTTGCCCAGGCCTCGGCCCTGCTCGTCTGTTGCGCCACCCACGGCGCGGGCGATGTACCGGATCCCATTCGCAGCTTCTACGCACAGTTGCTGGACGCCACCATTGAGCTGGGCCACATGCGTTACGGCGTGATTGCGCTGGGCGACCGGACCTATGCTGAGACGTTCTGCGGGGGAGGCCGCAGGATCGACGAAGCGCTGGCGGCGAAGAGGGCCGTGCGAATCGGAAGCCGCCTGGAGATCGATGCATCCAGAACGTCCTTCCCTGACGAGCCAGCCCTGGCCTGGCTTGAAGAGTGGGTACCGGCATTGCTGACTGCGGCGCAAGGCACGGCGCAAGGCACAGCGACAGGCGCGCTAAGCCAGAGCGATCCGCCTGGGAGCACTGGCAGTCCTGTGGCGATCCAGGCCTGAACGGCGAGCACCGCCCACCGGCGCAAGGCTGGCCCCGTTCGTCGATGAACGGGGCCGGCACACATTGGAGAGCGCGCCAACGCAACGCACCCTCGGCGCCATGGGCCACGAGGCCAGGCAGAAGATCTCAAAAGAAGACGCCGTTGCGCTCGGCTACCTCAAGCGGCAACCGGCGGGCAGTCGGCGGCCTTCGGTAGTTTCTGGAGGGGTCCCGCGTTCATTGAACAGGCGAAGACGACGAAGGGCGTCAAAGGCGGCGAGGCGCCACGGCAGTTCTTCTTTGAGCGGAACCAGTGGATCTTCGGCTATGGCCTCATTGACTTCTTCGTGACGGGATTCGACACCGGGAAACTCGGGGGCCGCTGAGCCGGCAGGCAACGGAAACCGGAAGCCCTACTCCAGGCTGACCTTGGCGGCAGCGATCACCTTGTTCCAGTTGCGCAGATCCGCCGCCAGCGTTGCCCCAAGCTCGCCGGAGGTGGAACTCCTCGGTTCCGCACCCTGGGCGCGCAGCCGGTCTGCCACCGATGGGTCGTTGACGACGTCCTTCACGGCCTTTTCCAACCGGGCTCGCACTTCGGCGGGGACGCCCCTCGGACCGAACACACCGAACCACGAGTCGACCACCATCCCGGGATAACCCGCCTCCTTGGCCGTTGGAAGCTGCGGGAAGACCGGCGAACGCTCGGAGCCGGTCACCGCGATGGCGCGCAACTTCCCGGCCTTGATGAACGGCAATGCGGTGGGAATGGTGGAGAACATGAGCTGGACCTGATTGCATGTCTCCTGGTTCTGAATATTCCGCGGATGCTTAGAAGCTGGCCTCGGCTTTCATTGCCGGTTGACCGTCGGCCAGCGCCGTCCAGAGCAGCAGGCCCTCGTCGCCAGGTCGGGCGTTGATGGAGAGTTGCTCCCCCAGGAAACTGGGCTGCAGCCCGCGGTATTCGAACCGCTTCAGCGCTTTGCCCGCCACCTCCTCCGCGTAGTTCGCGAGAAGCGTGGCGTGAAGCGGCCCATGGATAACCAGGTCCGGATAGCCTTCGACTTGCCGGCAGTAGTCGGCGTCGTAATGGATACGGTGACCGTTGAAGGTCAATGCGGAATAGCGAAACAGTGTCGTGGAGTCGGGCTTGAACCGGCGGCTGTGCGTCGCGATTCCCGGCGCAATCAGCTTCTCCTTCTTCGCGCCGGGCGGGGTCGCCTCTTTATAGACAATGTCGTGTATCTCACGAATGGCCAGCTTGCCGCCCGCGCTCAGTTCGTGCAGAACGCTGACGAAGACCAGGTCACCGCTGCGACCTTGCTTGTGCTGGATCGAGACGACCTGCGACGTCTTCTCGACAACGCTGTCGATGCGCAAAGGCTCATGGAATTCGAGACGCCCTCCCGCCCACATCCGGTTGGACAGGGGCACCGGTGGCAAGAATCCACCGCGGGCCGGATGACCGTCACGGCCGAGCGATTGTGGCGGCTGGCCTTCCAGGAAGAAAATCCAGTGCCACAACGGGGGAAGTGGTGCGCCACCGACAAGCCCCTCGCCGGAAATGCCGACCGTGGCGGCCATCAACCTCGCGTGGCGAGCGGACAGCAGGTCCTGGTCCTTCTGCACTTTGCCAATCCACTGTTCCAGGTGGGCCAGATCAAGCTGGGTCATGCTGTCTCCTCTGTGGCAGCGGCAAACTCGGCCGCAATGCGAGCGGTATCGCTACCGAGTGCGGGGGCGCCGCGGAAGAATCCTTCGTCCCACGGCGTGCGTACGGCAGGAGCAATCATCTCCAGCATCCTGCCGTTCACAGGCATCGGCCAGGTGCGAAGCGCCGGATGCGCCCCGAACTCAGCCACGCTCCGTACCTGTCCGAAAGCCGTCTGGGCCTCGGCCAGCCGTTGCAGCGCTTGCTCGGTGCTGAGCGCACCGAAAACCTGGCCAATCCTGCTTTCCAACGCGTCCCGGTTCCTGACACGCGCGTTGTTACTGGAAAACTCTGCGCGGCTTGCGAGTTCGGGCTGTCGCAGGAAGACCCGGCAGAAAGCCGTCCACTCGCGCTCGTTCTGGATACTGATGACAATCTCACCGCCGTCCGCCGTGGCGAAGGCCCCGTAGGGCGCAATCGAGGGATGGCGCAGGCCTTGCCGCGTCGGAGCCCCCGCGCCAACTGTCTCGTGCAGGTAGGGAATCGTCATCCAGTCGGCGGCGCCGTCGAAGAGCGAGACCTCGATACCCAGTCCCTGGCCCGTGCGGTCACGCTGCGCGAGAGCGCTCAATACTCCGATCGTGGCGTTCATGCCGGCGCCGATATCGCAGATGGATACGCCGATGCGGCCGTAGGCTTCGGGGGCGCCACTGATGGCCGCCAGCCCGCTCTCGCACTGCACCAGCATGTCATAGGCCTTGAGATGGCTGACCTCGGCCCCGTCACCGTAGCCGCTGATGTCGCAGGTGATCAGGCGCGGATTGCGCTCGCGAAGCGAAGCACTAGAGAATCCGGCACGTTTCAATGCCCCGGGCGCCAGATTCTGGATGAAGATGTCGGCCGCGCCGATGATGCGATGGAGCAGCGCCGCATCGTCTGGCTGCTTGAAATCGATGACGATGGATTCCTTGCCACGGTTGGTCCAGACGAAATAGGAAGACTCCCCGTTCGCTGCGCTGTCGTAGCCTCGCGCAAAGTCGCCCTCCGCCCTTTCCACCTTGATGACGCGGGCCCCCATCTCCGCGAGCCTGTTCGTGCAGAGCGGCGCGGCCAGCGCTTGCTCGATTGCCACCACCAGGATGCCCTCCAGCGGCTTTTTCGTCTCTTCAACCGTTTCCATAGCCCTTCGTTGCTTGCCTTCGATGCCGGGCAGTATGGCCAAGGGGCGCCCCCTGGAGAATTGAGATGTCCCGAACTTACCGTTTGCCTGCTACAAACGAAGATCGGGGAGCGACGGCACTTCTGGCCGGAATCCGGCCCTGATGCGGGCTAGAATTAGCAAGACTTTGTCAACCTGCAACGATGTTTCACTACGACCTCACCGACCTTCGGGTCTTTCTCGCGGTGGCCGAGGAAGGTAACCTGACCCGCGGCGCCGCCAGGGTCCATCTCGCCCCGTCGTCCGTCAGCCTGCGCATCAAGGCGCTCGAGGACACCATTGGCGCCCCGCTCTTGACGCGCCAGGCGCGTGGCGTGGGAATCACCCCCGCAGGGCAGGTCTTGCTTGAACACTGCAGGCGCTGTCTCGCACACCTTGAGCAGATGCACGCGGACCTGCTGCCCTTTGGCAACGGCCTGCCGAGCCACGTCACGCTCTTTGCGAACAACAATGCGATCAGCTCTTTCCTGCCCGATGACCTGTCCAGGTTCTTCCAGGCACATCCGAACGCGCGGGTGACGCTCGAGGAAAGAATGAGCCATGACATCATCGGAGCCGTCGCCGCCGGACGCGCGGATATCGGCATCGTCGCGGTGGACGCACCGCGGCACACGGCCCTCGAGTTCATCCCCTACCGCGATGACGAACTCATCATCCTCGCCCCGCTGGGCACCGAGCTATCCAGGCAGAAAAGTGCCCATTTTTCCGCCTGCCTCAAACAGCCCTTCATCAGCCTCCGGCACGGCGCGGCCTTGCATACCTTCCTGATGAACCATGCAACGGCCCTGGGCGGCCGCCTGGATGTCATGGTCCAGGTCTCGGGCTATCGCGCGATCGCCAGGCTGGTGGCTTCCGGCGCAGGCATCGGCATCGTGCCGCGCTCGGCACTGCAGCCTGACGACCTCAGCGAGCTGGCGGCCGTCACCATCGACGAACCCTGGTCGATGCGCCATCTGCATATCTGCATCCAGCGCGATCCCGTCGTGCCGAACATCATCCGCGACCATCTCGTGGCATTGCTCGCCGATGCCGGCAAGGTGTAGCGGGGCCGGTACCGGTACCGGTCTCGGCCATGACCGTCCGCTCGTTCTTCGCCGTTCTTCGCCGTTGTTCACTGTTACGGAACTCGCCGAAACCAGCGACTGCGCCCACTCCCCGATGGACCTCGATCCGGTGGCAATGTGGCGGCGGATCGAGACCTTTGTCACCGCGCCGAGCGTGGCCAGCGCTCCGGGTGGCCGGCTCACGGCCGCCTCTGTAAGATGCGGTACATCCGGCCGCGAGCCCGCGCCAAGACTTCGAAACACCATGGAAGACAACGCCTACCTCTCGTTTGACGCATTGCAGGCCCTTGCCCGTCAGACGGATGCCGTCACCACCGACTGCGCCTGCAGCGCGCCCACCTTGGATGCCTGGACGAGCCTGCCGGTTTCCTTCCCCGAGCAGCAGCTCAGCGAACTCGGCACCCTTGTTCGCGACCTCTACACCGAGGCGACATTCGAGGAATACCACCCGCAGGACACCGGCCTCTGGTCCGTCGAGGCACCGATTGCACCGCGCTACTATCCCTGCAATCGATGCACCGTGTGGCAGTGCCGCACTTGCGGGCGGGTGTACTTGCGCTACGTGGAAGGCGGAGGATACTTCGTCGACCCGCGCATCCGCAGGCTGAGGAACCGGGTTCTCGTCGATGCGCCGCTTTCGGAGTAGTCGCCCTACGGCATCTTCCTATCGAGTTCCCACGGCGAGGCGAGCGCATACAGGGCAGTAGGTCGGCAACGTCAGTCTCTGCCCCACCCTTGCCGAAGCGACGCCCGTCATGTGAAGCACCTGCCGGCGGCACGCCCAGGGATCACCCCTACTCCACCGTCACCGACTTCGCTAGGTTGCGCGGCTTGTCGATGTCCGTGCCGCGCGCCAGCGCCGCGTGGTAGGCCAGCAACTGCATCGGCAGCGTGTGCAGGATGGGCGAGAGCGGCCCGTAGTATTCGGTCATGCGCAGCACCTCCACGCCCGCGCTGGGGGCGATGCCGCAGTCGCTGTCGGCGAAGACGAAGAGCTGGCCGCCGCGCGCGCTGACTTCGTGCATATTGCTCTTGAGCTTTTCCAGCAGGCGGTCGTTGGGGGCGACGGCCACCACCGGCATGGCGTCGCTGACCAGCGCCAGCGGTCCGTGCTTGAGTTCGCCGGCGGCATAGGCTTCGGCGTGGATGTAGGAGATCTCCTTCATCTTCAGCGCGCCTTCCATCGCCACCGGGTAGTGCATGCCGCGTCCGAGGAAGAGGATGTTCTCGCGGCGTGTCAGCCGCTCCGACCAGTCGATGATCTGCGGTTCCAGCGCCAGCACCTGGCGCATGGCGTCGGGCAGGTGGCGCAGCGCGCGCAGGTGTTCCTGCTCGCTGGCTTCGTCGAGGCGGCCGCGCTGCTGGGCCAGCGCCAGGGCCAGCAGGAAGAGCGCGACCAGTTGCGTGGTGAAGGCCTTGGTCGAGGCCACGCCGATCTCCACGCCGGCGCGCGTGATGAACTGCAGCGCGCATTCGCGCACCAGGGCGCTGGTGGGCACGTTGCAGATGGCCAGGGTGTGGGCCATGCCTTGCCGCCTGGCCTCGGCCACCGCGCCCAGCACGTCGGCCGTCTCGCCGCTCTGCGACACCGCCACCACCAGCGTGCGCGGGTCGGCCACGCCTTCGCGGTAGCGGAATTCGCTGGCGATCTCGACGGCGGCAGGCACGCCCGCCAGGCTTTCGATCCAGTGCTTGGCCGTCAGCGCGGCGTGGTAGCTGCCGCCGCAGGCCAGCAGCAGCACGCGGTCGCAGGCGTCGAAGACGCGCCAGGCGGTGTCGCCGAACAGTTCGGGCATCACCGCGGTGACGTCCTGCAGGGTGTCGGCGACCGCGCGCGGCTGCTCGAAGATCTCCTTCTGCATGTAGTAGCGGTAGGGGCCCAGTTCAGCGCTGGCGCCGTGCGCGGCTACCTGCTGCACCGGCCGCTCGACGCGCTGCCCGGCGGCGTCGACGATCCAGTGCCGGTGCAGCTGCACGTCGACCACGTCGCCGTTCTCCAGGTAGGCGATGCGGTCGGTCACGCCGGCCAGGGCGATGGCGTCGGAGGCGAGGAAGTTCTCGCCGGCGCCGACGCCGACCACCAGCGGCATGCCGTCGCGCGCGCCGACCAGCCGGTGGGGCTCGTCGCGGCACAGCACGGCGATGGCGAAGCTGCCGCGCAGGCGTGCCACCGCGGCGCGCACGGCCTCGAACAGGTCGCCCTCGTAGAGGTGGTCGATCAGGTGGGCGATGGCCTCGCTGTCGGTCTGGCTGGCGAACACATAGCCGCTGCGCTCCAGGCCGGCGCGCAGTTCCTCATAGTTCTCGATGATGCCGTTGTGCGACAGGGCGATGCGCGCGCCCGTCTCGCGCGGCGAGAAGTGGGGATGGGCGTTGTCGGTGACGGGCTTGCCGTGGGTGGCCCAGCGCGTGTGCGCGATGCCGGTGGCGCCCGCCAGGGCGCGCGCGGCGACGTCCTGCTGCAGCCCCGCCACGCGCCCCACGCTGCGGGCCCGCGCCAGGCTCCGGTCCTGGTGCACGGCCACGCCGCAGGAGTCATAGCCACGGTACTCCAGCCGCTTCAGGCCATTGACCAGGTCCGGGACGATGTCCCGCTGCGCGACCGCACCGACGATTCCACACATGGTTCTTTCCTCTCGATGGCCCCGGGCTTGGGGCGTTGCGAGGATCTTATGTGCGACCAGATGATATTTTCTTTCATTATTCTTTTATTCATGAAATCATTGGTACCATCCGAATGGCAGTGAAATTTTCTTTCACTGCATCGACGCCACTCCCGATTGCCATGAGCCAGCCGGCATTCCCGCTCGACGACCTCGACCTGCGCATCCTGCGCACCTTGCAGCACGACGCCTCACTGTCCAACGCGGCGCTGGCCGAGCACGTGCATGCCTCCGCGCCGACCTGCCTGCGGCGCGTGCGCCGGCTGCGCGAGGCTGGCCTGATCCAGCGCCAGATCGCGCTGCTCGACGCCGCCCGCCTCGGCGCCACGCTGACCGCCATCATCGAGATCACGCTGGACCGCCAGGCGGCGGAGGACTACGCCGCCTTCGAAGCCTATATCTGCGCCGAGGCGGCGGTGACGCAGTGCTACCGGGTCTCGCCGGGGCCGGACTTCGTGGTGATGGCCGAACTGGCCGACATGCCGGCCTACGATGCGCTGGCGCGCCGGCTGTTCACTGCCATGGCCAATGTGCGCAATGTGCGCACCTTCTTTTCCACCCACCGCGCCAAGTTCGAAGGCAATGCGCCGGTTGCCGGACGCGGTGCGCCGGACTGAGGGCGGCCCGCCGCTTGCGCCGTGCGGCACGCGCCGACAGAATGGGCGCCGACCCGTTACCAGGAGATCCCGCGCCATGCCCACACCGGACAGCCAGGCACAGCGCCAGCGCCGTACGGCGGCGGCGACCACGCTGCTCGACCTGTTCAAGTCCCTGCCGCTGCACGACCGCCTCGCCGAGGGCGGCATCATGGCCCTGCAGGCGGTGGGCGGGGCCAGCCTCGCCTACCAGGTCGGCAGTTACCTGCACACGGAGCAGGCATTCTGGGCGGCCATCACGGCCATCGCGGTGTCCCAGCACCACTATGCCGATACCCGCCACCTGTCGCGCGACCAGTTCGTCGGCGCCATGATCGGGGCCTTCTGCGGACTCGGCGCCACCGTGCTGGGCCATGGCAGCCTGCTGGCCTACGGGGCGGCGGTGGCCGCCGCCATCCTGATCTGCTGGATCATCAATATCGGCAGCGCGGCGCGCCTGGGCGGGGTCACCGCGACCATCATGCTGCTGGTGCCGAGCGCCGGCCCGGCCTGGGAGATCGCGCTGCTGCGGCTGGGCCAGGTCACGCTGGGCACGCTCTCCGCGCTGGCCGTGAGCTGGCTGATCGGCCTTGCGGAAAAGCGGCTGCTGGCCCAACAATAGCGTCACGTCCGTGCCACGCCGGCGCCACATCCGGCCGGCCGGCATGCTGTGCCCGCCGCCCGCGCTGCCCCGCCCGGACCGCCGCTGCCCACTCCACGCTCCACGCTCCACGCTCCACGACTCACGACCCATCATGACGCTCTCCACCCTGCTGCTGTTCGTGCTCGCCTCCGCGCTCGCCATCGTGACGCCCGGCCCCACCGTCCTGCTCGCGCTCAACAACGGTTCGCGCTATGGCGTGCGTGCGGCCTGCTGGGGCATGGCCGGCGCGGTCGCCGCCGACGTGATGCTGGTGACCATCACGGCGGCCGGCCTGGGCGTGCTGCTGGCGGCCTCCGAGTTCGCCTTCCGCGCGCTGAAGTGGGCGGGTGCGGCCTACCTGGCCTATGTCGGCTGGAAACTGCTGCGCGCCCCCGCGCCGGAGGCCGGCGCCCTGGCGCCGCAGCCGGGCCTGGCGGAGGCCCGCGACGGCGCCCGCGCGCATGCGCTGTTCCTGCGCAGCTTCCTGGTGGCGGCGACCAATCCCAAGGCCCTGCTGTTCATGTCGGCCTTCCTGCCGCAGTTCATCGACACGCGCGCCGCGCTGCTGCCGCAGTACGCGCTGATCATGGGCCTGCTGGCCCTGCTCAATGTGCTGGCGATGCTGGGCTACGCCATGCTGGGCGCGCACATGATGCGCCGGCTGCGCGCCAGCGGCATGCGCTGGCTGAACCGTATCTCCGGCGCGGCCCTGATCGGCCTGGCCGCCTCGCTCGCCCTGTTCCGCCGCGCGCAGGCCTGAGCATGGGCCGCCGCCTGGCCGGCGCGCCGGCGCGCGCTTGGTCCCGCCCGATCGGCCCCTGGATCGCCCGTTCGATCGCCCGTTCGATCGCCCCCCTCGCCGCCCTGGCGGCCGCGCTGCTGCTCGGTGCCTGCGCCGGCGCGCAGCAGGGTCCGGCGCCCGAGCGCGGCGGCCTGCGCCTGCTCGGCGAACAGCGCCTCGCCTGGCGCCAGGCCTTCGGCGACACCGTCGTCGGTGGCCTGTCCGGCATCGACTACGATGCGCGCAGCGGCACCTGGGTCATGGTCAGCGACGACCGCTCGGTGTTCTCCCCGGCGCGCTTCTACACCGCCACGCTCGACTACGGCAGCCACGGTTTCACGGGGCTGCGGCTGGAGGGCGTCACCCTGCTGCGCCAGCCCGACGGCAGCCTCTTTCCCAATCGCCGCCAGCAAGCGGCGCGCGGCGGCGAGGTGCCCGACTTCGAGTCGATCCGGATCGATCCCGCCGACGGCAGCCTGTGGATCGGCAGCGAGGGCGGCTGCGCGGTGCGCGAGAATCCCGCGCTGCTGCACCTGGCGCGCGACGGCCGCACGCTGTCGCGCTTCGAAGGCCCGGCCATGTTCGACCTGTGCCGCCGCGCCGGCACCGGCACGCGCGACAACCTGGCCTTCGAAGGCCTGACGTTCGCGCGCGACGGCCGTTCGCTGTGGGTGTCGATGGAAGGCCCGCTGTGGCAGGACGGCCCGGTGCCGGCGCGCGGCCAGGGCAGCGTCACGCGGCTGACGCAGTTCACGCGCGCCGGCGGTGTGCTGCGCCAGGTGGCCTACCCGCTCGACGCGCTGCCCGACACACCGGCCGAAGACCCGTCCGCCGTCAACGGCGTCAGCGAGATCCTGGCCGTCGACGACGACCACCTGCTCACGCTCGAACGCGCCGCGGTGCGGCAGCCCGATGGCCGCTACCTGATGTCGCTGCGCCTGTACGAGCTCGACCTGCGCGAGGCCAGCGACATCCAGGCACTGCCCGCCCTGCAGGGCGCCGCCTACCGGCCGGTGCGCAAGCGGCTGGTGCTCGACCTGTCGGAGCTGCCGCTGGCGCGGCTGGACAACCTGGAGGGCATGGCCTGGGGACCGCGCGTGGGCGACGGCTGCGCCACCCTTGTACTGGTCTCCGACGACAACTTCAACCCGGCCCAGGTGACGCAGTTGCTGGCCTTCGATGTACTGCCGGCCAGCGGACTGTGCCGCGCCGGCGCACCGGCTGCACCGCGCTAGCGCCGGCAATCCGGGCATCCGGGCATCGGCGCGGCCGGCCCGCGCGGCCGGCCAACTTTGCCGCAGGCCGGGCCATGTTGGCACACGGGCGGTCCTGGCGCGGCGGCACGCGCGTATAGTCCTAGTCCACTGCGCGCCGCCGGCGTGCCGCCCTACCCCCGAAGGAGCCCGAGATGAAGACCAAAGCCGCCATCGCCTGGAAAGCCGGCGCCCCGCTGACCATCGAAGACGTCGACCTGGACGGCCCGCGCGCCGGCGAGGTGCTGGTCGAGATCAAGGCCACCGGCATCTGCCACACCGACTACTACACGCTGTCCGGCGCCGATCCCGAAGGCATCTTCCCCGCCATCCTCGGCCACGAAGGCGCCGGCATCGTCACCGACGTGGGCCCGGGCGTGACCTCGCTCAAGCCGGGCGACCACGTGATCCCGCTCTACACGCCCGAGTGCCGCCAGTGCAAGTTCTGCCTGTCGCGCAAGACCAACCTGTGCCAGGCCATCCGCGCCACCCAGGGCAAGGGCCTGATGCCCGACGGCACCTCGCGCTTCTCGCTCGACGGCAAGCCCATCTTCCACTACATGGGCACCTCCACCTTCGCCAACCACATCGTGGTGCCGGAGATCGCGCTGGCCAGGATCCGCCCCGATGCCCCCTTCGACAAGGTCTGCTACATCGGCTGCGGCGTGACCACCGGCGTCGGCGCCGTGATCTTCACCGCCAAGGTCGAGGCGGGCGCCAACGTGGTCGTGTTCGGCCTGGGCGGCATCGGCCTGAACGTGATCCAGGCCGCGAAGATGGTGGGCGCGGACAAGATCATCGGCGTCGACATCAACCCGGGGCGCGAAGCCATGGCGCGCCGGTTCGGCATGACCCACTTCGTCAACCCGAAGGAAGTCGACAACGTGGTCGACCACATCGTGCAGCTGACCGACGGCGGCGCCGACTACTCCTTCGAGTGCATCGGCAACACCCAGGTCATGCGCCAGGCGCTGGAGTGCTGCCACAAGGGCTGGGGCAAGTCCATCATCATCGGCGTGGCCGAGGCCGGCGCCGAGATCTCCACCCGCCCCTTCCAGCTGGTGACCGGACGCGAGTGGAAAGGCTCGGCCTTCGGCGGCGCGCGTGGCCGCACCGACGTGCCGAAGATCGTCGACTGGTACATGGAAGGCAAGCTGAACATCGACGACCTGATCACCCATACGCTGCCGCTGGAACGCATCAACGAAGGCTTCGACCTGATGAAGCGCGGCGAATCGATCCGTTCGGTGGTGCTGTATTGAGGAGGCCGCCGTGGCACTGAAACTGATCTCGGAGCACGGCTGCCACGGAGGCGTGCAGCGCTTCTACCGGCATGACGCGGAGACCATCGGACTGCCGATGCGCTTCTCGGTCTTCCTGCCGCCGCAGGCGCTCGCCGCCGGCGCGCCGCGCGTGCCGGCCCTGTTCTACCTGGCCGGCCTGACCTGCACCGAAGAGACCTTCGCCATCAAGGCCGGCGCCCAGCGCCTGGCCGCCGAGCTGGGCCTGATGCTGGTGGCGCCCGACACCAGCCCGCGCGGCGCCGGCGTGCCGGGCGAGGCCGACAGCTGGGATTTCGGCGTGGGCGCTGGCTTTTACCTCGATGCCAGCGAGGCGCCCTGGTCGCGCCACTGGCGCATGGAAAGCTATATCGTGGACGAGTTGTTCGCGCTGGCCACCACCGTGCTGCCGGCCGACCGCGAGCGCGTCGGCCTGTGCGGCCACTCGATGGGCGGACACGGCGCACTGGTGCTGGCGCAACGCCATCCGCAGCGCTTCCGCTCGGTGTCGGCCTTCGCGCCGATCGCGGCGCCGTCGCGCTGCCCCTGGGGCGAGAAGGCCTTCACCGGCTACCTCGGCGCCGACCGCGCGCGCTGGGCCCGGCACGATGCCAGCGCGCTGATGCAGGCGCAGCCGGCGGCGCCCTTCCCGCGCGGCATCCTGGTCGACCAGGGCCTGGCCGACAGATTCCTCGCCGAGCAACTGCATCCCGAGGCCTTCGAGGCCGCCTGCGCCGCGGCCGGGCAGCCGCTGACGCTGCGCCGCCATGCGGGCTACGACCACGGCTACTACTTCATCGAGACCTTCATCGACGACCACCTGCGCCACCACGCGGCGCAGCTCGCCGCCTGAGCCCGGCCGGCGCGGGCGCCGGTCCCGGATCCCGATCCTGATCGCCCATCCGCCAGGCACCCGCCTGGCGGTTGGGCGCGCGCGTGCCTAGAATGAAAATGGTCGCTCGTACAGGAGACCGCCATGCTTACCGCGCTCGTTCTTGCGGCGGTCATCGTCGCGCTCTACGTGTTCGCCATCCGGGCCGAGTTCTTCCACAAGTCCCTGCTCTATCCCGAGCACGAGCACCCCGTCCGCTACTGGTGGAACCGGCTGATCCATCACAGGCAGTAGCGCCACCACGCACGCGCTTCACGGTGGCCGCCATGCTCGAAGTGATCGTCTACGCCGCAACCATCCTCGGCGCCCACCGCTTGATGGTGCAGGCCGGCTGCTTCAGCCAGCCCGTGCTCTACCCCGACCTCGACCATCCGCTGCGCTACTGGTGGGCGCGGCGGGTTGCACAGGACCTGCCCTAGTCCCCGCCCTAGTCCCCGCCCTGGTTCCGGCCCTGGCCCGAGGCCCAGGAAGAAGCCGTGCGGCGCAGCAGGGCGTGCCGGCGCGCCACCGGCATCGGCACGCCGCTCGGATTCTGGTGCGATGGCGTGATGAAGATCGCGCGCGGACGGTCGGACGCGGCGCGCGGCGAAGTCCATGCCCCCGCCGTACACCGCCACGCTCGCGCGTACGCGCGCCGGCCCCGGAGGTGATGCCAACGTCTCCCGCCGCGCCGTCGCCGGAGGCGCCTTCGCTTCATCAGGACGTCTGCCGCCCCGGCGACGGCCGCGCAACCCTCAGTCGCCGCGCAGCACCTCGCCGAAGCGGCGGACGGCGTGCTGGATGATGGCCTGCGCGCCGGGCGACCAGCGCCCCATGTCGAAGAAGCCGTGGATCATGCCGGGGCCGGCGATGTAGTCGGCCTCGACACCGGCGGCCCGCAGGGCCTCGGCGTAGGCGGCCCCCGAATCGCGCAGGGGATCGAACTCGGCCGTCACTACCACGGCCGGCGGCAAGCCGGCCAGGCTCGCGGCCTGCAACGGTGCCAGGCGCGGATCCAGGGTCTGGCCAAAGCCGCCCGCATAGTGGCCGTAGAACCAGGCCATGGTGTCGGCTTCGAGGAAGTAGCCCTTGGCGTTCTGCTCCATGCTGGGGTAGACCGCGCCGACGTGGTCCACCGCCGGATAGATGAGGAACTGCGCGGCCAGCCGGATGCCCTGGTCACGCAGCTGCTGCGCCACCACGGCCGAGAAGTTGCCGCCCGCGCTGTCGCCCGCCACGCCGACGGTGCTGCTGCCGCCGAGGTCGGCGGCGTGGGACACGACCCACCGGGCGGCAGCCAGCGCGTCCTCGATGCCGGCGGGGAACGGATGCTCGGGCGCGAGGCGGTAGTCCACCGCCACCACCACCGCGCGTGCGCCCCGGCAGATGTCGCGGCACATATTGTCATGTGTGTCGAGGTCGCCGATGACAAAGCCGCCGCCATGGAAGAAAGCGACGGTGGGAAACGGGCCGGCGCCCTCGGGGCGATAGATGCGCGCCTTCAGCGGGCCGGCGGCGCCGTCGACGGTGGTGTCCTGCACGCTGCCGACCGGCACCAGCTGCTCGGGCGTGCGCGTGCCGATGGTCAGCGCCAGGTAGGCGGCGCGCCCTTCTTCGGGCGAGCCTTCGTGCAGGGGCCTGGCGCCTGCGCCGGTCATCATCTGCAGGGCGCCGGCGAGGTGGGGATCGAGGGCCATGGTCATTGTCTCCTTGGATCGGATGGTTTTTCTGGGGAAGGAAAAGCAGGCGCAGCGGCGCTCAACGATACCTCAGCGCTTCGTCGTCGGGCTGCACCGCGGGCAGGATGGAACGCTCTTCGGCGTACTCCATCTGGTGCGTCCACGGGGCGCGGTCGCCTTGGCGGAACAGGTGGTGCTGCGCCCGCATGACGTAGCCGGCATTGAAGTTGGTGGCGTCCATCCAGGGCAGGCGCGGCATGCCGGCGTCGCTGGCGCGCAGCGCGGGCTCGACCATGGTCAGGCCATGCTGCCGCATGTGCGCGATCACCCGGCACACCAGGTCGCAGACCAGGTCCGAGCGCAAGGTCCAGCTCGCGCGGAAGTAGCCCAGGGTGTAGACCATATTGGGAACGCCCTCGATCATCAGGCCCCGATAGGTGACGCGCTGCGTGAAGTCCACCGGCGCGCCGTCGACGCGGAAGGGCACGCCGCCGAAGAAGCGCATATTGAAGCCCGTGGCGGTGACGACGATGTCGGCATCGAGGTGCTCGCCGCTGCTCAGCCGGATGCCGGTGTCGTCGAAGCATTCGATGGTATCGGTGACCACCGACGCCTTGCCGCCACCGATCGCCGTGAACAGGTCGCCGTCCGGCACCACGGCCACGCGCTGCTGCCAGGGGCGGTAGCGCGGGTTGAAATGCTTGTCCACGTCGAAATCGCCGGGCAGGCGGCTGCGGGCCTGCTCGAGCAGGAACTGGCGCAGGTCTTCGGGCTGCTCGAACGACATGCGCACCACCTCGGCGGACTTGGCAATATGCGCGCGCCGCAGGATTTCATGCATCCAGTCCTCGGGCAGGTCCAGCGCCCGCAGCGGCGCTTCCAGCGGGTGGGACCACGGCTCGGCCGAGAAGAAGGTCGGCGAGCGCTGCAGCATGGTCACGTGCGCTGCGTCATCGGCAAGGGCGGGAATCAGCGTGGCCGCGGTGGCACCCGAGCCGATCACGACCACCCGCTTGCCGGTGCAGTCCAGGTCCTGCGGCCAGTGCTGCGGGTGCACCACCTGGCCCTTGAAGTCCTGCATGCCCGGCCATTGCGGCGTGTGGCCCTTGCCATGGTCGTAGTAACCCGAGCACATCCATAGCATGCCCGCGGTGATCGTCACCGTGTCCCCCGCGGCCTTGCGCGCGACCTCCAGCGTCCAGCGCCGCTGCTGCGACGACCAGTCCGCCGCCGTGACCTTGTGCCCGTAGCGGATGTGCGGCGCCAGCTCGTTTTCCTCGATCACTTCGCCCAGGTAGCGGCGGATCTCCTCGGCCGTGGCGATGGAGCGGCCGCGCCAGGGCTTGAAGCCATAGCCGTAGGTATAGAGGTCGCTGTCCGAGCGTGCGCCCGGATAGCGATGCGTCCACCAGGTCCCGCCAAACCCGTCCATGGCGTCCAGCACGGCAAAGCGGCTTTCGGGAAAGCGCCGGCGCAGGTGCCAGGCGGCGCCGATGCCTGAGATGCCGGCGCCGATGATAAGGAAGTCGAAGTGCTCCGCGGCATCCTGCCGGCCGGTTTGCGTGTCCATGCGATCTGTCTCCTGTCTGGTCTGTCTGTTCTGTGTCGAGCGCTGCCGACCGAGCCAATGCTAGGGTTAAACCTCTGGTCGATTTTGGCTTTACGCGACAAGATTTTGATGTTCCACGACAGGCATCCCGCGATGGCCCCTGATTCGCCACACGCCAATCTCGTCCGCGCGGCCGCGCTGGCCGGCTTCCAGCGGCTGGTCCGCGATCTCGGCGGTGATCCCGACGCCATCCTGCGCGCTTGCGCGCTGGATCCGCGCGACCTCGCCGATCCCGACCGCTACCTCCCCGGCCGCCATGTGGCGCAGGCGATCGAAGCCGCTGCCACCACGCTGGGCGTGGGCGATTTCGGCCTGCGCCTGTCGGCCGCGCAGGAGCTGGAGGCCCTGGGCCTGCTGGTGCTGATCATGCAATCCGCCTCCAGCGTGCGCGAGGGACTCATGCTGGGCGCCAAGTACGTCCACTTCCACAACGCCGGGCTGGGGTACCGGATCTTCATGGATCCGGCCAGCGGGCTGGAATGCGTGGAGGTGTTCCAGCGCATGCAGGCCCAGCCGGGCCTGCCGGAGTTGCCGGAGCTGCCGGAGTTGCCGCAGGTCACGGAGATCTGCGTGGCCTACCAGTGCCGCCTGATCGCCATGCTGTCCGATGGCAAGCTGCAGCCCGCCGCGATCCATTTCCGCCATGGCCCGATCGCCGGCAGCGCCCGCTATCGGCAGCACCTGGGCCAGGTCCCGCGCTTCCACGCCGAGTTCGACGGCATCTCGATCGATCCCCTCGCCTGGCGCCAGAAACTGCCGCGGCACAACCGGCTGCTGCAGGACTTCGTCGAGCGTTTCCTGCTCGGACCGTCGTCCGGCCAGGAGGCTTCGGTCGCCGAACAGGTCGGCAATGTGCTGGGCAACCTGGTCCGCATCGGCATGACAGACCTGGCGACCGTCGCGCGCGCGGTGGGACAGCACCCCAGGACCCTGCAGCGCAGGCTGCATGCCGAAGGCGTGCAGTTCGAGCAGTTGCGGGACGCGGCCAGGATGGTGTGGGCGCGCCAGTTGCTGGCCCAGCCCGGTCTCAAGCTGCCGCATATCGCGCAATTGCTGGGATTCTCGGACCAATCGGTGCTCACGCGCGCCTGCCGGCGCTGGTTCGGCGCCGCCCCCAGGCGCTTGCGCCAGGGGGCGGCGTCCCTCACCAGGTAATGGCCGCCATGCAAAACACAGCCCGGTCGAACCCCGCGGCCGCGCCCGGCCCGTATCGGGCGAGCGCCCGGACGGCACGCTGCGGCCGGCGATGACGATGTTCCTCGCGGGCATCGCGCTGGGAACGCCGGCCCGGCGGCGGTACGGCGAAGCGCTGGAAGCACCTGAAGCACCTGAAGCACCTGGCGCGCCTGGAGCGGGCGGTGCTTACCCCCGGATCGCCCGCGTCGGCAGGAAGGCCGGCAGGCACCAGCCCCTCAGCGCCCGGCGCCGAAGCGCTCCCGGTACTCGCGCGGCGTCACGCCGACCTGGCGGACGAAAGCACGCCGCAGCGCCTCGTCCGAACCGAAGCCCGCCTGCGCGGCGATGCCCTTGAGCGCCATGCCGCCCTGTTCCAGCAGGCGCCGCGCGGCTTCCACGCGGGCTGCCTCGATGAAGGCGGCCGGGCTGCTGCCGGTCTCGCGGGTGAACACGCGGCGGAAGTTGCGCTCGCTCATGGCGGCGCGCGCCGCCAGCTCGGCCAGCGTGAAATCGCGCCCGAGGTTGGCCAGGATCCAGTCCTGCACGCCGCGGATGCCGCCATGGGCGGTAGCCTGGCTGGCCAGGTGCACGCTGAACTGGGACTGCCCGCCGGGCCGCTTGAGGAACACCACCAGCTCGCGCGCCAGGTCCAGGGCGATCTCGCGGCCGAGGTCCTCTTCCACCACGGCCAGGGCGAGGTCGATGCCGGCGGTGACGCCCGCCGAGGTCCACAGGTTGCCCTGGCGGATGAAGATGGCGTCGGCATCGACCTCGACGGCGGGAAAGCGCTGGTGCAGCAGGCCGGCGACACTCCAGTGCGTGGTCGCGCGGCGCCCGTCCAGCAGTCCCGCCGCGGCCAGGAAGAAGGTGCCGGAGCAGAGCGCGATCAGGCGCCCGATGCGCGGCGCGACGGCACGCGCCCAAGGCACGATGGCGGGCGCCTGCGCCAGCGCGCGCTCGATGTCGCGCGCGCCGACGATCAGCGCGATATCCGGCAGCAGCACGGTATCGAGCCGGCCGGTCGCCTCCAGCGTCATCAAGGTGTCGGAGCGCACCGGACCGGTCTCGAGCGAGACCACGCGCACGGCATAGGCCGGCGGCAGGCCGCGCCGCGCCAGCTGGAGGTTGGCGTAGTCGAACACCGTCATCGGGCCGACCGCCTCCATGGCCTTGAAGCCGGGGTACACCACGATGTCCACGCGCCGGAGCGCGGTTTCTGCCTGGGCTTGCATCGATCTGAGCGGAAGGAAACCGGGCGAGTTTACCGCAGCGGCGTCCCCACCCCCGCCACCGCCCCGCCATCGCCCCGCCACCGCCGCCGGTTCTTATGCGCCCAGCGCCTTAGTCGGACCGCGTGCAAGCTTGTACCAAACAATTCGTTCAATCGGCCTCGGCCAGTTCTTAGCATGGTGCATCGCCCTCCGCTGCCACCACTCTGGTGTCCTGGAATTCGTGATTCAGGACACCAGCCCACCCCGACGATCGAGGACTGCCATGCATGACGATGCCGACACCGCTGCCGCCCCGCCACCACCATCCCCGCCCGCCGGCACCAGCCGCCGCGGCTGGCTGCGCGCCGCCGGCGCGCTGGCCCTGGCCGGCGGCGCCGCGCCCTTCGTGCTGAGCTCCGGGGCGCGCGCCGCCAGCGGCCAGCCCAAGCCCATCAAGCTGGCCTGGAACGCCAGCTCGGTGTGCCTGTCGCCGGTGGCGTCGGCTCTCAAGGAGGGCATCTTCCGCAACCACGGGCTCGACGTCGAGCTGATCAACTTCGGCGGCTCGACCGACCAGCTGCTGGAAGCCATCGCCACGCGCAAGGCGGACGCTGGCGTGGGCATGGCGCTGCGCTGGCTCAAGCCGCTGGAACAGGGTTTCGACGTCAAGCTCACCGCGGCCACGCACGGCGGCTGCATGCGCCTGCTGACCACGCGCAACTCGGGCGTGACCGACCTCAAGAGCCTGAGGGGCAAGACGGTGGCGGTCAGCGACATGGCCAGCCCGGCCAAGAATTTCTTCTCCATCCTGCTGGCCAAGCGCGGCATCGACCCGGTCCGCGACGTGCAGTGGCGCCAATATCCGGCCGACCTGCTCGGCATCGCGCTGGAGAAGGGCGAGGCGCAGGCCGCGGCCGACGGCGATCCCCGCACCTACCTGCTGCGCAAGGAGCGCAGCCTGGTCGAAGTGGCGACCAACCTGTCGGACGAGTACGCCAGGCGCGCCTGCTGCGTGCTCGGCATCCGCGGCAGCCTGGTGCGCGAGGACAAGGCCACCGCCGCCGCGCTGACGCATGCGGTCCTGCAGGCCCAGGACTGGACCGTGGCCAATCCCGAGGGCGCGGCGCGGCACTTCGCCGAGTTCGCCAAGACCAGCCAGGCCGACGTGGTCGCCATGCTGAAGAGCCATACGCACGGCCACCACCCGGTGGGCGGCGACCTGAAGAAGGAACTGGCGCTGTACACGGAAGAGCTCAAGCTGGTCTCCGTGATCCGCCCCGGCACCGATTCCACCAAGTTCGCGGAGCGCATCTATGCCGACGTTCTCAGCTGACGCCCTGGCGGCCAGCCGCACCGTGCCGCTGGACGGCCTCGACGACTTCCCGGCCAGCGCCGCCGCCGACGCGCCGCCGGTGCCGCGACTGTGGCGCGGCGGCCTGCTCGCCGGCGCGGCCTGGCTGGCCGCCGCCGCCGTGGTGCGCTACTGGCCGGAGCCGGAAGACTGGCCGCTGACGCAGGAGACCGCGCTGCTGTTCGCCGCCTTCGCGCTGGCGCTGCTGGTGCTGGCCGTCGCCCACCAGCACCTGGGCGCGCTCGGCGCGGCGCTGCGGCGCGCCGGCCCGTGGCTGGTGGCGCTGGCCGCGCTGACCATCGCCTGGGAGATCGTCACCGCCAAGCTGTTGCTGCTGCCCCGCCCCTTCTTCGCGCCGCCGCAATCGCTGCTGGAGGTCTTCGGCGAGGACTACGGCCGCCTGGCCGAGGCGGTGGCGCATTCGCTGCGGCTGCTCGCCAGCGGCTACCTGCTCGGCGCGCTGGCGGGCTTCCTGACCGGGGTCTCGATCGGCTGGTCGAGCCGCGCCGGCTACTGGGTCCATCCGGTGCTGCGCCTGCTCGGGCCGCTGCCCGCCACCGCCTGGCTGCCGATCGTCTTCTTCGCCTTTCCCAGCAGCGCCAGCGCGGCCACCTTCCTGGTGGCGCTGGCGACCTGGTTCCCGGTCACGGTGCTGACCTGGTCCGGCGTGGCGGCGGTCGACCCGGCCTACTACGACGTGGCCCGCACGCTGGGCGCCAAGGGCCGCTTCCTGGTGCTCAAGGTCGCCGTGCCGGCGGCGCTGCCGAGCGTCTTCGTCGGCCTCTTCATGGGCCTGGGCGCCTCCTTCTCGGTGCTGGTGGTGGCCGAGATGCTGGGCGTGAAATCCGGCCTCGGCTGGTACCTGCAGTGGGCCCAGGGCTGGGCCGCCTACGCCAGCATGTACGCCGCGCTGCTGGTGATGGCGGTGCTGTTCTCAGGCCTGATCACGCTGCTGTTCCGCTCGCGCGACCGCCTGCTGGCCTGGCAGAAGGGAGTGGTCAAATGGTGAGCACCGCCTCCGCCACGGCCGCCGCGCGGCAGGACACCGCGCCCGCCCAGGCCGGCGTGCGTCTCGACATCGAGCAGGTCAGCCATCATTTCGCCCTCGGCAGCCAGGTGCTGCCGGTGCTCAACCGTGTCAGCCTGAGCGCGCAGCCCGGCGAATTCGTCGCCCTGCTCGGCCCCTCCGGCTGCGGCAAGTCCACGCTGCTGCGGCTGGTGGCCGGACTGGAAGCGCCGCGCCGCGGCAGCCTCAAGGTGGACGGCGCGCCGATCGCCGGCCCCGATCCGAGCCGCGTGGTGGTATTCCAGGACCCGACCCTCTATCCGTGGCGCACGGTCTGGGACAACGCGGCGCTGGGCCTGGAAGCACGCGGGCTGCTGGCCAGCCAGCGCGAGCGCGTCGATGCCGCGCTGGCGCGCGTGGGCCTGTCCGACTTCGCGCGCGCCTACCCGCGCCAGCTCTCCGGCGGCATGGCCCAGCGCGCGGCGCTGGCCCGCGCCCTGGTCAACGAGCCGCGCCTGCTGATCCTGGATGAGCCGCTCGGCAAGCTCGATTCGCTGACCCGCCTCAGCATGCAGGGCGAGCTGCTGGCCTTGTGGCAACGCGCCGGCTTCACCGCGCTGCTGGTCACCCACGACGTGGAAGAAGCGCTGCTGCTGGCCACGCGCGTGATCGTCTTCAGCGAGCGGCCGGCCCGCGTCACCGCCGAACTGCCGGTGCCGCAGCCCTACCCGCGCCACCGCGACGATCCCGAGCTGATCCGGCTGCGGCGCGAGATCCTGGGCCTGCTCGGCCTGCAGCGGGGCTGGTGAGCCATGGTCCGGGCATGCACGCCGCGATGCGCATGAGCGCGCGCCTGAGCCGCCCGGCGGCTGCCTGGCCGGCCGACGCGCGCCTGGCGCTGGCCGCCGTCGCCATGCTGGCCTGCCTCGCCGCACTGGCCTGGCTGCCGCCGCGCGGCCTGGCGGACCCGGGCCGAGACCAAAGCCGAGGCCGGGCCGCGCACGCTGCCACCGTCGCGCCGCAGCCGCGCCTGCCGGGCCCTGGTCCCCTGCTGCGGCAGGCGCAGGCACGTGGCGTGCTGGTGGTGGGCGTGCCGGCCTATCCGCGCCCCGTGCCGCCCGGCCAACCGCTCGCGCCCGAACCCGACCCCCGCCAGGCCACGCTGGCGGCATGGCTGGCCGGCGCGCTGGGGGTACGCCTGGAGTTGCGCGCCATGCCGGCCGGCGCCGCTGCTGCTGGCGAGGCGCTGCCGCCCGGCGTCGACCTGGTACTGGGCGGGCCGCCCCCGGCGGCAGGCGCGGCGCCGCCGCGCGCCACCCTGGCGACTCCGCCCGGCCGCGCACGCGGGGCACTGCTGTCCTTGCGTTTCGCCCCCGTGCTCCGGCTCGACGCGCTGGCCGGCAAGACCGCCTGCGTGGCGCACGCCAGTCCCTACGCCACGCTGCTGCAGGACGCCGGTGCCACGCTGCGGCGCTATCCCTCGCCACTGCAGGCGCTGCTCGCCTTCCGCCGCGGCGAGTGCGCGGTGGCGGCCGAAGACGGCGCGCTGGCGCGGCGGCTGCTGGCCTTGCCGGAATGGCGCGTGTTCCGCGCCGCCCCGCTGCTGCTGAGCGCGCCGCCGGTACCGCTGCGCCTGCGCGCGCCCGATGCCGGCTCGGCGCGCTACCTGGAAGCCCGCCTGCAGGAACTGGCGCGCAGCGGCCGGCTGGCGGCGCTGGCACGCGACGGCGCGGCCGACACCGCCTTCCAGGTGATGCTGGTCGAGAGCGGCTTGATCTGCCATTGAACGCGGCGCGCCAACCCGCCGCCCTCCGACTCCACAGGAAACCTTCGCCACCCATGACCCGCCACTCCCCAGCCCCGGCGTCCGCGCCCGCTTCCGCCTACGGCCACCCTGCCGCGCCGCCGGCCGTCCCCGGCACGGCCGGCGCCATCGGCACGCCGCCCGCTGCCATCCCGTCCGAACACACGCTGCGCGAGCTGGCGGCGCGTTTCGCCCGCCGCGCCGCCACCCATGACCGCGAGGGCAGCTTCCCGCACGAGAACTTCGCCGACCTGCACCGGCACGGCCTGCTGGCGCTGACGGTGCCGCGCGCGCTGGGCGGCGCGGGCGCCGGCCTGGACGATGCGCGCCGCGTGGTCCACCACGTGGCCGGCGGCGACGCCGCCACCGCCCTGGTGCTGGTGATGCAACTGCTCAGCCATCACGGCCTGGCGCGCGACACGCACTGGCCGGCCGCGCAGCGCGAGCAGGTGCAGCGCAGCGCCGTCAGCGCGGGCGCCCTGATCAACTCGCTGCGGGTGGAACCGGAGCTGGGCTCGCCCTCGCGCGGCGGCCTGCCCGCCACCGTGGCCCGCCGCACCGGCGGCGGCTGGCGGCTCGACGGCCACAAGATCTACGCCACCGGCATCCCGGCCCTGCGCTGGCTGGCGGTGTGGGCCCGCACCGACGAAGCACAGCCGCGCACCGGCGTCTTCCTGGTGCCGCGCGAGGCGCCGGGCGTGCGCGTGGTGCCGACCTGGGACCACCTCGGCATGCGCGCCACCGGCAGCCACGACGTGCTGTTCGAGGCGACGCCGCTCGACGCCGATGCGGCGGTCGACCTGCGCGCCCCGGCCGCCTGGGCCGCGCACCAGGATCCGGTGCACGCTGCCTGGACCGCCACCCTGCTGGGCACGCTCTATCACGCCGTGGCCGGCAATGCCCGCGACTGGTTCGTCGACTGGCTCAACCAGCGCGCTCCGGCCAGCCTGGGCGCGCCGCTGGCGACGCTGCCGCGCTTCCAGGAAGCGGTGGGCCGCATCGACGGCTGGCAGCTCGCCAGCCGCCTGCTGCTGGAACGCTGCGCCGCCGACACCGACCGCGGCGAGCCGCCGCCGCTGGCCCAGGGCCACCTGCTCAAGCTGAACGTGACCGACAACGCCATCGCCGCCGTCGAGCTGGCGGTCAGGCTGGCCGGCAATCCGGCGCTGGCGCGCGGCAACCCGCTCGAGCGCCACTACCGCGACGTGCTGTGCAGCCGCATCCATACGCCGCAGAACGACGTCATCCTGACCACCGCCGGCGCCCAGGCCCTGCGCGAGCGCGCCGCCGCGCGGGCGGCCTGAAGGCGCGGCGCCGGCCACCCCGCCAGCCCCCGCCAGCCTCCGCCTGCCACCCCGCCCGTCACCGATACCCTGCGAGGACCAACATGAGCCTGCATCCCAACACGCCACGCCGCGTCGCCATCATCGGCGGCGGCATGGCCGGCACCCTGACCGCCATCCGCCTGCTCGAGACCAGCCAGGCCGCGCTGGCCATCCGCCTGTTCGAGCCGCGTGCCGAAGCCGGGCGCGGCCTGGCCTACGGCACCACCGACCCGGCCCACTACCTGAACGGGCCGGCGCAGAACTTCAGCCTGTATCCCGAACACCTGGAGCACTTCGCGCAGTGGCTGGTGCAGCGCGGGCTGGCCGACGCCGCCGGCGCCGCCGATGCCTTCGTGCCGCGCCATGCCTATGGCGACTACATCCGCGATATGCTGGCGCGCGCCAGCGCCCGTGCCGCCGGCAACGCCAGCTTCGAGCATGTGCGCGCCGAGATCGGCGGCATCGCCATCGGCGCCCCCCATCGCGTGCAGGCGGTGGATGGCCGCGCCTGGGAGGCCGACCATATCGTGCTGGCCACTGGCATTCATCCGGCCCGCCCCCGGCTCGGCGACGGCGAGACGCTCGCCGCCGACGGCCGCTACGTGCCCGATCCCTGGCAGCCGGCCGCGCTGGCGCGGCTGGCGGCGGCGCGCAGCGTCGCCCTGCTGGGCAGCAGCCTGACCATGCTGGACGTGGTGGCGACCCTGGAACGCCACGGCTTCCGCGGCCAGTACCATGCCTTTTCGCGGCGCGCCCTGCTGCCCTGGCTGCGCCATCCGGTCGGTCCCGGCGAGGACTTCCTCGCCGCGGCCGGCGCGGCGGCCCTGGCGGCCCCGCGTGCGCGCGACCTGGTGCGGCGCGTGCGGCGCCAGCGCGACGCGCTGGTGGCGCGCGGCGAAGACTGGCAGGCCATTCCCGGCGCCCTGCGCAACCATATCGCGCCATTGTGGGCGGCGGCTTCGCCCGATGAGCGGCGCCGCTTCCTGCGCCACGTGCGGCCCTTCTGGGACAACCTGCTGCATCGCGCCGCCGCGCCCACCCATGCGGTGCTGGAACAGGTGCGCGCGCAAGGCCGGCTGCACCTGCACCCGGCGCGGGTCAGCGCGCTCGCCGAGCGCGACGGCGGCGTCGGCCTGGCGCTGTCGCGTCCGCTCGCCGACGCGCCGCCGGCGGTCGACGCGGCGGTCAACTGCACCGGCGCCGACTATGGCTGGAATGCCGCCAGCCCGCGCCCGCTGGTGCGCCAGCTGCTGGCCGGCGGCCTGGTGCGCCAGGCGGCGGCCGGCACCGGCATCGATGGCGACGCGCACGGCCATGTGTTCGACCGTGGCGGACGCATCGTGCCCGGCCTCAGCGCCATCGGCGCGCCGCTGCGCGGCGCGCTGTGGGAGTCCGGCACCATCATCGACGTGCGCAACCAGGCCGCCGCGCTGGCCGCGCGGCTGGCGCGGGAACTGCAGCTGCATGCCGGCGCCGACGAGGCGCAGGCGGCCTGAAGGATGGCAGGGCAGAAGACCCGGGGCGCCCCGGCGCCCCAGCCTCAGCGCGCCGGCGCGCGCGGGTCGATGCCGCTGCGCTCGATATCGGCGCGCGCCTCGGGCGAGGCGAGGAAGCGGATCAACGCGCGCCCGGCCTCGGGATGCTCGGCGCCGACCGGGATGCCGGCGGAGAAGGTGGTCACCTTCTGCACCGCCTCCGGGATCTTGCCGACATACTGCGCGCCGGCCACCGGCAGGATCTCGCTGACCTGCTGCAGGCCGACCTCGTAGTCGCCGCTGGCCACCACGCTGGCCACCGGAATGCGCTCGATCTTGTGCGCGCGGCCCTTGACCTGGTCCTCGATGCCGAGCCGCTTGAACAGCTCGCGCTCCACGTAGACACCGCTGGCGCTGTCCGAATAGGCGATCGAGCGGGCGCGCAGCAAGGTGTCGCGCAGCGCATCCACCGTGCCGATGTCTGGCCGCGGCGCTCCGGCGCGCACCGCCAGGCCGATGCGGGAATCGGCCAGGTCCACCTTGCTGCCCGGCTCGACCTTGCCGGCGCGGATCAGGTCGTCCAGCGCCTCGCCCACCATGATCACCACATCGGCCTTCTCGCCGCGCGCCAGGCGGTTGGGGATGGCCTGGGGTGACTGGCCCATGGACGGCCCCCACTCGGTCACCAGCTTGTCACCGCTGGCCTGCTCGAACTTCGGCGCCAGCGCCTTGTAGGCGGCGGTGAAGCCGCCCGAGTTCATCACCTTGACGTCCCCTGCCCGGGCCGCGCCGGCCGGCAGGCCCAGCGCCGCGGCGGCAGCCAGCGCGGCAAGGGCGGCCACGGCGGTACGCCGCGCGCGGGAGGGGATCGTGTCATGGCGGCATTGCCCTGCGCGGGTGGTCGGCATTGTCATCTTGTCTCCGTGTTGGCTTTGGTCTTGGTATCGGCGCGCAAGGACGCGCGGAACGCCGCGGCGGCACTCGCAGCGAAGCCGTCTATCGTGCCACGACTGGCCGCCGGCCGCCAGCAACGATGCACAGAAGACGTACACGGTGAACCCGCCGACCGATGCCGCCAGCCTAAGGGAAAACGGTGCGCCCCAGGCGCGTGACGGGGCCGGGACACGATCGGGATGCTCGACCGCCAGGCCGGCAAGGAAGAGCCCGGCAGCGAAAGCTCGCCGACGCTGGTCCGATGGTAAATCACCGAGAGGCGGGGGACTGAGCATCATGCCGGCCGCGCTCACATCGCCCGAAAGAAGGTCTGCTGCGCAGCCAGCCACACACTATGGTCGCCTTCAAGAAGATCGTGATAAGCCGCAGCGAGAGCGACGCTGCCGGCGCATGCGCGGTGCAAGAATCGGCGATCTGCCGGCGACCGGGACCGGCGTCATGGCGTTGGGATTTCCTTGTGTCATGGCGCGCAGGGCTCCTCGATCTGCGCTTCTGCCACGGGATACATCACCCGGACCCGATTGCGATAAAGACATTGGGCGACAAGCAGCGCTCCCTGATGTCCCTTCTCACGAATATCGCGCCAGATCTCGTTGATACGCAGCACCTCGCCGCCTTCGCGCACGAAGCGGTGATGCTTCTGGTAGACGTGATAACGCACGGCCCGCTCCGTGTCCGATAGCAATTCGCCCTCCAGTTGATGCTCGGCCACCTTGAGCCGCAATTGGAAGCATGCCTGCGTCGGGTTGTAGAGCACCAGGTCGACGAAGTTGTAGAAGATGGCTGCGCCGGAACCGAAGGGCAGCACCCGTCCTTCGTCGGGAAACGGGTCGAAGCTGTGATTGGCCCGTTCGACCAGCTGGAGGGGAGAATGCAGCGCCATCCAGTGGATCAGGTTGCTCAACTGGCAGATGCCGCCGCCGACGCCCTGGCGTGCCTTGCCGAACGAAAGTTCCATGCCGTCGACGAAGCCGCGCGCCCTGCTCGGCCGGCCGAGCAGGCGGCAGAAGGAAAAATACTCGCCTGGCGCAATGGTCACACCATCCATGCAGGCGACAGCCAGGCGCAGGTTCACGACCTTGTTGTACTGCAGGACCAGGTCGCTGTCGCCGAGGCGGCGAATCAGCTTGGAGGTGTGCTTGATGTGGCGGTACGGCAGGTGTTCCCGGCAGGCTCCCAGCCGGGCGTAGCGGCGCCGGGAAACATGCCAGCCAATGGTGCGGAAGAGTCTCCGCTGCCAGACGCGCAGCGCGTACAAGGCGGGATGGTATAGAGACAGGGGCTTACGCATGGACTTTCCTGGTGCCGGTGCGACCTGCGGACGGCGCGCGCCCGCCACAAGCGCGCTGTGCGCGGATGCCTGTGCCCTCCATCGCGCGCTAACCACACTTCCGGATCTTCACTGCGGCGGCAGGCCACTGCACGCGGCCGCCGGCGTCGAGAATCACAGGCACGCGCCCGCATAGCCAGGCACTGTGCGCGACCAGCTTGCCGCGCGTGTCGATCAGGCCGATATTGCCTTGGCGCAGCACGACCGCCCGTCCCTCAGAGAAAGCCTGCACCTGCTCGAACACCGGCGGGATGGCGACCTTGCCCCGGCGGTCCAGGAAGCCCATCCGGATCGGCGGGTCTTCCGCATCGTCTCCCTGTCGCGCGCGATTGCGCCGCTCCGACGGATGGCGGCCAGCCACCTGCTCGAACGCGGCAAGGCCTTCGCTCATGGCGTCAATCTTCTTGTAGGGATACTGACCCAGCACGTTGCCGAACCGATCGGCCAGGGCGACCGCATTCTTCTCCCGGGCGTTGCGGGGCGTGAAAGTGATGACGTCCTCGGAAAAACGGCTGTACCAAGGCACCTGGCCGGGCAGGCGCATCCGCTCCTTGAAGTCAAAGCCGTAGAACACGGTGACTTCATCGTCCAGGTACGCGTTCTCGGTACGCGACCACCACCATTGCGATGGATCATCGTGCGCGATAGCGAGCGGCAGCGGCGCGCTGGCCGTCGAACGGCGCCCGTGGATGTCGACCAGCACGCGCTCCGCCCCCGAACGCGTCTGCTCGTAGGGCAAATCCCCCTCCCCCGACAGCACCAGCGTTGCCAGTGGCGACGACCACTCGCCCCGGGCATCGAGCAGGCCGTACTGCGCGGGCTCGACTACCGTGAACATCTTTCCCGCGGGCCGAATCTCTTCGTATTGCGCCGCAAGCAGCATCTGGCCGTCCGGCGCCATCAGCCCCTTGTGCTTTTCATCCTGGGTCAAGCGCAGCATGCCGTGCTCGTCGTCGTACTCGATGGCACTGTAGCCGGGCGCCAGCAGCTCCCGGCCTTTCGGGTCCAGCCAACCGAACAGGCGACCGTAGGTTTCGCCATCCGTGAAGTTGGCCTCGCTACGCCAGCCGACCAGGCGGCCGTCGGTGTCGAGGACCGGCTCCAGGCGGTTGTCGAAACGCGGAGGCACGACCCACCCGCCCTTGTCGTCCAACAGCCCCCAGCGTCGGGCGTCCGGAGCGCGAGCGCTGGCCAGGCCATCATGAAAATCCTTGAGTTCCGCCACGCCGGCCATGGTGATCCGGGTGATCTCGCCAGTCGCCAGATCCAAGCGGACAAGCCCGTCGTCGTCATGGCCGGCCTGCCCCAGGAAGACACCTTGGCTCGCTCGCCTGACTCCCTGTACATCCTCGGGCAAGAGGTGGCGCTTGCCATCGTCTTCCACCACGACCAGCCGCTCGCCCTCGCGGGCGAGCGCGGCGCCATCGTGAAACGGGGACAGGCGGCGATACTGCGGCGGGACGACCCACTGGCCGCGCCCGTCGATGGCGCCCCACCCTCCCATCGTGTACATCACCAGCGGCCCCTCGACCCCCTCGCCTCCCGAGGAAGGCTGGCGGTAATCGAGCACATCGCTGTCGTAGGTCCACTCGGGATCGGAAACGAGCTTGCCGTCCCGGGTGATGACCTGGATTTCGCTGTAGCCCCTGACCACCAGGGCCAGAGGCAACAGTTCGGGTCGGCTGCCGTCTGTTGCTGTCGCCGCCTTGCCGGAAGCCATCAGGAACACGCGGTCATACCGCCCCGTCAGCGCCTGATCGCCTTGCAAGGCGGGGGCTTCGCTGGAAAAGACCAGCTGGCCTGCCGTGTCGAAGATTTCGAATTGCAGCGGCGCGCGCTTGTCGTCCTCGTCCGTGGCGGCCGACTCGTCTTCGGACACCTTCTCGACCAACAGGAGATGCGTGCCCGATGCATACGCAGCCGGCATGGCGATACGGCTGCGAACCATGCCCGCCGCGGCATGGAATGCCCAGCTCCGGTCGCAGCCCGCCACGACATGCCATTGCATCGGCCCCACGGGGAACTGGACCTGCACCGCCTGCAGGCGCGGGCAGGTGGCGGCCGACAACAGTACCCGTCCGTCCTGGCCGATGATGTCGCTGCCGCCCTCCTCGGCATAGCTGGCCTGGAAGCCGCCCCAGGTGTCCCGCGTGATCTGTTCGTACTTCGGGGGCAGTACGAAGCGGCCATGCCGGTCGATCAGCCCGACGCTTGGCCTGGACTGGCTGCTGCCATCGGCCCCCGCGTGCGCCGGGGCGGCTGCCTGTGCGATGGCCAGGCCATCCTGAAACGCCCCGATCGCGGCGAAACGCGCGGGCACCACCCAGCGTCCCTGGATGTCCACCGCGCCCCAGAGCGCATCGGCGCCGCTCTGTCCAGGCTGCGCCGCGGGAAAAAGGTCCTCGCCTTCGTCGTAGAAGGCACGCATGGCCTGCGGCACCGGCAACAGCCCTTCATCGCGACGCCAGATCCAGCTCGCACCTTCGCGCTTGGCCCGGTAGAGACCCCGGGCATCCGGAAACAAGTCGACCTCCAGGCCGGCCTCGAAGCGCTTGACGACCTGTCCCTGCCGATCGATCAGCAGGTAGCCTTGGCCACGCTCGCTGACCACGGCCGTTTCCCCCCGGAAGGGCCCTGCCTGCTCGTAGGCCGGCGCGATGACCCATTGGCCGTGGCGGCCGATGTAGCCCCAGGCATCGTCCTCCCCCATGGCAGCGGCTGAGCCGCCGGAGAAATCGTGGACGTAGCTGAACCTGGGAGGAATGACCAGTTCGCCGGTCTTGTCGACGAAGCCCCAGAGCCCTTCCAGCTTGACTGCCGCCAAACCTTCCGAAAAATCACGCGCATCATCGAAACGCGGCTCGCCGGCCAGTTTTCCGGACTTATCCAAGAAGCCCCACCCGCCGCCGATCTCGAAGCGCGCCATGCCCTCTTGCACGGCGCACAAGGCTTGGATGGCCGAGTCATCGCTCGACGGCATCTCGCACGGCGCCGCCTGCGCCACGCCACCGGCCAGCGCCAGCCAGAACAGCGCCATCGAAGCCCCCGCACGCCGACGGCCAGGGCGGCTACGACGGATACGACGGATACGACGGATACGGTGGCTATGACAGACACGCAGGAGAGCCAGCCATGAAGATCGCGATGAGGTCATACACATAGGTATCCGGGGAATGTGAAAACGAGCCTGCGGCAGGCCGGCCGATGGTCAAGGCAAGTCCGCGCGCCAGGCGGCACGGATCGCCAGCAGCATCGCCTCGGGCGTGCCCTGCTGCATGAGACGTTGCGCCGTCAGCCCGAACGGGGCTGACGTCCGCTCCTCGGTGGGCTCACCAGCGGGCTCCCTGCCAGCCTTCAGGCGGAACAGCGCCTGACAGAGCGCACCCGGCAATGTCGCATCGCTCCAGCCCCCCCAGCGCAAGTCCCACCCGCCGCCGGCATCGCGGTAACCAGCGCCAATCGGGCCGAACGCCTCTTCGGCCGAAGCGCGTCTTGTGAGCAGCACCTGCTCGTCACGGCCTCGCCAGACCCATGCCACGGGCAGCACCACGCCACTCTGGCAATCCAGGCGCTCGGTCCGTGCCACACGGTACGCGTCGCCGACACGTACCGCCTCGCCGGGACGCAATTCGGGAAACTCGTAGAAGGAAAGCGCCCGCGAATACTCCAGGACGTCGGAAGGCAGCAGGCGCATGGCGCTGATGCGGCCAGCCGTCGCTTGCTGCAGATAGCTGCCGAACAGGCGCTCGACCTCGCTGCGGCGCGCAGTCGCCGGATCTGCCGGCCCTGCATGCGGCCCGGCAACCGAGCGCCGCCAGTCGGCATACTGCCGGCGCATGCGGTCGAACAGGGCTGCCGCCGTCATGCCCGGCTTCAGGCGCAACGCCTCGCGGGTGAGGTTTGGACGCGCCAGGCCCATCAGGTCCGCGCTTTCCGCGGCAAGATCCTGCGTGATGGGCTTGAACGTGATCAGCGGCGACACTTTGCGCGCCATCCTGGCACGCCGCGCCTTCAAGTCGGGGCTCGACGCCGCCGCGCAGGCGAGCAGGATCTCGTTGCCTTGCGGCCAGGAATTCTGCCGGCTCTCGAGCAACTGTCCCTCCAGACGGTCGACCCACTCCGCAGGTGCATAGGAACGCGAGGCGATCACGGTGCCGTCGCGCGCGAGCAACTGAATGTCTGTCGACACATAGAAGCCCAGGCTGCAGTCGATCAGCCGCCGTTCGTAGTTGTACCAACCGCGGCTGGACTCCTCTTCGGTCCATGGCTCCCCGGAATGGCGCGGGTAGCGTGTCGCCGACACCAGCAGTCCATCGGGCCGCCACCGCAGCGCCTGCAGATCCACCGCGTGCGCCGTATCCCTCGCGTACATCGGGAAGTAGAGCCAATCCGTCTCGTCGGCTGCCGCGTTGGGGCCCCATATCAGTGCCAGCAGGCTGCTTGCTGTCAGCCAGCGTCGGAGGGTGCTTTTCATAGCTTGGAGCAGTTCACTTCGTCTCGTCAGGTCCCAGGCACCTGGCACGTGGCACGTGGGATGTCAGCCGGTCGTCCAGCCGCCCGATCTTCGCGTGGGGATGGCATCTGCGATGCATCTGCGCAATGCATCCTGCGGCCGGCGGACAGTGCGGCGGATCGGCGCCATGCCCATCGGCGCCGCAGAGTAATGCGCGGCAACCTGCAGACCCGCCGCAGTGTAGGGCCCGCCTCGCCAGTCTTCCTATGAGATGAATCTGAAAAGAATGCCGATATTTACCAAGACCTCTGCTGCCGGCGCAGCACTACCGGGATTGACTCAATCCTCCCTCCCGTCCCATATGCCATCGCAAGCGTCGATGAGTTCCTTCGGCCATCTGCGGCGGGGCAGAATGCGCTCCAGTCCCATGTAAAAGACGTCGCCCAGCATCAGCAGCGGCGCAACCGGCAACGCGACGAGTACGAAGAAGGGAACGGCAAGCAGGAGCCAGGCCGGGTGGCTGACCTTCAGCGCCTTCAAGGGGTTGAAGTAGCGTACAGCCTCGCCTACCCGAGATAGGCGATATGGCCCGCGTGAACTGTTCGGCGGCAATGCCGCGGCCCCCTCTTGCATATACAAGCGGATGTACTCCCAGACCTGGGCCGCGCCATAAATACCCGGCCTGGCGATGGCATCCGGGTGATCCCGGGTGGCGGCGATGCCGATGCGCAGGCGGCCATCGGCATACGGGCGGTCGGGATTGGCATAGGGCAGAAGCAGTGTCAGCTCGATATCGACTGCCGGTGCGCGACCTGCTGCAAAACGGATTCGGTCCTCGATCGAGGCTTGCAGGTGATCCCACGACTGGTAGACCCATTTTCCCTGGAGGATGCAGGCGACCTTACGCGTCTTGCGGTTGAAGATGATGGGCAGTTGCAGTCGCCAGAGGAAGAAGGTCCAGGCGGAACCCAGGAAGAGCACAGCGGTCATGCCCAGCGCATTGCCGAGGTGCTCCAGATAGTGCGCCAGGGCTCCGGCGGCGTCTCCCCTGTGCTCACAATCGTCCATGCGGGTCGAATCTTCGACAAGGGAGAGTAGAGCGAAGACAAGAGGCATCGCCAGCGTGCATATCCAGCTCCAACTACCTCTTCCGCCCCACGCTCTGCCCGAGGATGTCCGCATGAACAGGCAGTCTTCGGTGACCTTCATCACGTTGTTATCCGCGGCAGGCTCAACGCCCAAGGGAGGATCACTTGCGTGCAACGCGGCAACGCGTCTGGCGAACAGGCTGAGTTCGGCCCAAGGGATAGGACGTTGATTCATAAGCAATGAATTCGCTTAGCGGGACGTTGCGATGCCTTGCGCTTGCCAGGGCTTCCGCGGTTGGCGGAGCGCTGCGCACATTGAAGACGCACGCGCTCCTTGAAGTCGCAGCCGTAGAACGTGACGCCCCCCCGGGGCCTCGGTGCGTGGGTCGCCAGCGTTGCGACGGATCTTCATGCGCAATGGCAAGCGGCAACTGCGCGCCGGCCATGGAGCGCCGCGGAGGCCGGCCAGCACGCGCTCCGCGCCTGAGCGCGTCTCCTCATGGGACAGGCCATCCCCCCCGCGGCCTTACCGGCGGTGCCAGCGGTGCGGACCACTCTCCCCGGGCATCGAGCAGGCCGTACTGCGTGGGCTCTTTCACCACGAAGATTTCCCCCAACTGCCGAATGTCCTCGTACTGCACGGGAAGCAGGACCTGGCCGTCCGGCGCCATCAGCCCCTTATACTCTTCATCCTTGGTCAGCAGCAACATGCCGTGCTTGGCGTCATACTCGATAGCGCTGTAGCCGGGCGCCACCAGTTCCCGGCCTTCCGCGTCGAGCCAGCCGAGCCGGAGGCGGGAGCTGTCGCCGTCGAAAAACCTGCTGGCGCTTCGCCAGCCGAGCAGACGGCCCTGCACGTCCCGGACCGGATCGAGGCGACTGTCGAAACGTGGCGGCACGGCCCATTCGCCCTGGTCGTCCAGCAGCCCCCACCGCAGGCCCTCCGGATCACCGGCGCTGACCAGGCCATCGTGGAAATCCTCGAGGTTCACCTTGGCGGGGAAAGTGATCCGGGTTATGTTCCCGGTACCCAGTTCCAGGCGCACAAGCGGGTCCCCGGGATCGCGGGGTGAGCCGATGAAAGCACGCTGGCTCACGCGCGTGATTCGCTGCACATCCTGGGGCCATAGGTGGCGCTTGCCATCGCGCTCCACCACCATCGGTTGCGTGCCGTCCCAGTCAACCACTGCGCCATCCCGGAAAGAAGATAGATAGTGGCCATGCTGTGGCTGGACGACCCACCGCCCCCGCCCGTCGATGGCGCCCCAGCGGGTGCGGTCCGGCGGGGCGTCACCCGAGAAGAGCCACACAGACGGCTCATCGAACGGTTCGCCAGGGGTGGACATCACCAGCGGCCCGTCGAGCGGCTTGCCGCCAGGACCGCCGGGCCCGCTCAAGACAAAGTGACCCTGGTTCATTTCGGCGCGATAGTGCCAGCCGGGATTGGAAATGAGCTTGCCGTCCCGGGTGATGATCTGCGTCTCGTTGCGCTTCCGTACCACCACGGCCAGAGGCAGCAGATCCAGGCGGCTGTGCTCGGCAGTGGCCTCGCCAGACGGCACGAGGAGCACCAGATCCCCGCGCGTCAATGCCTGATCGCCTTGTAACGCCCGGTCTTCGCTCGAAACCACCCGGCGGCCCGCCGCGTCGAAAATGTCAAAAGGCAGCGGCGCTTGCGTACCACTGAGGGCGCCCTCGAGCATGAGATGGGTGCCGGTGGCATAGGCCGCGGGCTTCGCGATACGGCTGCGGACCATGCCCGCACGGGCATGAAATGCCCAGCTCCGCCCGCAACCCGCCACGACGCTCCACTGCGCCTTCTCCACCGACAGGGCGACCAACACCTTGCGCAAGCCTGGACACGTGGCGGCGGCCAACAGCACCCGTCCGTCCCGGCCAATGATGTCGCTGCCAGCCTCTCCCGCGTGGGTGGCCTGGTAGCCGCCCCAGGCTTGCCGCGTGATCCGCTCATACTGCGGGGGGACTACGAACCGGCCCTGCCGGTCGATCAGTCCGAGGCGACGTCCCGCCAGGCTGCCGCCTTCGACATCCCCGCCAGCTGGTTCTGCCGGCTGTGCGACAGCCAGACCCGCTTGAAACGGCCCGATCGATGCGAAGCGCGCGGGCACGGCCCAGCGCCCCTGGATATCCATCGCCCCCCACAGCACATCGCCGCCGTTCGACTCGTGGCTGACTGGAATCAGGCCGTCGCCGTCGATCTGCACGTAGCGTTGCAACGCCTCCGGCATCGGGAACAGCCCGCCTTCGCGATGCCAGAGCCAGCGCGCGCCTTGGCGCTCGGCCCTGTAGAGCCCCCGGGCATCCGGGTCCAGGTCGACCGACAGGCCGGCCTCGAAACGCTTGACCACCTGTCCACGCCGGTCGATCAGCAGAGAGCCCTGGCGACGTTCCCTGACCATCGCGGTCCGATCTTGAAAGCGGCCGGCTTGCTCGTAGGCCGGCGCGATCACCCACTGGCCATGGCGGTCGATGTAGCCCCAGTTGCCGCCTTCCCCCATTGCGGCGGCCAGGCCGGCGGAGAAGCGATGGACGGAGCCGAACCTGGGAGGAATGACCAGTTCACCGGTCTTGTCGACGAAGCCCCAGTGCTCCCCCAACTTGACGGCGGCCAAGCCTTCCGAAAAGTCATCCGCATGGTCGAATGGAGGCGCCCCCGCCAGCTTGCCGAACTTGTCGATGAAACCCCATGCGCCATCGATCCTGAAGCGCGCCATGCCTTCATGCATGTCGCATGAGTATTGGACGGCCGAATGATCGCTCAATGGCGCCTCGCAAGACTCCGCCCGTGCAGGGCCGCTGGCCAGCGCCAGCCAGAGCAATGCGGCCGAAGCGCTCCGTCCTGGCAGCACGCGCCGGCAGGTGCCTGCGAGGACCAACCAACTCGACTTCCTGATCCGCCACCGTGTCAGATCTGGACCCACCCCGTTCATCGGACACACGTCAGGCGGATGAGGCCGACCGCAAACGCGTACGAAACGCATCGATACACAAGGGACGATCGTCGGCGCGAAGTTCGCCAAGAGGGATGTAGATTCGTTTCGGCTTCGAACCGGCGGGTTGGCCGTGCTCGCGATAGTGAACGACAACCAGCTTATCGCTCACATCACAGCTGGTGACTGCGCTGTAAAGCACCTTCTGCCGCCCGGAAGCAAGCGTCAGCTTCGTTTCGAAGTGGCCCGCATCGAACCGGAGATAAGCGTTTGACCGCCTGGATTTTCCCGTCGCAATGAGCATGAGAGATGCCGAGAATACGCCGCCGCCCAGACCGACTCCGCCGAATTTGAGCGCTGGCACAAGCGCCACCACGATGAGCGCGCAGCCAATTCCGATCATTTTCTTGGCTAGACGGTCGGCGTAGATATTGGCGTCGAGGATTGGAGAAAATTGCCAGTATGGCAATGCTAGATGCGATAAACGCGCCGATGGCCAGATCCAAGTGACGCTTCTCCCTTTTAGAAGGCTGGAAATCTCTGTGCAAACGACGCATGGTGCGGCCCCTCCAGCAATCGCTGCGGACTTCCCTGGACTTGCTACCTCTTCATATTGCATGGCCGCCCTTGCCGGTGATACAGGAGGTTTCCGGTCTTTCTGCAGGAAAGGCGCTCAACGTGCCCGTCAGAGGACCGCCTCAGGGGCATCAGGACGATGACCGGACCACCTGGCCAAGATCCAAGGCCAGATGCTCTCGACGCGGTAGCAGCCGCTGAACCCGGCCCCCCCTCTTCAAGGCTCGGCGCCGCACGGTCCGAGGCGGGACGCAATGCCGGCATGGCCCTAAGGCCGATGGATGAGCAGGCGTGGGGGTCGAGGCGAATGGGCTCGCCGGCCCTGGTACTCTCTCTATTATTGCAAATACCAATCATTCTCATTTACAATTCAACACTTTCATCTCCCAACCCGTTGCCGGATCCCGGCCAAGGCGACGACCGGTGCCCCGCGAGCAGACTTACCCGCCCCTGATAGCCGCCCTGGTGCGCCACTACGACGAGCTGGTCGAGCACCTGCGCCGGCGCTTCGGCGCCGACCGCGGCTTCGCGCGCGACGTGGTCCACGATGTCTGCGTCAACCTGCTCGCCGAGCCGCCGCGCCAGCCGGTGCTGACCCCGATCGCCTACCTGCGGCGCGCCACGCTGAACCTGGCCATCGACCGCCATCGCGTGGAACGCGCGCGCGCGGCCTGGGTGCTGTCCATGGATGAGTTGCCGGACGGTGCCAGCGAGGCGCCCGGCCAGGCGCGCCGGCTCGACGCGGCGCGCGAGTTCGAGCGCCTGGCGGCGGCCATCGAGACGCTGCCGCCGCGCTGCCGCGAAGTCTTCGTCCTGCACAAGGTCCACGAACTGCCGCAGGCCGAGGTGGCGTTAACATTGGGCATTTCGCGCAAGGCGGTGGAGAAGCATGTCCGCCTGGGCCTGGCCGCCTGCCGGGCGGCCCTGCAGCGCGAGCTCGGATCCTGAGCATGTCCCCTCCCCAGCAGAACGTTCAGCCAGACAGCCAGCAAGACGATTTCCAGCGCGAGGAAGACGCGCTGGCCCGCCACCGCGCGGCGCTGCAACAACGCTTCGCGCGCCCCGGCGCCGGCGCACCGCCGCGCCGGCCGCGCCGCGCGCGCGCCGCCACGCTGGCGGGCCTGTCCGGCCTCGCCGTCGCGCTGGCCGCCGGCCTGCTGTGGCTGGATCCGCCGCTGCACAGCGCCCGCTACGCCACCGCCGCCGGCGCGCGCAAGACCGTCACGCTGCCCGACGGCAGCCAGCTCGTGCTCAATACGCGCAGCGCGCTGGAGGTCGGCTGGCACCTGCGTTCGCGCCGCGTGGCGCTGCAGGAGGGCGAGGTGCTGTTCGACGTCGCCCACGCCGCCTGGCGGCCTTTCCTGGTGCAGGCCGGCAGCACCGCCATCCGCGTGGTGGGCACCGCCTTCGACGTGCGGCGCGAGCGCGAGCGCGTCGGCGTCACCGTGCTGCGCGGACGCGTGCAGGTCAGCGAGGGCGGCCACTCGGTGCTGCTGGGCGCCGGCGAGGCGACCTGGGCCGCGCCCGGGCGCCTGGAGCCCGTCGCCGCGGTCGGCGCCGAGCAGGCCGCCAGCCGCCTGGCATGGAAGGACGGCAAGCTGGTCTTCACGCAAACCCCGCTCGCCGAGGCACTGGCGGAAATCGCCCGCTACCGGCGCGCACCGGTCACGCTGGCCGATGCGCGCCTGGCGGACCTGCGCATTTCCGGCGTGTTCGACAGCGCCGGCACCGACGTCCTGCTCGACCTGCTGCCCGCCATCCTGCCGGTCACCGTGGCACGCGCGCCCGACGACACGGTCACGGTGCGCGCCCGCGCCGAACCCTGAACTTTTTTGCGTGGCGAGGTAGGGGACCTGCCGCGCCCGCTCGTCATTCCCTTCGACAGCCACACACAATGAAGGGGAGTGACGCAGTGAATCGCAGCCACCGCGCGGGCGCCGCCACGGACGCAACGCAGCACGACACGACACATCGATCGACACACTACGCCGCCAGGCGCACCGGCATGCCCGCCGCAAGCGGGCCCCGGCGCACCGCGCTGCGGCCGCTGGCGCGCCTGTCCGCCCTGGCCGCCGCCATGCTGCTGGCCGGCGCGGCGCTGGCGCAGGGCGGGCAGGTCGCGCTCGACCTGCCGGCGGCGCCGCTGGAGCAGGCGCTGAAGACGCTGGCCCGCCAGTCCGGCACCCAGATCGTCTTCGCCAGCGCCATCACCGACGGCAAGCAGGCCCCGCGCCTGCACGGCAACTTCACCGTCGGCGAGGCACTCGACCGCCTGCTGGCCGGCAGCGGCCTGGCCGCGCGCCGGCAGGCCGACCACGTTTTCACCATCGGCCCGGCCGAGGCACCGCGCAGAGAGGCCGAACTGCCGGTGGTGACGGTCAGCGCCGCGGCCCAGCGCGAGACCGCCAACGGCCCGGTGATCGGCTACATCGCCACGCGCAGCGCCACCGGCAGCAAGACCGATGCGTCGCTCGACGAAGTGCCGCAGTCCATCAGCGTGGTCACGCGCGACCGCTTCGAGGCCCAGGGCGCGCAGAGCGTCAACGAGGCCCTGCGCTATACCGCCTCGGTATCGTCGTACGGCGCCGGCACGCGCTCGGACTGGTACACCGCGGTGCGCGGCTTCGTGCCCAGCACCTACCTGGACGGGCTGCAACTGCCCAACACCATCAATCTCGCCAGCTGGCGCGTCGACCCCTGGCAGCTGGAACGGGTCGAGCTGCTGCGCGGGCCGGCCTCGGTGCTGTACGGCCAGGGCGATCCGGGCGGCACCATCAACATGGTCTCCAAGCTGCCCACGCTGGAGCCGGTGCGCGAGCTCGAGGTCCAGTACGGCACCCACGCGCGCAAGCAGATCGCCGGCGACTTCGGCGGCAAGCTGGACGAGGACGGCAAGTTCTCCTACCGCCTGACCGCGCTCGCGCGCGACGGCAACCTCCCCTTCGGCCCCTTCAAGGACCAGCGGCTGATGGTGGCGCCCTCGCTCACCTGGCGCCCCGATGCCGACACCTCGCTGACGCTGATGGCGAGCTACCTGCGCGACAAGACCAATTCCTCGGACAACTTCCTGCCCGCCCAGGGCACCATCCTGCCCAATCCGAACGGACACATCTCGTCGCGCCTGTTCACCGGCTCGCCCGACTTCGACAGCTACGAGAAAACACAGTACTCGTTCGGCTACCAGTTCGAACACCGCTTCAACGATACCTGGACGGTGCGGCAGAACCTGCGCTACAACCACCTGCGCCTGGATGACCGCATGAGCTACGGCGTCGGCCTCGACCCGTCCGACCCGACCCAGCGCACCATGCTGCGCTATGCCGGCATCGCCCAGCCCAGCTACGGTCGCTTCGACGTCGATACCCAGGCCCAGGCGAAATTCGACACCGGAGCGCTGCACCACACCCTGCTGCTGGGCCTCGACTACCAGCGCCAGCGCACGCTCGACCCGGAAAACTACGCGCTGACCTCCTCGCTCGACCTCTACCACCCGGTCTACGCCCCCACCGACCTGTCCATCTTCACCGGCGCGGGCGCCTATCCGCAGGACGTGCGCCAGACGCAGAGCCAGGTCGGCCTCTACCTGCAGGACCAGATCAAGCTGGCCGAGCGCTGGGTGGTCACGCTGGGCGGACGCCAGGACTGGACCGAGACCCGCACCACCGACCAGCTCGCCGGCAGCTCCAGCAGCCAGCGCGACAGCGCCTTCACCGGCCGCGTCGGCCTGGTCTACCTGATGCCGTCCGGCTTCGCGCCCTACCTCAGCTATTCGACCTCCTTCAATCCCACCTCCGGCACCGACCGCAACGGCCAGGCCTTCAAGCCCACCCAGGGCCGGCAGGTCGAGGCCGGCGTCAAGTACACGCGCCCGGACGGCAAGCTCTCGGTGACCGCCTCGCTGTTCCAGATCCACCAGCGCAACGTGCTGACCCCGGATCTGGCCGATCCCACCGGCGCGCACAGCACGCAGGCGGGCGAAGTGCGCTCCCAGGGCGTCGAACTGGAGGCCATCGCCGAGGTGGTGCCGGGGCTGAACCTGATCGCCAGCTACACCTACCAGGACGTGCGCAACACCAAGGCCAACGATGACACGCTCAACAAGTGGCCGATCGCCATCCCCATCCCGCGCGAGATGGCCGCGCTGTGGGCCGACTACCGGCTGCGCGGCGGGCCGCTGGCGGGCCTGGGCTTCGGTGCCGGCGTGCGCTACGTGAGCCCGACCGCCGGCGCCCCGGACAACTCGCTGCACGTGCCCGGCTACGCGCTGTTCGATGCCGCCATCACCTACCGCATCCCGCACTGGCGCTTCGCCCTCAACGGCACCAACCTCGGCAACCGCGAGTACATCTCGGGCTGCTACGACGCCACGCGCTGCATCTACGGCAACGGCCGCACCGTGATCGCGAGCGCGCGCTACAGCTGGTAAGCGCGCGGCGGACCACGCCAGGGGGCATGCGTGCAGCGGGCCGGCCAGCCGGCCCCGCGCGGCATCCCCTCTGCCTTACCCCTCTTCTTTCCCCCCACCGCGGCGGTCCTTTTACCGCCCGTCAATCCCCCGGCCGCTCGCGCATCGCCGGGCCGCGCCGTATCATGGAGCCCGGCGATGCGCCGCCGCGCGCCCGCCGCTTCCCTGTCCCGCCGCGCGGCCGCCCGCGCCCCATCCGGAGAATCCCCGCGCCGATGCAAGCCGCGCTTGCCATGCAGATCGTCACCGCCGCACTCGGCGCCATGATGCTGGCCATCATCTGGTCGCTGCGGCGCTGCGGCCTGCCCGGGGTGGGGCACTGGTTCTACGCCAACCTGGCCGCCGCGCTGGCGCTGGTGCTGTTCGCGCTGCGCGGGCGGCTGCCCGACGGGCTGGTGATCGGCCTCGGCAATCCCCTGCTGGCGTGGGCGATGGCGCAGATGTACGCAGGCGTGCAGCGCTTCTGCGGCCGCGCGCCACCCTGGCGCGCGCTGGTCGCGGGCGTGCTGGCGCTGGCTGCCGCGGTGGCGCTGTGGCACTTCCACTTCGACGATTTCAACGTGCGGGTGGCGATCGTCTCGGTCTTCCACGCCGCCCTGTGCGCCGCCTGCGGATGGACCCTGCTGCGCGCGCGCCTGCCGGGGCGGGCCGGCGGCCACTATGTCACCACCGCCGTCTTCGCCCTGTTCTTCGCCGCGGCGCATGCGCTGCGCGGCGCGCTGTCGCTGCAGGCGGCCCTGCAGGGCCCGCCCGGCGCCAGCCCGCCGGGCATGCACATCCTGTTCCTGCTGCTTGGCGCGCTGGCGGTGCCGGCGCTGACCATGGGCGCGGTGCTGATGGTCCACGACCGCCTGGTGCACCGGCTCGAACTCATCGCCAACACCGACTTCCTGACCGGCGTGCTGTCGCGCAAGGCCTTCGAGGACGAAGCCACGCGCCAGCTGGCGCGCGCCGCCCGCGGCGACAGCGCGCCGGCGCTGCTGCTGCTCGACATCGACCGCTTCAAGGCGGTCAACGACAACCACGGCCACGCCGCCGGCGACGAGGTGCTGCGCGCCTTCACCGCCATGGCGCGCGATGCCGTCCGCCCCGGCGACCGCATCGGCCGCCTGGGCGGGGAAGAGTTCGCCGTGCTGCTGCCGGCCACCGCGCTCGAAGACGCCCTGCTGGTGGCGGAGCGGCTGCGCGCGCGCGCGGAGGCCGGCCGCGTCGACGGCAGCTTCGGCTCGCTGCACTACACCATCAGCGGCGGCGTGGCGCATTGGCTGCCGGGCGAGTCGCTGGCGCGCCTGACCGGGCGCGCCGATGCGGCGCTCTACGCCGCCAAGCTGGCCGGCCGCAACCGCATGCTGGCGAGCGCCACGCCGGCGGCGGCCCGCCCGGCCACGGCGGGCTCCGCGCCGGCGCAGCCGCGCACGCCGCAGCCCCACTGAGCTGCCCGGCGGAGGGCGGCTGCCGCCACCGGCTAGAATCCCGGGGTGCGCCTGGCGTGCCTTGCGCGCCCGCTGCACCTCGTGCGCCACCGGCGCGTGCCGGCCCGGCCCTTCCCGCCATCTCCGCCGTTCCTTCGCAAGGTCAATGAATCCGGAAGTCCTGCTCGATACCCTGACGAACCTGGTGCCCCGCCATCCGTGGGCCCAACTCGCGCTCAACCTCGGCCTGCTGGCGCTGGCCGCCGTGCTGGCCCAATGGGTGGTGACGCGCACCATCCTCTACCTGGCCCACCGCCTGCTCGACCTGAGCGGCCACGGCGCCTGGAACGTGGCGCTGCTGCGCCACCGCGCCTACCACCGGCTGTGGTTCGCCACGCCGTTCGCAGTGGTGGCGCTGGGCATCGGCGAGGTACCTCACCTCGACCACAGCGCCCACCTGATCGAGCGCGTGGCGCATGCCGGCGCCTGGATCTGCGTCTTCATGGCGCTGCACAGCCTGCTGAGCGCCTGGCAGGACGTCTACTCCGGCAGCACGCGGGCCCAGACCCGTTCCATCAAGGGTTATATCCAGATGGGCAAGCTGGCGCTCGCCCTGATCTGCGGCGTGCTGGTGCTGTCCATCCTGCTCGACCGCTCGCCGCTGTGGATGCTGTCCGGCCTGGGCGCGCTGTCGGCGGTGCTGCTGCTGGTGTTCAAGGACACGCTGCTGTCGCTGGTGGCCAGCACCCAGCTCACATCCAACGACATGCTGCGCATCGGCGACTGGATCGAGATGCCGCAGTCCAATGCCGACGGCTTCGTGCAGGACATCGCGCTGCACACGGTCAAGGTGCGCAACTGGGACAACACCGTCACCACGGTGCCCACCTACAAGCTGTTCTCGGAGAGCTACCGCAACTACCGCCAGATGTTCGAGTCGGGCGCGCGCCGCATCAAGCGCACCCTGCGCATCGACGCCAGCGGCGTGCGCTTCCTGCGCGACGACGAGATCGCCGGCCTGATGCGCTTGCGCCTGCTGCACGACTACCTGGAAGAAAAGCAGGCCGAGGTGGAGCGCACCAACCGCGAACTGGGCGCCTCGGCCGACGAGCCGGTCAACCGGCGCCGCCTGACCAATCTCGGCACCTTCCGCGCCTATGCCATGGCCTACCTGCGCCAGCATGCCGAGATCCGCCACGACCTGCTGCTCAACGTGCGCATGATGGAGCCGGGTTCCGAGGGGGTGCCGGTCGAGGTCTACTGTTTCACCGCGGTGACGGCGTGGATGGAGTACGAGCGCATCCAGGGCGACATCTTCGACCACCTGCTGGCGATCCTGCCGGAGATGGGCCTGCGCCTGTACCAGGCGCCGTCCGGCGCCGACCTGGGCGGCATGCGGTCGCAGTGGCTGGCCGACGCCGCCGCGCAGCAGGCGTCGCCGCGGCCGTCCCCCTCTCCGGCCTCCCCGGCCTCCCCGGCCTCTCCGGCCTTCCCCGAGCCCGCCGGCCGGCCGCCGCTGTAGCGGCAGGGCTGGCGCCGCGCCGCTACGGTGCCGCTACGGCGCCGGTACCGCCCGATAGGCCCCCGGCCGCGAGCCGGTCCAGCGGCGGAAGGCGCGGTGGAAGGCGCCCGGCTCGGCGAAGCCCAGCTCGGCCGCGATGGCCACGATGGGCTGCGTCGAATGGCTGAGCGCCTCGATGGCGAGGTCGCGGCGCAGTTCGTCCTTGAGCTGCTGGTAGGTCGCCCCCTCGTCCATCAGCCGGCGCCGCAGCGAGGAGGCCGACAGGTGCATGTCCTGCGCGAGCTGCTCGAAGGTCGGCCAGGCCTCCGGGCGCGACTGTCGCAGCAAGCGGCGGATGCGCGCCACGATGCCGGCGCGGTCCGAGTACTTGACCACCAGGTTGTGCGGCGCAGCACGCAGGAACACCTTGAGGCTGCGCTCGTCGTGGCGCACCGGGTGCGCCAGCCAGGCCGCATCGAACCACAGCGCCGTGCTCGGTTCGCCGAAGGCCAGGCGGCGCGAGTACATGACCCGGTACTCGGCGCTGTAGTCCGGTTCCGGGTAGGCGAAGCTGGCCTGCTGGATCGGCACGCGCCGGCGCGCCAGCCAGCTCATCAGCCCGTGCAGCATGATCAGCAGCGTCTCCTGGGCGAACACGCCCGGACGGCGCGCCGAAGGCGTGGTCAGCACCAGCGCGGCCGCGCCTGCCGCCGCACTCGGCCGCTCCAGGCGCACGCCGATATCGTCCAGCAGCAGGCCGAAGAAACGCGCCACGCGCTCCAGCCCCTGTCCCAGCGTCTGGCTGCCGGCCACGGCGTGGCACAGCATGGTGAAGCTGCCGCATTTCATCCGGCGCGAGTCCTGGCCGAAGAATTCATCGTCGAGCACGCGCGCCACTTCCAGCCAGAGGGCGCTGTAGCTGTCGGCCGACACGCGCGCCTGGAGCGCCTCCAGCAGGGCCGGGGCGATCCCGGCGGCCCGCAGCACGGGCTCGGGCGGCAGCCCGCGCGCGCGCAGGCCGGCGATGGCTTGATGGACGAAACAGATGGCGACGGTGCCTTTTTCCATGGGTGGCGGAGCAGAGCCGGGCCGGCCGCCGCCCGGCGGAGGCGGCCGGGCGCGGGGCAGTGGCTTGGGAGTTCAGCAAGATTGGCGGATTTTGGCATAGGAGCGGCAGGCCACGCTTCCTACACTGCCCCGTATCGATGCGCGCCGCCGCGCGCCAACCTGCCCAGCGCTCCACCATGCCCCACGACTACACCGAAGAACAGATCATGATCCGCGACACCGCGCGCGCCTTTGCCAGCGAGCGGCTGGCCGCCGGCGCCGCGCAGTGGGACGAGGCGGGCGCGCTGCCGCCGGAGGTGGTGCAGGAGATGGGCGCGCTCGGCCTGCTGGGCATGATCGTGCCCGAGGAGTGGGGCGGCACCTATACCGACTACGTGGCCTACGCGCTCGCCATCGAGGAGATCGCCGCCGGCTGCGCGGCCTGCGCCACGCTGATGAGCGTGCACAACTCGGTAGGCTGCGGTCCCATCCTGCACTACGGCACCGAAGCACAGAAGGACCGCTACCTGGGCCGCCTGGCGCGCGGCGAACTGGTCGGCGCCTTCTGCCTGACCGAGCCGCAGGCCGGCTCCGAGGCGCACAACCTGCGCACCCGCGCCCGCCTGCAGGACGGCCGCTGGGTGCTCGACGGCAGCAAGCAGTTCGTCACCAACGGCGCGCGCGCCGGCCTGGCCGTGGTCTTCGCCGTGACCGACCCCGAGGCCGGCAAGCGCGGCCTGTCGGCCTTCCTGGTGCCGACCGACACGCCGGGATTCGTGGTCGGCAAGCCCGAGAACAAGATGGGCATCCGCGCCTCCGATACCTGCCCGATCACCCTGGACCAGTGCGCGATCCCCGAGGACGCCCTGCTCGGCGCGCGCGGCGACGGCCTGCGCATCGCCCTGTCCAACCTGGAAGGCGGACGCATCGGCATCGCCGCGCAGGCGGTCGGCATCGCCCGCGCCGCGTTCGAGAAGGCGAAGGTCTACGCCACCGAGCGCACCCAGTTCGGCAAGCCGCTGATGGAGCACCAGGCGATCGCGCAGAAGCTGGCCGACATGGCCACCCGCCTGAACGCCGCGCGCCTGCTGGTGCACCACGCGGCGCGGCTGCGCAGCGCCGGCCGCCCCTGCCTGTCGGAGGCCTCCCAGGCCAAGCTGTTTGCCTCCGAGATGGCCGAAGCGGTATGCTCGGATGCGATCCAGATCCATGGCGGCTATGGCTATCTCGCCGACTACGACGTCGAGCGCCACTACCGCGACGCCCGGATCACGCAGATCTACGAGGGGACCAGCGAAGTGCAGAGGATGGTGATCGCGCGGCAGTTGTGATGCGCCGCGCGCAAGCGTAACAGCGACGGTTCACCGGCGATTCCCCACGATACCCCGACGACGCACCGGCAATGCACCGGTGAGCGGCACGCGCTGCCGCGGCCGCCCGGCCGCAGAACGGATGGAGACGACACCATGACTGCACAGGCATTCCTCGCGGCGCGCGACTTCCTGCAGCGCCACCGTACCGACTACGACACCGCCTGCCGCGATTTCCGCTGGCCGCAGCTCGGCGCCTTCAACTGGGCGCTCGACTACTTCGACGCCATCGCGCGCGGCAACGACAAGCCTGCGCTGTGGATCGTCGGCGCCGAGGGCGGCGCGGGCACGCAGTACTCCTTCGCGCAGATGTCCGAGCGCTCGGCGCGCGTCGCCAACTACCTGCGCGGCGCCGGCGTCGGCCGCGGCGACCGCATCCTGCTGATGCTGCCCAACCGCGTCGAGCTGTGGGACGCCATGCTGGCGGCGATGAAGCTGGGCGCGGTGGTGCTGCCCGCCACCACGCAGCTGTCGGCCGAGGACGTGCGCGACCGCGTGCAGCTCGGCGGCGCGCGCTTCGCCATCGTCGACGAGAACGAGGCCGCCAAGTTCGACGGCCTGGAGCTGCCGCTGACCCGCTTCGTGGCCGGCGCGCCGCGCCCCGGCTGGCACACCTTCGGCGACGGCTACGCCGCGCCCGCCGACTTCGTGCCGGACGGCGCCACCGACGCCGACGACCCGATGCTGCTCTACTTCACCTCGGGCACCACCTCCAAGCCCAAGCTGGTCGAGCACACCCACCGGACCTACCCGGTCGGCAGCCTGTCGACCATGTACTGGGTAGGCCTGCAACCCGGCGACGTGCACTGGAACATCAGCTCGCCGGGCTGGGCCAAGCATGCCTGGAGCTGCTTCTACGCGCCCTGGAACGCCCAGGCCTGCGTGTTCGCCTACAACTACGCCCGCTTCGAGCCGCAGGCTGTGCTCGACACGCTGGTGCGCTGCGGCGTCACCACCCTGTGCGCGCCGCCCACGGTGTGGCGCATGCTGGTGCAGCAGCCGCTGGCCGACTACCGCACCGCGCTGCGCGAGATCGTCGGCGCCGGCGAGCCGCTCAACCCCGAGATCATCGAGCGCGTGCGCCACGCCTGGGGCATCACCATCCGCGACGGCTACGGCCAGACCGAGACCACCTGCATGATCGGCAACCCGCCCGGGCAGCCGGTGGTGCCGGGCTCGATGGGCCGGCCGCTGCCGGGCTACCGCATCGCCCTGCTCGACCCCGACGGCAAGCCGGCCGAGGAAGGCGAGATCGCGCTGCCGCTGGACGGCGGCGCCACGCGCCCGGCCGGCCTGATGCGCGGCTATGCCAACAACCCGGACGCCACCGCGCACGCCATGCGCGACGGCCACTACCGCACATCCGACATCGCGCTGCGGCGCGAGGACGGCTGCTACGTCTACGTCGGCCGCGCCGACGACGTCTTCAAGTCTTCCGACTACCGCCTGAGCCCGTTCGAGCTGGAAAGCGTGATGATCGAGCACGCCGCCATCGCCGAGGCGGCGGTGGTGCCCAGCCCCGACCCGGTGCGCCTGTCGGTGCCCAAGGCCTATGTCTCGCTGCGCCAGGGCCACGTCGCCAGCGCCGAGCTGGCGCGCGAGATCTTCCGCTTCTCGCGCGAGCGGCTGGCGCCGTACAAGCGCATCCGCCGGCTGCAGTTCGCCGAGCTGCCCAAGACCATCTCCGGCAAGATCCGCCGCGTGGAGCTGCGGCGCCAGGAGATGGCGCGCGGCGACGAGACCGCGCAGCGCATGCCCGGCGAATACTGGGAAGAGGACTTCGCCGACCTCAAGCCCTGAGCCCCCGGGCCCGCCGCCGGCACCGCCCCCTGAATCCGCACCGAATCCGCACCGAATCCGATCCCGATATCGATTCCGATACGACCCATCGCCCATCGAAGGAGACAAGCCAGATGAACGCCACCACCACCCCCGCCGCCGGCCAGCCGGCGCCGACCGTCAAGCTGCTGATCAACGGCGAGTGGGTCGAGTCCGCCGCCACCGAGTTCCGCCAGGTCGTCAACCCGGCCACGCAGGAAGTGCTGGCGCGCGTGCCGCAGGCCACCGCTGCCGAGGTCAACGCGGCCGTCGGCGCCGCCCAGCAGGCCTTCGCCACCTGGCGCCACACGCCGATCGGCGCGCGCCTGCGCATCATGCTGCGCTACCAGGCACTGATCCGCGAGCACAGCAAGCGCATCGCCGCCATCCTGACCGCCGAACAGGGCAAGACCCTGGCCGACGCCGAGGGCGACATCTTCCGCGGCCTGGAGGTGGTGGAGCACGCCTGCTCGATCGGCACCCTGCAGCAGGGCGGCTTCGCCGAGAACGTGGCGGCCACCGTCGACACCTACACGCTGCAGCAGCCGATCGGCGTCTGCGCCGGCATCACGCCGTTCAACTTCCCGGCCATGATCCCGCTGTGGATGTTCCCGATGGCCATCGTGTGCGGCAACACCTTCGTCCTCAAGCCCTCCGAGCAGGATCCGCTGTCCACCATGGAGCTGGTCAAGCTGGCCATCGAGGCCGGCATCCCGGCCGGCGTGCTGAACGTGGTGCACGGCGCCAAGGACGTGGTCGACGCCCTGTGCACCCACCCGGACATCAAGGCGGTCTCCTTCGTCGGCTCGACCGCGGTGGGCACCCACGTGTACAACCTGGCCGGCGCGCACGGCAAGCGCGTGCAATCGATGATGGGCGCCAAGAACCATGCCGTGGTGCTGCCCGACGCGCACAAGGAACAGACGCTGAACGCACTGGTGGGCGCCGGCTTCGGCGCCGCCGGCCAGCGCTGCATGGCGACCTCGGTGGCGGTGCTGGTGGGCGCGGCGCGCGAGTGGGTGCCGGAGCTGATCGCCAAGGCCCGCACGCTGAAGGTGGGCGCCGGTGCCGAGCCGGGCACCGACGTCGGCCCGGTGGTATCGGTGGCGGCCAAGGAGCGCATCCTGGGCCTGATCGCCGCCGGCGAGCGCGAAGGCGCCACGCTGGCGCTGGACGGGCGCGGCGTGCAGGTGCCGGGCTATGCGCAGGGCAACTTCATCGGCCCGACCGTGTTCACCGACGTGGGCACCGAGATGAGCATCTATACCAATGAGATCTTCGGCCCGGTGCTGCTGGTGATCGGCGTCGACACGCTCGACGAGGCCATCGCCCTGGTCAACCGCAACCCCTTCGGCAACGGCACCGGCGTGTTCACGCAGAGCGGCGCCGCCGCGCGCAAGTTCCAGACCGAGATCGACGTCGGCCAGGTCGGCATCAACATTCCCATCCCGGTGCCGGTGCCCTACTTCAGCTTCACCGGCTCGCGCGGCTCCAAGCTGGGCGACCTCGGCCCCTACGGCAAGCAGGTGGTGCAGTTCTACACCCAGACCAAGACGGTCACCGCGCGCTGGTTCGACGATGCCACGGTGAACGACGGGGTGAATACGACGATCAGCCTGAAGTAAGGACGCAAGGCGGCGGCGGATGATGCCCATGCTCCCGCGGGCAACGGCAGGGCGTCGCCATGGCGGGCGCCGGCGCGACAAGCTGCCCTCCCCGCCACCATCCATCCCGCACGGCAAGGCCGCCAGCCTGCGCCGAAACCTGACACCCCCGAAAGAGGAGACCCCATGCACATCGCCTTCATCGGCCTCGGCAACATGGGCGCGCCCATGGCGCGCAACCTGCTCAAGGCCGGCCATGCCCTGACCGTGTTCGACCTCAACGCGCAGGCCGTCGCCGACCTGCGCGACGCCGGCGCTGCCAGCGCGGCCAGCGCCCGCGCGGCCGCCGCCGAGGCGGACTTCGTCATCACCATGCTGCCCGCGGCCGCGCACGTGCGCAGCGCCTACCTGGGCAGCGACGGCGTGCTCGCCGGCGTGCGCGCCGGCGTGCCGCTGGTGGATTCGTCCACCATCGATCCCGCCACCATCCGCGAACTGGCCAAGACCGCGGCGGCGCAAGGCAACCCGATGGCCGACGCCCCGGTTTCCGGCGGCACCGGCGGCGCCCAGGCGGGCACCCTGACCTTCATGGTGGGCGCCGAAGCGGCGCTGTTCGAGCAGATCAAGCCGGTGCTGGCGGGCATGGGCCGCAACGTGGTCCACTGCGGCGGCACCGGCACCGGCCAGGTGGCCAAGATCTGCAACAACCTGATCCTCGGCATCTCCATGGTGGGCGTGGCCGAGGCCATGGCCCTGGGCGAGAAGCTGGGCATCGATCCCAAGGTGCTGGCGGGCATCGTCAATACCTCCACCGGCCGCTGCTGGGCATCCGACACCTGCAACCCCTTCCCTGGCGTGATCGAGACCGCGCCGGCCGGACGCGGCTACAGCGGCGGCTTCGGCGCGGCGCTGATGCTCAAGGACCTCGGCCTCGCCGCCGACGCGGCGCGCAGCGTGGGCCAGCCGCTCTTCCTCGGCGCCCAGGCCCAGCAGGTCTACCAGTCCATGACCCAGCTCGGCGAGGGTGCGCTCGACTTCTCCGGCGTGATCCGCCAGTACCGCGGCAAGCAGGCATGATGATCGAACACCTCATCGACGGGCACACCGCCCGTCTCACCCTCAAGCGGCCACCGGCCAACGCCTTCCATGCCGAAGGGCTGGAGCAGCTGCGCCAGCTCGTCGCCACGCTGAACGACGATGCGCGCGTGCGCGCCATCGTCATCACCGGCGACGGCCCCAAGTTCTTCAGCGCCGGTGCCGACCTGAACGGCTTCGCCGACGGCGACCGTGCCAACGCGCGCCACATGGCGCAGCGTTTCGGCGCGGCCTTCGAGGCCCTGCAGAATGCCCGCCCGGTGGTGATCGCCGCCATCAACGGCTATGCCATGGGCGGCGGGCTCGAATGCGCGCTGGCCTGCGATATCCGCATCGCCGAGGAGCATGCCCAGATGGCGCTGCCCGAGGCCGCCGTGGGCCTGCTGCCCTGCGGCTGCGGCACGCAGACGCTGCCCTGGCTGGTGGGCGAGGGCTGGGCCAAGCGCATGATCCTGACCAACGAGCGCGTGGATGCCGCCACCGCGCTGCGCATCGGCCTGGTGGAAGAAGTGGTGCCGGCGGGACAGTCGCTGCAGGCCGCGCTGCGCCTGGCCGAGCGTGCCGCCACGCTGCGCCCGCGCGCGGCCGCTGACAGCAAGCGCCTGGTGCACCTGGCGCGCGAGGGCGTGGCGCGCGCGCCGGCGCTGGCGCTGGAGCGTGAGCGCTTCGTCGACCTGTTCGACGGCGAGGACCAGCGTGAGGGTGTCAGCGCCTTCCTGCAGAAACGCGCGCCCCAGTGGCGCGGAGACTGACCGGACGGGCGCGGCGGCGCCGCTGCCGCGCTCGTCCCAGCCAATCATGACCATGCGAAACCAGACCGATAATGCCCCCGCCGCGGGCGATGCCGGCGCGTCCGGCGCCGAACCGGAGGTGCTGTTCGAGGAAATCAACCGGGTCGGCGTGATCACGCTGAACCGTCCGCGCCAGCTCAACGCGCTCTCCTATCCGATGATCGGCCTGCTGGAGGCCCGCCTGCGCGAATGGGCCGGACGCGGCGACATCGCCGCCGTGCTGCTGCGCGGCGCCGGCCCCAAGGCCTTCTGCGCCGGCGGCGACATCCGCGCACTGTACGACAGCTTCCACGCCGGCACGCCGCTGCGCCAGCGCTTCTTCGTCGACGAATACCGCCTCGACTACGCGCTGCACCGCTACCCCAAGCCGGTGGTGGCGCTGATGGACGGCATCGTCATGGGCGGCGGCATGGGCCTGGCCCAGGCGGCGCACCTGCGCATCGTCACCGAACGCTCGCGCATCGCCATGCCCGAGACCGGCATCGGCCTGGTGCCGGACGTCGGCGCCAGCCATTTCCTGTCGAAGATGCCGGTGGAACTGGCGCTTTACGTCGGCCTGACGGGCGTCTCGCTGGGCGCGGCCGACACCCTGCTGTGCGGCCTGGCGGACGTCGCGGTGGAGAGCGCGACCCTGGCCGACGCCGGCCAGCGGCTCGCCGCGATCCGCTGGGACGATGGCGCGCGCGCGCCGCTGGACGCGCTGCGCGCCGCGCTCGCGCCGCAGGCCACGCTGGGCGCCGCCGAGGCGCCGCTGCTGCCGGCCCTGCCCGCGCTGCTGCGGCATTTCCGCGCCGACCGCACGCTGCCGCAGCTGCTGGACAGCCTGGCGGCCGAAGCCGCCACGGACAGCGAGGCCGGCGCCTGGGCCGCGCGCACCCTCGACACCCTGCGCAGCCGCTCGCCGCTGATGACCGCGGTGACGCGCGAACTGCTGCTGCGCGGACGCCGGCTCGACCTGGCCGACTGCTTCCGCATGGAGCTGGTGGCCGTCTCGCATGCTTTCACCGACGGCGACTTCATCGAAGGCGTGCGCGCGCTGATCGTCGACAAGGACAATGCGCCACGCTGGCGCGTGGCCGGCGCCGACGCGGTCGACCCGGCCGCGGTGCAGCGCTTCTTCGACGCACCCTGGGCCGCTGGCGCCGATCCGCTGGCCGATCTCGGCAAGCCGGCCTGAGGCAAGCGTAGCGACGCCGGCGCGGCGGCGATGCCGCCGGCGCCGGTTGTTCTCTCTTTCTCTCTCTTCTGCCTTCGGCCTCCCTCCTCCCTCTTCCCTCCTCCCTCTTCCCTCCTCCCTCTTCCCTCCTCCCTCTTCCCTCCTCCCTCTTCCCTCCTCCCTCTTCCCCGGCTCTGCCACCCCTCTCCTGCCCGCCGCCGTGCGCCGATGCATGGCCGGCGGCGACCTGCTTTCCGGTAAAGTAGCCGGACCGCCGGCGCCGGTGGCCTCTCATCGCCAACGGCCGCGCCGGCCCGCCCCCTCTCCCCAACCGGAACCCGACCATGGAATGGCTGACTGACCCGTCGATCTGGATCGGCCTGGCGACGCTGGTGGTGCTCGAGATCGTGCTCGGCATCGACAACCTGATCTTCATCGCCATCCTGGCCGACAAGCTGCCGCCGGCCCAGCGCGACAAGGCGCGCGTGCTGGGACTGTCGCTGGCGCTGCTGATGCGGCTGGCCCTGCTGTCCATCATCTCGTGGCTGATCACGCTGACCCGCCCGCTGTTCACGCTCGGACCGCTGTCACTGTCGGCGCGCGACCTGATCCTGCTGACAGGCGGCCTGTTCCTGCTGTTCAAGGCCACCATGGAACTGCACGAGCGCATGGAGGGTCTGCCGCACGCCGGCGGCAACAAGGGCGCGCACGCCGGCTTCTGGACCGTGGTGGCCCAGATCGTCATCCTCGACGCGGTGTTCTCGCTGGATTCGGTCATCACGGCGGTCGGCATGGTCAACCACCTGGGCGTGATGATGGCGGCGGTGGTGATCTCGATCGGCGTGATGCTGTTCGCTTCCAAGCCGCTGACGCGCTTCGTCAATGCCCACCAGACCGTGGTGGTGCTGTGCCTGAGCTTCCTGCTGATGATCGGCCTGAGCCTGGTATGCGAAGGCCTGGGCTTCCATATCCCGAAGGGCTACATCTACGCCGCCATCGGCTTCTCCGTCCTGATCGAGTTCTTCAACCAGGTGGCGCAGCGCAATGCCCTGCGCCATGAGGCCCGGCGCCCGCGGCGCGAGCGCACGGCCGACGCCGTGCTGCGCCTGCTGGGCGCGCGCCGCGCCGCCGACGACGGGCAGGACCAGGCGCCGTCGCCCGCCGCCGGCACCCCGGCCTTCGCGCCGCTGGAGCGCAATATGGTCAGCGGCGTGCTGAAGCTGGCCGAGCGCTCGGTGCGCTCGGTCATGACCAACCGCACCGAGCTGTCCTGGGTCGACCTGGACGAGCCGCCGCAGGCGCAGCGCGAGCGCCTGCTGGCCGCGCCGCACAGCCTCTTCCCGGTCTGCCGCGGCCAGCTCGACGAGATCGCCGGCGTCGGCCGCGCCAAGGACCTGATCCTCGACCTGACCGACCGGGGCGCGATCGATCCGGCCAGCCTGCGCCCGCCCATCATCGTGCCGGAATCGATCGGCATCCTGCGCCTGATGGACACCCTGCGCGCCTCACGCGGCCAGCTCGTGCTGGTCAGCGACGAGTATGGCGCCATCCTCGGCGTGGTCACGCCGGTGGACATCCTGGAAGCCATCGCGGGTGAGTTCCCCGACGAGGACGAAACCCCGGACATCGTGACGGCCGGCCCCGGCCACTGGCTGATGGACGGCGCGGCCGACCTGCACAGCGTGGAGCAAGCGCTCGACGCGAGCCTGGAACTGGCCGGGCCCGAGCGCCCCTACGCCACGCTCGGCGGGCTGCTGCTGGCGCATTTCGGCGCGCTGCCGCAGGTTGGCGCCGCGCTGGCACTGGCCGGCTTCCGCTTCACCGTGAGCGAGGTCTCCGAGCGGCGCATCGAGCGGGTCGAGGTACGCCGCATCGCCACCGGCGCGGCAGCGGCGGATCACGGCGACGCCCGGGCGACGGCGGCCACCGGCGGCAGTGCCTGAGCACTACCTGGGCGCTGCCTGCTGCCTCGGCACGACCTCCACGCTACCCGGGTGCCGCTCCCGGCGGCCCCCGCCTCAGCGCACCGCGCCGTAGATGCGGCGCGCCGCGGCCGCGTCGGCCAGCGGCCGGCCCAGCGTGAGGCCACCCTGCACGGCCTGGGCCACCAGCGCCGCATTGCCCGGCGCCGTGCTGCCGTCGCGCAGCAGCAGGTTGTTCTCGAAGCCGACGCGGACGTGGCCGCCGAAGGCCGCCGCCGCCGTCACGCAGGCATTCTCTTCCCGCCCGAACGCGCACACCGCCCACGGCAGCGAGCCGTCGGCGAGGTCCAGGAAGGGCAGCAGGTCGTGCGGCGAGGACTGCTGGCCGGCCGCGTAGCGGCCGAGCACATAGAGTTCGGACCAGGCGCCCGGCGGCACCAGTCCGCGCGCGCGCAGCGACTGCCAGCGCGACACATCGGCCGCGTCGTACAGGATGATCTGCGTCAGGATGCGCTCGCGCGCCAGCCAGGCCAGGAAGGCCGCCAGCTCGCCCTCCGGGATCTCGGGCACGGCGATCTCGCGCAGGCCGATCGAGACCGCCTCGGGACGCAGCTCGCGCACCATGGCCATCTGCTCGGGAGCACGGTAGACGCCGGCGGCCTCGCTGGTCACCTGCACCAGCAGGGCCTCGCCCACCGCCTGGCGGACCGCGGCCAGCGCCGCGCAGTAGGCCTCGACGTCGAGGGAATGGCTGCCGTCGGGATGGCGCACATGCATATGCATCATGGCCGCGCCGGCATCGAGGCAGGCCTTGGCCTCGGCCGCCAGCGCCGCCGGCGTCAGCGGCACCGCCGGGTGGTCGGCGGCACGCTTGTAGGCGCCGTTGGGCGCCACCGTGACGATCAGCGGGGATTCTGCCAGCGCCGCGGGGCGGGCCGCGGCGGGGGCTTGCTCGGTCGGGTTCATGGTTCGATGGCGGGCAGTTCGGTGGCGATCAGGTCGAGGCCGGCGCGCAGCAGGCGGTCGTAGCGGGCGCGTTCGGCGGCGATGGTCTCGGGCGTCCAGGCATAGAAGCCCTCGCCACGCTTCATGCCGTGGCGGCCGTCGGCGGCCCGCTCGGCCAGGCAGCGCGCGGGCTCGGCGTCGTTGCAGAAGCTCGGGTACATGGTGGCGCCGGCGGCAGCGTGCACGTCGATGCCGGCGTGGTCGCGCTGCAGCACCGGGCCGGCCGCCAGGAAGCGGAAGCCGAAGCCGAAGCGCACCGCCGCGTCCACGTCCCCGGGCGAAGCGATGCCGCGGTCGATCAGGCTGAAGGCCTCGCGCGACAACGCATGCTGCAGCCGGTTGGCGAGGAAGCCGGGCAGGTCCTGGCGCACCTTGACCGGCACCATGCCGCAGCGCCGCATGAAGGCGATCAGCGCGTCGGCGCCGTCCTCGCTGCTGCCTTCGCCCATCACCACCTCGACCAGCGGCACCAGGTGCGCCGGCATGAAGAAATGCAGGCCGAGCATGCGCGCGCGCGTGTCGAGGCCGGCGCCGATGGCGCTGATGGGAAAGCTGGAACTGTTGCTGGCCAGCACCGCATCGGGCCGCGCGCGGCGCACCAGTTCGGCAAAGAGGGCCTGCTTGAGGTCGAGCCGCTCGGGAATGCACTCGATGACGAGGTCGACCGTGCTCCAGTCGATCTGGTCCAGGTCCGCGGCCACCTGCAGCGCCGCGGCACCATCCTCGCGGCCGATCGCGGCCAGGTTTGCGGCGACGCGCGCCGGCAGCGCGGCGCCGCGCGCCGCGTCGGGTTCCACCACGGTGGTACGGCACAAGGCGCGCGTCAGCACCACGGCCACGTCGGCGCCCATGGTGCCGCCACCCACCACCACCGCGTGCGCGGCGCCGGGGCGGGCCAGCACGGCGGCGGCCGGATTCGGGTTCTGCATGAAGTCTCCTCGGGTAAGGGGCGCGGCGCCGGCCGGCAAGGCGGAGACGGCGGCGGCGACGCGATGACCGGCGCAGTGTAGAGAAGGCGCTTTGATAGAGGAAGTCGATTTTCTCTATAGAATGATCGACAAACCAGATCAATCGCCCGCACCCTGGGCCCTGTGAGCCCCCCGCCATGAAGATCAACCTGTCCATGCGCGACATCGAGACCGTCCTGGTGCTCGGCCGCACGCTCAACTTCCGCCAGGCCGCCGGCCAGCTCCACCTGTCGCAGTCGGCGCTGTCCACCCAGGTGCTGCGCATCGAGGAAACGCTGGGTGTGCGCCTGTTCGACCGCACCACGCGCACGGTGCGGCTGACCGCTGCCGGCAAGGTCTTCCTGCAACAGGCGGCGCTGCTGCAGTCGGCCTTCCGCGACGCCATCGACGCGGTCGGCGGCATCGCCAGCGCGGAGCGCGGGCAGGTGGCGGTGGCGGCGCTGCCTTCGCTGGCCGCGCGCATCCTGCCTCGGGTGCTGATGGCTTTCCGGCGCGAGCGCCCGGAGGTGGCGCTCAAGGTCTTCGACACGCTGTCGGGGCCGGCCTTCGACCTGGTGCGCGCCGGCGAGGTGGATTTCGCCCTGACGGCGGCCGATCCGCAGCAGGCCGACCTGCACTACGAGCCGCTGCTGTCGGACCGCTTCGTGCTGCTGATCCCGGCCGGGCACCCGCTGGCGCGCGCCGGCGGCCCGCTGCGCTGGAGCGACACGGCCAACGCGCCGCATGTCTCGATGACCCATCCGAGCAGCGTGCGCCAGTACGCCGAATGGGCCTTCCTGCAGAACCGCATCCGCTTCCAGCCGGTGTTCGAGGCCGAGCATCTGGCCACCATCGCCGCCATGGTCGAGTGCGGCTTCGGCGTGGCCGCGCTGCCGGAGATCGCGGCCGGCACGGTGCGCCAGCCGGGCATCGTCGAGCGGTTGCTGACCGGCCCGGTGGCGGAACGCTCGATCGGCCTGGTCACGCTGCGCCACCGCAGCCTGTCGCCGGCGGCGGCCGAACTGGCCGAGGCGGTACGCCGCCACCTGGCGGCGGCCGGCGAGGCGGCCGCCCCCGCCGGGGCCGGCTGACGCCGCCGGCCGGAGCACCGGGGCGACGCCCTGCCGCCCCGCTATTTCAGGCCAGCGGCGGGACCACCGCCGGCCCGGTCGCGTGTCCCGGCGGCGCCGCGCCACCGCTGGCCGCGGCCTGCGATTCCAGCCACGCGACCAGGGCGTCGGCCGGCATCGGCGGCGCGAACAGGAAGCCCTGTCCGAAGCCGACCCCTTCGGCGCGCAGGTAGGCGGCCTGCGACGCATCCTCGATGCCTTCCGCCACCAGGGCCACGCCCAGGCGCGCGGCCAGCGCGATGATCAGGTCGAGCACCGGCGCATTGACGGCGCCGGTGCCGATGGCCGAGACGAACAGGCGGTCGATCTTCAGGTAGTCGACCGGAAAACGCTCCAGGTAGGCCAGCGCGCTGTGGCCGGTGCCGAAATCGTCGATCGCCAGCCGCACCCCGGCGGCGCGCAGCCGTCGCATATGCTCCAGCACGGCCGGCGTACCGGGCAGCACCTGGCGTTCCGTCACCTCCAGGGTCAGCCGGGGCGCCTGCAGCGCCAGTGCCTGCGACAGGCGCGCGACGTCGTCCAGGATCTCGGGGCTCTCCAGGTGTTCCGACGTGATGTTGACACCGACGTGGAAATCCAGCGGCAGCCAGCGCCCGTGCAGGTCGCGCGCGACCAGCTCGAACAGGTGGCGCGTCAGCGGCACGGCCAGATGGTTGGTCTCGGCAACGGAGAAGAAGATATCGGGCCGGACCGCGCTCATGCCGGCCCGGTTCCAGCGCATCAGCGCCTCCACGCCGACGCAGCGGCCCGAGTCCAGCGCCACCACTGGCTGGTACTGCACGTGGAACTCGCCGCGCGCGATGCCGCGGCGGATCTCGGCGGCCATCGACAGCTGCCGCTTGAGCACGCGGCGCATCAGCAGGCCCAGGCCCAACGAGCACAGGACGATCACCGGCGCGTAGCTGTGCAGCAGCCGCGCGCTGCGCTCGGCCAGCAAGGACGCGCGCACGCCGACCTGGACCGCATAGGGAAAGCGCTGGGAATCGATCGTTGCCACATAGGCAAGGCGCCCCCTCGTGCCTGCCGCCTCTGCGCCGCCGGTGCCGCGCCGCAGCGCGCCGTCATGCCCGCGCGCCGTGACCGCCAGGCGGTAGCGTTCGGCCGGCGCCGCGGCGCCGAGGAAGTTGAGCAGGTAGCGGCCGTCGAGCGCGACCAGCACGCGGCGCCCGTCGGCCTGGCTGCGCACGACCAGCAGGGCAGGCTGCCCCGGCACGATGGGCGAATCCTGCACCACCAGCAAGGCATGGCCATCGCTCTCCGCCGGCAGCGCGTCGTGCAGCAGCGCATCCAGCGGTGCGCGCGGCATGGCGCCCTGGCCGGAGCAATAGTAGGGATGCGCGGGGGCGATCAGGACGGCGTGCAGGTGCGGCAGCAGGCCGCTGGTCTCGCGCAGCCTGGGCGCGGTCTCGGCGCACGGCCGCCCCGCCAGCGGCAGCAGGTGGTCCGACACGGCCATGGCCTGCGCCAGGATGGCGTCCGCCTGCCGGATCACCACCTGCGCGGCCTCGTCACTGCTCTCGTGCGCGAGCTGGTCCGCCTCCGCCCGGATCAGCAGCAGCGCGATGGCAACCGGCAGCAAGGCCGCCAGCAGCACGAGCAAGGCGTGCAGGAGCAAGGTCCTGGCACGCAGGAATCGACTACCCAATGGATACTCCTGACCGCCACCTCGCGGCGCCGCCGGACACACCTTCCCGTCCCGGCATCCGGTCTCGCGCACGCTTGCGCGGGCGGGAGAGAATTCTTGACCCAGTTGTGCGGCGCAACTGCCACCGCTTCTGAGACGAGATAGTACCTGCCCTTGCCGTGCTTCGGCAAAGCCACCCGCCTGGTGCGCCGCCGGCGCGAAGCGTCACGGCAACCGCCTGCTGTCCCGAGCCTGGAATCCGTTCAGAAGGTAAGCCAGCCGGGAAAGAAGCGGGCGCGCGGCTTCCCGGCGGCCCGGGGCGACGCCTTGGCGACGCAGCGGACCACCTGGTGTCCTGATTCTTCAATTCGTGGAATCACTCAGTCTGCCGGGAAGTCGTGCGAGGCCAGGAGCGAAGCGCAGCAAGACTGGAGCCTTGCGGGCAATCGTGACGACGCATTGCACGACTTGTGATGCAGAGCACGAGTTGTCAGGCGTCATGCGAAAGGCTCCGCCGCTCGGGCGCGCTTTCTCTGACGCAATGGTCTAGCTAGCCTTCCACCACGTCCAGGTAGTCCGAGGGCCGGGTCTGGTCGGCGGCATCGGCCATGCCGAGCATGCGCAGCACGGCGCTGACCACGATCGACACGGCCAGGTTGACCAGCAGCGCCCATACCGCCGCGTAGCCCGGCACCGCCAGGCCGCCGAGATGGATCGGGAAGATCGAGCTGGCCAGCTTGAGGGAGGCCGCCATCCAGGTGCCGGCGGCGATGCCGGCAACCCAGCCGAGCAGCAGCCCGCGCGGATCGAGCAGCCGCGTGTAGAGTCCCAGCACCACCGCCGGCAGCGTCTGGATGATCCAGATGCCGCCCAGCAGCTGCAGCTGGATGGCGTAGGTCAGCGGCAGGCCCAGCACGAAGGCGACGGCGCCCAGCTTGACCACCAGCGACACCAGCTTGGCCACTGCGGTCTCCTCGCTGTGCGTCATGCCCGGGTTGATGAACTCCTTGTGGATGTTGCGCGTGTACAGGTTGGCCGCCGCGATCGACATGATCGCCGCCGGCACCAGCGCGCCGATGCCGATGGCGGCGAAGGCGAGCCCGACGAACCAGGGGGGGAAGAAATGCAGGAACAGCGCCGGCACGGCGAAATTGGCGCCGTAGGCCTTGAAGTACGGCGCGAACTCCGGCATGTCCTTGACACCCGCCGCCAGCGCCATGTAGCCGAGCAGGGCCAGCAGGCCGAGCACCAGCGAATAGGCCGGCAGCAGCGCCATATTGCGCCGGATGGTGTTGCCCGACGACGAGGAAAGGATGGCGGTGACCGAATGCGGGTAGAGGAACAGCGCCAGCGCCGAGCCCAGCGCCAGCGTGGCATAGGCGCTGTAGCCGTTCAGGCTGGTGGCGTCGGGAGCCTTGAGCAGCAGCTTGGCCGGCGGCACCGTGCCGAAGATATGGCCGAAACCGCCGAGCTGCAGCGGGATCACCACGATGGCCACGGCGATGGTGATGTAGATCAGCAGGTCCTTGACCACGGCGATCATGGCGGGCGCGCGCAGGCCGGAGGTATAGGTGTAGGCGGCCAGGATGGCGAAGGCGATGACCAGCGGCAGATCGCCCACCAGTCCGGTGGTGTTGAAGCCGAGCCCGCCGATCACCACTTCGAGGCCGACCAGCTGCAGCGCGATGTAGGGCAGCGTGGCCACGATGCCGGTCACGGCCACCGCCAGCGCCAGCGCGCGGCTGTCGTAGCGCGCGCGCACGAAGTCGGACGCGGTCACGTAGCCGTGCCGCTTGGCCACGCTCCACAGCTTGGGGAACACCACGAAGGCGAAGGGATAGATCAGGATGGTGTAAGGCAGCGCGAAGAAGCCGGTCGCCCCCGCGCCGAACACCAGCGCCGGCACGGCGACGAAGGTGTAGGCCGTGTACAGGTCGCCGCCGAGCAGGAACCAGGTCACGATGGTGCCGAAGCGCCGCCCTCCCAGGCCCCATTCGTCGAGATGGTTGAGATCGCCCTTGCGCCAGTGCGCGGCAACGAAGCCCAGCACGGTCACCAGGGCGAAGAAGAAGACGAAGACCGTGGTGGCGACGGGGTTCATTGCGGCCCTCCTGCGCCATGCACGCCCCGGGTCTTGAAGTAGACCAGCGCGGTGATCACCGCGCTGAGCAGCACCCAGAGCAGCTGGTACCAGTAGAAGAAGGGGAAACCGAACAACGCCGGCTCGGCGGCGTTGTAGGAAGGCACCCACAGCATGGCGATCCAGGGCAGCACCAGCAGCCACAACCAGTGCCTGTTGCCCCGTCGCGGGGCGTCGCGATCCGTCATGGCTGTCTCCTGTCCCGTCACCTGTCCGGCGCGGGCGGCGCGGGCGACGCATCTGTCGCAATCCGTCCATCGCGAGTATAGGACCGCATATTGCAGGGTCAAGGCGGGGATGTCGCTGCACACGCAGTCGCCGCGCTACGGCTGCAGAGGGCACGCCGGCGTGCAGCCGATGGCAGGCCGGGGGTGGCCCGTCCTGCCTGCGTGCGCACTGTGGCGCACTCCACCCCGTTCGGGCAGGACCCTTGCCGCCAGCGTGGACCGGGATTTCCCACCCCGCCAAACTGATACGCAAAAACTGTCCATTTCTGATGCTGTTATGCATTCGTGTTGCAGCGCACACTGACCGCATCGTCACCAGCCCGTGTCTTGCCATGTGTCTTGCCATGTATCCGTCCGCTGCCGAAGCGCCCGCGCGCGCCGCCGTCGCCACCCGTCCACCCTGCGCCGCCAGCCTGGCCGGCGCCCGGCGGGAGCGCTAGATGGAAGCCCTCTCCGCCGTCGCGCTGGCCCGCATCCAGTTCGCCTTCACCGTATCCTTCCACATCATCTTTCCCGCCCTCAGCATCGGCCTGGCCAGCTTCATCGCCGTGCTCGAAGGGCTGTGGCTGAAGACCGGCCGCCAGGTCTACCTCGACCTGTGCCGCTTCTGGTCGCGCGTCTTCGCCGTCGCCTTCGGCATGGGCGTGGTGTCCGGCGTGGTGATGAGCTACCAGTTCGGCACCAACTGGAGCGCCTTCTCGAATTTCGCCGGCAGCGTGACCGGCCCTCTGCTCGCCTACGAGGTGCTGACCGCCTTCTTCCTGGAGGCGGGCTTCCTCGGCATCATGCTGTTCGGCTGGGACAAGGTGGGCCGGCGCGCCCACTTCGGCGCCACCGTGATGGTCGCGGTCGGCACGCTGATCTCGATGTTCTGGATCCTGTCCTCCAACAGCTGGATGCAGACGCCCACCGGCTATGCCATCGTCGACGGCCGCGTGGTGCCGACCGACTGGTTCGCCATCGTCTTCAACCCGTCCTTCCCCTACCGCCTGGCGCACATGGCGCTGGCGGCCTTCCTCTGCACCGCGCTGCTGGTGGCGGGCACGGCCGCCTGGCACCTGCTGCGGCGGCGCCGCGACCCGGCCATCCGGACCAGCTTCGCCATGGCGCTCGGCATGCTGGCGGTGCTCGCCCCGCTGCAGGCGCTGGTGGGCGACGCGCACGGCCTCAATACCCTGCGCTACCAGCCGGCCAAGATCGCCGCCATCGAGGGCCTGTGGGAAACGGAGGCCGGCGGCACCGCGCTCAAGCTGTTCGGCATCCCGGACATGGCGGCCGAGACGACCCGCTACACGCTCTCGGTGCCTCACCTCGGCAGCCTGATCCTGACCCATAGCTGGGACGGCGAGATCCGCGGCCTGAAGGACTTCCCGCCGCAGGACCGCCCCGATGCGCGGGTCGTGTTCTGGTCCTTCCGCGTGATGGTGGGCCTGGGCCTGCTGATGATCCTGCTGGCCGCGCTGGCATTGCTGCTGCAGCGGCGCCGGCGGCTGTACGAGGCCGGCTGGTTCCACCGCTTCTGCGTGGCCATGAGTCCCGCCGGCTTCGTCGCGCTGCTGGCCGGCTGGATCACCACCGAGGCGGGCCGCCAGCCCTGGGTGGTGTACGGCCTGCTGCGCACCGCCGAAGCCGCCTCGCCGGTCAGCCGGCAGCAGGTCGGCGTCTCGCTGCTGATCTTCGTCGTGGTCTACCTGCTGGTGTTCGGCACCGGCATCCACTACCTGCTGAAGCTGCTGCGCAAGGGGCCCCATGCCGGCGAGCACTCGCCGCCCGGCATGCGCGAGACGCTCGGCACGCTCACCACCTATTCCGGCCGCCGTCCGCTCGCGGGCGCGGACGACCGCATCGATTCCCCCCCTGCCGAGGAGGCCGGCCATGCTTGACCTGTCGCTGATCTGGGCCGCCATCATCGCCCTGGGCGTGTTCCTCTACGTGATGCTGGATGGCTTCGACCTTGGCATCGGCCTGCTCTTCCCCTTCTTCCCCGGTGAGCAGGACCGCGATGTGATGATGAACACGGTCGCCCCCGTCTGGGACGGTAACGAGACCTGGCTGGTGCTGGGCGGCGCGGGACTGTTCGCCGCCTTCCCGGTGGTCTACGGCGCGGTGCTGTCCGCCCTCTACCTGCCGCTGACGCTGATGCTGGTCGGCCTGATCTTCCGCGGCGTGGCCTTCGAGATCCGCGCCAAGGCCAGGCGCACGCGCCATCTGTGGGACCTGGCCTTCATCGCCGGCTCGGCCACCGCGACCTTCTTCCAGGGCGTGGCGCTGGGCGGCTATATCCAGGGCATCCCGGTGTCCGGGCGCGAGTTCGCCGGCGGCGGCTTCGACTGGCTGAGCCCCTTCAGCCTGTTCACCGGCCTCGGCCTGCTGGCGACCTATGCCACGCTGGGCTGCGGCTGGCTGCTGATCAAGACCGAAGGCGAACTGCAGCGCCGCATGTTCGCGCTGATGCGGCCGCTGACCGGCCTGCTGCTGGCGATGATCGCGGTAGTCAGCCTGTGGACGCCGCTGGTCGACCCGGCCATCGCGCAGCGCTGGTTCCGCCTGCCCAACCTGTTCTGGTTCCTGCCGGTGCCGGCGGCGGTGGCGCTGTGCGCCTGGCGCATCTGCGCCGCGGTGGCGCAGCGCCGCGAGCGCGCGCCCTATTTCCTCGCGCTGGCGATCACCGCGCTCGGCTACGCCGGCTTCCTGATCAGTATCTGGCCGCATATGATCCCGCCCTCGGTCACGCTGTGGCAGGCGGCGGCACCGGCCAGCAGCCAGGCCTTCGCCCTGGTCGGCGCGCTGCTCATCCTCCCCGTGATCCTCGCCTACACCGCGCTGGGCTACTGGGTGTTCCGCGGCAAGGTGCACGCGGGCGACGCGGGCTACCACTGAAAACGGCAGCACGGAGCACCATCATGTCCTGTCAGGATTCGCCCGCCGCCGGCCCGGCGGCCGCCAGGCCCGGCCGGCTGCGCCAGGCGCTGTGGTTTGCCGGCCTGTGGCTGGCCGGCGTGCTGTCGCTGGGCCTGCTCGCCACGCTGATGCGCTGCGCGATGCGGTTCGTGCGCTGAGCGGCGCCAAGGCTCCCGGGCGGGGGGAAGGGGATCTTCCCCCCAGCCGTCCAGGAGAAAGCCACCGCTGCCGCCCCTTCCCTGCCTCTTCCCTGCCTCTTCCCTGCCTCTTCCCTGTCTCTTCCCGCTCTTGCCAGCGCCATCTCCCGAACCCGAAAGGGCTATTTACGTCACCCACGAGCCCTGAAGGCGACGTCTCAGGCGGCCTCCCCTCCCGGATGACCTCGCGCGCCTGATCACGCGGCGACCATGCAGCGGTCATGCAACCAGTTGCATATCAAAAAGGCCGCTGCTATTCTTATGCAACGCGTTGCATATTCTCATCGCAAGACGCGACATCAAGGACACGGCGCGGCAAGCCGCCGCACCGCCGGAAATGGAGACCCGCATGCAAGCCAAACCCCTGTCGGACGCCGCGCAGCGCACCCTGGCCGCCTGGCACAAGATCCTCGAGCGCAATGCCATGGAAGAGCTCGATCCGCTGCTGTCCGACAAGATCGTGTTCCGCTCGCCGGTGGCGCACACCCCCTATCCCGGCCGCGCCGCCATCAAGCTGGTGCTGAAGACCGTCAACACGGTGTTCCAGGATTTCCGCTACCACCGCAGCTTCGTCAGCGAGGACGGCCGCAGCATCGTGCTGGAATTCAGCGCCAACGTCGCCGGCAAGGCCCTCAAGGGCATCGACATGCTGCGCCTCGACGAGGCGGGTCTCATCGAGGAATTCGAGGTCATGGTGCGGCCCATGAGCGGCCTGCAGGCGCTGGGCGCCGAAATGGGCGCCCGCCTCGCCCAGTACAAGGACCTGCTCGCCGGCGCCGCGCCCGCCGCATGATGCCGGGCAGGCGAGCGGGGGCGCCCGCGCTTGCCACCTGGCTTCCCCATCTGCTTCCGACTGCAGTTCGTTTTTGACCGCTGTTGATTGTTGACTTCTGCCGACCGTCGTCGACGGTCCGCCCAGCCTTACCGGAGAACCCGATGTCCCTGCCCGCCATCCTCGAAGGCCGCCTGTCGCTGCCCGTGGTCTGCTCGCCCCTGTTCATCATTTCCAATCCCGACCTGGTGATCGCCCAGTGCAAGGCCGGCGTGGTCGGCTCCTTCCCGGCGCTGAACGCGCGCCCGGCACCGGTGCTGGAAGAGTGGCTGGACCGCATCACCACCGAACTGGCCGAACACAACGCCAAGCATCCCGACCGCCCGGCCGCGCCCTTCGCGGTCAACCAGATCGTGCACAAGTCCAACGACCGGCTGGAACACGACCTGGAGGTCTGCGCCAGGTTCAAGGTGCCCATCACCATCACCTCGCTGGGGGCGCGCGAGGAGGTCAACCAGCAGGTGCACAGCTACGGCGGCATCGTGCTGCACGACGTCATCAACAACAAGTTCGCCAAGAAGGCGATCGAGAAAGGCGCGGACGGCCTGATCGCGGTGGCGGCCGGTGCCGGCGGACACGCCGGCGTGCAGTCGCCCTTCCCGCTGCTGCATGAGATCCGCGAGTGGTTCGACGGCCCGCTGCTGCTGTCGGGCGCCATCGGCAACGGCAACGCCATCCTGGCGGCGCAGGCGGCCGGCGCGGACCTGGCCTACATCGGCTCGGCCTTCATCGCCACCGAGGAAGCCAACGCGGCGCAGGGCTACAAGCAGATGATCGTCGACAGCGGCGCGGGCGATATCGTCTACTCCAACCTGTTCACCGGCGTGCACGGCAACTACCTGCGCCAGAGCATCGTCAACGCCGGCCTCGATCCCGACGACCTGCCGGTGTCGGATCCGTCGAAGATGAACTTCGGTTCGGGCGGCAACACCAAGGCCAAGGCCTGGCGCGATATCTGGGGCGCCGGCCAGGGCATCGGCGCGATCAAGCGCATCGTGCCGGCAGGAGAACTAGTGCAGCGTTTCAGCGAGGAGTACGAAGCCGCGCGGCATCGGCTGGGCCTGGCTGCCGGCACCACGCGCAGCACCGGCCGCACGGCCGCGGCGCAGGCCTGACGGCACGCCGCACACGCATGACCCGCCACGGCCGCGCCGTGGCGGCCGGCAGGCCGCGCCGGACAGGCAGCGGCCTGTTTTCGTTTTCGCTTTCGTTGTGGCGCGCCCGCCAGCGCCCCGGGGCCTTGAATTCAGGGCACGAATCCACTGCGTCAGAGCACCACTGCATCAGAAAAAGCGCAGTGGACTAGGCGGCGCCGCCCTCCTGCGGCGCCGCCCGGCGCAGCAGCGGCAGCACCTCGTGCGCCCATTGCAGCCAGACCTGCTCGCCCAGGATGCCCGAGCGCAGCACGGCATGCTGCAGTCGCTGCGGCACGCTCAGGTCCGGCGCGGAGAAGTCGCGCTGTTCGATGGCCAGGTACAGCTCCAGCGTTGCGCGGTGCTCGGCGATCTGGCGCTCCATCTCCTGGTCCAGGCCGAGCGGGCCGATGGCCGCCTCGGCGCGCAGCTTGACCAGCAGCGCGCGCCGGCCTTCGCCCGGCGCGGCCGGCTCCAGCACCCAGCGCGCCAGTTCCGCGCGGCCGGCGGGCAGCACGTGATAGACCTTCTTGCGGCGGCCCGCGCCCTCTTCATCGTCCTCCGCCGCGACCCAGCCGGCTTCGGCCATGCGGCCGAGTTCGCGATAGATCTGCTGATGCGTGGCCTGCCAGAAATAGCCGATGGAGCGGTCGAAGCGACGGGCCAGGTCATAACCGGAGGACGGCTGTTCCAGCAGCGAGGTAAGGAGGGCATGTTGGACGGACATGCGCCGAAATATACCTGAGGCCTTGGTCCCTGGATATGCGCCGTGGCCGGGCGGCAGGCGGCCATCGATGCCATGCATTGCTGAATTCAGTATTTTTTATCTTCGTAACATTTCTTGTCATTTTTGGCGAACCCGATGCGAGCGCGTTCCCCACGCCACCAGCGACGCTGGTGCGCGCACGGGCATCCGCACGCCGGCGCTGCGCCTTACATTCTGAAACACAGGCCCGGTGCCGATGCCTTAGGCTTCACACACCATCGAACCTACCCCTCGATGGCAATCCTCCCGACTCGCGCCAGGCCAACCCGCCTGGCGCATTTTTTTTGCCGGCCGAGCGGGCCGAGCGGGCCGAGCGGGCCGAGCGAATGCCGCTGCCGCTTGCAGTGGATGGAGGGCGGTCCGCCATCCGGACCACCAGGTCAGCGGCGGCGGCAGCGGCGCGATCGCCTTCGGCATCGGCCTGCGCGAGAGCCGCGCCCGGCATCCGCCCGCCTGCGTCGCATCACCTCACCGCCCGCGCGCCTCGACGGCCCAGATCCACGGCCGCGCGGCGCGTGTCGCGGCCTGGTAGGCCTCGATCTGCGCCTGGCGCTTGAGCGTCAGCCCGATCGCGTCCAGCCCCTCCAGCAGCATGGCGCGCTCGCTGGCGGGCACCGCGAAGGTCCAGCCGCGCCCGTCGGCATGCCGCACCTGGCAGGCCCGCAGGTCCACCTCCAGCCACAGCGCGCCGCCCTCGGCCTCCTGCGCCAGCGCGCCGACCACATCGGCCGCCAGCACCACCGGCAGCACCCCGTTGCGGTAGCAGTTGTTCTGGAAGATGGCGCCGAACGAGGGTGCGATGACGCAGCGGAAGCCGAACTGGCGCACCGCCCATACCGCCGCCTCGCGCGAGGAGCCGCTGCCGAAGTTCTCGCCGCTCAGCAGGATGGTGGCCTGCCGGAACGGCGCGCGGTTGAGCACGAACTCCGGGCGCTCGCGGCGCTGCCCGTCGGCGCCGGTCTGGTAGCGCCACGGCGACAGCAGCTTGTCGCCGTAGCCGTCGGCCCCGGGCGAGGTGATCTCGCGCGAGGGGATGATCAGGTCGGTATCGATATTGGCGCGCAGCAGCGGCGCGGCCAGCCCGCGCAGTGTGACGAAAGGTTCCATGATGTCTCCTCAGGACAGCAGCGGGCGCGGGTCGGCGATGCAGCCGGCGAGGGCCGACGCCGCCACCGTGGCGGGGCTGGCCAGGTGCGAGCGCACGCCGGGCCCCTGGCGGCCCTCGAAATTGCGGTTGGTGCTGGTGATCACGCGCCGCCCCGGCCGGTCCGGCTGGTCGAAGTGGTCGCCGCCGGCGAAGAAGCACAGTGAACAGCCGCTCTCGCGCCATTCGAAACCGGCCGCGCGGAAGACGTGGTCCAGCCCTTCGGCCTCGGCCGCGCGCTTGACCCCGCTGGAGCCCGGCACCACGATGGCCTTGACCCCCGGCGCTACGCGGCGGCCGCGCACGACGGCAGCGGCCGCGCGCAGGTCGGGCAGGCGGCTGTTGGTACAGGAGCCGATGAAGGCCGCGTCGATCGGGATGCCCTGCAGCGGCCGGCCCGGCTGCACGGCCATGTAGTCCAGCGCGCGCCGCGCGTCGGCGTCGGCCGGCTGCGGCACCGCCGCGTCGATGGCGCCGGCCTGGCCGGGATTGGTCCCCCAGCTGACCTGCGGCGCCAGCCCTGCGCAGTCGAGTTCGAGGACGCGGTCCCAGTGCGCGCCCTCGTCCGAGCGCAGCGCCTCCCAGTCCGCCACGGCCGCCTCCCAGTCCGCGCCGGCCGGCGCGTAGGGGCGCCCGGCCAGCCATTCGACGGTGCGCGCATCGGGCGCCACCAGCCCGGTCCAGGCGCCGAATTCGACCGCCATATTGCACAGCGTCAGCCGGCCCTCCACCTCCAGCGCGCGCACGGCCTCGCCGTCGAACTCGATGGCGTGGCCGTCGCCGCCGCGCACGCCGAAGCGGGCGATCAGCGCCAGCACCATGTCCTTGGCCGAGACGCCGGGCCCGGGGCGGCCGTGCAACGTCACGCGCAGCGTGCGCGGACGGGCGCGCACCAGGCACTGGGTGGCCACCGCATGCTCGCCCTCGGTCGTGCCGATGCCCCAGGCCAGCGCGCCGATGCCGCCGACGGTGCAGGTATGGCTGTCGCAGCAGACCAGCGTGGTGCCGGGCAGCGCGATGCCCAGCTCGGGCGAGATCACGTGGGCGATGCCCTGTTGCGGATCGCCCAGGTCGAACAGCCGGATGCCGGCGCCGCGCGCCTCGGCGCGCAGCCCTTCGATGAAGGCCCGGCCGCCGGGCACCAGCGTGTCGTCGCCGCGCCCGGGCTGGGTGTCGATGATATGGTCCATGGTGCCGAACACCAGGCCGGGCCGGGCCACGGCGCGGCCCGCCTCGCGCAGCGCCGCCAGCACGCGCGGGCCGGCGCGGTCGTGCAGCAGGATGCGGTCGACGTGCAGCAGCGCCTGCTCGTGTTCGAGCTCGGCCACCACGTGCTGCTCCCAGATCTTCTCGATGATGTTGCGGGGTCTTGCCTGCATGGGATTCCTCCTCGGCGGGTGCCGGTCAGCCAGCGCGCGCGGCGCCTTCATTGCACCGCGGCCGGCGCCGCCAGCGCGGACAGGTAGCGCTGCTCCAGCGCGAACACCTCGGCGAAGCCGACCAGGTCGAGCTGCGCGCGGAAATCCGCCAGCCGCGCCCCGGGGCCGCCGGCATAGCCGTTGGCGCGCACCGCCGCCAGGGCATCGCGCATGCCCTGGATCGCGGCCAGCATCAGCGTGCCCGGCAGGCTCACGCGCGCGATGCCCATCGCCTCCATCTCGGCAAAAGTGAAGGCCTCGGGCGATTTGCCGCCCTCCACCACATTGATCGCCACCGGGCCGCGGATGCCGGCCACCGCCTCGCGCGCCAGCGCCTTGGACGTCATGCCGTCGATAAAGACCATGGTGGCGCCCGCCTCCAGGTAGGCATTGCCGCGCCGGATCACTTCGCCGATGCCACCCACGGCAAGCGCGTCAGTGCGCGCATTGATGACGAAATCGGCATCGGTGCGCGCCTCTGCGCAGGCGCGGATCTTCTGCACGGCCTCGTCGAGCGGGATCAGCGACTTGCCCTCCAGGTGGCCGCAGCGCTTGGGCATGAGCTGGTCTTCGATGTTGACGCCGGCACAGCCGATGCGCTCGAAGGCGCGCACCGCGTACCAGGCGTTGACCGCATTGCCGAAGCCGGTATCGCCGTCGGCCATGACCGGCAGCTCGACCGCATCGACGATGCGGCGGGTGGCCTCGACCATGTCCGAGAAGGCCAGGAAGCTGTAATCCGGCAGGCCCAGCCGGCTCACCGAAATACCGAAGCCGGAACACTGCACGGCCGCGAAGCCGGCCTCCTGGACGATGCGCGCCGAGAGCGCATCGAATGCACCCGGCATCACGAGCAGCTCCGGGGCATGGATGAGTTGGGACAACCTGGTGGTCTTTCGCATTTCCGTCTCCTGATCGAACTACGAACAGTATGCATACATGATTGGGAATTTACAATCGAATAATTCGTGTTTCATGCCAGTTTAAGGCTATCATGCATGCATACAGACAAAGGAGACCTGTGATGCATCCGTTTGGAAAAGCCCGCCGCGCCACCCGTTGCCTGCTCCTCGGCATGGCCGCCGCATTCACCTTCGGCCCCTGCGCATATGCCGAAACCTGGCCCGCGCGGCCGCTCACGCTGGTGGTGCCCTTTCCCGCGGGCGGCACCACCGACACCATCGCCCGCCTGCTCTCGAACAATCTGTCGCGCCAGCTGGGCCAGTCGGTGATCGTGGAAAACAAGAGCGGCGCCGGCGGCACGCTCGGCGCGGCGCAGGTGCTGCGCGCGCCGGCCGACGGCTACACCCTGCTGCTGGGCACGCCGGCCGACCAGATCAATGCCCCGCTGATGCTGTCGCGCCCGCCCTATGACGCGGCGCGCGACTTCAGCCCGGTCGGCTGCGTCAGCCGCGGGCCCAATGTGCTGGTGGTCAACCCGTCGCTGCCCGCGCACAACGTGGCCGAGCTGCTGCGCCTGGCGCGCGCGCGGCCGGCGCAGATCAACTTCGCCAGCGCGGGCAACGGCAATACCTCCCACCTGTCGGGCGAGCTGTTCGCGCAGACGGCCGGGATCGCGCTGACGCACATTCCCTATCGCGGCAACGCGCCGGCCATCGCGGACACCATCGGCGGCCAGGTGCAGATGATGTTTTCCAACCCGGCCACGGTGCTGCCGCACATCCGCAGCGGCGCGCTGCGCGCGCTGGCGGTGACCTCGCGCACGCGCGTCGCGGCCCTGCCGGACGTGCCCACCCTGGCGGAGTCCGGCGTGCCGGTGGAGATCTACAGCTGGACCTGCCTGTTCACGCGCGCGGGCACCGCGCCGGACCTCGCCGCGCGGCTGCGCGCGGCGCTGGCCAGGGCGCTCGACGACCCGCGCCTGGCGCAGGCCATCGCCGCCAGCGGCGCCGAGACCTTCTCGCCCCCGCCCGCGCAGACGGCGCGCTTCCTTGCGGACGAGCGGACTTTATGGGGTAATCTCATCCGCAGCCGCCACATCCACGCTGACTGAACCCCGTAACGAGCCATGGCATCCCCCGAGTCTTCCCGCACGCGCGCGCTCTCCGTCGCCGACGTGCTGCGCAACCGCATCTTCGACGGCGAGATCCCGCCGGGCTCCCACCTGATGGAGGTCACGCTGGCGCAGGAGCTGGGGGTGTCGCGCACGCCGGTACGCGATGCGCTGGCACGGCTGGCCGACGAAGGACTGCTGACCTACCAGCCCAACCGGGGCTTCCTGGTGCGCCGCTTCCAGCCCAAGGACGTGCGCGATGCCTTCACGGTGCGGGCCGCGCTGGAAAGCCTGGGCTGCCGCCTGATCGGCGAACGCGGCCTGCTGCACCCCGAGCAGGAACGGCTGGCCGCGCAGCTCGAGGCGCAGCGGCAGGTGCTGCACGAGCAGGAGTGGGACGCGCAGCAGGCGCTGCGCTGGCAGGACATGAACCTGGACTTCCACTACACCCTGCTGGAGCTGGCCGACAACGACTGGCTCACCGACGCGGTGCGGCGCGCGCGCCAGTTGCCGATCATCTTCGACAGCAAGTCGCGCCCGCACGACCAGGCGGCGCTGGCGCTGCTCTTCCAGCGCGACCACAGCCGCCAGGCGCTCGCCGAGCACTACCGCATCGTCGACGCGCTGGCGCAGCGCGAAGTCGGGCGCGCCGAGGCGCTGATGCGCGAGCACATCCTGACCAACCGCGACGTGCTGGTGCGCGCGCTCGGCGCGGGGCCGTCCGACGCCGCGGGCCTCGCCGTGCACGGCGGACACGCCGTGTTCGGCTGAGACGCGGCGGTGTCGGCATCGGCGGGCGCGGCGGCGACCGCCTTCACACGCGCGCGTTCTGCGCGGCGAAATCCCAATTGAGCAGTTTGTCGATCACCGCCTCGACGTAGTCCGCACGCCGGTTCTGGTAATCGAGGTAGTAGGCGTGCTCCCACACATCGATGGTCAGCAAGGGCTGCATGCCCTTGGTGAGCGGCAGGTCGGCGTTCGTGGTCCTGACCACGCGCAGCTTGCCGCCGTCCATCACCAGCCAGGCCCAGCCGCTGCCGAACTGGCCGGTGGCGGCGGCGGCGAGCGACTTCCTGCAGGCATCGACCGAGCCGAAGGCGGCTTCGATGTGCGGCCGCAGCGCCGCCGGCGGGGTGCCGCCGCCGCCCGGGCGCAGGCTGTGCCAGTAGAAGGCATGGTTCCAGGCCTGGGCCGCGTTGTTGAAGAGCGCCACCGCATCGGCGCGCTCGGCGCTCGCCGCGATGATCTTTTCCAGCGGCAGGCCGGCCAGTCCGGTGCCCGCCGCCAGCCGGTTCAGGTTGTCGATATAGGCGCGGTGATGCTTGCCGTAGTGGTAGCCCATGGTGCTGGCCGAGATCACCGGTTCCAGCGCATTCTCGGCGTAGGGAAGCGGCGGCAGGGCGAAGGCGGGCGCCGGCCGGGCAGCGCGCGCGCGCGCAGGCATGCCACCCAGCGCCAGCCAGAGGGCCGCGCCGGACGCCGTCCCGAGGAATGCCCGTCGACCGGGAGCTTGCTGGAGTGCCATAGGACCTCCTGATGGGAGAACGCGGAGGCGGGCGCGCCCACGGCGTGCCGGACGGGTTCGGGGAAAGCCGCCGGCGCGGGGCGGCACGGCCCCGGGGCAAGGCGCGCGGCATGCGTCCTCGCAGGAACCTGCCATGCCTCGCTCTTCATCATAGTGGTGCCGGCCGCGCAGGCAGCGCTTGAGCGGGTCTGGCCGCGCTTGGCCGCGCCGTGCGGCGCCGGCGCCACCACCAGGCAGTTCCGGCCGCTGCGCGCGTCAAAATGCCGCACCCCCGCGCATCCGGCCGCTCGGGCACCTCGGTTAGACTGCAACGCTACCCCGCACCCCACCATGACTTCCCGGCAACGCAACCACCGCACCGCTTGGCTTGGCCTGCTCGCCATGTGCCTGCTCGTGCTCGCGCCGCTGGTGAGCCAGTGGGTGGCCGCCCGCCATGCCGCGGACCCGTCCGGCTTCATCTGTTCGGCCGCCCAGCCGGAGGCGGATGGCAGCGGCCAGCACGCGCCGCTGTCGGCCTGCGGCTATTGCGACCTGCTCGCGGGCCATGCCGCGGCGCCGCCGCTGCCGGCCGCGCTGCCGGTGCTGGCGCTGGTGCTGCTGTTTGCCGCGGTCATGCTGCCGCCGCTCGCCCCGGTGCCGCTCGGCGCCTTCCCTTCGGGCCGCCCCAGGGGCCCGCCCGCTTCGCCTCGTTCCGTCCCTTTCTCTCTTTCCTGTTGAACTGCCGCTGCGCGCACGCCGTTGCCGCCGCGGCCGGACGTTGACCGACGGGCGCCGCGCGGCGGGCCTGTCCACGAGGCACTTCTTCCGATGCGAACGATGTTGAACAAGGGCGCGGCCGCCCTGCGCGAGGCCGCACCCGCCTTCGCTCCCACCCTGCTCACCCTGGCCCTGATGGGCATCGGCGGCATTGCCCATGCCGCCGGCGGCGCCAACGAGATAGGCGAGGCAAACAAGGCAAACGAGACCGGCACCGATGGCAGCCGGACCGCCGCGCCCGGCCAGGATGCCCAGGACGCGCCGAGCCTGCCGGCCGTCTCGGTGACGCAGACCCGCAGCTTCGCCGAGAAGCAGCTGCTGCCGCAGACCACCGCCGGCGTCACGCGCGAGGAGGCCACCGCCACCATCAACGTGATGAACGCCGAGGACACGCTCAAGTACCTGCCCGACGTGCTGGTGCGCAAGCGCTACATCGGCGACACGCAGGCGCCGATGGCGACCCGCACCACCGGCGTCAACGCCAGCGCGCGCAGCCTGATCTACGCCGACGACGTGCTGCTGTCGACCCTGGTCAACAACAACAACGGCAACGGCTCGCCGCAGTGGTTCATGGTGGCGCCGCAGCAGATCGAGCGCGTCGACGTGATGTACGGCCCCTTCGCGGCCCAGTACCCGGGCAACTCCTACGGCGCGGTGGCGCAGATCACCACGCGCATGCCGCAGAAGTTCGAGGGCAGCATCGAGATGAATGCCGCCATCCAGCGCTTCAAGCTGTACGGCACCAGCGACACCGAGCCGTCGCAACAATATGCCGTCACGCTGGGCGACCGCGTCGGCAAGCTGTCCTGGTGGTTCAACGCCGGCCACCTCAACAGCTTCAGCCAGCCCATCACCTTCGGCACGCTCAGCCAGTCGACCACCGTCGCCGGGCCCGGCCTGCCGGTCATCGGCGGTGCCTTCGCCGACCGCAACCGCAGCGGCGGCGCGATCCAGGTGATCGGCGCCGGCAACTTCGTGCACACGCTGCAGGACAACGCCGCGCTCAAGCTGGCCTATGACTTCACCCCCGCGCTGCGCGCCACCTATGCGCTCGGCTACTGGCAGAACAGCGCCAAGGCCGGCGCGCAGAGCTACCTCAGCACGGCCGCCGGCACCCCCTACTACGGCGCCGCGAGCGGCAACGTCAACATCGGCGGCTACAGCTACAGCGCCGGCACCATCGCCGGCCAGTTCTCCAGCAGCCATGTCGAGCAGCAGCACCTGATGCAGAGCCTGAAGGTGGAGACGCATACCCAGGGCGTGTTCGACTGGGAAGCGGTGCTCAGCAACTTCTACTACCTGCAGGACCAGAACCGCCAGTCGACCGGCCTCTACCCGGCCGCCATCGGCGGCGGCGCCGGCCGCATCACCGACATGGGCGGCACCGGCTGGACCACGCTCGACCTCAAGGGCACCTGGCGCCCGCAGGGCGTGGCCGGCGCGCACATCGCCAGCTTCGGCGCCCACTTCGACCAGTACAAGCTGAACAGCCCCACCTACAACACCGGCGACTGGCTCTCGGGCGGCGCGGGCGCGCTGTACAGCAACTCGCTGGGCAAGACCCGGACCACCGCGCTGTGGCTGCAGGACGTGTGGCGCTTCGCCCCGCGCCTGCAGGCCACGCTGGGCGGCCGCTACGAGACCTGGCGCGCCTACGACGGCTATAACTACAACCTCGGCAGCAACGGCGCCGGCGTGGCGATCCACCAGCCGGGCATCGACAAGTCCGGCTTCTCGCCCAAGGCCTCGCTGACCTGGGATGCCACCCCGATGTGGTCGCTGACCGGCTCCTTCGGCAAGGCGCTGCGCTTCCCCACCGTGGGCGAGCTGTACCAGAGCGTGCAGACGGGTGCCACCTACCTGCAGGCCAACCCCTACCTGGAGCCGGAGAGCGTTCTCGCGGGCGAGCTGGCGCTGGAGCGCCACACCGATAGCGGCAAGCTGCGCCTGTCGTTGTTCAACGAGTACGTGAGCAACGCGCTGATCTCGCAGACCTCCACCATCCCGGGCTTCGCCACGCCGGTCTCGTTCACCCAGAACGTGGGCAAGACGCGCCAGCTCGGCGTCGAACTGGCGGGCCAGCAGGACAATGTGGGCATCCGCGGCCTGACGCTGTCGGGCAACGTCACCTACGTCGACGCGACCATCCTGTCCGACCCTGGCTACGTGGCCACCACGCCGGGCGCCAGCGCGGTCGGCAAGCGCGTGCCCTACGTGCCGGCCTGGCGCGGCACGCTGGCCGCGACCTACCGGCCGGACAACCGCTGGGCCTATACGCTGGCCGCGCGCTACAGCGGCCGCGTCTACGCCACCGTCGACAACACCGACATCAATCCGGCCACCTACCAGGGTTTCCAGGGCTTCTTCGTGATGGATGCGCGCGTGAACTGCCAGATCGACCAGCACTGGAGCGCGTCGCTGGGCGTGGACAACCTCAACAACCGCAAGTATTTCCTCTACCACCCCTTCCCGCAGCGCACCTTCTACCTGGGCCTGAAGTACACCATCTGAGGTACACCATCCGAGCCCGCTCGGCCCGGGCCGGCGCGCCCCGTCCGCCGTGCCCCCCCGCGCGCGGGGCGGGCGCTTCCGGGCGCGCCCCGGCACCTGTCCCGCTCATGCAGGAACGACCCACCATGGCACCACAACCCTCCCCGTCCCGCCCCGCCACGCCGGCGGGCCCGCCATCCGCCGCGGCCTACCGCATGCTGTGGCGCTGGCACTTCTATGCCGGCCTGTTCGTCATGCCCTGGCTGATCGTGCTGGCGGTCACCGGCACGCTGTACTGCTTCCAGCCGCAGATCGAGCCGCTGCTCTATCCGGAGCTGCTGCGCGTCGCCCCCGGGCCGGCGCGGCTGCCGGCGCAGGCGCTGCTGGAGCGCGCGCGCGCCGCCGCGCCGGCGGGCGCCACGGCCACCACCTACACGGTCAACAGCGCGCCGGCGGCCAGCGCCGAGTTCGTCTTCCGCCTCGCCTCGGGCAAGAGCGAGAGCCTCTACCTGGATCCGTACACGGGCGACTACCTCGGCAGCCTGAGCGTGGAAGACCGCCTGATGAAGCAGGTGCGCCGGCTGCATCGCGCGCTGATGCTGGGCAAGCCGGGCGAACTGCTGATGGAGCTGGCGGCCTGCTGGACGCTGGTGATGATCGCCACCGGCCTGGCCATGTGGTGGCCGCACTGGCGCGAGCGCGGCGCCGCCGCCCTGCGCCTCGGCCGCGGCAGCGGCGCGCGCGGACGCTGGAAGGCACTGCACCGCTTCCTGGGCGCCTGGCTGGCGCTGGGCGCGCTCGTCTTCGTGCTCTCCGGCCTGCCCTGGACCGCCTCCTGGGGACGCCAGTTCAAGGCGCTCGCCACCGCCGCCGACCTCGGTGCCCCGCGCAAGGGCGCCCCGCCGCGCTCGCTGCCGCCCGGCGGCATGGCGGCGGCGCCCGGGGAGGCCGCCGCCATGCCGGGCCACGAAGGCCATGCGGAACGTGCGGAACATGCGGAACACGAGGGACATGGCGGCCATGGCGACCATCAAGCCGCGGCGGCCGCCCCGGCAGCCACCATGGAGTCGCTGCCACTGGCCGACGTGCCCTGGGCGGCCGGCCTGGCGCCCGTGCCATCGGGCCAGGCGCCGCGGGTACCGTCGCCCCCCGCCGACCTCGACCGCGTCGTCGCAGCGATCGCCGCGCGCGGCATCGCCGGCGGCTACCAGCTTGTACTGCCGAATTCGCCGAGCGGCGTCTTCACCGCCTCCGTCTATCCCGCCGACCCCACCGGCGAGCGCACCCTGCATCTCGACCAGTACGGCGGCCAGGTCCTGCGCGACACCGGCTACCGGGACTACGGCCCGGTGGCCAAGGCCATCTCCTACGGCACCTCGTTGCACATGGGCCGCTACTTCGGGCTGGCCAACCAGATCCTGTGCGCGGCCATCTCGCTGGGCCTGATGGCGCTCGCCGTGAGCGGCCTGCTGATGTGGCTCAAGCGCCGGCGCGCCGGCACGCTGGGCGCGCCCGCGCTGCCGCGCGCGGTACCGCCGATGCGCGCCTGGGCCGTGGGCCTGGGCCTGCTGGGACTGGTGTTCCCGCTGATGGGCGCGACCCTGGTCGCGGTGTGGGGGCTCGACCGCCTGGTGATCGCCCGGGCCGGCAGGCAGCACGGGCCTGCGGGCACCCTGCGCGCGGACTGAGCCCCCCTGCGCGACCGGTGCGGCCGGCCTCGCCGGCGCCTGACGTCAGTCCGGCCCGGCCAGCCGGACATGGCGGAAGGGCAGCAGGCGCAGATCGAGGCTGGCCGGTCCCGGCGCGTCGACGTCGATGATGGCGGCGCAGCGTGGCAGGAAAGCCGCGCGGAAGTGGTTCTTGGCCTTGACGCACAGCAGGCGCAAGGCGTCGAGGTCGATGCCGTGCAAGGCGAAGAAGGCCGGGTCGTTGGCCGGCGCCACCGCCTCTGTCACGATCACCCGGACGTCGTGCTGTCCCAGCACCGTCAGCAGGGCGGTGCGGCCGCAGCGCGTGACCCTGCCCGTTTCCATCGGCCCGCTGTTGACGAAGACGCCATCGGTCAGCCGCTCCACCCGCACCTTCACCGCCACCGGCGCGCCGAAACGGTCCGACCAGCGTGCCCCGAGGGCCAGCGCGCAGACGCCGCCCACGCCGACCTCGTGCGCCAGGCGCACGGCCGGCACATCGGCAAAGCTGGCAAACACGGTGGGCACCGACGGCCGCGCTTGCAGCAAGGCCGCGAACAGCCCCGGCGTATCGCAGGCGCCGCCCGACAGCGGGTTGTCGCCCGGATCGGTGACCGCCACCAGCCCCGGCGTGCGCGCGGCGATCGCCAGGGCCTGCGCCAGCCCCTGCGCCGGCGCCGGCAAGCTGGCCGCGAACGCCGGCGCGTGCTCGCGCAGCGCCGCCAGCAGGATCTCGCAGGCACGCCGGGCCGCTGCGCCCCCGCCATCGGCGAGCGCATCGCTGACGACGACCACGGCGGCCCCGGTATCCGGCGTGTCGGCATAGGGGAAGCCGCCGAACACGGATGCCTCGAGGATGGCGGCGCCGGCCTGGGCCGCGGCCAGTTCCTGCAGGGTGCGCATGGGCCCCGCGTCCGTGCGCATATTGAAGCTCGGCAGGACCAGTCCCGGCCTGGCCACGGTGACGCGGCTGCGCCGCCCGCGCTCGACGATATCGCTCAGCCCCTGCAGCACCCGCTGCGCCGCCTCGCGCATGTCGATGTGCGGATAGGTCTTGTAGCCGCTGGCATAGTCGAGCAGCGGGCCCAGTTGCGGGCTGAGGTTGGCATGCAGGTCGAAGCTGGCGCCCAGGGGCACGCCGGGCAGCGCCTCGCGCACGGCCCGCACGAACTCCAGGTCCGGCGCCTGGCGCCGGCTGGTGATGGCCGCGCCGTGCAGCGACAGATAGACCGCGTCCCACGGGCCCTGCGCGCGCAGGGCCGCCATCACTTCGTCGAAGAAGGCGCGATAGACGGCGTCGTCGATCGCCCCCCCCGGCACGGCCGAGGCGCAGCGCAGCACCACCACCTGCCAGTCAGGCCGGTCCTCGGCGAAAGCGGCCACGGCGCCCAGTTCCGTCGCCGTCCCGCGCGCCGCGTCCAGCGCGCTGTCCCCGGCCGCCCATTCGCGCCGGTCGAAATCCGCCTGCCGGCACGGCAGGGGGCTGAAGGCATTGCCTTCGTACCAGAACCTGGCCACGGCCAGGCGGCGGCGTTTTTCCTGCGGCATGATCGGCTCCCCTGGACGCTCACTCGGGCTGGATGCCGGCGCCTTCGACGATCTTCCGGTACTTGTCCTGCTCGGCCTGCAGGTGGCGCGCCAGCGCCTCGGGCGGGCCGCCGACCGGCTGCGCCGCCAGGTCCGCCAGGCGCCGCTGCATGCGCGCATCGCGCAGCACCCGCTCGGCCGCCGCATTGAGTGCGGCCACCACCGGCGCCGGCGTCCCGGCCGGCGCCATCAGCACGAACCACGAAGTCTGCTCGAAGCCGGGCAAGGTCGCCGCGACGGGCGGCACGCCCGGTGCCGCCGGCACCGCGGCCCGGCTGGTCACGCCCAGCGCCACCAGCTGCCCGGAGCGGATCAGCGGCAATGCGGTCGGCAGGTTGTCGGCGGACAGTTCGATCTGTCCGCCCAGCAGGTCGCTGGTGGCCTGGCTCGCGCCCTTGTACGGCACATGCGCGATCTCCACCCCGCCCATGCGCTTGACCATTTCCAGCGCCAGGTGGCCGGAGCTGCCGATGCCGGGTGAGCCCCAGTGCAAGGCGCCGGGCCGGGCCCGCGCTGCTCGCAGCAGGTCATCCATGCTGTTCAGGCCGGAACCGGGCCGGGTCAGCACGACGTTCGGCACATCCGCCAGCCAGGCCACCGGAACGAAGTCCTTGCGCGGGTCATAGCCGACGTGCTTGTAGACCAGGGCATTGATGACCTGCGTGCCGGGCGTGCCCAGCAGCAAGGTATAGCCGTCCGGCGCGGCCCGCGCGACCTCGGCCGCGCCGAGGCTGCCGCCGGCGCCGGCCTTGTTGGCCACCACCACGCTCTGGCCCAGCTGCTGGCGCAGCCCTTCCGCGACCAGGCGCCCCAGCAGGTCCGTGGTGCCCCCGGCGGCGAACGGCACCACCAGCCGCAACGGGCGCTCGGGCCAGGCCGGCGGCGGTGCGGCGCCCGCCGACAACGGCAACGCTGACGCAAGCAGCGCCACCTGCAGCGGCCGCGCCAGCGCGCGCCCCAGTCGGGCGCCGACCGCGAGGCAGCGCAGAAGCTTCGATCCAGGCATGGCAAGTCTCCAGCAATCCCAAGGTTGGAAGGGGAAGGGCAGAAAGGGGGAAAGGGTGCTGCGCATTCTGATGATGCGCATGGCCTGCCGCCCCCAGAAAGACCATTTGATCTATTTACACACAAAATATACCATTTGATCTTTCCGCGAGTCCAGCCGCCTCCCCTTTCCGCCACCGCCACCGCCATGACCCACATCATCCACCGCAATCCCCGCTCGCCCCTGCCGCTGGCCGCGTACGGCGACGGGGCCTATATCGTCGACCGCGACGGCAAGCGCTACTTCGACGCCTCCGGCGGCGCCGCCGTGTCCTGCCTGGGCCACGCCCACGCCGAAGTGCGCGCCGCCGTGCGGGAACAGATGGACCGGCTCGAATACGCCCACACCAGCTTCTTCACCACCGAGGCGGCCGAGTCCCTCGCCGCGCTGCTGGCCGAGCGCAGCCCGCCCGGGCTGGGCAACGCCTACTTCGTCGCGGGCGGCTCCGAGGCGATCGAGACCGCGCTCAAGCTGGCCCGCCAATACCATGTCGAGCGGGGCGAGCCGCAGCGCTACCGCTACATCGCCCGGCGCCAGAGCTACCACGGCAACACGCTGGCGGCGCTGGCGATCGGCGGCAATGCCGCGCGGCGCGCCTGGTACGAACCCGTGCTGATCGAGAGCCATCATGTCTCGCCCTGCTTCCCCTTCCGCCACCGGCAGCCCGGCGAGACCGACGCCGCCTACGGGGACCGCCTGGGCGCGGAGCTGGAGGCCACGCTGCAGCGCCTCGGCCCGCACACGGTGGCGGCTTTCGTGGCGGAAACGGTGGTGGGCGCCACGGCGGGTGCCGTGGCGGCGGTGCCCGGGTACTTCCGCAAGATCCGCCAGGTGTGCGATCGCCACGGCGTGCTGTTGCTGCTGGACGAGGTGATGTGCGGGCTGGGCCGGACCGGCAGCTATCACGCCTTCGAGCAGGAAGGCGTGCAGCCCGACCTCCTCACGCTGGCCAAGGGCCTGGGTGGCGGCTACCAGCCGATCGGTGCGGTGCTGGCGCACGACCGCGTGGTCGAGGCCATCCGGGCGGGCTCCGGTGCCTTCCAGCACGGCTTCACCTATGTGGGGCATCCGGTCGCCTGCGCGGCCGCGCTGGCGGTGCAGCGCATCGTCGCGCGCGACGGCCTGGTGGAACGGGTGGCCAGGCTGGGCGACACGCTCGGCGCGCTGCTGGCGCGGCAATTCGACGGCCATCCGCATGTGGCGGACGTGCGCGGCCGCGGGCTGTTCTGGGCCGTGGAACTGGTGCGCGAGCGCCACGGCGCCACGCCCTTCGCGCCGGCGCTGCGGCTGCATGCCGCGGTCAAGCACCAGGCGCAGCAGCTCGGCCTGCTGTGCTATCCGGGCGGCGGCACCATCGATGGCGAACACGGCGACCACGTGCTGCTGGCACCGCCCTATCTCAGCAGCCCGGAACAGCTGGAACAGGCCGTCGCCACGCTGGCGCGCGCCATCGACCTGGCCGTGGCCGGGGCGCTGGCGCCGCGCGATCGGCCATAATCTGCCGCGACAGCCACGGAGCCCTGATGGAAAAGGCCGACATCGACCAACGGATCGAACAGCAGTTCGCTCAACTCCCCCCCAAGCTGCAGCAGGCGGCGCGCCATGCCATCGACCATCCCCAGGACATCGCCCTGTTGTCGATGCGCGCGGTGGCGGCCAAGGCCGCGCTGCAGTCGGGCGTCATGCTGCGGCTGGCGCGCCAGCTGGGATTCGACAGCTACGAGGCGTTCCGCGAGCCCTACCGCCGCTGGCTGGCCGCCGGCGAGCCCGGCTTCTCGCGCCGCGCCACCGCGCTGCGGGCGCAGGCGCGCGACGACAGCGATGCCGGCCTGCTGGCACAGCTGCTCGAAGCCGAGGCCGGCAACCTCGAGCAGACCCTGGGCGCCGCGGCGCTGCCCGCGCTGAAGCGCGCGCACGCGGCGCTGGCGCGCGCTCGCCGTATCTACGTGCTGGGACTGCGCAGCCTGTATCCGGTGGCCTACTACTTCAGCTACGCCTGCGGCATGTGCCTGGACAACGTCACCCTGCTGTCAGGCGTGGGCGGCACGCTGGCCGACGAACTGCGGCGGATCGGCCCCGACGATGCGCTGGCCGCGTTCAGCTTCGCGCCCTATGCGCAGGCCGCCGTGACGGCGGTCGAGTTCGCCCGCGAACGGGGCGCGCAAGTGGTCGCCATCACCGACAGCCCGGTCTCGCCGATCGCGCCCGGCGCCGCCGCGCTGGTCCTGGCCGCCACCGCCACGCCATCGCTGCTGCCCTCCGTGGTGCCCGCCCTCGCGGTGGCGCAGACGCTGGCGGCCTTGCTGGTCAAGCATAGCGGCGCGGCCGGCACGCGCGCCATCGCCGACAGCGAGGCGCAGCTGGAACGCTTCCACGTCTATGCAGCGGGCCGGCGGCCCGCCTGACGCGACCGTCGCCCTACCCGTCCGGGCGCGGGGAGCGCCGCGGCGCCGGCTGGTGTTGAACCTGGGACCGGAAGCCTGGAAGCCTGGAAGCCTGAAAGCCGGCGCCCGGAGCCTAGGTCCTGGGGCCTAGGTCCTAGAGCATCGAAGCCGGAGCCGATGCCGGCGTCCCCGCCGGCGCCGGCATGGTGGCGCCCGCGCCCGGCGGCGGTACGGTGGTCACGGCAGGCGGCGCCTGGGGCGGCGCGGCGGCGGCGGCACTTGCCGCGATGGCACCGGCCGCCGGGCCCGGCTGGCCGGCATCGGCGGCCGCGGCATCGGATGCCGGCGCCGGCCCGGCAACGGGCGCCGAAGCGGCCTCGCTGGCGGCCTGGACCGGCGTTTCGGCCGGCGCGCTGCGCGCTGGCCGCGCCGCGCGTGGCGCGGCTGCCTCGGGCGCCGGGGCCGGCGCGAACAGCTGGCGCAGGCGCTCGCGCAGCTTGGCGAACCAGGCGCCGAACAAGCCGGGCTCCTGCTCCTCGGGGAAGCGCACGCGGGCGTCGACCAGGCGCGTGCGCAACGCGCGCTGGAAGACATCGCCGACGATGGGCAGCGCGCTGTGCGCGCCCTGCCCCCAGTAGTCGCTGCGCAGCGTCACGCGGCTGTCGTTGAAGCCGACCCAGGCCCCCGCCACCAGTTCCGGATGCATCAGGATGAACCAGCCGTCGGCATTGTCCTGCGTGGTGCCGGTCTTGCCGGCCACGTCGGCACGGATGCCGAAGCGCGTACGGATGGCGGTACCGGTGCCACGGTCGACCACGCCGCGCATGACGTCGAGCAGGGTCTGCGTGGCATCGAAGGACAGCGCCCGCTCCGCGCGCGCCGGCTGGAATTCGGCCAGCACCTCGCCCTTGGCGTCCTCGATGCGGGTCACCATCATCGGCGCGATGTACTCGCCGCCGTCGGCGATGGTGGCATAGGCCGACACCATCTCCTTGAGGCTCACCGGACTGGTGCCCAGCGCCAGCGACGGCACCGCTTCCAGCGGGCTCTGGCGCACGCCCATGGCGCGCGCCAGCCGCGCCACCTGGTCGGGGCCGACGCTCTGCATCAATTGCGCGGTGATGCGGTTGCGCGACTGCGCCAGGGCATCGCGCAGGGAGATCGGCATGCCGGTGGGCGGCGACTCGTCGCTCGGGCTCCAGACCTCGCCGCCGGGCATGGGGATGGACACCGCCTGATCGGGATAGGTGTCCTCCGGCCGCGCGCCCTGGGCGAAGGCTGCGCCGTAGACGAAGGGCTTGAAGGTGGAGCCGGGCTGGCGCCGCGCCTGCTGGACATGGTCGAAGGCGTCGAGGGCGAAGTCGCGGCTGCCCACCCAGGCCTTGATGGCGCCGTCGCGCGGATCGATGGCGATGAAGCCGGCCTGGATCATGGTCTTCTGCTGGCGCAGGTCCTGCATGAAGGCGCGGTCGGCCAGCAGGTGCTTGAGCGCATCGTCGGCGCTGGCGCCGGCGTCGCGCGCGGCGCGGTACTGCGGCGTCTCGCGCACGAAGGCGCGCACCAGCTCCTGCTCGGGACGCCAGCCGGTGCGGCCGTTCCAGGCCGCGTCGGCGATGCCTTGCAGCTGGCGCGTCTGGCGCGCCAGCGCCTGGTTGGCGAAGGCCTGCAGGCGCGAGTCGATGGTGGTGCGCACCACCAGGCCGTCGGTGTAGATGTTGTAGTCGTTGCGGTCGGCCCAGCCGATCAGCCACTTGCGCAGCTGCTGGGCGAAATGGGGCGCCGGGCCGGGCTCCTCGTCCTGGCGCTCGAAGTCGATGCGCAGCGGGCGCTTCTGCAGTTGCGCATACCTGGCCGGGTCCAGCACGCCGCGCTTGACCATCTGCGCCAGCACCGTGTTGCGCCGCTGCAGCGAGCGCTCGGGGTTGATCACCGGGTTGTAGTAGCTGTTGCCCTTGAGCATGCCGATCAGCGTGGCGCTCTCCAGCACGTCGAGCTTGTCGGCCGACTTGCCGAAATAGGTGCGCGCCGCCATCTCGATGCCGAAGGCGTTGTACAGGAAGGGGACCGTGTTCAGGTAGGTCTCGAGGATCTCGTTCTTGCTGTACAGCGCCTCGATCTTGAGCGCGGTGATGGCTTCCTTGAGCTTGCGCGTCAGCGTCGGCGCGCGCCCGATCTCGTCCGGATAGAGATTGCGGGCCAGCTGCTGGGTGATGGTGGAGCCACCCTGGCGGTCGCCCGAGGCGGTGCGCAGGGCGGCCGAGGCGAGGCGGCGCCAGTCGATGCCGTGGTGCTGGTAGAAGCGGTGGTCCTCGGTGGCGACCAGGGCCTTGACCACCTCGGGCGAGATCTCGTCGAGCGGCACCCATTCGCGGTTGGCCCACTTGAACAGCGCCAGCTCCTTGCCATCCGCCGACAGGATCTGCGCGGGCCGGTCCTGCTTGGCCTTGCGGATGTCGCTGATGCCCGGCGTGAACGGGATCAGCACCAGCACATAGAGCAGGAACAGCGCCGGCACGGCGGCGATGCCCAGGGCCAGTTCACGGCGGGTGGGACGCCGCAGGCGCTGCAGCCGGGCGGCGAAAAAGGTCTTGATCTGGGCCGGAGTCATGGCACTGGCGCCGCCGAACCTGGATGCCGGGCGGCACCCCGTGCGGCGCCGGGTAGCGGAAAACCCTGAATGCTACCAAAACCGACCGTGCTGGCGGGCCGCCGCCGTGCCGGTGGCGCCCGCGCCGCCCGCTCTGTCGCCCAAGCGCCACGCCAGCGCCGCTTGTGGCGCCCGCGGCCGGTAAAACGCTTGACCCGGCGCGCAGCCTTCCCGGCTTGCCGGTGACCCGGCTCCCAGGCGCCGGGCCGGAACGCCTCAGGCCGCCGGCGCCGCGCCGCCGCCCTGGGTCACCAGCATCGCCATCGCTTCGCCGTCTCCCGTGCGCGCGCCTTCGCGGCGCAGCCCGGCCACCACGCCGGCCCGGTCGGCTTCGCCACGGTTCTGGCTGACCTTCCACTTGCCTTCGAGGCTGTCGATGGGAATCTCCAGGCCGATGATGGCGCGCATCGTGGCTTCGATGAAATCCTGCGGAGCATCGCCGACCTGCCACGGCGCCTCGCGCCCGGCCTCCTGCCGGCCGGTCAGCGCCTCGATCTGGGCGCGCAGCCAGGCGGCGTCCTCGATCACGCGCGGCGTGCCACGTGCCTGCACCGTGGCGTAGTTCCAGGTCGGCACCACCTTGCCGTGCTCGGCCTTGGACGGATACCAGGCCGGACTGACATAGGCATCCGGCCCCTGGAAGATCACCAGCGCCGGCCCGCCCTCACGCAGCGCGGCGAGCTGCCCGTTGGCGCGGGCCAGGTGTGCGCGCAGCACCCAGGCACCGTCCACCTCGGCCAGCAGGAAGGGCAGCAGGTTGGCCTCCAGCCCCTGGCTGCCCGCCGTCACCAGGGTGGCGAGCGGATGGGCGCGCATCAGCGCGTGCAGGATCTCGGGGCGGTCCTCGCGGAACATGGCCGGGCGGTACATAAGGCACTCCTGTGGGGTGGAATCGTCTCGGGCGGGCCGCTCCGGCCCTGCCGCAGACGCCATTCTCGCGCAGAAGTGGCCTATATTTGAGGTCCATTTACACCACCGGATGTGGACCACTTTCCAATGCCCAGGCAACGCACCACCCTCGACCTGCCGGCGCTGGGCGCCCTCGACCGCAACGCCGGCCGCGTCGGCCAGCAACTGGCCCGCCTGCTGCGCGAGGCCATCGCCCGGGGCGCGCTCCAGGCCGGCGAACGCCTGCCCTCGACCCGCGCGCTGGCGGCCGGGCTGGGCATCGCGCGCGGCACGGTCACCGAGGTGTTCGAGCAGCTCGCGGCGGAAGGCTACCTGGAAGCGCGCGTCGGCGCCGGCACGCGCGTGGCGCGGCTGCTGGCCGGCCATGCGGCCGACGCCGTCCCGCCACAGCCGGCGCGCACGCCGGCCGCCGCACCGCGTGCGGGGGCGCGGGCGCAACGCTACGCCGCCATCGCGCGCGCCCTGGCCCCGCTGCCGCCGGTGCCCTTCGCCATCGGCACGCCGGACGCGGCCGCCGCGCCGGACGAGGGCTGGCGGCGCCTGAGCCGGCGCGTGCGCGCGCTCGAGGGCGGAGCGGCCGGCTATGGCGACCCGCGCGGCGTGGCGGCCTTGCGCCAGGCCATCGCCGAACATGTGCGCAAGGCGCGCGCGGTCGCCTGCGCACCGGAGCAGGTCATCGTCACCGCCGGCACCCAGCAGGGACTCTACCTGGCGGCACGGGTGCTGCTGGAACCCGGCGACACGGTGTGGGCCGAGGATCCGGCCTACCCTGGCCTGAGCGCGGTGCTGGACGATGCCGGCGTGCGCGTGCACCGCGCCGCGCTCGACGACGGCGGCCTCGACGTCGCGCGCGCCACCGCCGACTGCCCGGCGGCCCGCGCGGCCTTCGTCACGCCCTCGCACCAGTATCCGCTCGGCATGCCGATGAGCATGCCGCGCCGGCTCGCCCTGCTGGCCTGGGCGCGCGAGCAGGAAGCCTGGATCGTCGAGGACGACTACGACAGCGAGCTGCGCTACGCCGGCCATCCCTTTCCTTCGCTGCAGGGCCTGGATCCGTCCCGCGTGATCTATCTCGGCACCTTCAGCAAGGTGCTCTTTCCCGCGCTGCGGCTCGGCTATGCCATCGTGCCACCGCCGCTGGCCGATGCCTTCGCCGGGGCACGCACCATCCTCGACCGGCACGCGCCCACCGCTGACCAGCACGTGGTGGCCGCCTACCTGCGCGAGGGCGCGTTCGACCTGCACCTGCGCCGCATCCGCGCGCTCTATGGCGAGCGCCGGGCGGCGCTGGTGCGCGCCATCGGCGACCAGCTCGGCGGGCTGGCCACGCTGCAGCCCAGCGACCAGGGCATGCACCTGTTGCTGTGGCTGCCGCACGGCCGCGACGACGTCGACGTCGCCAGCCGCGCGCTGGCGGCCGGCGTGGCCGTGCGGCCGGTCTCGCCGATGTACGGCAGCCGGCCGGGGCGGCCCGGCCTGGTGCTGGGCTTCGGCGGCTTCCCCGCCGAAGCGCTGGAAGCGGGCGTACGCAAGCTGCGCGCCGTGCTCGAACAGCCAGGCTGAGCGGCGCCGCCCCGGCCGCGCTCAGCGCGCGAAGGTCTCCACCACCAGTTGCCGCAGCCACTGGTTGCCGGGCTCGCGATGGTTCTTGGCGTGCCACAGCACATGGATGGCGATGTCGGGAATGCGCACCGGGCAAGGCGCCGTCTGCAGGCCGAACGGCGCCAGCGTGCGCTGCGCGTAGGCCTCCGGCACCACCGCGATCAGGTCGGTGGTCTGCAGGATGTGCCCGACCGCGACGAAATGCGGCACGCGCAGCCGCACGTGGCGCGCCACGCCGGCGCGCTGGATGGCCTGGTCGACCATGCCGTGGCCGGTGCCCTCGGCCACGATGGAGACGTGCTCGGCGGCGCGGAAGGCCGCCAGCGTGATGCCGCCGGCCTCGAGCGGATGTCCCTGGCGGAACAGGCAGACATAGCGCTGGCGGAACAGGCGGCGCTGGAAGAAGCCGCTCTGCAGGCCGGGCAGGAAGCCGATCGCCAGGTCGACCCGGCCGCTCTCCATCTCGCCCTGCAGCGTGTCGCCCTGGTTGCGCACCGTGCTGAGGGTCACGCCCGGCGCCACCTCGCCGAGTTTCTGCATCAGGGCCGGCAGGAAATAGATCTCGCCGATATCGGTCATGGCCACGGTGAAGGCGCGCTGGCTCGCCGCCGGCTCGAAGCCGGCGCTGGCATTGAGCGTGTGGTGGATGGCATCGAGCGACTCACCGATCGGGCTGGCCAGGCGCTCGGCCAGCGGCGTCGGGATCATGCCCTTGGCGGTACGCAGGAACAGCTCGTCGCCGAGCAGGCGGCGCAGGCGGTTCAGCGCATTGCTGACGGCCGGCTGCGACATGCCCAGCGCCTGCGCCACCGCCGACACGCGGCGCCGGCGCAGCAGTTCGTGGAATACCACCAGCAGGTTCAGGTCGACATCCTGCAGTTCCATGCTTGCCCTCCTTCAGGTTGCCGGCGGTTGTCGGCGGTGCCCGGCGGTGCCCGGCGGCTTCGCATTATCACTCCTGGTGATATGACGTATCAATGATCTTCGATTTATTTATATCCCAGGGCGCGGCACCATAGCGACACATAGCGACACATAGCAACGCATCGCGGCACGTCACGGCATGTGGCAGGCCCGGTGGCGCACGGCGGCAAGCGCCGGCGCGGCAGCCCCCACCCAAGACCAGACCGGAGACACTGGCATGCGATTGACCCTGCAGCCCCTGCAGCGCGCCCTCGAGGTTCCCGCCGGGACCAACCTGCTCGAGGCCCTGCGCGCCCACGAGATCCCCGTTTCCTATAGCTGCATGGCCGGCCGCTGCGGCACCTGCCGCTGCCGCCTCGCCGCCGGCAAGGTGCGCGTGGCCGATGGCGCCGGCGCGGCGGCCGAGATATGCGCCGGACAGCAGATCCTGGCCTGCCAGGCCACCCTGGTCGAAGACTGCGCCGTCGAGCTGCCCGAGATCGACGAGGTGGTGGTCCACCCTGCCCGCCTGCTCAAGGCCACGGTGACGGCCATCGAGGCACTGACGCACGACATCAGGCGGCTGCGCCTGCGGCTGAACAAACCCTTCGCCTTCTCGCCGGGCCAGTACGCCATGCTGCAGTTCACCCCGCAGCACGCGCGCCCCTACTCGATGGCGGTCACGCCGAACCCGGATGAGATCGAGTTCCACGTGCGCCTGGTGCCCGGCGGCCGCGTCACCGCCTACATCGCCGGCGCGCTGAAGGTGGGCGACGCGGTGCGCGTCGGCGGGCCGCTCGGCACCGCCTACCTGCGCCGCAAGACCACCGGCCCGATCCTGTGCGTGGCCGGCGGCACCGGCCTGGCGCCGGTGCTGTCCATCCTGCGCGGCATGGCCGAGGCCGGCATGGACAATGATGTCCACGTCTACTTCGGCGCGCGCTCGCAACGCGATGTCTACGGCCAGCCATGGCTGCAGGCGCTGCGGCGCGAACTGCCCGGCCTGGCCTGCCACGTGGTGGTCGCCGACGGCGCGCCGGCACCCGGCGACGGCTATCGCGGCGGCCTGGTCACGCAGGCCATCGACGACGACTGGCCGGCGCTGCCGGGCTGGACCGCCTATCTCGCCGGTGCGCCCGCGATGGTCGAGGCGGCCAGCGCGCTGCTGCAGCGCAAGGGGGTGGCGCCGGCCAGCATCCACGCCGACGCCTTCCACGCCAGCGGCGACTGAACGCCCGGGGCCGGGGCCCGCCCGCCGCGTGTCCCGTTCCCGTTTGCCTTGTTCCCCTTCCCTTTCGCGATCCCGCCCGCACGCCTTGCCATGACGCGGGCCGACCACAGGAGACACACATGAACGAAGCCCCGCTGCGCTTCCACCCGCCCGCCTGGGAAGGCGACGGCTCCAGCCGCGTGCCCTTCCAGGCCTACACGGACGAGGCCATCCACCAGCGCGAACTGGAGCGCTTCTTCTATGCCGGCCACTGGTGCTACGTGGCGCTGGAGGCCGAGATTCCCCATCCGGGCGACTTCAAGCGCACCGTCGTCGGCGAGCGCTCGGTCATCGTCACGCGCGCGGCCGACGGCGAAATCCACGTGGTGGAAAACGTCTGCGCCCACCGCGGCGTGCGCTTCTGCCGCGAGCGCTTCGGCAACCGCAAGGATTTCACCTGCCCCTACCACCAGTGGAACTACGACCTCAAGGGCAACCTGGTCGGCGTGCCGTTCCGCCGCGGCGTCAAGCTCGACGGCAAGGTCAACGGCGGCATGCCGGCCGACTTCGACCCCAAGGAGCACGGCCTGACCCGGCTCAAGGTGGCGACGCGCCACGGCGTGGTGTTCGCCTCCTTCGACCACACGGTACCGCCGCTGGAGGACTACCTCGGCCCCACCATGCTGCACTACTTCGACCGCGTCTTCGACGGCCGCGCGCTCACCATCCTCGGCTACAGCCGGCAGCGCATTCCCGGCAACTGGAAGCTGATGCAGGAGAACATCAAGGACCCCTACCATCCCGGCCTGCTGCATACCTGGTTCGTCACCTTCGGCCTGTGGCGCGCCGACAACCGCTCCGCGCTGAAGATGGACGGGCACGGCCGCCACGCCGCCATGATCTCCACGCGCGGCAGCGGCGGCCAGGGCGAAGTGACCAGCGGCGTGTCCAGCTTCAAGGACCAGATGCGGCTGCATGACGACCGCTTCCTCGACGTGGTGCAGGAGGACTGGTGGGGCGGCCCCACCGCGGTGATGATGACGCTGTTTCCCAGCGTCATCCTCCAGCAGCAGGTCAATTCGGTCTCGACCCGCCACATCCAGCCCGACGGGCACGGCTCCTTCGACTTCGTCTGGACCCACTTCGGCTTTGCCGGCGACGACGAGGCCATGACGCGCCGCCGCCTGCGCCAGGCCAACCTGTTCGGCCCGGCCGGCTTCGTCTCCGCCGACGACGGCGAGGTGATCGAGTTCTCGCAGGAAGGCTTCGCGCAGAAGCCCTGGCACCGCACCGTCGCCGAACTGGGCGGGCGCGACAGCGCCGAGGCCGACCACATGGTCACCGAAACCCTGATCCGTTCCATGTACGCCTACTGGCGCCGCGTGATGGAGGCCTGAGATGCTCGACTTCCCCACCTACCAGCAATTGCTCGCCCTCTACGCCGACTACGCCGCCGCGCTCGACAACGGCGACTGGGACCAGTGGCCGGAGTTCTTCACCGAGGACTGCGTCTACCGGGTCCAGCCGCGCGAGAACCACGAGCGCGGCCTGCCGCTGGCCACCCTCGCCTTCGAGAGCAAGGGCATGCTCAAGGACCGGGTCTACGGCGCCACCGAGACCATCTTCCATGACCCCTACTACCAGCGCCATGTGGTCGGCGTGCCGCGCATCCTCGCCGACGACGGCGAGCGCATCCGCGCCGAGGCCAATTACGCGGTGTTCCGCACCAAGCCGGACGCGCTGACCACCGTGTTCAACGTGGGACGCTATCTCGACACCATCGTGCGCACCGGGGCCGGCCTGAAGTTCGCGGCGCGCCTGTGCGTGTTCGACAGCGAGCTGATCCCCAACTCGCTGATCTACCCGATCTGAAGCCGCCGCGCCGGGACACGTGGCGGCCGCAAGCGCGCCGTCCCGCCCCGGACCGCCCCGCAACGGATTGCCACCCACCATCCATCACCCACCGCACCCGCGGAAATCGCCATGACTACGACAACCCAATGGACCAGGCTGATCGAACTCGCCGCCGTGCCCGCCGACGATGTCGTCGCGGTGCAGGCCGGCGGCCGCGAACTGGCCGTCTACGGCGTGGACGGCGCCGTCTACGTCACCGACAACCTGTGCACGCACGGCAACGCCAGGCTGTGCGACGGCTTCCTCGAAGGCCACGAGATCGAATGCCCGCTGCACCAGGGACGCTTCGACGTGCGCAGCGGCAAGGCCATGTGCGCGCCGCTCAGCGAGGACCTGCGCACCTTCCCCATCCGTATCGAGGACGGCAGCGTGTTCGTGGCGCTGGAAGGCCGGGCCTAGACGGGCGGCCGCCCCGACTTCACTGCGCCGTGATACGCGTTGCAGATCGCCGGCCGCCGCGGGCGGCGGGCCGGCGCGGCGCTACAGGGTGCCATCGCGCAGCATGTCGCGCAGGCGGAACTTCTGGATCTTCCCCGCGGGCGTGGCCGGCATCGCCTCGCACAGCACCAGCCGCTCCGGGATGTACTGGATGGCCACCTTCTGGGCCTTGAGGAAATCCACCATCCCGGCGAAGTCGAGCCGGCGGCCGGCCTTGGGCACCACCACGGCACAGGCGCGCTCGCCCAGGCGCTCGTCGGCATAGCCGACGATGGCGACCTGCGCGACCGCCTCGTGCCGGTACAGCAGGGCCTCGATCTCGAACACGGGAATGTTCTCGCCGCCACGGATGATCACGTCCTTGCTGCGCCCGCTGATGCGCAGGTAGCCCTCGGCATCCAGGCGCGCGAGGTCGCCGGTGTCGAACCAGCCGTCGGCATCGGTGGCGTTCCACTGCGGCCGCTTGAGGTAGCCGCCGAAGTTCGAGCAGGCGCGCACCAGCAGCCGGCCCGCCTCGCCGGGCGGCAGGCGCTCGCCGGCGGCGTCGACCACCGCCACTTCCACCCCGGGCAGCGGGCAGCCATCGGTGGTCGAGGCCCGCACGTCGTCGTCCTCGGGACGGGTCAGCGTGACGGCGCCGTTCTCGCTCATGCCCCAGGCCGAGACGATCTTCGCGCCCAGCGCCCGGCGCGCCTGCTCCACCAGCGGGCCGGGAATGGGCGCGCCTGCGCACAGGAAGGTGCGCAGGCTGGGCAGGCCCTCGCCACCCTCGCCGCCCTCTCCACCGGTTCCCCCCTCGCGCACGGTGCGGGTCAGGTCGGTCAGGAAAGGCGTCGACGCCATGGTGAAGGTGATGCCATGCGCGCGAATCAGCGCCGCCGCCCGGACCGGGTCCCAGATGTCCTGCAGCACCACGCCGGCCTGCAGCAGGATCGGCATCATCAGCCCGTACATGAAGCCGGTCTGGTGCGCCATCGGCGAGGCCATCAGGATCACGTCGTCGCGGCCGAGATGCAGCCGCTGCGCATAGGCCGCGATGTTCGAGAACAGGGTATTGGCCGAGTGCATCACCCCCTTCGGCTCGCCGGTGGTGCCCGAGGTGTAGATGAGCTGGGTGATGTCGTCCGGGCCGGGCCGGCCGGCGGCGAGGATGGCGGCCGCGTCGGGCTCGCGCTCCCAGGCGGGCGCCGCCAGCAGCGCATCGAAGCTCTCGGCGCCCTCCCCATCCACCACCACGAGCCGGCGCAGCGCCGGCAGCTCCGGCAGCAGGGCGCGCGCCATGGCTTCATGGTCGAAGCCGCGGAAGCGGCGCGGCACCACCAGCACCTTGGCCTCGCCATGGCGCAGCATGAAGGACAGCTCGCGTTGGCGGAAGATCGGCATCAGCGGGTTGAGCACGGCGCCGAGGCGCGAGCAGGCCAGGTAGAGCAGCGTGAAGTGCCAGCCGTTGGGCAGCTGCATGGCCACCACGTCGTTGCGGCCCACGCCCAGCCGTGCCAGGCCCACGGCGATACGGTCGGCCAGGGCCGCCAGCTCGCGGTAGGTGAAGGCGCGCGTCTCGCCGCGGTCGAGGCTGACCGCGCACAGCGCGCGCTGGTCCGGGCAGTCGCGCACGCAGGCGTCGAGCGCGTCGTTGATGGTGCGGTCGAGCCACTCCCCCCGGGCAATGCTCGCGGCACGGCGCGGCGGCAGCAGGACGGCGTCGAATTCCATGTGTTGTCTCCCTTCTTGTGTGGTGGCTTGGTGGCGCGTGTCGGCGGGTGGCGGGATGACGTGGTCAGGCCGCGCCAGGCCGCGCGGGAACGCGCGCCGGCTCAGGCGGGCACCGCGGCGCGGCCGGCGCGGTCGCGGGCGATGATGGTCTTCATGATCTGCGCGGTGCCGTCGCCGATCTGGAAGCCCAGCACATCGCGCAGGCGCTGCTCCATCAGGCCGCGGTCATAGCCGCCATGCCCGTGCATCAGCAGGCACTGGTGGACCACGTCGTAGGCCAGCTTCGGGGCCCACCACTTGCACATGGCGGCCTCCGCGCTGTGCGGCGCGCCGTTGTCCTTCAGCCACAGCGCCTGCAGGCACAGCAGGCGTGCCGCCACCACCTGGGTGTCGAAATCGGCCAGCGGATGCGAAACGCCCTGGAAGGCCGACAGCGGCTTGCCGAACGCCTGCCGTTCGGCCACGTAGGCCCAGGTCTCCTCCAGCGCCACGCGCGCCACCGCCAGCACCTGCAGGCCGATCAGGGCGCGCGAGAAGTCGAAGCCCTGCATCACCTGCACGAAGCCTTTGTTCTCGTCACCGAGACGGTGGTCGAGCGGCACGCGCACGTTCTCGAAGAAGATCGAGCCGCGCCCGATGGCGCGCTGGCCGTGGCAGTCGAAGCGGCTGGTCGTGATGCCGGGCAGGTCCATCGGCACCAGCAGCGCGGTCACGCCGTGCGCCGCGGATTCGATGCTGCCGGTGCGGCCGAACACCACCGCCGCATCGGCCTGGTCGGCCGCCGAGATCGAGGTCTTCTCGCCGTTGATGACGTACTCGTCGCCGACGCGCTCGACCCGCAGCCGCAGGTTGGCGGCATCGGAGCCGCCGCGCGGTTCGGTCAGCGCGATCGCCAGCAGCACTTCGCCGCGCGTGAGCCGCGTCAGCCAGGGGCGCACCACCTCCGGCCTGCCGTGGTGCGCCAGGATCTGCCCGTTGAGCGAAGCCAGCAGGTTGATATAGGACAGGCTCAGGTCGGCCCGGGCCACCTCCTCGTGGATCACGCCGGCGGCAAGGCAGCCCAGGCCCTGGCCGCCATACGCTTCCGGCAGTTCCGGGGCGATGAAACCCATCTCGCCCATCTCCCGCATCAGGGTACGGTCGAGTACGCGCGTGTCGTCGCGCTCCTGGTAGCCCGGCGCGATGCGCTCGGTGGCGAAACGCCGGGCGTGGTCGCCCAGCGTGACGAGGTCTTCATTGAGATAGGGGTTCATCGGCTTGTCTCCTGGGCAAGGCGGGGCAAAAAGGAGCGGGCGCGCGGGGACGCGCCGCGCCGCATGGTGAGATCCGGGCAGCGGTCGCGCCGGCTCGGGCGCTGGTTCCGCTGCTTGTATCGGCGCTTGTATCGGCGCCTACTTCGCGTACTTGCGGAACTCGGGCTTGCGCTTCTCCTTGAGCGCCGCCACGCCTTCGCGCGATTCCTCGGTGTCGTAGTACAGCTTCAGCGCGTACATGCCCATGCCGGCGATGCCGCTCTGGTGCGCGGTGTCCATATTGAAGCTGCGCTTGGCGATGGCCAGCGCGGTCGGGCTGCGCTCGCACAGCTCCTCGCCCCACTTCTGCACTTCGGCGTCGAGCTGCTCGTGCGGCACGCAGGCATTGGCGAGGCCCATCGCCACGGCTTCCTGTCCCGAATAGCGGCGGCACAGGTACCAGATCTCACGGGCCTTCTTCTCGCCGACCACCCGTGCGAGGAAGGCCGTGCCATAGCCGGGATCGACCGACCCCATCTTGGGCCCCACCTGGCCGAAGATCGCCTTCTCCGAACAGATGGTCAGGTCGCAGATCGTGCACAGCACATTGCCGCCGCCGATGGCGAAGCCCTGCACGCGCGCGATCACGGGCTTGGGCACGTTGCGGATGGCGTCGTGCAGCTCCTCCATCGGCAGGCCGATGGTGCCCCGGCCGTCGTAGTTGCCGTCGTGCGCCGACTGGTCGCCGCCGGTGCAGAAGGCGCGCTCGCCGGCGCCGGCCAGCACGATGGCGCCGACGCTCTTGTCATAGCCGGCCTTGTTCAGGGCCCGGATCAGTTCATCGCAGGTCTGGCCGCGGAAGGAGTTCATCTTCTCCGGCCGGTTGATGGTGATCCAGGCCACGCCGTTGCGGACCTCGTACAGGATGTCTTCGAAGGGAATGGTGCTCATGGTCGTCTCCTTGCCTGCGGTGGCTTCGGTTTGTGCTGGGTTACGCGCGGATGGCTTGCGGATGGCTTGCGGATGGCGTCGGGATGGCGTTGGGGGCGCGTGCGGCCCTCAGCCGTTCATGGTCAGGCCGCCGGACACGCTCAGGACCTGGCCGGTGACGAAGGCGGCATCGTCGCCGGCGAAGAACAGGATGGCGCCGGGCAGGTCGTCGGGCTGGCCGATGCGGCCCAGCGGGATCGAGCGCGCGAAGGCCGCCACCAGCTTGTCGGGGTCGCCCGCGCCCTCCTTGAACTCGGCGAACAGCGCGGTGTCGGTCGGGCCCGGGCAGACCACGTTGACGGTGATGCCGTGGCGCGCATGCTCGCGCGCCAGGGTCTTGGACAGGGACACCAGGCCGCCCTTGCAGGCTGCATACACGGCCTCGCCCGAGGAGCCCACGCGGGCGGCGTCGGAGGCGATGTTGACGATGCGGCCGGACCTGCGTTCCACCATGCCGGGCAGTACCGCGTGATGCATGTGCAGCGCGCCGACCAGGTTGATGGCGATCAGGCGCTCCCACTCGGCCGGCACGGTCTTGTTGAAGGGCTTGAACACGTCCCAACCGGCGTTGTTGACCAGCACGTCGATGGGGCCAAGGCGCGAGGCGGTCGCCGCCACGGCGGCATCCACGCTGGCGCGGTCGGTGATGTCGCAGGCGAAGGCCTCGGCGCTGCCGCCGTCCATGCGGATCGCCGCCGCCACGCTCTCGGCGGTCTCGGCGTTGCGGTCGAACACCGCCACGCGCGCGCCCTCCCGGCCGAAGCGGCGGCAGGTGGCGCCGCCGATGCCTCCGCCACCACCGGTAACCACTACCGTCTTGCCCTCGAATCGTTGCATGATGCCTCCTTGTGACTTGTCGGATTGCTGGATGTGATCCGGCCTGCGCGTCATCGCAGGTCGGTGAGATAAGCCAATAACGTAAATATGTTGACGTATATTAGGCATAGCCACGCCCGATTGCAAGTCGCTCGCCTTTGGAATTCCCATGGATAACCCTAATCAATTGACGCTAGACGCTAAGCTGACGCTGGCCAACAACCTGTTCTTCCGGCTCTACCAATGTGCAAATATGTTGCATAAAACCGGATCGCGTGCCGTCGAAGAGGAAGGACTGACCACCCAGCAGTGGGCGGTGCTCGGCGCGCTCTCGCGCGACAAGGCGAAGGCGGGCATGAGCATCGGCGACCTGGCGCGCTACCTGATGGTCAGCCGCCAGAACCTGTCCGGACTGATCAGCCGCATGGAGCGCGATGGCCATGTCGGCATCGCGCCGGACCCGGCCGACCGGCGCTCGCGCATCGTGACCATGACCGAGTCCGGGCGCCACGTCTGGCTGGTGCTGGCCCAGCCCAAGATCGCCGACTTCTACCGCGAACTGCTGGTGGGCTTCTCGACGGAGGACGTGACGCACGCCCTGCACTACCTGCTGAAGATCCTGGACAACATGAAGCGGATCGACGGCGAGACGGGAGCAGCCGAGACGGCGGCGGCCGATGCGGAGTAGGACCCACGTAGGCGAAGCGGGCGGGGCCGATGGCGCGGGCGGGCCATCCCGCCCTGGCTGACTTTCTGGCTGACTGAAGGCGGCATGCGCGCGCGTCCACGCACGGCAGCCGACGCGCGCAAAGCCGGGGGGAAACCCCGCCCGGCGCGAGAGAAACGGGCGGCGACCGACGAAGCCGCGCGGCGTGCCGGACTTTCCCGCCAGGTCCGGCTTGGCGCGTACGCGCCGTCCCCAGGACCGCTCCTGCCCCCGCAGGCATCTCCGTCCAACACCCGCTCCAGAGTTTCCGCGATGTCCATGCCCTTCCCTTCCCCTCCCGCCGCCACCGCCTTGCATCCGGCCGATGCAGGTGTTCGGCGGCAGCGGTCACTCGCTGCAGGGCACCCTGGGCGTGCGCTATGCGTTCTGATCCGGCACCAGGCTGAGCCCCCGCGCCGCTGGCTGCCGGCCATCGGCACCGGCGGCGCGCCAGGACGGGCGCGCGGCACACACAGCGTCTCTCGTGCGTGCCGCGAAGTCCGCCTGGCGAGTATGCAAGAAAAAAAACGGTGCCCACGGGCACCGTTCCGAACGGAATCGCCGGCCTTGCCATGGCCGGCGTTCCACCTGCCGTCCATCGCATTGCAGCAGCGCCGGCCCTGCCGGCACGGCGTTCACCCCGGTGGCGCCCGGTGGCGCCCGGCACCGATCACGCCATCCTTCACTCCACCCGGCGTGCCGACAGCGCCTGCAGCAAGCGGCCGTCGGGACGCGCCAGGTCGTCGAGTACCGAAAAGTGCGTGCAATGCGGCAAGTGGATCAGCTCGACCGCTTCGCCGGCCGTGGCACAGGCTGCCGCATACTCGTCCGAATGACGCACGAGCTCGGGCAGTTCCGCGCCGCCGACCGCGACCACGGTCGGCGCACCCTTGCCGACATGGCGCAGCGGGCTGTAGGCATCGACCTCCTGCGCCGACAGCCTCAGCTTGTCATCGAGCCACGACAGCGCGATCGGCTCCAGGTCGACCAGGGCGCTGATCGGCAGCGCGGCCGTCACGGCCGGATGCGCGCGGAACTGCGCCGTCAGGTGCCCGCCCGCCGAATGCCCGCTCAGCACGAGCGGGCGGCCAGCGGTGCCGAGACCATCGCGATCCGCCGCCAGGTGGTCGAGCAGGCGGCCGATCTCGCCGACGATCCGCGTCATCGATGCCTCGGGCGCGAGCGTGTACTCGACCAGGACCACGTTGAAGCCCCGCGCGAGCGGCCCGCCGGCGATAAAGGCGAAGTCCTCCTTGTCACAGTTCTGCCAGTAGCCACCATGGATGAAGACGAAGGTCGGCGCGTCGGGCTGGCCGCAGGCGATCCAGTCGTAGCGCTCGCGGGGACAATCGCCGTAGCGCAGGTCGCGCCGGCACGACGCAGCCGCGTAGAGCGCCGCGCTGCGCGCCCGGAAGTCCGCCAGCACGGCGGGAAAGTCGGGGATGGCCTTGGTGTTGTCGTAGGCGGCGTCGAGAGCGGGGCGGTCCATGCCGCGATAGAGTGTGGTCGTCATGTTTGGATGCGTATCGTTGCTTGCAAGAAAAGAGCGTGCTGCCCGGCGCCCGAGCTTCAGGGCCTCAAAGCTTCAAAGCTCGGCGGCGCTATCCATGAGCAGGATCGGCTTCAGCGCCGTGCCGGCTTCGCTGTCCGCCGCGGCCCGGTTGATGTCGTTGAACGGGTAGAACGTTACCAGCTTGTCGAAGGCGAAGCGGCCTTGCAGATGCAGCTCCACCAGCTCGGGAATGAATCTGAGGGGTACGCTATCTCCCTCGCAGATGCCTTGAATGCGCTTGCCGGCGATCATCAGCTCGTTGAGGTCGAATCCCGCCTTGGTCCCTAGCGGGGAGGCGCCGACGACGCCGAGCACGCCCAGCGGCGCGAGCGCCGAGACGCCTTGCGCGAGGATCTCCGGCCGCCCGGTCGACTCGAGCGCGAAATCGACGCCGCCACCGGTGATGGCGCGAACGGCATCGACCCAGCCGGAGTCGCGGCTATTGAGCGCATGCGTCGCGCCGATCTCGCGTGCGAGCGCCAGGCGCCCGGGCACGATGTCGAGCGCGATGATGGTTGCGGCGCCGGCGAGCCGGGCGGCGAGCACCGCGGACATCCCGACCGCGCCAGCGCCAAGCACGAGAAAGCGGCTGCCCGGCGTCACTTTCAGTGAATGGATGACCGCGCCGGCGCCCGTCTGTATCCCGCAGCCGAGCGGCCCCAGCAATTGCAGCGGCGCATGCCTGGGCACCTTGATCGCGCTGCGTTCACGGCTCAGCGCGAACGTCGCGAACGAGGATTGGGAGAAGAAGTGGTCGTGGATCGGCGTCCCGTCCGGCGCCGTGATCGCGCCGCGCCCATCCTGCCCGCCACCGCCGAAATTCTGCGCGTAGAAGTCCGCGCAATACGACGTCCGTCCCGCTGCGCAGGTCAGGCAATGTCCGCAATGGCCGTAGCTGAGCACCACGTGATCGCCTGGCACCAGCGACCTGACCCCAGGGCCGACGGCTTCGACGACGCCCGCGCCTTCGTGCCCCAGCACGGCGGGCAGCGGCACCGGATAGTACTGGTCGCGGATGATCAGGTCGGTATGGCACATGCCCGCCGCGACGATACGTACCAGCACCTCGTCGTCCACCGGCGCGCGCAGGCGGGCCGGCTCCAGCAGGAATGGCGCACCCTTGGAACGGGTGACGGCGGCGACGATTTCGCGATAAGGGGGCGTGTTCATTGGCGTGTCTCCTCAGTGATCTGCGCGACCCTGAACCGGAGGAACGGGCCGCGTCTGTCGTTGGCGTCCTGTGTCACATCACAAACAAGCTAGGCGACGAACCACGGTTCGCCGATGCGGTTGCGGATCGTGATGGATTTCAGCTGCGAATAGAGCTTGAGGGTTTCGTGGCAATGCTCGACCCCGATCCCGCTCTCCTTGATGCCGCCGAACGGCACCCCGCTCGCGAGGTTGAAATACTGGTTGATCCACACCGAGCCCGCCTCCAGCGCATCGGCCGTCCGCATCGCCTGTTCGAGATCCGTGGTGTAGATTCCGGCGGCGAGCCCGTACGGCACGTCGTTCGCCTCCGCCAGCATGCGGTCGACATCGCTCCAGCGGATGATGCTCAGCACGGGGCCGAAGATCTCTTCCTGCGCGACACGCATGCTGTTGCGCACTTCCAGCAAGGTCGGCGCGATGAAGTAACCGGCATCGCAATCGGCCACCTGCACGCGCTCGCCGCCGAACAGCACCTTCGCGCCCTCTTCCCTGCCGATGCGGATGTAGTCGAGTACCCGCTCGCCCTGCTTCGCGGACACGAGGCAACTCAGGTGAACCGTCTCGTCGAGCGGAGCGCCGACCTTCATGCTTGCCGCGCCGGCCGCCAGCTTGTCGACGAAGGCGGCATAGATGTCGTCATGCACGAAGAGCCGCGTGCCGGCGAGGCACGACTGCCCGTTGCAGTACATCGCCGCGAACAGCGCGTCGTCGACGACCGCGTCGAGATTGCCCACGTCCGGGAACACGATGTTGGGACTCTTTCCGCCCAGCTCCAGCGATACCGGCACGAGTCGGTCGGCGCCGGCGCGGCCGATGATCCGCCCGACCTCCGGACTGCCGGTGAAGGCGAGTTTCGCCACGCCCGGATGCGAAGTCAGCGCGGCACCGACCTCGTCGCCAAACCCCGGCACGACATTGATCACGCCCGGCGGGAAAATGCTGCCGGCGATTTCCGCGAACGCCAGCGTCGACAGCGAGGCGTTCTCATCCGGCTTGAGCACCACCGTGTTGCCCGCCGCCACGGCCGGCGCCACCTTCAGGGCAACCATCAATGCCGGCACGTTCCAGGGAATGATCTGGCCGACGACGCCAATCGGCTCACGCTTCGCGATCAGGTAGCCGTCGGGAATCGGCCTTCCGTAGCCTTCATGCGTCAGAATCGCTCCGGCGAAATATCGGTATTGAGCAATGGCTTTTTCGTGATCGAGACGTGTTTCGGCGATACGCCGGCCGATATCCATCGCGTCGATCGTCGCGAGGCGCGGCAGCGCCTGCTCCAGTGCATCGGCCAGCCGGTTCAGCAGCGCGGCCCGCGTTTCGTAGCTCGTCGCCTTCCAGGCGGGAAATGCCCGTCGCGCGGCCTCGACCGCCGCGGCGACATCGGCGGCACCGCATCGCGCGATATCCGCCAGGTGTTCCCCCGTCGCAGGGTTGAGCGCGGCGAAGGTCGCGCCGCCCTGCCGCGCGAAGCCGCCGTTGATGTACGCCGTATAATTCCTGCCTATCGAAAGTTTCATGGCTGCGCACGCTCCGTCCAAGGTTCAACACGGCTCCATGATCGCCGGCGCGTTTCCGGGCAGCTATCGATTCCGTGCCACGGGCATCCGAAACGCGCCGTTTTTCATCGCACCGCCGCTGCCCGTGCCTGCTTCCGCCAGGAGGGACAAACGTGAACGACCTGCTCTCCCGCTCCGGCATGCCCCCACTGCCATTTGCACCGCTGCTGTGTGCCAGCGACATCCCTCCTGGCGCGCTGCTGTTCGAATCGGACGATCTGGAACACGCCCGCCGCGAGATCGGCAGGATCTACCGCCCCTATCGCTTCACCGCGGCGCGGCGCCGCGCGAAGCCGGCCACCCTGTTCAACCTGGAGGGCGACAGCAGCGCGCTCTCGTGGTTCGCGTACGGGACGGAGATCACCATCCGGCCCGAGATCTTCGGCAGTTTCGTGCTCGTGCTCACCACGCTGGCCGGGCATGCGGACATCCGTAGCGGCGGGCTCGCGCACGCGGGTGGCCCCGGTTCGACCGTGCTGGTCGCCTCGAACGAACGCGCGCAATTCCACTACAGCGAAGACAATGTGCAGATGGGCGTGCGCATCGACACGCAGCGGATCGCCGAACTGTGGCGCCGCGTGTGTGGCCGCGAGCCGCCGGGCGCGCTGTCATCGTGCGCGCTGCTGGAGGCGCGGCGCCGTGAGCGCTGGCTTGCGTCGGTGCAGGCGCTCCGGCAGCTCCTGCATCCCGACACACCACCGGCGCTGAAGGCGATGCAGTTGCCGCTGGCGGAAGAGATGCTGATCATGAGCCTGTTCGGCGAACAGCTCGCCGAGGCGATGCCCGCGGGCGGCGGCATCGCGCCTGCCTGCGTGAAGCGCGCGGCCGCCTTCATCGACGAATGCGCCGGCCAGCCGCTGACGGTCTCGGCCATCGCGACCGCCGCGCGCTGCAGCGCGCGTACGCTGCAGCGCGCGTTTCAGCAGTGGCGCGGCATCGGCGTGATGCGCTACCTGAAGGAGGTCCGCCTGCAGCGCGCAAGGGCGGCGCTGCAGGCGCCGGATGATCCCGCTTCGGTCACGGAGATCGCGGCACGCTGGGGCTTCGGCCATCTCGGACAATTCGCCGCGGACTACCGGCAGGCATTCGGCGAACGGCCGTCGGACACGCGCGCGCGACGCTGAGTGCGCGGCGACAGAGCAAGACAGGGCAAAAAAAACGGTGCCCCCGGGCACCGTTGCGAATGAAGCCCCCGGCCTTGCGGGGGCCAGGGCTCCACTTCCTGTGGCATTGTGGCGGCGTCAGCCCTGCTGGCGCTCTTTCAGCCTGGCCAGCGCGATGGCCAGCGCGGCGCTGCCCAGCGTCTTGACCAGGGTCGGATGCTCGGCATAGAAATGCCCCAGCCGCTCGACCACGCCCGGGTGCGCCTGCTCGGCATGGGCGGCGATGGCCTGCACCTGTTCCGGCGTAAGCTGGCCGGCCTGCTCGGCGCTCACCTGCGTGGCACCCGGCGCCATCACGCTGCCCAGCGCGCCGCCGGCGGCCTGCGACAGCACGGCCGGCCCCACCAGGGCCAGCAGTTCATTGAGCATGCCGGCCTGCTGGGTGCCGTTGGACTGCCCGAACAACTGGCCGACCATCTCGGAGAATGGCGCGGTCTGGCCGGAGCGGAAGGCATCGGCCAGGCCCTGCCCCAGCGCACCGGGCGCCGCCTCGCGCGCTGCCTGCTCGAATGACTGGCCGCCGTCGACGCCGAGCGCGCCCGCGGCCTGCTGCAACAGATCTGTCCATCCCATCGTGTGTTCCTGGCTCAGTCTTTCTTGTTGAAGAGGTGATAGAGAACGAGCAGCAGCACCGCGCCGACCACCGCGCCGAGAAAGCCGGCCGACTGACCGGGCCGGTACCAGCGCAGCGCCTGCCCGATGAAGGTGGCGGCAAGCGCGCCGCCGATGCCCAGCGCGGCGGTGAGAAAGAAGCCGCTCGGGCCGCGCCCCGGCGTGATGGCCCGCGCGACAAGGCCGGCGATGAAGCCAATCAGGATGGTCCATATCAGGTGCATGGAAGAATCTCGCTAGCAAGGTCGGGCGTGCCGCCTGGCACGCCCCGGTCTATCGTGTCGCGCACTGCTTCACTGCTTCATTGCTTCATTGCTTCGCGGCTTACTGGGCAGGCTTGGCCGGTGCGGCCGGCGTGGCTGCGGCCGGCGCCGGTGCCGGTGCCGGTGCCGCCGCCTTCGCCGGCGTCATCGGCTTGACGTGCTTGGTGTGCTTGGTGTGGCTGGCGTGCGCCTTGTGGGCAGGCTTTGCCGTCTTCGTGGCGGTCTTGTCCGCTGCCGCGGGCGTGGCCGGTGCGGCGGCTGCCGCGGGCGCTGCGGGTGCGGCCGGCGCTGCGGGCGTGGCGGGTGCCTGCGCGAAAGCGCCGGCGGCGAACAGGCCAAGGCTCAGGGTGGTCAGGGTGGCGAGTGCTTTCTTCATGTCAGGCTCCAGGTTGTACGCGCTTGCTTGCGCGTTATCTGCCAGAACGGCCGGATTGCAGAGCGTGTTGACCCGGAACGCCCACATCGGTGTAACAGTTCGTATCGGCGGACTGGTCCATGCCGGGGTGAGCCGCGCGGCCGCTGACAATCGTTTGCAATCGATAAGGCCGGCGCTCAGTGGAAATCGCGGCTGCTGACCGCCAGCCGCCCGAGCAGCCCGCTCAGATCCACCAGCTGTTCGGCCACCAGGTGGCGGACCTCGCCCTGGCGCTGCCAGGTCCCGCTGACGCCGAGCAGCCGGGCCCCCAGCACGGTCTTGCGCTCGCGCTCGATCAGGTCCGGCCACAGGATCACGTTGACGGCGCCGGTCTCGTCCTCGATGGAGGTGAAGATGGTGCCGCTGGCGGTGGCCGGCCGCTGGCGCACGGTGACGATGCCGCAGGCACGCACGCGGCGGCCGTCGGGGCAGTCGGCCAGCTCGCGCGCGGTGGCGAAGCGCATGGCCTGCAGGCGGCGGCGCAGCAGCGCCAGCGGATGGGCCTTGAGCGACAGGCCCAGGCTGGTGTAGTCGGCCGCCACCTCCTCGCCCAGGCGCGGCGCCGGCAGCGCCAGCGCCGACTCGGCCGGCGGCGCTTCGTAGAGCAGGTCGCGGTGGGCCGACTGCAGCGCGGCCGCGCGCGCCTGCCAGCGCGCCTGGCGGCGGTGGCCGGCGAGGCTGGCCAGTGCGTCGGCGGCGGCCAGCGCGTCGATGTCGTGGCGGTCCAGCGCGGCGCGCAGGGCCAGGTCCTCCACGCTGGCGAAGGGGCGCGCGGCGCGCGCCGCCTCGATGCGCGCGGCGGCCTCCTTGCGCATGCCCTTGACCCGCCCCAGGCCGAGCCGCACGTCCGGCGGCGGCGCGCCCTCCCGCCACGGCTGCCCGTCGCGCAGGACCAGCGTGCTGTCCCAGCAGCTCTCGCCGACGTCCACCGGCAGCACGCGCACGCCGTTGCGGCCGGCATCCTGCACCAGCTGCGACGGCGAATAGAAGCCCATCGGCTGGCTGTTGAGCAGCGCGCACAGGAAGGCCGCCGGATGGTGGCGCTTGATCCAGGCGCTGACATAGACCAGCTTGGCGAAGCTGGCCGCATGGCTCTCGGGGAAACCGTACTCGCCGAAGCCCTCGATCTGCTTGCAGATGCGCTGCGCGAACGCTTCGGGGTAGCCGTTCCGGACGAAGCCCGCGACCAGCTTGTCCTGGTGGCGCTTGAGGTCGCCCTTGCGCCGCCAGGCCGCCATCGAGCGGCGCAGCAGGTCGGCCTCGCCCGGCGTGAAATCGGCCGCGTCGATGGCGAGCTGCATCACCTGCTCCTGGAAGATGGGCACGCCCAGCGTGCGCCCCAGCACCTTTTCGATGACCGCGTTGAGGTAGTGCGGCGGCTTGCCGTTACGGCGCGCCGCCTCGCGCTGCTTCAGGTAGGGATGGACCATGCCGCCCTGGATGGGGCCGGGGCGCACGATGGCCACCTCCACCACCAGGTCGTAGAAATTGCGCGGCCGCAGGCGCGGCAGCATGGTCTGCTGCGCGCGCGACTCGACCTGGAACACGCCGATGGTCTCGGCACGGCAGATCATGTCGTAGGTGGCCGTGTCCTCGCGCGGCAGCTCTTCCATGCGCCCGTGCGCGCCGCTGTAGTCCTGGATCATGGCCAGCGCGCGCCGGATCGCCGACAGCATGCCCAGCGCCAGCACGTCCACCTTGAGCAGGCCCAGCGACTCCAGGTCGTCCTTGTCCCACTGGATCACGCTGCGGTCCGGCATGGCGGCGTTCTCGATCGGCACCAGCCGCGACAGCCGGCCGCGCGCGATCACGAAGCCGCCCACGTGCTGCGACAGGTGGCGCGGGAAGCCGCGCAGCTGCCCGGCGAGCTCGGCCCACGACCGCACCGCCGGCGACCCGGGGTCGAGCCCGTGGCGCGCGATGCGCTCCAGAAAGGCCTGGTCGCCGTCCCACCAGGCCTGGCCCTTGACCACCTGCTCGACCACGCCGGCGTCGATGCCGAGCGCGCGCCCCACGTCGCGCAGCGCGCTGCGCGAGCGGTAGGTGATCAGCGAGGCGGCCAGCGCGGCACGGTCGCGGCCGTACTTGCTGTAGATGTACTGGATCACCTCCTCGCGCCGCTGGTGCTCGAAGTCGACGTCGATATCGGGCGGCTCGTCGCGCTCGGCCGAGAGGAAGCGGCCGAACAGCATCTGCGTCTGCTCGGGATGGACCTCGGTGATATAGAGGCAGTAGCAGACCAGCGAGTTGGCCGCCGAGCCGCGCCCCTGGCACAGGATGCCCAGGTGGCGCGCCTGGCGCACGATGTCATGCACGGTCAGGAAGAAATGCTCGTACTGCTTGGCCTCGATCAGCTTGAGCTCTTCCTCCAGCTGCTTCGCCCACGACTCCTGCATCCCCTCGGGAAAACGCTGCCGCCGGCCCTTGTCCACCTCCTCGCGCAGGTAATCGATGGCCGTCCGGCCCTCGGGCACCAGCTCCTCCGGGTACTCGTAGCGCAGGTCGCCCAGCGAGAAATGGCACAGCGAGGCGATATGCACCGTCTGCGCCAGCGCCTCCAGCGGATAGAGGCGCCCGAGCCGCTGGCGCTGGCGCAGGCGCGCCTCGGCATTCGGCGCCAGCGCCAGGCCGCAGGCCGACAGCGGCTGGCGCAGGCGGATCGCGGTCAGCACGTCGGCCAGCGGCTTGCGCGAGCGCACGTGCATGGTGACCGCGCCGCTGGCCGCCAGCGGCAGCCCGCTGCGCGCAGCCGCCGCCAGCACCCGCTCGCGGTGCAGGTTGTCGGCATGGCCCTGGTGCAGTTCCAGCGCCATCCAGGCGCGCGCGCCGAACTGCGCGCGGCACCATTGCGCCTGCGCCAGCAGCCGTTCGGGGTCGGCGCAGTAGTCGGGCAGCAACAGCGCCAGGCAGCCGGGCATGCCGCGCAAACCGTGCTGCCAGTCCGCCGCCCCCTCCTCCGCCGCCCCCTCCGCCGCGCCTTCCACCGACGCGGCCACGTCCTGCGGGTGCAGCCGGTAGCTGCCCTTGTCCGCGCGGCGGCGGCCCAGCGTGATCAGTTCGCACAGGTTGCCGAAGCCGGCGCGGTCCGTCGCCAGCAGCACCAGGCGCAGCGCCGGCATACCGCCATCGTCCGGCGCGCCCGCAGGCGGGGTCAGCGTGAAGCGGCTGCCGATCAGCAACTGGAAGGCGGCCGCGCGCCCGGCCTCCGCCGCCTCGCCGGCTTCCGCCCGTTCCTGCTCGCGCCGGCGCAGGTCCTTGAGCGCCTGGTAGGCGCGCGCGGTGCCGGCCACCGAGCATTCGTCGGTCAGCGCCAGCCCGCGGTAGCCGAGCGCGAAGGCGCGTTCGAGCAGTTCGGCGGGATGGGAGGCGCCGGTCAGGAAGGTGAAATTGGAGAGGCAGTGCAGCTCGACGTAGTCGGGCAGCGCCACCACCGCGCCGGCGCCGGCGGCGATGCCGGGCCATGCAGGGGATGCGGGGCCGCCGGCCCCGCGCGCGCCGGCGGTCGTCATGCGAAGAGGCCGTGCAGGTACCAGTGCGCGGTGACATCCGCGCCGTGGCCGAGGTACACGCAATAGACCCAGCAGCGCACGCCGTCGCTACGCTCGGCGATGTAGTAGTCGCGCGAGGCCAGCGCGCCGTCCCACCAGCCGGACTCGATGCGCTCGGGGCGGGTCAGCAGCCGCATCGGACCGCCATGGCAGGGCCGCTCCTGCCGCGCCGCCAGCGGCACCGGCTCGGCCAGCAGCCACAGCGGCCGCTCGGGCAGCGGGATGCCGGCCGGCAGCGCCGGCCCCGGCGCGTCCTCGTCCAGCGCGCACCAGCGGCTGGCGCGTTCGGGACGGTGGTCGGCCAGCGGCCGCGGCTGCAGCACGCCGTCGCGGCCCAGCCGCGCCACCAGCGTGTCGAGCACACGCCCCAGCGCGGCCGCCTCGGCGCCGGGCTCGGGGAACAGCGAGGCGCTGCGCGGCAGGCTCTCCTGCATCGCTTCCACCTTCAGACCCAGGCCGACCACCGGCGCACCGAAGCGCAACTGGCCCAGGCGCTCCTGCAGCAGCTTCGACAGGTGTTCGGGATCGCGGCTGGGCTGGGCCAGCGCCACCTCCACCGGCGTGCCCTGCGGCGCCTCGCCGGCGCGGTAGCGCTCGTGCTCCAGCACCAGCACGAAACGGGTCGCGCCCGCCTGCTGCCCGGCCAGCCAGCCGGCCATCGCCAGCAGCAGCCGCTGCGCGCCGGCCAGCACGCCCTCGGCACCTTCGATGCGGCCCGGCAGGTCCATGCGGCGGGCGAAGACCGGCGGCGCGACGAACCAGGGCAGGCTGTCCGGCGCCTCGCCATACGCCTGGTCCAGCCCCTCCAGCAGGCCCGGCCCCACGCGCCGCTTGAGCGCGGCGCGTGGCAGCGCGCGCACCTCGCCCACGGTGCGGCAGCCGATGCCGTCGAGCCAGGCGGGATCGGCCAGCCGGTACAGGGCCTCGACCGGCAGCCGGTCCAGCAGCCGCGCCATGCGGGCGGGACGCAGCGCGCGCCGCGGCGGCCGCACCACGACGCCGTGCCGGCCGCGCCGCAGCGGCTGCGCGGCCAGCCAGGCCGCGCCCCGCGCGCTGCTGCCGCAGCCGAGCTGGGGCACCGCGCCCAGCCGCCGCACGCAGGCCCGCACCGCGCGGCACAGCGCGCGATGGCCGCCGAACAGGCGCAGGCTGGCGCTGACGTCGAGCATCAGGGTGGCGCCCTCGTCATCGCAGGCCACCTGCGGCGTGAAGCGCAGCAGCGCCAGCGCCGCCGCCGCCATCAGCTCGGCTTCGGCGGCCGGCTCGCGCTCGAGCTGCACGACCTCGGCCGACAGCGCCTGCACGCCGCCGCGCCGCATGCCGTAGCGCACGCCCAGCGCCATGGCCGCGGCGTTGGCCAGCACGACCCGCTCCTGCTCCAGCACGGCCACCGGCGCGGCCTGCTCCAGCAGGCCGGGCAAGGCCCGCGCCTGCGCGCCGGGCCAGGCCGGCTGCAAGGCATCCAGGGGCAGGCGCGGCAGGTGCACCGCGATCCAGAACGGCATCGACGACATCGGCGACATCGACCGGCTCTCACGCGACCGCGGCCGGCACCGCCCCCTGCCGCACGACAGCCGGCGCCGGCGCGCCCGGCTCGGCCGCTGCCTCCGGCTGGCCCGGCGCGGCCTCCGCGAGCGCCGCGGCGAGCCCGGACGGCACCGCCTCCATGCCGCCCAGCGGCAGCACCAGCGGCGCCTCGCGCAACGGTCCCCGCCGCTTGTGGAAGGCGATCGACAAGGCATTGCCCGGCAGCGGCGACAGCAGCAGCCGCAGCACCGCCGGCGACGATTCGCGCTGTGCCGCGGCCGGCCGCATCACCCACACCGCCGCATCGCCCGCCTGCGCCAGCACCTGCAGCCGGCGGATGGTCTCGGGCCGCGCGCCGGGCAACCACAGCAGCACGCCGCCGAAAGCCTGGCTGCGCAGGATCTGCTCGGCCGCCCAGGTCAGGTCGGCGCCGCGCCCGGCGCGCACCCAGTACAGGCGCTGCGCCGGCAGGCCCCAGGCTGCCAGCCCGGCCGCATTGGGCACGTGCGGCGCCCCCACCAGCGCCAGCGCGCGTCCTTGCGCCGCCAGCGCCTGCAGCGCCGGCCGCAGCAGGCGCAGTTCCCCCACCCCGCTCTCGGCCAGCAGCAACTCGCTCAAGGCACCGAGCGGCCAGCCGCCACCGGGCAGCTCGGCCGCCAGCGCGGCATGGCCGCAGGGGCAGACCGGCAGGCGGGCGGCCTGGCCGAGCTGCCCGGCCCGCCACAGGCCGGGATAGCGCCGTTCCAGCGCGTCCAGCGCCTGCATCCGCTGCGCCGGGGAAAGCGACGGGAGCGACGGGAGCGATGGCCGTGGCGGCGCGGAGAGCCAGTCCTCCTGCGCCGGCGCCGGCGTGGGGACGGCGGTGGCCGGCATGGCGTGCGATGGCGAAATCATGTCTGCTGTGCGCCACCTGTCTGATGCCGGTGGCTGGAAAAATCCGATACTGTATATTTATACAGTATTTCTGGATAGAGGCAAGCGGGGGCCAGGCCGGGCTCACGCGCGCATGCTCGTCGTTCGCCCGTCGTCCCTGCCGGCTCGGCCGCCTCAATGTACACACATGGATTTACATCAGGCAGGCGGCGGCCTATAGTACATCCAGTACATCCACCGCACATCCGTGAGCAGGCATCCCATGCACACCACACGCCTCTTCAAGAACGGCAACTCGCAGGCCGTGCGTATTCCGGCCGACCTGGCCTACGACCGCACCGACGTGGAACTGGAGATCGAGCGCATCGGCGACGAGATCCGCATCCGCCCGGCGCGCCGGCCGCTGGCCGGGGTTCTGGAGAAGTTCGCGAAATTCGGCCCGGACTTCATGGCCGAGGGCCGCGACGAGCACGGCCAGGACGAGCGCGAGGCCCTCTGATGCCGCGCTTCATGCTCGACACCAATATGTGCATCTACCTGATGCGGGACCAGCCCGAGCAGGTGGCGAGACGCTTTGCGCAATGCTATGTCGGTGACGTGGTGATGTCTGCCATCACCTATGCCGAACTGGAATACGGCGTCGCCGTGTCGGCCGACCCCGCCCGGGAACGCCTGCACCTCGCCTCGCTGGTCGAGGACATTCCGGTGATGCCCTTCGAGGCGGCCGCGGCGCGGGCCTACGGCCCCGTCCGGCAGGCGACGCGCGAGCGCAGGAAGGACCATCTGGACAAGCTGATCGCAGCCCATGCGCTGGCACTGGACCTGGTCCTGGTCACCAACAACGAAAGAGACTTCGCGCACTATCCGGGCCTGCGGCTGGAGAACTGGCTGCAGGGATAGCGACGGAGATAGCGACGGAGATGGCGACGGGGATGGCGACGGGAAGCCGCCCGGCCACGCCCGTCTACAATACGGCGCGTGATCCCCTGCCTTCCTCCTCTCCGTCACATGAGACACGCGCTCCTCTGCGCCCTGATCCTGGCCCTGCCGCCCGCCGCGCACGCCGCCGGCGACGCGCTGGCCGGCAAAGCCCTGTTCACCACCCGCTGCGCCTCCTGCCACAGCGTGGGCCCTTCGGCGCGCGGCGCCTTCGGCCCGCAGCTCAACGGCCTGTTCGGCCGGCATGCGGGCTCGACCACCGACTACCAGTACTCGGCGGCCATGAAGGCCTCGGGCATCGTGTGGACGGATGCCACGCTGAGCGCGTTCATCCAGTCGCCGGACAAGGTGGTGCCGGGCACGCGCATGCGTTTCTGGGGCATCGGCAACGCGCAGCAGATCGAGAACCTGCTGGCCTACCTGCGGACCTTCCGCTAGCCCTGGCGGGCGGGCACGCGCTGCGGGCGGCCCGCCCTGCCTGCCCCGGCCTCAGGCGGCCAGGCGGAACGACGATACGGCCTGGGTCAGCCGGCTGGCCTGCTCTTCGAGCGAGCCCGCGGCCGCGGCGGCCTGCTCCACCAGCGCGGCGTTCTGCTGGGTGACGGTGTCCATCTGCGTGACGGCCTGGTTGACCTGCTCGATGCCGGCGCTCTGCTCATGCGAGGCGGCGCTGATCTCGCCCATGATGTCGGTCACGCGCTTGACCGCGTCGACGATACCGGCCATGGTCTGGCCGGCCTGCGCCACCAGCTGCGAACCCTTTTCCACGCGCTCGGCCGAATCGCCGATCAGGGCCTTGATCTCCTTGGCCGCGGTGGCGCTGCGCTGGGCCAGGCTGCGCACCTCGCCCGCCACCACGGCGAAGCCGCGGCCCTGCTCGCCCGCGCGCGCCGCTTCCACCGCCGCGTTCAGCGCCAGGATATTGGTCTGGAAGGCAATGCCCTCGATCACGGCGATGATGTCCACCACCTTCTTCGAGGCGCCGTTGATCTGGTCCATGGTGTCGACCACCTCGCCCACCACCTCGCCGCCGCGCACGGCGATCTGCGAGGCATTGACGGCGAGGCCGCTGGCCTGGCGCGCGTTGTCGGCGTTCTGGCGCACGATGCCGGTCAGCTCTTCCATGCTGGCGGCGGTCTGCTGCAGCGACGAGGCCTGCTCCTCGGTGCGCTGCGACAGGTCGGTATTGCCGGCGGCGATCTGGCCGGTGCCGGTGGCGATCGAGTCCGTGCAGCTGCGCACCTGATGCACGATGCGCAGCAGGTTCTCGTTCATGTCGCCGAGCGCGTGCAGCAGCTGGGCGGTCTCGTCCTTGCCTTCGGCTTCGATGCGGCTGGTCAGGTCGCCCGCGGCCACGGTGCGCGCCACGCCGACCGCGCGATGCAGCGGCCGCACGATGCCGCGCGTCAGCCAGGCCGAGAGCGCGGCGCCGATGGCCAGCACGAAGACGCCCAGCACGATCAGGCCGTTGCGCGCCGACTCGTAGATGCCGTTGATGTCGCGCGCGGTCGCGTCGATGCTGCGGCGCTGGATGTCCAGCAGCTTTTCCAGCGCGCCCAGGTAGGCCTCGCCGGCCGGCACGAATTCCTTGGCGAGCACTTCGTTGGCGGCGTCGGCCTGGCCCGCTTCCTTCAGCTTGGTGATCTTGTCGCGCGAAGCGTTGTAGGGATTGCGCACTTCGACGATCCTGGCCAGTGCGGCCTTCTCATCGTCCGTCGACAGCATCGGCCCCAGCTGGTCGCGCAGCTTGGCCATGGAGTCGGCGGAGAACTTCGTCTCGTCGGCGAAGAACGCGCCCAGCGCCGGGTCGGAACTGCGCGCCACCGCGGTGGTGCGGCGCACGCTGGCGTACATCAGCCGGTACCAGTCGCTGACGATGCGCTCCTTGGCGAGCGGCACCTGCATCATCTCTTCCGTGTGCCGTGCCACCTGGTGCAGTCGGAAGATGCCCAGGCCGGTCATCAGCATCGACAACAGCAGGACGACACCGAAGCCGATACCGAGACGCACGCCTATTCCAAGATTCTTCATTTTCTTCTTACCTTCTTACCCGAACATTGACAGCGACGGGCTGCGAAGATCGGCGAGGCCGCCTTCCGCCCGTTCCCCCGGCCGCGGCAGGCAGTCTCATGGGCGTGCCTACGGCGCATCAGGGTTAACGACGAATCCGGGGAATACCTTAGGGGTTAGCCCCGATATATTGCTGAAAATGTATGCACAAAGTGCGGGAAGCCTAACGAAATCAGCCGCCTGGACGCAGCGCGACGCGCCGCCTGCCGATGCCGGCAGGCGGCCCCCGTCCGCACTTGCCCGCCTTGACAAGAGATGCGGGCCGGAAGATTCTGGCTGGCGGTCCGGCCCCCGCGCATCCCTGCCATCGACCAGAACGGACAACAACGGCGGACAGGAACGGCGCGCGTCGCCTCCGGCCATCGCAATTGCAGGCGCAGCACAAGGCGGCTCCCGGCCAGGCTTCGGCTCGACCATCCTGCAGCGGGGGAGCCATCGATCCAGGTTGACACGAGGAACCAGCCCATGACGGGAAACCTGCTGTCCGACCCCGCCGCGCAGGATGCACGCGCGCACATCGCAACCATGCCGCTCGACGGCATCGATCCGGCCGATCCGCAATGGTTCGTGGACGACACCATCGGCGACATCTTCGCGCGCCTGCGCCGCGAGGATCCGGTCCACCGCTCCTGCAGCCCGATCGAGGGCATCGGCCACTACTGGTCGGTGACGCGCTACCGCGACATCATGCACGTGGAAACCCACCACGAGCTGTTCTCGTCCGACTGGACACGCGGCGGCATCACGCTGATGGATTTCCCGCCGGGCGAGGAGCGCCTGCAGATGTTCATCGCCATGGACCCGCCCAAGCACGACGAAGAACGCAAGGTGGTCAGCCCGATCGCCTCGCCGGGCAACCTGGGCGCCTGGGAAAGCCTGATCCGCGAGCGCACCTGCCGCGTGCTGGACAGCCTGCCGCGCAATGAAACCTTCAACTGGGTGGAGCGGGTCTCGGTCGAGCTGACCACGCTGATGCTGGCCACCCTGTTCGACTTCCCGCTGGAGGACCGCCGCCTGCTGACGCACTGGTCGGACATGATCACTTCCAACAAGCGCACCAACCCCGATGCGCCCGATCCCGAGGTGCGCATGGCCGAGCTGCACAAGATGCTGGCCTATTTCACGCGCCTGTGGAACGAGCGCGTCAACGCGCCGCCCAGCATGAACCTGATATCGATGCTGGCCCACAGCCCGGCCACGCGCGCGATGGGCCCGATGGAATTCATGGGCAACCTGGCGCTGCTGATCGTCGGCGGCAACGACACCACGCGCAACTCCATGACCGGCGGCCTGCTGGCCCTGCACCAGAACCCGCAGGAAATGGCCAAGCTGCGCGCCGATCCCAACCTGGTGGACAGCCTGGTGCCCGAGATCATCCGCTGGCAGACGCCGCTGGCCTATATGCGCCGCACCGCCACCGAGGACACCGAGCTGGGCGGCAAGACCATCCGCAAGGGCGACAAGCTGGCCATGTGGTACCTGTCGGCCAACCGCGACGACAGCATGATCGCCGAGCCCGACCGCTTCCTGGTCGACCGCGAGCGGGCCCGCCAGCACCTGTCCTTCGGCTTCGGCATCCACCGCTGCGTGGGCAGCCGCATCGCCGAGCTGCAGCTCAAGGTCCTGTGGGAAGAACTGCTGCCGCGCTTCCCGGTGATCGAGGTGATGGGCCCGCCGACGCGGGTGCGCTCGTCCTTCGTGCACGGCTTCTCGCACCTGCCGGTGCGGATCCCGGGCTGAGCCGGCACGGGGCGCGCCAGCGCCCTGCCGCCGCGTCCCATGCCAGCCTTCGGCGGCGGCCGCCCCGGCCCGCCGCAGGCTTCCGTCCCGCTATCCGCCACGCCCTGGCCGCCCCGCACCACGTTCCCGTCCCCTCCCGATGACCCTCACCGCCACCGTCCTGCAGGACCGCCTGCACCACCGTCTGCACGAGACCGGCGTGGCCGGCGCCGCGCTGTCCTGCATCCGCGACGACGACATCCTGCTGGCCTGCGGCGGCGTGCGCGACCGCAACGACGGCACGCCGGTCGATGCCGGCACCGTGTTCGACGTGGCCTCGCTGACCAAGCCCCTGGTGTCCTACGCGGTGCTGCAGCTGGCCGACGCCGGGGTGCTGGACCTCGATGCACCGCTGGCGGCCTTCACGCCCCCGCTGGTCGCCGGCGATGCGCGCGCCGCGGCCATCACCGCCCGCCACGTGCTGAGCCACACCGGCGGCCTGCCCAACCTGCGCGGCAGCGAGCCGCTGCGCACCTATTTCGCCCCGGGCGAGCGCTTCAGCTATTCCAGCGTCGGCTTCGGCTACCTGCAGTCCGCGCTCGAAGCCGTCACCGGCGAACCGCTCGAAGCCCTGGCGCGGCGCCTGGTATTCGGCCCGCTCGGCATGGCTTCGTCCAGCCTGGAATGGCAGCCGCGCTTCGCCGGCAACTTCGTCCATCCGCACGAGCACGACGAGCGCACCGCCAAGCACTACCCGCCGGGCGCGCATGCCTCGTACTCGCTGCACACCACGGCGCACGACTATGCGCGCTTCGCGCAGGCGGTGCTGCGTGGCGAGCGCCTGCGCCCGGCCATGCACCGGCAATGGCTGGAGCCGGTCCTGCCGGCGCCGCGCGACAGCGTGCTGTCGCTCGAGACGGAAGCGGCGCCCACTGCCGGCTCCGGCATCGGCTGGGGGCTGGGCTGGGGCATCGAGACAGCGCGCGGCGCCTTCTTCCAGTGGGGCAAGATGCCGGGCGTGCGCGCCTTCGTCATGGGCAGCCCGGCCGAGCGGCGTGCCGTGGTGCTGCTGAGCAACAGTAACCGCGGACTGCGCCTGATGCACGATGCAGCGCAATGGATACTGCCCGGCGAGCATGCGGCGGTGCGCTGGCTGCAGGCCTGCGTCAGCGAATGAACGTGGCGGTGCCACCCCCCTCCTCTGCTATCGTTGACCGTGCCGCGCCATGCGGCGCCCCTACCCTGCGGAGACAAGCCAGATGAAAACCAGCGCAAGAAACCAGTGGGACGGCAAGGTCGCCGCCTTGCACCAGGGCGCGGTCCACGACGAGATCGAGGTCGAGATCCCCGGCGGCGCGCGCATCGTCGCCACCATCACCCGCAGCAGCACCGAGCGCCTCGGGCTGGCCACGGGCAAGGACGTGGTGGCCCTGGTCAAAGCATCGTCGGTGATCGTCGGCGTGCCCGATCCGGGCATGCTGCTGTCGGCCCGCAACCAGCTCGCCGGCACCGTCAGCCATGTCGCCACCGGAGCGGTCAACAGCGAGGTGCGCATCGCCCTGCCCCAGGGCGGCGAGGTCGTCGCCATCATCACCAACGACAGCGTAGCCAGCCTGGGCCTGGCCGCCGGCAGCGCCGCCGTGGCCATCTTCAAGGCCTCCAGCGTCCTGCTGGCGGTGCGGACCTGATCCGCGCCCGGGAAATTCCCGCCCGGCCGGTCGGAACCTCAGCGCCGGCGCAGCAAGCCGCGCAGCATCTCGCCCAGGCGGACCACCACCTCCTCGTCCTGCCATGCGCTGAAGCCGACCAGCACGCCGGGCGGCAGGGACACGCGGTGGCACAAGGCGGACAGGGACTCGAGACGCAGGCCGTGCGCCCGCGCGGCGGCCAGCACGGCCGCCTCGTCGAGGCCCGGCGGCAGCCACCAGACGAAATGGAAGCCGGCCTGCTCGCCGCTGACACGCAAGGCCGCCTCGCCCACCGCCTCGCGCAGGCACTGCAGCACGCGGTCGCGCCGCTGCTGGTAGGCCGCGCGGGCGCGGCGCAGGTGGCGCGCGAAGGCCCCGCTGCGCAGGAACTCGGCCAGGGCCAGCTGCTCGATCACGCTGTTCGAGCGCCCGGTGATGCGGCGCAGCTCCGAGAAGGCCGGCACCAGCCGGCGTGGCAGCACCGCATAGCCGATGCGCAGCGCGGCGAACAGCGTCTTGTTGAAGCTGCCGCAGTGGATCACGCGATCGCCCTCGTCCAGTGACTTCAGCGCCGGCAGCGGCAGGCGTTCGTAGTTGAACTCGCTGTCGTAGTCGTCCTCCAGGATCCAGCAGTCGTTCTGCCCGGCCCAGTCGAGCAGCGCCATGCGGCGCGCCGCGGGCATGGCCATGCCCAGCGGCGACTGGTGGGCCGGCGTCACGTAGGCCAGGCGCGCGCGCCGGTAGCGCCGCGCCGCGGCGGGCGCGAAGCCGTCCTGGTCGACCGGCAGCGGCACCACGCGCGCGGCGTACTGGCGGAAGATCGGCTCGGCGTTCATGTAGGCGGGATCCTCGATCAGCACCTGGTCGCCCGCCGACAGCAGCAGGCGCGCGCTCAGGTCCAGCGCATGGCGGATGCCGCTGAGCACGATCACCTGCCCGGCGTCGCAGGCGATGCCGCGCGCCGTGCCCAGGTAGTGCGCGATCTGCTCGCGCAGCGGCCAGGCACCGAGCGGCTCGTCGGCCGACAGCTGCGCTGGCGTGATGCGGCGCGCGCAGCCGGCCAGCAGGCGGCGCCATTCGTCCAGCGGGAACAGGGCGGCATCCGCCAGCCGCGCGCCGAACGGCGCCGCGCGCGGCGCCTCTGCGGCGGAAGCGGGAGCGGGAGCGGCCGTGCCGCTGCGCGCCGGCGGGCACGCGGCGGCGGCTGTGACGAAGCGGTCCGGCAGCGTCGCGCTCACATAGGTGCCCGAACCGACCGCGCTGACCAGGTAGCCCTCGCCGCGCAGCTGGTCGTAGGCCGCCTCGACCGTCATGCGTGCCAGCTGCCAGCGCTCGGCGAGACTGCGCGTGGACGGCAGGCGCGCGCCCGCCGGCAGCGCGCCGCCGAGGATGCCGTCACGGATCTGCCGGTAGACCCAGGCTTGCTTCACCTCGCCCGGATGCGGCCCGTCAGTGGCGAGGTCCACGCTGGAGACACCGCGCGTCCGCCGGGAAAGTGGACTGGTCAATTTCTGTAATATGGATCTTCTGACAAGTCCACATTATCCCTACATTGAGCGCCATCGCGAACCCCACCGGAGTCAAGCATGGCCAACTCGCCAACCCGTCCTGCCTTCCTCTGCACCCTGGCGCCCGACGCGCGCCGCTTCCCGGCCGACAGCCAGTCCAGCCTGCTGGATGCCGCGCTGGCCGCCGGCCTCGCCGTGCCCTTCTCCTGCCGCCGCGGCGAATGCGGCTCGTGCCGCGCGCAGGTCATGGCCGGACAGCACGAACGGATCGCCCCGCCCTCGGAGTACGCGTATCCGGTGCAGGAGCAGGAACTGCTGCTGTGCCAGTGCCGCGCGCTCAGCGACCTGACGCTGCGCTTCCCGCACTGGCAGGCGCCGGCCGCAGCGGCTGCTCCGCGCACGGCCCGCGTCGTCTCGCTGGAGTACGTGGCGCGCACCATCGCGCGGCTGGTGGTCGAGGTGCAGGGCGGGACGCCGTTCGACTGGCAGGCCGGCCAGCATGTGCGGCTCGGCCTGGAACCCGGCAGCCTGCGCTGCTTTTCCATCGCCAACGTGCCGGGCGAACCGGCGAGTGAGTCGGCGAGTGAGTCGGCTGGCGAACCGGCAGGCAAGCGCCGACTGGAATTCCACATCCGCCGCCTTCCCGGCGGGGCCTTCACCGACCGCGCGCTCGGCACGCTGGCGCCCGGCGACACGCTGCACCTCGAAGGCCCCGAGGGCGACTGCGTCTGGCCTGCCCCGCAGGCGGCGGACAGGGAAGCCAGGAATGGCGCCGACGCCGGGCAAGACCTCGTCCTGCTCGCCACCGGCACCGGCTTCGCGGGCGTGCGCCCCATCCTGCTGACCGCCCTGGCCAGCGGCGCCTGCCGCTCGGTCACGCTCTACTGGGGCAACCGCGAGGCGGAGGACTGCTACGCCGCCGACTGGCTCGACCGGCTGCAGGCACAACACCCCGCCTTGCGCTGGCAGCCGGTGCTGTCCGCCGGCGCCGCCACGCCGGGACGGGTCCAGGATGCCGCCCTGGCCGGGCGCCACGACTGGGCGCGCGCACGGGTCTACGCCTGCGGCCATCCCGGCATGGTGCGCGACGCGCGTGCCGCCCTGCACGCCGCCGGGCTGCCGCCGGCACGCTTCCACGCCGAGGCCTTCGTGCCGGCGGCGGCGCCGCGCCATCCCTGGGAACGGGTCGGGCCGCGCTTCAGCATGACGGCCCTGCTGGAGGCGCGGCGCCGTTCGATCGAGGCGGTCAATGCCGCCGCCGCCATGCTGCGCCCCGGCATCACCACCGGCGAAGCGATCGCCATGATCGACCGGCAACTGCAGGCCATGGGCTCCGCCTACAACTGGCATCCCACCTATGTGCGCTTCGGCGCCGACTCGGTCAACACCTGGCACCAACCCTCGCAGCGCGAGCGGCGCCTGCGCGCGGACGACATCGTGGTCATCGACGTGGGCCCGGTCTGGGATGGCTACGAAGGCGACTATGGCGACACCTTCGTGCTCGGCGACGATGCCGACCACCGGCGCTGCGCGCAGGCCGCGCGCGCGGTGTTCGACGCGGCGCGCCAGGCCTGGCTCGGCGGCATGAGCGGCAAGGCGCTGTATGCCTACGCCGAGACGCTCGCGCACACGCACGGCTGCGAACTGGTGGCGGACGTGCCCGGCCACCGCGTCTCGGAATTCCCGCACGCGCTGTACGGCAAGCACCGCCTGGCCGACGTCGAGTTCGTGCCGGACGACGGCATCTGGGTGCTGGAGATCCAGGTGCGCGACCGCGCCCGGCCGATCGGCGCCTTCTTCGAGGATGTGCTGGTGCGCGCCTGAGGGATGCTCCCTGCGCTCAGCGCACCGCCGCGTGGCTGTCGCGGCGGGCGTCGCAGGCGCCGGCGTAGGCATTGCCGGCGCGGCGCAGCATCTGCATGCCGCCGAAGTCCCAGGTGCTGCGGTCCATCTCCACCACGTCGTGGCCGAGCGCGGCCAGCCCTTGCGCCACACCGGGCGGAAAGCCGGGCTCGAGGTGCACCGCGCGCCCGGCGCCGACCTTGAAGCGCGGCGCGTCGACGATGGCCTGCAGGTCCTGGCCATGGTCCTGCAGCCGCACCATCATCTGGACATGCCCCTGGGGCTGGAAGGTGCCGCCGGTGGCGCCGAAGGCCATGGGCTGGCCGTCCGCGTCGAAAGCGAAGCCCGGCAGGATGGTGTGGAAGGGCCGCGCGCCGGCGCGGATGAAGGCCGGCGAGGCGGGATCGGTGCTGAAGCAGGCGCCACGGTTCTGCAGCGACACGCCGGCCGCCGGCACCGCCACGCCCGAGCCGAAGCCCATGTAGTTGGACTGGATCAGCGACACCATCATGCCGTCGCGGTCGCCGGCCGCCAGGTACACCGTGCCCGCCAGCGGGCCGAAACGGTGGCCGGTATCGGCGGCGGCGGCGCTGCGGAGGCGCGCGGCCGCCGCCGCCAGGCGCGCCGGCGCGAGACCGGCCTGCACGGCCGCCAGCGCCGCCGGGCCGTCGCCGATCAGCGGGCCGATTTCCGCGAAGGCCAGCTTGATGGCCTCGATCTGCAGGTGCAGGGAGGCGACCGAGTCCGGCCCATGCCGCGCGAGATCGTGATGCGCCAGCACGCCCAGCGCGAACAAGGCCACCGCGCCCTGTCCGTTGGGCGGCAGCTCGGCCAGCGACAGCGCCCGGTAACGTGCCTGCAATGGCTCGACCCACTCGGCCTGGTGCGCGTGCAGGTCGGCCAGGCGCAGACTGCCGCCGGTCGCGCGCGCATGCGCGTCGAGCAGGGATGCGGTCTCGCCGCGGTAGAAGTCCTCGCCGCCGCTGCGGCCGATGCGCTCGAGCGTGGCGGCCAGCGCCGGCAAGGCGAAACGCTCGCCCGCGACGGGCGCGCGCCCGCCGGGCAGGTAGCAGGCGGCGAAGCCCGGCTGGTCCTGCAGCTTGGCCACCTGCTCGCGCCATTTCTGCGCCACCCCCGGCGACACCGGGAAGCCGTCGCGCGCATAGCGGATGGCCGGCAGCAGCACCGTCGACAGCGGCAGCCGGCCGAAGCGGCGCGCCAGCGCGCTCCAGGCCGACACGGCGCCGGGCACGGTCACGCTGTCCCAGCCGCGCTGCGGCATCGCCGCCAGGCCGGCCAGCCGCGCGGTGTCGAGCGCGAGCGGGGCGCGGCCGCTGGCGTTCAGGCCATGCAGGCGGCCGCCGTGGCAGACCTGCGCGAAGGCATCCCCGCCCAGCGAGTTATTGGTCGGCTCGACCACGGCGATGGCGGCCGCCGCAGCGATCGCGGCGTCGGCGGCATTGCCGCCCAGCACCAGCATCTCCAGGCCGGCCTGGGCCGCCAGCGGTTGCGAGGCGACCACCATCTCGTCGCCGTGGACGGTGGCCCGGGCCGCCGGGCAGCGTGCCGGGGCGATTGCTTGGAATGACGTCGCCATGGCTACTGCGCGGCCAGCTTCTGGCCTTGGATCAGGCCGGCCCACTTGGCGTGCTCGGCCTGCACGAAGGTGCGGAAGGCCTCGGGGCTGCTCCACTCCACCTCGGCACCCTGCGCACTGAAACGCTGCTGGATCTCCGGCGACTTCAGGATCGCCACCAGGTTGCGGTTCAGTGTCTCCACCACCGCGGGCGGCAGCCGGGCCGGGCCGAAGATGCCGAACCAGGCGCTGACCTCGAAGCCCGGCAGGCCGGACTCGGCCACGGTGGGCAGCCTGGGCAGCAGGCTGCTGCGGTGCGCCCCGGTGACGGCCAGCGCGCGCACGGTGCCGGCCTCGATCTGCGCCTTGGCCGTGACCTGCAGGTCGAACATCAGGCTGACCTGGCCGCCCAGCAGGTCGGCCAGCGCCGGCGCGCTGCCCTTGTAGGGCACGTGCAGCAGCTGGATGCCGGCCGATTTCGCCAGCAGCTCGCCCGCCAGGTGGTTGGAGGTGCCGGTGCCGGCCGAGGCATAGGTGATCTGCCCCGGGCGCGCCTTGGCCAGCGCGACCAGCTCGCCCATGGTCTTCACCGGCAGGGCCGGATTGACCAGCACCACGAAGGGCACCGAGGCCACGCGCGTGATCGGCGTGAAATCCTGCACGGGGTCGTACCCCACCGGCGTCAGCGCCGGATTCATCGCGTGCGAGCTGACCGTGCCGAGCAGCAGCGTGTAGCCGTCCGGCGCGGCCTGGGCCACGTACTTGCTGCCGATGGCGGTGCCCGCCCCGGCGCGGTTGTCGACCACCACCGGGGAGCCCAGGCGCTCCGACAAACGCTGGCCGAGCAGGCGCGCCAGCACGTCGGCGGTGCCGCCCGGCGGATAGGGCACCACCAGGTGCAGCGGCCGGTTAGGAAAGACCTGTGCGGCCACGGGTACTGACAGCAGCAGCGCGGCGGCCAGGCCGGCGCACAGGCGGGAGAAAAGGGAAGGCATGCTGGGCGGGTGCGGAGTCGGGTGCGAAGTCGGGTGCGGAAGCGCCGCCGCGGCGGCGGCGCACAACGTGGAGGCAGGCGACGGCCCCGCTCAGGACAGCAGCGGAGCCCGCTCCTCGTCCACCTCGGCGATCGGCGGGATCTCCACGCCGTGGGCGCCGACATCCTCGCGGATCTCGTTCAAGGCGCGGCGGATGATCGCCATCTCCTCCTCCGGATGCGTGGCGCCGAGGCCATGCTCGGCGGCGAGGGCGCGCGCGCGCGCCGCGCGCCGCTGCTCGTCGGGCGGCAGGTTGACCACTGCATAGACACCGTTGAGCAGGCTGCCGCGCAGCTTCTTGGCGAACTTCTGGCCCAGCATGGCCTTGTCGTCCGCCGAGATCTCGGCAAAGAAACGCCGCATGATGATGCGGCCGAACTGGATGTGGCGCGCTTCGTCGCGCAGGATCAGCCGGCAGGCGGTGCGGATCGACTCGAAGCGCGCATTCTCGTAGCGGGCCTGCAGCAGTTCGCCCGACAACTGTTCGAACAGGGTGTTGACCGCGAGCCCGGCGAAGAAGCTCATCTGCTTCTCCTCGCGCTCGTCGTGGAAGCGCGGGATCACCGAACGGAAGTAGTCCGAGCGCGGCGACGGCTGGTAGCCGCCGATGGCGCCCGCCACGCGGAAGGAGGCCTCGTGGTGGCGCAGTTCCTCGGCGATGAAGTTGACCACGTGCTGCTTCACCTCGAAGGGCTGGTGGGAAAAGATGGCATCGAGCAGGCGCTCCGCGCCGTAGGGGATCGCCCCATGCTCCATCCAGGCGCGCAGGCTCCACCACTCGGCGCCGGCCTCGCGCACCTCGGCCGGGAGGTCGGCGCGCTCCAGGTCGGAATAGTCGATCCGGGCCGGATCCCAGGCCAGCGCGCGCGCCTGTTCGCACAGGCCCCAGATGTCCTGGTAGGCCAGGGTCGAGACGATGGGATAGGGATTGGGGACCGGGGTCAGTTCTTCCAGCAGCGAGGGGCGCATCGGGTTCTCCGTGGGGGCAGGCGGCAGGCCTCGGCGCGAGGACCGGGCCGGCTGGCGTTTTGCTTACTCTAGATTGCCGGGCCGTGATATTCCAAATACTATTCGTGTGCATTCGTAATACATGCAATGAATCACGGCGCGCGGACCCCGGCGCGCGCCACCGCCCTGCCCCGCACCATGACCGACCTGCGCCAGTTCCAGCAATTCATCGCCGTGGCCGAGCTGCTGAGCTTCCGCCGCGCGGCCGAGGTCCTGCACATGTCCCAGCCGCCGCTGACGGTGGCCATCCAGAAGCTGGAAGAGACCATCGGCACGCGCCTGCTGGACCGCAACCGCCACACGGTGCGCCTGACACCGGCCGGCGAGGTCTTCCTGGTGGAGGCCCGGCGCGCCATCGCGCAGGCCGAGATCGCCATCGAATCCGCGCGCCGGGCCGCCAGCGGCATGTTCGGCACGCTGCGCCTGTCCTTCGTGCCGAGCGCGGCGCTGGACCTGCTGCCCGAGGTGCTGCGCACCTTCCAGCGCGAGTACCCGGCGGTCAAGCTGATCCTCAGCGGCGAGACCAGCGGCCGCCAGCTCGAACTGCTGCGCCGCGGCGACACCGACCTGGCGCTGGTGGTGCCGCCGGTCTACGAGGCCCGCGACCTCAGCCTGGACATCCTGTGCGAGGAGGAACTGGTGCTGGCGGTGCCGGCCGAGCACCCGCTCGCGCGCCGCAAGCGGGTGCGGCTGGAGGAACTGCGCGCGGAAGCCTTCGTCGCCTTCCCGTTCGCCGAAGGGCCCGGCTACTCGGGCGTGATCCTGGCCGCCTGCCAGCGCGCCGGCTTCTTCCCGCGCGTGGTGCAGGAAGCCGCGCAGATGCAGTCCATCGTCACGCTCGTGGCCGGCCATCTCGGCGTGGCCATCGTGCCGCGCGCGATGACGCGCGTGCAGGCCCGCGGCGTGGTCTACGTGGAGGTGGCGCAAGCGCGCACCACGCTGCGCTATCCGCTGGTGCTGGCCTCGCTGGCCGCCACCGACAACGCCCTGGTCGGTGCCTTCGTGGCGGTGGCGCGCCGCACCCTGGCGGGGCTGCGCGGCAAGGACGGCAGGAGCGGCGGCGCGGCGGCCTGACGCCAGCCGCGCGCGGCCTCACGCGCGCCGGCGGCGGCGTGCGCCTCAGTCCGGCGCCCGCCGGCAGGCGATCCAGGCGCCCCAGAACAAACTGGAAAAGAAGCGCAGCGGCGCCTCGAAGCCGGCCGCCCCGAGCAGATCGGCCACCACCTGCTCCGATGCCGGCGGCTCGGCGCCCTGCTGGATGCGCCCCAGCTTGGCCGCCACCGTGGCCGCGTCCGCGCCCTGCATGCGCCAGCGCTCTCCCCATGCCTTCAGCAACAGCGGCTGCGAGGCGTAGGGCCGGTAGTTGCAGGCCAGGATCAGCGGCGCGCCGGCGGGCAGGCGTGCCGCGATGCCGGCCAGCAGCGCGGCCTTGTCCGCCTCGCCCGGGAGGTGGTGCAGCACCCCGATCAAGGTCGCCGCGTCGAAGCGTTCAAGGGGGTCGAGGTCCGCCACATAGCCAGGCACGCTGCGCACGCGCCCGGACAGCCCGGCCTGCGCCACCTGCGCCGAGGTCAGCGCCAGCATCTCGGGCGACGGATCGACAGCGGTGAAGGTCCAGCCGGGTTCGAGCCGGGCCGCCGTCAGCATCTCCTGGCCGGTGCCGCCGGCCCCGGCCACCAGGATGCTGGCCGCGCCGCCACTGCCGAGCCGTGCGGCCAGCATGCACGCCGCCAGTTCATGGCAGGCATCGTAGCCAGCCAGCGCGATGCGGCTCTGCTCGCCGTACTCGGCGGCACGGGAGGAATCGAATTTCTGCACGGCGTCGGTCGCGCGGGATGGCATCGGTGAGGTCTCCTTGTCTGCGGGCGATGCGGCAGGCTTGCCGCCTGCGGCCATTCTAGGGACGCCGGCGGGGAGATCCAGTTGGCAAACCATCCTGGTATCCGGACTGCCATGCTGAGTGCTAGCTCGACGCTTGCTGCAGGTGCGCGTAGCCGGCCGCCGCGGCGAAGTCCGCCAGGCGCCAGATGCGCCCGTTCACCCCCCAGGTGCCGTCGGGCACTTCCTGCAGCAGCACCGAGGTGACCAGGGGCCGCGTGTCACCGGCCGGCCGCGCCGCCTGGACCGCTTCGTGCACCAGGCGCACGAACTCCGCGCGTGCCGCGTCGTCGAGCACGCCCGCCGGGACGCAGGCCTGCACCACGCAGGGCAGCAGGCCGGCCCCGGGATCGGCGCCGCCGCAGGTCCAGCCGCCCGCCGCCACCTCCTCGACCTGCACCCAGCACAGGGCGCGCCGGCGCGGGTCATCGGGAATCCGTTCGGCGGTGGCCGCGGCGTCGCTCAGCAAGCGGCCCAGGTCGGCGCGATGGGTGCCGGGAAAGGTGCCTTGGGGAATGCGGATCAGGAGATTGGGCATGGACCGGCCTCGCGCGCTGCGCTGTGGATCAGGTGGACATTACAGCGCAGCGCGGTGCCGCCTGGCAGCGCCCGAGCCGACAGATTTCCAGCCGATCCGGCCAAGCCGGGCAGCCGCTGGCCTCCCGGCCCTGCCGCCCTGCCTCGCTCAGGCCCGCTTCGCGGCGCGCAGCCCCAGCCGCGCGCCGGACACATTGACCAGCAGCCCCGCCATCACCACCGCCGCGCCCGCCCATTGCGCCGGTGCCAGGTCCTCGCCCAGCAGCCAATGGGCCGAGACCAGGCCCACCACCGGCACCAGCAGCGTCAGCGGCGCCACCTTGCTGGCCGCGTAGCGCGTCAGCAGCCGGCCCCACATCGAATAGCCGAACAGCGTCGCCACGAAGGCCAGGTAGCACACCGCGAACACGGCCGCGCCGGACACCTGCGACAGGCTCGCGGCGATGCGTGCCGGCCCTTCGAAGGCCAGCGACAACAGTGCGAACGGCACGATCGGCACCAGCGCGCCCCACACCACCAGCCCGACCAGGTCGACCGGACCGATGCGCTTGCTGACGATATTGCCGGTGGCCCAGCACGCCGCCGCGCACAGGGTCAGCACGAAGCCGGCCACGCTCATGGCGCCATGCGCTCCGCCGGACGCCGTCGCCGCGCCCGTGCCGATCAGCGCCAGTCCCGCGGCGGCAACGGCCATGCCGGCGAGGTTGAACCAGCGCAGCGGCTCGCCCAGCCAGGCGGCGGCGATGGCCAGCGTGAAGAAGGCCTGGGCCTGCAGCACCAGCGACGCCAGCCCGGCCGGCATGCCCACCGCCATGGCGTAGAAGAGGAAGGCGAACTGCCCCAGGCTGATGGTGGCCCCGTAGGCCAGCAGCAGGCGCAGCGGGAGGCGCGGCCTGGGCACGAACAGTACCGCCGGGAAGGCCACCAGCAGGAAGCGCAGCGTGCCCAGCAGCATCGGCGGCATGCCGGCCAGCCCCACCTTGATGACGACGAAATTGATTCCCCAGACGAGGACGATGGCGAGGGCGAGCAGACGATCCTTGGCTTGCATGGCGGGAGACGAAACGAGACGAGACGCGACGGGGGCCGGGCAAAGGCGCAAGCCTATCACCAGCCGGCCCGGCCGGCCGGATGCGCTGCGACAGAATGCCGCAGCGCGGACGCGGATATTCCCGGTGCGCATGTGATGCCGGCGCCGTGTCCGTCATGTTTCCGCCATCGTGCGCCTCTATCGTGCCGTCACCCGTCGCAACGGGTCTCATTCCGGAGAAAACAAGACATGAAGTTCACGACCATCGCCGCCCTCGCCGTCGCGCTGCTGAGCAGTGCCGCCCAAGCCGCCGACATCACCGGCGCCGGCAGCACGTTCGCCGCCCCCATCTACAACAAGTGGGCCACTTCGTTCCAGAAGGCCAACGGCGCCCAGGTGAACTACCAGGGCATCGGCTCCTCGGGCGGCATCAAGCAGATCATCGCGAAGACGGTCGACTTCGCCGGCTCGGACGCCCCGCTGAAGGACGAGGAACTGGCCAAGGAAGGCCTGTTCCAGTTCCCCACGGTGGTCGGCGGCGTGGTGGCGGCGATCAATGTGCCGGGCGTGAAGTCGGGCGAGCTGACGCTGTCGGGCCCGGTGCTGGCCGACATCTACCTCGGCAAGATCAAGAAGTGGAATGACGCCGAGATCGCCGCGCTGAACCCGAAGGCCAAGCTGCCGGACCTCGACATCGCCGTGGTGCGCCGCGCCGACGGCTCGGGCACCAGCTTCATCTGGACCAACTACCTGTCCAAGGTCAGCCCGGAGTGGAAGTCGAAGATCGGTGAAGGCACCACCGTCAACTGGCCGACCGGCACCGGCGGCAAGGGCAACGACGGCGTGGCCGCCTTCGTGCAGCGCCTGCCGGGCGCCATCGGCTACGTCGAGTGGGCCTACGCCAAGCAGAACAACATGGTCTATACGGCCATGAAGAACGCCACCGGCACCGTGGTCGAGCCCAGGACGGAGACCTTCAAGGCCGCCGCCGCCGGCGCCAACTGGTCGAAGACCTTCTACCAGATCCTGACCAACGAACCCGGCAAGGACGCCTGGCCGGTGGTCGGCGCGACCTTCGTGCTGCTGCACACCAAGCAGGACAAGGCCGAACAAGGCGCGGAAACGCTCAAGTTCTTCGACTGGGCCTTCAAGAACGGCGAACAGGCCGCGCAGGAGCTCGACTACATCTCGCTGCCGAAGTCGGTGGTCGCGGAGATTCGCGCGCAATGGGCCGCGAAGATCAAGGACGAAGCCGGCAAGCCGGTGATGCGCTGAGCCGGCACCGCGCTAAGGCAAGCCTGACGCGCGCCGTGCACGCCTGACGCCCGGCCGCCCGGCCGGTGCGTGAGGCCGGCGGCGGCCAAGCCACGGGGCAACCGCAAGGTTGCCCCGTTTTCTTTGTTGCCAGGCCGCCGCTCAAGCCAGCAGCGGCGCCGCCTGCTCCAGCAGGAATTCGACGAAGGTGCAGAGCGGGCGCGTGTACCGGGTGTGGTGAGGTGTGGTGAGGTGTAGTGAGGTGTGGTGAGGGCCCTGCCCTGTGGTGAGCGCTGCGGGGAAGCTAGTCCCGGGGATCCAGGCCGGCGCCGACCAGCGCCGCCACGCCTTGCAGCAGCGCGCCGAAGGCGGCGGGATCGCGGCGGTCCCCCGCCTGCTGGCCGCCGATCAGGCAGAGATGCACGGCCCGGGCGATCCGCTCGGCTTCGGCTTCGCTGCGCGCCAGCGGGCGGCACACGGACAGCGCGAAGGACAGCCGCGTGCGGTCGACGCGGTCCTGGAATTCGGCCACCAGCGGGTCCTGCAGCGCCCAGGCGCGGATCGCGACCTCGCGCCCCGGCCGTTTCTGCGCCGCGATCTCCAGGTAGCGCGCGAGGATATCCTGCGCGCCGCGCCCCTGCGCGGCGTGGGCGAGCATGCGCCCGGTGTAGTCGGCCTCCCACTCGGCCAGCAGCGCGCGCACGAAGGCCTCCCGGCTGTCGAAATGATGGTAGAAGGACCCGCGCGTGACGTTCAGCCGGCGCGCCAGGCGCTCGGCGGACACGGCCTGGAATCCCTCCTGGTCCAGTGCCTCGAGCCCCGCCCGGATCCACCGGTCCCGTGTCAATGCCGCCATGCGTCTGCCGCCATGCTTGCCGCCATACAGGCTGTGTATGGCCTCCCTTGCGTCGCTAGAGTGCGATTCTCGCATAGCCACCCGACGACGCCATGAAGACCATCGCACTCATCGCCTTCGAGCAGTTCACCGACATCGATCTCTTCCTGATGTGGGACATCCTCGGCCGCCAGCGCCAGCACTGGCAGGTCCGCATCCTCGGCAGCCAGCCGGAACTGCGCTCCGCCAACGGCCTGGCGCTGCGGCCCCACGGTCGGCTGGACGAAGCCAACCATGCCGATGCCGTACTGTTCGCCAGCGGCAAGCAAGGCGTGCCGGCGGCGCTGGCCGATGCCGCCTTCCTCGGCAGCTTCCGCCTGGACCCGCGACGCCAGCTGATCGGCTCCATCTGCGCCGGCTCCTTCTTCCTCGCCAGGCTCGGCCTGCTCCCGCACAACCGGGCCACCACCCATCCCGACGCCCGCGCCGCCTTGAGCGCCATGGGCGTGACAAGCGACGAACGTCCCTTCGTCTGCGACGGCAACGTCGCCACCGCGGGCGGCTGCCTGTCGGCCCTGTACCTGGTCGCATGGATCGCCGAGCGGCTGCTGGGCAGCGGCCGGCATCGCGAGGTCCTGCGGGAATTGCTGCCGGCGGGGCAGGAAGCCCTGTTCGGGCGGCTGGTCGAGGCGAGCCTGGTGGAGGGCGGAGCGTAAGGCAGGGCGTGCCGGGTGCCTTCACCCTGCCATCGCTTCACGGTGCCGGAGTCGTATCGAATCCTATCCATTGCAGGGACAGCTGCCGGGTCACGCCTTCGGCAATGGTCGCCTTGATCGCCTGGTCGAAGCGCTCCAGCAGGGCCGTATCGCCTTTGCGCAATCCGAGGGAGGCACCCGCCCCGAATACGCCTCCGGACAACTGCGGCCCGGCCATCGTCAAGCGGGCGTTCGCGGGCTTCCGGCTCGCGCCCTGCATATAGCTCATCGACACCAGCGTGATGTCGATGCGCCCGGACAGCAGATCCAGGTCGGCTTCCTCCGGGGTCTTGTACTCGCGAACGGTGGCGACACCCTTCAGGTACTTGTCGATGAAGGCGCTCGCCACCGAGGCCGTCTGCACGCCGATGACCTTGCCAGCGAGCTGCGGCTTGATTGCCGCGATGAATCGCTGCAGGCCCGCCGCGTCCTTGTCCAGCCAGAGGACGCTTCCTTCTCCCGGCAGTTTCGCCAGCGGACTGGACTTCAAGGTGACGAACCGGCTTCCGACCGCGCTGTAGGGCGCCGAGAAGGCGATGGTCTCGCGTCGCTTCGGCGTCGCTGACAAGCCGGACATCAGCACGTCCACCTTCCCGGAGAGTAGCGAAGGAATCAGGCTGTTGAACGGGATGACGACCAGCTTGCACTCGACCTTCATCCTCGCGCACAGGATCTTGTAGTAATCGATCTCGTACCCGGCCAGCGAGCCGTCCGGGTTGGTGAAGTTGTATGGCCTGAATGCCCCTTCCGTGGCGATCGTGATGGTCTTCCCGCCATGGCCGTCGGCCGATGCGAAGGCAGCAGTGGAAGGGTTGAACAGCGCGGCGGCCAGCAAGGATGCCGCGGCGGCAAATGTCGCTTTCGCTTTCATGTAACGTCCTCTCTGCGGGGGGATGGACCACCGGCTATCGGTGGCTGGAGATGAACTGCCGGAAGCGCGCGGATTGGCTGTGACGGAACAACTGCTCGGGCGCGCCTTCGTCGTCGATGCCACCCTGATGCAGGAAGATCACGCGATCGGAGACCTCGCGCGCGAATCCCATCTCGTGCGTGACGACGAGCATCGTGCGCCCCTCCGCGGCCAGCTCGCGCATGACCTTCAGGACCTCGCCCACCAGCTCCGGATCGAGCGCCGACGTCGGCTCGTCGAACAGCATGACCTTCGGCCGCATCGCCAGGGCGCGCGCGATGGCCGCCCGCTGCTGCTGCCCCCCCGACAGCTGCGAGGGATAGCAGTCGCGCTTTTCCACGATCCCGACCTTCCTGAGCAGCGCCAGGGCTTCGTCCTCGCACTCGGCACGCGGTCGCTTCAGTACATGGATCGGCGCTTCCATGACGTTCTGCAGAATCGTCTTGTGCGACCACAGATGGAAGCCCTGGAACACCATGCCGAGGGACGCCCGGATACGGTCGACCTGGCGCTGGTCCAGGGGCCGAAGCGGCTTGCCGGGAACCTGGCGCATGCGGATCAACTCGCCGCCGACGGTGATCCGTCCCTGATCCGGCATCTCGAGCAGATTGATACACCGCAGCAAGGTGGACTTGCCGGATCCGGAGGAACCCAGGATCGAGATGACTTCGCCTTCGCGGGCATCCATCGAGACGCCTTTCAGGACCTCATGTCCGCCAAAGCTCTTCTTCAGTTGATCGACACGCAGCGCCACCTGCGCCGCCTCCCTGGTCGATGTCCCGTTCATGCTCGCTTCTCCGGTTTCGCGACCGCGGCCGCCTGGTTGGGGGAATGGCGCGCCGGCCGAGAATCCGGGCGCAGTGCCATCTCGAGACGCGCGATCAGCGCGGTCAGCAGCAGATTCAATGTGAGGTAGATCGCACCGGCAATGACGAACACGTCCAGCGTCCGGTAGGTCTCGCCGATCAGGCGCGCGGCGATGCCGGTGACCTCCATCAACGTGATGACGGAGGCGAGCGAGGTCGACTTGACCATCGCCACGACCTCGTTTCCGTATGCCGGCAAGGCCTGGCGCAAGGCCAGCGGCAGCACGATGCGGCGCCATCGGAGCAGGAACGGCATGCCGCACGCCTGAGCCGCCTCGACCTGTCCATGCGGTACCGACAGCAGTCCGCCGCGAAGGATCTCGCCGGAATAGGCAGCGGTGCACAGGCTGAGCGAGAGCAGCGCGCAGTAGTACGGTTCGCGCAGAAAGGGCCAGAGAATGCTCTCCTGTATCCATGGAAACTGCCCCGGTCCGTAGTAGATCAGGAAGATCTGCACCAGCAGGGGCGTACCGCGGAAGACGAAGATATAGGCGCTGGCCAGTGCGTTCAGCGCAACGTTCCCCGAGACGCGCATGACCGCGAGCACCACGGCAAGCACCAGCCCGGCGGCCAGGCTGAGCGAGGCGAGCTGCAAGGTCAGCGGCACGCCCTCGAGCAGCGCGGCCAGGCTGTCATGGATGAATGGAACGTCCATTATCTCTGCCTCACTCCGCGCGCATAGAAACGTTCCGTGGCGCGGAGCGCGCGTCCCGTACATGCCGAGATCAGGAGGAACAGCAGCGCCGCCGCGAAGAAGAAATCGAAGGGCATGCCGGTGGCGTTGGCGCCGATCTGCGCCCGGCCCAGCAGATCGGCCACGCCGGTGACCGAAATCAGCGCCGAGGCCTTCAGCACCATCTGCCAGACATTACCGATGCCCGGCATGGCGTGGCGCAAGGTCAGCGGGACCAGGATCCGGCGCAGACGCAGCAGGCGCGGCATGCCGCATGCCACCGCCGCTTCGAGCTCGCCCCGGCTCACGGCGTTGCAGGCGCCGCGGAAGACTTCCGTCAGCTGGGCGCCCGACGTGATCCCGATCGCCAGCACGCCTGCGACGGCTCCCGGGATGCCGACGAAACCGCCGGCGCCCATCCACGTTCCGATCCGGGTCAAGGCCGCGCTGCCGCCGAAATAGAACAGGTAGATGACCAGCAGTTCGGGAATCCCCCTCAGCACTGTGGTGTACGCCGTCGCCAGCGCCGGTAGCGGTTGGCGCCCGCCGACCTTGGCCCAGCAGCCAAGCGCACCGAACACGCCACCGGCCAGCAGGCCGCAGACGGCGACGGCGAACGTCGTTGCGGCACTGGCCATGAGCAGCGGCCCCCACCCTTGGCTCGAAAAGCCGAAAACGTCGAAGATGGACGGTTCCATGATCAATGCGAGGCAGGAAGCGGAACCCGCACGTCGTCGGGGATCGGGTTCTGGAAGGGCCCGTCCCCCACGCGTGCGCGATGCTCGGCCTTTGCCATTTCCAGGATGTCCGGGCGCAGGTAGAGGTGGACGGCCGTGCTGGCCATGATCTTGGCCGTGTGCACCATGCCCTTGTGGGCGATGCTCGACTTCCCCTGGGCCACCAGCTGCCAGGAATGGCCCGGCGTACCGATCGCGTAGGTGGCGCCGCGCGCCTGCACCGTGGGCGTCACCCAGCTGACGCTTCCCACGTCGGTGGACGCAAGCTGCGATTCATCCCCGGCGTACCGGGGCGCAATGGCATTGCACAGGACGAGGCCCTCTGCCCTCTTGAGGCCGGCACGGCGGAATGCGGACAGAACGGCTTCCTCGCCGACCGTAGCCTGGAAGCGGGCGGCCAGCGCGCGATCGGCGTCGTCGAAGTCCGGCGGCCCGAGTTCGGCGAACTGTGCTTGCATCAGGTCCTCGAGCGGCGTATTGCCGACCACGTTCGCATCGCCGCTGACGATCTGCGAACGCACGGTCGTCTGGGTCATCAGCGCGGCGCCCCGGGCGATGTCGTCCACCCAGGCGCGCAGGGTACGGAGACCGTCCAGGTCCGCGGCCCTGACCAGATATCTCACGGTGGCGCGCGCCTGCACCACGTTCGGCGCAATACCGCCGCTATCGGTCACCGCATAGTGGATGCGTGCACTCGCAGGCATGTGCTCCCGCATGTAGTTGACGCCAACGTTCATCAGTTCCACCGCATCGAGCGCACTGCGGCCGAGATGCGGCGCCGAGGAAGCATGCGACGCGACACCGGAGAAGTGATAGTTGATCTCGTTGCAGGCGAGCGAGACGGGATTGGCGACGCCGGAGAATGCCGCGGGATGCCAGCAGATCGCCGCGTCGACATCGTCGAACACGCCGGCCCGGACCATGAAGCCCTTGCCGGCACCGCCCTCCTCGGCCGGGCAGCCGTAGTAGCGGATCCGGCCCGGCAGGCCGTGTGCTTCCAGGTAGCTCTTGACTGCCGCGGCGGCGTGCATCGACCCGGCGCCGAGAAGGTTGTGCCCGCAGCCATGTCCGCTGCCGCCTTCGTGTACCGGGTCCCGTTCATCCACGCCGGCCTTCTGCGAAAGGCCCGGCAGCGCGTCGTACTCGCCGAGAATGGCGATGACCGGCCCGCCTTCGCCGGCCTCTCCCACCATCGCAGTAGGAATGCCGGCGATGCCCGTCTCGACGCGGAACCCCAGCTTGCGCAGCAGTTGCTCATGCGCCGCGGCGGACTGGTATTCCTCGTAGTTGAGTTCGGGTGTCTCCCAGACCGCGTTGCTCAATGCGGTGAACTGATCCCGCATCGCATCGATGCGTGCCCACACGTCCCGCATCGTCTCCACCTCGTTCACTTGCATGACACGCTCCTTGCCTGGATGGGTTGACTACCGTCGACGCGCCGCCATTGCCTCTTTCTGCCCGCGCGCGGCCACGCGACGCACGGCGACGGAATGGATGCGCGGCATGCCGATGCCACGCCGGCACCGCCGAACCTCAGAACCGATGTCGGATCCCGACGCGAACCATGGTCTGGCGATTGCTGTTCGAAGCCGGCAATGCCCGGATCGCCGCGACGGCCGGGCCGCCGGTCGAGTCGGTGCCGGAAGCCTTCTGATGAACGCCGGCCAGATACACGTCGGTACGCTTCGACAGGAAGTAATCCGCGCCCACGGCCACCTGGAGATAGTTCGCGCCCGAGCGGCTCGCGCCACTCGTGTCACGGACCGGGCTGCCCTTCGTGTAGCTGAAAGCCGCCCCCAACAGCAGGGCCGGCGTCACCTGATACTTGACGTTGATCTCGGCGTTGTCGAATGCCACGGTGCCCGCATAGCGCATGGCGTTCAGGCCGGGAACCGCCCCGAGATGCATGAACCGGATATTCGAGTACGTCGCACCGATGGTTGCCGCGCCGATGGCATAGGCGGCGCCGATGCCGATCACCTGGTAGGTGTTGGCCGACGTGAATCCGCGATAGACCGGCGACGTGACAGCGGACGGCGTGCCGGTAGCGGTATTGTTGCCAAACAGGCTGCCGGCGTTCGCGGCCGGCGTACGGGCGTTCAGGTAGGCCATACCGAACGCCAGCGGCCCGCCGCCATAGCGCGCGCCCAGCGACCAGACCTGGTTTGCCGTGACGTCTCCCGCGACCCCGCCCAGGCTGTACGTGCCCGTGAACGTCAGGCCGGCATGGGCCGCGCTCCTGTATTTGACGGTATGGTTGGCCCGGTATGAATTGTTGAAGTTGTCGATGTCGCCAGCGTGAGCGGACATCGCCGTGCCCCACTGTCCGGCGGCGGAAAATGCGCCCACGGAGTCGATGAGGGCATCGTATTGACGGCCCAGCGTCACGGTGCCGAAGTCCCCCGCCAGGCCGACCAGGGCCTGGCGCCCGAACGCGAGACCGCCTTGTCCCGCTTTGCCGTTGCTTGCATTGAAACCGTTTTCCAGCGCGAAGAGCGCCGCCAGGCCGCCGCCGAGGTCCTCCCTGCCGCGCAGGCCCCAGCGGCTGCCCTGCAGGCCGCCGCTCGTCAGGTTGTACAGGCGGGAACCACCGGCATTGGAGTTGTAGTTCAAGCCTTCGTCGACGACACCGTACAGCGCCACGCTGCTCTGGGCATGTGCCACATCGGACAATGCGCCCAGCGCGGCGACGGCATATAGCGATCCTTTTCTCATCGATTGTCTCCGTTGGTTTTTTATTTTTTTTATTTAAAAAATACTAATTAGATCCGCAAAAAATAAGCTCCGACTTTTAATATTGATAGACCAGAAAAATCACCATCCCGGCGTCGAAGGGGACACGCCATCGCGGAGGTGAAGACTGCGCTTACCGGCCGGCTGTGGCTCGCCGATCCGGCAACTCCGGCAGGAAGACGCGGAGGCAGGCCTGCCGCGTCGATCGGCAAGCAGGGCCCGACCGGGTCAATCGGCTTCGGCGACCCGCTCCTGCACGCCCTCACGAAGGCGGCCGTGGCAAGGCTTGGCGCCGGACGCTGCCGCAGGAGTCCCGGATTGCACCAAACGCACCAGATGCGCTCGTCGTCGAGAGAACACCCCCACAAGCTCCCGATCCAGGTGGCACCGGCATCCGGCGGCGGCGCAGAGCAAAGCAGACGCTCCGCCCGCCGGCATGATGGTGAATAACGGCGCCCGCGCGCCGCGAGGCGTCGCCCTACAAGTCGATCCGCATCAAGTCATGCGCCAGCCGCAGCGGGCCGCCGTAGTGCTTGCGGATATCGGTCACGACCTCGTCCAGCAAGTGCGGCCCCATCAGCTCCACCGGAAGGTGCTTGGCGGCCGCGCGTTTCAGTACCGGGCTGGTCGAATCGAAGTGACCGAAGTGCGTGGCGACAAGACTCTTGACCTCGGCGCGCGCCGCAATCCTGCCCAGCTCGGTCGGACTGGTATGCGAGAAGGTTCCCACGCCGGTCTTGGCGCGGTGCGCGATGAAGGACTCCGGGAAGGTGCATTCATGGATCAGCAGATCGGCATCGCGCGCCAGGCGCACCATCGCTTCGCAGGGCGCGGTGTCGCCACTGAACGCGATCACCTTCCCTTCCGCCTCGACCCGCACGCCGAAGCACTCGCATACCTCGCGCGGGATATGCTCGACCCAGTCGACCGAGATCTTCACGTCGTCGTCCTGGAACACCACGCCCGGGCTGATTTCGCGCACCTCGGGACGTATCGCCTCGAGATTCTGCTGCCGGATCGGGTAGGCGCCGCGCGCCCGGAAGTCGGCCTGGTAGGCGCCATGCTCGAACAGATGCTCGACGAAGTGCCGGGTTCCCTTCGGCCCCAGCACCAGCGGCGCACCGGTCTTGTTGAGCATCCAGCCCGAGATCACGAAATAGGGATAGTCGCAGATATGGTCGTGATGCAGGTGGGTCAGGAATACGAAGCCCACGGATGCCGGATCGACATTGGCACGCACCATCTGCCGGGTCGCCCCTTCGCCGCAATCGAACAGGAAGTGGCGTCCATTGTTCAGCGTCAGCAGGATTGCCGACTGCGCGCGGTCCGGGTCGGGCAGCGCGGCGCCTGTCCCCAGCATCGTGATCTTCATGGCGTCTCCGGGTTCTGCGTTTTAGGTGACGCCCAGTATAGTTCTGGCATCCATGAGCAATTGATGAAGTTTCGTGGCTCAGTGAACACCAGGAGGAATCACCGAATGGCTGCAGAATTCGAGGTCCCGCCGGCCCGGCGCATCCGCTCGACCTTGCGTATCCGCCATCTGGAACTGCTGCTGGCGCTCGACGACCTGCGCAGCCTGCACAAGGCGGGGGAACGCATGAACATGACCCAGTCCGCCGCCAGCAAGCTGCTGCGGGAGATCGAGGCAATGTTCGGCGTACCGCTTTTCCTGCGATCGCGCAGGGGCATCACGCCGACCGCATTCGGCACCGCCCTGTTCAGCAAGGCCTCGCTGCTGCTCGCGGACCTGGACGGCGCGCGCGATGAGATCGAAAGCCTGGCACGCGGCGGAGCGGGCCACGTCCGACTCGGTGCCCTGCAGGTCGCCCTGCCGGAGCTGGTGCCACGGACGCTCGCGCGCCTGCGCACGGAACAGCCCGGGATCACGATGCTGGTGCAGGAGGGGGCGAGCGACGTCCTGCTGGCGGCGCTCGGACGGGGCGAACTCGATTGCGTGCTGGGGCGGATGACGTGGCAGATGGAGTCCGGCGGTTTCCGCTGGGAGGTGCTGTATGACGAGCCTGTGTGCCTCGTCGCCCGGGTCGGGCATCCCCTGGCCAGGATGCGCAAGATGACGCCGGAATGCCTGGCGCGCCAGGAGTGGATCCTGCCACCCCGCGAAGCGCCGCTGCGGCAGACGATCGAGCACTATTTCATCGCCCATCGCCTGCCGCTGCCGAAGGCCGGCATCGAATCGGTATCGGTGATGACCAACGCCGTGCTGATGCGCGACACCGACATGATCGCCGCCATGCCGCTGACCATGGCGCGCTACCATGCGGCGCTCGACCGGCTCGCGATCCTGCGCTTCCGTCCCGACTGGAGTTTGCCTCCGGTCGGGATCGCGATGCGTGCCGAGGCGTCGGAATCGCCGGCCTTTGCATCCTTCCTATCGACACTCCGGGCGGTGGCACGGGGACTGAAAGCGACGGCGGCGCGCTAGCCTTCGTCGTGTGTCGGCACACGAAGCACGGAGCACGGGCGGCGACCGCACTCTCCCCTGATAGCCGCTGTCCCGCCTCGGCCATGCACAGCCTCAGGACACTAGCCGCGCGCCAGCGCCAGACCTGCGGCCGGCGCCGACACCGCTTGCTGCGCCCCACCCGGTGCCTCGTCCTCCAGCTTGAACTCACCGACCGCCTGCTGCAGGTGCTGCGCCTGCTCGGCCAGCGCGGCGGAGGCGGCGGCGGCCTGCTCGACCAGGGCCGCGTTCTGCTGCGTGACGGCGTCCATCTGCGCGACCGCGAGGTTGACCTGTTCGATGCCCTGGCTCTGCTGCCCGGAAGCCTGCGCGATCTCGTCCAGCAGGCCGGCCACCTGGCGCACCGACTGCATGATCTCCTGCATGGTCTCGCCCGCCTGGCCGACCAGCGCCGAACCGCTTTCGACCTGGGCGGCGGAGTCGCCGATCAGGGTCTTGATCTCCTTGGCCGCATTGGCGCTGCGCTGGGCCAGGCTGCGCACCTCGCCCGCCACCACGGCGAAGCCGCGGCCCTGCTCGCCCGCGCGCGCCGCCTCCACCGCCGCGTTCAGCGCCAGGATATTGGTCTGGAAGGCGATGCCTTCGATCACGTCGATGATATCGGCCACCTTGCGCGAGCTGCCGCTGATGGCTTCCATGGTCTGCACCACCTGGCCCACCACCGCTCCGCCGCGCGCTGCCACGCCCGAGGCGCCGGCCGCCAGTTCGTTGGCGGCATGGGCGCGTTCGGCGTTGCTGCGCACCATGCCGGTCAGTTCGCTCATGCGCGTCGCGGTCTGCTGCAGCGTGGCGGCCTGTTCTTCGGTGCGCTGGGACAGGTCCAGGTTGCCGTCGGCGATCTGCCGCGAAGCACCGCCGATGGCATCGCTCGATTCCTTGATGCGGCCGACCAGGTCGGTCAGCATGTCCTCCATCTCGCCCAGCCCGCTCAGCAGCCGCCCGAACTCGCCGCCACGCTCGGTGGCGAACTCCTGGCTCAGGTCGCCGGACGCCACCGTCTCGGCGATATGGACCGCTTCGCCCAGCGGCTGCTCGATGCTGCGCGTGAGGCGGTAGACATAGATCATGCCGAGCACCACGATGGCCAGCGCCAGCCCGGCCAGCCAGGCGCGCGCGGAAGCCGCCTGTGCGGCCGTCTGCGCGGCGATGGTGCCGGCCTCGGCCTTGTAGCGGCCGGCCAGCGCGGCCGCCTGCGCCTGCACGTCGTCCAGCGCCGGCAGCACCTCCACGGCGAAGACACGCACCGCCTCGTCGCGCGCGCCCTGCTGCAGCAGCGCCGCGGCCCGTCCCGAGGCGGCGGCGTACTTGCCCTGCGCGTCGCGCAGGCGCGCCAGCGCTGCCTTGTCCTCGTCCGAGGCAGCCGCGTCGGGCAACCCGCCGGTCGCCTCCTCGAACACCTTGCCCGGCGCGAGCTGGCCGCCGCTGTCAGGCAACCCGGCCTGCACCCCCAGCAGCCGCGCCGTCATGCGCGCGGCGTCGGCCCGCGCTGCGGTCGCCACGGCGGCGGCGGCGTCTGCCTTGCCCCAAGTTACCGCGGCGATGCGCTGCGCGCCGTCCGCGACGTCCTGCAGGCGCAGCGCGCCGACAGCGGCCAGCGCCAGCGCGAGCAGCGCCACCAGCCCGAAGCCGATCGCCAGGCGCGTGCGGATTCTCAGGTTCTCGATCGACATACGTGCTCCCCCTTCCCTCTTGTTTGTGGAATTCCCTGCCGTGCGGCGACGGATTCGGGCGCCGCGCCGGCCGGCCGGAAACCCGGACCGGCCGCCTTGTCCTATTGATCTTCCCGCTTGACGCCGACCATCGCTCGCGCCACTGGTCCACCACCCTGCAGGGCCGGCCACGGCGATGTATCGATCGGCACGCAAAGCGGGCAGGCCCAGGCGGATGCGGGCCGGACTTCCCGGCTTCAGCGTCTCAATCCATGGTCAACGGCAGCGCTCGGCGGACCTTGAGCGAAACGGCATGAAAACGCCGATAATGTCCCGCGGGCCGCGCCGCAAGGCCCGCGCCCGCGCCACCGGCCGTGCGGCGCCTCTCGGACCGAACCGCAAGGAAACAACATGCCAGACCTGTCTACCCTGGGAGCGTTCGTCGTCGTGGTGCTGGGCCTGTTCCTGATTCCGGGGCCCGCTGTGCTGCTGGTTTTGACGCGCACCGTGCATGGCGGGCGCAAGGCCGGCATCCTGACCGGCCTGGGGGTGGCCGCCGGGGACTTCATCCATACGCTGTGCGCGGCCGTCGGGCTGTCGGCGCTGCTGATGACGTCCGCGCTGGCGTTCAACGCGGTCAAGTACCTCGGTGCGGCCTATCTGCTCTACCTCGGCATCCGCGCCCTGCGGCAACCGCCGCAGGACGACCCGCGCTTGCCGCAACTGCCCGCGGTGACGCCCGCCAAGGCCTTCCTGCAGGCCATTCCGGCCGAGGTGCTGAACCCGAAGACGGCCCTGTTCTTCCTGGCCTTCCTGCCGCAGTTCGTCCACCCGGGCCATGGCTCGTCCTTCGGCCAGTTCGCCGTGCTGGGCCTGGTCTTCGTGGGCATGAGCGCGCTCTAAACCACGCTGCTGGTGCTGAGCGTGCGCCCGCTGGGCCGCTTCGCACGGCGCCTGGGCTGGCTGGTGCGCTGGCAGAACAAGCTCATCGGCCTGCTGTTCATCGCGCTGGGCCTGCGCGTGGCCGCCCAGACCCGCTGACGGGGCGAAACGCCGTGGGCCGGGCCCCCGGCCCACGGCGCACCTCAGCCGGCCTGCGCCAGCAAGGCGCGCAACTGCGCCTTGGCCACCTTCTCCAGCGTCGAGCGCGGCAGGCTGTCGACCAGCCTGACCTCGTGCGGCCGCTTGAAGTCAGCGAGTTGCCCCGCGCAGGCGGCGAGCACGCGCTCGTCCAGCGCGGCATCGGCCCCGGCGGCGGGGATCACGAAGGCCACCGGCACCTCTTCCAGCATCGGATGCCTGCGGGCGACCACCGCCACCTCGGCCACGCCGGGCACCAGCGCGATCACGCGTTCGATCTCTGAGGCGGCGACATTCTCGCCGCCCACCTTCAGCATGTCCTTGGCGCGGTCCGAGAAGTAGAGGAAGCCGTCTTCGCCCAGGCGCACGCGGTCGCCGGTGGCGAACAGTCCATCGGCGCGGAAGGCTGCCGCCGTGGCGGCCGGGTCGCCCGCGTATTCGAGGAACAGCGACAGCCCGCGCACGCCGCCGACGTAGAGTTCGCCGGTCGCGCCGGGCGCGACCGGCCGGCCGTCGCCGTCGAGCACGTGGATGGTGTAGCCGTTGGCGGGACGCCCCATCGACAGCGGCGCATCGGGCAGGTGCGCCGAGCCCACGGTGCCGTGCGTGATGGTCTCCGTCATGCCCCACCAGCCGATGGTCTTGACGCCGAAGTGGGCATCGGTCGGCGGTTCGCACACGGCACTGCCCCAGAAGCGGTAGTGGTGATGTTCCGGCCGCGGCACCGTCAGCAGCGCACGCACGCAGAACGGCACCACCGAGGTCCAGGTGCAGCGGTGCCGCAGCGACACCGGCCAGAAGCGCGAGGCGGAGAAGCGCGGCTGCAGCACCACCGTGGCGCCCACCCATAGCGCGGCCGCCACCGAGTAGACCTGGGCATTGGTGTGGAACAGCGGCAGGTGGACCAGGTGCACGTCCTCGGCGCGCAGGTCCTCGTGCAGGGCGCACTCGCGCGCGCCCCACAGAGCATTGCCGTGGGTCCACAGCACGGCCTTGGGCCGCGCGGTGGTGCCCGAGGTGTACTGGATGCCGAACGGCGCCATCGGGTCGTGCGCGCGCACGGCCAGGCCGTCCGGATCGGCGTCGATGGCGGCGAAGGGCTCGCCGGGGCCGGACGCGGCCGGCGGCGCGGCGCCGCTGTCGGTGGCGGTCACCGCCAGCCAGCCCAGCGCGGGCGCGGCAGCGGCCACCAGTTGCGCGAAGCGCGGCTGGGTGATGGCACCCACCGCGCCGCTGTGGCTGGCGAAATAGGCCAGTTCGTCGGCGCTGGAGCGGGCATTGGTGGTCACCGCCACGGCGCCGGCATAGGCGCAGCCGAGCCAGGCGATGACGCTTTCGGGACAGTTGTCGAGGTGCACCAGCACGCGTTCGGCGGGGCGCACGCCGCGGGCCTGCAGGCCCGCGGCGAAGCGGCGCACCGCCGTGGCGAAGCCGGCATAGCTCCAGCGCCGGCCCTCGCCTTCGAAGGGCTCCCAGATCAGGAAGGGATGGTCGCCGCGGCGCGCGGCCTGGGCATCGATCAGGGTACGGATATCGCAGCCGGCGAACGGATGCACGAAGGCATGCGGGAAGGGGGGCGCGATGGAATGCGCGATGGGCTGGCCGGAAGGTGCAAGGGAAGTGTCCGCAGGGGAACTGGCGGCAGCGCTGTCGGTCATGGGACTTGCCTGTCGGTGCGGGCCGGCGCGCCGGCTGCCGCGGTCATCGGTCGGTGCGTGCCGCGGCGCGGTCGCCACGGCACCGCGCTCAGAACAGCGTGTAGCCGCCGTCGATCACCAGCGTATCGCCGGTGTGGTAGCGCGAGGCATCGCTCATCAGGTAGATGGCGATGCCGGCGAAGTCGGCCGGCTCGCCCCAGCGCCGCATCGGCACGCGCTTGCCGACCATCTCCTGGAAGGCGGCGTCGGCCTGGCCGCGCGCCGTCATGTCGGTGGCGATCCAGCCCGGCAGGATGGAATGGGCGCGCACGCCGTGGCGCGCGTACTCGACCGCCAGCGCGCGCATCATCGAGATCAGGCCACCCTTGGTGGCGGCATAGTGCTCGTTGCGCGGCGCCCCCTCGATGGCGGCCACCGAGGCCGTGCCGATCAGCACGCCGCCGTCGCCCTGCTTGAGCATCTGGCGCGCGGCACCGCGCAGGGTGAAGAAGGCGCCGTCGAGATTGACGCGCAGCACGCGGTGCCAGTCCTCGCTGCGCATGTCCTCGAAGCGGCCGCCGCGCGCGCCGATGCCGGCATTGGCGAAACAGCCGTCGATGCGTCCGAGCGCCTCCACCGTCTCGGCGAAGGCAGCGTCCACCGCCGACTCGTCGCCGACGTCGCAGCGCACCGCGTGCACGCGCCGGCCATGGCGCGCCAGCCGCTCGACGGCCGCCGCGTTCTTGTCCGCGCTGGTGCCCCAGATCGCGATGTCCGCGCCAGCCTGGGCCAGGCCTTCCGCCATGCCGAGCCCGATGCCACCGTTGCCCCCGGTGACCAGCGCCACCTTGCCGCTCAGATCGAATGCCTGATAGGTCATGTGTCTCCTCTCTCCGTGTTCGTCGCCCTGTTTGCCGCCCTGTTTGGCGCCCTGTCTGGCGCCAAGGTCGATGCCGGCGCACCCTGGCGAACGGTGCGTTCCAGTGTCGCGAACGCTCCGCGGCAGCGCGTCGTCCGAAACGACGAATCGGCCGTGACCGCTTCGGTCACGGCCGTGCGGCGTTACCGGCGCGGCAGGGTCGCGGCCCAGAACAGGGCCGCCAGCAGGCTCAGGGAGAAGCCGAGCAGGCAGACCCCGCTCCAGCCGGCCCGGTCGTAGGCCAGCGTCGATGCCAGCGCGCCGAAGCCGCTGCCCGCCGCGTAGAACAGCATGTAGCTGCCCACCAGGCGGCCCTGCGCCTGCGGCCGGGCTTGCAGGATCATGGCCTGGTTGATCACGTGGACCGCCTGCCCGCCCAGGTCCAGCAGCACGATGCCGGCCACCAGCGCCGCCATCGAAGTGGGCAGCATGCCGATCGGCAGCCAGCTCACCGCCAGGCATAGCAGCGCCAGCCCGGTAGCGCGCTGCCCCAGGCCGCGATCGGCCAGGCGGCCGGCACGCGCCGCCGCCAGCGCGCCCACCGCGCCGACCAGGCCGAAGGCGCCGATGCCGGCATGCGACATCGAGAAGGGCGGCGCCGACAGCGGCAGTACCAGCGCGCTCCAGAACGCACTGAAGGCGGCGAACATCAGCAGGCCGATCATGCCGCGCACCTGCAGCGTGCGCTCCTGCGCCAGCAGCGCCAGCATGGAGCGCAGCAGGGCCGCGTAGCTTGGCGGCCGGGGCGGCGCGGCCACCGCCGGCAGGCGCCGCCCCAGCCACACCAGCATGCCGCCGGCCAGCAGCGCGGAAGCGAGATAAACGGCGCGCCAGCCGGCCGCGTCGGCCACCAGTCCGGCCAGGGTCCGCGCCAGCAGCAGCCCGATCACCACCCCGCCCTGGGCCGCGCCCACCACGCGTCCGCGCTCGCCCGGCTCGGCCAGCGTGGCCGCATAGGCGATCAGCCCCTGCGTCATCGCGGTGCCGAACAGGCCCATGCCCAGCATGCCCGCCAGCAGCAGCGCGGGCGTGGGCGCGGCGGCGACCGCCAGCGCGGTCACGGCCAGCAGCACCAATTGCAGCGCCAGCAGGCGCCTGCGCTCCAAGCGGTCGCCAAGGGGCACCAGCGTGACCAGTGCGAGGGAACAGCCGGCCTGGGTCGCGGTGATGATGCCGCCCACCGTGGCAGGCGGAATGCCGAAGTCCCGGGCGACGGCATCGAGCAGGGGCTGCGCGTAGTAGACGTTGGCGACGCTGAGCGCACAGGCGACCGCGAGCAGCCGCACCAGGGAAGCCGGCATCGGCACGGGCCGGGCGGACGGCGGCAGGCCATCGGGCCGTGCGGCGACACGGGATGGAAGCATGGGCGCTCCTTAGTTTCAAATTAAAACCATGTGACGCCGCAGTGTAATGAATGAGGTTTTAATTTGCAACCATATGAAGTGCCGTCAGGGATCCCGCTGAGCGAGGGCAGCCCGGACGGCCAGGCAAGCTGGTAGCCGCACGCGGCACCGTCGTCACCCTCGGTTGTGGCGCTCGGATACGCGCGCCTTGTTGCGCGCCGGGTCCTGACCCAAACTGGAGACGGTGCGATCAGGCCCGTTCCAGCGAGCGGGTTCGCCGGGGGCCGACCGTCCTGAACCGGGGCCCCGCAGCGGGCCGGGCAGCGTCCCGGAAGGGAGGGCCACCATGGAGGCGAAGGCGCAAGGAGGGCTGGAGGCGGGCGCGCTCGGACTGGGCGAATCGGTCGTGATGGGCGTAGCCGGCACGGCGCCGGCCTTCAGCCTGGCGGCGACCACCGCCACGCTGATCGCCACCGTCCACACCCTGGCGCCGGCCAGCCTGCTGTACTGCGGCCTGATCATGTTCGGCGTGACCCTGGCCTACCGCCAGCTCAACCGCCTGCAGCCGGACGCGGGGGCCTGCTATGCCTGGGTCGGCACGGCCTTCCATCCCGTGCTGGGCTTCCTCGCCGGCTGGGCGCTGCTGGTCGCCTCGGCGGTGTTCATGGTTTCCGGCACCATCCCCGCCGCCACCGCGACGCTGCTGCTGCTCGATCCGGCGCTGGCCGCGCGGCCGGCACTGGTGACCCTGGTGGCCGCCGGCTGGCTGCTGCTGGTGAGCGCGGTGGTGATCAAGGGCATCAAGCTCACCAGCTACACCCAGGTCGCGATGACGGTGGTGGAGCTGGCCGTGCTGGTGGCGGTCTCGGTGGCCGCCCTCGCCCATGCCACGCGGCACGCGCCGCATGCGCTGGCGCTGTCCTCGTTGTCCGCGCTGTCGCCCTGGCACTTCACGCCCCACCTGTTCGCCAACGGGGCGCTGGTGGCGCTGTTCTTCTTCTGGGGCTGGGACGTGACCGCCAACCTGACCGAGGAGACGCGCGATCCCTCACGCGTGCCCGGCCGTGGCGCGCTGCTCGCCATGGGCATCGTGCTGGCGCTGTTCATCGCCTTCGTCGCTGCCTGCCTGCTGGTGCTGTCGGATACCGAGATCCGGCAGGCCGGCACCAACGTGGTCTTCGCGCTCGCCTCGCGGCTGTTCCCCCGCCCGTGGGACTACCTGGCCGTGCTGGCAGTGATGCTCAGCACCGTCGGCACGCTGGAGACGTCGATCCTGCAGTTCAGCCGCACGCTCTATGCCAGCGGCCGCGACGGCCTGCTGCACGGGCGCTACGCGCGCCTGCATCCGGTCTGGCGCACGCCGTGGGTGGCCACGCTGGTGATCTCCGGCTGCGGACTGCTGTTGCTGCTGGCCGCCGCCACCTTCGACAGCGTCGGCGAGATCATCCAGGACTCGGTCAACGCCATCAGTTTCCAGGTGGCCTTCTACTACGGCCTGGTCGGCTTCGCCTGCGCCTGGCGCAGTTACCGCGCGGCCGCGGGCACTGCCGATCTGGCGCTGATGGTGGCCTGGCCCGCGGCGAGCGCGGCCTTCCTGTGGGCCGTCGCGCTGTACAGCATGCCGGCCTTCGATTTCACTGCGCGCGTGATCGCCGTCGGCGGCATCGCCATCGGCGTGGTGCCGCTGCTGCTGGGACGGCGCCGGCGCCGTCTCGCGCGCACCGCCGCGGGGGACGAGAGGCAGCGGGATGCGGCGGACACCGGGTAGTGGGTAGAGGGCGGAGGGCAAAGGGTGGAGGGCCCGGTGCCGTGAGCGCTGTACCTTGCCCGCTGTATCTTGCCTTTTGCGCGTGGTTCGGGTTACATATCCTGCGTCGCCCACCAAGGAAATGTATGGATTCGACGCGCATGAAATGGTCGCTCCGCCGGCCGCGAGCCGCCGCCGGCCGCAGCGCCACCCGACACACCACGCGGCCCGCCGCGCCAGCCGGGGGACGCGGCAGATGAACGGCAGCACCCCGCAGGCGGTCAATGCGCCCATCACGCGCTCCGCCATCTTCCTCGTCCTCACCCTCCAACCCGATGCCGCCAGCCACGCCGCCGTGCGCGCGCTGTGCGCCGACCTGGCCGCGCTGGTGCGCTCGGTCGGCAAGCGAGTGCCCGCCGGCCGCCTGTCGTGCGTGTGCGGCTTCGGCTCCGACGCCTGGGATACGCTGTTCGGCGCCCCGCGCCCGGCCGGCCTGCACCCCTTCCGCGCGGTCGGCCAGCCGCCGCGCGTAGCGCCGGCCACGCCCGGCGACGTGCTGTTGCACATCCGTGCCGAGCAGATGGACCTGTGCTTCGAGCTCGCCGCGCAGATCATGACCCGGCTGGGCAGCGCGGTCGCCACCGCCGACGAGGTGCATGGCTTCCGCTACTTCGACCAGCGCAGCATGGTCGGCTTCGTCGATGGCACCGAGAACCCGGAAGGCGAGGAAGCGCTCGACTTCACCCTGGTCGGCGCCGAGGATGCGGACTTCGCCGGCGGCAGCTATGTGATCGTGCAGAAATACCTGCACGACATGACCGCATGGAATGCGCTGCCGGTGGAAATGCAGGAGCGCATCATCGGCCGTACCAAGCTGTCGGACATCGAACTGGCCGAGGGCGTGAAGCCGAGCTGGTCGCACAGCTCCCTCACCACGCTCGAGGAAAATGGCGCGGAGGTCAAGATCCTGCGCGACAACATGCCCTTCGGACGCCCCGGCGCGGGCGAGTTCGGCACCTACTTCATCGGCTACGCGCGTTCGCCGGCACCCACCGAGACGATGCTGGAGAACATGTTCGTCGGCAATCCACCCGGCAACTACGACCGGCTGCTCGATTTCAGCACGGCGGTGACCGGCGGCCTGTTCTTCGTGCCTTCGGCGCCGCTGCTGGAAGCGCTCGCCGAGCGCGAAGCCGCCACCGCGCCGGCCCCGCTGCCGGCCTCCGATGCGCTGGCCGCGCCCGCCGGCGATGGCTCGCTGCGCATCGGCTCACTCAAAGGAGCTTCCCAGCATGAATAACCTGCATCGCGAACTGGCCCCGATCTCGAGCGAGGCCTGGGCGCAGATCGAGGAAGAAGTGGCGCGCACCTTCAAGCGCGCGCTCGCCGGGCGCCGCGTGGTCGACGTCAAGGGCCCCAACGGCAATGCCTTCGGTGCCGTCGCCACCGGCCGCCAGGCCGCCATCGCCGCGCCGCGCGAGGGCGTGCAGGCCAGGCAGCGCGAGGTCAAGGCCGTGGTCGAACTGCGCGTGCCTTTCACCTTGTCGCGCGATGCGATCGACGCCGTCGAGCACGGCGCCAACGATGCCGACTGGCAACCCGCCAAGGATGCGGCCACGCGCATGGCGCTGGCGGAAGACAGCGCCATCTTCGACGGCTATGCGGCCGCCGCCATCGTCGGTATCCGCGCGGGCAGTTCGAATCAGCCGGTGCCGTTGCCGGCCAAGGTGGCCGACTATCCCGCCGCCATCGCACAGGCGCTGAGCCAGCTGCGCCTGGCCGGCGTGGACGGCCCCTACTCGGTGCTGCTCGGCGCCGATGCCTACACCGCGTTGAGCGAGGCCAGCGACGGCGGCTATCCGGTGCGCGAGCACATCGAACGCATCGTCAACGGCGAGATCATCTGGGCGCCGGCCATCCGAGGCGGCTGCGTGCTCTCCACGCGCGGCGGCGACTTCGACCTGCATCTCGGCCAGGACCTGTCGATCGGCTACCAGCGCCATGACGACACGACCGTCAGCCTCTATCTGCAGGAAACGCTGACCTTCCTGCTGCAGACTCCTGAAGCGGCGGTGGCGGTCATGCCCTGAGGTCCCGCTCGCGCGCGCGGCGCCGCCGCCTTGCCGCGTGCCGCCCGGGCAAACAAAAAGCCGGCCCTTTTCAGGGCCGGCTTTTTGTTGCTTTCATTCTGGCTTGCACCGCATTGCCGCGCGCGCAGGCGTGCCGCGGATCAGGATGCCGTCGCCACTTCCGCCCGCGCCACCTGGACCGGATCCGGCGAAGCGTAAGCCACCAGCAGCTTGCCCGCTGCCTCCAGCCGCTCCGGCGAACCGAACAGGCGGTTCGACACCACCGCGCTCTGCAAGGCGGCGTAGATCACCTGCGCCAGGGCCAGCGGCGGCACCGGCAGTACCTTGCCGTACTGCTGCTGCGCGCGCTCCAGCATCTTCGCCAGGCGGAGTTCCTGGGTACGGAAGAATTCGCGGATCACCGACTGTGCGTCGTCCGACAGGCTCAGGGCCTCGTTCGCCAGCATGCCCGCCAGGCAGATCTGGTCGCTGCCGCAAGCCGCCGTGCGCAGGGCCTCGAGATAGGCGCGCGCCTGCTCCTGAGGCGACTCCAGCGCATCCACGGCCTTCATGCGCTCCAGCACGCGGGCGCTGTATTCCTTGACCGCCTCCAGCACCAGGTCGTCCTTGGAGGGGAAGTAATAGTGGATGCTCGAGGTCTTGACCCCGACCAGTTCGGCCAGGTCCCGATAGCTGAAGCCGTTCACGCCGCGGCGGCGGATCAGCACCAGCGTGTGCTCGAGCAGTTGTTCACGGACGGTTTGGGTTTTCATGGTGCGATCTTATCTATCTATCGATAGAGTCTCAAGCATATCCTATGTGCATCCGCACATACAGCCCGCACCGCGCTCACGCCGGCAGCACTTGCGCCGCCAGGGTCACGAGCGAGCCGCTGGCCAGGCACAGGAACACCCAGCCGGCCAGGATCAGAACGCTATCCCGCAGTCTCATGATCGCTTCTCCACTCACCTGCTAACGCGGGGCGGCACCGGCCAGGGGCCGCCACCACCCCGCCATCCACATCAGGCCAGCGCGCCGTCGGTGTACGGGTCGAACTTGCCGACCTTGGCGCCATCCGTGTACGGGTCGGCCTTGCGGGCCGGCTCCGACGACACGCCGCTGCGGTCCAGGCCTGCCACGATGCGGGCACCGTCGGTGTACGGGTCGAACTTGCCGACCTTGGCGCCGTCCGTGTACGGATCGGCCTTGCCCGCCTTGGCCCCGTCCGTGTAGACGCTGCGCGCGTCATTGCCGCGGAACACGTAGCCGTAGCGGTCGCCCGAGATGCCGCTGTCCTTCGGGCCCGAGGCGTAGGCCTGGCCGCCCAGCACGGCGGCAGCCAGCACGGCGGCGGTGATCAGGGTCTTGGTGAAGGTCTTGTTGGTGCTCATGATGCTCTCCTTGTCTAGCAAGAATCCACGCGATCGGGATCCGGTTGGTCTGCGGCGCGGCGCTTGGTGCCGGGCCGGTTAGGTATCTACTTGCATCTACCTGTAGATAGAGAACCGGTCCTGAAAAAACGGGGAAATCCCCGATGTCGCGCTGGATCCTCTTTTTCTTTCCTGCCGCCGGTGGCGGAGGGGAAGCAGCGATCCATGAACACATGGTATCTACTGGTAGATAGATAGTCAAGGAATTTTTGCGCTGCCGCAACAAGAAGCAGGACGCTGCCTCCGCCATCGACCGCTCCACGTGTCGTGCCGGACACGCCTGCTGTCTCATGGGCCCATATGCTGTGCATGTGTCAGCCCGGACGCTCCCCGACCGCCTCGACACTCCCCTCGCGCGCGGGGTGTATTCGCCGCCACGGCGCCCGGGAGAGATGCCGCACCGACGATCCCTCCGTTCCGGGGGCATGTTCAAGCGCCCGCCTCTCTTAGTCTGCGAACCGGATCCACGTCGATACCGCTTCCTGCCACTGCATCGCCAGCGCGATGACATTGTTCCGCCCATTTCCCGCCAGCCGCCTTGCCGGCCCCGCCGCCCCGCATGTCCCGTTCCTCGCACCGAGCGGGTCCACCCTGCTTGCGCGGACCTGCCGCTCCGGCCTGGCCGTGGCCAACAGGAAGGCGTCCCGGCCATGAAGGATGCGCCGAAAGACCACGCGCCGCCGCCCGATGAAACGCTGCTGGGGCGGGAATTGCCCGCAGCGATGCGGCGAGGAGAACTGGCGCTGCGGCTGCGGCCCATCGTCGCCGGACGCAACGGCCGCTGGTGCGCGGCGGAGGTGGAGCCGGTCTGGCAGCACCCGCTGTATGGGGTGCTGCCGCCCCCGTTGCTGGCGCGCGTGGCACGCCACTGCGGCATGCGCGCCGCCCTGGGCGACTGGCTGCTCGACACCGTGCTGGCCGACCTGAAGCGCTGGAGCCACCTGGCCCCGCAACCATTCCGCATCCACCTGCGCGCCTCGCTAGGCGAACTGTCCGTGCCACATGCCCAGAAGCGCGTGCTCGACGCGCTGCGCCAGCACGGCATCGGCGCGGGCCGCCTGGTACTGGCGCTGCCGGAAAGCGTGGTCGCGCAGGCAGCGGAACAGTGCCAGCCCGGATTCGCCAGCCTGCGCGCGCTCGGCGCACGTATCGCGCTGGCCGGCTTCGGCAATGGTTACTCCACGCTGGGACTGCTGCGCGAGATGCCCATCGATGAACTGTGGATCGATCCGCGGCTGGTCGGCACCCTCGCCTTGCCCGAGCCGCGCGGCATGGCGATCGTGTCGGCGGCAATCGAGGTGGCGCGGGCCCTCGACCTCGAGATCGGCGCGCGCGGCGTCGACAGCCGCCCGCAGCGGGTCGCATTGCGCACGCTCGGCTGCGATGCGCTGCAGGGCGACGCCATCGCGCCCCCGCTGGTGCCGGATGCCTTCCTGCGCCGCCTGCTCGGTGAACCTGCGCCGGCATGGCACGAGAGTGGCGATCGCACCGCGCCCGCCGATCCGCCGCGCGAAACCCGCCACACGTACTACGCGCCATGAGCGCCGGCAAAGGCTACGACGGCAGGCACGGCGCCTCACGCGCGGGCATGATCGAGGCCGGCCTCGCGCGCGCCATGCAGCTGGACGAACTGCACCTGATGTTCCAGCCCAAGTTCGGCACGGCCTTGGGCGAGCTGACCGGTGCCGAATGCCTGCTGCGCTGGCGCCACCCGCGCCTGGGCAACATCCCGCCGGACGAGTTCATCCCGGTCGCCGAGGCCGGCGGCCAGATCGCGCCGCTGACCGGCTGGGTCATCCATGCGGCCTGCCGGCAACTGGCCGCATGGCGCCAGGCCGGCTTCTCGCCGCCCCCGCTGGCGGTCAATATCTCGCTCAGCCACCTGAGCGAAGGCGACCTCGCCGGCTGCCTGCACGAAGCCCTGGCGCGGCATGGCCTGGCGGCCGCCAGCCTGATGCTGGAGGTCACCGAGTCCACCCGCATCGGCGCGTCCACGCATATGAAGGGCCTGCTCGGCCATCTGCGCGCGATCGGCGTCGGCGTCGCCATCGACGACTTCGGCACCGGCTACTCCAACCTGCTCCATCTCCATGAGCTGGACGTGGACCAGATCAAGATCGACCGGGTCTTCATCAGCGCGCTGGAGAGCGAGGACACGCGGGCGCATCGCCTGCTGCTGGCGCTGATCCGGCTTGCCAAGCGGCTGCGCATCCAGGTGGTCGCGGAAGGTGTGGAGAACGCGCGCCAGCTGCGCGCGCTGGCGCTGATGGGGTGCGACCAGGTGCAGGGCTACTACCTGTCGCGCCCGCTCAGCGTGGCGGGCTTTACCGAACTGCTGGCGCGGCAGCGCTGGCTTGGCTAGCCGGGCCGTGGATCGGCACGGCCCCCGCCCGGCCTTCCGGGCCGTGACATTGCGCATAGTGGTCGCAACGGCTGCAGGACGGCTCGGGACAGGGATGCAGGTCCAGGCGGGCGCAGACGCGATGGTAGAAGAACTTCTTCCACTTCATATCGGTGGTGTTGGCGGCGAACACCGGCGCGAACCGGGTGCGCAGCAGGTCCGAGACATCATCGCGTCCGCCCAGCCCCATGTCCTCCCACAGATGTCCTCCGCCGAAGCAGCCGGATGCCAGCGCATGGGCGGTCCAGCGCACCGCCACGCCGTCGCGGCCGGGACTGCGCCCGTCCCACAGCATGTCCACCAGGTCGGCGAATTCGCAGGGCAGCGCCGCGGCATCCACGTTCGGCGCATCGGGGGCCCAGCCCGCCGCCGCCGCGCCGGGAAAGTACCGGTCGAGCAAGACGCGGAACTCTTGGCTGGGCAGGCCCAGCCATTGCGCGAACGCGGGCAGGCGCCCGCTTGCGGCGCTCTCCAGCACGCCGGCGAGCGCGCGCGCGACGAGATCGCCCGGATGGGCGGCAAAGGCGTCGAGAATCAGCAGCGAACGGTTCATGGGGTACGGGCGGCAGGAACGGCGGGAGCGGTGCGGCGGGCCGGGCCGCCGCACCGCAAGCACAGATCGAAATATATAGAGGTATATAACGAGGGTCAAAACCCTGTGCAGGGCGCGGACACGCCGATGCCGCGTCGACGCAGCCCGGGCCGGCGGAATCTGGCTTAGACTGCGCAGGAACCCCGGCGCCGCAACGCCACGATCGCTCCGGAATCCGCATGCCGAAACCCCAGATCCTTACCTACATCGACGCCGGCGCATCCGACTGGACCGCCTGCCTGATGCGGACCATCGGACAGCAGCTGCATCCCGGCGAATATGAGATGCGCACGGTGATGGCCGCCGATATCCGGCTGGACCCGACCTTGTTCGACCACGCGGTCATGTTCGTGATGCCGGGCGGCGCCGACCTGCCTTACTGCGCGGCGCTCAATGGCGCGCCCAACGCGCGTATCCGGCGTTTCGTCGAAGCCGGCGGCACCTATCTCGGCATCTGCGCGGGGGCCTACTATGCCTGCCGGGAGCTGGCCTTCCATGCGGGCACCCGCGGCGCGATCTGCGGCCCGCGCGAGCTGAGCTTCGTCGACGCGGTCGCGGTGGGTTCGCTGCCGGAACTGACCGGAGGCCTCCTCTACGACGGCACGCCGCGCACCACCGCAGCGGTGACGCTGCGCACCACGGACCACCTGTCGCCGGCACCGCTGGCGCTGTATACGCACTACCACGGCGGCTGCCGTTTCGATTTCGACGCGGCGCCCGGCGCCGGCACGCAGGTGCTGGCGGTCTATGCGGATCTCGGCGGCACGCCCCCCGCCATCGTCAGTGCGCGCGTCGGCAAGGGCCGCGCGATCCTGAGCGGCGTCCACCTGGAAATCTCGGAGCTGGAGTGCCAGGAAGCGCTGCAGGGACACAGCGACAAGGCCAGCCACGCGCACGTCTGCCAGCGGCTGGCGCAGACCGGCGACGCGCGGCTGGCGGTGTTCCGCCAGCTGCTGGCGCACGGCGGGCTCAAGCTGGGCTGAGCACCGCGCGCGCCGCGCGCCCCGCCTCAGAAGCCCAGCACCACATGGCGCACCAGCAGCGCAGACAGCGCGAACATGGTCGCGCCGATCAACGCATCCAGCACCTGCCAGGCCTTCGGCCGGGCGAACCACGGTGCCAGCCGGCGCGCGCCGAAGCCCAGCAGTCCGAACCAGAGCAGGCTGGCCCCGCTCGCGCCCGCCACGAACCAGCCGCGCAGCGCCGCCGGCTGCTGCGCGCCCATGCTGCCGACCAGCAGCACCGTATCGAGATAGACGTGCGGATTGAGCAAGGTGAACGCCGCCGCCTGGGCCAGCACCGCGCCCCGGCCGGCCCCGATGCCGCCCGCCGCGGCCTGCAGCCGGTGGGACTGCAGCGCACGCCGCCAGGCCTGCAAGCCATAGACGGCTAGGAAGACCGCGCCGGCCAGCGCCAGCACGCGCGCCAGGCCGGGACGCTCTCCCAGGGCCTGGGCCATGCCCATCACACCCGCGCAGATGAGCAAGGCATCCGCCAGCGCACAGAACAGCACCACGCTGCCGACATGCTCGCGGCGCAGGCCCTGGCGCAGCACGAAGGCATTCTGCGCGCCGATGGCGACGATCAGCCCGAGGCCGAGGGCAAGGCCCTGCAGCACGACGGACATGGCAAGCGGAGCGGTGGTGGAAGGTGGAAGGCTCATCATGGCGCCAGCTTGCCAGCCTCCTTGGATGAAGCCAAACTATCTTTCCTACATCAACATTAGCGGAACTTCATCGATGCTGGATTACTCGGCGCTGGCGGCATTGGTTGCCGTGGTTCGGGAAGGAAGCTTCGAGCGGGCGGCGCGCGCGCTGCATGTGACACCATCGGCCATCTCGCAGCGCATCCGGCAGCTGGAGGAGCGCGTCGGCTGCCCGCTGGTGGTGCGCGAGCAACCCTGCCGGGCCACGGAAACGGGACGGCGGCTGTGCCAGCACGTCGACCGCGTGCGCCTGCTCGAGCAAGAACTGCAGGGGGCACTGCCGGCGCTCGCCCCGCAGGGGCTGGCGCGCGTGACCTTGCCGGTGGCGGTGAACGCCGACAGCCTGGCGACCTGGGCCGCGCCGGCCATCGCCACCTTCGCGGCGGCGCACCCCGTGCTGATGGACGTGACGGTGGACGACCAGGACCACACCACCGAGTGGCTGCGCAGCGGCGCCGTGCTGGCCGCGGTGACGGCCACCGCGCACCCGGCCGCCGGGTGCAACAGCCGCCCGCTGGGCGCCATGCGCTACCTGGCGGCGGCCAGCCCCGCCTTCGTGCGCCACCATTTCGCCAGCGGCGTCGGCGCCGGTACGCTGGCCAGGGCGCCCAGCCTGGTGTTCAACAGCAAGGACGCCTTGCAAGCGCACTGGGCGCGGCGCCTGTGCCACCGGCACGTTGAGCTGCCGCGCCACGCCCTGCCCTCGTCGCAGGCCTTCGTCACCGCAGCGCTGGCCGGCATGGGCTGGGGCCTGCATCCGCTGGGGCTGATCGCCCCCCATCTCGCCGACGGCTCGCTGGTCGAACTGGTGCCGGACACGCCGCTGGACGTGCCGCTGCACTGGCAATACGCACGCGCGGCGTCCGGCCTGCTGGAGCGCTTGAGCGAGGAGGTGCTGGCGGCGGCGCGTGCCGCGCTGCTGCCGGCCTGAGCGGAAATCAGGGCTGGCGGCTGCGCTTACACGGGCGCGTCCCGCACCGGATCCGCCTTCTTGTCGTCGAACCAGCGATACAGCACCGGCACCATCACCAGCGTCAGCAGCGTCGAGGTGATCAGGCCGCCGATCACCACCACCGCCAGCGGGCGCTGCACCTCGGAGCCCGGGCCGTTGGAGAACAGGAAGGGCACCAGGCCCAGCATGGCGATGGTGGCCGTCATCATCACCGGGCGGAAGCGCTGGGTCGCGCCCAGTGCCACGGCCTCGGCCACCGGCACGCCGGCTTCGCGCTGCGAGCGGATGTAGGACACCAGCACCACGCCGTTCAGCACCGCCATGCCCCACAGGGCGATAAAACCCACCGAGGCCGGCACCGACAGGTACTCGCCGGTGACGAACAGGCCGATCACGCCGCCGATCGAGGCGAACGGCAGCACGGTGATGATCAGCGTGGCCAGGCGCAGCGAGTTGAACAGCAGGAACAGCAGGAAGAAGATCGCGGCGATGGTGACCGGCACGATGATCTTCAGGTGGCCCATGGCACGTTCCATGTTCTGGAACTGGCCGCCCCACTCGAGGTAGTAGCCGTCCGGCAGCTTGACCTTGGCGGATGCGGCCTGCTGCAGCTCGCCGACAAAGCCGCCCAGGTCGCGTCCGTTGACGTTGATCATCACCACCACGCGGCGCTTGCCCATCTCGCGGCTGATCTGCGCCGGACCGTCGTTGACCTCGATCTTCGCCACGCTCTGCAACGGCACCTGCACGCCGTCGGGCGCCGTCACCAGCAACTGGCGGATCGCCTGCACATTGCCGCGGAAGGCCTCGGGCAGGCGCACCGCCGCGCTGAAGCGGCGCTCGCCCTCGAAGACGTCGGTGGCGCGCTTGCCACCGATGGCGATCTCGATCAGGTCGTGGATATCCGATACGTTCAGCCCGTAGCGCGCAATGGCCTGGCGGTCGATCTCGATCGACAGGTACTGCTGCCCGGTGACACGCTCGATGCGGATATCCTGCGCCCCCGCGATGCCCCCGGCCACGCGCGCGATCTCGCCGGCCAGCTCGCGCAGCTTGCCGAGGTCGTCGCCGAAGACCTTGACCGCCACGTCGGAGCGCACGCCGCTGACCATCTCGTCGACACGGTCGGAGATCGGCTGCGCCATCACGATCTGCGCGCCGGGAATGGCCTTGAGCTTATCGCGGATGGCATTGGCGATATCGTCCTGGGTCCAGCCGTCGGGCCACTCGTCGCGGTCCTTCAGGCTGGCGATCGGCGTCGACTCGTTCTGGCCCTGCGGGTCAGCCGGGCTTTCGCCACGGCCCACGCCGGACACCACCGATTTCACGCCCGGCACCGACAAGGCCAGCTTGTTGGCCTCCCTCTCCAGCTTGATCGACTCCTCCAGCGAAATGTTCGGCACGCGATCCAGCGCCGGCACGATCGAACCCTCCTTCATCTCGGGGATGAAGGAAGTACCCAGCAGCGGCACCACCGCGATGGCGGCGGCGAAGGCGCCCACCGCGCAGATAACAGTCTTGCGGCTGTTGGCCAGCGCCCAGTGCAGCAGGCGCAGGTAGTGGCGCTTGAGGAAGGCGATCACGCGGGTGTCGTGCTCGGCCCCGCCCTTGAGCAGGTAGGACGACAGCACCGGCGACAGCGTCAGCGACAGGATCAGCGAGATCGCCAGCGCGATCGAGATGGTGAAGGCCAGCGGCGCGAACATCTTGCCTTCCATGCCGGACAGCGTCATCAGCGGCAGGAACACCAGGATGATGATGCCGACGCCGACGATCACCGGCGTGGCCACCTCGCCGACCGCCTTGACCAGGATCTCGGTCTTGCTCATGCCGGTCTTGTCGCAATGGCCGAGCCGCTCGAAGGCGTTCTCCACCACCACCACCGAGCCGTCCACCATCAGGCCGATGGCGATCGCCAGCCCCCCCAGCGACATCAGGTTGGCCGACAGCCCCACCTGGTTCATCACCATGAAGGTCAACAGGGGCGTCAGCACCAGCGTCGCCAGCACCACCACCGAGGAGCGCACGTCGCCCAGGAACAGGAACAGCACGATCACCACCAGCACCACCCCTTCGAGCAGCACCTTGGTCACCGTCCACAGCGCGGCGTCCACCAGCTCGCTGCGGTCGTAGTAAGGCACGATCTGCAGCTTGCCCGGCAGCATGCCGCGCGCGTTGATCTCGGCCACGCGCGCCTTGACCCGGCTCACCACCTCCTTGGCGTTGCCCCCGCGCGTCATCATCACGATGCCGCCGACCGCCTCGGTCCGCCCGTCCTTGATCAGCGCGCCCTGGCGCACCTCGTGCCCGATCTTGACCTCGGCCACGTCGCGCACGTAGACCGGCGTGCCGTCGATCTCCTTGAGCACGATGCTGCCGATATCGTCGAGGCCGCGCACCAGGCCCACGCCGCGGATCAGGTACTGCTCCGCGTAGTGCGGCAGCACGCCGCCGCCGGAGTTGGCATTGTTGCGCGCCAGCGCCTGGTAGACCTGCTGCACCGAGACCTGGTAGTGGCGCATGCGGTCGGGATTGACCAGCGCCTGGTACTGGCGCACGTAGCCGCCCTGCGAGTTGATCTCGGCGACGCCGGGGATCGAGCGCAGCAGCGGGCGCACCACCCAGTCCTGGGCGATGCGGCGCTCGGCCAGTTCTTCCTGGGTCAGCTCGCGCTCGCCGTCATCGGCATGGTCGAGCGTGTACTGGTAGACCTCGCCGAGGCCGGTCGAGACCGGGCCCAGCACCGGTGCCACGCCTTCCGGCATGCGCCCGCCCACCTCGATCAGCCGCTCCATCACCAGTTGCCGGGCGAAGTAGACGTCGGTCGCATCGGTGAAGACCAGGGTGATCAGCGACAGCCCGGGCTTGTTCAGCGAGCGCATTTCCTGCAGGCCCGGCAGACCGGTCATCGCCATCTCGACCGGCACCGTGACGAAGCGCTCGACCTCTTCGGGCGAGCGGCCGATCGCCTCGGTGGCAATCTGCACCTGCACATTGGTCACGTCGGGGAAAGCGTCCACCGACAGCTTCTTGGCCGCGCCCAGGCCGAACGCGAACAGCACCACGGCGAGCACGCACACCACCAGCCGCTGCTTGATGGCGGCCTGTACTAGGGATCGGATCATGGCGGCTTACCCCTGTTCGAGTCGCTTGCGCTCGTTGTCGAGGTGGAAGGCCCCCTCGACCACGATGCGGTCGCCGGCGCGGATACCGCCCTGCACCACGCGCATGCCATCGCTCTCGGCGCCGAGCTTGACCTTGGTCAGGCGATACTGTCCGCCAGGCTGCTCCACGTAGACCAGTTCATCGCCGCCGTCGCGCACGATGGCCGACTCGGGCACCACCAGCTGGTCCACCGCCTTGCTGGCGATCAGCATGCTGGCCAGCATGGCCGGCTTGAGCCGTCCTTCCTTGTTCTCCAGCTCGGTGCGCACCAGCACCGTGCGCGACTGCGGATTGACTACCCGGCCGACGTAGATCAGCTTGCCGGTGATGCGGTCGTGACCGGCGCCATTGGCCAGCGACGGCACCTCGATGTCCACGCTCTGCCCTTCCGCCACCAGCGCGGCCTGCTGCTCCGGCACTTCGGCCACGACCCAGACGCGCGACAGGTCGGCCACCGTATAGAGCGCGTCGGCCGGCTGCACCACCTGGCCCTGGGCCACGTTGCGCTCGACCACGGTGCCGCTGACACTGGAGAACACCGGTGAATAAGAGTCGATGCTGCCGCTGCGGGCCAGCTCGGCGACGGCACCCTGCGACATACCCAGCACGCGCAACTGGTCGCGGTAGGCGCGCATCTCGGCCGAGGCGATCGCATACTCGCTCTCGCGCCGCTGCAGCTCGCCGCGCCCGATCACGTCGGCGGCGTACAGCTGGCGCGCGCGCTCGGCGTTGCGCGCCTGCAGCTCGGTCTGCGCCTCGGCCTTGAGGAAGGCCATCTGCGCGGTGCCCAGCTCGCTGCTGTGCAGGCGCGCCAGCACCTGGCCGGCCCTCACTTCCTGGCCGAGCATGGCATACAGGTCGGTGACGCGGCCGGTCACACTGGCGCCGATGCGCGCCACGCGCTGCTCGTCGAAATCGATGCGGCCGGCCACGCGCAGCATCTCGCTGAAGGCGCTGGTGGCGGCCGGCGCCACCTTCAGCGTCTTCTGCAGTGTCTCTTCGGGCTTGACGATGCCCGGCGGCAGCCTGGCCGGCTCGGCCGCCGGGGCCGCTTGGTCGGAGCAGCCGGTCAGCACGGCGAAGGCCGCGGCGCAAGCCAGCAGCGAAAGGGAAAAGTTCGGGCGCATGGTCATTGGAGTCCGGTGAATGCGGGCGTCGACGGCACCGTCGACAGCAATTTCTCGATCTGGATGGCGGCGAGCTGCAGCTCGTACTGAGCGGCGATCAATTCGCCGCGGGCGCTGCGCAGCACGCGCTGCGCGTCGATGTAGTCGAGGATGCCGCGCTCGCCGAAGCGGTAAGCGGACTCCGCCACGGCCAGCGCGGACTCGGCCTGGCGCACGATGCCGGACTCCAGCGCCGTGACCTGGGCCTGGGCCGCCTCCATCTGGTGATAGGCCGTCTCCAGTTCCTGGCTCAGCTCGAATTCGCGCGCCTCCAGCGTGCTGCGCGCCTGGGCGGCCTGCGCCACGGCCTCGTTGACCGGCCCGCTGCGGCGATCCCACAGCGGAATGGTCAGCACCAGGCCGACCTGGGTGACCGTGTTGTCAGGCTGCCGCTCCGTGCTCGCGCGCAGCGACACTTCGGGCAGGCGCAGCGAGCGCTGGTAGTCGACCGCCAACCGCGCCCGTTCCAGCTCCATGCGGCGCTGCGCCAGCTCGGCGCTCTCGCTGCCGAGCTGCTCGCGCAGGCGCGGCAGCGGCGGCAGCGCCACGGCATCGCCCAGCGAGCCGCTGAGTGCGAAATCGGCCGGCATGGCACCGCCCACGTGCTGGCGCAGCGCGGCGCGCGCCTGCTCCACGCGCAGCTGCGCCGCCTGCCTGGTCTTCTGCGCGGTCAGCAGTTCGGTCTCGGCCTTGATCAGCTCATAGCGCGGCGCCTCGCCCACGTCGACACGCAGGCGGGCGCGGGCATGGATCTGCCGCATCATGCTCAGGTCCTCGCGTGCCGCGGCCAGCTCGCTCTCGCGGCGCAGGGTCTCATAGAAGGACTGCTTGACGCGCGCCGACAGGTCCGCGCGCCAGGCCTGGCGGCCGGCGTGGGTGGCATCGAGCTGTCGCCGCGCGATCTCTTCGCGCAGGCTGCGCTGCCGCGGGTAGTCGAACTTCTGCGTGATGGCATAGGTGGGCGCGCTGCCGCTCGCCACACCGGCCGTGCGCCCCGACAGGCGGCCGTACAGCACCTCGACCTGCGGGTTCGGATAGGCGCGGGCACTGGTGACGGCCGCGCTGGCGGCGTCGACGCCGGCCTGGGCGGCGAGCGCCCCCTGGTTGGTCGACTGCGCCAGCGCCAGGAGCCGGGACAAGGAGAAGGTGTCGGCGGGGGAGCGCGCGGCGGCCGGCGGGGCGGCAGCAGCCGCCGCGGAGGGTGCGCTGGCGGCGGCCGTCCCAGCCTGCGCCGGCGGCAAGGCGAACGCGAGCGACGCGGTCAAGACTAGCGTGGTGGTGGTCTTCATGGACAGGCAAACAGGCCGCACGGCCGTGCGCCAGCCACCATCGCCCCAGGGGCGACGGCAAGCCGGCTCCCGCCCTCGCCGACTGGCGAACAGGCGGACGGGCGGACGGGCCGGGCCTCAGGCGGTCAAGCGCTCAGGCCGTGCGGCGGAATCAGTCGAATGGGAATAGCGGGTACGCGCGGCACGCGCAGGTGCCGAGCGCGCGGCGCCGGCGAGGCGCCTCAGGCGGAAAGGCTTCGGGGAGGCTTGAAGCAGGCCGCAGGCAGCGCGTCAGCGCGGCCCGGGCAAGAAGACGGGGGAAAATCGGGCGCCTGTGCCAGGCTGACCTGGGGCAGCACGAACAGCGCACCGGATTCCTCGATTTCGTCGAGGACGTCGAGCGGATCGAGCAGGTCGGCCGCCCAGATATCACAGTAACCGGGCGGCGGCTCGTCGGAGGCCGCCATCTCGGGCTCACCGAAGTCGGGAAAATCCTCGTCGTCGAGCACCAGTTCGAGCATGCTGCCCTGCGCTACGCGCTCGACAGTGCGGTCGATGGCACGCTCCGCCGTCCGCTCGACGGTCGGCTCAGGCAGCGCCGGCCGGGTCGCTGCATGCGCGCCGCCAGCCGGGCAGGCCCCGCCGGCAGCGTGCGCCGGCACCGTCGTCCCGAAAGACAACAGGCAAAGGCAGGCGACGGCGAACAGCAGGTAGAGGGCGCGCATGGAGGAGAGACGGTGCAGCCGACGTTGCGACGAACTTGGGATGGCGTCTTGCTGCAGGACAACATTGTAACGGAATGCAAGGCATAGACCATCGCTAGCCCTTCTGCGTTCCTTGGAAAGCGACAATGCCTGCCGTTCGCGTCAGCCCCCAGGGAGTCCTGAGCAATCCCGGCAGGCGTCCATGCAGGGTCACGACTGTCATGACATCTCGACGTTCCGGCACGCCGCAAAGACAAAACCCCTCGCAGCGTTTGCTGTCGAGGGGTTTTGCGGGAGGGAGAGCCTGGCGATGACCTACTTTCACACGGGTAGTCCGCACTATCATCGGCGCAAAGTCGTTTCACGGTCCTGTTCGGGATGGGAAGGGGTGGTTCCGACTCGCTATGGTCACCAGGCATTAAGGGTTGCTGCGCCGGGGTTGAGCCGTCGCAGCGAATAGGGATGTAGTCTTGGTTGTGAGGTATCGGCACCGTTCTGGGCACACGCGATACGTCAACCAGTGAAACACACTGGTTATAGGATCAAGCCTTACGGGCAATTAGTACTGGTTAGCTTAACGCATTACTGCGCTTCCACACCCAGCCTATCAACGTCCTGGTCTCGAACGACCCTTCAAGGAGGTCAAGCCTCCAGGGAATCCTCATCTTCAGGCGAGTTTCCCGCTTAGATGCTTTCAGCGGTTATCTCTTCCGTACATAGCTACCCTGCGATGCCTCTGGCGAGACAACAGGTACACCAGCGGTACGTCCACTCCGGTCCTCTCGTACTAGGAGCAGCCCCCGTCAAGATTCCAACGCCCACGGCAGATAGGGACCAAACTGTCTCACGACGTTTTAAACCCAGCTCACGTACCTCTTTAAATGGCGAACAGCCATACCCTTGGGACCGGCTACAGCCCCAGGATGAGATGAGCCGACATCGAGGTGCCAAACACCGCCGTCGATATGAACTCTTGGGCGGTATCAGCCTGTTATCCCCAGAGTACCTTTTATCCGTTGAGCGATGGCCCTTCCATACAGAACCACCGGATCACTATGTCCTGCTTTCGCACCTGCTCGACTTGTCGGTCTCGCAGTTAAGCACGCTTTTGCCATTGCACTTTAGGTACGATGTCCGACCGTACCAAGCGTACCTTCGAACTCCTCCGTTACACTTTGGGAGGAGACCGCCCCAGTCAAACTGCCTACCATGCACTGTCCCCGACCCGGATTCACGGGCCAAGGTTAGAACCTCAAACAAACCAGGGTGGTATTTCAAGGACGGCTCCACCGGAACTAGCGTCCCGGTTTCAAAGCCTCCCACCTATCCTACACAGATCGGTTCAAAGTCCAATGCAAAGCTACAGTAAAGGTTCATGGGGTCTTTCCGTCTAGCCGCGGGGAGATTGCATCATCACAAACACTTCAACTTCGCTGAGTCTCGGGAGGAGACAGTGTGGCCATCGTTACGCCATTCGTGCAGGTCGGAACTTACCCGACAAGGAATTTCGCTACCTTAGGACCGTTATAGTTACGGCCGCCGTTTACCGGGACTTCAATCAAGAGCTTGCACCCCATCATTTAATCTTCCGGCACCGGGCAGGCGTCACACCCTATACGTCCACTTTCGTGTTTGCAGAGTGCTGTGTTTTTATTAAACAGTCGCAGCCACCAGTTTATTGCAACCCCTTCACCCTTCTGGCGCAGGCCAGTCAAGCTACCAGGGCGTACCTTATCCCGAAGTTACGGTACCAATTTGCCGAGTTCCTTCTCCCGAGTTCTCTCAAGCGCCTTAGAATACTCATCTCGCCCACCTGTGTCGGTTTGCGGTACGGTCTCGTATGACTGAAGCTTAGAGGCTTTTCTTGGAACCACTTCCGATTGCTTCGCGACACATGGTCGCTCGCCCCACAGCCTTGAATCCCGCGCCCGGATTTGCCTAAGCGCCTTCTCCACTGCAGGGACCGGGACTTCCAACACCCGGACAACCTTCCGCGATCCGTCCCCCCATCGCATCATACGACGGTGCAGGAATATTAACCTGCTTCCCATCAGCTACGCATCTCTGCCTCGCCTTAGGGGCCGACTCACCCTACGCCGATGAACGTTGCGTAGGAAACCTTGGGCTTACGGCGAGGGGGCCTTTCACCCCCTTTATCGCTACTCATGTCAGCATTCGCACTTCTGATACCTCCAGCATCCTTTACAAGACACCTTCACAGGCTTACAGAACGCTCTCCTACCACGCACTTGCGTGCGTCCGCAGCTTCGGTGACTGGCTTAGCCCCGTTACATCTTCCGCGCAGGACGACTCGATCAGTGAGCTATTACGCTTTCTTTAAAGGGTGGCTGCTTCTAAGCCAACCTCCTGACTGTTTTAGCCTTCCCACTTCGTTTCCCACTTAGCCAATCTTTGGGACCTTAGCTGGCGGTCTGGGTTGTTTCCCTCTTGACACCGGACGTTAGCACCCGATGTCTGTCTCCCGTGATTGCACTCTTCGGTATTCGGAGTTTGCTATGGCGGGGTAATCAGCAATAGACCCCCCAACCATGACAGTGCTCTACCCCCGAAGGTGAGACACGAGGCACTACCTAAATAGTTTTCGGAGAGAACCAGCTATTTCCAGATTTGTTTAGCCTTTCACCCCTATCCACAGCTCATCCCCTAGTTTTTCAACACTAGTGGGTTCGGTCCTCCAGTACGTGTTACCGCACCTTCAACCTGGCCATGGATAGATCATCTGGTTTCGGGTCTACACCCAGCGACTGAACGCCCTGTTCGGACTCGCTTTCGCTACGCCTGCCCTAATCGGTTAAGCTTGCCACTGAATGTAAGTCGCTGACCCATTATACAAAAGGTACGCCGTCACCCGTTTCCAGGCTCCGACTGTTTGTATGCATGCGGTTTCAGGATCTATTTCACTCCCCTCCCGGGGTTCTTTTCGCCTTTCCCTCACGGTACTGGTTCACTATCGGTCGATCACGAGTATTTAGCCTTGGAGGATGGTCCCCCCATCTTCAGACAGGATTTCACGTGTCCCGCCCTACTTGTCGTACACCTAGTTCCACAACGCTGTTTTCGCATACAGGGCTATCACCTGCTATGGCCGGGCTTTCCATCCCGTTCTGCTAACAATGCTGCTAAAGAGTACAAGGCTGTTCCCATTTCGTTCGCCACTACTCTGGGAATCTCGGTTGATTTCTGTTCCTGCAGCTACTTAGATGTTTCAGTTCGCCGCGTTCGCTTCCCTTGCCTATGTATTCAGCAAGGGATGACCCATACGGGCCGGGTTTCCCCATTCGGACATCTCCGGATCAAAGCTCGTTTGCCAGCTCCCCGAAGCTTTTCGCAGGCTACCGCGTCCTTCATCGCCTGTGATCGCCAAGGCATCCACCACATGCACTTGTTCGCTTGACCCTATAACGAGTGTGTCTCAAGCTCGCGCTTGAAACGCTCATTACAGGTTGAGTTCTCGCATTTGTGCCGTATTCCAAGTCATCTTTCGATCACTTAAATACTTTGGTTGATACAATCACAACCCGGTATCGTGTTGGTTACTTCAGCCTCTCATCAAGGCTTCACGACACCTTTACTACATCCCATATTGTTAAAGAACAGCCGAATTTCTTCGCTTGGCAATGCCAAATGCAAGCGCTCGATATCAAGCACTTGCATTTGGCCATGTCCTGGCCGCAACAACAAACAACCGATAAGTGTGAGTGCTCGACTCGGAATGCACGCTCTGGAAAGGAGGTGATCCAGCCGCACCTTCCGGTACGGCTACCTTGTTACGACTTCACCCCAGTCATGAACCCTGCCGTGGTAATCGCCCTCCTTGCGGTTAGGCTAACTACTTCTGGCAAAACCCACTCCCATGGTGTGACGGGCGGTGTGTACAAGACCCGGGAACGTATTCACCGCGGCATGCTGATCCGCGATTACTAGCGATTCCAGCTTCACGTAGTCGAGTTGCAGACTACGATCCGGACTACGATGCGTTTTCTGGGATTAGCTCCCCCTCGCGGGTTGGCAACCCTCTGTACGCACCATTGTATGACGTGTGAAGCCCTACCCATAAGGGCCATGAGGACTTGACGTCATCCCCACCTTCCTCCGGTTTGTCACCGGCAGTCTCTCTAGAGTGCCCTTTCGTAGCAACTAGAGACAAGGGTTGCGCTCGTTGCGGGACTTAACCCAACATCTCACGACACGAGCTGACGACAGCCATGCAGCACCTGTGTCCACTTTCCCTTTCGGGCACCTAATGCATCTCTGCTTCGTTAGTGGCATGTCAAGGGTAGGTAAGGTTTTTCGCGTTGCATCGAATTAATCCACATCATCCACCGCTTGTGCGGGTCCCCGTCAATTCCTTTGAGTTTTAATCTTGCGACCGTACTCCCCAGGCGGTCAACTTCACGCGTTAGCTTCGTTACTGAAGAAATGAATCCCCAACAACTAGTTGACATCGTTTAGGGCGTGGACTACCAGGGTATCTAATCCTGTTTGCTCCCCACGCTTTCGTGCATGAGCGTCAGTCACGTCCCAGGGGGCTGCCTTCGCCATCGGTATTCCTCCACATCTCTACGCATTTCACTGCTACACGTGGAATTCTACCCCCCTCTGACGCACTCTAGCCTTGCAGTCACAAGCGCCATTCCCAGGTTGAGCCCGGGGATTTCACGCCTGTCTTACAAAACCGCCTGCGCACGCTTTACGCCCAGTAATTCCGATTAACGCTCGCACCCTACGTATTACCGCGGCTGCTGGCACGTAGTTAGCCGGTGCTTATTCTTCCGGTACCGTCATCCCTCCGGGGTATTAGCCCAAAGGATTTCTTTCCGGACAAAAGTGCTTTACAACCCGAAGGCCTTCTTCACACACGCGGCATTGCTGGATCAGGGTTGCCCCCATTGTCCAAAATTCCCCACTGCTGCCTCCCGTAGGAGTCTGGGCCGTGTCTCAGTCCCAGTGTGGCTGATCGTCCTCTCAGACCAGCTACTGATCGTCGCCTTGGTGAGCCTTTACCTCACCAACTAGCTAATCAGACATCGGCCGCTCCTATTGCGCGAGGCCTTGCGGTCCCCCGCTTTCACCCTCAGGTCGTATGCGGTATTAGCTAATCTTTCGACTAGTTATCCCCCACAACAGGGCACGTTCCGATGTATTACTCACCCGTTCGCCACTCGCCGCCAGACCGAAGTCCGCGCTGCCGTTCGACTTGCATGTGTAAGGCATGCCGCCAGCGTTCAATCTGAGCCAGGATCAAACTCTTCAGTTCAATCTCTGTGTGGTTCCGCGCAGTTGCCTGCGCAAACCTCGCTCTTTCGAGCGGTCGCTCACTCTCAGAAAACTGACTGGCTCCGTCCGAAGACGAAACCAAACATGTTTACTGTGCGAGCACTGATAATTTGCAAGCTAGAAGACCGAGGTCTTCCGCATTCACTATCAAGCACCCACACTTATCGGTGTTTGTTTGTTAAAGAACCACCCTCTCGGGCCGCATCCGGCTTTGCCGGTTTGCGTTGCCGCTGCGTTATGTCTGCAGCGAAGGAACGAGACTATAAAGAATTTTTCGAGATCAATCAAGCGATTTCGAGAATTTCTTTTATTCGGACGCCGCACTCATTCGAGCCGCTCCAATCCTGCCATTCCCTCCCCGTCACGCGGTGCGCTGCGAACGGGGAGGCGAATACTAATGCCTCGATAACCAATTGGCAAGGCTTTTCAGAAAAAAATCCCAAGCGCCTCTTCTATCCGCTTGCCATCTCCGCTCATACCCTGGTGAACCCTGGACCGGCCCAGGCTATCCGGGAACAGAAGCCCTCCCCGCGGCCCCGCCTCGCCTTGCGCGCCGGCCGCAGCACCAGGACGGGGAACCCTCGAGCGGATCGCGGGTCGGAGCTGGCTTAGAACAGGCGGTCCATCCAGCCATGCGGATCTGCCGCGCGGCCCTGCTGCAGGTCGACCAGCGCGTTCTTCAGGCGCATCGTCAGGTTGCCGGCGCCGCCATCGCCGATCGTGAAGTTGTGCTTGTGGCCCTTCACCGTCCCGATGGGCGTCACCACGGCGGCCGTGCCGCAGGCAAAGGCTTCGCGCAGGCGGCCGCTCCGGGCATCGGCCTGCCATTGGTCGATCGAGTACGGCTCTTCACGTACCGTCAGGCCCATGTCTCGGGCCAGGACGATGAGCGACTCGCGCGTGATACCGGGCAGGATGGTGCCGGTGAGCGGCGGCGTCTGCAGCGAGCCATCGTCGAAGACGAAGAAGACATTCATGCCGCCGAGTTCTTCCACCCAGCGCCGCTCGACCGCGTCGAGGAAGACCACCTGGTCGCAGCCCTCGCGCGAGGCCTCGGCCTGCGCCAGCAGGCTGGCCGCATAGTTACCGCCGCACTTGGCCTCGCCCGTGCCGCCAGGCGCGGCACGCGTGTAGTTGTCCGACACCCAGATGGTGACCGCCGGGTTGCTGCCCTTGAAGTACGCGCCCACCGGGCAGGCCGTCACGCAATACAGGTATTCGGCCGCCGGCTTGACGCCCAGCGCCACCTCGGTAGCCATCATGAAAGGGCGCAGATACAGCGAACCGCCCTGCACGGTGGGAATCCACTCGCGGTCCAGGCGCACCAGTTCGCGCACGGACTCCAGGAACAGTGCCTCGGGCAGCTCCGGCATGGCCAGGCGGCGGGCCGAGTTGCGGAAGCGGCGCGCATTGGCGTCAGGGCGGAACAGCGCACCACCGCCATCGGGCAGGCGATAGGCCTTCATCCCCTCGAAAATCTCTTGTGCGTAGTGGAACACCTGCATGGCCGGATCGCACTCGAAGGGGCCGCGCGCGGCGATCCTGGCGTCGTGCCAGCCCTTGCCCTCGGTGTAGCGGATGGTCGCCATGTGATCGGAGAACACCCTGCCGAAGGCGGGATTCTCCAGCAAACGCGCACGCTCCGCGGCGGCCACGGGGTGTTGGCTGGGTTCGATGGAAAAGACTGCTTCGACATTGCTGCTCATACCGGCTCCCAAATATGCAAGGCGCTCACACACGCCCGAGACCGATATTGTGCGCCAATGCAGGCAGATTGAGGCGCTGTATTGGTGCCGGCAGCAGCGGACGGCGGGCAGCACCGCACAATCGACGGTGGAAACGGCCATCGCAACGCACTGCCGTGGCACTCCACCCTTCGCGCGAGAGCCTGACAAGACACCAGGGCAAACCCGGCGCCCGGACTAGCGCCCTCCCCCCCGCTACGGTGGGGGAAAAGGCGAGGCCCGCACTGCCGCTATCCATGTCAAGCGCATGACATGCCGTGCGTGAGTGACCGTGACGATGGTCCTTCGCAGAGCCCGCCCCGCGGGCTCTCTTTTTTTTGAGGCCCGGAAGTCTCGCGCGGAGACACCCCCCCCCACCAGGGCGATGGCAGCACCTGTGGCCGATCCCGGCCGCCCGGAACGACCCTGATCGCATGGAAAGCTGCCTTTGAGTCACAGCCAAGGTGTCCTTGGCGGGGATTATTGCGCCGCCGCAAACTCGCCCTGCACGGTCTAGGGAAAACCCCTATAATGCCGCCACTCCTGATGACATGCTGGCGTCACGAACCCATGAATCCGCTGACGCCGATAATAAAATGAAGAAAGCCGCACTCTCCTTCCTGGCCCTGGCCGCCACCCTCGGCGCGCTGTCGACCCCCGTCTTCGCCCAGCAAGGCCCCCGCCCCTTCGACTCGGCCGCCCATGCCGGCCAGCGCGATGTCTACGTCGATGGCGCCATCAAGCCGCGCGCCCGCCAGATGACCCACTGGGGCGAGGAAGCCAGCCACTACATCGCCAACGGCGACGACCGCTTCCCCCACTGAGCGCCGACGGGCACCCCCGCCCGAGCCGGATGGGCGCGGCCTTGCCGCGCCACCGTTCCCCGCCGTTCCAGTGCCGCTTCCGGCACCTCGCCGCACGCGCCGCCGCGCACGTTGCCTGGCAGCCACGCCATGCCGCCAACAGGCAGGCGATAATCCCGTATCCCCTCGAAATGATGGTTTACGATCCGCCCCATGTCACCGACCGTGCAGCCGGCCACCGCGCAGGACGACTTCTGGCTCGACGAGCCGGCAAGCATCGCCCGTGTGCTGCGTGAACTGGCCCGCACGCGCACGCCGCTGCTGTTCGAGCCGGCCGGCATCCCGACCCGCCTGCTGCTGGCCGACGAGGACCGGCGCGCCTGCGTGCTCGAATGGTGCCGCAACGGGCGCGAACTGGAACGGCTGCTGAACGCCACCGGCCTGAGCCTGCGCGGCTCGCTGGGCGGTACGCCCATCCGCTTCGCCGCCGGCACGCCCGAGGTGACCCGCCTGGGCAATACGCCCGCCTTCCACATTCCCTTGCCTGCGCGCCTGCAGTACCTGCAGGCGCGCAGGCATTTCCGCGTCCGCCTGGCGGCGGCGCGCGGCTTCCGCTGCCGGCGGGAAGATGAGGCTGGTGGCCCGCCGCTGAGCCTGGACATCCGCGACCTGTCGCTGAGCGGCGTCGGCCTGCGCGTGCCGCTCGGCTTGCTGGCCGTCTTCGCGCCCGGACGGCTGCTGCCGGACTGCACGCTGGACTTCGGCCCTTTCGGCATCGTGCAGGCCAGCCTGCGCGTGGTACGGCACGGCCCCGCCACCCCGCAGGCGGACGCTCGGCGCAAGGTCGGCTGCGTCTTCGTCGATCTCGACGCCGGCACTCGGCGGCAACTGCAGCGCCTGGTGTTCGCGCTCGAAGTCGCGCCGGAAATCCCGCTGGAAGCCCCGCTGGAAACCCCGCCCGCCTGACGTCCCGCGCGCGGCCTCAAGCCCCGCGCCGCAGCGGATGCGCGGCATCGCTGCCGGCATGGCGCGCGGCCATCCCCGGCCCCCGCGCGATGCACGCCCTTGCCGTGATAGCGGGGCGCATCGCCGTCGCGCAATGCACAGGCCTCGCGCAACCCGGTGGAGGCGCCCGCGGCGGCGCCGTCGAAAGCCGGCCGGAACGGAATCGGCGGCCCGGCAGGCAAGGGACGCGCTACCATCTGAGCGCTGCGCCGGCCACCCTGCCGGCCGATGACAAGACCAAGGCACCACAGCAGCCGACCTGGATCCACGAGGACACGATGAACGACCCGATACGAGCCCCCCGCACCGACCGCCAGCGCCCGCGCTCCCTGCGCCGCCCGCTCGCCTGGCCCCTGGCCGCCGCCCTGGGCGCGGCCCTGCTGGCCACCGGTGCCGGCGCCGCCACGCTCGACGGCGCCGCGCTGGAACAGGCGGCCATGCGAGCCGCCGCCGGCAGCTACCGCGAGTGGGTGGAACTGCTGGCCATGCCGAACGACGCCAACGTGCCGGCCGACATCCAGAAGAATGCCGCCTGGCTGGTGCAGGCCTTCGCGCGGCGCGGCTTCAACGCGCGCGAGCTGCCCAACGAGGGCAAGCCGATGGTCTACGCCGAGCTCAAGGCGCCGGCGGCGGCCGGCGCGGCGCCGCGCAAGACGGTGCTGTTCTACATGCATTTCGACGGCCAGTCGGTGACGCCGTCGCAGTGGGCGCAGCGCAGTCCCTGGGAGGCGGTGCTGAAGGCGCGCCAGGCCGACGGCAAGTGGGAGGCGCTGCCGCTGGAGCACCTCTACGGCGAGCGGGTCGATCCCGAGTGGCGGCTGTTCGCGCGCTCGTCCTCGGACGACAAAGGCCCCATCGTGATGTTCCTGGCGGCCGTCGACGCACTCAAGGCCGCCGGCGCCGAGCCGGCCGTGGACATCAAGGTCCTGCTCGATTCGGAAGAGGAAAAGGGCTCGCCTTCGCTGGGCAAGGTGATCGGCCAGAACCTGGCGCTGCTGCGCAACGATGGCATGGTGATCTTCGACGGCCCCATGCACCAGAGCAACCGGCCCACGCTGGTGTTCGGCAACCGCGGCGTGCTGCTGGTCAAGCTCAAGGTATTCGGCGCCGGCCAGGAGCTGCACAGCGGCCACTATGGCAACTACTCGGCCAATCCCGCCCAGCGCCTGGCCAGCCTGCTGGCCAGCATGAAGGACGACGAGGGCCGCGTCACCATCCCGGGCTACTACAGCCCGGTCAGGCTCGACGACGAAGCGCGCCGCATCATGAGCGCCGTGCCGGACGACGAGGCGGCGCTGCGCCGCCGCCTGGGCATCGCCGCGGCCGAGCGGGTCGGCGCCAACTACCAGGAAGCCATGCAGTATCCGAGCCTGAACGTGCGCGGCATGGCCGCCGGCGACGTCGGCGCCAAGGCGCGCACCGTGGTGCCCTCGTCGGCGCTGGCGGAGATCGACATCCGCACGGTGCCCGAGACCAGCCCGGAATACCTGTTCGCCCGCCTCAAGGAACACGTGCAGAAGCAGGGCTACCACCTGGTCGAGGGCGAGCCGAGCGCGGAGGAGCGGGCGCGCTATCCCAAGCTGGCTTCGCTCAGCGCCGGCGAGGTGCCGGCCTCCAGTTCGGCGGCGCGGACACCGCTCGACGCCCCGGTCAGCCGCTGGCTGCAGCAGGCCATGCAGTCCACCTACGGCCAGGCGCCGGTGCAGATCCGCATGATGGGCGGCACGGTACCCACCGGCGCCGCGGTGCAGGCGCTGCAGTCGCCCTTCGTCATCGTGCCGCTGGTCAATGCCGACAACAACCAGCACAGCTACGACGAGAACATGCGGCTGGGCAACTACCGCGACGGCATCCGCACGGTGATGGGCATCCTGCAGACGCCCTACCGCTGACACCCTATCGCTGAGACCCTATCGCTGAGACCCGATCGCCGGCGCACCGCCGGCGTCGCCTTGCCGGCCGCGCCATGCGAAGGCGGCAGGCCACGGTTTCCCGTGCCGGCCGCCGCCCGTCGATGCCACACCCCGCCATACGCTACCGCGCCATGGCCCGGCGGGGTCCTCCCGTTTATTCCGCCGAGATCTTGGCGCGCTTGACCACCTCGCCGTAGCGCTGCAGCCGCTCGGCCATCATCTTCTCGAAGGCGGCCGGCGGCATGTCCTCCGGCGGCACCACGCCGCGCGAGCGCAGCGCCGCCTGCATGGCGGGATCGCTGGCGGCCTGGCGCACCGCCTGGTACAGCTTCTGCACCACCGGCTCCGGCGTGCCGGCAGGCGCGGCGATGCCGGTCCAGGAACTCAGGTTGAGCTGCGGATAGCCCAGTTCGGCGAAGGTCGGCACGTCGGGCAGCTGCGGCAGGCGCTGCTCGGACGCCACCGCCAGCGCGCGCACCTTGCCGTCCTTGATATGCGGCAGCATGATGACCAGGTTGTCCAGGATGAACTGCACCTCATTGCTCAGCACCGCCGTGATGAGCTGCGAGCCGCCGCGATAGGGGATGTGCGTGGCATAGATGCCGGTATTGGCCTTGAGCATCTCCACATTGAGCTGCCCCATGCTGCCGGCGCCGCCGCTGCCGTAGTCGAGCTTGCCGGGGTTCTTCTTCGCATAGGCGAGGAACTCGGCGAAGGTGCGCACCGGCAGGCTGGCATGGACCACCAGCGCATTGGGCTGGCGCCCCAGGATGGCGATGTTCTCGAAATCCTTGATCGGGTCGTAGCCGATGCGCGGCTGCGTCAGCGGATTGGCCAGGTGGCTGCTCTGCGAGGACACCACCAGCGTGTAGCCGTCGGGCTTGCTGCGCGCCACCGACTGCGTGGCGACCGAACCGCCGGCGCCCGGGCGATTGTCGACCACCACCGGCACGCCGAGGATGCGCGCCAGCGGGTCGGCGTACTGGCGCGCCATGATGTCGACCGAGCCGCCCGGCGGGAACGGCACGACCAGCGTGATGGGCTTGGCAGGCCAGGCACCCTGGGCCAGCACGGCGGCCGGCGCGGCCGCGAGCGCCACGGCGCCCAGGCCCAGGCGGAGGAAGTGGCGACGGGTAGAGATCAGCTTCTGCATGGGAGATTAGGAAGAGCCAGGAAACTTGGGGGAAGGCCGGATCCAGCCGTTCAACGCAGGCCGAGGATGGTCAGTGCCAGCGCCTGCGCGCGCGGCACGAAGGTCGACAGCTCGCAGTACTCGCGTTCGGTATGTGCGTGGCCGCCCACCGGGCCGGTGCCGCACAGCGTGGGCGTGCCGACCGAGGCGGTCAGGCCGCTGTCGGCCGCGCCGCCGGTGAATTCGCCTTCGACGCGGAAGCCGAGCCGCTCGGCATTGCCCTGGTACAGCGCCAGCAGCGCGTCCGGGGTACGCGCCATCGGCATGGTGCGGCGCAGTTCGGTGATGCGGCCGCGCGTGCGCGGGATGGACTCTTCCTCGACGATGGCACGGATGCGCTCGACCAGGGCCTCCACGTCGGTCTCGGCGGTGAAGCGCACGTCGAGCTGGGCCTGCGCCTGCGGCGCCACCATGTTCGGCACGATGCCGCCCTGCACGCAGCCGACATTGGTGGTGATGCCCTGCCCGGCGTCGGTGAGGGCATGCAGCGCGACGATCTTGCGCGCCAGCGCGTCGATCGCACTCGCACCCTGCGCCGGATTGATGCCGGCGTGCGCCGCCACCCCTTCCACCTCGAACGCCACCACCATCGAGCCCTTGCGGCCGGTGACGAGGTTGCCGCTGACGCGGCCCGGCTCGGCGTTGAACACGGTGCGCACGCCGCGCGCCACCTCCATGATGCGCTCGCGCGTGGCGCCCGAGCCGATCTCCTCGTCGCAGGAGAAGAACAGGCGCAGCGGCGGCGCCTGGCGGCCCAGGCGCGCCAGCGCCTCGGCCACGAAGACGTTCATCACTAGGCCCGACTTCATGTCGGCCACGCCCGGCCCGTAGGCGCGCCCCGCCTCGATGCGGAAGGGCCTGCGTGCGACGGTGCCGGCCGGGTAGACCGTATCCATATGGCCCATCAGCAGGATCGGGCGCCCCTGGCCGGAACCGGGCAGCCCGGCGTCGAGGCAGACGCCGAAGCCGGGCACGGCATGGAAGGCCACGGCCATGCCGGCCTCGCGCAGGTGCGCGCCCAGGACCTCGGCCACCGCCGTCACGCCAGCCTCCTGGCGGCTGCCGCTGTCGATGTCGACGATGCGCTGCAGCAGCGCCTGCATGGCCGACTCGCGGCCGGCCAGCCAGGCCAGCACCGCTTCCTCATCTTTATCCATGCCACTGTCCCTGGCCGGTACGAACTCGTTCACTTCGTTCTCTTCGTTCTCTTGCATGCGGCTTGTGCTCCGGACGGCGGGTCCCGTCGATGATTCGACCATTGCAAACGTGATACGATCATGCAATACGTATTGCAAACATGTCAAGCCGATGAAATCCTCCAAGCCGGCCACGCCGGACGACGCCACCCTGCTGGACCGACTGGCCCGCGAGGCGGCCACGCTGACGGCGCGGGAACGCGAACTGGCGGCCGCGCTGGGCCAGGGCTATCCGCATGTGCTGCTGGAATCGGCCACCGCGCTGGCCGCGCAGCACGGCACCAGCGCCTCGACCGTGGTCAGGCTGTTCGCCAAGCTGGGCTACGCCAGCTATGCCGACGCGCAGCGCGAAGCGCGCGCCAGCGTGACGGCGGCGCTGCCCACCGCCGGCCTGCGCGCGCCCGCCGCCATCGGCGCCAAGCGCACGCTGCGCGACTGCCTGGACGATGCCCTGCGCCACGACCAGCACAATCTCGCCGCCACCCATGAATCGCTGGATCTTGCGGCCTTCGAGGCCATCGCGCACCTGCTCGCCACGGCCAAGGGCCGCATCTTCGTGCTGGCGCAGAAGAACAGCGCGCCGGTCAGCGCCTGGCTGGCGCTGCACCTGAACATGTGCCGGCCCGACGTGCACGAGCTCGGCGCCGGTGCGGTCACGCCGACCGACGGCGTGCTCTGGCTCAAGCCGGACGACGTGCTGCTCGCCTTCAGCATCCGGCGCTATTCGCGCGCTCCGGTCAGCATCGCGCGCGTCTTCCGCGCACAGGGCGCCCGCGTCGTCGCCCTGTGCGACAGTCCGGCCGCGCCGCTGGTGCCGCTGGCGGACCACCACCTGCTGGTGCGCACCGCCAATGCCTCGCCCTTCGATTCCTACACGGCGGCGTTCTTTCTCTGCAATGCGCTGGTGTCGGCGGTGGTGCAGCTGCGCAAACCCGCCACCATCGATGCGCTGCAGCGCCGCGACGCGCTGTGGGAAGCCTTCGCCTCGGACCTGGTCGAAAGCACGCGCAAAGGCTGAGTGGAAACCCGCCGGTCGCACCGGCGCCCGGTGTCCTGAATCAGGGCTTCAAGCGTCGGAACACCGGCCGGCATCCCGCCGCAGCCACCTTGGCATGTCGGCCACGATCTGCCGCAGCAGGCTGGCCGCGGCCGGCGTCAGCGCCCGGCCCTGGCGCGACACCACCTGGACCTGCCCCTGCGACAGCAGCGGGTTGCCCATCGGCAGCGACACCAGCCGCTCGTCGCCATAGGACGACCATTGCGCGATGCGCGTGCACAGCGCGTAGCCAAGCCCGCCCATGACGAAGTGCCCGAGCGCGCTGAACGAGGAGGTGGTCAGCATCGACGGCAGGCGCACGCCTTCGCTGATCTCGGCGGCCTCGATATGCTGGCGCACGCCGAAGGTGCGGTGCAGCGTGGCCCCCGCATAGGGCAACAGATCCTGCAGCCGCAGCGGGCCGCGCTGCCGCGCCAGCGGGTGGGAGGCCAGCACCTGGGCTTCGATCGGCTGGGCATAGACATGGTGAGCGCGCAGCCGCGCATCGTGCGGCGGCTGGAACACCATGCCGATGTGGGCGGTGCCGTCGACGATGCGGCGCACGATGTCGTCGGTGCTGGCCACGTCGAGGTCCACGGTGATGCCGGGATGGGCCTGCATGAAAGTGCGCAGGCTATGGTGCATCATCCACTCGACGAAGCCCTCGCCGGCGACGATGTCGATATGCCCGCGCGCCACCTTCTCGATGCTGTCCATCTCGGCCAGCAGTTGCTGTTGCTGCCCCTGCTGGCTGCGCGCATAGGCCGCCAGCAGGTGGCCGGCCTCGGTGGCCATCACGCCGCGCCCATGGCGCTCCAGCAGGCGCGTGCCGCACTCCTTCTCCAGCACGCCGATGGCCCGGCTCACCGCCGACGGATCCATGTCCAGCACCTCGGCCGCGCCGCGCACCGAACCGCTCTCCAGCACCTGCATGAAGTAGCGCACGCGGCGCGTGTCGAGCCGATCGTCCATCAGCGTCATGGCAAGTCTCCGTCTTCGGGTCTTCCGGTCATGCGGTCATGCGGTCATGCGGTCATGCGGTCATGCGGTCTTCTCGAGCGCGGCCGGCGCGGCGGGCACGGCACGTGCCGCGGGCCGGTCGCGCCGGCTGCGCGAGTGTTGCATTGAATGCAACAAGTTTCCCATATCCCGATCATTGATGAAACGCCCGTGGCTCGGAATACTTGTGCACTGCCCGCCGGCTGGCGGTCCGCTCACGGACCGCGATGACCGTGAGTCCGCCCGCCGCGGCCCGCCGGGCCCCTTAGCGAGACATGCCATGACCCACTCCCTGTCCCCCGGCGCCGCCGCGCCGTCCGCGCCCGGCCTCGGCGCCGTCACCGCCTTCGCCAAGTTCCGCCTGTTCGCCGTCACCCTCGCGGTGGTGGCGCTGGCCGAAGCCATCGGCCCGCTCCAGTTCAAGCTCGGTCCCGGCCGCGTGGTGCTGATGCCGATGATGTGGTCGCTGCTGATGGCCGCCGCCCTCGGCATCGCCAGCCGGCGCCTGCCGCGCCCGCTGTCGGTCGGCCCCGGCCTGCAGGCGCTGGCCACCGGCCTGCTCAATGCGGGGCTGCTGCTGTTCGTGGTCAAGCTCGGCCTCACCGTCGGCGTGGCGCTGCCCAAGGTCAGGGCGGCGGGCTGGGCCCTGCTGTTCCAGGAGTTCGGCCATGCACTCGGCACCCTGGCCCTGGGCCTGCCGCTCGCGCTGCTGCTCGGCCTCAAGCGGGAGGCGGTCGGCGCCACCTTCTCGGTGGGGCGCGAGGGCAATATCGCCATCATCAGCGAGAAGTACGGCATGGATTCGCCCGAAGGCCGCGGCGTGCTGGCGGAGTACATCACCGGCACGGTGCTGGGCGCGCTCTTCATCGCCATCCTGGCCGGCTTCCTCAGCAGCCTGCACGTGTTCGACCCGCGCTCGCTGGCCATGGGCGCGGGCGTCGGTTCGGGCAGCCTGATGGCGGCCGCCGTGGGCGCCATCCTGGCCCAGCACCCCGCCGAGCACGCGGCCGACATCACCGCCATCGCCGCCGCCTCCAACCTGCTGACCTCGGTGGCCGGCTTCTATTTCACGCTGTTCCTGTCGCTGCCGCTGTGCTCCTGGCTGTACGGCAAGCTCGAACCGGTGCTGGGCCGCCTCTCGCCGCGCCAGGCCGCCACCGGCAGCGCCAGCCTGGGCGCCGCCGTGCTGCCCGCGCACGGCCTGTCCGGCGCCGATACCATGCTCGGCTGGGCAGTGGTCGGCGCAGGTGTGCTGGTCGGCAACCGCCTCTCCTACCAGGTGCCGGTGCTGGTCTCGCTGGAAGGCGTGCTGGCCGTCGTCGCGCTGGTGGCGGCGTGCCACCTTGCCAAGCGCCTGCTGCCGCGCCTGCCGCTGCTGCTGATGCTGTCCATCGCCGCCACGCTGGCCGGCGTGCCGGGCCTGTTCCCCTTCTCCGATGCGCTCGTCGCGCTGGCCGACAAGCTCAACTTCATGACCTTCACCACGCCCGTGCTGGCGCTGGCCGGCTTCTCCGTGGCCAAGGACCTGCCCATCTTCCGCCAGCTCGGCTGGCGCATCGTGGTGGTCTCGCTGACCGCCACCGCCGGCACCTTCCTCGGCGCGACGCTGATCGCCGAGTGCTTCCACTGACCCGCATCGACGTCAAGACTTCAACACACCAAGACTTCCAGGAGCCCGAGCAGCCATGTACCGCGACCCTGACATCGCCGACGACATCCGCCAGAGCATGGTGGACTGGCGGCGCGACATCCACGCCTCGCCCGAAACCGCCTTCGAGGAGCACCGCACCGCCAATATCGTGGCGCATGCGCTCGAACTGATGGGGATCGAGGTCCACCGCGGCCTGGCCACCACCGGCGTGGTCGGCACCCTGCGCCACGGCGAGGGCCCCAGCATCGCGCTGCGCGCCGACCTCGACGCGCTCAATATGCAGGAGCTCGGCAGCGCTGCGCACGCCTCCACCTGCGCCGGCAAGATGCACGCCTGCGGGCACGACGGCCACACCGCCATGCTGCTCGGCGCGGCCGCCCACCTGGCGCGCCACAAGCCTTTCCGCGGCACCGTGCACTTCGTCTTCCAGCCCGCCGAGGAGAACGAGGGCGGCGGCCGCGTGATGGTGCAGGAGGGCCTGTTCGACAAGTTCCCCGCCGACGCCGTCTACGGCATGCACAACTTCCCCCAGCTGCCGCGCGGCAAGTTCGCCATCCGCCCCGGCACCATGACCGCCTTCCTCGACAACTTCGAGATCACCATCACCGGCAAGGGCTCGCACGGCGCCCAGCCGCACCACGGCATCGACCCCGTGGTGGTCTCGGCCCAGCTGGTGATGGCGCTGCAGACCATCGCCAGCCGCCGCACCGACGCCAACGACGCGGTGGTGGTCAGCATCACGCAGATCCACGGCGGCGACACCTGGAACGTGATTCCCGAATCCGTGGTGCTGCGCGGCACCACGCGCTCGCTCGACCCGGCCGTGCGCGAGCGCACCCAGCAGGCCATGCAGCAGATCTGCACCGGCGTGGCGCTGACGCACGGCGCACGCATCGCGCTGGATTTCCGCCCCGGCTACCCGGGCGTGGTCAACACGCCGGAGGAGACCGCGGCGGCGGTCGGCGCGGCGGCCAGCCTGGTCGGTACCGGCAACGTCAAGACCGACGTCAAGCCGGCCATGGGCTCGGAGGACTTCGCCTTCATGCTGGAGCAGCGCCCTGGCGCGTATATCGGCATCGGCGCCGGCGAAGGGCCCGACGATCCGCCGTTGCACAACCCCTACTACGACTTCAACGACCGCATCCTGCCGCTGGGCGCCGCCTACTGGGCCAGGCTGGTCGAGCGGCAGCTGCCGCTGGCCTGAAGCCGGATCCTCCTCGAGCCATGTTCCTGTCCGTCTTCGACATCTTCAAGATCGGCATCGGCCCGTCCAGCTCGCACACGGTGGGACCGATGCGCGCCGCCCTGCTGTTCGCGCGCGCCTTGCACGCGCAGGACCTGCTGCCCGCGGTGGCGCGGCTGCAGGTGGACCTGTACGGCTCGCTGGGCGCGACCGGGCGCGGGCACGCCACCGATACCGGCGTGCTGCTCGGCCTGATGGGCGAGGCGCCGGAGACGGTCGATCCCGACGCCGTGGCCACGCGCGTGGCGGCGGTGCGCCACGACGGCAGCCTGCCCCTGCTCGGCACGCACCGGATTGCCTTCGACGTCCGCCGCGACCTCGCCTTCCGCGGCGAGCGCGTGCTGCCCGCCCACCCCAACGCGATGCGCCTGGCCGCCTTCGACGCCGGCGGCACGGCACTGCGCGAGGCCGAGTACTACTCGGTCGGCGGCGGCTTCGTCATCGAGCAGGGCGCCGCGCCAGGCGGTGCCGACGCGCGGCCCGTGCCGCCCTGCGTGTTCCACAGCGGCGATGAGCTGATCGCGCTGGCGCTGGCACGCCGCCGCAGCATCGCCGCCCTGATGCTGGCGCGCGAATGCGCCTGGCAGCCGGCGGCCAAGGTGCGCGAAGGGCTGCGGGAGATCTGGCAGGTCATGCAGGCATGCGTGCAGCGCGGCCTCGGCCTGCGCGGCGCGGCACCGCAGACCCTGCCCGGCGCGCTGCGCATGCGGCGCCGCGCCCCCGAGCTCTACCGCGCGCTGGCGCAGGGCGGCGCCGCCGGCGCCGATCCGATGGCGGCGCTCGACTGGGTCAATGCCTGGGCCATGGCGGTCAACGAGGAGAACGCCGCCGGCGGGCGCGTGGTCACGGCGCCGACCAACGGCGCGGCCGGCATCGTGCCGGCGGTCCTGCACTACTACATGCGCTTCGTGCCGGGGGCCGACGAGGAAGGCATGGTGGACTTCCTGCTGACCGCCGCGGCCATCGGCATCCTCTACAAGACCAATGCGTCCATCTCCGGGGCCGAGGTCGGCTGCCAGGGCGAGGTCGGCGTGGCCTGCTCGATGGCGGCCGCGGGGCTGGCGGCCGCCCAGGGCGGCACGCCGCAGCAGGTGGAGAATGCCGCCGAGATCGGCATGGAACACAACCTGGGCCTGACCTGCGACCCGGTCGGCGGCATGGTGCAGATCCCCTGCGTCGAGCGCAACGCCATGGGCGCGGTCAAGGCAATCAACGCGGCGCGCATGGCGCTGCGCGGCGACGGCAGCCACTACGTCTCGCTCGACACCGTGATCCGTACCATGAAGCAGACCGGCGAGGACATGAAGGCCATCTACAAGGAAACCTCGCTCGGCGGCCTGGCCGTCAACGTGGTCGAGTGCTGACGGCGGGCGCCCGCGCGCTCCCGGCGCGGCGCGCTCAGCAACCGAAGCGCTGCGCCAGCTCGCCGAAGTCCGCCGCGACCACATCCCAGTCCTGCTCGGCGGCCAGGTCGGTGGACTGGGCCGGGCCATGCTCGCGCGGACGCGCCACGAAGGCCGTGGACAGGCCGCAGGCGCGTGCCGCGGCGAGATCGCCGTTGTGCGCGGCGACCAGGCACAGTTCGGCCGGCGCCAGTCCCAGGATCTCCGCGGTCTGCAGGTAGACCGCCGGCGAAGGCTTGTAGTCGCGCACCACCTCGGCGCCGAGGATGGCGTCCCAGGGCAGGCCGGCGCGTTTGGCGATGTCCACCATCAGGCGGATGTTGCCGTTCGACAGCGGCGCGATGATGAAGCGCTGCTTGAGCCGTTGCAGGCCCTCGCGGCTGTCCGGCCACGGGTCGAGGCGGTGCCAGGCCAGGTTGAGCGCATCGAGCTCCGCGCCCGGGATGCGCGCCACGTCGGCGCCGAGGCCGGCCAGCGCACGCACCAGGTTCTCCCGGTGCAGCACATCGAGCCGCACGAAACCGCGCCGGCCGCTGCGCACCTCGGCCATCGCCGGCACATATTCGCGCCGCCAGGCGTCGGCGAAGGCCTCCGGCTCCACCGCGAGTCCGTGCCGCGCGAGGAAGGGCGCGGCCTCGCGGGCCACGCAGGTCCGCCAGTCGACGACCGTGCCGAACACATCGAACACCAGTGCGCGCACCGTCTGGCTGAGATCGCCTGCCATGCTTGTTCTCCTGTTGTGGTGGAAGAGGGTCCGATGCGGGCCGCGATGCCCGCAGGCTTGCGCGGATCATACCCGTGCGCGGCGAAACGCGCCGGCGCGGCCCGGACGTGTATGCTCTCGCTCCGGACCTTCGCGGCGTCGCCGCCGGGGACTTTCGATGCCGATCCGATGCCACTTCTGCCCCGCCTGAGCGCCGCCCCGGGCCTCGCCACCCTCGCCACCCTCGCCACCCTCGCCACCCTCGCCACCCTCGCGGCCCTCGCCAGCCCGGGCACGGCGCGCGCCGCCGAGCCGGACTGCGCGGCACCCGGCACGCCGGCCGCGCGGCTGATCTGCGAGCACGCGCTGCTGGCCATGGGCAATGGCCGAATCCGCGCCCAGCAGCAGCGCCTGCTGCAGGCCGGCGCGATCCGCCAGGCGGAGATCGACGCCTTCCTCGCGCGGCGCGATGCCTGTACCACGGTGGCCTGCCTGGACACGCTGTTCTCGCAATGGAACCAGCGGGCGGCACGGCTGCGCGCAGACCGGCGCGCGCCCTGAGGCTCCCGCCACCAGGACCGCCGCCGATCCCCGCCCCCCTTCTGAATCGCCCCGGTCGCCCGCCATGGCACCGGAATCCCCCTCATTTCTCCGCTAAAGATCGCCAGGCCCCGTCCGATAATGCAGGATGGAGACAGATGAAGTCTCTCCGCATGTCATACATTCCCCCGCCTGGCGGGAAGGAAGCGCCCGCGCGGCGGCCGGCCTGGAGCCGGCACCGCGATCGGTCCGGGCGCTCGCAACGGGGGAAGGCCGGGCTCCGCCAATGAACGCGCAAGCCGGCCGCCGGTGCCAGTCACCGGCGTGCCGCCATTGCCGCACGGCGTCCGGTCCTGGCGTGCCGGCTACACAGTGAAGAACTCAAAATTCGAAGGGTAACGCCGATGGCATCCATCACCTCTCTGGGCGTCGGGTCGGGTCTCGACCTGAACACGCTGCTCACCAAGCTGTCCGCGGCGGAAAGCAAGCCGCTCGATCTGTTGAAGAACAAGCAGGCCGCCTACCAGGCCAAGGTATCGGCCTACGGCAACGTCAAAAGCATGCTGGCCGCCTTCCAGGCGTCCGCCAAGAAGCTGGCGGACACGGCCACCTTCAGCGTGACCAAGGCCTCGGTCGGCTCGACGGAGATCCTGGGCGCGGCCACCGCATCCAATGCGACGCCGGGCAGCTACACCGTGAACGTCAAGAGCCTGGCCCAGGCCCAGTCGCTGGTCGCCGCCGGCCAGGCCAGCCAGACCCGGGCCATCGGCACCGGCACCCTGGTGTTCGACTTCGGCTCGGTCAGCGGCTACGACGAGGACCCTGCTTCGCCGACCTACGGCACCTACGTCAATCCCGCCTTCAGCGCCACCGCGGACGCCACCAAGAAAGTCACCATCGACAGCAGCAACAACACGCTGCAGGGCATCCGCGACGCCATCAACAAGGCCGGCATCGGCGTCACCGCCAGCATCGCCAACGACGGCAGCAACACGCCCTACCGCATCGTGCTGACCTCGGACAAGACGGGGGCGGCGACGACCATGCGCATCAGCGCCAGCTCGCCCGAACTGCAGGGCCTGCTCGGCTACGATCCGGAGCAGGCCAACCAGCCCAGCGGGGTCAGGGAAACCGTGCGCGGCACCAACGCCAACCTGACCATCAACGGCATGGCGGTCACCAGCGCCAGCAACACCGTCGCCGACGCCGCGCAGGGCGTGACGCTGACGCTCAACAAGGTGGGTACCACCAGCCTGAGCGTCACGCGCGACCTCGACAACGTCAAGTCGGCCGTGCAGGCCTTCGTCAGCGCCTTCAACAACCTGCACAACATGGCAGGCAAGCTGACTGCCGTCGACAGCACCACCAAGACGGGTTCGGTGCTGACCGGCGACGGCGTGCTGCGCGGCATCCAGACCAAGCTGCGCAACATCCTCAACGCCTCGGCGGGCAGCGCTGCGGGCGGCATCAGCAACCTGGCACAGATCGGCCTCTCGTTCCAGAAGGACGGCTCGCTCGCCATCGACGACACCAAGCTGAGCAAGGCGCTCAAGGACAATGTCAGCGGCGTCACGCGCCTGTTCGTCGGCGAGGGCAAGGCCGATGGCTATGCCAAGCAGATCAGCACGGCGATCGACGACCTCAACGGCGACAAGGGCGCGCTCAAGCTCGCCACCGACGGCCTCGACAAGTCGCTGAAGGACCTGCAGAAGGACTACACCAAGACGCAGGACAACATCAATGCCAACATGGAGCGCTATCGCGCGCAGTTCGCCAAGCTGGACCTGGTGGTGCAGCGGATGAACCAGACCAGCAGCTACCTGACGCAGCAGTTCAACGCCATCAACAACACCAATAACAACAAGAACTGAGCGGGACGGCCGTCGATCGCGGCCGGCAACGAAGAAGGGGCGCCCGCGGGCGCCCCTTCTTACCTTGGCGCGCGCGGGCCGGCCGCGCGCCGCCCGGCGTCAGATCACGCCTTGCGCCAGCATGGCGTCGGCCACCTTGACGAAGCCGGCGATATTGGCGCCCTCGACGTAGTTGATGTAGCCGCCGTCCTTCTGGCCGTGGTGGATGCAGTTCTGGTGGATATCCTTCATGATCGCGTGCAGCTTCTCGTCGACCTCGGCATGGTGCCAGGACAGCCGCATCGCGTTCTGCGACATCTCCAGCCCGGAGGTGGCCACGCCGCCGGCGTTGCTGGCCTTGCCCGGTGCATAGAGGATGCGCGCCTCCAGGAAACGGTCGACCGCCTCCAGCGTGGACGGCATGTTCGCGCCCTCGGCCACGCAGAACACGCCGTTGGCCAGCAGGCGCTCGGCGTCGGCGCCGTTCAACTCGTTCTGCGTCGCGCACGGCAGCGCCACGTCGGCCGGCACGTGCCAGGGCGTGCGCTCCGCCTCGAAGCGCAGTCCGTGGCGCGCGGCGAAGTCGCTCAGGCGGCCGCGCTCTTCGTTCTTGAAGGCCATCAGCTCCTCGAGCTGGCCGGCACGCATGCCCTCGGGATAGTGCAGCACGCCGCCGGAATCCGACACGGTCAGTACCTTCGCACCCAGCTCCATCGCCTTCTGCGCGGCGTACTGCGCCACGTTGCCGGAGCCGGAGATCAGCACGCGCAGGCCGTCGAAATCGCGGCCGCGCCGGTGCAGCATCTCCTGCGCGAAGTAGACCGTGCCGTAGCCGGTGGCCTCGGGACGCATCAGGCTGCCGCCGAACGCCAGGCCCTTGCCGGTGAAGACGCAGGCGGACTGGTTGGACAGTTTCTTCATCATGCCGGCCATGAAGCCGACCTCGCGGCCGCCCACGCCGATATCGCCTGCGGGGATATCGGTATCGGCGCCCAGGTGGCGGTGCAGCTCGCTCATCAGCGCCTGGCAGAAGCGCATCACCTCGCCGTCGGACTTGCCCTTGGGATCGAAGTCCGAGCCGCCCTTGCCGCCGCCCATGGGCAGCGTGGTGAGCGCGTTCTTGAAGGTCTGCTCGAAGCCGAGGAACTTCAGCACCGACAGGTTGACGGTGGGATGGAAGCGCATGCCGCCCTTGTAGGGGCCGATGGCCGAACTGTGCTGGACGCGGAAGCCGCGGTTGACCTGCACGCGGCCCTGGTCGTCGGTCCAGGCCACGCGGAACTGGATCACCCGCTCCGGCTCGACCAGGCGCTCCAGCAGGGCCAGCTCGGCATAACGGGGATGACGCTGCACGAAGGGCCAGAGGGTGAGCATCACCTCTTTCACGGCCTGCAGGAATTCGGGCTGATGGGGGTCGCGCCGGGCGACGCCGGCCAGGAAGGTGTCAAGGGTGAGTGAAGCCACGGATGTCTCGCTTGTGCTTGGCAGGAGGCGCGCCATCGACGCCTGTGCGGACGGCGTGCCACTGTTGACACCGCAACGCGCTCCGGGAAGGCAACCCGGCACACCTGCGGCAGGCCGCGCGGGGTCGTGTCCCGGCCAGCCAATGTCCAGACATTCAAGATCGTGGATGAATGTCTGAGGCAAGGGCGAAGATTAGCACTACTTCGGTGCGGAGCGAAATAGAAGGAAGGAGCGAAACAGCGGATCCGCGCGGGAGAATGGGCGATAGCCGCCGGTGGCGCCGCTCGGCCCTCCAAGGCCGGCACGCCGACGCGCCGATGCACACTCAGACCGGCGCCAGGCCGATCATGCGGCTGACGTCGGCCGCCGCCCGCTGCAGCGCCGGCACGATCTCGGCCACGATGCGCTCCGGCGGCGCCTCTGCCGTCGCGGTGGAGATGCCGAGCGACAGCCGGCGCGAGCCGCCGGCCGGCAGCGGCACCGACACCGACATCTGGTTGCTTTCCGGATAGGCCAGCTCGCTCCATTGCCCCACCGGCAGTGCCAGCGCCATGGCCAGCGCGCTGGCCGGCGGCAGCACGCTGCCCACGCGCAGGTTCATCACCACCAGCCGGCGCCGTTCCGCCGGCGCCATCGCACGGCCGACGATGATCACGCCGTCGGCACCCGCCTCACCGAGGTTGGAAGTACCTGAATACGCATCGGCGAGGCGCTGCAGCACCTCCTGCACGGCCTCGGTCACACCCAGGCTCTCCAGCGCGGCGAAGCCGATCTCGAAGATGCGCGTGGTCAGGCGCCAGCGGCTGTCTTCACGCGCCACGTAGCCGTCCTCCTCCAGCGTCAGCAGGAAGCGCAGCACGGTGGGGTGCGGCAGGTCGACCGCACGCGACAGCTCGGCGAGCGTCGGCCTCCCGTTGTGGCGGAAGGCCTGCAGGATCGCTAGACAGCGCTGGATCGATCGATTACTCTTCATTCGTTCACTATGAGCACATCTAGTTCATCTAGTGAACATACTAAACCAAGGACGAGGGCGTGGCAAGTACCGCGACCCCAATTCCGGAGACAAACAAGATGACGGCCCCCCAGACCCGCGCCCCGGCATGTGCCGGCACGCGCCCTTCCCGCCTGCGCCACGCGCTCGGCCTCGCACTCACCCTGCTGGCGACGCTGGCACCGTTCGCCGCCGTGCACGCCGCGGACCAGTGGCCGAGCCGGCCGATCCGCTGGATCGTGCCCTACCCGCCCGGCGGCTCCACCGACATGCTGGCGCGCGTGGTCGGACAGAAGCTGGGCGAACAGCTCGGCCAGCCGGTGGTGATCGAGAACAAGGCAGGGGCCGGCGGCAACCTGGGCACCGACTTCGCAGCCAAGCAGCCGGCCGACGGCTATACGCTGGTGATGGGCAATATCGGCCCGCTCGCGATCAACCCGTCGCTGTACCGCGACCTGCCCTACGACCCGGTCAAGGACCTCGCCCCGGTCACCATGCTGATGGCCGTGCCCAACCTGCTGGTGGTCAACCCGGCGCTGCCAGTGCATTCGGTCAAGGACCTGCTGGCCTATGCGAAGCGCCAGCCCGCGCCGCTGGGGTTCGCCACGCCGGGGGCCGGCACCTCGCTCCACCTGGCCGGCGAACTGTTCGCGTCGATGGCGGGCGTGGCGTTGACGCACGTGCCCTACAAGGGCAGCGCGCCCGGCCTGAACGACACCATGGCAGGCCATGTGCCGATGATGTTCGACAACATGCCTTCGGCGCTGCAGCTGGTGAAGACGGGCAAGCTGCGCGCGCTCGCCATCACCAGCGCGCAGCGCTCGCCGCAGTTGCCCGAGGTGCCGACCATGGCCGAGTCCGGGCTGCGCGGCTACGAGATCGCCGGCTGGTTCGGCGTGCTGGTCCCCGCCGCCACGCCCAGGCCGATCGTAGCCAGGCTCGACAAGGCGCTGCAGGCCATCCTGAAACAGCCCGAGGTGCGCCGCCAGCTCGACGAGATGGGCGGCATCGTGTCCGGTGCCGGCCCGCAGGAGTTCGCCCGCTACATCGACAGCGAATCGCGCAAGTGGGGCCAGCTCGTGCGCAGCGCCCATATCACCGTGCAGTGAGCACCGCGCAGTGTGCACCGCTCACCAGGCCCTCCCCTGCAACGGACGCCGTGCGGTGGCACCGCACGGCCTCCCCGATTCCACCCCGCCCATCCGGCACGCCCCCTACCCCGAAGAGGAGACTCCCATGTCGCAAACCCAGACCCTGGACATCCAACCCATTGCCGGCACCATCGGCGCCGAGATCCGCGGCGTCGACCTGGCCGCGCCGCTGCCCGATGCGGTCTTCGCCGAGATCGAGGCTGCGCTGCATGAGCACCTGGTCATCTTCTTCCGCGACCAGCAGCTCACACCCGCCCAGCACAAGGCCTTCAGCGCGCGCTTCGGGCCGCTGCTCGAAGTGCCCTTTGTGCGCGCGCTGCCCGGCCACCCGGAGATCCTGCCGGTGATGAAAGGCCGGGAGGAAAAGACCAAGCGCAATTTCGGCGGCCTGTGGCATTCGGACATGAGCTACGCAGAGATCCCGCCGCTCGGCTCCGCCCTGTACGCGCGCGTGATCCCGCCCTACGGCGGCGACACCATGTGGACCAATATGTACCGTGCCTACGACGCGTTGTCGGACACGCTCAAGAGCGTGCTGGAAGGCCTGCATGCCGTGCACAGCCCGGTGCGCTCCTATGGCGCCAACGGCGCCGTGGTCAACAACGGCGACCCCGCCCACAAGATGGACGTGCGCACCGACGAGCGTGCCATGCGCGAAGCCGTGCACCCGGTGGTGCGCGTGCACCCGGCCACCGGCCGCAAGGCACTCTACGTCAACAGCACCTACACCCTGCGCTTCGATGGCATGAGCGAGGAAGAAAGCGCGCCGCTGCTGCAGTACCTCCACCAGCACGCCGCCCGCCCCGAGTTCACCTGCCGCTTCCGCTGGACGCCGGGCGCGCTGGCCGTATGGGACAACCGCTGTACCCAGCACCTGGCGATGAACGACTACGACGGCTTCGACCGCGAGCTGCACCGCACCACTATCGCCGGCACGCGGCCGGTCGGCGTAGCCTGAGCAGTAGGCTGCAGCGACCTGCCGCGCCAGCCGGCCCGCCATGGCGACTGGGACGGCTCGCCATGCAGACTGCCGAGGAGCCGCTCCTTGCCGGAGCGCTTGCCCGGCCTCTGCGCCGAGTTGACGGCCGGCCTGGCGCAGGCGCAGCGGGCCTCGACGGCAGGCAGACAGGCGGAAGAAGGCACGGGGTGCCTTGGCCGCGCGCCCGCGGCCCCCTCGCCGTACCGGCTCATGAACGGACCCATGGCTTGTCTCCGCGGCCTTGCCGCTTTCTTGGCGCTTGCCGCAGAACCACCTGCCCTGAACGCTGCGGATCAAAGCTTGCCTGCTGGTTGACGCAATGGCCCGAATTGCATCAAACTCGTCACCCGAATCTGTATATACAGGTATAGGTAGGGCGGATATCTAAAGCATGGCCGAACCCTCCACGCCACGGGCACTCCGGTGAAGCCGCCCGTCAACGCGGACGTGGCCGCAGGGCATTCGGCCGCATCCGGAATCGCGGCACAGAGGACGAGGAGACCTTGATGGAGAACACGCAGCAGTTCCGCGGTTGGTACATGGTAGGAGCGGTTCATCTCCTGCTGGCGCTGATCTTCGGCGCAGCCTATTCCTTCGGCGCATTCTTCACCGTCCTGCAGACGAACTTCGATGCGGGCCGCTTCTCCACGGCGTCGATCTTCTCGTTGACGGCGTTGATCTATTACGTGATCGGAGTGTTCTCGGGCGCATGGAGCGACCGCATCCCGGTGCGCACCGTGACCAGCGCCGGCATCCTGCTGCTCTCACTGGGCTTCCTGGCCAGCAGCCTGCTCTCGTCTTCGCTCACGCTGTTCCTCGCCGCGTTCTGCATCCTGGTGGGGCTGGGCGTCGGCCTGGTCTATGTGCCGGCGGTCTCGACCATCCAGCGCTGGTTCATCGTCCACCGCAGCTCGGCCTCCGGCCTGGCGCTGGCCGGGACCGGCCTGGGCACCCTCATGGGCCCGATGGCCGCCGGCGCGCTGATGCAGCACCTGTCCTGGCAAAGCACCATGCAGGTCTATGCCGGCGCCATCGCCCTGCTTGGCCTTGCCGCGGCCGCCAGTCTGCGCGGAAGACCGGAGGAACTGGGACAACATCCCGACGGCATCCGCCCCGACGCGGCCGTCTCCAGGGAAGCGGCGCCGGCAGGCACGGGCGTCACGCTGCGCCAGGCAGCGCGCCAGGCACGGTTCTGGTGGCTCTTCTCGGCCATCTTCTTCGGATCGATCGGGCTGTTCCTCGCGCTCGTCCACATCAATCCCTATGCGCAACAACAGGGCCTGGATGTCACGCAGGCCAACCTGCTGATCGGCCTGATCGGGGTGGGCAACATCGGCGGCCGCCTGGTGCTGGGCCGGATCGGCGACCGGATGGGACCACAACGCTTCCTGGTGCTCGTGACGCTGAGCCTGGCCGTCCTGTGCGGCCTGTGGAGCTCGGCGCAGGGCTTCCTTGCGCTCGCCGCCTTCGCTCTCCTTTTCGGTGCGGCCAATGGCGGTTGCATTGCGCTGTATCCGGCAGTCGCCAGCACGTGGTTCGGTACCGGCAACCTGGGCGCCATCCTCGGCGCGCTGTACATCGCCGTAGGCATCGCGGCCGTGGCCGGAGGCAGCGTCGCCGGCCTGCTGTTCGACCTGTACCGGAGCTACACCTCGTCGATCGTTCTGGCAGGCGTCTCGGCCCTGCTGTCGGCCGCCGGCGTCGTCCTGGCTGCCCGCTCCACCCCATGACAGGCTAGCCGGCCGGCGCCAGCGCCGGCGGCTCCGCCTGCAGCAGGCCGGTGATGCGCTCGTGGCAATGCGCGAGCTGCAGCAGCGACAGTTCGTCGCGCGGCCTGCCGATGATCTGCACGCCCATCGGCAGGCCCTGCGCATTCCACCCCGCCGGCAGGCTGATGACGGGGCAGCCGGACAGCGTGCCAGGCGTCACCACTTCCATCCAGCGGTGGTAGCTGTCCATCTCGCGCGCGCCGATGCGGGCCGGCCAGCGCTCCTCGATGGCGAAGGGGAAGACCTGCGCGCTCGGCAGCGCCACGAAGCGGTGCGTCTCCAGCAGTTGCAGCGCCAGGTCGTACCAGGCGGTGCGATCCACCGCGGCGCGCGCCACATCGGCACCGCTGAGCCGCTGGAAGCCCTCCAGTTCCCACTGCAGCTCGGGCTTCATGCCGGCGCGCTGCACCGGGTCGGCATAGGCGCCGCCGAGGCTGGCGCCCAGGCTGAGCTGGCGCATCACCACGAAGGCGCGCCACACGCGCTCCCAGTCGAAGGCGGGCGCGATCGCCTCGGTGCGGATGCCGGCCTCGCCGAGCCGCGCCAGCGTCGCCTCGCACAGGGCCAGGACGCCGGGCTCGCAGGCCAGGTGGCCGCCCAGGTCGCCCAGCCAGGCGATGCGCGCGCCGGACAGGTCGGCGTCGAGCCGGTCGTGCCAGTCGGGCACGGCGCCGTCCAGCGACAGCGGCACGCGCGCGTCATAGCCCGACTGCACCGACAGCAGCAGGGCCAGGTCATCGGCGCTGCGCGCCATCGGCCCTTCGGTGGCGAGCTGGCTCATGAAGGCATCCACGCGCGGCCAGTGCGGCACGCGCCCTTGCGAGGGACGCAGTCCCAGCACATTGTTGTAGGCGGCGGGATTGCGCAGCGAGCCGCCCATGTCGCTGCCGTCCACCACCGGCAGCATGCGCAGCGCCAGCGCCACCGCCGCGCCGCCGCTGGAGCCGCCGGCGCTGCGCGACGGATCCCAGGCATTGCCGGTGGCGCCGAACACGGGATTGAAGGTATGCGAGCCAAGCCCGAACTCCGGCACATTGGTCTTGCCGATGAAGATGGCGCCGGCGGCGCGCATGCGCGCCGCCACGATGGCGTCGGCCTGCGGCACGTGCTCGGCGAACAGCGGCGAGCCGGAGGTGGAGCGCAGCCCGCGGGTCGGCGCCAGGTCCTTGATGGCCTGCGGCAGGCCGTGCAGCGCGCCCACCGGCTCGCCGCGCGCCACCGCGGCGTCGGCCGCATCGGCCTCGGCCAGCACCTGCTCCGGCGGGCGCATCGAGACGATGGCATTGAAGCGCGGGTTCAGCGCCGCGATGTGGTCGAGGAAGGCCGTCACCACCTCGCGCGAGGACAGCTCGCGCGCGCGGATGCGCTGCGCCAGCGCACGCGCGGGCAGGCGGCAGAGTTCGGGAACGGCGACCGGGGCGACGGAAGCGGCTGTCTTGGCAGTCATGCTGGCATCCATGCTGGGAGGAGATTGCCCAGTTTGGCCGAGCATGCCGTCCAGGGCAATGCGGGTGAGCCCGGGCCGCGGTCGCGGCAAAGGGTGCCTTCCGGCACGGGCCGCAGCTGCCTGTACGGCCGCCCCTGCGGCCATCTGTACGGTTTGCGCGCTTTCCAGCGACGCCGCCGGCATCTGCACTCGCGCGATATGCACACGCGCGATAAGCAAGCGCAAAAACATTCGTTCTGCACGCCCCGGGGCGCCGCGTATCTTGGGAGCCGTCCCTTTATCTCCCAAGAGGAAACGCCCCCGATGTCCGCGCCGCGCCCCCTCTCCCGCCGCACCCTGCTCAAGCGCCTGGGCCTGTCCGGCCTGGCCGCCGCGCTGCCCGCCTGGCCGGCGCTGTCGCCCCTGAGTGCCTTCGCCGCCAGCGGCGGCGCCCGCCCTGAGGTGATCCGCATCGGCGTGGCGCAGCCCGCCACCGGCCAGCCGCCCACCTTTGCCGGCAGTTCGCTGTCGATCGCGCATGCGCGCGGCTGGCTGGAGGAGGCCTTCAAGCCCAGCGGCACGCGTGTGGAGTGGTATTTCTTCAAGGGCGCCGGCCCGGCCGTCAACGAGGCACTGACCAACCGCCAGCTCGACTTCGCCTTGCAGGGCGACCTGCCGGCCATCGTGGCGCGCGCCGCCGGGCTCAAGACCCGCCTGGTGCTGGCCACCGGCGTGCGCGCCAACATCTATATCGGCGTGCCGCCCGATTCGCCGCTGAAGACCGTGTCCGACCTGCGCGGCAAGCGCGTCTCGCTGTTCAAGGGCACCAATATGCATCTGCCGGCGCTGCGCCTGCTGGAGGCCAACGGCCTCACCGACAAGGACCTGCGCCTGCTCAATCTCGATACCGCCGGCTACCTGGCCGCGCTGACCACGCGCGACATCGACGCCGCCATCGGCGCCATGGACATCCTGCGCCTGCGCGACAAGGGCGCGGTGCGCATCCTCTACTCGAGCAAGAACCAGTCGCCCATCTATACGCGGCAGAGCCATGTGCTGGTGGCCGAGGCCTTCGCCGACCAGTACCCCGAGGCCACCCGGCAACTGGTCAAGAACGCCGTGGAAGCCGCCCGCTGGGCCTCGGACGAGGGCCACCGCGAAGATGTGCTGCGCACCTGGGCGCGCGCCGGCACGCCCTACGACCACTGGAAGGAAGACTTCGACGGCGAGCCGCTGCGGGTCCGCCTCAATCCCAATTTCGACCCCTTCCTGGTCAGCCGCTACAAGGACGCCGCCGAGCAGGCCTACCGCTTCCGCCTGAGCCGCGCGCGCATCGACGTCGACCAGTGGATCGACACGCGCTACCTGAAGGCCGCGCTGAACGACCTCGGCCTGCAGACCTACTGGCCGGTCTACCAGCCCAACGGCAAGATCCTCGGAGCCTGACGCCATGGCCGCCGAGATCCTGTCCCTGACGGCACCCGCAGCCCCTGCGGCGCCGAAATCCGCAGCGCTGCAGGCTGGCGACGATGCGCACCCCGTGCTGACTGCGCGCGAGGCGCGCGGCCTGCGCCGCCTGCTGCCCGCCGCGCGCCGGTATGCCGCCGGCTGGCTGCTGGCGTGGCCGGTGCCGCTCGCGCTGCTGGCGTTCTGGTACCTGGCCGCGCGCTACGAGTGGATCCCGCCGCAGGTCCTGCCCACGCCGGAGTCGGTGGCGCACACGCTGGCCGATCTCTATGACAGCGGCGAGCTGCAGGCCAACCTGGCGGTCAGCGCGCTGCGCGTGGCCGGCGGCTTCGCCGTCGGCCTGATCGGCGGCCTCGCGCTGGGCGCCGCCATGGGCCTGTCGCCGCGTTTGCGCGACTATGTGTACCCCACCTTCAAGGCCTTCAGCCAGGTGCCGGTGCTGGGCTGGCTGCCGCTGCTGATGCTGCTGGTGGGCATCGACGAAGCGCTCAAGATCATCCTGATCGCGAAGGCCGCGCTGGTGCCGATCGCCATGAACACCTACAAGGGCATCGAGAGCGTGCCGACGCGCTACATCGAGGTGGCGCGCGTGCTGCGCTTCACGCGCTGGCAACTGCTGTGGCGCGTGGTCTTTCCCGCCGCCGCGGCTCCGATCTGGAACGGCATCCGCTACGGCCTCACGCACGCCTGGCTGGCCCTGGTGGTAGTGGAGCTGCTGGCCTCCTCGGAAGGGCTGGGCTACATGATCGTGTACGGCCGCCAGCTGTTCCAGCTCGACATGGTGATCGCCGCCGTGGTGGTGGTGGGCGCCGTGGGCTACGCGCTCGACAAGGTGCTGGCGCTGGCCGAGCGCGCGGTGCTGCGCTGGCGCAAGCCCGGCTTCTGACACCGATCCGAGGAGAGACACCGATGTCCGATTCCATCGTCTCGCGCGACGACGCCCGGAACGCCCCGGGCACCCGGGGCGGCGGCCGGCTGCCCGCGCTGCCGCCGGCCCTGCGCGGCTGGGTACTGCCGATCGTGCTGCTGGCACTGTGGTGGGCCGCCTTCCGTTTCGGCTGGTCGCAATCGCCGCTGCTGGTATCGCCCGCCAAGGTCTGGGACACCGCCGTGGCCCAGGCGCGCAGCGGTGCGCTGTTCACCGCCCTGGCGGCCAGCCTGTGGCGCGACCTGGCGGGCTTCGCGCTGGGCGCCAGCCTGGGCCTGCTGTTCGGTACCGCGCTCGGCCTGTCGCGCCTGTTCGAGCAACTGGTCGGGCCGACCTTCCATACCGTCAAGCAGATCTCGCTGTTCGCCTGGATCCCGCTGATCTCGGTCTGGTTCGGCCTGGGCGACACCGCCAAGGTGGTATTCCTGTCGCTGGCCGCCTTCTTCCCGGTGGTCCTCAATACCTTCGAAGGCATCCGCGGCGTGCCGGCCGACCTGATCGAAGTCGCGCGTGTGCTCAAGTTCTCGCGGCGCCAGCTGCTGTGGCGCGTGGTGCTGCCGGCGGCCTCGCCGTCGATCTTCGCCGGCATCCACCTGGGCCTGATCTACGCCTGGCTCGCCACGCTGGGCGCGGAATACCTGCTGGTGGCCGGCAAGGGCATCGGCAACACCATGATCGACGGACGCGAGAACTTCTGGATGGACCTGGTGCTGTTCGGGGTGATCGTGGTCGGGCTGGTCGGCTTCACGCTGAACTGGATCGCCGGCCGCATCGAGCACCGCCTGCTGGCCTGGCGCGGGCGCTCGGTGGCCGGCTTCTGACCGCGCCGCCTGCCGCCAGCCTGCCGCCAACCAGACGCCAGCCAAACTGACAAGGAGAATCCATGGGCCACGCCGGCACCCTCAGCATCCAGCACCTGCGCAAGCAATACCAGGTCAAGGGCGAAGCCCTGCCCGTGCTGGAAGACATCCACCTGACCATCTCGCCGGGCGAGTTCGTCAGCATCGTCGGCGCCAGCGGCTGCGGCAAGTCGACGCTGCTGCGCCTGGTGGTGGGCCTGGAGGAGGACTACCAGGGCGAGATCCTGCTCGATGGCCGGCGCGTGGTCGGCACCAGCCTGCAGCGCGGCATCGTGTTCCAGGAGCATCGCCTGTTTCCCTGGCTCACGGTCGAGCAGAACATCCGCCTGGCCCTGCTCAATACGCCGGGCAGCGACGCCGACAAGCGCCGCAACGTGCAGGAGCACATCGAGCTGGTCGGGCTGGCCGGCTTCGAGAGCGCCTACCCGCACCAGCTCTCGGGCGGCATGTCGCAGCGCGTGGCGATCGCCCGCGCGCTGGTGACGCGCCCGGAGATCCTGCTGCTGGACGAGCCCTTCGGCGCGCTCGATGCGCTGACCCGCGCCTACCTGCAGCAGGAACTGCACCGCATCTGGCAGGCCGAAGGCATCACCATGATCCTGGTCACCCATGACGTCGAGGAAGCCGTCTTCCTGGGCGACCGCGTGGTGGTGATGGAGCCGCGCCCCGGACGTGTGCGCCGCATCGTGCCGGTCGGCCTGGCCCATCCGCGCGACCGTGCCGCCCTGCCCTTCGCCACCGTCAAGGACAACGTGCTGCGCGAATTCACGGGGCGCCTGGCCGAACTGGCGGAAGCGCCGGTGCTGCCCGAGCCGGCGCAGTCTTCGGACCGGCTGCCGCCTTCCATCCGCTTCGCCATCTGAGGCGGCCGCCCGCCGTGCGCCGGCGCCGCCGCCAGTCCCGCCACGACGACCGGGCACGAACCCTCGGCCCGGTCGCACCCAGCGCCCTTTCCCCACCCGGAGACCCGTCATGACCCAAGCACAAGCCGCACAAACAGCACAAGCCGCCCCCGGCACCGCATCCGCCGACCTGCCGGCGCTCGACCTGCACCCGGTCGCCGGGCGCATCGGCGCCGAGATCCGCGGCGTGCGCCTGGGCGCCGATCTCGATGCCGGCACCTTCGCCGCCATCCGCGCCGCGCTGCTGCGTCACAAGGTGCTGTTCTTCCGCGACCAGCAGCACCTCGACGACGCCAGCCAGGAAGCCTTCGGCAAGCGCTTCGGCGCCCCCGTGGCCCACCCCACCGTGCCGGTCCGCGACGGCACGCAGTTCCTGCTCGAACTCGACTCGCGCCACGGCGGCCGCGCCAACTCCTGGCACACCGACGTGACCTTCGACGTGGCCTACCCGCAAGTGTCGGTGCTGCGCGGCGTGACCATCCCCGCCGCCGGCGGCGACACCGTCTGGGCCAATACCGCGGCCGCCTACCTCGACCTGCCCGAGCCCCTGCGGCAGCTGGCCGACAAGCTGTGGGCCCTGCACACCAACGACTACGACTACGCCGCCAGCCGCACCCTGGTGCACAACGACGAGGGCCTGCGCCGCTACCGCGAGGTCTTCACCTCGACCCTGTACGAGACCGAGCATCCGGTGGTACGCGTGCACCCCGAGACCGGCGAGCGCACCCTGGTGCTGGGCCACTTCGTCAAGAAGCTGCTGGGCTACACCTCGGTCGACTCGGCACACCTGATCGCCGTGCTGCAAGGCCATGTGCACCGGCTGGAAAACACGGTGCGCTGGCGCTGGCGCGAGGGCGACGTCGCCATCTGGGACAACCGCGCCACCCAGCACTACGCCATCAACGACTACGGCGACGCGCTGCGCGTGGTGCGGCGCGTGACCATCGCCGGGGACGTGTCGGTCAGCGTCGACGGGCGCCGCAGCGTGGCGCTCAAGCCGGTGCCGTCGCAGGCCGGTGCGGAGGGCGACAGCGCCAACAGCGCGCACGGCACGGACCACGCGGCGCGCGCCGCCTGAGGGAGATGCCGGCGATGTCCCAGCCCCGCGCCCCGCGCCAGCTGCATCTCGGCGCCTTCCTGCAGGCCACCGGCCACCACGTCGCCGGCTGGCGCCATCCCGGCGCCCAGGCCGATGCCGGCCAGAACTTCGCCCACTACGCGCGCCTGGCCCGGCGCGCGGAGGCCGCCAGGTTCGATGCCGTGTTCCTCGCCGACGGCGTGGCCATCCGCGGCATGAGCGATGCCACGCTGCCGCGCACCGCGCGCGCGGCCACCTTCGAGCCGCTCACGCTGCTGTCGGCGCTGGCCGCGGTGACCGAACGCATCGGCCTGGTGGCCACCGTGTCGACCACTTACAACGAGCCCTTCCACGTGGCGCGCAAGTTCGCCTCGCTCGACCACCTCAGCGGCGGGCGCGCCGGCTGGAACGTCGTCACCTCCTGGTCCGACGCCGAAGCGCGCAACTTCAACCTCGAGCACCACCCGGAACATGCGGACCGCTATGCCCGCGCCGAGGAATTCGTCGACGTGGTGAACGGCCTGTGGGATAGCTGGGAGGACGATGCGCTGCTGTACGACAAGGACAGCGGCCTGCATTTCGACAGCGGCAAGCTGCACGCGCTGGAGCACCGCGGCGCGCATTTCCAGGTGCGCGGCCCGCTCAACGTGGCGCGGCCGCCGCAGGGCCATCCGGTGGTGGTGCAGGCCGGCTCGTCCGAAGCCGGCCAGGAACTGGCCGCGCGCACCGCCGAGGTCATCTTCACCGCGCAGCAGTCGCTGGCGGACGCCCAGGCCTTCTACAGCGGCCTGAAGGCGCGCCTGGCGCGCTACGGGCGCACGCCCGACCAGCTCAAGATCCTGCCCGGCGTGTTCCCGGTGGTGGGACGCAGCGAAGCCGAGGCGCAGGAGAAGTTCGAAGCGCTGCAGGCACTGATCCACCCCAGCGTCGGCCTGGCGCTGCTATCGCAGAGCCTGGGCGGCGTGGACCTGTCCGGCTACCCGCTCGACGGCCCGCTGCCCGACGACCTGCCCGAGCCCAACGGCGCCAAGAGCCGCTTCCAGCTGGTGACCGGACTGGCGCGGCGCGAAGGCCTGACCATCCGCCAGCTCTACCTGCGCGTGGCCACCGCGCGCGGGCATTGGTCCATCCACGGCACCCCGGCCTCGATCGCCGACCAGCTCCAGGCCTGGTTCGAAGGCGGCGCCGCCGACGGCTTCAACATCATGCCGCCGTGGCTGCCGGGCGGCCTCGACGACTTCATCGACCTGGTGCTGCCGGAACTGCGCCGGCGCGGGCTGTTCCGCCAGGAGTACGAGGGCCGCACCCTGCGCGAGCACCTGGGACTGGCGCGGCCGGTGCATCCGGCGGTGCGGCGGCGGGCCGCCGCCTGACGCCGCCGGGAAGGGAAATGGGAAGCGGGCAAACAAGGGCAAGCAAGGGCAAACAGAACAGCGCGCAAGGCCAGGCCTTGCGCGCTGTCGCTGTTCTTGTCGGATTCCCGCCAGCGGCGGCGCCGGGACACTCAGGCCGCTCAGGCCGTGCGCGCGCGGGCGCCCTCCTGGTAGGGATCGAAGCTACGCGCCGGCTCGGACGACACACTGCTGCGGTCCAGCCCGGCCACCTTGCGGGCGCCATCGGTGAAGACGTCGTGGCTGCGGAAGGTATAGCCGTAGTCGTCGCCGGACACCTTGCCGCGCAGGCCGTAGCCATAGGTGTCGGCCGAGGCGGCCTGGCGGTAGACGTAGCCGTACTTGTCGGCGGGCACCGTGTCGGCCCGGGCCGCGCCGAGCGCGGCCAGCGACAGCAGGAGGGCGGATGCAATCTTCAGGGTGGTGTTCGAGGCCATGATTTCTCTCCGAGGCAGTCAGCAAATCATTAAAGGATTTGAATCTCGCCGGGCCGCGTCTTCTTGGTTGATTGCTGCCCGTTGACGTAACTATAGGGCTGGCCATCGAAGGCGTTGCGGATGAAATCCGGATTTAATATTCAGTTTTTTTGAATATAGATTCAGACGCTTGGCGCGGCCGGGGCCACGTGCCGGTCGGCATCACCCCGATGCCACCCTGGGGCGGCCACCGCAAGAACCCGGCCGGCCGGCGGCAGCCCGAGCCGGAACGCACTGACCTCCCGGGTCAGATCGCCGGCCAGCTCCAGCATCGACGGCGCGGCTGCAGAGACCGCCTCCACCAAGGCGGCGTTCGGCTGCGTGACCCCGTCGATCTGACCGACCGCCCCGGCGCGACCTCAGCTAAGGGCGCCGGCACGCGGAATTCAGCGCTCCGCCGGCCCGCATGGCATGGCGCGAAGGCGATGTGATGCGCAACAGGCCATGCGGATCCGACGGGCAGGCGCGTCGCCGCCTGCGCGGGGACACGCGCCTCGCACTCGCACCGCCCCCTCCCCCACCGGCGCCCCGCCTGGCGCACCGGTTCTAAGCAAATGCGACAAGCTTCCTTCCCTCGCGGACGTGATTTCGCAACCATAGCCATCCAGAGCCACAGGAATTGGAGAAATCGATGCATTTGCCGCTATCCCCTTCGCACACGATCACCGCGCCGGCCCACCCCGACGGCAGGCGGGACCGCCGCGCCGGCCGCTGGCTGCGCGCCCTGCTGCGCCCGGCCGCGCTGGCCCTGCTGGCCTTCGCCGCCAGCACCGCGGCCACCGGCGTGGCGCAGGCAGCCGAGCAGACCGTGCGCATCGGTTTCCAGAAGGCCGGCCTGCTGGCGGTGCTGAAGGCGCAGGGCACGCTGGAGCAGAAACTGGCACCGCTGCATTACAAGGTGGAGTGGAAGGAATTCCCCGCCGGACCGCAGTTGCTGGAGACCCTCAACGCCGGCAGCATCGACTTCGGCTACACCGGCGCCCCGCCGGCGGTGTTCGCGCAGGCGGCCAAGGCCAGTTTCGTCTATGTGGGCGCGGAGCCGGGCGGCAAGAGCAATGAAGCGCTGTTCGTGCCGGCCAGTTCGCCGATCCGTTCGGTGGCCGAGCTCAAGGGCAAGCGCGTGGCGCTGCAGAAGGGCTCCAGCTCGAACTACCTGCTGGTGCAGCTGCTGAAGAAGAACGGCCTGTCGCTGCAGGATATCCAGCCGGTCTACCTGCCGCCGGCCGATGCGCGCGCGGCCTTCGAGAGCGGCGCGGTGGATGCCTGGGTGGTATGGGACCCGTACTACGCGCTGGCGCAGCGCGCGCTCAAGGTGCGCACGCTGGCCGACTACGAAGGCGTGCCCTCGCCCTACAACTTCTACGAGGCGGCGCGCGCCTTCACCGAACGCGAGCCGCGCGTGGTCAACGCCATCCTGGCGCAGTTGCGCGAAAGCGGCCAGTGGGTGGTGGCGCACCCGGGCGAGACGGCGGCGCTGCTGGCGCCCAGCCTGGGCCTGGAAGCGCCGGTGGTCGAGGCCTGGCTCAAGCGCGTGCCCTACGGAGTGACGCCGATCACGGCCGAGGTCGTGCTGGTGCAGCAACAGGTGGCCGACCTGTTCCACCAGCAGAAGCTGATCCCGTCCACCATCCGCGTCAGCGACAACGTGTGGCAGGCCAGTTTCCCCATCGTCCACAACGTCCCGGTCGCCCGCCAGTAGATCGGGACGGAACGACGGCGGCGGCCCGCGCCACGGCGGGGTGCCGCCCGGGCGGCGGCGCTGCTACCATGCGCAGCGCCGTGCCTTTTTTCTGACTTTCACCCATAACGACATCATGAGACTCGAAACCCTTGCCGTCCACGGCGGCTACTCCCCCGACCCGACCACGCGCGCCGTCGCCGTGCCGATCTACCAGACCGTCGCCTATGCCTTCGACAGCGCGCAGCATGGCGCCGACCTGTTCGACCTGAAGGTGCCGGGCAATATCTACAGCCGCATCATGAACCCGACCAACGACGTGCTCGAACAGCGCCTGGCGGCGCTCGAGGGCGGCGTCGGCGCGCTGGCGCTGGCCTCGGGCATGGCCGCCATCACCTACGCGATCCAGACCATCGCGGAAGCCGGCGACAACATCCTGTCGGCCAGCCAGCTCTACGGCGGCACCTACAACCTGCTGGCCCACACGCTGCCGCAGTCCGGCATCGAGACGCGCTTCGTCGACGGCCGCGATCCGGCCGCCTTCGCCGAGCGCATCGACGCGCGCACCAAGGCCATCTTCGTCGAGTCGGTGGGCAACCCGCTCGGCAACGTGGTCGACATCGCGGCCATCGCCGAGGTCGCCCACGCGCACGGCGTGCCGCTGATCGTCGACAACACGGTGCCCTCGCCCTACCTGTGCCGCCCCTTCGAGCATGGCGCCGACATCGTCGTGCACTCGCTGACCAAGTACCTGGGCGGCCACGGCAACAGCGTGGGCGGCGCCATCGTCGACAGCGGCAAGTTCCCCTGGGCCGAGCACAAGGAGCGCTTCAAGCGCCTGAACGAGCCCGATGTGTCCTACCACGGCGTGGTCTACACCGAGGCGCTGGGCGCGGCCGCCTACATCGGCCGCGCGCGGGTGGTGCCGCTGCGCAATACCGGCGCGGCGCTGTCGCCCTTCAACGCTTTCCTGATCCTGCAAGGCATCGAGACGCTGGCGCTGCGCCTGGACCGCATCACCGAGAACGCGCTGGCGGTGGCGCGCCACCTGCAGGGCAACGCCAAGGTGGGCTGGGTCAACTTCGCCGGCCTGCCCGAGCACCCGGACCACGCGCTGGTACAGCGCTACCTGGGCGGTCGCGGCCCGGGCATCCTGTCCTTCGGCCTGAAGGAAGGCGGCCGCGAGGCGGGCGCGCGCTTCCTCGACGCGCTGCAACTGTTCACGCGCCTGGTCAACATCGGCGACGCCAAGTCGCTGGCCACCCACCCTGCCTCGACCACGCACCGCCAGCTCGACGCCGCCGAGCTGAAGGCGGCCGGCGTCAGCGAGGACATGGTGCGCCTGTCGATCGGCATCGAGCATATCGACGACCTGATCGAGGACCTCGAGCGCGCCCTGGCAGCGGCCTGAGGCACGCGGCGCCGGGCCCCGGGGCAGCGCTAGCGCGCCGCGTCGCGCAGCACCGCCTCGGCGGCCTCGACGAAGCCGGCGCCGCCCGGACCCCGCGTGATCCAGCGCGGGGGCACCGGCAGCGTGTCGAGATAGTCCACCACCGTGCTCACGCCCACGGTGTGTGCGAAGAACGAGAACATCGGCGCATCGTTGGTCGAATCGCCGACATACATCACCTGGGCGCGCACCGCATCCAGGTCGACGCCGTACAGCAGGCCGAGGCTGCGCCGCGCCATGGCCAGCTTGTCATACCCTCCCAGCCAGCCCAGCACCCACAGCGAATTGACGGTCGAGTCGGCCCCCGCCTCGGCGAAGAAGCCACGCAGGCGCGCTACCTGGTCCGCGTCGGCAGGCCTGGCAAAGGCCAGCCCGGTCTGGCGGAACGGCTGGTCGCTCGCCACGCGTGCCTGCGGCAGCGCCGCCAGCGCGCGCCGGCGCACGCTGTCCAGGGCCGCGTCGGCGGCCTGCCGCTGCGCCGCCTCCAGCCAGTAGTGGCGCACCAGGTCGCCGTCCGGCCCGCGCGCGAAGCACAGCCCGCCGTTCTCGCCGATCACGGCATCGACCGGCCACATGCGCGCCATCTGGTCGCACCACCCTGCCGGCGCGGCGGTGACGGGAATCACGCGGATGCCTGCTGCCTGCAGGCGCTCCAGCGCGCCGTAGGTGGCGGCGGCAAGCCGGCCGTGGAAGGTCAGGGTGTCGTCCATGTCGGTCAGCACATAGCGCACTGCGGCCAGCGCGCCGGGCGCGGCATCTTCAAGCGGGTTCATGGTCGTGGCATGCATTCGGTCAGGGACGGCATCGGCAGGGACGCCGGAGCCCCGGCCGTTCGCGGCGGAAAAGCGGACGCCAAAGAAAAGGCCCGCTCGAGGCATCCGCCCGGCGGGCCGCAATCCCAGCCTGGATGGCGAGGAGGAGACGGTTTCATCATACGGGCCCGGCAGGCGCCGGCCAACCATCGATTCGCCATAAGGGTATGCCGTCCCGCCCTTATGCACCCACGGCATATGGGCATGATGAATTACTCGTTTCCCGTGCACCGGGGCGCCCCTACAATGGCCCGACCCGAGCGGCACCCGCCGCCGTCCAACAACCAGACAGAACATTCAGGGGAGCAGCAGCATATGGCATCCGGCATCGCAAAACGGCTCGTGGCCGCGGCACTGGCAATCGGCGCACTGGGCATCATGCACACGGCGGGCGCGGCCGACCCGGACAAGAAGGAAATCCGCTTCGGCGCCACCGCCGGCCCGTACTCGGACCAGATCCGCTACGGCATCAAGCCCATCCTGGAAAAGCAGGGCTACAAGGTCACCATCGTCGAGTTCAGCGACTACGTGCAGCCGAACCTGGCGCTGGCCGACAGCGCCATCGACGCCAATGCCTTCCAGCACGTGGCTTACCTGAAGAAGTTCTCCGCCGACCGCAAGCTGCAGCTCTCCGACGTGGTCCAGGTACCGACCGCGCCGATCGGCATCTACAGCCGCAAGCACAAGTCGCTGGGCGAGGTGAAGAGCGGCGCCAGCGTGTCGCTGCCCAACGACCCGACCAACCTGGCGCGTGCGATCGCCATGCTGCAGCAGTTCGGCTGGATCACGCTGAAGGCCGGCACCGATCCGATCCGCGCCAGCGAGCGTGACATCGAAGGCAACCCGCACAAGCTCAAGCTGATCCAGCTCGAAGCGGCGCAGTTGCCGCGCTCGCTCGATGACGTCGACTACGCCTTCGTCAACGGCAACTTCGCACTGGCCTCCGGCCTCAAGCTGACCGAGGCCCTGTCGCTGGAAAAGATCCCCGACTACTACATGAACCTGGTGGCGGTGCGTACGGCCGACCTGAACAAGCCCTACGTCAAGGACATCCGCGCGGCGTACCAATCGGCCGAGTTCAAGACCGTGACGCAACAGCGCTTCGCCGGCTTCCTGCCGCCCGCGTACCAGCGCTGAGCGGCCAGGATGGGAAGAAAGCCCGCGCTCCGGCGCGGGCTTTTTTCATCTGCCGCGGTCATCCGCGGCAATCGCCGCCACTCCCCTCAGCTCGCGCCCGGCTCCGGCCCGGCCAAGGCCACCGCTTCCACCTCGACCTTGAGGCCGAAGTGCAGCGGGCCGGTCGGCACCACGGCGCGCGCCGGCCTTGCCGCGCCAGCCCAATCCGCATAGATCGCATTGAACGCCGACCAGTTGGCGACATCGTCGAGATAGACGCGCACCTGCACCAGCAGGCCGACGTCGCTGCCGGCCTGCCGCAGGGCCGCCGCCACATTGGCCAGCACCTGGCGCGCCTGGACCTCGAACGGGGCATCGCCCAGTTTGCACCCGTCCGGCGTGATCGGCAGCTGCCCCGAGACGAAGACGAAGCCGTTGGCGCGTACCGCGTGGCTGTAGTGGCCGCCAGGCGGCGGCAGCGACGGCTGCGGAGTCTTGGAGTCGTGCTCACCAGCCATGGACGCGCTCCCAGCGTTCGGTGGTGCCGTCCGCGCGGCAGGCGCGGTAGGTGGGGAACTGCGCCCCGGTGGCGCAGGCATGGTTGGGCAGGATGCGCAGTACCGTGCCGAGCGGGAAGCGCGCGGCGATGTCGCGGTCGGGCTCGCCGGCGCGCGCCAGGATGCCGTGCTCCTGGTTCGCCCCGACCAGCGTATAGCCTTCCAGCACCTGGCCGGCGGCGTCGCACACCTGGCCATAGCCGAAGTCCTGCTTCTGCTTCTGCGTGCCGCGGTCGCGGCTCATCGCCATCCAGCCGGCGTCGACGATGGCCCAGCCCTTCTCCGGCTGGTGGCCGATCACCGTGGTCAGCACGCTCAGCGCGATGTCCTGCTCGCGGCAGACGCCGATATTGCGCATGACGAGATCGAAGAAGACATAGACCCCCGCGCGCACCTCGGTCACGCCGTCGAGCTGACTTGCCGACAAGGCCGTCGGCGTGGAGCCGACGCTGACCACCGGGCACGGCAGCCCGGCCGCGCGCAGCCGCTGCGCAGCCAGCACGCAGGCGGCGCGCTCCTGCTCGGCCATGGCCGCCAGCGCCGCCGGCGTATCGAGGTCGTAGCTGGAGCCGGCGTGCGTCATCACGCCGCCCAGGCGCGCGCCGCCCTCGTGCAGCACGCGCGCCACCTGCAGCAGCGCGGGCTCGTCGGCGCGGATGCCGGAGCGGTGGCCGTCCGAGTCGATCTCGATCCACACCTCGAAAGCCTCGCCATGCGCCGCGCCGCAGGCCACGATGGCCTCCGCCGAGGCCACGCTGTCGCACAGGATCTTCAGGTCGCAGCCCTGGCGCCGCAGCGCCAGCGCCTGCGCCAGCTTGCCGGGCACCATGCCGACCGCGTAGAGGATGTCGGCAATGCCCGCGGCGAAGAAGTGCTCGGCCTCCTTCAGCGTCGAGACCGTGATGCCGCGCGCGCCGGCGGCGATCTGCGCCTGCACCACGGGGATGCACTTGCTGGTCTTGGCGTGGGGCCGGAAGGCCACGCCCAGCGCGTCCATGCGCTGCTGCATGCGGGAGATGTTGTGCTGCATGCGGTCCAGGTCGATCACCGCGGCGGGTGTCTCGGCCTGGGCCAGCGAGGCCGGGAGCGGGTCCATATCGTCTGTGTTGACCATGTTGGTGATGGGAATGACGGGAATCGTGTGGCGGGTGCCGGGGCGATGCCTCGGCGGCAATCAGGTGGCGGGACGATCAGTCCTGCCCGCCGCGCAGCCAGGCCAGCGCCGGCGCCAGCGTGGCCGCCTGCGCCGCGGGCGCGGGCGCGCCCTCCGGCAGGGCCAGGCCGACGCGGTTGTGCCAGAAGGTGCGCAGGCCGACGGCGGCGGTGCCGAACAGGTCGTAGCCGGAGCCGGCGACGAAGGCCGCCTGGTGCGCCACCACGCCGAGACGCTGCAGCGCGAGCCGGTAGGGACGCGGGTCGGGCTTGTAGAAGCCGGCCGTCTCCGAGGTGACGACCGTGTCCCAGTCGATGCCGAGGCGCGTGGCGGCACGCTGCCCCAGGCGCTCCGAGCAGTTGGTGACGACCGCCAGCCGGCAGTGCGGGCGCAGGGCCTGCAGCAGTTCACGCGCGCCATCCCACGGCGTCAGCGTGTCCCAGGCGGCTTCCAGCGCCAGCGGCGCCGCAGCGGGCAGGCCGACCTCGGCGGCGGCTTCGCGCACGAGCTGCTCATAGCCCACATAGGCGCCGCAGCCATAGGTGCGGCGCAGGTAGGCCGCGCGCCACGCCCTGCCCTGCGCCACGGAACCGGCGGCGGCATTCCACACGGTCCAGGAGTCGAGCAGGGCCGTGAGCAGGTCGAACAGGACGGCGCGCGGCCACGCCGGCGCCTGCGGTTGAGCGAGAGTTGCCATGGTGTCCATGCGGTCGTGCTCCTGGGGCTGTGGTGATGGCTATGGTGATGGCTGTGGTCTTGCTTGTGGCTGCGGTCGTCCCGGCAGGGCCCGCCGCAATGCCCGGGCGCGCCGCCACTCGACCTCGCAGCGCCGCGCTGGCGGTGCGCCGCGGACGGACCACAGTGTAGGAAGCTCCCGCCGTTGCGTGGTTAAATGCAGGAACATCAATCGTTAAACCCAGCTTAATGATCCAGATCGAGGACCTGCGCCTGGTCGAGGCCCTGGCGCAAGCGCCATCGCTCAGCGCCGCGGCGCGCGCGCTCAATGTGACGCCGCCGGCGTTGTCGATCCGGCTGCGCAAGCTGGAGGCCACCCTGGGGCTGACGCTGGCGACCCGGACCGCGCGCCGCCTGAGCCTCACGCCGGAAGGCGAGCGCTTCGCCGAGCAAGGCGCCGCGCTGCTGGCGCAGCTCGAGGCGCTGCCGGAATCGTTCCAGCGCGAAGACCAGCGCCTGACCGGCACGCTGCGCATCGCCGCGCCGTTCGGCTACGGGCGGCGGCATGTGGCGCCGCTGCTGGCGCAGTTCGCGCGCCAGCATCCGGGCCTGCGCCTGCAGCTCGACCTGCGCGAGACGCCCTGGCCGGACCGCCACGACTCCGACGCGGTGATCCACGTCGGCAAGGTGCGCGATTCCTCCTGGATCGCGCGCACGCTGGCAGCGAACGAACGCTGGCTGTGCGCGAGCCCGGCCTACCTGCGCGCGCACGGCACGCCGGCCGAGCCGCGCGACCTGCTGGCGCACGCCTGCATCTGCATCCGCGAGAACGACGAGGACAACACGCTCTGGCACTACCGGCTGGCGCCACCGGATGGGAAGGCGGCGGCCGCGGCCAGGCGCACGCGCGCCGCACCACGCCAGGCGTTACGCATCGCGCCCGCCTACACCACCAACGACGGCGCGGTCGCGCGCGCCTGGGCGGAGGCCGGACTGGGACTGGTGCTGCGATCGGAATGGGATGTGAGCGAAGCGATCGCGGCCGGCACCCTGGTGCGCGTGCTGCCCGGCTGGCAGTTCGACAGCGCCCCGGTGATGCTGCTGGTGCCGGGCCGGCGTGGCCGCACCGCGCGCGTGCGCGCGCTGCTGGCCTTCTTCGAGGCAGCGACCGCCGTCCGGCCCGGCCAGGCCGCGCCGCGGCGCGCTCAGCCCAGCAGCAGGCGGCGCTCCCCTTCGCCGTAGCGGAACATCGACAACGCCGGCCCGCCGCCGCCGCGCGCGGCGGCCGCCACCTCGCGCGCCGAGAGCCCGGCGAAGCGGCGCATGTCGCGCGCCATCTGTGCCTGGTCGTAGTACCCGCAATCCAGCGCCGCCGCACCCAGGCCGTGCGTCGCCGTGCCGGCGAGCAGACCCCCGAGCATGCGGCCATAACGCAGCAAGGCACGCAGTTCCCGCTGGGAGGCGCCGAAGGTCTGGCGGAACAGGCGTTCCGCCTGGCGCGGGCTGCGGCCCGTGCCGGCCGCCACCGCGGCGATCGGCATGGCGATGGCCGCGGGCGGCAGCCACAGGTCGCCGCCGCGCCGGCGTGGCGGGCGTGCCGTGCGCGCCAGCAGCCAATCCTCCAGCGCCGCCACCGCGCCGGCCATGGTGCCGTGCCGCCGCACCGCCTGCACCAGCGCATCCGCTTCGGCCTGCGGCAGGAAGGCGGCCAGTTCGCCCGCCTCGTCCATCTCTGGCAGGCCGCCCGGCACCAGCACGCGCGGCAGCGCCCCCGGACGGAACAGGGCGGTGACGAAGGCGGTGCCCGGCAGCATGCTCGCCCAGCGCGCCCGCCCCTGCGGGCCGGCCAGCAAGCTGTGCGCGAAGGCCCGGCCGTCCTCGTGGATCGAGGCGCCGCAGAGGAAGACGGTCAGCGACGGGCTCGGCGTGGCCGGGAACAGCATCGGGCCGTGGCGCCCGGCCTCCGTGAAGATGCCGCTCACCAGGCCGCGCAGCGCGGACCGGGGTGCCAGCAGGCGATCGGCCTCAGCCATGCCGCCCGTCCCGGCACTCAGCGGCGCGCCAGCGCCGCGGGCGCGCCGCCAGCCGCCCGCCGGCCCACCTTGCGTTGCAGTTGCAGCAGTCCATAGAGCAAGGCCTCCGCCGTCGGCGGGCAGCCCGGCACGTAGACGTCGACCGGGACGATGCGGTCGCATCCGCGCACCACCGAATAGCTGTAGTGATAGTAGCCGCCACCATTGGCGCAGGATCCCATCGAAAGCACATAGCGCGGCTCGGCCATCTGGTCATAGACCTTGCGCATGGCCGGCGCCATCTTGTTGGTCAGTGTGCCCGCCACGATCATCAGGTCGCAGTGGCGCGGCGAGGCACGCGGAATCATGCCGAAGCGGTCCATATCATAGCGGGCGCTGGCGGCATGCATCATCTCGACCGCGCAGCAGGCCAGCCCGAAGGACAGGTACCACAAGCTGTTGCGCTGCGCTGCGGCGAGCACGCCGTCGAGGCGGGTCAGCACGAAGCCATCGCGTTCGAGGGAAAAGGGCGAGGAAGCAGCAGGGGAAGCGGCAGGGGAAGCGGCAGGGGAAGCGGCAGGGGAAGCGGCAGGAGAAGCGGAGGGAGAGGCGGAGGAAGAAGCAGCAGGATCGGCCATGGCTATGCGTGAGAGGAATGCGGGGAATCCGGCCCGGCGGACCAGGCGCGGTCATGGCGATACGGTAGCGGGTGCGGCCGCCGCCGGCTTGTATCGAAGCGACATGCGCGCCACGGGCGAGCCGGGGCTGCGCGCGGCCTCGCCTGGCCCCGGCAACGGCGCCATGGCCGGCCTCCTTTACAATGCACGGGTTTTTTCGCCGGCATGCCGCTGGCGCAGCACCCAACAAGCGACTAGCGAGGCTTCCATGATCATCAAACCCCGCGTACGCGGCTTCATCTGCGTGAGCACCCACCCCGTCGGCTGCGAGGCCAACGTGCAGGAACAGATCGCCTACGTCAAGGCGAGCGGCCCCATCGCCGGCGGCCCGAAGAAGGTCCTGGTGATCGGCGCATCGACCGGCTACGGCCTGGCCGCGCGCATCACGGCGGCCTTCGGCTGCGGCGCCGACACGCTCGGCGTGTTCTTCGAGCGCGCCGGCAGCGCGGGCAAGCCCGGCACGGCCGGCTGGTACAACACCGCCGCCTTCGACAAGTTCGCCACCGCCGAGGGCCGCTATGCCAAGAGCATCAACGGTGACGCCTTCTCCGACGAGATCAAGCAGCAGACCATCGAGCTGATCCGCCGCGATCTCGGCCAGGTCGACCTGGTGGTCTACAGCCTGGCGTCGCCGCGCCGCACCCATCCGAAGACCGGCACCGTCTACAGCTCCACCCTCAAGCCGGTGGGCAAGTCCGTCACCCTGCGCGGCATCGACACCGACAAGGAGGTGGTCAAGGAGACCGTGCTGGAGCCGGCCACCCAGCAGGAAATCGACGACACCGTGGCGGTCATGGGTGGCGAGGACTGGCAGATGTGGATCGACGCGCTCGACGAGGCCGGCGTGCTGGCCGACGGCGCCAAGACCACGGCCTTCACCTACCTGGGCGAGCAGATCACCCACGACATCTACTGGAACGGCTCCATCGGCGCGGCCAAGAAGGACCTCGACCAGAAGGTGCTCGGCATCCGCGCCCGCCTAGCCCCGCGCGGCGGCGACGCGCGCGTGGCAGTGCTCAAGGCGGTGGTCACGCAGGCCAGCTCGGCCATCCCCATGATGCCGCTCTACCTGTCGCTGCTGTTCAAGGTGATGAAGGAAAAGGGCACGCACGAAGGCTGCATCGAGCAGGTCTACCGCCTGCTCAAGGACAGCCTGTACGGCAGCCAGCCGCTGCTGGACGAGGAGGGCCGCCTGCGCGCCGATGACAAGGAGCTGGCCGCCGACGTGCAGGCGCAGGTGCAGCAACTGTGGAACGCGGTGCGCGACGACAACCTGTATACGCTGACCGATTTCGCCGGCTACAAGACCGAGTTCCTGCGCCTGTTCGGCTTCGCCATGGCCGGCGTGGACTACGAGGCCGACGTCAATCCCGAGGTGGCGATCCCGCACCTGGCCTGAGGCGCGCCCGCGCCCTGCCCCCGGCCCGCCGCCGCGGCGTGGCCGGCGCTGGCGGCGGCGCCGCGGGAAACACATGCGCGCTCAGGAAGTCGATGAAGGCGCGCAGCTTGGGCGCCGGCTGGCGGCTGGCCGGCCACAGCACGCGGAAGGTGCCGCTGCCGGCCACATATTCGTCCAGCACGGTGCGCAGGCGGCCGTCGGCGAGCGGCTCGCGCATGGCGAACTCCGGCAGGGAGGCGATGCCCAGGCCCTGGAGCGCGAAGCACAGCCGCGTCTCGATGTTGTTGCAGATCATGGTGGCGGGCAGCTGCAGCTCGTGCGCGGGCACACCCGGCCGCCACGGCCAGATCTCCAGCTTGCCGGAATTGGGAAAGCGGTATTGCAGGCAGCGGTGCCGCAGCAGGTCCTGCGGGTGCCTGGGTTCGCCGTGCTCGCGCAGGTAGGCGGGCGAGGCCACCAGCAGTTGCCGGAAGCTGCCCAGGGTGCGCGCCGCCAGCCGCGAATCGGCCGGCTCGCCGGTGCGCACCACGGCATCGAAACCCTCCTCGATCACATCCACCATGCGGTCGGTGAAGTCCAGGTCGAGCTGGACTTCGGGGTACTCCCGCATGAAGCCGGCCAGTACCGGCAGCATCAGCGAACTGACCAGCGGCAGGCTCACGCGCAGGCGCCCGCGCGGCGCGGCGGTGGCATGCGACAGTTCCAGCTCGGCCGCCTCGATCTCCGCCAGGATGCGGCGGCAGCGCCCCAGGAAGAGCGCGCCTTCGGCCGTCAGCGTGATGCTGCGCGTGCTGCGATGGAACAGCCGCACCCCCAGCTTCTCCTCCAGGCGCGCCACGCTCTTGCCCACCGCCGAGGCCGACACGCCCAGCTGCCTGCCCGCCACCACGAAGCTGCGCGCCTCGGCCACCTGCACGAAGACCGCGAAGCCGCCCAGGCTGTCCTTGAGGTTGTCGCTGCGCTCGTCCATGCTCCCGCCTTGCCGGCTGCGAGGCCGCACCGGACGGCCGCCTGCAGCATCGATCGACATTGATCACGCCAGTTGATTGACACCGATTGCGGACACTTTTGTCCGCAGAGCCAGGAACTCTACCCGACTTTTTCTTTAGTCACCGGCTTTCTATCGTGGCGGCATCGTGAACCGACACAAGGAAACGCCGATGCCGCACCGCCCCGACTCTCTCTCCATTGCCACCGCCCCGCCCTCCCGGCCCGCCTCCGCCCCCATCGCGGCGGCGGGCCGCGACCTGTCCGCGCGCATCGGCGCAGCGGGCAGCTGGCGCTGGGGCGGCGCCGATGGCCATCCGTGGTTCGTCGACCGCGCGCGCGGCCTGAGCGTGGCGGCCTTGACCAGCGCCCTGTACGAGGGCAGGTCGGGACGCTTCGCCACGGACCTGCGCGATGCCGTCGATGCCACCGCGGAGGTACGGGCATGAGTTCGCACCTGAACACGCCACCGGCACCCGGGCGCCCGCTCTTCTTCATCGCCCTCGGCCTGTTCGGCCTCTATACCGTCGAGTTCGGCGTGGTCGGTATCCTGCCGGCGATCATGGCGCGTTATGGCGTCACGGTGGCGCAGGCAGGCGCGCTGGTAGGCGTCTTTGCCGCGCTGGTCGCGGTGCTGGGGCCGGCCATGGTGCTGTGGCTGTCGCGCTTCGACCGGCGCCGCGTGCTGGCCGGCGCGCTGCTGGCCTTCAGCCTGTGCAGCGCGCTATCGGCCTGGGCGCCGGACCTGGGCAGCCTGATGGCGCTGCGCGTGCCGGCCGCACTGCTGCACCCGGTCTTCTTCGCCGTCGCCTTCGCCGCCGCCATCTCGCTCTACCCGCCGGCACGCGCGGCGCATGCCACCGCGATGGCCTTCGTCGGCACCAGCATGGGCCTGGTGCTCGGCGTGCCGCTGACCACCTGGGTGGCCGCGCGCTTTTCCTACGAAGCCTCGTTCCTGTGCTGCGCCGTGGTGAACCTGGTGGCCGCCGCCGGCATCTGGCGCGCCCTGCCGTCCGCCGCGCCCGCTCCGCCGTCGCCGTCCTCGCCATCCTCGCCGTCTCCCCAGGCGGCACCGGCGGCGCGCGCACCGGCGCCGCTGCGCATCCTGCGCAAGCCCGGCCTGTGGCTCGCCAGCGCGACCACGGTGAGCCTGTTCGCCGCCATGTTCTCCGTGTACAGCTATGCGGCGGAATACCTGGCCCGCGCGACCGGGCTGGGCGGCGAGGCCATCGGCATGCTGCTGCTGGTGTTCGGCGCCGGCGGCGTGCTCGGCAACCTGGTGGCCGGCCGCTGGCTGGAGCGCCGCCGCAACCTTACCGTGCTGCTGCACCCCGTCCTGCTGGCGCTCGCCTATGCGGCGCTGCACGGCTTCGGCTCGCCGCACGCCGCCATCATGGTGCCGCTATGCCTGCTGTGGGGCGCCGCGCATACCAGCGGACTGGTGGTCAGCCAGACCTGGATGGCCGCGGCCGCGCCCGAGGCGCCGGAGTTCGCCACCAGCCTGTTCATCTCGGCCGCCAACCTGGGCGTGGTGCTGGGCGCGGCGGCAGGAGGCCGGATGATCGCCGCCGCCGGCATGGACGGCGCCATCTGGAGCGGCTGGCTGTTTGCCGCCTGCGCGCTGGCCAGCGTCGTGCTGGGGCTGGGCGCGTACCGGCGCCGGCAGCAGCCTGCCGCCGATGCCACCGACGGCCGCCATCCTGCCTGACGGCAGGCCGCCGCCGCGGTCCGGCCGGGGCCGGCAAGGCCGGCCGAACGAGGTCCAGCGCCGCCCGAAAAAAACGCCGCAGCCCATCGGGCTGCGGCGTTCCGCTCGAAACGCGTCACGTGGACGGCCCGCCCCGGCTTGGGGGACGGGCCGCCGGCACGCTGCCTCAGGCCGAAACGGCCGCCAGCGCGTTGTTCAGTGTCTTGCTGGGGCGCATCACGCCTTCCAGCTTGGCGGCATCGGGCATGTAGTAGCCGCCGATGTCCGCCGGCTTGCCCTGCACGTCGGACAGCTCGCCGACGATGGTCTTCTCGTTGGCGGTCAGCGTCTTGGCCAGCTCGGCGAACTTGGCCGCCAGCTCGGCGTCCTCGGTCTGCGCGGCCAGTGCCTGGGCCCAGTACATGGCCAGGTAGAACTGGCTGCCACGGTTGTCCAGCTCACCGGTGCGGCGCGACGGCGACTTGTTGAGGTCCAGCAGCTTGCCGGTGGCTTCGTCCAGGGTCTTGGCCAGGATCTTGGCGCGGGCGTTGTCGTTCTTGATGCCCAGCTCTTCCAGCGACACCGCCAGGGCCAGGAACTCGCCCAGCGAATCCCAGCGCAGGTGGTTCTCCTCGACCAGCTGCTGCACGTGCTTGGGCGCCGAACCGCCGGCGCCGGTTTCGTACATGCCGCCACCGGCCATCAGCGGCACGATCGACAGCATCTTGGCGCTGGTGCCCAGTTCCATGATCGGGAACAGGTCGGTCAGGTAGTCGCGCAGGATGTTGCCGGTCACCGAGATGGTGTCCAGGCCGCGTGCCACGCGTTCCAGCGTGTAGCGCATCGCGCGCACCTGCGACATGATCTGGATATCCAGGCCGCTGGTGTCGTGGTCCTTCAGGTAGGCTTCGACCTTCTTGATCAGCTCGTTCTCATGCGGACGGTACGAGTCGAGCCAGAACACCGCCGGCATGCCCGAGTTGCGCGCGCGCGTGACGGCCAGCTTGACCCAGTCGCGGATCGGCGCGTCCTTGACCTGGCACATGCGCCAGATGTCACCCGCCTCGACGTTCTGCGACAGCAGCACTTCGCCGGTGGCCAGGTCGGTGATGTTGGCGACGCCGTCTTCGGGGATCTCGAAGGTCTTGTCGTGCGAACCGTACTCCTCGGCCTTCTGCGCCATCAGGCCGACGTTCGGCACCGTGCCCATCGTGCGCGGGTCGAAGTTGCCGTGCCACTTGCAGAAGCTGATCATCTCCTGGTAGATGCGGGCGAAGGTCGACTCGGGCATCACGGCCTTGCAGTCATAGGGCTTGCCGTCGGCGCCCCACATCTTGCCGCCCTGGCGGATCATCGCGGGCATGGAGGCATCCACGATCACGTCGTTGGGCGAGTGGAAGTTGGTGATGCCCTTGGCCGAATCGACCATGGCCAGCGCCGGGCGGTGCTCCTGGCAGGCGTGCAGGTCGCGGATGATCTCTTCGTGCTTGGACTCCGGCAGGGTCTTGATCTTCTCGTAGAGATCGACCATGCCGTTGTTGACGTTGATGCCCAGCTCGTCGAACAGCTTGCCGTGCTTCTCGAAGGCTTCCTTGTAGTAGATCTTGACGCAGTGGCCGAACACGATCGGGTGCGAGACCTTCATCATGGTCGCCTTGACGTGCAGCGAGAACAGGATGCCGGCCTGGCGGCAGTCCTCGAGCTGCTGCTCGTAGAACTCGCACAGCGCCTTCTTGCTCATGAACATCGAGTCGATGATCTCGCCGTTCAGCAAGGCGACCTTCGGCTTGAGCACGATGGCCTTGCCGCTCTTGGTGACCAGCTCCATCTTGACATCGCGCGCGCGGTCCAGCGTCAGCGACTTCTCGCCATGGTAGAAGTCACCGTGCTCCATGTGCGAGACATGGGTGCGCGACCATTGCTTCCACTCGCCCATCGAATGCGGATGCTTCTTGGCGTAGTTCTTCACCGCCGCCGGCGCGCGGCGGTCGGAGTTGCCTTCGCGCAGGACCGGGTTCACCGCCGAGCCCAGGCACTTCGAGTAGCGCGCCTTGAGTGCCTTCTCTTCGTCGTTCTTGGGCTCGTCCGGCACGTCCGGCAGCTGGTAGCCCTTGCCCTGCAGTTCCTTGACCGCGGCCTTCAGCTGGGCCACCGATGCGCTGATGTTCGGCAGCTTGATGATGTTGGTGTCCGGCAGCAGGGTCATGCGGCCGAGTTCGGCCAGGTTGTCGGGGACGCGCTGCTCTTCGGTCAGGAGTTCGGGGAACTCGCCCAGGATACGGCCGGCCAGCGAGATGTCGCTGGTGGCGACGTTGATGCCGGCCGGTGCCGTGAAGGTGCGGATGATCGGCAGGAAGGCACTGGTCGCCAGCAAGGGTGCTTCGTCGGTCAGCGTGTAAATGATGGTCGGTTGCTGGTCACTCATTGCTTACCTCAAGGTCTGGATCTAAGGGAAAAGCCCCGCCGGCTGGATCGCAGTCGGACAAGTAAATCCGGGATTTTGCCTGATTTTGCTTTCAAATGCCTGAAAACTACTGCATTCATTGCAGTCGCAATACGAATGCACAGAAATGGTGCATCAACTGGGCCTCTGCGCAGGCCTTGGACCCGGGCGCCGGAAACGGGCCTTCCTGGCACCAGCAGGACCTAACGCGTGCCCATCCGCACGCAACTGCATACATCCTCGCGCGAAGCCTTTCGATGCCGCACCGCAACATGAAGCAGCCGCGGCCCGGCAAGGCGCGCAAAGGTTGGGGCACGGCACCAGGCCGGCGCCGCGCCTCAGCGAGCCCGGACGGCCTCGCCGGCAGGAGCGCCCGCGTCTGCGGCACGCGAGAAACCGTATTCGCGCTCGACCTTGCACACCCGCACGCGGTAGTCCTCGTACCAGCGCTCGCGCCCCAGCCGCTGCGCCAGCTGGTGCTCGCCGTGGGCCTTCCAGCCCGCGATGGCCTCCAGCGAGGCCCAGTAGGCCACCGTGATGCCGGGCGCGCCGGCGCTGCCGGCATCGCGCACCGACTCCACGCCGAGGAAGCCCGGCATGGTCGCGGCCAGCTGCTCCATGTGGTCGGCCATGGCGCCGTAGCCCTCGTCGCCCGGCGTGCGGGTGCTGGTGAAGATCACGGCGTAATAGGGAGGAACGGGAGTCTCGGCGGGGAAGGACATGGCGGTCTCGCGGTGAGGACAGCAGAACAACGGTCGGAGCCGCGATCCTACCGCAGCCTGCCGCGGGCGGGACATACCGCAGCCCGCCGCGGGCGGGACAAGCGCCTGTCGCTTATCATCGGCCCACCTCGCCAGCGGCGCGCCACGCGAGGCCAACGGCCGCCCGACCACGCCCACCGCCATGACACACGACGATCAACGCCGCCGCTTCCTGCGCCCCTTCCTGCGCCGCTCGCTGCAGGCGGGCGCCGCCGCCTCCTCGCTCGCGCTGCTGCCCGCCTCCATCCGCCGGGCGCTGGCGATTCCGGCGCCGACTTCCACCTGATGCGCCCCGCCGACCTGCCCGTGCGGAATAAAGCGCCCTCCGAGCGCGTTATGGCTGGTGGGAACGCGCACACTTGTCGGAGCAGCCGCGCCGTCCCGCAGGTGGACTATGCTGAACGCACGGCCGGACCGTGCGCCGGATCCGGCCGATGCTGGAGGATCGTCATGCCCTTTCGTTTTGCGCCCTGGATCGCCGCGGCCCTGGCCACCGCCGCTGTGAGCGCCTGCGCCACGCTGCAACCCGTGCAGACCGCCGAGAAGATGATCGGCAGCCCGCAAAGTTCCGTGCGCGACACCTTCGGCGCGCCGACCGAGACCTACCAGCTGGCCGACGGCAAGACGCGCTGGATCTACTCCAAGCAGCCGCTCGGCTACGAGGTCTATGCGGCCGACTTCGACGCTGCCGGCAGGCTGGCCGGCTTCCGCCAGATGCTGACGGAACAGGAGATCTACCAGGCGCGCCCGGGCCTGTGGACCAAGCATGATGTGGCCGAGCGCTTCGGCATGCCGCGCGAGCCGATCCAGTACTACCCGCTGATGAAGCGCGAGGCCTGGTCCTACCGCATGTACGTCAGCGGCTACCAGCCGGCGCATTTCAGCGCCTACTTCGACGATCGCGGCATGCTCGACCGCACCATGATCATCGTCGACGCCATCGGCGGCGACAGTCGCGACCACAGCAAGTAGTGGCAGTAGTCGCAGTAGTCGCAGTAGTGGCGTTGGCCGTGACACCGCGCCGGGCGCGCGGCGGCCCGCATCCGGCAAAGGGCTCGCTCCTGCTGCAGACCCTGCAGCGCGGCGCCGTGCAGATCAGCGTCAGCGGCAGCGTCAACCTGATGCTGGTGCTCGACGCCGCCGGCATCACGACCCGCCGCTCGCGCAGCGAGCGCTGTCTGCTGGTGCAGCGCTACGTGATGGGCACCGTGCCGGGCGCGCTCGCGCTGCGCATCGCCTTCACGGAACGGCGCCAGGCGATGCGGCGATGGCAGCCATCGCCACCATCGCCACCATCGGCGCACCGGCCGCCGCACACCTCGGCACATACAGCGCACATCCATCGCGCACGCTGGTGACATGGTTCCTGCGCGCGCATCCATCACGCACATCATGTGCGCCGCTGCGCGACAAGCGCCTCAATCGCGATTTTCAAGAAGTTCGATCAGGGGGCTTCCCACGCGCGAAAAACCTGTTGTACAATCCGGCCTCCGCTGCAGCAGCAAACGCTGAGACAGCGGAACAAATCCCCGATAGCTCAGTCGGTAGAGCGCCGGACTGTTAATCCGTAGGTCCCTGGTTCGAGCCCAGGTCGGGGAGCCACTCCAAGCGGGAGTAGCTCAGTTGGTAGAGCGCAACCTTGCCAAGGTTGAGGTCGCGAGTTCGAGACTCGTCTCCCGCTCCAGAGTTTTTTTGCATTGCCTTCACGGCAGATGCCCATGTGGCTCAGTGGTAGAGCACTCCCTTGGTAAGGGAGAGGTCGGCAGTTCGATCCTGCCCATGGGCACCACCCCCCCCCCTTCTGCATCCCCCTCCTCGCCGGTATCCGGCAAACCCACCCGCCATCGCTGTCACGCCGCCGCGTCCGCACGCGCACGGTCTCCGCTTCGCCCAGGCGCACCGATGGCATGGCGCCCTGCCGTACATTGGCCGCGCGCGCACCACGACGCTTTTCCACGCTTGCCCTACACTCGAAACAGCATCGCACCGCTCCGCCGTGGCGGCGTGGCTGGTGCTGCGGTGCGCAAGCGGCAATGCGACAGGGGGCTCGGCATGGGCACGGTGGCAAGCTTTGAGATCGGCTACACGCAGTACCTCGATGCACGCGGTGAACCCAAGCAGGATCTTCCCGCCTTCGCGCGCGACCCCGCGGCGCTGCTGCCGCTCTACCGCGCGATGGTGCTGGCGCGGCAGTTCGACCTGAAGGCCATCGCCCTGCAGCGTACCGGCAAGATCGGCACCTTCGCCTCGGCCATCGGCCAGGAAGCGATCGGGGTCGGCGTGGCCAGCGCGATGCGGCCCGAGGACGTGCTGGTGCCCTCCTACCGCGACCATGCCGCGCAATTCGTGCGCGGCGTCACCATGACGGAGAGCCTGCTGTACTGGGGCGGCGACGAGCGCGGCAGCCATTTCGCCGCGGCGCCCCACGACTTTCCCAACAACGTGCCGATCGCCACCCAGGTGTGCCACGCCGCAGGCGCGGCCTACGCCTTCCGCCTGCGCGGCGAGGCGCGCGCCGCGGTCTGCCTGCTCGGCGACGGCGGCACCTCCAAGGGCGATTTCTACGAGGGCATGAACCTGGCCGGCGCCTGGCGCGTGCCGATGGTGCTGGTGGTCAGCAACAATCAATGGGCCATCTCGATGCCGCGCGCGGCGCAGACGGCGGCGCAGACGCTGGCGCAGAAGGCCATCGCCGCCGGCGTGCCCGGCCGCCAGGTCGACGGCAACGACATCGTCGCCGTGCGCCAGGCCGCCGCGCAAGCGCTGGAACGCGCGCGCGCGGGCGATGGCCCCTCGCTGATCGAGGCCATCACCTACCGGCTGGGCGACCACACCACCGCCGACGACGCCAGCCGCTACCGCGACGAAGCCAGCGTGAAAGCGCACTGGGCACAGGAACCGGTGCTGCGCCTGCGCAACTATCTGGCCAGCCTCGGCGCGTGGGATGCGGCGCGTGAAGAAGCGCTCATCAAGGACTGCGCGCAGCAGGTGGCGCAGGCGGTCGAAGCCTACCTGGCCACGCCCATGCCCGCGCCGGCGGCCATGTTCGAGCATCTCTACGCCACGCTGCCGGCGGCGCTGGCCGGCCAGCTCGCCATGGCGCAGCGTTTCGCGGGCACGGACACGCCGCCTTGAGGCGGACGCCGGACTTCCCGTACCGCCGATGAGCGCACGGCATGCAAGGCACCGGGCAAACGACGCCAGCAAGCGGAAACGGCGCCAACCTTAGCGAGGCAAGCACACCATGGCCGAGATCCATCTGGTAGAAGCCGTCAACCAGGCCCTGGCCCACGAACTGGCACGCGACCCGAGCGTCGTGCTGCTGGGTGAGGACATCGGGGTCAACGGCGGCGTGTTCCGCGCCACCGTGGGCCTGCAGGCCCGCTTCGGCGCGCAGCGCGTGATCGACACCCCGCTGGCGGAATCCGGCATCGCCGGCGCCGCGGTCGGCATGGCGGCCATGGGGCTGAAGCCGGTGGCGGAGATCCAGTTCACCGGCTTCATCTATCCGGCGATCGACCACATCATCAACCACGCGGGCCGCCTGCGCCATCGCAGCCGCGGGCGCCTGAGCTGTCCGATGGTGCTGCGCTCCCCGTTCGGCGCCGGCATCCACGCGCCCGAGCACCATTCCGAAAGTCCCGAGGCCATGTTCGCCCACATGCCGGGCATCCGCGTGGTGATCCCCTCCTCGCCGGCACGCGCCTACGGCCTGCTGCTGGCCGCCATCCGCGACCCCGACCCGGTGATCTTCCTCGAGCCGACCCGCCTGTACCGCCTGTTCCGCCAGGAGATCGCCGACGATGGCCAGGCGCTGCCGCTGGATGCCTGCTTCACCCTGCGCGACGGCAGCGACCTGACACTGGTGAGCTGGGGCGCGATGCTGCAGGAGACGCTGGCCGCGGCCGGCCAGCTCGAACAGGAAGGCATCTCGGCCGCGGTCATCGATGTGGCCACGCTCAAGCCGCTCGATCTCGACACCATCCTGGCGTCGGTGGCACGCACCGGCCGCTGCGTGATCGTGCACGAGGCGCCGCGCACGGCCGGCTTCGGCGCGGAGATCGCCGCCGGCCTGGCCGATGCCGGCCTCTACTCGCTGGCCGCGCCGGTGCTGCGCGTGACCGGCTACGACACCGTGGTGCCGCTGGCGCGGCAGGAGGCGCTCTACATGCCGAGCGTGGCCCGCATCGTCGATGCGGCGCGCCGCGCGATGGCGGCGTGATCGACCCCGCCGCGGGCCGGCAAACGATGGTTCGCGCCCGCGCCGCGCCGCGCAGGCGATGACCGCAAGGAGCAATGCGATGCGTATCTTCAAGCTGCCCGATCTCGGCGAAGGCCTGCAGGAAGCGGAAATCGTCGCCTGGCACGTCGCCGAAGGCGAGACAGTCGCGGCCGACCAGCCGCTGTTGTCGGTGGAAACCGCCAAGGCCATCGTCGAGATCCCCTCGCCCTTCGCCGGGCGCCTGGCCAGGCAGTACGCCGCGCCGGGCGACATCGTCCACCTGGGCGCGCCGCTGGCAGGCTTCGAAGGCGCAGGCGAGGACGATGCCGGCACCGTGGTCGGCACCGTCGCGGTCGGCAGCCAGGTGGTGGCGGAAGCCCCGGCGCCGCTGGCCGGCGGCGGCGCCGGCGCGGTGCGGGCCGCGCCGGCGGTGCGGGCGCTGGCGCGCAAGCTGTCGGTCGACCTGGCCATGGTCACGCCTTCGGGCGCGGAGGGAGTCATCACGGCCGCCGACGTCGAGCGCGTGGCCAAGGCCCTGGCCGAGACCGGCCCGGCCGAAGTGCTGCGCGGGGTGCGCCGCGCCATGGCGCAGAACATGGCGCGCGCGCAGAGCGAGGTGGCCGCCGCCACGGTGATGGACGACGCCGACATCCAGGCGTGGCCGCCGGGCACCGACGCGACCATGCGCCTGGTGCGCGCGCTGGTGGCGGGCTGCCGTGCCGAACCCGGCCTCAATGCCTGGTACGAAGGCGGCAGCGGGCGCCGCCACGTGCTGCAGAAGATCGATGTCGGCATCGCCGCCGACCTGCCCGAGGGCCTCTTCGTGCCGGTGCTGCGCGACGCGGGACGACGCGATGCCGCCGACCTGCGCCAGGGGCTGGAACGCATGCGCGCCGACATCCGCGCGCGCACCATCGCGCCGGAAGAAATGCGTGGAAACACGATCACGCTGTCGAACTTCGGCATGATCGGCGGCAAGTACGCCGCACCCATCGTGGTGCCGCCCACGGTCGCCATCCTCGGCGCGGGCCGCATGCATGATGCCGTGGTCGCGGCCGCGGGGGCCGTCGCCATCCATCGCCTGCTGCCGCTGAGCCTGACCTTCGACCACCGGGTCGTCACCGGCGGCGAAGCCGCGCGCTTTCTCGCCGCGGTGATCGCCGACCTGGCCCTGCCGGATTGAAGCCGACGGCGGGCGGCCCGCGGCCGCCCGCGCCGGATCAGCCCGGCATCTGCTGGAACGCCTGCGACAGCGCCGCGATGGCCACCATGAACAGCACCAGGATCAGCATCAGCTTGTAGAACATGGCAATCTCCTTGCCGGCAGCGCTTGGCATGCACGGCCGGGACGCGGGCGCGCCGCCGCCTGGCCCCGTCCCGGCCGCATGGCTCAAAGGTTGATCAGCAGATAGAGGGCCGCGACCGTGCCGATCGCGTAGAGCGTCTTGTGATAGATGGCTGGCATCTCGGATTCTCCCGGTTGCATGTTGGAAAGGGCGGCAGGATGCCGCCTCCAGACAGGCTGCCGTGCGGGAGAATCAGGCCGGGGAAACCGGCCCGCGGACTCCCCGCACGGCGGGGAGAAGCACGGCCGGGGAGCCGTGGCGGGCCACGGAGGCAAGGCGCGCGGCATGGGCAGGACGTGCCATGCCGGCGCCGGGGACGGTCGGAACGGCCACGGCAGCGCGGCGGACCGTCGCCGCGCGATGCGACGCCGCGACCGCGCACGCCCACCCGCACGGCAGGTGCCGGCGGCGGGAAACGTGGCGGGAGGAGGCGTCAGGCATCGTCATGCGCGATCCGTGTATATCCTTCGTGTCTTGGCGCTGGTCCGCCGGCATGCGCCGGCGCGACAGGTGGTCGAGACAGGTGGTCGATCATGTGCCCCGCCGGCCTGGCCTCGGCGCCTTTGGCGCGGGCCATGACCGCTGCGCAGCATGGCGAACGGGGTGTGGTCCCTTATGCCACAGACCCGCGCCGAAGTCCAGCCGCCGCCCGTGTTCCTTGTGTATATAATGATAATTTGATTAACATCACAGCGCGCCGAGCCCCTCATGGAATCCAAGACCGCCCGCCTGACCGTGCTGATCGACCCGGTCAAGAAAAAGGCCTTCGAGACGCTGTGTGCGTCCCAGGACCTGACACCGTCGCAGGTCGTGCGCCAGCTGATCCGCGACTATCTGCAGCACCACGGCGTCGAGTACGCCACCAAGGCCCGCGCCCCCGCCGCCTCCACCGGGCGCAAGCGCGCCGGCTGAACGTCCGCCGCCGGGCGCCGTGCACGGCCTGGGTGCCGCGGCGCGGCGCGGCACTCAGGCCGCTGCGGCGCGCAACACCCGGCAACGTTCCAGCGCCGCTTCCAGGCTGTCCACGTAATTGCCCTCGCCCAGCGCGGACATCACCCCCGCGCGCGCCAGCTTGCCACGCACCCGCGCATTGGCTTCGCACAGCACCACCGCCACGCCGCGCCGCCGCAGCTTGCCGACCACCTCGATCAGCGTCTGCAGTCCGGTGATGTCCATGAAGGGTACGCGGCGCAGGCGGATCACCAGGCAGCGCGGATCGGTGTGCGTCTGCACCAGGGCACGCTCGAAGTTCTCGACCGCGCCGAAGAAGAACGGGCCCTCGATGGCGTATACCAGCGTGCCCGGCGGCAGCGCCGGCACCGCGCCCAGTTCCCTGCCGAGCGCGCCATGGTCCTGCCGCGCGATCTCGACCGAGGCGGCCATGCGCCGCAGGAACTGCATCATCGCCAGGATCACGCCGATATTGACCGCCACCACGAGGTCGGCGAAGACGGTCAGCACGAAGGTGATCAGCAGGATGGCGACGTCGGCGCGCGGCGCGCGCACCACCATGGCGGCGAAGTGCCGCACTTCGCTCATGTTGTAGGCCACCACGAAGAGGATGGCGGCGAGCGCGGCCAGCGGCACGCTGGCCGCCAGCGGTGCCAGCAGCACGAGCACCAGCATCAGCACCACCGCGTGCGTGATGCCGGCCAGCGGACTGTTGCCGCCATTGCGGATATTGGTGGCGGTGCGCGCGATGGCGCCGGTGGCGGCGAAGCCGCCGAACAGCGGCGCGACGATATTGGCGATGCCCTGCCCGATCAGTTCCTGGTTGGAATCGTGCCGCGTACCGGCCATGCCGTCCGCCACCACCGCCGACAGCAGCGATTCGATCGCCCCCAGCATGGCGATGGTGAAGGCCGGCCCGATCAGCTCCACCACGCGCGCAGGCGTGACCTCCGGCAGCGCGAAGGCCGGCAGGCCACGGGAGATACCACCGAAGGCGCTGCCGATGGTAGCCACGCCATCGAAGCCGAACGCGGCCTGCAAGGCGGTCGCCACCACCAGCGCCACCAGGGGGCCGGGCACGCGCCGCAGCGGGGCGATGTGCGGCGTGGCCACCACCAGGGCCAGGCTGAGCAGTGCGATGCCGGTGGTGGCGGGATGCCACTGCGGCAGGACCTGCAGCAGGTGCCAGACCTTGTCATGGAAATGCTCGCCCGGCACCGCCGGCAGGCCGAAGAAGTCGCGCCACTGGCCCACCCAGATGATGACCGCGATGCCGGTGGTGAAGCCGACGATCACCGGCGCCGGGATGTACTTGATGACCACGCCCAGCCGGGCCAGCCCCATGGCCAGCAGCATGATGCCGGCCATCAGCGTGGCGATCTGCAGTCCCTCGATGCCGTGGCGCGCCGTGATGCCCGACAGGATCACGATGAAGGCGCCGGTCGGGCCGGCGATCTGCACGCGGCTGCCGCCGCAGGCCGACACCAGCAGGCCGGCGATGATGGCCGTGTAGAGGCCCTGCGCAGGCCTGGCGCCGGAAGCGATGGCGAAGGCCATCGCCAGCGGCAGCGCGACGACGCCGACGATCAGCCCGGAGACGATGTTCGGCAACCAGTTCCCGCGCCGGAACAGGCCGGCGCGCCAGGCTTCCCGCAATGCCGTCATGGCGCACGCTCCATTCGTATCGCATCACATTTCATGATAATAGGATGCGCTTCGAACCAGGAGCAAGGCGGCCGGCCACATGCGCGGGAACGCTGACGGACTTATCCAAGGTATCCACAGGAACGGTGGATATCCAAGCCACCTGCCTCCCGCAAAGCCGCGCCAGTACTCAAAAAAGCTGGACTGCACAAATAATAGGCAAACACATGCTTGAGGCGGGGAAGGCAGGAATGCTTCGTGCAGTCAAGCCCTGCCGGGCAGGTCGCAGGCCAGTGGAAGGGAACACGGTGGCAGGCACGCGGCGCGGGCATCGTCCGTATCCGCGCTCCCTGTCCGCAGTCCCGGTCCGATGGACTGGCCGACAGGACGCAGGCAGGCAAGCTACGCGCGCGTCGGGCGCCTCGCGCCCGGCAGGGTCGATCGCCGCAGCGATGGCGCGCCCGGCGGCTGCGTGGCAGAGCCGCGGGCAAGCGCGCCGCGCCGGGCGCGGCAGCGAAGAAGAGAGGGAAGGCGCGGCGGGGCGGAAGCGCGATCGGGGCCGCGCCCGCGAGCCCGTCCGGCAGCGAGGCCTCAGGCGTGGCGCGCCAGCACGCCGCGGATGGTCTCGGCGAGATCCTTGGCCAGGAACTTGGAGACGTAGGCGTCGGCCCCGACCTTGCGCACGTGTTCCTCGCTGGCCTCGCCCGACAGCGAGGAGTGGATCACCACCGGCAGCGACTTCAGGCGGGCATCGCCCTTGATCTTGCGCGTGAGCGTGAAGCCATCCATCTCGGGCATCTCGAGATCGGTCAGCACCAGCGCGATCTCGTCCTGCACCGACTTGCCGCTGCCGGCGGCCTGGTCGGCGATCTCGCCCAGCACGTCCCAGGCTTCCTGGCCGGTCTTGGTCATCACCACCTGCACGCCCATGGCCTGCAGGCCCTGTTCGATCAGGCTGCGCGCGAAGGCGGAATCGTCGGCGGCGAGGATGCGGGCACCGGGACGCAGCGAAAGCCTGGGCCCCACGGTGGCGGGATCGACGTCGGGCTGGCGCGTCGGCAGCACGTCGCGCAGGATCTGCTCCACGTCCAGCACCTGGACCAGGCGCGGATTGTCGGACTCGGCGTCGAGCTTGGCGATGCTGGTCACCAGGTCGCCCTTGACGCTGGTCTCGGCCGACACCACCTGGCTCCATTCGAGGCGCACGATCTCCTCGACCGCCTCCACCGCGAAGCCCTGGGTGGAACGCGCATACTCGGTCACCAGCAGGATGTTCAGCCCGCTGCGCGGGGTGCAGCCGACCAGCTTGGGCAGGTCGATCACGGGGATCACCTGGCCGCGGATATCGGCCATGCCGAGCACCGCCGGCGCAGCGCCCACCACCGTGGTCACGGTGGGCATGACCAGGATCTCCCGCACCTTGAACACATTGATGCCGAACCATTCGGACTGGCCGGAGTGGTTCGAATCGCCGAGACGGAACAGCAATAACTCGAACTGGTTATTGTTGGTCAGATTGGTCCGTTCGTCGACCTCTCTCATCGCGCTGCTGCTGCTCATGCTTGGCTCCGCTACCTGGTGTTGTTCGGCACATCCTCGACACTGCGGTCCACCGGCGCGACAGCACGGGCGAAGCGCATGCCTTGCGGCAAGCAGCGCGCAGGCGCGGCAGGCGCCGGCCGGCTCCGGTGATCCAGTGGACTCAGGGCGGCTAACGGCAGATTCCCGCCAAGGTTTAGCGGGGCCGGCTCAGCCGCCGGCCAGTGCCTGCAGGATGTGCACTTCGTCCGACTCGCCGAGCGGCGCGTCCAGCCGCATGGCCTGGCTGCGGTTGACGAAAACGCGCATATAGGGGCGCAGCCCGCCCTGCTCGTCGACGATGCGGAAACGCATGCCCGGATAGCGCCGCTCGAGGTCGTCCAGCAGCGCCGCCACGCTCGTGCCGGCCGCCTCCACCACCGGCTGCCCGCCGGTGTAGGAATGCAGGACGGAACAGATCATCACCTTCATGCTGCCTCCACGATGACGTTGCCGATGCCGATGCCGCCACCTCAGGCGAAGACCGCCGTCTCCAGCGCGTAGATCTCGGGCAGGTGCTGCGCCAGGCAGGACCAGTTGCCGCCCTCGTCGGCGCTGGCCCAGATCTCGCCCCCGGTGGTGCCGACGTAGAGGCCGACCGGATCGCAGGCATCGGTCGCCATGGCCTGCCGCTTCACCGTGAACCAGGCCTGCTGTGCCGGCAGGCCGCGGTCCTGGCGCTGCCAGCTGCGGCCGGCATCGCGCGTGACGTAGGCAGCCGGGCGGCCCTGCGGGCTGACACGCGGCCATACGTCGGTACCGTCCATGGGAAACACCCAGACCGTGTCGGCATCGCGCGGATGCGCCACGATGGGCAGGCCGATGTCGCCCACCTCCGCCGGCATGGCCTCGCCGATGCGCCGCCAGATCCCCTCGCGCCGGTCCATGCGGTAGATGCCGCAGTGGTTCTGCTGGTACAGGATGTCGGGCGCGGCCGGGTGCAGCAGCACGCGATGCGGATCGTGGCCGAATTCGGGCGGGGGCGGCGGCAGGAAGTCCGCCGCGCAGCCCGCGTTCAGCGGCGCCCAGCCGGCGCCGCCATCCGTGCTCTCGAACACGCCGCCGCTGGACATGCCGATATAGAGATGCCGCGCATCGCGCGGATCGACCAGGATGGAGTGCAGCTTGGGCCCGTCCGGCGTGCCGTCCTGCGCGCCCCCGGTCCAGGCCGGCCGCATCGGATGGTCGTTGAAGCCGGACACCGGCGCCCAGGTGTCGCCGCCGTCCTCGCTGCGGAACAGGCCCTGGGGCGAGGTGCCTGCATACCAGGTGCCCGTCTCGTCCGCGTGGCCCGGTGCCAGCCAGAACACATGGTCGACCACGCGCGCCTCCTGCCCGGCTTCGGCCCGGGCAAAGGCCGGTGGCCGCGTGGCCTCGCGCCAGTGGCGGCCGCCGTCGGTGGAACGGAATACGGTGGGTCCGAGATGGCCGGTGCGGGCGGCGGCCAGCAGGGTGCGGCGGTCGCGCGGGTCGAGCACCAGGTGATGCACGATATGGCCCAGGAAGTGCGGCCCGTCGGGCACCCACTGTTGCCGCGCGGCATCCGCGCGGTACAGCCAGGCGCCCTTGCGCGTCGCCACGAGGAGGGTCGTCTTCCCGTCATGCGGCGCGGCACTGCCGGCAATGGATGAAGCCATGGACTTTGTCTCCTTGCGGGGCCGGTCGGCACGTGCCGCCTGGGCGGCATGCATGACGCGCCAGCGGGCGCGTGAGGGTGGCATCAGGACGGCACAGGCGCGGCACCGGCGCCGGCATGGGTACGCGGTCGGGGGACGCGCTCACGATGCCGACCTTTCCGATTCTAGGATATCCCCTGCCCCATCCTCCGCGGCCCGGTGCCGCGCCCCCTTGAGAAACCGTCCAACACATCACTTCTCGGTGGACAAGCGCCGCCGGCTATGGCATACAGCGTAATTCGCCCTGCCGCCCGCCACGCCATGCCTCGCGCATCGCGCGGCCGCCGGCAGGTTGACCTCCCCTCCTCGGATACCAAGAAACCGGCCATGCGCGCCCACCCGTACCGCACCGCCCCGACCCGGCAGCCGCTGCCGGGCGTGCGCGCCTGCGCGGGCGGCCGCGCCGCGGGCCGCGGGCACCGCACGCCTGCCCGCGCCGGCCGGCATTTCCTCCTCGCCGTGCTTTCCTGAGCCGTGCGGGACGGCACCGGCCCAGGCCGGCACGCCGCCCCGCACGGCCGCTCCCTCCGGGTACCAGGGCCCGGCCGCGGCGCCAAGCCGCAGCGGCCGCCCGCCCGTGCCGGCCATCGGCCGCGCGCGGCGCGTCCTGCCACCCGCACCCGAGCGGCGGCTGCCCCGAGGCGGCCGCCATGCCCACAGGCGGCCGCGCGGACTTCCGCGGCGGCCGGCACCGGTCCGCCACGCGTGCAGGCGGGCCGGCGCATGCACATCGAGATTCATGGAAATCAGCCAGAACTTCGTCAAGGCCAAGCGCCCCTGCGCCGACGGCTATCGCTGGTACCTGCGCAACCGCGACGGCGGCACCGACTATCAAGACCTGCTGGACACCCTGGTGCGGCAGCACCGCGTGAGCGACGCCTGCTGGCTGCTCGATCAATTCGGCCCGACCGACACCGTGCTCGAAGCCGATGCCATCGCCGCGCAGGCGCTGGTCTTCGCCGGCTCGCTCATCGTGCGCGGCGACGTGCATGTCGACACGGTCCTGCGCGCCGGCGGCGCCATCCGGGCCGGGGCCGGCCTGCGCGCCGGCGAGGCCATCCAGGCGGGAGACGCCATCGAGACCGACGGTGCCATCCATTGCGGCGGCATCCTGCAGGCTGGCGCCGACGTGCGCGCCGGCTGGAGCGCCGACGTCGCCGGCACGCTGCAATGCGCGGGCATCCTGCGCGTGCGCGGCGCCCTGCACTGCGGCGACAGGCTCTCCGCCGGCTCGGGCCTGCTGGTCGGCGCGGACCTGCACGCGCGCGGCGCCCTGCACTGCGGCAAGGGGTTGCGCACCGGCGGCAGCCTGTACGCGGAGGACCTGGTGCGCGTCGCCTGCGGCATCGAATCCGGCGCGGACATCGAAGCCGGTCTGCACCTGGAGGCCGGCTGGGGCATCAAGGCCGGCGGCGATATCCGCGCCCACGGCGCCATCCGCGCGGGCGAGGGCATCGAGGCCACGGGCGAGATCCTGCCCGGCGCCGGCTACGGCGTGCATGCCGGGCTCAGCGTGCGGCTGGAAGACTGGCCGCACAGCGCGCGCGTGCGCGCCAGCGCCCGTCCCGCCGCCCTGCTCAGCGGCCACTGGGAGGCGCCATGAGCCTCGCCCTGCCCGCCTGTGCCCTGCCCTTCGCCTTGCCGTCACCGTCCTGGCCGCCCTGGCCGCCCTGGGGCGAGCGGCTGCTGACAGCCCGGCGCACGCCCGCGCGCGGCGCGCAAGCCGCCATGCAGCCGCCGCCGCGCCCGCTCGAGTTGCGCATCGACGTCAGCCACGGCCCGGCGGAGACCGAGCGCGACATCGACGCCGTGCACGACCGCCTGTGCCGGCCCGATGGCGCCCTGCACGGCATGCCGTCGCTGGCCTGCGGCGTGCCCGGGCTGCGCCTGCGCTACCGCGAGGCCGATGGCGAGTACTACGTCTACGTCGAGGACGTGGCGCGCGGGCGGCTGGCCGGCTACACGGTGTTCAACCGGCTGGTCGAGGTGGACCGCCGCGCCGACCGCCACCTGCGCGCGCCGCACTCGAAATACGCGCTGGACTACCAGCGGCGCGGCCTGGCCTCGGCGATCTACCGCTGGGCCCTCGACGGCGGCCTGTGCCTGATCACCGGCGCGCGCCAGTCGGCCGCCGCGCATGCCCTGTGGATGCGGCTGGCCGCGCACTACCCGCTCGGCTACGTCGAGTTGCGCGACAAGGCGCTGCGCTACCTGGGGCCGGCCGTCACGCCGGCGGTGCTGGACGACCTGCACACGCGCATGATCCTGCTGGGGCGGGGCTGGACGCTGGATACGCTGGCCGGCGCCACCGGCATGCGCTAGCCGGCGCGGCAACGCCTGCGCCGGAAACGACGAAGCCGGCGCAAGGCCGGCTTCGGGTCGAAATGGAACGATCGGAAGGCTCGGAGCGATCGGAACGATCGCGCTGGCCGGGATGCGGCATGGGGCCCGGGCATGGTCAGGTCCGCGCTTCCCCTGCCTTCCATGCCTTCCGCGCCTTCCGCGCCTTCCGCTCGATGCGGCGGGCACGCAGGCGGTCGTACACCAGGTTGAAGAAGAAGGTGTACGGCAGGAAGAACAGCAGGATGCCGAGGTCCAGCAACAAGGCATCGAGCAGGCTGATCTCCAGCCACCAGGACGCCAGCGGCAGCACCAGCGCGATCAGGCCCAGTTCGAAGGCAATCGCATGGACGATCCGCACGACCACGTTGCGCACCAGTCCGAAGCGCCGTTCGATGCGCTCGAACACCGCGTTGAAGGCCACGTTCCAGGCCATGGCGATCAGCGACACCAGCGCGGTCAGCGCGCCGACGTGGACCAGCGACAGGCCCAGCACCCAGCTCACGACCGGCGCGCACAGGACGATGGCCGTCAGCTCGAAGCTCAGCGCGTGCGCCAGGCGTTCGGCCAGCGTCTTGGGGGTGTCCGGCCGCGGCCGGGACGGCGACGCGCGATGCTTCGGCTGCGCCTGCTGCATCCCATGCGCCGCGTGGTTCGAAGACTTCGATTGCTTCGATTGCTCAGATTGCTCAGATTGCTTCGGATACTGCTGTGGATACGTCACTTGCGCCGTCATAGGCAACTCCTTGAAATCAGCGATGTCGCCATTTTGATCGGATTTTCCGTTTCAACATAGTTTGTTAATATCGGTTTTTCCGATATATAGAGCAATCCCCCCGATGCGCCATTCGCCTGAAGCCCTGCTCGCCTTCGCCGAGGCCGCCTCCCTGGGTTCGTTCTCCGCCGCCGCGCGCAAGCTCGGCAAGCGGCAGTCGACCATCAGCGAGGCCATCGCCAACCTGGAGATCGACCTGGGCGTGCAACTGTTCGACCGCACCGCGCGCCAGCCCCGGCTCACCGATGCGGCGCGCGCGCTGCTGCCGGAGGTGCTGCGGGTACTGGAAGCCAGCGAAGCGATCGACCAGCTCGCCGCCCGCCTGGCCGGTGGCGAGGAAGCGCGGCTGACGCTGGTGGTGTCCGACACCTACCAGTCCAGCCGCTACGAGGAAACGCTGGCCGAGCTGGAGCGGCGCTTTCCCACGCTCGAACTCGAATGCCAGAACGCCGAGCACGACGATGTGATCGACCTGATCCAGCAGGGCCGCGCCCAGCTCGGCCTGATGGCGGCACGCAGCAGCTACCCGCCCGACATCGGCGCGGCGACGGTGGCCGAGCAGGCGGAGATCGGCCTCTACGTCGGCCTGCAGCATCCCTTCGCCGCCTATGGCGATGGCGAGGTGCCGCTCGCCGCGCTGCACGAGGCGCGCGAACTGCGCCTGCACACCTATGTGGCGCCGCGCGGCGCTCCGCTCGAGACCGGGCTGGTCGCGGGCCGGCGCTGGTGGTCGGCGCCGAGCTACCTGATGCTGATGGAGATGGCGCTGGCCGGCTTCGGCTGGACCGAGCTGCCGCGCCGCATGGTCGAGCATTTTGCGCGCGGGCGCCTGCTCGAACTGCACGCACGCGGCTGGCCGCGCCGCATGCCGGTGGACGCGGTATGGTCGCGCGAGCGTCCGCTGGGCCCGGCCGGCTCCTGGGTGCTGGAACGCATGCTGGCGCCCTGAACCTCCACCCGCTCCTGGGGCGGCGCGCCCTCGCTCAGTGCGGCCGCGCCCCGATGCGCAAGGCCCCGGCGATTCCCGCCACGCTCAGCAGGGCCGCGGCGCAGGCGCCCAGCCGCATCGCCGCACCGGCATCGCCACCCGCCCCGATGGCGATGGCCAGGATCGCCGCCGCGCCGGCGGTACCCGCCAGCGCGCCCACCTGCCGCGTGGCATTGAGCACCGCCGAGGCGGTACCGGCCAGGTCGGACGGCGCCCGCTCCAGCACGGTGGCCGTCATCGGCGCGATCGCCAGGGCCGTGCCGGCCGCCAGCGGCAGCATTGCCGCCAGCAAGGCAGCCAGGCCGCCATGCAGGGTGGCCAGCGCGCACAGCAGGTAGCCCAGCGCGGCCAGCGCCAAGCCGGCAGCGATCTGGCGCCGCGCGCCCAGGCGCGGCAGCAGGCGGCCGGCGATGACGTTGCCGGCGGTCAGGCACAGCGCCAGCGGCAGCAGCGACAGTCCCGTGTGCAGCGGCGTCATGCACAGGCCCTGCTGCAGGTAGAGGCTGAGCAGGAACAGGCAGCCGAAGTAGGCCGCGCCGATCACGAAGCCGACCCAGTTGGCACCGCCCAGCGCGGGATCGGCGAACAGGCGCGCGGGAATCATCGGCGCCGCGCCGCGCCGCTCGACCTGCACGAAAGCCAGGGCGGACACCAGCGCCGCCAGCGCGGCGAGGCCGACCGCCGGCGACAGCCAGCCGCGCGCCGGCCCCTCGATCAGTGCGAAACTGGCCGCGCCCAGGGCGGCCATCCCCAGCAACTGGCCGGCCCGGTCGGCGCCGCGCCCGGGCCGCGCCGGCAGCGCCGCCAGCACGCGCGGGCCGGCCAGCAGGGCCAGCAGCCCGGCCGGCAGGTTGACCAGGAAGGCGCCACGCCAGCCCAGCGGCGCCAGCACGATACCGCCCAGCACCGGCCCGGCCGCCGCCGCGGTCGCCACCAGCCCGCCGAATACGCCGACCGCGCGCGCCCGCGCCGCGGCGTCGGGGTAAGCCGCGCGCAGCAGGGCCAGCGAACTCGGCAGGAACAAGGCCGCGCCGGCTCCCTGCAGCGCGCGCGCGCCGACCAGCGCCGCGACGGTGGGCGCCAGGCCGCACAGCGCCGACGCGAGCAGGAACAGCGCCAGGCCGCCGAGGAAGACCCGGCGCGCGCCGAGGCGGTCGGCCAGCAGCCCGGCGCTCAGCATCAGGCCGGCGAAGCTGAGGTTGTACACGTCGATGATCCAGGCCAGTTCCGAAAGGCTCGCGCCCAGGCCGGCGCGCATCGCGGGCATCGCCACGTTGACGATATTGGTGTCGAGGATGGCCATGAACATGCCGGCGGACAGCACCCACAGCGTGGCGGTGCCGCGCGGCGCCACGGCCGATCCGGGCGCCTCGCGCAAAGGCGGCGGGGACGCAGGAGACGCGGGAGAAAGGGTGGTGCCGGCGCAGGCCGGCAGGCAAGCGCGGGAACGGAAGGAATCAGGCATGGAGTCGGCGGCCGTCGGTAGGATCGGCCTGGCAGCAAGGAAGACCCCGCCATGCTAAGGATCCCAACCCATGCAATAAAGCAGCACTTTCGCAGTGCTATGATGCATTTCTGCATTCATCCGAGAGCACCGCAGCGGCCATGGACACCCGTCTGCGGCGCGCCGCCGCCGATATGAACTGGGACAACACCCGCTACTTCCTCGCCATCGCCCGCAGCGGCTCGCTGCGCGGCGCCGCCGCCAGCCTGGAGGTCGACCAGGCCACCGTGGGCCGGCGCCTGGCCGCCTTCGAAGAGGAACTGGGCGCCACCCTGTTCCTGCGCACGCCGCAAGGCTACGTGCTGAGCCAGGCCGGCGAGATGATGCTGGCGGATGCGGAGCAGATGGAAAGCGCGGCCGAAGCGATCGGACGCAAGTCGGCGCTGGCCGACCGCCTGCTCGCCGGCCCGGTGCGCATCGCCACCACCGACACCCTGGCCGAGGGCTTCGTGCTGCCGGCGCTGGCGGCGCTGCAGCGCCGCCACCCCGAGCTGGAGTACACCCTGCTGACCGCGACCGAGCTGGTCGACGTGGCGGCGCGCGAGGCCGACCTCGCCGTGCGCGGCCTGCGCCCGCAGGCGGGCAACGTCATCATCAAGAAGCTGGGCGTGGTGGAGATGGGGCTCTACGCCGCGCCGGACTACCTGGCACGGCGCGGCAAGCCCCGGCGCGGCGCGGGCCTGTCGGGGCACGACCTGCTGATGTTCCCGCGCGATACGGTGCCGCGCCACTGGCAGGAGCTCGGCGGCGAAAGCCTGCGCGGCGCGCACGTGGCGCTGCAATCGAACTCGCAGATGGCGCTGCGTTCCGCCGCGCTGCGCGGCATGGGCATCGCGCTGCTGTCGGCCTTCCTGGCCGAGCGCGACAGCGGACTGGTGCGGATCTTTCCCGATCGCCGCGACTGGGTCGACATCTGGCTGGTGCTGCACCCGGACCTGCGCCGCGTGGCGCGCGTGCGCGCGGTGATCGAGGCGCTGGCCGGCGCCTTCAAGCGCTGAGCGCGCGCAGCGCGTGCCGGATGCAACTGGAGTACTGAGTGAGCGGCTGGCTTCAGCAGCCTGCTTCAGCGGCTGATTTCTGCGGCTGGGTTCAGCGGCTGGTTTCAGCGGTTGGCGTACACGCGCGCCAGCGCCTGCGCATGGTGCAGATTGCGCTGCCAGCCGGCATCGAGGAAGGCTTGCAGGCGCGCCAGCAGCGGACGGGTGGGACGGGCGGCGCTGGTGCGCGCGGCGGCGGGGGTCTTGCGCAAGTGCGTTTCGAGGTAGATCTGCATCGGTTTCTCCTGGTGGGTTCCACGGCGGGGTGCGCTGGTGGCGAAGCGCCCGCATTCCGTGCCGGGGTCCGGCACCATCACAGCCGCCGGCCCCGCATAAGGGTTTTCCCGAGTATACCGAATCCGGCACATCGGAACCTGGGATAGATCGGATTGCGAAGATTCACACACCGTGATACTGGCCCCGCCGCCGGCAGCCACGCGGCCGGGCAGCGTCGCAATGGCCAGGCATTCCGGTATTTCCACGCCGGCATACCGTGCATTCCGACCCGCTTATGAATTTCGCGGGCAACTCCCCTAGCCTTGAGCCTCGCCCGAACTTGCATGCCGCGCAGACCGGCGCAGGCGGGCCAGCATCCGACACCACAAAAGACCAGGCCGGCCACGACCGCCGTTGGCGGCGCCCGGCGCCCCGCTAGGAGACAGCCAATCATGATGGACCAATCCATTCCGTCGCCGACGGAACTCGATGCCGCGTCGGCGCCGCCGCAGCGCAAGCTCGACCGCTACTTCGAGATCAGCGCGCGCGGCAGCAATACGCGCCAGGAAGTGGTGGCCGGCATCACCACCTTCATGGCGATGGTCTACGCCGTCTTCGTCGTTCCCGGCATGCTCGGCAAGGCCGGCTTCGACACCAGCGCAGTGTTCGTGGCGGTCTGCCTGACCACGGCCTTCGGCTCGCTGCTGATGGGCATGTGGGCACGCCTGCCGATCGCCATCGGCTGCGCCATCTCGCTGACCGCCTTCGTCGCCTTCGGCCTGGTGCTCGGCCAGAAGCTGACGCCCAGCGTGGCGCTCGGCGCGGTCTTCCTGATGGGCGTGGTGTTCACCGCCATCTCCGTCACCGGCGTGCGCTCCTGGATCCTGCGCAACCTGCCGGCCGGCGTGGCGCACGGCGCCGGCATCGGCATCGGCCTGTTCCTGCTGCTGATCGCCTCCAACGACGTCGGCCTGGTGGTCAAGAACAGCGGCGCCGGCCTGCCGGTCACGCTGGGCAAGATCACCGCCTTCCCGGTGGTGATGTCGGTGCTGGGCCTGGCCGCCATCTTCGGCCTGGAGCGCCGCCGCGTGCCCGGCGGCATCCTGCTGGTGATCGTCGGCATCTCGGCGCTGGGCCTGGCCTTCGACCCCGCGGTGAAGTTCACCGGCGTGTTCGCCCTGCCCTCGCTGAGCGCCCCCGGCCACGCCTCGCTGATCGGCGCCATGGATGTGCGCGGCGCGCTCTCCGCCGCCGTGCTGCCGAGCGTGTTCGCGCTGGTGATGACCGCCGTGTTCGACGCTACCGGCACCATCCGCGCGGTAGCCGGGCAGGCCGGCCAGCTCGATGCCAGCGGCCACATCCGCAACGGCGGCCGCGCGCTGACCGCCGACTCCGTCAGCTCCATCTTCTCCGCCTTCTTCGGCGGCGCCCCGGCGGCGGCCTACATCGAATCGACGGTCGGCGTGGCCGCCGGCGCCAAGACCGGCCTGGCCGCGGTGGTGGTCGGCCTGCTCTTCCTCGCCGTGATGTTCTTCTCGCCGCTGGCGGGCCTGGTGCCCTCCTACGCCACCGCGCCGGCGCTGATGTACGTCGGCCTGCTGATGCTCTCCAGCGTCAGCCGCCTGCACATGGAAGACACCGTCGACGCCCTCGCCGGGCTGGTGTGCGCCGTCTTCATCGTGCTGACCTGCAATATCGTCACCGGCATCATGCTCGGCTTCTGCACCCTGGTGGTGGGCCGCATCGTCGCCGGCGAATGGCGCAAGCTGAACGTCGGCACAGTGGCCATCGCCGTGGTGCTGGCCGCCTTCTACGCCGGCGGCTGGGCGATCTGAGGCCGCCCGCCCGCGATAAGGAACGATGTCTCCTCCAGCCGCTTCGGCGCTGGCTTACCGCACCGGGCCTGTCGGCCCGGTTTTTTTCGCCCGGCGAGCGCCGCGGTGGTGGCGTGCGGTGGTGGCACAATGCGCGATCGACCACTTCCCCTGTCCGGGTCCGCAACATGCCTTCCTTTTCCGATCCCTGGCTGCATCCCTGGCTGCCGGCGATCTCCGCCCGCAGCACCACCTCGCCCGTGCTCGAGATCGGCTGCGGCCATGGCGACGACACCGCCGTGCTGGCGGACGCCGGCCTGCGCGTGATCGCCTTCGACCTGTCGCGGGCAGCCGTCGCCGCGGCCCGGCTGCGCGTACCGTCGGCACAGATCGAGTGCCGCGACATCCGCGCGCCGTTTCCGCCGCAGGCAAGCGAGCTCGGCGCGGTCATCGCCAGCCTGTCCCTGCACTACTTCCCCTGGGACGAGACCGTGTCGATCGTCCAGCGCATCCGGGACGCCATGAGGCCTGGCGGATGGTTGCTATGCCGCCTGAATTCCACCGAGGACCACAATTTCGGCGCCGGCCAGGGGGTGCGGATCGAAGAGAACTACTACTCGGTCGATGGGCAGCCGAAGCGCTTCTTCGACGAGGAGGCGGTCTGCCGCCTGTTCGACGGCCAGTGGCAACGCGTGTCCATGACGCACCAGCGCACGCGCAAGTACGTCCGCAGCAAGGCCCTGTGGGAGGTGGTGGTGGAGAGGGTCTAGGTCCTGCGTCCTGCGTCCGGGATTCGGTGACGCGGCACGCCGGATGCCGCGCCCGGCGGGACCGGGCCCGCACCGGGCGGCGGCGCTGCCGCGCGGCGCGCGGCAGCGCATGCAGGCGTGCTGCGCTTACTTCGCCGTCGGCATGACGAACTCGGCGCCCTTCTCGATGCTCTCCGGCCAGCGCTGCATGATCGACTTCTGCTTGGTGTAGAAACGCACGCCCTCCTCGCCGTAGGCATGCATGTCGCCGAACAGCGAGCGCTTCCAGCCGCCGAAGCCGTGCCAGGCCATCGGCACCGGGATGGGCACGTTGATGCCGACCATGCCGACCTCGATCTGCTGGCCGAATTCGCGCGCCGCATTGCCGTCGCGGGTGAAGCAGCTCACGCCGTTGCCGAACTCATGGGCATTGATCAGGCGCACGGCCTCGGCCATGTCCTTGACCCGCACGCAGGACAGCACCGGCCCGAAGATCTCTTCCTTGTAGATGGTCATCTCGGGCGTGACGTGGTCGAACAGCGTGCCGCCCATCCAGAAGCCCCCGGCGCAGCCCGGTCCGGCCGAGGCGGGGTCGAAGTCGCGGCCATCGACCAGCAGCTTGGCTCCCTCGGCCACGCCGCGCTCGATGTAGCCGGTGATGCGCGCATGCGCCGCGCGCGTCACGATCGGCCCCATCTCGGCGGCGAGGTTCTCGCCGTCCAGCACCTTGAGCGAGCGGGCGCGCTCCACCAGGCGCGGCATCAGCCGCTCGGCGACATCGCCGACCAGCACGGCCACGCTGATCGCCATGCAGCGCTCGCCGGCCGAGCCGTAGGCCGCGCCGATCAGCGCGTCGACGGCCTGTTCGATGTCGGCGTCCGGCATCACCACCATATGGTTCTTGGCACCGCCCAGCGCCTGCACGCGCTTGCCGTGGTGCGCGCCGGTCTCGTAGATATAGCTGGCGATCGGGGTGGAGCCGACGAAGCTGAGCGCGCGCACGTCGGGGTGCTCGACCAGCGCGTCGACCGCCACCTTGTCGCCCTGCACGACGTTGAAGACGCCGTCGGGCAGGCCGGCTTCCTTGAGCAGGTCGGCGATCATCAGCGACGGGCCGGGATCGGTCGGGCTCGGCTTCAGCACGAAGGTATTGCCGGTGGCCAGCGCCACCGGGAACATCCACATCGGCACCATCACCGGGAAGTTGAACGGCGTGATGCCGGCCACCACGCCCAGCGGCTGGCGCAGCGTCCAGTTGTCCATGCCGGTGGAGACCTGGGCGGTGTAGTCGCCCTTCAGCAGTTGCGGCACGCCGCAGGCGAACTCGACGATGTCGATGCCGCGCGCGACTTCGCCCTGGGCGTCGGTGAACACCTTGCCGTGCTCGGCGGTGATGGCGTGGGCCAGCGCGTCCTTGTCGCGGTTCAGCAGTTCGAGGAAGCGGAACAGCACGCGCGCGCGGCGGATCGGCGGCGTGCCGGCCCAGGCCGGGAACGCCGCGGCCGCGGCGGCGACGGCGGCATTCACTTCGGCTACGCCGGCCAGCGCGACATGGCCGGTCACCTGCCCGCTGGCGGGATTGGTCACTTCCTGGCTGCGGCCCGAGGCGCCGGCGGTGCGGCGGCCGCCGATATAGTGTTCGATGGCGTGCTGGATGCTGGACATGGTTTGTGCTCCGATGGACTGTCTCTGCATCCAGTCTAAGAATCCTCCGCGCACGCGCCAAGCCCCGCCGTGGCAAACTGCTTGTTTATTTTTCTAAACAATTCATCGTGAAAGCCAAGAACAAAGAAGAGATCTGGGGCCATCTCCACTGGCTCACGGTGCTGGCACAGCAAGGCAGCTATACCGCCGCCGCGGCCTACCTGAACGTCACCAAAGGCGCCGTCAGCCAGCGCATCGCCGACCTGGAGCGCGCCGCCGGCGTACCGCTGGTGCAGCGCACCACGCGCAGCGTGCGGCTCACCGACGCGGGACAGCGGCTGGTCGAGGAGGTCGGCGCGCCGTTCGAGCAGATCGCGCGCAGCTTCGCCGGCGTGCGCGACACCGCCGGCGAGCCGCGCGGCGTGCTGCGCGTCACCGCGCCGGTCGCCTTCTCGCGCCAGCAGCTGGTGCCGCGCCTGGCCGGCTTCTTCGAGCGCTATCCGGACATCCGGCTCGAACTGGAACTGTCGGACAAGCTGCGCGCGCTGGCGCTGGAGGGCTTTGACCTCGCCATCCGCCACACCATGGCGCCGCCCGACACCCATGTGGCCTGGGCGCTGTGCCCCACCCGCAACGTGCTGGTGGCGAGCCGGGCCTACCTGCGCCGGCGCGGCCATCCCGCCACCCCGGCGGACCTGGCCGGCCACGACTGCCTGTACTACCCGCGCACGCGCGAAATCCCGGCCTGGCATTTCGTCGAGGCCCGGCCCGGCGCGGGCCAGGCCAGGCCGCGCGTCACCGTGCCGGTCTCCGGGCCCTTCTGCGCCACCAACAGCGAAGCACTGCGCGACGCCGCGCTGGCCGGCCTCGGCATCGCCCTGGTGCCGGACTTCACCGCGCAGTCGGCGCTGCAGGGCAACAAGCTGGTCGAGGTGCTGGACGAATGGCTGCCGGTCGGCGCCTTCCCGGACCAGATCTTCGCCATCCGGCCGTACGCGGCACATGTGCCGCGGGCGGTGTCGGTGTTCGTCGAATGGCTGCGGACGGCCTTGCAGGGGGGCTTCGCCCCGGCCGCGCGGGTGCGGCGGGAAGCCTGAAGCACCCGTCCCCGCCGGCTGCGGTGCTCAGAACAGGTGCCGGATGCCGGCCATCACGCCGACCCGCGTGGTGCTGTCCACCCCCGACAGCGGCTGACCGCCCCAGTACTCGGTCTCGCGCCCGACCGCCCCGCCACGCGCGCGCGTGGCGTCGGCCTCCAGGAACAGGCTGGTGCGCTTCGACAACGCGTAGTCGAGCACCGCGGCGACGCTGTCGGCCCGGCCGCCGCCCAGCCACACCGGCGTGGCCTGGAACTGCGTGGTGACGTCGCCGCGCTGCCGGTAGTGGTAGTACGCACCGGATACATGGAGCGCCGGAGTGAGCTGGTAGCCCACGCCGACGAAGCCGATGCCGAAGCGGGCGTCGCCGGCGGCTTCCCGCCGCCCCATGTGCCCGGCGTAGAAGGTGGCCTTGCCCAGCACATAGGAGGCGCCGGCCGAGTAGTTGTGCAGCGTGTTGCCGCCGCCCGCCACGCGGCGCTGGTCGTAGGCGACGCCGACCGACAGCGCTCCCTGCTGGAACATCAGCCCGCCACCGAAGGTGCTGCCGCGCGCCAGGCTGCCGGGCTGTCCGCCCAGGCCGTAGTCGAGCTGGACCGACACCGGCCCCAGCGTGTGCTTGTAGACCACGCTATGGTTGATGCGGTAGTCCTGGAAGAAGATGTCGCCGCCGGTATAGAGCGGGTCCGACCAGAAGTTGCCCCAGCTCTGGTCGAGCGGGTTGAAGGCCCAGCCGATATTGTTCAGCGCGTTGTACTGCCGGCCGAAGGTCAGGCTGCCCCAGGTGCCCGTCAGCCCGGCATAGGCCTGGCGCCCGAACAGGGCGTTGTAGGCGGTCCTGCCATCGTCGGTGCCGAAGCCGTTCTCCAGCAGGAAGACGGCCTGGTTGCCGCCGCCCAGTTCTTCCGTCCCCTTCAGGCCCCAGCGGCTGCCGCCGATGCCGCTGGACACCAGTTCGGCCTGGTTGTCGTGCCTGCCGTCGAGGTTCGAGGTATAGCGCACGGCGGTGCTGATGACGCCGTACAGTGTGACGCCGGGCTCCGCTTGCGCGGCGGCAGGCAGCAGCGTGCCCGCCAGCAGCCACAGGCTGGCTCTGTGTTTCATCGGTGATCTCCTCCGGATGCCGGCGGCCCGCGGGCTCGCATGCCATGGGGCGCCGGCTGTCTCTTCTGGTTCTTGGGTCCTGCCCCGCCGGCGCGATGGCCCGGCTCGCCGGCCTTACAGGTCGAGCACGATCCGCTGGCCCTTGGCCCGCGACACGCAGATCATCAGGCTCCGCTGCGCGCGCTTTTCCGCCTCGCTCAGGTACTGGTCGAAATGCTCGGCCTCGCCGTCGAGAATGCGGGTCTCGCAGGTACCGCAGACGCCCTCGCGGCACAGGCACTCCACCTCGGCGGCGTTGTCGCGCTCGATCGCCTTGAGGATCGATTCTCCCGGCGCCACCTCCACGGTCCGCCCCGAGCGCGCCAGCACCACCGAGAAGGCGTCGCCCGCCTGCGGCGGCGCCGCGAACTGCTCCCAGTGCACGCGTTCCGGCGCAATGCCGGCTGCCTGCGCCGCCGCGCGCACCGCATCGATCAGCGGCGCCGGTCCGCACACATAGATGTGCGCCCCGGCCTGCAGGCCGCGCGCCAGGCCGTCCAGGTCCAGCTTCTGGCCCAGGCTGTCGACGTAGAAGCGGGCCGTGCCCGCGCCGGCCTGCCGCGACTGCGCGACGATCTCGTCGCGGAACGCCCCGTGCTCTTCGGCGCGATAGGCATAGTGCAGCTCGTGCGACGCGCCACGCTTGCGCAACTCATGCATCTGCGACAGGAACGGCGTGATGCCGATGCCGCCGGCGACCAGCACGTGGTGGCTGGCCTGCGCGCTCAGCGCGAACAGGTTGTTCGGCGTGGTGATGGCGAGGCCGTCGCCTTCCGCCACCTTGTCATGGAGGAAGGCCGAACCGCCCTTGGACGCCTCTTCGCGGCGCACGCCGATCTGGTAGTGGCCCAGCTCGTCGGGGGATCCCATCAGCGAGTAGGCGTTGCTGTAGCGGCGCGCGCCGTCCTGCATCTGCACGATGACGTGGCTGCCGCCGGTGAACGGCGGCAGCGGCCCGCCGTCCGCCGCCGCCAGGGTGAATCGCTTGATCAGGGGAGTGGCGCGCTCGATGCGCGCCACCCGGACCTGGAGGGTCTGATAAGAATTGGCCATATTGCCGCCTTTCTGCCTGTCTTGATCTCTTGCCGCCCGAGCCGCCGCGCAGCGGCTTCCGGCGCTGTGCGGCGCTTTACGGCGCCTTCCGACGCCTTCCGACGCTTTACAGCGCCATGCAGAGGTACTTCATCTCCAGGTAGTCCTCGATGCCATGGCGCGAACCCTCGCGCCCCAGGCCGGACTGCTTGATGCCGCCGAAGGGCGCGACCTCGTTGGAGATCAGGCCGGTGTTGATGCCCACCATGCCGTACTCCAGTCGTTCCGCCACGCGCCACACGCGCTCGATGTCGCGGCTGTAGAAGTAGGCGGCAAGGCCGTAGATCGTGTCGTTGGCCATGCGCACGACTTCGCTCTCCGCATGGAAACGCACGATCGCCGCGACCGGCCCGAAGATCTCCTCGTCCAGCACGCGCATGCCGGGGCTGACCCCGGTGAGCACGGTCGGCTGGAAGAACTGCCCGCCGGCGGCGTGCAGGCCGCCGCCCAGCGCCACGGTGGCGCCTTTGGCCACTGCGTCCGCCACCAGTTCGCTCACCTTGCCGACCGCGCGCCCGCTGATCAGGGGTCCGATCTCGCTGTCCGGCTCCAGGCCGCTGCCGACACGCAACGCCGCCACCTTGGCCACGAAGCGGTCGACGAAGCGGTCATAGACGGTGTCGTGCACGTAGAAGCGGTTCACGCAGACACAGGTCTGGCCCGCGTTGCGGTACTTGGCCTGCAACGCGCCTTCGACCGCCGCGTCGACGTCCGCATCCTCGAAGACGATGAAGGGCGCATTGCCGCCCAGTTCGAGCGAAACCTTCTTCACCGTGCCCGCGCATTGCTGCATCAGCAGCCGCCCGACCGGCGTGGAGCCGGTGAAGGAGAGCTTGCGCACATGGGCATGGCCGCTCAGCTGGCTGCCGATGGCGACGGCGTCCCCGGTGATGACATTCAGCACGCCGGCCGGCACGCCTGCGCGCAGCGCCAGCTCGGCCAGCGCCAGCGCGCTGAAGGGTGTCTCGTTGGCTGGCTTGACCACCATCGTGCAGCCGGCGGCAAGTGCCGGCGCGGCCTTGCGCGCGATCATCGCGGCGGGGAAGTTCCACGGCGTGATGGCGGCGCACACGCCGATCGGCTCGCGCACCACCACCAGCCGCTTGTCGGCCGCCGGCGACGGGATCACCTCGCCGTAGAGACGCTTGGCCTCCTCGCCGAACCACTCGACGAAGGAGGCGGCATAGCGCACTTCCCCGCGCGCCTCGTGCAAGGGCTTGCCCTGCTCGCGCGTCATGATGAGCGCCAGGTCTTCCTCGTGCTGCAGGATCAGTTCGAACCAGCGGCGCAGCACGGCCGCCCGTTCCCTGGCGGTGCGCCCCTTCCAGCCCGGCAGCGCGGCGTGGGCGGCTTCGATGGCCGCCACGGCGTCGCCCGCGCCCATGCCGGGCACCGTGCCGAGCAGCGCCCCCGAGGCCGGATCGTGCACCGCCACGGTGGCACCGTCCGCGGCATCGGTCCACTCGCCACCCAGCATCGCCTGCTGGCGGAACAGGGCTTTGTCATTGAGTTGCATCATGCTCTCCCTCGCCACCGCTCAGCCCGCCTCGTATTCCTTGGCCACCTTGCGGTGGAAATGCACGATGCCGTGCTCGCTGATGCCGCTGCGCTGCCGGTCGACCATGATCCGGCCCTGGCCGCGATAGCCGCGCGACTTGAGGCCGCGCTGCACGCTTTCCACCAGGCGCAGGTCCTCGGGGCGGAACACGTCGCGGTACCACTCGACCAGCTTCTGCTGGGCCTCGGTCAGCTCCTTGTTGAGGAAGTAGATCTCGTAGTGCTGCAGCGTGACTTCCGCGCTGGCCGGAAACTCGTAGATCACGGTCATGAAGTCGCCGCCCGGCGGCACGTTGAACATGGTGCACGGCCACGCCCAGAAACCGCTGAAGCTGGGGTCCTTGATCGAGTCGTCGAGCTTGAACGACTTCTCCGACGACTTGGCCAGGCCGAACTGCAGCGTCCAGTTGCCGTGCAGGGTATGGGTGTACTTGTCCACCTGCACCGAATCGGAGAAGCCCGGGTGCGCCGGGCCGCAGTGGTAGCACTCCATGTAGTTGTCGACGATGCTCTTCCAGTTGGCCGGCGTCTCCGTGACAAAGCGGGCACCCAGGTGCAGGCGGTCGACCACCGGGCAGGCGGCGCGCAGGCGGGCCTCCAGGCCGGGCAGCTGCGCCTCGACGGTGCCGGCCTCCGGGTTCATGTTGATGAAGACGAAGCCGGCGTACTCCTCCACCTTGACCGGCACCAGGCTGGCCTTGCTCTTGTCGAAGTTGGGCACGTTGTCGCAATTGCGGGCCAGCGCCAGTTCGCCGTCGAGCTTGAAGGTCCAGGCGTGGTACGGGCAGGTGATCACGTTGCGCGCGCGGCCGCTGCCCGACAGCAGTTGGTGGCCGCGGTGCGGGCAGACGTTGTAGAAGGCGCGCAGCACGCCCTCGCGGTCGCGCAGGACGACGATGCTCTCGCCGATGATCTCGCGCGTCACAAAGTCGTTGGGCTCGGCCAGCTCGCTGCGATGGGCCACGCAGATCCAGCTGTCGGCGAAGATCTTCTCCTTCTCGTAGGCGAAGACCGACGGCTGGGTGTAGTACGAGGCCGGCAGGGTCCACGCGTTCTCCTCGTCCGCGCAGAAATTCTCGGGCAACTGTTCGATCGGCTTCATCAGTTCACTCCTCGGGTTAACCGTTAAATATTGTTTAACTTTCTTGCGTAAAAAAAATGCCTGGGCGGGCAGCGTCGCTTGCAGGTGCGGCGCGGATGCCAGCACTCATCCGTTGGCGATGGCGGTCTGCCGTTCGCCCGCGCCGGCCGGCTCGCGGCCATCGGCCGTGGCGGCGGACTCCAGCGGGGGCACGCTCTCGATCAGGTGCGCCGGCACATCGGCATAGTCCTGCAGCAGCCAGCGGAACAGGCCGAACAGCTTGACGGCCAGGATGGCCAGGAAGGGGATGGCCGTCAGCACCACCGCGGTCTTCATGGTTTCCAGCGAGGCCTTGGTGAACAGCATGGCCAGCGGCACCAGGGTCAGCATCACGCACCAGAACACGCGGCTGCCCGGCGCCGGGTCCTGCCCTTCGGCGAGATTGCGGGTCGTGGTGGCGGCCACCGCATAGGCCACTGCATCGACGTGGGCGGCGAGGAAGACGATCATGATGGCCAGGTAGACGGCGAGGAACAGCTTGCCGGCCGGCAGCGCCGACAGCAGCATCTCGACCGCGGTCTCGCCGCCGAACTGCTTCAGGATGGCGGGCACGTCGATGGTTCCCGTGAGGAACTGGTGCATGCTGTAGCTTTCCAGCGCACCGAAGAAGAACCAGCAGCCCACGCTGCCGCCGAGCAGCAGCGCATAGATGACCTCCTTGATCTTGCGCCCCTTCGACACACGTGCCACGAACATCGCCACGCCGGGCGAATAGGACACCCACCAGAGCCAGTAGAACACCGTCCAGCCGCGGCTGAAGGCGCCGTCGCCGGTGGGATCGGTGAACAGGCTCATGTGCACGTAGTTCTGCAGCATCAGGCCGAGGCCGTTGACGATGTTGTTGCCGGTGAACAGCGTCGGGCCGATGGCGAACACCACCGCGGCCAGCAGCAGCGCCCCCCAGCACACCATGTGGCTGAGGCGCTGCATGCCGCCATCGATGCCGATGTAGGAACTCATCGAGAACAGCACCGACACGCCGACGATGACGATCAGCTGCATGGTGAAGGTGTCCGGCAGGCCGAACAGGCCGGACAGGCCGCGGGTGAAGGTCGACGCCGTCAGGGCGATCGACACCGTGAGCGCACCGAACATGGTCAGCAGGAAGATCAGGTCGACCAGGCGGCCCACCGCGCCGGTGGCGCGGAAGCCGGTGACGGCCTCGACGACGGCGGCGAGGTTCAGGCCCTTGTTCTTGCGCACATGGAAGTGATAGGCCATGGCCAGCGACGGCAGCGCGTACACCGCCCAGGCGCTCAGGCCCCAGTGGAAGAATGAATAGCTGATGCTGTATTCCAGCGCCTCGCGCGATCCCTTGGGCAGGTTGAGGCCGGGCGACTGGTAGTAGTAGACCCATTCCATCACGCCCCAGTACATGGTCGACGAGCCCATGCCGGCACAGATGAACATGAACACCCACGACAGCGTGGAGTACTCGGGCTTGCCTTCGCCGAGGCGGATGTTGCCGTACTTGCTGAAGGCCAGCGCGATACAGGCGATCACGCAGCCGAACACGAAGACCTGGACCAGCGAGCCGAAGGAACGCGTGGACCAGTCGAACAGCACGGCAGCGGTGGCGGCCGCTTGCGCGGGCCAGTAGGTCGTGGCGACGACGGTGACCAGCACGGCGGCGAGCGTGCAGGCGGTCAGGAACCCGTCGCGGCGGGGCATGGATGTTTTCAAGTGGATCTCCTCCGGTGCGTCTTGGCGCACGAGTGTTCTGTAGCGGGCTTGCCTGCCGGTGGCCGCGGGTGGGACGGAATCGCGGCTTTCTGCTTCTGTCGATGCTTTCCTTGCTTTTTGTAAACCATTGGTTTACCGTAACCTTTGGTTTACGAAGCTAATGTAAGCACTTTTCCCGGCATGCACAAGTACCGATGGGGTATTCCCTGTGTTGGTGGCAGACGTGGTGATCCGTCGATGCCGCACGCCCGTTGGCGTGCGGCACCTCCGGCTCGCCGTGATGAGGCTATGGCGTCAGAGCGCCTCGGCGATCGCCTTGCCGACGTCGCTGGTGCCGGCGCGGCCGCCGGCATCTGGCGTCAGCGGCCCCTCGCGCAGCACGGTCTCGATGGCGGCAAGGATGGCATCGTGCGCCTGGCGGCCCGGCGCACCGCCAAGGAAGTCGAGCATCATGGCACCCGACCAGATCATGCCGATCGGGTTGGCGATGCGCTTGCCGTAGATGTCCGGAGCCGATCCGTGCACCGGCTCGAACAGCGAGGGGAAACGCCGTTCCGGGTTCAGGTTGGCCGAAGCCGCCAGCCCGATGGTGCCGGTACAGGCCGGGCCCAGGTCCGACAGCAGGTCGCCGAACAGGTTGGAAGCGACCACCACGTCGAAGCGCTCCGGCTGCAGCACGAAGCGCGCGCACAGGATGTCGATGTGCTGGCTGTCCCAGGCCACCTCAGGGTAGTGCGCGCCGACCGCGGCGGTCCGCTCGTCCCACCAGGGCATGCTGACAGCGATGCCGTTCGACTTGGTGGCCGAGGTCAGCCTGCGGCGCGGGCGCGCGCGTGCCAGTTCGAAGGCATAGCGCAGGATGCGGTCGGTGCCGTGGCGGCTGAACACCGACTGCTGCATCACCACTTCACGCTCGGTGCCCTCGTACATGCGCCCGCCCACCGCGCTGTACTCACCCTCGGTGTTCTCGCGCACCACCAGGAAGTCGATATCGCCCGGCTGCTTTCCCGCCAGCGGGCAGGGCACGCCCGGCAGCAGGCGCACCGGGCGCAGGTTGACATACTGGTCGAACTCGCGGCGGAACTTGAGCAGCGAGCCCCACAGCGAGACGTGGTCGGGCACCTTCTCCGGCCAGCCTACGGCGCCGAAGTAGATGGCGTCGAAGCCGTCGAGTTGGGCCTTCCAGTCGTCCGGCATCATGCGGCCGTGGCGCAGGTAGTAGTCGCAGTTGGCCCAGCCGAAGTGACGGACCTCGATGGGCAGGTCGAACTTGCGCGCGGCGGCCTCGACGACGCGCAGCCCCTCGGGCAGCACCTCGTTGCCGATGCCATCGCCGGCGATGGCGGCAATGCGGAATGGTGTGGTCATGTTGGCTTGTGCTCTCTGTCTCTGTGCAAGGAACACAGCAAGCTTGCCAACAAACCGCTCGCGGCACAGCCGCCTTTGCGTGGATACCAGGAGTACGAATCGTGAACAATCTCCCGCCGCTCGACGACCTGCGCGTGTTCCTGCTGGTGGCGCAGCGCGCCAGCTTCATCGCCGCCGCGCAGGAGCTGGGCAGCTCGCCGGCCTATGTCAGCAAGCGCATCAAGCTGCTGGAACAGGTGATGGGGGCGAAGCTCCTGCACCGCAGCACCCGGCAGGTCTCGCTCACCGAGAACGGCGAACGCGTGCGGCGCTGGGCGCTGCGCATGCTCGACGAAGTCGGACAACTGCTCGACGATGTCTCCGCCGCCGGCGGCACGCCGCGCGGCCTGGTGCGCATCGGCAGCAGCGTGGGCTTCGGCCGCCGCCATGTGGCGCCCCTGCTGTCCAGCCTGAGCGCGGCCCATCCCGGCCTGGAGATCCGCTTCGACGTCTTCGACAAGCTGGTCGACCTGATCGCCGAGGGCATCGACCTGGACATCCGCATCGGCAACGAGATCGCCCCGCACCTGATCGCGCGCCGGCTGGCGCGCAACTGGCGCGTGTTGTGCGCGGCGCCGGCCTACCTGGCCGTCCACGGCCGGCCGCGGACGCTGGAAGACCTGTCCACGCACAACTGCCTGGTGACCAAGGAGCGTGACCATCCCTTCGGCGTCTGGCGCCTGGGCGGACCGGACGGCCAGCGCAACGTCAAAGTGCGCGGCACGCTGTCCTCCAACCATGGCGAGATCGTGCACGGCTGGGCCCTGGGCGGCCGGGGCATCATGCTGCGCTCGCTGTGGGACGTGCGCGCCAGCCTGGCCGCCGGCACCCTCGAGCAGGTCCTGCCGGACTACCGCCAGGATGCCGATATCTGGGCGGTGTATCCTTCTCGGCTTTCGGGCTCGGCGCGGCTGCGTGCCTGCGTCGAGTTCTTCGAGAGGCATCTGCACGAGGCCTCGATCCAGAATGCCGGGCCATGACTGAGAACAGCTTTGCTTTCCGCCTGAAGGAACTCCTCGAACACAAGAAACTGACCTTGCAGGCCGTGGCGACGGCGCTGCAGGTCTCGCGGCCGGCGGTGCACAAGTGGACCAAGGGGGGCGAGATCGACTACGAGAAGCTGCGCAAGCTCGCTGCCTTCCTCGGCGTCAACTGGATCTGGCTGCGCTATGGCGAGCAGGCCCGGCGCGAACTCGACGACGCCGGCGCCGTGACACTGCCGATGACGGACGTGCGGCGCCGCTATACCGCCGAGATCATGGAAAGCGAGGCCCGCATGAAGCTGGCCCAGGAGGGCGCGCGCATCGTCACCTGGGAATGGAACCTGGTCACCGACGACGTGGCCTACTCCGCCAATGTCGAGTCGGTCTACGGCTGGCATATCGACAGCAACGCCAGCTTCTGGAAGCACGTGCATGCCGACGACATCGCCATGATGAACGCGGCCTACGAGGAGTCGCTGCGTACCGGGCATGCGCACGAGTTCGACTTCCGGCTGATCCAGCCGGACGGCAGCATCCGCTGGATCTCCTCGCGCGCCACGCCGATGCGCGAATTCGACGGCCGCATCGTCAAGATCGTCGGCATCAGCATGGACAACACCGCGCGCAAGCTGACCGAGCAGTCCCTGCGCGACCAGCAGCAGCGTTTCCAGGTGATGTTCGACCTGGCGGCGGAAGGCATGGCGATCCTGGACACCGGCCTGCGCTGCGAGTCAGCCAACCTCGCCCTGGCGGCCATGCTGGGCACGGACCGCGAGGCGCTGCTGGGCGCCGGACTGGCAAGTGCCTTCGCCGATGGCGGCGGGCGGCTGCGGCGCATGCTGCGCGGCAGGCCCCAGGCCGATTTCCAGGCCGAATTGCTCGCACCCGACGGCACCGCGCTGGCCGTCGGCGTCCGTGCCACCCTGGTACGGAACGCGGACAGCGACACCACCGGCGATCACGCCAGCGGGTACTTCGCCGTCGCCATCCGCCCCGCCTGAAGCGGCGCTGCCGCCCTCCCCGGGGGCCGGGGAATCCGCTCAGTCCTGCCGCGCCCCGGCGCGGATGCCCGCCATGATGAAGGTGACCAGGTAGGCGGTCTTGCGCCGCAGGTCGCCCGCCTTGACCTTGCCGGCGGAGATGCGCTCGATGCGGCTGTCGAACACGCTCGTGACCAGCGCGCCGACGGAGAACAGGTAGGCCCAGTGGGCGTAGCCGGCAGGATGGCCGGGCAGGACCTTGCGGATCGCGCGCACGAACTCCTTGGCGAACGGGTCGAAGTAGTCGGTCACGATGCCGCGCTCGGACTCACGCGGATCCGAGGCTTCGCGCGCGACCAGCTTGGCGTAGGCGATGCCGGGCGCGCTGTCCTGGATCCGCATCACCGGTTCCACGAAGGCCCGCACGATGTGTTCGAGCGGGTCCTCCCCTTCCGCTACAGGCGCGTGCAAGGCGGCCAGGCGCGCTTCCAGCACGGTCTTGCGGCGCTCGAACAGCGCCCGGTACAGCTTGGCCTTGGTCTCGAAGTGATAGACGATCAGCGGCAGCCCGACTTCGGCCGCGGCAGCGATATCGCGCATCGATACGCCGTCGAAGCCGCCTTCGGCGAACAGCCGCTCGGCGGCGTCCAGCACCCGCTCCCGCTTGCTTGCCTCCGGCGGTGCCGGCACCGCGCCCGGCCCGGCTGCCGCCCTTGGCGCTTTCTTGCCTTGCATGCTGTCTCCGCGAAAAGAAGTCCCGATTGTAGCGAACGATGCCGCCGCCGCGGCCGGCTCCGCTCCCGCCCCCTCCGCTTCCTTCCTCCCCCGGTTAACCCTAGTACATAAACTGACTGTACGATCGTACAGTGCGTGCACCGAATGCGCCGGCACACAGCCGGACCTGACGAGGAGAGATCGTGGCCCCCACCCCGGCATCCCTGAAGTGGCGCGTGTTGATCGGCTGCTTCCTCAGCTACCTGTTCGACGCGGTCGACATCATCATCCTGACCATCGCCATGCCGGCCATCACGGCCTCGCTGCAGATCACGCAGGCCCAGGCCGGCCTGCTGGTCACGGCCACGCTGCTGGGCATCGGCCTGAGCAGCGTGGTGATGGGGCGGCTGGCCGACACGCTGGGCCGCCGCACCGCCCTGCTGCTGTCGCTGGCGAGCTTCGGCGTGCTGACCATGGCCATCGCCGGCGCCACCGACTGGCGCCAGATCCTGGTGCTGCGCTTCTTCTCCGGGCTGGGGCTCGGCGGGGTCTGGAGCACCGCCGCCGCCCATGTCAACGAGACCTGGCCGGCACACCAGCGCGGGCGCGCCACGGCTTTCGTGCTCAGTTCCTTCTCGGTCGGGGCCAGCGTGGCCGCGGCCGCCTCGGCCTGGCTGCTGCCGGCGCACGGCTGGCGCGTGCTGTTCTTCGCCTGCGGCGCCGCAGTAGCCATCGCCATCGCCTATGTCTGGCTGCGCGTGCCGGAATCGGAGGTCTGGCTGGCGCAGCGCCGCATGAGGGTATCCACCACGGCGTCCGCCGCGGGCGGCCCGGCCGGCGCCAGCCTCGCCGAGCTGTTCGACCCGGCCTTGCGCCGCATCACCGTGCTCGGCACCGCCACCTCGGCGCTGGCCCTTGCCGCCTACTGGGGCGCGACCACCTGGCTGCCCACCTTCCTGGTCAAGGAGCGCGGCCTGGACGTGGCCACCATGGCCGGCTTCGTGGCGGTCCTCAATCTCGGCATGTTCCTCGGCTACAACGCCTTCGGGCTGCTGGCCGACCGCATCGGCAAGCAGCGCGCCATCATCGTGTCGCTGCTCGGCACCGGTCTCACGCTGCCCCTGTATGCGATGACCACCGGCCACGGCGCGCTGCTGCTGCTCGGCCCGGTGTTCGCCTTCTTCATGGCCTTCGCCGGCCTGGTCGGCGCCTATTTCGCCGAGCTGTTCCCGACCCGGCTGCGCGCCACCGGGGCCGGCTTCTGCTTCAACGTCGGCCGCGGCATCTCGGCCTTCGCGCCGCTGACGCTGGGCTCGGTGGCCGGCGTGCTCGGCTTCGCCAACAGCATCGCGCTGTGCGGCGCGCTGTTCCTGCTGGCCGCCGCCGTGGTGGCCCTGCTGCCGCGCGATGCCGCCGGCGCGGGTTCCCGCCCCCGCAGCGCTGCCGGCGCACCGGCCGATGCCTCGCTCGATTCCTGATCCACCCGACACCCTCTCCCGCCATCGCCAAGGAGCACCGCCCATGACCCGCCGCTTCGTCGACCTGTCGATCTACCTGGAAAACGATGTCGTCTCCGATCCCCCGGGCTTCGGCCCCCGGATCGAATACCTGTCGCACCGCTCCACCGCCGAGCAGGTAGCGTCCTTCTTTCCCGGGCTGCGGCCGGCCGACCTGCCCGACGGCGAAGGCTGGGCCATCGAGCAGATCCAGCTCAGCACCCACAACGGCACCCACCTCGACGCGCCGTATCACTTCCACAGCACCATGAACGAGGCGCTCGGCGAACGCGAGCGCTCGACCACCATCGACGAGGTGCCGCTGGAGTGGTGCTTCCAGCCGGGCGTCAAGCTGGATTTCCGCGCCTTCGACGACGGCTACGTGGTCACCGCCGCCGACGTCGAGGCCGAGCTGGCCCGCATCGGCCACGTGCTGGCGCCGCTGGAGATCGTCGTGGTCAACACCCGCGCGGGGCAGCGCTACGGGCATCCCGACTACGTCGCGGCCGGTTGCGGCATGGGACTGGAAGCCACCATGTACCTGCTGGAGCGCGGCGTGCGCCTGACCGGCACCGATGCCTGGAGCTGGGACGCGCCCTTCGTGCACACGGCGAAGAAGTACGCGCAGTCCCACGATGCCGCGCTGATCTGGGAAGGCCACAAGGCGGGGCGCAATATCGGCTACTGCCACCTGGAGAAGCTGCACAACCTCGAGGCGCTGCCGCCGCACGGCTTCTACATCTCCTGCTTCCCGCACAAGATCCGCGGCGCCTCGGCGGGCTGGACGCGCGCCGTCGCCATCTTCGACGACGCGCTGAACGCGGCGGGCGGGTTGAGCGCGCCACGACAGGCATGACGACAGGCATGAACATGGAACTGAACCACACCCACGACGCCTCCCGCCGCAGCTGGCTGGACGAGGCCAATGCGAGCGATACCGACTTCCCGCTGCAGAACCTGCCGTTCTGCGTGTTCCGGCGCGGCAACAGCGCTGAAGCCTGGCGCGGCGGCGTCGGCATCGGCGACCGCATCGTCGACCTTGCCGCCCTGCTGCAGGCAGGCTGCCTGCGCGACCGCGCCGCCGAGGCTGCCGCCGCCGCGGCCGGGACCACGCTCAATGCCCTGCTGGAGCTGGGCCCCGCCGCCTGGCAGGCACTGCGCCACGAACTGTTCGCCCTGCTGCTGGCCGGCAGCGCCCGCGAACAGGCCGTGCAGGCCATGCGTGCGGCGCTGGTGCCGCAGGCGCAGGCCGAGTATGCGGTGCCGGTGCGCATCGGCGACTACACGGATTTCTATACTTCGCTCGACCACGCGGTGAACTGCAGCCGCCAGCTGGGCCTGGAGGTCAGCGCCAACTTCGACTGGCTGCCGATCGCTTACCACGGCCGGGTCTCGTCGATCGGCGTCAGCGGCCAGCAGGTGTTCCGGCCGCTCGGGCAGACCCGCGCCAGGCCGGGCGCCGCCCCCGTCCACGAGCCGTGCCGCCGGCTCGACTACGAGCTGGAACTGGGCGCGGTGATCGGCACCGGCAACGCGCGCGGCACGCCGATCCCGCTGGCGAACGCCCAGCAGCACCTGTTCGGCCTGTGCCTGCTCAACGACTGGTCGGCACGCGACATCCAGGCCTGGGAGATGCAGCCGCTCGGCCCCTTCCTGGCCAAGAACTTCGCCACCACGGTCTCGCCCTGGCTGGTCACGCTGGAAGCCCTGCTGCCCTACCGTACCGGCTGGTCGCGCGCGCCGCAGCGACCGCAGCCGCTCGACTACCTGCGCTCCGAAGACAACGCCCGCGCCGGCGCCTTCGACATCCAGCTCGAAGTGTCGATCCAGAGCGCGCGCCAGCGCGCACGCGGCGGCCAGCCGCATGCGCTGACCCGCACCAGCTTCCGCCACCAGTACTGGACGCTCGGGCAGATGATCGCGCACCACACCATGGGCGGCTGCAACCTGCAGCCCGGCGACCTGCTTGGCAGCGGCACCATCTCCGGTCCCACCGCCGGCGAGGCCGGCGCGCTGATCGAGCTGACCGTGTCGGGCACGCAGCCGGTCGAGATCGGCGACGGCGAGCGGCGCGGCTTCCTGGAGGACGGCGACACCGTCGTCTTGCGCGGCTGGTGCGAACGCCCCGGCTTCGCGCGCATCGGCTTCGGCACCTGCCACGGCACCGTGGTGGCGCCACCGGCGGCCTGACAGCACGGCGCCCCCTCCGCTCCGACCGGAGGGGAACCTCCGGCGCCGCGGCCGCCATCCGCTACACTGCGGCCAGACCGACCGCCCTCCCCGCCGCGCCATGCGCCTCCGCCACCTCGAGATCTTCCATGCCGTGATGCGCACCGGCTCGCTGAGCCGTGCCGCCGAGCTCCTCTTCATCTCCCAGCCCGCCGCCAGCAAGGTGCTGGCCCACGCCGAGCGCGACCTCGGCTTCAAGCTGTTCACGCGCGCCCACGGCCGCCTGCTGCCCACGCGCGAGGCGGAACTGCTGCACGCCGAGACGGCGCACCTGTTCGCCAACCTGGAGAACGTGCGGCGGCTGGCGCGCAACCTGAAGCGGCATCCGGAGGGACACCTGCGCATCGGCTGCCTGCCCAGCCTGGGGCTGAGCCTGATCCCGCAGGCGGTGCGCGAGTTCCGCCAGCGCTGCCCCGGCGTGTCGCTGGAAGTGCAGACCCGCCACGGTGACGAACTGCTGGCGCTGGTGCTGTCGCGCGAACTGGACATCGCCGTGGTATTCGATCCGCCGGCCCGCGCGGGCGTGCACGCCGCCGAGCTGGGCCGGGCGGCGGTGGTCTACCTGGGGCCGCCGGCCAGCGCGCCGGCACAGGGGCCGGTGGCGCTGGCCGGGCTCGACGACCAGCACTGGATCGGCATCGGCAACAGCGACCCGCTCGGCGGCCTGATCGCGCAGGCCTGCCACGACCTGGGGCTGGAGGAGCGCACGCCGATGGTGGAGGCACGCACCTACTACGTGGCCGCGGCCCTGGCCGAGTGCGGCGTGGGCTACGCCCTGGTCGACCAGTTCACGGCCCAGTTCGCGCTGCGCGCCAGCAAGGAGGAACTGCTGATCCGGCCGCTGGCGCCGCCGCTGTCGGTAGGAGTGGCGGCCATCTATCCGGACGGGGCCGCCTCGTCGCACGCGCTGGAAACCCTGCTGGACGTGCTGCGGACCCGTTTCGGCGAGGCGCCGGGCGACGGTGCCGGCGCGGCGTCCGCGCCGACTGCATAACCTCAGGTTATAGGGTATGCGCTAATCGTCATTTGAATCGCGGCGCCGCCTCGTCAACACTGTCGTCCTGCGTGGCCGCCCCGGCGGCCGCTGCATCGGAATGGGATTGGCACTGGTATCTAGAGGCGGGAGGCAAGACATGCGGGTATGCGTTCTGGGCGGCGGCGTGGTCGGCGTCGCCAGCGCCTATTTCCTGGCGCGCGAGGGGCATACCGTCACCTTGCTCGAGGCGCGCGACGGGCTGGGGCTGGAGACCAGCCTCGCCAACGGCGCCCAGCTCAGCTACAGCTACGTGGCGCCGCTGGCCGATCCGTCCGTGCTGCCCAAGCTGCCCGGCTGGCTGCTCGACCCGGATTCCGCGCTGCGCTTCGTGCCCCGCCTGGACTGGCAGCAATGGCGCTGGTGCCTGGCCTTCCTGCGCGCCTGCCGCGGCAGCGTAGCCAGGCGCGTCACAGCCGAACTGCTCGGCCTGGGCCAGCTGAGCCGCGCCCGCGTGCACGAGCTGGTCGAGCGCGAGGCGCTCGCCTTCGACTACCAGCGCAATGGCAAGCTGGTGGTCTACCGCGATCCCGAGGCCTTCGCCGCCGCGCGCCGGCAACTGGCCTACCAGGCCACCCTGGGCAGCCATCAGCAAGCGCTCGACAGCGCCGCCTGCGTGGCGCTGGAGCCCGCGCTGGCCGCCCTGCGCGACAAGCTCGCGGGCGGCATCCACACACCGAGCGAGGAAGCCGGCGACTGCCATGCCTTCACCGTCGGCCTGGCCGACGCGGCCGCACGCCGCTTCGGCGCGCGCATACGCTGCGGCGTGCGCGTGGACGGGCTGCGCCGCGAAGGCCGCCGCGTGGTGGCCGCGCAGACCAGCGCGGGCGACATCGAGGCCGACGCCTTCGTGGTCTGCGCCGGCATGCGCAGCGTGTCGCTGCTGGCGCCGCTGGGCCTGCGCCTGCCGATGTATCCGCTCACCGGCTACAGCCTCACCGCGCCGGTCGACCCGGCGCGCCACCTGCCGCCCGCCCTCAGCGTGACGGACCTGCATTACAAGGTGGTCTATGCCCGCCTGGGCGGGCAACTGCGCGTGGCCGGCATGGTCGACCTGGTGGGCCGCCATGCGCGTGCCGACCAGCGCCGCATCGCCCTGCTGACGCAGCAGGCGCGCGAGACCTTCCCCGGCGGCGCGGACTTCGACGCCGCCGCCACCTGGTGCGGCGGCCGTCCGGCCACGCCGGACAGCAAACCCCTGGTCGGCGCCACGCCCTACGGCAACCTGTGGCTGAACACCGGCCACGGCGCGCTGGGTTTCACGCTGGCCTGCGGCAGCGCCACCCTGCTGGCCGATGCCATGGCCGGGCGGCCGGCCGCGCTGGACCTGTCCGCCTTCGCGCTCGGGCGCTGACGCGCTCCGCCCCTCATCGCGGTCCCATACCAGCCCCGGGCAAGCACACCAGAAACCCGCCAGCAAACCCATCATGAAACAGATCATCGACACCGCCTTGCCCCGCTCGCCCGCCCCCGTGGAATGGGCCGTGCTGGGCAACGGCATCCTGTTCACCACGCAGATCCCGCTCGGCGCCGACGGCGCCGTGGTGGCCGGCGGCATCGAGGCGCAGGCGCGCCAGACGCTGCGCAACCTGCAGCAGACCCTGGAAGCGGCCGGTGGTACCCTTGCCGACCTCACCCAGGTCGTCGTCTACGTCACCGACCGGGCCGACCTCGCCGTCTTCAACCGCGTCTATGCGGAAATGATCCCGGCCCCCTACCCCAACCGGGCCGCCATCGTCACCGCGGGCTTCGGCCGCCCGGAGATGCTGGTCGAGATCCTGGCCTACGCCGCGCCAGGCTGAAGGACCAGCGCCCACGCACCACCGCCGGCCCCCACGCCGCCCCCTCCCGGAGAGCCTCCCCCATGCCAACCTGCGACCTGCTGTTCACCCATGCCACCCTGATCGACGGCACCGGCGCCGCGCGCCGCGCCGGCGCGCTCGCCGTCAGCGCGGGGCGCATCGCCGCCGTCGGCGACTGCGCCGGCTGGCAGGCCGCGCGCACCATCGACGCCGGCGGCCGCGTGCTGGCGCCGGGCTTCATCGACGTGCACACGCACGACGACAGCGCGCTGCTGGCCGATCCGGCCATGGCGGCCAAGACCAGCCAGGGCGTCACCAGCGTGATCGCCGGCAACTGCGGCATCAGCATCGCGCCGCTGGTGCCGCGCCACGGCCTGCCGCCGCCGCTGATGCTGCTGGGCGAAGCCGCCGACTACCGCTTCCCCACCGTGGCCGACTACCGGCGCGCGCTGGAAGCGGCGCCACCCAGCGTCAACGTGGGACTGCTGGTGGGCCACAGCACCCTGCGCGCCGGCGCCATGGACGACACCGCGCGCGCGGCCACCGGCGCCGAGATCGAGGCCATGGCGGCGGCGCTGGACCAGGCCCTGCGCGATGGCGGCCTGGGGCTCAGCACCGGGCTCAGCTACCCGGCCAGCCGCGCCGCGCCCACCGCCGAGGTGGTGGCGCTGGCGCGCGTGACGGCGCGCCACCCGGGCGCGCTCTACACCACCCATATGCGCAGCGAGCGCGACCAGGTCGTCGAGGCCGTGGGCGAGACGCTGGAGATCGGCCGCGAGGCGGCCATCCCGGTGGTGATCTCGCACCACAAATGCATCGGCCGCCGCAACTTCGGCAAGACCACGGTCACGCTGGGGCTGATCGACAAGGCGCTGGCCACGCAGGACGTGGCGCTCGACGTCTACCCGTACACCGCCAGCTCGACGGTGCTGCTGCCCGAGTTCGTCGGCGAGGCCGAGCGCATCATCGTGACCAGTTCGCAGCCCCATCCGGAACAGGCGCGGCGCGACCTGTCGGCGATCGCCGCCGACTGGGGCGTGTCGCTGGAGGACGCCGCCGCCCGGCTCGGCCCGGCCACCGCGATCTACTTCCAGATGGACGAGGCCGACCTGCGCCGCGTGCTGTCGCACCCGCGCACCATGATCGGTTCGGACGGCATTCCCGGCCCCTACCCGCATCCGCGCCTGTGGGGCAGCTTCCCGCGCGTGCTCGGCCACTACGCGCGCGAGCTGGGCCTGCTGACGCTGGAGGACGCGGTGCGCCGCATGACCTCGCTGCCGGCGGCGGTGTTCGGCCTGCCCGGACGCGGCGTGCTGCAGGCCGGCTATGCCGCCGACCTGGTGCTGTTCGATCCCGGGCGCGTGATCGACCGGGCCGACTACGACCAGCCCTGCGAGCCCTCGGCCGGCATCGACGCCGTCTACGTCAACGGCCTGCAGGTGTGGGGGCCCGAGGGCGCGAGCGGCGCCGCCGCTGGGCAATTCCTGCACCACTGAACAGTGCGCACGGCGGGCCGCCGGGACACCCTGCACGCCCCCTGCACGCCCCCTGCGCGATACGAAACACGAAATTAGAGATTCGAGATACGAGAGGAGACCGCCTTGAAACGCCGACACTTCCTGCTGACACCCGCGCTGGGCGCCCTGGCGCTGGGCGCCGCCGCCCTGGCCCACGCCGCCTATCCCGAGCGGCCCATCACGCTGGTGATCCCCTTCTCCGCCGGCGGCCCCACCGACGTGGTCGGCCGCATCGTCGCCAGCAAGGCGTCGGAGATCCTCGGCCAGCAGATCGTGGTCGACAACCGCGTGGGCGCGGCCGGCACCATCGGCATGACCGCGGTGGCACGGGCCAGGCCCGACGGCTACATGCTGGGACTGGCCACGGTCAGCACCCATGGCACCGCGCCGCACCTGCTGGCGCGGCCGCCCTATGACCCGGTCAAGGACTTCACGCCGGTGCGCAACCTGGTCAGCAGCCCCAACATCCTCAGCGTGCATCCGGGCTTTCCGGCGCACAATCTGAAGGAGTTCGTCGCCTACGTGAAGGCGCACCCCGGCAAGGAAAGCTACGCCAACGCCGGCGCGGGCGGCATCAACGACCTGGGCATGGCCTGGTTCCTGCAGCTCAGCGAAGCCAGCATGATCAGCGTGCCCTACAAGGGCTCGGCGCCGGCGCTGAACGACGCCATCGGCGGCAACGTCAAGGTGATCTTCGACAACTTCCCCTCCTCGCTGCCCTTCATCAAGGCCGGCAAGCTGCGCGCGCTGGCCATCACCGGCACCCAGCGCAACGACAAGCTGCCCGAGGTGCCGACCTTCGCCGAGCAGGGCTTCAAGGACTACGACGTCAGCGCCTGGTACGGCGTGGTGGCCCCGGCCAGGCTGCCGGCCGAGGTGCGCGCGCGGCTGGCGGACGCCTTCCAGGCCGCGCTCGACGATCCTGCCACGCGCCAGCGCCTGGTCGATGCCGGCGCCTTCCCGGTCGCCTCCGGGCCGGACGCCTTCGCGCGCCAGATCCGCCAGGAATACGAGCGCTGGGGCAGCGTGATCCGCAAGGCCGGCATCGCGCCGCAATAAGACGCGGGCCGCCGCAGCCCTATCCGGCCCCCCCAGGTAACACCACAGCAAGCAGGAGCCCCCAATGACATCCGCAGCAAGCCCGGCCGCGCCCGCCAGCGCGGCTTCCCCCGGACTCCAGCCAGGCAAGCGCAACGCGGCCATCGCCGTGTTCCTCGCCGGGCTGGCCATCGCCCTCTACGCCCACTTCGCCATGCCCGGCGAGACCAGCCTGTGGGGACTGGCCCCCGTGCTCGTCTTCGCCATCATCGCGCTGCTGGGGGTGGACATCGTGCTGTCCACCATTGCCGCCATCGTGCTGGGTGCGATCATGACCGGCACCACGCCGGTGGCGATGGGCAAGCTGCTGGCGGATTCGCTGGGCTCCTTCATCGCGGTGGTGGGCCTGATCATCGTGCTGGGGGCCGGCGTGGGCGAGGTGGCCGCGCGCACCGGCGCCGCCGAGCAGCTGGTGCGCGCCATCGTGCGCCGCATCGGCCTGTCCAACCAGGTGCGCGTGCGCCTGGGCATCATGGTGACGTCGACGCTGATCTGCGGCGCGCTGGGCACGCTGGCGGGCGGCAACGCCATCATCGCCGCGGTGGTGATCCCGATCGCGGCCGCGGTGCGCCTGTCGCCGCCGGCGGTCGCCGCGCTGTTCCAGACCGCGGGCTCGGCCGGCCTGGTGCTGGGACCGTTCACGCCCAACGTGGTCACGGTACTGGGCCTGACCGGCCTGAGCTACCCCGAGTACCTGATGGTGGCCGGCCTGCCGATGGCCGCCGCCACGCTGGCCAGCGGCTGGTTCATGTCCGGCCGCATCCAGAAGATGACCGAGGCGCAGCACCAGTACGAGGAAGCCGCCGACGGCAGCCGCGCCGCCTTCGACCTGTCCGCCGAGCCGCCGCGCCAGGCCGTGCGCGCCGCCTGGGCCTTCTGCCTGACCATCGTCGGCCTGGCCGCCGCCGGCGTGGTCGCCAAGGCCGGCTTCGCCTTCGCCATCATCGTCATGGTCTCCCTGGCCGCCACCACCGGCCTGGCCGGCGGCATGGGCCCGCGCGCCATCCTGCAGGCCATGTATGCCGGCGCCGGCAAGCTGATCTGGATCTTCTTCCTGTTCTGGCTGTTCAACCCGGTGCTGGTGCTGGTCGACAAGCTCAACGCCTACCATGCGCTGCTCGACCTCGCCAGCCCGCACCTGGCCGGCATCGGCGGCGCCATGCTGTGCGTGATCATCCTGTGGTTCAACGTGATCGGCCACATCCCCGGCGCGGCGGTGGCGCAGATGACTTTCACCGCCAAGATCTTCGGCCCGCTGCTGGCGGCGGCCGGTGTCGGCCCCGCGGCCACCACGGCGGTGATCCTGGGCAGCTCGCAGATCGACTGGTTCGGCCCCTTCCCCACCTCGGACATGTTCGGCCAGATGGGCCTGGCGCGCTCGACCCAGCTCAAGTACATGCTCTACAACGGCTGGGCGGTGATCGTGGTCAACCTGGCCATGTTCTCCGGGCTGTTCTTCCTGCTGGTCTGAACGGAGGAGCGGCGATGATCGATGCCATCGATGCGAACGAGGTGAAGGGTGTGAATGACGTGAACGACGTGAACGACGTGGACAACGTGGACGGCGACGCTTTCCCGCTCGGCGCGCGCCTGCCCGGGCGCGCCATGCTGCGCGCGCGCGTGGAGGCCGGCCTGGCCCCGCTGCTGGCCGCCACGCCGGCGCGCGTGGCGCTGAGCCTGCGCCTGCGCGACGGTTCGATCGTGCTGGAGCGCGCGGCGTCCTGCGCCATGCCCTCGGCCAGCCTGGTCAAGGTGCCCATCCTGCTGGCCATGCTCGAACAGGTCGGCCAGGACCGCCTGTGCCTGGCGCAGGAGATGTCCCTGGCGGGCATCGAGCGGGTCGGCGGCACCGGCATCCTGGCGCAGCTGCCGAGCGTGCGGCAGCTGACGCTGGCCGAGCTGGCACGGCTGATGATCGTGCTGAGCGACAACGTCGCCACCAATGCGCTGATCACCCTGCTCGGCTTCGACGCCGTGAACGGCTGGTGCGAACGGGCCGGACTGGCGCAGACGCGGCTGCAGCGCCGCATGATGGATGCCGCCGCGCGCGCGGCCGGCCGCGACAACTTCACCAGCGCCGGCGACACGGCCGCGGCGCTGGGCTGGCTGCTGCGCGGCGACACGCTGCCGGCGCCGCTGCGTGCCTTCGGGCTCGCGCTGCTGGCCGACCAGCGCGAGCGCGCCCACTTCGGCGCCGCGCTGCCGGCGGCGGCGCGGCTGGCCAACAAGACCGGGCAATTGCCCGGCCTGCGCCACGATGCCGGCATCCTGACGGTGGGCGACCAGAGCGTCGTGCTGGCGGTGCTGGCCGACGGCTTCACCGACCCGCGCACCGCCCGCGAACTGCAGGGCGGCGACGGCGCCGCCCTGCTCGCCGGCGTGGCGCGCGCGGTCGCGCTGGCGCTGGAGGCAGAGCCGGAGGGCGATCCCTGCGATCCCTGCGACACGGGCAACGCAGACAACGCAGGCCAGGGGGGAAGATGATGGGTATCAAGGTAGCCGCGCTCCAGCTCGACAGCCGGCAGGATCGCCAAGCCAACCTGGCCGCGCTGGAACAGGGGATCCTGGCCGCCGCCGCCGATGGCGCCAGGTTGATCGTGACCCCCGAATACAGCGACGTGCGTGGCGATTCCGCCGCCCTGCAGGCCGCGGCCAGCACGGTGCCGGGCCCGGTCTCCGAGCGCATCGCGGCGCTGGCGCGGCGCACCGGCTGCTGGATCCACCTCGGCTCGATGCATGAACGCCTGCCGGGCGAAGCACGTCTCGGCAACAGCGGCCTGACCTTCGCGCCGGACGGCAGCCTGGCCGCGCGCTACCGCAAGGTCCATCTCTACGATGCCGTGGTCGACGGCCTGCCCTACCGCGAATCGGCCGACTTCGCGCCGGGCGACAGCCTGCAGATGGTGGCCGCGGAAGGCCTGACGCTGGGCCTCAGCATCTGCTACGACCTGCGCTTCGGCGAGCTCTACCGCACGCTGCGCGCGCGCGGCGCCGATGTGCTGCTGGTGCCGGCCGCCTTCAACGTGCACACCGGCCGCGACCACTGGGAGACGCTGCTGCGCGCCCGTGCCATCGAGAACCAGTGCTATGTGATCGCCGCCGCGCAGATCGGCGGACCGGGGCCGGGCCTGCCCTGCCTGGGCCGCAGCATGATCATCGACCCCTGGGGCACGGTGCTGGCCTGCATGCCCGACACCACCGGCCACATCACGGCCGAACTGGACCCTGCCCGCGTGGCGCGCCTGCGCGGCGCGCTGCCGGCCTGGGATCACCGCCGCACCGACCTGTACTTCGGCGGCCTGCCCGAGCGCGGCTGAAGCCGCCGAAGCCAAGCGACGCCGGCCCCGCTGCGCGCGGCGAGGGACGGCACCGCCCGCGCCGGCTCAGTCCACCAGCGCCGCCCCGCGCCCGGCCAGCAGCACACGCAGCACCGAGCGGTGGCAATGGGCCTCGTCCTCGCAATAGCAGCCGATGGCGACATCGCTGCGATGCGACAGCGCGGCCAGCAGATCGAGGTCGTGCGTGGGTCCCGGCTGCGCCATCTCGGCGCGGAACTGCCTGACGAAGCCGGCCCAGCCCTTCTCGTCGTGGTTGCGCTGGGCTTCCAGCGCCTGCTTCATCAGCTCCGCGCTGGGCGCCAGGTTCGGGAACCATACGTCGTACCAGTCCTGCGCCGCGAACTCGGTCTTGGGCACGCCGCGCGGCGGGCGCCGGACCGTGCCGATGCGCAGGCCCTCGCCGGGCGCGCGCGGCGTGCCCAGCCGTACGATGCGGATTGCCATGTCTTGCTCCTCCTGTCCCTGTCGATCGGATGGCGCGGCGCAACATCCGTTCCACCCGTTGCGCGCACCGCCCGCAGATTATGCCGTGCGGCGCACGCTATGCCTGCGCCATCGCGCCGAACGCCTCCTATAATCGACTGGAACCAGCGCCAACCGGCCTCTCGCCGTGGCGTGCGACGGCAAGACATTGCAGCGCGACCGACATGACCATCGCGGACAGCCAGACCAGCGCCCCCGGCCACTACAGCGCCGAGGAAGTGCGCAAACGTGTCTTCGCCATCGTGGCGGCCTCGTCGGGCAATCTCGTCGAGTGGTTCGACTTCTACGTCTACGCCTTCTGCGCGATCTACTTCGCGCACGCCTTCTTCCCCAAGGACGATCCCACCGTCCAGTTGCTCAACTCGGCCGGGGTGTTTGCCGCCGGCTTCCTGATGCGGCCGATCGGCGGCTGGATGTTCGGCCGCATCGCCGACCGCCACGGCCGCAAGATCGCGATGGTGATCTCGGTGACGATGATGTGCGGCGGCTCGCTGCTGATCGCCTGCCTGCCCACCTACGCCAGCATCGGCGTGATGGCGCCCGCGCTGCTGCTGGTCGCGCGCCTGATCCAGGGCCTCTCGGTCGGCGGCGAGTACGGCACCACCGCCACCTATATGAGCGAGGTGGCCCTGCGCGGCCGGCGCGGCTTCTTCTCCTCCTTCCAGTACGTCACGCTGATCGGCGGCCAGCTGCTGGCGGTGCTGGTGGTGGTGATCCTGCAGCAGTTCCTCGACGAGGCCGAGCTGAAGGACTGGGGCTGGCGCATTCCCTTCGCGGTCGGCGCGGCCACGGCGGTGGTGGCCTTGTTCCTGCGCCGCTCGCTGCACGAGACCACCACCGCGGCCACGCGCGAGAGCCGCGAGGCGGGATCGCTGGCGAGCCTGCTGCGCAACCACACGGCGGCCTTCCTCACCGTGCTCGGCTTCACCGCCGGCGGCTCGCTGATCTTCTACACCTTCACCACCTATATGCAGAAGTACCTGGTCAACTCGGCCGGCATGACCATCAAGTCCGCCAGCTATGTGATGACCGCCTGCCTGTTCTTCTACATGTGCATGCAGCCGCTGTTCGGCTCGCTGTCGGACCATATCGGCCGGCGCGCCAACATGCTGCTGTTCGGCGCGCTGGGCGCCATCTTCACCGTGCCGATCCTGACCTGGCTGCAGCAGGTGCACAATCCCTTCCTGGCCTTCATCGTGATCAGCGTGGCGCTGGCCATCGTCAGTTTCTATACCTCGATCAGCGGCATCGTGAAGGCGGAGATGTTCCCGCCCGAGGTGCGCGCGCTGGGCGTGGGACTGGCCTATGCGATCGCCAACGCCATCTTCGGCGGCTCGGCCGAGTATGTCGCGCTGGGGCTCAAGACAATCGGCCACGAGACCGCGTTCTTCTGGTACGTCACCGTGATGATGGTGGTCGCCTTCCTGGTGGCGCTGCGCCTGCCGCGCCAGGCCGCCTACCTGCACCACGAGCTCTGAGGCGCGCCCGGCGGGGCCGTCAGCGCGCGCCATGTCAAACGGCGCTTGAAACTCCTGCAAACCGCGGCGGCTTGATGCGCGCGCACGGCGCGCGCACGATGCCCGTGTACCACTACGCATCCCCGGAGCCGCCATGCCATCCGAAGCCAGCCCCAAGGTCGTGTTCGACCATCTCAACCTGATCAGCCACGACAGCGCGCAGACGCGGCGCTTCTTCTCCGAGGCGCTGGGTTTCGCGCCCGGCTGGCGCCCGCCCTTCCCCTTCCCCGGCGAGTGGCTCTACCGTGGCGACGACGCCTTCGTGCACGTGGTGGAGAGCGAGGACCCGCGCGCCGGCATTGCCACGCTCGGCCATATCGCCTTCCGCACCGACGAAGCGCCGGCGGCGCTGATCGCGCGGCTGCGCGCGCTGGGCTACGCGCCGGAAGTACGCCGCGTGCCCGAGCGCGGCGATACGCAGGTGTTCGTGCGCCTCCCCGGCGGACTGCTGGTGGAGATCGACAGCGACGCCGATCCGGCCCTGCGCGATGCCCCTGCATTCGGCAGCGGCGGCAGCGGCGAGCCCTGAACGGCTCCCTGCGGTGCCGGCACAGTCATGTCTTAGTTTCAGTACAATAGCGGAGTCGCCCGCCCCGACCAACGCGCCACCGCGAGTGCGAAGGCGCGCCGCATCGATCGAGCGACCGCGCCGCCGGCAGTCCAGTCCGGCGGCGACGCCACCCCCGAGGAGACCGCATTGAAACCTGCCGCCCGCCTGTGCGCGGCGCTGCTGCTGAGTGCAGCCGCGCAAGCGCACGCCGCCTATCCCGACCACCCCATCAAGCTGATCGTGCCGTTCCCGCCGGGACAGGCCACCGACATCTTCGCGCGCGCGCTGGCCGAGCGGCTGGGCAAGCAGCTCGGCCAGTCGGTGGTGGTCGACAACCGCGCCGGCGCGGGCAGCAACCTCGGCATGGAACTGGCGGCGCGCGCCGCGCCGGACGGCTATACGCTGGTGATGGCGGGCAGCGCCATGGCCATCAACCAGACGCTGTACAAGAAGCTCGCCTACGATCCCCAGCACGATTTCGCCCCGGTCTCGGGCGTGTTCTCGGTGCCGCTGGTATTCCTGGCCACGCCGGCCTCGGGCATCACCTCGCTGCGCGACATGGTGGCCAAGGCCAAGGCGGCGCCGGGCAAGTACAGCTATGCCAGCGCCGGCATCGGCGGCACCCAGCACCTCTCGGCCGAGCTGCTGAAGGCGCAGGCCGGCATCTTCATGGTCCACATTCCCTACAAGGGCAGCGGCCCGGCGCAATCTGACTTCCTCGGCAACCAGATCCCGCTGATGGTGGATTCGGTCACGGCCGCGCTGCCGCTGATCCAGTCGCAGAAGGCCGTGCCGCTGGCCGTGACCTCGTCGCGGCGCGTGCCGCAGCTGCCGAACGTGCCGACGGTGCGCGAGCAGGGCTGGCCGGAATTCGACGCGGTGGGCTGGGCCGTGCTGATGGCCCCCAAGGGCGTGCCGGCGGCCATCCTCGGCCAGCTCAATGCCGAGACCGTCAAGGCCCTGCAGAGTCCCGAACTGAAGCGATTCATCGTCGAGCGCGGCTCCGAGCCGATGCCCATGAGCCCCGACGAGACCGGCCGCTTCGTCGCCAGCGAGATCCGCAAGTGGGGGCCGGTGGTGCGGCGCTCGGGCGCGTCGGCGGACTGAGCCTGGGCGGGCCGCGCCCTGCTCAGGCGGCCGTACCCGGCGTCGGGCCTTCCCGGTCCCGCGCCGGCGCAGCGCCATGCGCATCGTCGGCGCCGTCGCCCGGCGCTGCGACAACAGTGCTGGAGCCGCCGCCATCACCAGCGGCGGCCTGCGCGGCCGCCGCGCTCGCCTCGAAGGCGGCCAGTGCCGCCAGCCGGTTCGGGTAGTAGAGGATGCCGGTGCTTTCCGGCGCGATGCCGCGCCGGTCCAGCCACGCCAGCAGCTGGGCGGTGCGGCCGGCGATGACGAGCTGGATGCCGCGCTTGGCCAGCGCTTCCTGCAGGTCGCGGATCGCGAGCGCGCCGGTCAGGTCCAGCGAAGCGATCGAGACCGCATCGATCACCACCCAGCGCGGCACCTGGGCCTCCACCAGCGCCGCCACGCGCACGCTGAAATAGTCGGCGTTGAAGAAGGTCAGCGGCGACTCGAAGCGGTAGATCAGCAGGCCGGGCACGGCCTGCGCTTCCGGGTAGTGCGCCAGTTCATAGAGTCCTTCGTGCCCGGGAATGATGCCGAACAGCTGGTCCGACGGCCGCGCCATCTGCACCAGGAAGCGCAGCAGGGCAAGGGTCACCGCCACCAGGATGCCGGACATCACGCCGAACAGCACCACGCCGGCCAGGGTGACCAGCGCGATGGCGTGCTCGGCCCGGCTGAAGCGGCGCAGCGCCATCAGCCCGCCCAGGTCGATCAGGCCGAGCGCGGAGGCCACCAGGATCGCGCCCAGCGCGGCCACCGGCACCAGCGCCAGCACATCGCCGAGCACCAGCAGCACCAGCAGCATGGCCGCGGCCGCCACCACCGAGACCAGGCGCGTGCGCCCGCCCGCCCCTTCGTTGACGACCGTGCGCGAGCTGGAGCCGCTGATGGCGAAACCCTGGCTCAGCGCGCTGACCACGTCGGCCACGCCGATGGCGAGGAACTCGCGGTTGGCATCGACGCGGTAGCCGTTGCGCACGGCGAAACTGCGGCTGGTCAGCATGCCGCTGCTGAAGGAGATCAGCGCGAGGCCGGCGGCAGCCGGCACCAATGTGCCGAGCATCTCGTGCGGCAGCGACGGCGCGACCCAGCCGGGCAGCCCTGACGGCAGGGCCCCGACCATGGCGACACCGAGCGCCTTGGCGCGGAACATCAGGCTGCCGGCGACGGCGGCCACCAGCGCGCTCAGCGCCGCCGGGCCGCGCGGCCAGAAGGCCTTGACGGTCAGGTAAAGCGCGGCGGTGCCGACCGCCACGAAGAAGGTCGGCAGGTGCACCTGGCCGGCCTGGGCGGCCAGCGAGAGGATCTGGCTGATGGCATCGCGGCCGGCCAGTGCCAGGCCGGTCACCTTGCCGAACTGGCTGATGACGATGCTGACGGCCACGCCGTTGAGCAGGCCGGTCAGGATGGGAACGGAGAGGAAATCGGCGAGGAAGCCGAAGCGGAAGCGGCTGGCCACCATGCAGAAGATGCCGGTGAGCAGGGTCAGCGAGACCGCCAGCGCCTGGTAGTCCTCGCTGCCGGCCACGGCCAGCGGCATCAGGGTGGCGGCGATCATCGCCGAGGTGGCGGCGTCGGGACCGACGATCAGCTGGCGCGACGAGCCGAACAGCGCATAGGCCACCATCGGCAGCACCGAGCTGTACAGGCCGGCGGCCGGACTGAGGCCGGCCAGCTGGGCATAGGCCACGCTGACCGGCAGCGAGACGGCGGCCACCGACAGGCCCGCGGAGAGGTCGGCACGCAGATGCTGCCGCGGGTACTTCGCCAGCTCTTCCAGGCCCGGCATCAGCCGGTAGAGCGCGGGATTCATGGGCACGGGCTACGCTTGCAGGTTAAGCCCGCCATCGCGCCCGGGGCCGTCAGGCCCGCTGCGCATGGCGCGGCACAAGCGTGCATTGTAGTCCCCGCGGGCGCCGCCGCCTGCCCGCCGGCGCCCGCTGATGGCCAGGATTTTTCCGAGCCAATCCGTCCGGCAGCGCCGGAATCCGCAGGAACGGAATCAGCAGGGACGGTGGCCTGCGTTGCGGCGGCCGAACAGGGCGCGTGCGAAACCGGTCACGTCGGCCAGGCGCAGCGGCAGCAGCGGCGTGGCATGGCGCACCGCATCGCGGCCGGCATAGTGTTCGAGGAGTTGCTGGCCGACGGGCGTACGCAGGTACTTGGCATCGACTTGGTGCATGGTTTTTCCCTATGGCGTTTCTTTATTGTTCACAGTATACATATTTTTGTGCATTGCGCCAAATCCGGGCATGCCCGTGCCCCGCCAGGGTGCGCAAGACAGCACCGGCCTGGGGGCGGCACGCATCGATTGAGTTGAAGCCAGGAGGCCCACCACGGCGCCTTAACGGCTTATAAAGGCCAGGAAAGGCCAGAAAGGCGCGCTAGGCGCGTACCCTGCGGCCAGGAGCCGGCCTTGGTGCCTGGCCGCCGTGCTGCGCCGCATGGCCCGCCTTCGATCTCCGCCCTCCTGTCTCCTGCCCCGCGGATTCCCATCAGATCGCATAAGGTATACAGTTCTGCAGCGAACGGCCCCTGGACTGGCGCCGCCGCCTATCCGCAACCGCTACCCGACGCGACATGACCCTGAAAATCTACGGCATCCCGGCCTCCCGCGCGATCCGCCCGCTGTGGGCGGCAGAGGAACTCGGCCTGGCCTACGAGAACATCCCGCTGCACTACGCCTCGCCGGAGGTCAAGGCGGCGCCCTACCTGAAGCTGAATCCCAACGGACTGGTGCCGACCATCGAGGATGACGGCCTGGTGCTGTTCGAATCGCTGGCCATCACGCTGCACCTGGCGCGCAAGCACGCCGCGGCCGGCCTGTGGCCGGCGGATGCCGATGCGCAATCGCTGGCGCTGCAGTGGACCTTGTGGGCGGCGACCTCGGTCGAGCCGCTGACCACGCAATGGACCCAGCACAGCCGCATGCTGCCGCCCGAGCGGCGCCGGCCCGAGCTGGCGGACGAGGCCCTGCAGGCGCTCGCCCGGCGCTTCGCGGTGCTGGAGGCGCAGCTGGCGCAACGGGACTACCTGCTGGGCAAGGAATTCAGTGTGGCCGACCTGAACCTGGCGGCGGTGCTGCACCGCTTCGCGGAGCTTGGCGGCGAGCGGTATGCGGCAGCCTGGGACTGGCACCGGCGCTGCCTGGCGCGCCCGGCCGCGCGCCGGGCCTTCGCCCTGCGCGAACAGCCGGCGCGCTGAGCGCGATCAACGCCATCGGCGCGCGCTGATGGCGTCCAGGCACGTTGCGCAAGACCTGCGCGGCGCACGCGCCGCTCAGGCAGCGCGCGTAGTGGTATCGCCGACGGACAGTTCTGCCGCCTTGGCGGCGCTGTAGACATGCCGCGCGGCCAGCAGGGCCGCCAGGTCGGCGTCGCCGGCGATCACGGCCTGCAGGATCTGCGCGTGCTCATCCCAGTTCTGGCGGGCGCGCACCAGGTTGGCCGGCGCGAACAGCGCGGCGGTGCGCTCGCGCAGCGAGCGCATCATTTCCTGCAGCACGCTGTTGGCGGCGATGGTGCCCAGCACTTCGTGGAAGCGCGAGTTGAGCGCCAGCAACTGGTCGCCGCGGCCCTGGGCGGCGGCTTCGGCGCCGTCGCGCAGCACCTGCTCCAGTTCGGCCAGCAGCGCAGGATCGCGCCGCTGCGCCGCCAGCTTGGCATTGAGGCCTTCCAGCGTGGCGCGCACTTCCACCATCTCGCGCGCCACGTCCGGCGACAGCTTGGCCACCGAAGCGCCGCGGCGCGGCTCGATCACCACCAGCCCCTCGGTCGCCAGCGAACGCAGCGCCTCGCGCACCGGAATGCGCGACACGCCGAGTTCGGAAGACAGCTTGTTCTCCACCAAGCGCTCGCCCGGCTCGTACTGCCCGTTGAGGATCCGCTCGCGCAGCTTGTCGGTGACGAGCGCGAACAGCGGCGAATGGCTCGCCCCGAGACTCACGACCGCAGGCTCGGAAACAGGCCCGGACTGGGCATTGGCGCGCTTTTCTGACATGAAGGAATGACCGGGGTTGGCAGGATGCTCCGCCGCCACCCGCCAACCGCCACGCGGCGGCGCGGCTCGGCAGGTTGGGAGACATTTGCCGGTATTGTATACCAGAGATGTCAAGACATCACCCCGCCCCGCCCGCGCCGGCGCCGCGCCGCGACATGGCGGCATGGGCACTGTAGACATGGCGGCTGGCCAGCAGCGCCGCCAGGTCGGCGTCGCCGTCGATCACCGCCTGCAGGATGCGCGCGTGCTCTTCCCAGTTCTGGCGCGCGCGCGCCGCGTCGACCGGCGCGAACATCAGGAAGGTGCGCTCGCGCAGCGAGCGCACCATCTCGCGCAGCACGCTGTTGGCGGCGGTGGAGGCCAGCAGTTCGTGGAAGCTGGCATTGAGCCGCAGCAGCGCTTCGGTACTGCCGTCGGCGGCGGCCAGGCGTCCTTCGCGCTGCACCGCCTCGAGCCGGGCGCCCAGCGCCGGGTCGCGGCGCTGGGCCGCCAGGCGCGCATTGAGGCCCTCCAGCGTGGCGCGCACCTCGACCAGTTCGCGGCCGATGGCATCGGGCACGCGCGTCACCGAAGCACTGCGGCGCGGCGACAGCTCGACCAGCCCCTCGGTGGCCAGCGCGTGCAGCGCCTCGCGCACCGGCACGCGCGACACGCCCAGCTCCGCCGACAGCCGCCCTTCCACCAGCCGCGTGCCCTGGGTGTAGATGCCGGCGACGATGCGCCGGCGCAGCAGTTCCGCCACCTGCGCGAAGAGGGGAATGGTGCGCAATCCGGCATCGTCGTCCGGCTGCGCGTCCAGGCCGGTTGCGATGCTTGCCTCGCCGCGAGATGGCATGGCTGCCTCGTGTCGTGGTGATTCGAAGGTCAGGAATCCGCCGGCCGGTAGCTGGAATGCGAAGCGGCGCCCCGCGCGGGGCGCCGGCGCAGGCTCAGCCGCGCTGGAAGGTGAAGCTGTCCGCGTAGATATGGTCCGGACTGGCGCCGCGGGCGACGAAGGCCGCGCGCGCATCGCGGATCATCTCGGGCGAGCCGCACAGGTAGATGGCGTACTCGGAGAGCTCGCCCGACAGTTCGCCGAGGTCTTCCAGCACGGCCGACTGCACGTAGCCGCGCCGGCCCTGCCAGTCGTCCCGCGCGCGCGACAGCACGGGTACGTAGCGGAAATCATAGAGGCGCTCGCCCCAGCCGCGGATCTCATCGTGCAGGTACAGGTCGGACGGCTCGCGCGCGCCCCAGTAGAGCGAGACCGGCGGACAGTCGCCGTCGTCCATCAGCGCCTCGAGGATGCTCTTGATCGGTGCCAGCCCGGTGCCCGTCGCCACCATCAGCAGCGGCCGGTAGTCCTTGGCCCGGTAGAAGAAGGCGCCGTGCGGCAGCTCCACCTGCAGCGCATCGCCCGGGCGCAGCTGCTGGAGGGCGCCGTCGGTGAAGGTCCCGCCGGGAATGCGGCGCACGTGCAGGTCGACCACGCCGGCGCTGGGCACCGAGGCCATCGAGAAGCTGCGCGTGCGGCCGTCGCCGGTGAGGATCTTCAGGTACTGGCCGGGCCGGTAGTCGAGCAGGCCCGCCTCGGGCACCTCCAGCTTCAGGTAGTGCACATCGCGCGAAAGCGGGCGGGCTTCGCGCACCAGCGCGTGATGCGCCACCGGCGCGGCGCAGGCCTCGTCGTCGCGCGCGGTGCTGATGACGGCGTCGCCCTGCGGCAGGGCCTGGCAGGCCAGCGCGTAGCCGGCCGCCTCTTCGTCCGGCGCCAGCCCCATCGGCAACTCCTCGTAGGCCACGGTGCCTTCGACCAGCTTGATGCGGCAGGTGCCGCAACCGCCGAGCTGGCAGTCATGGGGCAGACAGACGCCGGCGCGCGTGGCGCCCTGCAGCAGGGTTTCGCCGGGTTCGACGACAAACGACTCGTGCGTCTCCAGGATCTGGATGCGGTAGGACATGATGGACTCGGGCGGTTTCCTGCCGGTTCAGTTCAGGCAGATGCGGGCGATGCACCGCGCCGGCGATGCCCGGCGCGGCAGGTGGGTGATGGACTGGCGGACCAGCGGACCAGCGGACTAGCGCTTGATGTCGGCCTGCACCAGCACCTTGAGATCCTGCGGCGCCAGCAGTTCCTGCAGCGCCTGCAGGGCGGCCAGGCCGGCCTGCGTGTCCTGCTCGCCATTGCCGCCGCTCAGGCCGATGCCGCCGACCACTTCATCGTTGACCACGATGGGGAAGCCGCCGACGAAGACGGCGAACTTGCCTTCGAAGCTCCACTGGATGCCGAAGGCCTCGTTGCCCGGCAGGGCCGGGCCGTTGGGCGCCTGGTTGAACAGGTGCGTGGAGCGCTTGTGGCCGGCGGCGGTGAACGCCTTGTTCCAGGCGATCTGCGGGCCGGTGATGCGGGCGCCGTCCATGCGCTCCAGCGCCAGCGGATAGCCGCCCTCGTCGACCACGCAGATCGATTCGAGCACGCCGATCTGTTCCGACCTGGCGATGGCCGCGGCCACCATGTGGCGCGCTTCCTTCAGTTCCAGCTTGATGGCTTTCTTCACTGCGATTCTCCTGATGCTTGGGATGCGTGCTGCCGGCGGCGTGCCGGTCAGCAGCCGCGGTAGACCGTCTTGACCTGGGTGTAGAACTCGAGCCCGGTGCGCCCCGACTCGCGGAAGGTCGAGGTACTGGAGCGCTTGAGGCCGCCGAAGGGCGCGTTCACCAGGTTGCCGGTGGTGGTGCGGTTGATCTTCACGGTGCCGGCCTCGATGTCGGTGGCGAAGTGGTGGATGTAGCGCGGATCGGCCGTCACGATCGCCGCGGACAGCCCGTATTCCGTGTCGTTGGCCTTGGCGATGGCATCGGCGTAGCCGTTGAACTCGATGATGGCGATCACCGGCCCGAAGATCTCTTCGCGGGCGATGCGCATCGACTGCGTCACGTCGGTGAAGACCGCTGGCGACACGTAGTAACCCTGGTCGAAGCCGGGGCCGGTGAGCCGCTCGCCGCCGCACAGCAGCGTGGCCTCGGCCTTGCCGATCTCGATGTAGGACAGCACGGTCTCGAGTTGCCTGCGCGTGGCCAGCGGGCCGAGGTCCATGCCCGGCGTCATGCCGCTGCCGATCTTGAGGGCCTGCACGCGCGCCAGCAGCTTCTGCGTGTACTGCGCCTTGACGGCCGCCGCCACCAGCACGCGGCTGGTGCCGGTACAGGCCTGGCCGCTGAGCGAGAAGCCGCCCTTGATGGTCAGGTCGACCGCCTTGTCGAGGTCGGCATCCTCCATCACGATCAGCGGGTTCTTGCCGCCCAGTTCCATCTGCGTGCGCGTGGTCAGCGGCACGGCGCGGTGGATCTGTTCGCCCGCGCGGGTCGAACCGGTGAAGGAGATCGCACGCACCGCCGGGTGCTCGGTGATGCCGGGTCCGATCTCGGCGGCGCTGCCGGTGACGAAGTTGAGCACGCCCTTGGGCAGCCCGGCCTGGACCAGCGCTTCGGCCAGGCGGTAGCCGGACAGCGGCGCATCCGAGGACGGCTTGAACACCACGGTGTTGCCGGCGATCAGCGCCGGCGCGATCTTGCGCGCGGGAATCGACACCGGGAAGTTCCACGGCGCGATCACGGTGACCACGCCGAGCGGCTCGCGCTGGCTGTAGACCACCATCTCGGGATCGTCGTTCGGATAGGTCTCGCCGGTGAAGGTCTGCCCTTCCACCGCATAGAAGCGCAGGGTCTGCGCCGAGCGCAGGACCTCGTCCTTGCTCAGCGAGAGCGCCTTGCCTTCCTCGCGCGTCAGTTCCTCGGCGATGCCGGCGGCATTGGCCTCGAGGTGATCGGCGGCGCGGTTCAGGATCGCGGCCCGCTTGCTCACCGGCGTGCGGCGCCAGGCATCGAAGGCGGCCGCGGCGGCGGCCACGGCGGCCTGGGCGTCCTCGGCGCAGGAGGCCTGGAAGCGGCCGACGATGTCCGCGACGTCAGCCGGATTGACGTTGTCGAAGGTCCGGCCGGAACGGCTCCTGGTCCATTCGCCGTCGATGTGGTTGAAGAACTCGTCTTGCTGTCCGACAGTCATGATGCAAACCCTGGAAATCGATGGGATCGGCGCCCCGCACCGGGCGGGGCGCCGTGCATGGCGGGCAGAGCCGCGCCGCGCGACACTCAGGCGGCCATCGCCAGCTCGGCCATCGACAGGTCCTTGGCGACGTAGTCGTGATAGAGCGCCGTGGTGTACAGCAGGCGCATCTGTGCGCCGATCTCGCAGATCTTCAGGCAGCGCTGCTGCAGTTCCGGCGTGTTGGCATGCTCCAGCACGATCTGGTAGCCGCGCTCGCCGTGGATCTCGTCGGAGACGATATGCAGGTCGAAGAACTCGACCTCTTCGTCGGTGAACTGGTACTTGTCGCGCAGCGTCGGCGTCTGCTTGCGATAGATCGACGGCACCTGCGACTCCAGCCCGACCACCAGGCCGGCCACGGCCACGATCGGGTCTTCGCGCATGGCCACGGCGTAGCACCACGACTGCAGGCCGCGCGTGGTGGGCGACATATTGTCAGGATCGACCACGCGCTCGCGCGTGGTGCCGCAGGCCTCGGCGAAGCGGATCAGCAGGTCGGTGTGGCGGTCGCCGCCGATCTCCTCTTCATACATATTGGCCAGCAGGAAGTCCTTGGCCTCGGTGTAGCGGTCGGGCGTGCGGGCGTAGATGTAGCCCAGGTAGTCCGCGAAGGGGCCGACGTAGTGATAGTGGTTCTCGGCCCAGCGCGCCAGGTGCGCGCGGCTCAGCTTGCCGCTCGCCCAGGCCACGCTGAACGGGGCCTTGTTGGCGCTCTTGCCCTTGATCGCTTCTTCCAGGGCGGTACGGAATGCTTCGCGGTTCATCAGTTCAGCCATGTCGGGGCTCCTTGTCTTGGCTTGGCTTCAGGTGGCTTTGGGACGGGTCAGCTCCGCTCGGGATCGCGTCGCTGTTTTTGGTATACTATATACATTCATCAGGGCGCTGCAAGCGTTTTCTGCGTTTCCATCGCTTGCATGGCTTCTGTCGCCCACGGAGAACGCCGCCGCGGCGCGGCGACGGGCAGGCACGGTCAGGCGTGGCCCGCCGCGCGGATCTTTTCCCAGGCAAAACCCGCCAGGGCGATGTCTTCCAGGCCCACGCCGACGGACTTGTAGACCACGATGTCGGCGTCGCCGCGCCGCGGGCGCACCTTGCCCAGCAGCACGTCGCCCAGTTCGACCACCTTGTCGGCCGGCAGCACGCCGGGGCCGGCCAGCACGATGTCGCCGGCCTCGCGCGTGGACTGCGGGCGCCACTCCACCACCACCGCCGCCGCGCGGCGCAGGGCCTCGTCGTCCAGCTCGCGCGTATGCGGCAGGCTGGAACCGATCGCGGCCACGAAGGCGCCCGGCTTGAGCGAAGCGCCCGGGAACAGCGGCGTGGTGGAGCGCGAGGCGGTCACCACGATGTCGGCCCGGGCCGCGGCCTCCTCCGCCTCGGCCAGTTCGACCGGAATGCCGCACCAGTCGGACAGCCGCGCCGGCAGGCCGGCGTCGGCGTGGGGATCGTTGACGAGGATGCGTTCGAGCGGCAGGGCCGCGCTGAGCTGCCGGGCATGGGCAATGCCCTGCGTGCCGGCGCCGAACAAGGCCAGCGTGGCGGCGTCCGACCGCGCCAGGTGGCGCGCGGCGACCACCGAGCAGGCAGCGGTGCGCAGGCGCGTGATGGCGCCGGCATCGAAGGAGGCCAGCGGGCGGCCGTCCTCGCTCGAGAAGATCAGGATGACGAAGGAAAACTGGCCGGCGATGGTCGTATAGACCTTGGCGCCGGCCACGCCGCGCTCGGGAATGACCGCGCCGAGCGTCGACAGCTTGACGCCGCCGGCTTCCGTACGGATCCGTTCCTGCATGGCCGCGCGGCCGTCGGCGAAACTGCGGAAGGCCTCCAGCATCACCTGCTGCGCTTCGGCTCCGCTGACGTGGCGGTCGATCATCTCATCTGAAATATGCTGCATGGCAACTCCGGTACTTGGCCGGCGGGGGCGCCTGGCGCTGGGGTTCGAACACGAAAAGGAAACGGGAAGATTGCGCCGGGGAAGGGGCTGCGGCACAGGCCGGCGCCGCGCCGCGCCGGGCGGGGCTCAGCCCGGCCAGGCCAGCTTGCCCAGCACGCCCAGGGCGCCCGCCGCGCACAGCGCGAGCAGCAGGCGCCGCACCGCCAGCGCCGACCACCGCCCCCTGAGGCGGTTGGACAGGGCGAAACCGGCCAGCAGGAAGGGCGACAGCGCCACGCCGAGTTGCACCTCGGCCGCGCCGAAGCGCCCCGCCACCGACAGCATGGCCAGCGACAGCGCGGCCCCGCCGCACAGGATGCAGCCGATGGTGGCGCGCATGCGCTCGGGCGCCACGTGCTGCATCACGATGGCAAAAGGCGGCGCCCCGGCCGAAGTGATGGTGCCCATGAAGCCGGAAGCGGCGCCGGCCACCGCCAGCGAGGCGGTCGAGGCGGCCACGCGCCAGCCCAGCAGGCTCATCGCCACGGCCAGCAGGATGGACACCGAGAACAGCACGGCGAGCGGCTCCGGGCGCAGGCTGCTGATCACCGCCACCGCCAGCAGGCCGCCACCGGCGCGCCCGCACAGGGCCGCGCCCGCCAGCGGCCAGGCGATGGCACGGAATTCGCGCAGCGCCGACAGCAGCGACACGCAGCCGCCCAGCGCCAGCAGCGGCCCCGGCACCAGTTGCGGGAAGAACAAGGCCCCGAGCGGCGCCGACAGCATGGCGAAGCCGATGCCGCCGATGCCCTGCAGGCAGGCGCCGGCGAAGATCAGGGCGCCCATCAGCGCGTAGTCCAGGGCGGACAGGCCCGCAGGCAGGTAAGGGAAGGTGCTGTGCATTGCTGCGTGTGGCCGGCTCGGCTCGCTTAATTTGGTATACAGTCTACACAAAAGAAGCGAAAGATCACAAGCCAAGGGAAGCCGGCGATGCCCGGCCGGCCCCAGATTGGCGCCCGCATTCCCAATAAATGCGCGGCTTCCCGTCAAACCGCACCAAAAATGGGTACGTAGAAATCCGGATCAGATTTCGCTTGTTTGAGTGCGAATCGGAATATAGTATACGAAAACGGCAAACGAGCCGCCCTCACATCACATACCTCAGCCCCAGGGGAATCGCCATGCAACAAGATGTCGTGATCGGTGCCGCGCACTGGATCTACCTACTAGGAGTCGCGGTCATCGTCCTGACCATGATCCTGCGCGCCAACGTGGTGGTACCCGCCATCACCGGCACCTTTCTGGTCATCTTCGCCCTGACCGGCAGCCCGATCCAGGCGCTGGGCGGAATCTTCTCGGCCAGCCTGGTGGCCGCCAAGGAGCTGTTCAACATCTTCCTGGTGATCGCCTTCATGACGGCGCTGCTCAACGCGCTGAAGACGCTGCGCTCGGACATCCGCATGGTCGAGCCCTTCCGCGTGGTGATGAAGAACGGACACTCTGCCTTCTTCATCCTGGCCGCCATCACCTACGTGATCTCGCTGTTCTTCTGGCCGACCCCGGCGGTGCCGCTGGTGTCGGCCATCCTGCTGCCGGCCGCGATCGCCGCCGGGCTGCCGCCGCTGGCGGGTGCCATGGCCATCGCCATCGCCGGCCAGGGCATGGCGCTGTCGTCCGACTATGTGATCGGCGTGGCGCCCGGCATCAGCGCCAAGGCCGCCGGCGCGGCGGTCAGCGCCGCCGTGGTGGCCGACCGCGCGCTGACGCTGTCGATCATCACCGGCGCCATCGCCCTGAGCCTGGCCTACCTGTCGATGCGCAAGCACATCGTGCCCGCCAGCGGCTTGCTGCTCGACCGCTGGCAGGCACGCGCGGGCGGGGCCCAGCCGGTGGACGGCGGCGGCACTTTCGACAAGGCCGAGCTGGCGCGCGGCACCAGCCACGAGGAACCGCTGGTGACCGAGCAGAACATCGCGGCCAGCCTGTCGATGGTGGAGCGCCGCCGCATCAAGTGGTCGAAGTGCTTCGCGCTGGTGACGCCGCTGGCCTTCCTCTGCGTGGTCGCCATCATGGTGATGCCCAAGCTCGGCTCCGACATTGCCGATCTCAAGGGCGGCGAGGCAGCCGCGCTGGTGGGCGGCGTGGCGGCGGTGCTGATGATGCTGGCCACGCTCGCCGCCGAAGGCCCGCGCAGGATGCTGGACGTCTGCCCCGAGCACATCACCGACGGCTTCGTGTTCGCCTTCAAGGCCATGGGTTCGGTGCTGCCGATCGCGGGCTTCTTCTTCGTCGGCGCCGGCGAGACCGCCGCGCAGATCCTCGGCCTGCCGCCGGGCAAGGCGCCCAGCCTGCTGTTCGAACTGATCCAGGCCTACCAGCACATGATTCCCGACAACCACGTGCTGGTCGCCTTCGGCGTGCTGCTGGTCGGCATGATCACCGGCATCGACGGCTCCGGCTTCGCCGGCCTGCCGCTGACCGGCACCCTGGCCGGCGCGCTGGGCCCGGTGGTCGGCTTCGATCCCGCCACGCTGGCGGCGGTCGGCCAGATGGGCGCGGTCTGGACCGGCGGCGGCACGCTGGTCGCCTGGTCCTCGCTGATCGCCGTGGCCGGCTTCGCCCGCGTGCCGGTGCTGGAGGCCGTGCGCGCCCTGCTGATCCCGGTGCTGATCGGCCTGGCCTGCTCCACCGCGGCGGCCATGCTGATCTGGTCCTGAACCGCCCCGATCCGGCGCATCGCCCGCCTCCCCGGACATCCCCAGCCATCCCGCAGCAAACAGAGCAGACGTCATGCCCAAGGTTCTCTTTCACAAGCACGGCCAGGTCTTCGCCGACGAGGTCAAGGACAACACCAACCTGGTGGTGCGCGCCGGCATCAAGCAGTTTCCCTACCCCAACCTGCGCTACGAGTGCGGCATGGGCAAGTGCTCCAAGTGCGCGTGCCGCGTGATCGCCGGCGGCGAACACCTGCCCGCCCCCAACTGGAAGGAGAAGAAGCAGCTCGGCGAGCGGCTCGAACAGGGCTACCGCCTGGCCTGCCAGCTCTGGATCTCGCACGACATCGAACTGGCCCAGGACGACGAGGCCAATGCCGCCGCGCCTGCCGCCGCGGCCGCCGCCTGAGGCGGCGCGAGCCGCCGCGCCAACCATTCTTCACCAGCCCGGCCGGGGCGCCCCGCCGCCCCTCCCCGCCTAGCCTGCACACCCGACCATGTATGTGATCCTGACCAGCAAACCCGGCCAATTCCGCACCGAGCCCGTCGACGGCGTGGTGCCGGTGGAAAGCTACGACTACCTCTTCTATGGCCGCCGCACCACGCATTTCGTCATCGCCGAGCTGCTGCGCGAAACGAAGATCCGCGTGGTCGAGGAAACGCCGCCCGCGCTCGTCAACCACGTGCCGACCAAGTTTCTCGAGCGATTCGACACGCTCGAGGCCGCGCGCGACGCGCTGCGCCGCCTGGCCAGCTTCGGCAGCATGGACCTGCAACTGGCGCAGGCCTGAGCCCCGCCGCCGCCCCCATCCGATACGGACTGAACGATGATCCAGATCACCTTCCTGAGCAACGACAACAAGGTCGTCACCGCTCCGCCCAACAGCAATCTGCTGCGCGTCTCGCTGCGCGAGAAAGGCGGCATTCCCTTCAAGTGCGGCGGCGGCCTGTGCGGCACCTGCAAGTGCAGGATCGAACAGGGCCTCGAGCACACCGACACGGTCAAGCCGAAGGAACACAAGCACCTCAGCGCCGAAGAACTGGCCGCCGGCTATCGCATGGCCTGCCAGACCTTCGTCAACGGCGACATCGGCGTGTCGTGGAAGGTCGTCGAGACAGTGTCGCGCTGACGCGGCCGCCCCATCCGAGACCAGGGAGCATCGCATGAGCAATCCGCAAGCCGAAGGCGTGCGCGCCCAACGCTGCATGGTCGCGAGCGGCCACCCGCTGGCGGCGCAGGCCGCGCTGCAGTGCCTGCGCGAGGGCGGCAGCGCGGTCGACGCCGCGCTGGCCGCCGACGCCATCCTCGGCGTGGTCGAACCGATGGCCACCAGCATCGGCGGCGACGTGCTGGCCATGGTGGTCGCGCCGGATGGCGAGGTCAGCAGCTACAACGGCACCGGACGCGCGCCGGCGGCCCTCGATCCGGCCCTGCTGGATGCCCTGCCCGGGCAGCGCATCCCGGAGCGCCACCCTTACTCCTGCACCACGCCCGGCGTGGTGCGCGGCTGGCACGACCTGCACCAACGCCATGGGCGGCTGCCCTGGCCGCGGCTGCTGGCCCCGGCCATCGCGCTGGCGCGCGACGGTTTCGCCGTGGCCCCGGTGGCGGCGCGCGAATGGGCGCTGTTCGACCGCGTGCTCCATGCCGACCCGGTTTGCGCCGCGCTCTACCGCGCGGGCCGTCCGCCCGCCGCCGGAGAGCGCTTCGCCAATCCCGGGCTGGCGCGCACGCTGCAGGCCATCGCCAGCGACGGGCCCGACGCCTTCTACCTCGGCGAGCCGGCACGCGCGGCGGCGCAGGCCTGCCAGGCGCTCGGCGGGGTGCTCGCGGCCGGCGACTTCGCCGAGCATCGCGGCGACTTCCGCGCGCCGGTGTCGACGCGCTTCCGTGGCCTGGAAGTGTTCGAATGCCCGCCCAACACGCATGGCGTCGCCATCCTGCACGCGCTCGATGCGCTGGAACCGCAGGCGCTCGCCGCCGACGATCCCGGCGCCGTGCTGCAGACCGTGCGCGCCATGGGCGAGGCCATGCGCCATGCCAGCCAGACCGTGGCCGACCCGGCCGGCAATACCGTCTGCACCGTCGTGGTCGACGCCGACGGCCTCGCCATCACGCTGATGAGCAGCATCTTCAAGCGCTTCGGCTCCGGCATCGCGGTGCCGGACTGCGGCTTCGTGCTGCAGAACCGCGGTTTCGGCTTCGCCGGCCCCGGCCACATCAACAGTGCCGCCCCGCGCAAGCGCCCTTACCACACGGTGGTGCCCGGCGCGGCCAGGCGCGACGGCCGCTTCCATGCCGGTTTCGGCGTGGTCGGCGGGCTGATGCAGCCGCAAGGCCAGTTGCAGCTGCTGGTGCGGCTGGCGGCCTGGCAGCAGCCGCTGCAGGCCGCCCTCGACGCGCCGCGCTGGCGCCTGGAGTCCGCCACGGCGCTGGCCATCGAGCACGGCATGCCCGAGGCCGTCACCCGCGCGCTGCGGGCAGCCGGCTATACCGATCCGGTCGGCGCCGGCGAACTGGGCGGCCGCAGCGACTTCGGCGGCGCCCAGGCGGTGCTGCGCGCCGCCGACGGCAGCCTGCTGGGCGCCTCCGACAAGCGCAAGGACGGCATCGCGCTGGGCGCCTGAGCCTGCTCCGCGCCGGCCAGTGCGGCCGCCGGGGCGCGGCCGGCATGTCCGCCGCGGTGGCCTGCCCGGCGCCTCACCCGCCCCGGGCCACGGGCGCGGCAATCCGTCGCACCGCGGATCCCGCGCTGCGGCGGGTTATTTATTGCATCAAAAATGCATCTTTCATAGAATCGGATCCAGCGTGACCGCCATCACCTCATCCGCGCGACACGCCACGGCCTCCATGCCGGTCGTTCGCCATTTTTGTTGCATTTCGAATACATCAATTCAATCATGCTCTCCGCCCAAGCCCGTCCCCTGATCGATGCCAGCGTCCCCGTGCTGAAGGAACATGGCCTCGCCATCACCCAGACCTTCTACCGCAATATGTTCGCGGACCGCCCCGAGCTGACCAACCTGTTCAACCTGGGCAACCAGGCCAGCGGCGCGCAGCAGCAATCCCTGGCATCGGCGGTGTTCGCCTATGCCGCCAACTACGACAACCATGCGGCCCTGGCGCCGGTCCTTACCCGCATCGCGCACAAGCATGCGGCCGTCGGCATCAAGCCCGCCCACTACCCCATCGTCGGCCGCCACCTGCTGGGCGCGATCGGCGAGGTGCTCGGCGCGGCCGCGACGCCGGAGCTGGTGGCGGCCTGGGACGAGGCCTACTGGCTGCTGGCGGGCGAACTGATCGCCGCCGAAGCGCGCCTGTACGAGCGCGCGCAGTCCGGCCCCGACCACCGCCAGCCGGTGCGCATCGTCGCCCGCGAAGCGCAGGCCGAAGGCATCGTCTCGTTCACCCTGGCCGCCGCCGACGGCAGCGCGCTCGCCGCCTTCGAGCCGGGCCAGTACATCTCGGTGCAGGTGGAGCTGTCGCCCGGCGTCTGCCAGCAGCGCCAGTACAGCCTGTCGGACGCGCCCAACGGCGGCCGCTGGCGCATCTCGGTCAAGCGCGAGACCGGCGACGCCGGCCGCCCGCAGGGCACCGTCTCCAACTGGCTGCATGACCATGCGGCCGTCGGCGACGTGCTGCTGGCCAGCCAGCCCTACGGCGACTTCACCGTGCCGGCCCGGGGCAGCGCGCCGGTGGTGCTGCTGTCGGCCGGCGTGGGCATCACGCCGATGATCTCCGCGCTGAACCACCTGGCCGCATGCGCGCCGCAGCGCGACATCGTGTTCGCCCACGCCGCGCGCAACGCCGCGCAGGTGGCCCACCTCGGCGATATCGAGCGGGCCGGCGCACGGCTCGGCAAGCTCGAACTGCGCTTCTTCCTCGAGTCGGGCGAAGACGCCACGCTGGCCGAGCGCCCTGCCGCCGCCGGCCGCATGGCGGTGGACACCTTCCTCGATGCGCGCCACGACGCCGAGGCCGACTTCTACCTGTGCGGCCCGCTGCCCTTCATGCAGGCCCAGCGCGCCGCCCTGCTGGCACGCGGCGTGACACCGTCGCGCATCCACCGCGAGGTGTTCGGCCCCGACCTGCTGGACCATATCCTCTGAGACAGGGGAAACGGTAGAACGCCGCCGCCGGCGCGGTTGGGCGCGCCGGTACGGATCCGGGCGAAACGGAAACGGAAACAGAAGGAATGCCTCGCGCCGCCGCCCGGCCACGGGACGGCGGGCAGCGGGCGAAACAAATCAACGGCGCGCCGCGGCGCGCGCCATACCGCCTCGGAAGCACTCCTGCGGCCGATCGACCGAGCGGCTCAGCCGCTCAGCCGCGTACGACCGACCGCGCTCAGCCGACCACCCGGCCTGGCAGGATCGCGTACACCAGGACCAGGATGCCGACGATGGCTGGCGACGCGAACGTCAACATACGGCTTTGTGTCTGGGCGCCCAGGAAAACATAGAGACACACCAGCAGGATGGCGGTGACGAATACGAGACCGTCGTAGCTTTGCATACCTGCCTCCTCTGTGGTTTTCTTATAGTGATGATTCAATTTAGGCGCTCGCGCGACAATATGTCACAGGGAGTTTTCCCTAATGCACATCCGGCGCACGCGAACTCCATCGCGCGGTGCCCGTCACATGGCACCGCGTCTTGACGATTCTCCTTTTCGATCAAGCCCTTGCCGGGAATGCCGGGCGACGGCGGTGCGACCGCAGGCGGGCTCCCACCGCGGCGCAGCGAATCCCCATGATTTTTATTGCGGCGCGAGATAAGCGCCGGGCCAGGTATTAGAAGGGTTGGCGAGGCAATCGCCAGGATGATTATTGCCCTGCACCGTGAATATCGTCCCGCGTGCTGGTGCGGCTGTGACGGCACCTGGCGTGATGAGGGGGCAGCGAAGAGAGGGAAAGCGGGGAACGAAAAAAGGCCGGCATGAATGCCGGCCAGTCAGCGGGGATGGGAGAGGAGGACATCCCCGTGCATCAGGAGCAGGAAAGCGGCGCTGGCGGCGATGCAGGGCCGCCGGCGCGAAAAACCGGGTCAGGCAAGCGCGCCGTCGGTGTAGGGGTCGAACTTGCCGGCCTTGGCGCCATCCGTGTACGGATCGAAGCGGCCGTGCGCGGGTTGGGACGACACCCCGCTGCGGTCGAGGCCGGCCAGGGTGCCGAAACCATCCACATAGGGCCCCTTCTTGCCGACGCGCGAACCATCCGTATAGGGATCGGCCTTGCCGACCTTGGCGCCGTCGGTGTAGGGATCGAAACGGCCGCGCTTGGCACCATCGGTGTAGACGCTGCGGCTGCCGTCGGCGCGGAACACATAACCATAGCGGTCACCGCTCACACCGCTGTCCCGGGGACCGGCGGCGTGTGCCTGGCCGGCGGCGGCGGCCGCGCTCAGCACGGCGGCGGCCAGCAGGAACTTGGCGGCGGCATTCAGGTTCAGGGTCTTGGTGCGCATGATCTTCTCCTTCGAATTCGGGATCCCGGCGGGATCGCTTGTCTGCGGCGCGGCACCTGGGTGCGGGCCCGGGTCGATCAGGTATCTATGACTAGATAGACGACCGATCCAAAAAAAACGGGACATGCCCGATGTCGCGCTGGATCCCGCCGCGTCGCCCCGCTCTTTCCGTTGCCAGGGATACGTCGCGATCCATGCACGAATGGTATCTACTGGTAGATAGATAGTCAAGAAATTTCTTATGGCTCGCCAGCATTCTTCCGAGGCATCTGCCGCACCCCGCGGCCCGCAAGCTGCTGCCGCCACATCATCCAGGTGCCCCGGCGCAGCGGCAGCGGCCGCCGGAGCACCGGTCCCGCTTCAGCTTTCGAGCGGCATCGCGCTCGTGCACTTGATCTCATCCAGGCATACGCTTGACTTGACGCCGCTGACGCCGGGAATGCGCATCAGCGTATCGAGCAGGAAGTCCGACAGCGACTTGAGGTCGCGCGCCACCACTTTCAGCACGTAATCGATGTCCCCGGTGACCGAAAAGCACTCCTGGATCTGCGCCAGCTCGGCCACCAGCCCCTTGAACTTGGAGAGGTCGCGGATATGGCCCCGCTCCATCGTCACATGGATGAAGGCGACCACGCCGAAGCCCAGCGCGGCCGAGTCCAGCCGGGTTTCATAGCGCTTGATGATGCCGGACTCCTCGAGGCGCCGGTGGCGCCGCAAGGTCTGCGCCGGCGACAGGCGGATGGCCTCGGCCAGCTCGAGGTTGGAGGCCCGGCCGTGCTCCTGCAGGACGCCCAGCAAGCGGCGGTCGATGCGGTCCAGCTCGGTAATCTGCAATTTCATCTCCTTGAAGTCTGTCTCGATGCAATTTCGTGTCGCAATCTAGGGTTTCCCTGTGTGGCTTACGAAATCCTATTTTCCACGTCGGAATATACACTGCCCGTCATGCCTGCAGTGCGCGGCACGGGAATCGGCCTCGATTTCCCTGCGCTGGCACCGACGGGCGCGGCGTGGCGCAAGCGATACGGCATGCGGCACGCCTGCAATATTATTTCTCTGCCCCCGAGATCGTGCATGTCCCTACCTGACAGTACAGCAGCCCGTCTTGCCCGCTTGCGCGGCCTGCGCCTCGGGACTCCGACCCCGTTTTGCCGCCACCTGGGCGCGCCCGCGCGCGCCGACGGACGCGGATTCCCCCTCCCACTTCGCTGAGCAACCGCCATGGCCGATCTGTTTGAGAACCCGATGCAATTGATGGGCTTCGAATTTGTCGAATTCGCCTCGCCCACCCCCAATGTGCTGGAACCGCTGTTCGAGCAGATGGGCTTCAGCCTGGTGGCACGCCACCGCTCCAAGGACGTGCTGCTGTACCGCCAGGGCGACATCAACTTCATCATCAACCGCGAGCCCAAGAGCCAGGCCGCCTATTTTGCCGCCGAGCATGGTCCCAGCGCCTGCGGCATGGCCTTCCGCGTGAAGGACTCGCACAAGGCCTACGCCCGCGCGCTGGAACTCGGCGCCCAGCCGGTCGAGATCGCCACCGGCCCGATGGAACTGCGCCTGCCCGCCATCAAGGGCATCGGCGGCGCGCCGCTGTACCTGATCGACCGCTTCGAGGAAGGCAAGTCGATCTATGACATCGACTTCGAGTTCGTCGAAGGCGTGGACCGCCACCCGGCAGGTCACGGCCTGAAGCTGATCGACCACCTGACGCATAACGTCTACCGCGGCCGCATGGCCTATTGGGCCGGCTTCTACGAGAAGCTGTTCAACTTCCGCGAGATCCGCTACTTCGACATCTCGGGCGAGTACACCGGCCTGACCTCCAAGGCCATGACCGCGCCCGACGGCAAGATCCGCATCCCGCTGAACGAGGAATCGGCCAAGGGCAGCGGCCAGATCGAGGAATTCCTGATGGCCTTCAACGGCGAGGGCATCCAGCACATCGCCCTGCTGACGGAAAACCTGGTCGACGTCATCGACAAGCTGCAACTGGCCGGCGTGCCGCTGATGACGGCTCCCAACGATTTCTACTACCAGGGCCTGGAGAAACGCCTGCCGGGCCACGGCCAGCCGGTCGACCAGCTGCAGGCGCGCGGCATCCTGCTGGACGGCACCACCGAAGGCGGCAAGCCGCGCCTGCTGCTGCAGATCTTCTCCAAGACCCTGCTCGGCCCGGTGTTCTTCGAGTTCATCGAGCGCCAGGGCGACTACCGCGACGGCTTCGGCGAAGGCAACTTCAAGGCCCTGTTCGAATCGCTGGAGCGCGACCAGATCGAGCGCGGCACCCTGAAGGTCTGAGCAACCGACCAGGCCGGCGCAGCACGCGGCGGCCCGGCAGCCCGCCGGCCCACAAGGCCGGCCGGGCCGCTGTCCCCTGCCGGCGGCAGCGCAGCCTGCTGCACGCCGCCGGCGCCCCCCCCCAAGCAAGCGCCCGCGATCAAAGAGATCGATGACCAACAAGAGGCGCCCATCCGCATTCCATAAGAATGGGTAGAGGAAAGACATGAATCCCGACAATGAGAGCGGCACGCTCAAGCGCGGCCTGAAAAACCGCCATATCCAGCTGATCGCGCTGGGCGGCGCCATCGGCACCGGCCTGTTCCTGGGCATCGCCCAGACCATCAAGATGGCCGGACCGTCCGTGCTGCTCGGCTATGCCCTGGCAGGCATCGTGGCCTTCTTCATCATGCGCCAGCTCGGCGAGATGGTGGTGGACGAACCGGTGGCCGGCTCCTTCAGCTACTTCGCCGACAAGTACTGCGGCCACTTCGCCGGCTTCATCTCCGGCTGGAACTACTGGGTGCTGTACATCCTGGTCAGCATGGCCGAGCTGTCGGCCGTGGGCATCTACGTGCAGTACTGGTTCCCGCACGTGCCGACCTGGATCTCGGCGCTGGCCTTCTTCCTGGTCATCAATGCCATCAACCTGTCGAGCGTGAAGTCCTTCGGCGAGATGGAGTTCTGGTTCTCGATCATCAAGGTGGCGGCCATCATCGGCATGATCGGCTTCGGCGGCTACCTGCTGGTGTCCGGCGCGGCCGGCCCGCAGGCCAGCGTCACCAACCTGTGGCAGCACGGCGGCTTCTTCCCCAACGGCCTGTCCGGCCTGGTGATGGCCATGGCCGTGATCATGTTCTCGTTCGGCGGCCTGGAACTGGTCGGCATCACCGCGGCCGAGGCCGACTCGCCGCAGACCACCATCCCCAAGGCCACCAACCAGGTCATCTACCGCATCCTGATCTTCTACGTGGGCGCGCTGGGCGTGCTGCTCTCGCTCTACCCGTGGGAAAAGGTGGTCACCGGCGGCAGCCCCTTCGTGCTGATCTTCCACGCGCTCAACGCCGACATCGTCGCGCACGTGCTGAACCTGGTGGTGCTGACGGCAGCGCTGTCGGTCTACAACAGCGGCGTCTACTGCAACAGCCGCATGCTGTACGGCCTGGCCAAGCAGGGCAACGCACCGCAGGCGCTGCTGAAGGTCAATCGGCGCGGCATCCCGCTGGCGGCGCTGGGCGTCTCGGCCCTGGCCACGGCGCTGTGCGTGGTGATCAACTACTTCATGCCGGGCAAGGCTTTCGAGCTGCTGATGGGCCTGGTGGTGTCGGCGCTGCTGATCAACTGGGCGATGATCAGCATCATCCACCTCAAGTTCCGCCACGATAAGCGCCGCGCCGGCCAGCAGACCCTGTTCCGCAGCCTGGGCTATCCGTTCACCAACTACCTGTGCCTGGCCTTCCTGGGCGGCATCCTGGTGGTGATGTACCTGACTCCCGACCTGCGCATCTCGGTCTACCTGATCCCGGTCTGGCTGGGCGTGCTGGCGATCAGCTACCGCTTCCGCCAGAAGCGCCAGCCCGACGGCGCCGCGCTGGGCCGCGGCATCACCGCGCAATAAGCCGTGACGCAGCCGGGCCCCTGTCGGCCCGGCTGCGGCCGGCCACCGCTGCGGCCACGGTCACGGCCGCGGGCTGACCCGGCCGGCCATCTGTGGCATGCTCTCTCTTTTGGCCCGTCCGCAACCGCCGGACCGCCAGCCGCACCACCTCAAAGCTTCAACCCAAACCCAAGCACGCAGGAACTCCCATGTTCGAACACATCGAGGCCTTTCCGGGCGACCCCATCCTCTCGCTGAACGAGAGCTTCCAGCACGACCCGCGCACCGAGAAGGTCAACCTGAGCATCGGCATCTACTTCGACGACGAAGGCAAGCTGCCGGTGATGCAGGCCGTGCGCGAAGCCGAATCCGCGCTGCTGGCCGAGATCGGCCCGCGCCCCTACCTGCCGATGGCCGGCCTGGCCGGCTACCGCGACGCCGTGCAGGCCCTGGTGTTCGGCGAACAGTCCGAGGCGCGCGCCAAGGGCCGCATCGCCACGCTGCAGACGCTGGGCGGCTCGGGCGCGCTGCGCGTGGGCGCCGACTTCCTCAAGCGCTACTTCCCCAAGGCCCAGGTCTGGATCAGCGACCCGAGCTGGGAGAACCACCGCGTGGTGTTCGAGCGCGCCGGCTTCACGGTGCAGAGCTATCCCTACTACGACGACGCCACCGGCGGCCTGAAGTTCGACGCCATGCTGGCCGCGCTGCGCCAGGTGCCCAAGGGCGACGTCGTGCTGCTGCACGCCTGCTGCCACAACCCGACCGGCGTGGACCTCGACCAGGAACAATGGCGCCAGGTCATCGCGGTACTGAAGGAACGCGGCCTGCTGGCCTTCGTCGACATGGCCTACCAGGGCTTCGGTGCCGGCCTGGACGACGATGCCTTCGCCATCCGCGAGATGGAACGCGAGGGCCTGTCCTTCCTGGTGGCCAACTCCTTCTCGAAGAACTTCTCGCTGTACGGCGAGCGCTGCGGCGGCCTGAGCGTGGTGTGCCAGAACGCCGACGAGGCTGGCCGCGTGCTCGGCCAGCTGACCGGCGCGGTGCGCGCCAACTACAGCAACCCGCCCACGCACGGCGCGCGCATCGTCAACAAGGTGCTGACCACGCCGGCGCTGCGCGCCCAGTGGCAGGCCGAACTGGCCGCCATGTGCGAGCGCATCGCGCGCATGCGCCAGGCCATCCATGACAGCCTGGTCGGCCACGTGAGCGGCGAAGCGCTGACGCGCTACGTCAAGCAGCGCGGCATGTTCACCTACACCGGCCTGAGCGCCGAGCAGGTCGACCGCCTGCGCGAAGAGTACGGCGTCTATGTGCTGCGCTCGGGCCGCATGTGCGTGGCGGGCCTGAACCAGCGCAATGTGTCGGTGGTCGCCAAGGCCATCGGCGAGGTGCTCGCCAAGGCCTGAGGCCACGGCACGGTGCCATGCCCAGGGCATGCGCACCGGCACCGGCGGGGCCGCGCGGCCCCGCCGTCTCCATCTCCCCGATTCCGCCCTATCCCGCAAAGGGACTGGCCGCCTGCCTCACAGGCCGCGCCAGGCGCCGCGCAGATAGTCCTGCGGCGCATCGCCGCGCCGGATCGCGCCCAGCAGATCTTCGATGAACCACGGCAGCACCAGCCGGGTTTCGCTGTCCGAGACACCGACCCGCAGAGTGCGGCCGCCGGTGCCAGCGGCCGCCTCCGCCGCCATGGCCTCGTCGCCCGCCGCGCACACCAGCGCGGCATCGTGGTCGCTGGCGGCGCCCAGCGGCGGCTGCAGCGCGAACGCTGCGCCCGATGCCGTGGCCAGCGCGAACGTCAGCGCGACCGCCAGCAGTTTCATCATCAACATGGCGCTCATGGTGGCAACCCGGTTGCTGGGATGCATGGTCTCTGTCCTCCTGGATATGAATACCAATACGGTGCATTGTCTTGCGATGGCGGCATGATAGGCAGGCCGCCGCCGGCGCGGTAGGACGAAGTTGTGTGCAATTGTGCGAATCTGTCCGCGCCGCCGTTCGCCTCACCTCGCCTCACCTCGCCTCACCTCTCCGCCGCACAGTTGCGCACAGAATTCCTTCATCTGCTCACAGACCGCGTCCCGCCCGTCTCCTAGACTGCCGTCGGCTTCCCCCTCTGGAGATCGGACCATGATGCCTTACCCGCCGCCGGCCCCGCTGCGCCGGCGCTCGCTGCAGACCCTGGCCACCCTGCCCGCCGCCTGGCTCCTCGCATCGCTCTCCGCCTGCGGCGGCGGCGGCGGCGGCGGCGGCGGCGGCGAAGACCAGCCTGCGGCGGCAGCCGTAAGCGACCGCCAGGTCACCGTGGCCCCCGGCGTGGCGCTGCATGTGCGCGACTGGAACCCCAGCCGGCCCGGACGTACCGTCGTACTGCTGGCCGGTCTGGGCGGCAATGCGCAGGGCTTCAACGGCCTGGCCGCCGCGCTGGCGCGGCGGGCACGGGTACTGGCGATCAGCCGGCGCGGCTACGGCCGCTCCGACAAGCCGCTGCCCGCTGCCGGCGGCGGCTATGATCCCGCGACCTTGGTGGCGGATCTCGACGCGGTCCTGCGCACGCTGCGCGTCGACGAGATCGTGCTGTGCGGCCACTCCATCGCAGGCAATGAGTTGACACTGTTCGCCGGCCGCTATCCGCACCGCGTGCGCGGCCTGGTCTATCTCGACACGAGCTACGACTACACGCGGCCGGTCCCCTGGCACGGCGAACCGCCGCCGGACAATCCGGCGCTGGAGGAGCCCGAGCCTGGTCCGGCGGACCAGGCCTCGCTGGCGGCGGCCACCGCCTTCGCCAGGCGCGTGTCGAAGCTGTGGTCCGCCGCCGCCGAAGCGCAGCTGCGCGACTCGCTCACGCTGTTGCCCGACGGCAGCGTGCGCCCGAACACTCCCGCCCCGGTCGCCGCAGCCATGGCCGACCAAGGCCACGCCTTCTCTCCCGACTACCGCGCGGTCGCTTCGCCAGCCCTCATCGTCGCTGCCGAGCCGGGCGCGATCCCCGATATGTTCCCCTGGCTGTCCGCTACCACCGACGCCGCCACGCTGGCCGACGCACAGACCATGCTGGGCATCTTCCGCCAGGCACGCCGCATCGACGCCGGGCGCCTGGCCGCAGCGCTGCCGGGCAGCCGCGTCCTTTGGCTCCCGCATGCCAGCCATGCGAACTTCTTCGACGAATACCAAGGCGAAGTGGTCCGCGCGATCGAATCGATGCCCTGGTACGAGGCGGACCGCTAGTCCACTGAATCATTGAGAATGCCCTGACTCGTGGCCGGACACCCCTTCCGCAGCAGCGTGCCGGGGCCGTGCCGGCGCCGGCGCGCGCAGGCCCGCCGCCACGATGGCGGCGACGATCACCGCCGCGCCGAGCAGCGTGCGCGCATCGGGCTGCTGCCCGAAACAGGCCCAGGCGAAGGCGATGGCATAGACCGGCTCGAGCGCGACCACCATGCCGACCGTGCGCGCCTTCAGCCAGCCCAGGGCGGTCACGAACAGGGAGTGCGCCAGCCCGGTGCAGAACACGCCCAGCACGGCCAGCCAGAACCATGAGGCAGCCGGCAGCGCGGGCAGCTCCCGCGCGGCGAAGGGCAGCGTGACCAGTGCCACCACCAGGTTCTGCCCGCATGCCACCTGCAGCGGATCCATACCGGCGGCCGCGCGCCGGTTGGCCAGCGCCAGCAGGGCGAACGCCAGGCCGGATGCCACGCCCCAGGCCAGCCCGGCGGTGCCGCTGTCGGCCAGGTCGAGCGAGGGAGTCACCAGCACCAGCCCGGCCGTGACCAGGCCCAGCAGCAGCCACTCCGCCGCGCCGACGCGCTCGCGGAACAACAGACTCTCCAGCAAGGTGATGAAGGCCGGGAAGCTGGCGAAGCCGAGCGTGGCAATGGCGATGCCGCCGACCTTCACCGCGACGAAGAAGGTCACCCAGTGGGCGGCCATCAGGCAGCCGGAGAACGCCAGCGCGCCGGCGCGCGGCAGCGTGAGCGCGCCGGACACCGCTTTCCCGCGCAGGCGCGCGGCCAGTGCCAGCACCGCGGCGGCAAAGGCGGCCCGCCCCATGGTGATCGCCACCGCGCTGGCGTGGATCAGCTCGCCCAGCACGCCGACCAGGCCGAATAACAAGGCAACCAGGTGGACACAGGCGAGCGCGCGGCGATGGGTCATGCGGGGCAGGTCGGGTAGCAGGTCAGGTGGCAGGTCGGATGGCGACCCCGCGGTGACGCGGCACGCGGGCGCCGCACCGCGCTATGATCGCATGCCTTGGCGGCGCCGCGCCCCTGCGCGCGCCCTTGCGCTCAGGGCGACGGCCGCAGGCATCCCGCCGCGCCGCCCAGCCGCGACAGGATGCGATAGGCCAGCCCGACCCGCGCGGCGCTCGGCGTATTGCGGTTGGCCAGCACCACCACCCCGAGGCGCTGCCCCGGCACGAACGCCACATAGTTGCCGAAGCCATTGGTGGAGCCGGTCTTGTTCACCAGCACGTCCTGCGCCGGCGCGCGCGGCGGCACCAGCTCGCGCACCGGCGTGCCGCGCAGGGCGTTGGCGGGATCGTTGCCCTGCTGCAGCGTCGCTTCCGCCACCGGGCAGGGGTACTGCTCCCAGACCAGGTCCTGCGTCATCGCGCCCACCTGGTAGTAAGCGGTGCGCGTGAGCGTGACGGCCTGCTGCAGCGGGCCGTCCAGCGGCACCGTGCCCAGGTTGGCCTGCACGAAGCGCAGCATGTCGCCGGCCGTGGCGCGCGCGCCATAGGCTGGCGCGGCAAGCAGGCCCGGGGCCATGCGGATCGGCCGGCCGTCCAGGGTATAGCCCTGGGCATAGTCCGCCATCCTGGCCGGCGGCACCTCCAGGAAGGTATCGGACAGGCCCAGCGCCGGCAGCAGCCGCGCCTGCATCGCGCTGGAGAAGTCCTCGCCCAGCGCCTTGGCCACGGCCATGCCCAGCGTGCCGATGCCCGGGTTGCCGTAGGTGCGCCAGGTACCGGGCGCGTGCTCCGGCTGCCAGCGCTTCAGGTAGTCCAGCCACTGCGCGTCGCTGCCGATGCCGTCCGGCACCTGCAGCGGCAGCCCGCCCGGCGTGTGCGTGCCGAGATGCACCAGCCGCAGGCTGCCGAAGGCGCTGCCCCGCAGCGCCGGCAGGTAGCGCTCGACCGGGTCGGACAGCGACAGCCGGCCTTGCTGCTGTGCGTACTCGGCCAGCGTCGCCGTCAGCGTCTTGCTGACCGAACCCAGTTCGAACAAGGTGCGCGAGGAGACCGGCACTCCGCTCTCGCGCGAGGCGACGCCGTAGTAGAAAAGATGGGATTGGCCCGCCTGCGCCACACCGACGGCCATGCCCGGGATACCGTACTCGCGCATGACCGGCAGCACCGCATCGTCCACCACCTGGCGCACGGTGGCAGGCACCGCGCCGGGAGCGGGCTCCGCCTGCGCCGCCGTGCCGGCCGCCGTACCCACCGCCACCAGGCAGGCGGCCAGCGTGGCCGCAGTCCATCTCTTCATCGCTTGTTCTCCATCAGCACCCGGCGCGTTCCAGGCAATGGCGCACAGCCTAGCGCAAGGCAGGGGACGGCGCAGCCGCGCGCGGCGTAACCGGCGTAACCAGGCATAAGCGGCGCAGGAACCTCAGCGGCGCAACCGCCGCGCCCCGCCCTCAGCCGCCGGCCGTCTCGCGCAGGTCGGCACGTGCGGCCGGCCAGCCGCGCCGCACCGTCTGCGCCAGCACCACGCCGGCCAGCGCGGCGCCGCCCCCCAGCAGGTGGTAGCCGTGCAGGCGCTCGCCGAACCAGCCGACGGCGATCGCCGCGGTGGCCACCGGCAGCAGGTTCATGAACATGCTGCAACGGTTCGGGCCCAGGTAGCGCACGCCCTGCATCCACAGGAACGGCAGCACCACCGAAGCGAGGGTGCCGGCATAGGCGATCAGCGGCAGGCTGGCGCGCGTCGGCAGCACGGCCTGGGCAGGCAGGCGCAGCACCAGCAGCGCCATCAGCAGCAGCGCGGCAAGCGCCTGCAGATAGGTCGACTGCCAGGCCGGCAGCCCGCTCTGCCAGCGCCGCAGCAGCACGCCGTAGAGGGCATAGGCCAGCGCGGCCGCCAGCATCAGCAGGTCGCCGGCGTGGGCGCCGCCGGCCAGCAGCGTGGCGGGCTCGCCGGCGCTGATCAGGTAGACCAGCCCGCCGAAGGACAGCACGCCGCCGCCCGCCATGCCGAGGGTCGGCGCCTCGCCCAGCAGCCACACCGACAGCAGCATGGTCAGCAGCGGCACCAGCGAGGTCATGATCGCCATATTGGTCGCGGTGGTGGTCTTGGCCGCCTCATACGACAGGCACTGGAACAGCACCATGGCCAGGAAGCCGAGGAAGGCCAGCCTGGGCAGCTGCGGCGCGATGGCGGCGCGGTTGCGCCAGGCCGGCTTCAGCACGAACAGCGACATCAGCGCCACGGCCAGCACCAGGCGCCAGAAGGTGATGGCCTGCGGGTCGATGGCATGGGCGGACAGCTTCGACACCATGACGTTGCCTGCCCACAGCAGGATGGCGAAGAAGGGAAAGAGAAGGGAAAGGTCGGGCATGGAATCGGGCTCCTGGCAGCAGTGAGATGCGATGATGCCGACGCCCGGAAGAGACCGTCTCCCGCTAGAATGACTCAAGCTATCGCAAAACGGTCACCCTTGTCCCGCGCCCCCTCCTCGATGATTCCGCTGCCCCCGCAAGACGTCCACGCCCGCCACGAGGACACGCCGATGCCGGTGGCCGCGCTGGCTGCCGACTACCCGCATGGCGCGCTGGTGGCGCTGCACCGCCATCGCCGCGCGCAGCTCCTCTACGCGGTCGAGGGCGTGATGCTGATCGAGGCGCAGGCGGGGCGCTGGGTGGTGCCGCCCACGCGCGCGGTATGGCTGGATGCGGATGTCGACCATACGGTGCGCATGAGCGGCAACGTCAAGATGCGCACGGTCTTCGTCGAGCCCGGCACGGTCGAGCACCTGCCGGAGCGCAGCTGCGTGGTGGAAGTGCATTCCCTGCTGCGCGAACTGATCCTCGCCGCTGTCGAGATCCCGCTCGACTATGCGCCGGGCAGCCGGCACGAACTGCTGATGAAGCTGCTGCTGGCCGAGCTGGCGGCGATCCCGCGCCTGCCGCTCTACCTCGCCTGGCCGCGGCATGCCGGCCTGCGTGCCGTGTGCGAGGCGGTGCTGCGCAGCCCCGACGCACCCCACACCGTGGCGCAATGCGCGCGCACCCTGGGCGTGGCCGAGAAGACGCTGCACCGCCTGTTCCAGCGCGAGACCGGCATGACCTTCGGCCGCTGGCGCCAGCAGGCGCGGCTGTTCCTGGCGCTGGAGCAGCTCGCGCACGGCGAGAAGATCGTCAATGTAGCGCTCGACCACGGCTACGCCAGCCAGAGCGCTTTCGCCGCCATGTTCAAGCGGCACTTCGGCGTCGCCCCGTCCGCCTTCTACCGCTGACGCCGCCGCGCCGGCGCGGCCCTGGCCCGCTGGTACCGCACTATAGTGGGTGCAAGCCACGCGCCGCGGCACCCTGCCCGCGCGCCGCCTCCGCCATTCCCTGCAATTCCGACATTGCCGACATTGCCGCCAGGAGCCAGCCATGAGCCAGCGCATCTTGATGATCGTCACCTCGAACCACCGCATGGGCGCATACGACAAGCCGACCGGCCTGTGGGCCGAAGAACTGGCCACGCCCTGGTACGCGCTCGTCGATGCCGGCGTCGCCATCGAGCTGGCCTCCCCTGCCGGCGGCCCGGCGCCGATCGACCCGGGCAGCATCCAGCCCGAGGGCCGCAACGAGGCCGCGGTCGCGCGCTTCCTGGCCGACCCTGACCTGCGGGCCCGCGTCGCCGCCACCAGCAAGACCGCCGACCTGGACATGGCCGGCTTCGACGCGGTGTTCTTCCCCGGCGGCCACGGCACCATGTGGGACCTGCCCGGCGATGCCGGGGTCAAGCGCCTGGTCGAGCAGGCCGAGGCGTCCGGCAAGATCATCTCCTCGGTCTGCCACGGCGCCGCCGGCCTGGTCAGCGCGCGCCGCGCCGACGGACGGCCCCTGGTCGCGGACCGGACCGTGAACGCGTTCACCAACGCGGAAGAGATCGAGGTCGGGCTGCAGGAGGTGGTGCCCTTCCTGCTGGAGTCCCGCCTGCGCGAACTGGGCGGGCGCTTCGAATGCGCGCCGAACTGGCATCCCTTCGCCGTGCGCGACGGGAACCTGATCACCGGCCAGAACCCGCAGTCGTCGGAACGGGTGGCGCGCGAAGTCCTGCAGGCGCTCGGACTCGCCGCCTGAGCCCTGCTTGCAGGAAGGCCGGCCGGGCACTATGCTGCACGCGCCGGCGCCGCTGGGCCTCCGCCTCCACCTGGGGGGCGGCCCGCGGCGCGCATCATGACATCCGGAGGAAGACAAGGCATGAACGCCTGGATCACGAGAACGCTCGGCCTGCTCGGCTGCGCCCTGGCCCTGCTGGGCAGCCCCGCCGGCGCCGCGGGCAAAGCGGGCAAAGCGGGCAAAGCGCACGAAGCACACCAAGCGCACAAGGCACAGAGTGCCGCCACCGCAACCTTGACCATCGTCGCCGACACGCAGCGGCGCAGCTGGACGCGGCGGGAACTGCTGCGCGACCGCCGCCTGGCCAGCATCACGGTCGACGACGACAACCTGAAGCGCCGCATGACCGTGCGCGCCATCCCGCTGGCCGCGCTGCTGGAGGGCCTGCCGGTCGCGCCCGATGCCAGCGCGACCACCGCCGCCAGCGACGGCTACGTCTCGCACCTGCCGATGCGCCTGCTGCTGGCCGACGGCGCCGGCGAACCGCGCGCCTGGCTGGCGGTGGAAGATCCCGCCGCGCCCTGGCCCAGGCTCAAGGGACATGACATCGGCCCGTTCCGGCTGGTCTGGACCACGCCGACGCCGCAGGCGGCCGCGCAGGTCAACGAGAGCCTGTGGACCTACGCCATCGTGCGCATCGATCTCGCCGCGGCGCCGGCGGAACGCTTCGCCGCCATCCGCCCGGCGCCCGGGCTGCCTGCCGACGGCCCGGTAATGCGTGGCTTCGCCACCTTCCAGCGCGTCTGCTTCTCCTGCCACTCGCTCAACCGCGCCGGCGACGCCAACCTCGGCCCCGACCTCAACGTGCCCTACAACCCGGTCGAGTACCTGGGCGACGACAAGCTGGCCCGCCTGATCCGCAATCCGCAGGCGCTGCGCTGGTGGCCGAACTCGCGCATGTCCGCGATCGACGAGAAGACCCTGCCCGATGCCGACCTGCAGGACCTGCTGGCCTACCTGCACCACATGGCGGGCCGCAAGGCCGAGGCGGCGGCCCCGGCCAACTGAAGCATCGCGGCCGCGCCGCCCGGGAACCCAGGCGCTAGCGCAGCATGAAAGACATCGCCGACAGGCAGTTGAGCATGCGCACCGCATCCTGGACCGAGCCGGCGGCGAACTCCAGCAGGTCGCCATCGAGGCGCTCCAGCGCCGGCCACTGGCAGAACAGGTCGGCATGGCCCGGTGTCTGCGTCTGCAGCCGGCAACGCAGCGGCGTGGCCAGGATCAGGCGCCCCGCGCCGGCCGCCTCGATGGCGGCGCGCACGGCCGTCTCGGCGGCGCCGGCGATCGCCGCGCGCGCCGCGCCCGGCGCCAGCGAGGTACCGCTGGCGAAGCCGCCGGCACGCTTGGTCTCGACATAGCGCACCCACGGCATCAGCCTGCGCGTCTCCTCGATGAACACGTCGTCGCCGCTGGCCATCAGCACCGGCACGCCGAACTCGCCGGCCAGCGCGCCGTAGAGCCCCGCCTCGCCGAGTTCCAGCCCATCGAGCCAGACGCGCGCGAAGGCGCCGCTGTTGATGGTGTGCGCCAGCACCCCGCGGCCCTGCGCGCGCCCGTGGTAACCCACCAGGAAGACGCCATCGCAGCCCTGCTCCACCCCGGCCATCATGCCGAGGTAGCGCGGCTTGCCCAGCACCAGCCGCGCGCGCGGGTCGAGCTGGTCGGGCAGCAGGTTGCGGAAGCCGCCATGCGAGTCGTTGACGAGGACTTCCGTGGCGCCGCCGGCGAAGGCGCCCTGCACCGCGGCATTGGCCTCGCCCGTCATCCAGGCGCGGGCGCGCTCGTACTCGCCATTGCCGGCGCGGGTCTGCTCGGCGTGGAACACGCCGGCCACGCCCTCGATATCGGTCGAGATCAGGATGCGCATGCGGACTCCCACGCTTCGCTCGCCAGGCCCGGCAGCAGTTCGCACAGCGCCTGGCGGCGATGCCCGTCGCGGCCGCTCACGCCTTGCGCCCGCCACAGTGCGTGGACGATGGCCTGCTCGACACAGTCGGCGGCGGCGCGGAACAGGGGATCGAGCCGCGTCTCGTGCAGCATCGGCAGCGCGGGCATCGGCGCCGCGGCCAGGTGCGGCACGGTGTAGGCGGTGGAAAAGGCCAGCGCGATGTCGCCGGAGCCGTGGCCGAACACGGAACCGGTGCGCGCCAGCCCGGCACCGGCGCGCAGCGACAGGCGGCGCAGCTGGCGCGCATCCAGCGGCGCGTCGGTGGCGATGAGCATGATGATCGAGCCCTTCTCCGGCTCCGGCTCCGCCGCGGCTTCCGCGCCCGCCAGGGCCTGCGCCGAGGCCAGCGCGCCCATCAGTTGACGGCCCAGGCGCCGGCCCGCCACCGTCAGCGCGTCCGGCGTGCCGAAGTTCGCCAGCACCAGCGCGCCGACCACGTGGCCTGCCGCCAGCCGCGAGGCGCTGCCGATGCCGCCCTTGACGCCGAAGGCCGACATGCCGCGCCCGGCGCCGACCGCGCCCTGGGCGAAGCCGGTCCCTGCCGCGGCCAGCGCGGCATCGTAGTGCGAGGCCTGCAGCGCCATCGCCTGGATATCGTTCAGGTAGCCGTCGTTGCACTCGAACACGAGCGGATTGAGCGTGGGCCACGCGCGCCCGATCTCGGGACTGGCGGCGATGGCGGCGCGGATCTGCGCCTGCGACACCACGCTGACGCTGAAGGTATTGGTCAGCGCGATCGGCGTTTCCAGCACGCCGAGCTCCTCCACCTGCACCAGGCCGACGCTCTTGCCGAAGCCGTTGAGCACGCTCGCGGCGGCCGGCACCTTGTCGGTGTAGAGATTGCCGCCGTGCGGCAGCACCACCGTCACGCCGGTCTGGCAGGCGCCTTCGGCCAGCGTGGCGTGGCCCACCGCCACGCCTGCCACGTCGGTGATGGCGTCGCGCGGCCCGGCCGGCAGGTCGCCGATATGAGGCACAGCACAGCGGGGAAAAACCATGCGGGTCACCTCAGCGGCGGTCGATCTTCGGGTCCAGCGCGTCGCGCAGGCCGTCGCCGAGCAGGTTGAAGGCCAGCACCGTCAGGAAGATCGCCAGGCTGGGGAAGATCGCCACGTGCGGCGCCGTGACCATGTCGGCGCGCGCCTCGTTGAGCATCGCGCCCCACTCCGGCGTGGGCGGCTGCGCGCCGAGGCCGAGGAAGGACAGGCTGGCCGCCGTGATGATCGAGGTGCCGATGCGCATCGAGAAGTAGACCACGATGGACGACACCGTGCCCGGCAGGATGTGGCGCACCAGGATGGTCCAGTCGGAAGCGCCGATGCTGCGCGCCGCCTCCACGTAGGTGAGCCGCTTGAGCATCAGCGTATTGCCGCGCACCAGGCGGGCGAAGGCGGGGATGCTGAAGATGGCCACGGCGAAGATCACGTTGACCATGCCGTTGCCGAGGATGGCCACCACGCCGATCGCCAGCAGGATGCCCGGGAAGGCGAACAGCACGTCGGAGATGCGCATCACGATGCGGTCCCACCAACCCTCGTAGTAACCCGCCAGCAGGCCGAAGGCGGTCCCGATCACCGCGCCGATGATGACCGACAGGAAGCCGGCGGCGAGCGAGATGCGGGTGCCGGCCAGGATGCGGCTGAAGATGTCGCGGCCGAGCGAGTCGACGCCCATCCAGTGCGCGGCCGAGGGGCCGGCATTGAGCGCGTCGTAGTCGAAGAAATTCTCCGGATCGTAGGGCACGATGTGCGGTGCCAGGATGGCCACCAGCACCAGCAGCAGCACGAACACGCCGGCGCCCAGCGCCAGATGCTGCTTGCGGAACTTGCGCCAGAACTCCGACCAGGGCGTGCGCACGCCCTCGGGCGTGGCGGTGCCGGCACCGTTGCCGGCGGCGGGCGTGGAAAGCTCAGTCATGCCGGCCTCCTCTTACTTGTAGCGGATGGCGGGATTGATCACCGTGTAGAGGATGTCCACCACCAGGTTGATCAGGATGAATTCCAGCGAGAACAGCAGCACCTCGGCCTGGATCACGGGGTAGTCGCGCATTTCGACGGCGTCCACCAGCAAGCGGCCGAGGCCGGGCCAGTTGAACACCTTCTCGACCACGATGGAGCCGCCCAGCAGGAAGCCGAACTGCAGGCCCATCATGGTGACCACGGGAATCATGGCGTTGCGCAGGGCGTGCTTGGCCACCACCACGCTCTCGCGCACGCCCTTGGCGCGCGCGGTGCGCACGAAGTCCTCGTGCAGCACCTCGACGAAGGAGGCCCGCGTGAAGCGCGCCATCACGGCGGCGACCGCCGCGCCCAGCGTCAGCGAGGGCAGGATGTAGTGCTTCCAGCTGTCGGCGCCGATCGAGGGCAGCCAGCCGAGCTGGACCGAGAACACCTCCATCAGCAGCATGCCCAGGGCGAAGGCCGGGAAGGAGATGCCGGACACGGCCAGCGTCATGCCGAGCCGGTCCGGCCAGCGGTTGCGCCAGACCGCGGAGCAGACGCCGATCACCATGCCGAACACCACGGCCCAGGCCATCGAGGCCAGGGTCAGGTAGAGCGTCGGCAGGAAGCGGTCGCCGATCTCCTCGCTGACCGGGCGCTTGGTGCGCAGCGAGGTGCCGAACTCACCGCGCACCGCGTTCGAGAAGAAGCGCACGAACTGCTCGGGCAGCGGCCGGTCCAGCCCCAGGTCCTTGCGCACCAGTTCCACCGTGCCCACATCGGCCTCGGGGCCGGCGGCGAGCCGCGCGGGATCCCCGGGCAGCAGGTGGACGAACAGGAACACCAGCACCGCCACGATCAGCAGGGTGGGGATGACGCCCAGGAATCGTTTGAGAAAGTAGTTCAGCATGACGCACCAACAACGCACCAACAACAACGGAATGGGACCGCCGGCCGCCCGTCCATGACCCCGCAACCCGGACGGGCGGCCGCTCGCGGCCGACTGCTCGACGCGGCGGAGCGTGGCGGCATGCGCCGCGCCCGCCGTGTCCTGCGGGACACCGCGCGTACCCGGCCGGGGTACGCGCGCGACGTCCTTACTGCTTGATGTCGATGTCGTCGAAGTTGAACGAACCGTCGGGCATCACGTAGGCACCGCTCAGGCGCTTGGCGCGCGCGAACAGCACCTTCTCGGTCACCAGGAAGGCCCACGGTGCATCCTTCCAGATGCGCTCCTGCGCGTCCTTGTACAGGCGCGCCTTCTCGCCGCGGTCGGTGGTGCGCAGCGCGCCGGCGATGTCGGCGTCGACGTGGTCGTTCTTGTAGTAGGCGGTATTCAGCAGCTTGGGCGGCATCGACTCCGAGGCCAGCAGCGGACGCAGGGCCCAGTCCGACTCGCCGGTCGACGACGACCAGCCGACGTAGTACATGCGCACGCCCGCCTCTTCCGGCTTCTGCACGCTCTCGACCCGCTCCACGCGCTGGCCGGCTTCCAGCGCCTGCACCTGGGCCTTGATGCCGACCTGCTGCAGCTGCTGCTGCACGAACTGGATCACCTTCTGCGCGGTGGTGTGGTTGTAGGCCGACCACAGCGTGGTCTCGAAGCCGTTCGGATAGCCGGCCTCCTTGAGCAGCTCGCGCGCCTTGGCCGGGTCATACGGCCACGGACCCAGCTTCTCGGCATAGTCCACGCCCGGCGGCACCACGCCCACCGACGGCACCGCGTAGCCGTTGAAGGCCACCTTGGCCAGCGCTTCCTTGTTGATGGCGTAGTTGATCGCCTGGCGCACCTTCGGGTCGTTGAACGGCTTGACCATGGTGTTGAAGGTGACGTAGCGCTGGATGATCGAGGGCGCGTCGATCAGGTCGACCTTGGGACTGGCCTTGAGCACCGCGGCCTGCTCGAAGGGAATGCTGAAGGCGAAGTCCGCCTCGCCGGTCTGCATGATGGCCGAGCGCGTGTTGTTGTCGACCACCGGACGCCAGGTGATGGAATCGATCTTCGGATAGCCGGTCTTCCAGTAGCCGGCGAACTTCCGGCCCTTGAGGAAGTCGGGCTGTTTCCACTCGACGAACTCGAAGGGGCCGGTGCCGACCGGGTGGAAGGCGATCTCCTTGCCGTACTTCTTCAGCGCGGCGGGCGAGATCATCACCGCCGAGGGGTGGGCCAGCACGTTGATGAAGGGCGAGAACGGCTCCTTCAGCGTCACGCGCACGGTGCCGGCGTCGACCACCTCGGTCTTGGCCACGCGGTTGAACAGCGTATAGCGCTTGAGCTTGTTGGCCGGGTCGGTGACGCGGTCCAGGTTGGCCTTGACCGCTGCGGCGTCGAAGGCGGTGCCGTCGTGGAACTTGACGCCCTTGCGCAGCTTGATGGTATAGACCAGGCCGTCCTTGCTGACGTCGTAGCTCTCGGCCAGCACGTTGACCAGCTTCATGTCCTTGTCGAAGCCGAACAGGCCCTGGTAGAAGGACTTGCAGGCGGCCTGCGACAGCGTGTCATTGGCGTCGTAGGGGTCGAGCGTGGTGAAGGTGGAATAGACCGCCATCACCGCGTCCTTGGCGGCGAAGGCGGGCGTCGCCGGCAGGCCGAGGGCGGTGGCGGCGAAGGCGCCGGCAGCGAGGCCGGGAGTGAATCTGCGCAGGTTCATGAGCATTGCTCCTTGAAAAACTTGGGTGCGGGTGGATCGGGACGATCCGCTTCAACCCGCTTCAATACAGGCCGCCGACGGCGTGCCGCGCCACGAAGTGCGCGTGCGCGCCGCTGCCGCCGACATGCACCAGCGGCCTCACCTCCGGCTCGTCGCCGATGGCGCGGATCGGGCTGGGAATCTCGTCCGACAGCGGCTCGCGCTTGAGGTGGCGGCGCGCCGGGTCGGCGATCGGCACCGCCGACATCAGCTTCTTCGTGTACGGGTGCTGCGGGTTCTCGAAGATGGCCCGGCGCGGGCCGATCTCGACGATCTGCCCCAGGTACATCACCGCCACGCGGTGGCTGACGCGCTCCACCACCGCCATGTCGTGCGAGATGAAGAGGAAGGCCACGCCGAACTCGCGCTGCAGGTCCAGCATCAGGTTGACGATCTGCGCCTGGATCGAGACATCGAGCGCCGACACCGACTCGTCGGCGATCACCACCTTCGGGTTGAGCGCCAGCGCGCGCGCGATGCAGATGCGCTGGCGCTGGCCGCCCGAGAACTCGTGCGGATAGCGCGCCGCGTGCGCCGGCGTCAGGCCCACCTTCTCCAGCAGCCAGGCCACGCGCTGCTCGGCCTCCTTGCCGCTGGCCGCCTTGTGCACCAGCAGCGGCTCCATGATCGAGTAGCCGACCGGCACGCGCGGGTCGAGCGAGGCGAACGGATCCTGGAAGATGAACTGGATATTGCGGCGCAGGCTCTGCAGCGCCGCGCCCTGCAACTGGCCGATGTTCTGCCCGGCGAACTCGATGGTGCCGCGCTGCGACGCCACCAGCCGCAGCAGCGAGCGCCCCGTGGTGGACTTGCCGCAGCCCGACTCGCCCACCAGCGCCAGCGTCTCGCCCGGGTAGAGGTCGAAGCTGACCTGCTCCACCGCGTGCACGCGGCGCTGCACGCGGCCGAACAGGCCGCCGGGCACGTCGAAGCGCGTCACCAGGTCGCGCACGCGCAGGATGGGCGCGGCATCGGCCGGCACCGTGTCCTGCGGCGCTTCGTCCACCGGCTGCGCCTCGGCGCCGGACTGCACCAGCGGAAAGCGCGCCGGCAGGTCCTTGCCCGCCATCGCGCCCAACTTCGGCACGGCCGACAGCAGCGCGCGCGTGTAGGGATGGGCCGGCGCGCGGAACACCTCGCCGGCACTGCCCTCTTCCACCTTCTCGCCGCGGTACATCACCAGCACGCGGTCTGCCACCTCGGCCACCACGCCCATATCGTGGGTGATGAAGACCACGCCCATCTGCATCTCGGCCTGCAGGCTGCGGATCAGCTGCAGGATCTCGGCCTGGATGGTGACGTCGAGCGCGGTGGTCGGCTCGTCGGCGATCAGCAGCGCCGGCTTGCACGACAGCGCCATGGCGATCATCACGCGCTGGCGCATGCCGCCGGACAACTGGTGGGGGAAGCGGTCGAGCACGCGGCGCGCTTCCGGGATGCGCACCAGCTCCAGCATGCGCAGCGCTTCGGCGCGCGCCGCGGCGCGGCTCTTGCCCTGGTGCAGCCGGATCGATTCCGCCACCTGCTCGCCGACCGGGAACACCGGGTTCAGCGAAGTCATCGGCTCCTGGAAGATCATCGCCACGTCGGCGCCGCGCACGCCGCGCAAGGTCGCGGCGCCGGCCCGCGCCAGGTCGATCACCTCGCCGCCGCGCCGGCGCAGCGCCATGCTGCCGCCGGCGATGGTGCCGCCGCCATGCTCGACCAGGCGCATCAGCGCCAGCGAGGTCACCGATTTGCCGGAGCCGGACTCGCCGACCACCGCCAGCGTCTCGCCGCGGTCGACGTGGAAGGACAGGTTGCGCACCGCCTCGACGGTACGCTCCGAGGTGACGAAGCGCACCGTCAGGTCGTCCACCGAGACGACCCGCTGCGGCGGCAGCACCAGTTGGGATGGAGTGGAATGGCTAGCCACGGCGGCTCTCCTTGCAATGCGGCTGGCGCGGCGGCCGGAACGGCACGGCCTCAGCCATAGATCGATACCTCGACGGGCCCGTCCACGCGCGCGCTGCCGCGGTACATCCCTTCGGTGTTGAACGGCAGCGCGACGTTGCCCGCGCGGTCCACGGCGATCAGGCCGCCGCGCCCCCGGATGGCGGGCAGCTTCTCCATCACCACGCGCCGCGCCGCCTCCTGCAGCGACAGGCCCGCGTAGCGCATCTGCGCCACCACGTCGTGCGCGGCCACGGCGCGGATGAACATCTCGCCGGTGCCGGTGCAGGACACCGCGGCGACGTCGTCGGCATAGCAGCCGGCGCCGATCAGCGGGCTGTCGCCGACGCGTCCCACCAGCTTGTTGGTCACGCCCCCGGTGGAAGTCGCCGCCGCCAGGTTGCCGTGCCGGTCGCAGGCGACCGCGCCGACGGTGCCGAACTTGCTGTCCGGGTCGATCGGCTCGGCCCCGGCCTGCTCCTGCGCCACCAGCGTGGCGGCATCGTGGTCCAGCAGCATGCCGGCCGCGGCGCGCGCGCGCTGCCACTGCTCGGTGCGCGCCGCGGTGTAGTAGAACCCGGGCGGCACGCACTCCAGGCCCTGGGCCGCGGCGAAGGCCTCGGCGCCCTCGCCGGCGAACAGCACGTGCTCGCTGTGCTCGAGTACCGCGCGCGCCGCCAGGACCGGATTGCGCAGGCGCTGCACGCAGGCCACCGCGCCGGCGCGCAGCGTGGCGCCGTCCATCACGGCGGCATCCAGCTCATAGGTGCCGGCACGGGTCAGCACGGCGCCCTTGCCGGCATTGAAGAGCGGGCACTCCTCCAGCAGGCGCACGGCCTCGGTGACGGCATCGAGCGCGCTGCCGCCGCCGGCCAGGATGCGCTGGCCGGCCTGCAGCACGTGCTCCAGCGCGGCGCTGTACTCGCGTTCGCGGGCGGCGTCCATGGCGGCCCGCGTGATGGTGCCGGCGCCGCCGTGAATGGCGATGACTGCTTGCTTCATGACGATTTGCGGGATCTGGCGTTGTTGACGGGGCGGCGCGGCGGCACGTCCGGCGCCTCGCGCCGGGCCTCGGCCACGCGCGGCGCCTCGGGAGTGCGCAAGGCCGGCGTACCGTGCAGCCAGGGCAGCAGGAATTCGGTCATCTCGGCGGCGCGCTGCACCGAATGCGCCGAGCGGTGCGCCACCGCATCGCACAGTGCTTCGATCAGCGCGGTCACGACGGCATCGGCATTGGCCGACAGGCGGCTGCCGGCGCTGGCATAGAGCGCGATATCGGCCAATGGCGCCAGCGGCGAGAGCGGCCCGTCGGTCAGCGCCAGCAGCCTGACACCGCGCGCCTTGATCCGCTCGGCCAGCAGCACGGTATCCGAAACGTAGCGCGGGAAGGCGATGCCGATCACCAGGTCGCCCGCTTCGAGCTTGAACAACTGGCGCGCGGCATGCGAGGCACCGGCGGCGGTCGACACCGACGACACCGTGCGGCAGTGCAGTTCGAGTCCGTGCTGCAGCAGCCCCGCCAGGAAGCCGCTGGCGCCGAAGCCGATGATGTAGACGCGGTGCGCCGCCAGGATCGCCTCCACCGCGCGCTCGCAGGCGTCCGCATCGAGGCCGCGGCGCGTGGCCTCGAGGTTGCGGGCGGCATCGTCGAGCGATGCCGCCATCGCCTCGGCCGCGGTGGCCGGGCGCTCCAGCTCGTCGCGCAGGCGCTCCACCGGCGCCAGCGTGGCCTCGAAGCCGCGCACCAGCTCCGCGCGGAACTGCGGATAGCCCTCGAAGCCGAGCGCATGGGCGAAGCGGTTGGCCGTCGCCACCGAAACCTGCACCGCGGCGGCGAGTTCGTCGATGCGCATGGTCGCCGCGCGGAACGGATTGTCCAGCACGTAGTGGGCCATGCGCTGGTGGGCAGGCGTCAACGCCGGCAGGCTGCGGGCGATGCGCTCGGCGATGGTCTGGCTGGCCTGGGTCATTGGCGGATGCCTCGGCCTGGTGCAGCGCCACGGCCGCCGCGGCGACCCTGCGCGAAGATGGGGCAGGTGTGCATGAAAATGGGATTTCTTGCGAGCTGATTCAATGTAAATGAATTTACACGCAAAGACCGGGCCAGCGATAGTGAGGAAGACCCCACCGAGGGAAATCCCTGAGAGCGTGCCTGGCGGACGGGGAGGACGAAGAACGGGCCGTTCGCGCCGGCCGGCGCAGTTCCGGGCGGCGGCGGGGCGGCGGGAGGCGGGAGCGCGCGCCTGCAAGGCGGGCGGGACGTGGATGCCGCGCGGCCGCAACGTGGCCGAAGGTGGGATGAGATGCCGAACCGCCAGCGGCGAACCATCGGTGCAGGAGCCGCCGCGTGGCAGCAAGCTGCCACGCGCCTTGTGCCGCACAAGCCAGCTAGAAGGATGAGTCCTCATCCAAATCTCCCCCGCGCGCCCTAGATCCTCTGGCCACTGCCGCTACCCGCCCGGATCGACCAAGATTCCATGGCACAAGCCCGCTTTTGGAAACCCGGGAGACGACGCGGCAAAAAAGCGCGCCCCGGCGACCCAGGGCACTTTGAATCGAAGCAGGACGGCCGTCCGTGCCGCCGCAGCGCCTTGTACCGCGGCGGCACGCCGGTCCTTGGATGGGGAAAGTGCGCGGCCGGCCGGCGCTCTGCCGGATGGCCGCCAAGTCAGGTCGCGTTCTTTGCGTTTCGGGTTACCGAGAATGGCACGGCGGCATGGCACCGTTCTTCCGGCGCCATGCGACGGCGATCGCGCTCGCCGGCGAAGTCCCGTTGCCCGAGAAAAGACCATGTGGTGCATGGCCGGCAAAGACGCCCCAGGGAGACGAGCTGCGGCTCTTCTACCGACCACTCCGGGGGGGGGTCACCGTGAAATCATCCCAGCCGAATCGCAGGCGCTTGCGGAGCACGCTCAAGACGACGGCGGTGCTGCTAGCCCTGTTCGCGCGTGATCATGGCGGAGCCCAGGCCGCCGGCGCCGAGCGCGCGGCGCCAGCGGCGCGGCCCTCCCAGGCAGCGCCCGCCAGCCCGCCCGAGTCGCCGCAGGCCCTGCGCCAGCGCCTCTTCGCCCTGGCCGAGGACGGCTCGCCGCAACTGGCACTGGAGCAGGCCACGGCGCGGCCCGAGGTGTTCTCGCGCGCCGACCTGCTGCAGCTCGAGCACCTGGTCGTCGCGCAGGAGATCCGCTGGGCGCGGCAACAGGCCGGCGCCTCCAACGCCCCCGACCGGCTGGCGGCCGCCGACCACGCACTGGCCGGCGCCGACGCGCTGCTCGAGCGCATCCCGCCCGACGAGTCCTACCAGGCCTTGCGGCGCACGGCCCAGGCCGACCGCCTCACCGCCCTGGCGGTGCGCGGGCGCATGGCCGAGGCCAGCGCGCTGTACGAGCAGATCGCGCCGCCAGCCGGCGAGCCGCTGCCGGCCGCCGCCTACGTCGCCGCCGGCGACGCCTATGCCTACCAGGACAAGCCCGACCTCGCGGCGCACGCCTACGAGCTGGCCCTGCAATCGCCGCGCGAACCCATCGCCGAAACCACCGAGCCCTACGCCCTGACCCGCGTCAGCGTGCAGGAAAGCCTGTTCTTCGCCTACCTCGACCAGGGCCGCTACGAGACCGCGCATGCGCTGGTGACCAGCATGCTGCGCACCACCCCTGCGCAGGACGCGCTGTCGGTGGATATCGACAAGACCAATCCGGACTACGGCACCGTCATGAAGCTGCAGGCGCAGTACCTGCTGTACACCAACCACGTCGACGAGGGCGTGCGCGCGCTCGACGCGCTGCGCAGGGATGCGCCGTTCGACCCGACCCTGCTGACGGCCCGCGCCGATGGCGCGCTGGTGCAGGAGCGGCCGCACGGCGCGCAGGAGCTCTACCAGCAGGTCCACAACGACCACCCCGAGGACATCGCCAGCCTCGCCGGCATCGGCGAAACCTCACTGCAGCGCTACCAGTTCGAGCAGGCGCGCACCGTTGCCACCACCTTCGGCGCCGGCTTCCCCGACAACAACGCGGTGCGGCTGTTCGAGCGCGACTACCGCATCTACGAACGGCCCCAGCTGATCATCGAGGCGGGCGGCGAGCGCGGCAACGCGGCGCTGGCCGACCAGGCCTGGGCCATCGATACGCACCTGTACTCGTCGCCGCTCGCGCTGTACTGGCGCGTGTTCGCGCACCAGTTCTCGGGGCGCGCCGACACCGGCAACGGCAACAGCGTCAGCCGCGTGCGCAACGGCGCGGGCGTCGACTACCGGCGCGACGGCTGGGAAGCCAGCGCCGAAGTGCACCAGTCCACCGGCGGCGAGGGGCGCACCGGCGGCACCGGCACGCTGGCCTACCAGCCCGACGACCATTGGCGCTTCAGCCTGGGCTTCGATTCGGACGCCAACGACCTGCCCTGGAAGGCCTACCAGGCCGGCGTCACCGGGCGCACCGGCACCGCCAGCGCGCGCTATTCGCAGGACGACCGGCGCTACTTCAACCTGTCCTACGCCCTCTCGCGCTACAGCGACACCAACCTGAACCAGCAATGGCTCGGCACCGTCTACCAGCGCCTGCTCAATACGCCGCGCCACCAGGTCTCGCTCTGGCTCGACGTCGGCACCGACAGCAACACGCTCGCCGGCACCGCCTACTTCAACCCGCGCCGCGACTACATCGCCCAGGTGCGCTCGATGTACCAGTGGACGCCCTGGCGCTACGCCGACAGGTCCTTCAGCCAGCGCGTCTACGTGAGCGCGGGCGGCTACCACCAGGACGGCTTCGGCGACAGCATGCTGTGGGAGGCCCGCCTGGAGCACTACTGGCAGCTCGGGCGCAAGGCCTCGCTGACCTACGGCATCGGCATCGGCAGCCGCCGCTACGACGCCGCGCGCGAGACCAGCAAGCTGATCTACCTCACCCTCAACGTGCCACTCTGAGCCAGCCGCCAAGCCATCATGCACAAGCTCGATCGCCGCTCCTTCCTTGGCCTTGCCGGCGCGCTGTCGGTGAGCCAGGCCGCCCACGCCGGCTTAGCCCTGTCGCTGCTGCCGCAGCAGGATGCCGATGACGGCCTGACCTTCCGCGTGCTTGCCATCCACGACATCCGCGACGACCTGCGCGCCGATGTGGCGACGGTGGCCGACACCTGCGCCATCAGCACCGCCATGCTCAACAACATCTTCGCCTGGATCCGGGCCAACGACTTCCGCCCCGTCAGCGTCGAGCAGATCATCGCCGCGCGCAACGGCGGCGCGCCGCTGCCGCCCCGCGCCGTGCTGCTGAGCTTCGACGATGCCTACGCCAGCCAGTACACCAAGGCCTTCCCGCTGCTCAAGCAGTACGGCTACCCGGCCCTGATCGCGGTGGTATCGCGCTGGACCGACACGCCGCGCGGGCAGCCGGTGCGCATCGGCTACAAGTCGCTCATGGCGCCGGGCTATTTCATGCGCTGGGAACACCTGCGCGAGATGGCCGACTCCGGGCTGGTCGAGATCGCCTCGCATACGCACGACATGCACCACGGCGCAGTGGCCAACCCGCAGGGCAACGAACTGCCGGCAGCCAGCGCCCATCTCTACTTCCCCGAGCTCGGGCGCTACGAGAACGACGACGAGTACCAGCGCCGCACCACCGCCGACCTGCAGCGCTGCTCGGACCTGATCCAGGCCAACACCGGCGTCGCGCCGCGCGCGATGGTATGGCCCTACGGCACCTACAACTCCGCCCTGATCGGCGCCTCGCGCCAGCTCGGCATGTGTGTCCACTTCACGCTCGACGAGGGCCCCAACACGCCCGACGTGCCGCTCACCAGGATCCGCCGCCAGCTGGTCTCCTACGACTGGGACGCGGGCGTCATGCTGGCGCAGTTCCGCCGGCAGTCGGCCTATCGCGGCGACAGCCATCCGATCGAGCGGGTGGTCGACGTGGCGCTGGACGATGTCTACGATGCCGATCCCGCACGCCAGGAGGCCCGCCTGTCGCACCTGCTGGACCGTATCAAGGCGCTCGAGCCCAAGTCGGTCTTCCTCAAGGCCTACCACGATCCGGACGGCAGCGGCAGCGCCCGCGCGCTGTACTTCCCCAACCGCCACCTGCCGATGCGCGCCGACCTGTTCTCGCGCACGGCCTGGCAACTGATCACGCGCACCGGGGTGCAGGTCTACGCGGCGCTGCCGCTGCTGGCGTTCCGGCTGCCGGCCGGCCATGCGGCCGCCGCGCGCCTGGTCACCGCGGCACCCGGGGCCGACGGCACGCCGGCCACCGCGCGCGGCATGCCGCGCCTGAGCCCCTTCGACGCCCGGGCGCGAGCCACCATCCGCGATATCTACTACGACCTGGCGCGCTACACCAGCTTCAACGGCATCGTGTTCGGCGCCGACGCCTGTCTCGGCGAGTCCGAGGATGCCGGCGACGCGGCGCTGGCCGCCTACGCCGACTGGGGCCTGCCGCCCAGCGTGGCGGCGATCCGCGCCGATCCCGAGCTGCGGCGGCGCTGGTCGGAAGGCAAGCTGCGCCACCTGGGCGACCTCACCCGGGATCTCGCCGCCATCGTCACCGACTACCAGGGCGGCAGCGTGCTGACCGTGCGCACCCTCCGCGCCGACGCCGTGCTGGAGCCGGACGGCGTCGCACGGCTGGCGCAGGACCTAGATGCCTTCGCCGCCGCCTACGACTTCGTCAAGCTGCCGGCCAGCGAGGACTCCGGCGCGCCCCCGTCGACGGCGTGGCTGGACGGCCTGGCGCGCGCGGTGGCGGCCCATCCGCTCGCGCTGCGCAAGACCATCTTTTCGCTGCAGGCGCTGGACGGCCGCACCGGCACACCGATCGCCAGCAGCGCGCTGCGCGCACAGATGCAGCGCCTGCGCGCGGCCGGCGCCAGGCATCTCGGCTACAGCCCCGACCAGTTCATGGCCGACCAGCCGGACCTGGCGGTGCTGCGCGATGTCATGTCGATGCAGAACCTGGTGCGGCCGCGTACCGGCATGAAGGTATAGCGGCGGCGCAGGGCAAGGCTACAGGCGGGGAAAACCATGAAGAACGTAGCAAGCGTGATCTCGAACTTCGTCTTCTACTATCCATTGCTGATGTCCTACCTCTGGATGATGGGCGGACTGCTGCACTACTTCCTGGTCGAGCACAAGGAGCGCGGCAAGGCCCGCGCCGACGCGCTGCCCGACTGCCCCAAGGTCTCGGTGATCGTGCCCTGCTACAACGAGGCCGACAACGTGCGCGAAGTGATGGCCAGCCTGGCCCAGCTGCGCTACCCGAACTACAACATCATCGCCGTCAACGACGGCAGCAGCGACGCCACCGGCGAGATCCTCAACGAACTGACCGACCAGTATCCGCAGCTGCTGGTGATCCACCAGAGCCACAACGAAGGCAAGGCGATCGGCCTGACCACGGCGGCCATGCTGACCGATGCCGAGTACCTGCTGTGCATCGACGGCGATTCCCTGCTCGACCGCGAGACCATCGGCTGGATGCTGCGCCACTTCCTGCGCGACCCCGACGTCGCCGGCGTCACCGGCAACCCGCGCATCCGTACGCGCACCTCGCTGCTCGGGCGCATGCAGGTCGGCGAGTTCTCCTCCATCGTCGGCCTGATCAAGCGCACACAGGAGATGTACGGGCGCCTGCTGACCGTGTCCGGCGTGATCTGCATGTTCCGCAAGAGCGCGCTGCGCAGCGTCGGCTACTGGAGCCCGGACATGCTGACCGAGGACATCGACATCAGCTGGAAGCTCCAGGTCAGTGGCTGGCGCATCCATTTCGAGCCGCATGCGCTGAGCTGGATCCTGATGCCCGAGACCTTCAAGGGCCTGTTCCGGCAGCGCCTGCGCTGGGCCAAGGGCGGCATCCAGGTGCTGCAGAAGTACGCCGTCCCCATCCTCCGCAAGCGCGCGACGATGATGTGGCCGATCTTCCTCGAATATGCCGCCAGCGTGCTGTGGGCCTACTGCATGCTGTTCACGCTGGTGATGACGCTCGCCAACGCGCTGTTCGACCTGCCGCCGGCCTGGCACTTCGCCAACGTGCCGCGCGGCGCCGGCATCGCTCTCTTCCTGACCTGCTGCGCGCAGATCGTGGTCGGCTGCCTCATCGATCGCCACTACGACACCCGGCTGCTGCGCTACTTCCTCAACACGATCTGGTATCCGGTCGCGTTCTGGACCATCGGCATGGTCGCTTCGGTGATCGCCCTGCCCAGCGTGCTGCTGCACCAGCGCGGCTCGCGGGCGCGGTGGGTCAGCCCGGACCGCGGCATCCGCGAGGGCGCGCCCTCGCAGCCAACGTCTCCCGCGCCGGCATCGCCGCATGCCACGCAGCTTGAAGAGCACACTTGAGGAGGAACCCCGACATGAACGAGCCGATCATCGACACATCCGGCGCCGGGCTGCAGGCCTACCTGCAGTACCTTGGGCGCGGCAAGGCGCTGCGGCGCTACCTCTGGTTCCGGCTGGCGCGCCCTGCGATCGTCGCCGGCGCCTGGCTGGCGGCCGCGTATTACATCTACCGCTGCGTCCTGTCCGGCGGCGGCAGCCCGGTGACGTGGCGCGAATTCGTGCCGCAACTGCTGGCCGTGGCCGCCATGGCGCTGGCACTGAGCCTGTGGGCGCTCGCGCGCCTGGCCGGCGAACACCGGCCGGGCGCCCACCATACGCCGCGCGCGGCCGCCACACCGTCACTGGACCTGGCCAAGGACGTCGTGCTGGCGGTGGGCGCCGGGCGCCGCCTGGTCGCCTACCACGACCAGGACGGGCTGATCTCGCGCGTCGCGCCGCTGCAGCAGGAACTGGCCTGAGCAGCGCAGGCGACCCGGTCCGCGCGGGCGGACCGGGGCCATCCGGCCGGGCTCGACTGCGGAAACCACCATGCGCGGCACGATCGGCGCGATGGCGCCATGGCATGCGGCGCTGGCCCTCGCCGCGGCGCTGTCGTGGGCGACTGCGGCCCAGGGCGGCGCCATTCCGGCCACCGAGGCCGCCCTGCCCGCCGGCGCGCGCCCCGGCGTCGACCTGCGTGCCTATATGCACGGCATCGGCGCCGCGGCCGGCCCCGGCGGCCTCACCTATGTCTTCTTCAGCAGTGCCGGACTGCCGCCGCGCGGCCCCGACCGCAACCGCAACTGGACCCACGACATCTACGTCGCGGCCTGGTCGCCGGCCCGGCCCGTGCTCGGCAAACCCCGCCTGCTGGTGGCGCAGAAGGAAGCGCAGGAACCTGTGTCGGTGGCGCAGAATGCCGCCGGCCGCATCATGCTGACCTTCGAGGACGGCTCGGACACCGTCAATACCGTCAGCCAGCGCTACCGTCTCTACACCCGTGACCTGCGGCCGCAGCAGGCAAGATCGATCGACGTCCGGGCCGGCGGACACTCCGGCCACGTGGCGGCGGTGGGCAACCGCTTCGTGGTGTTCTATGCCGACGACTGGGTGGACGGCGGCGGTGTCGACGACCTGGGCACCGGCAACGGCGTCTACCTCAAGACCTACGACGGCAAGGGGCGACTGCTGCGCAGCGACGACGTGGCCCGCCGGCAGCGCGAGTGGTGGCCGCTGCTGGCAGGCTCGCGCGATGCCGCCCTGCTGGTCTGGCAGCAGTACATCCCCGGCGAGACCCATGCCCGCCTGAAGGCCGCGCTGTTCCGCCCGGCCGATGGCACCCTGTCCGCCGCGCAGGTGCTGAGCGACCGCCTGAAGTACTACACCTACGGCGTGGCCTACGTGCCCGCGCTCGAGCGCTTCCTGGTGGTCGGCACCAGCGATGCCGGCACCGGCTTCGCGCGCCTGCTCGACGACGACGGCCAGGTGCGCGCCACGCTGGATTGCATGCCGGCCAGCGTGCGCGAGGCCGGCATCGCCGTGGCCGGCGAAGCCGCCTATACGCCGTCGCAGGACGGCCGCCTGCTGCACCTGGCGCTGTCCGCCGACCGCATCACGCTGCGCGGCAGCCAGCCCTCGCCGATCCCCTGGACCTACCAGGGCAGCCTGGGGCTGGTGCGCTCGCCCTCGGTGCTGCACTGGGTGGCGCTGACGCCGAGCGGGCTGCAGGAGGCCGACTTCGACCTCGCCCGCGCCACGCCGCCGACGCCGGCCGACCTGTGCCGCTGACCGGAGCGCTCCGGCGGCCGCGCCGGCGCCCATGACACCCGCCGCACCCGCTGCGGCGCTGCGGCGCTGCTGCACTGCTGCACTGCTGCACTGCGGCGCATCCACGCATTGAGCGACACCGGCTTTTCTCCTATAGTTCCAAACATAGAACTAAAGAACGAAGACCGGCCGGCAGCCTGTTCGGGCGCACGGCCCCGAGGAGCGCGCAAGCCATGGAGCAAGCACGACAGGAGGAGAACGCCGGCCCGCTGGCCGGCGTCAAGGTGGTGGACATCACCTCGGTGTTCATGGGCCCGTCGGCCACGCAGATGCTGGCCGACCTGGGTGCCGACGTGATCAAGGTGGAACCGCCCGGCGGCGACAGCACGCGCGCCATCGGCCCCTGCGGCGACCGCAAGCTCGGCCCGCTCTTCCTCGGCCTGAACCGCAACAAGCGCAGCATCGTGCTGGACCTGAAGGCCCCGGCCGGGCGCGAGGCGCTGCTGCGGCTGGCCACGGAGGCGGACGTGCTGGCCTACAACGTGCGCCCCCAGGCCATGGAGCGCCTGGGCCTGGGCTACGACACGCTGGCGCAGCTCAACCCGCGCCTGGTCTATGTCGGCATGTTCGGCTTCTCGCAGCGCGGCCGCTACGCGCCCCAGGCCGCCTTCGACGACCTGATCCAGGCCGCCACCGGCCTGCCGCAGGCGGTCGCGGCGGGCACCGGCGGCCTGCCGCGCTACCTGCCGATCACCATCGCCGACCGCTCGGTGGGACTCTATGCCTTCGGCGTGATCAGCGCCGCTCTGTACGCGCAGGCCCGCACCGGCAAAGGCCAGCGCGTCGACGTGCCGATGTTCGAGACCATGGTGCCCTACGTGATGGGCGACCACCTGTACGGCGAAACCTTCGTGCCGCCCCAGGGCGGCTTCGGCTATCCACGCCTGCTGTCGCCGGAACGCCGCCCCTACCGCACGCTGGACGGCCATGTCTGCTGCCTGATCTACCACGACCACCACTGGCGCACCTTCCTCAAGGTGATCGGCCGGCCGGAACTCTACGACAGCGACCCACGCTTCGCCAGCATCACCACGCGCACCGCCCACATCACCGAGCTGTACGCGCTGGTCAGCGACGAGATGGCCAAGCGCACCACGGAGGAATGGCGCACGCTGCTGGAAGAAGCCGACATCCCGGTGTTCCCCATGCACACCTTCGAGTCGCTGCTCGACGATCCGCACCTGGACGACATCGGCTTCTTCCGCGAGACCGAACACCCCGCCGTGGGCCGCATCCGCGAGATGGCGGTGCCCAGCGAATGGCATGGCACGCCGCCGCTGCGGCGCCGCCATGCGCCGTCCCTGGGCGAGCATAGCCGCGAGATCCTGCGCGAGGCCGGCTACGACGACGCCGCCATCGACGCGCTGGTGGCGGCAGGCATCTCGCGCGACGGCGCCGCGCAAGCGTGAAGTCCGCACGCACCGCCGCCCCGGCCGCGCGCGGCCGGGCCTTTGCCGACGATGGCGGCAGCGGCGGCGTCACGCGCTATCGCCAGCTCGCCAGCGTGCTGCGCCACAAGATCGTCGCCGGCGAATACCCGGTCGGCGCGCGCCTGCCCACCGTGGAGGCGCTGGCGCAGGCCTACGGCATCGCCAAGGTGACGGTGCGCCAGGCCTTCGCGCTGCTCGCCGAGGAGGGCCTGGTGAGCAGCCGGCGCGGACTCGGCACCCACGTCCTGCAAGGACCGCCGGGGCCGGATGCGCGGCTGCGCTCGGCCATCAACGACGAATCCGCCGATGGCGCCGATGGCGCCGGCTTCCAGATCCGCGTGCTCGACAAGCGCAAGGACGCCAGCCTGCCACCCGAGCTGGGCCGGCACGGCAGGCCGCTGGAGCGCTATGTGATGGTGCGCAAGCTGCATATCCATGATGGCGCGCCGTTCTGCCTGATCGAGATGTACATCGCCGCCCCGGTGTTCGCCCACTTCCCGCGCGGCAGCGAGAAGCGGCACAAGCTGGTGCACCTGCTGCGCCGCGTCGCCGGCGAGCGCCTGGCCGTGATGCACCAGACCCTGACGGTCGAGCCCGCCGACCACGTGCTGGTGCGCGAGCTCGGCTATGGCTTCGGCGCCCCCGTGGCCAGGATGGTGCGCACCGCGCGCGACATCGACGGCGACATCCTGATGGCCGGCTTCTTCTGGTACCGCGGCGACCGCTTCGTGCTCGACATGGAGCTGCCGGCCAGGCTGACCGAGCACTATCCGGCGCTGGCGATCCCGGCGAGCCGCGGCTAGCCGCTGGCCGCTGGCCGCTGGCCGTTATCGATCAGCCGCTGGCGGCCAGCCGCCAGCCGATCGCCGGCAAGCGCCGGCACGACCGGGAGACGACGCCCCCTGGCGCGAGCCAGCACGTGCCGCCTCCCCGCCAAGATGCCGCGAAGGCACGAGAAGAGAAGAGGAGACAAGATGAACGAGCGAATCGAACGGCGCCGCTTTCTCGCCCTGCTGCCGCTGCTGGCCGCGGCGGCGGCGGCGCCACGGCCGGCGCGCGCGGCCGGCTATCCGGAGCGGCCCCTGCGCGTGCTGGTGCCGTTCCCGCCGGGCAGCGGCACCGACGACAGCGCGCGCTATGTCGCGCAGAGCCTGACGGCGCAGACCGGCCAGCCGGTGGTGGTCGACAACCGTCCCGGCGCCAGCGGCATCATCGCCGCCAAGGCGGCCGCCGCCTCGCCCGCGGACGGCTACACCCTGTTCATCACCACCAATACCACGCATGCGGCCAATGCCTCGCTGTTCCGCACGCTGCCCTACGATCCCGTCAAGGACTTCGCGCCGGTCTCGCTGATCGCCCGCAGCGGGCTGGTGCTGGTGGTGCCGGCCGACAGCCCGGTGCGCACGGTGGCTGACCTGAGCGCGCTCGCCAAGGCGCGGGCGGGCAAGCTGACCTTCGCCAGCGGCAGTTCCTCGACCCGCATCGCCGGCGAACTCTACAAGATGATGAGCGGTGCGCCGGCCGAGCACATTCCCTACAAGGGCGTGCCCCAGGCCCTGACCGACCTGATGGGGCGCCAGGTCGACTTCATGGTCTCCGACATCTCGCCGGCCCGGCCCCTGATCCAGGGCGGCAAGCTGCGCGCCGTCGCCGTCACCACCGCCCGGCGCCATCCGCTCTTCCCCGAGGTGCCGACCATGGCCGAAAGCGGCCTGCCCGGCTATGAGATGACCGCCTGGGTGGCCGCCTTCTTTCCCGCGTCCACGCCCCCGGCCCTGGTGGCGCGCATGAACGCGCTGATCCGCCAGGCACTGGCGGCCCCGGCCACGATCGAGCATTTCGGCCGCACCGGCGGCGAGGCCGTGCCGTCCACGCCGGACGAACTGGCAGCCTTCGTGCGCAGCGAGACGCTCAAGTGGGCGCGGGTGATCCAGGCTGCCGGCATCGAGCCCGAGTGAGCCAGGCTCGCTGAACGAAGCCGCCCCGGCGGGTCCGGCGGGCCAGCGCTACAGGCCCATCGCCACCCCGTCGCTGCGCGGGTCGTGGGCGCCGCGGCAATGCCGCCCGTCGGCATCGATGGCGATCACGCCCGGGTGCCCGGCCAGCGGGCTCTGCGCCGGGATCTCGCTGATCTCGTGGCCCCGCGCCGCCAGTTCCGCCATCACCTGCGCGCCAGCGTCGGCCTCCAGCTTGAGGCTGTCGCGCGCATCGGAAAAGGTGCGCCCGAGCAGGAAACGGGGCCGCGCCAGCGCGCTCAGCGGATCCATGCCGTAGTCGATCAGGCGCGTCAGCACGGCCGCAAGGGTCTGCGGCTGGCCATCGGCGCCCTGCGTGCCGTACAGCAGGCGCGGCCGGCCCTCGCGCAGGTACATGCCTGGATTCAAGGTATGGAAGGGCCGCTTACCCGGGCCGATCGCGTTGTGGTGCGCCGGATCGGTGTGGAAGGCCGCGCCGCGGTTGTGCCACAGGATGCCGGTATCGCCCGCCACCACCCCGCTGCCCCAGTCGAAGTAGATGGTCTGCAGCACGCTGGCGCAGCGGCCCTGGCGATCGACCGCCGCCAGGTAGACGGTATCTCCATGCTGGTAGACATGCGGCCAAGACAACGCGCGCTGCGGGTCGATGCGGCGTGCCATGGCATCAAGCCGCGCCGGGCTCAGCATGTCCGCCACCGGCACCTCGGCGAAGTCGGGATCGGCGACATAGCGGTTGCGCTCGATGAAGGCCTCCTTCACCGCCTCCACCAGCAGGTGGTAGTAGTCGGCACTGCCTTCGGCGAGCGCGGCCACGTCGAAGCGCTCCAGCACACCGAGGATCTGCAGCGTGGTCACGCCCTGCGTCGGCGGCGGCAGGCTGAGCAGTTCGCCGCCGCGGTAGGAAACGCGCAGCGGCGCGGCCTCGCGCGCCGCGGTGGCGGCGAGGTCGGCCCGCGTCAGGGGCGAGCCGGCGGCGCGCAGGCCGGCGACAATGCGCGCGGCCAGTTCACCCTCGTAGAACTCGCGCGCGCCATGGGTGGCGATGCGCTCCAGGCTGCGCCCGAGCGCCGGCTGGCGCAGGCGGCTGCCGACCGCCGGCAGGCTGCCATGCGGCAGGAAGGTGTCGGCAAAGCCCGCCCAGCCGGCCAGTTCCTGGCGGCGGAAGGACTGCCAGAAGTGCTGCGAGGGCGTCAGCGCAAAACCTTCGTGCGCATAGTCGATGGCGCGCCGGAACAGCTCGCTCCAGCCCAGGCGGCCGCCCCATTCGCCGGCCACGGCGTAGGCCCGGGCCCAGGTGTCGACGGTGGCGGCGCTGGTCAAGGCGGCGGCACCGCCGCGCTGGGGAATCGCGCCATCGAAGGCCGGCAGCGCCGCGGCCGCCTGGCCGATGCCCGACAGGCCGCGCACCTGGCCGGCTCCGTCGCTCAAGAGCCAGAAGGCATCGCCGCCCAGTCCGGTGAAATGCGGATAGGTGACCGCGAGCGTGGCGCCGATGGCGATGGCGGCCTCGATGGCATTGCCGCCGGCGCGCAGCACCTCGAGCCCGGCCTCGCTGGCCAGCGCGTGCGGGCTGGTGACCATGCCGGCCGAGGACTCGGCCAGCGCGGAGTTGGCAGGAGACAGGCATGCCATGGTGTCACGCTCCGCCGAGATAGGCCTGCGCCAGCGACGGGTCGCTCGCCAACTGCCCGGCCGGGCCGCTGGCCACCACCCGCCCCTCCTCCAGCACATAGGCGCGGTCGGCCAGCGACAGCGCCAGCGCGGCCATCTGGTCCACCAGCAGGATGGTGATGGCCGATTCGCGCAGGTGATCCAGCGAGGCGAACAGCTCCTCGATGATCTTCGGCGCCAGGCCCAGCGAGGGCTCGTCCAGCAGCAGCACCTTGGGCCGCGACATCAGGCCGCGCGCGACCGCCAGCATCTGCTGCTCGCCGCCCGACAGCAACCCGGCGCGCTGGTGCTGGCGCTCGCGCAGACGCGGAAAGCGGGCGAACATCGCTTCCACGCGCCGCATCGTCTCGGCGCGCGGCAGGCGCCCCGAGGGAAAGGCACCCAGGCGCAGGTTGTCGAGCACGGACAGTTCCGGGAACACTTGCCGTCCCTCCGGCACCAGGACGACGCCCAGCGCCGCCACGCGCGCGGCGTCCAGCCGCGCCAGGTCCGTGCCGTCGAACGTGATGCCGCCCGCCACCGGGCGGTGCAGGCCGGCCAGCGCGCGCATCAGCGTCGACTTGCCGGCACCGTTGGCGCCGAGCAGCGCCACCATCTCGCCCTCGCGCACCTGCAGGTCCACCTCGTGCAGCACCGGCGCGGCGCCATAGCCGGTACGCAGCGCGCTGACGCCGAGCGCCTCGCGCGGCGGCGCACCCTCGCCCGTGCCGGCACGCCGCGCGCGCGCCGGCACGCCGCCGGTATCGCCCAGGTAGGCGCGGCGTACCACCGGATCGGCGCGCACGTCCAGCGGCGTGCCCACGGCCAGGCGCTGGCCGGCGTCGATCACCACGATGCCGTCGGATACGTCCATCACCAGCGACATATCGTGCTCGACCAGCCCGACCGCTACGCCGCTGCCGGCGATCGCGCGCAGCAGGCGGCCGAGCGCCACCTTGTCCTCGCGCGACAGGCCCGCGGCCGGCTCGTCGAGCAGCAGCACGGCCGGGCGCGTGGCCAGCGCCCGCGCGATCTCCACCAGGCGGCGGTCGACGTGGGGCAGGTCGGCCGCGCGCACGTCGGGGTCGCCGGTGTAGCCGCAGGCCAGCAGCAGCCCGCGGGCCCGCTCGCGCACCACCGCCGAGGTGAAGCCAGTGACCCCGAGCAGGCTGCCCAGGCGGCCGCCGGCCAGCGCGATGGCCACGTTGTCGGCGGCGCTCATGCCGGCGAACAGCTGCGTGGTCTGGTAGGTCCGCGCGATACCATGGCGCGCGCTGTGGCAGGCACCGCGCGCCGGCAGCGCGCGTTCGCCCAGCCAGCGCTGGCCAGCGCTCGGGCGGTAGTAGCCGGAGAGCATGTTCAGCACGGTCGACTTGCCGGCGCCGTTGGGGCCGATCAGGCTGGTCACCCGGCCGGGCGGCAGTTCGAACGACAGCGCATCCACCGCGCGCACGCCGCCGAACACCATCGACAATCCCCGCGCCGCCAGCCCCGCGCGCTCGGTCGGTGGCCGTACGGGCAGGCGGCTGGCGGCGGCATCGGCGCGGCCGCCTCCGGGCCAGGCCTTCGGGCGCCGCCGCAGCCGCCCCAGCAGGACGCCGGCGAGACCGGCCACACCCACCGGCGCCACCCACAGCACCACCAGCAGCAGCAGGCCGAAGCACAGCAGGCGCAGATTCTCCAGGCTGGACAGCAGTTCCGGCAGCAGGCCCACCACCAGGGCGCCGACCACCGGCCCGGCCACCGTGCCGGCGCCGCCGATCATCACCACCAGCACGAACAGGATCGATTGCAGGAAGGAGAACATGCCCGGCGTGACCATGCCCTGCAGCGGCGCGTACAACCCGCCGGCCAGGCCCGCCAGCGCCGCCGAGACGGCGAAGGCGACTGTCTTGACCACCAGCGCATCGATGCCGATCGAGGCCGCCGCGGTCTCGCTGTCGCGCACCGCCCGCATGGCCGCGCCCCAGCTTCCGCGCGCGATGCGGGCATAGGCGGCGAGCGCCAGGCCCAGCACCAGCAGCGCGAGCAGCGCCACGCTGCGTTCGCCGCCGCCGAGGCCCGGCAGCGCCGGCTGGGCGATGCCCATCAGGCCGTTCTGGCCGCCCGTCAGCGCGCGCCACTCGACCGCGCCGTGCTCGACGATGAAGCCGAAGGCGATGGTCACCATGGCCAGGCCCGGCCCCTTGACGCGCAGCGCCGGCAAGGCCAGCAAGGCACCGAGCGCGCCCGCCAGCAGCGCGGCGGCCGGCCATGCCGCCCAGAAGCTCCAGCCCGCCTGGCCGGTCAGGATGGCCACGGTGTAGGCCCCGATCGCATAGAAGCCGACGTGGCCGAACGACACCTGCCCGCTCAGGCCGAGCAGCAGGTTCAGGCCCACGCCGCAGATCGCCAGCAAGGCCACCCCGGCGATCACGAAGACGAAGTAGCCGTTCAGCGACAACGCCAGCGCCGCGGCGGCCAGCAGCAGGGCCACCACGGCCGCCACCTGCGCCGCAGACCCCAGGCCGAGCAGCGGCGCGCCGCGCCTGGCGGCAGACGATGCCACCGGCGGCACCGCGGCGGAAGGCGGAGACGAGGGAGACGAGGGAGACGAAGGGGAAGACAGCATCGGATCGCTCATACCTTGCGCACCTCCGCACGCCCGAACAGGCCGTCCGGCCGCAGCGCCAGCAGCGCGATCACCAGCGCGAAGGTGATGATCTGGGTGTAGCTGGAGCCGAGCCAGGCGGTCACCAGCGCCTCGGCCAGGCCGAACAGCAGGCCGGCCGCCATCACGCCCCAGGCGCTCGACAGGCCGCCCAGGATGGCCACGGCGAAAGCCTTGAGGCCGAACACCGTGCCCATGTCGGCCTGCACGTTGAACAGCGGCGCGATCAGCACGCCGGCCACGCCCGCCAGCAGCGTCGACAGCGCGAAGGCGCCGGCCACGATGCGCCGGATGGGGATGGCCATCAAGCGCGCGGCGTCGCGGTTCTGCACCACCGCCAGCATGGCGACGCCCCAGCGCGAACGGCGCAGCGCCCAGTGCAGCAGCCCGGCCAGCGCCAGCCCCACCACGGGGATCACCAGCTGCAGCGGATAGACGCCGACGCCGGTGGCGCCGAGCTGCAGCGATTGCGTGGCCAGCGGGGACGGCAGGCTGCGCGGCTCGCTGCCGAAGGCCAGCAGCACCACGTTGTCGAGCACGATGCCCAGTGCCACCGTGGCCATCAGCCAGGCATCGGAGCCGCGGCTGGCGAACGGCCGCACCGCCAGGAACTCGACCGCCAGCCCGTACAGCGCGCACAGCGCCAGGGCCAGCAGCATGGCCAGCGGCATCGGCCAGCCGAGCGTCTGCGCGAAGGTGTAGGTCAGCACCGCCCCCAGCATCATCGAGCTGCCCTGGGCGAAGTTGACGGTGGCGGACACCGCGTGGGTGAGATGGAAGCCCAGCGCCATCAGCCCGTACATGCTGCCCAGGCCGAGCCCGCTGATCAGGGCGGAAATCCAAAGCATGGAGAAACCTCGTCGCTGCCGGAAGCGGCCGGCCTGCCTTACCTGCCCACCGGCACGATACGGTTGTCGATGAACTGCGCCCATACGTAGTCGTTCTCCGACAGCGCGTCGTGGGCCTGCGGCGTGAAGGGCTTCACATAGGTCTTGATCAGGCCTTCGTAGCGGTCGATCTTGTAGAAGCCCTCGCGCACCGCATCGCCCTGCGTGCTGCCGGCGCGGGCGATGGCCAGTGCCGCCAGCCGGGTCGCGTCATAGGCGTTGGCCACGCCCACGGCAGGCGTGATGTCGTCCGGGCCCTTGATGTCACCGTACCTGGCCTTCAGCTCGGCCACCACGCGCGTGCTGACCGGGGTCTGCGGCCCGAAGAAGCTGTAGGTCTGCACGAAGTGCACGTTCCTGGCATTGGGGCCGGCCAGCTCGGTGAAGCGGCCGCCCGCCGGGCCCCAGTGCGAGACCACCGGCACCTTCCAGCCCATGCGGTCGAGCGATTTCACCACCTGCGCCGACGGGCCCACGTTGCCCACCAGCAACAGCACATCGGCGCCGGCGGCCTTGAGCCGGCCGAGCTGCGGCACCACGTCGACATCGCTGGCCTCGAACTTCTCCACCCCGGCGGGCTTGGCGCCCTTGGCCGCCAGCGCTGCCACGATGCCCTTCTCGTTCGACTCGCCCCACGGGTTGTTGACCAGGATCAGGCCTGGCCGGCTCGCGCCGAAAGCCTTCTGTGCGTACTGCAGCATGGCCTTGTCGACCACCTCGTCGACCGCCGAGACACGGAAGGCATAGTTGGGATTGGCGCCGTTGCGGGTGATCGCGGTACCGGCGGCCCACGGGCCCATGAAGGGCACCTTCTCCTGGTTGGCGATCGGCACGATCGCCATCGACACCGGCGTGTCGAGGCCACCGAACAGCACCGCGACCTTCTCCTTGTAGATCAGCTCGCGCGCAGCCAGCACGCCCTTGGCGGGATTGCCCTCGTCGTCGCGCCGCACCAGTTCGAGCCTGCGGCCGCCGAGCAGGCCGCCCTTGGCGTTGATCTCGTCGATGGCGACCGTCATGCCGCGCGTCAGCGCCTCGCCGGCACGGGCGGACTGGCCGGACAGCGCGGTGATCAGGCCGATCTTGATCGGCTCGGCCGCCTGCGCCCGCAAGGCAGGCAGCACACAGGCCGCGGCGGCGGCAAGCAAGAGGGCACGGCGTTGGGGACGGGGCATGGGGTTCTCCGGAGGCGTCTGCACGATGAGTGGATGCGGCAGGACGGCAGGCGCCGCCCTGGTACAGGCCCATCGATTGCAAGAGCCATGCCAATCTGCACGCGAAACGGAAACTGATCAGATGACGATCTCTACGGCTATATGCAGACGATCTGGCCTGCTTTTTGCGAACGATCCGACATCGTTCCGGATTGCGATGCGCGGCCAGGCTCTTGCACGAGCGCGGTGCGCGGCGCCGCAAGTCGGGGCAGGCGTTCCCCGCAATGGTTCCGCCCACCCCGCCGGACCCCGACACCCTGCAAGCGAAGAAAGGAAGAAAGGCAAACGTCCATGACGCACCATCCGAGTCCGCCGGCGACACCACGACCACATGCCGCACCCGCACCCGCACCGCAGTTCGGCCCGCTGCGCAGCCACGGCCGCTTTCCCTACCGCCCGATCACAGACGCCGATGCCTTCCGCTGGCCTGGCGGCGCCCGCCTGGCGGTCTACCTGGGCTTCAATATCGAGCACTTCGCCTTCGGCGAGGGCCTGGGTGCCAGCCTGGGCCCCGTGTCGCCCCAGCCGGACGTGCTCAACTACAGCTGGCGCGAATACGGCAACCGGGTCGGCGTGTGGCGCTGCCTGGAGCTGTTCGACCAGTTCGCCATGCCGGCCGGCGTGCTGCTGAACACCGCGCTGTACGATCACTGCCCCGAGGTGCTCGATGCCTGCCTGGCGCGCGGCGATGAACTGATCGGCCATGGCCATACCAATGCCTGCCGCCAGAGCGAACTCGACGAAGCCGGCGAGCGCGCGCTGCTGCGCCACTGCCGTGAGCGCATCCGCGCGCACAGCGGGCAGGCCCCGGCAGGCTGGCTGTCGCCCTGGATCTCGGAGACGATGGCCACACCGGACCTGTTGGCCGAATGCGGCTACCGCTACACGCTGAACTGGTGCCACGACGACCGGCCGGTGCCGATGCAGACCCGCGGCGGTCCGCTGTGGGCCATTCCCTACCCACAGGAACTCAACGACATCCCCATGATCGTGGCGCGCCAACTCGACGGCGCGGCCTTCGCCGACATGATCATCGACCACTTCGACGAGATGCTGGCGCAGGCCGGCCATGCCCGCCATCCGCAGCCGCTGGTGATGGGCATCGCGCTGCATCCCTACCTGGTCGGCCAGCCTTACCGCCTGCGCCACCTGCGCCGCGCACTGGCGCACATCGCCGCGCACCGCGACCGCGGCGACATCTGGATGACCACGCCCGGCGCCATCTGCGCCGCCATGGAGGCCCAGCCGCCGGCGCAGGACGCGGGCGCACCGTTCACTGCCCTGGCCGCGTCACGCTAACATCATGGCCATCGATTGCCCGCTCGCTCCCATGCCCTCCTCCCCCGTGAAGAAGACCCGCGCCGCACAGCAGGCGCCCGCCGCCGAACAAGCGGAAACGGAGGCGCGCGACGCCGACGCGCGCATCTACCAGACCATTTTCGACGGCGTCCTCAATCACCGCCTGGTGCCCGGCACCAAGCTGCCGGAGCCGGAGCTGTGCCAGTTGTTCGGCGTCGGCCGCGCCGTGGTGCGGCGCGTGCTGGAAAAGCTCGCCCACGACGGCATCGTGGCGCTGCGCCCCAACAAGGGCGCGGTGATCGCCGAGCCGACGCCCGAGGAAACCCGCCAGATCTTCGAAGCCCGCCGCGCCATGGAACGGGTGCTGGTGGAATTGGCCGTGTCGCGCGTGAACGCGGACGACCTGCGCGAGCTGCGCCGGCAGCTCGACGAGGAACACGACGCCATGCACCGCTTCGACCAGCCTTCCTGGGCGCGGCTGGCCAGCGGCTTCCACCTGCGCATCGCCGCGCTGGCGCGCAACCCGGTGCTGCAGCGCTATCTGACCGAACTGGTCTCGCGCTGCTCGCTGATCGTCGGCCTCTACGAGCCGCCCGGGCACGCCCCCTGCGAACATGATGAGCATGCCGCCATCGTCGCCGCCATCGAAGCTGGTGACGCTGCCGGCGCGGTGGCACGCATGGAGGCCCACCTGCTCGAACTCGAGCAGCGGATCGAAACCTCGCGCATGAAGGGCGAGAAGAGCCTGGCCCAGATGCTGGGCCTGCCGCAGCAGGGCAAGCAGTAGGCACGTGCCGGCCACGCACGGGAAACCCCATGGAAATCGATTTCAGCACCCTGACCGAGTACCAGCGCTACAAGCTGATGGCGAGCCTGATCGTGCCGCGCCCGATCGCGCTGGTCACCACGCTCGGCGCCGACGGCACGGCCAATGCCGCGCCCTTCTCCATGTTCAACATGCTGGGGGAGGAGCCGCCGATCGTCATGATCAGCGTCAATCGCCTGGCCGACGGCTCGCTCAAGGACACGGCGGCCAATATCGTGCGCAGCGGCGAATTCGTCGTGCACCTGAGCGACGAAGCGATGGCGAACAAGATGCACCAGTGCGGCGAGCGGCTGCCGCCGCACGTCAGCGAGCTGGCGCGCGCGGGACTGACGCCGGCCCCCTGCGCGCAAGTGGCGCCGCCGCGCATCGCCGAGGCGCCGGTGGCCTTCGAATGCACGCTGTGGGAAACGCTGGAGACCGCCAGCCGGCAGATCTTCATCGGGCGCGTGCTGCACCTGCATGCGCGCGACGGCCTGATCGACACCGAGCGCTGGCGCGTGCGCCTGCAGGACTACTTCCCGGTCGGTCGCTTCGGCGCCAGCTTCTACGTGACCACGCGCGACCGCTTCTCGCTGGAGCGGGATGCGGACGCCGGCGTGGCCAGCCTGTCGACAGCGATCGATGAGATGTAGGGCGCGCGGCGCCGCATGGACCGACGCACGGACCGACGCACGGACCGACGCCAAGGCGGTCCGCAAGCGGGCCCTCAGGCGCCCGCCTGGCCCTCCGGCAGCGTCAGCACGCCGCGCGCCTGCAGGTCCTGCAATTGCGCGTCGCTCAGCGACAGCAGTTGCTGCAGCACCGCGCGCGTGCCCTCGCCCAGCGTCGGCGGCGCGCTGCGGATCGGCAGGCGCTGGCCGTCCAGCCGGTACGGCGGCGCGAACACATGCGTGCTGCCCGCCACCGGATGCGGCATCTCGCGCAGCAGGCCGCCGCGGCGGGTGCGCTCGCTGGTCAGCGCCTCGTGCAGCCCCGCCACCTTGCCGCAGGGGATGCCGCAGGCCGACATGCGCTCCAGCAGCACGTCGCGGGCGAAGCCGCGGATCACGCCGGTGATCAGCGGTGTCAGCGTCTCACGGTTCCGGGCCCGCTCCACGTTGGTGGCATAGCGCGGGTCCTCGACGATGTCGGGGCGCTCGACCACCTGGCGGCAGAATTTCTCGAACTGGCTGTTGTTGCCCACCGCGATGATCAGCGGACCGTCCGCGGCATCGAACATGCCGTAGGGCACGATGGACGGGTGGGCATTGCCATAGCGCGCCGGATCGCGGCCCAGCAGCATGGCATCGAGGCCGTAATAGCCGGTCACCATGACGCCGCAGTCGTACAGCGCCATCTCGATCAGGCGGCCCTTGCCGGTGCGCTCGCGGCGGAACAGCGCCGCCAGCACGGCCTGCGCGGCGTACATGCCGGTCATCAGGTCCACCACCGCCACGCCGAACTTCAGCGGCGGCTGGCTGGCCTCGCCGTTCAGCGCCATCAGGCCGGCCTCGCCCTGGATGACCAGGTCGTAGCCCGGCCGCTTGGCCTCCGGGCCGCTGCTGTCGTAGCCCGACACCGCGCAGTAGATCAGCTCCGGCTTGATCGCCTTGAGCTGCGCATAGCCCAGGCCCAGCTTCTCGGCGCCGCCGGTCTTGAAGTTGTGGATCACCACGTCGAACTGCGGCAGCAGGTCATAGACGATCTGCACGCCTTCCGGGCTCTGCAGGTCCAGCGTGATCGACCGCTTGTTGCGGTTCATGCTGTTGTAGTAGGTGGTCTCGGTCTTGCCGATGCGCATGCCCCAGTCACGCGTATCGTCGCCGCGGCCAGGGTGCTCGACCTTGATCACCTCGGCGCCGAAGTCGGCCAGCACCTGGCCGCACAGCGGCCCCGCGAACACGCGCGACAGGTCGAGTACACGCACGCCTTCCAGCGGGAAGTCGAGATCCTGGGATTGCTCTTGGTTCGTCACTGCTTGTCTCCGTAGTGCTTTGCGAGGCAGGTGTGTCCCCGCTGTGCAGGCGGTAGTCTAGCCGAGACAGCGCAGCGCGGAAGGCCGGATGCCGTTTTTCGTTCTGCATGGCAGAAGAGCAATTCCACCAGGCGCGACCAGCTGCCGGTGTGACCCGGCGGCAGGTCGCCGCCGTGCTCACGGGCGGCCGCCGCCGCAGACCAGCACCTGGCCGCTGACGTAGTTGGACTCCGGGATGCAGAACATGTAGACCGCGCCGGCCGCCTCCTCCGGCGTGCCCCCGCGCCCCAGCGGGATCAGCGCCTCGGCATTCTTGAGCACCTGCGGGTTGACGCCCACCTTGATCTGCTGGCCGGCGATGTCGATGCTGGCATCGGCGTCGGCCGCGGCCTCGGTCAGGCGCGTCATGATCAGGCCGAAGGCGACGCTGTTGACATTGACCTTGTAGCGCCCCCATTCCTTGGCCATGGCCCGGGTCAGGCCGTTGATGCCGGCCTTGGCGGCGGCGTAGTTGGCCTGCCCCGCGTTGCCGTACACGCCCGAGGTGGAGGAGATGTTCACGACCTTGCGGAACACCGGCCGGCCAGCCTCGGCCTCGCGCTTGGCGGCCTCGCGGATGAAGCCGGAGGCGGCGCGCAGGATGCGGAACGGCGCGGTCAGGTGCACCGAGAGCATGGCTTCCCACTGCTCGTCGCTCATCTTCTGCACCACGTTGTCCCACGTGTAGCCGGCATTGTTGACGATGATGTCGAGCCCGCCGAAGCTGTCCAGCGCCTGCTTGACGAAGCGGTCGGCGAAGCCGGCCTCGGTCACGCTGCCGACGCAGGCCACCGCCTCGCCGCCGGCCGCGCGGATGTCGGCGACGGTCTGTTCCGCGGGCGCCGCGTCGAGGTCGTTGATCACCACGCGCGCGCCTTCGCTGGCGAGCTTGAGAGCGATCTCGCGGCCGATGCCGCGTCCGGAGCCGGAAACCAGCGCCACCTTGCCTTCGAGTTTGCGAGTCATCGTTGCCTCCTGTCCTTGTCGTCTGTGTCGATCATCACGCCGCCCTCACGCTGCCTGGTACAGCGTGACCACGCAGGCGCCGCCCAGGCCGAGGTTGTGCTGCAGCGCGTTGCGCGCGCCCGCCACCTGGCGCTGGTCGGCCTGGCCGCGCAGCTGCCACACCAGTTCGGCGCATTGCGCCAGGCCGGTGGCGCCGAGCGGATGCCCCTTGGACAGCAGCCCGCCCGAGGGATTGGTCACCACGCGGCCGCCGTAGGTGTTGTCGCCGTCGACGATGAACTTCTCCGCCGTGCCTTCCGGCGTCAGGCCGAGCGCCTCGTAGGTGATCAGCTCGTTGGCGCTGAAGCAGTCGTGCAGCTCCACCACGTCGAGATCCTCCGGTCCCACGCCGGCGGCCTCGTAGACCTGGCGCGCGGCCGCGGCCGTCATGTCGTAGCCCACCACCTTGCGCATGTCGCCGCTGTCGAAGGTGCTCGGCGTATCGGTGGTCATGGCCTGGGCCGCGATCACCACGCGACGGTCCAGGCCGTGCTTGCGCGCGAACGGCTCCGAGCAGACGATGGCGGCGGCCGCGCCGCAGGTCGGCGGGCAGCACTGGTAGCGCGTCAGCGGGCCGAACACCGTGGGCGAGGCCATCACCTCCTCCAGCGTCAGCGTCTGGCGGAACACCGCCAGCGGATTGCGCGCCGCGTGCTGGCGCGCCTTGACCGAGATGCGGCCGAAGGTGTCGGCACGGATGCCGTACTGCTCGATGTAGTCCTGCCCCGCGCCGCCGAAGAACTGCGCCGCGCGCGGCGCGTCCGGCTGGTAGCCCTGCTGCGCGGTCATGGTGTCGACGAAGCGCGCCATCGGCGAGGGCCGGTCGTCGTAGGCGCCCTTGAGCGCGCCCGGCACCATCTGCTCGAAGCCGAGCGCGATCGCGCACTCCACCAGGCCGCTCTCCACCGCCTGGCGCGCCAGGAACAGCGCGCTGGAGCCGCTGGAACAGTTGTTGTTGAGGTTGAAGACGGGAATGCCGGTCAGCCCGACGCCGTAGATGGCGGCTTGTCCGGCGGTGGAGTCGCCGTAGACATAGCCGACATAGGCCTGCTGCACATGCTGGTAGTCGACGCCCGCGTCCTCCAGCGCCAGCCGCGCCGCCCGCGCGCCCATGACGTGGTAGGGATCGCAGGCACCCGGCTTGGTGAAGGGAATCATGCCGACGCCGACGACGTGGACGGCGCGTTTCATCTGGGTCATCGAGGGTCTCCTGTGCTGGCGGCCGGCGACGGGACCGTGCCGCGTCGGGCCGCCTCCGGCACCGCGCCGGCCGGCCGGCCCACGCGATGCAGTGTGCGCCGGGGGCGCGGCGTCGCCAATCGCCGATTGGGACAAAAACATTGGCAGAAACAATCAGGCCGGGGCGCCGCCGGTGCTGCCCGCCGCGCCGCGCCGCGGTCGCCCGCCATCGACGCCCCCTCCGCTGTCCGAACGACGCCGCAGCCTGCCCCCCGCGCCGGGGTGCCCCGTGGCGCACCTCAGCGCAATCCGCACCGAGCGCGCATAATGCGTCGTCCAAAGCAACCGCGCCGGCCCGCAACGGGCGGCGCCAGCCGCTCGCCGGCTGACCGCTCAACAAGGGATCTTCATGATGGAAGTGTCGTGGTCTGTCTTCATCCTCACCTCTCTGCTGGTGATCGCCACGCCGGGCCAGGACATGGTGCTGGTGATGTCGCGCACGCTGGCGCGCGGCACGCGGGCCGGCCTCGTCACGGCAGCCGGCGTCAGCGTCGGCCTCATCGGCCACACCATTCTCGCCACGCTGGGCCTGGGCGCCATCCTGCAGGCGTCCGAATGGCTGTTCACCGCGCTCAAGCTGGTCGGCGCCGCCTACCTGCTCTATCTCGGCATCGGGCTGCTGCGATCGTCCGGCACCCTGGAAGTGACGGCGGATGCCGGTCGCGCGCACTCGCCGCTGCGCACCTTCGCGCAAGGCGCGATGTCCAATCTTTCCAACCCCAAGGTGGCGATCTTCTACCTGGCCTTCCTGCCGCAGTTCGTGCATGCGGACGCCGCCCATCCGACCCTCGGCGTCTTCGTGCTGGGCCTCGTCTTCGCGTGCCTGACCTTCCTGGTCAAGGGGCCGGTGGCCTTGTCCGCCGGACTGCTGTCGAACTGGATCCGGCGCAATCCGCGCTTCCTGACCGGCCTGCACCGCACCAGCGGCGTGGTGATGATCGGGCTCGGGCTGAAGCTGGCCTTCGAGCGCCGCAACTGAGGAAGCGCCAAGGGCAAGCCGCACGCGCATGGCGCCTGCGGCTCCCTTCCCCTGCGCCGGCGCCCGGCGGGCCGCAGCTGGCGGCCCCCGGGCATCCGCGCTCAAGCCGGTGCGCCGTTACTGCAGTTCGATCTTCGCAATCGATGCCAGGCGCTTCCAGCGCGCGATCTCCGTCTTCTGGTACTCCCGCAGTTCCGCCGGGGTGGACAGGATCAGCGAGGTCGACTGGCGCTGGTAGTAGGCCTTGACCTCCGCGCTGGCGCCCGCTTGCGCGAACAGCTCTCCCAGCCGTTGCGCGACGGCCGGCGGCGTCCTGGCGGAGACCGCCGCGGCGACCCAGTTGTAGGCGAGAAAATCGGGGATCCCCGCTTCGGGGGCGCTCGGCACCTCGGGCAGCAGCGGCGAGCGTTGCGGCGCGGTGTAGGCCAGCGCGCGCAGCCGGCCCGCCTTGACCAGCTCGATCGCGCCACTGGCATCCACCACGGCGAAATCGACGCTCGCTGCCATGACGCCGTTGATGGCATCTCCCGCCCCCTTGTACGGCACGCCGGTGGTCTTCATATGGCTCTGCTCGTTGAGCCATTCGCTGTACAGGGTGTACGACACCGACCCGGTGCCGTAGTTGAGCGCGCCGGGCCGCTTGTGCGCGTCGTCCACCAGCTCCTTGAGCGAGTGGTAGGGCGAGTTCGCCGGCACGATGATCAGGCACGGGCCGCGCGACAGCAGCGTGATCGGCGTGAAATCGGTGAGCGGATCGTAGGGCAGCTTGCGGAAGGTGGCGGCATTGGTGGACAGCGTCGAGTTGCTGCCGATGAATACCGTGTAGCCGTCGGCGGGAGCGCCGAGCAGCGTCTGCACGCCGATGAAGCCGTTGCCGCCGGGCTTGTTCTCGACCACCACGCCCTGCCCGCTCAGCTCGCCGATCTTCTTGGCGAAGACGCGTGCCGTCATATCGGTGCCGCTGCCCGACGGAAACGGCACGATGAAGCGGATGGGACGGCTGGGGAATGCCGGGGCCTGCGCCGCCGCCGGGGCGGGCAGCCCGGCGAAGCCGGCCGCGCAGGTGATGCCGGCCGCGATGACGAAGCGGCGGCGCGATGCGTTGTCGATGGTGCTCATCTTGTCTCCTGTGTCTTGCTTATGTCCTGCTGATGTCCTGCCTATGCCTTGCCTGCGGCGCTGTGCCCCGCCTGCCGCTCCGTCCTCCGGCGAGGCAGCTCCCGGCCGCAGCCGTCAGCGCTTGAGCCCGAGCAGGTCGCGGGCGATCACCCAGCGGTGCACTTCGGACGGGCCTTCATAGATGCGCATCAGGCGCGTTTCGTTGGCCATCTGCTGCAGCGGCATCTCCTTGGTCATGCCCATGGCGCCGAACGTCTGCATCGCGCGGTCGATCACATCCCATGCCATCTCGGTGGCGAACACCTTGATCATCGAGACCTGGGTGCGCGCTTCGTCGCCGCCGTCGATGCGCGCCGCGGCCTCGTAGGTCATCAGGCGGCAGGCGTGGATGCGCGTGGCGGCGTCCGCCACCCACCACTGGATGGCCTGCCGTTCCGCCAGGGGCGCGCCGAAGGTGCGGCGCTGCAGCGCGTACTCGCACATCATGTCGAGCGCGCGCTGCGCCCGCCCGATGCACCAGGCCGCCATCTGGACGCGCCGGCTGGACAGCCGCGCCTGCATCGGCCCGAAGCCCTGTCCTTCCACGCCGAGCAGCTGCGCGGACGGCAGGCGGCAATCCTCCAGCACCACCTCATAGGTGGAGGCACCACCGATCATCGCGATACGGCGTTCCACCTTGAATCCCGGCGTGCCGCGATCGACCAGGAAGGCGGAGATGCCGCCGCGCGCACCGCGCGCCTTGTCGGTGACCGCCATGACGATGGTCCAGTCGGCGCGCGCGGCGCGGCTGATCCAGATCTTGCGGCCATTGAGCACCCAGTCGTCGCCGTCCCGCTCCGCGCGCGTGCTCATCATGGCCGGGTCGCCGCCCGCGCCCGGTTCGGAAATGGCGATGGCCGACACCGTTTCGCCGCGCGCATAGGGCTCCAGGTAGCGCGCGCGCTGCCCGGCGTTCGCGCTCCGCAGCAGCATGCGCAGGTTGGGCGAATCGGGCGGCAGGTCGTACGGCGTGATGGTCTTGCCAAGCTCCTCGTTGACCCCGACCATCGCCACCACCGGCAGGTCCGCGCCGCCCAGTTCGGCCGGTGCATCGAGGCCCCACAGACCCAGCTCGCGCGACAGCCGGTCGAGCCTGTCCTGGTCGTGCTGCAGCAGCGTCAGCTGGCCGCTCTCCGCCTCCCGGGCCAGCGCGCCGGCCTCCAGCGGGATCAGTTCCTCGCGCACGAAACGTGCGACAAGGTCCTTCAGCATCTGGTGCTCTTCTGCAAGTGCGAAATTCACGAACGTTCTCCTCTCTCGTCGGTATCGTCCCGGACCGTCCCCCGCGTGCCGGCGAGCCGGGCGATCTCGCCCGGCTCCAGCCCCGCTTCGCGGAGGACCTCTTCGGTATGCTCGCCCAGCGTGGGCGCGTGGCGGCGCAGCGCCAGCGGCGTGGCCGAGAAGCGCGCCGTGGGGCGCATTTCGCGCAAGGGCCCCTCGGTGGGATGGGTCGTCTTCTCGAACAGTCCCACCGCCTGCAGGTGCGGATGCGCGGGCAGGTCGTCCGGCGCGTAGATCGGCGTGGCCGGGATGTCGAGCGACTCGAACAACGCCATCCAGGCCGACGTGGTGCGCGTGGGCGTGATCTCGCCCAGGTGGCGGTACAGGTCGCGGATATGGGCATTGCGCTGCGCGCGGCTGTCGATGCGGTAGGCCTCGGCCAGGTCGTCGCGCCCCACCGCATGGAAGAATGCCTTCCAGTGGCGCCCGGTGTAGGGCAGCGCGCAGAGCCACCCGTCGGCGGTCTGCACGGGCCGCCGGCCGCCCTGCAGCAGGCGCGCGTATCCGGCGGGCCCGGCAGCCGGATCGAAGGTCAGGCCGGCCAGGTGCTCGGCCATCACGAAGCTGGCCATCGTTTCGAGCATCGGCACCTCCACCGACTGGCCCTGGCCGTGCCGCTCCCGGTGCAGCAGCGCGGCCAGCACGGCATTGGCCAGCACGATGCCGGTGGTCTTGTCGGCGATCAGGCTCGGCACGTACTCCGGGCGGCCGCCCGACGAGCCCAGCGCCACCAGCCCGCAGGCCGCCTGGATGATGTCGTCGAAGGCCGGCTTGTCGCGGTGCGGGCCGTCCTGCCCGAAGCCGGTGGCGACGCAGTACACGATGCGCGGGTTGATCGCTGCCACTGCGGCATAGCCGAAGCCCAGCCGCTCGATGGCGGCGACGCGCATATTGTGGACCAGCACGTCGGCCCCCTCGATCAGGCGCCGCAGGGCTGCCGCGCCCGCCTCGCGCTTGAGGTCGAGCACCACCGAGCGCTTGTTGCGGTTGAGCGCGAGATAGATCGAGCTCATGCCCTCGCTGCGCGACACGCCATTGGCGCGCATGAGATCGCCCTCGGGCCCTTCGATCTTGATGACGTCGGCACCGAGGTCGGCCAGGGCCTGCGTGGCCAGGGGGCCGAGCACCACCGAGGTCAGGTCCAGCACGCGGATGCCGTCGAGCGGTCCGGCGCAGGCCGCATTCTTCGTTTGCATGCGGTGGCTCCCTCAACGGCGCTGGAACAGCGGTGCACGGCGCTCCGCCATGGCCGCCACGCCCTCGCGGAAATCGGCGGTGGCGAACTGCACGCGCTGGATCTCCAGCTCGCGCCGGTTCGCCGCGACGACGCGCTCGGCCAGCCCGAGCCGCAAGGTCTCGCGCGTGCTCTCGACGGCGAGCGGGGCGGACGCCGCGATTTCGTGTGCCAGCGCGGTCGCGCGGGACAGGACCTCGCCCTGGTCGACCAAGGCATCGGCGAGGCCGATGCGCACCGCTTCCGCGCCATCGATGCGGCGGCCCGTATAGAACAACAGCGCCGCCTGCTGCTCGCCGACCAGGCGCGGCAGCGTCACGCTCATGCCGAAGCCGGGATGGAAGCCGAGCCGGTTGAAGTTGGCGCTGAAGCGCGCCGCGCGGCAGGTGACGCGGAAATCGGCCAGCAGCGCCAGGCCGAGGCCCGCGCCGATGGCGGCGCCTTCGACCGCCGCCACGATCGGCTTGCGGCTGCGGTAGAGCTTCATGGCCTGTTCGTAGAACGCCGACGGATCGCGTGAGACATCCGAAGCACTCGAAGCGCCCGAAGCGCCCGAAGCGCCGGCCTGTGCCGTGCCGCTGAAGTCCGCGCCGGCGCAGAAGGTGCCCACGCCCGACGCCAGCACGATGGCGCGGCAGCTCTCGTCTTCGTCGAGACAGAACAGTGCCTCGGCAAGCCGGCGCATGAGATCGGCGTCGACGAAGTTGTGGGGGGGACGGGAAAGCTCGATGCGCGCGACATGCTGGTCGCGTGTCACGCTGAGATCGGGGGAAGATGCCAAGGCCATGGCGTAGCGCTCCGGGGAACAAGGACGCGCACAGTATTCGCCGCTACGTGTCACTGCGCTACACTGCAATTTCGAATACCGAAATTACTCACGACCCACGCATCCCGCATCGCACCACGCCGAACCGTCTCCCCATGCCTGCCCCGCGCCGCCGGACCCTTGCTGCCCCTTCCCCTGCTCCCCGCCCCGCCACGGCGGCGGAAGCCGCCGCGGTCGCGCCCTCCAGCCGCGCGCTGACACAGCGCACCGGCAGCTTTACGCGGCAGACCGACGGCAGCCAGTCGCTGGAGCGTGGCCTGCGCCTGCTGCGCGCGTTCCGGGTGGGATCATCGAGCCTGAGCAATGCGGAGCTGGCGGCGCGCACGGGCCTGCCGCGGCCGACGGTCAGCCGGCTGACGCGCTCCCTGGTGGACGGCGGCTTCCTGCTCTACGACACCACGGAGCGCGCCTACCGCCTGGCGGTCGTGGTCGTCAGCCTGGCCGATGCCTTCCACCACGCCACCGTGGTGCCGGCCATCGCGCTGCCGCTGATGCGCGAGATCGCCGACGCCGAGAAGGTCAACGTGGGCCTGGCCGTGCCCGACCAGACCGCGATGGTGTACCTGGCCGCGGTGCGCCACAGCGTCGACAGCGTGTCGCGCACCCGCCGCGTCGAGCCCGGCACGAGGGTGCCGATCGAGCAGACGTCGATCGGCATGGCGTGGCTGGCCGCCGCGCCGCCGGCGGTGCGCGGCGCGATCCTGGAGCGCATCGCCGAGAAGGCCGGCGACGCCTGGCCGGCGGTCGAGCGGGAGCTGGGCCGCGGGATCGCCCAGGCACAGTCGCTCGGATACTGCACGGCCGACTACCAGCCCGGACACCTCACCGCCGTCGGCGCGGCGTTCCGCGGCCCTGACCAGCTGTGGTACGGGCTCAACATCAGCTTTCCGCCCAAGCCCGGTGGCAAGCGCGCGGTGTCTCGGTATGCGACGCTGCTGCTCGGCCTGATCGGGAAGATCCAGTCCGCATGCGGCTCGGCGGGCGCTTGAGAAATCGCGGGACCGGTAGATCGAGGGTCGGGGGACCGAGGACTGCTGCCCGGCATCACGGCATCGCCGGCCCGATCCGCCCCCAGGGCATCGACCTGCCTTCAGCCGTGCCGGCCGATCTTGCCGAAGCCGCTGTCGGCCCAGCGGCCGGCACTCTCGCGCGTCAGGCGGAAATCGGCGGGCACCTTGACGCTCGCGATCACCTCGCCGAAGGAATCGACGGCGGTCAGCGTGCCGAAGGGCTCGTACTCATCGGGCGTGACGGCGAGCCTGACGCTCACGCTTCCCGCCTCGGTCTCGATCTGGCACTGCTTGTTGAGGCGGGCATGCAATTGCTGCTCATGGCGCCGGATGACCTCGCTGGCGGTCTTGACCAGCGTCTGGAAGGCCGCCGCATCCAGCGGCTTCGGGTCGACCTTGTTGCGCCCCATGGTCCAGGGGCCGACCAGCGCCGGCTCGGCGCTGCCGTCCTGGATCATCTCGACCGCCCATCCGTCGCCATCCTCGTTCTTGATGACGCGGGCGGTCCAGCCTTTGTCCTGCCAAAGCCGGGGCTGGTGGATTGCGGAGACCTCCTCCGCTGCGGAAGAGTCGTCGGAATGGTGCATCAGGGGCATCAATCTGCCAGGTAGCGGTCGGGAAACCCGCTAGGATACCGCACCGGGCAGCGGCTACCGGGCAGCGGGATCTCGCCGCCGGGGCATCAGCCGGGTGGCTGGTCGTCCGCCGATTCCTGCAGCAGGTGCCCGTAGGCGTCGATTTCCTTCTGCGCCCGTGCCAGGCTTTCCGAAATCCTCTCCGGCGTCACTTCGCCGTCGATGAACTCGACCGATACCCGATACACGCGCGCATCCTTGTCGACAATCCCTTGCAGGACCTTGTCGAACAGCTTTTCCCCGGCCTTCAGGCCCAATGCCCGTGGCACCAGCACCTTGACCAGCAGGATTTCCTGGTCGCCGGACCCCTCCGCCGCCTCGGCCAGCGCGGTTTTCAGATGCCCCTTCAGCTTCAGGACGCTCAGGTCACCGGGTATCGCCACATGCGCGACGCGAATCGATTTCTTGGCCATGCCGCTTGATCTTGCGCTTGCTCTTGCGCTTGCTTGAACGTGTTGTCGAAGGACGGAATATACCGCACGGAAGCGCCGTGCCGGCGGCCGGCATCCCCGCTCAGCCCAGGTCGAGCGGCAGGTACAGCCGCGTCCGGCCGCGCTGGATCAGCAGGGCGGCGTTGCCACCCGCCTGCCGCAGTTGTTCGGCGAACTGCTCCAGCGTCGCCACCGGGCGCGCGTTGAGCGACAGCACGATGTCGCCCGGCGCGATCCCGTCGCGCGCGGCGCGCCCGCTGACCTGCTGGATCAGCAGCCCGTGGTCGACGCCGACGCGCTGCTGCTCGCGCGGCGTCAGCGGCCGCAGTGTCATGCCCAGCCACTGCGGCGTCGGCGCGCCCGGCGCGCTGGCGGCCGGGCTTTCCAGGGCTCCCACGACGGCCTTCACCTGGCTGGCAGCGCCTCCGCGCCAGACCTGCAGATCGACCTGGCGGCCGGGCCGGATCCTGGCCACGGTCGCCAGCAGGTCGGCGGCATCGCGCACGGACGCGCCGTCGACCGCCAGCACCACGTCGCCGGCCTGCAGGCCGGCCGCCGCGGCCGGGCCACCCGCCTGCACCGCGCTGATCAATGCCCCGTCCGGCTTCGCCAGCCCGAAGGAGCGCGCCAGGGCCTGCGTCACCTCCTGCACCGTCACGCCCAGTTGGCCGCGGCTGACCTTGCCGGTGCCGAGCAGCTGTGCCTTGACGTCCATGGCCACGTCGATCGGTATCGCGAACGACAGGCCCTGGTAGCCTCCCGTCCTCGAGTAGATCGCCGAATTGATGGCGATCACGCGGCCGTCCAGGTCGAACAGCGGCCCGCCCGAACTGCCCGGGTTGATCGGCACATCGGTCTGCAGGAAGGGGATGCCGGACTCGCCGGGCAACGAACGCGCCTTGGCGCTGACGATGCCGCTCGTGACCGAGTTGGCGAAGCCGTAAGGCGAACCGATCGCCATCACCCAGTCGCCGACCTCGGTGCTGCCGGCGCTGCCCGCCACCACCACCGGCAGGTGGTCCGCATCGATCTTCAGCAGCGCCACGTCCGACAGCGCGTCGCCGCCGACGACCTTGGCCTTGAACTCGCGCTTGTCGGTCAGCTTGACCGTCACCGCATCGGCGTCGCCGACCACGTGGCGGTTGGTCAGGATGTAGCCGTCGGCGCTGACGATGAAGCCCGAGCCCAGGCTGACCTCCTCGCGGTTGCCGATGACGCGGCGCGCCAGGAACGGGGCCAGCGGATGGCCGGGTTCGATGCCGGGGGGCAGCTGGATGCCCACCTGCGCCACTTCACGCGTGACGCCGATATTCACCACGGCGGGGCCGTAGCGCCTGGCCAGCGCGGCAAAGTTCGGCAAGGCGGGCGCCACTTCATGGGCGGCCGCGGGCGCGAAGCCGCCCGCCGCGGCCAGGGCCAGCGCCGTCGCCCAGGCCGCCGCCAGCGCTGCGGCGCCGCCTGCCGGCCCGCCGTCCCTCTTCCTTCGCCGCATCATCGTGCCCGCTCCCGCGCGTTCACCCGGGCCTGCCGTCATTGGCTCGGCACCAGCGCCTTCTTCAGTGCTTCGTCGTCGATCGAGACCGCATCTGCCGCCGCCAGCTTCGCCAGGTAGGCCTGCACATTCTGCTGCGCGCGCTGCTCGCGCAGCGCGGCCCGGATCTGCGCCCTGACCTCGTCGAGCGGCCGCAGGGCCGCCTCGCGGACCTCGACCAGCTTCAGCACGTGGAAGCCTGTCGGCGTGCGTACCGGCGCCGACACTTCGCCGCGCTTGAGCGCGTTCGCCGCTGCCAGCACCGCCGGCTGGATCATGGTCTCCGGCACGAATCCCAGGTCTCCGCCGCGCGCCGCGCTGGCCTTGTCTTCGGAATACATCTTCGCCAGGGCCTCGAAGTCGGCGCCGCGCGCCTGCGCCCGCCGCGCCAGGTCGGCGGACTTCTTCTGCGCGCCATCGACGGCGGCCGCGTCGGCACCGGGCGGCAGCGCGACATAGAGCTGGGCCAGGTGCAAGGCACGCGGTGCCATGAAGGTGGCACGGTTGCGCTCGTAGGCGGCCTGGATCTCCGGCTCCGGCGGATAATCCGCAGCCGGCTCGCTGAGCGCCGCCAGGTAGCTCTGCAGCAGGACCTCGCGCTGCGCCTGCTCGATCGCCGCCTGCACCAGCGGCTGCTTGTCCCAGCCCTTGGCCTTCGCCTCGGCCAACACCGCCTTCTGCGCCAGCAGCGTGCGCACGACCTGGTCCCGCGCCGCCGCATCCGCGAGCAGGCGCGCGCGGCCTTCCGGGCTCAGCGAGCGCGACAGCCCGGCCAGCTCGGCCCGCGTCACCGCAGCGCCCGCGCCCCTGGCCACCACCTCGTCCTGCGCGTGCGCGGCGCCCGCTACCAGGCATGCCGCCCCTAGCAACCATGCGCCGAGTGCCGGCGCGATCCGATTCGTTCTCTTCATCATGACTGACTCCACTGCAAGACTGTGCCGCCCGCATGGCGGCGGCCCGGCGGCGCCTCAGGGCATCGGGCCGGGCACCGGCGGCGCGGTGCCCGCCGTGCGCATGCGCACGGCGCGGCGCGCCTGCACGATCTCCTCGGCCGAGATGCCGAACTCGATCGAGACTTCGGCGATCAGGCGCACCAGCGCAGCCCGCTGCCGCTGGCGCGCGGACTCCGCACGGCGCGAGTGCTCGGCCTGCCTGGCCAGCGTCAGGACGCCCTGCACGAAGCCGCTCATTGCAAGACCGGCTCGGCTCCTGCTGGCGCGGGTTCCAGGGCGGCGTTCTCCGGCAGCACGCCCTCCGCGCCGCCTGCGCTGCCCGCGCCGTCCGCACGGAAGTTGCGCAGATGCAGGAAGAACTGGCCCATCATCTGGATCCACAGCCGGATGGCGACCGACAGGTAGTCCAGGTGGACGCCGCCGGTGACCACCACATCCATCTCGAGCACGAGGAAATCGCCGTGCGTGGCCAGGCGGGCCAGCCTGCGCGTGCGATGCCATTCATCGACCAGGCCGTCCGGCAGCGGGCCGCCCTGCACGCGCAGCGGGCAGCTGAGCGTGAAATCGAGGTACTGGTCCGGCCCGAGCGTATTGCCCCAATGGACCTGGTAGCCGATGCCGTGGCTGGCGCTGTGCAGCCGCGTGACGCCGTCCTCCTGCAGCAGCGTCACCGCGCAGCCGGCGGCGCGGATGGCATCGGCCACCTGCTCCGCCGTGACGAAGCGATGGATCGCGCCCGAGGCCTCGGCGGCCTTGTCATGGGTCCCGCTGGCGGCGCCTTCCGCGGACAGGTCCTGGTTCAGGTCATTCATGCTGGTAACTCCTGTGGTTCGGTAAGCGGTTCGTCATCGCATCACTGCCGGGCGGCCTGTTCCGCCGGTGCCGCAGCAGGGTCCGCAGCGGGGGCGCTCGCCGGCGCCGCCGCGGCGGCGGCGCGCGGGTCGAACTTGCCCTCGTAGAGCTTGTCGCCGTACTCCTGCGCGATCTGCTCGTACTTCACGCGCGCCTTGGCGGCGAACGGCTGCCGCGAGGCGATCACCGTGCCGATGCCGACGTTCTCGTAGGCGTCGAGGATCTCCTGCCCGACGGCATAGAGCTTGGCGTTCTTCGCCTCGCACAGCGCCAGCGCGCTGCGTTGCGCGCCGCTCTCCTCGCCCAGCCGCTTGCGCTCGGCCTCCGCGTTGCGCGCCAGCTTCAGCAGCTCCTCATAGGCATTGCGGTACTGCGCGATCTGGGCATTGGCCTTGTCGGCGATGGCCTGGGCCTGCGACTGCGACGCGCGCGAACCCTGCTCCAGGCGCTCACGCGCCTGCTTCTCGGTCGCGAGCTGGGCCTGCGCGGCCTCGAGCGCCTTGCGCAGCGCGTCCGGCGAGTCCTTGCCGGCCGATGCGCCGGCCGGGCCGGACTGCCCCGCCTTCAAGGCCGCAAGTTCGTTCTGCGCCTGCTGCAGCTGCGCGGTGGTGTTGCGCAGCTGTGCCCGCAGGCGTTCCTCCATGCTCTGGGCCGGTTGGGCCGACTGGGCAGGCTGGGCCAGCCCGTTGCCGGCCCAGAGCGCGGCGGCCATCATCACGGCGGCGGACATGCCCCATGCACGCGGGGACGGATTGGTCATGACGCCCTCCTCAGAAGCGGGCATTGAATTCGAACTGCAGCGTATCGATCGACAGCGGCGGACCGAAGACCTCCTTGGTCGAGATCCAGCGTCCGGTCACCCATGCGTTCTTGTCCAGCGCGTACGAGCCGCCGAGGTAGTAGCCCCGCGCATTGGTGCCGCCGCCATGGAAGGTCGAATCGTTGAACGCGTCCGGCACGGCATCCGGCTCGATGCGCTTGTAGCCGAACATGACGTTCCAGTCGCCGCGCGCGGCCGGCGACGGCTTGCCGAAGGTGGCCTGCAGCATGTAGGCGTTGGGGCCGCTCTTGAAGCTGGCGCGCGTCGCATCGCCGGCGCCGAAGTTGTTGACGATGCCGCCGTTGGCGCGCGTGAACATCGCGTTTTCGTTGTAGGCCAGGTTGCGGATGAAGTTGGCGTCGAAGCGCAGGCCGTAGACGCCGGCGACACGCGTGTCCCAGCGCAGGTTGACATCGAACAGCTGGAACTTCGAGGCATAGCCGACGAACTGCGGCTGCGCCGTGTTGGCCGGATCGAGCGGATTCAGCGAGATATTGCGCAGCAGCATGAGCGTATTGCCCTTCTGCATGAAGGCCGGCCTCGACCAGTCGGAATCGCAGCTCGTCGCGCCCGCGTAGAGCACGCACGGGCTCGACAGGCGGCCGTTGATATTGTGGAAGTCGTAGTAGGCGAGCGCGCCGCGCAGGCGGTTGGCACTGTCGATCTTCCAGTTGGCGCCGACCTGGGCGCCGAGCAGCCACTTGTACTCGCTGTGCATCTTGTCCTGGCTGTTCGACGGCGCATTGTCGTTGGAGTACTCCAGCGGAATGAAGCCGATCGAGCCGAACAGGTTGATGTCGCGGTTGATCGGCAGGTCCTTGTCGAAGCGCGCGGCGATTCCGTCGAGATTCAGGTCCGGCGAGAACAGCATGTCGGTGGTGACGAAGGGCGGCGCGAAGCGCCCGCCGATCACGTTCATCCAGTCGGTCGCCTGGTAGGACACCCACGCCTGGTCGAGCCAGATGTCCTTCTTCGCCAGGCCGCCCCCGAGCGTGGTGTTGGTCGACACCGGGCTGTTGTCGTTGCTGGCGGCCACGCGCACGCCGGCCTTGATGCTGTCGGAGACGTCGGCGAAGATGCCGAAGCGGGCCCGCGCACGCCACTGGTTGGTGCGGTTCTCGCGCGTATTGAGCAGCGGCGGCAGCGCGACGCTGGTGTTCGGGTTGACGTCGACGCCGTTGCTGCTCTTGTTGATCGCGGCGAAGTCGATCTGGATGTTGTTGTTGTTGCTCGAGTAGAAGCGCGACTCGTTGCGCAGGCGCATATCGCCTTCGATATGGATGCGCTTGGTCCACTCCGGCAGCTCGTTCGGCGCCGCCCAGCCTTCCGCCTTGGCCTGGGCCATCACCTCGCCCTTGACCTCGTCGCGGATCTCGTCGCGCACCGTCTGCGGAATATAGGGCACGCGCACATCGCCCGCCTCGACGCGCGCCGCGCCGGCCGGCGGCGTGGCGGCCGCCTGCTGGGTTGCCTGCTGGGTTGCCTGCTGTGCCGCTTGCTGCGAGGCCTGCTGCGCGGCGAATGCCTCGGTCTGGGCCTGCGCCAGCAGCGCTTCGCCGGTTGCCTTGTCAAGCGCGCCGCTGCTGATCAGGCCGCGGATCAGCTTGACCATGGCGCTCTCCCTGGGTGCCTCGGCGTGGGCGGCGCCGGCCGTCACGAACAGTGAGGCTGCCAGCGTGGCGGCCAGCACCGACCGGCGCGGCACCGATCTCGGCGACGCCGCCGCGGCGGCCCTCCGAGCTTGCTCCTCCCGGGGAGCTTGCATTGCGATTGCGTTCATTTTTTGTCTGTGCGTTGCTTGAGAAGGAAGGACGGCTGCGGTCTTGCCAGTCTTGTCGTTCACGGCCGCCGCCCCCGGATGGCCATGGAAAGCGGGTAGCGCAGCGATGCCGGTGGCCGCTCCTCCGCGCGGAAGTCATGCAGCATGGCGAGCACGGCATCGTCGATCGACTTGTTGCCGGTGCCGCGCGCCAGTTGCACGCGCACCGCGCGCCCGTCGGCATCGAGCCAGAGGTCGATGCGCACATCGTCGAAGGCGAGCTGGCGGGTGCGCGCGTCGCGCGCGAAGGCCTGCTGCATCGCGCCGGACAGCCAGGCGCTGTACGAGCGGCTGCCGAGCCCGCCGCCGCCGCCCGTCATGCCGCCGCCACCGCCGGCGCCGATGCCGAAGGCATCCGTGCCGGCCTGCGCATCGCCATTGATGGTGACCGCGTCGCCGAGATCCTTGCTGGGGCTGGGCGGCGCATCGTCCTTCGGCGCTTCCACGGGCTCCACCGGCTTCGGCTCGACGACTTCCGGCTTGATCTTCTCCGGCTGGGGCTCGGGCAGCTTCTCGGGCTCCGGCGGCGGCGGCGGTGGCGGGGGCAGCATCAGCATCGGCGTCGCGGCCACCTCACGGCGCACGCTGGCGGTATCCGTGAGCAGGTGCCAGACCAGCGCGGCGACACCGGCGGCCACGAGCACGCCGGCCACCGCGCCGCTGCGCCGGCGCAGCAGCGCGAGCGCCGCGCCGGCCGGGCCGCCGGCGGGCCGGACTGTGGAATCGCGAAGTTTCACGCTGCGCTCCTCACGCCGGCTTGCCGGTCACCAGGCCGACCTGGTTCAGGTCGATGCGGCGCAGCAGGTCGAGCACCTCGACGACCTTGGCGTACTGCACCGCGGCGTCGCCGCGCACGATGACGGGGAAGTCCGGCGTCAGCGCCTTTTCGGTGCGCAGGCGATCTTCCAGTTCCGGCAGCGACACCGGATAGGCGTCGAGGAACACCTGCCCGGAGTTGTCCACCGTGATCGCCTTGGTCTTCGGCTTCTCCAGCGCCACCGACGAACTCGCCTTGGGCAGGTCCACCTTGATGCCGGGAATGCTGGCGTTGCTGGTCAGGATGAAGATGACCAGCACCACGAGCAGCACGTCGACGAAGGGCGTGATGTTGATGCCGCTGGCCCGCTTCTTGGTGCCGAATCGTCTTGCGTATGCCATGGTCCGCCCCCGTCAGGCCCGCTGCAGATGAGGCACGCGGCGGCCTTCGCCCTGCTCTTCCGCCAGGCGCGTGGTGAACTCGTCGACGAAGACCGCCATGTCGGCGGCGATCCCCTCCGAGCGGGAGGCCAGCCAGTTGTAGCCGAACAGCGCCGGGATCGCGACGCCGAGGCCGGCGGCGGTACACAGCAGCGCGGCCGCCATGCCCGGCGCCACGGAGTTGATGTCGACGGCGCCGGCCATCGCCGCCACCACGAACACCAGCATGATGCCGATCACGGTGCCGAACAGGCCGACGTAGGGAGCGCCCTCGATGGTGGTCGACAGCCAGTTCATGCGCGCGCCCATGCGCTCGACCTCGCGCACCATCGCGCCGTCCATCGACGCGCGGATGGCGCTGATGGTGGCATCCGAGACGGCGTTCATGTCATAGCCCAGCTGGTGGCGCCGATGCATCTCGTCGACCGCCACCTCGTACAGGCGCCACAGCGAAGACTGCGCGCGCACGTCTTCCGGCACGCGGCCGCTCTCGGCCAGGCGGTCCAGCGGCGCGCCGGCGGTTTCGCGGAAATGGTCCATGAAGGCCGCGTTGGCGCGTGCGTTGCTGCTGTAGCTGCGGCTCTTGGTGATCATGATCAGCCACGACAGCGCCATCATCACCCCCAGCAGGCAGACCACGACCCAGGCATCGATCGGCATCGCCGCGATGATGAAGCCGAAGTGGCTCTTGCCCGCCTGCTGCTCGTCGGGGCCGAACGCCGTCAGGCGCGACTCCGCGCCCTGCGACACCGCGTCCGCCAGCAGCAGGGCCGCCGGCCGCGCGACCTTGGACACGCGGACTTCGTCGATCGCACCGGCAAAGCGTGCCAGCGCGCCGCCCGCGCCGTTCGCGCCCTCGACATCGGCACCGATGGAGGCCGGCGTCTTCAGCGCCGGCAGCGCGGCGGCCAGCGTCGCGGCCGGCCGGCCGCCGACATACAGCGTCACGGCCTTGCCGTCCGCGCTCACGGCCAGATGCGACCACTGGCCTGCCTGCACCGGCTGTCCCGGCTGGCTGGTCTGGCCGTTGACGCGCACGAAGGGCACGCCCTGGTCGATGCCGACCACCAGTTCGCCGGCACCGTCGCGGCGCACGTAGATGGCCTCCTGCGGACCGAGCTTCTCCGGACGCACCCAGGCCGAGAACGTGAAGCTGCCGCCGGCGGCGACGGCCAGGGACGGCGAGGCCGGCAGGATCACCGGTGCGGCGCCGGCCTGCGCGCCCTTGCCGATGATGGCGCCGTCGAGCGTGACGACCGCACTCTGGCTGTGGTTGCCGTAGGCGGTGGTATCGCGCGCCGGCACATTGGCTTCGCCGAAGTGGTAGACGGCGGTGTAGTCCGGATCGAACACGCGCTGCCCGTTGCCGGCGGCCGGCGCCTTGCGGTTGCCGTAGTACATCCAGATCTGCTGCTTGCCGCTGGCGGAGACCGCCGGCACGTCCACCCACACCAGCGCGATGCCCAGCATCGGGTCGAACTGCTCGACCTGGTGGTTCAGCACGGTCTTGTCGTCGGCGGCCACGAAGCGCAGGTCGGCGCCGGTCTCGTTGACGCCTTCGAAGCTGAAGTTGCCGGTGTGCAGCCGCAGCAGCACCGACATGCGGCCGGGATCGGCAGCGATATTGCCGCCCTGGGGGCCGGCGTCGATCGTGATCGGTTTGCGGTAAGCCCAGTCTGGCTGCCACCAGGCGTGCGCCAGCGCGGGCATCATCGCGCCCAGCAGCGCGAGCAGGAACGGAAGGATGCGTCGCATTTCAGTGTTTCTCCGTGGGTGCTCCCGGTGCCTTGCGGAACCCACCGGGCGGTCAAGTCGTTGATGGATCGATTTCGGTGATCGTTTGCGGTGATCGTTTGCGGTGATCGTTTGCGGTGATCGTTTTTTCGGGCCGCGTCGCCGCGGCGCTCAGTAGGTCGCTGTCACGCTGAAGTTCAGGTGCGGACGATGGCGCGGCGTGCGCGGTCCGTCCTTGAGCGGATAGGCGGCATCGAACCGTCCGTACACATGCGTGGCCAGCCGGAACGAGGTGCCGATGCCGAACGAGGCCAGCGAGAAGCGCGCCTTCTGCTCCGGCAGCGGATCGCGCAGCCCCAGGCGGGCGGCGTCGACGAAGCTGTAGACACGCCAGTCCTCCACGTACGGCGTCAGCAGCGGGATCGGCGGCGCGCGCCACTCGATCGACCCGACCACGCCATAGTCGCCGGTCGCCTCGGCGGACAGGTAGCCGCGCACCGAGTTCATGCCGCCGCCGGCGATCTGCTCGCTCGAGATCAACGGGGAGTCGGTGAGCTGGCCGGCCACGCGCCAGGCGAGCTGCGAATTGCCCTGGAAGGTGTAGGTGCCGTTGGTGTCCGCCTTGACCAGCGTGAAGCTCGGCGTCGCCTTGTAACGCTTGGCATCGAACTGGTGCTCGTTGCTGCCATAGCCGAAGAAGCTCTGCGTGCCGGTGACGATGGCCGCGTTCAGCGCGTACTGTCCGCGCTCGCCCTGGTAGAAGCCGCTGTAGCCCAGCGTGATCGGCGCGTACTTGAGCGGCACGGTGTCGCCCGCGCTGCCGAGCCGCGTCACTTCGGTGTTGTCCTTGAAGTCGCCCCCCAGGCTGAACGCATGCCACCAGGCCCCGGTGTCCGGCACCGTGTAACTGCCCTTGACGCCGAAGGCATGGCCCTTGCCGAGCACCGTGGTGCCGCCGGTGGTCGCCACGTTGCTGTCCGACTTGTAGGCGTTCGCTTCCAGCGACCACTGGGTGCCCTTGAGCGGCGCGACATAGGAGGCGGACCACACCTTGGTCTGGCTCAGGTCCTGCGGCGCGCCGAAGAAGCTGACCGAGGCCCGGTGGCCGAGCTGCCAGAGGTTGTCGTAGCCGAGCGTGGCCGTCATCCGCAGCGGCTTGGTATCGGCGCTGCGGTCGTTGTTCAGGCCGAGGCTGGCCCGCCACGGATTGCTGTCCTGCACCTTCAGGTCGACGTCCATGGTGCCGGGCACGGCCCCCTGCTTGACGAGGGGAACGACCTGCTGATCGCCGGTGCGGTTCAATGCCGAAAGTTCGGCCTGCGCCGTGTTGAAATCCGGCACCTTGCCCTCCGCCAGCGACGGCACCTGCTCGCGCACCTCGCGCGGCGAGTGGTACTCGGCGCCGACCACCCGCACGCGCCCCACGCGCGTCTCGCTGACCTGCAGGTAGACCACGCCGCCGCTGACCTGCTGCTCCGGCAGGTCGACATAGACCGATTGGTAGCCCTTCGCCTGGTAGGCGGCCAGCAAGGCGTCGCGGGCTGCCTCGATGTCCTTGAGCGAGCGGTTCGGCCCCAGGTAGGGCGTGACGGCCTTCTCGATGGTGCGCACGTCGAGGGCGGTATTGCCGCGCACGATGTACTCGTTGATATTGACCTTCCGTTCCGCGGCGGCGCCTGCTGCCGCCTTGCCCGCCTCCGCTTCCGCCTCCGCGCCGGCCACCGCCGCCGCGCGCGGGGCCGCGGCGGCGGCATCGTCCTGCGCAGACGCCACGCCGTGGCCGGCCGCCCCCATCGTCGCCGCGCACATGGCCGCCCAGTGGAGCCAGGGCCGATTCGTCCTGATGACACGCATTGTGTGACTCTGATCTGTTGGTTCGATTGCCGTTGCACTGCCGCCGTGGGGCCACCGGGATCCACTGGAGAAGCCGCTTCCCGCAACGCCGGCCCGCAACCGTGCCGACGTCGTGCACAGCCATCTAGACGGGCTGGCGTCGCACTGCCTAGCGTTTGTCACGAAGATTTCATGCTCGCTGCAGGAACACGGCGCCTGGCCTATGCTGGAAGCCGGCATCGACATGACCATGGAGGACGCGATGATCAAGCGAACGGGGAAGGGCTGGCGGCATTGCGCCATCGGCGCGGCGCTGGCGGGATCCGCCCTGGCGGCCGGCGCGGCATCCGCGCCCGCCGCCAGGGAGTTGGAAACACGGGAAGAGGTGGCAGGGCACGCGGCCGGCTGCGTGGAGGTGGAGGTCAACGGCATGCGCTCGCCGTCCTACGACTGCCTGACCGACAAGCTCAAGCCCGCCGCCTCGGCGGCGGGCGCCAGGCCGCCGCGGCAACCGGAGTCGGAAGCCATCGCCCAGCGGCCGGGCAATCAGCTCGGCGTGTTCAACTGGTCGGCCACATCCCAGCGCATGGGCAATACCTTCGGCACCTCGGTCACGCCGCAGCGCCCCGCCGCTTCACCGCCGCCGTCCCCGCTGATCCGGCCCGGATCCTGAGCCCCGCCCTGCGCCCCTCCCGGCGCCCCTCCCGGCGCCCCTCCCGGCGCTTTTCGCCGGGACCATGACGCTGGCGGCCTCAGTGCGCCGGCTCGGCCGCCTGCTGCAGGCGGCGGCGCTCGTCGTCGCTGAGGCGCGCCCACAGCCGGGGGTCGACCTTGCCGCCGAGACCGACGATCTGCACGGGGCTCGACGGGTCGTAGCGATAGGGCATGCCGGACTGCAGCCCCGCTGCCGGCCTGCGCTCGCCGTCTGCGGCCGGCGATACGTCGCCGCCCAGCATGCGCACGGTGAAGATCGACGGCAGGCCCTGGCGCTGCGCGGCACGCTCGCGCGTCATCGCATCCTGCGCCGCGGCCGCCGCCTGGGAAGCCACCGCGCTGGCATTGCTCAGCGCCCCCACGTTGACGCTGGCCACCACCGGCAGGCCGGTCGACTTGCCCTGCACCTGCACATTGGCCGCGTTCACCACCTGCAGCGCGGCAAAGTTGACGTTGCCCGAGACCCGGATGCCCGCCTCGCCCGCGTCGATGGTGCCCAGCGGCGCCACCAGGTCCACGTCGCCCGGCGGCACCTCCGGGATCGGGCTCAGCGTGGCGATGCCCGCGCCCGAGGACGGCACGTTCGGCGACACCGTGACATTGCCCAGCGCGTCGTAGACGCGCTTGGGCGGGGTGTACAGCACGGTCGTCTTGGCCCCCCGGCCGGCGTTGATGTCGCCGTCCGACGACCAGCCCTGGATGCTGCCGCCGAAGGTGGTCATGACACGCGACAGGCCCAGCAGGATGCTGCCCTTCGAGTACAGGGCGATGTCGCCCGAGCCTTGCGTGATCAGGCCGGCGCCGGTCCCTGCCGGCACGCCTTCCACGCCGACCAGGGTCTTGCCGCCCGGATTGAGCATCTGGATGCCGCCGCCGAAGTTGGTGTGGATGCCGGCGTCCGTCGTCACGGGTACCGCCTGGCCATTCACCGTCTTGGAGCCCGTGATGCTGCTGAACATGGTGATGTCGCCCTGGTAGGCGATCGCCCTGCCCTGCGCGTCGGCGCCCGGGAACAGCGTCGCGATCGCCTCGCGCCCGCGCAGGTAGCTGCCGTAGCGCGAACTCGCCGGATCGTTGTACTCGCGCCCGCCCAGCAGCAGCTCCTGGAAATAGACCTGCCGCGCGAAGACACCCTGCTGCTCGCCGGGCAGCGCCAGGAAATAGGCCAGCGCGGCGGCGGCCGTGCCCTGGTAGCCGAAACGCTGCCGCAGCCAGGCCAGCAGCTCTGTGTCGTAGGTGTGCGCCACCTTGCCGCTGCCCGCCAGCGGCGTGCCGGCGTTCAGCTGGTTCGCCGCATCGAAGTACAGCCGGGCGAAGCCGGCGTAGTCGGGGCCGTTCGCGCCGACGCCGGCCAGCACCGTGATACCGGCCCCGCCCGACTTGTTCGACACGTTGACCACGTCGCCCGCGCTCGTCAGCGAGCCGTCATAGCCCTGGTACAGGTTGCGCCCGGCCTGGACCTGCAGCAGGCCCGGCCCGGCGATCGTCACCGACTGGCGGAAGATATCGCGGCCGGCCTGGATCAGCGTGATGTCGCCCGCATCCAGGTTCAAGAAGGTACTCGCCGTGGTACCCGTGCCGACGATATCGCGGCCGGCGATGACCTGGAACGGCTTGGCGGCGGCGTACCAGGTGGTGGGGAACGGCTGGAAGGAACCGGGGCCGAACCCCGGCGGCGGGTTCTGTACCTGCCCGAGCGTCAGGTCGACGATATCCTTGCCGGCATAGACGAGCGCCGGCAGGTCATCCCCCGCATGGAGATTTCCCAGCGGCGTGTCCGGGCCGAACGCGATCGGACTGCTGCGCGTAAAGCCGAGATAGGCCGAGGTCGGACTGGCATTGTTCGTGCCGCCGCCATTGACCGACGTTTCGAAGATCGGGCGCAAGGGCGTCGCCAGCGTGCTCATGCCGGCGCCGGACATGGCCACCACCTGGCTGGACCCGTAGATGGAGCCCGCCGCCAGCAGCTCGAGCTGGCCGCGCGGCGACGGCACCAGTTCGAGCACCGGATACGTGAGGCCCGCCAAGGGCTCGGCGAAACGGATGTCGCCGTTGGCAGCCGCGACGATCAGCGTGCCAGGATAGAAGCCGTTGCTGTTCGACAGGCTGTTGCCGAAGACCCCGCCCTGCAACGGTGCCACATCGCCACCGGCGGAATACAGCCGGATCGCCGATGCCGGCGTCCAGAGGGTGAAGGCGGAGAAGCCGCCAGTCGGAACCAGGGCCGTGCTGCCGTCCGCATTGCGCAGCAGATAGGGAATGCCGGCCTGGTCGACCGCGTTGCCCATGCCGGCATCGGCGGCGCCGGCGATCGCCAGGTCTCCGCGCGCGGAGACATTGACGACGCCGTCGCCCGGCGTCAAGGTGGGGCCGGGCGTCTTCGTCGAGCGCTCGAAGACGTTGGCTTCGACCGCGCGCGGATCGAACGACGTGAACAAGGAGCCGCCTTGCACGACCGTCAGCGCACCGATGGAGCCGGCATTCACATTGATGTCGCCGCGCAGGTTCGTGATCGCGCCATAGTAGTCGGGCGGCAGGACGGAGGTATTCGGCAACACCGCGTTGAGTCCGCCGCCGATCTTCAGCGTGAGATCGCCGCCGCCGGTGGCGACCACGGTGCCGTCGGCCAGTACGCGGCCGGTCGAGGCCACCGCGAGATCGAGCGCGGTCGAGCCGCCGCCGGTCAGGCCGGCATTGCGGCCCGCAATCACGGTCAGGTTGCCGCCGCCCAGGGTGCCGATCCCCTGGAAGCCGGTCATCGAGCTATCCACCTTCCAGCTGGCGGTCTGCGTCAGGGAACCGAAGTTGATCCACCACGCGGTGGGATCGGCGGACGCGCCGCCGCCCTGGCGCCGCAGCCAATTGCCGCTCAGGTCCGAATCGACATAGCGGGAATTGTTGTCGGCGATCTGCACGCGGCCCGTGACGTCCTGCTGGGCCATGAGCAGCAGGTCGCCGCCATGCTCCGGGTACCAGGCGTGCAGGCCGGCGCCCCGCATGGCGATGATGTCGTAGGGATTGCTGCCATCCGCTGCCAGGATCGGCGCCGCTTGCGTGCCGGCGGTGTAGACGCCGTAGGGCGTGGCCTCGCTGAAGCTGCCGCCGGCCAGCAATTCGAGATTGCCGGTGCCGGTGCGCAGCACGCTGAAGAAGGTGCCGTTCAGGGACGCGTTGTAGCTCGGATCGTTGAGGGTCAGATTGCCGCCGCCGTTGAGCGCGCGCACGGTCTGCAAGGCGCGCTGGTCCGCGCCGGCCAGGTCGGCGCCGGCAACCAGGCGCAGCGACGCGGATGACGTACCGGCCGCCAGCATGGTCGCCGCGGCCGACGCGGCCGGCGCGCCCGGCATGCCATTGCTGACCAGCGTGGTGGCGACACCCGGCAGCGGGATCCCGGCCTCGAACAGCAGGCCGTCCGAGGCGGACAGCCTGGTGCCGGCGGGAATCGTGTCGCCGACGTAGTAGATGGTTCCATCCGTGCCGATGAGGCCGCCGAGGTAGTTGTAGAAGTCGTCGTTCGGCACCGTCCAGCTCGTCATCAGGTAGACGTCCTTCGACGCGACGTAGCTGGCCCCCGGCGTGCCCCAGTAGCCATCCTGGAGGGAGAACTCGGCACTGTTGGTGATATCCAGGATACCGTCATAGATCGCCGGCTTGCCCGTGACCGCCCGGAAGCCGTCGGAAATGCTGCCCTTGACCGCAAGGTTGCCGCCGGCGCGGATCACCAGGGCCAGCGGCTCACCCGCGCCATAGGCGGCGGACGTGGCATCGCGGTCGGCGCCGGGCCCATAGCGATAGCCGGCCAGGTCGATATCGCCGGATACCGTCAGGTTGCCCTGCGGGGTGGCGCTCACCAGCTCCACGCCCGGGCGCAGGTGCAGGGCGCTGCCATAGGCGGACAGCCCCGCCAGGCGGCCCTGCAGGGCGGCATTGGCAAGCGCACCGGCCATGAAGAGCTGGCTGTCCCGATCGACCAGATCGAGCCAGCCCTGCGTGATGACCTGGCCGTTGGCATCGCCCGGATCGGCCGGCGCGTTCGCATAGGTGGCGAAGCCGTTCAGCAGGATGCTGCGCGCACCGCGGATGGTGAGCGGTCCGGCGGCCGAGATGGCGACATCGTTGCCGGTCGCATTGGCCGGAGCCCCCGCGCCGGTCGCGCTGGCCACGGTCGCGCCGACGCGCTGCGCGTTCAGCACGATATCGCCATAGGCCACGCCATCCGGGGTGGACAGGTCGATGATGGCGCCCGGCTGCAGCAACAGGGTGCCGCCGGCGGCGGTGAGTTCGACATGCCCGCGGTTCTTCGCCTCGATCGGCTGGCCGTAGCTGTCCATCTGCAGCACGGTGCCGTGCGCGTCGAGCACCGCGCCCGCTGCCAGCGTCAGCCCCTTGCCGGCCGACAGCCGGATCGTGCCGGGGGCCGCCCCCGATGCGTCGATGGTGCCGTTCACGGTCAACTGCCCGCCGTCCGTCGCGATCGACACCTGGTGCGCCTTCACGCCGTCGCCGACCACCAGGTCGCCCTGCCTGGCGGTGAAGCTGCGCGCATCGAAGAAGCCGCCCCGGGTCAGCGCGGCATTGAGGCCGGCAAAGTCGGCGAACGTCCCGGCCCGCGCATTGAAGTCGCCGCTGGCCTGGCCCTCGGTCGCGCCGCCGTTCAGCGTCCCGTTGAGCGCGACCTGCCCGTTGCCGGCATCGATCGTGATCTCGCCGGCGTTGGCATGGGTGGCCGAGACGTCGATCAGCGAGCCGCCGGCCTGCACCACGCCGCCCTGCGCGCTGTGGAAACTGGCCGTGCCGCCGAAGCCATAGACCGTGGCCCGCTGGATGGTCGATGGCTGGCCGCTCAGGTCGATGCGGCTGCCCGCGTCCAGCGCGATATCGTGGGTAGCGTTCACCACCAGCTTGCCGCTCGGCAGCAGGATGGTGCTGCCGATGGCGACGCTGTCGCCGCCCAGGTCGATCTCCGCGCCCGCCACGGTCGAGACCGCCTGGCTCGGCGCCTGGCCCGGCGGCGCCACCACGTTCAGCGCCCCGCCCGCCGTATAGGCCATGATCGACTTCTGCATGCCGGTCAGCAGCGGCGTCGCCAGCGTCAGGTTGCCGCCGCTGCCGCTCTGGCCGAACACGGCGCCGGCGTCCGTGCTCGGTGCCTGGTAGACGAAGAGCGAACCGTTGCCGGCCGACACGATCTTCTCGCTGGCCTTCAGGTTGACGTTGCCGAAGCCATAGACCGTGCGGCTGACCTTGGCGTTGTCCAGCGACAGGAACTGGCCCAGGTCGATCTCCCTGGCCACCAGGTCCAGCGTGCCCAGGCCCGTGCCCGGGCCACCGGCCGCGAGCGCCGGCGGCGTGGCGCCGGCGATGCTGTTCCACGTGATCCTGCCGGCCGCGATGGTGGCATGGTCGCCGGCCCCGCCCCAGCCGTAGAGCGCGGGCGTGTTCAGCACCAGGTTGATGCCGGTGCCGGTGGCGTCCAGGCCGGCGCTGCCGAACACGTTGATCGCGCTGGACGCGCCCAGCGTGATCGTCTGCAGCGCGGGCACGCCCCGCGGCAGATCGCCGCTGACCAGCCGGTTGAACAGCGCCTGGTCGAACTGCAGGCCGGCCGGGGCGCCCGCCGCGGCGATGTCGGCGCTGCTGCCGACGTTGACGGTGTTCATGGCCAGCGCGATATTGCGCGAACCGAAGCGGGCGCCCGCGTCCATATTGACCCCGCCGTTGGTGGCGAACGCCAGCGTGCCCTCCGAGTACAGCTGCGACCCGGCGCCGATGGTGATGGCGCCGGTGCCCTGCGAACCGAGAAAGTCCAGCCGGCCGTTGGACAGCGCCAGCACCGAGGTACCGTAGCCGGTGGAGTAGCCCATGCCGGTGGAGGCCGAGTCGAACGGCGCCCGGCCCTGGCCGATGGTGCTCAGGGTCACGTTGTTGCCGACGCCGATATTGCCGCCGACCAGCACCAGTTCGCCGCCCTGGAGGGTGACGCCGTCGCGGATGGCAAGGTCCTGCCCGCCCTGGAACATCAGCGTGCCGTTGACCACGCCCACCGTACCGTTGACCAGCAGTCGCGGGGACGCGATCGCATTCAGGTCGGCGGCACGCACCGAGACGCCGTTGAAGCCCGGCGTGGCGGCGTCCGCGACGATCTCGCCCACGTTCGCCAGGGCCACAGAACCGTCGATCCCGCCTGCGTCGCCCTGCAGCCGCGCCGTCCCCGCGAAGCTCAGCGCCGCCATGCCCGGTTGCGAGATCGGCTGCTCGAACCTGATCTGCAGGACTTTGCCGTCGCCCGGCAGCAGCGGGCGCAGGCCGCCGAACTGCGCCGCGCTGGCGGTGAAGAAATCGGCGTAGCCTTGCTCGTTGTACTGCGCGTAGCGGCGCACCGCCGAGCCCGGCGTGATCAGCGCCGTCAGCGGCAAGGCACTGCGGAAGCCGGTGTTGGCGATACCGCTCTGGACCGCGGTGGCATAGGTGCCGTTGCCGATCGCGGCAACGCCGCCGGGCGGCTTGCCGCTGCCCGCGCCGAGCTCCACCCGGTAGGCGCCGGGCAGCAGCGCGTAGTTGGAGGGCAGCAGCGTGTAGGTGCCCGCCGGCAGGCCGGGCACGCCCGCGCCCACGGTGATCTGCTGGCCGATGGCCGGGTCGCCGGCGCCGTTCTCCGGCGCCGCCGGCGCGTAGCCGGAAGCATAGCCCGGCAGGATGGCGTAGACCTTGTCGCTCGCCTTGCTCAGCGGCGTGGCCGGGTTGGCATTGACCAGCGGCGTGGTAAGGATGTTGACCGAGCCGCCGCGGCCCGAGACGAAGCCCGCGCCGGCCAGGGTGCCGCCGCCGGAGAGGTCCAGCGTCGCCCCGCCCTGCACGTTGACGGCCTGCGCGTCCAGCGTGATCCCGGCCCCGGAGCGCAAGGTGGTGTTGCCGCTGAAACCGGTGAGGTCCAGGGGCCGCACGCTGGTGCCGCCGTAGCTGTAGGTCACGCCGTCGACGGTGCCGCCATAGGGGATGGCCAGGCCTGCCATCGAGACCGAGGTCAGGCTGCCGGGCAGCAGGTCCACCCGCTGCGTCGCCGGGAAGTGGTTGCCCAGCGTGATGGCGCCGAAGGGAGCGCGCACGATGCCGCCCTGCTCGATGATCGGCGCCAGCAAAGTGAGGCTGCCGAACACGGACAAGGGAGCGTCCGGGACGTCCGGCGTGGTGCGCCCGATCGTCAGCTTCGCCACGTAGCCGCCATCGCCCGCATTGCCCGCATTGCTTGTATTGCCCTGCCCCGCGATGACGGTGGCCCTCGCATTGGTGGCCGGGTACACCTGGGCGGCCTGCAGGTCGATGTCCCAGGCGCTGGCCAGCGTGGTGCCCTGGTCGACGGTGGTGGGCAGGAAGCGGATGTCGCCCTGGCTGGCCAGCCGGGTGGTGCGGAAGCCGGGCGACGGCGTGTGGACGAAGCCGAAGATCGAACTATCGTAGTGGGCGATGTCGGCCGAGAAGGCCAGCAGCCCCTGGATATCGATCTGCTTCGCATCGACTTCGAAGGTGGCGACGGTCGGAGCCGCCGCGGCGAGCGGGTTGCCGATCGTGCCGCTGCTGTTGCCGTCCGGCACGATGACCGGCACCCCGCTGAGCAGGACATAGGGCGCGGCAATGCGCACGCTGCCCCTTGCCGGCGGCGTGGAGGCATCGGGTGGCGCCGCCAGCACCGGCCCCGAGGTGAACGCGCCCGCCGTCAGCGACACGCTCTTGCCGAGCGCCAGCGAGACATCCCCCGAGAACTGCATGTAGTCGCCGGACCTCAGCGCCAGCGCGTCGAAGCCGCCGGCCTTGACCGCGTCCGCGCTGACGGTGGCGCGGCCGAGGGCCAGCGCGGCGGCATTGGTGCCCGCGGCGAGATCCGCGGGCAGCGACGGCGCGGGCTGTGCCTGCACCACGCTCATGGTGCTCGGCACCAGGACGTTGGCCGGCAGCACGCCGCCCAGGTTGGAGAAATAGGGCGTAAGCAGCGCGATCGACAGGCTGCCGCCGCTCGCCCCGGCTCCGCCGCTGACGGCGTGCAAGGTGCCGTCCAGGTAGATCCCGCTCAGCGAATCGAGCGAGATGGCGCCACCATTGCTCGCCAGCGTGACGGCACCGCCCGGCGCGGCGCGCGTGTCCACCGTGCCCGCATCGACCACGACGCGGGTGCCATCGGCGCCCAGCTCGGCGCCCGGGCGCACCACCACGAAGGCGGTGCCCCCGCTCACCTTGATGGTGCCGCCATCCATGGCCGTGCCATAGCGGCGCCCCTGGGCATCCACCGCTGCGTAGGCCTGGCCCGAGACATCGAGCCTGGCGCTCGGGCCGACCCACACCGACACGCCGCGCCCGACCCCGGCCGCATCGAAATTGCGCAGGGCGTCGAGCGAGCCGTCCGCTTCGTTGAGCAGGCTGATGCTGCCGCCGTGCGCCGTCAGCCTGCCCTCGATATCGATCTGCCCGGTGGCGTCGATCTTGATGCCCTGCCCCGGATCGACGGTGATCGAGGCGTCTTTCTGCATGACGATCGACCCGCCGCCTATCAGCACGCCGTTCGCGCTGCGGGTCTGCGAACGCAGCGTCAGGCTGGCGCCCCCGCGCTGCGTGAGCGTGGCGCTCTGCGGATGCTCGGCATAGAGCGGCGGGAGCCACAAGGACATCGCCGCGGACGGATCGCTGCCCGAGGGCGCCATGAGGCTGTCGGCGGTGATGCGGTACACCGGCATCGCCGGCGCGATGGCGGAGCCCGCCACCAGCATGCCCAGCCCGGCATTGATGTCGTAGTTGGAGAAGCCCGCGCGGAAGAACGCGGGGCTGAGCGCCGGGGCCGGCGCCACCGACACCGTCTGCGGCAGGGCCGTGCCCGGTGGAATCACCGTGCCGGCCTGGTAGATCATGTCCCGCGCCTGCACCGAGCCGGTGGCATAGACAAGGTTGTAGGGGGTGATCGGCAGGCCCTGCGGGAAGACGCTGGAGGGAATCACCGTACCGGCCGCGATCGTGCCCAGGCCGGCCACCCCGGTGATGAGCGTTCCCGCCGGGATCCGCTGGCCGGGAAAGTAATAGACCATGTTGCCATTGCCATCCCTGGCATTCAACGGGCTCATCCCGCTCGGGACCACCCAGTCTGCCGCGGTCGGGATGGCGGGCACGCCCGATACCGCGATGTCGACGGGAACCGGAACGTCCAGCGGCAGCGTGTTGTGCACCTCCGTCAGCGTGAAGGGCAAGGGCTGCCCGGCGGCAATGGTCAGCGGCTGCGTGAGCTGCATGCGCAGCGGCGCCGGCGTGCCGGCGGCCAGCACGCCGCCGGCCAGCGAGGCGTTTTCGCCGACCAGCACATTGTTCGGCGAAGACAAGGTCAGCGTGCCGCCGCCGCTGACGCCGGCCGCGCGGATCGCACCGTCCAGCACCAGATTACCGGTCACGGCGCTGGTGCCGCCGGACACGTCGCCGGCGATCAGCGTGACGTTGCCGCCCTTGCCGCCCACGGTCTTGCCGCTGGCCAGGATGGCCGCGCCGGACGACACGTCGATCACGCTGCCGGCGGCGATGGTCACGTCCTGCGAGCCGTCGATCGTAACGCTGCCGCCATTGACATAGGCAAGCCCGGCAAGTCTGGCCGGATCGATGCGCGCATTGGTCCACACTCCGCGCACGTCGATCGTCCTGCCTGCCGCGAGCGTCAGTTTCGATGTGCCATCGGCCGCCATCAGCGCGCCGGGATAGCGATCACCGGCGCGCGTGAATTCGTTGGATACCGTCACGCTGCCGCCGTGCGCCGTCAGGTTGGCATCGATGTCGACCTTGGGCGCCACCAGGCTCAGCTGGCCGCCGTCGGCCAGCACCAGCGGCTGGCTCACCACGATGCGCCCGCCGCTGGCCAGGTCCAGCACGCCCAGTTGGAACCCGTTCAGCATCCCCGCGTCCAGCCACACCGTGTTCTGCCGCTGCGGGTCGAGCGCATCCGCCGCACCCATGCCCGGCGTCACCCCCACCTCGGTGCCGATCTTCACCTCACTGGTGAACACCCCGGTGCGCCCCGGCCCCGTGTACTGCCCCAGCGCCAGCCCGCCCGCCTGCGCCACCGCGTACTGCCCCTGCTTGTAGCCGTCGGCGAGGCCCGCCGCGCGCGCCTGCGTCTGCTGCGCCCCGTTGAACACCCGCGCCACCACCTCGCCTTCCAGCACCGCCGTCGGCGCGCTCACCTGCAGCCGACCCGCGTCGCGCCCCACCGTGTAGCCGTTCTGCAGCACCTGCTGCGGCGCGATCAGCGGGCTCGCGTACGACTGCGTCGCCGTCTTGCCCCAGCGCGGGTGCTCGTCGTCGAAGCCCGTGTAGACCCCCGTGTACAACACCCCCGCCAGCGCGTTGTCGGCCTTGGTCAGCGTCCCGTCCGCCGCCTTGAACCAGGTCTGCTTCAGATACCCCGTCTGCACGTCCAGGCTGCCGCCCGACAGGTTGATCGACGAGCCCGCCTGCGTCACCACCTCCTTGCCGCCCAGCGTCACCGTGCCGCCCTGTGCCGCCCACTCGCCGATGCGGTGCCCCTGGTTGCCCAGGTAGCCGCCCACCTCCAGCAGCCCGCCTCCCGTGTACCAGCGCTCGGTCGCGTAGCCCCCCACGCCCGCCGGCACGTACACCAGCCGGCGCCGGTCGATCCACACGTTCGCATTGAGCAGGTTCCCGCTGTCGCGGTTGCCCGGCGCGTCGCGCTGCTCGTTGCCCTGCACGTTGATCTTGACGTTGTTGGTGTCCATCGCCAGCGCCACGCCCACCGCCCCCGACACATCCAGCTGCGCCCGGTTCGCCACGAAGCTGCGCCCCGTCGCGCTCACCGCGATCTGCCCGCCCGTGGCCAGCGTCAGCGAGTCGCCCTGGAACAGCACGTCGCCCCCGCTGACGATCTCCACGCGCGACTGGTCGCGCCGGTCCGACAGCTTCGACAGGTTGTCGAACAGCCCCGACGCCGCCCCCGCGCGCAGCAGGTCCTGCGCCGCCGAGTCCTGCATCAGCGCGTCGCGCTGGCTGTCCAGCGCCGTGGTCTTGCCGTCGTCGTCGATCAGCACCGCCGTCACCGCCCCCGGCCCCAGCGTCACCCGCCCCTGCGTGTCCGCCGCCGAGTTCAGCAGATGCACCGTGCCGCGCGTGTTGACCGTGGTGGTCGCCACCGCCACCCCGAGCTGCTGCACGTCGCGCCCGGCCAGCGTCACGTCACCCTCCGGGGCCAGGATCAGCCCGCTGTTGGCCACCTTGCCCGCGCTTCCCGTGCCACCGCTGGCCACGAACTGCGGCGAGATCTCGTTGCCGCGCGTGGTCGACGTGGTGTTGCCGTCGGTGCCCACCCCGCGCCGGATCACGAAGCTGTCGCCCGCCGCCAGCGCCGCCTGCCCGCGCGGCGTGGCGATCGTGCCCGCGTTGCCGACCTCCCCGCCCAGCAGCAGCACATAGCCCCCGCCCTGCGTCACCGTGGCCGGCGCGCGCGTGGCGATGCGCGCCCCGGCCTGCACCTCCACCTTGCCCAGCGCGTCGGTGAAGCTCGGCGTGGTGCCGTTCAGCCCGTAGATGCCGTTGCTGCTGAACTGCCCGTCGCTGATGCGCGCCGCCGCCGCCACCAGGTTGCGCGTGTCCACCTGGCTGGTGCCGCTGAAGATCACCCCGTTGCGGTTGACGATCATCACCGTGCCGTCGCCGCGGATCTGCCCCTGGATCTGGCTCGGCCGCGCCTGCGGGTCGTTGACCCGGTTCAGCACCGCCCAGTCCGCCTGCTGCTTGAAATCCACCGTGGTGCTGCGCCCCACGTTGAAGGTCTCCCAGTTCAGCACCGCGCGGTCCGCGGTCTGCTGGATCGCCACCGTGGTCTTGCCGTCGGCCACCGTCTGCGCCGGCGCATTGGCGTTGACCCAGCCCTGCGTGAGGCTGTTGGTGTCGATCTTCAGGCCGCCCTCGGCCAGCCCGTCCGGCACCGTGGCGTTGGCCGCCGCAGCCGCCGCGCGCGCGCTGGCCTGCGCGGCCTGCATCGCCGCGATGCCCTGCGCGGCCGTGCCCAGGTTGGCCAGCGAGCGCTGCAGCTCGGCGCTGGCCTGCTGCTGCTGCGCCGTGGGGCTCGCCAGCGCCGACACCGGCATGCCGTTGGGCAGGCGCCCGGTCTGCTGTGCCGTGCTCTGCGCCGCGCCCTTGGCGGCGAACCACGCGCTGCTGAAGGCCTGCTGCGCCTGCGCCGGGCTCCAGATGCCGCCGCTGGCGAGAATCAGCGCAGCGGCCCTGGCCATCGGTGCCCTGCGCAGCACGCGCCTGTCCTGTGCCAGCCGATCCGGTTTCGTTCCTGCGCACTTGCGCCCGCGTGTGCTCATCTTGAGGTCTCGCCTAGGTTTTGCGTCGATGCCGGCCCGGCGGCCCCGCCCGGGGGACCGCCGCGCTCATGGTGTCCAGCGCATCGCGGCGTCGCACGCCGTCGCTGCGCAAGTTTTCTGACGAGCTAAGACGATTGACGACCACGGCAGTCCGCAAAGTATTTTTCGGCACGCGTGTTGCAGGCAGACTGCAGGCATGGGGGATGAAGGCATGACGGCGCGAGGGCGTGACACCCACGCGGCGCAAAGACGCGAGGAAGCCGGCGACGCGCGTCACGCATCATCCGGCGCTCATGCACGGCAGGGAGGTTCAGCTCAGGATGAGCAGGCCGCCCGGCAGCGCGCGGGCCTCCAGGTCGAAGCTGTGCTGCAGCTGGGCCAGGGCCCGGTCCAGCGAGGCGATGTAGAAGCTGCCGCTCACCGGCATGTCGCGTACCGCGTCATTCACCAGCACGACGCGCCCTGGCCGGTAGCGGTTGATCTCCGCCAGCACCAGGCTCAGCTTGGTCTGCCGGAACACCAGTTCTCCGCTGCGCCAGGCCGAGACGTTGAGCGGATCGATGCTGGCGATGCCGGCAATCGAGCGGCCGTCATAGACGGTCTGCTGGCTGGCCTGCAGCTCGCGCACGCCGGCCGGATGCGCCACCCGGACCTTGCCTTCGAGGCAGGTCACGCAGACCTTGCCGTCCAGGTGGCGGACCTCGAAACGCCCGCCATCGGCCACGCTCTGGCCGCCGGCGGCGATGACGCCGAAGCGCTGCCCGCCGGCCGGCAGGTCGATGGCGGCCTCGCCCGCGAGCAGCGCGATGCTCGGCACGCCCTCGCGCGTGGCCTCGCGCCGGATCCGGGTCTGGGTGTTCAGCATGACGTTGACCCGGCCGGCCAGCGTGACGGAGCGCTGCTCGCCGGTGGCCGTGCGGTAGTCCGCTCCCCAGCCGTCGAGCGGCGGCCACAGCCCGCCGGGGGGATGCACCAGGGCAACCGCGGCGACCGCCGCCGCCCCGGCCGCGGCGGCACCGAGGAAGGCGCGCCGCCCGGCTTGCGATCGCGTCCGCTGCGCGGCCTGCGCATGGAAGCGCGCCGCCTTGGGGCTGCTGCGCAGCAGTTCCGCCGCGGCCGGCTGGAAGGCTTCCCAGCGCTGCCTGGCGTCGGCGAACGCCGCCTTGTGCGCCGGGCTGGCGTCGAGCCAGTGCTGGAAGCGCTGCGCATCCCACTGCTTGACGTCGCCGGATTTGAGCAGGCGCAGCCAGACCCAGGCCTGCTGGCGCAGCGTGTCGGTCGGGGCGGTGCGGTGGTCGGCGGATGTCTTCATCGTGTGACGGGGATCGGCCATGCCGAAGTGCTTTGGCGGGCGCCTGCCGCGCGGCAGCGGGCACGGTCGCCGGGTCCTTGCAGTGCTAAGACGATTGGCCGCCGCGCACTCCGCAAACTTTTTTGCTCACCGCTCCATGCGGGCCACCAGATAGTCATGGGCGTATTTCAGTTCGTATTCGACGGTGCGCTTGGAGCAGCCGAGGCGCCTGGCCACCTCTTCCTGCGTCAGGCACTCCAGGTGGACCAGCAGGAACACCTCGCGCCGGCGTGGCGGCATGCGCTCCAGCAGCCTCGCCATGGCGGCCAGTTCGGAGCGTCCCTCGGTGGTCTGCGCCGGCCCCGGCAGCGGATCGGCGAGCTCGATCAGCGCCTCGACCTCGTCGAGCGGCAGGGAACGGCTGCCCCGGCGCAGGGCGTCCACCGCGATATTGACGGCCATCCGCACCACATAGCTGCCCGGACTGCGCACCGGCGAGGCTTCGGCCGGGTCGGCGCTCAAGCGCACCCAGGCATCGTGCAGGGCATCGCCGGCCAGGTCGCTGCTGCCCAGCAGGCGCGTGACGCGCCGCTTCAGGCTGCCGTAGTGCCTGGCCAGGTAGTCGGCGAGAACCGGACGGGTTTCCTCGGTCATGGTGGCGGCGCCCCGCTAGCCGGCGCGCAGCGCGGCCCGGCATCGGGTCCGCGGGCCGCGCGGGGCAAGATCAGCATGATCACGGGCTGCGGCAGGTCGGCGGGCGGCGGCGCACCAAGCTGCACGCGCTGCAAGGCGGCCACGATCGCCGCGTCGCGCCGCGCGTCGCCGCTCGGGCCGAGCAGTTGCACGGCGCGCAAGGCACCCCCCGCGTCCACCCGGAAGCGCAACAAGGATCGGTATGTTCCCGGAGCAGTACGCGGATTGCTGCACAACGCCTCCCAGACACCCGTCTGAACCAAGCCCGGATACCCGGTCAAGTTACCCAGGCCAGCGCCGCCGCCGGCCGGAGCCGCGCCAGCCGCCTTCAGCACGAAGGCCTTGCCCGTACTGCCTTCCACCGTCTCGGCGATCAGCCCGGTCCCTTCCAGCAGCCGCTGCAGTGCCTCGCCGGGCGGATACGGCCCGTGCACCGGCGACGACACCCGCCCCGCCACGATCTCGCTGCGGAACAAGGCCGGTTGCCGGGTCAGCAGGGCGTACTGCCGGAGCGCGTCGGCCAGGGGCTGTGCCGGGATGTCGAACGCAAGCGGCGGCGTTGCCGCATCCGGCGCCGGGATATCGGCGCCCGCGGAGGACGGCGCATGCTCCTGCGCCGCGGCCGCCGGAACGCCCAAGCCGCCCACGCCGCTCAAGCAACCCGCCAGCGCAAGCACACGGAGCGACGCCAAGCAGCCTGTCATGTCGAGAAGGAAATCGCCAACGCCTCGCGAGAGCGGGAAGGACAAACCCTCGCGAAACGCCGGGAACGTTACTTACGCGACATGACACGGCTGTGACAGCAGCATTTCAGCGGTACCGGCGCACCAGGACGGCGGGCAAGGCGCCGCTTCCCCGGAGGCAAGGCGGGGCAGCGGCGCGCGCCGGCCGGGTCCGGACCCGGACTAGAGTCCGAGCGAGCGCCGCTCCGCCGCCGTCAACTGGCTGCGGGCGGCCTCGCCCAGGCGGGCATCGCCCAGCACCTGGACCGCGCTGCCGGGGCGATAGGTCATGGGCTTGCCCGCCTGGGGATCTGCCTGCCCGCTGCCGGGCTGGGCTTCTCCGCCGGTGCCCAGCATCCGCACCGTGAAGACCGATGGCATGGCCTGGCGCGCCGCCGCGCGCTCGCGCTGCACAGCGTCCTGCGCGGCGCTGGCCGCGCTGCCGGCGACCGCGCCGGCATTGGCCAAGGCCGACACATTGACCGCGGCGATCACCGGCAGGCCCGTCGCCTTGCCGTTGCCGACGATGTTGGCGGCATTGACGATCTGCAGCGCGGCGAAGTTGGCGCTGCCCGAGAAACGGATGCCCGCCTCCCCCGCGTCGATCGTGCCCAGCGGCGCCAGCAGGTCGAGATCGCCGGGCGGCACCTCGGGGATAGGCGCCAGCGTGGCGATGCCTGCGCCGGTGCTCGGCACCTGCGGGGACAGCTTGACGTCGCCGAGGTCATCGTAGACGCGCCTGGGCGGCGTGTAGACCACGGTGGTCTTGCTGCCGCGCCCGGCGTTGATATCGCCCGCGGCCGACCAGGCCAGGATGCCACCGCCGTAGGTGGTCATGATGCGCGACAGGCCGAGCAGGATCGAGCCCCGGCTGAACAGGCGGATGTCGCCGTTCCCCTGCGTCATCACCCCCGCGCTCGCGGGCGGCACCTCGCCCTGCACCCCCACCACGATCTGTCCGCCCGGCGCCAGCATGTCGATGCCGCCGCCGAAGTCCGTGCGGACGCCGGAGCCGCCGAACAGCGTGATGCTGCCGGCGCGCTCGATGGCCTGGCCCCGGGCATCCTGGTCGGGGAACAAGGTGGCGATCATATTGCGGCCACGCAGGTAGCTCTGGTAGCGGCGGCTGGCGGGATCGTTGTATTCGCGTCCGCCCGCCTTCAGTTCGTCGAAGTAGACCTGCCGCAGGAAGATCGCCTGCTGCTCGGGCGCCAGGCCGTTGAAATAGGCCAGCGCCCGTTCGCCGCCGGCGTCGTAGCCGTAGCGCGCCTTCAGCCAGGCGCCGAGTTCGCCCAGGTAGGTCTTGGCCACCTTGCCCGGCTGGTCGGCCAGGGGCGCGCCGGGATCGGCCAGGTTGGCGGGATCGAGATAGCGCCTGGCGATGGCGCCATAGTCCGGCCCGTTGGCGCCGGCGCCTGCCGCGAGGGCGATCGAAGCGCCCGGCCGTGTGTCGCCGCCGGCAAGCGGGCCGATCGAGGTGACGGAGGCCTTGTCCGCCTGGTAGAGATTGCGGCCCGCCGAGATATCGAGCGTGCCGGGTCCCGCGACCTGGAAATTGGACAGCTGGATGTCGCGCCCCGCGCGCACCACGGAGACGTCGGTCGCGTTGGCGTGGTAGATCAGGTTGCCCTGGGACGGCGAACCGTAGCTGGCACTGGTCGGGAAGACGGGCTGGCCGGTCGGCGAGAGAAACATGGCCGGCTCGCCTGAGCCGATGATGTCGCGCCCGGCAATGATCCGCACCGGCTTGGCGGCAACATGCCACTTGTCGAGCTGGTAGCGGGACACCGAGGTGCCGCCGCTGGTGTGGTCGAGCAGTTCGCCGGTGCGCAGGCCGATGATATCGCCCTCCACCGCGTAGAAACGCTGCGGCGAGCCGTCGCCGGCGTGGAGGTCGCCCTGCACGGTGTTGGGGCCGAAGGTGAACAGGCCCAGCGGGCTCGCCCGGCTCTCGCTGTCGGCGCTGAGGTTGCCTACCGGCAGTTGCAGGCCCATGCCGAGGAAGGCGGGATTGGCCGGCGTGGCGATCGCGGCCGGGTCGGCGCCCGACATGTCGACGGCCGAGCGCAGCGCATAGATCGAGTCCCGCGCCAGCAGTTCCAGCTCGCCGGTCGCCGAAGGCGCCAGGATCAGCGACGTGACGACCGGGTTGATGGTGTCGCGCGGGGCGCCGTAGTAGATGCTGCCCTGCGCGGCCGTGGCGCGCAGCGTGGCGGGATACTCACGCCTGGCCCGCTCGCCGAGCAGCACCGGCGTCAGGTTGCCGCCTGCGGCGAACAGGTCCACCGCCGTGCGGCCGGTCCACAGGGAGAACCAGCTATAGCCGCCACCGGCGAAATCGGTGCGCACGCCATCGGCCACCAGGCTGTATGGGGTCGTGTTCTGCTGCAGGGTGCGGCCGGCGTCGTCGGCGCCGCTGAGCACCAGGTCGCCGCGCGAGCGCAGCGTGGCGGTGCCGTCGCCGAGCGTGAGGTAGGGGCCGCCGAAGGGCAGCCCCTGGTTCGGTTCGTTGCTGGAGAAGGCGCGGGGATCGCCCGGCAGGGCATAGTTCCACACGCCATAGCCGAGGTCGATCCGGCCGATCGACCCGGCCTGCACGTCGATCGCGCCCCGCACAGCGGTGATCACGCCTTCGCGGCCCGTGAAGATGCTCGGCTTGCGGTAGGAACTCATCGGGTTGAGCGCCCCGCCGACACTGAGCGCGAGGTCACCGCCGCCGGTCTGCACCAGGCGTCCGTCCGGCGCCACCCGCCCGCTGCCGCCGACCGCGATGGTCAGGCCCTGGCTGGCGTAGGCGACCGACGAACCCGGATCGACGATCATGCCGGCATCGCCGCCGGCGCGGATGGCGACATTGCCGCCGCCCAGCGCGCCGAAGCCCGTGAAGCCGACCATCTGGGGCGCATTGCTGGCCACGTCGCCGGAGTTGATCGGCAGCGCGTAGGTGCCGAAATTGACCCACCAGGCAGTGGGCAGGCCATAGGCGGCCCCGCCCTGCCGCCACAACCAGTTGCCGGGCATGGCGGAGGTGTTGGCGCCCGCCACGCCGTAGCCGGTCACATCGCCCTGCGCGGCGATGTAGAGGTTCCCGCCCGCCTCCGGATACCAGGCCTGGTAGGGGCTGCCCGCCCCGCTCACCAGGGACTCGTAGGCCGCGCCGGCGCTGCCTAGCACCCCGGAGGCGCCGCGCGGGACGCCGCGCGGCTGGTTGTAGGGATTGGACCCATCGGCGGCCAGGATCGGGGCGGATTGGGTGCCGGCGGTGTAGACACCGTACAGCGACTTCATGGCCACGCTGCCGCCAGCCAGCAGATCCAGGTCGCCGGTGCCCGTGCGCACCACGCTGATGGCCTTCAGGGTCTGGTCGATGCCGGTGAAATGCTCGTCGTCGAGCACCAGGTCCCCCTTCCGGGCCGCGCCGGTGCGGCGGCTGTCGGCGGCGAGAAGATCCGCGCCGGCCGCCAGCCGCATCGACCAGGACTGCGACCCGGCGGGCAGCATGGGCGACACCGCCCACACCCGGCCCGGCTCCGGCCGCGGCGTGGTCGACGAGAAGGCAAAGGGGCTGGGAATCCCCTGCGGCAGCATCAGCAGCGTCGTGCTGGCACCCGCCGGGACGGTGTCGCCGTTGAAATACGCGCCGCCATCGGTGGTGAAGACGAGGCAATCCCAGCAGTCCGCGGGGACCTGGTAGCTGCTCTCGAACTGCCACGGATCGGAGCTGTTGATGGCCTGCGGCAGCGGATCGCCGATCTTGACGGTCGTCGCGATGCGCCAGCCATAGTCGTCCGGCGTGGCCGGGGGCGGCGCGAAGCCGTCGTTGATACTGCCCTTGACGACCAGGTCGCCGCCCGCACGGATCACCAGCATCCCGGGCTCGCCCGAGCCGCGCACGGCGGGATTCGCCGTGGGGCCGTAGCGATAGCCCGACAGGTCCAGGTCGCCGTCCACCAGCAGGTTGCCATCGGGCGTGGCACTGGCGATCTCGACCCCGGGGCGCAGATGATAGGCCGCGCCGTAGGCTTTCAGGCCGGCCAGGCGCGCCTGCAGGGCCGGGTTGGCCAGCGCCGCGTTCTCGAATACCGTGCTCCGCTCATGGATGGCATCGAGATAGGCCTGGGTGATCCGTTGCACCGGCCTGCCGTCGCTGCCCGGGGTGCCGGCGGGCGCGTCGGTATAGCGCCAGAAGCCGTTGACCGCGAGGCTCCTGGCGCCGTCGATGGCGACCGGGCCGGCGACGTCGATAGCGATGTCGCCGCCGCTCTCGCTCAGGCGCGGCGCATTGAAGGTCACCATGCCGCGCGCCACCCCGTCGGCCGAGCGCACGTCGATGGCGGCACCCGGGGCGAGCGCCAGCCGCCCGCCGCTGGCGGTGAGCTCGACGGTGGCGCGATTGCTCGCATCGATGGGCTGGCCACGGCTGTCGACGCGCAGCCTGGTGCCATGGGCGTCCAGCACCGCACCGGCCCCGAGCACCAGGCCGTCGCGCGCGCTGAGCCGGATCGTCCCCGCCTGCGCGCCGCTGGCATCGATGCGTCCGTTGACAGCGAGGCTGCCGCCGTCCACCGACAGCGCGACGCGGTTCGCCTTCACCTCGCTGCCCACCGCGAGGTCGCCGCGCTTGAGCTGGAAGTCGCGGCCGCCGAACACGCCGCCCCGGTTCAGCATCTCGTTGAGCGCGGCGAAACCGGCGATGCTCTGGGCGCGCAGGTCCACCGCCGCGCCCGCATAGGGCATCCTCGTTCCGCCCATGTCGCGTTCACCGCTGACCTGGCCGAGGATGGCTCCGGCCAGCTCGATGGTGCCCTGGCCGGCATCGAGCGCGCTGGCCGACAGGCTGCCGCCGCTGTTGTTGACGGCGGAGAGGTCGATGACCGCCCCGGCCTGCTGCCGGATATCGCCGTGCGCGCTGGCCAGGACGAGGTCGCCGCCCCAGCTGTACTTGGTGACGTCGATCATCTTGAGCGCGCGCCCGGCCAGGTCGATGCGTGCGCCATCCGCCAGGATCAGGTCCTGGTCCGCCGTGAGCGTCAGCTTGCCGCTGGGCAGGGCGATGGTGCCGGCGATCCGCACACTGCCGCCCTGCAGCCCGATCTCGGCGCCGGTGACATCGGTATGCGGGGCCGCCGCGCCCTGCGGGGCCACCAGCGCGAGCGCACCGCCGGCCTGGATGCGGTTGATCGAGGCACCCTCCCCGGTGAGCAGCGGGGTGACGAGATTGAGATCGCCACCGTGATAGCTTCCATCCGCCGCGCGCGACTGGTAGACCGACAAGGTGTTGCGCTGGTTGGCGGTGATGCGGTCCTGCGCCAGCAGGTTCACCGTGGCGAAGCCCAGCGTGGTGCGATCCAGGGTCAGCTGCGTGTCGGGCTTGCTGAACGGCACATAGCCGAATTCGATGCGGTCCGCCGCGATGGTCAGCGTGCCGCTGCCGGTGCCCGCACCTCCGGGCACCACCGCGGGAGCCGCGGCACTGGCGCCGGCGTTGCCCGCGCCGGTCCGGACCCCGTTCCAGATCAGGGTGCCCGTGGTGACGGAAGCCTTATCGCCGCTCGCGCCCGAGCCATAGATCGCCGGCGTGTTGAACACCAGCTCCGCCAGGCTCGACTTGTCGGTGACGGGATCGATGGTGTCGATGCCCGCCGGGCCGAAGAAGTTGATCGACTGGCCGGCCGAGAGGATCAGCGTTTCCAGCTTGGGGATGCCGGCGCCCCGGTTGCCCTGGAGCAGGCCGTCCAGCACCGCTTGGGAGAGGCTGAGCCCGCCCGGCAGCACGCCGGCGGCCCGTGCCGCGTCGAGCGCCGAGGTCTCGCCGATATTGATGTTGGCCAGCCCGAGGTTCAGGTACCTGGCGCCATAGCGCGCAGCGGGATCCAGCACCAGCGCGCCCCGCGCGCCGGTCGCCAGCGTCAGCGCGCCTTCGGCATAGAGTTCCGCCGCGCCGATGCGGATGCCGGGCCCGGCGCCGTTGCCGGCCGTCACCGACACGTTCAGCAGCCCGTTGGACACCGATACCAGGTTGGTCTGGAACAGGTCGTCGTTTTCCAGGGCCGTGATATAGCCCGCCCCGGCCGAGTAGGGCGTTGCACGTCCCTTGCCGATGCTGCTCAGCACCGCGCCATCCTCGACCGTGATGCCGCCGTGGCTCGCCACCAGCATCACTTCCGGCGCGGACAGCACGGCCCCCGGGCGCACCACCAGCTCGCGCGCACCGGCCGTGATCACCATGCTGGAATCGCCGGCGTACCTGGCGTAGCCGCCGATCAGCAGGCGCGCCGCGCCGATGCCGTCGAGCGTGCTGTCGACCAGGGTCAGGTAGCCCGCCGTGCCGGCCTGGCCGGCATGGACGACCTCGATCTTGCTGGTGGCGCGCTCGCCGAAGCGCGCGGTGAAGGTGCCGCCCTGGCCGCCTTCGGCGGGCGTGAAATCGGCGCTGCCGGCGAAGGTCAGGGCCGGCTTGTCGCTGGGCGCGCTGCCCAGTTCGGGGAAGCGGACCTCGAGCGACTTGGCGTCCCGCAGCAGGTAGGGGATCGCGGCGCCGGAACGCGCCGCATCGGCCATCAGGAAGGCCTGCAGGCCGGTCTCGTCGTACTGGGCATAGCGCCGCACCGTCTTGCCGGGCGTGACGATGAGCTGCGTCGCCAGCGCATCGCTGCGGCCGGTGCCGGCCACGCCCAGGCGGCCCTGCACGATCCAGCTGCCATTGCCGGCGTCAACCGTCCGCTGCGCCGCGGGGCCGACATGGCCGCCCACTTCGACGCGGTACGCGCCGGGCATCAGCGCATAGCGCGCCGGCATCAGCGTATAGGTGCCGCCGGGCAGCCCGGGCACCCCGTCCGGGATCGTGACCTGCTGGCCGGTCGCGGGCAGTGCCCCCGCGCCGCCGCCCACCGGCGCGGCGAACGGCTGCGCCCCGGGGACCAGCGCGTAGACCGGGCTGCCGGCACGGCTGTAGCCATGGCCCGGCCCCGCATCGGCGAGCGCGGTCGCCAGCACGTCGACCGAGCCGCCGCGCCCGCTGATGAAAGCCGAGCCCGGCAGGTCGCCGCCGCCGGACAGGTCGATCACCGCCCCCGCCTGGACATCGTTGGCGCGGCCCGACAGCACCACCCGCGCTTCACTGATCACGGCCTGGGTGACGCGGTTGCCGTCGTTGCTGAAGACCAGGCCGTCGACCGTGCCGCCGTAGGGCATGGACAGGTGCCTGGCGCTGACCGAGGTGATGCTGCCTGGCAGCAGGGTCACGGTATCGGCCACCACCGCGCGGTCGTAGTTGTTGCCGATGCCGTTGCTGGCTTCGCCGAACTGGATCGCCCCCATCGGCGCGCGCAGGATGCCGCCCTGCTCGATCGCCGGCGACCAGATGCGCACGCCGCCGAACAGGGAATAGGGCATTTCCGGCACGGTGTCGGTGGTACGGCCGATGCGCACGCGTTCGGTGGCCTTGATGGTGGCCCAGTCGGCGAAGTTGGGGATGCGGCCGATGGCGCTGCCATAGGGGTAGAGCTGGGCGGCATCGAGCTCCAGCAGGCGGGTGCCGGTCACGCCGCCGCCCAGGCGGATGTCGCCCCGGCTGGTGAGCACGGCGGTATCGAAGCCGGGCGCATCGTAGGCGCGGGTGCCGGAAACCAGGCGGATCGATCCGGCCACGCCGTGCAGGGTGAGCTTGCCGAGGTCGATCAGGTCGGCATCGACGGAAAAGCTGGCCCGGGTCGGCAGCGCCGACACGGTCATGGTCGGCGTATAGGCCTTCGGATAGACCGGGTCGCCTTCGAGCGACAGGAAGGGCGCCGCGCGGAAGTTCACGTAGGGCGCGGCGAGGTGCACGTGCATGCCGGAGCCATCGCTCAGCAGCCCGCCGTGGTAGAGCGTCAGCGCGCGCCCGAGCGCGAGGTCGACGCTGCCGTCGAAGCGCACGAGGTCCGCGTAGGCGGTGAAGCTGTCGAAGCCGCCCGCCTGGATCTGCTCCGCGCTGATGCGGGCGCGGCCGGCGCGCAGCCCGTCGGCGGCGCCGCTCGGCTGCGCGCGCTGGCCGATCGTCAGCTCGCGGAAATAGCGCAGTTCGTCCGGCACGCTCGGGTCGCTCGAGATCACGCCGTAGCGGGGTGTCTGCAGCGTGAGGATCAAGGCACCGCCCAGGGCGCCGGAGCCGCCGGCGGCCGCGCGCAGGGTGCCGTCGAGATAGAGCCCCTGGAAGGAATGGAGCGCGATGGTGCCGCCGTTGCCCGCCAGCGCCAGCGGCGCGCTGGCGCCGCCGGTTCCGCCCGGCTGGCGCTGGTCGATGGTGGTGCTGGCGCCGCTCGCCTCCAGCAGGGCGCCGGCCCGCACCACGACGAAGGCGTCGGCGGCCTGGGCGACGCCGCCCGCACTCTCCAGCAGCGTCGGCGCGCCGATGGTGATGCTGCCGCCGTCCTGGGCGATGCCGTAGCGCCGGCCCGCCTGGTCGAGTGCGGTGAAGGCGCGCCCCGCCGCGTCGAGCACGGCATGCCCGCCGATCTCGATGACGCGCCGGCCGCCCTGCGGATCGGCGCTCGCCCCGCCGTTGGAGGCAGTGTTCACCTGGATGACGTCGATGGTGCCGCCCGGCGCGGCCAGCCTGCCGTCCACGTGGATCGGGCCGAGCGCATGGAGCGCGATGGCATGGCCCGGGTCCACCAGGATCTCCGCGCCGGTGCCGATGGATACGCCGCCACCGGGCCGTGTCCGCGCCGCGTTGGCATCGAGCGTGAGATCCGCGCCGGCCCGCTGGGTCAGCCTGCCCGCGAGCGGATCCTCGCGATGAAGCGGCGGTGTCCATATCTCCAGGGCCATGGCCGCATCGGCGCCGGTGGCCAGCTCGGGCGCGTTCGCGCCAGGGCGCAGCACCGGCACCGTCGCGGCGATGCGCGCGCCGTCCGCGACGGCCAGGCCCTGGTGGCCGTCGATCACATAGCTGGAGAAGCCCAGCCCCGTGAGGCCCGCATCGAGGTGCTGCAGCGGCCTGACCTTGACCGGGCGGGCCAGGCTCATGCCGGCGAGGATGTGCGTGCCGGCATCGAAGGTGACCGCCGCCGCCGCAGTGTCGCCGGCGCGCAGCACCGCCGCTGCCGGCTGGATCGGGATGCCGCCGGCGAAGACACCGGCCGGCACGACGTAGCCGGGCGGGAACTCGCCCGGATTGGCGATGCCGGTGATGCGTTGGCCCGCGCGCAGCGTGAGCTGGGTGAAAGGCGTGACCTCGATCGGCACGCTGTCCACCATCAGCGTGTAGGCAACGTGCTGCGCCGGCGGCAGCGTCCAGTCGGCCCCGAGCACGACCGGTGCCTCGCTGGAGAAGGCCGGCACGCCGGCCACGCGCTCGCCGGCGAGCGCGACGGTGCGGGTGTAGTGGTAGTCGGCGGGCAGGATCTCGCCGGCCCTGACGGTGAAGGCGGCGTCGGCCACGAGGTCGACCCCGACGCGCTCCCCTGCGCCCAGTTCTCCCTCCTTGGCCAGCAGCCTGCCGCCGAGCACGATCGCCGGCCCGCCCTCGACGGTCAGCTTGCCGCCGCCGAGCACCCCGTAGCCGCGGATGGTGCCGCCAAGCGAGACCGTGCCGGTGCCGTCGCTGGCCCCCGGGATGGCGTAGTCCGCGACCAGCGCCACATTGCCGCCGCGGCCGCCGGCGAGCGAGCCGCCGCTGCGCAGCGCGGCGCCGGACGAGACATCGAGCAGGGAGCCCGCCTCCAGCACGACGTCCTGCGTGCTGCGCAGCGTCACCGAGCCGCCATCGATATAGGCCAGGCCGGCGAGCCTGCGCGGGTCCTTGACGGCATTGGTCCAGGTTCCGCTGGCATCGAGCACCGCGCCGCTGCGCAGCGTGATCGAGCCCTGGCTGCCGGCCAGGGAGCCGCCCTGGGTCTGGTAGACGTTGGTGAGCACGATCTCGCCGCTGTGCGCGACGATGGCGGCGCCGATCTCGCTGCGCGGTGCCGTCAGGCTGAAGCGGCCGCCGTCGGCCAGCCTCACCTCGGCCTCGACCACGGCCGGCTTGCTGGTATTGATCTCCAGGCGCCCCAGCCCGTAGCCGGACAGGCGCTGCCCGTCGAGCCAGGTGGTGTTGAGGCGGTCCGCGGCGATCGCCCCGCCGGGTTCGAGCGCCGGCCCCTGCTGGCCGGCCGCGATCCGCACGTCGGTCGCGTGGCCGCCCGCCAGGCCCAGCGCGTTGAAGTTGCCGAAGACCAGGCCGCCGCGCTGGGCCACGGCGGTCTGCGCCTGCTTGTAGCCGTCGGCGGACGCATTGCGGCGCCGCGTCTGCTGCGCGCCATCGAACGCCAGCGCGATCACATCCCCATCGACGATGGCGGTGGGCGCGCTGACGATCAGGCTGCCCGCATCGCGCCCCGCGCTGTAGCCGTTCTCGAGGCGCTGCTGCGGCGCGATCAGCGGATTGTAGAAGGCCTCGCTGGCCGTGCTGCCCCAGCGCGCGTGTTCCGTCTCGAAGCCCTTGTACACGCCGGAGAAGACCATGCCCGCGGGAGCATTCTCGACCGTGTACAGGCGCCCGTCGCTGCCCTTGAGCCAGGTATTGCGGAGATAGCCGGTGGCGACGTCCAGCGTCCCGCCGGCCAGGTTCACGCTGGAGCCCGGCTGCGTCACCACTTCCGCGCCGCCCAGCGTCACCGTGCCACCCTGGGCGGCCCATTCGCCGATACGGTGGCCCTGCTTGCCCAGGTAGCCGCCGACCTCCAGCAGGCCGCCCGCCGTGTACCAGCGCTCGTTCTGGTAGCTGCCCGTGCCGGCGGGGACATAGACCAGCCTGCGCCGGTCGATCCACACATTGTTGTTGGCCAGCTTGCCGCTGTCGCGATTGAGCGGCGAGTCGCGCAGTTCGTTGCCCTGCACGTTGACCAGCACATTGTTGGCCTCCATGGCCACGCTGACGCCGACCGCGCCGGACACGTCCAGCTGCGCCTTGTCGGCCAGGAAGCTGCGCCCGGCCGCGCTGGCCGCGATCTGCCCGCCGGTGGCCAGCGTCAGGCTGCCGCCCTCGAACACGATGCTGCCGCCGGCGACGATCTCCACGCGCGACTGGTCGCGCCGGTCGGCAAGCCTCGCATAGTTGTCGAAGGTTCCCTGGGCGGCCTGCGCGCGGATCCTGTCCTGCGCCAGCGACTCCTTGATGAGCGCATCGCGCTGGGTATCGAGTGCCGTCGTCCTGCCATCGTCCTCGACCAGGACCGCCGTGGTGGCGCCGTTGCCCAGGGTCACGCGCCCGGCGGCATCGGCGGCCGAGTTCAGCAGGTGGATGGTGCCGCGCGTGTTGACCGTGGTGGTGGCGATGGCCACGCCCTGCTGGCGCACGTCGCGTCCGGCCAGCGTGATGTCCCCCTCGCGCGCCAGGATCAGGCCGCTGTTGCCGACCGCGCCCGCGCCGCTGTCCGCCGCGAACAGCGGCGCCACCTCGTTCCCGCGCGTGGTGGAAGCGGTATTGCCCTCGGTGCCGACGCCCTTGCGGATAACGAAGCTGTCGCCGGCCGCCAGCAGGGCCTGTCCCTTCCGCGCCGTGATCTCGCCCGCGTTGTGCACCGTCTTGCCCAGCAGCAGCACATAGCCGCCGCCGGTGGTCACGGCATCCGGCTCGCGCGTGGTGATCCGGCTCCCCTGCTCCACCTGCACCGCGCCCAGCGCGTCGGTGAAGGTCGGCGTCCCGTTGGCGCCATACAGGCCATTGCCGGTGAACTGGCCATCGCTGATCTTCGCCGCGGCCGCGACCAGGTTGCGCGTGTCCACCTGGCTGCCGCCGCCGAAGAGGATGCCGTTGCGGTTGACGATCAGCACGGTGCCGTCGCCCCGGATCCTGCCCTGGATCTGGCTCGGCCGCGCCTGCGGATCGTTGACGCGGTTCAGCGCCGCCCAGTCGGCCTGCTGCTTGAAGTCCACCGTGGTGTTCTTGCCGACGTTGAAGGTCTCCCAGTTCAGGATGGCCTTGGCCTGGGTCTGCTCGATGGTGACCGTGGTCTTGCCGTCGGCCACCGTCTGCGCCGGCGCGTTGGCGTGGATCCAGCCGCGCGTCAGGCTGTTGGTATCGACCTTCAGGCCGCCTTCGGCCAGGCCATCCGGCACCGGGGAGCCGGCGGCCTGCGCGGCATCGCGGGCGGCCTGCTGCATCGCCTGCTGGGCCGCGATGGCCTGCGCCGCCAGGTTCAGGTTGTCGATGGAGCGCTGCAGTTGCTGGCGCGCCGCCTGCGACTGCTGCTGCGGCCCGTCCGGCGTGCCGGCCAGCATGCCGTTGGGCAGCCGGCCCGTGGCGGCCACGTTGCCTTGCACGGCGCCCTTGGCCGCGAACCATGCCTGGCTGAACGCTTGCTGGGCGTGGACACTGCCGGCCGCGCCGCCCGCCACCAGCGCCAGTGCCACCGCCCGTGCGAGCGGGAGCGCGTTCGGGAGCGCGATCGGGACCGCGATCGGGAGCGCGATCGGGAGCGCGATCGAACGTGCGATCGGACGCACCGCCGGACGCCGTGGCGACGGCCCGGCGGCGATGGCCCGGGCGCCTGCTTGGCTGCGCGGCGTGGCGTGGGAAGGAAGCGTGCGAGGCGTCATGGCGGGGTTCCTGGATACGTCCGGATCGGTCTTGTGCTGCCGGCCATCGGCGATGGTCGAGCAGGCGATGTGAACAAGACGGACCAGCGGCGGCCAACCGCAATCTTTTTTGTAACCCCGGCAACCCCGGCACTCCGGATCACGGCAGGCGCCGTCATCCCAGAATCACGAACCCTCCGGGCAATCGCGTCACCTGCGCATGATAGATCTGCTGGATCTGGCGGATCGCCTCATCCAGGTCGGCGATGCGGAACTGGCCGCTGAGCCGCCGCGACGCCAGTTCCTGGTTCGACACCATCACGCGGCCGCGGCGATAGCGATTGATCTCGTCCACCGCTTCGCGCAGGGGCACGGCGCGGAACAGCAGCTGGCCGTGCTGCCAGGCGCTGGCGACTTCGAGGTCGACCGCGCCGGCAGGCCCGACACCCTGCCGGTCGTACCAGACACGCTCGCGCTGGCGCAGCGCCATCGTGCCGCTGGCATGCGCCAGCCGTGCCTCGCCGGCGGTACAGGTCACGCAGTAGCGCGTGCCGGCACGGCGGACCTCGACGGCGCCATCGCCGGGCACGATGCGTCCGCCACCGGCGACGATCTCCACCTGGCCGGCGCCCGGCTGGCGGCGCAGCGCGACCTCCCCATCGATCAGCAGGATGCGGTCACCGCCGGCCGGGCCGGCACCGCGCGCGATATCGATGCTGGTCTGCGTGTTGAGCAGCAATTCGAGGTTGCCGGCCAGGGCCAGGCGTGCCTGCTCGCCCGTCGCGGTGCGGTGGTCGGCGGCCATGTCCTGCAGCGAGGGCCACAGATGCAGCGGCGGCCGCAGCGTCACGGCCGCCAGCGCGGCGGCGGCGCCGGCCACGGCGGCGCCCCGCAGGAAGCGCCGCCGGGATTCCACCGGTGCCTGGCGCCGCAGCAGGGCCGCGGCCTGGCCGCGGCGCTCCGGGAACATCTCCTCGTAGCAGGCCTGCGCCTGCCCGATGGCCCGCCACGCCTGCTCGGCACGCGCCAGCGTCCGCCGGTGCGCCGGACTGCGTGCGCACCACGCCTTGAACTCGCGCGCATCCCGCTCCGTCGCGGCGCCGCTGCGGAGCCGGCGCAGCCACGCCCTGGCCTGCGCATCGAGCGCGGCGGCGTCGTCCTCGGCCTTGTCTGCTTGCATGCCCACCCTATTCGGTCTTCATTACTTTCCTGCGCGGCGGCGCCCGCGCATCGCCATGGCGGCGGCCATGGCAGGACAGGCGGAAACGCCGGCCACCTGCTTCATCAGACGGCCCGGGGCGGCGGCAGCCGCATCGGTGTTTTCCTGGGGAGCCCTCACGCCGGATCCGGGTATCGCTCGATCTGCCGCGCCAGTGTCTCATGCGCGAGGTGGATCTCCAGCTCCACCTTGCGCAGCGAAATGCCGTAGCGGCGGGCCAGTTCCTTCTGCGGTATGCCGTCGACGCGCGACGCCACGAAGAGCTCGCGGCGCAGCGCGGGCAGCCGGTCCAGCGCGCGCGCCAGCGCTTCCAGCTCGATCCGCCCCAGCGCCTCCTCGGCCGGATCGACGGCCGCCACCTCCTGGTCGATCAGGTACTCCACTTCCTCCCCCGTCAGCAGGCGGCGGTCCGAGCGGATGCGGTCGATGGCCAGGTTGAGCGCGGTGCGCAGCAGGAAGCCGGAAGGATCCCGCACCGGGGCTGCCGTGCCGCGCGCCTGGAGCCGCAGGTAGGTGTCCTGCATCACCTCCTCGGCCAGTTCCCGCGAACCCACCCGGAAGCTGACGCGGCGCTTGATGAGTTCGTAGTGATCCAGCAGGAAGCGGACCAGGTCGGCGGGCTGGTTCATGCGGCCTCCACCCTGCCGGCCGGCGCGAGGCGGGCGGCCGCGCAATCGCCGCTCAGCGCGGGCGCCCTGGGCAGGATGACCAGGGTCATGGGCTGGACCATCCCGGGCGGGACCGGCACGGGCATCTGCAGGCCCTGCAGCCGGCGCTGCACACGCTGATCCCGGACGGCATTGCCGCTCGGATGCAGCAGCACGCGCTCGATGGCCTGGTCCGCGCCGATCCAGAGGCGCAGCGCCAGGCGATAGCTGCCCGGCATCGTCACGGGATCCCCGCACAATGCCTGCCCGATGCGGACCTGCAGGACCGCGTAGTAGGCAGTGGCCCCGCTCGCTTGCGCCCCGCTCTCCGCGGCGGCAGGCATCCCTGCCCCGGTGCCTGCGGTGGCCGCTGCCGCTGCACGCCCATCGAGCAGGACCCACGCCGCCGGCGCCGTGCTGCTGGCGACGATGCCGCTTCCCGCCAGCAGCGTGCGCAAGGCGGCCTCGGGCGTGAACTCGCCTCGCAGCGGTCCGGCCTGCTTGCCGGCGGTGATGGCATCGTCGTAGAGCAGCGAGTGGCCGCTGGTCCGCAGGTACTGCTCCAGTGCCTGGCGCATGGGAAGGCGGCCGATGTCGAAGCGCAAGGTCGCGCCGGTCTCCGGCGCCACGGCCTCAAGCATGCCTTGCGCCGCCAACGCCAGATGGCAGAGCAGCGCCAGTACCCAGCCGATGCACAGGCAGCGGCCGCCATAGCGGACGCGGCGCGGTCGTGGAAGGAGGGCTGTGGCCATGCATCGGGTCACGCGCGATGCGGGATCGGACCGCATCGGGAACGGAGAGCACAAGTCGCGCCCATGCTGCCCCGGTCACATGTCAGCGTTGTGACAGGGTGTACCCCCACCCGGACAGGCCCTACGGCATTCCGCTGGGCTCGGCGCGGATCCCGGCGGCGCCGGGCTACCTCGCGGCCGAGGCGGTCCGGCTCGACCCGCGCGTCGGAGCGTGTTTCACAGCCCGCTCCAGAGCGCCGGCACCGCTTCCGAGCGCGCCTTGGGCGCGTGCCGGCGCACCGGTTTCTCTGCCGGCGCGGGCACACTGCCCGCCCCCCCGGCCCGTGCCAGGGTACGCCGTGGCGCACTGACGCCGCCGACGGCGCGCCGGCCGGTCAGCGCCGCGCAGTGGTCCAGTGCCTGGCGCAGCGCGGTATCCACGTTGCGCAGCGAGATGCCATCGCGCGCCGCCACCTCCTCGCGCGTCAGCTCCTCCAGGCGCAGGCCCACCAGGACGCGCCGATGGCGTCCCGGCACCTGCTGCAGGGCCCGGTCCAGCGCCGCCAGGTCGGAACGCGCCTCGGCCACCGCGTCCGGCCCCGGCCCGCGGTCGGCCAGGTGCTCGAACACCAGGTCCGGATCCACCAGGGAGGGCCACAGATTGCGGTCGCGCAGCTGGTCCGTGGCCACGTTGCAGGCGACGCGGTACACATAGGCCTCGGCGCAGCGCACCGCATCCGACACGGTGGCGCTCCCCAGCCGCAGCCAGGCTTCCTGCAGGCTGTCGCTGGCCGTGTCGCGGCAGCCGAACTGGCGCATCAGGCGCCGGTGCAGCCGGTCGTAGTTCGTCACCAGGATCTCGCGCAGCACGACGGCGGCGGCCTCTTCACCGGTCACTGCGCCGGTCGCCGCGCCACCCACCGCGCCGGGCGCGCCTTCGAGTGGCTCGGGCGCCCGGACGCAGTGCGGGATGCTCATATCCATCACAGGTTTTCCTCCGTCTAGCAGGGCCGGGGCGAAGCCGGCCAACGCCTGCCCCGCTCCGATACGCGAGCTCTCATCGACGCCTCCATCGGCGCTCCCATCGACGTCCCCGTCTACGCCCCACCTACGAGATGGGCCCGGGCGCGCACGGCGTTTCGACCGTCCTCACTGAAGAGACGTTTGGGGAGGAGGAAACCCGCAAACTGATTGCCGTGTCATGGAACCTTCATGGCGCGCGGCGCAGCGGCCCCGCGCCCCGTGCCCCTCCCCGCACCACAGGTCGATGGACGATCGCGCGCGGCGGCAGGGCGCGCGCCAGCCGGAGCGGCCGCACGCACGACCGCTCCGGCAAGCGCAAGGGTGTCGCGCCGCGCCGCTCAGCGCGACAGGTTCTTCCGCTCCACCGACGTCAACTGCATCTTCTGGCGCTCGCTCAGCTCCCCGTTGCCGATCATCTGGAAAGCACTGGCGGGGTCATAGCTGGCGCGGTCCTGGCGCGTGGGCTGCGCTGCCGCCGGCTCGCCGGTGCCGGACGGCTGCGCGTCGCCGCCCAGCATGCGCACAGTGAAGATCGATGGCAGGCCCTGACGCTGCGCGGCGCGCTCGCGCGTCATCGCATCCTGCGCCGCGGCCGCCGCCTGCGAGGCCACCGCGCTGGCATTGCTCAGCGCCCCCACGTTGACGCTGGCCACCACCGGCAGGCCGGTCGACTTGCCCTGCACCTGCACATTGGCCGCGTTCACCACCTGCAGCGCGGCGAAGTTGACGTTGCCCGAGACCCGGATGCCCGCCTCGCCCGCGTCGATGGTGCCCAGCGGCGCCACCAGGTCCACGTCGCCCGGCGGCACCTCCGGGATCGGGCTCAGCGTGGCGATGCCCGCGCCCGAGGACGGCACGTTCGGCGACACCGTGACATTGCCCAGCGCGTCGTAGACCCGCTTGGGCGGGGTGTACACCACCGTGGTCTTGGAGCCCCGGCCGGCGTTGATGTCGCCATCCGACGACCAGCCCTGGATGCTGCCGCCGAAGGTGGTCATGACACGCGACAGGCCCAGCAGGATGCTGCCCTTCGAATACAGGGCGATGTCGCCCGAGCCTTGCGTGATCAGGCCGGCGCCGGCTCCCGCCGGCACGCCCTCCACGCCGACCAGCGTCTGGCCACCCGGGTTGAGCAGTTGGATGTCGCCGCCGAAGTTGGTGTGGATGCCGGCGTCGGTGATGACTGGCACCGTCTGCCCGTTGACGGTGGTGGAGCCCGTGATGCTGCTGAACATGGTGATGTCGCCCCGGTAGGCGATCGCCTTGCCGCGCGCATCCATGGCCGGGAACAGCGTCGCGATGGCCTCGCGCCCGCGCAGGTAGCTGCCGTAGCGCGTGCTCGCCGGGTCGTTGTACTCGCGTCCGCCCAGCAGCAGCTCCTGGAAGTAGACCTGCCGCGCGAAGACGCCCTGCTGCACCTTGGGCAACGCCAGGAAATACGCCAGCGCATCAGCCGCCGTGCCCTGGTAGCCGAAGCGCTGCCGCAGCCAGGCCAGCAGCTCCCCGTCGTAGGCATGCGCCACCTTGCCGCTGCCCGCCAGCGGCGTGCCGGCGTTCAGCTGGTTCGCCGCATCGAAGTAGAGCCTGGCGAAGCCCGTGTAGTCGGGGCCGTTCGCGCCGACCCCGGCCAGCACCGTGATGCCGGCCCCGCCCGACTTGTTCGACACGTTGACCACGTCGCCCACGCTGGTCAGCGCGCCGTAGTAGCCCTGGTACAGGTTGCGCCCGGCCTGGACCTGCAGCAGGCCGGGGCCGACCACATTGACCGACTGATAGAAGATGTCGCGGCCGGCCTGCATCACGGTGATGTCGTTCGCCCCCACGTTGAGGAACACGCTCGGCACCGGGCCCGTCCCCACGATGTCCCGGCCCGCGAGCACCTCGAACGGCTTGGCCGCGACATACCACGTACGGTGTGTCGGCGTGAAATTGCTCGAGGGCGACCGGCTCCGTACCGGCGCCTGTCCGATCTGCAGGTCATCGATATCGATGCCCGCATAGACCAGGGCCGGGCGCGGATCCTGGGCATGCAGGTTGCTCGTGGGGTTGTCTTCGCCGAAGGCGATCGGGTTGGAGGCGTTCACGCGCACCGCGCCATCGACGGCCGCATTGCTGAGGCCGCCCGCGCCCGAGGTGGTCTGGAACAGCGGCCGCGCGGGGGTCGCCAGGCTGGCCATGTCGGCGCCCGACATGGCCACGACAGAACCCGAGCCATAGATCGACCCTGCCGCGAGCAGTTCCAGCTGGCCGATAGGCGACGGAATCAGCTCGATGACGCCTGGCAGGGCACCCGCGGAGTCCACCTCGCGCAGCCGGATGTCACCATTGGGCGCGGCAACGGACAGGCTGCCGGGATAGAAGCCATTGCCGTTCTGCCCGCTGCTGCCCGCCACGGCGCCGTTCAAGGGCGCGACGTCGCCGCCCGCGGCAAGCAGGCGGATCGCCGTCGCAGGCCGCCACAAGGTGAACTGCGCGTTGGCGCCCTTGACGATCTTGGCCGGAGCACCGCTTGCGCCGGGCACCGTGTAGAGCATGCCAGCGCTGTCCGCGAGCGCCGTCATCCCGGCATCGCCGGCGCCGCCCAGCACCAGGTCGCCGCGCGTGGACACCGTCACGGTGCCGTCGCCCGGCACGACCGTCGGACCGGGGGTCTGCATCGAGCGCTTGAGCGTCGCGCCATCCAGTACGCGGGGATCGTACGACGTCCAGTACGACCCGCTCGTGTTCTGCTCGATCACGCCCACCGCCCCGGCATCGATGGCGATGTCGCCCCGCAGCGCGGTCACCGAGCCGAAATAGTCCGAGGCATAGCCGTTGGAACCCTGGGCCTGGCGGCCATTGAGGACGCCGCCGACCTTGACGGTCAGGTCGCCGCCGCCGGTCTGCAGCAGGGTGCCATCCGCCATGACCCGGCCGCTGGAGGCGACGGCGAGATCGAGACCGGTCGAACTGTAAGGGGCGCCGTTCGCCGTCACCCCGGCATGGCGTCCGGCGATCACCGTCAGGTTGCCGCCGCCCAGGGTCCCGATGCCCTGGAAGCCGATCAGCCCGAAGGCGGAACCGTTGGGATTGGTCTTTGCCATGGCGCCGAAGTTGATCCACCACGCGGCCGGATCAGGGCTGATCCCTCCGCCGCCCTGGCGCCACAGCCAGTTGCTGGTCAGGTTGCTGTCGACGAAGCGCAGCGTGTTGTCCGCGATCTGGATATTGCCGGTCACGTCCTGTTGCGCCGTCAGCAGCAGGTCGCCGCCGTGCTCGGGGTACCACGCCTGGGACGCGCCGCCGCTGACGCTCGCGGCAAGATCGTAAGGGTTGCGGCCGTCGGCCGTCCTCAGCGGCGCCGACTGCGTGCCGGCGGTGTAGACGCCGTAAGGCGTGGCTTCGCTGAAGCTGCCGCCGGCCAGCAGGTCGAGGCTGCCGGTGCCCGTGCGCAGCACGCTGAAGAAGGTTCCCGCCAAGTCGGCGTTGTAGGCCGGGTCGTTGAGCGTGAGGTTGCCGCCGCCGCCGAGCGCCTGCGTCGCCTGCAGCGCGCGCTGGTCGGCCGCGGCGATATCCGCGCCCGCGACCAGGCGCAGCGACGCCGACAGCGAACCGGGCGCCAGCATGCTCGCGCGCGCCGAGGTCGCGGCTGCGGCGGGGCTGCCCGGATCCGTCTGCAGCGACAGGCCCGTGACCGTGTTCTCCAGGCCGACCGCGATATTGAGGCGCTTCAATTGCGTGCCATACGGGATGACGGTTCCCGAAGCATAGGTGGTGCCGTCGACGGCCTGCGGCCGGAAAGGCATAGGCAGGGCTGCGCCGGTGGCCAGCGTGGGCACGGTCCATCCCCCAGGCTCGGTCACCGCCACGATATTGCCGGGTACCAGGCGCCACAGCAACTGGCCCTGCGCGCCGAAGTGAACCTTATCGGTGGACAGGGCAGACGGCAGGATGGCGGCAAAGGTGGGCGCGACGGATGCGCCGGCCTGGAATCCATCCGAGAGGCTGCCGCCGATGGTCAGGTTGCCGCCGGCGCGGACCACCAGGGCCATCGGTTCGCCGGCGCCGTAGGTCGCCGATGCCGGGTCGCGATCGGCGCCCGCTCCGTAGCGATACCTGGCCAGGTCGATATCGCCCGAGGTGGAAAGATCGCCGCTGGAGGCGATCTCGACGCCCGGCCGCAGGTGGAAGGCGGCGCCCAGGGCCGACAGGCCCGCCATGCGCGAAGCGAGCGCGGCATTGCCGAGCGCGGCGTGGATGAAGTCCGTGCTGGCGGCGTCGTAACCGTCGAGCGTGGCCTGCGAAATGGCGCTGCCGCCGGGCAGGTCATAGGTCCAGAAGGCATTGAGCGCGAGGCTGTTCGCGCCCTTGATGGCGAGCGGGCCGCTCGCGTTGATGGCGATATCACCTGACGTCTCACCGGTGCGCCGGGCATTCAGCACGATATCGCCGTGGGCCGCGCCATCCGGCGTCGACAGGTCGATGGTGGCGCCCGGCTGCAGCGACAGGGTGCCGCCGGCCGCGGTGAGCTCGACATGGCCGCGGTTCTTCGCCTCGATCGGCTGCCCGTAGCTGTCCACCTGCAGCACCGTGCCGTGCGCATCGAGCACCGCGCCCGCTGCCAGCGTCAGCCCCTTGGCCGCCGACAGCCGGATCGTGCCGGGCGCCGCGCCCGAGGCATCGATGGTGCCGTTCACGGTCAGCTGCCCGCCGTCCGTCGCGATCGACACCTGGCGCGCCTTCACGCCGTCGCCCACCACCAGGTCGCCCTGCCGGGCAGTGAAGCTGCGCGCATCGAAGAAGCCGCCCCGGGTCAGCGCGGCATTGAGGCCGGCAAAGTCGGCGAACGTCCCCGCCCGCGCACTGAAGTCGCCGCTGGCCTGGCCCTCGGTCGCGCCGCCGTTCAGCGTCCCGTTGAGCGCGACCTGCCCGTTGCCGGCATCGATCGTGATCTCGCCGGCGTTGGCATGGGTGGCCGAGACGTCGATCACCGAGCCGCCGGCCTGCACCACGCCGCCCTGCGCGCTGCGCAAGCTGGCCGTGCCGCCGAAGCCATAGACCGTGGCCCGCTGGATGGTCGATGGCTGGCCGCTCAGGTCGATGCGGCTGCCCGCGTCCAGCGCGATATCGTGGGTAGCGTTCACCACCAGCTTGCCGCTCGGCAGCAGGATGGTGCTGCCGATGGCGACGCTGTCGCCGCCCAGGTCGATCTCCGCGCCCGCCACGGTCGAGACCGCCTGGCTCGGCGCCTGGCCCGGCGGCGCCACCACGTTCAGCGCCCCGCCCGCCGTATAGGCCATGATCGACTTCTGCATGCCGGTCAGCAGCGGCGTCGCCAGCGTCAGGTTGCCGCCGGTGCCGCTCTGGCCGAACACGGCGCTGGCATCCGTGCTCGGCGCCTGGTAGACGAAGAGCGAACCGTTGCCGGCCGACACGATCTTCTCGCCGGCCTTCAGGTTGACGTTGCCGAAGCCATAGACCGTGCGGCTGACCTTGGTGTTGTCCAGCGACATAAACTGGCCCAGGTCGATCTCCCTGGCCACCAGGTCCAGCGTGCCCAGGCCGGTGCCCGGGCCGGCCGCGCCCACGGCCGGCGGCGAGGTGCCCGGCACCACGCTCCAGACGATCCTGTCCGCGGCGAAGGTCGCGCGGTCGCCGGCGTTGCCATAGCCGTAGAGCGCGGGCGTCGCCAGTTGCAGGTCGACGCCGGAACCGGTGGCATCCAGCCCGGTGCTGCCGAAGGTGTTGATGGCATTGGCCGCGCTCAGGGTGAAGCGCTGCAGCGCGGGCGCGCCATGGTCCGGGTCGCCGTGCAGCAGTGTGTTGAACAGCGCCTGGTCGATCAGCAGGCCTCCGCTCGCGCCCGCCGCCGTGACGGCGCTGGCGGCGCCCACATTGAGCGTGCCCACGGCCAGCGAGATGTTGCGCGCGCCGAAATGGGCGCTCGGATCGAGGCTCGACTGCCCGTTGGTGGCAAAGGCCAGGGTGCCCTCCGCGTACAGCGACGAACCGGCGCCGACCGTGATCGAGCCGTTGCTGTTGGCGGAACTGAGCAGGTTCACGTTCCCGTTCGACAGGGCGAGCACCGTCACCGGGTCCGCCAGGTAGTTCAATCCCGTCGAAGCGGAGTCGAACGGCACCGCGCCCCGGCCGATCGTCGACAGCGTGACGCCACGGCCCACCACGATATTCCCGCCCACCAGGAACATCTCGCCCGCCTGGAGGGTCACGCCATCGCGGACGAAGAGATCCGCGCCATTGTTGGCGGCGAACTGCAGCGTGCCGTTGGCCTGTGCCACGAAGGCGTTGACGGTCAGGCGCGGCGCGCCGATGGCATTGATGCTGCCGGCACTCACCGAGACGCCGGGAAAGCCCGCTGTCGGGACCTCGTTGAACACCTCGCCGATATTGCGCAGCGACACCTGGCCGCTGATGCCGCCTTGCGCTGGGGAAAACAGCACCGTTCCGCCGAAGTTCAGCGCGGACGGCGCCGGCGTGGGCGACGGCATCGTCATGTCGCCGGCCGCATTGAACTGCACGTCCAGCACCTTGCCATCGATGGGCAGCAGCGGACGCAGGCCGCCGGAGAGCGCGGCCTGCGCCGTCAGGAAGTCGGCGTAGCCCTGTTCCTTGTAGTGGGAATACGAGCGCACTGCCGTGCCCGGGGTCACCAGCACGGTGGTGGGAAGCTGGCTGCGGATGCCGGTGTTCGCGATCCCCATGACGCCGGAAGTGAGATAGGTGCCGCCGCCGACGGCCGTCGCGCCGCCCGCCACCTTGGCGCCGGTGGCGCCGAGTTCGACGCGGTAGGCGCCGGGCAGCAGTGCATAGTTGGACGGCAGCAGCGTATAGGTGCCCGCCGGCAGGCCCGGCACGCCCGCGCCCACGGTGATCTGCTGGCCGATGGCCGGGTCGCCGGCGCCGTTCTCCGGCGCCACCGGCGCGTAGCCGGAGGCATAGCCGGGCAGGATGGCATAGACCTTGTCGCCCGCCTTGCTGAAGCGGTTGGCCGGGTTGGCATTGACCAGCGGCGTGCCGAGGATGTCGACCGAGCCGCCCCGCCCGGAGACGAAGCCCGCGCCGGTCAGCGTGCCGCCGCCGGACAGGTCGATGAGCGCGCCGTCGCGGACGTTCACGGTCTGGCCTTGCAGCTGTACGCCGGACTGGACGCCGATTGCGCTATGCCCGGACAGGTTCAAAGCCTGGACCGCGCTGCCGTTGTAGTTGTATGTGACGCCATCGATCGTCCCGCCGTAGGGCATCGTCAAGCCGGCCATCGATACCGACGTCACGCTGCCGGGCAGCAGGTCGACTGTCTGCGCGAGGATCGAGTACGCATTCCCTCCGATCGTGATACCCCCGAACGGAGCCCGGACGATCCCTCCCTGTTCGATGACGGGGGCAACCAGGCTGAGATGGCCGAAGACCGACAGCGGCGCGTCCGGCACCGTGGCCGTGGTGCGGCCGATCCTCAGCGTGCCGGCATAGCCGTTGTTGTTCTGGCCGGCGATCACGCTGGCGACCGCATTGGTGGCCGGATAGACCTGCGCCGCTTCCAGGTCCAGGTCCCATGACGATGCCAGCATCGTGCCATTCTGGACGGCGGTGGGCAGGAAACGGATGTCGCCCTGGCTGACCAGCTTCGCCACGCGGAAGCCGGGCGCCGGCGAGTTGAGATAGGTATCCTGCGCGGGATCGAAGTAGCTGTTGCGGGCCGAGAAGACCACCAGGCCCTGGACGTCGATCTGGTTCGCGTCCACCTCCAGGGTCGCCGTGGTCGGCGACGGAGCAGCCCCCGGGTTATAGATGGTGCCGCTGCGGCTGCCGTCGCGCACGACCACCGGCGTACCGCTGAGCATGACGTAGGGCGCCGCCAGGCGGACGGCGCCGCTGCCTGGCGTCAGCGCCGGATCGGTGCCCGGAACCCGCGGCCCGGAGGTGAACGCTCCGGCATTGAGCTTGAGACTCTTGTCCAGGGAGAGGGAGACATCGCCGGAGAAGACGAGGTAGTCGCCGGAGGACAGGGACAGGGCGCTGAAGCCGCCCTGCTTGACCATGTCCGCGCTCACCGCCGCCTGCCCGAGCGGCAGCGCGGCCACCGGGGCACCCGGCCCGGACAAGGCCGCCGCGGCCGGACGCGCCTGCGTCACCGTCATCACGCTGGGCACCAGCACGCTGAACGGGATCTGCGCCAGCGGATCAGGGAAGGCGGGCGTGACCAGCGCAACGGACAGTTCCCCGCCGGCGGCCCCTTTTGCGCCCGCCGCGGCATGCAGGTTCCCACCCAGGTCCAGGCCGCTCATCGAGGACAGCGCGATGTTGCCGCCGTTGCCCGCCAGCGTGATCGCGCCCGCACCGGCCTGGCCCGCAACGGTCGACGCATCGACGGCCGCGGCGCTGCCATCCGCGTTCAGTTCGGCGCCAGGGCGGATCACCACAAAGGCGGTGCCGCCGCTCACCTTGATGGTGCCGCCATCGGTGACCGTGCCATAGCGGCGGCCCTGGGCATCCACCGCCGTGTAGGCCTGGCCCGAGACATCGAGCCGGCCTTGCGGGCCGATCCACACCGACACGCCGCGGTTGACCCCGGCCGCATCGAAGTTGCGCGCCAGGTCCGTGCTGCCATCCGTTTCATTGACCAGGCTGATGCTGCCGCCGCGCGCCGTCAGGCTGCCATCGACCGTCACCTGGCCGAAGGCATCGAGCCGGATGCTCTGCCCCGCATCGACGGCGATGCTGGCATTACTGCCGATCACGATGGCGCCGCCCGAGGGGTCGCCGCTGGCGGACTTGGCCAGCGAGCGCAGCACCAGGCTGGCGCCCGCGCGCTGGCTCAGTGTCGCGCTCTGCGGTTGTTCCGCGAACAGCGGCGGCAGCCACAAGGACATCGCCGCGGACGGATCGCTGCCCGCGCGTGCCTTGACGCTGTCGGACGTGAAGCGGTACACGGGCATGGCCGGTGCGATGGCGGTGCCATCCGTCATCAGCACGCCGCGGCCGCCGTTGATATCGTAGCTGGAGAAGCCGGCACGGAAGAAGGCGCCACCGAGCGAGGGCAGCGGCACCACCGACACGGTCTGGCCCAGGGCCACGCCGACCGGGATCACGGTACCGGCCTGGTAGGTCATGTCCCGGGTCTGCACCGAACCCGCGCCATAGACGAGATGGTAGGGGTTGATGGCAATGCCATTCGGGAAGACGCTCGAGGGGATCACGGTCCCGGCCGGGAGGTGGTCGGGGCCGTTGGCGATGAGCGTCCCAGCCGGCATCACGTCGCCGGGATTGTAGTAGACCAGCAGGCCATTGCTCCCCTTGGAAGACAGGTCCACACCGTCAGGCACGACCCAGTCCGCGGCGGTCGGCACAGTGGGCCAGTTCACCAGGGAGATGACGGTGGGGGCAGGGACATCCAGCTTGAGCGTGCTGAACGTTTCCGTCAGCGTGAATGGCAGGGGTTGCCCCGCCCGGATCGTCAGCGGCTGGCTCAGCCTCACCGGCGTCGAAACCGGCGTGCCGGCGGCCAGCACACCGCCGCTCAGCATCGCGTTGTCGCCGATCAGCACACTGTCCGGCGATGAGATGGTCAGCGTGCCGCCGCCGTTGACGCCGTAGGCGCGGATCTCGCCCTTGATCGCCAGCGTGCCGTCGCCGCTCTGGTTGATCGAGTCCCCGGCGACCAGGGTGACGTTGCCGCCCTTGCCTCCCACGGTCTTGCCACTGGCCAGGACCGCGCCACCGGACGACACGTCGATCACGCTGCCTTCGCCCAGCATGAGGTCGCCCGACGAATCGAAGGTGACGTTGCCACCATTGAGATAGGCGAGGCCCGTGAGCGCATCCGGATCGGTGCGGGCGTTGACCCACACCCCGCGCGCATCGATCGTTGCCCCCGGCGCCAAGGTCAGCGCGGAGGAGCCGTCGGCCGCCGTCAGCGCGACCGGGAACTTCGATCCGGCCTGCTGGAAGAGGTTCGACACGTTCACCGTGCCGCCGTGCGCCGTCAGGTTGGCATCGATGTCGACCTTGGGCGCCACCAGGCTCAGCTGGCCGCCGTCGGCCAGCACCAGCGGCTGGCTCACCACGATGCGCCCGCCGCTGGCCAGGTCCAGCACGCCCAGTTGGAACCCGTTCAGCATCCCCGCGTCCAGCCACACCGTGTTCTGCCGCTGCGGGTCGAGCGCATCCGCCGCACCCATGCCCGGCGTCACCCCCACCTCGGTGCCGATCTTCACCTCGCTGGTGAACACCCCGGTGCGCCCCGGCCCCGTGTACTGCCCCAGCGCCAGCCCGCCCGCCTGCGCCACCGCGTACTGCCCCTGCTTGTAGCCGTCGGCGAGGCCCGCCGCGCGCGCCTGCGTCTGCTGCGCCCCGTTGAACACCCGCGCCACCACCTCGCCTTCCAGCACCGCCGTCGGCGCGCTCACCTGCAGCCGACCCGCGTCGCGCCCCACCGTGTAGCCGTTCTGCAGCACCTGCTGCGGCGCGATCAGCGGGCTCGCGTACGACTGCATCGCCGTCTTGCCCCAGCGCGGGTGCTCGTCGTCGAAGCCCGTGTAGACCCCCGTGTACAACACCCCCGCCGGCGCGTTGTCGGCCTTGGTCAGCGTCCCGTCCGCCGCCTTGAACCAGGTCTGCTTCAGATACCCCGTCTGCACGTCCAGGCTGCCGCCCGACAGGTTGATCGACGAGCCCGCCTGCGTCACCACCTCCTTGCCGCCCAGCGTCACCGTGCCGCCCTGTGCCGCCCACTCGCCGATGCGGTGCCCCTGGTTGCCCAGGTAGCCGCCCACCTCCAGCAGCCCGCCTCCCGTGTACCAGCGCTCGGTCGCGTAGCCCCCCACGCCCGCCGGCACGTACACCAGCCGGCGCCGGTCGATCCACACGTTCGCATTGAGCAGGTTCCCGCTGTCGCGGTTGCCCGGCGCGTCGCGCTGCTCGTTGCCCTGCACGTTGATCTTGACGTTGTTGGTGTCCATCGCCAGCGCCACGCCCACCGCCCCCGACACATCCAGCTGCGCCCGGTTCGCCACGAAGCTGCGCCCCGTCGCGCTCACCGCGATCTGCCCGCCCGTGGCCAGCGTCAGCGAGTCGCCCTGGAACAGCACGTCGCCCCCGCTGACGATCTCCACGCGCGACTGGTCGCGCCGGTCCGACAGCTTCGACAGGTTGTCGAACAGCCCCGACGCCGCCCCCGCGCGCAGCAGGTCCTGCGCCGCCGAGTCCTGCATCAGCGCGTCGCGCTGGCTGTCCAGCGCCGTGGTCTTGCCGTCGTCGTCGATCAGCACCGCCGTCACCGCCCCCGGCCCCAGCGTCACCCGCCCCTGCGTGTCCGCCGCCGAGTTCAGCAGATGCACCGTGCCGCGCGTGTTGACCGTGGTGGTCGCCACCGCCACCCCGAGCTGCTGCACGTCGCGCCCGGCCAGCGTCACGTCACCCTCCGGGGCCAGGATCAGCCCGCTGTTGGCCACCTTGCCCGCGCTTCCCGTGCCACCGCTGGCCACGAACTGCGGCGAGATCTCGTTGCCGCGCGTGGTCGACGTGGTGTTGCCGTCGGTGCCCACCCCGCGCCGGATCACGAAGCTGTCGCCCGCCGCCAGCGCCGCCTGCCCGCGCGGCGTGGCGATCGTGCCCGCGTTGCCGACCTCCCCGCCCAGCAGCAGCACATAGCCCCCGCCCTGCGTCACCGTGGCCGGCGCGCGCGTGGCGATGCGCGCCCCGGCCTGCACCTCCACCTTGCCCAGCGCGTCGGTGAAGCTCGGCGTGGTGCCGTTCAGCCCGTAGATGCCGTTGCTGCTGAACTGCCCGTCGCTGATGCGCGCCGCCGCCGCCACCAGGTTGCGCGTGTCCACCTGGCTGGTGCCGCTGAAGATCACCCCGTTGCGGTTGACGATCATCACCGTGCCGTCGCCGCGGATCTGCCCCTGGATCTGGCTCGGCCGCGCCTGCGGGTCGTTGACCCGGTTCAGCACCGCCCAGTCCGCCTGCTGCTTGAAATCCACCGTGGTGCTGCGCCCCACGTTGAAGGTCTCCCAGTTCAGCACCGCGCGGTCCGCGGTCTGCTGGATCGCCACCGTGGTCTTGCCGTCGGCCACCGTCTGCGCCGGCGCATTGGCGTTGACCCAGCCCTGCGTGAGGCTGTTGGTGTCGATCTTCAGGCCGCCCTCGGCCAGCCCGTCCGGCACCGTGGCGTTGGCCGCCGCAGCCGCCGCGCGCGCGCTGGCCTGCGCGGCCTGCATCGCCGCGATGCCCTGCGCGGCCGTGCCCAGGTTGGCCAGCGAGCGCTGCAGCTCGGCATTGGCCTGTTGCTGCTGCGCCGTGGGGCTCGCCAGCGCCGACACCGGCATGCCGTTGGGCAGGCGCCCGGTCTGCTGTGCCGTGCTCTGCGCCGCGCCCTTGGCGGCGAACCACGCGCTGCTGAAGGCCGGAGCCGCCGCATGGGCCGTGCTTGCCACGAAGGTCAACAGGGCGGCCTGCACCAGGGGCTTGCATTGCCATGCACGCATGGCACGCATGGCACGTTCAGTGCGTTGGTGTCGGCGCGCAAGCGCGGGCCTGGAGGAATGGGACGGGACGATCTGGCTCGGTTGCATGTGGGGTTCGCCTTGGCAATCGGACGGCGGCCGCAACGTCGGCACATGTGCCGGCGGCCTCTTCCTCTATGACGCCGCCCATGTGCAAAACCCGCAACGCGAAAACAAAACGGAAGACGGTTCCCGCGCTGCCGAGGTCCGCCTCAGCCCAGCAGCACGATGCCGCCAGGCAACCGGGTCACGCTCGCACCCAGGACTTCCTGGATCTGTGCGAACACCGCCTCGAGCTGGTTGATGCGGAAACGTCCGTTCAAGCGGCTGCGCGACAGCTTGCCGTCGACCACCACCACGTGGCCCGCGCGGTAGCGGTTGATCTCGTCCACCACCTCCGCCAGCGGCGTGTCGCGGAAGACCAGCACGCCGCTGCGCCAGGCCGAGGCGATGTTCGCATCGGCCTGGACGGGGGCCCCGAGGACGCGCTTGTCGTAGGTCACCTGCTGTCCCGCCACCAGCCCCAGGCCGCGGCTGCCGAGTTCGACGCGTACCCTGCCGGACACGCAGGTCACGCAGACGTGCTGCCCCAGGTCGCGCACCTCGAAGCTTGCCCGCGTGGCGATGGCCCGCCCCTCGCCCGCGGCCACCACGAAGGGCTGCGCGGCGCCGCGGGTGTTGTCGACGGCGATTTCGCCGCCCAGCAGGTCCACGCCCTGCAGGACACCGGCAGCCCGCCTCAGCGCCACGCTGGTGCGTGTGTTGAGGTCGACGGTCACGCCGGGAGCCAGTGCCACCTGCCGCTGCTCGCCGGTGGCGGTATGGAGGTCGGCGGCCAGGGACGGGAAGGCGCTCAGCAGCCCGGCCGGCGCCACCACGGCCACCGCGGCGCCGGCCGCGGTGGCAATGGCGCCGCCGAGGAAGGCTCGGCGGCCGATCCTGGGCGCACGGCGCGCGGCGCCGGCCTGCCGGCGGCGCACGGCCTCGCCGGCCGGGCCCAGTTCCCGCCACAGCCGGCGCGCCTCGGCAAACGCCGTGGCATGTGCCTCGCTGGTCTCGCACCAGTGCTTGAGCGCCTGGGCATCCGCCACGGTGGCCTCGCCGGACGCGAGACGGCGCACCCAGGCATGGGCGTCACGCCGCAGCGCCTGGGGTGTGGGCTGCCGGGGTGTCGCCTGATTCGTCGAGGTGTCGGGTGCTGCCTTCATCGATCCAAGTATTCGCTGTTCCGCCATCTCCGGGCCTGGCCGGTCGCCATTGCGGCGGCCTTATCACCATGACGATTCCCGCCGCCCGGAACCGCAAGCCATCGGAAGAAATTTTCGCCGCAGGCAGGGGCTATCTGCCGAGTTGCTCCGCGCAATGTTCCTGTGCCCGCTTCAACTCCAGTTCCACCAGCCGCAGGGAAATGCCGAAGCGCTCCGCCACCTCGCGCTGCGGCATGCCGTCCAGGCGCACGGCCAGCAGGATATCGCGACGGCGCTGGGGCATCTGCTCCAGCGCCCGGATCAGTGCATCGAGCTCCGAGTTCGCCTCCGCCACCTCGGCCGGACCGGGCTCGGGACTCGCCAGGTCGAGCATCAGCTCGACCTCGCCGACGCTGAGGCGGCGCTCCTCGGCACGCTGCCTGTCGATGGCGGAATGGAAAGCCATCCGGTACAGGTAGGCGCCCGGATTGCGCACCGCCTCGATGTTCTCGCTGTTCTCCAGCCGCAGCCAGGTGTCCTGCAGCGCGTCGCCGGCCAGGTCCGAGGAACCCAGGCGCCGCGACAGCAGGCGCTTCAAATGACCGTAGCGCTCGACCAGGTAGTCGCGCAGCAAGGTGCGGGCGCCATCAACCATGGTGCCGGCGGCCCGCGGGCGAGGATGCCGGCGCGGCAGGCAACGGACATCCCCAGTTCTGGCCGGACGCCCGCGGCATCACCACCAGCGTGAACGGCTGTGCCAGCCCGGCAGGCAGCGGCTCGCCCACCGGCGCGCCGCGCAGCGCCTGCTCCACCAGTCCGTCCAGCGCCTTGTCGCCGGTCGAATCCAGCAGGCTGACGCGCCCGATCGTGCCGGATACATCGACCCACAAGCGCAGGGCGACGCGGTAGCGGCCCTCCGCGAGGGTCGGCTGCGCGCAGAAGGCATCGCGCACCCGGCTCTGCACAAGCCCGTAGTAACGACGCTGGGACAATGCCGCCTCCGCCCCCGTGGCGCCGGCCTCGGCCACCGCTTCGGGCCGCACCGGCAACAGCACCAGCGTGTCGGATCCGGTGTAGCGTGGCGCAAGCCCGCTGCCTTCCAGCAGCGACTGCAGCGCCGCCCGCGCGGTCATCACGCCATGGACGCCCGGCGAGGTCCGTCCCGCCGCCAGGGCACTGTCATAGATCAACGACACACCGCTGGCCGCGCCATACTGCTCCAGCGCGGACAGCAAGGACTGGGGGGCAATCTCGTACGAGCGCTGCAGGTCCGACGGCGACGCGCTGCCGATTGCCACCGGCCCGGTCTCGGGCGGCGGTGCTGACATGGCAGAAGAGGAAACGCAGGCGCTGAACATGGCGATGCACAATCGCAGTGTCGGCCGTGGAGCGCCGGAGGCGACGTTTCCAGGCATACCCGGGGCAAAGGGCGCACGACCCGCCATGCCCGCCTGGCACGGCGGCAATGGGGGGATAGCGCGGGGATTGGAATCAGCGCGTAGGGTAGTGACGCTGTGTGTCAGTGTTGTTACAGGGGATCCTGAAGACCTCTGAAGCCGGCGCCATCGCTATCGATGCTCGCCGGTTCGAGAGCGTTCCGGCACAAGGTCACTCTGAGCCTGCAGGTACGGGCTCGCAGGAGGAAGACGTGGGAATCGACAGAAGTGTCTTGGAAACCAACGGCGTACCCGCCACCATGCGCCCGGATGCCGGGCCGCGGCAGGCCGCCCTGGAAACGATCGTGCGCGGCGTGGAAGGCCTGCGGATTCCTGCCTCGCTGGATTGGGCCGCCGCGCGGCGATACCTTGCGGACAACGATGGGCAGTGGAAATTCTCCGCCGTCCTGGTGGCGATCGTGGCGCGGGACGAGCCGACGATCCTGCTGACCAAGCGCTCGTCGAATCTGAGCGAATACTCCTCGCACGTGAGTTTCCCCGGCGGACGCCCGGCGGACTGCGATGACGATGTCGGCGCCACGGCCCTGCGCGAAGCCTTCGAGGAGATCCGCCTGGAACCCGGCGCTGTGCGGCTGGTCGGCTGCCTGCCGATCCACAAGACAAGAAAGCGCCATCACGCCATCTTTCCCGTCATCGGCATCGTGCCGGCTACAGCCGGCTGGGAAGCGGCCCCTGCCGAAGTCGAGGAGATTTTCGAGCTTCCGTTCGCCACGCTGCTGGATCCGACGCTGCCCAGGCAGTACCTCGATGGAGAACGCGCCGGCTCCTGGTACTGGGCGGATCAGCGGTATGACATCTGGGGGGTCACGGCGGTCATCCTGAAGTCGCTGGCGGCACTGGCTTCCGCCGCCGCCCCGCCCGGCCAGGGCTAGCGGCAAGACCGGCGCCACCCGCCCGGACCATCCTCCATGATCGAGCGATTCGCCATCTGCCAATGACGGACCTCGCCATTGAATCCGCGGAAGAGGGCCTCGAACTGCCCCGCCGTTCTCTCGCCGCGGCCGCCATGGAAATGGGAGGGGAAGGACATGGTATGCGGGAATCAGCGCCAGGCGCAAAGCGCAGCCATCGCACGGCGATGGCGAGTCTTTGCAACGACACGATGAGCCCGCATGCCATGGCAGGCACCGGCCGATTTCAGGGATTCAGTGGACTAGTATCCTTCCTGATTGCTGGATTCGCTGCATCGCCAAATCTGCCGAGAAGACGTGCGAGGCCAGGAACGAAACGCGGCAAGCCCCGCCCGCTGCCGGCCAGGGTCTGCTTATCCAACGGATCAAACCCATCCTGAGCGAAGGCGCGCCGGCCGAAAGCCGCCAGGTAAAGTATGGCCTTCCAGCTTCTATCAACGGCTTCATCCTCATGGCAGTCATGCAAAGAAAACAGGCAACGCTGATCGGGCTTGTCGCGGTGCTCCTCTGGAGTTCGATCGTCGGCCTGATCCGCGGCGTCAGCGAGAGCTTCGGCGCCACGGGCGGTGCGGCCCTGATCTACACCGTCGCTTCCGTGCTGCTCTGGCTCTCGGTGGGTCCGGTGCGGCTGGACACGCTGCCGCGCTCCTATCGCCTCTGGGGCAGCTTGCTGTTCGTCTCGTACGAACTGTGCCTGTCGCTGTCGATCGGCTACGCCAACACCGGCAGGCAAGCCATCGAGGTCGGCATGGTCAACTATCTGTGGCCCAGCTTCACGATGCTGGCAGCCATCCTGTTCAACCGGCAACGGGCCAACTGGCTGATCGTGCCCGGTTTCCTGATCGCCATCCTGGGCATCACCTCGGTGCTGGGCGGCGACCAGGGGCTGGACCTGGCGAGCATGACGAGCAATGTGCGCGACAACCCCCTGAGTTACGGCCTGGCGTTTGCCGGCGCCGTGATCTGGGCAGGCTACTGCACGGTGACGGCGCGCATCGCCCAGGGCAAGAACGGCGTCACGCTGTTCTTCATCCTGACCGCATCGGCGCTGTGGGCGAAGTACCTGTTCACGGACGGCGCGCCGATGAGTTTCAGCGCCAACGGCATGATCCACCTGGTACTGGCGGCCTGCGCGATGGGCTTCGGCTATGCCGCCTGGAACGTCGGCATCCTGCATGGCAACGTGACGGTGCTGGCCGGCGCCTCGTACTTCATCCCGGTGTTCTCGGCCGCCCTGGCCGCCGCGCTGCTGCATACGCCGCTTTCCTTCGCGTTCTGGAAGGGAGCGGCGATGGTATGCGCAGGCTCCATCCTCTGCTGGCTGGCCACGCGTGGGCGAGGCGAGCGAGCGTCTCCGGCGGCGGATTCCAGTCCGACGGCATAGCAGGTTCCCCGGGGCCACGTAGCCCAAAAGAGCGACTCATAGGAAACCGGAGAGACTGGCGCGCACATTGCACATTGCCTGTGCACGGCTGCCCTGTGCGCGGGTTCGGCGTCTGCCTGGGTGACCGTCACACGAGAACACTAGCATGCCACTTTGCCAGGTATCACTCCTTCAAGGCAAAGCGTTTTGACAGCTTGCCCATGGAGCGTGCTTCTCCAGTCGGTAGCGGCACGCAGATCCACGGTTACGCCTGGACGCCAGGCATTCACCCGGCCGCGCGACCGGCTGCTTGCCATGGCGTATCTCCACAGCGCCGCGGCCGAGGGCGAACGGTCAACGCCCCTTATTTAGGGCCCGCCAGATCGAAGGCGCGGTTGTTCGCTTCGATCGTTTCCAGCGCATCCTCCGCCCAGGCCTTGAGCGCGACGACAAGCGGAAGAAGCGTGTGCGCGAGTGGAGTCAGCATGTATTCGACACGCAGCGGCAGTTCGTCATAGACGTTACGCTCGATCAGGCCATCACGCTCCATCGCGCGCAGCGTCTGGGTCAGCACCTTCTGTGAGACCCCCTCCAGGCGGCGCCGGATGTCGCCGAACCGCATCGGTGCGTCCTGCAACGCGACCATCGCCAATACAGTCCACTTCTGCCCGATGCGCGACAGCACCGCGCGAGACGGACAGACTTTGAGAAACGCATCCGGGGGCAGTTCGATCTTCTTCGACATGGTTACCTTGAGGTACCTAATTGCAAATTGAAACCACAATCGGAAGAATGATGCCACCTAATCAACCGTGAGGCATATAGCCGTGAAAATCGCATTCCTGGGTGGTGGAAGCTTCGGGGGAAACCTGGCCGAGTTGCTGGTGGCTGCCGGGCATGAGGTGGTGGTCGGGCTGCGCGATGCAGCAAGGGCCCGCCCTGGCGCGAGCTACCGCGTGGCAGCGCTCGAAGACGCTGCGGAGCATGGCGATCTCGTCATCATCGCCATGCTCTATCAAGCCTGCGCCGCGGCATTGCCACCGCTGGCCGGGCGGCTGGCGGGCAAGATCGTGGTGGACCCGACCAATGCGCTGAATGACGACTGGTCGCCACTCCCATTGGACGCCGGCAGCTCCGCCGCACGGGAAATCCATCGACTGCTGCCGGACAGCCGTCTGGTCAAGTGCTTCAACACGGTGTTCGCCGACGTGATGACGCCGGATCGCATCGATCGGGGCGGGCATGCCGTGACCGCGTTCATCGCCGGGGACGACGCGCAGGCCAACGCGACCGTGGCGGAGCTTGCGGCGAGCGCCGGGTTCGCACCGCTGATCACCGGCGCCCTGCACAATGCGCGCTATCTCGAGGCCATGGCACACCTCAATATCCAGATCGCCGTGGTCGGGGGCGGTGGCACGAACGCCGGCTTCGTGTATCACCGGGTCCGCGGCTGAACGGGCGGCGGGCGGCGGGCGGCGGGCAACCTCAGCCGTATCCGGGTGCTGGAACAGCAGGGACAGCATTGCCTGGGAATCCCCTGCCGAACCTTGCCGCCCCGGCCGTCACCCTGCGGGAGCAGCGGCAGGCACTGGCGACATTACGGCCGCAAGGGCGTGAACAGGGGACGAATCCGCACTGCTCCGCATGATCGGGCCGATGCACGAGATCGTGACCTCGGCCCGGAAGGCCACACGCAAGGCGCGGCGCGACACGGATCGCCGCCAGCGCCTCAAGGCGTCGACTCCACCGGACAAGCCCGTTCCGCCCGAGACTCCGATGGTGCAAAATCACTGTCGCGAACCTAATTCGGGTGTAAGACGCATAAGGAGACTTGCCGCGTGTCCGTTTCTAATCCATCTTTGTTTATCCGTGTGCTGAAAGTAGTGCTGTCGCGTTTTGGTCGGGTCACGGTGAGTGGCGTTGAAAACTTGTACGGCCCGGAAGGGAAAATCGTGGTATGCAATCACGTCGGGTGGGCAGATCCGCTATGGATCGGGTATTCTGCCCTGCCGTTTACTTTGCATCAGATGGCCAAGAAGGAACTCTTCGACAATCCAGTCATCGGTTGGTTTGTCCGGAACGGAGGTGGGTTTCCCATCGATCGTGGCCGCCCTTCCACTGCGGCCATCAAGCAAGTTATCTCGCTCGTACAACAGGGGAAACGCGTCCTCATATTTCCCAAGGGAACGCGCACCCGCGATCAAATCGAAGCAAAGCGCGGCGCTGCGACTATCGCCTTGCATGCCAAGGCGACAATTATTCCCGCGCATTACGAAGGGCCGGAACATATCCGGCTCATTCATTTATTTCGCCGTCCGGTGATTCGCGTCACATTCGGGGCTCCCATCTCAACTCCCCTGGACGCATCTACCGATAAAGAGGCAGCGTTGACACTGACGGCGAAACTCGAAAATGCCATGAGCGCCCTGGCCTAGCAGATGGCGAGAAGACCGGCGATCTCCTGGTCGCCGGCACCGCGATCGCAGGTCAGACTCTCGCGCAGAGGCCCGCAGCTGCTTCATTTGCCGTGTGAAGCCCTCCAGGGCATCTTGGGCCGTGCAGCCGTCCATGCGACACGACACCACGAAGCGCGTCTTGCGCTCGACCGGCGTGCCCACCGCCGAACGGGATCCGCAGCGCTAGTCGCACCCATCGCGGTTGTATTTGTCGAGGTCCCATGTGGCCGCAAGATGATCGCGCAAGGTCGCGAGAATCTCGTCCGATAGCTCGGGCAATCCCCGCGCGGTGGCTCGGGCGAGGATCAATCCGCCCACCATTGTCGACAGCATCGAAATTGCGCGAACCCGGTCCTCGGGTTCGATCTGCGCAGCCTCGGTGCCATCGGGCCTCCGCTGCGCGAATAGCGTCATGTAGCGCCCGATGCCTTGGGCGAAAGCGTCTGCGATCGCACCCGTTTCGCGTGCCGCGTCTGCCGCGAGCGCGGCCACCGGGCAGCCCTGGCCGACGCTGTCGCGATGCTGCGGCGACAGGTAATTCGCGACGCCGGTTCGAAGGAACCCGTCGACGTCGGTGTTCGCATCGGCATCCGGTGTCTCCAGCTCGGAGAGTTTCCACTCGAACGCGTATTCCGCGGCCTCGGCCGCCAGTGCGTCCTTCGATTCGAAGTGCCGGTACAGCCCGCCGTGGGTGAGCCCGGCCTCGCGTGTGATGTCGGCCACCCCCACGCCGGTGAAACCGCGCTCGCGGTACAGCCGGGCCGCGGCCTGCAGGATGGCCAGGCGGTTCTCGGCCACCTGCGTTTTCGAGACTTTCATGAAGATCCTTTCGTGCGCATGGCATTGCGTTTTGATGACAATCATACTCAATACTGTATGATGTCGATCATCATCAATAGATCGACCAGGACAGAAACCATGCACATCACGCCCACTGCGAACCGCCGAATCGTCGTCACCGGGATGGGAATGGTCTCGCCGCTGGGGTGCGGAGTCGAGCTGGCGTGGCAGCGGCTGCTGGCCGGCCAGTCGGGCTTGCGCCGGCTACCGGATTCGATGACGGCGGACATCGCGGCCCGCGTGGGCGGTGTGGTGCCCGATGTGCACGAGGACGGGTGCGGCGGCTTCGACATCGACCGCTTCGTGTCGACCAAGGACCAGCGCAAGATCGACCGCTTCATCGCCTTCGCGCTCGCCGCCGCGCAAGAGGCACTCGCGCAGGCGCAATGGGCTCCGGCCGACGAAGCGTCCCAGCGGCGCACCGCCACGGTCATCGCGTCGGGCATCGGTGGATTTCCGGCGATTGCGGGCGCGGTGCGGACGACCGAGACGCGCGGACCGAAGCGTCTGTCGCCGTTCACGATCCCCTCGTTCCTCGTCAACCTTGCCGCGGGCCACGTGTCGATCCGGCACGGCCTGAAGGGGCCGATTGGTGCCCCGGTGACGGCTTGTGCCGCGAGCATCCAGGCCATCGGTGACGCGGCGCGGCTGATCCGCTGCGGCGAGGCCGACATCGCGGTGTGCGGTGGCGCCGAGGCCGCAATCGATCGCGTCAGCCTGGGCGCCTTCGCCGCAGCGAAGACCTTGTCCACCGGCTTCAATGACACGCCCACCCGCGCATCGCGACCCTTCGACCGGGCCCGCGACGGTTTCGTGATGGGCGAAGGCGCCGGCATGCTGGTGATCGAATCGCTCGAGCACGCGCTTGCGCGCGGCGCCGCCCCCCTGGTCGAACTCATTGGATATGGCACCAGCGCCGATGCGTTTCACATTACCTCCGGCCCCGAAGACGGCAGCGGCGCGCGACGCTCGATGCAGACGGCGCTGACGCAGGCCGGCCTGACTCCGTCCGACCTGCAGCATCTCAACGCTCACGCGACCTCGACGCCGGTCGGCGACCTGGGCGAATTGGCCGCGGTGCGCGACCTGTTCGGCGTCGACGTCCCGCTCGCCATCACCTCCACCAAGTCGGCGACGGGCCACTTGCTGGGCGCGGCCGGTGGCGTAGCGGCGATCTTCACCGCCCTGGCCTTGCGCGATCAGGTCGTCCCGATGACGCTGAACCTCGAACAGCCGGACGCACTCGCCGAGGGCCTGGACATCGTGCGCGATGCGCCGCGGCACCTGCCGATCGTTCACGCGATGGCCAACGGTTTCGGCTTCGGCGGCGTGAACGCCAGCGTCGTCTTCAAGCGTTGGAGAGCTTGATGGCAGCGATGCGGGCCGCCACATCCTCCTCGGCGGCGGCTTCGGCCCGGGCCGCTTCCGCCTTGCTCATGTCTTCGCTGGTTGACGTCAACGGGGATGGCGTCTGCTTCTGTTCGTCCAGTCGTTCCGTTAAACAAGGCACGGCCTGCCCGGGATTCGGCCGCTGGAGGCCAATCGCTGAGCCAAGCCACAATTGATCGCCGACAGTCAAAACTCGAAGGGTAAAACGAACTGAGCTGAAATCCACCTGCCTCGGCATATTGCAACAATGGGGGGATCGATGCCGGACGCGGTTCTGCCAGCTACCCGCCAACCTGCATCTCATCTTCCACGGTGTCGACCCCCGTCACCGATACGGCCGCCTTAAGTGCTGCCAGGTGATCGTTATCATTCTTCACCTTGCCTCCAAGATGCACCACGCCATTGTTGGTGCTGACTTTGATGCCAGTGGAATCGAGACCTTTCGCTGCAATCAGCTCAACTCTTACCTTTATGGTAATCGCACTGTCACTCAGCAGTCTTTTTACTGTTTCCATCACGGTTTCCTCGCCGTCTTGGCTAACGAATCATCAGGCTAACGAATCATCAGTTCCTTGCGGTCACCGGTGAGCACCGCGCCCTGGATCGCAGCGCCCGCTGGCACCGCCTCATCGGGATTGACGTGCTTGCGCGGCTCGCACCCAAAGCGCGCTTTGACCATGCCTTGCCAGCCTTGAAGATCGCGAAGGGGCCGGGCCGATGTCCTTCTGTACTGCCTTGTCCTCGTGGCGGCGGCCGATCAGCCGTCTGACGGCAGACAGCGTGTGCTCGGGATTCGTCACGGCCTGCCGCTTGGCGGCGCGCCGGCGAGGATCTCACCCTCGTCCATCCAGGCGACGATCGACGGCCTCGTGGTGCCCGGATCGATTCCGATGACCTGACTCATGATGCTCAAGCGACCATTGCTTCCCAACTCGGAAATTCCCGTGAGCTTGGCTGCGTTCACCACGGCCCGCACGCCTCGCGCTCCCTTTCAGTGCTCCACCTCCGGTGATGCCAAAGCGGATTTGGCCGTGTCCATCGGCTTCTCACTGAATGGGCAACACGATGCCAAGCTTCTCTGCCAAGCATCGTTCATACACACCAAAATGTGTATCCACTTCCGCCTGGCTGATGACTTCCACCTCCATATTGAGGTGGTCAGCCGGAATGCCTAGCATCGTGGCCAGCGCCAGCTCAAGATGCGGGGTCACATCCCTGTCCTTTGCGAAGGTCGTGCCAACGGTGATCGTGTAAGCGTTTTCCCCTGGACCAGTAACGGAGACTTCGACTAGTCGGGCCGCCGCACTCAGGTTGTTATCGATGGCGATCCTCGCCAGTTCCGCCACTGCCCGTGTCTTCTCGGTAGGAAATCCGCGTACACACCTGAGCCTCAACCGATGTCTACCCAGCGTAAGCCAATCAGAATCGAATTCCATCGTTACCTCCTTCGCTTCGTTCACGGATCTGCCGGGATGCCTGACTGTTGACAAGCCGACCATACGTCGCCGTCAATTGCGCAAGGCATTCCCTTCAGGTTCCTAGAATTTCCGAGCCGCTTACTTGACCTCGATTCTCCTGACGGGGGGTGGCTGCGCACCTGACTTGGGTAGGCGCAGGGTTAGCAGGCCTCGTTCGAATCGGGCATCGACATGGTCCAGATCGAGGCCATCCGGCAGCGGAATACTGCGCATGAACGGGACGCCACCGTCGCCAGCTCCGCAACGCCACCCCTCGCTGAGGGACATCACGCCACGGTGACTTCAATGCGGCGCGGACGGGCCTCGTCGCGACGCGGAATCGTCAGCTTCAATACCCCGTCCTGCAGGTTCGCCTCGATCTTCGCCGCATCGAGGTCGGGACTCAGCGAGAACGCACGCGCGAAGTGCGGCTGACGGATCTCTGCATGTTGCACACGCAGCCCGGGCGGCATCGGCACGACCGCCTCTGCCTCGATATTGAGGTTGCCGTCGTGGACATGCACCTCGAGCTTGTCCTTGGTCACGCCTGGCAGATCGGCCCAGAGGGTGACGCCACTGCGGTCCTCGATGATGTCGACTGCGGGGAGCAGTGTCATGGTCGGCGTCGACCGGTCTTCCTCGCGTTGTGCCAGCGCGTTCGGGTCGCGCTTGGCGACTTCGGTACTATCGGTCATGGCAGTCTCCTGGCATTACTGGATCGCGATTGCCCGCGGCTTTGAGGACTCACGCTTGCCAACACGGATGGACAAGCAGCCGTTGGCGTAGCGCGCCTGCACCTTGTCGGGATCGGCGCCTTGCGGCAACTCGATCACGCGTCGGAACGCGCCGGCAAACCGCTCTTGCGCGTATAGCCGTGCTTCCGGATCGCACCCGTGATACGCCGCTTCGCGCTCGCCGCTGATGGTCAACAAGCCCTTGTCGATCGACACCTCGAGCTTGTCTTGCTTGATGCCCGGTGCGAATGCGACGATCTCGATGGAGTCGTCCGTGGAGCCGATATTGACGGGTGGAAAGGCGCCGAAGCGTCCGGTACGAAGGCTGGAAGGGAAGCCACCGAACAAACTCGCCATCTGTCTTTGCATGCGGTCGAGTTCGCTGAAGAGGTCGGCTCCCGAGAAAAGGTCACTCATGGTCGTATCCTCCTTCGATGCAGCAAGGAGGCGACGGGGCCTACGCGCTCCCATCCACCCGCCAAGCTGCTGGCAAACAAACAGAAACACGCAGCGCGCAACGACGCGACTGCCTGAGCGAAACTAAAATAGCAATTGGGCAGGACGATTTCAAGGGGGGCGGCGGCGCGGTCGGCGAGCGCACCTCTCGTCACTTGCGGTGCGTCCCATGCGGAGCTTCTCGATCACGGTCGACTTTCCCGACGCCGCCCTGCTAGCCGCCCTGCGCGCCTGGCTGACCTTGCACGAATCGACCGAAACCGCGCGCGCATAACGCCGGGAAGCCGAGCGCCGCCTCTTGTGGGCGGTCGTCGAGCGCGGCAAGGCGCTGTCGTCGCTGGCAACCGAGGACGCCCTTGCCCACCGCGCGTTCCTGCGCCGGCCCACGCCGCACCAGCAGCGGGCCGCGACGGCCGGCGGGCATAGCGGCGACGTGGTGTGCGACGTGATGCTGGCCGCCGTCGAGCAGCGCTTCGATACCGCGCAGCCCACCGAATGCCTGACGGACAACGGCTCGGCCTGCATCGACCATCGCACGTGCAGCTTCGCGCTGGGCTTGGAGCACGCTGACCACGCCCGTGTGCTCATCCCCAAATGATGCACCGCCTGCATCAATTCCTCCAAATATCGCAATTCCGCACCTTTGCAGCCTCACCCAAACTGCCTCCCGCTCGCCGGCCAACTCTGGTGAGTTGGCACACAACGGCGAAATATCAACAAGAACCATCTGGAGGAGATCGAATGCGCATCAGGCAACCGCATAGAACCTGGACGTACAAAGACCTGGCAACCGGAGTTGCCTTGGGAGTCGCCATCAGCGGGGCAGCGCAGGCCCAAGCCTCGTCTGGTGTCAATCTTTACGGCATCATCGATACCAACATCCGGTACTCCAATAACAATGCCGGGGACAAGCACCTTGCAGAACTGAGCGACGGATATTTCAACGGATCGCGCTGGGGCATGCGCGGCAGCGAGGCGCTCGGTGAGGGGCTGTCCGCCATCTTCAATCTGGAAAGCGGCTTCGACCCAACGACAGGCGTATCGTCACAAGGTACGGCGACCGCCAACTATGGGCAGCAGGGCACGGGCGGACAAGGGCGCCTGTTCGGGCGGCAAGCGTGGGTGGGTCTGAGTAAGGAGGGGGCAGGCAGACTGACGTTCGGGCGTCAATTTACGACGGCCTACGATGCAGCAGGTCGCTTTCAGCCGAACGGACATCCAAATCTGGACGCCGTCACTATCATCAACGGCTATACGGGGCCGCGCCAAGACAACATGGCCAAGTTCTTTGGGCAATGGGGGGCGCTGTCGACAGGCGCTCACTATACCTTCGGCGAAGTGCCTGGCCAGACGAAGCGCAGTTCCAGTTACGGGATCTCGCTTGGCTACACGAGAGGTCCGGTCGACGTCGGCGCCTTCTGGCAACAGGCCAACGCGTTGACAACTCCCGAGGCGCGAAAGGTATGGGGACTGGGCGGCAACTACCAGTGGGGAATCGTCAAATTGACATTTGGCTACCTCAACAACCGATTTGACGTGAGCCCGACACGCAATGACGTCTTTACAGGCGGCTTGGCGGTATCCGCGACTCGAGCCCTGACACTATCCGTAGCGTCACACTACGATCGCCAGCGCAACGCCGAAGGCAGCCGCATCATGGTCACGGGTGTTGCTGACTACAACCTGTCGAAGCGCACCGATGTCTACGCTGAGGTGGACTTCAACCGCATCCATGGCGGTTACGCGCGTCCTTCCTTCATGGGCGTCAAGGGCAGCAAGCTCGGTGGCGGTATCGGCTTGCGGCACCGCTTCTGAGAACCCATTTCAAGATGAAGTCTCGTCACGCTGAAGGGTGCGCCAGCAGATGAGGCAACCGGCCAGCTTGAGGAAGCCCGCGGTCGACGCGACTCATGCACCCGAATGATCAATCCATAGGAATTATGCAATTCCCTCCCTTGCGCGAGGAGACCAGAATCCATTCGCATGCAGGTGTCGGTCTGGCACGGACAGCGAGGAGAGAGGAATGAACGAACAGGCAGTGGACCCGCGGACATGGATCGGACGCAGGGAGCAGCACGAAGATACGATTACCGCGGTTCCCGTGACTGCTCTGCGGGCTACGCTGGACCATCCGGCTGCACCGCAGCCGACTGGTACGCCATTGCCCCCGCTGTGGCATTGGCTCTACTTTCTTCCCATGCACCGACAGAGCGAGATCGGTGCGGATGGTCATGCCAAGCGTGGTGGCTTCCTGCCTCCCGTGCCTTTGCCACGCCGCATGTGGGCTGGTGGCCGGTTTGAATTTCGTGCTCCGCTTCGTGTAGGCGACCGCGTTGTGCGCACCTCGACCATCGATGACGTCTCGACCAAGGAAGGCAGGACCGGCAAGCTGGTCTTCGTCAAGGTCCGTCATGAGGTGTGCGTCGAAGGGCTCCTTGAGCCCTCGCTGGTGGAGTTTCATGACATCGTCTATCGCGAGGCACAGCCATCGGGTGATGTTGCCGCCATACCCCAGGCGGCACCTTCTGATGCGGCCTGGCGGCGCCGAATCGTGCCGGACGATGTACTGCTGTTCCGCTATTCGGCGCTGACATTCAATGGCCACCGCATTCACTATGACCGCCGCTATGTGACCGAAGTGGAAGGATACCCGGGCCTCATCGTACACGGACCCCTTATCGCGACGCTGTTGCTGGACCTGCTTCGGCGCGAGCTGCCGCAAGCTGACGTGGCGAGCTTCCGCTTTCGCGCAGTGCGTCCGACATTCGACCTGCACCCCTTCCACGTCAATGGGCAGCCTCAGGCTGACGGCAAGACCATTCATCTTTGGGCGTCGGACCATGAAGGATGGCTGACCATGGACGCCACTGCCGTCTTGCGCTGATCTTCCTCCCGGATTCTCACGATGCAACCACTTAAAGACATCACCGTCGTTACCTTCGAGCATGCTATCGCGGCGCCGTTCGCGACCCGTCAGCTAGCCGATCTAGGCGCCCGTGTCATCAAGATCGAAAGGCCGGGCGTGGGCGACTTCGCTCGCGGATACGACGAACGGGTGCGCGGCTTGGCGTCGCATTTCGTCTGGACCAATCGTTCGAAGGAGAGCTTGACGCTGGACGTCAAGCATCCGGCGGCGGCTGGCGTGCTCGAGCGTCTCATCATGAATAAGGCGGACGTCGTGGTGCAGAATCTCGCTCCCGGTGCGGCCGCCCGCTTGGGACTGGGCTATGAGAGGCTCTCCTCAGTCAAGCCGGAATTGATTGTCTGCGACATTTCCGGCTACGGCGATGACCCGGTCAATCCAGGCCCCTATCGGGACAAGAAGGCCTATGATCTGCTGATTCAAAGCGAGGCCGGCTTCGTCTCGGTGACAGGGACCCCCGAGGAGCCCTGCAAGGCTGGACCGTCCATCGCCGATATTGCCGCGGGCATGTATGCCTACAGCAATATTCTGGCCGCGCTGCTCCAGCGCGGTCGGACCGGACGCGGTCAGCGTATCGATATCTCGATGCTTGAATCGCTGGCGGAGTGGACAAGCTACCCGCTTTACTATGCGTTCGACGGCGCAGAGCCGCCGCCGCGCACTGGCGCAAGTCACGCCACGATCTATCCGTATGGTCCTTTTCCTGCAGGCGACGGCGTCACGGTGATGCTGGGTCTGCAGAATGAACGGGAGTGGGCGAGCTTCTGCCTGAAAGTATTGCAGCAGCCCGAACTTGTCGAGGATCCGCGGTTCACCTCCAACCCGAAGCGGGTGGCTGCGCGCACAGCCTTGCGGCAGATTATCGTGGACGCCTTCGCTTCCCTGACCGGCGCGCAGGTGGTGGAGCGGCTGGAAATCGCGCAGATTGCCAATGCCCGTGTCAACGATATGAACGGGGTCTGGGAACATCCGCAGCTCAAAGCGCGGTGCCGCTGGACCGAGGTTGGATCGCCCCGGGGCACGCTGCCGGCCCTGCTGCCGCCGGGCACCTGGAACGAAGGGCCGCGTATGGACCCGATCCCTGCCCTTGGTCAACACACCGACTCCATTCTTGCGGAACTCGGATACGCCCCCCACGAGATTACGGCACTGCGTTCGGACAATGCGGTGTGAATCCGACTCCATCCGTCGACCCATTCGACAAGATCAAGCAGAGGTAGAACATTATGGCTTCCACAATTATTGACTCGCGCATCTTTGGCGACATGTTCAGTGATGCGCGCATGCGCGAGGTGTGGTCGGACGAGAACCGGACCGCCAAGTACCTTGACATCGAGCGCGCCCTGGCAAAGGTGCAGGGCGAACTCGGTATCATCCCGAAAGAGGCCGCTGACGAAATCGTACGCAACTGCGAACTTTCGCAGATTGACTGGGTAAAGCTCAAAGCCAAAACCGAGCAAATCGGCTATCCAATCATCGCCGTGGTCAACCAGATCAATCAGAACTGCCGAGACGGCCTCGGCGAGTTCTGTCACTGGGGAGCCACGACCCAGGACATCACTGACACCGCGGCGGTGCTGCAAATGCGTGAGGGTCTCGCACTGATCGAGGCGGATCTGGACGACATTGCGGGAGCGCTCGCTAAGCTAGCGAAGACATATCGGGACACACCGGTCATCGGCCGTTCTAACTTGCAGCAAGCCACGCCGATTACGTTCGGCTACAAGATGGCCAGCATCCTGGCTGGCATTGACCGTCACCGCGAGCGGTTGCAGCAGCTCAAGCCGCGTGTACTGATGGGAGAGTTCGGCGGCGCCTCCGGTACGCTTTCTTCTCTGCAGACAGGCGCGATGGAGACGCAAGCCGCGCTGATGAAGGAGCTGGGCCTGGCGCAGCCGCTCATCTCCTGGCATACGGTACGCGACACCGTAGCCGAGGTTGGCGCCTTCCTGGGTCTCGTCGGTGGATCGCTTGGCAAGATTGCCATGGATGTAAAGCTGATGATGCAGACGGAGGTCGCGGAGGTATTCGAACCATTCGCGCCCGGGCGCGGCTCGTCGTCCACCATGCCGCAGAAGCGCAACCCGATTTCGTGCCTATACATCCACGCGAACATTGCAGTGGCGCGACAGCACGCAGCGGCCCTGATGGATGCGATGGTCGCCGACCATGAGCGCTCCACCGGGCCATGGGAAATTGAATGGGTGTCGTTGCCAGAGATCTTCTGCTTGATCTCCGGCGCATTGAAACAGGCGAAATTTGTCCTGCAAGGGCTTGAAGTGGACGCCGACCGCATGCGCACCAACATCGATATGACCAACGGGCTGGTGATGTCCGAAGCGGTGATGATGGGGTTGGGCCCGTACATCGGCCGGGAATATGCGCATGACCTGGTCTATGACCTATGCCGCAAGGCCATCGACGAAAACCGGCCATTGATCGACATACTCGCGACTCACCCGGAAATCCGCGGACATGTCACACGATCTCAACTCGAGGCGATGTGCGACCCCGCCAATAACCTGGGGCAGGCTGGCGTGATGGTCGACCGCGTGCTTGCAAGCCGGCGTTGAAAGATCAACCCGCCTGGCGAAGATTCCGGCAACTCTCATGCCGGTCGCACCAAAATAAGGAGACACCGTTGTGAAACTACGGAGCCTATTCAAGCACTTATACGTCCAGGTACTCATCGGACTGATGCTCGGCATCACTGTCGGTCACTACTGGCCGGATATCGGTGCATCCCTCAAACCGCTCGGCGATGGGTTCGTCAAGCTGGTCAAGATGATGATCGCGCCGGTCGTGTTCTGTACGATCGTGACCGGTATTACGTCGCTTAGCGATACCAAGGAGATCGGAAAGACTCTGCTGAAGTCGATGGGGTTATTTTATGCACTGACCATCATTGCCTTGCTGACCGGTCTCGTCACGGTGTTTCTGATGCAGCCCGGCACAGGTATGCACATCGACCCGAAGCAACTCGACGCGAGCGTTGCGGCGCGCTTTGCCAACGACATCCATATCCAAGGCTTTTCCGACTTTGCATTGCACATCATCCCGAATGCGTTCGTCGGGGCGTTCGCGCAAGGTGAGGTCCTGCCTGTCCTGTTGCTCGCGGTGTTGTGCGGTTTCGGCCTTACACGCATCGGGTCCGCGGCCCGTCCCGTACTGGACACCATCGACGGCTTTTCCCACATGCTTTTCGCCGTCTTTGGCGTCATCATGCGGGTGGCACCCATCGGGGCTTTCGGGGCGATGGCTTTCACGGTCGGACGCTATGGAATCAAGTCGATTGGTTCTTTGGGGCTCCTCATCGGGACGTTCTATGTTGCCTGTTCCTTCTTCGTCGTAGTGGTACTCGGTCTCCTGTGTCGCCTGCATGGGTTCCGGCTTTGGCAGTTGCTGCGCTATATCAAGGAAGAACTGCTTGTCGTCCTCGGTACATCGTCAAGCGAGCCGGTGCTGCCTCGGTTGTTGTTGAAGCTCGAGCGCCTGGGCTGCAAGAAGGGCGTCGTCGGGTTGGTACTTCCGACAGGGTACTCCTTCAACCTGGACGGCACTGCTATCTATCTGACGCTTGCATCGATGTTTATTGCCCAGGCGTGCGACATCCACCTGACCTGGCATCAGATTGCTGCCATGCTCGGCATCATGTTGCTGACGTCAAAGGGCGCAGCGGGGGTAACCGGGAGCGGATTCGTGGCATTGGTAGCGACACTGACCGTCATGCCCGACCTTCCCGTTGCCGGCGTCGCGCTTATCGTGGGCATTGACCGCTTCATGTCCGAGGCTCGCGCCCTGACGAGTACGATCAGTAACGTCGTCGCCTGTATCGTGGTTTCGATGTGGGAAAAGGCTTGCGATCGTGACGTACTGAAGCGCGAGTTGACTTCGAACTACCCATTCACGGAGGAAAAACTGGAGGCGGGCGATGCGCCGTCCGTGGTCACCGCCGGCCCGTCGCCGCTCTGAATCAGTGTGCGGCTGCTCGTATCTATGCGCGGCGACTGCCGCGCTTGCCCCGGGTTGATTTCATTTCGCTGAGGAAATCATAGAGTTGCTGTGCCGCAGGCGTCAATGAACGGCCCCTCCGATGAATGAGTCCAATATTGCGTGTAATGACGGGATCGGTCAGCGGAACGCTTACGAGTAGCGGATGGTCCGGACCAGGCATGGCAATCGAAGGCACAGCCGCAACGCCGAGCCCGGCTTCGACTAGTCCCAGCATTGTTGTGACGTGCTGCGTCTCATAGATGCTGTATGGGAGGCCGGATACGTTGGATAGCGCCTGGTCCAGCAGTAGCCGGTTGCCGGATGCCTTGCTCACAGAAATATAGTCATACTCGGCCAGGTCTGCCCATTTGACGCGCCGATGCTTGGCGAGTGGATGGTCGCGCCGGCATGCCGCCACGAACCGCTCTTCAAGAAGAGGGCGAAACTCGATTTCCGGCTCCTGGTTGCCAACGAAATTGAGTCCGAAGTCCGCTTCACCGCACGATACTGCGGACAAGACCTCGTTCGCGCTGGCGTCAAGAAGCTTGACGCGAATCTTCGGATAGCGCTCGTGATAGCGCGAGATGACCTGCGACAAAAAGTAATAGACCGTTGAAGGCACGCAGGCGATCGTCACTTCCCCCATGCGTGTGGTCGTTACCCCCCGTATGCTAAGCAGTGTCTGGTCCAGGTCATCCAGAATCTGTTGTAGCTTGCGGTCGAACTCCCGCCCCACCGATGTAAGGCTGACGCTTCGCGTGGTGCGATCCAGCAAGCGGACACCCAGTGCCTCTTCCAGCTTTTCGATTCGGCGACTGAAGGCCGGCTGCGAAATATGCAGCGTGTCGGCTGCCTTCCGGAAGTTGTTCAGTTCGGCAACTGCACGGAATGCCTGCAAGTCGTTGAGGTTGAAATTGATGGTCATCGCTGTGCCTCGCGTCGTCGTCACTGATCCATAGTGTGCATCAACCGTTCTCAATTATGCAATTCCATGGGAACCGGAAAAGTATGACGATACGTTTGCGGGCGGAGAGGCCCTAGATCGAACAATATCCAATAGGAGCAGACAGATGCGGTTTACCCAACGACTTGTCCTTGGCAGTCTCGCCGTCGCGGCCGCCATGGCCAGCCCCGGTGCCTGGAGCGCCTTCCCGGACAAGCGGATCACGTTGGTCGTGCCCACTGCCGCAGGAGGCGCCAACGACGCCATTGCACGTGTGGTTGCGCAAGCCATGTCGTCAATTCTCAAACAGACCGTTGTGGTCGACAACAAAGCCGGCGCCAACGGCGCAATTGCCAGCGAGTTCGTCATGCGGGCCCCGCCCGACGGTTACACGCTCCTGCTTGGATACGTCGCCACCCATGCGATGAATCCCGCACTGCAGCGCCTGCGCTATGACCCCGTTAAGGACTTCGTGCCGGTCGGCATGGTCGGGTCGTCGGCGACGGTGATGGTCCTCAATCCCGGGGTGAAGGCGAACGATGCGAAGGCCGTCGTGGCTCTGCTGAAGGCGACGCCAAGCAAGGTCAGCTACGCATCCGCTGGCAATGGGACCGCCCCGCACTTTGCCGCCGAGATGTTCAAACTCTCCACGGGCACCGACATGCTTCATGTTCCGTACAAGGGGTCTGCACCTGCGATCAACGACACCATAGCAGGCCAGACACAAGTGATGTTTCCAAGTCTTTTTACGGCCATCCCTTATGTAAAGGGGGGCAAGCTTAAGGCGGTTGGCATCGCGGGCAGCAAGCGTTCCGCATTGATGCCAGACGTCCCCACACTAAAAGAGCAGGGCATCAATGATGTCGACGTTTCGCAGTGGTATGGGATCTTCGCGCCTGCCAATACCCCGGCGCCGATCATAGAGGCGTTAAACAAGACGCTCAACCAAGCGCTGGCGGAGAAAAGCGTCGTTCAACGCCTGGAAGGCCAGGGCGCGGAGGTCGCGACAATGACGCCGAATCAAATGCAGATCTTTATGCAACAGGAGCAAGTGAAATGGAAGGCGGTCGTGCAGGCGGCGAAGTTGAAGGCGGACTGAGATGAGTAAAACTATTCCCTGTGTCCTGATGCGCGCCGGCACTTCTCGCGGACCGTTTTTCCTGCGCGAATGGCTACCGGAAAGCGACGAGGAGCGTGACCAGGCGTTGATTGGCGCGATCGGAGCATCGGATCCCTTGCAACTTGACGGCGTTGGAGGAGGCAGCACGCTTAACAGCAAGGTGGCCATTGTGTCACGGTCCACGCAGCCGGATTGTGACCTGGACTATCTTTTTGTTCAGGTAGGAGTCGGCAATTGCTCGGTGGATACACGCCCCAACTGCGGCAACATGCTGTCAGGCGTCGCGCCTTTCGCCATCGAGCAGGGTCTCGTCAAGGTCGAGCGCGACACGACTCGCGTACGCGTGCATAACGTCAATACTGGCGCTCGAATTGACGTGACCGTACGTACGCCGGATGGCCGGATAACCTATGACGGTGACACCCGCATCGACGGTGTCGCTGGAACCGGCGCGCCGATCTTGCTTGATTTTCTGGATGCCTGGGGTGCCGTGACAGGCCAAGTATTCCCAACGGGAAAACGCATCGATGTGATCGATGGCATCGAGGTGACTTGCATCGACGCGGCCATGCCGCTGATGATTGTCCGGGCCTGCGACCTGGGCGTCAGCGGCCGTGAAGCACCGGCCACGCTCGACAGCGATGCAGCATTGCTGGCGCGACTGGAGACGCTGCGATTGCAAGCCGGCCTGCTGATGGGCCTCGGCGATGTGTCTGACAGCGTCATTCCGAAGCCAGTGCTGGTCAGCCCGGGCGACTCGCGCGATAGCATCACATCGCGCTACTTCACTCCGCGCAAGTGCCATGCCTCTCATGCCGTTACAGGAGCGATCGGCGTGGCCAGCGCCTTCGCATTGCCGGGTACCGTCGCGAGCCAAAACGAAAGGCACGCTGGCCGACATGCCCTCGTGGTGCTTCATCCCGCTGGGCGGATCGAAGTCGAAGTCGAACTGGAGGGCGAAGGTGGTGCCACGAAAGTAACTCGAGCAGCGCTTGTTCGAACGGCCCGAAAAATCATGGCTGGTGAACTCCATCTGCCCGACTACGTTTTCTCCCGGCCCGCGCCAATGGCAAAGGCTTCGGTGGGATCGCGCGCGAAGCCTTTGCAGATCATCCTTCCTACACGCGCAGGCGGTGGCAATGACGCTGTGGCTCACCTCATCGGTCCCCGCATCGGGCGTCTGCTCGGACAAGAGGTGGTCATCGATAACCGGGCCGGAGCGAACGGAGGGATAGCCTGCGAGTATGTTGCGCGGGCGGTCCCCGATGGACATACGTTGCTCCTTGGCTACGTGGGAACACACGCGATGAATCCCGCCCTTCAGAAGGTCGGGTACGATCCCCTCCGCAGCTTCGCGCCGATAGGTCTCATTGGGTCATCTCCGATATTGCTGGTGGCAAATCCGTCGAACGTGCCGGCTGACGTGGAGGCTCTGATCGCCCGCTTGAAACAAGAGCCACAAGGTCTGCGCTACGCGTCCGCAGGCGACGGCACACCGCCTCATTTCGCTGCAGAACTCTTCCAGCTTGCCACTGGCACATCAATGCGCTCTCTCACCTTTGACGGCGCTGCTCCGGCAATTGCGTCCACCATCGAAGGGCACGCACAGGTGATGTTTTCCAGCCTGCTGACTGCGTATCGGCCGCTACGTGCCGGGCGCCTTCATGCGCTTTCGGTTGCCGGTCCGCAACGCCTCACTTGTTTGCCGGATGTTCCTACCCTGGCTGAAGCGGGGATTTCCGGCGTGCAATTGACACAATGGTACGCACTGTTCGCGCCCGCTGGCACTCCCTCCGCTCAGGTGGATGAGCTGAATCAGGTATTGAACGAAGTCTTGCGAGACCCAGACGTCATTGCGGGTTTTGAAAGTTACGGTGCGACGGCGGAGCCAAGCAGTCCGGAGGCGCTCGCAGCAAAAGTGGAGGCCGAGTTGACGCGATGGCGGCGCGTCGTTATCGAGTCAAGTCTGGCGCCAGCACTTCCTGCTCCATATCCTCAATTAGCCGACTCGTGTTAACTGCGCCGTGACGAGCCGGCCAAGGACTGCCTACAGTCTTGCAACTGCATATCAGGCGGGTTCCGTGTCGGCTCGAAGCAAGTCGGCAATGATTTCGACAGACTTGCGGGAATTGATGAAGTACAGATTCAGCAATCACAGCAATAGGAGAAGCCATGACCCTAGTCGAAGCTCACTTGGGCAGCGAAAACAGGCTGGAGCTGGTATCCCGGCCTTGCCACGCGGTCACACCGGTTGCGGTTAAAGACCCCGATCCAACGGCCATTTCCTGGAGACGGACACCGACCGAGGTGCTGATGGAGAATTTGAATGACCGGCAAGACGTGACCGCCATCGCGTTCTTGGGATACAACTAGCGCTTCTCGACGATGGCGAGCCCCGAACGGTACGCCACGACTTCGGTGGCGAGCCATAGTCTTCATTTCTTGCATCACGTCGACGCCGTCGCCGTTGGCCGTACTGCCCGGCGCTGATCATCGGCGCCTCGTCGCACATGATCGAGCAGGACGACGAGCACGAAGGCTCCGTGTTCCACCTTGCCGCCCGCTGAAAGGCACCGCCATGAACATCGCCACCACCTATCTCTTCGTGCCGGGCAACCGGCACGAGCGCTTCGACAAAGCCGTTGCCGCCGGCGCCGACGTGACAGTCTTCGACCTGGAGGATGCAGTCCATCCCAACGGCAAGGACGCCGCCCGCGTGGCAATCGCCTCGTGGCTCGCGGCAAGGCAGCTTTCAGGGCAGGTGGCGAATGTCCTTGTCCGGATCAATGACACCGCCTCGCCTTATTTCAATGCCGACCTTGAGTGGCTCGCCACCCTGCCCGCCGGCACGCCGCTGGCCGGGCTGATGGTTCCCAAGGCCGAACAACCTGCGACGTTGGGCGGCATCGCCGAGGCGCTGCGCAGGATCAATCCGCACGGCGTACTGGTGGCGATCATTGAAAGCGCCATTGGCTTGCATCAGGCCGACGCCATCGCCACGGCGCCCGGCGTGGCGCGGCTGGCGTTCGGCTCCATCGACTACGCTGTCGACCTCGGCTGCGAGCACACCCGTGACGCACTGGCCTACGCACGCAGCCGCCTCGTGCTGGCCTCGCGCGTCGCCCGTCTGCCGCCGCCTGTCGACGGCGTGACCACCGCGCTGACGGATGAGACCGTTCTGGCTGACGACGTCGCCTACGCCCGGGAACTCGGCTTCGCCGGCAAGCTGTGTATCCACCCGTCGCAGGTGGCCGGCGTGCAAGCGGGCTTCCGTCCGTCCGCGCAACAGGCCGATTGGGCCCGGCGCGTGATCGAGGCCACCTCGTCCGGCAGCCACGCCGTGCAGGTCGACGGAAAGATGGTTGACCGGCCCGTCATCGAGCAGGCGAAGCGCATCCTGGCTCTGTCTGGCAACTAGTAGGCGCTGTCCCGGCCGAGCCGGAGGGCGACCGGTTCCTCATTGAATCGGTGGATGCCGGTTCAGCAGTCCGGCCACATGTCAGATCGAGTCATAACTAATACACATCAGCCGTGTCCACGGTGCCCGCGCTCCAGTACGAACGCATTTCTCAATTCTTGAGACTACTTCGCACTTGCGATCAATCCACGTAGGAACACCATGATCAGCCGCCCCGGCGGATCCAGGCGATCGGTGGTCCTTTGCAGCGCCAGCCCATGCGAAAGTGCCATGAAGGCAGCAGCTAGTTCGTCCGGCGAGGCAGGGGCCGGGCGCCCGAGCTTCTCAAACAACAGGCTGATTACGCTACCGATCTCGGACCGGTGCTTGCCCCATACCTTCTGGTACTCGGCAGCGAACGTCGGGCTGCGTTTGGCATGCAACTGCAGTTCGATGGAAAGCATGCACCAGTCAGCATCTTGATTGAGCGTAGAAGCCCAGGCTTCCAGTTCGGCCAGTATTTGCTCGAGCTGCTGCGCGTTGTTGCCCATGACCGTGGACAGCTGCAGCGCTTCTGCTTCCATGTGCCGCCGCAGCAACTCTAGCAGGATGTCCTCCTTGCTCGAGAAGTTTGAATAAAAGGCGCCTTGGGAATAGCCCGCGTTGTTCGCGATGTCACGGATCGATGCACCCCCATACCCGTTCGACACGAACAAGTGCTGTGCAGCGTTGATCAGACGCTCGCGAGTTTGCGCCTGGCTTTCTTCGCGGGTCAGGCGCCTTCTTGCTGTCGTAGTGCTCATGCCGGGAAAGATATCACATGAAATTCGGATGTCGGCCGTCGGGCGGTGCATCTGGACCGAAGTCAAACGCCATTCCGGATGTCACTTGATATTTCAACCTGCCGGATGTATATTGAAAATTCATGTGATTTTTGAAGTTCAGTCGATATGGAAAAACTCAACAGCCCACGGCGCGCGTTCGTCACCGGCGCCACAGGCCTTCTCGGCAACAACCTTGTGCGTGAGCTGGTCGCACGCGGCGTCTCCGTCAAGGCGCTCGTCCGCTCGGAGACCAAAGGTATGCAACAGTTCGCGGGACTGAAAGGCGTTGAATTGGTGCTGGGCGACATGGCGGATGTACCCGCTTTCTCCGCAGCCCTCCAGGGATGTGACGTCGTGTTCCACACCGCCGCATTCTTTCGCGACAACTTCAAGGGCGGCAGCCACTGGAAAGCGCTCAAACGCATCAATGTGGATGGCACGCGGCAGCTTATCGAGCGGGCATACGAGGCCGGCATCCGGCGCTTCGTTCAGACCTCGTCCATCGCGGTGCTGAACGGCGAACCGGGCATGCCCATCGACGAGACCTGCCTGCGTGATCTGGCAGATGCTGACGACGACTATTACCGAAGCAAGATACTGGCCGATCAAGTCGTATCGGCCTTTCTTGAAACGCATCCGGACATGCATGCGAGCTTTGTCTTGCCTGGGTGGATGTGGGGGCCCGCCGATATCGGCCCGACTTCGTCAGGACAATTTGTCAACGATGTGGTGCTTGGAAAATTGCCTGGGTTGCTGCCAGGGAGCTTCTCGCTTGTCGATGCTCGTGATGTAGCGAGGGCGCAGATTTCAGCTGCAGAGCGCGGTCAGCGCGGCGAACGCTATCTGGCTGCTGGCCGCCACATGACGATGCAGGAATTGGTTCCCTTGCTGGGGAAGATCGCGGGCATCAAGACGCCCACAAACAACTTGCCTTTCCTGCTTCTGTATTTCCTGGCGGCAGCACAGGAAGTCTACGCAAAGATCAGCGGCAAACCCATCTTGCTCAGCTTGGCGACGGTGAGGCTGATGCGCAAGGAGGCGGGACGCAGTCATTTCATTCACACGAAGAGCGAGCAGAAACTTCAACTGAAATTTCGCCCCATCGAGCAAACCCTTGCCGATACGGTCGCCTGGTATCGCCGCAATGGCTGGCTACCCAGTGCGTCGCCCCGGTAACGCCAGGTAGACCTCTCCATCGCCCTGGTTCTGGGGAGAGCCGCCGAACCGCAAAAAGGAAAGACTATGACGGACAAATTGATCTTGAATCTCTTGACGCTGCTTGGAGCCGTCCTTCTTGCTGCGGTTGTGCCGCGCGAATCCGCTGCACAGGGCATCCCCTCAGCGAGGGCCGCGGACAGCATGGCCGAGTTCTGCAGGAAAGGACAGGCGGAGTATCCGGGGGGCATCGCTCGCATGCATCCTTCGTTCAAGTTCAACATCTGTTGGTGGCTCGAGGATGCCGGCATAGAGCCAAGCACATTCGATGACGTGGTTGGAACTCTGCCGCAACATGCAGGACCGTTGGAGCCGACCTGGCAAGCGACTTTTAGCAAGGCCGCTCAGATGCATCTGGAACAAGCCCGCGTGGCCGAGGAGCGGGGCGACAATGCGTCCGCGTCGGCCGCTTACAAGAAGGCCGCTTTCTATCTGCGGATGAATCGGCTACCCAAGCAGATCCCCGCGGCAGACCTGCAGGCGACCGAACGAGCCTACGCGGTCCTGGGAAAACCGCTCCAGCGAATAGCATTCAAGTCTGGCGAAAAGGAATTCGTCGGCTACTTCCGTGCACTGCCGAGGCAAGGCGGCAGCAATGAGAAGCCGCCGGTTCTGGTCATTCTCGGCGGCCTGGACAACCTGAAGACGGAGATGATCCGGCACAGCGACTACTTCATGGGTCGCGGTTTTGCAACCCTCATTGTGGAAAATCCGGACACCGGGGAGAATCAATTGGGATTTCGTCCGGAGTCCTCAGCGATGCTTGACACGATTGCAGACTACATCAAGACTCGCAGCGACCTGGACACAAGCCGAGTGGCAGTGTACGGCTGGAGCATGGGGGGCTATCTGGGAACACTTGGCGGGCTGCGAAACGACCTCTACCGAGCGATTGTCAATATAGGTGGCCCCAGCGATGCGAGCTTCGGACAAGTCCATTGCGAGAAAGCGCCTGCATGGATCGTCGCTCCCTACACTGTATTTGCCAACATGAATCCGCGGACGACACCTCGTCAGACGATGTGCGAATACTACGAAGCGTTCCAACTCTCACGTCAATTGAAGATGCCAACCGCGGCGCAGTTGCGCAAACCCATCCTCATGGTGAACGGCGCCCGTGAAGATCTCGTTTCCAGAGACGAGCCTACAGCTCTTGCCGCGCTTGGCTTCAATGTGACGCAACTGGTCTTTGGGGATGATGGGCACACGGCCGAATCGAACATGCGAGAGCACTTCGAGTTCACCGCGAACTGGCTCATGCGACGCCTGAAGACCGGCAATTGATTTGGCCGCTGACAATAGATCGATTAATTCGCATCCCTGCGCAATGGGACAGAGAAATTATCCCGATGCGCCGCTGCCGTTCAGAAGGCGACTCCACCAATTGCCTGGAGATTGCGCCGGGCGTGCATATGGCTCCTGATAGCCGAATATCAGTAATTGTCAGCACCGGTTTCGACCATGCGCAATAGTCTTATGCCCCGAAGTGAGGTTTTGGCATGGCGGCAGACGCACCATCGGTCGCCGCGCAGAATGTGGCCACCCGGTCCAGCGGCATGCCATGATACGCCGACCTCATTGATCAGCGTTTCCCTGGCTGGGGGATGTCCTTCTTAGGCTAGAATGTGCGTCGCGTTCAGCCCTGAGTTGCCAGCCACATCTGCTGGAATACTGGTCTGGCGCTTGCCTTCGACGCTCAACTGATCCGCGGTCATTCCGCCGGCGTGTATGCTCCGTGCCCTCCCCCTCAACTCCGAAGTTCAACTGCTGCGCGAACGCGCGGAGGCAATTCTCTGGATCAAGACGCAAATGGCTCGATTTGGATTGCATCTGGCTGATCTCCAGGCTGCGGGATGCTGGGTGTCGTCACCCATTGAGGCCGAGCAGGGTGGGCGTATTCGCTTCAGGGACGCACAAGGCCATACCTGGGACGGTGACGGTGAGCTACCAGACTGGCTGCGACGCGCGGTGAATGCGGGCCAGACCATCGAGCATTTTCGTGCTGCCTCCTAGCTCAGAGGATCGAATTCCAATGCCTCCCCATCCGCGGGAATCCGCAGCCGATCGCCTACGCCTGCCAGGGCTGCAGCGGCCCTTAGTTCCGCCCGTTGTACGGGGCAATGACTCAGCGCTTCCAGATGATTGGCAACTACTACGCCTTTCAGGGCCTTGGTGAATTCAATCACGCCTTCCATGCCCATGATGATTTCATGCCCGACGTCGAACCTGGCGCCTCCGGCTGGAATCAGGGAAACCTTGGGCCGATGCCACGCGATGAATTCACGAATTGCAGGTGTAAAAATGGTATCGCCGGAGAGATACAGGCTGGGCTCCCCCGGCATCTCGATCAAGTAGCCGACGCCGTGCTCCATCAACAGTCCAACCATGCCTTTCCCATGCTTGCAAGCCATCGTCCTGATTCTCCCGCCGAGGAATGGCTGCGGATCATGATGATTCTCCGCCAGTGGACTCACGTTTAAGCCGCATTGACGAAGATGCTTCGCGTCATGCGGCGTACAGATAACGGGAATTTTCCTGCTGCGTAGCCAGTGCTTGCCCACGCGGTCGAGATGGTCGAAATGCCCTTTCTGGCAATGCGTAATCAGGCAATGCGTCACCGTTTCCAGTAACGAATCGGTCACCGGCGGCAAATCAACGAGGGGATTACGCTCTCGCTGGCCGAGGAGCCTCAGTGGCGGCATTGCGCCTTTGGGAGCCAGCATCGGATCAACCAGGATTCTGTGGGCACCAATCTCGACGACGACCGTGGCATTGCGGAGCTGCGTTATTTTCATGATCTATCCGTCCTGATGGGAGGAGTTCATTGTGTGCTGCGCGCCACTCGCCTGGAATGGCGAGAACTGACATAAAGCGACTGTTTTCTGCCATGCCTCCGCCGACTCCTTGCCGCATCGGTTTGCTGCTGTACCCGGAATGCATGCCGGCCGGGTTATTCGCGTTCGCGGATCTTGTTCATGCGGCGAACCGCCGGGCCGGGACGGTTCTCTTCGAGCCGATGTTTGTAGCGGCCCAGGCGGGCGTTGTCGAATGCGCTCACGGCCATTCGCTGAAAGCCGGATTATCGGCTCAAGAGGCCTGTCTCGATGCAATACTGATACCCGGGTTGTGGGCTGAATCTTCCGGGCAGATAGCCAGCGCCTTGGCGAAGAATGCAGACATGATTACGGTATTGGCCGGCCTGCAAGAAAGCGTGATGATGTGGAGCTACTGCACCGGTGTCTGCCTGGCTGCCGCCACGGGCAGGCTGAATGGGCAAAAAGCCACCATCACATGGTGGCTGGCCGACATGGTGCGGGAACAGTACCCAAAAGCCGTTTGGCAAACCGAACGAACAATTGCCTACAACTCGCGTACCGCGACCGCGTCAGGGATCAACGGTTATCTGCCGATCGCGCAGACGTTCATAGAAACGCGGCTTAGCAAGGAAGCCTATCGGGACCTGACGAAGCTCATGGTCTTGCCGCGACCCGAGCGTACTCACCATGCCTTTCAGATGATGAGTCTCATCGAGCAGCCGGATCGGCTACTGCGCGAGCTGCACAGGATCACGGAACAGATTTCTGCCACTGAAGCAACGGTCAGCCGCCTGGCTCAGGAACTGAATATGACAGAGCGAACCCTGGCCCGGAAAGTTGTTGCCGCGACTGGCTTGCCGGTCGCAAGCTATGTGCGCAGGATAAAGCTCAATCAAGTCAGCGAGCGCTTGATTCATACCTCTGCGCCGGCCAGTACGATCAGCGCGGAACTCGGCTTCAGCAGTGACTCCGGGATGCGGCGGATGTTCAAGGATCTGACAGCGCTTACGCCAGCGCAATACCGGCAGGCATTTGGACGGTCCTGGACTCCGTAGACGAAGGTCGGTTAGCCTGGGCAAGGCTGACTCTCGTCGGCACCGAAGAACAGGGACGCATGCATCCAGATCCGGGCAGGTTCTGCCCAACCGCCTCAGGCGGGTAATGCGCCACCACCCTATACAACGCCGATGCCCGCTCCACACGATCCACGTGCGATCGCTGTAGCGCCTCGACTTTGCGGCGACCCTGTCCCTTCGTCGCTCCCGAAGGGACACCCGTCACGTGGCGCAGGGCGTGCGACATGCATTTTCACTTGAGGGACCGACATACGAACGCCACCGGCCGCGCCCGGGTTTCAGGTCGCCACAAAGCGGTCGCTGCGTCCCAAGGCGAGAGGGTTCAGCCTGTTCATCAGTTCGAAAGCAGCGCCCCCCCTCTCACTGCCGGCCTCCTCCCTAGCCCGCCTTTGCCCCGGAGATGCGCACCTGCTCTGCCGCCAGGGGCATCTGTTTCTTGACGAAGCTCCAGAACTCATCCACCCCCATCGGCTTGACGGGCAGTGAACCTTGCTCCGCGAACTGCTTTTGCAGCTCCGGGTCTCTCAAGGCCTGGTTCAGCGCAGCGTTCAGCCGGAGGAGCCGCTTCACCTCTCCTGCCATGGCATCTCCTTCCACAGTTGACGGAAGCTTGCCTCACTGCGTTCGAGTTCGGTGGCATAGGCCGGGGGTGCCAGATAGCGAAGCGGCGCAAACATGGCCTCTGCTTGTTGCTTGAATTGCGGGTCGGATGCGACCTTCGCCATGGCGTCGACAAGCTTCTTCTTCACGGGCTCGGCCAGTCCCTTTGGCGCAGCGAGCCCGCGCAATGATGCCAGCTCGATGTTGTAGCCCTGTTCACGGAACGTGGATACGTTAGGAGCAAGAACGGCGCGTGCTGCCCCCATCTGCCCGAGGAACCTGAGGGGCGTGCCCCCTTTCTGGTAAGCCAGCGCCTCCCCGACATTGATGGCGCCAATCGTAATTTGCTGGCCAGCCAGCGCGCCGCGGACTTCGCCCGCACCCTTATAGCCCACGTGCGTCATCTTCACGCCAGCAGCCTTCTCGAACAACAGCATGGCGAGGTGGTCGTCGGAGCCGACACCCGTGGTGCCCACGGTGACCGCACCCGGGCTCGTCTTGGCGTATTTCACCAGCGTGGCAAGCGAATCGATGTGGCTCGACTGATTGACAGTGAAGGCGCCCGGGTCGTCCACCAGGTTGCCAATGAGGTCATAGCTTTTCCAGGTGAACGGCGTCTTGCGCTCAATCGGAATCGTCAGCAGGTTCGGCGTGTTGATGAAGCCAATCGTGTAGCCGTCCGGTACGGCGCGCGCCAATTCGGCAAAGCCGATGGCACCGCCCGCTCCCGGCTTGTTCTGCACGACAATAGTCGTGCCAAGCTCCTTCTCGAGATATCGCGAGAGCAGGCGAGCAACCAGGTCCGTTCCGCCCCCTGGAGCGTACGCGACAATCATTTCGATTGGGCGATTTGGCCAGGCCGCGGTTTCCGCTTGCGCCGCGACGGATGCGAGAGCGCCAACCACAACAGCGAACGAGCACGCCGCAAGGCGAACGGAAAGACGCCGACGAGCGGCGTCGAAAGTGAAACGCATGATGTTGTCTCCTCGCCGGCCCTCATGGCACCAGCATATTGTTGTGATGACTACTGGGTCAGCTCGCGGCAATCAGCGAGGCCGTCTCCATTCGTTGCTTCGCCCTGGGCCAGACTTCCGGATTCACCAGGCGCTCCGGCCTCTCACCGGTTGCCAGCAACTCCACAATCTGGGTAGCGGCCAGTGTGGCGTTCCTGCGTCGGGCATCATGCGTAACGCCTGCGGTGTGAAATGTAGCCACGACGTTCCCAAGGGAGAGGAGAGGATGACCGGGAGGGGGTGGTTCCTCGTCCCATACGTCCAGACCAGCTCCAGCAAGGTGGCCGCTGGACAACGCTCGGTACAGCGCCATCTCATCGTGAATGCCTCCGCGAGCCGTACTGATGAAAATGCTTCCGGGACGCATGGCTGCGAAGGCCTCAGCATTCATGATTCCCAAGGTGCTGGCGTCGCGCGGGCAGTGCAATGACACGATGTCAGCCGAGCGCAGCAACTGGTTGAACGAGACTGGCTCCGCTCCTCGCTCACGCATCTCCGAACCATCGAGAAAGGGGTCGAATCCAATCACGCGCATGCCAAAAGCACGACCAAGTGCTGCCGTACGGCTTCCCGCATGGCCAACGCCTACCAGACCCAACGTCCGCCCACGGAGTTCGTGGCCCATCAAGTCTTCGCGGCTGCCTGTGCTATGCGCTTTCATGTGCCGGTCGGATTCGGGAATGCGTCGCATCACCGACAACATCAATCCCACTGCCATCTCGGCGACAGAATCGGCGTTTCCGCCGGCCTGGTTCATGACGACAACGCCCGCTGCTGTGCAGGCATCGATATCAATCGTGTCGCAGCCGGACCCGCTAGATGACACGGCGACGAGATTGGGACAGCGCGCAAGCAATTCCGCGGTAACAAACCAGCGACGGGGCAGTTCATCCTTGGCGGCCGTGATCTGGTACACGTGCGCCTGGGAGAGGCGTGCCCAGGCCTCGTCGTCAGCCCCTTCGCGTTGACACGTATGTAAGCAAACGCCTGGCCTCTCGCTCACAATGCGATTGAAAGCAGGGTCGAGCCAGTAGTCGAAGCGCACGACTTGACGCTGGCCCCCGAGTTCGGTGCCCGACTGACTCACAGTACCCCCTTGTCAGCCAATGAGCGGTCCACCCAGGTGCGGTCGGCGCGGCCTTGCGCAATCGATTGGAGAATGCCGGCCTCGTTCCGCTGTATCTGCTCCACGCATACCGCGATGTCTTCGGCCTCTTCGGCGGGAACGACCAGCAGGCCGTCTCCATCTCCGACAATCAGGTCGCCCGGCCGGACAACCATGCCGTCGATGCAGACCGGTATGTGTAGTTCGCCAGGGCCGTCCTTATAGGGGCCACGGTGCGAGACACCTCGCGCATAAACCGGCAGAGGCTCCTGGCCAATCGTGTCACTGTCGCGAATCAGGCCATCGATGACAAAGCCCGCCGCCCCGCGCGCGATAGCGAGCGCAAGCATGATCTCGCCAATGATTGCGTTAGGCCCCGCGCCGCCTGCGTCCACCACGATGACGTCGCCGGGGCCGGAGAGGTCGATTGCCTTGTGGACCATGAGGTTGTCGCCCGGACGCGTGCGAACGGTTAGCGCTCGCCCGACCAGATTGCCATTGCGGCGGTGAAACGGACGCAGTCCACTGGTCCCGGTTGTGCGGCTCATCGCATCGCTGATATTGGCGACCGGGAAGTTGCGGTACCGTTCCATCAGCGAGGCACTGACCGTGTGAGCGGGGCGCGGATGGATGCGGAAGCCATGCGGCGAAGTCATTGTTCTGTCTCCTGTTGTGGCGGTGTATGGCCGATTGGCATGATTTAGCGGTGGTGACTTAATTCACAGCAGGCCGTTGAATGCAATGGGCACCCACGTCAGCAACACGCGTCACGCCCAGCAGGGCCAGGTCGCGCGAGAGTTCGGCTTGCATCAGGCCGATTCCATGTGTGACGCCGTGGCTGGAGGCGACCGCTGCCGCATAGGCGAACGGCCGTCCGATGAAAGCGCATCGGGCCCCTAGGGCCAGCGCCTTGATGACATCGGTGCCACGCCGCACACCACTGTCGAGCATCACCGGCAGTTGCGGCACGGCTTCGACGACCTCGGGCAAGGCATGCATTGGCGCAATGGCACCATCAAGCTGCCTGCCGCCGTGGTTCGACACGATGATTCCGTCCACACCGTGCTGCTGAGCCAGGCGCGCGTCTTCGGCAGTCAGGATGCCCTTGACGACAAGCTGCCCTCTCCAGCGGCGGCGGATAGTCGCCAGGTGGTCCCACGTGAAATGGGCACGGTCCGAAAAATCGCGCTCGACGCTGCGCGATACGATAGGGGCGCCACGACGGGCGTAGGCGTTCTCGAAGTGCGGCACGCCGTGGCGCAACAAGGTCCGCGCGAACGTGCCAAGCAGCCAACGGGGGTGCGAGATGCCTTGCCAGGCAAGCGCCGCGTTCGGCCGCAGCGGCGTGGAAAAGCCCGCTCGCACATTGTTTTCGCGGTTGCCTGCCACGGGTGTGTCGACCGTGATGACCAGCGTCTCGACCCGGGCAGCTTCCACTCGCGCCAACAGGCCTTCGATATGATGCATGTCACCGGGCAGGTATGCCTGAAACCAGGTACCCGGCGCCGCTGCCATCACCTCCTCAAGCCGAATCAGCGATGAGCCGCTCATGATTGCAGGTACGGACGCCTGGCAAGCTGCCTGTGCCATGACGACATCGCCGCGATACGCGAACAGCGCGGAGATGCCCATCGGGGCGAGACCGAAGGGGGCGGTGTATCGATGGCCAAATAGGCTGAAGCTCAGGTCACGACTAGAAACGCCCACCAACACGCGTGGTCGCAGTGCGATTTCCTCGAAGGACCGCCGGTTCTGGCCTAGGGATAGGTTGTCTTCGACCGCGCCGCTCACGTAGGCATACAGCGGCTTGGGCAAGCGCTTTCGAGCCAAAGGCTCGAAGTCCTTCAGTGACAAGACGTGCCGCTTGAGCCATGCAGCCTCTCGCCCACGATCAGCGCATGAGGAGGCACTACGCATCTCCCCCCTACCGGCCGCGGAGGCGGACGTGTGCGGGGCGTTGTCGAAGGAAGGAGCTGACATGGGAGCGATTGCGATGGATTGAGGGCAAATCTAGCAACGCAAAGGCAACGAAAAAAGCGAAAAATAACGAAGATATAATTTCTCTTTTCGGAAAATATCGGCTCTCAGTCCACAACGCGCCATGACTCTCAAGCAACTCGAGGCCTTCTACTGGGCGGCAACCTGCGTCAACTTCACGGTCGCGGCCGAGCGTGTCCACCTGTCGGTTTCCTCCCTCTCGAAGCGGATTGCCGAATTGGAGGCCTCGTTGGGCGTGGACTTGTTCGACCGCAGCGGGCGAAGCGCCAAACTCACCGCGCAAGGGGAGCGGATGCTGCCGCAGATTCGCTCGATGCTGCATGCCGCCGCAGAGTTGCAGCAATCTGCCGGGCAGCGCCACGGCTTGATGGGGCGATGCCATATCGGCCTGGGTGAGTTGAGCGGGCTTACCTGGTTGCCCAAGCTCGTGCGTGAGGTGGCATCACGCCACCCGGGCCTGCTGCTGGAGCCCCATGTCGATATCGGGCAGGTTCTGGAGCAGCGGCTCCATGACGGGGAGCTGGATATCGGGGTCCTGGCCGGGCCATCCACCAGGAGCAGCCTCGCTGCCGAACGGATTGGTCAGGTGGATTTCGCCTGGGTCGCCAGCCAGTCGTTTGTGGAGTTGGCCGGCACTGACAATCCGCGCGTACTTATGGGAGAGCAGACTTTGCTGACGCTTCCGGTTGGAGCCGGAGGGACACGGGTGCTCGACCAATGGCTGGCTCGCCATGGCCTCATGGTCGGCCGGCGCCTGATGTGCAACAGCTGGGGCGCGGTCGTCGGCATGCTGGTGGAAGGACTCGGTTTCGGCTTCGTTCCGCAGCTGTGGGCGGACGCGCTGGTTGAGCGCGGCGCGCTGCGGATTCTCCCCGATAACGAAGCACTGGAGCCACTTCACTATGCCGTGCAGTGGCGCCGCGATGACACCCGGCCGTTGATTCTGGCAATGCGCGAGATTATCCGCGGCACCATCGATTTCCAGGCTCCGCGTTGTTTCGTCTAAAGAAACCCTGTGGTTAGCTTTGTGCTGGTCCAGTACTACCAGGCCCGCAGTTTCTGCCCAAGGGCATCGACCTATCGACAGTCACACAGACGCAGCTCGATGACATCGCCAAGCTGCCTCGCGGAAAGTTAGCTCCCACAAACCACCCTTCTGAGCTCAAAACAGCCGGCGACATCCGGAGACCTGTCCCCTCACCTTCGAAAAAAAATAGCTGCACGCCTTGCAGGACAAGGGGTGCAGCCAGATTGATATGTGCACGACAGCTACTTTTCTGTGCTGTTTGCAGTTATGTTCTTTTCATTGCCAGCGTTCAGGCTGGATCCCAGACTTACCCCTGCACATACTTGAACAAGTTCATCCCCTGGATCTTGACGAACGATTGCTGTGCGGCCTGGAGGGCGGTCTGGTACTGGTAGTACTGCGAGATCGCCGACGCGTAGTCGAGATCTTCCAGGCTCGACAGCGTGGTGGTGTAGTTGAGGTTGCGGTTGGTACCGACGTCGTTGAGCGTCGTCAGTTCCTGGATGCGCGAGCCGACCGAGGTCTGCACCGTCAGCACGTTGTCGAGCGCATTGGTGATCTTGGTGCTGCCGGTGGAGAGCGCGTTGCTCAGGTTGGCCTGGTCTGCGGCCGAGCCGACCGGCGTCTTCAGCGCCTGGATGATCTGCGACAGCGAGCTGAAGACATTGGTGCCGGACTGCTGCGCGGGCGCCAGCGTCAAGGTGTCGCCCGCTGCCGGCGTGCCGGACAGGGTAAATGACACGCCACCCACCTGGATCGCGCTGCCGGGGGTGTACCCGACGGGGGAGCCGACCGCGGCCGGCGGTTGAACGGTCTCGTCGGTGACCGTGTACTCCAGGGCGCCGGTGGTCGCGTTGTTCTGGAAGTTGATCAGCATCGAGTGGCCGTACAGCGGGTCGCTCGGATTGGTCACCGCAAGCGCGCTGAAGACACCGGTGCCGGTGTTGGTGGCACCGGCCTGCACCACGTAGCCGGCCGAGGGCTGCACGCTCATGAAGAGGCTGCTGCCGCTGTCGCCTGCCGCCATCTGCCGCGAGACGTCGACCTGCAGCAGTTGCTGGCCGGTGTCGCCGTTGTACTGGATGCCGCCGCCGGCGCCTTGGGTAAACGGCGCCGAGCCCGACTGGTAACCGGCGAACAGGTATTGCCCGTTGCCGTTGTCGCTGTTGGCCAGCCCGAGCAGCTGGTTGTACTGCGCCTGCAGCGAGGTGGCGAGCGAGGCGCGGTCGGAGTCGTTCAGGGTACCGTTGCCGGCCTGCACCAGCAGGCCCTGGATGTTCTGCACGGTGGTGACGACGCTCTGCAGGGCATTCGACTCCAGCCCGAGCATATTGGTGGCCTGCGTCCGCGTGGCCGTGTACTGGTCGTTGACGGCGATGGACTGCGACACGCCGAGCGCCCGCGTGGCGCCCACGGGGTCGTCGGACGGGGTCACGATCCGCTTGCCGGTGCCGAGCTGCTGCTGGACCTGCATCAGAGAGCTTTGCTGGCCCTGGATCGAAGCCAGCCCTTGCTGGTAGAGCATTGAGGTAGCGACGCGCATGAGTATTCCTTCGCTGCGGGGTGAACGGTTGCGGGCCTTGGCCTTAGTTGGCGATGCCGAGGAGGGTCTGGAACATCGTGTTCGCCGCCTGGATCACCTGGGCATTCGCCTGGTAGAGCTGCTGGTACTGCATCAGCGAGACCGTTTCCTCGTCGACGTTGACGCCCGACACGGACTGTTGCTGCGTCTGGATCTGGGTGGTGATGCTCTGCTGCGAGGTGGCCGCCACGTTGAGCGAGTTCGCCTGGCTGCCGACCGAGTTGACCAGCTGCGCGTAGGCATCGTTGTAGCTGGAGATGCCGCCGATGGTCTTGGCGTTCTGCAATGCTGCCATCTGCAGCATATTGCTGTTGTTCGACACGCCTCCGACATTGGACGACAGCTTGAAGGTGTCGCCCGTCTTCGGCGTTCCGCCGAAGCTGAAGGTCTGCCCGTTGATGACGTACGAGGTGGTCGAGCCGCTGGTGCTCGAACTGGTCGGCGTCACCGCCGCGCCGGTGGCATCGGTGAAGGTGTAGCCGGCGCCGTTGTAGGTGGCCGTCAGGGGCCCCGCCAGCATGGTGTAGCCGGGCGCGACGCTGCTCAGCGAAGCGGTGCCGGAGCCGGTGTTGGTGGAGGTTGCGTCCACGCGCGACGGCGCGGCGGCGGCGATGCCGGCCGGATCCGTCATGATCAGGTTGAACGACGCCGCGGCATTGCGGGTCGGCTGCACCTGGAACGAGTCGCCGCTGACCATGCCGGCCGTGAGCTGCATGGTCACGCCATCGGCCGAGATCGACAGCGGGTAGGTCGCGCCTGCCGCGGCAACCGTGGCCATGGTCTGCTTGTCGGAGGCGCGTACCAGCGTGTAGTTGGTGCCGTCGAAGCTCAGCGTATAGTCGCTGTTGGTGAGCGCGCTGCTGTTGGTCACGCTGGCGTTGAGCTGCGCGTTGCCGGTGTTGTTGGCGTTCGTCAGCACGGTCGGCGTGCCGACCTGGAACAGGTTGGTACCCTGCTGCCCGGTCAGGCCGATGCCCAGGGCCTGCTGGGCATTGACTGTCTGCCCGAGCACGACCGACAGTTGGCCGATGGCATTCTGGGCCGGGTCCAGCGTCTGGCTGCGGAACTGCAGCAGGCCGCCGATCGAGCCGCCCGACACCGTGCTGTCGTCGAGCTGCATCGCGCCACCGCCAGGCCTGCTGATGGCCACCACCGTGCGCGAAGGGTCGGCCGACGAGGTGACTGCCTGCATGCTGTAGGAAGTACCGCCCAGTACCAGCGGCTCGCCATCGCTCAGCGATACGTTGTAGGAGGTGCCGTCCTGCACCACCACCTTGACGCCGATCAGTTGCGACAGGCTGGACACGGCCTGGTCGCGCTGGTCGAGCAGGTCATTGGGCGGCTGGCCGTTGCCGGAAGCGGTGGCGGCGGCGATCTGGGTGTTCAGCGTGGCGATCTGCTTGGTGTAGTCGTTGACCTGGGTGACCGACGACTTCAGCTGGGTATTGACGCCGGACTGCAGCTGGGTGAAGAAGTCCGAGGTCGAACGCATCTGCCCGGCCAGCGTCTGCGCGGACGAGATCATGTTCTGGCGTGCGGACGGATCGGCGGGCGTGTTCGCCACACCTTGCACGGCCGAGAAGAACGACTGCATCACCTTCGACAGCGAGCTGGTGCTGTTCGACAGCAGGTTGTCGATCTGGCTGATCTGGGTCTGGTAGGTGGACAGCTGCGAGCTGAGCGACTGCGCATTGTTGAGCTGGGTCGTCAGGAAGGCGCTGTACGAACGCGTCACCGAGGTGGTCTGGACACCTTGCCCGTAGTAGCCCGAGCCCTGGTAGAGCGCGCCCGCCGAGGCGATGATAGCGTTCTGCCTGGAGTAACCGGGCGTGGTCGAGTTGCTCAGGTTGTGGCTGACGGTGGTCAGCGCGTTCTGTGCCGTGTTCAGGCCGGAAAGACCGATATTGAAGAGAGACATGCTCTAACCCTGGATCGCTTGGCTTACCCCGGCTCGCGGCCGGTGGGACGAAGGTGCATTCGAAGAATGCTAGTGATATCGGCAGCTTCGGACGCGGACTTTAGGGCGGCTTTCCGACCCGGGGCCGGGACCGGTTTGCCGGCCGCCACGGCCGCTTCGCCCGTGGCGGCGCGCGGGACGGCGCACAGGACTGCGAGACGGAAGGCGTGCGGGAAGGCGTGGAGGAAGGCGCCTCAGGCGGTGACGCGCTTCATGATCCGCACCAGCTTCTCGCCGTAGAACGGATCGGTGGCATAGCCGGCCCGCTGCAGGCCGCGCGCGGCCTCCTCGGGGGAGTTGGCGCCCACCACCCCGGCGTAGCGCGGGTTGCTGGTGAGCAGGCGGGCGTAGTCGGCGAAGGCCTCTTCGTAGGAGCCGTAGGCGCGGAAGCGCGCCTTGACCTTCTGCGGCTGGCCGTCGACGTACTCGGTGGTGGTGATCTCGGCCACCTGGCCGCGCCAGTTCGCGCCGGCCTTGATGCCGAACACGTTGTAGGTGGTGCTGCCATCCGGGTGGGATATCTCGCGCCGCCCCCAGCCGGACTCCAGCGCGGCCTGGCCGAGGATCAGTTGCGCCGGCACGCCGCTGGTGCGCTCGGCGGCCTGCGCCGGCGCGCTCATGCGCTGCAGGAAGGCGCTCACATGGGCCGGTGCGTCGTCGCTGCCGTAGCTCGCGGTGCCGCTGCCGCCCTGCCAGGTATAGGCCTCCTGCGCCTGGTACTGGCGCACGCCGGCCGTCGGATTCCATACCGCGCCCGGGACTACCGTGCCCACCTTGGGCGGGGCATCCGCGTCCCAGGGTTGTGCCGCGCCATCGTCCGGCTGGCCGGACTGGCTGCCCTGCGCACCCTGCATCGCCTGCAGGGCCTTGCGCAGCGCCGCTTCCTGGGCGGCCTGCGCGCCCTGCCCGCCCTGCATGCCGGCGGCTGCCAGGGCGGCCGCGTCCGGCGCCAGCGCCGAGCCGGCTGCGCGCGCCAGCTGGCGTACCATCACGTCCGCCAGGCCGATGCCGCGCGTCGACAACTGCTGGGAAAGCTGCTGGTCGAACATCGACATATAGAGCTTGGTCTGCTCGTTGTCGAAGACGCCGTCCTGCGGCGTGGCGTCGCGCATGCTCTTGAGCACCATCTGCGTGAACACCGCTTCGAACTGGCGCGCGGCCGACTTCAGCGTATCAGCGCTGGCCCCTTGGCGCGCCGACTGCTTGAGTGCCTCGAAGCCTTGCGTGTCGAGCGCGAAGCGCTGCGACACGTCGGCCTGGGCCATCGCCGCATTGTTCATGTCAGATCACCTCCAGTTCGGCGCGCAGCGCGCCCGCCGCACGCATCGCCTGCAAGATGCTCTGCAGGTCGGCGGGCGTCGCGCCAAGCGCGTTCAGGCCCTTGACCACGGCCGCCAGCGAGGCGCCTGCCTTGACGATCTGCAGCGAGCCGGCGGCCTGCTTCATGTCGATCTGCGAGACCGGCGCCACCACCGTCTGGCCGCCGCTGAACGGCGCCGGCTGGCTGATGACCGGCTGGGTGTTGATGACGACGGAGAGATTGCCGTGCGCGATCGCGCAGTCCTGCACGGTCACGGCCTGGTTCATCACGATGGAGCCGGTGCGCGCATTCAGAATCACCTTGGCCGCAGCCTTCTCCGGCGTCACGTCGAGTTCTTCGATGCGGGCGAGGAAGCTGACCCGCGCGGTCGGCGAGGTGGGCGCCCGCACCTGCACCACGCGGGCGTCGACCGCGCTGGCCACGCCGCCGCCGAAGCTGCGGTTGATGGCATCGGCCACGCGCTGCGCGGTGCCGAAGTCGGAATCGCGCAGTTCCAGGCTCATCAGGCCACCCTCCGGCTGGAAGGCGGGCACGGCGCGCTCGACGATGGCGCCGTTGGAGATGCGGCCGACCGCGAGCTGGTTGACCTGCACGCGGCTGCCGTTGGCCTGAGCGCCCGCGCCGCCCACCAGCAGGTTGCCCTGGGCGACGGCATAGACCTGGCCGTCGATCCCCTTGAGCGGCGTCATCAGCAGCGTGCCGCCGCGCAGGCTCTTGGCATTGCCCATCGACGACACCACCACGTCGATCTGGCTGCCTGACTGCGCGAACGGCGGCAGCGTCGCCGTGACCATCACCGCCGCCACGTTCTTGAGCTGCATATTGCTGCCGGCCGGCAGCGTGATGCCGAGCTGCGACAGCATATTGGTCAGCGTCTGCGTGGTGAACGGCGTCTGCATGGTCTGGTCGCCGGTGTTGTCCAGACCCACCACCAGGCCGTAGCCGACCAGCGGGTTGTCACGCATGCCCTGTACCGAGACCAGGTTCTTCAGCCGCTCCGCGTGCGAGTTGCCGCACAGCGCGAGGCCGAGCATCAGGCCCAGCGAAAGCCCGGCCAGTACCTTGCGCGCCAGGCGCGCCGGGTATGACAGCGGAACGGCGGATGCAGGCGACGATGGAATCGGATAGGACATTAGAAAGGTGCCACGCTGAGGAAGAAGCGCTGCAGCCAGCCCATATTCTGCGCGTCATCGATATAGCCCTTGGCGGTGTACTCGATGCGCGCATCCGCCACCTGGGTGGAGGGCACGGCGTTGGCGGCGGTGATGGTGCGCGGATTGACCACGCCGGAGAAGCGGATGAATTCGGTGCCCTGGTTGATCTCCATCTGCTTTTCGCCGGAGACCAGCAGGTTGCCGTTCGGCAGCACCTCCAGCACGGTGACGGTGATGGTGCCGTTGAAGGTGTTGGCCGCGCTGGCGCCGCCGCTGGCCTTCAGCGAGTTGGCGCCGCTCATATTGGCGTTCTGGCTGGTGCCGAACAGGCCGCCGAACAGGCGGGGCACCGCATCGAACGCGAGCGTGGAGCTGCTGGCCCGGCTCGCGTTGGCACCGGAGTTCTTGGTCGCGTTGACGTTCTCGCTGACGATGATGGTCAGGATGTCGCCGACGTTGCGCGGGCGCGCATCCTCGAACAGCGGCATGCCGGCATACGAGGACTGGAAGATGGAGCCGTTGGGTGCGCCGCGCGGCCGCATCTCGGCGCGGGCCGTGGTCGGCAGCTGCACCAAGGGCTCGCGCGGCGCCAGTGCGCAGCCTGTCGCCAGGCAGCACAGCGAAAGCACGCCGAGTCGGAGCTGCGCCAGTGCCATCGTCAGCTACCGAGCTGGGTCAGCCGCTGCAGCATCTGGTCGGATGTCTGCACTGCCTTGCTGTTGATTTCGTAGGCGCGCTGCGTCTGGATCATGTCCACCAGTTCCTGCACCACGTTGACGTTCGACGACTCAACGTAGTTCTGCTGCAGCACGCCGGAGCCGTTCAGGCCGGGCACCGTGGTGTTCGGCGCGCCGGAGGCATCGGTCTGCGCGTAGAGATTGGTGCCGAGGCTTTCCAGCCCGGTGGGGTTCATGAAGGTGGCGAGCTGGAGCTGGCCGATCTGCACATTGTTGGTCGAGCCGGGCTGGGTCACCGAGACGGTGCCGTCGCGGCCGATCGTCAGCGAGGTGGCGTTGGCCGGAATGGTGATCGCGGGCTGCACGACGAAGCCGTTGGAGGTCACGAGCTGGCCGTTCTGGTCGACCTGGAAGGAGCCGTCGCGCGTGTACGCGGTGGTACCGTCCGGCATCGAGACCTGGAAGAAGCCCTTGCCGTTGATCGCCACGTCGGTGGGATTGCCGGTCTGGGTCAGGTTGCCCTGCAGGTGGATGCGCTCGGTGGCGGCCGGGCGCACGCCGGTGCCGAGCTGCAGGCCCGACGGCAGCGTGGTCTGCTCCGAGCTCATCGCGCCGGGCTGGCGCACGGTCTGGTACATCAGTTCCTCGAACACCGCACGGCTGCGCTTGAAGCCGTTGGTCGACACGTTGGCCAGGTTGTTCGAGATGACGTCCATCTGCGTCTGCTGCGCATCGAGGCCGGTTCTGGCAATCCAGAGTGAGCGGATCATGGTTTTCCTTGCGGGGCCGCGGCACTGCGCCGCGGCCGGGTTCGGTGTTTACGTTGGATCAGTTGGTCGACAGCAGTGCGTTGGCGCGCTGGTCATTGCTGTCCGCGTTCTGGATCATCTTCATCTGCATCTCGAAGCGGCGTCCGTTGGCGATCATGTCGACCATGGCCTCGACCGGGTTGACGTTGCTGCCTTCCACGGCGCCGGAGACGATGCGGATGTCGGCATCGGGTTCGGGTGGCTGCACGCCCTGCTTGAGCCGGAACAGGCCATCGTCGCCACGCTCGACCTGGTCGCCGGTGAGGCTGACCAGGCGCAGCTTGCCGACGTTGGCGAGCCCGTTAGCGGTCTCGCCGGGGCCGCGCGCCGTGATCGTGCCGTCGCTGGCGATGGTCAGCTCGGAGCCCGGCGGCACGGTCAGCGGACCGCCCTGGCCGAGCACCGGCAACCCGCTGGGGGTCAGCACCTGCCCGTCCGCGCCCACCTGCAGCGCGCCCGCACGGGTGTAGGCCTCGCCGCCGTCGGGGGTCTGCACCGCCAGCCAGCCGTTGCCCTTGATCGCCACGTCCAGCACGCGGCCGGTGTAGTTCAGCGGGCCGGCCTTGAGGTCGGCTCCCGGCGTGCTGGCCAGGGTGAAGGCGCGGGTGGGGTTGGTATTGCCCACTACCGGCACCGCGCGGAACATATTGATCTGCGCGCGGAAGCCCGGCGTGGAGACGTTGGCCAGGTTGTTGGATACCGCGGCCTGCTGCTCCAGCGTCTGCTTGGCGCCGGACATCGCGGTGTAGATCAGGCGATCCATGGTCGTCCCCTAGCGGCAGCGGCAGCGCGCGTTGGCCGTGCCCGGCATTACATGTTCACCAGGGTCTGCATCACCTGGTCCTGCGCCTTGATGGTCTGGGCGTTGGCCTGGTAGTTGCGCTGGGCCACAATCAGGTTGACCAGCGAGGCCGACAGGTCGACGTTGGAATCCTCCACGGCGTTGGCCTGCAGCGTGCCAAGGCTACCGCCCGCCGTACCGACCAGCGGCGCGCCCGAGGTGCCGGTGGCCTGCCACACGTTGTCGCCCGACGGCTTCAGGCCCTGCGGATCGGCGAAGCCGACCAGCACGATCTGGCCGAGGTTCTGGGTCTGCTGGTTCGAATAGCTGCCGACGATGGTGCCATCGCCCTGCACGGCGAAGCTCAGCAGGCTGCCCGAGGCGTAGCCGTTCTGCGACAGCGAATTGGTGCCGCTGGTGACACCGTACTGGGTGGTGCCCGTCAGGTCGACCGCGACCGACATCGCCGCGGCGCCGTTGGCCGCCGGCATCGTGAAGCTGGGCGCGGTGGCAGCGGTCGGCGAGGTCAGCACGCCGGCGCTGTTGAACTGCATGGCCATCGGGCTGCCGCCGGTCAGGTTGCCGCTCGGGTCCGTGACGTAGAGGTTCCAGTCCGAGCCGCCGGCGGTGGTGCCGGGGCCTGCCGCCTGCTTGGCGAAGTAGGCGGTCATCTGCTTCGCATTGCCGAGCGAGTCATAGACCGTGAAGCTGGTCGCGTAGTTGTACATGCCGGACGTCGGCAGCGCGCCGGGCGCGCTCGCGAACGCGGTGGCCGGCACGGTGTTGCTCGAATTGAGCTGGAACTGCGCCGTCAGCTTGGTCGTGGCGACCGGCGGCATATTGGTGTTCGACACCACCAGCGGCTGCGGCTGGACCGAACCGCCGGCCGCCGTCCCTGCCGGATAGCCGGTGAGCTGCAGGCCCTGCGCATTGGTCAGGCTGCCGTCGGCCTGTCGCTGGAACTGCCCGTTGCGCGAGTAGTAGACGCCGCCATCGGCGTTGACCAGGCGGTAGAAGCCGTTACCGCTGGTGATGGCCACGTCCAGCGAGTTGTTGCTCGACGAAATGCTGCCCTGGGTGAAGGACTGGATCACGGTGTTGACCTTCGTGCCCAGGCCGATGTTGGTGCCGGCATAGACGTCCGCGAACTGCGCGGTCGACTGCTTGTAGCCCACCGTGTTCGCGTTGGCGATGTTGTTGCCGATCACGTCCAGATTGGCGGCGGCTGCGTTGATCCCGCTTACCCCTTGACCGAAACCCATTGATTTTCCCCTTGACTTGCTGTCTTGCGTGAATGACCCGCCTGCGCGCGGTATGGTTGCCCGATCAGCTGATCCGGCGGATGTCGTTGACGTTGGCAGACTGGCCGTTGGTCAGGCCGACCAGCACACCGCTCGAGTCGCCGGTGATGCTCTGCACCGTGGCGTAGTTCAGGGCGACCGGCGATACGCTGTTGCCCTTGGCGGTCGCGCTCACGCTGAAGGTGTATTTGCCGTCGGCCACGGTATTGCCGTTGTTGTCCTTGCCGTCCCAGCTCACGTCCTGCACGCCGGCTGCCTTGTTGCTCAGCGTCAGCGTGCGCACCACGTTGCCGCCGGAGTCCTTGATGGTGACGCTGGCGGTATCGGCCGCCGTCGGCAGGTCGACGCCGAACTTGCTGGGCGTGCCGCCGGCGACCGAGATCTGCGAGCCGGGCACTTCCACCGAGCGGCCGATCAGGCTGGCCGAATTCATCGCCTGGCTCGCGCTGTTCTGCGACAGCAGCTGGTTCAGCGTGGTGTTCATGGTCTGCAGGCTGCTCACGGTGCTGATCTGCGCCAGTTGCGAGGTCAGCTGCGAGTTGTCCATCGGGTTGAGCGGATCCTGGTTGTTCATCTGGGTCACCAGCATCGTCAGGAACTGGCTCTGCAGGTCCGAGGCGCTCGCCGAGCTGCTGCTCAGCGCCTGGTTCACGGAGGAGCTGGTGGTGGAAGATCCGGTACCGCTAACGTTCGAGGTGGTGGTCATGTCAAATCCATCGGCTTGTCGGGTTGGCCTGTCGGCGTCACTGACCCAGGGTCAGCGTCTTGAGCATCATGTTCTTGGCGGAATTCAACACCTCGACGTTGGCCTGGTAGGAACGCGAAGCCGAGATCATGTTGACCATCTCCTCCACCGGGTTCACGTTGGGCATGGTCACGTAGCCTTCCGCATTGGCCAGCGGATGCGTGGGATTGAAGACCATCTTGGCCGGCGAGGGATCCTCGACCACGCCCTGCACCTGCACCCCGCCGATCTCGCTCTGGCCGGGTGTCGGCGCGAGCCCGAAGACGACCTGCTTGGCGCGATAGGGCTGCCCGTTGGGACTGACCGCGCTGTCCACGTTGGCGAGGTTGGACGCGGTGACGTTCATGCGCTGCGACTGCGCGGACATGGCCGAACCGACCACGTCGAAGATATTCATGGCTGCCATGGCATGCTCACTGCTGGATCGCGGCCAGCATCGTCTTGATCTTCGACGTCATCACCGTCAGGTCCGACTGGTAACCCACGGTGTTGTCGGCGAAGGCGACGCGCTCGGTGTCCATTTCCACGGAGTTGCCGTCGATGCTGGACTGTGTCGGGATGCGGTACATCAGGTCGCGGTCGCTCGTGCCCGACGGTGCCTCGGCGGGCAGGTGCCGCGCCGACGTGGTGGTCAGCACCAGGCCGCCCTGCGCGCCGCCGGCGCCGCCGCGCTGCATGGTCTGCGACAGCGTGCTCGCGAAGTCGTAGTCACGCGCCTTGAAGCCAGGCGTATCGGCATTGGCGATGTTCGCCGCCAGTACCGACTGGCGCTGGTTACGCAGGTTGAGCGCTTCCTGCTGGAAGCGGAAAGCCGCATCGAGTTTGTCAATCATGTCTGCGTCTCGCTGGGAAGGGAGAACATGGAAGCGCATGCTTCTTCAGGCTTGCCATGGTAGGTGCGGCGACGCCAGCGCAATCGCGCGAATAGGCGGCGGAAACCCGCGCAATTCCCTCCGAAGCGCGCCGGGTGGCTGCCTACAATACGGGACGTTCCGCTGCGTGCCGCAAGGCCCGCGCACTTGCTGGAAGACCCACATGAAGCCTCTGTCCCGAGCGCTGTTCCGCGCCCCATTGCGCGCCCTGTTCCGCGCCCTGCTCCGCGCGACGCGCCTGCTGCCCGCGCTGGCGCTGGCCCTGGCCGGCGCCCACGTCGCGGCGCAACCGGCCGGCGCCAGGGCCGGCAATGGCGCCACGCCCGCCACGCCCGCCACGCCCGCCACGCCCGCCACGCCCGCCACACCTTTCCCCGACGATCCCGTGCGCAGCGCGGTCGAGCAGTTCCTCGCGCGCCAGAGCGCCGGCCTGCCGGGCAAGGTCAGCATCCAGGTCGTGCCGCCCTCCGGCGGCCGCGCTCCCGAATGCGAGGCGCCCGACCCCTTCCTGCCGCCGGGCGGCTCGCCCTGGGGCCGCGTCACGGTCGGCGTGCGCTGCGGTGGCGAACGTCCGTGGATACGCTACGTGCAGGCACGGGTCGGCGTGTTGACCGACTACTACGTGGCAGCCCGCGCGATCGCCCCCGGCGAACCGATCGGCAGCGCCGACCTGCAAGCTCGCCAGGGGGACCTCGCGATGCTGCCGCGCGCGGTGGTGACCGACCCGGCGCAGGCCAACGGTGCCGTCGCCGCCACCCGCATCGCCGCCGGCTCGCCGCTGCGCGCCGACCTGCTCAAGCGGCCGGCCGCCGTACGCAACGGCCAGACCGTGTCGGTGACCATCGAAGGCGAGGCCTTCCAGATCAGCAGCGAAGGAAAAGTGATGAATGATGCGCCGACGGGCGGCTCGGTGCAGGTGCGCCTGAAGAACGGCCAGGTGGTCACCGGGCTGGTGCGCAGCGGCGATACCGTGGTACTGCAGCAATAGGCGCGGCAAAGCGACCGGCCGGCGGCCGGGTACGCGGCGCAGCGGCGGGATGGCGTGCGACAATGCGGGCTTGCGATGCCCATGCGGCAAGGCGGCCCTAAAGTTTGCGGCCGGGCGTCCGATATGCATGTGGAACCCAGCAAGGAACAGTCGTGAAGATCAATCAGTCCACTTCGTCCAGGACCGGCGCCCCCGCCGAAGGCACGGCGCGCGCCACCACGGCCCCCGCTCCCGCCCCGGCCACGGCAGCCGAGGTGCAGACCAGCCCCCTGAGCGCCCAGGTCCGCCAGATCGGCGCCAGCCTGAGCCAGGATAGCGACAACGACATCGACACGGCCCGCGTGGAGGAAATCCGCCAGGCCATCGTCGAAGGCCGGATCAAGATCGATCCGAGCAAGATTGCCGACGGTCTGCTCGCCACGCTGCGCGAGCTGAACCAGGGCCAGTAAGCGGTCCGCGGCAGGAACCCAGCAGCGAGCCGAGAGCGAACGGCATAGAGCGCCGCGCGTGGAGAAACCATGAGCCTGCCCCTGATCCAGATCCTGCATCGCGAAACCGAAGCCGTGAAGGCATTCGCCGAGGCCCTGGCCGACGAACGCGAAGTGATGAAGAGCGGCGACGCGCAGGCGCTCGGCGCGGTGCTGGACCGCAAGACGGCGCTGGCCTCCGCGCTGGCCGAGCTGGGCGCCGCGCGCGAAGCGCAGATGGCCGCCGCCGGCTTGCGCGCCGGCCCGAACGGCATGCTGGTCGGCCTGCGCATCGACCCCGCCGTGCATCAGGCCTGGCGCACCCTGCGCCTGGCCGCGCTCGGCGCGCACCAGGCAAGCACGCTGAATTCGGCGGTCATCGCCGCCCATCTCGAACACACGCGCGCGGCCATCCAGGTACTGCGCCAGCGCGGCATCGATGCCGGCCTCTACGGCCGCGACGGCCGCACCCAGAACGCGGCATCCGGCCTGAGCCTGGCGCGCGGCTGAGGCCACTGCGGCGGCTGGGACTGACGCGCGCTCGCAGCGCCCCGCTCCGGCTGGTGACATGGCCGCGCGACGATGGTCGCGCGATTGCCCCTCGCTACCGCGCCGTCCGGCGCCGCCATCCTCTTCCTTGAACTGAACTGAACTGAGCTGAGCTGAGCTGAACCGAGCCGGATCGGCCGAGGACGGCGTCGCGGGTGTCGCCGCAGCGGCGGCGGACCGCTCTCGACGATCAGCGATAGTCGACGATGACCTGGTTGGCGCGCCCCTGCAGCACGGGCGCCAGCGCGCCACGCCCGGGGGCCAGGAAAGCAAAGGTGAAATCCTGTGCGGCGGCATCGCCGCGGAATGCCTCGGTGTGGCCTTGCGCCGCCGGCAACAGCACGCATCGGCTGCCATTGCACAGGTAGACCTGGAGATCATGCGGCGGCACGCCGCTGAAGGTGTACTGCCAGCGCACGGATGTCACCTTGCCGGTCGCCAGCGCCGGCATGGCGCCGGGCCGCAGCGCAGGCGACAGTATGCGCATCCCGCGCACGGACAGCATCGGCCCCTGCACCACGCTCTGCCAGGCATGACCGGGACCTCCCTCGTCCGCCCGGACCGGCGGGACGGCGGTCGCCAGGCCGAGTGCGGCGACGCCCGTCGCAACGCATGCCTGCACGCGCGGCGCGGCGCGGCCGGGCCCTCGCATCAGAGCAGTCCCCGCAGCTGGCCACGCAGGCGCGCGATGGCCTGGCCGCGGATCTGGCAGACGCGCGACTCGGTCACGTCCAGCACGGCGCCGATCTCGCGCAGGTTCAGCTCCTGGTCGTAGCACAGCGACAGCACCAGCTTCTCCCGCTCGGGCAGGCGCTCGATGGCGCGGATCAGCGCTTCGCGCATGCCGCTCTCCATCAGCACCATCAGCGGGTCGCTGTCTTCGTTGACGCCGAGGTGGCGCTCGAGGAAATCCTCTTCGCCGGAGCGCTCGAAGTCCTCGTAATGCAGCAGCTGGCAGCCGTGCACTTCGTTGAGCAGCAGCTGGTACTCCGGCAACGGCATCTCGAGATGCTCGGCCACTTCGGAATCGAGGGGCGTGCGGCCAAGCTTCTGCTCCAGGCTGCGTATGGCCCGCTCGATGCGGCGGGTGAACTGGCGCAGGCTGCGCGACTGCCAGTCGTTGGCGCGCACCTCGTCGAGCATGGCGCCGCGGATGCGCTGGCTGGCATAGGTCTCGAAGCGCGCGCCGTGCGTGTCTTCGTAGCGCTTGGCCGCGTCCAGCAGGCCGATCATGCCGGCCTGGATCAGGTCGTCGAGCTGCACGCTGGCCGGCAGCTTGGCCGCCAGTTGCAAGGCGATGCGGCGCACCAGCGATGCGTGTGCCTTGACCAGATCCGTCTGTTCGAGCTTTCCCTGAACGGTGTACATGGTGGGACTCTCGTGGCTTCTAGAGCGCAGCGCCGGCCGCGCGCGTACCGTGCAGGGACCGGGGCCCGATGGCTTGGGCCCGGTCGATGGCCTGGGGGAACGATACGTGCGGCATCGGCGTCAATGAATGCGTGGGCTGGTCGGAGGCGTCGCCGAGGCGACGCCGGGGAAGGTGGTGGACGCGGCGCGCATGGGCCACGCGCCGATGCTGCTGGCGATGCGGCGCAAGGCCATCGTCGCCGGTGCGGCGGGGTAGGCATCGACCACGCCGCGACCCAGCTGCTCGCTCTGCCTGACCAGCGGATCGAGCGGCAGATAGCCGGCCCACGAGGCCTCGATGCCGAGATACTGGCTGGCGGTGCGGGCCAGGTTGCCGGCCACCGCGCCGGCGATGCCCTCGCCCGCCGCCGCATTGACGACGAGCTGGAAATGGCGGATGGCGTAGCGGTGATGCAGTTGCTTGATGCGCGCGTAGGCCGCGGTGATCGAGGCCGCCTCGGGGCGCATCACCACCAGCAGGTTGTGCGCGGCGCCGGCCAGCGCCGACAGCGTCCCCTGGCCGTCGGCGCGGGCATCGGCCAGCACGGTGCGGAAGGCGCCGAAGGTGCCCGGCAGGCCGCCGCCGGCCGGGCCGGCAGCGCCCGCGGGCAGCACGGCGACACCGCTGGGCCCGGCGGCACCGAGCGCCTGGTCGAGCGTCGCCTGTGCGGCCAGCACCTGGGCCAGCGTGCCGCGCGGCGCGGCTCCGGCCAGGTGCGCGGCGCGCGCGCCCGGGGCATCCTCGTCGACCAGCAGGACGCGCTCGCCCTGCATGGCCAGCGCGCTGGCCAGTCCGAGCGCGACCGTCGTGGCGCCGGCCCCCGGCTCGCTGGCTACCACGGCGATGTGCCGTGTGGCGCGCGGCGCCAGCAGGCGCCGCAGCCCCTCGGCCTGATCGGTTGCCAGAGTGTGCACAGACCTACTCTCCTACGGATTCCAGTTGTTGCTCGGTAGCGGACGTATCCGCACGGACCGGGTCCGCCGCAGCGGCACGGTTTGCGCGCACGGGATAGCCCTCCAGCACGTCCAGCAGCGCCAGCAGGCGCGCCAGGCCTTCGACCAGCGCCTGGCCCGGCGCCGCTTGCGCGGCCTTGCCCGCGGCGCGGCCGGCCAGGCGCGAGAGGAAGCCGGCCGCCACGGCGCCCGGCTCGCATTCGAGACGCAGGGCGGTCAGGCCGGCCTGCAGCGCCATCAGCGCGGCGCGGCATTGCGCCTCGTCCGCGGCCGGCACGGCGCCGCGGGCAAGATGGTCGAGCGCGTGGCGCAGCGTGCGGAAGCGTGCCTCGGCGGCCAGCGCCCAGCGCGCCCACTGCGCCAGCCGCGCGGATTCATCGGCCAGGGCGGGGTCGCACAGCAGATAGCTGGTGTCCAGCAGGCGGCCGCTGTCGCGCTCCACCAGGCGGGAAACCAGCAGGCAGGCATCGGTGCCGCCGTCGGCATTGCCGCGGCCGGCACGGCGCTGCAGCGGACCGTCGGGCACCCGCACCGGCACCTGGGCCAGCCATTGCACGGCATCGCAGCCCTGCTCATGGAGTTCGCCCACGGCATGGAAGGTCAGCGTTTCGGCCAGGGCCTCGACCTTCCAGGCCGTGCCTCCGCTGAGCATGCGCGCGCCCTTGCGGGCCCGCGCCAGCCAGCGTTCGCCGCCTTGCTGCCAGCGCGCCAGCACGGCCGGAGCCGGCAGCGCATCGACCATGTTGACGACCGTACGCGTGGCCGCCAGCGCGGCGCGCAGCGTGGCGGCCTCGGTTTCGCCGCTGCCGTTGCGTGCACCGCTCACGGCGGCGGCCAGCGGGAAGCCGTCGCGATCCGACAGCCACAGGGTCGTCTGAACATGGTGCGGGGCCCGGCGCCCGCCAGCCGCGAACTGGGCGGTGGCGGACAGCGCCAGCACATGGCGATCGCAGCCGCGACCGAGGTCGCGGCAGGCAGCTTCGCGCACCTGCTGCGCGACGCTGCGCAGCGATGCGGCGTCGTCGTCGCGCTGCTGCCACAGCGCGCGCAGCAGCGGAAAACCCTGCGTACCGGCATCGAGCTCGGCCACGCAGGCACCGACCGCATCGGCACTGTCGCTCAGCGAGCGCAGCATGTCCTCGGCGGCGGGACCGCGCTGCGCCTCGGCATCCTCGAGGGCGCCGGCCTGGCGGCGGGCCACGTCCGCATCGGCGAAGACCGAGCCGCGGCGGGGCGTCAGGAAGGCGCGCTCGACCAGGGCCGGCGCCTGCGCCAGCTCCAGGTGCTCGGGCACGCGCTGGCCGGTGGAGGCGTAGAACACCGGCAGGCGGTGGCGGATGACGACGTCGAGCACCGATCCCAGGTGCGTGGCTTCGTCCAGCTTGGTGATGATGCAGCCGTCCAGGCCGCAGCCGGGCTCACCGCCGAGACCGGCGTCCTGCCGGTAGGCGTGCACCACCTCGTTGAGCGTATCGCCGTGGCTGGCGCCATTGAGCAGCAGCACGCGCTGCACCGGTGCCTGCACGCCGGCCAGCATGGCGATCTGTTCGGACAGGTTGCGGTCACGCTGGCTCATGCCGACCGTGTCGACGATGACCAGGTGCTTGTCGGCCAGCGCGTTCAGCGCGAAGCGCAGGTCGGCCGCATCCTTCACCGCGTGCACGGGCACGCCGAGGATGTCGCCATAGATGCGCAGCTGCTCGTGCGCGCCGATACGGAAGCTGTCGGTGGTCAGCAGCGCCAGCCGCTCCGGACCGTGCTTGAGCACGAAGCGCGCGGCGAGCTTGGCGGTGGTGGTGGTCTTGCCGACGCCGGTCGGCCCGATCAGCGCGAGCACGCCGCCCTGGGCGAAGAGTGCCTCCTCATCGGCCAGCACCTGCACCTTGCGCGCCAGCTCCTGGCGGATCCAGGCCATCGCCGACTGGCGGTCGTGACCGACCGGCAGGTGCGCCAGCAGCGTGCGCGCGAGCTGCCCCGAGAAGCCCGCGCCGGCCAGCCAGGTGAAGAGCGACTCGCGCAGCGGGTCGCCCGTCGCCACCGGCACGTTGCCCATGCCGGCGAACTGGCGCTCGATCAGCGCGCGCATCGACTTGAGCTCGCCGCGCAGCTCGCCCATCTCGGCCTCGTCGTCGCGCACCGGTGCGGGCGGCACATAGAGCTGGGCGCTGCTGGAGATGGCGCCGACATCGGTGTCGCGCATGGCGACGATCTCGACGCCGCCATCGACGGTCCGGTTGGACAGCACCACCGCGTCAGGCCCCATCGCCTCGCGCACGCGCCGCAGGGCCTCGCGGCCATTGGCCGCCACGAATTTCGCTACGCTCATCGCGCCTTCCTCATGCTGCACCGCCGATCACGGCGGTGATCCTGATGTTTCGGTTGTCGGGGACCTCGGCATGCGACAGCACCTTGAGCTGCGGCAGCGTACGCCGGAGGAAACGAGCCAGCAGCGCCCGCAGCGGCGGCGGCACCAGCAGCACGGGTGTGTAGCCCATCTGCTCCTGCCGCTCCACGCAGGCACGCGATTGCTGCAGCAGGGCGTCCGCCAGGCCGGGCTCGAGGCCCCCGCCGCTGTTCAGCACCTGGGTCAGCACGCGCTCCAGGCCGGCTTCGAGGCCGACCACCTGCATTTCCGCCCCGTTCGGGTACAGCTGCTGCGTGATGGCGCGGCCCAGCGCCACGCGCACCAGCTCGGTCAGCTCGCTGGGCTCGCTGATCTTGGGCGCGTGCTCCGCCACCACGTCCAGGATGGTGCGCATGTCGCGGATGGGTACCCCCTCCTCCAGCAGGTTCTGCAGGACCTTCTGCAGGCCGGTCAGCGAGATGGTCTTCGGCACCAGGTCCTCGGTCAGCTTCGGCGATTCCTTGGCGATGCGGTCGAGCAGCTGCTGCACTTCCTGGCGGCCCAGCAGTTCGGCCGCGTGCATCTGGATCAGGTGGTTCAGGTGGGTCGCCACCACGGTGCTGGCATCGACCACCGTGTAACCGAAGGCCTGCGCGCGCTCCTTGTGCGCGGCGTCGATCCACACGGCCGGCAGCCCGAAGGCCGGATCGCGCGTCTCGGCGCCCGGCAGGGTGCCGCTGACCTGGCCGGGGTTGATCGCCATCCACTGCCCCGGCGCCGCTTCGCCGCTGCCGATCTCCACGCCCTTGAGCGTGATGCGGTAGGCGTTGGGCTTGAGTTCGAGGTTGTCGCGGATATGGACCACCGGCACCAGGAAGCCGATCTCCTGCGCCATCTTCTTGCGGATGCTCTTGATGCGGCCGAGCAGCTCGCCGTTCTGCGCGCGGTCCACCAGCGGGATCAGTCGGTAGCCGACTTCCATGCCCAGGGGATCGACCATGGTGACGTCGTCCCAGGTCGCCTCGGTGGATTCCGGCTGCGCCTGCGCGGGGCGCGACTCGCCCTTCTTGCTGGCCTGCGCGTCGGCCTGCTGGCGCTGCGCCAGGTAGCGCCCGAACCAGATCAGGCCGGCGCCGAACAGCAGGAAGGCGATGTGCGGCATGCCCGGGATCACGCCCAGCAGGCCGATGATGGCGCCCGTGATATAGAGCACGCGCGGATTGGAGAACAGCTGGCCGGTCAGCTGCTGGCCGACGTCTTCGTCGTTCGACACGCGCGAGACGATGACACCGGCTGCAGTGGAGATCACCAGCGCGGGAATCTGCGCCACCAGGCCGTCGCCGATGGTCAGCAGCGTGTAGTTGCGCACGGCCGTGGCGAAGTCGAGGTCGTGCTGCACCATGCCGACCACCATGCCGGCGCCGACGTTGATGAACATGATCAGCAGGCCGGCCACGGCATCGCCGCGCACGAACTTGCTGGCACCGTCCATGGCGCCGTAGAAGTCGGCTTCCTGGGCCACCTCGGTACGGCGCTTCTTGGCGCCCTCCTCGTTGATCAGGCCCGCGTTGAGGTCGGCATCGATGGCCATCTGCTTGCCGGGCATCGAATCCAGCATGAAGCGCGCGCCCACCTCGGCAATACGGCCCGCGCCCTTGGTGATCACCATGAAGTTGATCACCACCAGGATGGCGAACACCACGATGCCCACGGCGAAGTTGCCGCCCACGAGGAAGTGGCCGAACGCCTCGATCACCTTGCCGGCGGCATCGGGGCCGCTATGGCCCTCGAGCAGCACCACGCGGGTGGAGGCGACGTTCAGCGACAGGCGCAGCAGCGTGGAAAACAGCAGCACCGCGGGAAAGGCGGCGAAATCGAGCGGCCGCTGGGTGTACATGCCCACCAGCAGCACCATGATCGACAGGGCGATGTTGAAGGTGAACAGCAGATCGAGCAGGAAGGGCGGCAGCGGCAGCACCATCATGCCCAGGATCATCACGATCAGCAGCGGGCCCGCCAGGGCTCGCATCTGGCCGGCGGTCTGCCCGCCGGGCAGCTTCAGCAAGGAGGTCAGGGCATTCATGCGCGGCTTTCCGGTACGGCGAGTTCGTCAGGCACGAGAAGGTTGCTGGGAGCCGCGGGCTGCGGTCCCTTGGAGTAGTGCCAGTGTTTCAGCTGGAAGACCCAGGCCAGCACCTCGGCCACGGCGGTGTACAGGCCGGCCGGGATTTCCTGCCCCAGCTCGACATGGCGGTGCAGCGCGCGCGCCAGCGGCGGCGCCGACAGGATGGGGACGCGATGCTCGACCGCGATCTCGCGGATGCGTGCCGCCACCAGGTCGCTGCCCTTGGCCACCACGCGCGGTGCGCTCATGCGGCCTTCCTCATAGCGCAGCGCCACCGCGAAGTGGGTCGGGTTGGTCACCACCACATCGGCCTTGGGTACCTCGGACATCATGCGTCGGCGCGCGGCCTGGCGCTGCTGCTGGCGGATGCGGCCCTTGACGTGCGGATCGCCCTCGGTTTCCTTGTGTTCCTGCTTGACCTCTTCCTTGGTCATGCGCAGCTTCTTGTGGAACTGCCAGAACTGCCAGGGCACGTCCAGCCCGACCACGACCACCAGCGACAGCACGACCAGGCCGGAGCAGTACAGCACCAGTTCGAGCATGTGCAGCAGTGCTTCCTGCACCGGCACGTTCATCAACGAGATGGCCTCGGGCAGCCGGCGCCACAGCACCCAGGCTGCCACGCCGCCCACCAGCACGGATTTGGCGATCGCCTTCAGCAGCTCGGCCAGCGTCTGCATGGAGAACATGCGCCCCAGACCCTGCAAGGGCGACAGCCGGCCGAAGTTGGGCTGGAGCGACTTGGTGGAGAACATCCACCCGCCCAGCAGCAGCGGCGCGGCCAGGGCCGCCACGGTCAGCAGCGCCAGCAGGGGCATCAGGGCCAGCAGGCTGTCCCAGACCACGTTGCCGAACTGGGACAGCATGCGCGATACGTCGAAAGCGGTGGCCGGCTCGAAGCTCAGGCTGTGGCGCATGCTGGCATCGAGCCGGCGCCCAAGCGGCGCCCCGAGCGTCGACAGGCCGGCCACGCCGGCCAGCAGCATGATGAAGGTGCCGAGCTCGCGCGAACGGATCACCTGCCCCTCCTCGCGCGCCTTTTCCAGGCGCCGGGGTGTGGCGGGTTCAGTTTTCTCGAGATCGCTTTCTTCGGACATGGACGCTCCGTTGCGAAGCGCCAGGCGGCCCTTCGTCAGTGACGATTATCAAAGCGGGCCAGTCCTGCCATTAGCGGGAATAGGGAGGGGAATCGGTTGCTGTTTGCGTGATCAGCGGCAGCCACCAAGGCGGAGTTCCGCCTCTTGCGAGGGATAACGGACGGGGCCGGGGCAACTTGAGCGACGGGGCGACAGATGGGGGCGGACCCGTGCCATGGGCTGCCGCGGCATGGTATCGGCATCCTCGGCCATTAATTCAAATTTTTTGAATAAATGATCCACGACTCATCGCCTTTCCCGCCCGGAAGGTTACCTATCATTGCGTTCAAGGACGGCACGACGCCTTCTGGAAAATTAAACGAACTGGAGAGAATCATGCACAACGCTATCACCCGCAAGCTGGTTTCCACCCTGGTGCTGTCCCTCGCCGCCGCCGCTGCCGGCAGCGCGCTGGCCGCCGGCCCGAAGAACATGCAGCCCGGCGACAAGTACGGCTACGACTTCCGCAGCGCAGTGCACGACGTGTACACGGAAGGTGCGCGCGGCGGCAGGTTCGATGCCTTCAGCGAAGGCGCCCGTAGCGCGAAGTTCGATCCGTACACCGAAGGTGCGCGTGGCGCGAAGTTCGATCCCTACACGGAAGGTGCCCGCATCGCGAAGTTCGATCCGTACACCGAAGGTGCACGTGGCGCGAAGTTCGATCCCTATACCGAAGGTGCCCGCATCGCCGGCCTGGACCGCAGCGGTGTCTCCTCTGTCCCGCAGCGCAGCTTCGACGCCTACGGCGAGGGCGCGCTCGGCGGCAAGGCCAATCCCTACACCGATGGCGCGGCGACCTGAGCCACGCCGCCCGGGCGGCGATCCCCGGCCTGATGCGAACATGGCAAGTCCCCGCTACGCCGGGGACTTTTCCATTGGGGTCATTGGGGTCATTGGGGTCATTGGAATCATGGGAGCCACGCCGGACATCGCTTTGTGCAGGGCAACATCTTGTGGCCTGGCCGGTCGCGGGGAATAATGCAGGCTTCCCGTCCTCTCGCCTCGCGCGCGGAGGCATGGAGATGCAATCGCCGAAGTACGATCCCGACGGACTGTGCAAGGAGGTCTGACCCCATGAGCCTGCTCGGCATCCTGCTGGCCCTCGCCCTGCTCATCTGGTTGACCTATCGCGGCTGGAGCACCTTGCTGCTGGCGCCCGGCGCCGCCATGCTGGCGGCGGTCTTCGCCGGCGAGCCGCCCCTGGCCCACTGGACCCAGACCTTCATGTACAACGCGGCCGGTTTCGTCGCGCAGTTCTTCCCGCTTTTCCTGCTCGGGGCACTGTTCGGCAAGCTGATGGCCGACAGCGGCTCGGTCTCGGCCATCGCCACCTTGATGACCCGCACGCTGGGAACCCGGCGTGCCATGCTGGCGGTGGTGCTGGCCGGCGCGCTGGTCACCTATGGCGGCGTCAGCCTGTTCGTCGCCTTCTTCGTGATCGCGCCAATGGCGCTGGAGCTGTTCCGTACCGCCGACATTCCGCGCCGCCTGGCGCCGGCCGCCATCATGCTCGGCACCTCGACCTTCACCATGTCGGCCCTGCCCGGCACGCCGGCCATCCAGAACGCCATCCCGATGCCCTTCTTCGGCACCACGCCCTTCGCCGCGCCCGGATTGGGGGCGATCGCCAGCGCGATCATGCTGGGCTTCGGCCTGTGGTGGCTCGGGCGCGCCGAGGCTGCGGCGCGAGCGGCCGGCGAGGGCTTCGGAGACGGGGCGGATGTGCCGGTGGAAGAAGTGGCCGAGCGCGAGCTGGTGCGCGAACGCGCCTCGGTGGCGCGCGAGTTCGATCCGGCCGAGGCGCCGCGCGGACAGCGCAGCAGCGATTCGCCCTCGCCCGGGGCCGCTTTGCTGCCCCTGGCCGTGGTGGTCTGCGTCAACCTGCTGATGAGCCTGGTGGTGCTGCCGCGCTGGAATGCCGGCTACCTGGCCGAGGAACGCTGGGGCAGCACCAGCCTGGCGGCGGTGGGCGGAGTGTGGGCGGTGCTGGTGGCGCTGGCCGCAGCCATCCTCTGCCTGCTGGTGCTGAACCACCGCCGCCTGCCGGCCCTGCGTGAAACCATGGACGCCGGCGCCAATGCGGCCGTGCTGCCGGCCTTGAGCGTGGCCAGCCTGGTCGGCTTCGGCTCGGTGGTAGCGGTGCTGCCCGGTTTTGCCGTGGTGCGCGAGTGGGTGCTGTCGATCGAAGGCGGCCCGCTCGTCTCGCTGGCGCTCGCCACCAATGTCCTGGCCGCGCTGACGGGCTCGGCCTCGGGCGGCCTGACGATCGCGCTGCAGGCGCTCGGGGGGAATTTCATGGACATCGCTACCGCCAGCGGCATCGACCCGGCGCTGCTGCATCGCGTCGCCGTGATCGGCGCCGGCACGCTGGACGTGCTGCCGCATAACGGTGCGGTCGTCACGCTGCTCGCCGTCTGCGGTGCCGGGCACCGCGGCAGCTACCGCGACATCGCCGTGGTCGGCATCATCGGCCCGGTGCTGGCACTGGTCGCCGTGATCTGCCTGGGCAACCTGTTCGGGGCCTTCTGATCCGCGCCTGCCCGCTTCCGCCTCAGCCCAGGGCGGCGCCCAGCGTGGCCACGCAGATGGTCAGCAGGCCCAGCAGCAGGTTCCAGCCCACCGCCTGACGGATCCGTCCGAGCGCCACGCCGGCCTGGGCCCAGTCCTCGGCATCGACGCTGCGACGCAGGGCCGCGAACGGCACCGTGTAGACATAGACGAAGATCGCGAACATCAGCAGGCCGCTGCCCATCATCACATGCCAGTTGGGTGGCGCCGCAGATCCTGCCTGGCCGAAGCGCACCATGCCGGTCACGCCGATCAGGATCACGGTGACCCAGACCCAGCCGAGGAAACGCGCCAGCACGGCGCGCCACAGGCGCAGCCGCGGCGGTGGCTCGAGCAGTTCGGCCGCCGCCGGCCGCAGGCAGACATAGGCAAAGAACATCCCGCCGACCCAGATCGCGGCAGCGGCAATGTGGACGAAACGCAGCAGAAGTTCGACATTCATCGGGACCGGCTCCTCGGAAGCGCCCGCCCAAGTGCGCGGGACGCGGCCTCCATTCTATGCGCTGGCAAGCGCGGGCGTGGCCCGCGGATGGCACGGTGCCGTGATCCACGGCTGTTCGCCGTGACGTGTTCGCCGCATAATCTGGAGATCCTCAATCCGGCATGATGACCGCCATGGGCCTCGACAGCCGCCACACCCCGCCATCCCGGTGGGGCACGCTCTTCTTGCTGACGTTTCCACCGCTGAGCTGGGCCGGCAATGCCATCGTCGGCCGGCTGGCGGCGGGGCATGTGCCGCCGATCACGCTGAACTTCATCCGCTGGGTGATCGCCGGGGCCATCCTTGCGTGCTTTGCCGGCCGCAGCCTGCTCGCGCACCGCGGCGCCCTGCAGAGGCACGCCGTCATGCTGTGGGTCCTGGGCGCGCTCTCGATCGCCAGCTACAACGCGCTGCAATACCTGGCGTTGAAAACGTCGACCCCGATCAATGTCACCTTGATCGGCGCGTCGACGCCGCTCTTCCTGCTGGTACTGGGTGCCACCGTGTTCAAGGAGCCGGTCAAGCCCTGGCATGTCGCCGGCGCCCTGCTGTGCTTGATCGGCGTAGGCTTCGTGCTGCTGCGGGGCGAGCCCGCCCGGCTGGCCCAGCTCGACTTCGTCGCGGGCGACCTGTTCATGCTGGCGGCGACGGTCGCCTGGAGCGGCTACACCTGGCTGTTGCGCAAGCATCGTCCCGACCTGCCGCTACCCGCCTTCATGCTGGCGCAGATCCTCACCGGCCTGGTGGTCAGCGTGCCTTTCGTCGGCTGGGAGCTCGGCGTGGCGCAGGAGTCCATCCGCTGGAGCTGGCGCGTTGCCGCCATCCTGGCCTATGTCGGAACCGTGCCGTCCCTGCTGGCCTATTTCTCCTGGGATCGCGCTATCGCGCGGGCGGGAGCGCAGCTCCCGGTCTTCTTCATCACCTTGACGCCGGTGTTCGCGGCGCTGCTGTCAACGCTGCTCTTGAGCGAATGGCCGCACTGGTACCACGGCGTCGGCCTGGTGGCGATCGGCATGGGCATCCTGCTGGCACAGAAGCGATAGGCACGCGAATCGCGCGACGCAGGAGGAATCGCAAACGATCGCGAAGGAAGCCGGATGATTCAGCACAGATCCTGGTCGACCGGGCATTCGCATGGCCCTCGCCGACACTACAGGAGAATGCATCCGCCGGCCACCTGCGGCGCCCCTCTTTTCGCTGAAAACCGCTGATTGCCGGGCAATTCGCCCGATCCGGCTGATTGCAAGGAAGTTTGCGGGTGTAGCCGGCAGACTCGCCCAAAAAGCAGCCTGTTCGATGCTGAAGCGAGCACGTTATGCGACGCGAAGCACCTTTGGCCCGACCCGCTTGTCGCAGCTTCGCGCCCAGTCTTGGGCTTCGCCTTCCGGCGAGACTGCCCGGCATTTCGCTTCGTCGGCATCCGCGCGTGCTGCGAGCGCCGCAAAGACAAAACCCCTCGCAGCGTTTGCTGTCGAGGGGTTTTGCGGGAGGGAGAGCCTGGCGATGACCTACTTTCACACGGGTAGTCCGCACTATCATCGGCGCAAAGTCGTTTCACGGTCCTGTTCGGGATGGGAAGGGGTGGTTCCGACTCGCTATGGTCACCAGGCATTAAGGGTTGCTGCGCCGGGGTTGAGCCGTCGCAGCGAATAGGGATGTAGTCTTGGTTGTGAGGTATCGGCACCGTTCTGGGCACACGCGATACGTCAACCAGTGAAACACACTGGTTATAGGATCAAGCCTTACGGGCAATTAGTACTGGTTAGCTTAACGCATTACTGCGCTTCCACACCCAGCCTATCAACGTCCTGGTCTCGAACGACCCTTCAAGGAGGTCAAGCCTCCAGGGAATCCTCATCTTCAGGCGAGTTTCCCGCTTAGATGCTTTCAGCGGTTATCTCTTCCGTACATAGCTACCCTGCGATGCCTCTGGCGAGACAACAGGTACACCAGCGGTACGTCCACTCCGGTCCTCTCGTACTAGGAGCAGCCCCCGTCAAGATTCCAACGCCCACGGCAGATAGGGACCAAACTGTCTCACGACGTTTTAAACCCAGCTCACGTACCTCTTTAAATGGCGAACAGCCATACCCTTGGGACCGGCTACAGCCCCAGGATGAGATGAGCCGACATCGAGGTGCCAAACACCGCCGTCGATATGAACTCTTGGGCGGTATCAGCCTGTTATCCCCAGAGTACCTTTTATCCGTTGAGCGATGGCCCTTCCATACAGAACCACCGGATCACTATGTCCTGCTTTCGCACCTGCTCGACTTGTCGGTCTCGCAGTTAAGCACGCTTTTGCCATTGCACTTTAGGTACGATGTCCGACCGTACCAAGCGTACCTTCGAACTCCTCCGTTACACTTTGGGAGGAGACCGCCCCAGTCAAACTGCCTACCATGCACTGTCCCCGACCCGGATTCACGGGCCAAGGTTAGAACCTCAAACAAACCAGGGTGGTATTTCAAGGACGGCTCCACCGGAACTAGCGTCCCGGTTTCAAAGCCTCCCACCTATCCTACACAGATCGGTTCAAAGTCCAATGCAAAGCTACAGTAAAGGTTCATGGGGTCTTTCCGTCTAGCCGCGGGGAGATTGCATCATCACAAACACTTCAACTTCGCTGAGTCTCGGGAGGAGACAGTGTGGCCATCGTTACGCCATTCGTGCAGGTCGGAACTTACCCGACAAGGAATTTCGCTACCTTAGGACCGTTATAGTTACGGCCGCCGTTTACCGGGACTTCAATCAAGAGCTTGCACCCCATCATTTAATCTTCCGGCACCGGGCAGGCGTCACACCCTATACGTCCACTTTCGTGTTTGCAGAGTGCTGTGTTTTTATTAAACAGTCGCAGCCACCAGTTTATTGCAACCCCTTCACCCTTCTGGCGCAGGCCAGTCAAGCTACCAGGGCGTACCTTATCCCGAAGTTACGGTACCAATTTGCCGAGTTCCTTCTCCCGAGTTCTCTCAAGCGCCTTAGAATACTCATCTCGCCCACCTGTGTCGGTTTGCGGTACGGTCTCGTATGACTGAAGCTTAGAGGCTTTTCTTGGAACCACTTCCGATTGCTTCGCGACACATGGTCGCTCGCCCCACAGCCTTGAATCCCGCGCCCGGATTTGCCTAAGCGCCTTCTCCACTGCAGGGACCGGGACTTCCAACACCCGGACAACCTTCCGCGATCCGTCCCCCCATCGCATCATACGACGGTGCAGGAATATTAACCTGCTTCCCATCAGCTACGCATCTCTGCCTCGCCTTAGGGGCCGACTCACCCTACGCCGATGAACGTTGCGTAGGAAACCTTGGGCTTACGGCGAGGGGGCCTTTCACCCCCTTTATCGCTACTCATGTCAGCATTCGCACTTCTGATACCTCCAGCATCCTTTACAAGACACCTTCACAGGCTTACAGAACGCTCTCCTACCACGCACTTGCGTGCGTCCGCAGCTTCGGTGACTGGCTTAGCCCCGTTACATCTTCCGCGCAGGACGACTCGATCAGTGAGCTATTACGCTTTCTTTAAAGGGTGGCTGCTTCTAAGCCAACCTCCTGACTGTTTTAGCCTTCCCACTTCGTTTCCCACTTAGCCAATCTTTGGGACCTTAGCTGGCGGTCTGGGTTGTTTCCCTCTTGACACCGGACGTTAGCACCCGATGTCTGTCTCCCGTGATTGCACTCTTCGGTATTCGGAGTTTGCTATGGCGGGGTAATCAGCAATAGACCCCCCAACCATGACAGTGCTCTACCCCCGAAGGTGAGACACGAGGCACTACCTAAATAGTTTTCGGAGAGAACCAGCTATTTCCAGATTTGTTTAGCCTTTCACCCCTATCCACAGCTCATCCCCTAGTTTTTCAACACTAGTGGGTTCGGTCCTCCAGTACGTGTTACCGCACCTTCAACCTGGCCATGGATAGATCATCTGGTTTCGGGTCTACACCCAGCGACTGAACGCCCTGTTCGGACTCGCTTTCGCTACGCCTGCCCTAATCGGTTAAGCTTGCCACTGAATGTAAGTCGCTGACCCATTATACAAAAGGTACGCCGTCACCCGTTTCCAGGCTCCGACTGTTTGTATGCATGCGGTTTCAGGATCTATTTCACTCCCCTCCCGGGGTTCTTTTCGCCTTTCCCTCACGGTACTGGTTCACTATCGGTCGATCACGAGTATTTAGCCTTGGAGGATGGTCCCCCCATCTTCAGACAGGATTTCACGTGTCCCGCCCTACTTGTCGTACACCTAGTTCCACAACGCTGTTTTCGCATACAGGGCTATCACCTGCTATGGCCGGGCTTTCCATCCCGTTCTGCTAACAATGCTGCTAAAGAGTACAAGGCTGTTCCCATTTCGTTCGCCACTACTCTGGGAATCTCGGTTGATTTCTGTTCCTGCAGCTACTTAGATGTTTCAGTTCGCCGCGTTCGCTTCCCTTGCCTATGTATTCAGCAAGGGATGACCCATACGGGCCGGGTTTCCCCATTCGGACATCTCCGGATCAAAGCTCGTTTGCCAGCTCCCCGAAGCTTTTCGCAGGCTACCGCGTCCTTCATCGCCTGTGATCGCCAAGGCATCCACCACATGCACTTGTTCGCTTGACCCTATAACAAGTGTGTCTCAAGCTCGCGCTTGAAACGCTCATTACAGGTTGAGTTCTCGCATTTGTGCCGTATTCCAAGTCATCTTTCGATCACTTAAATACTTTGGTTGATACAATCACAACCCGGTATCGTGTTGGTTACTTCAGCCTCTCATCAAGGCTTCACGACACCTTTACTACATCCCATATTGTTAAAGAACAGCCGATGCTTTCGCATCGCTTGGCCAACGCCAAATGCAAGCGCTCAACGCTAAGCGCTTGCATTTGGCTTGTCCAACCCAAGGTCGATGGTGGAGGATGACGGGATCGAACCGACGACCCCCTGCTTGCAAAGCAGGTGCTCTCCCAGCTGAGCTAATCCCCCTCGGATAACTTGGTGGGTCTGGTAGGACTTGAACCTACGACCCCCGCCTTATCAAGACGGTGCTCTAACCACCTGAGCTACAGACCCTTGGCTGTAACAGCAAACAGACCGATAAGTGTGAACGCTTCACTTGGGAAGCACGCTCTGGAAAGGAGGTGATCCAGCCGCACCTTCCGGTACGGCTACCTTGTTACGACTTCACCCCAGTCATGAACCCTGCCGTGGTAATCGCCCTCCTTGCGGTTAGGCTAACTACTTCTGGCAAAACCCACTCCCATGGTGTGACGGGCGGTGTGTACAAGACCCGGGAACGTATTCACCGCGGCATGCTGATCCGCGATTACTAGCGATTCCAGCTTCACGTAGTCGAGTTGCAGACTACGATCCGGACTACGATGCGTTTTCTGGGATTAGCTCCCCCTCGCGGGTTGGCAACCCTCTGTACGCACCATTGTATGACGTGTGAAGCCCTACCCATAAGGGCCATGAGGACTTGACGTCATCCCCACCTTCCTCCGGTTTGTCACCGGCAGTCTCTCTAGAGTGCCCTTTCGTAGCAACTAGAGACAAGGGTTGCGCTCGTTGCGGGACTTAACCCAACATCTCACGACACGAGCTGACGACAGCCATGCAGCACCTGTGTCCACTTTCCCTTTCGGGCACCTAATGCATCTCTGCTTCGTTAGTGGCATGTCAAGGGTAGGTAAGGTTTTTCGCGTTGCATCGAATTAATCCACATCATCCACCGCTTGTGCGGGTCCCCGTCAATTCCTTTGAGTTTTAATCTTGCGACCGTACTCCCCAGGCGGTCAACTTCACGCGTTAGCTTCGTTACTGAAGAAATGAATCCCCAACAACTAGTTGACATCGTTTAGGGCGTGGACTACCAGGGTATCTAATCCTGTTTGCTCCCCACGCTTTCGTGCATGAGCGTCAGTCACGTCCCAGGGGGCTGCCTTCGCCATCGGTATTCCTCCACATCTCTACGCATTTCACTGCTACACGTGGAATTCTACCCCCCTCTGACGCACTCTAGCCTTGCAGTCACAAGCGCCATTCCCAGGTTGAGCCCGGGGATTTCACGCCTGTCTTACAAAACCGCCTGCGCACGCTTTACGCCCAGTAATTCCGATTAACGCTCGCACCCTACGTATTACCGCGGCTGCTGGCACGTAGTTAGCCGGTGCTTATTCTTCCGGTACCGTCATCCCTCCGGGGTATTAGCCCAAAGGATTTCTTTCCGGACAAAAGTGCTTTACAACCCGAAGGCCTTCTTCACACACGCGGCATTGCTGGATCAGGGTTGCCCCCATTGTCCAAAATTCCCCACTGCTGCCTCCCGTAGGAGTCTGGGCCGTGTCTCAGTCCCAGTGTGGCTGATCGTCCTCTCAGACCAGCTACTGATCGTCGCCTTGGTGAGCCTTTACCTCACCAACTAGCTAATCAGACATCGGCCGCTCCTATTGCGCGAGGCCTTACGGTCCCCCGCTTTCACCCTCAGGTCGTATGCGGTATTAGCTAATCTTTCGACTAGTTATCCCCCACAACAGGGCACGTTCCGATGTATTACTCACCCGTTCGCCACTCGCCGCCAGACCGAAGTCCGCGCTGCCGTTCGACTTGCATGTGTAAGGCATGCCGCCAGCGTTCAATCTGAGCCAGGATCAAACTCTTCAGTTCAATCTCTGTGTGGTTCCGCGCAGTTGCCTGCGCAAACCTCGCTCTTTCGAGCGGTCGCTCACTCTCAGAAAACTGACTGGCTCCGTCCGAAGACGAAACCAAACATGTTTACTGTGCGAGCACTGATAACTTGTAAGCTAGAAGACCGAGGTCTTCCGCTTCCCGCATCAAGCGCCCACACTTATCGGCTGTTTGTTTGTTAAAGAACTCACGCGATTCGCTTTGCTTACCGCGTCGCTGCGTTGTCAGCAGCAGAGAAACGAGATTATGAACAACTTTCTGCGTTTCGTCAACAGGTTCGAAGCATCTTTTTCGCTTCGGTCAGTCGCGCTTTGCAGCACCACCCATCATCCTGCCAACCCCGCAACCCGCGTCGCTGCTGGCTTTGCCGCTGCGCTTCGTGTTGCGAGGGGGCGAATAGTAGGCCAGTCCGGCCGCCTTGGCAAGACCTTCATGAAGAAATTTTGACAGCCTCCCGCGGCCGGCCAGCGGGCACCCCGACACTGACGGCAAGGCCCATGCCGAGATCCGGATAGAATCGCCTGATGCCGGACCATCCAGATTCCCACCCCGCCCTGGAACTCGACCCGCTCGCGCTGGCGGCGTCGCTACCGCGACCGATCGCCTTCGTGGACCTGGAGACGACCGGGGCCAACGCCCAGCACGACCGCATCACGGAGATCGGCGTGGTGGAGGTCGGCCCGGACGGCATCGTGGAGTGGGAGACCCTGGTCGACCCCGGCACGCCGATCCCACCGTTCATCCAGCGGCTGACCGGCATCCACGACGAGATGGTGCGCGGCAAACCCAGCTTCGACAGCCTGGCGGAAGGGCTGGCCGAGCGGTTGCACGGCAAGCTCTTCGTCGCCCACAACGCCCGTTTCGACTATGGCTTCTTGAAAAGCGAATTCCGCCGTGCTGGCGTGGACTTCCGCGCCGATGTCTTGTGCACGGTCCGGCTGTCGCGCTCCCTGTTTCCCACAGCGGCACGCCACGGCCTCGACGCACTGATCGGGCGCTTCGGGCTGCAGCCGAAGGGGCGCCACCGCGCGCTGGCCGACGCCGAGCTGCTGTGGCAGTTCTGGCAGCACATCCACGCGCAGTACTCGCCGGCCCTGGTGGATACCGCCGTGCGCTCCCTGGTCAAGCATGGCAGCCTGCCGCCAGGACTCGAGGAGGACGCCCTCGACGGCATCCCCGACCGTCCCGGCGTGTACCTGTTCTACGGCGACCAGCCGATGCCTCTCTATATAGGGAAGAGCACCCACCTGCGCCAACGCATCAGCGCACACTTCTCCAATGATCACCGCGATGCCAAGGACGCCAGCCTGTCACGCGCCATACGACGGCTGGAGTGGCGCGAGACCGGGGGCGAAATCGGCGCCCTGCTGCTGGAGGCCCGGCTGATCAAGACCCTGCAGCCGCTGCACAACCAGCGCCTGCGGCGCAATGCCCGGCTCTATTCCTGGGAGATGCCGCCAGGCCTGGCGGCGCCGCGACTGCGCTCGGACCGCGACACCGATTTCAGCCGGCCATCCGCCCTCTATGGCGCCTTCCCGAGCCGCGCCGCTGCCGAGAGCGCGCTGCGTGCGCTGGCCCAGGAACACGGCCTGTGCGAGTCCACCCTGCGCCTGGAACGCCACAAGCGCGCCGGCACGCCCTGCTTTGCCCATCAACTGCAGCGCTGCGCCGGCGCCTGCGTGGGCAAGGAGCCGGCCGCCGAGCACCGCGCCCGCACCGAGTCGGCCCTGGCGTCGATGGCGCTGCGCCCCTGGCCCTTCCCGGGCCCGGTGGCCTGGCGCGAGGGGCGGGGCGCGCGCCACCCCTGGCATGTGCTGGAGAACTGGTGCTACCTCGGCTCGGCCCCGACCCTGGCAGCCACGCCGGACCTGCTGGGCAGGCATGCCAGCTTCGATCTCGATACCTACCAGATCCTGCTACCCCACCTGGACGTCTTGCTGGCCGAGGCCCGCCCGCTCCCGCGCGGCCGCGAGTTCGTGCTGGAGGCACCTCAGGCCACGCTGGCCCCGACACCCGCACACGGAGAAGCCGTCACGGGCGCCGCGGACCGCACCGTGTCCGCCGGACGCGCGCGGCGGCGCCGGCAGGCCGACACCCTGCCGCTACCATTCAGCGACTGAGCCAGAAAGCACCGAAACGGTGCTTTGTATACCAAAAGAATCCCGCGACTCGCGCATTACCGCTCAAGGGATGCTGCTGAAATCCCCATTTCCGCGCAGAATCCTGCAAAATCTCCTTAAAAATCACGCTGCATTGCACCATATACGGGAAAACCAGGTAGCCCGCAGAATCGCCTTGCAGAGGGGTGTGTTTAGAATATAGTATACCGATTCAACTCTCCCAGCCCCCACGGCAGCCGCCCCTTCGGCCGGCACCGACCAGAGAGATGGAGTGAATCGTGACCCGGCAAGATCTCGCAGGCGATGAAGCCTGGCAGCAGGACTCCCAGGACCTCCGCTTCCTGACCGTATGGCAGGCCGCTGCCCGCCTGGCGCGCGGCGAGACCTGCGCCATGGAACTGGTCGACTGCTGTGAGACGGCCTACCGCCAGGGCCACGCCAGCATCAACGCGCTGGTGCTGGCCGACTTCGACGCGGCGCGGGCCGCGGCCGCGCGGAGCGATGCGCGGCGCGCGCGGGGACAAGCGCTGGGACCGCTCGACGGCATCCCCTTCTCCATCAAGGAATCCTTCGATGTCGCCGGCTGGCCGACCACCTGCGGCAACCCTGCCCATGCTGGCAATGTGCCCGCCGCGGACGCCGCCGTGCTCGAACGCCTGCGCGCCGCCGGCGCGGTGCTGCTGGGCAAGACCAATGTCCCCATCGCCTTGCGCGACTGGCAGAGCTATAACGCGCTCTACGGCACGACGCGCAATCCGCATGACCCCTCGCGAACGCCAGGCGGCTCTTCGGGCGGCAGTGCCGCCGCGGTCTGTGCCGGCATGAGCTTCTTCGATATCGGTTCCGACATCGGCTCGTCGCTGCGCAACCCCGCCCACTACTGCGGCGTGTTCTCGCACAAGAGCAGCCACGGCGTGGTACCGCTGCGCGGCCACGGCATCGGCACGCACTACGGCGAACAGGAGATCAATGTCGCCGGCCCGCTGGCGCGCAGCGCGCGCGACCTGGAGCTGGTGCTGGATACGCTCGCCGGGCCCGATGGCGAAACGGCCCTGGCCTGGCGCCTGCAGCTGCCGGCCTGCCCCAGGCAAGGGTTGGCGGACTTCCGCGTGGCGGTGCTGCCCACCCATGCGCTGGCCGAGGCCGACAGCGAGGTCGGCGATCAGATCGAAGGCCTGGGCCGCTGGCTGGAGGCACAGGGCGCGCAGGTGGCATGGCACCGGCGCCCGGATTTCGACGCCGACGAACTGTGGCACACCTATGTGACGATGCTGCGCGCCACCACCTCGGTCCACATGGACGAGGCCGGCTTCGGCGCGGTGCTGGCCCAGGCCGCCGGGCTCGATCCGCAGCGGCGCGACTACGCCGCGCTGCAGTATACGGGGGCGGGCATCCGGCATCGCGACTGGCTGCAGTTGCAGCAGAAGCGGGCAGCCTTCGCCGCCTCATGGCAGCGCTTTTTCGCCGAGTTCGACGTCCTGCTCTGCCCTGCCGCGGTCACCACCGCCTTCCCCATCGACGAGAGCGGCGAGCCCTGGCAACGCACGCTCGCGGTCAACGGCGGCACGCTGCCGCTGACCAGCCAGTTGTTCTGGGCCGGCCATTCCGGCCTGTGCGGCCTGCCCTCGACGGTGGCGCCGATCGGCCCGGGCCGCAGCGGCCTGCCGGTGGGCGTGCAGATCGTGGCGGCACGCTACGCCGACCTGACTTCGCTGCGCTTCGCCCGCCTGCTGGAGCAAGCGGGCTTCGCCTTCCGGCCGCCTGCGGCCTCCCCGCGCGCGCTGCCATAAGAGCAGCCGCCACCCCACCACCCCCACTCATCTCAAAGAACAGAAGGAGCGATCATGCTGGACTGGTTCCGGGATCTATCACGCATGGAGCGCAAGGGCTTCTACGGCGCTTTCCTCGGGCATGCGGTCGACGTGTTCGACTTCATGATCTATTCCTTCCTGATCACGACGCTGATCGCCCAGTGGGGCATGAGCAAGTCGACGGCGGGCGCCATCGTCACCTGGACGCTGGTGTCCTCGCTGGTCGGCGCCATCGGCGCCGGCATCCTGGCCGACCGCTATGGCCGCGTGCGCGTGCTGCGCTGGACCATCGTACTGTTCTGCGTGTCCTGCTTCCTGTGCGGCCTGGCCAACAGCCCCGAACAGTTGATGGCCTTCCGCATGCTGCAGGGCCTGGGCTTTGGCGGCGAGTCCTCGCTGTGCATGGTGCTGGTCACCGAGCTGATCCGCAACCCGGCCCACCGCGGCAAGTATTCCGGCTTCACCGCCAGCAGCTATTCCTTCGGCTGGGGCGCCGCCGCCATCGCCTATGCGATCGCCTTCAGCGTGCTGCCGCCGGAGACGGCGTGGCGGGCCTGCTTCTTCGTCGGCATCCTGCCGGCGCTGATCGTCATCTACATGCGCCGCAACCTGGAAGAGCCCGAGGTCTTCGTCAAGAGCCGGGCCGAGGCCGGCACCGGCCCCTCGGCGCTCGGCCAGCTGGCACGCCTGGGCAGCCGCCAGCTGCTGGGCAAGACGGTGCTGTGCAGCCTGTTGTCCGGCGGCATGCTGGGCGCCTACTACGCCATCGCCACCTGGCTGCCGACCTTCCTCAAGACGGAACGCGGCCTGTCGGTGTTCGGCACCAGCTCCTACCTGGCCGTGACCATCGTCGGTTCGCTGGCCGGCTACGTGGCCGGCTCCTATGCCTCTGATCGCTGGGGCCGGCGCCTGACCTATGTCGCCTTCGCCGCCGGCGCGCTGGTGATGGCCATGGTCTATATGGTGATTCCGGTCTCCAACACCTCGATGCTGCTGCTGGGCTTCCCGCTGGGCGTGCTGATGCAGGGCGTGTTCGCCGGCATCGGCGCCACCATCTCGGAGTCCTATCCGAACGATATCCGCGCGACCGGCTACGGCGTCTCGTACAACATCGGGCGCGTGATCGGCTCGCTGTTTCCGCTGTCGGTCGGCTGGCTCAGCAGCGGCCGCACCTCGCTGCCGATCGCCATCGCTATCGTCGCCGGTGCCGGCTACGCCATGGTGGTGGGCGCCGCGCTGCTGCTGCCCGAGACGCGCGGCATGGACCTCGACCAGGCCGGCGGCAGCGGCGGCCCGGATGACGACCGCGCAGCGGACGGCAGCGCGCCGGTGCTGGCGCCGGTGGTGGGCAAACCCGCATAAGGCGGCGGCCGGCCGCTTGTCAGCCGCGCGGCCGCGGGCTAGCCTTTGGCGGGATCCCCTTGCCGCCGGAGGAACCATGCCGCACGCCCGCCCTCGCCAGCCCCGGCGCTCCACACTCTGCGCGGGCCTGGCCCTTTGCACGCTGGCCGCCTGCGCCAGCCTGCAGGACAACGTCATGCAGCGTGCCCTCGATACCTGGCACGCGGCCCCCATCGAAGAAGCCAAGGCGCAGTGGGGCCCGCCGCAGGCCGTGCAGGTCGTGCCCGACGGCACGGCCTACCTCTGGGTGGAGGAAGTCCCTGGCGCCCGCGCGCCCGGCACCGGCCCGAACGATGCGCGCGCCCCGACCGACCCGCCGCTGGTCGTGCACAACGGCATCTGCCGGCGCCGCCTGGTCACCGGCCCCGACGGCCGCGTCTTCCGCGCCGACTGGAGCGGCGACGCCTGCTGCATGACCACGGCCTTCGGCCAATGCGCGAAACTGCCGCGCAAGATGCCGGCTTCCGCCCCGCCGGCGGCGTCCTGAGCGCCCGTCCCGGCGCGCCACACCGACTTGGTGCCGACGCCTGTCCGCCGCGCACCAAAACGGCTCAAGCCCCCGGCCACGCACCCCGTCCGGCTGCCGCGCCGGCCCTCCGGCAGCGCCGGCGCCTTGGCACGGCCCTTGCTGATCCCTGTATCGAGTAGAAGCGGTTAGCGCCGGCATCGCCCCCCCGCGGGGCGGGGTTCGCCGGCGCGGGACATTGCTCTCGCAACCCACGGGTTGCACACCATGCGCCTCGCGCCGGCCAGCCCGGCAGGGGGCGCCGTGTTCGACACCGGCCGGCGTGGCCGGCTGACCGAGAGCCTGGCCGACGATGTCCCGACTTCCCCAATGCTGCCTCCCCCCATCCGCTTCCGGACCCCGCCCGTCCGGACCGCGCGCCCTGCTGTCCCTTGCGTATCAAACCACCCTGAAAGGAGTCCCCATGACGTCGCCTTCCCCCCTGCGCCGCGCGCTCCTCGCCGCCGCGCTCGCCCTCGGCGCTTTCGCCGCCGCCCCCGGCACCGCGGCCGCGGCCGACAAGGTCACCTTCCTGACCTCGTGGTATGCCCAGGCCGAGCATGGCGGCTTCTACCAGGCGGTCGCCACCGGCATCTACAAGAAGTACGGGCTCGACGTGACCATCCGCATGGGCGGCCCGCAGGTCAACGGCATGCAGATCCTGACCAGCGGCCAGGCCGACTTCCTGATGGGCTACGACCTGCAGGTGCTCAAGGGCATCGAGCAGGGCGTGCCGGCCACCACCGTGGCTGCGTCCTTCCAGTCGGACCTGCAGGGCCTGATGACGCACGAGGACGTCAAGGGCCTGGCCGACCTCAAGGGCCGCACCATCCTGGTCTCGACCTCCGGCCGCACCACGTGGTGGCCCTGGCTGAAGGAAAAGTACAAGCTCGACGAGAGCCAGTCGCGGGTCTACACCTTCAACCTGCAGCCCTTCATCGCCGATCCGAAGTCGACCCAGCAGGCCTACGCCTCGTCCGAGGTGTTCGCCGCCACCAAGGCCGGCGTGAAGACGAAGTTCTTCCTGTTCGCCGACGACGGCTATCCGCCCTACGGCACCACCATCGTGGCCATGCAGAAGACCGTGAAGGAAAAGCCCGAGCTGGTGGCGCGCTTCGTCAAGGCCTCGATGGAAGGCTGGAAGAGCTACCTGGCCGACCCCGCGCCGGGCAATGCCCTGATCAAGCAGGACAACCCGAACATGAAGGACGACCAGCTCGCCTGGGGCGTGGACAAGCTCAAGGCCTTCAAGCTGGTGGGCGGCGGCGACGCGGCGGTGCAGGGCATCGGCGTGATGACCGACACGCGCTGGAAGAAGACGCGCGACTTCATGGTCGGCACCGGGCTGCTGAAGGCCGACGTCGACTGGAAGCAGGCCTACACCACGCAGTTCGTCAAGGACCTCAAGGTGATGCCCTGACGGCGCGCGCCGCCAACGGCAAGACATGAAGCCAGACAGCCGGAGATTGCCATGACCGCCCTCTTCCGCAGCGGCGCGCCCCTCGGCGGCGCACCCGCCCCCGCTCCTGCCCAGACCGGGCAGCCGCCCGCCGGCACCGCCTTGCCGGCCGGTGCCGACGACGCCCTGCTCTTCGCCAACCAGGTCGAGAAGACCTATCCCAACGGCACGGTGGCGCTCGAGCGCGTCAAGCTTGCCATCCGGCCCGGTGACTTCGTCTCGCTGCTGGGCCCGTCCGGCTGCGGCAAGAGCACCTTGCTCAAGCTCTTCGCCGGCCTGGAGACGCCCAGCGCCGGACACCTGCGCTGGTGGGGCGGCCCGGCCATCGGCGTGGGCACGGCCCGCGGCCCGGCCCGCGACGGCGGGCGCACCATGGCCATGGTGTTCCAGGAAGCGACGCTGATGCCGTGGGCCAAGGTGGCGGCCAATGTCCGCCTGCCGCTCGACCTGGCGCGCATGCCGCGCGCCGACAGCGACGAACGCGTGCGGCGCGCGCTGGCACTGGTCGGGCTGGAGCGCTTCGCCGGATCCTATCCGCGCGAGCTGTCGGGCGGCATGCAGATGCGCGTATCGATCGCCCGCGCGCTTGCCACCGGTCCCGACCTGCTGCTGATGGACGAGCCTTTCGGCGCGCTGGACGAGTTCACGCGCAACAAGCTCGACGCCGACCTGCGCGCGCTATGGGCCGAGCGCGGCCTGACCGTGGTGTTCGTCACCCACAGCATCTACGAGGCGGTCTACCTGTCGACCCGCGTGGTGGTGATGGCGGCGCGCCCGGGCCGCGTGATCGCCGACGTGCCGATCGAAGCGCCGGGGCCGCGCGACGAAGCCTTCCGCGTCTCGCCCGCCTTCGTGCAGTACTGCAGCCAGTTGTCGACACTGCTGGCCGAGGCCAACGCCGCCGCCGGCGATGCCGCCCAGCCGTCCTGAACCGCTGCCCCCATCCACCGCCAGGAGAACATCATGACCCCTCCGCTGCTCTCGCGCCCCGCCGCGCAGCGCATCGCCGCGCCCCTCGCCGTCGGCGTGCTGCTCCTGCTGGCCTGGCAGGCCGCCTGCATGGTGCTGCAGGTACCCGCCTACCTGGTGCCCGCCCCGCTGACCATCCTGCACACGCTGGTGGAAGACTGGAGCCTGCTGGCCGGCTCGCTGCTGGTGACGCTGAAGATCACGCTGCTGGCCTTCGCGCTGGCCGTGGTGCTCGGCACCGCCGCCGCCTTCCTGTCCGTGCAGAGCCGGCTGATCGAAGCCAGCCTGTTCCCCTACGCCATCCTGCTGCAGGTGACACCCGTGGTGGCCATCGCCCCGCTGATCATCATCTGGGTCAAGGAGCCGACCCTGGCCCTGGTGATCTGCGCCACCATGGTGGCGGTCTTCCCCATCCTCTCCAACACCGTGCTCGGCCTGCGCAGCGTCAACCCAGGCCTGCTCAACCTGTTCCGCCTGAACCGCGCCAGCCGCTGGGACACGCTGCGGCGCCTGCGCATCCCCAGCGCGCTGCCCTATTTCTTCGGCGGCCTGCGCATCTCCTGCGGGCTGGCGCTGATCGGCGCGGTGGTGGCGGAGTTCGTCGCCGGCACCGGCGGCACCGGCGCGGGGCTGGCCTACCAGATCCTGCAGGCCGGCTTCGCGCTGAACATCCCGCGCCTGTTCGCGGCGCTGCTGCTGATCACGCTGACCGGCGTGGCCCTGTTCGGCCTGATGGTCGCGCTGTCGCGGCTGGTTCTCTCCCACTGGCACGAAAGCGAGCTGGCATGACCCCTTCCGCCCCCTCCTCTCCTTTTCCCTCTCCCTCGCCGGCGCCCTCGCTGCTGATCCGCAACGCCGCGGCCATCCTGACCGGGCTGCCCGGCCCCGGCGAACGGCATGCCGGCCCCGACCTGCGCGTGCGCGACGGCTGCATCGAGGCCATCGGCGCGCTGGCGCCGCTGGCGGGCGAAGCGCAGATCGACGCCACCGACTGCGCGGTCTACCCGGCCTGGGTCAACACCCATCACCACCTGTTCCAGTCGCTGCTCAAGGGCGACCCGGCCGGCCTCGACCTGAGCCTGACGCCCTGGCTGGGCGCCACGCCCTACCGATTCCGCGCCGCCTTCGACGAAGCCACCTTCCGCCTGGCCGCGCGCATCGGCCTGGTCGAGCTGCTGCGCAGCGGCTGCGGCACGGTCGCCGACCACAACTATCTCTACTACCCGGGCATGCCCTTCGACAGTTCGGCCATCCTGTTCGAGGAGGCCGAGGCGCTCGGCCTGCGCTTCGTGCTGTGCCGCGGCGGCGCCACCCGCACCCGCCAGCTGGAAAGCGAGCTGCCGCAGGCGCTGCGCCCGGAATCGCTGGATGCCTTCCTGGCCGACTGCGAGCGGCTGGTGGCGCGTTACCACGACCCGGCCCCGGACGCCATGCGGCGCGTGGCGATGGCCCCGACCACGCCGCTCTATTCGATGGCGCCGGAGGAACTGCGCGCCTGCGCGCGCAGCGCGCGCCGGCTGGGCATCCGGCTGCACAGCCACCTGTCGGAGACGGTCGAATACCAGAATACGGCGCTGGCACGCTTCGCCGCCACGCCGGTCGGCTTCTGCGCCGAGCACGAGTGGCTGGGCCCCGACGTCTGGTTCGCGCACCTGGTCAAGTTGGCGCCGGAGGAGATCCGGCAGCTCGGCGCCAGCGGCACCGGCATCGCCCACTGTCCCCAGAGCAACGGCCGGCTGGGCAGCGGCATCGCCGATATCCCCGCACTGGAGGCGGCCGGCGTGCCGGTCTCGCTGGGGGTGGACGGCGCCGCCTCGAACGAGGCGGCGGACATGATCTCGGAGGCACACGCGGCCTGGCTGCTGCAGCGCGCGCGGCGTGGAGAGGCAGCCCGGCCGCTGGCGCAGGGCGGCAGCTTCGAGGGCGGCGCCGACGCGGCGCGGGTGGAGGACGTGGTGCGCTGGGGCACCGCCGGCGGCGCCGCCGTGCTGGGCCTGGGCCGGGTCGGCATGCTGCGCGAGGGCATGGCCGCCGACCTCGCCATCTACCGCCTGGATGATCCGCGCTGCTTCGGCCTGCACGATCCCGGCATCGCCCCGGTGGCCAGCGGCGGCCGGCCCGCCTTGCGCGCGCTGCTGGTCGGCGGCCGGCTGGTGGCCGAGCACGACCAGGTAGCCGGCCTCGACCTGGCGGAACTGGGCGCCCAGGCCCGCGCGGCCGTGCGCGCCCTGCGCGAACGCGCCGACCGGCTGGCGGCCTGAGGGACTTGAGGGACTTGAGGGACTTGCGTGACTTGCGTGACTTGCGTGGGCGCCGCCGCGGGAAAGGCTTCGGACCTCAGTCGATGGTAGCGCCCGAGGCCTTGACCGCCTGCCCCCACAGCTTCTGCTCAGCGGCAATGGTCCTGGCGAAGGCTTCCGGCCCCTGCCAGGCAGCTTCCGCTCCCTGCACCTCGAGCTTGGCGCGCGTGTCCGGGTCCTTCAGCACCGTTTCCAGCGCGCCGGCCAGGCGGGCCACCACGTCCTTGGGCGTGCCGGCCGGCGCCAGCATGCCGTAGAAGCCGACCACCTCGAAATTCTTCAGTCCCGCCTCTTCCATGGTCGGCACATTGGGCAGCGCCGGCGAGCGGTGGCGTGAGGTGACGGCCAGCGCACGCACCTTGCCGCCCTTGATGAAGCCGGTGAACAGGGGCACCGAGTCGGCCATCATCTGCGCCTGTCCGGACATCACGTCGGTCAGGGCCGGCGCGCTGCCCTTGTAGGGCACGTGGGTCAGGTCGGTGCCGGTGGCCTGCATGAACATCTCGGGCATCAGGTGCGAGATGCCGCCGTTGCCGCCCGAGGCGAAGTTCAACTTGCCGGGATTGGCCTTGGCGTAGGCGATGAATTCCTTCAGGTTGTGCGCCGGCACGTTGTTGTTGACCACCATCACCAGCGGGATCAGCGCGGTGCGCGCCACCGGCGCGAAATCGCGCGGCATGGCGTAGCTGAGCTTGGGATAGAGCGAGCCGTTGATCGCCATCTGGCCGGTGTTGGCCAGCAGCAGCGTGTAGCCGTCCGGGGCGGCCTTGGCGACGGTGTCGGAACCGATGTTGCCGGCCGCGCCGGCCTTGTAGTCGACCACGATGGTCTGGCCCAGCAGCGGCTGCAGCTTTTCCGCCAGCAGGCGCGCATGGGTGTCGACCGGCCCGCCGGGCGGGAAACCGACCACCAGGCGGATCGGCTTGTCCGGCCAGGCCGCGGCGGCCGGGCCCGCACCCAGGGCTGCGCCGGCCAGCAGCGCGGCGGCGCCCAGGCGACCGAAACCGCGTCGTGTCATCTTGTCGTGCATGGAGTCTCCCCTTGATTCCAGGTATGGGCAAGGCCGGCCGGCGAGGTGGTCCCGCGGACATCGCGCCGGCGCGCGCCAGCCGCAATTGTGACGTTTTTATGACAATAGGCAATGCCCTGGCGTGCACACGGGGGTGCGCGAAGACCCATGCCCGCTTATCATCCCCTTCCGGCCCGGGCCGGTGCGGGTCAGCCGCGGCACCGGCTGGCGCGTTTTCCCGTCGGCGGCCCGCCTGCCGCGGCGGCGGCACGCCAGCCCGGGCCGAAGCCAAGGAATCTGATCGTGAAACCATTGAATCAAGCTGCAAGCCTGCTGCTGTGGGCGGCGCTCTACGCCTTCAGCGGCTACGCCTCGCACCAGCTCAACGGGCCCTTCGCCGCGGCCGGCTATATCTGGCTGCCGGCCGGCGTCACCATGGCAGCCTTCATGCTCACGCCGACGCGCCGCTGGCTGCCGGTCAGCCTGGCCTTCTTCGCCGCCCAGATGGCGCTGGGCTGGGTGGAGGGACGCGACGCCTTCCGCATGGTGCTGTTCTCCGCCGACGAGATCGGCTCGGCGGCGCTGGCCGTGGCCCTGGTGCGCATGACGCATTTCTCGCTGGAGGGTGTGGCCTTCGTACGCGGCCTGCTGCTGGCCGGCCTGTTCTCCAGCGTGGTCGGCGCTGTCATCGGCGCGGGCTGGTTCACCTTCTTCCTCGACGTGCCCTTCTGGCGCACCGCCCGCGTCTGGGCCGTGGCCGACCTGGTCGGCGTGCTGATCGTCACGCCGGTCTTCGCCGGCTGGTCGCGCTTCCGTGCCATGCGCTCCGGCGGGCAGGACCGCGCCGACTTCCTGTTCGGCCTGGCCGCCTTCATCGCGCTGGTGCTGACCACCTTCGTCGTCTTCGACGGCAGGACCAGCGCGCAGCTGCCGCTGGGCATCGCCTACGCGCTGACCTATTTCCCGCTCTTCTTCGCCGCCATGGTGACGCTGCTGTGGGGCGGGCGCGGCGGTTCGATGGCGGTGGCCTTCCTGGCCGTGTTCGTGCTGCTCAATACCGGCCAGGGCGAAGGCCCCTTCGCCGAGACCGCGATCCATCGCGGCCACTCCTTGCTGGAAGCGCAGATCTACCTGGCGGTGGCTGCGCTGCTGACCCTGCTGATCAGCACGCTGCGCACCAGCCGCGAGCAGTTGCACGAACAATCGGCACGGCGCCAGAACGACGTGACGCTGGCGCTGGCCGCCAGCGGCCAGCTGGTCTACTGCCTCGATCCGCACAGCGGGCGGCTGCGCTGGAGCGGCGATACCCGGCGCACGCTGGGTATCGCCGAGGCCGCCCTGGCCGATCTCGACGCGGTGCTCGCCCATGTCCACCCTGACGACCGCGGCAAGGTACGCCGGCGCTGGCTCGCCGAGAGCGACGGCGACGCGCGCGCCGACCTGCGCTTCCGCCTGCTGCTGCCGGCCGGCGCCACCCGCACCGTGGTCGATATGAGCGGGCCGTTGCTGGACGGCGACGAATCGGTCGCCCTGATCGCCGGCGCCTGGCGCCTGGAGCCCGGGCAGGCCGAATCGACCGGCACGGAGCGCGACGCGGCATGACTCCGACCCCGGGCGCCGGCACCGGCGCCCTGCTGATCCACGGACTGGGCGGCACGCAGTTCGACCTGGGCCCGCTGCACAAGGCCCTGCGTCGCGCGGGCGTGCAGACGCACGCGGTCACGCTGCCCGGGCACGGCTCCCGTCCCGAGGACCTGGTGGGCGTGCGCGCCGAGGACTGGCTCGACACCGTGCTCGATGCCTACGACGAGCTGGTCGGCCAGTACGAGACCTTCCACGTGATGGGCATGTGCCTGGGCGGGTTGCTGGCGGCGCAGCTGTGCGAGCGGCGCCAGCATCGCAAGGGCCGGCTGGTGACGCTGGCGGCGCCCGTCTACATCGACGGCTGGTCGACGCCCTGGTACCGCTGGCTGCGTTATCCGGTCTACCGCATTCCCGGCCTGCCGGCGCGCATGCGCGTCGAGGAAGACGAACCCTACGGCATCAAGAACGACCTCGTGCGCGCCATCGTCAAGGCCAAGTTCGAGCGCGGCGACAACTTCCACTACCGCTGGGTGCCGCTGGCCTGCGTGCGGCAGGTGGACCGCCTGCGCGGCTGGGTGCTGCGCAGCGCCCACCGCATCGTCTGCCCGACGCTGTCGATGCATGCACGCGAGGACGAGCTGACCAGCCTGCGATCGCTGCGCTTCCTCGCGCGCAGCGTACCGGGCATCCAGACGGTGGCCCTGGAGAACAGCTACCACATGATCTGCGTGGACAACGATCGAGAACAGGTGGTCAGCACCGTGCTGGGCTTCTTCGGGCTGAGCGCCGATGCCGCCTCGCCACGCGCACGCCGGCAGGCACGTGCCGAGGTCGAGATCCCGATGGATGCCGAAGCCGTGCGCGCGCTCGCCGACGACTACCTGCGCGCGCTGACGCATGGCCAGCAGGAATCGCTGTTCCCCCTGCTCGAGCCCAGCGTGCGCTGGCGCCACCAGAACAGCCTGCTGCTCGACGGCAGCTTCGACGACCGCGACGCGGTCATCGCCATGTTCGCGCAGGCCGGCGCCATGACCGGCGGCACGCTGCGCATCGAGACCGCGGCGTCGCCGCGCATCGAGGGCCAGACCGTCGAGCTGGAGCTGCATGTCTCCGCCGTCCACGAGGGCCGCCCGGTGGCCAGCCACGGCGTGCAGACGCTGCGCCTGCGCAACGGACGCATCGCCACCGTCGACTACCGCGGCCACCGCAATGACGGCAACGAGGGGGGCAACGATGGCGGCTCGGGCGATCACAGCGGCGTCGCCGCCTAGTCCACTGAATCATTGAAATGGGAGGGGAAAGACATGGCAGGCACCGACCGATTTCAGCGATTCAGCGGAGTCGTCGATCCGCGGGCTGTCGGTCGTATCCCGAGTACTCTCGAATGCCTTGGCCTGTCTTTGGGAGTTAGAATCCTGCCCGATGCCGCCCGACAGCGCCCGGACCATTTTCCATTGTTCCTCGCTGACGCAACAGGCAGGACACTGACCAGACGTTCGCCATTTCCTCGAATGGAAACGACCTCCAGATAGGATAGGCACAGCCGGATCGCCATGCCCACTTCGCCCAAGTCCACCTCGCGACGAACTGCCGTGGCGCGAGCCGGTTCCACCGCGCAGCGCGGGACCAGGATGCCGAGGACCAGCGGGGAGGCCGAAGGCCTGGTCCGCCGTCCGCTCCAATCGCGCAGCGAACAGAGCCTGGCGAAGATGGTGGCGGCCTGCCGGGCGCTGGCAGAGGAGCGGGGAAACCTAGACGAGATCTCCCTTGGCGAAGTCGTGGCGGCCGCGAAGACATCCATCGGCGCCTTCTACGCGCGTTTCAAGGACAAGGAGGCCATGCTCGCCTATGTCCTCGACGTGGCGCTCGGTGAAGTCGAACAGGTCGTGCTCCGTTCGATCGCAGAACATACGGTCTGGCAGACCGGGCCGGCCGAGGCCATCGTCGACCAGATCACGCATCTCTATGTCAGCCAGTATCGCGAGAACCGAGGCTTGTTTCGCGCCTTCCTGCGGCACTACACAATGCGTGGTCTCGAACTGAATCCCCTGCGCAATGCCAATCGCCGCATCATCGGGCTGGTAGAGCCCTGGCTGGCCAGCCAGCTCCGTGACCGCTCCCGCGAGATTGCGATCTTCGAGGTCCGTGCGGCCATCCAGTTCATTGTCGGAACGCTTTCCAACGTCCTGCTGCACGATCCCGGGCCGCTGCATCTCGACGACGCGGCAATCGAACCGCATCTGAACCGCATGGTGAGCCGCTACCTCGGATTGCCCGAATCCCGAGCCCCCCGCGGCAAGCACCGTCCTGCGCGATAGCCGCTCTCCCCGAAGCCGTCTCGCCTTCCAGCCGCATGGCCGGAGCCGCGCGATCTTCACAATGCGCATCGGCACAAAAATAGAATTTCGATTCCGTTTTCATCCTCGATGCGGCCCGGGCGGACCTCCGCGTGCCCGGGCACCCATCGTGTCCGGCTACTGCTGGAGGCCGGCGCTGCGCGCACCGTCGATGGTGCTCATCACATGGCGGCGCGCATCGAACTCCTCCGCGACCTTCTGGTCGTTGGCAAACTGCGCCTCGACGTCGACATTGGCGAACTCGATCGCGCCCATGGCGGCGAAAGCCTCCTGCACGCGCGGGCTCCACAAGCCGATATCCTTCACGGTGGGCACGATGCGGCTGAACAGTCGATGGCGGAACATGCGCATATGCTCCGACTCCAGCACCGCCTTTGCGCACTCCTCCTCGGGCAGGCCCAAGCGGCCCCATACTTCCTTCTGGTCGAAGCGGTCACGCATCTGGTAGCACGCTTCGATGACGAAATCTTCGCGCTCGCGCTGTTCGGCCTGCGTCAGTTGTGGATAGTAGCCGCGCAACGCGGTGCGCCCGAAGGCGACGTGGCGCGCCTCGTCCTGCATCACATAGGCATTGATCGATGCCGCCAGAGGGTTCTTCGAGTAGTCGCGGATACGCTGGAAGGCCGCAAGCGCGAGCCCCTCGACCAGAACCTGCATGCCGAGATAGCAGAAGTCCCACCTCGAATCGGTGAGAATGGATTCCAGCAGCGATTTCAGGCCAGGCGTGATCGGATACATGACGCCTACCTTCTCGTGCAGCAGGCGGGAATACGCCTCCACGTGGCGCGCTTCGTCCATGGTCTGGGTAGCCGCGTAGAACTTGGCGTCGATCTCCGGCACCATCTGCACGATGCGCGCGGCGACCATCAGCGCACCTTGCTCGCCATGCAGGAACTGCGACAGCGAATGTGCCTGCTGATGAATGCGTACGTCGATGCGCTCCTTCTCGCCCAGCCGGTCCCACAACTTCGTGCCGTAGATGGGGATCATGCGGTCGTCGAGCTCCTGCGGATTCTCCGGATCGAGTTCTTGCGACCAGTCGATCCGGTCCGTCGCGTTCCACTGCTGCTTCTTGCTGGTCTCATAGAGCTGCAGGAGCTTCGACGACTCGTCGTCGTACTCCCAGTTGAACTCGGTGGCTACCTGGCTGCTGACAGACCAGCCGGTCTGCATCACGGGCAAGGTGTAGCGGTGCAGCGATGACATGTTGTCTCCTTTGATGGGCTCGCGCCGATAGCCGATCCATCCCCGCGGACCGCCTTGCCGGAGTTCGGGGAGAACGGCCTTGTCTTCGTTTTTGTCTCCGGCTATAAATAGAAGCATAATTCTGTTTCTGATGAAATCAAGTACCCGGGACGCGATACGCGCGATACGCGCGGTACGAAGAAGAAGGAGGAGGAGACCCCATGCAGTTCCATAGCCTGGCCGTTGCCGATGTGGTCGAGGAGACTGGAGAAGCGCGCTCCTACGCGCTTCTCGTGCCGGAGGCGCTGCAAGCGTCGTTCCGCTATCGAGGAGGGCAGCACCTGACCTTCAGGGTAAACGTGCATGGGGAAATCCTGACCCGCAGCTACTCGTTGTCCAGCTCGCCGGAGGCAGGCGGACCACCGACGGTCACGGTCAAGCGTGTCCCGCACGGCCGGGTCTCGCACTGGTTCCATGCCCATGTCAGGCCCGGGACGGTGCTGGAAGTCAGCGCGCCCAGCGGCCGGTTCGTGTGCGACGAAGGCGAATCGTCCGTGGTGTTCTGCGCCGCCGGCAGCGGTATCACGCCGATCCTTTCGATGATCCGCTCCGTACTGGCGGGCACGCGGCGCTCGGTCACGCTCTTCTATGCCAATCGGGACGCGGACAGCGTCATCTTCGGGGACGCCATCGCCCGCCTGGCGCACGGGCATCCGGACAGGCTGGAGGTCGTGATGCACTATGACGACCGCGATGGCTACCCCGAGACCGGCAGCCTCGCCCGGCTGCTCGGGCGCAGCAGCGGCTGCCAGCTCTACCTGTGCGGTCCGGCGCCTTTCATGGCGACCGTGCAACAGGCGGCGGCGGCCGCAGGGATCCCGGACGCCCGTGTGCACCTGGAGCGATTCGACGCGCCGCCTGCCGCGCCAGGGCAGGCAATCGCGCCCGGGCCGGGCCACGATTGCGATGCACGCATCACGACCCGGGGAACCGAGCACGTGGTGCGCGTGGCCGGCGGCCAGACACTGCTGCAGGCCGCTCGCGCGGTCGGGTTGGACGTGCCGTACGCCTGCGAGGAGGGCTACTGCGGATCGTGCGCGGCGAAATGCATGGGCGGTGAGGTCATCCACGCACGCAATGACGTATTCAATGCCGACGATCTCGCGGCCGGCTGGATCCTCGCTTGCCAGGCGCATCCGCGCCACGGCCGGCCGGTGGCCGTCACCTTCGACGTTTGAATCTTGCGGGCATCAAGGTCCGCAGCGGCAGCCGTTGCGGGACCCGGCCCGCGCGCGGCGGCGCAAGGGTGCGAGTCAGACAATTCAAACGGGTCGAACGGGTCGACCGAGTAGGCGGATCAGCATGGTTGGAGTTGAAAAACGATAGGAGACAGAAGATGAAAGCTGCAGTGATGGAAACGATAGGCGCACCGCTTGTCATTCGCGACGTTGCCGTCGCCAAGCCGGGCTCGCGCGAAGTCCTGGTGCGCACGGCTGCCGTGGGCTTGTGCCACAGCGATCTCCACATGATCCACGGCATCTATCCGCTGCCATTGCCCGCGGTGCTCGGCCACGAGGTATCGGGAGTCGTGGAGGCGGTCGGATCCGGGGTTTCCGGCCTGAAGGCAGGCGACCACGTGGTCGGCTGCCTGTCGGTCTATTGCGGACACTGCCCGGTTTGTGCATCGGGCCATCAGGTCTTGTGCCAGAACCCCGAAGTGAAGCAGGCCGCAGGCAAGGCCGACCGTCTGCGCCTGGCCGGCAATCCGCTCAGCCAGGTCTTCAACCTTTCGGGCTTCGCGGAGCAGATCCTGGTACACGAAAATGCGCTGGTGAAAATCCGCGAGGACATGCCGCTCGACCGCGCGGCCTTGCTCGGCTGCGCGGTGATCACCGGCACGGGAGCGGTCTTCCACAGCGCGAAAGTGCAGCCGGGCAGCAGCGTCGTGGTGGTGGGTTGCGGCGGTGTCGGCCTCTCTGCCATCAATGGCGCCGCCATCGCCGGGGCCGCGCGGATCATCGCGGTCGACATGCTGCCGGCCAAGCTGGAGATGGCGCGCGGATTCGGGGCCACCGACGTGGTGAATGCCAGCGAGGGCGATGCGGTGGCGCAAGTGTTGTCGCTGACAGGTGGCGGAGCAGACTTCGCCTTCGAGTGCATCGGACTCAAGCAGACCGTGGAGCAGTGCTATGCGATGCTGGGGCCGGCCGGCACCGCCACGGTGATCGGCTTGTTCCGCCCCGACACGAAGATCGAGCTTCCGGCCATCGACTTCTTGCGCGAGAAACGCCTGCAGGGCTCGCTGATGGGGTCGAACCGCTTGAGCATCGACATCCCGCGCCTGGTCGAGCTGTACATGCAGGGCAAGCTGTTGCTCGACGAATTGATCTCGCAGCGGATCCCGCTCGACGAGATCAACGAGGGCTTTATCGCCATGCAGTCCGGCAGTGTGGCGCGCTGCGTGGTCACGTTCCCGGGCGTAGGCGGCCTGTAGGGAATGGCTTGACGCGCGGGCCCGCCGCCGCATTCAGTGGCCGGGCGGCGAGCTGCCGCCGGGCTGCCCGCGCCACAGGTACAGGTCGACCGCCACCAGCAGCAGCAGGGGCACCAGCAGGCTCCACAGGGACCAGCCCGCGTGGGCGAGCGCACCCAGCACCGCCCCGGCGGCGAAGGCGCCGACCGCGGGTGCCATCTTGGCCAGCCGCGCGCGCAGGTCGGCGCGCCGCTCACCCTCGGCAAACGGCAGGTCGACCAGGTCGATGACGATCTGGGTGGTGTTGCCGGTCATGATGGTGGTCGGCCCCAGGCGCGCCAGCACGGTCCGCGACAACGCATTCTGCACACCCATGGCGGCCACGCCGAGCAGGCCGGCGGCGAGCGCGGCCGGCGTGCCGGGATCGTTCGGCACGGCACGCAGGCCCACCAGCATGAAGCCCGCCAGCAGCGCGCACTGCGCGAGCAGCAGGGGCGGCACCGGCGCACGCCCCGAGCGGATCAGGCGGCCCTCGGCCAGGCGCGTGGCGGCCACCGAGACGATGAAGGCCGGCAAGGCCAGCAGCTTGAGCAGCAGGCCATGCGGGTGCCCCGCCACGCCGATGCCGATCATGATGAAGTTGCCGGTCACGTGCGCGGTGAACAGGCCGGACAGCGCGACGAAACCGACCGCGTCGACATAGCCCGCGACGAAGGCGAACAAGGTGCCGAGCAGCAGGTCGAGGCGGCGCTGCCCGGCCAGCGCATCCGCGGGAACACCGGCCTTGGCCACGGCGCCGGCAGCGGCCGGGTTCATGACGGCCTCCCCGGCCGGGCCGCGATGCGGAACGAAGGATCATGCATTGTCATCGGGCTCTCCCTGTCGCCGCGGCGCCGGCGCTCCGCGCGCCGCGCGCCGCTAGAAGTTGTGCCGCATGCCGAGCGCGAATACCTGCGGATCGGCCCCCGCCTTCACACCGGCGGGGTTGATGGCGAAATCGTAGACCGCATTGCTGCGGTTGTTGATGCGGCTGTAGTACCCGTAGAGCGCGGTGCGCTTGGACAGCGGGTAGTCGTAGCCCACGGTGAACTGCAACGCACCGGTCCCCGGCCCGCTGCGGAAGAAGCCGATCGTCTCCGTGGCACTGCCGGTGCCGTTGCCGACCCAGCCCACGCCCGCGCGGATACTGCCTGTGCCGACCTGCTGCACCAGCGAGGCGTAGGCGCCGTTGCGCTCGAGATCGCCGCTGGCGGTGCGATAGTGCAGATGTTCGTACAAGGCGCTGAGGCGCGTGGCGGCAAACTGGTAGGACACGCCGAACTTGATCGCGTCGTCGTTGCGGCCAGCGGCCTGGTAGTGCTGGTGGATCTCGTAGGCCAGCGCCACGTTGAGCCCGCCGCGGTTGTAGGCGGCGGCCATCGAGTACAGCGCGGGATTGCGCGGCACGGTCAGCTTCTCCTCCGGCAGGCCGTAGCCGAGGTTGGCGGAGAAGCCGCCCCAGGACGGCGACTGGTACTGCAGGATGTTCTTCTGGCGGCGGTCGAAGGAACTGGTGTTCTGCACGTTGTCGGTGGTCGCCGCGGCACCGTTGCCGAGCAGGGCCATGTAGCCGGCCGTGGTCGGGTAATAGGGATCGTAGGTCTTGGTCGACGCGGTGTAGGGCGTGTCCCAGTTGCCCATGAAGACCATGCCGTAGGGACTGTCGAGGCCGAGGCGCGTATCGCGCGCAGCGATCTGGCCGGCACCGGTGTCGATCGACAAGGTGCTCTCGATCTGCCACACCGCCTTGAGCCCGTAGCCCAGCGCCTCCTCGCCGCGCAGCCCGAAGACGGAGCGGTAGTTGGACAGCCGCGCCGCGTCGCCGAGCTTGCTGCCGTCGCTGGCGGTGCTGGCACTGACGTATTCCAGTGCCGTGTTCAGGCGCCCGTAGATGACCACCGCGGACTGCGCATGCGCCGACGGCAAGGCGGCCAGCAACGACAGTCCGAGCGGCACCAGCGACACGCTGCGGCAGATGGCGGCGGCGCCTTGCCGCGCGCGCCGGCGCGGATGGGGCCAAGATCGCGTGGACAGCGGCTCCTGCATGCGGCCTTCCTCCTCTGGCTCGATCGCCGCGGCGGCTGGCAGCGATGCCGGCCATGCCGGCACCGGCCGGCTCACGCCGCCGCGTGGGTCTGGAAAGCCCGCAGCGTACGCCGGCTGCCCGCGTGGCGATATCAAACTTCAGTGTGAGTTGCCTGCCCGCTACACATGTGCGCGCCCCGGTGAGCGCAGGCACACCCCGCGCAGGCGCTAGAAGACCCGGCCGAGCTGAAGGTACAGGTTCCACACACCGTTGGGCGCGCCCGCCACGCCGAAGTAGAGCGGGCCGATCGCACTGTTGCCACCGATAAACAGGCTGCCGCTGCTCTTGAACGGACCATTACCGAAATTGCGCCGGCGCAGCCAGACATCCCCCACCTCCAGGCTGGCGCCGACCACGGTGGTGCGGAAGCCCGGCAGGATGAATTCGTGCAGGTCGTTCAGGTAGGTCGCGCGGCCGTACAGCAGGTAGTTGCCGGCGAACTGGTCGGTGGCATAGGCTGCCAGGTGCTGGAAACCGCCCAGCGTGAAGCCCAGGCCTCCGCTGAAGCTGGAGTTCGAGCGGTGATCGCCGTAGGTCATGCCGGCCTCGGCCGCCAGGTTCAGCGTATGGCGCCCCACGCTGGCCGCCCACAGCGCCTTGGCGTAGGCCTCGTCGAAGCGGTTGTCGGTGCCGCCCAGCGCCATTTCGTTGGTGGCCAGCAGGTAGTAGCCCTTGCGCGGGAACTGCGGATCGTCGAGCTGGTCGATGGTCAGCTGCGCGCGCACCGTAGGCTGGCTGACGCGGCCGCTGGGGAACAGCCTGCCACTGCTGCTGGTCACGTTATAAGAGGGCGAATACTGCACCTGCTGGTAGTTCAGGCCGGCGCGGAATTCGCCCAGGCGGCCGATCGGCACGCCGAAGTCGATCCCCGCCAGGGCGGTGTCGACACGGTAAGCGGTCAGCGGGGTGGCGCGGCGGTCGGAGGCGTTGTCGGGATAGACATCGATGTGCTTGCGGCTGTACTCGGCATAGGGGGCGATGTAGAAACCGAAGCGGTCGAACACCGGCTGGCGCAGTTCGGTGTGCCAGCTAGCCTGGTTGCTGCCCAGCACCAGGTCGTTGCGCCATTCGAGGCCGCCCGGCGTCAGCCACGGGTAGCGGTGGCCGATCTGCAGGTTGAAAGCGCCCTGCCCGTTGAAACTGTTCGACAGGCCGAAGCCGAACAGCAGGAATTGCGGCCCCCAGGACTTCTCGTGCGCGTCCACCTTGAGCACATTGCGCGCCGTGCCGTCCGGCCCCGGCTGGGTGACCAGTTCCTGCGTCACGCTCTCGAAATCACCCGTGGTCGACAACTGGGCCAGTTCGCGGTTGAGCGCCACCGCGTCATAACGATCGCCCTCGCGCACGTTCAGGTATTCGCGCACATAGCTGGCGGGAATGTGGCCGTGCGTGTTGATGTCGATGCCATCGATGCGCGCCAGCGGCGACAATTCGGGCGCGCCGTGGCGCGTGTCCAGATAGGCCTGCCAGGCTTCGGGCGCCAGCGCCAGCGCCGCCAGGCGCTGGCTGGCTCCCTGGGTCGCCAGCCAGCCGGCCTGGACGCCGTCGTTGGCACGCGAGAAGTCCGTGAAGGACAGGTCGCCCAGCTGGGGTTCCAGCAGCACGTCGCTGCCATGCAGCAAGCCCTTCTGCGTGGCGACGTTCTGGTTCATCAGGATGGTCACCATCTGCTGGGTGACGTCGGCCGGCGAGTTCAGGCTGGCCGGGTCCTCCAGCGGCGAACCCACGTTGACGGCGATCACCACGTCGGCGCCCATGTCGCGCGCGAGCTGCACCGGCAGGTTGCTGACCAGCCCGCCGTCGACCAGCGTGCGCCCGCCGACCTGGATCGGCGCGAACAGGCCCGGCACCGCCACGCTGGCGCGGATGGCGGTCGGCAGCGAGCCGTGGTCGAACACCACCGGCTGGCCGCTGCCGAGATCGGTGGCCACGGTGCGGAACGGCACCGGCAGCTTGTCGAAATCCACCTCCGCGGGCAGTTGCGCGGTCCAGTTCTGCAGCAGCGCGAACAGGCGGTTGCCTTGCACCAGGCCGGTCGGCAGCTTGAACTTCTTGTCGCCGAAACCGAGCGAGATGCCGATCGGATAGGCGAAATTGTCCTCACGCAGTTTCTGCGGCAGTTGCGCGCGCTCATTGCGGTCGAAGGCGATATCGCTCAGGTCGGTGTGCGACAGGCGCTGCTCCAGTTCGCCGGCGGACAGGCCGCTGGCGTAGAGACCGCCGACCACCGCACCCATGCTGGTGCCGGCGATGCAGTCCACCGGCACGTGCAGCGCCTCCAGCGCCTTCAGCACACCGATATGCGCATAGCCGCGCGCACCGCCGCCGGACAAGGCCAGGCAGATGCGCGGACGCTTGCCGGGCGCGCCGTGGGCGGCATCGGCCAGCCCCTGCAGGGCTGGCGCCGCAGCGCCCGAGCCACCACGCGCCGGCGCAGAAGCGTCGCTGGAGGCACTCGCCAGCGTGGCGGCACGGGCGACAGGCAGCAGCATCGGCAAGGCGAGCGCGGCCAGCAGGAGCAGCCAGACGCCGAGCGGCGCAAGGCGGCTGGCGGCGGCACGATGGGCTGTGCGGATCATGGCGAGGGGGCGGATGAAGTCGGGCAGGGCCGCGTGGCGCGCCGGCCTGTTCGCGGCGCGCGCCATTCAGCGCGACAAAACCTCTCACAATAGGCGAATCGCCGCCCCTTGAGAAGCGTGGCGCGGGGCCGGGCCGGGTCCGCAGACCAAGCACTGCGGCGATTGCGGCACCGCGCCGTCGGCGGGCCTCCGACGTGTGTACACGATACAACACTTGCGCGCTGCCCATCCGGCCGCGCGATGCTCCGCCATGGCGTGTGCGGCCACCGCCCGAACCTGCCACCTCAGGCCGGCACCTCAGTCCGGCATCTCAAGCCACCGCCTCAGGCCGGCGCCGGCCAGCTGCCGGTCGCCGCCAGCGCCGGCGACCAGTCCTGGAAGTCCCAGCGCAGCGGCAACACGCCCGGCCGCCGCAGCACCCGCTCCACATGGATGCGCACCAGCCGCTCGGCGCCCGCGAAGCCGGCCAGCTCCGGCCCGTCCCAGATCACCTCGGCGCTTCCGCCCACGTGCAGCAGCGTGCCGTCCTCGAAATCGGGCACCAGCAGCCCGGCCTGGGGCCGGGCCAGCAGGTTGCCGATGGTATTGAAGTAGGCGTTGCCATTGAAATCGGGAAACGTCACGGTGCCGTCGCCGTCCACGCGCAGGAAGCCGGGCTTGCCGCCGCGGTGCGACACGTCGGCGCCGCCGGTAGCCGGCTCCCCTGCCGCGCGGTGGTACGTGGCGATGAAGGCCGTGTCGGCCCGCCGCAGCAGATCCTGCGCGGCCTCGTCGAGCCGCCCGCCGCGCCAGGCCGGCAACGGTGCCGGCGCCACCGTGCGCACCGCGCGCAACTGGATGTAGCGCGGGCAGTTGCCGAAGCTCTGGCTGACCGCGACCTGCAGGCCGTCCGGCCCGATGGCCTCGATCCGCCCGTTGACCCGGTTGCGCCGGCGCGACTGCAGCTCGATGCCGAGCATGCCGACGTCGCTGCCGGCCTGCAGCGCGCCGTCGAGCGGATCGGCCGGCAGCAGCCCGGCGCCGATATTCAGGTGATACGGATCCGGCGCCTGCACGAAGCCGGGCACCCCGGCCAGCATGGTCGCCCACGGCTGCCCTTCGGCGTCGAGCGCGCCGAGCAGCAGGCACGGCAGCTGGGCGAAGAACTCGCGGTGCTGCACGGGCATGTGCGCCCGCACGGCGCGCCGCCCGGCCGCCTCGCTCCACGCCCGCTTGCCCGCGCGCTCCTGCGCGGCCTGCTCGCCAGCGTGGAACGGCGAGGCGGCGAGGGGCCAGCCGCGCAGGTCGCCGCCGGCGGCGGCATCCGGCTTGGTGTCCATGATGATCTCCCTTAGCTCCCTTAGCTCCCTTAGGCAGATGAGGCGGCAGCGCCAGGCGCGCAAGCGGCCAGGTGGTTAGGCGGCCAGGCCCGCCGGCGTCGCGGGCATCGGCACGAAGCCCGGCAAGGCCTCGACCGCCGCCAGCCAGGCACGCAACGCCGGATAGGGAGCGAGCGAGATATTGCCCTCCTCGGCACGCGCGATGTAACTGTAGGCCGCCACGTCGGCCAGCGTCGGCGCGTCTCCCGCCAGGAAGCGCTGCCCTGCCAGCAGGGGCTCCATCAAGGCGAACAGGCCGCGGGCCCGCGCGATGGCGTCATCGAGCGGCCGCGGCACGCCGAACAGCACCGCCAGCCGCGCCGCCGCCGGCCCGAAGGCAATCTCGCCGGCGGCCACCGACAGCCAGCGCTGCACCGCCGCGGCGCCGGCCGGGTCGCGCGGCAGCCAGCGGCCGTCGTCGTAGCGCAAGGCGAGGTAGACCAGGATGGCGTTGGAATCGCTGACGATGGTGCCGTTGTCGTCCAGCACCGGGACCTGGCCGAAGGGGTTGAGCTTGAGGAAGAGCGGGCGCTTGTGCTCGCCGCCGCGCAGGTCCACCGGCACCAGCCGGTAGGGCAGGCCGAGCAGCGACAGCAACAGCTGCGCGCGGTGCGCGTGCCCCGACAGCGGCATGTGATACAGCACGAGCGGATTGGCGGGGGATGCGGCAAGGGTCATCTCGGGTCTCCGGGGAAACGGCTTGCGCCGAACGGTTGCCTGCATTCTGGCCCGCGCGCTGATTGCAATAAATGGGGCGGTCCGTATTTGACTACTCCACGAATCGGAGTAATGTGGCGGCCATGGACAAGCTACGCGCCATGCAGGCCTTCGTTCGCATCGTCGAGGAAGGCAGCCTCACTGCCGCCGCCACCGCCCTCGGCAGTTCGCTGCCGGCCGTGGTGCGCACCCTCGCCGCGCTGGAGGCCGAACTCAATGTGCGGCTGCTCAACCGCACCACGCGCCGGCTCTCGCTGACCGACGAGGGCCGCGGCTACCTGGCCGGCTGCCGGCGCATCCTGGCCGCCGTCGACGAGGTCGAGGCCGGGCTGAGCGCGCGCCACGTCGAGCCCGCCGGGCAACTGACCATCACCGCGCCGGTCCTGTTCGGCCAGATGTACGTGGCGCCGGCGGTGACGGGCTTCGCGGCGCGTTATCCGGCGGTGAGCTGCCGCATGGAATTCACCGACCGCGTGGTGAACCTGCTGGAGGAGAACATCGACGTCGGCATCCGCATCGGCCCGCTGGCGGACTCCACGCTGGTGGCGCAGGCGGTCGGCCGGATCCGGCGC
>NZ_CP017753.1:0-278189 GCF_001854285.1 Cupriavidus sp. USMAHM13
TCCTGCTATATCCGGACTGAGCGGCCTGGTCTGCGGATGGCGGGGCGCCACAGTACTCGGCCTTAGGGCCGCCATCCGTTCATCCCCTGCCGCGTGTCAGGTAATGCGCGAACCATCGCGCGGCACGCCGCGCCACGTCCTCCAGTGCTCCCGGCTCTGCGAACAGATGTGTGGCGCCTGGCACACGTCAAGCCGCCACTCGCACGCCATCCATGCGGCCGCCTCACGATTCATCCGCAGCACTGCGGGGTCAGCCCCGCCCACGATCATCAGCGTGGGCGACTTCAGCCGCCGCAACGCCGCCTCGCCAGCCAGGTCGACCCGCCCGCCTCGGCTAACCACGGCATCGATGCGACAAGGCGTGTCGGGGTCGGCGGCCACGCGCAGCGCCGCCGCGGCGCCGGTGCTGGCGCCGAACAGGCCGACGGGCAACGTGTGCCCCACCGCGCAATCCGTGCTCCACGCCACCACGGCCTGCAGGCGCCGACTCAGCAGGGCAATGTCGAAGCGGAGGACCGTGTCCACATCCTCCTCGGGTGCGAGCAGGTCGACCAGCAGCGTGGCCATGCCGGCCGCTTGCAGTACCTCGGCCACGTAGCGGTTTCGCGGGCTGCGATGCGAGCTGCCGTGCCATGAGCGAACAGCACACATGCCGTTGGCGCCGGCCGGCACGCAGCGCTCCCCGTCCAGCCGCACTCCGTCCGTCTCGATACTCACCGCTTCCCTTGCCATCCCTCTCATGCCCGCCATCGCCGTCTCCTGCCTCGTCTGCCGCGCCCGCCTCTGGGCGATGCGCCGGTAAGCTCAATGTAGCGGACCGCGTGCGCGCCGCCTTGGCACGGATCAAGCAAGACTGACAGCGCGCCGCCCTGTCCTTGCGCTTGCGCAAGATCAGGCGCGGCCGCGCGCCTATGCTGCAACCATGCGATCCGGGAGGCAGCCGCCATGACCGTCCCTATGACTCCCTTTCTCGCCGTGCGGGAGCGCGCGCAACGCCTCGAGGGGGGTGCCGGCGACTATGCCGCGCTGCTCGATATGACCGCCGGCAAGGCATTCGTGCTGCTCGGCGAAGCGACGCACGGCACCCGCGAGTTCTACCAGATGAGAGCGGAGATCACCCTGGCCCTGCTTGACGAGGCTGGCTTCGACGCAGTAGCCGTCGAAGGCGACTGGCCGGACGCCTGGCGCGTCAACCGCTACGTGCAAGGCGAAGGCTCCGACAGCAGTGAGGAAGCCTTGGCCGACTTCGCGCGATTTCCGGCCTGGATGTGGCGCAACCGGGGATCCCGGCCCTGCTCGAGGCCATCCGCGCGCGCAATGCCCGCCTGCCAGAGGCGCGCCGCTCCGGCTTCTACGGTCTCGACCTGTACAGCCTGTACCGCTCTGCTGAAGCGGTGATCCGCTACCTGGAGCAGGCGACCCGGAGCAAGCAGAGGCTGCCCGCGCCCACTACGCCGCGCTGGACCATGTTGCGCGACCCGTCGACCTACGGCTACCAGGCCGCCGCCGGCCTGCGGCCGGGCGGCGGCGCCAGGGCGCCATCCGGCAATTGCTGCAGTTGCGTGCCGACGAAGCCGCGCAGCTCGCACGCGACGGCCTCGCCGCGATGGATTCGCACTACTTCGCCGAACAGAACGCCCTGGTCGTGGTCAATGCCGAAGCCTACTATCGCGAAGCCTTCGGCCGCCGCGTCAATACCTGGAACCTGCGCGACGCGCATATGGCGCAGACGCTGTTCGCGCTGGCCGAATATCGCCGCCGGGCGCGGCGGCAGCGGCCGCATCGTGGTATGGGCCCACAACTCGCACGTGGGCGACGCGCGCGCCACCGAAACTGCAGCGCGCGGCGAATGGACGCTGGGCCAACTGGTCCGTCGGCAAGCCGGCGCTGAGTCACTGCTGGTTGGATTCACCACCTACACGGGGCAGGTGTGTGCAGCTTCGGCCTGGGACGGTGAGCCCGAATGCAAGCAGGTACGGCCGGCGTTGCCGGATAGCTGGGAAGCACTGTGCCACCAGACCGGCCTGGACCGCTTCTTCCTGCAACTGGGCCGGGACGCCGCACCAGCCTTGGCCGAGACGCGGCCGGAACGCGCCATCGGGGTGCTCTACCTGCCGCAGACGGAGCGTGCCAGCCACTATTTCGAGGCAGTCCTTGCGCACCAGTTCGACGCGCTGTTCCACCTCGACGAGACCAGCGCACTAGAGCCTCTATAGGCGCAAATCGACGCAGACTCAGGCCGGGGCTGGACGCGCGGCCGGCAATGCTGCCGCTGCGTCGATTCGATCATCGGTCAATCGCGCTGCCAGCGCACGTGCAGTTCCGGTCTCCGCGTTGCGGTAGTCGATGCCGAGCCGGCCGCGGTAGGCATGGTGCACCGCATTGCCGAGATCGCGCGCGATGTGCAAGCCGGTGGTGGCGATGTGCGTGCCTTGTTCGTCTGACTCGATGGAGATGACGCGCTCGAGTGGGTGCTCGGCGCGCAGGAACACCTCGCGATGGCGTACCAGCGCAAGGATTTCCTGGCGATGCGCAGCCTCGAAGGCTCCGCTCAGCTCAACCTTGCCGGCCGGCACACGGTCGGCGATGCGCTGACAAGCGGGGCACATCAAGACCGCAGCACCGGGCGGGATGGACCGCCATGTCCAGCGCCCGCGCATCAGCACCGCGTGGCAAGCCGGGCAGGCGGCCAAGCGTGGCGTCGCGCCCGGCTGCTTGTAGCGATCGGGTACCGGCTCAAAGGGGAAGGGATTCCAGCGCGCCGGTCGCACCCGGCTTGATTGGGCTCGTACTTTCATCTGAATGCCTCGTCTGTTGCGGATTGCCCCGGTCGAACCGCGCCCCGGGCGCGCGAAATTGGTTCCCGCTCCCCTGGCCTGCGCAGGCTTCGCCCTCGCCGGCGAGGGTATCGGACCTGCCAGCCCGGCCCCGCATGAACCGCGCGCTTTGATTCTGGCCGCTGCGACCGTCACTTCCTTGACACGCATCAAGGAGCTGGTCGACGCGTGTGCCGGGCGCAGCGCGCGGCGAGCACCGATTGACCTGGCGCAAGCAAGGTACACGGCATGCAGCGCCGCTGCCGACACACCACCTATATTCGCTTACGCACGGCCGCGCAGATCTGTCACGCGGCACGGCAGCGACCATGCAGAACACGCACCGGAGACAGGATGATGCTGAGCCCGCATGAGATTGCCACGCTAATGGTCTTAAGCTACCCGCAGCCGTGCCCTGGTATGGATCCCGAGGCCCTGGACACCTTGGTTGAGCGCCGCCTGGCGCGGATCGAAGCGCTGGCGCCGGTCCGACGTGTCCGCTTGACCGGCGAGGGCCAGCGTGTGCTGCACGCCATGTGCGGTCGATGGCACGCGCTGCGCACAGCCGCGCCTTAGTTGATGCGATAGCGCCGCGGATCTGCCACAAGTCGGGCCGGTTTCCCACCCTGCCTACCGAGAAGGCGGCCCTCCAGCGCTACCATCCATACCCCACCCCAAGGGCGGCGCGTCGGCCTTTGCTCTGCGACAACATTCTCCGCGATGGAACAGCTAGCCTTCACGGCAGAGCGGTGCGCCACCGCCCTGACCGAGTTCTTCCCGAAGCAGGCCATGCAGGGGGTACGCAATGCAAAATGAGACGCCGCCGATCCTCTGGTTCGAGGAACTTCGGAACACCGACATATCACGCGTGGGCGGCAAGAACGCCTCCCTTGGCGAGATGGTAGCGAACCTGGCGTCTCATGGCATCAAGGTGCCACGGGGCTTTGCCATTCCGGCTCAGGCTTACCGGCGCTTCCTGGACCACAACGCGCTGGGCACGGCGATTTCATCTGCACTTGGTGCGTTTGCCGACGGCAAGCGCACCTTGGCAGAAAGCGGTGCTGCGATCTGCCAGTCGATTCTAAGCGGCGACTGGCCAACGGACACGGCCGACGCCATCCGGCTTGCCTACGCGGATTTGTGCCGGGACGCGGGCGGAACCGACATTGACGTCGCGGTGCGCTCCAGCGCCACCGCGGAAGACCTCCCGGATGCCAGCTTTGCCGGGCAACAGGAGACCTATCTCAATGTGCGCGGAACGCGCGCCTTGCTCGATGCCTGCCGTCGCTGCTACGCGTCGCTCTTCACCGATCGAGCCATCAGCTACCGGCAGGCGAGGGGGGTGGACCATCTTGCCGTTGCACTATCGGTCGGCGTGCAACGCATGGTCCGCTCCGACCGGGCCGGGGCCGGCGTGATGTTCTCGATCGACACCGAGACAGGCTTCGACAAGGTCACTGTCATCAATGCAGCCTGGGGCCTAGGGGAGAACGTCGTCCAAGGGACTGTTGATCCGGACGAATATGAGGTATTCACTCCCCTGCTCGCCGATCCGGCCCTCGTCCCGATCATCGGAAAAAGACTCGGCGAGAAAGCCAAGAAACTCGTCTACGGAAGCGACTCAACCCGCCCGACAAAAAACGTCCCAACGTCAGGTGCCGAACGCGCGGCCTTCGTGCTGAGCGATCCGGAGATCATCACGCTCTCGCGTTGGGGCGGCATCATTGCAGGCCACTACGGTCGGCCGATGGATATCGAATGGGCAAAAGACGGTGAAACCGGGGAGATCTTTATTGTGCAGGCCCGCCCCGAAACCGTGCAGTCAAGGCGCGAGGCCGGCGCGATACGGACGTATCGGATCCGGAGTGCTGGCAGGAAGCTACTCTCCGGCACCAGCATCGGAGAGGCCGTGGCGAGCGGCCCGGTGTGCATCATCCGAGACCGGCGTGACATAGCGCGCTTCGTGGACGGCGCCATTCTCGTCACCGAGACGACGGATCCCGACTGGGTACCGGTCATGCGACGTGCCGCAGCGATTATCACGGATCATGGGGGGCGAACTTCGCACGCGGCCATCGTCAGCCGTGAACTCGGCCTTACCGCCATTGTCGGCGCCGGCATCGCCACGCATCTGCTGCATGACGAACAGGAAGTGACCGTATCCTGCGCCGAAGGACGAGAGGGCTTCGTCTATGAAGGCATCGCCGATGTCGAGGTCGAGGAGCTCGATTTTTCCGGAATCCCCGCGACTCGCACCAAGGTGATGCTGAACCTCGCCAACCCGGCGGCAGCCTTCCGCTGGTGGCGGCTGCCGGCCGATGGCATAGGGCTTGCCCGGATGGAGTTCGTCGTGAGCAACCACATCAGAGTGCACCCGATGGCCTTGGTCCGCTATGAGACGCTCGCGGACACGACGGCCAAACGCGCTATCGAAGCGATGACGGCAGCCTATCCTCGCAAGCCGGAGTATTTTGTCGACCGTCTCGCCCGCGGCCTGGGCCGGATCGCCGCAGTGCAATACCCGCACCCGGTCATCGTGCGCATGAGTGACTTCAAGAGCAATGAGTACGCGAACCTGATCGGCGGCGCGGAATTCGAACCGCACGAGGACAATCCCATGATTGGACTACGGGGCGCGTCGCGCTACTACTCGCCGCGCTACCAGGACGGCTTCGCCCTGGAATGCCAAGCCATCGCGCGCCTGCGCAAGGAGATGGGCTTCACCAACGTGATCGTCATGATTCCCTTCTGCCGCACGGTGAGCGAAGCGGACCGGGTGCTCGGCATCATGGCGGCGAACGGACTGGAGCGCCACAAGGACGATCTGAAGGTCTACGTCATGTGCGAAATTCCGTCGAATGTGATCCTGGCCGATGCCTTCGCGCAGCGCTTCGACGGCTTCTCCATCGGCAGTAACGACCTGACGCAACTCACCTTGGGAATCGATCGGGACTCGTCTGAGCTTGCGGGTCTCTTCGACGAAGAGGACGACGCTGTCAAACGGCTGATCCAGGAGGTCATCCGCAAGGCGCATCAGGCCGGCGTGCACGTCGGCTTATGTGGGCAGGCACCCAGCGACCGCCCGGCTTTCGCCGGCTTCCTGGTGGAATGCGGAATCGATTCGGTGTCAGTGAGTCCCGACAGCTTTATCCGCGTCAAGCGCAATATCGCTGTGGTGGAAGCGTCGACGGCTCGCACCGCTGGCGCTACATCGTGAAGTCTATGGGCTCGTCCTGCAGCACGCAGGGCGAGACGGCCCGAGGGCATGATGGACGATATCGTTACCCTCACGGTGAATCCCGCCGTGGATGTCTCGACTTCCGTCGCGCAGGTGATCGAGACACATAAGCTCAGGTGCAATGCCGCCCGGCATGATCCAGGGGGCGGCGGCATCAACGTCGCGCGAGTCGTGCGGCGGCTGGGGGGCAGTTGCAGCGCCGTTTACTTTGCCGGAGGCAGAACTGGCCAACTTCTCGGCGAATTGCTCGGCGCTGAGCAGATGGCAGTCGTTCCCTTGGCGATCGCGAGCGAAACGCGGATGAACTTCTCTGTGACCGAAACTTCCAGTGGCAAGCAATTCCGCTTCATACTTCCCGGCCCAACGGTCACCCAGGGAGAGTGGCAAGCCTGCCTCGATTACTTCTCCACACTGGCGCCGCCTCGCTACCTGGTGTTGAGTGGCAGCCTGCCGCCGGGCGTGCCCGCCGACTTCTACGCAAAACTGTCGCACGCGGCCGGCGTCCGCGGCGTCCAAGTCGTAGTCGATACGTCCGGCCCGGCACTCGAGGCCGTGCTGGAAACGGGCGTCCGGCTGTTCAAGCCAAGTCTGCAGGAGCTGCGCGAGCTGTCCCGCCAGCCGTTACAGACAGAAACGGCGTGGCGCCAGGCGGCGCAGAACATCGTCGAGGATGGGCGCGCCCGGACGGTGGTCCTGACCCTCGGTAGCAAAGGGGCCCTGCTGGTGACAGATAAGCGCGTACTACGGGCTCAAGGGCTCCCCACGCGGGTGGAAAGCGCAATCGGCGCCGGAGACAGTTGCCTTGCCGCCATGGTCTGGGCACTGAACCGGGGCGCCGACGACGAGGAGGCTTTCCGCTACGGGGTGGCTGCGGCATCGGCGGCGCTGCTGAGCGCCGGTACCGGGCTCTGCCGACGGGAGGATGTCATGAAGAAGTACTGGGATGTGGTGCTGCAGGGGTGAGATGAGGGCGCCTGCTCCCGTTGGCAGGCGCACGTTAGCGAAGGGAAACGTCTGCGCTTGGCCGCCGGCTCCAGGCAGGTAACGATGTCATCTAGCACGATCAGCCGCGCATCTTCGAATGCGGGCAAATACGGGCGCTGAGCGTCGCATTCGCAAGCGCCCTTGGCCATTGCCCGCATTGCGCCGCCGTTGATCTTCTACTGCATTCGTGACACAGCAAGACGTGGGAGTGCATACTTGGCCAGTCACGTTCGACGGCTGGCTCGCGCAACGGCGCCGGCGCCTTAACGCCTTGCCGATGGCTTGAACGCTACGCCGGCCCAGAGCATAGAAGCCGCCACCGCCTGCTCGCTGCAACTGCGCAGTGGCTGTGCACGATGCCACGAGGCGGGCTCATTCACTCGTGTCTGAGGTCGATGCCGAAGCCGCCTGCCAGTTCGCAGTCGACGAGGCCGGCCGCGTACGCGAAGAGCCAGTCCTCCGCTTCCTGCAGCGATGCGGGCGGGCATGGCCAGTCGGGCGTGAAGCGGACACCCATGCCTCCGGTGGACGGCATGATCTGTACACGGGCATTCGATCGTCCCGGCTCGGTCACCTCCGGGAAGGACAACTCAATATGAAACCCTTTGTAGAAGCGGCGTCGAGTCGGCATTTCATTCTCCGGCGATGACACTATCGGAGGTCGTATTCGCGCATGACCTCCTTGATGACCGCCTTCGCGGCAGGCATGCATGCTGCGGGCATGCTCGGGAGAGTATCGATCGACCAGTTGCATCCGCCATCCGACGCAGGGTCGGTTCGAAGCGGAAGGGGAATGGCACAGTCTCGGCAAGCGTCGCCAAGATCGGCATTCTCCTGCAGTCGCCGCTGAATCTCGTCGCGGATCTGCTCCGCACTGCCAATGTTCTTGATCATTCAGATATCTCCTGCGTTGTTGGGGGTGTGACCTGCAGCTGCTTGCCATCCTCGGGCGGCAACGTTCTCACCGGCTGATATGCGAAACGCTCCAGTTCATTCATCTACTTGCAACGGTGGCTTCAGAAGTTGGTGCACGTCAGATCTAGAGCCACATTGATCAATCTAGGCGCAGTGCCGTGCGCTCAATTGCGCTTCGTCAAACCTTTGCGGCCTTCGCGCTCGGGGGGGTGACGCTGGGTGCTGGCTTGTTGGCAAGTCGGTGGGATTACCTGTCGGCGGCGGCCGTCCATGTCATCTGGCTGTTGGGCGTTGTGCCGATCTTGGTTACACCGAGCGCTGCGATCGTGCGCGCCGCGCTAAGGAGGCAGCAGGGCGATTCGAGTGCACGGTCACGTTATAGGCGACGGTGCCGGTGCTGATGGCGCATTGACTGGCATCGGGCGTGATGGCCCGACGGGGCCGCACGGTCGCCCGGCCGCGGCCGCTCCGGGGGGGAAACCCGGTGGCGGCGTAGTGGCGCCCCGCACCCGCATCCTCTTCCTTCGCGTCATGCGCGTCCGGACGATGACAGCGCCCCAGCGGGTGCCGGCTGCCCGTGCCCGCCATCCTGCGCGCGATCCGGCACCGGCACGGTGCCCGTCTCCCAGCCGCCGCCCAGCGCCAGGAACAGCGCCACCGTATCCTGCAGGCGCAGCGTGACCGCCTGCAGGTAGGTGATTTCCGCCTGGTGCACCTGCTGGTCCGCCACCAGCACCTGCAGGTAGCCGGCGGTGCCCGCCTGGTAGTTGGCCTGCAGTTCGGCCAGCGCCTCGCGCGCCGCGTCGCGGGCACTCCGCGACGCCTCCACCAGACCGGCGTCGTGTGCGAGCGCCCGCAGCGCGTCGGCCACCTGGTCGAAGGCGGACAGCACGGCCTGCCGGTACTGCGCCTCGGCGGCATCGCGCTGCGCGCGCGCGGCCTCGCGCCGGTAGTACAGCTCTCCGCCGTGGAACAGCGGCGCGGCGATGCCCGCGCCCGCACTCCAGATGCCGGCGCCGGCACCGAACAGGGCCGGCACGGTGGTGGCTTCCCTGCCGTAGGCCGCACTCAGCGTCAAGTTGGGAAACATGGCCGCCTGGGCCACGCCCACCTCGGCGGTGGCCACATGCAGCTGTGCCTCTGCCAGCAACACGTCGGGGCGGCGCCGCACCAGCACCGACGGCAGCGTGCGCGGCAGCTCCTGCGGCAGCTGCAGCGAGGCCAGCGGCACCGGAGCAGGCGCCGTGTCGCCAGGAAAGCGCCCGCACAGGGTGGCGATCAGGTGGTCGGCCTGCTCCAGCTTCTGCCGCAGCGGAGGCAGCGTCGCCTCGAAGGTGGCGAGCTGCGACACCAGGCTCAGCTCGCCGGCATGGGCGGTGGTGCCGGCCACCACCTGGGCGTGGGTGATCTCGACCTGCTCGCGCAGCAGCGCCAGCAGCGCTTCGGTGGCCGCGATCTGCGCCGCGTAGCCGGCGCGCGCGATCACCGCCCCGGCCACGTTGCCGGTCAGGGTCAGCCAGGCCGCGTCGCGAGTATAGCGTTGCGCATCGACCTGGGCCGCCAGGGCCTCCACCGTCCTGCGGTTGCCGCCGAAGACATCGAGCGTATAGCTGACCGTGCCCCCCAGCGAGAACAGGTTGAACAGCGCGGCCGGCCCCGGCTGCCCCAGCCGCGACGGCGACACCGCCTGCCGCGTGCCGTTCGCCGCGGCGTCGAACTGGGGATAGAAGACACCGGCGCCCGCGCGCATGGCGGCCTCGCTCTGGCGCAGGCTGGCCAACGCGGCCTGCAGGCTCGGATTGCCCGCCAGTGCCTGCGCCATGGTGCGGTCCATCACCTCACTGCCGAACAGCGTCCACCAGTCTGCCGGCACCTCCGCGCCCGGCGCGAACCGCTGGGCCACGCCGTCGGCCACCGGCGTGCGCGCCGCGTCCCCGCCATGCACATAGCGCTCCACCTGCGGCGCGGCGGGCCGCGTGAAATCCGGACCGAGCGCGCAACCCTGCACCGCCGCCAGCACCAGGGCGGCAGCGCAGGCAGCGAGGCCGCGCGCGGGCAGGCCGGCGCTCATGGCGTACCGCCCAGGTAGACATCGACCAGCTGGCCCGGATAGATGTGCATGCCGGGCGGTGTGCGGAAGCGGAACAGCATCGGCAGCACGCGCACGTCGACCCGCTCCGCGCGTTCGTCGGAGAGCTGGATCTTGGGCGTCACGTATGGCTGCACCCGCATGTATTCGAGCGGGATGCGCGTTTCCGAACCGCGCAGGAACATGCTGGCCTGCAGCTTGGCCACGGACTGGTCCGCCGGCAGGCGCTGCAGCAGGATCTCATCGACATAGACCCGCACGGACAGGGTGCCCGCGGTGCTGGCCATCACCATCACGGGGGCGTTTCCCTGCGTGTAGGTGGCGTAGGTGCCCTGCGAGGAGACATAGGAGCCCGGCGCGGTGTTGATGGAGATGACCACGCCGTCCATCGGCGCGCGGATCACATACTTGGCCAGCAGCGCCGCCGCCGAGGCGGCCTGCCGGCGCAGCGCGTCGACCTGCTTCTCCTGGTTGCGGATGTCGTAGACCCAGGCCCCGGCCCGGGTCAGCTCGAGCTGGCGCTGGGCGACGTTGAGATTGCCCTGCGCCACGCGCACCGCGTTGGCGGCATTGTCGAGTGCGTCGCGGCTGACCGACATGGGGTTGAGCGCATAAGAATGATTGAGCTTGTCGGCTTGGTCGCGTACGGTGCGCAGGCCGGCCTGGGCGGCGTCTACCTGGGCCAGCGCCACATTGAGCGTCTCCCTGCGCGGCTGTGCCTTCAGTTCGTCGAGCATGGCCTGCGCGGCGTCCGCCTGGGCGGCGATCTGCGCCGCCGTGGCACGCTGCACCGAGTCCTCCAGCGCCAGCAGTTCGTCGCCGGCCTTGACCTGCTGGCCTTCGCGCACCGGGACGCGCACTACGGTCGCGCCGACCTCGGGATAGAGATTCACATTGGAACCGCTATCCTGGTCGCTTTCGACGATGCCGTTGGCGTAGATGCCCGACTTGTAGGGGTTGGAGGCCGGCTGGAACACCGGCGGCTCGGGCCGCTTCTGCTGCGCATAGTAGACCGCGGCGGCGATGCCCAGCACGGCACCGAGCAGGGACAGCACGAACAGCCATCTGATCTTCATGGCGTACCTCCCCTGGCAATGCCCTTGAGCTTGCCGTCTTCCATCTGCAGGATGCGGCTGGCCAGGTCGAAGATGCGGGCATCGTGGGTGACGATGACGATGCAGCGCCGGTCGTTCAGCACCTGGTGGCGCACGAACTCGATGATGCCGCGCCCGGTGTCGCCATCCAGCGACGCGGTCGGCTCGTCCAGGATCAGGATGTCGGGCTGGCTGACGATTGCGCGCGCGATCGCCACCCGCTGCTGCTCGCCGCCGCTGAGCTTGATCGGCGGCAGCTCGGCGCGGTTGGCCAGCCCCACCACCTCCAGGTAGCGGCGCGCCTCGACCAGCGCGCTGTCCCAGTCGCGCTGGCGCAGGATCAGCGGGATCGCCACGTTCTCCAGCGTGGTCAGGCGCGGGAACAGGTGATAGTCCTGGAACACGAAGCCGATGCGCGACAGGCGGAACTCGGCCAGCGCATCGTTGCCGAGCGCCCAGATGCTGGTACCGTCGATGCTGACCTCGCCGCCATCCGGGCGCAGGATGCCCGAGATCACGCTCAGCAGCGTGGTCTTGCCGCTGCCCGAGGGACCGACGATCAGCAGCATCTCGCCGAAGCCGGCCTCGAAACTGACCTGGCGCAGCGCGTAGGTGCGGGCCTCGCCCTCGCCGAACCATTTGTCGATCGCGCTGGCAGTGATGGCGGGACGCGGCATGGTCAGCCCCGGAAGATGTCGAAGGGTTCGATGCGCAGCACCTTGCGCACCCCCACGTAGCCGGACACGCCGGCGATCACCACCACCATGACTAGCGCCAGCCCGAGGTTGCCGAAGGTGATCATGGCGGCGTAGTCGGGGATCTTCAGCCGCGCCGCGCTGATCAGCAGCGCGCACAGGCCGATGCCGAGCCCGTAGCCGGTCAGCGCGGTGAAGGCGGCCTGGAACAGGATCATGCCGACCAGTACGCGGCCCTTGGCGCCGATCGCCTTGAGCGCGCCAAATTTCTCCAGGTTCTCCAGGATGAAGGTGTAGAAGGTCTGCCCCGAGATCGACAGCCCGACGATGAAGCTGATCACCGTCATCAGCAGGATGTTGGTGCCGAGCCCCGTCCGGTACTTGTAAAAATCGGAGATACGGCCGATGAACTCGTCCTTGGTCAGCGCCAGGTAGCCGAGCCGCGCCACGGCCCGCTGGATGCGCGCCACGTCGGCGGACGACTTGGGCTCCACCAGGATGTAGGACACGGTATAGCGCGCGGTCGGCAGGTACTGGATGGCGCGCTGGTACGTGGTGTAGAGCGTGGGCACGCCGAACAGGCCGCTGCTGGCCACGCCGGCGATGCCGACGATCACGCCGCGGTTGTCGTTGATCTCGAACTCGGTGCCGATGGCCGGATTCTCCATCTTGGAGAACTCGGCGTCCTTGACCACCAGGAAGGCGTTCTCGCCATAGATGTCCTCGATGCGGCCCGCCAGCATCTGCGGGCGCCCGAACAGGCTGGTGTCGTCCACCCCCACCACGGTCACCGACTGGTAGGCGCCGCTGCGCAGCCGCACCAGCGCGCCCCCCGAGTAGAGCGGCACGGCGAACTTGACGCCGTCCACGCTGCGCACCGCATCCAGCACGTAGTCTGGCATGCCGATGGTATTGGCCACGGTCTGCACGGCCGGGTCCATCACCCACATGCTGGCGCCGATGTTGAGCACGGTCGAGGAGGCGCGGTTGAGCACGCCGGCGAACAGCGAGGTCATCTCGATCATCAGGAACACGGCGAAGGTGATGCCGACCAGCAGTCCGCTGAACTTCGCGCGGTCGTTGACCAGCAGCTTGTAGGCAAGCCTGAGCATTCCCGGCGTCATGGTCCGCGTTCCTGTTCTCGGGTGGATGCCGAAGCGGCCGGACTCCTACCCGCTCCGTACAGCGGCGCGGCGTGCAGGGGAGCGCGCTGCCGCTGCGGTCTGGATCAGCATAGGCGGCGCCCCGGCGCGCATGTTGATGGAAGTCAACTCCGCCGGGTGGCCGGCGGCAACGCCGCCGCCCGTCGACATTGCGCGCAGGCACCGCCCTTGCGTTCGATCAAAGGCGGCGGGACGCTCGGTGCGCCGCAGCCGAATCAGTTCGAGCCCGCTGCGCCCGGCATCGACAGGTCGAGCACGGGCAGTTGGGGGCGCTTTCCCTGGTCAAGCGCGGCACCTCGGCACCGCCCGCCGCATCGGCCACAATCTCGGAGCCGCCAGCCTGGATGTGGCGCAGCCCGTCGCGCACCACGGCATGGTCGTCGGCGATCATCACCCGGATCCTGCGCTCCGCCTCGCTGCAGCCCGCCACCGCCGGGACGCGCACGGTCAGGCCGAAGCCTGCGCCCGGCGTCTGCGCGATGGCCGCGCTGCCGCCGATCAGTCCTCGCACGGCCAGGATGCTGTCGGAAAGCTGCTGCAGTTCCTCGCGCGAGCAGCGCAGCGCCTGCTCGGCTTGCACGCGCTCGGTGGTGTCGCGCAGCATCACCGTGTATAGCTTGCCGCCACCGCCCGGGTCTGCCGATGGGAAACTCGACACCGTCGCGCCGCAGCGCACAAAGGGTGCGCTGCTGTCCCATCTGCCGCTCGGTGACGCCGGTCACGCCGAAGCGTTGCACATGGAGAATGGGGTTCGTGGGGAGGCGCGTTAGCGCGCCGGGATGAAATCGCCGAGCCGGCGCCCCAGGCCTTCCTCCGCCTTCCAGCCCAACAGGGTCTCCGCCATCGGGTTGAACAGCACCACGCACTGTTGCTCATCCACGGTGATGATAGCCTCCATCGACGAGCGGATGATGCCGGCCAGGCGGGCCTCGCTTTCGGTGGCCGGCAACGGCGGCGGCACCCGCCGCGGCAGCCATGGCGGCCATCGCGGCAACGCGGGCCGGCAGCTTCGCTGCGGTGCGCCCGGCTGGCCGTGGCGCATGATGCACGCATACCTTCCCGGGCGATGCCGTGGCCAGGATGTCTGCCCCTGTCGCCACACCCGGTCCTTTTCCGTCCCTTCCCGCCCCGTCAGGGAAACCTGACATCTCTCTTCGCGCGGATGACAGCCGATTCAGCGCAGCCTGATTGGATCGGCGCCGCGCCGGTGGAATACTGGATTCACAGATCACCGGCGCGCCCGCGGACGGACAGCCCACCGGGGCTTGCCGCGTTGCTGCGCGCGCCCGAGCCAGCCACAGGGATACCGACATGCTTGATACCTGCCCCCACGTCAGCGCGGATACCTTTCCCATCTCCCTGCCGTCGCACCGCCCGCAGCCAGCGCATGGCACCGAGGACAGCGCCGCCCCGGGCCCGGACGGCGCCGCGCGCTGCAACCGCTGCATGCTGCAAGGCGTCTGCTCCGGCATGTGCGGGCAGGCGCGCCCCGCGCCCGCCGACGGGCGCACCTGGCGCCTGGTCAAGCGCGGGCAGTACCTGTTCCGTGCCGGTGACGCCTTCCAGAGCGTCTACACGCTGCGCGCCGGCACCGTGAAGACCGTGGTGCCCGCGCCCGGCGGCGGCGACCAAGTCACCGCCTTCTTCCTGGCCGGCGAGACCCTGGGGCTGGACGGCATCGACTCGGAGACCCACACCTGCGATGCGGTCGCGCTGGAAGACAGCGCCGTGTGCGTGATCCCCTTCGGCGTGCTGGAGGCGCTGTGCCGCGAGACACGCGACCTGCAGCACCGGCTGCTCAAGGTGATGAGCGCACGCCTCGTGCGCGAGTCCGAGCACGCGATGCTGCTGGCAGGCCTTTCCGCCGAGCAGCGCGTCGCTTCCTTCCTGCTCAACCTGTCGGCGCGGCTGCACGCGCTCGGCTATTCGTCGACGGCCTTCTCGCTGCGCATGACGCGCGAGGAAATCGGCAGCTACCTCGGCATCAAGCTGGAAACCGTCAGCCGCATCCTGTCGCGCTTCCAGCGCGAGGGCTGGGTGCAGGTCCGCTCCAAGTCGATCACCCTGCTCGACCCCGCAGCGCTGCGCGTGCTGCTGTAGCCGGGGCCGCTTTCGGCAAGCCTCGAATCGCCGCCAATCGCATCGTTGCCGCACATCGCCGGCTAAGCCGCGTACCTCGCAGATAGCGGATGGCCGCGCAGACGTGCCCCGTCATCGAACCCTCCGACGACAGACGCCGCCGCCGGTCCTCGATAGAATCTTCACCCGCACCTGGGATTTAGCTTCTTAGAGGGACCTTCAACTCAGGGCCGGCGTAGAGCAAAGGGGGTGACATGCAGCTTTTAGCTTTTTGCCGTCCCAAAGCTCGGAGGTCATGCATCATTGAGGCTCACCGAAAAGGACTTCGGCCAACTCAATCGGCGTACCGGCGCGTGATGCTAACGGCCGTGAAGCATCTGGCAGGACTCGGACGGGTGTCCCGTCGAACCATCATTCGCGAGACATCCGGTGGCATTGGGGTCCAGCGCGCGCAACTGGGCCGCTCTCTCGATGGGCTGGCCAGCGATTTCCGAGAACAGATCGGTGCGGCTCCCAACGGCATGCCGCGCTTTGCCAGCTACGGTGGTTTGCGCGTGGGCGACACGGTGGAGCTGACTTTTCGCGGCGCGCCGGGCATCCCGCCGCGCCGCGCACGAATTCGCGAGCTGTTCCCCGGTCCCGCCGGCCCGACGGCGGACATCGAGGTGGAGGATCTGGTGCGCGGGAAGGTGAAGCGTGTCTTGATGTGGACGGCCGTCGGCAACCTGGTACCCAGTGGGGCGCCCCCGCATGTAGTAGCTCGGACCGCATCGAAGATGCGGCAAGGTGTTGGCGAAAGCGAACTTCAGTATATAACATTACGGCATGGACGCGATTCACACCATCTGGCTAACGAAGCCAGCCACTGCCTACGCTGACTGGCAAGCGCGGGAGGCGGCCGGCGCCGATCGGCGGCCCTTCTCTGCGCGTTCCATCGTCCAGCACCAGGCAATGTTCGAAGCCTTTCTCCGGCATCTCCAGACCGCCGGCGTTTCGGTGGCCACGTTCGGCTCCGATCACGTCGCCGCGTTCTGGGAAACCCCGGAGGCTGCTGGCCACAGCCTGTCGACCCGCACGCGCTACCTGCAGCTGCTGGATCGGCTTGGTCGCCATCTGGTCTTCTCCGGGGTCCGCGCGGATAACCCCGCTGCCGTGTTCATGCAGCAGGCGGCCTGGCCCACCGGCGACCCCGAGCCGGTCTACCTCGATGAGGAAGCTGACGTGAAACTGCAGGCTTGGACGTGCCTCGGCGTCGCTGACGACTTCCTCGCCGTACGTAACAAGGCGGTCGTTGCCATGTTCCTGGGCGCCGGCATCACCGTCGCCGAAGGTCGGGCAGCCGTTGCGGCCGACCTCCACCCAGAAGCCGCCCCGCCCTACCTCCGGGTGCCAGCGCACGGCAGCCGGGACACCCGGACCGTGCCACTCGCTGACTTCAGCGTCACTGCGCTCTCCTCCTGGCTGGCCAGGCGAACCACCTTGCCCACCGCCGGCGATCTGCTGTTCTCGGCAGCCGGCGGCGAGCCCGTCGCCGTGATGACCTTTGGCCGGATTGTGCGGGCGGCCCTGAGCGCCATTGGCGTTTCCGCACCCGACATGAGCCCGCGGATTCTTCGCAACACGTTCGCGCGCCGCGCGCTGATGGCTGGCCACGACCGTCATGACCTGAGCCGCCTTCTCGGGCTGGCCAGCAATCGCACCGTGGATCGACTTGCTGCGACGACTTCCATCGAAACGCCGCCTGTGCGCTAGCCTGGGCCCCGCCTCTCCTCAAGCCCGCGGCGCTTTGCTATGCTGGCCGCCAGCACGTCCCTGACGTGCTCCATTAACTCAAGGACCACCAGACTCATGGCAACGAAAACAACCGCTGCAAAGAAGGCCGCTCCTGCGAAGAAGGCAACCCCGGTCAAGAAGGCCGCTCCCGCCAAGAGCCCGGCGGCGGCGAAGAAGGCGGCGGCTGCACCAGTCGTGAAGCCGCTGAAGGACATCTTCACCAAGGCCAGCCTGACGGCCCACCTGGTCACGGCGACGGAGCTGGATGCTAAGACCGTGAAGACCGTCCTGGCCCACCTGGAGAACACCATTCTCAGCACCATCCACAAGAAGGGCGCCGGCCAGTTCACCCTGCCTGGGTTGCTGAAGGTCACCGCCCAGCAGGTGGCCGCCACGAAGAAGCGCTTCGGCAAGGATCCCTTCACAGGCGAAGAGCGCTGGTTCCCGGCCAAGCCCGCGACCGTTAAGGTCAAGGTGCGCCCGATGAAGAAGCTGAAGGACGCTGCGCTGTAACGCGCCAAGCGCGGCCGCACGACGGCAGAACTGGCACGGCCGGCCGCGATGCGGAGGCGAAGAATGGAAAAAGCCCCGGACCTCTCACGAGACCGGGGCTTTTTCAATCGTGCATCCGGTCGTACTCCTGCGGATTGCACATGGCGGGGAGCACGGCGATCTCTCGCCCCGCACGAATAGTATGCAAACGGAACCCACCGGCTCCGTATGGAGCCAAGCGCGTCACGTTCGAGCCTCCCGATTGCGGCTATCGGCTACGTTCGAATCGTCGCGAACCCGCATCAGGGCGTTGCCGAGCAAATTCATGCCGCGCCAACGACTCGAATCAAGGATACGCGGGTCGTTCCAGGCCAGCCAGACGCCCCAGATCCGGTCGTACGGGCTAGCTTCCACAAGGACCGTGCCGCTGGTGGCAATTAGCTCTTCCGCGAGCCTGGGATTCTGGCGGAACTTCTCCCGGCAGCCAACCGTCACGATTGATTCGCGCTTCGCCAACCAGACGGACTCTTGAAAGCCGTTGACCAGCCGGCCGATCCTCTTCTGAGTCCGAGGATCGTCTGTCGCGAGAATCGCCGCCGCGGCTCGGCGGTCGCCGAAGAGCATCGCCTTTGCGTACATCATGAACTGCTCGACACTGGTGAACTGCAATCCCCGAAACTGAAACTGGCACGGATGCCAGTTGCTCAGGGCGTCGTCTGCACCAAAGAATAGGGTCATCCCGTCGATCTGGTGCATAGCTAGCGCATCAGGTGAACGCCCGCCGGCTGAGCGCCGCGACGCTGTCCCTTAGGTCGCCAAACGCTGGAGGAGCGGAAAGACGCCGCAATGTCCGGAAGAAGCTTGCGCAGGGATGCCGGATGTGTCTCGACATAGGTGCGAACACCTTCGAGCAGTACCGCCAAGTGGTGGTGGAAGATCGCGGCGTCGGCTGAAACCTCCACTCCCTTGGCGGCCTCGAAGGCCGCGAGAACCGCCTCGCGGTCGACGTCGGATCCGTGCCAGCCAAACGGCCGAATGAACGTGTGCACCTTTTTGCCCCGCGGCAGCAGGCCGGCAGCGTCTGCCGCCGATATCATCGTTTTGCTCATGCCGGGACCAGCTTCGGTATCAAGCAATCGGCACTGCCTATGCCACGGCAAGCGCCGCCACATCGATGACGGCATCCGCCTCGTCAACGGACTCCGGGGTGTGCGAGATAAAGAACTCTCGCTCGTAGCCGCCCTGTTTCAACACTTCGCGCTTCATGCGCATGAACGCGCGCTTGCGCTCTGGGTCCAGAGGACCGTCCGCCTCGTCGGTGAACAGGGTATGGAAGCTCTGTCCGGAGTCCTGCGCCCGGTAGAGACCGATGCCTCGCGTCAGGCATTCGTTGACCCAGATCTTCTGGCCGCCCGACATATGCGCGAAGTCCTTCTCGCTGTCGTTGTCGGCGTCGTGGACCCGAATCTCGAATCCCTCACGCTTCTCGCCATTCGCCAACGCCGTCTGCGTATGGATCGCGATGGTGAATCGCGGTCCGTAGCAGGCCAGCAGCAGGTCGTTGACGATTCCGGTCAGTGCCGGCCCCGCATCGTCAATCGACAGAGCAATGACGCCGTCGTTGCCGAGCCCCTTGGCGAGCAGCTTCCATCGTGCGATCTCGTCGGACAGCCGCTCGGCTTTGCCTTGAACGCCCGGCATGCCGGCCAGCTCGGCCTCCACACGCTCGCGCTCGGTCGAGAACGTCGCTTGTTGCCGGATCAGTGCTTCGATCCGACCATCCAATGCCACGATCTCTTCCCGGCTCGCTTTCAGCTTCAGGTCCAGCTCGGCCAGCACGCCAGTGACATCCACGTGCGAAAGGGTGACCAGTTCGCGGTGAATGACCTCCCGCTGGTGGTCGACCTCATGCACATCCCGCACGTGCCTGGCTTGCCGACGATCATCCTCCTCGGCCAGCACCGCCAGATCGCGTTGCGCCTGCGAGAGGCCTTCCTGCGCGACATCCAACATAGGCTTCTTCGCCGCAAGAGCTGCGAGACGCTGCAGTTCTTGCTGCCCGCGTGCCACTTCCGCTTGCAGGGCAGTGAGGCGCTTCCGCTGGCTCGCCAACTCCTCCAGCGCAGCCGCTATAGGCTTCATGGCTTCCACCTTGGCCTTGTAGCTGGTGCGCAGCTGGGTCAACGAGATGGTCTGCTCCGACAACTGCACTTTGGCCTGGCGGGCTTGGACAAGCAGTGGGCAGGCGTCATGCATGGGATGCCCATGGCACGGCACCGTATCCATCACGCTCACCTGGCCTTTAAGGGACTGCACCAGCTGCGCCGCCGAAGCGCCGCGGCCTTCCAGCCCCTGCAGGTCCGACTTCAGCGCAGTGTGTTGCAGTTGAAGCGCCTCAAGACGCGCGATGGCCTCCTGCTGTCCAGCGACCTCCCCTTGCTGCCCGGAGAGCGCCATCTGCAGTGCATCACGCTGAGCGCCGGCGGTCCGGATCGCCTCGCCTTCGGCCAGGACAGCCTGACGCGCCGAGACAATCTGCGTCAGCTCACGCTGACGCGCCGCCGACCGCGTCCCAGCATCCCGAGCATCGGCCTCCAGTTGCCGCCGGCGCGCAGCCAACTCACCGTCGCGCACCTTGAGCTCCCGGAGCCGCGCCTCCGCCGCAGCCGAAGCGCTTTGCTTGGCGGCCACGGTCGCCCGCTCCTGGAGGAGCTTCGCACCGTGGGCCGTTTCCGCGTCGCGCTGCTGCCGCGCCGTCGCCAATGACGACTCGGCTTGGCCAATGTCCGCAGCAAGACGCGTCAGGTGATCGCGACGCCCGCTCAGCAGCAACAGATCACGTTGGACGGCATCGAGGTGTCTCTGCAAGCCCTTCGCCACGTCACCGGCCTTAGCCGACAAGTCGCGCAAGTGCTCCAGTCCCAGCAACTCCGCCAGCAGCCGTTTGATCTCGCTCGCCTGGTAGCTCGCGATCGGCCGCCGGTTCTGGGCCGAGAACACGCTCATGAAAAACGCCTCCGGCGACCCCAGGACCGCGTCGAGGCAACGGTTGTAGCTGTCCGCCTTGCCATCCGACATGAGGCCGTCTGGCAGCTCCAACGGCTTCCAGCTCCCGTCCGCCGCCTTCTCGAACAGGTAGTACTCGGCCTTCCGGCTCTTGCCCGGGTTGCGGAACGAGAAAACCGACCGATACAGCTTGTCGGCATGTTCCCATTCCAGGTCCTTCTCCCCGCGAGACCCATACAGATGGTCCCAATAGGAAAACGCATCGGCACTCATCTTCGAGGCGTGGCTGGGCATGATCGGGTAGGGATGGAGGTTGTCCATCAGCGTCGTCTTGCCCGCACCGTTGGGTCCGGTCAAGGCAATCAGGCCCGCCGGCAGGCTGGCCAGGTCAAGCGTGACGCTTTCGCGGCGCATGCCGTCGCGCACGCCAATAAAGCCCGTAAGGGTCAGCTTCAGTGGGCGCATTCGACCACCTCCGCGCCGGAAATCGGCACCAGGTAGTCGACAGGGAGCGCCATCAGCGGCTCCCGTTCCATCCACATGGCATCGTCCGGCGCCGGGGCGGCCTCGCTTTCCGGCATGCCGGTCAAAGCGCGCTCCACCGACCGAACGGCGGCGGCGAACTGCTGCCGCGCGAGATCGAGGATGTCCGGCCACCCGACACGACCAGTCAGAATCCGGCGCTCGAGCTCGCTCCACTGGCTGGCGTAGCCATTGGCCCACGACCACAACAGGTTCTGCAACTCCAGCGTCGGGGCCACCGAGTACCAGTAGGCATCCGCGCGCGACTCGACGGCCAGCACGAGCATGTGCTCGCGCGTCGCAATCAAGCTGCCTCGGCCGCGGCCGAAGGGCTCTGCCGCAGCCGCCGCATGAAATCCATGGCCGTTCGCGAGGCGCTGAGCCATATCGGCCGGCGCAACGTCAGTTTCAAAGCAACGTGCCCATTGGGGGCCAGCAGGGTAAAGAATCATGATGCACTCCACGGTTGGGCGGCGTGCATCCCCAGACGGGAGCACCCGCCAGGGTCAGAAGAAAAGGAACTGCTTAGGTCGATGCGTCAGGGACGCAGGTGAAACCAGGTTTCGACAGCCCCATAGGCTGTCGGAACGCGGCTCTCGCGTTCAGGGTTAGGCGGGCACTCCCGCAAACAGGTCGTCGCTGAGCCAGTCGAGCGCCGGTGAGGCAGTCGCCACTGTCGATGCCACGGGCTGGGGCCTCTCGGGCGTGGCCGCAGGTTCCGCCGGCGCCACCGTCTCAACGGGACGCTGGTCGAGTTGCGCCAGCACCAGGTCGGTGATCGACAGCGCGTCGGCGGTCTCCAGCATGCCCAAACGATCCAGTAAAGGCCCCGTGTCGACCGAGGCCAGTTCGCCCCAGTGCGACAGCTTCTGGCCGAGACTGGCCGCCCGGCTGATGCCTTCGGCTCGACTGCGCACGGCTGGGAGCACGCGGCCCTCCAGCTTCACCTCTGCCGCAGCCCCGAACAGCGCACAGATCGCATCGCGGTCCACCAACTGCCGGTGCTCCTCATCGATGGTCCAGCGTATGCGGACAAACTTGTCCGCGGCGCCGCCGGCCACCGTGGCGAGCCGCTCCATGTCGGGCGGGCCGTCGAAGTCGTAGCAAAGCGTCTCGCGAGCGGGTGTCACCACCTGCCGCGCCACCGCGCGGCCCGGGGCCACCTCCCACTGCAGGTATCCCTTGTCTCCGATCTCGCCGTAGTGAAACCGGCCGATCGAGCCCGGGTAGGCCACCACGCGGCCGTCCTGCGCCCATTGCTGCGCGCGATGGATATGACCAAGCAGGAAGCCGTCGCATTCCGCCTCGAAGAGCGCCCCGATGCTGAACTCGTGATCAAAGCCTGCCATCGGGACACCATGCTCCGTCTGGCAGCCATTCACGGTGCCGTGTGAGACCCCCAGCGTGCGTACGCCACGCGCGCGCAGCAGGCGGTTGACCGCGCCGGCCGCGCCCAGGTAAGCCGCCAGGTGATCGCCCAACGCCGTCGCAGCCTGCCCCGCGCCCACCGCCGCCGCCAGCACCGCCTTGTTGACGGTCGGCACGCAGGTGAACACCATCTCCGGGATCCCGGAGGCCAGCAGCGCATCGACCTCTTCTGAGGTGAACAGCGAGCCCGCCGAGGCCACAAACTCGCCACCGAGCAACGCCACCTGGTGGATGTGGTCGGCCACGTAGACAGGGTAGCCCGCGCTCATCAGGGGAAACAAATCCAGCGTGCCCGGGGGCTCGTGGCTGAAGGTGCCTTGCAGCATCAGCACTGGCATGTGCCGGGACAGTTGGTGGATCCGTCCGGCCAACACCCGCAGCGCGGGCGTGTGGGCATCCAGGCGGTGGTCGGTCGAGTCGCCCGATACCACACCCACCGCGCAGCGGCTGGCGATGGCGTCCTCCACCGCGAAGCCGAAACAGCGATCGGCTTCCGCGAGGTTGCTGGTCGAATAGTGCAGGTCGGAGAAATGACCCACAAGCAGATGGTCGCCAAGGTGGCGCATGGAAAGCTCCTCATGGGAAGGTGGCATCGCGTCGCGTTGCCAAAGCAAAGAAAGGGCCTCGGGACGAGGCGATGGAAGGGAAACAGGCGCCGCGCCGAACGGCAGCCCTTACGGGCCGCCATCGGCGTCAGGCGGTGACGCCGGCGTCCGCCGCGACAGCACGCACCTGCTCGCTGAACGCTGCCGGGTTGGCCAGCGCATGCGACATCTCGGCGATCAGCTGCTCGACGTCCGCTGGGCGCTTCGCCCAACCTTTGCCGAAGGTGACGTGGGCGAACACGCGCAGGCAATGCCGCTCGCGTTCACCGGCCAGACCGAGCCGGACAATCAGGTCCTCCAGGCGGTGCAGACGGTCTTCGGGATCGTCCGTGGCATACCCAGTGGTCTCTGAACCGGGATCGGCCCCGCTACCATCGGCGATCGCCGCAGGGTCCTTGCCCTGCTCCAGTGCCGAGACGGCCTGGCTCGCCGCCTCGATGGCATGCGGGATGTGATCCGCACCATCGAGCAACGCACCCAGGTCGATATCTGAGTCGATCGTCGTGAGCATTTGCTTCTGACGCACCGGGCACCCGTCCTCGTCGATTCGGCTGATCTCCGCCTCGAGCTTCGACATCGTGAACTGGATGCCGACGAGCCTTCCGCCACGCGCGAGAGCAACGGTCTGCATGGCAGCGTAGGCCTTCTGGAGCACGTAGATCGAATTGGTGGGCAACTCGATCAAACCGAGGCCCTTGATCTCCGGGATGGCGAAGTAGAAATTGGCCGAGAGATTGCACTGGCGCGCCTGGTACTGCGGGCACCGGTGCGGGTCGCACACACCGTCGGGTATCGCATCATCCTGCCGCAGGATGATCGTCCTGCCTCCGAACAGCCGCTTGATGCGGCTGGCGCGATCGTCGCGCTCGGCGGGCGCGTAGGTCTTGCAGTAGCGCAATCCATCCGACCCATACTCGGAGAAGAAGTGGCGACCACTGCTGCCCCAGACCGTGAGCTGGTTCGGCATGTTGCTGAGCCAGTCGTCAAAGGCAAACAGAACCGGAAAGCGCCAGAGCTTGAGCCCGTCGCCGCGGTCCTCGCCGTAGCGCTGGAGGATCTCGTCGGCCACCGCCGGATTGGTGAAGTCGGAACGACGGCAGGTGAAATACCCGACGTTCTTGGGACGAAGTGCATTGCGCAACTTCGTCTGGCGCTCGATCTCGACGGCGATCCGCTCAAATGACTCGCCCTGGGCCAGCAGCGTGTCGTGGATTTCCACGGCTCGCTTGTTCTCGCGGGCCGCCTTCGTCAGGACCTGAATGCCGGGTCGGATTTTGCCAATGATGGGCGGCCGCGACGGCCGCTCTTCTAGGAGACTTCTGCGGTGGCTGAAGTCACTGTAGGTGATTGCTGGTTGCATGCGCATCTCCTGCGGTCAAGGTGACGAACGACAGCGGCGCGAATCGACTCAGCATGCTCCCGAAGGCGCAGGGCTGTGTCGGCCCCGCGCTGGGTCGTTACGGTAGAAAGGAACCGCGCTCGCGCGGGCTCCGGAAGGCTGGCGGCGTAGGCCGCTTCGCATAGGCTGCGCCACGCGTGCGGCTGGCCGGTGTAGTCGGCCCGCCGGCGGGCGAGTGTGGCCGCGATAGCGGCCTGGATCTCGGCTTCATGGAACGTGGCCACGTGGCACCTCCCTTGTTGCGGTCTCATACAAACAAAAAAAGCCCGCCCCGACGTGCGGAAGCGAGCTTGCTTGCAAGAGACCTGGATGCCACGCCCCTTCCGGGGGCGTGGCACTCAGGGAGCGGCGCAAGGCGCGGCTCAAGTGAGGATGTCAAGGCATCCTCGCGCAGCATGGTCACGCTGCACAACAACCCATTTCGGACAATCGTCCTCCGCAGGATCACGGATCAGCCTACGACGGCCGTTCTGCCTAGGCGGGCCTTTGAGAGAGATTCCACGATCTCCCAGGCTCGAACGGCGTCCCTCGCGCACACCAACAAAGGTGGCTCGGAAGCGGACGCGTATTACAGCTGATGACGGGGAGTGATAAGCGAATTCACTCGGAACAAGAAGATTCCACACCGATAGCCAATCGGTCGGAGCGTGCACAGATGCACGGCTTGGGACAGTAGATGGACTCGCGAGGGAGTCAAGGTCGATGCGTCAGGGACGCTGAAGATGGAACTAGTATGCCCTAAGAATCGAAAGGCGAACCCCCCGTATGCTCGCGAAAATCGTATAGCTTTTGGCAACTGGACATTGGACTTCCTGCAGGAAAATCGTATGCAGAGAGATTCCGAGAACAGATCATGGCCGCTACGCCTGAACCCATCACAGAGCACGACTCACCACCACCTGTCGACCCGCCCTCGCCCGCCTCCAACGACGCAGTCGTCAGCGGGCTCAAGCCCATCTCCAGATTTTCGAGCGACGGACGCATCGGCCGCACCATCCCCGAGACCTCAGCAGTGGCCACCATCAGCTACTGCTCGGTCTTCGTGCGGGACTTCCTTCAGCGCGACTACAACTTTTGCTCCACCAAGTTCTCGGTCGCCTCGGTCCGACGCGGCGGCAAAATCCGCGCACTCGACGAGTGCTTCCGCAATGCGGAACAGTGGTACTCCTCGGCGATCGACCGCATCTCGGCCATCAACCGCCGCCCCTTCGAGATCGCCTTCGACGAGCAAGTGGTAGAAATCACGCATCCGCTCTCCGGGCGCCTTGTGCGGCTGCTGAATCAGCACGATCGACTCTTCGCCTACACCCTGTTTGCCATCCGAGCGAGAACGCTGCAGTCGGGCCAGCGCGAGACACTGATGATCTCCGCCGGCAAGCTGATCGGGCAAATCCACGCCCTTGCCATGCCGGACAACGACCGCTTCGCCCCTGACGGTACGCTCCTGCCTGAATAGCGCCGGCCGGCATCGCGCGCACCTCTCCCTTTCCACTCCACCTCCCTGAAGACCCCGTATGGAACTGCTGGAAATTCAGAAGCTGCATGAGCAGTACGCCCAAGCTCCTCTCACCATCGAGATGCCGTCGCGCATCGCAGCGCCGAAGGCCCTGCCGGGCTCTGCGGTGTCGGTCGATGCCGCCCGCAAGCGCTGGGACGCGATGGGCCAGCGTACTCGATCGGCCCTACTCGTGATCGCCGGCGCCGCGGCTGCGGGACTCGCTGGCATGGGCGTGGCCAGCCTCCGCGGCCACCTCACGGACGCGCCCCCCGTCGCCGGCCAAGTCGCCGCAATGCAGTCGCAAGGATCCTACGACATGCCTTCCGCGCGCCCGGACAGCGATTCGAACCCGGCCGCCGGCATCGAGGAGCCCGCCTCTGCTGCAGCGGCAGCGTCGGCACCAAGCGCGACGCCTCTCCCCGCCGAGAAGGCAAGCCCGGCGCCCAGTGCCGCGATGCAGAGAAGCCAGGCCTCCCCGGAGAGCAAGCCCAAAGCCCAGGCTGAGGCTCCCACCTCGCGGGCGCGGACTGGCACATCCAGCCAGGCCGCCCAGCCGAAAGCGGGCGAGCACGCGGCCGCCGGCGATATCAAGCTGTTCTAGACCATCGAGGGAGAGACTCAATGAAACAAGGCTTGACCTTCAGCGTCATCAACCAAGGCATGAGCATCCACGGCAACGTGGCGGCGGACCATGGCATCTCGTGCCTCGGCTACGTCGAAGGCGATGTGGAGTCGATGAACGGGCTGGTGCACATCGGCCCGGCCTCGATCGTCCGCGGCCGCGTCGAAGGCGAGCACGTCATCGTCGACGGCACCGTCGAAGGCGATGTCGCAGCCCGTGCCTCGTTGCAGATCAACGGCCGCGTCAAAGGCGAGATCTACTACGCCGGCTCCCTGCGGCTTGGCGCCACAGCGAGCCTCGACGGCCGGGTCACCCGCGTGGCCGCGCTCCAACAACCCGCTGCCCCCGGGGCCAGCGCTCCCACCCCGGCTGCCGACGTCAGCTCGGTCTCGGCTTAAAAAGAAAAGCGACCCGAAGGTCGCTGTTTGGCAGATGCTTGGGGGAGTGCGTTCAGCATGCTGGACGCACAAACGCGAAAAGCTATCAGAATCAGGCCACCTTTCCCGGTCATCGGACCTTACTCAGGCTCCTCAACTCCTTCGCACTGAACAGCTTGACCAGCGTCACCCAGGGACGCTCTACACCCGTGGCGATGTCGACGAAGGCGATCAAGGGTAGCGCCCCATCCAGGATGCAGCGGAAGCGACGAACGCCCTTGGCAGTGCTCTCCACCTCGTAGATGGCGCCGTGCTCGAGCCCGAAGGTGACGCCGCCTTGCCGGAAAATCACCAACTCTCCAGGGCGTCTCGCGCCCTCGCGGGCAACCACCATTTCCAGCCAGCTATCGAAGCCGGCGCGAACCGCTCCCTCCGCCTTGGCATGGCGCCATTGTTCGACCCGATCCTCCAATCCACCGGCCATCTGGTCTGAAATCTCAATATAGGTATTGCCCATCTCGTGCACCTCTCCGTCGCGAGAACCCTCACAGGTCGAAACATGTTTCGTTGCGCATACAACCAACCACACCGAAACACTGCGAACATTCGGATGCCGGCGCTGCTGCAGAGCAGAGGCCGGGACGAAAAAAATCCCCGGACGGTGCCGGGGATCAAACGTCAAACCACAACCTCCACACACTCACCAAACGGCGGCGACTTGCATCGCTTGAGGGGAGTGGTGGAGGCCCAGAGGGTTGGAAAAGCTGGCGGGGCTGGGAAGGCACCGTCCAGGTCGGTCAGGTACACCAGGAAGGCGGGCTGCACGGCCTGTTCCGCCAGCCATTCGAACGGCGGCGAGAACCGGGTGCCGCCGCCACCTCGCACGGGCGCGAGATCAAGCGCGTCGCCGCGCTCGAAAATCTGCACCTGGCGAACGGCCGCATCGCAGTCGATGACGATCAGGCGGGCCGGTTGGAGCCGGTCCCACATGCACTCGATCTCTGCTGCGAACTGTGCCTGCGTTTCGTCGAACACCGAGCCGCTGCTGTCTCGCACGAACACCGCATCCCCCACAGCCCGAGAGTCGAGCGCCGGCATGTACAGGCCCATGTGGGTATAGCGACGGTTCGGCAGCGCCCAGCTGTAGTCGGTGGTGCTCGACTCACTGGCAAAGCGGTGCAGGATCGAACGCCAGTCCACCGGCGGTTTCGTCGCTTTCCCGACCATCGCCTGCAGGTCACCAGACAGCTGTCCACGCATGCGCGCCACCTTCTCCGCCTGCAACGTCGCCACCCGCCACTCGTCGGGCAGCCCCGGTTGTGCGGTCGGCGGCCCTTGGCGGACCTCGCCGGGCTCGAACGGGTTGCCACTGTCCGGACCGCCGCCCCCATTGCTGGGACTGCCGTTCGGCACCGACGCATCGCCGGCACCATCGCCGGCGCCGTCCGCATCTGGCTTGGGGGCCTGCCGATCTCCCTGGCGCAGGATCGCGTAGATCTCCTCCGCCGACTTGCCGAGGAAGCGCCCGTCAATCAGCACGCCCACAGGCAGCTTCAGCCCCGCCGACAACACCAGGGGATTGATGGCGTAGTCGCACGCACGATTCCATCGCTTCGGATCGCGCGCGCCACGGCGCCAACAATGGCCGTTGGCCGGGTGGAGCACCTCGTGCGCAAGACAACCGCGCAACTCCAGGTCGGAGAGGGTCTCGACATAGGCCGGATTGAAGCCCAGCGACTCGCCATCCACCCAGAACGTCTTGCAAGAAGCGTCCTCCGCGATCTTCAGGCGCATCAGAAGCACGCCGAAGAATGGCTGCGACAGAATCAGCTGCGTGCGTTGCTTGATAATTCGTTCCAGCATCGCTCGCCTCACGCCGTCAGCAGTTCGAGCAAGGGGTCGCCCGCCTGCGAGTGGGCGGACACCATCGGTTGCCCGCTCATGAACGCTGCCATCTGCGCTTCGATTTCCATGGCCTTCTCGGCCACTTCGGACCGCAGCGCCGGCGACGCCTTCAGGTCGGCACCGCTGTGGCAGGCCAAGTGCTTGCGCGTGTCCTCGAGGATGCGGGTTAGCGCGGGATCCTCGGAGAAGTTCAGCTTCGGAAGCAGCTCGCTGAGCTCGCGCACCTTGTCGGCGACGTCCAGGCGGACATTCCCGCTCCCATACAGCCGGTTGGCGAAATGCTGCACCGCTTCGAAGAGCCGCCCGACCATGTCATCGTTGGCGGTCTTCACCGCGCCGAGCACGCGCTGTTCGACATCGGCCTTCAGCACGTCCAACACGTTGTGCGGCAGGTCGACGGCGAACTGCTTGGCATCCGGGAACGGCAGCATGGCCAGCCTGGTCCCGAACTTCTTCCGCAGCGCCGGAACTTGTGGGTAGTCCGCCTCATCGAACAGGCCGTTGAGCGCGGCGCGCGCCTCCTCCATCAAGCGCGGGTAGTCCGCCAGGAAAACGTCCACCGCCCCACGGTACTCATCCTGCAGGTACCGCAGGTGGTCGTTGACCTCCATGTAGATCGAGGTGGGCAAAAGCCGCACGCCCAGCTGGTCGTAGTCGAGCGTATGCGCGTCGAAGTAGGAGCGCATACGCCCGGCGATGCTGCACACCTCCTTGTACGACGTGGCGCCGTCGGTCAGCAGTCGCTTGTTGAAGCGGCCGATGTTCCGCGTGTCGTGCGCCGATTCCACCTCGGCCGTGGCCTTGGTGTCGAAACGGCGAGCCCTCCAGACGGAGATGTTGAGCGTGGCGAGCATGACGCGCTCGTTCAGATTGGTAATGTTCATGGTGAATCCTCGAATGAAATGAATGCGGCAAAGAAAAAACGGCGAGCCGGATGGCTCGCCGTCAGGGGGAAAGGAGAAGAAAAAGGGGACTACTGGCCGAGCAGGGCCGCCCCGATCGGGCCGCTCTGCGCGACAACGAATGCCGGCGTCGCAGCAAGCGACGCGTCGCGGCGCACCGCGTCGCTCACGAGCATCACCGCGAACTCGTTGAGTCCAGCGTCGATCAAGCGGTCCGCGTAGACCATGACCCGATCGAAGTTGTTCTCGTTGGCAGCATGGCCAAGCGCCGTGGCGATGGCGTTCTGCGCCGCCAGGGTCTCCGGGATCCGCGCCGAGTGCGGCGCGGCGAGAATCTCGGCCACGGATGGCATATCCCGCCAGACCCGCATGAAGCCGATCAGCTCGCCCGCAGCACCAGCGCCCACGGCACCAGTGATACCGGCCAGCTGAAGCTCTGGCAGCAGGACCGGCAGCAGGCGCGCCACGTGCCCCCACGTGCGGGGAGACTCGCGGTTCTCGATCTCCCTCGTCCGCTCTTGGCTGACGAGCAGGTCCGGGCGGAAACGCAGGAAAGCGATCAGGACAGGCGGCACGCTGTTCCGCACGGCCCAGCGGGTCCAATCCTCCAAACTGGGTTCCAGCTCCACGATGGTGGCGAAGCGGGACTTCAGCGGATCGAGCACGTTAGAGACGCCGGCGTTGTCGACGCGGCGATTCGTGGCCGCGATGAAGGTAACGTGATCGGGCAAGGCATGCTCGCCGATGCGGCGCGCCAACAAGAGTTGCATCTTTGCGGCCTGGACGGCCGGCGACGCCTGGCCCAGGTCGTCGATGAACCAGACGAGCGGGCGCTGGCTCTGCATCGCTTGCGCGAGATCACCGAAGGGCAGGAACCGGGCTCCGCTACCATCGTCCGCCGGAAACGGCAGCCCCTTGGAATCGGTCGGGTCCTCGACCACGGGATGGGAGATGAGAAGATCGTGCGCGGCAGCCTTGGCGGCCTGGGCGACGATATCGCTCTTACCGATGCCGGGCGCACCGGTGATGAGCACCGGGAGGCGTGCCGGAATGCACGCCTGGAGCAGGGAAGACAGTTGGGAAGGGGTGACTTTCATGGGAGCTCCCAGAGAGGAATCCCCACAAAGACACGTCCTCCACAGGGAGCGTGTCCCTGTGGGAGGTTCAATGAATGCGCCAGCCGGAGGCTGGCAGGGTCGATGCGTCTGAGACGCGGGTGAAACGCTGTTTGAACTGGATCGTTCCAGTGCGAACAACGCTTGCTTGATGCTGCAAAGCGTAGCATCGTTTCCTCGGCGGCGCTAGGCGAATCCCCCGGCCAGCTGGCCGGTGGATTCGATGCAAGATGTATTCACGCCGCGACGGCAACCGGCGCCGCCTGCAGACGGGCCCGGGCGTATGCCAGAGTCCCGTCCTTGGCGCGCAACGGCCGCGCCACGCTGCGGTGCGCATCACGGATGTAATAGGCGTGCGCGCTGCCGCGCTGCTGCTGGACGATCTCCGAGAAGCCTTCGGCGATGCACATGTCCACGTACTCGCGCCCGTTCATCACCCTACCGCTCTCGATGCGCCAACGCGCTGCCTCCGCATTGCGGGTCGCTTCCGCCACGGCATGCTCGCGCTGCGCGACCGCACGTGCCTCGCCAGACTGGTCCTCCCACACTCGCTGCTCCTCTTCCGAGAAACCGCACATGTCGAAAATCCGCCGGCGGCGCGTCGACGCGTTGCAGTTGAGCAGGGAGATGCCGAGCACGTCCCGGACCGCCTTTTTGCTTTGCGCGTTCCGGTCCGCAGGCGTGTCGAGCACGTCGAGGAGCATAGCGACGTCGCGTTGCATGACCGCCAGCGCCAGCTTGTTCGGCCAAGAATAGCCGTAGCCCCGCTTTTCATGCTCCGCAACGGCCAACTCGCGCTCATATTCGCGCTGGCTGATACTCAGAGCCTTGCGCCGCGACTCAGCCGACGCCACGCTTTCCCGGTAGCGCTTCTCGGTGACCAGCTCATGGAGCCGGCTGGCCAGCGCCGTCACGGGCGCCGCGGCCTCCCCTTCAGGAAGTTTTGGCATCGGCACCGTTCGCGCAGGCAGCAGACCCGCCTCGTACAGCGCGTCATCGACCGCGACGGCGCTGCAGTCCGCCCGCAAGCGGCGGATCACCGTCAGCATCCGGACGATATGTTCAGGTGACGTGGCCAGGTGCTCGTGGCGAATGAGATTGGACAGTGCGCGAAGCTGCGCAGGCGGCAGCGCTCCGCGCAGGCCTGGCACGTCGAGCAGCAATCGCAGCCAGTGCAGGTCATGACGACCGATCTCGGGATCGTCGCGATATGCCTTGAGGACGCACTCGCGCACCCTCTCTCCGCGCAGCAGCGCGTACGCGACGTGCACCTCGTGCCGGGCATTGCACCCGGCGCCCGGGGCATACTCGGGGCCATTGGTGCCGTAGCCGAAGCGTCGGCGGAACTCCGCTTGCATGAACGCATGCGGATCGAACGGGCCCGCCTCCTCGAACAGGTCGCGGGTAGCGAATAGCGGCCCCAACTCAGCCTGGCCGAGATCCACCACCCATTCGGCGAAGCAGCCGAGCGATCCCGCCGTGGCGACCGCCTCCCACGCCGCCCGGCTCATCTCGTGCGGTCTGAGGATCTTGCCGTCGACACGGACCAGGTACTGGTCGACCTCGTCGATGATCTGCTGGAAGACAGTACGTATGGTGCCGGCCGGGCGCAGCCCGAGCTTTCCCTGAGAAAGCGCGACGACCGGAATAGTGCCGCGGGCAATGTGGCGGACCTGGACATCCTGCGGGCGGGTGCCCGGCCGCCACCCGGACTTCGCATGGAGGGAGGCGAGCACGCCGGCGAGCGTCGTGCATGAGGCGACCCGTTCCGGGCCGATGGAAATGACGTACATGGATGACTCCGAGGACGGAGCACCCCCCATCCGGGGCGTGCCCCGGATGGGATGGAAGCGGCAGCGTCAGGCCGCAGCGAGAAAGAGGCCGCGGCCGCGACGGCCGGCGACAGCCGCGCGCGCCGAGGCGACCTGCCTGAGCAGGCGAGGACAGGCGATCCGCCAGACCTCGCCGGGGCCGTAATCCCCTTGGCGCCAGTGTCCAACGCAGACGAATCGCCCGTCGGCCAACAGCGCCGCCTTCAGCGAGCAAGGCAAGGACCAGTCGGCCGATACCAGGATCTCGTCGTCGCGCAGGTCTGCGCCGGGAAGATTCACCGTGAGCGATCCTGCTGCTCGCCGGCTGCCTGGGTCGATCAGCGTCAGACGTGCAGAGCCATTGTCGTAGAGGCCGACATTCAACGTCAGCGCGGCGACAGATGCTTCGTCGCCGCGCGCATTCAGTGCTGTGTACATTGGGAGCTCGCAGAATGCGAGGCCACCCCGCCCGGGATTGCCCCGCACGGGTGAAAGAAAAAGCAGTGATTGGCCGTCGCGCGGCTAGCGCCCGGAGGGAGAGCGCGCGACGCGGATCGATTCGAGCTTCGCAACAACCGCACGGGCCTTCTCTGTGGCGGCATCAACGTCGGGGGAATAGTCCGCTGAGTAGTCGATCCAGCAACTGGCCGCCAGCGCCTCCAATGCCTGGACCATCTCCAGAATGAGGCCGGCGTGATCGCCCAGTTGGACCAGCGCGAAGAACAAGTCGGCGTCGGCGGGGCAATCGCCCTTTGCCGACAATTCAATCACACGCTCAACAATGACTTGCATATGGGACTCCGAAGAGATTCCTCGGAAGCCCAGATCCAGCCCGCCGGCGCGGATCCGGCGAGGATCGGAAACAAAAAACGCACCCGAAGGTGCGTGGAGGAGGTCCCCAGACAGAATCTGGGACACCTGAGAGGATCGCTGGTGCTCAGTCCTTGTGAACGCGACGACCGTTCCGGTCTGCCCACAGGAACAGCGCTGCCAGGCAAAGCGACAGCAGGAATGCAATAACACCCGTCATGATTCGTCTCCTTTGCAAAGGACGGCGCCGATGAGGAATAGTACAACAGCCGCCGCAAACAGGCCCAGCACATTCAGAACGTGCGATGTGGACCAGCCCGGCGAGCTCCCGATGCAACTGACCATCCCAACAACGGATGCGGCCGACAAGCTGTGGTGATAGCGGCCATACTGCTCGCGCTGTGCCTTGGTTGGCTCGCTGATCGCCTTCCACATGGACTGCCGCAAGCCAGACTTAGCCTTCCGATGTTTCTCTAGCCGATGCGCTTTCCGCATGCACCATGCGGATACTGATAGCCGCCCTCGTAGGCGGTGATCGCGTAGCGATCGCCCGTCGAGCGCGCCAGATCGATTCGACTGACGAGTCGATCTGGCAAGATGACAAGGCCGGAATCCGCATCATACTGCGCCGACCCCGTGGTCTCTTCGCCACTTGTGGTGCGAAAGGTTACCTTGATGAGCGTGGACATAGGGCCCCCTCAGCTACGCCGGCCAGCGAGCACGCGCAGCGTGCCCAGCAGCTCAGCGTAGCCATCTGGGGAACCCAGCGACTGCAGGCAGACCGCATTGTCGCGGCCGCCGGCCAGGTCGTTTCGACCACGGCATGTACGGAAGCGCACCGATACGGCCGGCTCCGCCGGCGCGTGCGCGATTTCCAGATACAGGTTGTCGGTGTGCAGCGCCACCACGTCCGCTTGGCGCCGGCGTTGCCGGTGCGAGCGAATGGTGTAGTCGCGCTGGCGCAACGCCAGATCGCATGCCACGCGGCGCAACACACGCGAGGCGTCGCGCTTCAGGGTAGTGCAGGCTTGAGTGTTGTCCGGCGAGCGGCTCAGGTGAAAGGATTTGGGGAGTTTCATGGGATGTCCAGGTACACGGGACACCTCATCCCCACGGGACTGGTGTCCCGCAATGGGTGAAGGTCTGGGCCAGCCAGACAGGGTTTCGATGCGCCAATGGCGCGATCAAAGAACGCTTGCCCAAGCGTGCGCGCTTGGGCAAGCCCTCTCAGGCTTGCAAAGTAACGGGGCCGGCAAGCCGGCCCGTTGGATCAACGCGTCAAGCGATAGCCCATGCTGCTCGAAAGCAGATACAGGCGCTCACCCGGCTCGAACTGTTGGGATGCATCTTGCACAACGGAAAGCATGCGCCCGGTATCGGTACGCACGAACACTTCCAGGCCAGGTTGCTTGCTGAGATGCTCCGCGACCTGCTGGGTTACGACGCCGCCGACGGCGCCGGCAGCGGTGCCGGCCAAGTAACGCGCCCTGCCGCCACCGATCATGCTGCCGCCAAGCAACGCGCTCACACCACCGCCAATCAGCCCCGGGAGGCCGCTCGAGGTCGACATGAAGCCATCATTGCCGCTGATCATGACCTTGCGGACACGCAACACGGTGACCTGCTCGATATCGCCTTTGCGCATCACGTCGGATCCGCGATACACATCGGGAGAGGCCTGCACCATCGCACAACCTGCGTTGAGCGCGCACAGGACAGACAAAATCACTACGGAGAACAGACGGAACATGGTTGGCTCGCAAGAAAAAACGGGCCAACCTCGCCTACGGGCAGGAAGGCCCGTAGTGGGAGAAAAAAGCTGTGCCGACTAAACAGTCAGCGAGGGTCGATGCGTCTGAGACGCGGAAGGTGTATTGATCATACAGGCGCCGGCTTGCTCTGGGAAGAGTGGCCGCACCTCACAGCGGGCTCGCCTCCCAGCAGAACCCATCGCCGATGCCGTACACCTTAAGCCGAGTGCCGTTGCACAGGATCTCTTGGGATTCAATGCGCAACGGTCCGTAGTCGCTTTCGCTGTCACACAGCACAAAGGCGTCGCCGGCTGCGTCGTACTGCAGCCCAGGCATCTGCTCGGCGAGGGCTAAGCCGCTCTCGATTGGGAACAGCGGCATCAGCCAACCGTTCCAGGTCTGGCCATCGCAGTAGGCCAGTACGGCGACCGAATCAGGCAGCCATTCTCCCGTCACCATCCGCGGAGCATACGGCACGCGCGCCGCGATCGAGAACGAGGCCGCGAACTTGGCCCGCGGCATCGACTGCAGCGGTGCGCTACTGCTTTCTCCTTGGAACTGGACGCCAACGACCACGACGTGCTCGCCGGTTTCGTTGTGCTGGAATCGCTGGGGAATGGAAATGGGCATCTGCACTCCTATATCGCTTGGGGCACGACCGCCGAGGCGATCTGCCACTAGGGGGAGAAGAGCCGAGCGCGGAGAAGTCCCTGCGCGCGGATACAAACTAGCGACAGCTAGGGCCACCGACTGAAGGGCCGCCGCCGGATTACCCGACGGTGAATGAAAGAGCCCCCGACAAGATCATCGGGGGCGGTGGCACGGAAGCCGCGCGCCATCATGCTGCGCTGGCCAGCTTGCGCTTGCGCTTCGCCTTCGGGTCATAGCCAAACCGCGCCCATACATCTGGGTCGACGTTCAGCGGGCTGACCCGTCCGGCGGACAAGTTGACGAACACGCCGCTATAGGACAGCGAACCCGTGCGGAATAGGGTCCAAAGCAGGTTGTACGCTTGCACGGCGATGGCCTGGTTGATGACGAGCGACTGCTTGCGCAGGGCCTCTTCCATCGAACACGACGGCGCCGTGTCGGTCGCATCCCCTTTCGGGTCCATCAGCTCCGGGAACAGATCGCCGACATGCGGCAGGCGCTGCGGCATTCTCTTACCCACCTGGCCAAGAATGACTTGCCCGCGATCGGTCTCATTGCCACAGTCCAAGTAATAGCAGGCCCCGTAACTTCCCTCCATGCTGCTGAGGATCTCCTTGCGGGCGGCCCGCGTGTCGACGCAGCCGATGACCAGATCGCACGCGAGGCGGTCCCGCGAGCCGATACGACGCACCTGCGCTTCCCAGCGCGTGCCCATCAGGTTATTGAGGCGGTTGACCAGCAGCGGCGCCTTGTGCAGTCCAACGTCGTTCGGGTAGAACCCCTGCCGACCAACGTTGGACTCGCTCACCGTGTCGTCATCGAACACCGTGCATGCGATGCCGCCCGGGTGGCCCAGTTCGACCATCGCGTGGTGCAGGCGGGCCAAGTTCGGCAACAGCGCACTGCCGGTGCCTCCGGCGCCCACCACCACGACGCGCCAAGCGCGCGTCGCCAGGTCGCCCGGCATCTGATGGAGAAAGGCTGTCATACGCCCTCCTCTACCGTCGCAGCCGCACCTAATGCTGCGGCGAGGCGCCACGCTGTCGGGATCCTTTCCACCTCTTCCAACACCCCCTTGGCACACAGCCGCAACGCCAACGAGGGATTCGGCCGATCGCAGCTACCCACCACCAGGGCGAGCTTCACGTCAAACCGGTCGTCGGCATTGTCTTCGGCAGAGAAAAACGCAGGAATGCGCCCGTGCGAATGGCAATCCAAAACCAGGTACTCGCCGGCCCGTAACTCAGGCCGCTCATACTTCAGGTGCCCAGCGCTATGCTCAAGGATCTGGACAGGCACCAGTCGGAACACGCCTGTCTCGGCACGCCACACGATCCAGGCACCGACCTCCTTCGGCATCGCCCGTCGCGCCATCTCCGCAAACTCCCGGACCAGCGCCGGCGGTACCTTCCCGCACAACAGATCGGTGGCTTCCTCCACGACACCGTACGGAATCGCCGTCGGCACCGAGAAACTCGCGATCCGACGCACCAGCCGTACCCATGGCCGGCACACCTCCAGGAAGACACCGTTAGCCGCCATGAGCAGCCGCTCACCGGCGGATGGCATCGGCACCAGGGCGCCGAAGCGCGGCACCATCACGGTCGGCATCGACGCTTGCAGCGTCGCGTCCATTGCATGCATAGTCAAACTCCACGTTTGCCGGCGATCAGGTCGCCAAGCGTGATATCCATCGGAATAAGGACCTCTTTGGGGTAGGTCGGGAACACCCCATCGAGCATGTCTTGCCAGAAGGCAAAAGCCCCGCGTTCGTACTCCACACGCTTGCCACCGGCGTTCGGATGGGTGAATGCGGATGAGAAGAAGGCCTCTTCCCAGCCGGGAACTGATGCCACGTCGATCTGCTTCGGCACTTGAGCGGAACCGATGCAGATCTGTCCCTGATCCCAAGTGTTGAAGTACGGCGGCTCGTACAGGGCAGACCCCGGCAGCGGCCGGCCGTCTTCCTGCAGGCTGAACACGCGAAAGCCGCGCACGCCGGCCTGGAATACCAATCCAGGATGCGGCACCACGGCGCTACGCTTGCCCAACTCCTTGCAATCGAAGAAGACGCGGCGCACCGCCGGCGGGCACCACCAGGTCACGGCCTCCACGCCGATCGACAGGACATTGGGGGTCAGGAACTCGCCCTTGGGAAGCGCTTCTGCCGCCAGCCCCTTGACCGCATGGATCAGGGCCCGCCGGTTCAGTGGGACACCCGCGCCGATCACCGGACGTTGGCTTTGGCCATCGGTGAGAATCGTGTGTGCCGTCGCATAGGTGAAGCTCCCGGGCTGTGGCCCGTACAGCAAAATGGCCCCTTGCAGGGCCACGTCATGCGACCGGTTGGCGGTCAAAATACTGGCCATGTCGGGCCTCCTATTTGGATATCAAGAAAAGAAGCCGGTCGAGCGCAGCGATGATCTCGAAGGCGCGGGCGAGGCGCTCGTACTGCCGCACGATCGCCCGCCGTTCGGTTTCCAAGGGAATGAGCATCTGGTACTCCGTCGCATCCCCGCCGTTGCTTAGGTCTTGGAAGTGGTCGTCGAGCAACTCCACCGCCCATTCTTCGGCGTCGACCACGACAGTCGCGGCCGAGTAGCCAGGCTCTGCCCATTGGGCATTGGAGAACAGGCCTCGTCGCCGCAGGCCGCGCATGCTGGCCTGCAGCCCGATCACTGCGAGGCAGACCTCGCGCCCCCAACCACGGCTCGCGTCGGCGAGACTTTGCAGCTCCCGCGTACTGAGGACGCGACGCTTGGCTTGGCCGCGGCGCTTGCGTCCAATCTCCGACATCAGCACATCCGGTCGAATCGCGGGACGGACGACCGACGGCAAATAGTGCGCGGCGTCTTCGTCGGACATGTCGAACCACCCCTTCAGGTGCTCACGCGCATCGTCGTCAGAAATGCCCTCGTCATAGTCCCACCAGCGGCGCGCGAACATCTCGATCATGGCCCCCGGCGTTCGGATGAACAGGGTATGGCCGGAGGCCTCATCGATCAGAGACATCGCGGTGCAGAGGAGCGAGCCGTGGACAGCGTTGAGCGGCTCGATAGACGCCTTCAGCTGATAGACCTCCTCTTGAGGCAGCTCGATCGCGAGATAGAGTGGCGCAGTCAGCTGATCCTCCCAGCCGAACTGCTCGACCACCGCCATCGCCGCGCTCTGGTCCAACAATGCGAAGCCGAAGTTCAGGCGACGACATTTAGGCATACGTCGACGAAGCCACGCGAACATAGCCTGAGCGAAAGCGTCACCAGCATTCCCTGGCGCCCGAACATCGCGCGCCAATAGTGGTCCGGCCTTGAAATGCGCCTGGACCAGCGGACGAAACGACTGCTCGTCCTGGTAGGAGACATGGCCACGCGCCGGAACATCCGCCGCGAGACTGGGAAGTGTCAGAAAACCATCGGAAGATCGACTGGCGGCAGCGGGAGCACGTCGTTCCGGCGACCAGTCCGATCCTCCGAGATCGATTGCCGCATCAAAGGTTCGAGAATCGAACAGCACGTCTTCATCTCCTCAAGATGTAAAAAAACCGCCCTTACGGGCGGCTCCTCGTTTGGTAGGCGGAAGTCTTCGGTGGACAACGCCTGCATCAAATCGCGCTTGCGCATGTCAGCCCTTCGCGCCGGCGGCACGAACGAACTTGTAGCGCGCCTTGTCGCCCGTGTGCTCCGGGCCCTCCACCGCGGCGGTGGTCAGCTCGGGGTATTGGGCGGTGTACATATCGCGCACCTGGTCCGGCGCGAAGGCCGGACCAGGGTCCAGCAGCGTCATGCCGTTGTAGGTGAACTCGCGCAGCAGTTGGGTGATGGTGATTGCCATAGCCGTCCCCTTACAGCAGCGAGGCGAGGTCGGTACCCGCCGGCTTCGGCTCCGGCGCAAGAGCGGGCGCCGTCGCAGCAGTGACCTTGGCTCCGCCCTCACCTTCATCGCCCTCCGGATCGGAGTCGGACTGGGCGCCAGCCTGTGTGGCCGGTGCATTGGCCTTGGCCAATGCCTTGGTCGCCTTCGATGACTGTTGCGACGTCGCCGCCTTCAGGACCGCGGCGGTGGCCTCAGCCTGCTCCGCGAGCGACCGATGCGCAACGCCGACCGTGGCCACGGCTTCCGCGAACCCCGCATCGAGTTCCGCCGGCGTCGCTGACAACGCCAAGGGCGTCGCCAGCGCCGCGTGGGCCGGATTCTTGACGACAGGGGCTACGAACACGGACATTTGCTCGCCATGCATGGCGAGCGTGAGCACAACCTTCTCGCTCGCTTGCACGAGCGCGGCCAGTTCTTGAAACATGAGAAATACCTCGGAATGAACGGATGGGCCGGCCGCCAACTGGCGGCCAGCATGGGACGCGGCCAATGGCCGCTGAGAATCAGTACTGCAGGACTTTCGGCAGCTTGCCGGCGTACTCGAAGCCGTCCACCGTGATCAGTGCTTCGATCAGCTCCGGCTTGGACTTGCCAAACACCTTGGCAAAGCCGGCACCGATCTGCTTGCGCAGACCCAGTTCGTCGGCGAGGACCTTCATCTCGGATTTCGTGAGCAATTCGAGGAAATCCTTGGAATGCTGAAGGTTCCAGTGCTTGCGCAAATCCAGCTTGTGATGCCTGCAGAGCGCGACCAAGTTCGGCACATCAACGCCTTCGATTGCCGCCACGGTCATGGCGGTGCTCAGCGTGACGCGCTTTTCTTCCGCCACCTTGTCGATGGCGACCAGGTTCTTGGCCAGGTCATGGACGCTTGCGCTGTCTTCGGTGATCTTTGCGAAGAGTTGCCCCATCGCGGTCTCTCCGATCGTGCGCGCCTGGCCCGACAGGGTTAGCGCCAACAGGTAGCGATTCGCCACCTCGGGCGCCGCGGCGACTTCGCGACGCAACGCCTTGCGCCACAGCGCCACCCTGTAGGCTTTCACCTTCTCGGACTCGCTGATCTTGGTGACTGGCTTCTCGTCGGCGGAAGCCTTCGACGAGCCCTTCCCAGCACTGGCGACAGCCGCAGCAGGCTGCTTCGGTTGCTGTGCCGCAGACTTCGCATCACGCTCCGCCTTCAGCCGCGCCGCGACCATCTTCGTGTTGCAGGATGGGTCGAAGCATTGACCGCGGAACACCTTTCCGATGCTGTCCGGCAGCGCGCTGACGGCCGCGCCGAAGCGCTCGCAAGCATGGCAGGCCTTGGCTTGCTCCTCACCGACGCCAGTCGGCCCTTCGGCCACCAGCTGTACACGGGTGTGGTTGTCACCCGCGCGCACGATTCGGATGACCGGGTACTCGTCCTTCAGCGTGTAGGCAACGCTCTCGAGTTGGGCTTCACCCTTCTTGTCGTAGCAAGCCCGGTTGGTGCAATTGCCAGAGGCAATCGCTTCGCCGAACAACTCCGTTTGTAGGGAGGAGTTGTGCGGGCAGGCCGCGCACTCTCCTTTGTCGAAGATGGCCTTCTCCAGGCTGCAGGCAGCCCCTTCGATGGTCTTCCTCAGTTCCGCGACGGACTTCTTCTCGGCGATGATGACCGGCAAGATGACGTCCTGCTTGTCCTTCGAGAGGGTAGCCAGCAATTCAGCATGACCAATCTGAATTGCCCGCGTGTTGAGCGCGTCGCGCGTCGCGACGCTGCAGGCCATCAGCGCCAGGCGACGGTCCAGCGTCGAGCGAGACCAACCGATCACCCTTGCGGCTTCATCGCGATCGCCATTGACGGTGCCAAGTACCTCCGCCGCTGCGGCTGCCTCCTCAGTTGCAGACATGTTCGCACGTTGAATGTTGGTAACGAGCGCGTAGCGTTTTGCCTCCGCGTCGCTCATTTCCCGGATCACGACAGGGACGTCGTAGTCCGAATCCAATTCTTCAGTCGCTGCACGGTAGCGCCGTTCGCCGTCGACGAGCTGATACCAGCCCGGCTCCTGCGGTCGGACGAGAATCGACTGCAGGATGCCGTCAGCCCGTACTGACGCTCGCATTTCCGACATTTCCTTAGGGTCGAAGTACGTACGGGGGTTCAGGCCAGGACGAATGCGGCCAAGCTTGACAGTGGTTACAACAGAAGACGCTTGAGACATGATGGGTTCTCCGCAAGGGATGAGGGAACCCGCTACCGCATCGGGAACGAGTTCCCGATGGGATGAAGAATGGTCGCCAGACTTTCCGTAGAGACGGATAGCCCGGGGTACAGCCAAAAAATGTGCGCCGGGGAGGCGCTAGGTCGATGCGTCTGAGACGCGAAAGCGCATAGAGGTTACCCGAAATCAGCTACCGATGCCAGCCCCGACGCTTTGGCACGTCGTAACGGCTCGGCGCCGGTCATTCCGCAGTTCGCCCCTCGCTGCCCGCCAACGCTCCGCCGATCGACCAGCGAGTGAGGGGCGCAAAACGACCCTTAGCGGACCCACGCGCTTGCTATCTAAGTCGCTCAACTTTCAGATTGTAGATTGCCAAGACTGCCCTGCGCCCCTCGACTTTGCGACCGGCCTCAAACTCCCTGAGCATCTCGGCCAGCTTTTCATCAATGAAAGCTGCGGCCTCTACATCATGAGTGAGTTGTTGCCGGATTTCCAACCAGAGCCCCTGCAGATCCGCCATGTTGCTTTGGTAGTTCACGTACTCAGGCAGTGGATACTCGTCGGGAGCATATGTGGCGCTTGTGAGAGCGCCGGCGAAGTCTGCAAGCTTTTCCTTGAGTGACATTCATTTCCCTCTGTCGGGCAAGTGGAGCAAACGTAGGAGCTTACCCAAGGGCACCGACCTGTCCGTCCACTCGCAGGAAGAACTTGACGCCATCGCCGACAGCCTCAACGGCCGGCCGCGCAAAACCCTGAACTGGCACTCCCCGCTACAAGTCCTCGCGCAGGTTCTGGCCAATCCCACGGACCGGCTTCCTGTTCAATAACTGAGGGGTGTTGCACTTCGCACTTGAAACCGCCCCCCCTCCAATAACGAAATGAGATCGTCAATCCTCTTCTCTACCCTCTCACGCTGGGCCGGAGCGATCTTTGCTACGTAGCTCTTATATTGATCAACCAGCGACTTTAGGCGGTCCGACTCAGCAATTGCTGAGCAAGCAATCCCATAATATGCGCGCCGCGGAAAATTATTGCAAAGCGGATGAACCTTGGTTTCAACTGGCTCATTCAGACCGACCGAACAATTAAGCAGACTTGAATATTTCTCATAAAAATCTCCACCCTCACCTTTCAGAATAGCGAGCATATTGGCAGATACTCTCAAAACATCACCTTCTGCTGCTGCAAAGCGGATATATTGAACATAATTACGACTTGGCGAAAAGGGAAAATAGCCAAGGCCGCGCTCAACGGTTGTCGTAAACATCTGATTGCCTGCCCCAAACACCAGGCCAAGTTGATTCACGACATCATCCACGACGTCATGACGGACACCGACAAGCGGGATTAACTCCAGCCGCCCGCCATCATCATGTGTCGGATGTGCAGCCCAAGTAAAGGAATCGAACCCCCCATCCCACCTTCGGACAAACATCTCTCGCGCATTGATCCAACTGAAGCCAAGTCTTTCCAGATCAGGACAAAGCGCCTTTACAAGCATCTTTTCAACAGCGTGCATACCTATTTCCACCATTCACCAGCTATGGGAAGATTCGGACCGTTGACTCGACGAACCGGAAATGGGTCCAGAATAGATCCCGCAGGAAGACCAATTACTCTGCCATTATTTCCAACCAATACCCCTCCGTAGCTCTATAGATTTTGGAAGTGCTGAATCTGACGCTCAGTATAGGGTGCATTTTTCGAAAGCTTAAATTCGAGCGCCCCAAGTTCCCCCGTATCTGTTCTGGTTCCAAATACATCTAGAACGGTACGCCCCTTCATCAAGTTGCCATCTTGGTCGAACGCACGAACTGACAGGCGTCGTACCAGTTGCCCTTGTTCGAATGCCTGCCCTGTTGCAGCAGCTATTCCAAGCGCCGCACTTGGCGCAAGGTCCATCTGGCGATGGACGCCAAGACGGCCAGATATGTGCCGCCCTGATGACCCATCAGGATGTCGGGGATGCCGATGTCCTGCCTGACTTGCTCGACCAGTTGCCGCCTGAGACGCCTGTGGACATTGTCGGCGGTGATGGCGCGTACGACAGCAAATCGTGCCACGCGGCAATTGCTGCCAGAGGTGCTCAGCCGTCGATTCCACCGCGCGAGGGCGCGATGCCTTGGCCGGACGCCACGCCCGGCGCGGCGTGGCGCAATGCAGCCATCGACGTCATCGCAAAGAGCAGCAGGCGCGAATGGAAAAAGGCCAGCGGCTATCACCGCCGCTCGCTGGTCGAGAACCTGATGTATCGGCTCAAGACGCTCACTGGCCATTCGCTGTGGGCGCGCGAGGTCGGTTCCTAGGCGACCGAGGTAGCAATCCGTGTGGGCGTACTCAACCGCATGTCTGAGCTCGCTCGCCCGCAGTCCGTCCGCGTTACCTGAATTCCAACTCAAGGGGGTAGCTCCGCCTTCAAATTCGATTTATGCAACAACGCCCCATTGATGACCAACCTTCGAGCAGACTATCTCTTGGGCTCTACGACAAATGAGCCTTCGCCGTTGGCGCAAGTCATCCCGACGCAAGCTTGCATAGTTGTACCGATCACCCCCGGCCAAGTTGCAGTACAACCAACAAAGCCATCCACCTGTTTGGGATTCAGATCGATCACGCCGTTCCAGGTCCAACCGCAATTTAGAGCGGGGATTCTCGACGATACCCGTCCGGTCGGATTCCCGGTAAAGTTGCTGAAGACTGCATAGGACGCAGCGTGAAACAGCTCGCCGACCTTAACAGCGTAGCCATTGTTCGGATGAACACTGATCGTGGGAATTGCTGCGATTGCTGCTCGCGGACTTGGTGCCGCACCGGACTTTCCCCCTTGCTCGCGCAATTGCTGAGGCGTCCAAGCTGGCGGCGTCGATGGCATGATCGACGGAGACTTCTCCATCTTTATGCCCGGGGCGATCACGGCTCCGCCGCCTTCTTTTGGAACGTATGCGCCAGTGAATCCAGGGGAGGAATCCACTCGGCGACAAATGATCGCGTCAGTCGTTTGGGGATCGAGCGTCAGGTCTCCTTCGTTCGTGATGTCCACCCCTCCGCGTTCCTTACACCACTGCGCATGCCGCGCATTCGCATCCGGTAGCTGCTGTGATCGCAGTATCGTGCGTGAGCCATCGGCATTCCGTACGGCATTGTCTGGAGCTTGCTGCGCGTATGCGACATTAACGCCAGCTGCTGCAATCGTGATTCCAACGAGAACTTTCAAAGCTGAATGCATTGCGTACCCTCGGTAAGAGTGCTTCGTTGTCTGGCCCAGCTGCCTGAGCCATACCAGTTCAGTGACTCCGGAATTCGCATGCGCTGCAGGGAAGCTGTACAAACACCAGCGATCGGCGATGCGATTGCATTGATTGTTCCATACATTGCAATACATTACAATCATAACTAACATATATGTATCTCATATCAGTCAACTGAATTGCCTACATTGCCGATGGGCCGCAACCAAAGATGCATGCGCGTTGCGGTGGTGCAGACAAGAGGACGCATGTCACACTGATTGACTTCGGTCGCCTATCTCGAATGCACCAAGGTGGTCACATATCCCGGCGGCGACCACGCGGTCTACCAGGAAAGAATCAATCACTTCGTCAACACCGGTCGCCGCCAGCTGGCCCTCCGCGCCGCCAGGTACATCGTGCCGTCCGCGCACGCGCTTGCGCCCTCGATGCTGCCGCTGGGCACCTCGCTGCGGACGCGAGGCGGCGTCGGCCATGTCCGCGCTGGCTAGGTCGTTCGGGCAGCACACCCTATGCCTGTCGGTGGGGGCAACCACGCTTCTGCCGCGATGCACTGCGAGGCATCGGTATTGCCACCGACGGCGCCTCCGCCACACGGAACGCGCCAAGGTGCACCCTTTCGTCCTCCACGACACCCACCCACCGACCGCGATCGGGGTGTAAGGGATGACAGGTGACCCGAATACGACCAACGCAAGACTGAGAAGCAGGCCTATTACCGCGCAAAGGGCATTCCCTCGGTCAGGTGGATTCCCACCGAGACGCCGGTGACATCCGTGCTGCTCCCGGCCATGCGGAGATCCGCAGCCGCTTGACTTTGCCAGATGGCCGATACGCTTGAAAGGTCATCGCCTCAAGAACGTAACATGGACCTCTGCACTGAATCGGACTACGACCGCGCCGTCGACGTGGTGCACCGCCACCGGGCTGCCTCAGTCGCCCTGCTGCAGCGCCAACTCAACTTCGAGCCCGCCTATGCACAAGCGCTGCTGCAGCGGATGACTCGGGACGGCACCTTTGTGCGGGAACTGGAAAGCGGCCTCTTCGACTATCTCCCGCCTTCCATGGCCATCGAACTTGCCGCCTTGCGCGGCTTCGCTCGCGCCGTGATGGCGTCATGGCCGCATGCCGATCTTGCGGCCGGCACGCTCCACGATCTCGCGGTTGAGCACGGCTTACTCCACGAGATCCGGGCCGCCGGCCCGTGCAGCGAGACCTGCAGTTGCGCGACACTCTTCTCTTTCCCCGTAACGTGCTATCGGAAGGCCGCCGCGATCAGCGATCACCAGAGCAGGCCAAAATGAGCGACCTCTACGTAGTCACGACCTATTTCAATCCTTGCCGGTACCGGACGCGGCGCGCCAACTACGACCGATTCCGGCAAGGCATACGCGATGCCGGTGTACCGTGCATCACCGTCGAATGCGCGTTTGGCGATGCGCCGTTCGAGTTGCCCCCGGCGCTCGACCTCGTCCAGGTTCGTGCCGGCTCTCTCCTTTGGCAAAAGGAGCGCCTGCTCAATCTCGCCGCTTCGTGGCTTCCGCGCCAATGCAAGGTTGTTGCGTGGCTCGATTGCGACATCCTGTTCGACAACGAGAACTGGCCGGAGGAACTGCTTCGCGTCATGCGCACGCACCAAATCGCCCAGGTCTTCGAGACCTGCTTGCGCCTCGGACCTGCCGGCGGCGTTGCATCCAGTCTGGACGTCGCCGAATCGTTCGCCGCCGTCATGGGCCGTCATCCCCATAGCCTCGAGGCCGGCCGCTACGATGCCCACGGGCACACCGGCTACGGATGGGCAATGCGGCGAGAGATCTTCGATGCGGTCGGGCTATATGAGGCCGCCGTCTCCGGCAGCGCCGACCACTTCATGGCCCATGCGGTCTACGGACACCACGGATTCTGTATCGAGAACGCGCTCAAGCACGATGCCCGGCAAATCGCGCACCTACGGGCGTGGTCCGACCGCTTCCATCGGATGGCCAACGGCAGCCTCGGTGTCGTCCCGGGCCGCATTCGCCATCTCTGGCATGGTGATGCGACCAACCGCCGCTACTTCCTCCGGATGCACGAGATCACCGATCTCGGCTTCGACCCCTGGACGGACCTGAGAGCGCTGCCCGGGCGCCCCCTCGAATGGACCAAGTCCATGGACAAACCGGAACTGCGCCAGTATTTTTCCAACTACTTCGCCAGCCGCCAGGAAGACGGCGTGGCCAGCTAATTGCTCACCAGCATGGACCAACAAACCATCACTGATGCCCGGGACGCTGTCGCGACGGCCGTCGCTTCTTTGGAACGCCGCTCGCAGCACCTGGAGGGCCTGCTCGCTGCCGCTCAGCGCACGAGGAGAGACTACCTGGCGGACATCGTGCGCACGCTGTTGCCAGCCATCTCCCGAAAGGTTCTCGACAACCTGCGCGCATTCTTGCCGCAATTCGTCGACCCGACTGTCGTGCAGGCCTTCGCCGACAATTACAAGCTGCTCGGCGTCATACCGCTTTCGGGCTCCCAGCAAGTACTGGCCATTCTCCAAACACGTCTGGCCGCCCATCTTGAGCAAGCCGGATACGGAGAGTTGCCAAGCCTCAATGCGGAGGTTGAGCGGCTGAAGAGTGAGTTGGCGCAGGTGGACCACGCCCGCGCCGGCGCCGCTGCACTTCTGCCGGCGGTCGAAGCCGCCCGGCAGAACGGCACGATCCCGGAAGCCGCCCGCCCATACCTCAACCGGCTGGCCACGGCCGGCACCGCCTTGCGCCCGCCAACATCGAGACCTGTGGCCTCGGTGGGCACTTCCGATGATTTCGACTTCTGGTTGTACTTGCTCACGGACTTGCCAACGAGCTTCCGGACCATGCTGCTGTCCGCGGTCACACATCACCATCATCGGGACGAGGGCGCCTCGACCGCGCAGGCCATTGCCTCCCCAACGCCCGATGCGGATGCGTTGGTCGCGCCGGCGGCACTGGGAATCGCCATCGACGACTCTCTCGGCCGCTTCTCGTAGCGCGATGGCTTGACTTCTCTTGGCGGTCGGTAGGCTGGATCTATCGGACCGGGTCAAGCGCTTGCCGCTGGCTACGTGTCCGCACTTCCCAACCGAACGGACGCCACGATGCCTTCTTGTTCCACGCCCGCCCCTGCTACCCACCAGCTCTCATGGGAGCGAGCCCGCGACCTGCTGGCCAACCTGATGGTCGGCTTTGCCGACACCCAAGAGCCTACCCACCTGGTCGCGGTCGCTTCGCTCGACGCTGTCACCGAGTCACCGCGTATGCCGCTCCATGCGCTTCGCGCCGCCTTGCGCTTGTCCATTGCCGCGGAAGCGCTCCCGGCGGGTGTCGAGCAATCACGGAGCCCACCCTTGGATGCATTTCGCTTTCTCGATTCCGATGATCTCCAGGACCTGGCGCTTTTCAACGCGCAGTGCGAGGACTTCGAAGCGGATGGTCACACGATCCCCAAGGCAACCATGCGTCGCTTGATCGAACTTGGTGCCTTGCGCTCCTTAGGCTGGAACCGCTACGGCATCACGGCGTTTGGCGCATGGCTGGTCGCCAGCCATCAGGGACAGCCGTCGCCGTTGCCGCTTCGCGCCAGCGCTCACGGTATTGCCACGCCGGCCACCCAGGGCCAGGAGGCGGCGTAATGGGCTACCTGAACCCGTTGCTCGCCCTCCCAGCTGGCCGAGCCCTGCGAGCGCTCCCGCCCGAGGTACGCGCGCCCCTGGTGAAGCTGCTTCGGGAGCTGCGCACGCAGTCCAATACGGAAGCCGAGAAGGCATGGGGACGCCGCAAGGCTCCAATGGCGGCCTACTGGCGCGCTGTGGCAACCTACGCTCGGCATACCGCCCACGCCCTGGAGCAAAAGGATCTGCCTAACGCAGGCGCCGGGGGGAGCGCGTCATGACGGCCATCAGTCAGCCCGACACCGCCGACAAGGTCGCTCAGGCCGCACTGGATGCCATCTCCGCATTCCTGCACGCCACCTCGCCGACCGTCGACGAGAGGACCAGCGTCCCCACCAGCGCGCTCTTCTCACTGCTAGACGCGGCAAACACACTCAGTACCCGCCTCCAGCGCGCCACACCGGTGCCGCGCGCCCGAGAATCGTCGGCGAGTGTGCAGGACGTCGAAATCTCGGCGGAAATGCTGCCACCGGCAGAGCTCGCGGGCATGGCCTTCTGCCGCATCGAGCGATCCGGCTCCCCGGCCGAAGCCGGGCCGTGGTTACTGGCCGCAAACCAGGCCGGCACGGTCCTCGCAACGCTGGCCACCGCTGAGTTCGGCGCCATCGCTCCGGCGCCGACGGGTGACGCGATCCGCGCCATTGTGCAGACGATGGAGACCCATGGCCTTCTCACCGGCATAGACAGCCAAGTCCGACGCCGTGCGCGGGCCTTCGCGCATGCCATTCTTGCCCTACAACACGCCGGCTCCATCTAGTTTCCGGAGGCAACCATGCAAAGACCGTACATCGTTCGTCTCAGCGCCGTCGCCGTCATCATGGCCGCCGACAATGCCTCCGCCGAGCACGCGGCCCGCCGCTGCCAAGCCGCCATCTTGAGCGATGCGGCCCAACTGGACATCCGCGTCGACGGGCCTGTGGCCGGGCTAAGTGAGCTGCCGGGAGGCTGGCGCGCGCACGAGATTCCGTATGGCGGCGACGGCCGGACCTCGCTCGAGCAACTCCTCCGCTGCATCCCGCCCATGCACCCACGCGACGATCGGACCATCGACATGTTTTCCGACGACGCCCAACCCAGCTCACGATCCCCAACCTAAAAATGTTCGACGACGATCGAGAATTTCCGCAGCCCGAAACCGTCCTGGCCATCCGTGGCGCCATCGCTCTGGGTCGCAAGAACGGGCCAGTTGGGCCGCCTGGTAACTGGCTCAACGAGTTCTGGCATATTGGCCGTGCAGCCGGTGAGGCGGCCGAATCGGTCGCCGGCTATATGGCTCACGCATGCGATTGCATGCTCGCTATCACCCGGTGCCATCTGGAACTGGGTCACACAGCGCCGGCGCGCCGGCCAGATTAATCGCTATCGGGTGCCGACGAGGCGGCAAGAAACAAGCGCTGATCCCAAATGACCGGCGTCGGAGACGACGAGGTAATGCGAGCGCTTTCCGGGTGGTTGGGATTGACGAGAGCATTCCACTCCGACCTAGCGACGACCGACGGCACCAGCAGCACCGCGCTTCGTGCCTCACTTAGCCACAGATCTCCGAATTGGCGCGCTGCGGCTGAGTCAGGCCGATCCCACCCGTCAGGCAATGCCTCGGCAGGCGCCTGTTCCACCGAGACTCCATCCGGGACTTCGGCCATCACCGACACCTGTGTGGTCGGAACCTTGCCGATCCGCGCGTGTACAAGGATTTCCAGCATGGCGCCGGCATATGTCAAGGCACCATAGATAACGGGCTTGCCCGCACTGTTGAACCGTCCCCCGACAAGCATTGCGCCAGTGCCATCCCAGACCGGGTGCCTGCGGTCGGCGATTCGGAAAATCCGCATCACGCCGGCAGCCCATAGAACAGCTTCGCCAGCAACTCCTCGACGCGCCGCGCTCCAAGCTCTGTCATGGCGACGTCCAGGGGCCGACGCCCCTCGAGCAACGGGTGCGGTGTGTTGAGAAAATCACGAGCGTCGGCCTCGTCATCCCAGACATACAGCGCCGTCGCAAACACGCGCGCCAGCCGCTCAGTCTTCTCCGATTCATCCGGACTCAACCGATCCCGGCGGCGCTTGAACGTCGCTTCCGGCACGATGCGGAACAGTAGCCCCCTTTTTTCATCCGGCGTACGAGCCACATGCGTGACACTCGCCTGCAGAGCGGCCTTGGGAAGCCCTTTGCGTACGCGGTCTTCCAATTCGGCGAAACTCTGCGCGACGGGCTGGAGCGCCATTACAGCACTGATGCGCTCTGGCGAGACTGTGGTCATGAGAAACTCCGCGAGCATCATTTGACCAGAAAATTATAGATCATTTGATACCGCCACGCACGCGGGCATCGACCCTGCGGTACGAGAGGCTCTGGAGGCCCCAGTACTAACGTCGGCAAAGGATGGCCCGGCGCCTTGAGAACCGCCGGGGGCATGCTGAAGCCGGCCTCCGGCGCCGCTTTACCCGCCCCGCTGGCCACGTTGGCAAGTGGCGCCCGGCTTTGCGCCCAAAGGCCCGCGGCTCAGCGCCAATGGTTCTCTTACTGCCGGCACCAAAGGTGCCCGGCGCCAAGGCCCCGCTGATCTTGCCACGCTCCACCGGCCCCTGCATGCCAGGTCCGCAGCGCCAACGGCCCGGCCTCACTTGACTTCCCGCGGGGACTGGCAAGCTGGTTGTATGTTCAACCGGCTAGCCTATCCTATGCTCCGTTCCGCGTTCGCCTTCGCTCTTCTTCTCGCCGCCACCCAAGTCGCGCATGCCTCGCCCCCGGACTGCAGCGCGCACTTCGCACAGCGGACCGCTCCCCGGATAGCCGATCCCGCGGCCGCCGCCGACTCCCGCCTTCTATGCTTCCGCAGCCACGCCGTGCTCGACTCCGTCCGCACCCGGACGCCCCTTTGGTCCGCCGAACACCTGACCGCAACGGCGGTCCAGCAAGCTCGCTCGCTACCCCGCGACAGCGAATTCTATGAGGAGCTTTCGCTGCCTGCTGCTGCACGCGCCAATCTGGCCGACTTCCGCCGGTCTGGATACGATCGGGGCCACCTCACACCTAGCGGTGATGAGGCCGACCAAGCCTCCCAGGCCGAGACATTCAGTTTGGCCAACGTGGTGCCGCAGAACCCGACCTCGAATCGCCAGACCTGGAGCCATCTCGAGACCTCGACCCGGCGCCTCGTTCGCCAGTATGGTGCGGCCTACGTCGTCACCGGACCGGCCTTTGTGGGTGCGCCACTGTTGCTCAATGGCCGCGTGCGCATTCCGAGCCATATCTGGAAGGCCATATATATAGAAGGCATCGGCGCGGCTGCCTACGTCGCGCCGAATACACCCGCGCCCGTCTATGCCACCATCAGCGTTGGCGAACTCGTGCGCTTCACCGGTGTCGACCAGTTCCCTGGCCTACCCGCTAATTGGCGCGACACAGCACGCATCCGAGCGAAAAAGTCGACCTCCATCTGACGCTGGCGCAACTCGCAGTCGCTACGCCTAGCCAGACCACCACCGAGCCGCCGGCGCGCACGCCAGCGTTCGCGCTAGCGCCCACCTGTACTGTGCACTTCATCCAATAACGCGCGCGCAGCCAGTTTGCCAAGATTGTTGCCTGCCAAGGGACTGTCACCCGTGAGGAGCTTCCGGTCCCGGAACGTACTTCCATCAATCTTGGTGTTTACGATCTCGACTCCCATAGCAGCAAGTTTTTCGCCAAAGAACCAACGCAAGGGACCAGGCATATAGCCAATATCTGGCGTTTGCTTGTCCATGGCATCTGGGAATGCGCAAATACGGTAGCCGCGGAAAAGATCTCCACTGCTGGGTTCGTCGACGCCGGCGGAAAGTAAGGCTGCAGGGCCATGACACAGCGTGATGATGTACCTATCGTTTTGCATGGCCCACTGAAGGGTTGTCTTCATGTCTGCGCTGAAGGGTAGCCCGATCAGGGCGCCATGTCCCCCAGGGACAAAAACGGCAATGTAGTTTGCATCCTTGTCCAAGGAATTGACCACGTCAGCAAGCTTAAGGGGCTGCTGGAATTTTTGCTCGTACTTCGCGTAGAGGGACTTTATCTCGGCGTCCTCAGAAGGGAACGCCCACCATTCGAACTTGGTCGGATTGCCAGATAAAGTGGCAATGTCGAACTCGAAGCCTGCGCGGTCCAGGTGATACATGGGCAGCAGGGTCTCGACGGGATGGTTGCCAGTAGAAAAGAAGGTACCGTTTTCGGTCAAGAGATAGCGCTCGTCTGCAGCGACGAGTAGTACTTTCCAGCGACCTCCCTGATAAGCGTCCGGATAGTCGGCGTCGGAGAGGTCTGACTTTGGCGACGTGAATTGTGAGAGTGAGTATGGGGAGGGAAAGAACGCCTTGCGCTCGGCTGGATCAGGCGTCGGCTGCTTGCTGTCGGTCTGGGACGTCATGATGGGCTTCCTTCTAAAGAAGAACGGGTTTTGGAGCTTAGTTTCCACCGGCTTAACACCGGTTGAGGGAAATCCCCCAATCACCAGCAAGGGCCATGCATTCCGGCGCCTTGCTGTGTGCACTGCACTTGCACGCTCGTATCAACGTATTTTTTTGCACTTGCGGGCACCCACCGTTCGGAGGCTGGTCGATCGCTTAATCGCCGGGCGGCAGCTTCGCGGACAGTTCGGGGAAGTGGAGTTCGCCTTCGTAGGTCTCGGCGCCGGCATTGAGTATCGCCTTCACCCGCGCCTGTATCGCTTCGTTGGCTACGCAAAGGTCGGCCTCATGCGCTTCCACCAATAACCCTTCGGAGAACGATACGTCTGACCCCATGTCCACGGCCTTTTTCAAGTGGGCGATCGTGGTGGGGGGGAAGGTCGCAATGCGGCGCGCGAGCTTGTCCACGAATGGCCCCAGTTCCCCGGCCGGCAGCGCACGATTGATATAGCCGTAGTGGTCGGCCAGTTCCGCCGAGTAGTCTCCGCCGACCAGCAGCACCTCGAGGGCGCGTGCGCGCCCCATGCGCCGCGGCAGGCGCTGCGTGTTGCCGCCACCGGGAACGAGTCCGCAGACGACTTCCGGCTGGCCGAACACAGCTTTGCCGATTGCGGCGAAACACATGTCCGCGGCCAGCGCGATCTCGCAGCCGCCGCCACGGGCGATGCCTTCGACCTTGGCGATCACAGCCTTGGGCATATTGCGCAGGCGCTCGCCGAGCATCTGGGTCAGGCGGAAGGTGCGCGTGTTCGAAGTCGTCTTTGGTGCCGAGCCGACACGGTGCAGGCCCGAGTGCGCGATAAAGAATTTCGGCACAGCGCTCTGCAGGATGATGACGCGTACGCTCGCATCCTGTTCCAGTTGTCGGGTCACCCGGTCGAACTCATCCGACAGTACCTCATCGAGCAGGTTGAGCGGTGCATAGTTCAACGTGACGGTGGCGACGCCGTGGTCCTTGGTGACCTGAATATGCTTGTAATCGGCGTAGTTTGCGCTGGCCCCTTGGGGCGGAGCGGAGCTTTCGGACGCAGCTCCAGCTTCGGTCGATGCAAGCAAAACCCCCGGTGCGAGTGTCGCGGCACCGATGGACTGGACAAATGAACGTCTTGAGATAGTCGACATGGCAGGCTCCTTGGATTCATCTCGCGCTTGCCGAGCCAGGCTTGGCCCGTAGTTCGCGGCGAGTCGAGTGACGCGGTTGCCCTCCGCCGGGGCGGCGCCGTTTCCCCCAGGCGCTGCAGATGAAGGTGGCTACGTCAGCAATTTCGGCATCACCGCGGCGGAGATCGAAGGCCAGCATCTTGAATGGCGTCGGGGCGCCTTCGGTTGCCTCCACTCCGCCACCTTTACAGTTCAAACCGAGGAGCATGATCTTGCTCGGTGCACCGAGGACGAATCACATGACATTACTCCAGAGTGCTTAAAGCTACACATCTCACTCTATGGCCTGCGATTCCCATTCGCGAAATTGTTTGTGGGAAGGCGAGGCACGCCGTTCTTGAAGAAGCAAGCCTCGCCAACGCAATGATTCCCGTATCGCTGCGGTGTTTGCAAGGAGCCTCCCTAATTGGGGGGGGGGAGTCTAGGTCTTCGGCAATGCCGACGTCGGCGTTCGGCTTACCCCACGAGGCTTCGGCACAGCACAAAGCAACGCCCGGCAATAGCGACGAGTTGGCATTGTCGGGCAAGCCCCCCCGCCGCCCCCCCTTTGACGGTATCCCATGCCCTTGTGGCTTGACTTCCGTTTCGGCGATCATCCATTACAGTCATACCCAGACCTGCTCGGCTGACCCTAGTGAAGGAAAGTTAGGCGCGAGTGGCAAGAAGATCCTCTTGTCTTGGGGAGGAGCTTCATAAGTAGCCCGATATGAATCGGGCTACAGGCCTCTGTTTGGCCGAGCTGTTCACTTTGGATGATTAAGGCGCAGGGCTATCACATTGACTATGTGAATCCGAAAGGCGGCGATACGCCTTCAGGAGCCGGCTGGATGCAACTCTGAAACGCAGCGAAATCAAGTCCGAGGTAGCTATTTTCGATTCCGGCGACTACGGACCGCCATGCTTGCCGTCGCGCCGAGTCCACCAAGGCGCCGGACCATGGCGGTGGTCTGCGGTGAAAGACGTCGGCGTACTCAGCGTCCGGTGGTGCGGTGACCGACCTGCTGCTGGCAGAACTGGAGCAGTAAGGGCTAACCCCCCGCCTGTTCTGAGACTTCAGGAGCTTAGCGATGGGGAAAACTGTATTGGTGACTGGCGCCGGCAGCGGCTTTGGGAAAGGCGTGGCGCTGGGGCTCGCGCGCAGCGGGTATAACGTTATTGCAGGAGCGCAAATCTGGCCGCAGGTGACGGAATTGCGCAATGCGGCCGAGCTCGAGGGCGTCCGGCTGACGGTAATCAAACTCGACGTGTTGGACGCAATCGACCGGCAGCGCGCGTTCCAGCACGAGATCGACGTGCTATTTAACAATGCTGGCATTATGGAGGCGGGGCCGGTGGCGGAGATTCCCATCGCGCTGGTGCGGCGGGTATTCGAGACCAATGTATTCGCGGCCCTCGAGGTGGCGCAGGGGTTCGCTCGACAGATGATCCGGCGCGGCAGCGGCAAGATTGTCTGGACGTCTTCTGTTGCCGGTCTGGTCAAGGTTCCCTGGGTGGCTGCGTATGCGGCATCCAAGCATGCGGTCGAGGCGCTGTGCGCGTCGATGCGTGAGGAGCTAAAACCCTATGGGATCCAGGTCGCGACAGTGAATCCTGGAGCTTACCGCACCGGGTTCAACGATACCGGCATGGAAAGCATGGATCAATGGTGGGAAGACGGAAAGCAAGCGATGCAGCCGCGCGTTAAGCGTCCGCTGAATAACCAACATGACCCGCAGGAAATGATTGATGCCATGATCGATGTCATCACCGCCGCGTCGCATCGCTACCGAACCATCAAGCCGGATTCCGCCGCCGAGATGGTGCGCCGGGAGCAGGCTGATGAATGGGATGTGATCGTCTAGTGTGTCCCGCCCGCCCGCCGTCAGGAGGAGTCACGAATGACCCAATCATCGCCGGTCGCTGCTGCGCAACTACCCCAATGGCGGCCAGCCTTGATCCTGACAAAGCTGGCGCCACCGCGAACGCGCCACTATATCCATCGTGAACGCTCCATCGCGCAATTGCGTCCTGGCATGGAGCGCAAGCTGACGGTCCTGGTAGCCCCCGCCGGCTTCGGCAAGACGTCGCTGTTGGGTGAATGGAAGAAGGTCTTGGCGCAGGAAGGCTGCGCCGTTGGCTGGCTCAGCATCGACCGCGACGATGATGATCTCTTCCAGTTCGGCGCCTACCTGCTCGCCGCGGCAAGGGAAGCTTGCAAGCAGGCCGGCGAGCCGATCCCTTGCGGCCTGGAGCCCGACCCGCTGGCGCCGGCGGACACGATGTTTGCGGAGCTTCTCAATGCGGTCTTGGCGCTGCCGCGCCAAATGGTGCTGGTACTGGATGATTTTGACCGGCTGGCATCGCCCGCCATTCACGAGGCGGTGTTCAGGCTGCTCCGATATGCGCCGGAGAACCTGCATCTGCTCGTCGCGGGGCGGGGCGAGCCGGGCTTTCCGCTGAGTTACTTCGAGGCCCGGGGCCAATTGCTGAAGCTGGACGCGGAGGCCCTGCGCTTTGACAGCGCCGAGACACAGGCGTTTTTTTCTGCCGTTTCCGGCCATGCCCTGAGCGCTGCCCAGACCGAGGTGCTGCTGCGAGCGACGGAAGGCTGGGCGGCTGGCTTGCAATTGGCGACGTTTGCATTAAGTGCAACCGACCAGCCCGACGTCTTCGCTGAGCGCTTGCCATTCGCCCGGCGCAGCGTTGAAGCGTATCTGAACGAGAACGTATTTGTTCACGTCCCCGAGCCGCTACAGAGTTTTCTCCTACAGACCTCGGTGCTGGACCGGATGTCGGTGCCCTTGTGCGATGCAGTGACAGGCTCCAGCGAGGCGCATGCCAGTATCGAGTGGCTGATGGCTCGGAATATGTTCGTCAGGCCCTTGGACGCCGAGGGCCAGTGGTACCGCTATCACGCGCTGTTTGCCGAGTACCTGAGAAAACGCCTGGTCAGGGAGCGTCCGCACGAAGTTGCCGAACTGCATCGCCGGGCCAGTGAATGGTTTGCGGCGCAATCGCTGTGGTCGGAGGCCGTCAGGCATGCCCTGGCAGCCGGCGAAAGCGATCGCGCCGCCGGCTGGGTCGAGCAATGCGCGATGAATCTAGTGGAGGCCAGCGATGTACGGACGGTCCTGAGCTGGGTCGCAAAATTGCCTGGCGAGGCTGTGCGTGGCCGGCTTCGCTTGCGCCTGGCCCATGCCTGGGCGCTCGCACTGACAATGCAAGCCGACGCGGCCAGGCGCGAACTACAGGCGGTCGAGGACGACATCGGGCTCGGGCAGTTGCCCGTCACGGAGGTGGTTCGCGTCGAGTTACAGGCGGTCAAGACGCTGATCGCGGCCCTGTCCGACGAGAGTCAGCGCGCGCTGGAAATGGGGCGCAAGGTCCTGGAACTCGGCCCGGCGGAAGGCTCATGGGCTGAAGGAATCGGCCTGACGACGCTTATCTTCGGTCTCAGCTATGCTTCCGGGTTCGAGGAGATCGAACGGTTGCGGGGCGCGCTGACGTTCGGTACCGGGGCGAATGCGCCGATCTACGCAACGGTGTACCGGCAGAGTATGGTCGGGCTCAGCCTGTTCGTGGAGGGCCGGCTGGGCGAGGCCGTTCAGACCCTGGAAGATGTGCTGCGCGAATCCAACGCGCGCGCCGGCCGGCAGTCTGCCGCATCGGTGCTCCCGGTCGGATACCTGGCCGCCATCCACTATGAATGGAATGATCTGGACCGCGTCGCCGATCTGCTGGACGGGCGGCTCGAGATGGCGATGCAATCGTGCTCGCTGGGGCCACTGGTCGGCTTCTGCGTGACGCTGGCGCGCCTGAGGCTGCTGGCGGGGAAACAGGACGAAGCCTATCGGATCCTGGAAGACGCGGAAGCCGTTGCCAGAAGCCGCCGATGGCTGCGCATGCAGGTTGCGTGCAAGGCCGAGGCGATCCGGATCGGTATCCGGTCCGGCGACCTGGGCCGCGCCACGAGGATCGGCCACGAGTTGGAAGCGCTGGTCGGGCAGCGGCCAGCGAGCTTGCAGGGCAGCTACCTGGAGACCTGGCAGCGTTTCCAGATGGCGCATAGCCGTCTGCTGGTGGCTCGTGGCCGGTCTGCGGAAGCCGTGCCCATCCTGCATGGCGTGCAGGCTGAGGTGCGTGCAGCGGGCATGCAGTACCTGTCCGCCCAGATTTCAGTGATGCGGGCGGTCGCCCTGCACAGTGCGGGGCAGCGTGCAGAAGCTGTCCAGGCCATGCGCGCCGCGCTCACCTATGGCCAGGCGAACGGTCTGCACCGCGTGTTTCTCGATGCCGGCCCTGCGGCCCGGGAAGTCCTTGACGCGCTGCGTCAGCAGCAAGACCGCCTGGCCGAGGTTGAGCCCTGGTATGTGAGGAGGCTATGCGCCGGGTTCGATGCGCCGGCAAGCGAGCCAGACGCCGCGGATGACCAGGCGGAGCCGGTGGCCGCCAGCAGGCTAAGCGCCCGTGAAGTGGAAATTCTCGACTACGTGGCACGGGGGCTTTCCAACAAGGAGATTGCCCGGGCCATTCGTGTCGCCCCGGAAACCGTGAAGTGGCATCTGAAGAATATCTTTGAGAAGCTGAAAGTGAACTCCCGCATCCAGGCGGTCCGCAGCGGCCTGGGCCGGGACCTGCCGCGGGTCGCGGAGCGCCCCGTGGCGCGGAGCTAGCTTCCCGCGGGCGCTATCCGATCGCGAACCCCATCAACCCGCCCCATGTCCTTCCTGACCACCGGCGCGCAGTCGGACTATGTCGGCCGGCGTCCAGTCATTCTCACCGCGATGGCACTGCACAGGCGAGGTCCGCGCTGATCCTGTCGTCGCCGATCAATGTCGCGGTCTGGTCGATGAATGGGTTCTGTCTTTCCCTAGGCCCGACGCTCGCCCGCAGTGTCACGGGTTGGCAGGCACCGTTGACGGGAGCCTTGCTGGTGTTCGTGCTATCAGCGCAGCGGCCGCGGTGCTGGCCGGGCGTCCTTGGACGGCACGGCAATCCATGATGGCGGGAGCGCTGTGCCTAATGACGGGCCTCGGCGTCACCCTGCTGGGCGAACTTGCAGGGCATCGGCATCTTTTTCTTCGGCCTCGGCTTAGTGGCGGCAACCTACTGGTTTGGCGGCGCGCTGACCCTGTTGTCGATGGTAGCGGCCGTCGCCACCGTGTTCTGCCATCCACCTCATCGCAGCCTTGACGGGCACCTCGGCTAGGAATGCGTGCACACGGGGCAGGCATACCGGAACGGCCGGGGCGGACGGCATCGCCCGCACCCGGCACTTGCCGCTCCGTGCCGTTACTGGCCCATCGTGAGCACGATCTTGCCGATATGGGTGCCGGAGTCCATCAGCTCATGGGCTGCCCGCGCCTGTTCCAGCGCGAATGTCTGGTAGATGAGCGGCTTGACCGCGCCAGATGCCATCAGCGGCCAGACCTGCGCCTCGAGCTCGCGGATGATCTGGGCCTTTTCTTCAGGCGTGCGCGAGCGCAGGGTCGAGCCCAAATGGGTGAGGCGCTTGGTCAACATCGGGAACAAGTCGACTTCCTTGGCGATGCCCTTGATGACACCGATCTGCACGATGCGCCCGTTAATGGCCGCGGCAGCGTAGTTGCGCGGGACATAATCGCCAGCGATGATATCGACAATGACATCGACACCTTTGCCTTCGGTGACGCGCATGACGGCCTCGACAAAATCCTCTTCCAGGTAATTGACCGCGTAATCGGCGCCAAGTGCGAGGCTGGCGTCGCGTTGCGCGTCGGAGGCCACGGTGGTGATGATCTTGGCCGCGCCAAAGGCCTTGCTGAGCATGGTGGCTGTGGTGCCGATCCCAGAGGCCCCGCCATGGATCAGGACGGTGTCGCCCTTGGTGAACTTGCCCCGCTGGAACAGGTTGAGCCAGACGGTCATGAAGGTTTCTGGCATCGCGGCAGCTTCCACCAACTGCAGACCATCGGGCAGGTGCAAGGTATTGTGCTCGCTGGCGACACTGTACTCGGCGTATCCCCCCCCCGGAATCAGGGCGCAGACGAGGTCGCCGACTTTGAATCCGGTGACGCCCTGGCCGAGGGCCGCGACTTCGCCTGCGACCTCGAGCCCGGGGATGTCGGAGGCGCCGGGAGGCGGATCGTACAGCCCCTTGCGCTGGAATACGTCGGGGCCGTTGACACCTGCCGCATGGTGGCGGATCAGCAGTTCGCCCGGGCCGGGCGTGGGCACTGGCCGCCGTGTGGGCACCAGCACTTCCGGGCCTCCGGGGTGCTTGATTTCGATGGCCGTCATCGTATCGGGGATGTTATGCGAAGGCGAAGGCATGGGATTTCCTGATTAACTCGTGGAGCGCGGCGCAGATCTAGGTCGTGGGAATTGCTGTCGCGGTTGAGGCAGTATAGGTTTCTGCGATTCAATGATGTGATGCAGGTTTTCATGGCTGACATGCAGAATCGCATCGGACGATTTGTACGGTTGAGAGGGGGATATGAACTGGGACGATGCCCGGGTTTTTCTCGCGCTGTATCGGGATGGCACGCTGCGCGCCGCGGCGAGATCGCTTGGCGTGGACCAGGCCACAGTAGGGCGGCGCCTTGCGGCACTGGAAAGCGTGGTTGGGGCAACCCTGTTCCTGCGCACGTCAAGCGGCTATGTGCTGACCATGGCGGGCGAGAGCGTGCTTGACGCGGCGCAGCGCATGGAGCACTCTGCAAATGACTTCCAGCGGTTGACGCAGGGACTCGACGACCGGCTCGCGGGCGAGGTGAGGATCACCACAACCGATTCGCTGGCCATGGATTTTCTGATGCCAGCGCTTGAGGCGCTACACGCAAAGTACCCTGAGGTCGTATGGCAGATTGATGCATCGACCCGGATGCTGAACCTGGCAAAACGGGAAGCGGATATCGCGATCCGCACGGCCAGGCCGGACAATCCCGACCTGATCGCACGCCGTCTGGCCCAATGGCCGATGGGGCTGTTCGCCTCACCAGGCTACCTTCGCGAGCATGGAGAGCCCCAGGCCGGTACGGCCTTTTCCGGCCATGACCTGGTGGTGTACCAGCCTTATGTGCTTGGGTCGAGGGAGCCAATGTTGGTGGGCGAACCCATTTCCGGCGGGCGTATCGTGGCAGCCGTCAATTCCAGCCTGATGCTGCGCAGTGCCATCAAGGCGGGGCTGGGTGTGGGCGAGATTCCTGTCTACATGGGCAAGGCCGACGACCTGGTCAGGCTTTGGCCTGAGCGTTGCCGCGACGTGCCCTATGAGGTGTGGCTGGTGACCCATAAGGACTTGCGCCACACCGCGCGGATACGCGCTGCGATCGAGGAGATCGCGCATGCCTTCGAACGCCTTCGGTAGGAGGGAGGCGACAGCCAGGCCATTCCCGGCTGCCGGCGTTGGCGCAGCCCCCGTTCGGGGAGGGGCATTGACAGGGTTCGGCGAAGCGAGATGATGATGACTGCACGGGCGTGGCGGACCTATCGGGCGCCACGCCGGCCTGCCCTATGTCCCATTTTCAGGGAGATCTGTGATGAGCCAAATCGAGATCGTCAAGGCGTTCTTCGCGCGCTACCGTGAGCATGACATAAACGGCATGCTCGCCATGTTTTCGCAAGATGCGCGGATCGACTATGTCCCCATGAGGCTGGAGGGGCCTGCCGGCGAGGCCGGCAAGACAATCTGGCGCGGCCTGATGGATGGCTTCCCGGATTTGAGCAACCAGGTCACTGCGGTCTATGGCGACGATGACCAGCGCACCGTAATTGCCGAGGTCACTATCACGGGCACGCAGGCTCGGGACGTGCTGGGGATCGCAAGCCGAGGCCAGTCCTTCTCGCTGCCGCACGTCTTTATCGTTCGTATGGACACGGATGGCAGAATCGAATTCATGCGCGCTTACTGGGACAGCGCGGCGTTCTATGCCGCGCTGACGCCTGCAGCGACCTAGCACGGGGCTACCGCAGCGGGTTGCACCTCTGTGTGGCACGCAACCCGCGCTTGGTCATGCGCCGGGTGTCAGTGGCTGGATGGTGCCGCCGCCCCATGGCCGGTCTGTGCGCGGACCAGTTGCGCGTCGAAGGCCTGGCGCTCTGCCTCGGCCCTGGCGCTCCGGTCGAAGCGCGAGCACAGGTATGTGACCAGGAACGCGAGCGGGACTGTGAACAGCGCCGGGTGGTCGTACGGAAAGATGGCTGACGGGTGCCCTAGCACGTTCTTCCAGACGGCAGGGGAAAGTATCACCAGCGCGACCGACGACGCCAGGCCCGACGCCACGCCCCAGACCGCGCCGCGGCTGGTCAGGCCGCGCCAGTACATCGACAGCACCAGCACCGGAAAATTCGCCGAGGCCGCTACATTGAAAGCCAGCGCGACCAGGAACGCCAGGTTCTGCCCCTTGAAGGCAATTCCCAGCAGCACCGCGACGATACCGATGGCCAGCGTGGCCTTTTTGGTGACGACGACCTCGGCTGCCTCGGTGGTAGTACCGCGCCGCAGGACACCGGCGTAAATGTCATGCGAGATCGCGGAAGCGCCCGCGAGTGTCAGGCCCGACACCACGGCGAGAATCGTGGCAAAGGCGACAGCCGCCAGGAACCCGAGAAACAGGTTGCCACCGGTCGCGCTTGCGAGATGCATTGCGACCATATTGCCGCCGCCGAGCAGCTTTCCGCCAACCTGGCCGCCTTCGAAGTAGCGCGGATCGGTACCGACGATCACGATGGCCGCAAGACCAATGGCAAACATGGCGAGGAACATGTAGCCAATGCAGGTACTGGCCACCAACACACTCTTGCGTGCCTCGCACGCATTTGGCACCGTAAAGAAGCGCATCAGGATATGGGGGAGTCCCGACAGCCCGAGTACAGTGGCTACGCACAGCGAAAGTGCCGAGACCGGATCGGCGAACATCGTGCCAGGCGCGAGCAGGGCCGGGCCGCTGCGGTGCACCGCGACTGCCTTGGCTGCCAGGGTTTCAAAGCTGAAGCCAAAATGCGCCAGCGCCAACAGCATCAGCAGCGAGCCGCCGAACAGCAGGAGCACTGCCTTAGTGATCTGCACCCACGTCGTGGCGACCATGCCGCCGACTGTCACGTAGACCATCATCAGCGCGCCGACCCCGACAACGGCATAGACATAGTCGATGCCGAACAGCAACTGCACCAGCTCGCCGGCGCCGACCATCTGCACGATCAGATAGAGCAACACGACCACCAGGCTGCTGGCCGCTGCCATGCAGCGCGTGGTGACGGGATCGAGCCGGTCCGAAATAATGTCGACGAAGGTGAATTTGCCGAGATTACGCAGCCGTTCGGCCATTAGGAACAGCATGACCGGCCAGCCGATGAAGAACCCGACGATATACAGCAGCCCGTCAAAGCCGCGTGCATAGACCAGGCTGACCACGCCGAGCAGCGTAGCGGCCGACATGTAGTCACCCGCCACGGCCAGGCCGTTCTGCATACCCGTGATTCCGCCGCCTGCGGTAAAGAAGTCATTGGCAGTCCGGGTGCGCGAGGAGGCCCGGTACGTGATGCCCAGCGTCAGCGCGACGAAGAGCAGGAACATGGCAATGGCCTGGAGATTCATTGTCCGGCCTCCGACAGGATCTGCTGCACCATCGTCTCAAGCTTGCCGTTGGCACGGCGCACGTAGAACCATGTCGCGGCCCATCCCAGCAGCATGATCCCGACAGCAAGGACGATGCCAAGGTTGACCAGTGTTTCCGGATGAAGCGGCTCGGCCAGGCGTTGGGGCTGCATCGCAACCGCAAGCATCAGCGCGAGAGAGGGGGCGAGGACTAGGACCAGCAATACCCGCGAGAGGCGGGCGCGGCGGCGCACCAGTTCGCCGAACCTGGGATGGCGTCTGATGCGCTCTGTGATGGTGGAAGCTTGCATTGCTTTGTCTCCTGAAGCGGCTTTTCTAGTGAAAACGTTGCCACACCGGCATTGGCTGCCGGCTCATGGGTGAGTGCCGGAATTAGGAGAAAGGGGCGGCCTGGTACCTTTCGCGGAGCAGGCGCTTGTTGATCTTGCCCACGCTGGTCTTTTCAATCGCGTCGACAAAGAGCACCCGTTCCGGGATCGCATACTTCGAGATCGCGCCGCGGCGGACGAAGTCGCGCAAATGCTCCTGGATTTCTTCCGTCCCAGCTGACTGTCCCGGCCGCAGCACGATCAATGGCAGGGGACGTTCGCCCCAGCGCGCATCCTTGATGCCGATGACGGCCACTTCGCTCACTGCGGCGTGGCGCGAGATCAGGTCTTCGAGCTCCAGCGACGATACCCACTCGCCGCCGCTCTTGATCACATCCTTGATGCGGTCGGTGACTTGCAGATAACCGTCGCTGTCGATCGAGCCAATGTCGTTGGTATGCAGGTAGCCACCGGACCACAGGTGTTCGGACTCCGCCGCATTGCCGAGATAGCCTTGCGTGAGCCACGGCGCGCGGACCACGATCTCGCCGCTGGCCTTGCCGTCGTGCGCAATGTCGCGCATCTCGTCATCGACGATGCGCAAGTCGACCAGCGGAACCGGCAAGCCGGTCTTGGTGCGGACGTCGAGTTCGGTGGCGGCATCGCCAAGCAGCGTGGTTTTCACCTGCGCCAGTGTAAGAATGGGGCAGGTTTCCGACATGCCGTAGCCGGTGAACACGTCGATGCCGCGGTCAATGGCGGCCTGAGCCAGGCCCCGCGGCAGCGCCGATCCGCCGACGATGATTTTCATGCCGCTCAGGTCGACCGCGGCCGAATCCGGGTGCGACAGGATCATGTGGAGCAGCGTGGGCACGCCGTGGGAGAACGTGACCCGCTCGCCTTGCATCAGCCGCAGCAGGTGTTCAGGGGCGTAGCGGCCCGGATAGATCTGTTTCATACCAAGCGCCGTTGCCACAAAGGGCATCCCCCACGCGTGCACATGGAACATCGGCGTCAGCGGCATGTAGACATCGTCCCGATGCACGCGTCCCTGGCTGGGCGCACCCGCCAGAGCCGCCATGGTGGCCAGCGTATGGAGCACGATCTGCCGATGGCTGAAGTACACCCCTTTGGGCAGCCCGGTGGTGCCGGTGGTGTAGAAGGTCGTGGCCCGGGCGTTCTCGTCGAAATCCGGGAAGGCGTAGTCAGGTGGCGACGCCGCCAGCAGCGCTTCGTACTCGGCGCTGAAGCCATCGGGCAAGGGCGCGTTGTCGAGTGTGAAGGTGTCGTCGCTGACCAGCACGAAGCGCTCGACGGTTTCGAGCTGAGCGCGGATTAGGGCGAGCGTTGGTAGAAAGTCGGCATGGACGATTAGCAGCCTGACGCCAGCGTGGTTCAGTGTGTAGGCTATCTGTTCCGGCGACAGCCGTACATTTACCGTCATCAGCACCGCGCCCATCATGGGGATGCCGAAGTAGCTTTCGAGGTAGCGGTGACTGTCCCAGTCCATGACTGCCACCGTATCGCCCGGTGCAATGCCGAGCGATTGCAGGCCGCTGGCCAGTTGGCCGATGCGGTGCCGCATAGTCCAGTAGCTGTGCCGTACCTGACCGCGGTAGACGATTTCCTGTTCCGGGTTAACCGCCAGCGGCGCGTGCAGGAGCTGCTTGATCAGCAGCGGATAGGCGTACGCCGATGGCGTGCGGGGGATAGGGATAGGCCGTGTCACGGAGGAACTCCTTGATCGCTGTGGCAGCGGCCTGGGCAGCATGCGCCATGACTTGCATGCAGCGCCAGGGACGCCGGATGCCTGCCAGCGTAAGCGGCGTGGCACCGCTTTCCAGCCCCCCAATAGGGGAGGCACCGGGCATCCTGAGGGTTGCCCCGGGGGGCATCGTGGGCTGCCTCCCCGTTCGGGTGGCTGGCTTGCCAGACGTGATGGCTTAACCTGCGCTCCGACAATCGCGTCGAAGGAGACTGAAAATATGGCTTCCGCACCTCGTCCTCAACCTGTCTTTCCCGATCTGGAGGACAAAGTGGCACTTGTGACCGGCGCATTCGGCGGGCTTGGTCGCCACTTCGCGCTGACCCTGGCAAACGCTGGATGCCGCGTAGTGCTTGCCGGCCGTCGACTCGCCGAAGGGGAACGCTTGCTGGCGGAGATCCGGGCGACGGGTGCAGACGGATGTGTTGTGCAGCTGGATGTGTGTGATCCCGATTCCGTATCCGGCGCCTTCTTCCGGGCCGAGCAGGCGCAGGGTACCGTGGACATCGTCGTCAACAGTGCTGGCATTGCAACCACCGGGCCCGCGCTAGAGACGAGTGAGCAGGATTGGGCGCGGGTCATCGATACCAACCTGACCGGCGCCTGGCGTGTGGCGCAGTACGCCGCCCAGCAGATGCGCGAAGCTGGCCGGCAGGGCAGCATCATCAACATCGCTTCCATTCTGGGGCTGCGGGTGGCGCAGCAGGTTCCCGCATACACGGCAGCAAAGGCTGGTTTGATCCACCTGACGCAATCGTTGGCTCTTGAATGGGCACGCCATGGCATCCGCGTCAACGCACTAGCGCCGCGGTACTTCGCCACTGAAATTAATCGTGCCTTCTTCGAGACAGACGGCGGGCAAGCGATGGTCCGGCGGATCCCTCAGCGGCGCCTGGGACAGCCCTCCCAGCTTGATGGCGCCTTGCTGCTGCTGGCATCGGGGGCATCCGATTACATCACCGGCGCCGTGTTGCCCGTCGACGGCGGGCATCTCGTTAGCACGCTCTGATGCTTCACGCGAGTCCCCACACCAGCCAAAGGACAGACCAATGAACGATACGAATCACCGCAACTGGGACGCGCTGGCCCGGCTGCTCCATGCACGCGGGCTGATCGACCAAGCGTCGCTTATTGCCACCCGGCTTACCGGTGGCCAGTCCAACCCGACTTTCCTGGTCTCCTCCGGCACACACCGTTACGTACTGCGGATGAAGCCTACCGGGCACATCCAGGCCAAGGCGCACGCCATCGACCGCGAGTTTCGCGTCATGAGCGCGCTCCAGGGCAGTAATGTGCCCGTCCCCGCCGTGTACCTGTACAGCGAAGACCTGTCCGTGGTTGGCAGCCCGTTCTACCTGATGGAGTACCTGGATGGCAGGGTGATGGTGGACCAGTCGCTGCCGGGGATGCAGAGCGCCGAGCGCAGTGCCATCTACGCGGAGATGAATCGCGTGATGGCAGCGCTGCATCGCATCGATGTCCAGGCGGCAGGGCTAGCCGACTACAGCCCTGTTGGCAACTACCTGGCGCGTCAGATTGCCGGATGGACGCGCCAGAGCCGTGCCACTGGCGCGCTCGAAAGTTCCGCCATGCAAGCGCTGATGAGCTGGCTCCCAAGGAGCATCCCCGCGGTCGAGGAGACGCGTCTCGTCCATGGCGACTTCCGCCTTGACAACCTGATCTTCCACCCGAGCGAGCCCAGGGTCATCGGGGTGCTGGACTGGGAGTTGTCCGCGCTGGGACATCCGCTGGTTGATTTTGCCTATCATTGCCTGAGCTGGCACATCCCTTCATCGCTGTGGCGCGGTATCGCTGATCTCGACATCGCGGGTCTCGGTATCCCGAGCGAACAGACGTATTTGCAGTGGTATGTCGAAGCCAACGGCACAGCGGGTATTGAACACTGGGACTTCTACATTGCCTACAACCTGTTCAGGTTGGCCGCTATTATGTTCGGTATTGCAGAGAGGGCACGGCAAGGCAACGCTGCCGCTGCGGATGCCGTCGAGACTGGCCGAAAAGCCGGACCGATAGCGGACCTGGGATGGCATTACGCGATGCGCTATGAGGCTATCCGGCATCGTAGTACCGAGTGTAGCAATGCAGCAAATTGAATGGAAAGACGGGGAAATCTTCTGCCGTGTTGTGGAAGGGGCCGGCTTTACCTCTGGGGCCAATCTGGCTGGCGTTCCGAAATCTTCGGCTAGCGCATCCGTTACGCGACTGGAGTCACATCTCGGAGTGCGTCTGCTCGAGCGAACAACGCGCAAGGTGCGTGTCACAGGAATCGCAACACGGAGAGCGCCAAAGAGACCGTGCTCACTGTTAGTCCCCGCCTCCGTACAGAAAACGCAGAAATCCGGAAAAAAGCAGTGCTACAAGGACTTGGTGTCGCACGATTCTCTTTCGCCTTTGTGCATGATGACGAAGTAAAAAGTGGAGGGCTTTCTCGATTCTTCCCGAATATGTCTCGTCGCCAGTGAAGGTCTATGTACTGATGCCGGCGCGTATGCACCGGCCAGTAAACGTTCTGGCGTTTCTTAGCCTCATGAGAGCGAGCTAAACGCCCCCAACCACCGCGAAGAGAGGCAGCGAAGCTGCTGCAGCCTAGTGTCCGAAGAATCGCAGCACTATGTAGCGGTCACGTTCGATCAATGGCTGCTGCCGCTCCTCTTCGCTTGAGATGTTCAATCCCACGATGAGATGGTGCGGGTGGGCGTCCCAGCCAGCGACCAACAGCCCGACCCAAGCCATTGAGGTCTAGAGGCGGCCCTCCTGCTACATCGCACCGATCAGCCGATAGAGGGCTGACCGACTGATACCCAACAGCCTTGCTGCCTGGGCCTTATTCCCGTTCTGCGCAATCAACTGGGCCTCCGCCTGCTCGCGAGTCACGCGCGGGCGTTGGTCACGTTCCATCGCGGTCACGGTGCTCAGATAGGCGCCAGATTTGGCTGCCTTACTATGGCCTGCGCTGAGGATGATCTCCTGTATCGCCTGCCGATGTACCTCCAGATCCCCCGGGCGGCCTCCCTTGACCGGAGCGTCTACGCCAGTGGCCTCCTTGTACAGCGCCTGCATCCACTCATGTCGTAGCCCGTGGCTGGTGATGCCAAGCTCAGCTTTGCAAACGCCGAACTTGCGAAGAACGGCGTTGTAGTGGCTCCGCCACCGTGCTATCGAATACGTCGACGGCGTGGTCGATCCGCTATTCGGATCGACAAGCGTGGCGGCCTCTTCCAGAACGCCGAGTCGCATCCGCACCGGAACTTCCCGCGCCCGCCCCCCTTTCGTTCCGTCTACCACCCGCAGCGTGTCCAGGTTGCGCAGGGCCGTCCCAATCTTCAGAGAGAAGCTCTCCTCGATGCGCAGCCCGAACGCCGCCTGCAGCTTCAGTTGCACCGCCACCCGCGCATCTGCTTCGGCGATCTTCGCGATCAAGGCAACCGCATCCACGCCGTTGCCTTCCCACGACTTGTCCCGCGTCGTCACGTAGGAGCGAATCAAACCGTGTGCGGCACGGTCGGTGTAATCCCCAAGCGCTCGGATGAGATCGTGCTTACCCAGCCACTGGCAGAACGCCTTCAGATGGCTAAGCTTGTTCTCGATCGTCCCGCCGGTCTGGCCAGCCGACACCCACCTCGTCACAAGCGCCTGCACATGCTTGTGCCGCAGCGAGTGAGGGCTCTCGATCATGAAGCCAACCTCCCGCAGTTCCACGAACGACCGGCACACGGTGTACATCCGTCGCTCCTGCGTCTTGATCGACGCGCTCTTCGAGCTCGTCCGGGTCCGGCTCAGAATTCGCTTCAGGTTCTCTGTCAGGACCGCTTCCATCTCCGCCATCATCCGCACCGGAAGGTCATACCGCGCCAGCAACCCACGCACGTCAAACACTGCTGACTGTCGCATCCAATACCCCTATTCAAACGCACTGCGCGTTCTGCCGACTTGCATGCCCCCCGTTGACATGCGCCTCGACACCGAGCGCCCACCTCTTGCCGTTTATCCATCGGCCATGGTCCTGCCTTCCAGACCTTTAGCGATCCCCTTGGCTGGTCAGCCGGCACGTGGAAGAACGTGCATGACTGTCCCGAACAATCCAACACATCGTCGTGCTGACCGATCTGCCGGCTCGTCGGGCTACCCGGTTGCCGGGGAATCGCTCCCGGCATGAACGTTTGTCAGTGCGAAGCACCGACCTACGCCGCCCGCGTAACTCTTGTTGCGCTGTTCTGTGACGGTCGCGCCTACCGTGTCGTATGGATTCAGAGCGTCCAGCTGCCTTGCGCAACCGACGTCCCGCCCCTCGAGTAGCGACATCTGAACCGCAGTGTGTCGGGTTCCAGCGTTCGCCTACCCCGCGATTCGCTGTCGGGCGTATGGTGGGTGTGGAGGACAAAATGTGTCCGGTGTGTCCGGCTTGCACATGTCCTCAGTGCGTCCGATTCTTCCAGACTACCCGCAAAGCCAATTGGTATCGCGGTGTCCGGTGTCCTCAGTGTGGGCCAGTATGTACCTGAGCCGATTGAAAAAAATGCCGCGACATTGTGCGGCTTGGACAGCGGGCGATCAGAACCCACCCTAGCGGGTGGCCGCTGATGCTTGAGATGTGCCGCGCTCAGGCGGCAAGGTCGATGCGTCGGGGACGCGAGAAGAGCCTCCAGCATATAGCACCAGCGAGCAGCAGTGCAAGGCACAGCGAAAGCCCCCCGCAACTCCCGAGCTTTTGCGGCCTTGACTTCGTCGTTTTGTCGGTAGAGTGGGTCACAAGGAAGTCACCCCTTCGGTGAGTCTCGGTGAGCAAGTGTCAGATGATCACCGCGTCGGTGAGTTACGGTGAGCAACTGTCAGTTGGTCTCCGAATCTGTCATCAACTGACACTTGATCCCCCGTTCGGTGAGCACCTGTCAGATTTCCCCCGGAGCAAGCTGTCACCAAGTGGCACTTGGTCACCCGTACGGTGAGATTCGGTGAGCAGCTGGCAGTTGCTCATCGGTCAGTTGCGGTGAGCTACTGACAGTTGCTCACCGGGACCGACATCAAGTGCCACGTCCTCACCCTCCCGGTGAGATACGGTGAGCAACTGTCAGATGGTGTCACTTCCCTCACATCAGAGCAGTCAACCTGGAGAGCACCATGAAGATCTCGACCGTCGCAGTGGACGTTGGTTACGGCAACACGAAATCCGCCTTCGGTATGGGCGCGGAAATCTCAACCCAGATGTTTCCCTCCCTCGCGCCCCCGACGTCTGTCCACTCCCTCGCGTCCCACAGCGGCAGTTTCTTCCGCGCACGTAACGTCGTGAACGTCATGGTGGACCGCGCCCGCTACGAGGTCGGCCCGGACGTTTCGATCAGCGCCGCCTACGGCAATACCGGCCGGGTCCTGTCCGAGGATTTCGTCACCACGCCCAACTACGCCGCGCTGCTGGCCGGTGCCTTGCACTACGCCAATGCATCCGAGATCGACCGCCTGGTTCTCGGCCTCCCGGTTCATAACACCCAGAAGTACGCAGACTTCCTCCGCGACCGCTTTAGTGGCGACCTGGACTTCGGTGACAAGCTCGTGCGCGTGCGGAGCGTCCTGCCGCTGCCCCAGCCTCTGGGCTCCCTTGTCTCTTTCATGCAGCAGAGCGGACAGCAATATGACCCGGACAACTCCTACCTGGTGATCGACGTCGGCTACTTCACCACCGACTGGGTCGTCGCGCGGGGATACGCGATGGACGATACCCGCAGCGGCGGTGTCCCCGGTGGCGCGGCGCGGGTCTATCAACAGGTCGCCAAACTGCTCTCCGAAGCCGAGGGCGAGGCCGTCGACAGCCTCGAACGGATCGACAAGGCGATCCGCGACGCCAAGCCGCTGCTCTTCTATGGCAAGGATCTGGATGTCCGCCCCTTCCTGGCCGAGGCGATGGCCGTCACTCACCAGTCGATCAAGGAAGTGCAGACCCGAGTGGGCCGTACCGAAGACATCCGCGCGATCATACTGACCGGCGGCGGCGCGAGCCTGTATGCGCCAACCATCCGCGCCGCATTCCCGCGGAACATCATCCACGTCATGGACGCACCCTGCTTCGCCAACGTTCGGGGCTTCTACACGATCGGCGCTGCACGGCAACCCGTGAAAGCAGCCGCGTAAGGAGTGATGCGCTGATGGACAAGCTGGAGATCAAGCTGACGCTGACAGCCGACTCCAACCCGGAGTTGCTGGCCTACCTGCGCGGCATCCCGAGCGCGCGCGAGCGCGCTTACATCCTCAAGCGCCTCGCCCAGCGAGGGCTTGCGGGCCTTGGATCGGGCGGGCTGGATAGGGTCGCGCTTCCTGCTCCGTCCCCTGTCGGACAGCCCCCTCGCCATGACCTCGGCGATTCGCCGGCGCGCACGTTCGAAGCAGCCACGCCAGTTGCCGCTCTCGCGGAGCCGGCCCAAGACACTCCGCCCGGCTCCGGCGCAGTGTTGGCGCCCGGCCCGGCACCAGCGGCACCGGCAGCCACAGGTGATAAGGCACCAGCGCAGGAAGCATTGAGCGAGGGCTTTGGAAGCCTCGATATCGGCGCGCTGAATGCGGCAATGGCACGCTTCGAGTAGGCAGAAAACAAAAAAGCCCGGCATATGCCGGGCTTCTTGCTCAAATATATTGCGGGCGAGCCTCGCCCGATCCATCAGCAAACGGCCATCCTCACCGACTTGCCAGCGCGAGTCAGCATGTCGACCAATGCATCCAAGGTGAATTTTCCAGCCTTCTTATTGACCACGTCGGACACACGCGGACGGGTAACGTGCAGAATCGCAGCAGCCTCTTCCTGCTTAAGGTGATTGTCCCGAATCCAAGCGGCTAACTCTCCCATCAGTTGTTCCTTGAGCGCCAATGTTTCCGCAATCCGCTTCTTCGATTCCACCTGGTAGCCCTTTGCTTCCTCCGGCGCAAAGCCGAGTTCCGCGAATAGATTGGCCCCAGACTTTGTGACGTGCTTGATCTCCGTATCAATCGCGCTCATGTCGCACTCCTAGATTTCACAACGGCTCGGTAGCGAGCCTCGGCTACGTCCTTATCGTGCCGCGTTGTCGCCTGGGTCTTCTTATGGAAACAGTGCAGCACATAGATCGCCTCCTCAAACTTCGCCACATACAAAACGCGGAACGTCCCTTCGCTCTCGCGAATCCGGATCTCTCGCGCTCCAGCCCCAACCTCGCCGAATGGCCTCCAGTCGTCCGGGTCCAGACCCGCCTGGACCTTGCTCAACTGGAAGCCGGCTTCACGTCGAATGGCGGCGGGGAAGCTAAGCAGATCCGCCAAGGCTGTCCCGACCCAGCGGATTTCCTTTTCAGTTGACATAAGTGTATCAAATTTTGTACGTTCGCGACGTGTCCCAATCGACACACCGGATAGGGCGCCGTGCCACAAATCTCAATGAACCTGAACCGGTTTGCGATCGAAGCAGAACTCGAACGCCGCATCGAACGACGCTTCGCGCTGCAGGAACAGCAGCACACCGGATGGGCCGCGACGATAGACCTCGAAAAACTGCGCATCTGACTGGCCGGCTTCGATGACCCGCGCTCCAGCGCTGCGCATCGCGTGGATGTGCAGCTTATTGACGATGGCAGTGAATCCTTTGAACGACATGGTGAGTCTCCTTTCGAAGAGATCGCCCATGGAGTTCGCCCCGTGGGTCGAACCCACAGGGCGAGGATGGTGAGGATCGGCGAGAAGCCGTTTCGAGTGAAGGTGCTATGCGGTGACGGGCAAGGCCTGCGTGATCCCGCGCAAGCGGCAAACTGTCAGCCACTCATCGCAGAAGTCCGTGCCACGCACCTTGGGTCGGTGGAGCACGACTTTGAAGCCGGAGGCACGCAGGCGCTTCTCCAGCGCAAGCGCGTCGGCCATGCCCGGCGACTTTCCGGTCTTCGGATCAACCTTGTCGAAGTCCGCAAAGATGTGCACGGTGTGGATGCCCAATCCTTCTGGCACCTCAAACGCCTTGAGGAGCACGCGATTCAGGCACGACCAGGTCGGCACCCCAAATAGCATGTGCGCCGCATATGCGGTTTCCATGCCCTCCGCGACGCCGATCACGCCGCCGACGGGCTGCATCAACCTCACAGCACCGCCGGCGAGCGGCAACGCCGACACCTCATTCCGCTTGCACGGCAATATCTCGCCTTCCGGGCAGACGATGGTCGCCTTGCACGGACGGTCACGGTCGAGAAACGTGCGATGCAACGTTGCCAGTCGGCCATCGGGCAAGGTGAACTCGGCCAGAATCGCCGGGTAACGTCCCAAAGCTTGCTTCCCGTGCCAGAAGTCGAGTTGCGCCAGATGCAGCGCCGGCGAGGGCGCCACATCCAGTCCAGGAACGCGGCCGGCCAAGTACGCCATGCCGTGGTCGCCTCGCACCACTGGCACTGCGGCGGCTCGGATGCTTGCCAATCGACGCGCCTTCCACTTTGCGTCACAAGTCTTGCTCGCCGTGCCCGCACGGTTCGGACGTTCGCAGGCGAGACGTGGTTCGGGGACTCGCCCGCCCTCGATCTCGCATGCCAATTCGTGAAAGGACTTGCCTGTTACCAGGCGAATCAGCTCCAAGCCGTCACCAGCCTTTGGGGCGCCGTTGTTGCATTTCCGGCAGACCCAGTCGCCGCGGCCATGCTTGTTGTCATAGGTGAAGCGATCCGTGCCGCCACAGATGGGGCACGGGCACGGACGCCCCGAAAGGTAGCGCTCGTCCACATACTTCAGCACCATGGCATCCCACTGAGAGGGCGTCCAGGTACCAACGATGTCACGCAACTTCATGGGATTGTCTCCTTCTGGAGGGTGGGTTCGATGCCTGAATCAGACAGGGAAACGCTTTGCTCAAAAGGCACCCCGCGAGGCAGGGGGCCTTTTCAGCATGGCGCGAAACGTGCGGGGGAGAGTCGCCCTGAGAACTCAGGGCGGAAGAGGAGACGCGATCGTCCTCCGGCACTCAGCCGGAGAACGATCGCGAAGGTCATGCTAGGGAAAAGCCGCTGCTGGCCTCACGTCGACAAGGCGCGAAGCAAGCTTTCGAACCGCTAAAAAGGAATGTCATCATCCATGTCCTCAAAGCCATTCGATGGCGCCTGCGGCTGGCGTCGCTGGCCGCCGCCACCGCTGCCGCTAGCACGTTGCTCGCGTTGCGGACGACTGAGTATCGGACCCCGGGAGTCATCACTGTCTCCCGTCGTGTCATATCCGCCCGTCTGGCCCGCGCCATCGTCACGGCCGCCCTGCCGCGAACCCAGCATCTGCATCTGGTCCGCGACGATCTCGGTCGAGTACTTGTCCTGGCCGCTCTGGTCCTGCCATTTCCGGGTGCGGATGCGCCCTTCGATGTACACCTGAGAGCCTTTGCGGAGGTACTGGCCAGCAATTTCAGCCAGCTTGCCGAAGAACGAGACCCGGTGCCATTCCGTCAGCTCCTTCATGTCGCCGCTCGCCTTGTCACGATAGCGATCCGTTGTCGCCAGCCGGATATTCGTCACCGCATCTCCGCTCGGCATATACCGCGTTTCCGGGTCCGCGCCGAGATTTCCGACGAGGATCACCTTGTTCACTGAAGCCATGCTTCGTTACTCCTTCTATTCAATGGGCACGAGAGATCGACCACAGCCACTTTTCCCAGAGAACCTGGTTGCCGTGTTCGTCTCGCTTGGGTTCACCAGAGGTGGTGAAGGCAGGTACCTTCACCTTTCGTAGGCGCGTCACTTCCACCATGTCGCCGAGCCGGCAACCCGCATCAGTGATCGCGTCCTTGAGGCCTTCGCCCTGCAGGATCTGCTGACCACTCGGGCCATCCAGGCGCAACGCAAAGGACCGGTAGGTCTTTCCAGGACGCTTGCGGTCAGGGAAATCGTCCTCTCCCCACCAGGCGGCCTTACCGTGATAGACATGCAGCGAATGCTGCCTGGCGCCGCCACTGCGCCGGCTGGCTGGCTCACCACGAGGCGCCTGCCCATCCGGCGTTGCCACCGCCTGCCGTGTATTTCCGGCGGTGGACGCCGGCGTGTCCGCCGGAGCGACGGAGGTCTTGAGCGGTGCAGCACAGCCCTGGGTCGCCTCATGGGCGCGAACAGCATCGGACACGGCATCGGATATCGTGCGGCCGCTGATGGTCTCCACCGCCTCCCAATGGGGCGCGACCGAAGGCAGCAGCTTGTGTCCGAACCGGGTCGACGTCAGGCGCTTCTCGAATGCGGCGACAAAGTGGACCACGCTGTCCCCTTCGTCTCGGAACAGGTGCGGCAGCTCCCCAATCATCACCTGCACCTCGTTCGCCGAGCCGCGGCCAACGACCACAGGAGGGCTCGGTGTTGTCGCGAGCGCGCAGACGACGTCAGCAGCAGCGCAAGCGCCCTTCCATAGCTTGTTCATCCAGCTCATGGCGCAGCTCCTACAGCAGCGACCCGCAGGCCATCCGGCGTACTTCTTCCAGATCACGGCGCAGGCGCTGGTGGTTGAGGATGACGTCCTGCAGCACTTCCGGATCGACACCGTTCACGCGACAGACGTACTCGTAGCTCACGGCACCTTCCCAGTAGTGGAAGATCCATCCGAGCGTCATCGCGTAGTCCTCGGGATCCACCGTCTTCCCTTGCATACGCGCGCGCAGCATCTCCGCGCAATCGATCAAGGACTCCGGCATCTTGTCGCCGCGTCGGCTATCACACGCCAGGCTGATCAGGGCGTCAACCATCTTCGAGCGTATGGCATCGCTCCAGAATTTCGGGTCAGGCAACGGATCGACTCTCGGTGGCGCGGTCACGACCGGCGCAGCATCACCGAAGATGTCGAGTTGCCACCCGCGGACTTGGGTATTCATCTTGGGCTCTCCTCGCGAGAACCCGCGGCACCACCTGTCGGTGGGCGCGAGTCCCACGACAGGGGTTGGGGGCCGCCTTTCAGCGAAAGGCGGATTGGATCGACGGCTATTTCGCCGAGGTCGATCGAGGCATCGGCACCATCACAGCGGACTTCGCGTAGACCGTCCGGTTGGCGCCGCGAACGGCATGGCGCGCCGGCGCCGGTTGAGCGGCAGCCGTGGGCTGCGGCATGACTGCATCAGGCGCGGCGGGCACAGCCGTCTTGAACGCACGGCGTACCCATCCCACGAAGGCAAAGACGACTGCGGCCGTGGCATACACCATCAGCGGCGGCAGCAAGTAGAACTGGCCCGACAGCATGACGGCCAAGCACAGCAACAGAAAGCCGCGGGGGTGACGAACGGCAAAGGAAAGGAAAAGGCCCAGAAGGCGCATCAAGGATTCCATGGTTTTCACTCCGGAAAACGTAGAGATGAGATGCCCAGGCGGATACCCGGGACCATTCGATGCTCGAGTGAGCAAGGAATCCTTCAAGCGTCAACGCGCTTGCCTCATGCGCAATGCATCAGGCAAACGTGCTGGCGGCCGAGGCCGTGTGAACTAGAAAAATGGGGGTGGCGCTGCAATGTCCGCCGCCGTTGGGCGAGTGGAGTGGACGGGAGAGTCCGTCTTGCGCTAGGTCGATGCGTCAGAGACGCGGAGGTGACTGGACTTTATCGCACTGGGGCCTTGCACGCAAGCATTGCCAACGGCGCGCCTGGGCGGGCCAGCGTACAACATGCTGGACGCTCTCCACCGGAAAGCGTGCTGCTTTGTTACGTCTTTTCGGCGCTCCGATTGCACCTAAGGCGTGTTCGATTATCGACGCACTCAGCCCCTCCCACGGAGGGTGATTCAACGATGGCTATGCATGCCGATAGAAGAATTTGAAAGCAGCAACGCAACATGCCTCTCTCCACCCCGTCATCCGCCATGTCACCCCTTGACTTCGCCGATGGCGCGCTACGCTGGAGCGACAACATCATCGTGCTGTCGCCTCCCACCGCATCAATTCCCGGTACCTCAGCAATATGCAAGACGACTTTCCCTTGATCGACACCACCGGCAACGCGCCGGAGGCACTCTACTCCCTTGCGCGTCACGAACTGATGCCAGTCCTCGATGAAGCCGCCCTTGGGAAGATCGTACAGGCCTCAGAAGAAATTCTGGAGTCGCAGGATCGGATCCAGATGGAGATCGCGTCGATCGGCTCAAATATCGCCCATATTGATCGAACGATTCACTCGCATATGAAACGGGCGATGGGAGACGTGCCGCAGGCGCGCAAGCGCGCCTCCACGGTTCTGTTCAAGTACTGCCAGAATGTACTGAAGATTAGCCGATCTTATGTGTGGCTTTATCTGAAAGCCCACGCGAAGTTCATGAACAACTACGACGCGATCACGCCGTTTAATATTGGCGAATTGCAGGTCATCGTGCATTCTGAGATCACGGATGAGCATGTCGCCATACTCGCCGAGGCAAAACGCCAGAATCCTGGCCTCAAACGGTCCGAGTTCAAGGCGTTGGCGAAGCATTTGCGCGAGCAAGACGAAGGCCTCCAGACGGTCAATCACCAGTTGGAAGCTGCGCGCGAAGATCTCGCCAATAGCTTGGCAAAACAGATGGATGCCGAGTATGAGACCAAACAACTTCGCGCCCAGGTGGCTGATCTGAACAGCGCGGTGGACCGGCACCGGACAGCACTGGCCGATACGACGGAAGAACTGTCCCGTCGAAATGGCGCGGTGAGCCAGCTCAACATGACCATCGATACGCTGAGCAAAGAGCGTGAAAGCCTCAAGGCAGCTCTGCTCGCAGCGTCGACCGCTCCAGCATCTTCCGCGGCCGCGGCCACCGTCGATGCTGCGGCTGCGGAACAACAGCTCGCAGCCCTGGCGGGCCGACAGCGTGAAGTCGAAGCCGAGCTCGCCGCCGAGGAGCAGCGCCTTCGCGACCTGCGCAGGCAGGTTCAAGAGGAGACCCAAGGTCTTACGCTCATCAAGACCGCCACCGAGGAATTCTCCAGGATCACTGAGAGTTTTTCAGCGATGGCCGAGCGCTTCGAGAAACTCCATGCCTCCCCTGCCTTCAAAAAGCTGGAAGGAGGTGGCCGTCTGGCCATCGCGTCCTTCGCAGCTGCTGTCGCCGATTTCTCCAACAAGCTCGACCTGGAGCTAAAACGCGTCTAGCCGGGTTTCTTGCCGTACTGATAATTATCCACTCCGGTGAACATTGCACCGTGAGCATAAGATCCACACTGGATTCGGATAGCCACTAATAATGGGGAAGCGGGAAACTGGCACCCTGCCGCGTCGCGCTATCCCGACCGTGCTTCCAAACGCACGGGTTCCTGCTAAAAAGAAAAATGACCGAACCCATCTCTGCACGTAATACGGACAATCTCGTCCTCTCGCCCTTTTCGAGAGATCGAATTCGCTCCGCCAACTACTACCTTCTCGACTATGTGGCGGAGGCGCTGCGCATCAGACCCGAAATGTCCGATGCGTTTGGCATCTCGCGCGATGATGTCGCGATGGTGCGGGCGCAGGAGAAAGCCTACCGCGTGCTGATGGGTACGCCGTTTCTCGTGGTCGCACCGTCGCTCACCGAAATCGCGGACTGGCAAGCCCTCATTCATCGGTCAACGACGACCGTCGCAGTGGACAACCTGGCGCGTGTCACCCCGCAACTCACGCCCAACGAAAGGCATCTCATCTACCTCAACAACCGGACGTATATCTGGTTGCTAGTGGAGATTCTGAATACCTGCGCACTCGCTGCCCCGGTATTGGGTATCAGCACAGACTTGGCGGCCTACCTCGCTACCATTCCGCAGCACACGCTTGATCTGGCTATCTCCGACCTCGGATTTCCCATCTTCCGTTGGCGCGTTGCTCATCCAAGCTTCTTGCTGGAGTATGGCGCCCACCGAGTGGGAATCGAGAGCGTCGCGCATTTCTTCATGCAAAGCTCTCCGATCCGCCTCGGCAACCTACAGGCGAAGGAATCGAGGCACGACCGCGGATTACGCAATCTCATCGACACCTACGCCGCCCAGCTGATCGGGTTTCGTTGTCGGGCAGCCAGCGTAGTCGCGCTCCTTGGCATCACCTCGCACCGCGCCCGCGCCATGTACCAAGAGATTCACGGCGTGTCGTCTCCCTGCGGGCAGGCACCTAGCTCCTTGGGCTGGCATCTCAGACCCGCGGCCGTGCGCGTCCAATCCACCGTATTCCTCTGGCTCTACAAGGCAGCTCTCGCCGGCGGCAGCAACGTTCCGGAGGCCTTGATCTCCGCCTACGACTTCACCCAGACCCTCTTTGGCCAAAGCTTAAAGCTGGAGGCCGACCGCGCCTATCACCTGGTGCGCGTCTCTGGCGGCGCAGCAGGCATTGCCACGGCGCCATGTCGCGCCTGCGGGACGCACTACCTCATCGCCAACAACGGCAAGAAGGTTGAGTTCAGTGGCGCTTTCGCTTGCCCAAGTTGCGGCGGGCTGCTGGGCATGCAATCAGTGCGGCGACGCGGGCGGGCGGCGCGTGCCGGGAGTCTTGCACTGCGGTCGGCACAGCCGCCTGCAACGCGGTCACCCAACGCAAGCGTGCCGGGCTCACCCCTGCTCTAGAGCACCCGTCAAGTGCCCGGGCGGCGCATCGCCGGGCAATCCGCCGCTCCCGTGGTACCGTCCAACACCATTGCCCCAAAGTAATGCTCCAGTTCCTACTTTCCCCATTCGAGCTTCTTATTGGCGTATTCACGGCCTTTCCACTCATTGCCGTTTGCCCGGTACTCTGCTGTCTCATCGCCAAGCGCAAGGCTAGAAATCCGCTGGCTTGGGCCGTCATCGGGCTCGTCTTCCAGCTAATTGCGGTGCCAGTGATTCTCGTGCTCCGTAACCGAATGGACCAGCTGGACGAGTACCTAAAGAAGTATCCGCATTGCAAGACGCCGCACGGCATTACCTGCGCTCACTGCGGCTCGCGAAGAATCCGCATTTGGATCGACGGTGCGCAGCACCGGCACCTCTGCAATCATTGTGGCGTGCATCTCTACAACAGCTAGGAGCGCGGGCCGCCGTGGCGGCCATGTAGCCGCCGCCCATGACGGCCAGCACCTGCCCCCCTGGCGAAACGGCGCCCCCACGCAAATTCGATCGATCGGGACGCTCGCACGCTACCCCCCTCGCCAGTAGGGCATTAACTTTCTAGCCATCCTGCCGTCTAGAGACTGTTAAGCGATCGTTTCATTGCCGTCTTTGTCGGGACGCCTGTGAAACTTGACTTCGCACGGGCGTCGATAGCCTGAAGGTACGCGGTTCGAATGGCGACCCGCGGGCCGGAATATGTCCCTAAATCATCTCGAATACAAACACAGCATGCGCCTCTTTCTCGCGATCTTCATTCCCTGGTTCCAGTTCTTCACAATTGGTCGCCCTTTTGCCGGTCTCCTTTGTTTCCTGCTCCAACTCACGCTCATCGGCTGGATTCCAGCTGCAATCTGGTCTGCCTATGCCCTGAGCCAGTACAAGACTGACAAGAAGATCAACGCCGCACTCGATGCGCGACGCTGATCATCCTTAGCTCATCAGCCTCCAGCGCTTCTGCGGGGGAGGCGACATCAATCACTAGGATCCTTCAATGCCCGCCAGCTTCCACCCTATTGGCCTCCTCATCTGCCCTGCGCTGGCATTCTTTGGCGCCCGTGCCTTCCGTAGGAACCCCTGGGTCTGGGCAATGCTGGCGCTCGTCTTCCAGATATTGGCGCTGCTTGTTCTCGCGCTTCGTGGGCGTCGGGCCGACACGCTTAAGGACTATCTGGAGAAGCATCCAAATTGCCAGACCAGTCGCGGAATCTCCTGCGCACACTGTGGCTCAGGAAGTATCCGCATGTGGATAGACGGCGGTTCGAAGCGGCACGTTTGCAATCACTGTGGCACGCATCTCTACAACAGCTAACCGCCCTGCCTATTCTCCGCGAGAGCTCCATATGTGCGACCGCATACCTCTTTCGGCAGGAAAATCCGGCTAGAGTTTGGCAGAGCCGACCCGCCCCTATCGGAGGGCCGCACTTAGCCTGTTGGCAATCACCGGCCTTTGGGGAACCGCGGCGCGTTCTGCCGCGCCATCAGGCGAGGAGTCGATGCTCGCCGCGCCAGGGATCCTCGCTGCGCCCCTGGTCACGTCAGTCCCTTCGCCGAGCTACGGCCATCCGGACCCGCGCTACTCATTCTTCGTCGACCTCAACGAAATGCGCGCCGCTATGGGCGTTGGCGCCGTGCGGCAAGACGCCAGGCTCGACTTAGCAGCCGATCTTCATCTGCGCTATATGCAGCTCAATGCGACGATCGCGCATACAGAGATCGAAGGAAATCCAGGTTACACCCGTGCGGACCCCTACCAGCAAGCTCTCGCTGCCGGGGCAGAAACAAATCAATGGATAGGGCAAGCGACCTTCCGCGGTGAACTCTCTGGCTGCTTTGCGTATCTTGCAAATTCGGTCTACCACCTACAAACGCTCACGAGCAATCAAGAGACCATCGGCCTCGCACTACGCGAGAGCATTTGTGTAGCGAACTTTGGGGTCGTGTCGGGCATTGCCGATGGCGGTTACGGATTGGCTCAGTGGGGCGGGCAGCAGATGCCTCTGGATGCCATCGCCTACTACCCCACTGGCCGCGGTCGCGTGCCTGGCACCTTCTCCCCGGCCAACGAAATGCCAAATCCAGCTCCAGATCTTCCGCTAGCCGGGCATCCCGTAATGGTGCGCGTCAACGTCGCGGCCCCTAGCGATGTGCTTACAGTCCGTGAGTTTGGATTGACCGGCCCCACTGGCTCGCCCGTACCGGTGCGACTACTGGTCCCGTCTGGCGCGAAGCCAGATTCGGTATCCACTGCGATCGAGGATAGCCAGCTGTATCGGGGCGTTGCCTTCCTGCTACCGGAGCAGCCGCTAGCAGCCGGCAAGTACACCGCGACATTCGTTGGTGCGAGGAACGGTGTCCCTATGGTCAAATCGTGGCAATTCTCAACGTTCTAACCATCGACGAAGCTGCCCGAAAAGGCGAAGGCGCCCGTGCATCTAAGTCGGCCTCAGCATCTGCCACCACCTCTGCCACCCCTCCAGTGGGGCATTCAATTTCCGACCACCCTGCCGAATAGAGACAGCTAAGCGGTCGTTTCATTGCCGCTTCTGTCGGGACGCCAACGCGACTTGACTTCTCGCTGGCGTCGGTAATCTGGAACTAGGCGGATCGAGTGGCGAGCCGCAAAACTTCCAGCAAGGAAATTCAAATGCAAAACACTAATAACAAGCTCATCCTCGGCGCAATTGCAGCCGCAGTTCTCTCTCTGTCCGCCTGCGGTGGTGGTGGCGACGGAGGCTCCAGCAGCCCGGCGGCCGCTGCCACACCTACTCCTACCCCTGCGCCGACTCCGACCATCACGGTCTCGGGCAGTGCAACGCCCGTTAGCGGCGATCCGCTGGCAGTGATCTTCGTCCCACAAGATGAAACGTCGACCAAGTCTACCGGCCATTCCATCGCATCGAATGCCTTTCCCGCAGCGTTGCAGCTCGCACCGAGCAACGGCGGCTACACGCAACTCGGCGTCGACGCAAACAGCCTAGTCAAGCTCAACGGTGGCACGGTCGCCGACGTCGCTGGCAATGGCAGTTTCGCCATCGGCCGCTGGACGAACGGATCCGACAGCATTGGCAACGTTTCGGCGAACCAAGGCGCGCACTACGCAGTTGGCAAGCCGCTGACCCTTATTCAGGATCTTACACTCCAGCCCGATTTGACCCTCGGTCCGAAGCGGACATGTACTGCAGTTGCTAACACTTTGCCCACAGCAGTGAGCGGGAACTATGCGCCCGGTCGACTGAACTCCGCAACAGCCACAATCGCGATGAGCGGCCCGACACTGCAAACGGTATCGCTAGACATCTCAATAGGGTCTGACGCCCACGCAACCGCAACTATCTCCGGAACGATATTGAACGGAGTCTTCTCGTCGAATGGAGTCCTACATCACGTCGAAGTGCTTGGGACATCGCAAACGAATTTCTATCTGGCCTTCGGATACGCGATGCCTACTCCCTCAAGTGGCGACGTTACCGGCGTGGTCGTCATGCAGTGCCAATAGAATGCCGCTTTTGTAAGCGCATGAGACAGGAGCCGGCAACGCCGGCTCCTTCTTTTCTGCTAACTTCCCGGCATTGTATTGGGCCCAACCTGCACGAAGGTCGAGTTCGGGTAACATACCCAATTGCCCGCGTAACTGAAACCTCCTGAGCCGCTCTGCGTAATACAGATCCCATAATGGCAAAGGTTGTCGCAGTACATTGCCGAACTCACGACAACACCATTGGACGACCCCGATGCCGGTTGCCACACACCGTTCTGGCAGGACAGTGTGACACCGTTCGGGTCGCTTCGAATCGACCCCTGTGGGTCTCCGCAGCCCCAACCGGCCCACACCTGCTGGCCTGCCCCGCTTGACGGCACTACCGCCCCTGCCGCAAACAGGTAGCCATTGGCCACCATACTTCCGGCGCTTGTGACATTGCCATTCGACTGAAGAAGATTCGCGTTTACTTGGTTCGCTTGCATTACGCCCTGCACCAAGGCGCTGCCATTGGACTGGACATAGTTTCCGTAGACCCCGTTGCCTGAAACGTTTCCGTTCGCCGACACTGCCCCATTCGACTGGATGTTGCCAACCCGATTCATCGCCTGGTTGTTGGCGTCCATCGGACCGGTCAGGTTCAGTGATCCGTCGCGCTTGTAGAACTGGTTCAGCGATTGCGCCAGCAGCGACGTGCTCCCAACCTGCATGGCCAACACGCCCACCTGGTTGCCCGCCACGGGATTGGCTGTCGACCACTTTGCAGCCATGCCAGTAATCAGCGCCGGGCTCTCTGCGTACGATACGCCGGCATCGTAACCAGCGGCCGCCACGACTGCCGTGAGCAGGTCGGTCCTGACATTGCCCGAGCCGTCACGGTACGCCGTCGTCGAGTACATCAGGCCCGGAATCGTGCAGTTCGTGAGACCCGCACTGCAATTCGTCGGCGTCAGGTTCACAGCGAAGGACATTCCCATCGGCGCCGTCGACATCGTTCCAAGGGGTAGCAGTTTCAGGTTGATGAGGTCCTGCACGGTCGGCTGCAAGGGATTGCTTACCGTGGCCGAAACACTGCCGGCAACCAAAGTGGTCGGCCCGCTAGGACTACCCGCCAGTGTCGTGAAGTTGTCGAACACATACGTGTCTACAGCGCTGGCCAGCTTCGCCATGTACTGGCCAGTGCCCATCGTCAACGCACTGTCGATCAGATTGTTGGTCTGAAAGATCGACATCGTGACCGCCCCCGTCGCCGCGATCAGTGTGAAGGCCAACTCTGCACTCGCAATCATGGACAATTCCTCAACTTATAAAATAGTCCCGGGGGCCTACGCCCTCGTCGACTATCCGTTTTGCTTTCTCTGACACGCGGCGTACCGCGCCCCGCTTGCAGCCCCGCCGCGCGAGTGCCCCCGCCGTTACGCCGTGAACAGATCGATCGTGTTGGCATTCCCCGAGCACGACACCTTGCTCGGGTCCACGGTCCCGCCGACCGCCTTCACAGTGGTGCCGTTTACGAGAATCTTGCTGGCACTGCTTTGGTAGGCCGACACGATCGTCGTGCATGCCGAATCCGGCTGGTTGCTGATGGTCCAATCCAGCGCGTCGTTGGCGACCAGCAGCGTCGCCGCCGCCACGGTCAGCGCGCCACCGCCAGGCTGCAAGGTCACGTTCGACGAGCTACCGGTGCTCGCGGTCATCGCCGTCATGTTCTTGAACATCCCGTTGGCGACCAGGGCGCTGATCGACACCTTGTTGAATTGGCCCCGGTAGCTGGTCGTCGTCTTACCGATCACGGTGTTCAGCTCCACGGTCAGTTGCTGCGTTGCCGTGTCCGACGAATTGCTGCCGAACAGGACGAGGACCGCCACCAGCATGAGCCCGGCGATGATCAGGTAGAAGCCGAACTCGTCCAGAATCCCGCCTCGCTGACCGCTCGCCCGTCGAGTGCGCATGCGGTTCGCCGTGTCCAGCATCCGACAGTGGAGCGTATTGCCCTCGAGCGCGCCGTTTCCCTGGGTTTCGACGTGCCCTTGGTCAGCGCCCTCGGCGATCTGGAGGCTAGCGTTCGATTCGTTCATACATGCGGTCATGGTCACTCCCTTCGGTTGAAATGCGTAACGTTGAAAGACTGCGAATTAAAACTAGTGCCCGGCCGGCGTCGCTGCGCCGGCTTGCCTGGCCATGGCCGCGAACTGGGCCCTGGCTTTGAGTTCCTGCGCCATGAAGGCAGGCAGGTACGCCAATCCGGTGATGACAATAATCAGCAGGATCGTCATGTGCCGATTGAACTTCGTCGCGCGTTCGAGCATCTCCGCTGGAGCGGACTCAAGCATGTGCTCGGAGACCTTCGACAGCATCGCCGACAAGTCACCTTCATACTCCGCGATATCCTCGATCCGATAGGCCGTTTCACGGTCAAGCAGCCCGGTATCGAACACCTTTCCACCGAGGTTCGGGTTGTACTCAAGGTTCAGCTCAATGCGCTCAATGTGGTAGGCCAGGTACGGGTAGGCGTTGACTCGCATCAGCGCCAGCCCGTTCGCCAGGTTCTTGGCGTCGCCACCGAATCGCTTCGTCACGGACGCCATCCCGGCGAAGAACTGCGCGGCCTGGAAGCGACGGAAGAAATCAAAGATCAACGTCTTTCGGTCGAGCCATCCGCGCCATCGGCCCACATAGCCCGGCAGCGCGACTGCAATCCATGCGGCGGCTGCTAGTTCGACCGCGACGACGAGCCAACCCCAATGCCGCACGAACACGGAGCCGTTGTGATAGGCGGACGCGATCGGTCCATAGTCCTTCACGGAAAGCACGTGGCTAAAGGCGTTGTCGATCTGGGGCGCCACGATCAACGCCATCACTGCGATATACACATGCAGAATCACCAACGTGGCAATCAGGCTGGCCATCGTCAGGAAAATCTTGACCTTCGTTCCTTCCAGGGCCTTGAGGTTTTTCGCCAGCGAGAGCAGGCCCTCCTTGATGTCGCCGCCCTCTTCCGCGACCGCGAGAATCGGTAGATCCTCGTTCGGCACCGTGCCCCGGAAGATGTCGGTCAGACGCGACCGCTGGATCTCGCCGTCGGCACCCTCCCATCGCGCCAGCCAATGCGCGGCCAGCATCCCAACGGGCTCGCCGGCGCGGCGTGCGGCGTCCTTGGCAAAGTGGTTCGAAAGGGGCTCACCCGGCATGTGCTCGATGCGTTGTGCCAGGTCGTGGTAGTAGGTGGCTCGTTCGGAGCGGAAGCGATACTTTGCCCAGAACAGTTTGTCTTCGAAGATCGCGCGGCCACCGCCCAGGCGAGAGGACACGCGAAGCGTGCGCCGCGCCATTTGTTTCAGAAATTGCACAGTTCTTGTCCGGTAGAGGAAATAGGCGCCGCGCACTGCCCGATCGCGTCCGCGGAGTCGACGATTAGAAGACCGACGCGCTGCCGCCACGCCACGTCACCGGGTCGAAAACACAGCTCTGCGCACGGTTCCCCTCGGCCCGCGGGTTGGTATCGATTCATTGGCCCGCCTCTCGCGCGCGCTGGCGCAGCAGCTTCGCCTCATAGGCGTCGAGCGAGATGATTCGCTCTGCCTCGCGTGGGTCCACAATGCCGGCAAACACCTTGTACATAGCCACCTCGAACACGGTCTTACCAGTGCTGTCGGGCACTTCGAAGCCGTGTACCCGTTTGCTACGCTGATAGGCCGCCAGCTCGATGTTCTTCGCATCGCGGATGAACAGCAGATCCTGTTCATCGGGTTCGAACATCTCCGCGGCCACCGTCCGGCCGCGCGCCCCGTTGAGCGCCGGCAGATTCGGGCGCCGGCAGAGGTCGCACCCGTCGAGCCGGCGCACGCGGATGCCCTCGATGTCGAAGCGGAACAGGCGCTCGATCTGGCTCAGCTTGTCTGCGCCCAAGATCTGCTTCATTTCGGCGCCCGTATGGCCGCAGCTACACGTCTTCGGGAGCAGCGCCTGGTAGGAGTAGAGATTCACGAAGCCCGGGGTGGCCAGCACACTGCGCGGAATCTGCAGCTCGCCATCTGCGAGCCGGTCCGGCGCGGCCAGCGCGCTGGGCGCGTGCACCGTGGTCAGCGCGCGCAGCCCCGCGCCAGCGACGTCGCGGAACAGGCCAGCCGATTCGAAGTCCCGCACTTCGCCGATCATGACGAAATGGGGGTTCATCCGCTTGATCTGGCGCTTGGCCACGATGAACGGGTCTTCCTGGCGATTCGCACCGTCCAAGGTCCGCGCAACCGAGAAGTGGTGCGTGCCCTTGGCCAGCAGCTCCACCGGATCCTCAATCGCCATCTTGTGCATCCAGTCCGGAAGCCGCTGCATGATCGCGTGGGCCGTCGTGGTCTTGCCCGAGCCCACGACACCCACCAGCACCGTGCCACCACCCAGATGCATCGTATTGCGGTCGAGCAACTCGGCCTGCTGGGGGAAATAGCCCAGGTCGTGAACGAAGTCGACCTCGGTCGTCTGCGCCTCCTCGCGGTGCATCCGCATTACGGTCACATGGCCGGTCGCACTCTGCATCGACGCCCAGCGGAACACCACCGGCTCACCGCCGATCCTGGCACGGATAGAAGTCTGCTGGGGCAATACGCGACTGAACACGCCCTGCGAGCCGCCCTTTCCCTTCTGCCAGATGTGCGACAGGGTATCGAGCATCACCCCCGTCTCCATTCGGAACTGCGGCGGCGCCACCAGGTGACCGTCGATCGCAAAGCGCAGCTGCGAGTAGCCGCCGTTGTCCTCGACCTCCCAGTGCAAGTCGGACGCGGCCTCTGCCAGGGCGAAGCCCCCCGCCGCTTCGAAGTTCTGCCACAACGCGCTGGACGAGCGACGTCCGGCCCCTTTGGCGCCATCGCCGCTGGCGCCGGCAATATCGAAGCTGCCGCGTGCCAGCGCCACCATGACCGGGGCCGCAGCGAAGTAGATCGGCGTGTCGGCCGGGTCGAAGCGCAGCCTCAGTTGGCGCTGGATCTCTTCCGTGACATCGGACGTGGCCATGTCGCGCGTGAGAATCAGCGCATACCGTCCGCGCGTGGTCGCCGCCGGGCCCGAGGCTACCGACTCCACCAGGACTGGGCAGATTTGATGGCGGAGCGACGGTGCGAGCGAGAGGTCGTCGTACAGCGTGCGCTCGAACGTTGGCAGGTCATCGACGGTGCCGATCTCGCCGCCATCGGGCAGGTCGGGCGCCTCCGCCGTCGCCGCCACCGCGGGCGCCGGCGGAGCGAACGGCATGGAACCACCCGACACCACGGTCACGCCACCGACCGTAAGCCCCCGCTCGTCGTTCGATCGCTTGGGAAAGAGTCGCATGGCCGCCCTCATTGCGCCACCGGCGTCGCCGGCGTCACCGGCGCCTGCATGGGGGCGGGCATCGGCGCCGGCATAGGCGCCGGGAAAGGCGCCGCAGTTTGAGGGCTGTTGGCGCCAAGCAGGCCCGGGCTGCCCTGGCCGAACGTGCCACCAGGTTGCCCGCCCCCCGCACCGCCCGGCATCGGCCCCGCCGGGCGCGCGCCGCCTGCGGCATCGCCGGCCCGTGCTGACGGCCGCTCGAACACCGCCGCGTCGTCCTTGTCCAACGGCGCGAGCACGACGTGCTTGCCGCGCTTGAGAACGGTTCCGTCTTCGTTGATCGACGCGACGGTATAGCCACGCCATTTCGCGCCGACCCTGGCCGGATAGACTTGTTCCCCCCATTTCACGTACGCGCGCAGGTTCGAGGGCAATCCGGCTGCGCTGCCGTCCACGCCGTAAAGGGCGATCGTTTGCGGGCCGCCCTCGCCCCCACCGGAGCGCACGCCGACGCCCGCCGGGGCCGCCGATACATTCTGCGTCGGCACGTTCTTGTTGAGGTCGGCCTCCAGCTTCTGCAGAGCAAGCTTCGCATCGGCGTCAATCAACTTGCGGGTCATCGAGCGGTCATCCTCGGCATGCGCCGCCGGCAGGAGCACGACCACGGCAGCAGCCATCGCCACATACCGACCAACGCAGAAATGGGTACGCATATTTTTCTCCAAAGATCAGTCGCGCGCGTAGGCGTCACCGCCGAGCGTCAGCTTGAATTTCGATTGCTTGGCATCCGGGGCTGTATCAAGGCTCACAGCCAGTTCGATGCGATCCACTGTCACCCCAGCCGGGAACCGCGACAGTTCCGTGGCATTGCGCAACGGGCCTACCGTCGACCACTGCGCGGCGCTCACCAGATGCGGAATCATCGCGATGGCCTCCGGCACCACCGCGCCGAACGGCTGGAAGGCCTTCAGAGACACCGAAGCGAGGACGGGGCGCAGCGTCTGCAACTCGGACCCGAACTGCGTCCGCACAGCCATCGGTGTGGGTAGCCCCGGCAGCAGATCGCCCAGCTTTGTCGCTCTCCCCATCGGAACCTTGGCCACCACCTCCGCAGACGACTCATCACCGATGCTCAGGAAGTTGGGTGCCGAGAAGTAGTCCGGGAGGGCCTCCAGAAACGTCTGATTGGTTGCCCCGCGCGTGTCCTTCGCGAGCCTGTACAGGAGCTTGCACGGTGTCTCCGGCGTCTTCACGGCCTCGCAGGTCACCGACGAAAGCGACCATCCCCCCAGCGTGATGTCCACCTGCTCCGCAAACCATTGATAGAAGCCGGCCACTGCCGGGCCAGCGGGCGCGACGCCGGCCTGCGCGCGGCTCGCCAGGTCCTCTGCATAGCGCTGCGCAGGCGTCTTTGCCGGCGGTGGCGGATGGAGGCGTCTTTGATACGCGTCATATTCGGCCTTGCCGTACTTGCCGGCGGCCACAGCCAGGACCGCCAGGGCCGCCAGGACCACCAGCCGCTTGTGGCGGCTAGCCGCGCTGGGCCGTCTGAGCAGCGCGTAGGGCCCGACCTCCGCCACCAGCATCTCGAGCGTGTACGGGACATACTGGACCTTTCGGTCCTCAGGCATCAGGGTCAGCAGATCCGGAAGGTTGCCGACCAGTTTGAACTCGCCATCACACCGATTGGGAAAGTCCGCGACAAGCGCGGCGAGCGCCTTTTCATCGCTGACGATCTGGTCAAAGCCGACCCGAGGGCGACCCTTCGCGATGCCGCAGACCAGGTAGGCAATGTGCTGGCCACCATGCTCCAGCCGGTAGACAAAGAGCGCATTCGGGATACATTGCGTCACGCGCGACAGCGCCGCCGCCGCCGAATAGAGTCGGTCCTTGACCTTGGCCTGCGCGTCAGCGGCGTCCGGATAGCCCATGTGTAGCGCCTGGTCCTCATGCCAGATGCGCTCGGCCTTGGCCTCTCGCGCGATCCGCGCCGCCAATGCCGGCGGCGCATCGCTGCCCGTCAAGGTGCGCCACTGCATGCCGAAGACCAGCTTCTTGCCTTGGATATCCAGGATCATTCGGCGCCGCCCGTGCCTTGATCCTGCACCATGACCGTCGCCACCACCAGGGTGACGGTGCGGCTCTTGCTCGCGACCTGGGAGCCTCCGGCGAGCAGCGGGAGGTGGTCGGCCAGCGTGCGCCGCGTCATCGCAGTATCGGTCTGGTCGATGGCGGTCACGATCAACGTCTGGCCGTTACGGACCTGGAAGTCGTGCTGCGGAATGCTGCGAACGATCTTCTTCGGCAGCTGCACCGACTGTTGATTCGAACCCGACCCCGAGGTGAACTTCTCGATCGGGCCGTCGAGCACCGATTGCTCGAATGCCAGCGTCAGCGAGACATCGTCACGCGAGGTGGCATCCGCATAGACTTTGACGCGCAGGCCAACGGCGTCGGTCGCCGTAGTGATCCCCGGGACGCCACCGGTCCCCCCCACAGTCGAGGTGGCTGGCGTGGTGCTCGCCACGTAGTTGAACGTGTGGCGGTTGTCGACCTCGGAGGCGTGCCGGTTGCGGAGGTTGAATGGAATCGACACCGCCGTGGTAGCCGTGCCGAACTCCCGCAGCGCATTCACGATAGCGGAAGTGCCGGTACCGTCGCCCGAGGTCAAACTCAGGCCGAAGCTGCCGGCGAGGCTATCGGTCAGTGTTGCGGGAGAGAGCGCGCTGAATGCGAAGCCAGGGATATGCGCCAGCGCCTTCGACAGCGCCGCGCTCCAGTCCACACCCGCTTCGCTGTTGTCGTTGAGCGTGAAGTCGATGGTCTGCATCTTCACGTAGATCCGGCGCGATGCCTGCGCGATCTGCGCTCGCACGATCTCGTCCGCGCGCTCCACGGCCTCTCGCGTGTCGGTCAGCGTCAGCAGCCCGCTATTAGCGTTGAGCGAGACCGACCCCGCCATCGTCATCACCGGCGCAATGCTGTCTCGAATGCCGTCCATCTCCACGGTCGCGCTGTCATCGGACTTGGAGCTCGACGCCGCGGCCTGCAGGCCCGTGTTGCCGCTACCCGCACTGCTGGTCATCAGTGCGGGGGGCAGGAAGTCCGTCGAGAAGGACTCCTTGCCCCGGAACGGCAAGCTCCACATCTTGGTCTTCAGGCGGTAGAAGCGGATGACGCCCTTGCTCGGCACATACTCCCAGTTGATGGACAAGCGCGTGGCGATCAGGTCCAGCATGTTCGCCAGCGGCATCTTCTCGCTTTGCTTGAACTCGACATTCATCGCCGTGTCGGCCTGCGGAACCGCTTGCGCCGCGGCATTCGAAGTGGGGCCGGCCAGCCCGGCCGGCAGTGGTCCTTGTGGCGTCGGCGCAGCCCCGATCCCGTTCGGCGTCGGCATGGTGGCCGCCCCAACGGCGTTCATTGCGCTGGCGGCGCCCTGTGTCGGCGTGCGCAGCATCGATCGCGGCATCAGCATGGCCGCCGGCAAGTAGACGTCGGACTCGACCTTCACCGGAATTCCCGTCGCCATGAAGATGCGCTGCGCGGCCACCGCCAGCGGCATCGTCCGCTCCGGGAAGATCACGAACGTATCGACATCCTTGCGCAGCGCCACCGGCAGGGTGACATTACGCGAGATCGGCACGGCCCGTCCCGCCAGGAATGGCTTTGCCACTTCCTGTTCCCGCTCCACCGCGGCGCGGTCTCGGTGCATGCGCGCGTACAGCGCTGCGGTCATCGCGTCGGCCTTCGTGCCGGCATCGTCGGCCGCCTGCTTGGTGTCGCGTAACAGTTCCGGGGACACGCAACCGGCGAGCGACAGCGCTGCCAGAACGGCGCCGGCAATCGGCCTCATGAGGGTCGGGGTTCGCACAGCTGACTCCTTATTGCGAGATATCGCACTTGGTCGTGACCTTCACAACCCGCACGACACGATTCGAGTAAAAGCAGGGCTTCAGGACGTAGTCGGTCAACTCGGTCGCCGACAGCGCGTAGCGCACGGCCGCCTTGAAGTCGCCATGCGCGGTATCGACCGCTTCGACGGGCACATCCTTCTCCAGCTCCCACGCGGAGGCTTGCCACCCGGCGCGGGCGGCCCAGATCTCGATCAACCGGCGGTAGTTGCCGTCGCTTGGGCTGATCGCCCAGTCTTGAATGTCCGCTGTCGGAGACGGCGTGCCGACTACCGGACCCAGGGAGGCGACGGCCGCGCTCGGCAGCACGGTTGGCGCAAGATCGGCCGGCGCGGGTGCCGCTTGCGCCGCCGGCGCGACCGGCGCTGTCGCCATGACCGGAGCAGAGACGGACTGCGCAGACACGACCTGCGTCCCGGCTGTGCGCGGCCTGCCGTTCGCTGACAGCAGCTGCCAGCCATCGCCGGCCAGTGGCTTAGTCGGCTCGAAGCCACCAAAACTGTCGGGCCCGAAGGGCGCCGGACCGGCTGTCGCACGGGCCCCTGCCGCGACACCGAGAAGCAGCACAGCCAAGGGGAAGAAGATGTAGGTACGACTATTCTTGCAGCGCATAAAAATGACCTCTCAGTTCAACGCGATATGCTTTGGAGCGTGTCGTAGATGTGGCGCGCGTATTCCATCCGCTTGACGTCGGAGCGCGCGTTATAGGCACCGACCGCTGTCCAGGTCGCCCCGTGTCGGTCGATGTTGTCGCGCAGGATCCACGCGCCCACGTAGGCGCTCACACAAGCGTCAAAGAGCATCGCCCGGGAGATCCCCCATCGGGCCAGCTGAGGCAGATGGCTCGAATTGATCTGCATGAGCCCGATGTCCTCGCTGCCATCCTTGTTCCGATGTACGGCGCTGGGATTCATGCGTGATTCCCACTGCGCGACGCCGCGCAGCAGCAGCGGGCTGACACCGTGGAACTTCGCAGCGTCGTCGAGGCAGTCCGCTCGGGCGGCGGCCGAAACGAGGACAGCGGCCGCCAACACGATCCCATGCCCCCACATCAATTCGCGCTCCCATGACGCTCGTAGAAGCGCACCTCGGGCGAGCGCTCGACGTTCAACACGCTGCCGTCGGCAATCACCGTCAGGCGAGCCGCAATGCCGTTGAACTTGTAGAAGCGATCCTTGAGTTCGCCGCTCCCTTCGTGCTGCTCGTTGAAGACCGAGACGTTCGCCAACGAATGGCGGAAGCTCAGATAGGTGGCGTTGTCTTTCTCGAACACCCGTTCCAGGCCCGCCTCATTGTTCGCCGGGAAGGCGTAGTGGATGCCGGGCACGCGTGCCACCTCGACTGCCTTGCCGCCGCTGGTCACGGTGAAGCGATCGACGGTCGGAAACGACAGGATGTGATCGACCTCGCGCCACTCGGTGTTGAGCCGCTTCCCGGCACTGTCCTTCACTGCCAGGTCATCGGGCTTCGCCCCGAAACGAATCTCGATCCGCCCGGCCTTGTTGTCCCGAATGCCCACGGCGTCGAAGGCTCCGGCGAGGAGCGAATCGGGCTCGGCAGCGGGCGCCGGCGACGAGCCAGTGATAGCTGCCGAAATGGTCGGTGTGGCCACTGGCTGAGCGGCCTCCGCCCCCGTCGGCGCGAGCGCCGGTGCCGTGGCGCGACTGCCAGCGCTCCCACCGATGGCAAGGGACTTCGGCGCCGTCGCCCGCAATGCGATGTGCCGACGGTTGAAGTCGACCTCCGCATAGAGGCCCTTGTCCTCCAGCACCTGCCCCAGCGCCTGCAGCCAGTTCTCGCCGGCGGTCAGTCGCAGCGTGGAGCTTTCGGTCAGCGCGATCTCCTTCTGCGCGGATCCCGTCCAGCCGGCCGGCGCGATCGAGCGAACCAGCTGCGCGAGCGGTAGCGTGGAGGTGCCAGCGCGCACGACCGCCAGGTTCCCGTGGCTCCCGACAAGTGCGATCCGCCCGGTAAAGCCCTGGAATCCGCGGGGCAGATCACCACTTGGGTTGGCGGGCTCTGCCGTGAAGGTGGTCGCCCGCTTCCAGCGCGCTGTGACCGCTTGCCCGTTGACCGTGTAGTGCACGACATCCGGCACGCCGGCGATCACGATGTATGGACCGCTCTCCTGGCCCCCCTCGGCTTCCACACGCTGTCCGAACCGCGGTTGGATATAGGTGCTGGCCCCGTCGTTGAAGACCATCGCCGGGCGATCGGCGGCCCGGGCGACCACCAAATAGTCGAAGTCCAGTGGGTCGGTCTCCGCAGCGACGGCCGGCCCGGCGGCCAGCAGCACGGCGGCTGCAAGTAGCAATCGGTTGCTCATAGGGATGATTGCGCTTCGAAGCGTTTCAGATGATTCAGGAAGCGCGCAAGATACGGCCCGCCGCGGCTAGGGTTGGCGCTGTGGTACCAGGCGACGGCTTGCATCGACGAGCCGCTCCGCTGCCGGTTGTCGAGCAGGATGGACTCGGCCGCCCGAATGTTCGTAGCGGGGGCGAGTGCATCCCAGGCCGAGCCAAAGCGCTTCCCATGAAAGCACCAGTTGACCTGCATGAGGCCCACATCGAAATCGCACCGCTTGGCAGAAAGCAGCGCCTGAATTGCGGCATAGGCGTCCTCGCGCGTGGCAAAGAAGAATCCCTGTCCCGCCACATTGAGCGTCCACGGCCAGGGCTGGCCGCGATACGACGATTCGTTCATGGCGATGCTCGCCAGCACGGCCGGATCGACCCGCTCGCGCATTTGCGCGAAGGGCTCTACCTTCGACGCACAAGCCCAGCCGCCACGGCGCTCCGCCATCGCGGCTTGCGCACCGTCATCCAAGGTCGGGGGCCGCAACCAGCCGGCCGACGCGAAGACGGCTCGCAGCGGCTGTTTGCGGCCGTCTACCTCAACCTGCGGGCCGCTCGCCCCGCCCAGCGTCACCGCCGTGCCAATCCAGCGCGCGGCCCAGCCGGCGAAGCGCTCCAGGCCGCAGTACAGGACTGGCTTTCCCTCCAGCGCCTGCAGTTGCAGGGTGCCATGCTCACGCACGACCAGGGCCGTGGGGCTGACGACGGCCTCGATGGTCGCCGCGTACCCGGTGACGGCGAGCACGCCGAGCGCAAGAGGGAGAAGCTGCTTACTCAACATAAGGCTCCATCACAATGTCGTGCTTCACCTGCATCAGGAGTCTGTCCCCGGGCTTGGTGGTGATCGTCGGACGAATCGACTGGTTGCGATTCAGGATGGTCTGTGCCGTCTGGGTAGCCACCTGGCCGGCAGCATTTCCGTAGGTCGTCAGGCCGGCGGGACCCGGCGTGGTTGCAATCGACTGGTTGTTGAAGCGCTGTTCCAGCACCGCGATCACGAAAGCACCACCAAAGATCTTCAGCCAGTGGTTGTTGACGTTACCGCTGACGCCAGATTCGCCATTCGGGTCGGTACCCTGGCTGCCAAGCAGCGGAACCCAGTTCCCGTTCGGCAGCTGAAGGCGTGTGAACGCGACCAGCAGCCGCTCCTGGCCGATGGCGATGTCGGGACTGTAGGTGCCAACGAGCACCGACCCCACCGGGACGGCCAGGCACGTCCCTTTGATGGTGTCGTAGACGTTCTGCGACACCATGGCGCGGAATTCGCCCGGCTTATCCGAGTTGTTGCCACCGACGAACGTCGCCGGAATCACGAACCCCTTGCTCACTGTGCAGTCCGGAAGCTTCCCGACGATGCCCGTGCGCTGGAACGTCGTCGCTTCCGCCTCGCGCAGGAACTGCTTGTCGCTGGAAACCGCCGCCGCTTCTTGCACCGGCGTGCTGCGTGCATTGGCGGCCGCCACGGCGGCCTCCTGCACTGCCCGCAATTGGGTCGGATCCGGAATGCCGCTGAGCGCGGGACGTTGAGGCGCCTGAAGCTTGCCGCCGCCCCCCTTGGTCAGCGGTGCGGTGAAGAGGTTGTCCTCTTTGTTCTGCTCAGCCAATTGCGGCGTCGTGGCAGCCCCAGCCGGCGAGAAGTCCTTGGCCGTCATCACGGGGCTCTTTGACGGCTCGGCCGGAACCGCCGAGGCCTGCTGTCGCGCCGCTTCGGCGCGCGCGGCTTCCTGCTGCTCGCGGATGGTCCGCGCCAGTGTCCTGGCGTTGTCCGGGGCGGACGTGCGGGCCTTGAGCTCTTCGGCCTTCCTCTGCTCCGCCTGTTCCTTCATCTCCAACTGCGTGCGGCTCTGGTAGTAGTAGCCGAGCCCAGCAATCAGAAATGCGGCGACCCCGCCCAGGATATAGACGATGTTGCGCGGCAACTTCCCCTTGAAGAAGCGCGACTGCGCGTCGGTGACGTCCTCGACATTCCGCACGTGGCCGCCCTCTCAGAAGAGTCCGCCGAAGAAGCCACCCTTGCCGCGACGCACCAGCACTTCGGTATCGCCGGAACGCAGGGCAACCTCGTCCGCGAGGCGCTGCAGCACCAGGTAGCCTCCGCGACGAATGAAGTTCGCCACGACATAGTCGCTGCCATCCTTGATCAGGGCGACCGGCCACTCGCTGGCCCCGCTCGGCATACGCATCCAGAGGAACTTGCCATCGTCGAAAACCGCTTCGGGCTTGAATTCCGCGTTGCCCGACACCCGGTAGTCGAAGTTGAGCTTGTCCGGCGCCACCCCCACGCGATCACCACCAGGCCTGGCTGGCTCGGTGCCAGCAGCCTCGACCGTACCCGGCCCCGCCGCGCGGGGCTTGATCTTGGCCAGCCCCGGCTCCGGGAAGCGAAAACGCACCTTTTGGTAGTAGATTCCGCCCAGCGGCGACGACACCAGCGTGAACTCGTAGCTACGCTTGTTCGTGGAGAGGGACAGGGTATTGATCAAGCCCGGCGCGTGCGGCTTGAGATAGATGTGGTTCGCGCCGTCGTTGGTCATCTCCCAGCGGACGGTATCGCCCATGACAGGCTCCGTCACCAACTGCTCGTCGTCGCCAAGCTCGATGGTCGTGCCCTTCAACGGTGCGCACAACACCCGGAAGATCTGGTCGCGGCTGAACGTGAAGACGACCAGTCGGGAGTCACCGGGCATCGCTACCGGGTCTGCTCCCATATTGAACGGGTTCGCCGGATTCATCGCATCGGCCATATCCCCAAGCCCGAGGCGCGGCAGCGACGAGTCCGCCTTCGGTGACAGCTTGGCCGGCGCCGCTGCCGATACCGAGGCAACCGACGCAGCAAGCAGCGCACACACGAGTGTGCGGCGGGAGAGTTGAGGAACACGCATACGTTAGGCTGGAGACTTCTGAAGGGTGAAGAAGACGGGGTGCACGCCAAACGGGTTGTCGGATAGCACGGCGTCGTTGTCGGGCGGCTTGATCTCGTACCGGATCGTCATCGCGTAGCGCATCTTCACGGGCTTCATCCCTTCTTCCGTCGTGGTCGTGACAAACTCGACGGCGACCGTGTTGTCGGGCAGCAGTGCGATGTTGGTGAACTGCGCTTCCCGCGCGAGCGTCGGGCTGGCGGTGATCGCCTTGAACGGTGCGTCCTCGTCGAACCACTTCTCGAACTGATCGCGCGCAGCGCCCACCATCTGCTTCTTGGCAGACGAGACGTTCTTGTACAGCCGCGACTCCTCGACATGCGTGGTCAGCACCGGCTCGATGGTGAACATCCGTTTGACCAACTCCTTGACCGCCACCCCGATCTCAAGGGCCTTCGGCTCATAGGCCTGGAGTTCACGCACGACTGGCTTGCCCTGCGCATCCGCGGAGACGCCGTAGGCGCGAATCTGCGGCGGCGGTGGCTCGCGCGTGATGACGGCGGCGAGTGCGACCACGCCGGCAATCAATGTCGCCAGCTTCCAGTGGTTCTTCTCGACCGTGATCCGCGCGCCGCGATCAAAGATCAGCTGCGCTGGGTCCTCGCCGGCGTACATGCCTGGCAAGGGCGAAAGCGCTTTCTGCTGATCGGTTTTGCGTTGGAATAGCCGCATGAGGGCACCTGAATTTGATACCCACAATTGGAACAGCAAAAGGCGGGAGCGCATCCCTCGAAAGCTCACGAGTTTCGTGAGCCTTTCGGGTGCTCCCCCCTGTTTCTCGACATTTCTCGCTCGACCCCACCCAACGTTCCGCGCGCGGACGCAGTGCTGGCCGCCGACGTTCGCAGTGAGTAGCTCGGCGGTAAGGCCAGGCACCGAAGCGACCGACGAGAGGGCTGCGAGAAACGGGCGCGAGGCAGGAGAGAGGCTAGGGAGCGGCCAGGGAGCGGTCGGCGAGACGCCGGCAAGGGACCGTTCAGCATTCAGCGTTCAGCATGTTGGACGCTGAAGCGCGGAAAGCTACCCAAAACTCGTGAGCTTTCGAGAGTTAGGACCGCCGCAATATCCCTAACAATAAGGGGATGTCCGAACATGCCCCAGACAACCTGTTTCTGCAGGTCAGCCAACTTGAATCGAGCGCGGTATCGATGTTCTTCGAGTCGCTGGCCCCGCTGCGCGCCTACCTGGATGCGCCGGAGGTGGCCGAGGTCATGGTCAACCACGCGCATAGCATCTGGGTCGAGCGTCACGGACAGCTTGTCCAGATCGACCTCCAGCTGAATCCGGCGATGCTGGAGGGCGCGATCCGCGCGTTGGCCTCCTCCGTCGATAAATCCGCCGTCCGGGGTACCCAACAAGGCATCATCAACGCCGGCTACCAGGGACTGCGAATTGCCGCCGTGATGCGTCCCACGGCCATCGACGGTCATGCCTTGAGCATCCGCCGCCATCGCGAAAAGAACCTCACCCTCGACGACTACGTGGCCATGGGCGCCTTCTCGGCCCGCGTGGCCCGCAACCCGGCGGAGGATCGCCCGATCTTCTCCGGGCCCGTGGAAGACGAGGCCTTGCGCGATGCCTTGACTGAGATGGTTCAGCAGCGCAAGAACGTGCTGGTGGCCGGCGGCACGTCCTCCGGCAAGACCACGTTCTTGAACTCGCTGGTCGGCCGTATCCCCGACAGCGAGCGTGTCATCTCCATCGAGGACACGATGGAACTGAAGCTGTCGGTCCCGAACAAGGTACGGCTGCTCTCGAATCCGGACACGCAGGTCACGACTCAGCAGTTGGTCGCCCTCTGCCTGCGATTCCGGCCCGACCGCATCCTGGTCGGCGAAGTCCGCGGCGGCGAGGCCTTCGACTTTCTACAAGCACTGAACACGGGCCACGACGGCGGCATGGGTTCCTTGCACGCCAACAGTGCGCGCTCGGCGCTCTCCCGACTGGAAAGCCTCGCCATGCTCGGTATCCCGTTGGGCTCCCGCTGGGAACTCGACGATATGCGCAAGCTCATCGCCGAGTGCTTCCACTACGTCATCCATCTTCGCCGTTCCGGCGAGATGCGTCATGTCTCCGAAGTCCTGGAGATCCAAGGCTTCAAGGACGGCGACTACGTCACCCGTCGCGTCTTCTAACCACCGGAGTCATCCTCATGCGTCACCCACTTCCCCCCATCCTGGCCAAGCAGGCGCGCCGCGCGCGGCGCAATGCCCTGCTCGCTGCAGCGCTCGCGAGCATTGGCGGTATCTCCAACGCCTACGCGGTACCAGACCTGTCGATGCTGGGCCAATTGCCCCTGTTCTTCTGCACGGTCGCCGGCTTCTTCAACACGACGTTCCTGTTCTGCGCGGGACTGATCATCATCGTGATCAGCAGCATCGCCATTGCCTCGTCCGAGTCGACGATCATGAAGTTCCTGTCAGGCGCCGGCATTGGTATCGGCCTGGCGGCCGTCGGCGTGCCGATGCTCCAGAAATGGGGCATCGTTCCGGCCTGCAACTGGTAAGCGCCATGCGGTCCCATCACGTCAGCCGCTCCCTCTCGCTGCCCCGCATGATGGGCGGGGCAGTTCGCGGCTACGCGCTAGCGAACGGCACCATCACGGCCCTGCTCTGCTACGCGACGCACGACGGTGGCTGGCAGATCTTCTGCGGCTTCCTCCTGTTGGGGATGGGCTTCCACGCGCTGCTGCGCTGGTTGACCAACAAGGACCCGTGGTGGAACCAACTGCTGACGGTCTACAACCACTACGGGGATCTGTACGAGTCCATGCCCTGGCACGGGCGTCTGCATGCCCGATTCCGCCGCCCCTACGGTTTCGATAGCGACCTGCCATGCTGAAGCGCCGCCCCCTGCAGGAGATTGTGCCCTGGTTGACGCCGGTCACCCCTGGCCTCGTCCTCGACAAAGACGGATCGCTTCTGGCGAACTTCGACTTCTCCGGAGTCGATGCCGACAGCGCGAACACGAACGACATCACATCCGCCCGCGACCAACTCGACCAGGCATGCCGCAGCCTGGACGGCCGAATCACGGCGTGGTGGCGTGTGCGGCACCGCCGCACGATCGGCTACATCGGGGGCGACTTCGATTCCCCCTCCGACGCTCGCTTGGACGCGCTCAACCGCGCCAACTCCACAACCGGGAAGTTCTTTCGGAATACCCACTCGCTTTCGCTCTCCTATACGCCGGAGAGTGGCATCAACAAGATCTTCGACAAAGTCTCGTACCACATGATGGTGGGTGGCAAGAACATCGGCCAGGCCATCTGGGAGACGCTCAAGGACACCCTACTGGCCCGCAGTGCCTTCGTGTTTGATCTCGAGAAGACCAACTCCGACATCAAGCGCTTTGAGGGAATGCTGGATGCCTTCACGGGCGGGGTCACCCGCATCGGCCTGCGCCGCCTCACCATGCAAGACGGCTTCGCGGCGCTCCATCAAACCGCGAACCCTTCCGTTCCTCCGCGGCGCATTCGCTTCCCGATGACCCTGCTCGATTCGCACCTGACCGAATCGGAGGTGAGCGTCGGCGCGGAGCAACTCCTATTCGAGTCCGCCCACGGCAAGCGGTACGCGGCCATTGTGGCCGTCAAGGAGTGGCTCGGCTTTCAGGAAGCCGCGCTGGACTCGTTGCTGCAGCTCGACGCGGAACTCGACGTCTGCGTGTTGTACCGGTTCCTCGGCAATGCGGACGCGGCCAAGTACATCGAGAAGATCCGTCGCTTCTTCAAGATGGCCAGCTTCAACCTGTGGGCGATCATTCGCACCTACGTATCCCAGCAGGAACAGGAGCCCGACGAAGGCCGGCAGCAACTGGCCGACGAGGCGGGCGAAGCACTCAAGCGCTTGACAGCAACCGGCCAGCAGCACGGCTTTGCCAATATCTCGATCATCGTCTATGGCGCCACCGAAACCGAGTGCGCGGATGCCGTCAGCGAGGTCGTCGGCGCCATGACCAACGCGGGGTTCGGCACCATCGTCGAGAAGGCGAACCTGATGGCCGCATGGAACAGCACCATGCCCGGTCGGTGGGACAAACAGCGCCGCCTGCAGTTCGTCGAAACGCCGGCGGTCTCGGATATCGCTCCGCTGCGCTCGGTCCTGGAGGGACCGACCCACAATGCATGGCTCACCGACAAGTCCGGGGTACTCACGCCCCCGCTGACCTGTCTGCCAACTCGCCACCGGACCCTGCAACGCGTCGACATGCACGAGCCCGGTGGCAACGGGCATGTGCTGATCCTCGGTCCCATCGGCGCCGGGAAATCGGTGTTCCTGAACTTCCTGGTCTCTCAGGCCGGGCGCCATCACCCGCGCCGTATCCGCTTCGACAAGGACCGGTCGACACGCATCACTACGGTCTTGGGCGGCGGCACGTTCATCGACATCACGGGCAAGTTCCAAGCCGCGACTCGCTGCAACCCGCTGTCGCTCCTTGGCGACTCGGGCAGTCATACCTACCTGACGGATTGGCTGATCCTGGCGCTCGAAGACGAAGGCTTCCGGGCCTCCCCCGCGCAGCGCACAGGCCTGTTTGAGGCGGTGCAGATACTCGCGGGCTATCCCCGCGAGCGGTGGACGCTCGGCAACCTGATCACGCTCTTGCACGCGGAACTCCGCGAGCGCCTGCAGATTTGGACCGCCGGCGGCCAGTACGGCCACTTCTTTGATCACGTCGACGATGCCTTCGAGGTCAGCGACGACCTTTCCATAGAGATGGGCGACCTGTTTCTGCACTACCCGCGCGTCGCTGCGCTTTTCATGGATTATGCGTTCTACCGCATCAGCAAGGCGATGGACGGCGTGCGCTTCACGATCATCGAGGTGGAGGAAGCCGGCTTCTTCTTCCAGAACGAGCGGTTCTACGCGCGCCTGGAGATGTGGATCACCACTATCCGCAAGCTCAACGGCGTCATCTGGATGGCCACCCAATCGCTGCGGCAAGTCGCACGCGTCAAGAACTTCGAGATTTTGAAGGACAACATCGCCAACCTGATCTACCTGCCGAACAACCAGGCGGCGACGAGCAAGGATCTCTACTGCGACGTGTTCGGCCTGACTGAAGACCAGGTGCAAATGGTCAACGATGCCGTCCCGAATCGCGACTACCTGTGGATCACCAAAGCGCAGACCCGCATGCTGCAGACGAACTTCACGCCGGAAATGGTCGCGTCGCTTCGGTCCGACGGTTACGCACAAGCAGTTCTCGATCGTCACTTCGCCTCGGGCGAGCCTGACTGGCAGGACCGCTACGTCCGCGAGATCCTCGCGCGCGCGGCATAGCTGCGTGCTGCCCTGCCCCCCCGCCCATCGCTGGAGACTCCAGAAATGACTCGCTTTCCCCGATTCGTGCCGGCCCTCGCCGGTCTTGCCCTCGCCGTCCCCATGCTCGCGCATGCCAGCGGGTGGCCCGTTTTCGACGCTGCCAACTTCCTGAAGAACACCATCACCGCCGAGCAAGCCGTCAAGACCGAGGCCTACCAGAACAGCAACATCATTTACCAGTACCAGATGCTGGCGAACCAACTGAAGCAAGCCACCGGCCTCGACCCGGTCACGCTGATCCAGCAGCTCAGTTCGGTGCAGTCGGACATCAAGAAGCAGCAGAACTATGGTCAGGCACTGGATCAACTGTACGGCAGCCTGAGCCAGAACGTCGACTTCCTCCAGCAGGTCAATGGCCTGATTGCGCAGTCCGGCAAAACGCCATCGCAATGGTTCGCGGACCAGCGCACCCTGCTCAACAACGGCGACCAGACTGCGAAGCGGCTGTTCAGCCTAGGCACGGATATCGTCAAAGCCAATCAGGCCAACGCCCAGCGTCGTCAGCAAATCCAGCAAGACATGCAGGGCAACCCGACCGCCCAAGCCACCGCGCAGACCACCAACCGCCTGCTCGATCTGGTAGCCGGGCAGAACTCGGACATGCTGCAACTGATCGGCGCGAAACTGCAATCGGATGCGATCAAAGACCAGAAGGCCAACGCTGCGGCGACGGCGGCCAACGACGCCGCGCAGCAGCTCCAAAACGACCGGGACGCCCAGCGCCAAAAGCTGCTGGATCTGACCAACGTCCAGTAAGGGAACTCCATCATGTCCCGTGTCGCTTTGGCGCTTCTGGCTTCGCTCTTATCGCTGCTTCTCGTCGTCACCTCTGCCGATGCTCTCGCACAAAGCGCTTCCGCATCGGCTGCCGACGCCAGCTCCACCGCACCAACAGCGATCGGGAAAGCTGGTGACGCGGGCAAGGCCCTCAGCGGCTTCAGCAATCTAATGACGGAACTTCGCGGCAAGCTGATTCCATCAGCAACCCAGTTGAGCAAGACGCTGTCCTCGGACGCCAACAAGTTCGCCTACGCCCTGGCGGTCATCACGATCATCCGCGCGTGCCTGGCTTTCTCCGGTTCCCATCACCCGATCTCGGCTTGGACCACGCTGCTCGAGGAATTCATGATGCTTGGCATTTTCATTGCCCTGTATCTTGGGTACACCGACGCGGTCACGGGCCTTTGGAATTGGTTCCAGCAAGTTGGCACGCAAGTCAACGGTGGCACACCCGTGTATGCCACGCCGCAATCCATGTTCAACTTGGGTAGCAAACTGTGGGACGCCTGGGCTCGCGCGCTAGGCGACGCTTCCGGCTTGTCAAAGATCGCCGCCTTTATCAGCGCTCTGCCCCTTGGGGTCGCCTTCCTGTTGCTGTACGTCGCCACGATCATCTATATCTTCTACGTCAATCTAGGGGACCTCCAAGTTGCCATTGGGATCGTCGTCGGGCAGATCGCCGTGGCACTTGGCTTTGCCAGCTTCACCCGGAAGTACTTCTTCTCCTGGCTGCATTACATGATCACCGGATGCATGTACATCGTGGTGGCGGGCATCATCTCGAATCTGGTGCTTGGCGTCATCCAACCGAAGGCGGACGGCGTCAACGGCATCGGCACGGATACCCTTTACGCGGCCTGCTACGCGATGTGTATGGCGCTCTACCTGTGTTTCGTCGCCATGCAGATCCCTTCGATCGCCGGAAGTATCTTCGGCACTGGCGGTGGCGTTGACGGCGGCGGTGGTCTGAGCGTTATCGGGAAAAGTGGCGGCCTTGCCGGCAAGGCACTCAAGAAGTTCATGGGAAACAAGTCATGACGGTCTTCATGCACGACAGCCACCCTACGGCCTCGGCCGACGCGATGCTCGCCCAGCATGCGGGTCGCCTGGATCTGATCCGGCAATATGCCAATGAGGCCGACGCGACTGACTTTGAGCGCAAGTGGCAATCGGTGCTCAGGGGCTGCGCGCAGTGGTTCTCGACGATGCCGCTGCGGCCTGACGAACACGCGGAATCGGGCGGGGCGTTCCGGGCATCGGTGGAAACCGCGTACTATGCGATGCGGCTGTCCGGCGGCCAGAAATTCGCTGCTAACGAGTCCTCCGAGCGACGCCGTCTGCTGGAGCCGCAGTATCTCTATGCGCTCTTCTTGGCGGCATGTTGCACTTGGCTGGATGAGCCGTGTCGGCATTTCCATTTCCACCGGGAACCGGACGGCGAAGCATGGAACCCTGCCGCGCACGGTGCCTTCAACGTGTGGCTTGGCGACGCCACCTACCGTGTCATCCGACGTGAGGCTTCCGCGCCGGTGCAGCGGATGCGCACGGCCCTGCTCGCCCACGCCATTCTCGGCAGTGATCGTCTAGGCTGGCTGGACCCCATCGTCCAAAACGACCTCTTCGGCGCTATCCAGCCCGAAGGCCGGCCGATCGGCAACGAATCGTTGCTGCACAGGCTCGTCCGCCAAGCAGTGGAAGTCACGGGCGACTTCGAGCGCAAAGCACGCCGGGCAGCGTTTGCCCTGGACACCACGCCCGCACCGCCGGCCAGCCAGGTGGAGGCGACCGCCACCAGCGAAGTCGCGCGCCGCGAGGCCCCCGCCCCTGCGCCAGCAGCTACGGCGAAGCCACCGACCTCGGAACTGCCGGCCGGACCTAACGCAGCTGCTGGCCTGACGGCCATGTTCGCGGCGACGGAACCGCGCCAGGACACTGGCAACGGGGCAACTGCGCAGGCACCGGCTCCGGCGCCCTCGCCTAAGGCGAATGTAACCCCGTCGGTACCGCTGGACACCCTTCGCTCGCCCCGCCGGGAGGCTCCCGATCGCGCCGCCGACCCGTTTGCCGAAGTGCTGAGCGGCGCGTCCAACCTGATGCGCGACTTCTTCCGAGCGCTAACTCAGGACGTCGCGGCAGGCAAGGTGCAGGTGGCCTGGGGCGACCGGGGCCTGACGCTTTCCAAGCGCAGCCTGGCCAGCTACGGCATCACCAGCGAGACCCTGATCGAGCATTTGCGCAAGCTGAATCTCCTCGCCAGCGTGCAGGGTAGTGAGATCGTGCTTGTCGAACGCGTCGGCGTACTCGTGAGCCCGCGCTAAGCCATGGCTGCCTACACGAATCACTTCCGGCCCCTGTTCGAGGCCCGCGCCGTGGCAGGCTGGCTACTGGCCTGCGTCGTCCTTCCGCTGTCGGGAATGCCGCACGGCGGCTACCTCGCGCTGGTCTGCCTTCTGATGCTGGCGGTGCGGGGTACACAGGTATGGGCTGCTCTGCGCTTTCGCATGGGGATCTCGACGAAATGGCTCACGAAGATCCGCATCGAGGCGCTCCTGCGCACAAGCGCTGCGCTACGCGCGCAGCAGGACGCCATGTTCCTCGGCACCGGCTTTGAGTGGACGCAGAGGCACTGCCAAATCGCCCACGACATCATGCGCATGCCGAGCTCCGACATTCCGGGGATACCGGATTGGGTTCCGGCAAGCGCCGCGAAGCGGATCGAGTCGTTCTTCGCACCAGCAAACAGCTTTCCCGATCCGGCGCCGCAGGGCAAGGCCTGGATTCAAGGCATGGAGCCAATCAAGGTGTCGGTGCCGCTGCATTACAAGGCGCTCGGTGGCCATACAGCCATTGCGGGCACAACCGGCGCGGGGAAGACTCGCACCTATGAGGTGATCGCCACTCAGGTGATCCACAACCCAAATGATGTGCTCATCATCATTGATCCGAAGAACGATGCCGAATTCAAGGAGCGCGCCAGGAAGGAATGTGAGCGCACGGGACGCAAGTTCCTGTACTGGAAGCAGGCCACGCCATCACAGTCAATTCGGCTCAATCCCCTGGAGAACTGGTCACAGCCGTCCGAGATCGCGAGCCGTATTGCGCAGCTGATGGAGGAGGGTCCCTTCCGCGACTTTGCCTTCCTGTTCATCGATCGCGCCGTCAAGGGCGAACTCTATGTCGGGGACAAGCCGAATCTCCGCTCGATCCTGCGCTATGCCCAGGGCGGCATCAACGAGCTGCTCGATCGCGCGCTGCGCAGCTTCTTTCCCGAGGCAGGCTTGGCGGACTGGGAGGATGAAGCCACCCCAATGATGCAGAAGGTTGGTCAAAAGGCAGGAGGCACGTTGCTCGACGCGATGGTCTGCCTCTACATGGACCGCTTTGCCAACAAGGGCCGCGGCCACGAGACGATTGACGGACTGGTGTCGACGTTCCACCACGATCGCGACCACTACGGGCGCATCATCGCCTCGGCGCTGCCGTTGCTCCAGATGCTGGCCACCGGCGAGACCGGCCTGATGTTGGCGCCGAAGGCCGATGACTTCAGCGACGACCGGGAGATCTGGGACATCCAGAAGGTGATCCGCCAGAAGGCCGTGCTGTACATCGGCCTCGACTCTCTGTCGAACAGCATCGTCGCCAAGGCCATTGCCTCGATGCTGACCGCAGACGTCGCCGCGGTCGCCGGCGCGATCTACAACTTCTATGACAAGCGGCCCGAGGTAGTCCTGATGATCGACGAGATCGCGGAATGCCTGACGGAAAACACTCTGCAACTGCTCAACAAGTCCCGTGGCGCCGGTTTCAAGGTCTTCGCCGCGTTCCAGAGCCGTTCGGACTTGGAAGCGAAGCTGGGCAGCGCCGCCAAGATGCTCCAGGTGCTTGGCAACATGAATAACCAGATCGTGCTGCGCCTGGAGGATACCGACACCGCGGAGTGGTTCTCCAAGAAGGTCGGCGAGACGGCCATCCGCAACCTGGTCACCACCAGCAGTGCGGCAACGGCATCGGAGGCGCACATCGGCGAGTTTTCCGGCTCGGTGTCGCGCTCGGCCCAGTTGGAGAAGGTCCCTCTCATCCCAGTCCAACTGATCACCGGCTTGCCGAACCTGCAGTACTTCATGCGCATCTCGGGCGGCGCCGTCTATCAGGGCCGCATTCCCATCATCGAAGGTTGAGTCTCAATGCCCATTAGTCTGTTCCGACAACTCGTCAAGGAGTACAAGCTGTCCCCCAAGCTGGCGCCCATGTTCGGCGCCTATCCGGAGCTGAGCGACGTCTGCACGCAGATCGTGGACTTCACCGGCGTGAACTTCCGCATCCGCGTGGAGCCGCTGGCCAAGGAAATGCTAGTCGACGCGATCGCAGGCTATCGCGCGGCACGTAAGGCGAATCGCCCGCCCAACATTGCATTTCTCCAGGGCTTGCTGGCTCGCTCGCACGAGCTTTACGCAAGCCGTTACGCCGCCTTCAAAGGGGAGAAGTACGAGGTCTGGGCGCCGTTCTTGGAGTCCATCCCCGCGTTTGAGGGGCGACAGAAGCCTGGCTATGTCTGCCGCAATGTCGCCGAAGCCTGCCCTGATGTTGTTTCCCAGCGCAGCGTGGCGTTCCAGCTTGCCGCACGCGTCATGAATGGACACACCTTCCACCTCTATTTCGAGGACTACCATGTCGCCGACCACTTCGCTGATTGCTAGGCTATCCGGCGTGACACTTGAGACGGCAGCCGCCGTCCGCGCGGCCGTGTTAGCGGAACTGCGGGACGAGTCGCCGGCGCCAGCCGAGTTTGCCGCCGGCCGTCCGGCGCTTTGCTATGCCCTCTTCAGCCTCGCGTTCTCGCGGCCTGGGCTGTTCTGGGGCGCTGGACTGGCTGTCGTCGCGATTCCTGCCTTGCTCGTCCTCCGCTGGGTGCGCTGATGGCCCACAGCCGCTTCGTCTCACACCTGCGCTTGTGGCTGTTGGCCGCGCCGCTGCTTCTTGGCGTCCTCGCGCCGGCGATCCCCGATGATGCCGCGTTCGAGATCGGTCGCGAGGAACAGCAGTCCGTCGAACGCGCTTTGGGCGAGGACGGCGCTGCCCGGCTGTCCCGGGTGACCAATGACCGTTTTCAACGCTGGTTTGTCGATACGGGCGCCGTGCGTGCCACGATGAGCGTGAACAACGCGGCGGGGGCGATCCCTGATGCTGGCGCCACATCCTTAGCAGCCGGTTGGATCCGGCATTTCTGGATGAACGTCTATCGCGCCTTGTACCGCGCCGGTGCAGGCTTGGCTTGGCTGGCCGGCGGCCTGGTATTCCTCGGCGCCATGCTGAACGACGGCGCCGTGCACCGGAGCATCCGTGCCGCAGCAGCAGGCTTCGCGAATCCTGTGGCGTTTCACCTGGCTGCTCACGGCATTCTCGCGCTCGCCGGGGTGGGTGCCAGCGCCCTTCTTCTACCTATTTCGCTGTCCGCCGAATGGTGCACCGCCGCCCTGGTGGGCGCTGGCCTGCTCTGCTGGCGCATGGCGTCGTCTTTCCACGTCGGACGATAGTCCTCAACACCCACTCCCAAGGAGTCCGTATGACCACTGCAATCTCCGAAACCGCAGCCCTCGAACTCGCCGACGAAACCATTGCTGGCGCCGACAGCTCGGCTCCCCTGCCAGCCACCCCGGCGGCGCCGGTCTCGACCGATGTGGCGACATCGTTGACCGGCGGCGAAGGTGCCATCGAAGCCGAACTGGACGAGATGGAGAATGCCGCCGATGCGTTGCGCAAGGAAGGTCTCATTTCCAGCTCCGAAGCCGACAGTAAGAAAGCGGAGGTCGAGCGCACCCGCAAGGTTTTCCGAGACCTGGCACCCGAGGCGCGCGCCGAGATCGTCAGGCGTCGTCGTGAACTGGGCGTTCAAATGCTGAGCCGCCAGTTGGCCGGCGCCGCGGTCGTCTCGGTCAACGTGAAGCTCGATCACACGCGGCTTCGCCCGCTGTTCGAGCAGTGGTGGCCGTACCTGAATCGCATGAGCGTGAACCTGCAGCGCTTCGGCGAGAGCACGTTCGGCAAGGGCGATCTAGGCAAGGTGGAAGCCTATCTGGAAGCAGAGGTTTCCCGTCTGGAGGAGTATGTCGACGAGCAATTGCGCGTGGCCGAAGCGTTCCGGGAACGTTCCGAAGCCGACATGCGCGCCCGCAACGACATCGTCTTTCAGCCCACCGTTACGCGCCCCTCGCTGGAGATGGACGTCGAGGTCTACTCGCGGTTCGCCATGCGCGCGCTCAGCGTCATCTCTAAGTTCGACAAGACGATGACCCAGTTCGACTTCATGGTGTGGAACGGGCTGCGTGACCAGACGGATGTGAATGCCGAGGTGCAGCGCTTCCTGCGCAAGTTCCAGCCGCTGGGCCTTCGCTCGTACATGACCCACCTGAAGCTGATGACGACGATTCGCGGCCTATAAGTCGTCAGCGCCAGCCGAATCGCACGCCACCGCTTCCGCAGAGGCTCGGAAATGCAGCAACTCATCGACGAACTCAACCCTTCACAGCGCGAGGTTGCGCTTCTGCGCCGGCACTGCGTCGCCGTCGCCGTGCCCGGTGCGGGGAAAACCAAGACCATCGCGACCAAGGCTGCTTTGCTCTTGGCCAACGAGAATGCGCGGGTCGGAGCGGTCACGTTCAGCAAGGATGCGGCAGTCGAGTTGCGGGACCGCATCTTGGCACTTGCTGGGCCTGGCGCCAAGAAGCGGCTGCTCGCCGGCACCTTCCATTCGTTGGCCTTCAAGCAACTGGGATCGGGGGGCAAACGCCCCGGGATTGCGTCGGACGGTGACCGACTTGCATTGGTCGCCCAGGTACTAGACGAGACTGGGGTGGAGTGGAGGGTCGACGACGCGGTGGCGGCAATTGAGCGCGCGAAGACTGGCATGGACGCACCACCGGCCGGCACACCGGAAGCGCTGCTGTTCGAGGCCTATCAGGACGCGCTGGCGCGCAATGGCAAGATCGACTTTCAGGACATGCTGCGCCTCGCGGTCGCTGGAATGCAACGCGGTACCATCAAGCCCTATCCCTTCACGGAGCTCCTGGTTGACGAGTTCCAAGATACGGACTCGATACAGAGTAAGTGGATTGCGCTACATGCGGAAGGGGGAACCGTCGTGACCGTTGTCGGGGACGATGACCAATGCATCTACGGCTTTCGGGAAGCACTGGGCTTTCGCGGGATGGAGACATTCATCCGTGAGTTCGACGCTACCCCGGTCGTCCTCGGTCAAAACTATAGGTGTCGTTCCGAAATCCTCGCCGCCGCCGACAAGGTGATCCAGTGCAATAGAAATCGAATTCCGAAGGAACTGGTGGCGGCGCGCGGTCCCGGCGGGAGTGTGTTGTTCCAGCGTTTCGACGACGAATATGCCGAGGCCGTTGCCGCGGTCGAAACTCTGGCCGCTGTACTGCGTATTGGGCAGACAGCAGCGGTACTAGCTCGCACCAACCGTATCCTCGATCCGGTAGAGGCTGTCTGCCGCTCGCATGGCGTCCGCTATTACCGTGCTTCGGGAAGGTCCATTCTTGATCGGCCAGAGGGTGCCCTGATGGGGAACCTTCTGGAGTTGATTCAGAAATCCAAGTCAGAGGGGCTCGACGCCCTCCTCGGCTTCGCCGGGCTCGGAGGCTACGAGCTGCGGCTGCTCCACACCAAGCTTGGTCCGACTTTGGAGCAGAAGCAGAAGAAGGACCTGACCGATATGGGTCTATCTGACATCAGTGCGGACCGATATCGAGAGTTGCTCAAGCGCTTTTTGGAGTGGCGTAGTCTCTGTGACAGGCAACTCTACGCACTCGTGCTCGACGGTGTGAACGAATGGATGATGCAGTTCGCGAGATCCGATGCTGCGAAGCGCTCGATCCGTACAACCTATGACGTGCTCTCCCGCCTGAGCGGTCCGTTCTCCGAGCGATTGGAATTTCTTCGACGCGACAACAATGAACCGGCGGAGGACGCCCTTGTCCTTACGACCATGCACAGCGCCAAAGGGCTGGAGTGGTCATCGGTGCAGATCATTCGTGCCGAGGAAACCGTCATACCTGATGAGAAGAGCACCGAAAGCGAAGAGCGGCGCCTCTTCTATGTCGCAATGACGAGGGCGAGAGACCAGTTGCACATCAGCACTGCGCGAAAGAACCCCACATCACGCTTTGTGCAGGAAGCCGATTTGGCTTAGCCAGACGGAGTCAGGAACCGTATTCCTGACTCTTTCGCATGCTGACGGCCCGAGCATGATCTGGAGCAGCTGATTCGCTTCACTCGAGGAGCGATTGAGGGATGCGCTTGCAGGCTGTCAACGCATCATCGTACATATTTGAAAGCAATGACTCGTTCCATATACTCAACTTCTGCTGGTGCAGGCGTGATGCCTGCCGGCATCGCTCGATCGGCGGCAGGTCCCGACGGCGTCCAGGCTGCGGCGGCCCCTCTACCGAGTAGGATCGCCAACGCGATCGTGCGTGTCTATGAGCAGCTACCGGGGCTGACACACACGCAGCGACAGGTCCTCGCCTGCTTGATGCGATTCGGCGTGAAGAAGGATGCAGCGGATAACGCGATCTACGTGAAGAAGTCAACGATCGCGCGACACCTTGGACTAAGCGAGGCGACGATCTATCGCTGTCTGGCTGCGTTGGAATGCGCATCGTGGATCGAGCGCCTGGAGCGCATTCAAACCATTGCGAAGCTCAAGGTAGTTGGGAAGATCCGACTGTCGCGCCGTGCGATCTTCGCGCTGGGCCTCGACGCATCAAGCGGGTCTCCAGCGCTAGCGGAGACCTCGGAGCCTGCTCATATTGACCTCGCGTCGATGCGAGATGTAAACCCGACACACATACAGTCTTCTTCGAAGAAACAGCCGCCTCCGGCTAGGCAATTTGTTCTGGTTCAAGGCAAAGCCGTGCCAGCTGACCTCGCCTGGCTCGTCATCGAGAATGCTCTGGAGTTGCCTGCACTCTTTCTACTCATGCGTATGGCGCGTGATGCAAAGCAGAGGCTGTCCGACATAGTTGCGGCGACAGGGCGAGCACTCGCAGGGCTACGCGGTCGCTCACTGTTCTCCTACGTTCGCGCTCTCATCCAAAAACCGATTGACTATGGTCATCTCGTTGCGAGGCGGCAAGCCAAGGCAGAGGTCGAGAGAATTACCGCTGAGGCCCGAGCAGCCGAGTCTCAGAAGATCGCCGACCTGCTTCGTCTCCTTCGTGGCCAGCGACATCTGCGAGAGGATGGGATGGCCTTAGAAATAGACGAAGCGTCGGTAGTAATCGTGACCGCCCACGGGGTCCGCTACGCCCTTCCTCACGAGCGGTCACTTCAATGGCTCCAGGCGTTTGCGCGGGTGGACAGAGAAGAAAGCCTAGGACTCCCCGCCGAGCAGGAAGTCTCATTGCGCTCTGCCGATCTCTTTTCGAACACGGCCGGTGCTAGTCTCCGCGCAGCGCGGAGGGAGTTCGCGTTGGGCAGTCTTCGCTAGTCGTTGTAGCGCATCGCATCGTCTTCTCAGAGATGCAAGCCGAAAGCTCGCTGCTCAGAGCCTGCAACTGGGCCGCGGAGATGTGTCTGAAGGTGGCCCCGCGAACAGACTCCCTATAGAGGACGAGACCGCTACTCGGAGCCGCGGTAAGCATCAGAAACCTGAACGCTTTGCTCTTATCCGGCTAGCCAACGCGGTTTTGGGGGTCTCCCGCGGCACGAATCCAAGGTGCATTCGTTTGGTCCGCAGGATCAAGTCTTGACGCTGGGACTGATGCGATTGGGGGAAAGGTGTAAAAAGTTGGGCCGCAATCCTTTGAAGCGATGGCCAGCAAGGTGTAGTGAGTTGGTGCGCAATCTGCGGAGCCACTATGGAAGTGAGCACCTCCTATTCGAAATTTGGCGATATTCTGTCTGAGATCCGACGAATCTGCAGTTTGCGGCCCAACGGATTGCACCATTGAGGAAGCGAATCTTGCGGTTGCGGACCAATAGACAACACCTTGATGCATCCCGCAAAAGGCGCCGGCGGCCCTGGGCGGATGCTTGCGGACCAATGGATGACACCATCGCTGCTCCATACGGTTCAGCAGGCTCTCTGCGGACCAACCTATTGCACTTTAGCGGGCATGTTCGTTTGGTCTAGATGGCGCGAGCAGATTTTGGACACGAAATGTGTCCGTTAAGACACTCCTTGCGGACCAGCGGAATGCACCATTGCATCGGTAGCGGACCAACCTATTGCACCATAGGCGCCGGTAGCGAAGTGTTTGCAGTAGGGGCGAGTATTCCTTCGCAAGCGCTCACTTCTAATCCAAGCTTCTATTTACAGATGGGCGTGGGGTGCTAGCGGGCCAATGGATTGCACCTTGTCGGTGGATGCGGACCAATTTGATACACCATTGTTCAGAAGACATCGTTCGCGGTTGGTCTTACAGCGGGAGTGCGGACCAACAGCTTGCACTATCGGCGTGTTGTCGTCGGCTTGCGTAGCCTGCATACAGATATGCGCAAAGGGGAAGATGCCGGGACCTGGGATGGCCTTTTTGCGGACCAACACATAGCACCATAGTTGCTTCGAGACTCTACGCACAGGGCTTTGCGGACCAAATTGTTGCACCTACATTGCGATTGCGCTGCCAGGATAAAGGAGTACTAGAGGAATCCGCAGAAGTCTCGGGGCTGAGGTGGCGTTGCGCCCTACCGTTTGCGGACCAACCGATATGACCATAGGTTAGGTCGATAGGAGAGGCTCGCTGGTGTCTGAACGTTGAACGGTGCGCGCAGACGATGGCTGTGGATAAGTACGATCGGTTTTGACGTTCCGCAATTTATTGCGGAGAGCTAGCAGCTTCTTTGTTGTTAACTTACTAACGTATACAGGCCCGGATTTCTCGTTCTAGATCAACGGGTTACTGCTCGCAAAGTGTTAACGGTTGGTATCAAAGTGCAATTGATTGGCCCAAAGGTGCATCGCTTTGGTCCGCAAAGGTGTTATGGATTGGTGTCATATGGTGGTGTTTGTTGGTTTGAAGGTGTAAGTGATTGGTTCAAGGTGTTAACTATTGGTCATGAATGGCTTCGCGGCCTGACATGCTCGTGCTACCAAGGATTTGTGGCGGGATCCGTGTGCGCAAGGTGGCAAATTTTGGCTGCGGAGGTGTAACAGATTGGTTCCGCAAAGCATCGGCTATGGTGTTGCTCTGCCGCAAAGGTGCAATAGTCTGCTTGACGAAGTACACCTTTACAGTGATATTACGGTCACCACAAGTCTCTGGCGATCCCGCGGATCATGTCAAACGTCACGAAGGACATTCAGGAACAGCTTGGCTTTGATATTTTCAATGCCGTCCGTGAAGAACTCGGGCCCAGCACGTCGATCACGGAATCCTCGCGTGAGATTGGCTATCGGAAGACCAACGTTCTCATCGACGTTTCACCGATGCCGTTGCTTGCGCGTCGTGCAATCAACGCGCTTTGGTTGACGGTATCAGAGGCGCCGGATCACGAGCACTATGACATCGATCTCGGCTACTTCAAGTGGCTCGTCAAGTTTGATACCTCAAACAATATCGCTCACCTGAAGAAGGCGCTTCGTGAATGCCAGGCGGCGTCGGTACAAGTCTCGGTCGAGGACGACGGTGGCGATCCGCAGTGGGTTTCCGTTCCACTGCTAGGGTCCGTCGGTATCGCCGGCGGACGGGTGGTCTTCAAGGTAGACGAGATGATCCGCCGGCAGCTAAAGGATCCGCGCCGTTACACCTATCTGTCGCTACGGATGTCCGCTGCATTGAGCTCATACTCCTACGTTCTGTATGAGCGCTTGAGTTCAATCAGGTTCCAGGGAACAAGTGAATGGATTCCCCTTGAGACGGTGCGCAAGTGGGTCAATGCGGATGCGGTGAAGTCCTTGACTGAGTACAAGCAGTTCAAGCGGTTGGTACTCGACAAGAGTGTTTCGCAGATCAATGAGCTTACCGATCTTCACGTTGAGTTTGAGACGAAGAATGCGCCAGGTTCGCGGCGAGTTGCGGCAATTCGATTCAGACTGCGCGATAACCCGAAGGGTAAGCTTGTACTGGACTTCGCCCAGCCACACGAGCTGAAGGGCCTGTACGAGGCTCTGGTGAAGGGGTTCGGGTTAAGTAACCGTCAGATCAACGAGATTATCAGCAACCGTGAGGTCAATACTGATGAGCGGATTCGGGCTGCGATCGAACTTGTCAAGCACCGGGTGAAATTGGGTGGGGTGAAGTCACCTGGGGCATATTTGATGCGTGCAATCAAAGAGGGATGGTCGCTTAGCGAGATGGAACGAGAGGTGGCCGGCCAGTCTGATGACAGTAGGGCAAAGGAGTCTCGGATGCCGGTTGCTGAGATCGAATTCATGAGGAATCTTGAGCACGACGTGGAGGTCGGATTGGCCGCATATTGCGAACTCGGTGAAAGTGCCAAGGCGAAGATCCTCGAGTCTCTCTATAGCGAGGCAACGTTCAAGATGGCCACCAGGCGCGCGAAGGTGAAGTCTACGCCGGACGAGGCCGCGATCCTTGGACGGAAGGCACTAAGGGCGGAGTTGGGTCTGTTTGTGAAGCGCTCCATGTCTGGCAGCCCCGCCGTTGCCGAATAGCAAGAACTGGTTTTGGTAGCATCTTATTAAATAAAGATAAAAAGTAGTATTTTTCATCTTACACATGTTTTACATGTGTAAGATGCATTCAAGTCCCCTGCCCCATTCACCTTGGCGCTCACCGCCTCACAGCAGTGAACGACTTTCCCGCCTTCAGCTTCCCTTGAGAGACTCTCGGACCTGATCGTCGATTGGACAGCAAGGTGGGGGTCTCGTCCAGCACTGCTCAGAGCGATTCGGCGACTGGGGAGTTGTCGTGCTTGGCTGCGCGCTGATATGTGGCATCTCAGGCCACATATCAAGAACAACATGGCGAAGCACACATTGCGGCTGGCTTCGACTAGCAGCCTTGGTCTTGAGCGTCACTACAACCCTACCGCTGTTTCAGCGGAATTTGTAGCCTGCGCGGAATGAGGGGAGTCTTATTGGGCTTTCATGTATGAAAGTGGCGAGCTCGGTCTGCGATCACAGCGAAATCTTAACGACCCGAGTATCAAGCATGCAGAGCAGATCGCCCCGGACTTCTGCAATTAGATGCCATCACACGACGCCGCTGTCGCTCTAGCAGCGTGGACGGTGCTTTCAAGCATGAAAGTGGCACTGGGCGTCAAGCAAGACTTGCCGTCTTGCCGGCCCGATTCGGATGACGCGGCTGCGCCGCATGGAATGTGAGTTGTTGTACTTTCACGCATGAAAGTGATCGGGGTGTGGGGACGTACAGGGCGCTGAGATCGCAGTCCTGTCGCACAGGACGTGGTTCTATTCGGGGCGCTGTGAAACGCACGGCTCCACACTAGGACGTCGCGCAACCTCGATGCTTGTCCGGCTTGTCTCTATGAATCCACCAATATCTCGTGGTTCACGTGGATGCGTGCGCCGGTGAGGGGAGTCGTGCCGAACTTTCACACTTGAAAGTTCGGGTAGGTGAGCGAGGCCGTTCGTGATGTAATTCGGACGTCCTTTCCATCGCAATTGACGATTGCTCGTGCAGGCTCTCGCAAAGAAGATCTCTGATCACCTGGGTGGATTTTGTAGGCAACGTCGGGCATGGGCGCCTTTGTACTTGGCTGTTGTGAGAGATGCTCGTGGCTTTCAAGCATGAAAGTGACGCGGAGCGCGCAGTTGGAAGCCCACGGGCCCTGTACGTACCGGATCACTTTCACGCATGAAAGTGATTGCTTGGCCCCGGACGCAGCGGGAACTAAAGACATCGATAGCTTCACTGATCATATCAACGCAGTCTGTTGCCTCTTGGCAACGATGTTTCCGCGTGCTCTTGCGAAATGAGAAAAATTAGCTAGAGCGCCTCGCTGAGCACGTTGTAGAATCTACCGAAGATTTCTCAATCTATGAAATATTTCTTGGGGTGATTATGGCGGCGAGGATCATTACCGTGTTCAACCAGAAAGGTGGGTGCGGAAAGACAATGCTCTCGATGCAACTTGCTGCAAGCTTTGGCTTGCGAGGACACCGAACATTGCTTGTTGACATGGACAAACAGGGAACAAGCACCATTTGGGCGGGGCAGAGCGAGGACGAGCATCCGTATCCCGCGACCGTAATCAGCTTGGCTCCATTGCGGGAAAAACTGATTGGAGAGATCTCACGGCATGCCGCCGAGAATGACCTCATCCTCATCGATTGCCCACCAGCCATTGAGTCTTCAATTCCGTGGGCGGCGCTGAATGTGTCGGACCTCGCGCTCATCCCGGTGATTCCCGTGATGGACAACGTTTGGGCTAGCCGCGAGGCAAAGGAACTTGCTCGCCGAGCCATGAGCGAGAATCCGGACCTGCAAACTTACTGTGTCCCAATGAACTATCGCCGCGGAAACGTGTTTAAGGTAGGCACAGAACTTCTCGAGGCGGACACGGAAATCCCTCTGATTGACCAAGGGCTTCAGCAGCGAAATGCGTATGGTGAGTCACAGATGTACGGGACAAGCGTACACGGACTTTCTAAGTCGTCTGCCGCGACAAAGGAAGTGGAGGAACTGTCAAGAGTGGTTCTTGCGAAGCTCGGTATTGAAGATGTGAAGAAGGGCGCGAAACCTCGGGCAACGAAGCGTAAGGAGGTGGCTTGATGTCCAGCAAGAGCAGATTGGAAAAGATGCGAGATCAGGCGGCCAAAGCTCTCTCCGCGGCTCCACCCGCTGATAGATTCGCACGAGCGCAAGCATTGGTTGCTCGGCAGCCCAACGGTTTCGCCGAAAAGTCTCCGGAACAGCATGTCGCTGAGTACACGGTCCCCGAACAGGAAGTGGCCTCAGTCTCAAACGTCCGATCCATAAGCAATACGCCCTCCGTACGGACAAGCGATGGAGCGCCATACTACAGCGAAGTTCCGCTTGAGCAGATCGAAGAAAACCCTTTCAATGCACGTCGCATCTATCGCCCTGAGCGTGTGCACGAAATGGCGGGGAACCTTCGTGCTAATGGCCAGATGGTGCCGGGGATTGCCACGATTCGGAACGGATGCACTGTGCTGGCAGGTGGCCACTATCGCTTTCGAGGTCTGAAGGTCGCTGGCATTCCTACGATGAAGCTAATGATCCATCCGGGGATCACGGATCAGCAGCTTTATCAGCTCTCGTACATGGAAAATGCCGAACGAGAAGCGCAGTCTCCGCTTGATAATGCGATTGCGTGGAAATCCCTTATCGAGGGAGGTGTCTACGCGAATGAGTCTGCTATTGCCGAAGTCACCGGAATGTCGCTGCCGAATGTGAATAAGACGTTGGCGATTCTCAAGCTTTCAGAGGCAGTGCTGGAGACAATCAAGGAACGTCCTGACGCTTTTGCTCTCTCCACGCTCTACCAACTAACGCTCTTGGAGAAAGCCGCGGGGCCAGTCGTTACCGCCGCGATGGCACTTAAGGTTCGTGACGAAGTTGCCGTCTGCAAAGATGTCGAGTTGGCTCGGGCGAAATACGAAGCGAAGACCAATCGTAAGCCGAAGGAAACCAGCCGACAGCACAGGTTGATCGGCTCCGACGGTGTTCCTTTAGGGGTACTCAAAGACTGGGATTCAGGGAAAGTGTCGTTTGAGATCAATCTCCCAGATCCGGTTCAGCGTCAAGCGCTTGTCGAAGAAATCAAGGCAAGATTTGCACCTAAGGGGACGCTACCGGAGCCTGCCGAGGGAGCTGGGGGGCATTAGTGTGATGATCAGAGAGGCTTTTCGCGCTAGGGGTCTTGCGACTGCCGTCTAAGTTATATACTGAAAACTAATCCCTCCGCCGCATTTGCGTAGCTTAATGCATTTGCCCGGCAGGTGGCACCTGAGGGACCGCCGCCGGTCGGGGCAGGGGAGGGGGCTCTGATGTGGCTTGTAGGCTTGTACGTGCTAACCAATGTGTATTTAGCCACAATGCATCACAAGGCGGACGGTTGCCTGGTGGGACCGGCCCTATGCGGTGCCTGCCCTGACGGGATACTCGCCTAGATGTAGGCGGGGCTCCCAGTTTGAGCCCGTGCGTGGAAACCGGTAAAGTGGAACCAATACTGCGGGTTGTCCCGCACCTGATCGGAGTAAAGCGATGACATCCAGAGATGTTGAGCATTACCTGTTGAGTCGCTGCGCGGCAGCGGCAACGGGTAAGCTCGCGCGCGCATCTGATCAGCGTGAAGCAAATGTCTTCCGACTGGCCTCGATGCTCCTGCGTTCACGAATGCCTTCCGAAGCGGCGCGGCTGACGACCGCGAGTGAATGCTATTTCAGCCAGCACCCGACCGACCTTCTGGCCAGCGCTGAGGTTGTACGGAACGGATGGGTGCTCAGCGTGCCCCGCCTTAGGGACATGCTGACGATGCAGCTCCGCCACCATTGACATGACGGGCGGCTTCTACACCCACACCGCGCTCGCGGAGGGTCTTCGCCAACTGCTGAAAGAGCTTGAAGGGCGTCTGCGCTCCAGAAGCCGCTGACCGTGTACCTGGCTGGCGGAATGGCTGTGCACCTCTACACAGCGAGCCGGGTTACGACGGATGTCGACGCCGACTTTGCTGGGCACGTGGTCTTGCCACAGGATCTGTTGGTGGAACTGAAATTGGAGGACGGTTCGCCGCAGGTTATCTACCTGGACACGAACTACAACCCTACCTTTGCGTTGACTAGGATGCGCGGCATATCCCGTCCTTCAGGGCAGGGAACGATAGCGCGGCGGTGAGGCGGCTCAATGTCGCCGCAACCGTCTAATGTGGCTTGCGCTGTCGTTCGATGTCCTGTCGAATGACGGCGATGGGCGCGCCACCACAACTGCCGACGAAGTACGACGGGGACCAACGGGAGCCGCCCCACAGCTTGCGCCGAATGCTCGTGTAGTTCTCTTTGCGAATCATGCGACTGGAGACACCTTTGAGACTGTGCACTAGCAAAGACACGGTCACTTTGGGCGGATAGTTCACCAGCAGGTGTACATAGTCGTCCTCGCCGTCGAACTCCACCAACTCTGCCTCGAAGTCCTGGCACACGCGGGCGAATAGTGTTCGCAGGTCGGCCAGTATTTGGGCGGTGAAAACGCCGGTACAGCACCAGGGTGTGGGAATCCTACTCGAAACTGCTGTGACGACGGCATTTCGCCAATTTGGGAGTATGGCCACTGCTGTTCCTACTTGTCCCAGAGTCGCTTCATTGCGGCCATACGCAGAGCATCTTCGGTCGTGACGTAACGCGTCGTGGTGTCCAGCGACGCATGGCCGGCGTTCTGCTTGACTGCCTCCAGCGGTGCGCCGGCAGCCAGCGCGTGGGAGATGTGAGTATGGCGCATCCAGTGCGTGCTGGCCGCGGCCAGACGCTCGGCGCCGCGCGCATCCAGCGGGGCGAGTTCGGCCGCGCACGCCTGGAAGAACCGCTTGATCTGGCGATACAACGTGGCCGCCGCCAGCCCCGACGCCGGCCCGGCGCCGTGCCGCTTGGCCCAGGGCGCGCGCTCGGCCTGGTCGGTCGCATGGCCCAGCAGCGCGACCCCCCGGCTGGCGGTCGGATCCGCGGTGAACCCGCGTGCTTCGAGATAGCGGCCCAGGGCGGTGACGGCAGTGTCCGGCACCGGCACGCGGCGCAACTTGTTTCCCTTGCCGACCACGGTGAGCCACCAGCCCTCCTCTCGCTCGCTCGTCCCCGGCTTCGCGAGGCTGACCCACTCCAGGTCGTCGGTGGTGACCGAGATCACCTCGGACAGCCGCAGCCCGGTTGCGTACAGCAGCGGCAGCGCCACCTGCAGGCGCTGGTTGATCGAGGTGGCCGGCAGGCGCGCGAGGCAGCCGCTGACAAAGGTCCACTGGTCCTCGGTCAGGCTGCGCCCGACATCGAGCTCGGGCTTGGCGCTTCTGGGCACGTGGATACCCTGCCATGGATTGCCGGCCAGGTAATTCTTGGCGTTCAGGTAACCGTACAGATTGGTCAGCACGCCGATGGCGTAGGCCTGTGCGCGCGCATTGAGTGGCCCCTCGAAGGGGCGCCACAGGGGCGTCCAGCGCTCGCGGGAGCGCGGCGCGCACCAGTCGGCCGGCGGCGCGGCGAGGAAATCCCGGTAGGCCAGGCAGTCGTCGGTGTCCATCGAGGACAGGGGCTTGCGCCGGGCGAGCATCGCCCACAGCAGGAAGCGCTCCGCCTCTTTGCGGTAGGCGCGCTGCGTATTGGAGAGGTACTGTAGCCAGTCATACGGGCCCGGCACCGTGCTCACGTCCCGGCGACGCTCCCGCAGTCGCAGGACCTGTTCTGGCGGCAGCCCCGGTTTGGACCGTAACCAGGACAGGACCGCTTCATAGTCGTTGTGGGCGCTGATCAGGCAGCGTGCCTGCGGTAGCCGATAGGCGCCGTCCCGGCCGTCGAGTGCGGCCGGCAGCACGAGTTTGTCCAGCGGCACCAGGGCATTGTCCGGTGCGCCGCGCGGGACCACGCGATCAAGCTCGTGCGCATAGCGCTGGCGCCGCGGCACCGCCACGTGACCACCGATCCCTCGGCCCAGCGATTCGGCGTGGACCCTCAAGAAGGCCTCGATGGCGCGGGCCTTGCCGGCACCGATGGCCGTAATCCCGCGCGCCCAGCCGGCGCCCAGTCCATTGATGCGGTCGAGCAGGTCGGCTAGCGTGCTGACCCCTGCCGCCTCCAGCCGGGCGGCGAGCGGCTCGGCCAGCCAGGCCCGGCAGGCGTCGCCGGCGAGCACCGGCTGCACGTACTTCTCCTCCAGCCAGTCGATCGCCGCGAGCTGGCGGCGCATCATCGCGGCCCGCTTCGACTCGCGCTTGAGGGCGCTGCCATAGCGCTCGGTGTAGGCGGCCAGCTGCTCGGATTCGCCAAAGCCATCCAGGCCGGCCTCGGCGACGAACTCGTCCAGCGAGGGCAGGCCCAGCCCGGGGCGGCCGATCTGCCGGAAGTCCTTCAGATCCAGCCGCAGGCGCCGCGCGGTGCCCGGGCGCTCGGCTCGGCTGGCCGCCGCGGCGAGTTCGCCGCGCAGCCAGGCCGTGACCCGGCGCACCTTGGGATGGCCGGCGAAGGCGCGCGCGGCCTGGGCCTCGCGGCGGTCATTGTCCGCCTGTTCCGCGTCGTCGGCGGCCGGCAGGCTGGCCACCAGTTCGGCGTCCGCCTCGATCTCGCCCTCCTCGGCCAGGTAGCGTTCCCACATCGGCCGGGCGTGCAGGCCCTGGATGATGGCCCGCAAGAAGCCGAAGTGGCCACGGTGCAACTGCCGGCGCGTGACGGAGCGCCGCCGGCGGCGCACGGCCGGCGGTGCCAAAACCATGGTCACCGCGTCGTCGCCAATCCCCGTCACGCCAGGTCCTCCTCGCGGGCCGCACGCGTGCGGTCTCGGTGCCGGCGGAGGTACTCGCATTGACGGGGCGTGGGGGCGAAGGCCAGTCGCTGTCCCTCCCAGATCTGCAGCCGCTCTCGATCTCTTGGTTTCAGTTGGGGCGAGAGCAGCATGCTGCCGTCGTCGGCAAAAGCAATCAGCCCGTGCTCGAACAGCGCGTCGAGATGCACAGCCAGCAGCAGGCCGTTGGCAGGGTCCTTGCGCATGGCCGGCGTGTCCTTGCAGTCGGCCCAGCGGTGAATGTGGCTGGCCCGCAGCAACTGGGAAATCGCGAGGCCGGTCACGTCGCATTGCTCGGCGCCGCGTCGCGCTGCGATCAGGTCGCGACGGAAGCTGCCTTGCGTCAGGCGTGCAATGGCTTCGCGCCGGATCTCGGTGGGCGCGTCCTCGCGTTCGAGGAAACGTTCCAGCGCCAGTTCCTGCTCCTCAAGGGGGGCGCCGATCGGACGGATGTCAAAGCCCAAGGCTTCGATCCGTTGGTCCCACGGGCTGTTTCGGCCCCCCTTTGTCCACGCCTTGATGGCCTCCGGCGCGTAGCCGAGCGCGAGGTAGGCCAGGATGCAGAGGGCCTTGACCGGGTAGGGTTCACCGTCGACCCAAACCTCCCACTCGCGCGCGGCATGAGAGACGCGAAAGTCCTTCGCTTGGTGATGCCACGCCGCGGCGGCTTCCCGGATCCGCTTGGCCGTCAGATCATCGGGGGCCGGCCATCGGCCCGGTGCTTCGGGCGTCCCCGGTGGTGGCGTCCCACCGGCGCCGCGCCCGCGCTGAGGCCGAAAACCAAGGATAGCGAGCCGCTGGCGCCACCGGCCCTGCTTCAGCCCAGCTTTCGGGCGCAGCAAGGCCTTCAACTGGTCGCGCGTGACAATGCCATGCCGCCGCAGGGCGATCTCTAAGACACTCAGCATGGAATACCACCGGCCGTCCGCCGGGATGCGCCAGGCCGTCTCGTGCAAATCCTCTCCGACGCGCCGGGCGTCCCCGTTGGCATCCAGCTCGCGAATGGCGTCGAGAACATCTTCGCGCAGCAGCAGCCCCGGCTCGACGGCGGCGGCGTCCGGTTCCATGGTCGCCGGCGCTTGGCCGGGCCGGCGGCGGGCAACGGAGTCGCTGATGGGGAAACCGAGAGCTATTAACAGGCGGCGGGCGGCGGCGCCGGCCAATTGCGCACTGGTCAGCGTGCCGAGGCCCGCCAGTTCGTGGGCCAGAGCGACGATCGCCTTGGTCGGGAAGCGGCGGCCGTCGATGGTGGCCACGCGCTCCGTCGCCATTTGGAAATCGGCCACCTTCTTCGCCGGGTTCCAGGCGTGGGCGGCGGCGAGGAGGTGGCCGCGGGTGAGTTGTTGCAGGGTTGCCGGGTCGCGGGCGCTGGCCATGGGGTCTCGCTGGTGACGGGCCCGCGCGGCCCGCCAGCCCTGTGCCGGCGTGGGATCCGCGCGGATGCGTCACATTGTAGCCCCAGGGGCCGGTTCAGAGGTAGCCCATGCGTACCTTATTTTGCTAGTGCTTGATAAGTATGGTTATCATGTACTGAAAAATTGTGATCTTTGGGTTGATAACCGAGGTGAGGTGGTAAAATGGCTGGAATCCGCCACTTCCTGACTATTCATGACGTCCGTGACTTCCGCGACCTCCCGGGCGGCCGCCAACCGGGCGGTCTGGGCGGATGCCGAGCAGCGATGCGCATTGCGCCGCGAGTTGGCAGGCCAATCGGCTGCCGAGGCACTTTCGGTCGAACTCGGCCTTCAGGTCACATTCCGGCCAATCAGTCGGCGCGACGTGTTGGATGCCGATAAGTGGACCTTGGATGGTTTCATACCCGGATGGTCGTGGGACCGCGAACTCACGCGGGCACGGCGGCGGCCCCGTCGGGTCGAAGCCGCGGTCTACTCAGAAGCTCCGGGTGCACCGCCGATCTTGTGTGGCCTAATCCTGGGTCGCATCAGCAATAGCCATGTTGTTGCCTCGATACACCTGCTCAGCCGGGCGCCGGATCCCAATCCCTTGAAGGGGCAGGTGGCAAAAGTGGCGATTCGGTATCTCGAATTCTGTGCCGCCGCCTTCGGTTGCACGGTCGCTTCGCTACAGCGGCCCATACCGGAACTTGTCGCCTACTACAAGGCACTCGGCTTTCACCGCGAAGTCAAGAAGAAAGGTAAAATTGATAGACTTGAACGGGATCTGCGTGATGACATTGCCGCAGCCACCCAGGGAGATGAGCCATGAAAGCAAACACCACTCGTCGCGTCCGCAAGAATGCGCAGTTTGAGTCGCCGGAAGCTATCCGTGCGCGGTTGGCTGCGTTCGCGCTGGTCACTCGCGCGAAGGCAACTCGTCGCAGCAATGTGGAAGAACCTACGGTACGTGGGTCGGTGTTGGCCGGTCGGCGTATTCGTGTTGCCGGCTAATTTCCGTCACTCTCGCTAAGAGCCTCCTTCGGGAGGCTTTTTTCTTGGGAGAACTTAGGGCGAGCGCCCCTACGAGGCGTTGTTGCATAAATCGAACTTAAAGGCGGAGCTACCCCCTTGGGTTGGAGTTCAGGCCACGCGGACGGACTGCGGGCGAGCGAGTTCAGACATGCGGTTGAGCACGCCCACACGGATTGCTACCTCGGTCGCCTGGGAACTGACCTCGCGCGCCCACAGCGAATGGCCAGTGAGCGTCTTGAGCCGATACATCAGGTTCTCGACCAGCGAGCGGCGGTGATAACCGCTGGCCTTCTTCCATTCACGCCTGCTGCTCTTTGCGATGACGTCGATGGCTACATTGCGCCACGCCGCGCCGGGCGTGGCATCCGGCCAGGGCATCGCACCCTCGCGCGGAGGAATCGACGGCTGCGCACCTCTGGCAGCAATCGCCGCGTGGCACGATTTGCTGTCGTACGCGCCATCACCGCCGACAATGTCCACAGGCGTCTCAGGCGGCAACTGATCGAGCAAGTCAGGCAGGACATCGGCATCCCCGACATCCTGATGGGTCATCAGGGCGGCACATATCTGGCCGGTCTTGGCGTCCATCGCCAGATGGACCTTGCGCCAAGTGCGACGCTTGGAATAACCGTGCTTGCGCACCTTCCACTCGCCTTCACCGAACACCTTCAGGCCGGTGCTGTCGACCACCAGATGCAGCGCCTCACCCGTGCGCGTAGCGGGCAAGCCACCTCCAGGTCCTGCGCGCGGCGGCTCAGGGTCGTGTAGTTCGGCACCGGCAGTTCCGCGAAGGCAAGCCTGCGCAGGCTCATGGCAAAGCCTTGCAGCGCGCGCAACGGCAGTTGAAACACTTGCTTGAGGCCGAGTAGCATCTGGATGACGGCATCCGGATAGACGCACGGGCGACCGCGCCTGGATACGCCCGCGTCGGACGGTGCGAACAGGCTCTGGTCAATCTACATCGTGACGTCTCCTCTGGCAATCAGGCCGGCGTTGTATTGCGTCCAGTTCCTGACGCGATAGGTGCCCTTCGGCTCGGCCCGCTTCTGTGTGTCCCTGCGCATCTTCCCGGCAAAAGTCGAGAATCTACGCAGTCAGCCGGAGTGTTTACAGCCCCATCTGCCCAACTGTTGCGCGTAAACGTCAGCACGCGCGCCCCGCGCGGCCGGCGGATTTATGCAACAACGCCTTGCGGAGGATTGGGCTTGCGCGCCAGGTCGACGTTTCCCCACATCTGGTATCCGCGTCAGCCGGCATCGCCCCTGGCAATTCCCGGGTATGGCAGTCGATCACAAATGCTTGCGTCGCCCAATTATCGCGACCGGCTCAGATACAGCGCATATAGGTCGGCCATCGCTCGTTCGGCGTAGTCGCAACCGACAGCAAAGTTTGAATGCGCCGTAGGAAGTCATCCTCGCTCCCGGCGGTGAGTTGCCAGACGCGCTCTGCGTACTGCAGCAGCTTGGCACGCTTGCTTTCACGACGAACGCGAAGCATCGAGGGCAGCAGGATGGCCAGCGTGCGGGCGTGGTCGATGCCGTAGCGCGCGGTAAGTTCGTGGCCGACCAGGTGCGTGGCCCAGTCGTGCGGCACACCGGCGCCGATCAGCCCATTCAACGCCATGGCGGCGGCCCACACCATATTGGCGCGGGAGGCGTAGTCCGCCGGCTGGTGGACCACAGTCGGGCCGATCTCGATCAGGGTCTGCAGCAGTCCTTCGGCGAAGCGGTCCTGGACGCGGGCGTCGACCGGATAGGTCAGGTACTGTTCGACGACATGGGTGAAGGCATCGATCACACCGTTGGCCAGTTGCCGGGGCGGCAGCGTATAGGTCTTGCTCGGATCGAGGATCGAGAACTGCGGGAAGACATGGGGCGAGGCAAAGAAGGCCTTGGTTTGCGTCGACTGGCGTGTCACCACGGCATTGAAGTTCATTTCGGAGCCGGTCGCGGACAGGGTCAGCACGGCGCCGAAAGGCAGGGCCCCCTCGATTGCGCTGCCCACGCTTTCCAGGATATGCCACGGATCGCCGGCGTACTTTGCCGCGGCCGCGGCAAACTTCGTGCCGTCGATAACCGATCCGCCGCCGACGGCTAGCAGGAAGTCGATCGCCTTCTCGTGAACCTGCTCGACCGCCCTGGTCAGGGTCTCGAAGCTGGGATTCGGCTCGATGCCGCCGAACTCGTACTGCGTACGCTCGCCCAGCGCCTTGCGCACTTCAACCAGAGTGCCGTTGCGTTCGGCGCTCTGGCCGCCATAGAGAATCAGGACGCGTGCGTTCTGGGGAACCAGTGCGTGGAGCGAGGAGATGGTGGCTGGCAAGGTATTCGCGCGTGGCATACAGGCGAAGGCGGTAGTCGCACAGCTTTGTGCAGACGTAAGGGCCGCGATCCGGGCGTTCGATCGTGATGGCGATGTCGGCTTCGCGCTTGCTCAGGCTGACAAAGTGGGGGACCGGCAGCAGGTCGACCGTGACATGGGGATGGGCGATGCGGAAGTGCGCCAGTTGCGGGGTCAGGAAAAAGCAGCCGAAGCCTTCCGTCGACGCGACCCGCACGTGCCCGGAAAGGGCATGGCTGGTGTTCGCCACTTGGTCGCAGGCTGATTGCACGGTGGTCTCCATGGCGTCCGCATAGGCGACCAGTTGCTGCCCCTCGGCCGTCAAGGTGAAACCGCCCGCACGAGACTTATCGAACAGCAGCGTACCCATGGCGTCCTCCAGCGCCCGGGTCCGGCGCGCCACAGTGGTGTAGTCCACGCCGAGCCGCTTGCCCGATGCGCGCATCGCGCTCAAGCAGCAAGGCTTTGAGCGCTTCGATGTCGTCCGGATAGGCGTCTGCCGTGGTCATGCCGGCAGTTTACGCGGTGGCCAGCAGGTTTACAACGCCGATGTCGGCTCTGTCGTGCGTAGGGGCTGCCGCCAGTCGATGCCTTCGAGCAGCATGGACAGTTGGGCCTGGCTCAGGCACACCACGCCACCATCGGCACGTGGCCACACGAACCGGCCGCGCTCCAGCCGCTTCATCAGCAAACACATGCCGTCGCCGCTCCACCACAGCACTTTGATCAGATCGCCACGCTTGCCTCGAAACACAAACACGTGCCCGCTGAATGGATCTCGCTCCAGCACCGTCTGGACCTTGGCGGCCAAGCTGTTGAAGCCCGAGCGCATGTCGGTTACGCCGGCGGCCAGCCAGATTCTCGTGTGGCTGGGTAAGCCGATCATGCTGCCGATCCCGATGTGCCGCGCAACATGCGGAGCACCAGCAGTAACGTGGCTTCGTTGGGCGAGCCTTCAATGCGCACGAGGGTGTTACCCACGCTGATCTCGATGGAGCCTGCCGCAGCAGCGCTGGCAACTGGAGCCGGGGCCGGATGCTCCATCTCTTGCATCGGTGCTTCCACTGTCACGGGCAGCAAAGCCACCGGATCGTATTCGCCAGCACGAAGCGATCTGCGCCATTTGAATAACAGGTTCGGATTCAACCCGTGTTCCATCGCCAAACGCGCCACCGATACGCCTGGTTCGCAGGCCAGCCTGGCCAGATGCCGCCGGAATTCGATGGGGTGGTTCGGGATGCCTTTGCGTGAGCTTCTCTTCGGTGCCTCTGTTGCCACTGTGGTCCCCACTACTTTTTGGTGGGGACTACTCTGGCAACTTCTTTTCACATCGTCGAGACGGTGCCGGGGACACGCTTACGATGAGCCTCCATCTCGTGACCTTAGCTCAACTCGGGTCAGGTGAGGCTTTTCTCTCATTCCCCGAAACTGATAGACGGTTGCGCCCCCCCCGCTTCGCCTCGTAAAGCGCGGCATCGGCACGGGCGATAAGTTGATCGATTGTTTCGTCCAGCGTGAGTGTCGCAAGTCCAAGGGAAAGCGTCAGCGTGGCAACTTCGGCGTCTTGAAAGGCGTTAACGCGGGCCCGGATACGCTCGGCGAGTTCGATGGCATCAACTCGCGTGCAATTATCGAGCACGACCACAAACTCTTCACCGCCCCAGCGAATCACTGCGTCGCCGCTGCGCACCGCTTGCCGCAAGATGCCGGCAACTTTGGTCAGGATGCGGTCTCCAGTGGGGTGACCAAAGTGGTCGTTAATCTGCTTGAAGTGGTCAATGTCACATATGATCAGGGTAAGCGGGCCGCCACGCGTCCGGGCGTTCATGTAGGCGTCGCCGAGGATCTTTTCGCCATAATGACGGTTGTGCAGGCCAGTGAGCTTGTCCTTGGTTGCCGCATGCCACAGCGCCTGCTCCATTTCGACCCGTCTGGAAATGTCCTTGCTGACACTGATGTAGTGAGTGATTCGGCCTTTGTCGTCGCAGATCGGCGAAATGCTCTGCTCGGCGTGGTAAAGGGAGCCGTCACGTCGCCGATTGATGAAGGTTGCGCGAAAATCTTGGCCGCTCGCAAGTGACTGACGCAGAGCGGCATAAAAAGCCTCGTCATGCGTCCCGGATTTAAACAAGGCGGGCGTTTTGCCCCTGATCTCCTCGACCGCGTAGCCGGTAGCATTAGCAAAGGCTGTGTTTGCGAAGATGATCCGTGCTTTTTCGTCTGTTAGCATCACAAGGTCACTAGTCGCGTCGAGTGCGCGTGCTAGCAGGCGGTTCGCACGTTCCGCGCGTACGTAGTCGGAGATATCCTCCTGCACCGAGACAAAATTGGTGAGCACTCCACTGTCGTCGCGAACCGGCGAAATGTTCCACCGAACGATGTAGCTTGAACCGTCTTTACGATAGTTCGTTGCAGTACCCTCAAAAAAGCGGGCCTCTTTCAAGCAGGTGCGAAGGTCATCGATCACGGCGGGATCGGTGTCCGGTCCTTGAAGGACCTTGAGAGAGCGGCCGCGCAACTCGTCCAGAGAATAACCAGTCATTGCACTGAACGCCGGATTAGCGATTTGTACTCGGCAACCTGCAGAGAGATCGGCATCGGTGATCACGATCGCGTTCCACGCTTGCATGACAGTGGCCTGAAACAGTTTCAGCAGTGGTGCGCTCATGTGCTATTCCCGACCTGGTTGAACAGGATCCCGAGATTCATGTGACCCAGCCCTACACCGACTTGACCGTTTGACCTGAGACGGGATAATCGGCGCGCCTACAACCACTCCATTCAAACGTCTGTGGTAACACTAGTCTGCATTCGATATCGATGGAATCGCCCTGAAAGCGGGTTTCGCGAACAGATAGCCTTGCATGAGCGTTACACCGGTTGCCGCAAGGAAGTCGCGCTCGCCCGGCGTTTCAATCCCCTCGGCGATCACGCGAATTCCCAGGTCGTTGCAGATCGTCAGAACGCCGCAAGCAATGCGCTGACGCACGTGATCCGCATCGATGCCACGCACAAGTGCCATGTCAAGCTTGATCAGGTCGGGCTGGAACTCCGCCAGGAGCGTAAGGCCCGAATACCCCGCGCCAAAGTCGTCGATTGCGGTCTGGAAGCCGAACGACTTATAAGCACGGAAAATCTGTAAGAGATGGGGACGGTTGATGATGTTTTCGCCTTCGATCGTTTCGAAGATGATCCGGTCGATTGGAAAGCCGTATTTTTCGGCCGCTTCGAACGTGGTGCGAATACATGCGGCGGGTTGATAGACTGCATTCGGCATGAAGTTGATCGACAGGAAGCTGTCCATCCCCATCCCGGCCGCCTGCTCAATCGCAGTGGTGCGGCAACGCTGATCAAAACGATAGCGGTTCGCATCATCTACTTGCGACAACACCGATGCCGCAGACTCGCCATTGGGGCCGCGCACGAGGGCTTCATACGCATAGGCGCCGCCCGATGTCAGATCGACGATGGGCTGAAACGCGAACGCCATTTCAATCGGGGCCGCCTCATCGGAACTGCAACCGGAGCAGCTGCCATGTTGCGCCACTGGTTGGCTTGAGCCATGGATCTGTATCATGTTGGCAAAACTCAGAAAAGAATAACGGTCAGGCAAGCATCATGCCGCTCGAAGGGCAATGTCCCAATGCAGCTGAAAGTTGGGGGGCGGGAGTTGCACAGGTTCGTTGCACGCTGTGAGAGGACCTGCGGCCCTCCGATTAGCTACCCCGTTGACTCTCATATATTGCGATTAAATCTTGTCTGTTGGAATTATGCGGGCGAAGTATAGCGAGGCAAGGCGGAGGGACGCCAGTGCTGGCGAACGCGGTGGCGTCTATGCTGCAGTGGCGGTGCGATGAGCGGCCACACGCGCCGGGACGGTGTACCATGCAGGGCCATGTCAGTTGAAATTGAACGCGCCGAGGCGGTGACCTGGATTCGAGTCCAGATGGCCCGTCATGGCATCACCCCCGCAGACCTGCTGGCGGCCGGCTGCTTCGGCCCGCGCCCGCGCCAGCGCGCCACTGTCGCCACGCCCGCCCGCTATGCCAATGCCAACGGCCAAACCTGGGACGGCGAGGGGGCTATGCCCGATTGGCTGCAGCGCGCGGTCAACGCCGGGCAGTCCGCAGACTTCTTCCGCCAGTTTTAGCAGTCGCGCTATCTCTGTGCGCCGAGGAGTGACGAGTCCGCTCGTCGCCCTGTCGCCCCTCGTCTTCCGCCTTGCCCAAACCGCCCGCCCGCTCGGCGCGGCCCCACTTCGTCTCCCCCCAACCGTGGCCCGTCGCGCCACCGCCCGGGCATCCACGCCCCCTTGCTTACGTAAATCACTTTTCATAACATCCATAACATAACGTTACGAAACAAAGCAAAAAGGAGTAAGCATGGCTCGTGAAGCCTCGATCACGCAGGAGCAGGTGAATGCCGCCGCTGAGGCGCTGCGCGCCGCCGGCGCCAAGCCGACGGTCCGCGCGGTCCGCGAGCGCCTCGGGAACATCGGCAGCCAGGCGACGGTCATGCGGCTGCTCGACGTGTGGAAGGGCCAGCAAGTTCCTGCGGCCGAGGTGCCAGTCACGCTGCCGGCCGCGTTCCAGGTGGCACTCGCCAACTACGTCGGCCAGGCGGTGGCGGATGGCAAGGCCGCGCTGGCTGCTGAACTGGCGGAGCAGCAGCAGATCAGCGCGGACCTCGCGCTTGAGAGCGAGCGGCTGGGCACGACGATCGAGCGACTGGATCAGGACCTGGATATCGCTGTCCGCGAGCGCGAGGCGGTGGCCGGGCGGGCAGCGCAGTTGGAGGTGGATCTCGGCCTAGCGCGCGGTGAGGCGGAGCAGGAACGGCTCGCGGCGGAGATTGCGCGCACGGAGCTGGCCAAGACCCAACTGCGATTGGAGGCGATGCCTCGCGTGGAGGCCGATCTGCAGGCACTACGCGAGGCGCTGGAGCGCGAGCGCGCCGGGCGCGTCGCAGCCGAGCAGGGCGCGGCGGTGGCGATCGCCCGCCTGGAGGGCGAGGTGCGCGAGCGCCAGCGGATCGAGGCGGAGTTGCAAGCTGTGAAGGAGCGCGAAGCGCAAGCCGACCAACGGCTCCAGGAGGCGCACCGCGAGCACGTCGGGTTGCTGCGCGAGCTGGCCGAGGCAAGCGCGGAGTTGCAAGCCAAGGGCGCCGCGCCTAGCCGTGCCGTCGAGACCCAAGAGGCGGCGTCTGCGGCCAAGGTGGAGCGCAACACCGCGCCGCACAAGAAATAGGGGCCCGGCCGATCCTTGTCGGCCATTACAGCGAAGCGCGCGCACGCAAAGATGCCGAGCGCATCGCGAACCGCACCCGCCGACGGCGGGAGCCGGCCACCGACTGATGCGTATTACTGACAAATGAGGGGCCACCGCCAGAGCGGGCTGCCGGACGGCGGCCGAGCCGTCCAGAAATTACTCGAAGGAGTTCCGCGCGCAGGTTGCCGCTGAAGCACGGGACCCGTCGCGCTTGCTAGCGGAAGTTGCGCGCACGCACGGCTTGAACGCGAATCGCGTGTCGAAATGGCGGCGGGATCAGGAGCGAGCCTCGGCATCCGCATGCGAGCCGGCCGAGTTTTTCCTGCCCGTACAGATGGCACCGCAACCTAAACCAGAGCTGACTGGGTCTTCCGGCTTCTTCATCGAATGTCGTGGCGTGCGTGTGCGTTTCGACGGTAAGCCCGAGGCTGATGTACTGCAGCTTGTGCTGGTGAGCTTGCTGGGAGTGGGTACGTGATGCTGGGCCTTCCCGCCAGAACTCGGGTGTGGTTGGCTGCGGGCGTGACGGACATGCGCGGCGGCTTCAACGCCTGGCGGCGAAGGTGCAGACTGTGCTGGAGCGGGACCCGTTCAGTGGTCACGTGTTCGTGTTCCGCGGTCGCCGAGGTGATCTGGTCAAGGTGCTTTGGTGGAGCGGTGATGGCATGTGTCTGCTGATGAAACGGCTTGAACGAGGCCGATTCGGCTGGCCGCGTGCAGAAGGGGGTATTGTCAGCCTGAGCCAGGCGCAGCTCCCATCGAAATCCCGAAGACGTCGCGCACGGCACCGGAACAGATACAACGCAAGCCGTTGCCGGAGCACCTGCCGCGCAGCGAACGTTGCGATTACCAAACAGATTCTTGATGAGGCGGCGGCCGCGAGGGCGGGCTCGAGGGCCCGGTGGCAAGACGGTATGACGACGTCTGGTACCTGGCCAGCGGCACTGACAAAGAGGATCAGGCGGCACTCGTGGGCGCGGCGCGCGGCTACTGTCTCTGCCTGGCCTATCTCAACCGTTCAGGCGCAGGGCTTGCCGGCGTGGACACGCGCATATACCGGCCGAATGGCCGCCTTGTCTTCTACGTTGTGTCCGACGGGCCGCTGCAGCTTGTCCGCCTGCAGCCTGGCCGCTATCGGATTGTTGCAAGTTCCGATGGCGACGCTGTGGTGATGCCGTTCACGGTCCGCTCCCGTGGACTGGTGGCGATGAAGTTGCGTTGGCTTGGCGCCGCCAGATTGCGGGTGTAGGGGCGGGCAACGAACCGGCTCCGAACCCGCGCATTCTGCTGGAGACCGGGAATTGGAGGCGCTGCGCACGTTCGCCGGGCGCAGCGCTTGCGGGCCTCCTGCGACGCGCGATTGCTAGTCCACACGCAGTTCGTCTATCACGTTCACCACACCAGGCGCCGACCAGGCAGCCCCTACGGTTGCCTTGCGTTCGGCCAGAGAGTCGACGTGCCCGCTCAGCGTGACCACGCCCCGCTCGATGCGGACGCCCACATGATGCGCTTCGCGCTTCGCATGGCGGCACAAGGCCGCCTCGATGCGCTGGGCGATATCAGGCGGTGCCGTTCGCGACTTCACGGTGAGATAGTTGTGCACGCCTGCGATCCCCCGCAGATTGCCCACTGCGCGTTCGGCGAGCTTGCGCTGGTAGCCCCACTCGACCTCGCCGGACAGCGTCACCCAGCCTTTCTCGACGCGCACCTTGACCGCGGCCGCCGCCAAGCTGGAATTCCAGCGCAGCGCCGAACAGGCGGCCTCGGCGATGGCCTCGTCGCCGACGGCCTTATCAGGCCGCACGTCGAGCTCTATCACCACGCCGCGCACGCCCGACACGCGTTCGGCCGCGCGCTCGGCGACTAGCTTCTCCGCGTGGCTGCGCAGATGGCCGCTCAGCGTCACAATGCCCTTGCTGACCTCGACGCCTACTGCCGCGGCATTGAGCGCCGGTTCCCACTCCAGTTCGGCAAGCACTTGCTGCCTGATCTCAAGATCGGTCTTCATTTGCTTTCCTCACGTTCCTGATTGCCTCTTGCGTCAAGGACGGGCATGCTCAAGTCGGCAGCTTGCCCTGCACGGCGCCGGTCTTCTCGCGTTCCCGCTCGTTATGCAACAGGGTGGAAAGCATGCGCAGCTCCGACGCCAAAGTTTCCACCACATCGTCAATCGACAAAACCCCGATCACCGCCTCGCCATCCAGCACGGCAAGCCTGCGCACGCCGTGCGACAGCATGGTCTGCATGGCGTCGCTGACGCTGGCGTCTTGCCGGACGGTCACTAGGCCACGCGTCATGACCTCGTCGACCGTGGTCCGGCACGGGTCGGCACCGGCCGCGACGGCGTCGAGCGCCATGTCGCGGTCGGTCACGAAACCGACCGCGCGTGCCCCGGTGGCCGTGTGCTCGGTGACCACGAGCGCGCCGACATGCCGGTCGCGAAACTGGACGGCGGCTTCCTGCAGGGTGCAGGAAAGCGGGATATGCACGGCCTCGCGTGAGCAGATATCTTGCACCTTCATGATGCTTCCCCAGAGGCTGACAATGTCTGAAGGGCAATATAGACGCCGTCGCCGTACACGGGTTGACCTAACGCAAGCGGACCATACCGGGATGCTGTTGCCGCAGCGACTATCATGCCTCTGGTGAAGCGATCACGGCGCAGCCGGCGCGGCGCCGATGCACAGGAGATCACCATGCCATGGCGAGCCGATGATTACGCAACCTCGATGCGGCGCCTTGCGCTAGAGGTGCGCGAAAAGGCGATCGAGATTGCCAATGCCTTGCTGGAGCAGGGCATGGACGAAGGCAAGGCGATCCGCATCGCCATCGCGCAGGCGCACCAGTGGGCCGCGCGCCGCGGCATCGACGATGATGGCAGGCGCTAGCAGCCGCTTGCAGCACGAACCGGTCTCCCAGAACCGCGTCCGCCAGTCTGGGCGCCACTGGTGCTGCAAACACCTCGCGGCCGGCCGGAAAGCCCCTCGGCGACGCGTGCAAGCTCCATCAGTGCGGCGCTGACCGCCACCGGAACCGCCGTTGCAGGATCGAGCGCGCGCAGGGCGGTCGGCAGCGCCGCCAGCTGCGCAGCGGCGTGGGTGTGCGCGTCGATGAGTCCCACGGGAGGGCCGAGGCGCTGCGCTCCTGATCTGGCGCCGCGCCCTGGCTTCTCTCTCCACGAGAGGTGTGGGGCAGTTTTTGGCTTGATTCCGCGCAAGCTTCCTGGGCCAGGTGCAAGTGCAGGCGATCTTGATCCAGGCCAAGGCCCGCCGCCATCCGTTGCATAGTCTCCGTAAGAGAAAAATAGAATGTTGCGCCGCAGCTCCATGGCGCAGCCACTTCCATTATCGTTCCCAGCGGTCGGGGCCGCCGACGCCGGTACGGCTCCCGCTCCCGCCAACACGCCGATGCAGTCTTGATCGCGGCCTGGGCGGGGGGCCGCGAACGAAGGGGAGAAACGGATGCTATTCGCCGACGGGGAAGAAGCGGGCAGGCAGCTTGCCAAGGCGCTTGAACAGTACAAGGGAATGCATGCGCTGGTTTTGGCGCTGCCGCGCGGCGGCGTCTCCATTGGACGCGTGCTGGCCGATGCCTTGGACGCCGACCTCGACGTGGTACTGGTGCGCAAGATCGGAGCACCCGGCAATCCCGAGTTCGCCATCGGCGCCGTCGCGGAAGATGGCTGGACCTACGTTGCCCTCTATGCGGAAGCCGTTGCCGCCGACAGCCCCTACGTCGAAAGCGTGAGGTCGGGCGAACTGGAACGGATCCGCCAACGACGCAGCCTGTACACGCCCGGGCGAACCTCTGCGTCGGCCGCCGGCCGCCTGACCATTATCGTCGACGGCGGCCTGGCAACCGGCGCCCCGATGATCACCGCATTGCACGCGGTGCACGAGCAAGCGCCAAGCCGGCTGGTATGCGCATTGCCGGTCGCCTCGCCAGAAGGCCTGCAGCTGATACGCACGTATGCCGACGAGGTCGTCTGCTTGCATGCACCCCCCGGCTGGGGCGTATTACGTTTCGTTCCCACAGGTCAGCGACGAAAGCGTGGTTGCCGCTCTCGCGGGCAAGCAATGACGGCTCAATGACGGGCGGTACTGCGAGCCGGAGCGGACCCCGCGCGGGCCGAGTAGAAGAGGTCGAAGGGGGCGAGCCGGTCATGCCTCCGCCGAAGTGGCGAGCTACGACACGAAAGCCCATACATCCGATGCCATCTGTCTCGTGCGCGCTGGCCGACGGCATCGACCACATGCTGGCCGCCCGGTGATAGGAACGAGCGCTCCGCCTGCCGATGGCACGTCCAAATCGTGATTTGGTCCAAGCTATGATGCCGGGCGGCTTCTCGAGCGGTTTTATCGTCGTTCATGGCCGAGCGCTTCGAGCCGACAGAAGAAGGGGAGGGAGAAGGGGAACGACGCGAGCAAGGCAGAGTCGGGGACGGTAAGCGAGGCGGTCAGCATCGACAGCGGGGAAGCAATCTTGACCGGGGAGCGCATCTGCCCAGCCGAGGCATGCGGTCTGGTCCTCTTCGCCTACGGCAGCGGCAGTTCGCACAGGAGCCCTCGTAACCGCTATGTGGCCAGCGTGCTACATGAGGCGGGCATCGCGACCCGGTTGTTCGACCTGCTGGCGCCGCATGAAGACGTGGGCATGTCGAACCGCTTCAATACCGCCCTGCTTGCTGCGTGGTTGCTGGTGGCCACCCGCTGGGTGGAGGATTATGCGCGACAACGTGGGCTGCGGATCGGGTACTTCGGCGCCAGCACCGGTGTCGCCGCGGCCATCCGCGCGGCTTCGGATCCGCAGTTGTTATCTCCGATCGACGCGCTGGTGTGCCGTGGTGGACGTGTCGACCTCACGGGGCTCGAGGTGCTGCAGCGGCTGGCCGCGCCGACGCTGATGATCGTTAGTGCAGACGATGTCGACGTGGTGAAACTCAACCAGCTTGCATCTGGCCATATGCAATGTGAATGGAAGATCGATCTGGTGCCGGGGGCTTCGCACCTGTTCGAGGATCCGGCCGCATTGGAAGACGTGGCCGGGCGGGCGGCCCTTTGGTTCTCGCAGCACCTGGGAACGGCGCGGCAGAAATGACGCATCTAGTCGCGATGACCGGCGTGCCGATCCCAGCCGTTACTTCGGCACCCCGGTTTTCGACGTGCCGGCGCCGATGGCGGCCTGTGGCCCATCGGGGGCCTCTCGCGCGAACAGGTGCTCGTGACGCCGCTGGCATCCCGTGCAACGCTTGGCTGTCGGGTACGCCTGCAGCCGGGCGAAGTCGATGGCCTGCCCGCAGTCAACGCAAGTACCGTACTTGCCTCTGGACATTCGCGTGCGTGCCGCAGCAATATCGGCCAACTCCATCCGATAGTGATTGAGCACCGCATCGTCCACGCGCTGCGCGATTTCCTCGTCCGCCTGATCGGCTTCGTCCTGCGCCTCGCGTTGGACCGGCCCCACCAGCGGCGTATTGGCCGAGCCGACCACCGCGTGGATGCGCCTTTCTTCCGCATCCAGTAGAGTCGAGAGCTGTGTCATTTCCTGCAGTGTCAGACCGTACATGAACTCTCTCCTGAATTCAGCCCGAATACTGGCGATCCCCTGGGAGGCAGCGTCGTCCAAGCTTGCGTATCATCGACGCTTGGCACTCCATCCCATGATCGCCCCCGCGGCCGCAGCAATGGCGGCAACGGTACCCAAGCAATGCCAGGGGTGCCGCTGGACGTAGTGTTTGGTCTCCTCGGCCCAGTGCGAAATGCGATGCCTTGCTTCGCCACGCAGCGACTCCAGGCGCATTTGCAGCGCCCGCGCACGCGCCACCAGTTCTGCCCGCGCATCGTCACCTTCCGCGCCCGCTTGCTCCGCGATTCTGATCAGCAATGCCTGAACGTCGGCAAGCAGCACGCTGGTATCACGGATCAAAGCATCTCTCTGTGCCCTTCGATCGGATTGCTTATCGTCCATGTCGCCCCCTCTGCTGAAGACCTGGCACCAGCGTACACCAGCGCGCCATTTCTAGTATCAATATAAGGAGGTGCCGGCGGCTAGGAGTGACCCGGATCAAATGACGGTGCCTCACCTGGACGGGTGAGCGAGCCGTTCCACCATGCCCCGGGTGCCGGCGACAATGCAGGCAGGGCGCCTGCCGCTGGCACCGTCACGCAGCTTGGCTACGATGGGAGCCTGGCAGGCGCGGGCGAGTCGAGCATCTGCCGTGAGGCGGCTCCTGAAGCTCTGCCGTCTACCCGTTCCCCGTTCGGATTGCGCCTTTTCCGGCCGTGCGCGGGTGCCAGCCGTCGCTTGCGGCGTAACGGCCGGGCGGGCAAGTCGGGGACGCTGGCGATCCTGGCCGGTATCAACGCGTGCATCTACCGACATATCGCGCAAGAGCAGAAGGGGTAACAGGGTTCCCGCGTAGGGCACGCTGCCGTGCGCGCTGCCATGGTGGAGTAGGGCGGTTGCAACGTGCGCGTTCCGCCCCGGCCCGTACTGGGAGCCAGGCTGGGAGGATCGAAGCTACCGTGCTTGACTGGTGGCGCATTGCAAGCCGCTGGGCCCGGTCGGGCAGCTATCCGGCTGGTGCGCTATCCGCGGAGCGCGCCGCCAAGCTGCGCGATCGGGCTGTTGCGCCGGCGCTGCAGGAGAATCAGATGAATGGCATGCAAGATCCAGCGCTCCACGCGGCAGGGGATCCGGTGTTGTCCGACGCGCAGGTCATGCTGGCCGTCGTGCGCGAGCTGGCAACCGAACTGCGGCTCGGCACGCTGGGCCTCTATTACTCGCTTGAGCGCGATTTCAGCCTCGACAGCCTCGCGCGCAACGAGCTGCTCGCGCGCATCGAGCAAGCCTGAGGCGCCAGGGTCGATGAACAGGCACTGATGGCAGCCGTGACCCCGCGCGACCTGTTGCGACTGGCGGCCCAAGAGGCGGCGCCCACCACGGCGGTGGCGTCGGTCCTTGCCGCTCCCGTTGTGGCAAGGATCGCGGCATCCAATCGGCCACCGGACAACGTGGGCACGCTGATGCAACTGATCGACTGGCACGTGGCGACGCACGGTGACCAGACCGACGTTAGCTTCCACGGCGCGGGCTATCTGAGCTACCGGTCAATGCACGCGTGCGCACTCTCGGCGGCCGCTGCCATCGCGCGGCTGGGGCTCACCGATGGCAATAGGGTGCCATTGATGCTGCCGACTGGGCCTGAGTTCCTCGGCGTCTTCTACGGCGCGCTCTACGCGGGCTGTATTCCCGTGCCGTTGTACCCGCCCGTGCGCCTCGCGCAGATCGAGGATCACATGCAACGGAGCGCCGGCATCCTGGCCAACGCCGAGGCGGCGATCCTGGTGACCGTGCCGGCGGCAAGACCATTGCTGCGGCTGCTGCGCGCGCAATGCATATCGCCGCGCCAGATCCTGACACCCCCAGAGCTTCGGGGCGACGGCGCTCTGACCAGCCTCGCAGCACGTGGCCCCGGCGATATCGCCTTCCTGCAATGCGTGTCGGGCACTACCGGCAATCCCAAGGGGGTGGTGCTGACGCACGCCAATCTGCTTGCCAACCCGCGAATGATGGAGCGCGCCGCGCGCGTTACTGCGGCCGACGTCTTCGTGTCAGGGCTGCCGCTGTACGACGACATGGGGCTGATCGGCGCGTGCATCGGGAGCCTGCTGGCGGGCTTTCGCCTCATACTGCTGTCGCCGACCGACTTCCTGGCGCGCCCGCGGCATGGCTGCGGGTCATCGACCAGCATGGCGGCACTCTGTCAGCGGCGCCGAACGTTGCCTGTGAACTGTGCGCGAGCCAGATCCACGAGGTGGCCCTGGCCGCGCTGGACCTACGCACCTGGCGGCTCGCCTACAATGGCGCCGAGCCTGTCAGCCCTGGAACCCTGGAGAAATTCTCCGCGCGCTTTGCCCGCTTCGGCTTCGATCGCGCCGCCATGACCCCGGTCTAGGGGCTGGCCGAATGCTCGCGCGGGCTGGCCTTCCCGCCGCTCGGACGGGGGCCGCGCATCGACGAGATCGACCGGGATGCATTGGCGCGGCAGGGCATCGCCCGATCGCCCACGCAGGTGGGGGCAGCGCGCTCCGGGTCGGCTCCGGCGGCCTGCCGCTGCCGGGCCACCGGATCCGCATCGCCGATGCAGCAGGCCGTGAACTGCCCGAGCGCTCGCTCGGAAACGTGGAGTTCCGCGGGCCGTCCGCCACGGCCGGCTATTTTCGCAATCCGGAGGCGACGGCTAGCCTGGTCGACGACCCCTGGCTCAGGACCGGCGGCATGGGCTGTATGGTCGAGGGGGAACTGTACCTCAGGGGCCGCCTGAAGGACATCATCATCGGTGCCGGCCAGCACTTTTTTCCCGCAGGAACTGGAAGAGGCGACCAGCTAGGTAGGCGGCGTACGCAAGGGCGGCGTTGCCGTGTTCCCCGCCACGGACGGGCGCAGCGTTACCAAGCGCTTGGTTGTACTGGCTGAGACGCGCGAGCGGAATAAGGCGGCGCGCGGGCGGATACGCGCCGACATCGGCCATCTGGCCAGCGACCTGGTGGGTATCCGGCCGATGAAATCCTGCTGGTGCCGTCGCGCACGGTGCTCAAGAGTTCCAACGGCAAGCTGCGCCGTGCCGCTTGCCGCGAGTTGTACGAGCGGGGAGAGATGGAAGGCGGACAGCTTGCGCCATGTCGCCAGTTGCTGCGCCTTACGCTTGCGGGGGTGCACATCCGGCTCGCGCGCCGCCTGCATCAGGCCATCGTGGGCTTTCCAGCGTTGCAGCGTGCGCACAGTAATGCCGGCCACCTCGCAGGCCAGACGCAGACGCGCCCCGGCTGCCTGAGCGGCCTCGATATGGCGGACCATCGTTTGGCGATCTTCCAGGCCGATCATGCGTCCTCGTCCTTGTCCTCCGGAAAGATCCCCTCGAGCTTTTTTGACAGCACCAACAGGGCTGCGGCTTCGGCCAGGGCCCTCTCCTTGCGGAGCAGTTCGCGCTCAAGTTCCTTGATGCGCCGCCGGTCGGCCTTCGTCTCGCTATGGCTGGCGCGTGCGTCCTCCGGCTTGGCCAGCGCCTGTGTGGCAGCCTGTCGCCACTGCTCCAGCTCCTGCGGATACACGCCGTTCTCACGGCACCAGGCGTTCTTGCGAGTCTCGTCCATCGCAGCCGTCGCCAGCACCGCCTCGAACCGGGCCGCTGCTGTCTATGCCCGCTCGCGAGCGGGCATGGACAAAGCGTCCGCACGCCAGCGCTCCAGCGTGGCCACCGCCACACCCAATTCCCTTGAGACCGCTTCCACCGCTGCACTCTCCGGCGGTAACAACCGCGCTACTGCACGGTCTTTGAATGCTTGTCCGTATTGAGCCACTGCCATCCCTTATCGCCCCCGGGTTCAGATTCTATCGGGGCGACAACTATTCTGACGCGGGGGGGGCGGCATTACTGTGCGCACGCTGCAACGCTGGAAAGCCCACGATGGCCTGATGGTCGGCGACCGCCGTCCCCGGGCCGAACGATAGGCGAACTCACGCCGTGGGTCGTCGCTGAACAACTGGCTACGCCAGCAGAACTGCTGCCGAGGTCAACACGGCACTAGCCGTGCTGTTGCAATTGCTGGCTCACGGCATCGAAGATGGCACGTGCAGCCAGTCCGCCTTGGGCCAGGCGCTGCTTGAAGGCCTACAGTGTGCGCGCATCGGGAATGTGCAATAACCCACCCGTCGAGCAGGCAGAAGCACTTGAAGCTGCGCCGGTCCAGCACCTGATGCTCGCATTCCTCGCCCGAGAGGTTGTAGAGCGCATCCAGAAAGACCTCGCGCACCATGATCTCCGTCGGGTATGGCCGGCGCCCACCACGGCTGCGATCCGGCCTGGGACAAGCGGCATCCACCGAGGCGGCGATCTCCGGGAAGTCCACCAATTCGGCCATGCGCGCCAAGGTGGCAACATAGCTCCGCAGTTTGCTGATTCGCTGCGCTTCGATGAACAGGTCGGCATCAGGTTGGCGAGAGAAGAAGCTGGAATTGGTGCGCGCCGTGATCATGGCCGTCATCGTGTCACATCACGCCAGCTTGGGGAGGGGTTTCGAGAAGTTCCCCAATGAAACTCATATTGGTACATTCAAAACAAAAGTAGGGAATTCTATACTTTTCGTGCGGCAAGTTTCTTACCACGGGCAATCAAAGGATTTTCATAGTACTTATAAATGAGCCAAGCTGTCAAAACCGTTGTCGGGTACGCGATAAAAAATATAATATACCAAGCGTCCAATCTAAAATGACGTAATGAGAGCTCTACCGCATTGATAATTAAAACATGGAACATGTATATTGAAAAAGTTAGCCTGCCGATGAAGGATATATATTTATTGGAAAGCGCGCGAGAATAAAATGATTCTCGCGCATATAAAGCGGGTATGAATATTGCCGCGGATATTGATATTAACAAATTTCTACACCACAAATCAGATAATATACAAACCAAATAAGCAGCAAGCATTAAAGAAAATCCATAATGTTCGTTTGCAAAAAACCCCCACCTAAAGTAGAATATTGCCGCAATTGTACCGAGGGCAATTCCTGCATACCCTCTGAGGAAGAATTCATTTCCGATCTCAAATAATAAAACTATAATTGCCATTAGAAAGAATAGTCTTGCCTTGTTGCTGCCAAGTAACAGAAATAGTACCGGCCAAGCCAGATAGAATTTTTCTTCTATCCCCACTGTCCATGCTTGACCAAATAAAGTTGGTGCGTTATGCGCCAACTCCCTGGATACAAACATCGAGGGTAAAAGTATACTTGACAACTGATCTATCTTTGGGTCGCCAATATTTAACTTAAATAATACTATGGCCAGTGCCACTGTGATTATAAGGCTTAAATAATAGACGGGTAATATTCTGTGAAAACGTCTGATATAGTAGCCTTTTAAATCTGTCCAGTCGCTTCTTAATAAAATGCCTGTTATCAGGAATCCACTTAAAGCAAAAAACACATCTACGCCAGCGGTCCCGTTTATAAAGCTGGGTGAGCCCTTTATGTGATTGAAGATTGTAAATATAATGCATATGGCCCTTAATCCATCCAATTGGGGTGAGTATTTTATCTCGCGCATAAAATTTACCAATATTTTGGTTACATGTGAATATCGAAAATTATTGACGCCTCAGATATTCCCTGCTTTGATTTTCGCCTGATTTTTGGTTTTCTGGAGCTGGCTCATTGGTAGCAGTTGCTGGTCTATGTTCCACCCACTGGATAATCAATGTGTTTCATACCCTGCCTATGAAATCGTTCTCTGGCTACCATGATACTCTCCACCAGATGGTTCCCGAAAGCCGAAGCAACACTCCCCGACCGCCCTGAGTCATAACGTTCCATCGCCTTGCGATACCCCTCCATCCTTGCCCCTACTATCTGCTCACGAATGTCCTGCGCAATCAGGGACTCGCTGGAGTAGACCGCATTAAATCTGTCACCATTGCGACGGTAAATGCTTAGTCCTTAGTCTCTAGCTTCAAGTGCAACACCTGGAATCAAGTAAGGTGTTGCGATGAGGAAGTACAAGCATCTGAGCGCGGAGGAACGTGCGGTCATCATGATCGAACAGCGGAAAGGCAGTTGCACAAGGGCCATCGCGCGCCTGCTCGGGCGAAGCGCCTCGACCGTTTCGCGCGAACTGACGCGCAACGGCAATATGTCCGCGCTGCCCTACGATGCAACGCAGGCGGCGTCGGCATACCGCGTTCGTCGTCAAGGTTGCGGCCGTCGGCGCAAGCTGCTTGCCGGCAGTACGTTGTATCAACATGTGCATGACCGGCTGGTCTATTGGCGCTGGTCGCCGCAGCAGATTGCTGCAAGACTTCGTCGTATGCATCCCGATGACCCCGATCAACGTGTCAGCCACGAAACGATATACGCCGCGATATACGCTCACCCGCGCGGTGGACTCAAGCAAGCGATGGTAGAAGCCTTGCGCCAGGAAAAGCCCGTGCGCGATGTCCGGCGTACCACGCTTGCCGGCGGAGGATTTGTGCCCGAGGCGCTGCGCATCGTTCACCGGCCCGAAGAGATTGCGTTGCGGCAGTTGCCGGGCCATTGGGAAGGCGACCTCATCAAAGGTGCGTTCAACCGTTCGGCGGTGGGCACGTTGGTTGAGCGCAAGACGCGCTTCGTGGTGCTGTGTCGCATGGACGGCTGCACGGCCCAAGATGCCCTGGAGGGCTTCACACGGCAAATGAAGAAGCTGTCGGCCTTTCTGCGCGAGAGTCTGACCTACGATCGCGGAACGGAAATGACCTGCCATGTCGAGCTCTCCCGGCGATTGAATCTCGATATCTGGTTTGCTGATCCGCATGCGCCTTGGCAGCGCGGCAGCAACGAGAACACCAACGGTTTGCTGCGCCAGTTTCTGCCCAAGGGCATAGACCTATCGGCAGTGACGCAGACCCAGCTCAATGACATCGCTAAATTGCTCAACGGCCGACCTCGTCAGACCCTCGGGTGGGATACGCTTGAAGAAGCAATGGCCAAGGAGCTGGAGCTCAATGGATTTGCTAAGCGTTGCACTTGACTTTTGAGACCGCCATGTGTCAACACACCGCGCGAGACGGGGCGGGACGGGGCCAGTTCCCGCCAGCCCTTGCCGGACACGCGTTCGCAAGCTGCGAAGTAAATCTGTCACCAGCCAACTACTGCAGGTGGACAAGGTTCCTGACGGCCCCCGACGGAAGGTGGAGATCGGCCCAAAGCGTGTCGTTGCTTGAAACCGTCACGCGCGCTGCGGCGAGGTGGCGCGCCTGTTATGTAGCAATTTGAGCTATCGCGACTCGCGGCGAGCCTCGATCAAGGAAACGAACATCCATTTGCGGCTGCCATCGTCTCGGCGGCGCGAGAGTGCAATCTGGCGCTTGTGCAGCCGGAACGCTTCGAGTCCGGCACGGGCGTTGGCGTGCGTCGTGTAGTTGGCGGTCGCAAGATTGGCCTCGGCAACGCGGGACTGATGCAGGCAGAAGACGTTGCAACCCACAGCTGATGGAAGATGCGGATGCGCTTCGTGCCCAGGGCGCCAGCGTTATGCACCTGGCGGTGAATGGGGCCATCACGGGGATCATCGCCGTGTCGGACCGGATCAAGTCCACTACGCCGGAAGCCTTGGCAAGGCTGAAGGAGGACGGCATACACGCAGTTATGGCGAGGGGAGACGGCGTGGTGACGGCCAGTACCGTGACGAAGAAGCTCGGCATCGATGCGCTTTACGGCGAGGTGAAGCCGGCACAAGTTGGCGTTAGTTTCGAGGCTGCAGGCCGAGGGAAAGGTCGTCGCCATGGCCGGTGACGGCATCAACGACGTGTCAGCACTTGCCAAGGCAGATGTTGGGATTGCCGTGTGAACCGGCACAGATATTGCTGTGAGCAGCGCACAGGTGACGCTTGTCAAAGGGGACCTGAGTGGCATTACACGGGCAAGGAATTTATCCAGAGCAACGATCCGGAATATGAAGCAGAACCTTGGCTTTGCCTTTGTGTATAGACCGGGGACATGGTGGACGGGTGTGCGAGGACATGGTTGACACTTCACGGCAGAGTTTCTGCCGGAGTCCGTCATGCCCTGGAGCCCACGCGACACCATGAGCCTGCGCCACGAATTCGTCCTGCTCGCCCAGCAAGAGGGCTGCAATCGCCGCCAGCTTTGCCAACGCTACGGCATCTCCCCGCAGACCGGCTATAAGTGGATTGCTCGGTACACCGAACAGGAGATGGCTGGCTTGGTCGAGCGGTCGCGCCGGCCCGCGACCAGTCCGACCCGAACGGCGGAGGAACTGGAGCGACTGGTCGTCGCCCTGCGCCTGCAGCACCCGGCTTGGGGCGGGCGCAAGATCAGCCGGCGGCTTCAGGATCTGGGCCACACACCGGTGCCGGCTCCGAGCACCGTGACGTCCATCCTGCATCGGCATGGCCTGATCTCACCCGAAGCCTCGGTCAAGGCCCAGCCCTGGCAACGCTTTGAACATGCGGCGCCCAATCAGCTGTGGCAAATGGATTTCAAGGGCGGCTTCCGCACGCACGATGGCCAGATGTGCTCGCCATTGACGGTACTGGACGATCATTCCCGCTTCGCCGTCACGCTGGCCGCCTGTACGCAGACCCACACCGCTGTGGTCCAGGAGCACCTGGCCCAGGCCTTTCGCCACTTCGGACTGCCTTGGCGCATCAACGCCGACAATGGGGCGCCGTGGGGCAGTCCTTCACAACCGGGGCAGCTCACCGGCCTGGGGGTCTGGCTCATCCGGCTAGGCGTGCGCCTGACCCATAGCCGTCCGGCCCATCCTCAAACCAATGGCAAGGACGAACGCTTTCACCGCACCCTCAAAGCCGAAGTGATCAATGCCCGTGGCTTTGCCTCCAGCCTGCAAGCCCAGCATGCGTTTGATGCCTGGCGCGATATCTACAACCTGCAGCGCCCACACGAGGCACTCGGCCTGGCGACGCCGGTGACACGCTATCAGCCCAGTCCTCGCTCCTATCCGGAGGTGCTACCGGAGATCGAGTACGGCCCTGACGATCTGGTGGTGAAGATCAAATGGGACGGACAACTGCGCTTTCGCGGGCAAACCTTCAAAGTGTCCAATGCCCTACGAGATTTCCCGGTCGCCTTGCTCCCACAACCCAACCACGATGGACGATTCGATCTGTATTTCGTCGATCACTGCTTCGGCTACATCGATTAGAACGACCACCAGGCGGCCTAATATGTGTCAACCATGTCCACGCACAGGTGTCACCTATGTCCCCGGTCTGTACACCTTTGCCTACAACGCCCTGGGCGTTCCTCTCGCTGTCGGAGCGCTGTACGCCTCCACCGGAGTGTTGCAATCGCCGATGATTGCTGCTCTGGCAATGAGCCTTAGTTCGGCGTCGGTGGTCGCGAGTGCATTGCGGCTGCGGAACGCCGAGATCTGACACCACGCCTGATGAGACCGCTTACCTCAGACGGAAGCGCCACGAGAACAGCCTGCGATTAGGGATGTTTCGATGGCTTGCTCAGGTCCTTCTTCTGCGGCACGTTGTGCGCAATGTCTCGACCAATAACGCGGCCTCCATCTGGCCCCCGTGGGGCTTGCGCTGCGGTTCGCGCCTGCGCTTTCTGTTGCCTGGCCACTTGTTTCGCTTTGCCCTACTTCACGATCGCTCCGCTCTGAAGATGCGATTCGGCATAGGGAAACACGATCTCCGAATCCGGGCGGATGAGCTTCTCATTCTTGCCCGCGTAGTGCAAATGCGTCAGTAAGTGCTTGATGACGTTCAAGCGAGCGACCCGCTTGTCATTCGCCCGCACCACATGCCATGGCACCACGTGGCTTGTGCGAGCAAACATTTCATTTCTGGCCTGACTGTACTTCTGCCACATCGCCACGGCCTGCTCGTCGATGGGACTGATCTTCCACTGTTTCAGGGGGTCGCGGCGACGCGATTCGATGCGGCGCTTCTGCTCATCCTTGCTGATGTCGAGATAGTACTTGATCAGGCGAATCCCGGAACGCACCAGCATCCGTTCGAACTCCGGAACAGTGACTAGGAAATCTTCATGCTGCTCCCGGGTACAGAATTCCATGACGTGCTCCACCCCTGCCCGGTTGTACCAACTGCGGTTGAAGAGCGTGAACTCGCCGCTGGCCGGCAGTTCCGCCACGTAGCGCTGGAAGTACCATGAGCCAAGGTCACGATCGGATGGCTTCCCGAGGGCTACGACACGCGTCTCGCGAGGACTCAGATGTTCGACGACGCGCTTGATCGTCCCGTCTTTCCCGGAAGCATCCCGCCCTTCGAAGATGACCAGAATCCTTTCGTTGCAGCAGCAAAGAATGTGCCGTTGCAGTTTCACCAGTTCAATCTGGAGAAGGCGTAGCTCTCGCTCATACGCATCAATGGAGAGGGAACTGAGTTCCGCTTCCTCAGCGCAACTCTTTGCCTTCGTCTTCATGAAGTGGCTCCGAATAGCTCGGTCCCGGCGCAGCCGACGCGGCCGGCTTCGTCGTTGACAACTGGGTAACCTATCTCGGATAGCAGGACCTCGAGGTCGCTTCTCCCCACCACCGCCTGCTGAAGGAGAAGTTTAGCCACGACATCGAGCTTGGAGCGATGCGATTGCAGTGTTTGTTGCACTCTCGCGCTGGCTTCCGCCAGGATCTTTCTGACCTCCACGTCGATCGCGCGGGCGGCTTCCTCCCCGTATTCCTTGCGGTCGCGCGCCATCACGCCTGTTCCGCTCAGCAGGGGATTCGGCACGTCCGCGTAAGTGGCAAGGCCGAGTTGCTCGCTCATACCGAACTGCGTGATCATCCGACGAGCCATGTCCGTTGCGCGTTGCAGGTTTTTCTGCGCGCCGGTCGAGACATCGCCGTAGACAATCTTCTCAGCAACGTGCCCGCCGAGCAGGACGTCAAGTCGGTCCAACAGATCGCTCTGCTTCAACAGATATCCTGTCGCGCAGGCGTGCTCATACCGTATTGCCGTTGCCGACTTGGCTGACATGAAAGTTCCCCCTTCAGGCAACTGAACGCTGCGACTGGCGATTCGCATTCTCAGTATTGGCTTGCGAATGGATCTCCCAATTGATTGCCGTCAAGGGCTCGGTGCGAAGTCCGATGAGCCAACACTCAGAAAACATGGAAGTGACCGATGGCAAGTTGCTGTACCAGATTGGGAAGGTCTGCCAGATCTCGCTGAACGAGTTCGTGTAGTTCGCGTTCTTGGTCTGGCGAGATTCCGGCTGCGGCCACGACACTGACGGCTAGGGTTCTGCATCTGGCCCTTGCCTATCATGTACGCCAGCTCAATGCCGCCCAGCAGAATGAGCGCGCAGCGAAAGTCCTTGAACCCCAGGATCGGCCGGGTCAGGCGCTTGATGGCCCGGTGGTCCTGCTCGACGATGTTGTTCAGGTACTTGACTTGCCGAACGGCGATGGACGTTTCCTGTCCGGCGTTAAGGTCATGCAGTGCCGCCAGGTGAGCGGGATTGCCAATCGTGACCCTGTCGGGCTGGCCGTGCTGCGCGATGGCCCGCTCGAAAACGCGCCGCGCCGCAGCCCTGTCGCGCTTCGCATGCAGCAGGAAGTCGATGGTGTCGCCCGCTTTGTCGACGGTCCGATACAAATACTTCTACTGACAGCCTATCAGGACGTAGGTCTCGTTCACTCTCCAACTCTTGCCTATTGGGCGCTTGTGCCGGTGGAGGATCTTGTTCAGAGCCGGTCGCAGTTCCAATGCCAGCGGTGCACTGTCGAATGGTCCACCGAGACGCCACGCTCGGCCATCATCTCTTCGAGATGACGAAGGCTAAGCGGATAGGCCACGTACCAGCGCACGCAGGTCAGCATCACCTCCAACGGGTAGTGCAGACGCTTCAGGACTTTGGCAACTTCACCCCAGTTCACACAAGAATCCGACATCGCGGTATCGACTCACGCTGTCAAAGGAAACCATCCGCCGGCTGATGACGGCCGCTGACTTGCGGGTGCCCCGCAAACAGCGCCCGCCCAAGGTCTATCTGCCCCGGAACCGCCGAGCTTGCTATGGCGAACTGATGCGATTCAGATTGACGGCTGCGATCACCGCTGGTTCGAGGGCCGTGCACCAGCGTGCACGCTGCTGGACGACGTCGATGACGCCACCAGCCGCATCATGGAGATGCGCTTCACCCACTCGGAAGCCACGTTCACGTACTTCGCGGCAACTCGTTCCTACCTGGAGCAGCATGGCAACCCGTTGGCATTCCACACTGGCAAGGCAAGCGTGTTCCGGGTCAACAAACAAGGCCAGACCAGTGGTGATGGCCATACCGAGTTTGCACGAGCTTTGTTCGAACTGAGCATCGAGGGTACTTGCGCCAACAGCAGCCAGGCCAAGGGCGTGTTGAACAAACGCACCTGATCATGCAGGACCGGTTGGTCAAATCACTGACAAAGGAGGCCCCCCAAGTCAGGGCGTTTTGAAGCCCGAACCACGGGTTCCGCGTAAATCGCAAATATCGACCCACAACGCTGACCCCGTTCGTCACGCATTGACGTTGGTCAACCACGCGCCCGCGGTGGCATCTACAGTGGTATCAGCATGCCGGCGAGCAGATCGGCCGCCCGCTAGGACGCGTGGAGGGAGAACATGAACATGAAGAGCATTCCCGTAGTCGCCACTATGCTGATCGCTGCCGGACAGCCGCTCGGCACCGCAGATCTTTATGCTCAAACCTTGGAGAGGATCGCCTCAGGCGACACGATCACGGTCTCCTATCGGGAGGCCGCCGTACCGTTCAGCTATCTGCTGGCGCCAAACAAGCCAGTCGGATTTTCAGTCGATCTGACAGAAGCGATCATTGACGATGTGCGCAGCCGGCTGAAGAAGCCTTATCTTAAGGTTGACTACGTCCCTGTGGCCGGACAAGACCGAATCCCCATGTTGGTAAATGGCACCTATGACCTAGAGTGCGGATCTACCACCAACACCAGTGCCCGCGGCAAAGAGGTGGCGTTTTCGATCAACGTGTTCTACGCTGGAACGCGCCTGCTGACCAAGAAGAACTCCGGCATTAGGAACTACTCCGATCTCACGAAGAAGACGGTGGCCAGCACGGCTGGTAGCACCAACGAGAAACTGCTGAGCAAATACAGCGCCGACCACGATCTGGATATCCAATTCGTCTCTGGCAAGGACTATGCGGATGCCTTGCAACTGGTATTGAACGACCGCGCCGTGGCGCTTGCCCTCGACGACGTGTTGCTGTTTGGCTTGCGAGCCAACTCCGGCAATCCTTCCGCACTCGAGATCGTAGGCGATACTCTCCAAGTGGAGCCGTATGCTTGCATGGTTCGCAAGGACGACACCGAGTTCAAGAGCTTGGTGGACGGCACGATCACACGGTTGATGAAGTCGGGGGAGTTCGCTCGGCTGTATAAGAAATGGTTCGAATCGCCGATCCCTCCCGCCGGCGCGAATCTGAATATGCCAATGAGCGACGCATTACGCGCCAACATCAAGGCGCGCAGCGATAGGCCTACACAATAGGCGCCAATAGACGACGGCCGAAGATGAGTGACTCTGCTATGTTACACGCCGGATCCATGCTCTCGCCGTGCTGCCTCGCCTGATATCGCTAGATGCGGCGACAGTGGAGCGCTGCACAGCGCTCTACCTCGAGAGCCATGACCCAGAGATTGGACATCGGATGCGGGGAGCCCTCCGTAGGCTGCGGCCGCTGCTATGGGCCCATCAATCTGTACTAGCAAGGACTCGATCTGACATGTGCTCGCGCCGGCGCGCAATGCAAGTAGTAGTAATGTGCCGAGCGGCGGCTCAGTTCAGCGGCACGGACAGCTCGTGTTTTTGCAAAGTAGCCAGTCATCTTCCAGCGTGTTGACCTGGAATCGGAACGTCATGTCCAGGGGTTGGTCCGACACGACGACGTCGCGCATCTGGTCACGGCCTTGGTATCCCACCGTGAGCCGGTACGCACCTGGCTTAAGTCGCATGTATAACCGTGGACCACCGGCCACAATGCGCAGCACCGCCCTGCCATCGGCGCTGGTCACAACCACGGTCGCCCCGCTTAGCGGCCTAGCGCTGCCCGCATCGATCATGCTGAGTCGGACATTGAAGTGCGCGGCGACATCTTCCATGGCCCGCCTACCGGCTTCGTCGTCTCTGGCACAAGCGTAGGGAATGCCCCGCTGCTCCATGATCTGCACGCGGTCTTCCGCCGGTTCCGTCCGCGTTGCGCAACCCGCGATCAATAGCGCAGCCAACAGCGACGATATGCCGATGCCAGGGCCTTTTGAAATCTGCATTTACCGGTCCCCCATTAGATTTCGACAGTGGCCCCGATTACCGACCACGAATACGGGCCGACTGTCTCAGCGCGTCACCATCGGACCGATCGCGTTCCCGCAGCACTGGATGAACCGACCTGGCAGCGAGTTGATCTGAGACGGAACTCAGGATGGCGACTCTAAAGCGTCGGTCCGGTCCATTCCCAACGCGATGACGTCCGCGCTCCACAGACGACGCTACTTTCAAAGATGAATGGCCCAATGGTCTGGAAGATAGCTTGGATTTCGCGTAGAAAGCAGGCACGGTCTCGCTGGTTTCATTTCGGCAGCGGAGACTGCCACATCCACTGTTGATGCTGCATCATGTGATCCATCATCATCTGCTGCATGGGCATGTACTGATCCCGCATGTACTGGCGCTGCCGCTGCTGTTCCGGTGTGAGCTTGGCATAGTACCCACCCATGTGCCCCCAGCCCATCATTGGCCCGCCCAACATCCCCGGGCCCCTACCCATCATTCCCGGGCCCATTCCGCCGCCAGGTCCCCACATGTTGTGCATCAACTGCATATTGGCTTGCATTGTGTCCCAGTGCTCTTGAAGCAGCTTCTGTCGCGCCTGGGGATCCTGGGTCTGTCGGATCTTGTCCATTTGCTCCTGCATCTTCTTCATGTTCTCTTGCGCCTGCGCCATCTGCTTGTCGAATTCCTGCACATTGGGCGCCGCTGGCTTTGCTTGGGCGGCAGGCGGCTGCTGAGCGAGAACAGGCATAGACGAGAGTACAAGGGCGGAGGCCGTGGCCGCCAGGATTCTTCGTTTCATCTCTCAACTCCTTCACATTGACACGGTCACGCCATCGGCAAGGCGCACTCCTACCCATTTAGTTCAATCTAGATCTCAACGACAGCAGTGATTTGCGCTGGCGCAAGAAAGCCTTGCATGGCGAGCGTCAGCGGCCGGCCAAGTGGGCAGACGAGGCTTTGAGCAGCGACTGCGATTGCCAATCCCGAACTGTCATTTGTGCCCGTTCAAGCGCGAAGCCTGCCGTCTTGCCGGCGCTGTGAAAGACCTACATGGCGCTCACCGAAATCCACACCGTCGGTCTTCGACGCCGCGCGGCCGCATCCTCTTGTCAAGTCTTCGGAGACACCGGCGATGTGTCCGTGGCGAGGAATTCAAGTTCTTTTTCGATTTCAAAGCTAGCCACCGGGACAATCTCGATGAGGTCGCTCGAGCACCTTCTCCTACGACGTTTGCAAGAATCTCGTCTTCGAGTTCGGCGGCCTGCTCGGCGCCGCGTGCCGGTGAGCCAAACGTCGAGCCAGGTCCGGATGATGTCCGTAACCGGGATACCGTCACGGAAGACAGACCGCAGGCCATATGGCTACTGCTCCTACCGGCAGCAAAAGAACTGGCCAGGATCCTAGTGCACTTTTGCAAAGGTGCCGGTCCCGATCATGCGCAGCGCATCGCCATCGCGTACCAGGAAGAGTGCGTCTAGGCGCCGCCGCTGAGCATAATCTCGCCCGGCCTGCTCGCCGAGCACCAGCAAGGCTGTCGCGTAGGCGTCCGCATCCGCGCATGTCGGTGCAATGACCGTCACGGACGCAAGGGAACTGCACAGTGGCGCGCCGGTTCGGGGATCCATTGTGTGCGAGATACGCGCACCGTCGATGTCAGCCCAGTGGCGGTAGTCACCGGACGTCGCGATGGCGGCGTTGCTTAGTTCGATCACGCCCATTGCGGCGTGCCGCACGTAGTCTGGGGCCTCAAGCGCAATCGCCCACGGTGCCCCATCCGGCTTGCTTCCACACGCGCGCATTTCGCCGTCGATGCCGACAAGCCATGAGTCAATCCCGTGCTCGTTCAACACGCGTGCAAGTTCGTCGACGCCGAATCCTTTTGCAATGCCGCACAGATCCAGCGCAACAGCTCCCAGCTTGCGCACCTGGCACTGTTGCACGTCCACGTCGATCAGTTCGCTCACAGGCCGGCATGAGCTTGCCCGCGGCGTGCCCACTCCGCCCGGACGATGTGCACGTTGCTCCCCCGATGGCCCAAATCCCCACATGCCGACCAGGTCACCGACGCCGATGTTGAAGGCATTGTGGGTGTCACGGCCGATCTCCAGCGCACGCACGAGTAAAGCCGCGAGATTGCCGGGGACCGGCACCCAGCAATCCAGCTCGGAACGATTCAGCCGAGAGAGGTCGGAACTGTCCTTCCAGTTCGACATCTGCTCGTCAACCGCGCCCACTGCCGCAGCAAGCCGCGCCGACAGTTCTCTTTCATCCGTCTTCGGCGACGCATGGAAGGCTGCTGTGTAGCGGGTTCCCATCGTCGCGCCGCTCACACGCCAAAGCTTGAGTTGCGTGCCTGGCAACGTCTCAATAGACATCTTCGACATAGCGTCCCTGCGCTCTTAGATGTGCGACGGACAAGCCGGTATCCGTCAAAATACGTTCCCACGCCTGCGCGACGCCCTCCGACATCCTGCGGCCGCCGCAAACCATGATTTGCGCGCCGTGCGTAACCAGAGTGCGCAGGCTCTGTGCATCGGCAAGAAGGCGCTCCTGCACATAGCTCCGGCTTCCGGAACGTGAGAAGGCAGTCGTGAGTGCCTGCAGCCGCCGGTCGGCTACCAGGTGCCTGAGTTCGTCGTGGTACGGGAAGCTATCGTCAGCATTGCGCGCACCGAAATACAGGTGCATCGGACGGCGGGCCGCATTGTGCCGGATGAAGCCGATTAGCGGACCAATCCCGGTACCGGCCCCGATCAGGATCACGGGTGCGCTTCCGGCACTTGGGCGAAAGCACGCGTGCGGCCGCATGAATGCCTCAATCGTGTCGCCGGGCTTCAGGCCCGTGAGATACCCGGAGCACACGCCGTACGGATGACGCCGCACGCAGATCTCGACCAGGCCGTCCGCCGTCGCGCTCGCGAGCGAGTAGTACCGGGGCGAGGTAGCGCCCGGCGGCACGACGCCGAGCAGATCCCCCGTCTCGAACCGGGGCAGCCGCGGCCGTAGCAGGATAGCCCAGGATCTTGCGCCCTCGGCAGGCATGAAACGCAGCACCGAAGTCATGTCCTCCGGATCCGTACCATAGTCGTCACGTGAGACGAGCCTGAGCGGTATCGTGGGCGGCAGCGATGGCGCGTAGCGGATATCGAGCGAAACGCCGAGCCTTTCGGCAAGCCCCGTGCACCACTGCCGGAATTCGGATTCAGACTGCCGGTCAACCGTGCCCGGATCGGTCAGTGCTTCCAGCCCCCTGGCGGTCAGCGCGTCATGAACCGTTCGCGCATAGCCGCAAAAATGAGGAAACTGGCGGTCGCCGAAGCCCAAAACCCCGAACGCCACCCCGCCTGGGATCGTCAGGCGCTCGAGCTTCGGCAGGAATCGTATAGCGCTCTCCGGCGCATCGCCGTCACCGTAGGTCGCAGTCAGGACCAGCAGATACCGCAGGCTGCGGCCGGCCGCAAGATCGTTCATCGGCGCAACATGCACGCGAAGGCCTGCCCGGGTCAGTGCTGCATGCAGCGCCGAAGCAAAGCCCCACGTGCTATTGCCCTCGGTGCCCACCAGCAACACAGTATCCGCGTCGCGTGCCGGCACGTTGCCGGCGAGCTTCGGCATCGCGCGTCGACGACGCAGCCAAAGCAGCAGGCCGGTTGCGGCCAGCAACGGCACCGACGCCGACGATGCGCCGAGGATCAGCCCAAGCCACCATAATCCTTCGCCCGTGTGCAGCATGCGGACAACCCCGTGCACACGTTGCCAGACGTCGGCCGGCTGAAAGGCAAGCCATCTGCCTGACGATGGATCGACATAACCGGCGCCATCCGTCGTATTCACTTCGATGCTGCTGCTAGGGTCTGCCGCGTTGGCAAACGTCAACTGACGCAGCCTGGAGACATCTATTGCTAGTGCAGGCATCTGCCGCAGTGGGATTGGGGGCGTGGTAATTGCCGAAACGCTGAGAGCGGGCTCCGGCGCGCCGCCTTCCGGGATCACGCCGAACATCGCCAACGACATGACGACTCCGGTCATCGCCGACAGCGTGAGGCCGGCAAGCGCAACTCGTGCAGTTTCGTTATGCAACCGCTGCACCCCGTCACCCCGGATCGGGGCCAACATGTGCTTCCACCCGCCCATCCGGCGTGAGAGCAATACAAGCCCGGACAACGCGGCGAACAGCATGATGGCAGCAGTCGCACCGGTTGCGGTCCGCCCAGCATCACCGAGAAAGAGCTTACGGTGTAGATTCTTCAGCCAACGCTCGACAGGTGAGGGGCGATAGTCGCCGACAGCCTTGCCGGTAGCGGGATTAATGATGGATGCACGCTGTTCACCGCCGGCCTGGTAGTACGCGATGATCGCCCCTGACGGCCTGCGTACGAGTGTTTCGACGTCGGGCACCGAGGTGCTCACGCGGCTGGCGAGCGTTGCGACGCTCAGCGGAGCCTGGCCCGGACGGACGGCACTTGCGTGCTCAAGTGCCGGATTCACCGACAGCGCCGCGCCTGTCAAGGCGACGATCGTCATCAGCAATGCGGCGACGAGACCGGGGATTGAATGGAGCTTGCGTAACATCGAGCACCTCCTCGCCTGCCCCTGGTTACAGTGAAAAGCGGAACGACTTCACATAGCCGCTCCCCTTGACCGTCTTGTTCGCGCCCGAGGTGGTCAGCGGCACGACGACCTCGGACGGGTATTCCTTCATGTCCTCGACCGCCGTGTCGATGTGGACCTCATATCCGGCGTCGAGCAGCGTGTCGGACAGATCCAGCGTCGCATGCAGCGTCTTGCCTGCGCCGACGCTGGCGCCCGTAATGCCGTCTACCTTTGCGGTGCCGCCCGTAGTGCGATACCAGTCGCGCAGATGCCGGTAGTACTTGGCTTTGCGCCCTGCCACCCACAGCGTGCCCTGGTGCCGTCCGGCGCGATCGGTGACATACATGGCGACGTAAGCGCCATCCCCCCCATAGCTCGACAGTTGCGTCTCGAACGAAACCTGACGCGCGGATGCCAGTGAAGGCGCGGCAAGCGCGCCGGCAAGCACGGTGATTGGGAATGCGTGTTTCATCTGGATTCTCCTGATTTGGGCAAAAAGGGGGGCCTCGCACCCATCGAATCGGCCTGCCGCTGCTTCAGCAGGATTAAAGCCGATGAGGTACGCGGTGCGTCGGCAATAAGGGGTCAGCGGATCTGGACCTGGGGCTTCGTGCCTGGCTTCAGCAAGCTTTCGGGGGGTGCGTCAGCCGGTGGCTTGCCAGTATTCGCGCCCGGCAGGCGCCCGCGTGCTCCGCCGTGGTCGTCGTCTTCACGTTTCATGCGCACGATGTCAAGGGTGACTGGGTCAAGCTTTGCCTTGAAACGCCGGCCATCGGCATCACGACCCTTGACCTCGTAGCAACCGTCGTCGATCCTGAGCTTGTCGATCTGCCAGCCCTTTTGCTGCGCCATCGTCCGGACATCGTCGCGCGGCTTCCAGGCGTTGACCGGCGCCTCGCAGTCCTCGCTGTCGTGCGCCTGTGCGGAATGGATGCCGGCAGCGCCGACAATCGCAATTATCACGAGTGCCAGAACTCTGGCAATTCGCCGGTGTTTCATTGCTAACATCTCCAGTTCGCATCCTTGGACTCCACAATGCGCCTGAAACCTGAAGCCAAGCTTGCGGAGACGAAAGATTTTCTTCATGTTCGCGACAGGTTCGCGTGGCAAAGTCATGTGAGACATCCATCAGGAAGATCTTAATGCGAGTCATTCTCATCGAGGATGAACCCTGGCTCGGGGAGGCCGTTCGCGACCAGATCGAGAAAGACGGACATCCGACCGACTTTGTGGCCAGCCTCGCCGAGGCGCGCCGACACCTTGCGGCCGCCAACTACGACCTGATCCTGCTCGATCTGCTGCTCCCCGACGGTCGGGGGCTCGACTTCCTGCGAGAGCTTCGCGCGGGTGGTTCGACCGTGCCCGTCATTATCCTGACTGCGCTCGATCAGGTATCGAACCGCATCGCCGGCCTGAACGCCGGCGCGGATGACTATCTCGTCAAGCCATTCGACCTGTCGGAGCTCTCCGCAAGGGTGAGCGCGGTGTCACGCCGGTATTCCGGCAACCCGAATCCCGTGGTCAAACTCGGCGAACTGCATATCGATACGGCGGGGCGTAGCGTGATGCGCGGCGACGCGCACGTCGACCTGACGGCCAGTGAATGGGCACTTCTCGAAGCCCTGATTCAGCGTCCGGGAATGATCGTGTCAAGGAGCCGGCTGGAGGATCGCCTCTATTCCTTCAACGAGGAGATTGGCAGCAACACCATCGAGGTACACATGAGCCGGCTGCGCAAGAAGCTTGGTGCCGATGTCATCGAGACATTGCGTGGGCTCGGCTATCGGCTCAAGCGGGACTGACCATGCTGCGCAGCCTGCAAGGTCGACTCGCGGCAGCGCTGGTTGCAGGGCTCGCTGTGCTGTCGCTCGCCGCCGCCGCGGCTTCATTCTACGTACTGCGTCGCGAGGTCGATCGGATGTCGGACAGTGCGTTGCAGGAGACCGCGCAGCGCCTGTTGCCGCTCGCCATCATGGACATCGTCGGGCGGGATGCGGATGATGATGAGGATAGCAGCCGCCGTATCGCAGCCGTTCGCCCGCACGACGAATTGCTGACCTACGCGGTCCGCGACGACAAGGGCAGACTGCTGCTGCGATCGCACGACGCCGCTATGGCCATCTTCCCGCCGGGCCTGAAAGCCGGCTTCACTTCTACGCCATCGCACCGGATCTACGCCGAGCCGGGCTTACAGGGCACTATCTCTCTGATGATCGCCGAGCCGCTCGCCACGCGCCGGCATGCCGTGATGGAAGCCGCGCTCGCGGTCGCCAAGGTCCTCATCCTGTTTCTACCGGTGGGCCTGTGTGGAATCTGGCTGATTGTCCGGACCGGGCTGCGGCCAATCCGACGCTTCTGCGGCAGCATTGCTGCGCGCGGTCAGAACGACCTGACGCCGCTCGCAAAGAAGGAGTTACCGGCGGAAGTCGCGCCGATTGCCGACGCAGTCAATGACCTGATGGCTCGGCTGGATCGCGCGCTGGCCGCCGAGCGCAGCTTCACTGCCAATAGCGCACACGAGTTGCGCACGCCGATTGCCGCGGCCCTCGCACAGACGCAGCGTCTCATGGACGAGATGCCTTCCGCCGCCATGCGGGAGCGCGTGCAGAACGTCGAACGATCCTTGCACACGCTGTCGCGGGTCAGCGAAAGGTTGATGCAACTCGCGAAGGCGGAAAATGGACGCGTGCTCGGCGATGCGCCGCAGGATCTTCGACCGGTACTGGAACTTGTCATCGAGGATTTCCGGCGCGTGGCCTCTGCGAACCCGATCCAGCTTGACCTGCCAGACCAGCCGGTTCAGTCGTGGATCGATCAGGACGCATTTGCCATTGTCGTGCGCAATCTGGTCGAAAATGCACAGAAGCATGGCTCACATGGGCAACCTGTGGGGATTTCGCTGTTGGCCACCGGTTCGCTCACTGTGCGGAATCACGGACCGGTGCTGCCAGGCGATGAACTTAAACGTCTGACAAAGCCGTTCGAGCGTGGCGCGACGGCAGCCAAGGGCAGCGGACTTGGCCTTGCTATCGTCGAAGCGATTGTACGCGGCGCGGGTTCGTCCCTTGAGCTACGCTCGCCGGTTCCGGGCTGGCAAGACGGCCTGCAAGTAAGCATCGACCATTTGCTTGTTGCGCCCACGACGCAGAAGCGCGCGTAAGCTGGCCTGGCGACATCGATTGCGAGGGGTTGCACCGGAAACCCCTGGCTCGACCGATAGGTACCCCAAAATCGACCAGGTTCCGGCACGTTGCTTCGTCACGGTGGGGAAGATAATTTCCGTGTGCGTCGCCAACGTAGGCGACGCTCATGCTGCAGACATAGCCAGTCCACCTTTGTGAAGAGGTACACGGCCGCCAGAAAAAGCAACTGCGAGAGAACGAAATAGAGACCGAGATAGGCCCCGTCAAGATCCGTGTCCAGATAGCGCGAGCCCACCTGTGCCAGATGCGTCCATGCAAAATAGCTGATGAGGCGTCCAACAAAGAATGGCAGTCCAATCATCCAAAGCCGCATCCCCGTGAGGCCGTAGGCAATAAAGAGATAGTTCGAGGGGAATGGGCTGAAGGCATAAGCAAGCATGAACCCCACCGTCATGCTTTTGCGGCGCTCCAGCCACTGAGCAACTACGTCGATGTTCCGTCTATCATCCTCACGCATCCAGCGCTGGCGCACCAGTGCAAATGCCATCTGGGCCAAAACCAGGCGGCCGGTAGTCGCTGCACATGCCGCTGCAAGCGCCAGAAGGGCGGGGTTGGCCTCTGGCTGCGAAAAACCTACCCATGACATTACCATCCATGTCGGCGGGGCAAAGGCTGGCATCAGATTCAAGCCAAAGATCACGACGACCAGGACAAGCAAGTCTGCAATGTCGCTCATCCCTGTCCTCCCAAGACAAAATAAAGCTCATCTTCTTGGGCGCAATGCAGCCGCAGGATGGCATCGAGTCCATAGAGGAGCCTCTGTAATTCCCGTGCGCTCGTCTCGTCTGGCCCGTCTGACGGCAAGTTGGCAACGATCCTGTCCAGCAACCGAGTTACTCTGAAGATCTCGCGATGCATGCCACTCAGCGCCGCGAGCGGATCATCGCCACCAAGCAGGCGCGCCATGCCAGGATAGAGCTGCGTGTCATCCCGACGCTCGTGTGGAACCAGAACCTGATTCAGTGTCTGGCTGAGGTTCGTCAGCTCCGCGGCAGCCTTCTCGGCCGTCACCCGTGGCAATGCGTCGGCCAGAGCCCGAACCCGGTCGAGGATGGGCTCGAGCTCCGCGTGTTCGGCCTTCAAGCGCTCGACATCCACTGCAGGCAGGCGCGGCGTGACCCCTCCCTTCTCCGCCCCGAGAACCCTCAATGCATTGACAATGACGAGGACATCGATTGCTTCCTGCAGCATGGCACCGGCCAACGGCGGCAAATAGCCGAACAGGGCCGCAGCCATTGCGACCAGGGACAAGGCCATCCCCACGCCGACACTCTGGATCGCAATACGTCGGGCACGCCGCGCGATGCGTACGGCGTCGACCAGACGATCGAGCCGATCCACCAGCACGACCACGTCTGCCGCCTCGGCGGACGCCGCCGCACCGCGCGCGCCCATGGCGACGCCAACATCCGCGGCAGCTAGCGCCGGCGCATCGTTGACACCATCACCTACCATGATTACTGTCCCATTGGCGCGGGCGGCGTGGATGGCCGACAGCTTGTCGCCTGGCGTCTGGGCGGCGTATACCTCGGTAACACCGAGCATGGCGCCGACCGATTCCGCCACGTCCTGGCGGTCGCCCGTCAACATCGCCTGCCGGACAATGCCCTCCTGTCGCAGGAGACGGAGTGCGCGCGGCGTCTCCAGGCGAATACGGTCTACCATCTGGAGTGCCCCGATGACCCTCCCGTCCGCCCCCACGAATACCGCCGACGCACCCTCGTAGCCAATCCGCTCCAGGAACTTCGTGCACCAGGCCGGCACTTCGCCCTCACCCAGCACGTAAGACGGCGATCCGACCGTGATCTTGCGTCCGTCCACGACACCTCTGACCCCGGCCCCAGGGGTTTCCACCACTTGGCTCGGAGGCTGTAGCGATATGCCTCGCTCGCGGCTCGCAAGCGTGACCGCTTCTGAAATGACGTGGTTCGACGCCTGTGCCAGCGAACCGGCAAGCCTCAGTACCTCTTCTGGCTCATGCCTCTCCGCGCACGCAACATCCACCAGGCGTGCGTGCCCCCCGGTCAGCGTCCCCGTCTTATCGAAGAACAGGATGCTGGCCACAGCGAGCCTCTCAAGCGCGCCGCCGCCTTTGACAAGCACACCGCGCCGCGCGCAGCGGGACATGCCGGAAACGATGGCCACCGGCACTGCCAGGATTAACGGACAGGGCGTGGCCACGACCAGAACAGCGAGGCAGCGCGCCGGGTCCCCGCTGACAATCCAGCCCGCAGCAGCCAGAAGCACCGTCGCGAACACAAAGGCAAGTGCATACTGGTCTGCCAAGCGGGCGGACGGACTGCGTTCGGCTTGTGCTTTCCCGACCATTCGCACGATGCCGGCAAAGGTGCTGCGCTCGGCGGGGGCGCTCGCGACCATCTCAAAAGCGGCGCCCACGTTCAGCACGCCGCTGCAGACGGCGTCCCCGGCCACCCGGCGTTGCACTACGGATTCGCCCGTGAGGGCTGATTCGTCCAGTTCCACTGGAACGCTCGGTGTGCCATCGACCGGTACAAGTTCTCCATGGCGGACTAGCAACCGGTCCCCCGCCTGGACGGTCTCAAGGCCGACCTGCCGCCATTGGCCGTCCTGGAAGCGATGGGCCACCTTCGGCGCATGGCTGAGAAGCGCTGTCATCTCCCTTTGCGCGCGGGCCTCTGCGAAGCTTTCTAGCGCGCGCCCACTGGCTAGCATCAGTGCGATGACGGCAGCCACGAGAAACTCGCCCACGCCTAGCGAGAAGCCAATTGACAGGAACGCCAGGATATCTACGCCCTGCTGCCTCCTTAGTGCGGCGCGCACGATCGCAGCGCTCAGTGCAACCAAGATCGGCACAACGCCCAACAGCCAGATGACATGGATGGCCGCTGCCGACAGGTAATCCCACCGGCTTGCCAACAAGCCAGCACCCAGCGTCACGACGGAGTTGACAAGCAGTGCAGTATTGAGGAGGCGAGAGCCGAAGCGCATGTCTGCACCTAGGGAGAAATGCACCTGATTATCTCTGTGAGAACAAATCGCAATTGTTCCTCATACCAGTTCTGCCAAGTGCATTTTGTAGATTGACCACAAGACTTCATGTCACGTCGACCGGATCAACGTGCGTCATGACGTTGAGGACATCTTTGCGGCTCATCACTCGCCGTCTCGCCTCAAGTGCAATGTCATGACCCTCTCTCACGCTCGCCGCTGCATTGATGTCAAGGTGGACGTCCACGAGAATCATGTCACCCATCTTCCGGGTCCGCACATCGTGCGCACCGATCACGCCTGGCGTTTCCAGTATGGCATTTCGAATCGCCGTTACCGTCTCCGCGTCGATCGCACGATCCATCAGGTCCCGCAGGGCACTTCGGGAAAACTGCCAGCCCATTCTTGTCACCATCAGGCCAACCACGAGTGCCGCGATCGGATCCAGCAGGTGGTAACCCAGGGTATTGCCCAGGATCCCCATTGCTACCACCAGCGAAGATGCTGCATCCGACCGAGCGTGCCAGGCATTCGCAACCAGCATGCTTGACCGGACTCGTTCGGCGATCGCGAGCATATAGCGAAACAACAATTCCTTGGTTGCCAGCGCGCCAAGGGCGACCCAGAGCCCGACTAATCGTACTGGCTGGATTGAATCCGGATGTTCAAGCTTGAGTACGGCGTTTGACAGCATGCCGACGCCGACGACTAGCAAAAGAAGTCCAAGTATCAGCGAGGCGGCAGTCTCGAAACGCTGGTGCCCATAGTGATAGGCTTGGCTTGGCGCCTTCTTGCTATGGTGGCTGGCATACAAGACAACGAAGTCCGAAACCAGATCCGAAAGGGAATGAATTGCGTCGGCCACCAGCGCTTGGGAGCCAGCAAAGATTCCGGCGGCAACCTGGGCGAGTGTCAAGCCGATATTGACCGCGACGCTCACGAGCGTGCTTCGTCTTGCCGCAGCCTGACTGGCTGGCGTTTCGTCCGCTCCGGGATTCAATCCATCTTGCTTTTGCATTGACAGTGCCTTGTGATTCGACGACAAGCCAAATATTAGCGCCCGCGCGACACCTCAACCAACTTGGGCCGGCGGCGGCGACCATGGAAGACAACCAGCCTTCATTCGCACACGGCGCCAGCGTAACCGCACTGGAAAGCTGCACCTCCGACGCCGTACATTTAGCGCAATACGCGGCAACGGCGCGGTCGTTGCGATCATCCTACGTGGCATGTAATCTGGGGGCGCAGTCGATTCGGGACATTTCGACTGACACAATGGACTAGTGGCCGGTACGCAGCTTGACCCGCTGGCCATCCTGAAGGCTGCTTTGCGGATATCGAACCACTTGTACGTGGTCGGTCAAGGGAGAAAGCAGTTCCACCTCATCCGAATTGCGGTGACTAATTCTGACCTCCGTCCTGCGCACCCGGTCGCCCTCAAGCCGAAACACACACCATTGTGCAGCCTCGCAGCGGAATAGCGAACTCGCGGGCAACTTTGTCGCGCGATCGGTCTGCCACAGCACAATGCTCGCGATGACGCGAAATCCGTCACCCAATCCAGAGGGTGGATCAATAACGTCGATAATTACCCGAGTTCGCTTTTCTTCTATGCCCAGGGCGGATACCTTGGTGAACGCATGGGGCTCCACGAGCCTAACCTTGCCTTGTACCACTTGGTCGCCGCCCCATCCTTCCAGCCTCGCCGCCATCTGCGGCCGCACCTTGACTGCTTCCGTTGACAGTAGCTCGACCACGATCTCCAGGTCATGTGGGTTGCCGATCGTAAGCAAGGGCTCGCCCGCAGCGATAACCCGCTCGCTGCGCTCCGGAATGGACAATACGGCCCCGGTGAACGGTGCATGAACTGGCACGGCCGGCCAGCGCCCACGTTTGTGCTGCTTGATGGCCATCAGGCCGGCCTCTGTCACGCGGACCTCCTCCAAGGCGGTGCTGGCGCGGGCGCGCGCCGCGGCAAGATCGTTGCCGGCGGTAATGGTGGCGTTGGCGGCCTGCTCCCCGGCCTGAGTAGACAGGAAGCGCTCCCGCACCAGCCTCTCGACACGCTGCAGTTCGCGCTGCGCCTGAGCATAGTCTTCGGCGGCATGCCGGACGCGCTCCTGTGCCTCACGGTATGCTGCACGCGCCGCAGCCACCCTTGCTTCGACTTCTTCGCGTTCCTGGGCTGTCAGCGGCAGTGGCGCAAGTTCCGCCACTACTTCGCCTTCCTGCACCCAGTCACCCTCCCGCAAGCTGATCCGAATCAGTCTTCCTGCGACAGGCGCAGCAATAACGTAGCGCTCCCTACTACGGGTCTCGCCCTCCTCGCTCGTGATGACTGCCATCGCGCCAACGGAGGGGCGCACCACCTCGATGTCCACTGGCTCTGGCATCAGCAGATAGCCAAGGCCTGCCGCAATCACAACAGAGCCCACCATCAGGAGCGTCTCGGCTTTTGACCACCGCATCGCCTTACTCTCTGGTTTTCAGCACAGCGATCAGGTCCAGCCGTCGCAGCCGCTGCTGGACGAGCAGTCCGGCCACGGCCGCGGCGCCGATGGCTGGCGGCAATGCCTGCGCCAGTGTTTGCCGGCTCAGGCTGAGCGGGATTCGAAAGGCCTCGCGGTCGAACATGGGGACGAGCAAAGCACACAAGCCATAGCCCACGGCGATGCCGACCGGCAAGGACAAGATCGTCAGAAGGAATTGCTCGCCAAGCAGAATCCCCGCAACCTCTTGCTGGGAAAAGCCAAGTACCCGCAAACTGGCCAGTTCATTCCCGCGCTCGGACAGCGCAATGCGAAAGTTGTTGTAAACGACCCCCGCCACGATGACCGTGGCAAAGGCCGCCAGCACAAGACTGGAGACGACGAACGTTCGATCAAGTGTTCTTTCGATGCTGGCGATCACAGCGGACCGTATGATCACGGAACCCACGACGGGCAGGCTCTTGAGCCTTTGGTACAGAGATTGTGCCTTGTCGGCGTCGACGCGGAGGTACGCCCCACTGATTGCCGGCGCTTCGCCTAGCAAGCGGGACGATGCCTTGTAGTCCATGTAGGCAGCGGCGCCCAGCAGGTCATCGACGACATCCGATACCCGCATGACCAGATTGTTGCGGCGGCCCTCGAGCACTTCAACCTCGACTCGCTCGCCCACCGTTAAGCCCAGCTCCGTCGCCAGTCTTGCCGAGAGTACAAGCCCGTCTGAAGCAATCCGATGGCGACCGGAGGTGTAGCCCGCAATCTCATGCAACTCGCCCGTGGGTTCCAGCCCAGTGATTTCGGTGCGTTTGGAGTGATTCGCGTTGCGCAACCATACCGGCACAATTCGAAATGGCTCGACTCGCAGGATGCCCGGCATCTGGGCCAAGTCATGGATGACCCGCAGGGGGCGCGGCTCGTTGAAGATCAACGTTACATCTTCATGCTGAACGCGGCCGAACTGGAGATCGAGAATCCTATTGACGCCGTCGAGACCGAACCTTCCGACGATGGTCAAACCTACGGCCAGCGCGATGGCAGCGATGGACATCAAGGCCTTACCCGGCCTGCGAGCCAGATTGCGCAAAATCAGACGCAGGGGAATCGGCAGCACCGCCAAGAGGCCTGCACGGTCGAGAAAACTCGCCCGGAAGCCGAGGGGTAACTCGGGGCGCATCGCTTCAACCGGTGACAAGCGGCCTGCGCGCAGCGCGGCCGATGCACTGCCCAAGGAGGCCGCACACACACTGGCCATGACAGCGCCGACCACGATCCCGGGAGAGACTTCGGCGTTCAGCTCGGGGAAATGGAAATACTGGCGGTATAGATCGACCAGCAATTTCTCCAGATACAGGCCGCTAGGCACGCCGAGCAGCACCCCAAGCAATACCGTCGCCAGGCCAAAATACACATACTGGATCGCCACGGCCCCGGTGCTGTAGCCAAACGCCTTCAGCAAACCAACCTCAGCCCGCTGCAAGGTGACGAGGCGACTCAGCAACGTATACAAGAGGAAGGCCGCCACCGCCAGGAATAGGGCCGGGACATAGTTAGCGATCACGCGGATCTCGTCGAGTTCATCGCTAAGAAATCGATTCGATTGTTGCAGCGTCCGTTCATACACCCCGAGGCAGCCGTAACGGAGAAGCATCCGGTCCAGCCTTGTGACGACCTCCTGGGGGCGGGCCTCCGCGTCAAGCTGGATAGCCAGATCATTGAATCCCCCCTTCATATCGAAGGCGGATTCCATTGCGGCCTGCCCCATCCACATGACGCCGAACCGACGGTTGTCCGGAAACACCATGCCCTGCCCTACCTCATAAACGTACTCTGGTGACATTCCGAGGCCAGTGATCGTCAACCGGCGGGTATGACCATTGAGTATGGCCGTCACGTGCCCCCCGACACCCAGTGCATTGGCATTTGCGAAGGCGACACTAAGGACGGCTTCGTCGTCATGGGAAGGGTCGGGAAGTCGGCCCCGTGAAACCCATAGCGCATTGATGCCGGCCTTGCCAACGGCTGGCAGGGAAATCAGCCGAAGTGTGGCCGGCTCGCGCATGCCCGGTACATCCGCATTAACGTCATGGACGATGCGCATGAGGACCTCCCGCACGCCCGGGATGGCCCGAATGGGTCCTTCGAGGGAAACCGGCGCACGTTTCACATTGGCAAACACGTCGGCAAAGCGCTGCATCTCGTAGTAGCTGTCCTTGGCGGATGTAAGAGAGCGCCATGCCCCATTCATCGCGACCAGCACGGCTATGCCGCATGCGACGACCAGCGCCGCGGCAGCAACCTGGGCGCGAAGCCGCCACAACTCGCGCGATAGCATGGTCAAGCGCGCGGCTACCATCGCAGTTCCGATGGATTTGCCCGGGTTGCATGCTGCTCAATCTCCGTGATGCGGCCACTGCTGATGTGCAGCACCCGGTCCGCCATTGCAGCTATGGCTGTGTTATGGGTGATAACGGCAGTGATTGCCCCCTGCTCCGTATTTACGCGCTGAAGAACCTCAAGTACAAGCCTCCCCGTGCTGTAGTCCAGCGCTCCAGTCGGCTCGTCGCAGAGAAGAATGTCCGGCTGCTTGACGACGGCACGGGCAATGGCGATGCGCTGCTGTTCTCCGCCGGAGAGTTGCGCTGGAAAGTGGTCCTTGCGCGCCGATAGCCCTACCAACTCAAGGGCATCGAGCGGATTCATGGGATGCTCGGCGATATCGGCCACCAGTGCGACGTTTTCCAGGGCCGTCAAGCTCGGAATCAGATTGTAGAACTGAAATACAAAGCCGACGTGCTCGCGGCGGTAAAGGGTAAGACCCGCCTCATCGGCGTGTGCCAGGTCATGGTCCTGGTATTCGATGGTCCCGGACGTCGGGCGGTCTAGTCCGCCAAGTATATGCAGCAACGTCGATTTTCCGCTGCCCGATGCTCCCAATAGGGCGACAAACTCCCGGTCAAAAAGGTCGAGGTCCACGCCGTTCAGCGCGTGAACGACCACCTCGCCCGCTTGATACGTCTTGTAGACGTCGCGCACACGAAAGAGCGGACTGCGATCGTTGGACATAGCAGAGCTAACCTGATTTCCGGAGGTCATTCCGTATGCCATTCCCAGTCATTAGCTACTGGCAGTGTCAGCCTTCACCAGAAGGACAGGACATGGGGCGTGAGCAATGACGCGGCCCGCTACGGAACCGACAATGGCATCCAGGAATGCGCCACGGCCGTGAGTGCCCATCACGATCGCTGCCGCATTGACAGAGCGTGCAAACTCGACGATGCGCTCTGGTGCAAAACCCGTCAGCGCGTGCTGTTCGAACGGAACACCCGCTGCGCTCAGGATCTCAGCGGCAGAGCGCATCGTCCGCCCACTCTCGTCCGAGTGCCATGCGGCAAGATCCGCGGCGCTGATGTAGGACTTCACCTCTCCCGACACGTCTGGCATGCAGTGAACGAGGTGTACGAGCAATGGCCCCTTCAGCAATTTCCCGGCAGCCACACATTGTGCCGCCGCATCGCTGTACGTTGATCCATCGGCCGCAAGTACGATTTGCATCACTTTCTCCTTGAGAGGCAAAGATGGCTACGATCGTAAGTTGGGTAGCAGTGCATCGCGAAACGCGACGGATCACAGGCCTCAGCGACTCACTTCTACCGCGCAAGTCACATGGTCATGTTCGTAAGGTAGGTGATGAACCATTCACGGTTTTGGGCTGGATCAAAGAAGCTGTAAGCGCAAGAAGTCGCGCTATACGGCGGACCGTTATGAAGAGATCGCTATTGTCCAACTGAGCCGCGCTCCCGGCCGTTCGGTGGCGCACACCGGAGATCCAGCCGCCATCGTCGGGTTGGCGCCATCAAGTAGGGTAGAGGTCTGGCCGGGACCGCCATGGCGCAAGGAGTTCCCCAGGTCACGCAAGAGCAACAATTTCCTCCCGGATACCTCGAACCACGGCTCCGCCGACGCGCGATACAAATGTCAGCAACCCGAGCAATCCATCGCCGGCAGGGGGCAGGCTTTCTCTGTGTCCGGCAGTGAGATTGATTCGGCCGTGGCTACGCGGCGTCATAAGGTGGCGCGCATGCTAGCTCAAAGCCAGCAGTCCGAGGAAGCCAGCCGTTAGGACGTAATTCCAATCGTGATGAAGAAAAAGCCATTATGCATAGGCATTTCAGCTCACAATGCGGTACAGCCATCTCCTACGCATCTGACGGTTCAAGCTGGCTGCACTGGGAACTCGGCTTTCGATTAGAGCGTTCAAAGCATCAATGGTCATTCTAGCGAACTTCTCCCTCGACGGCTCTAGTTTCATCGACGACTACCCCGTGCCGATTACAGTTCGCCAGGAACGGATGGTCTGGATCCTCGATGGGATCTCCTGCCGGGAGCTATTAATAAGTAGACGGTCAGAAGGTATGGCCCTTCTATAGGCGGGACTGAGATAGCCGATTACTCAACGATTAACTCAACTTGCGAACGGCAGCAGTACGTCCGGAACCCGCCGTTGCTGTGGCCCAATCCCGAACGGCGGTTCCGGGGCGGGAGCCGTCAAAGGCCGTCGCCGATCGTCGAGAGAAGAGCTGGCGGCGGAGATCGGCCAGAAGCGGCTGGCCGACATCCCGGGCCAATCTGGGCACCGTGCTCGACCGAGGAAGCGTTACAGTACCCAATGCCACGCGTGGACATAGCCGCGAAACCAGATGAACAGTGTGCCCCTTACGGTCAAAGAGACAATAGCCCCGACGTTCTGGCGCGACGAAACGCTGCCGTTTATCGAGGCTCGTTCAATACAGGGCGGTCGCCAGGTTTGCTATGCAAAACACGCGCATGACACGTTCTCAATCGGTGCGATCACGGGCGGCCGCAGTACGTATCTCAACGGGAGAGTCCAGGAGCACGTGGGTGCCGGCGCAGTGGTTGTCATCAACCCGGAAGATGTCCACGCCTGCAATCCGATCGACAATCAGCCGTGGTCGTATCGCATGTTCTATGTGAACGTTTCTTGGCTGATGGACCTTCAGCATGAACTCGGTTTCAGTCACAACTGCGGCTTTCGTGCGTTTTCGACCACCATGACGACTCGGCCTGACCTGTATGCTGGGTTGAATCGCCTATATGCCGTATGCACCGACGAGCACGCAGACCATCTGAAAAAGCATAGTGCGGCGCTCACCTTCTTTTCGGAAGTGCAGCAAGCGCTGAGCCCGGCCCCCGCATTGACTGGGAGCCCGAATCGAAAGCTCGTCCGCGCGGCGCAATACATACGAGAAAACTGCACGCGCTCGCTCAAGCTGGCGGAGATCTGTGCAGCAGCAGATCTCTCTGCGTCCTATCTGATCCGCTCTTTTAAGGATCGCTACGGCATGACGCCTCACGCGTACCTTATCAATTGCCGTATCGAATACAGCCGGTCAGAGCTCAGGCGGGGGCGAGCCATCGCCGATGTCGCCATTGAAGCGGGATTCTCTGATCAGGCCCACCTGCAACGGACTTTTCGGCAATTTGTGGCGGCCACGCCTCGCCAGTATCGTGGTTGAGCCCCAGGGCGTGGCCGAGCCAGCCGCCTATGCCTGAAGCAGGTAGACGGCGCTGCCCGCAAGCAACAGCGCCATCAGGCGATTGAATAGCCGGACCCGCTTGGGATCGCTCAAGTATTGACGCAAAAATGATCCTGCATATGCCCAGCAGGCAATCGATCCATAGCAGATCACGAAATAGACTACCGTGAACTGCCAGACCAACATGCGGTCGCCGTTTGCTGCGTATGCCCCCATGCCCGCAAGGGATGCTAGCCATGCTTTCGGATTCAGCCACTGCATCGCTGCTCCGGAGAGCAACGACGGACCTCTTGTTGCCTCCTCCGCTCCGAGTCGCCCGTCATCGACGGCGAGCTTGTAGGCGATGTAAAACAGAAACGTTACCCCGGCCCACTGAATTGACTTCGTCAGATACGGCCAATGACTCTGGATTTCGTGTAATCCCAACCCGGTCAGCAAGAGCAACAACGTAAAACCAATGGTCGCTCCCGTAACATGCCGCATGCTGGCGCGTAGTCCATGCTGAGCGCCTGTACTCAACGCAACGATGTTGGCGGGCCCGGGAGAAATCGATGCAGCCAGGGCAAAGGCGCTCATGGAAAGAAGATGGCTCATCTATTGCCTTCGATACGCTCGTTGGGAAATCACAGAGCCCGAAGGTATAGCGGGATGGGACCGCACGTATTGAAGCAAATTACCCTTTGCTTTCCGTAGACCGACCGCTTTTTGCAACTGTGGCAGTCCATTTCGGGGCGGTAGCCGCCATCCGGCATCGAGACGGCTTGGGGTCCGCTATCGGAACGCGACCAGCCAACCAGGGCCGGGGCGTGCCTTTGATCGCACGCTCCAGGTCTAGCCGGTTGATCTGCCGCTGGCGCTTCACGTGCAGTGGCGGGTGCTGCGGCGGCGGTGGCTGGCCCTGCACCGTAATGACCTCAGATCTAGCTATCGCCTGGCGTCTCCATCGTATCTAACCGGGCAGGCTGGATAGCATGGTTCGGCGCTCAAGCGGACATTTCAGCTTTGCTAGAACGGAGGTGCGGACATTACAACTTAGCCGCTACATTCACTGTCTAGGGCGATCTCAGATGTCGGGGCGCGCGGCAAATTCAAATGTCGGCACGGGCGTGCGGTTTGTGCGGGGTTGAATGCTTCGTTGGGCCTTTGATCGGGCAGTGTCGCTGGCCGGCAGCGGCTGGGTCCACGGGCAGGGTGGGGCGCACGCAGATTGGCTTCGCAGCGCCGCCTTTGAGGGCGAACTGGTCACTACCAGATCCTGGCCGGAAAAATCGGGCGTCGGCGTTGCCCGCAGTCGCGACCGTCGCAGAACGGCCACTTGCGGTCGTTCGACCGCGCGCTCGGGCGGACATTCGAACGTCAGTTCCGCTCAGCTATCAGACTCTGCCTTGTCGAAATGTGCCGTCCTGCTTCGGCAGCCCGATTGGCGACGCGTAACGTGATCATCGAAGATTTGAACACTGGCATTGGCGGTGTTCGCGCTTACGTCACCTGCTGACTGCGAATTCGCAGTACAGGAAAGTATTCCCTGATAACAACCAATCTTCCTGCACCAGCCGAAACAAGACGTCAGCGAGGGCGCGAACCTTGGACGGTGCGGCTCGTCGGGATGGATTGACGACGAAGTACGAAGTGCGCGGCCGCCATAAGCCTTTCACTCGGAGTGCGTCAATCCTTATCCTTGCCAATGAAGCAGGGAATGCGAATCAACAATCGGCAAGCTACAAGTTCGCGTCGCGGTTCTGGGTGTCGAAACTCCGCCTCGCTTCTCTGAAGCGGTCCGCATTCTCGACGATCCAGGTCCACAACGGGACCATGCGAACGAGCAGGTCCATGCCCGTGTCGGATAACTCGTATTCGACTCTAGGGGGCACTTCATCGAAATCGTGACGGAGCACTAGGCCGTCACGTTCGAGTTGTCGTAGCGTGCGCGTCAACATCCGCTGAGTCACCCCGTGCATGCGCCTGCCGATTTCGGCATGGCGCAGCCTGCCGTACACGCCGAGCGTGTGGACGACACCGAGCGACCAACGACTCCCGGCGTGTGCGAGCACCTCTCGCCGCAGTCCGTCATCATCGTCTCGCAGGCCATCGCACACGGTTTGCGAATATCGGAGAAGTTCGTCTCGATCCAACTATCTGGCTCCCAGTATCACGCATGTGCCTTCTTTCATACACGTCCACGCATTGCTAGACTGCCGCAACACATTCCTCAGCATGCTAGAAGATGAACCAAACAGATCCTAACGCCAGGTCTCAAAACATTCTCGTGCTCGGTGCCGGCGAACTCGGCCTTCCAGTGCTACGCAATCTCGCACGTCGAGCGAAGGACGTGGCCGGCGCGAAGATCAGCGTGCTGCTGCGCGCAAGTGCCGTTGAGTCCAACGCACCGGCCAAGCAACATGATATCTGGGAGATTCGAGACCTTGGGATCCAGATCGTCGTAGGCGATCTTGTGAAGAGTTCTATCGATGAGCTCGCAGGCGTATTCGCAGGATATGACACGGTAATCGGTTGTGCGGGCTACGCAGCCGGCATCGACACGCCAATGAAGTTGGCGCGGGCGGCGTTGCAGGCGCGCATCCCGAGGTACTTCCCGTGGCAGTTCGGGGTCGATTTCGATGTGATCGGTCGTGGCAGTCCGCAGGACATCTTCGACGCACAGCTCGACGTGCGCGAGTTGCTGCGCAGTCAGCACGATACCGAGTGGGTCATCATCTCGACCGGCATGTTCATGAGCTACCTGTTTGAGCGAGACTTCGGTGTCGTTGACCTGCAAAACGACGCAGTCCACGCGCTGGGCAGCCTCGAAACCGCCGTGACGCTGACGACGCCCGATGACATCGGAGCGCTGACTGCCGCGATCGTGTTCGCCCAACCCCGTATCCGAAACGAGATCGTCTATCTCGCCGGCGACACCGTGACATACGGAGAGGTCGCAGACAAGCTGCAAGCGGCCCTCGGCCGCCCCTTCAGCCGTTCGGAGTGGAGTGAGCAGTATTTGCTGGATGAGCTGGCGCGCGATCCGCACAATATGATGCGCAAGTATCGTGCGGCTTTTGCTCAAGGGCGGGGTGTCGCGTGGGACAAGCATGGGACGTTCAATCAACGCCATGCCATTCCAGTCACCGACGTAGCATCGTGGATCGACGCAAACCTTGCTTCGGGCCGCAGCGAATAACCGGGCAGGCTGGATACCATGAACGACAGGCTAGGCGGACATTTCTACTTAGCCGCTACACACAATGTCTAGGCGGTTCTCAGTTGTCGCGTGGCTGGCTACATTCAAATGTCGGCACGGGCGTGCTTTTTGTGCGAGCTTGGAGGCTTTGGCGAGTTTTCGGTGGGGCGGTGGGGCTGGCCTGACGCGACGGAGTCCCGCGCCGGGTGGGGCGCTGGCGGCGCGGTGGGCCAAGTTCAACTGACCGCGTGCTTGCGGGGGGCTGCGGGGCCGCGCGCTCAGCCGGGGCGGTCGCGCGGACGCGCTCCGCAAGGTGTCGCGCCTCGGCCAGACCGGTCAGGGACGCTTGGCTCCGATCGGTGGCGACCAGGCGGCTGCCGACCGGGTTCGGCCAGAAGCCGGCACTCGACATGAGGGCCCTGATTGCACACAATCCTGAGAAGCGTTCGCCGCAGCCGCCCCTTCCGGGCGGCATACCAACATTACTGAACTGATTGCCGCAGTGATGTCCATGGACCTTCAGGCTTTCATTAGGCGCTCGAGGCGAACAGTCTAATGAAGGCAGAATGTAGCCAATATCGGAATTACATCTATCCTCGGAGTTTGACAATGAGATGCCAGATTTGCGGGCGTGAACTGAATCGAGGCGACGATCCATTGTCCGTGGACTGCGGTGGCGATTGTTGGGGATGCATCGGAGAAATTGAAGCGGAGATGGGTGACAAGGCATCGCTGGAGAAGGTGCGCGACGAGCATTCGCGCGGACTTCGACCAAGTTGGACGGCCCCTTTAGATGGCGACTGACGGCCAATCGGGGACAGTCACCGCTGGACAATCGCTATACTCCTCCGCTGATATGCGACGCATTAGCGACGCAGGAACCGAAGGACGCTTATGTCGGAAAACGATTTTGATATCAAACTGGATGAGTTGGTGGATCGCTCTGTCGGCAAGCTTCTCACGGCCGACAGTTTCGATCCCTCAGCATTTGATGCCCTCAAGGAATATCTATGGCAGAAGGGTGAGGGACTTCAGCATGAATACTGCGTGTCAAAGCAGATTCTGCGCACCCTCCGGTCGACCGTAAGTGCCATAACAAGTCGAGCGGAGTATCTGCCTTCCGTGCGCCAACACCTTAAATTGGCCCGAGAGTTCGACGGAATGCTCGACAGCCTGATCGCGGGAGAGACCCGCGCAACTCGAACTCCTGGGGTTCCTCGGGTGATTTAATCCGACGCATGGAATGTCTGCTTCCAGCAAGGACGACTGACCGCTAAGGGTTCGGTGGCGGTCACCACTACCAGGTTGCCCAATGAATGCTTAGGGTCGGTAGCCGCCCTTCAGCATCGGGCGGGCCCGGCGTCCGCTATCGGGCAGCAAGCGGCCAACTAGGGCCGGGGCGTACCCTTGATCGCCCGCTCCAGGTCGATCCGATTGATCAGCCGCTGACGCTTTACGTGCCCCGGCGGGTGCTGCGGCCGTGGTGGCTCGCCCTGCAGCGTCCGCGACGGGCCGGCCTGATGCCGGTCGTCGCGCAGCGCTTGTACCTGGGCGGCGATATCCAGCACGTGCCCCAGCCGCTTGTTTTCCACGATGGCGCCCTGGTCGATCTCCGAGAGCCGGTGGTAGGTGGTGTAGGGCAGGGCAGCGCCATCGGCCCACAGTTCCACGTGCCCGTCCGGATAGTCGGCCACTTCGATGTAGCGATGGATCAGGCGGCGGTGCTCGGGCCGGTCCTCCAGCAGGTACATCACCTTGTCGTATTGCAGCGTGAGGCTGGCCGACACCTTGCGCCACTCGCGCCAGCTGAAGATTCGTTCCAGATCCTCGTCGCCACGCAGCGGCCGGTGCGCGTTGAAATCGCTCTTTGGCACCTTGGCAAAGCGCGCGTTGAAGTCCGCGATAAACGTCGGCGCATAGGCGTTGGCGGCGTCCATCGAGCTGATGCCGCGCAACCGCAGCTCCTTGACCAGGCGGTCCTGCAGCGTGCCGTTCATCCGTTCGACGCGGCCCTTGGCCTGGCTGGAATTGGCGCACAGGATGTCGATATTCAGCTCGAACAACGCCCGTCCGAACTGCGTATAGCCTCGGCCTTCGGCGTTGGCCTTAGCGCTGACCCGGAACACGCTGAACTTGTCCGAATAGAACGCCTGCGGCTTGCCGTGCCGCTCGAGATAGGCCCGGGTGGCGGTGAAATAGGCGGGGGTCGACTCGGTCGGCACGAACAGCAGCTGCATCAGCCGGCCGGTGGCGTCGTCGACATAGACCAGCAGCGTGCACGCCGGCGCGCGGTCTTCGAACCAGTGGTGGTCGCTGCCGTCGATCTGGACCAGCTCGCCCAGGCAGGCCCGCCGATTGCGCGGCTGGTGGACCTTGGGCGGGCGCTGCCTGCGCGGCACCCAGAAGCCCGCGTCGACCATGATCCGGCGCACCGTTTCCTTGGCCAGGTCGATGCCATGACGCTCCCGCAGTTTCTCGGCGGCCAGCGTTGGGCCGAAGTCGGCGTAGCTGTCACGGATCAGTCCGCACACGCGAGACTCCAGGCCAGGCGGCAACTGGCGGTTGCCGGGGCGGCCGCGCTTGCGCGAAGCGAGGCCGCTCGGCCCATCCGCCCGGTACCGCTGCGCCAAGCGCTCCACCTGCCGGCGCGACAAGCCCAGCTTCTCGGCGGCGCGCCAGACCGCCAGGCCGTGCTCCACCACGGCCTGTATCACCTTGAGTCGGTCCAGTTCGCGCATCGTCACGGTCAGAATCTCGGGCTTGCCCATGGCGGCCTCCAGTCTCGGACGGACGGAAAGCCGCCAGCTTGCCAGGACTGGCAAGCACTGCGACAGTTCTAATTGGCCCAAGTACGACAATACTATTTGGCCGTAACACACAAAATTCGCATAATAAAGATTATGTTAAATTAGTTGTGTGCGCAACTAATGTGCCTATGCCTCATGTCGGAGAGGTTGGTTGAAGCTGGCAGCCCAGGTCGGCAAGTCGTTTAAGGAGTCGTTGGATGGCTTTGCTAACGTCGTGTCGGCTGAAGTAATCGGGGCCGAGGTCCGCATATTCAAGGCCATCGGAGAGCATGTGCCAGGTGGCCGTGAGGATGGAGGCAGCGAGCGCCAGGATGGCTTTCTTTGCGCCACGTCTGGCCTTGGTACGCAGAAACTGGGCATGCAGGTAAGTGTTTTTCGCGCGTACTGCGGCCCATGCGGCGGTGACCAGCGCGGTCTTCAGCCATGTAGCGCTCTTGCGCACGCGGGTACTGCGGCGCTTTCCGGCGCTCTCATCGTTACGTGGACAGAGGCCTGCCCAGGATATGAGATGGGCTGCATCGGGGAAGCGCGTCATGTTGGCGCCAATCTCGGCCAGTATGACCTGGGCGGTCACGTCGCTAACCCCGGGGATGGTGGTGAGCAGGCGGACACGTTGCCGGATCGGCGCGAGTGCTTTTCCCACGGTGGCGTCCAGTTCCGCGAGCGTGTGCTCTAGTGCATTGATGACGTCCAGATGCAGCTTGAGCAGGGTCCGGTGATGCGCGGTAATGCGCCCGCGCAGGGCCTCGCGCAGCTCAAGCGTCTTTTGGCGCGCAGTTCCCAGAGCCAGCGCAGCCAGGCGCTCGGGGTTGTCTTCGCCCGCCACGATGGCATTGAGCATGGCGCGACCGCTGCAACCGAGTATGTTCGACAGCACACTGGCGAGCTTGAGATTGGCGTCCTCGAGCACCTTCTGGATGTGCAGGCTCTGCTGGCTAATCTCGCGCACCAATTGTTTGCGTGTGCGCGTCATATCGCGCAGTTCTTGGGTCGGCGCGGGCGGAACAAAGCTGGAGCGGATCAGGCCGTGTGCAAGCAGATCGGCGATCCACGTCGCGTCGTTGACATCGGTCTTGCGCCCGGGGACGTTGAGGATGTGCCGGGCTTTGGCCAGGACTAACTCGAACTGGGCATCGAGGATGTGCTAGACGGGCTTCCAATAGACGACGCCAGTGGCCTCCATGGCCACATGGGTGCAGGCGTGCTGGGCCAGCCAGTCAGCCAGTCAGCCAGGGCCAGCAGGCCAGTCGTGGTGGTGAGGAAAGTGCGTACTTCGTGATGCTGAGGTGCCGATACGCAGCGCACGCAGGCCACAACGGTGTCCTTGTGCGCGTCCAGTCCGGCGCAGCGGGGGTTGAGAACCTGCATGTTGCCTCCTGCCAGATAGACAGCAGGGGCAGCAGCCCTCGTAATCGAATTCTGGTAAGCGTGTTTTAGGCAGTGATTGCCGTGGTCACAATTTGGGGTGCGCGCAGGGCTGCGGGTCCAACTGTTAAACGGGCTCCGGGGCACCACCAATCCCAACGCCGACCTCAGTTGCCGCTGCGTGCTCATGTTACCCCTGGCGTTCGCGGCGGATGCCACAAGCCTGCTTCATCCTTCGAGGTCGGGCCAGGCCCGATGAGCAACTGTTAACTGCAAGGCGAACCTGTGAACCTCATCCGTTGTGACACAGGACAGAGGGGACGGGCAAGCCGATTATCGACGACGATTTGTGGGCACTGATGGGACAATTATCTTAACAATTCACTCACCTGAAGTGCCCCTGATTGTTATTCATAAATCACAAAAATATTTGCCGAACAAAGTAACTGAAACGACACTGGCAGATCCTTTACCCCACTTTTTGGTTAACCATGCTTTTGGGGGGATGAGAGATTGCTGCGCGACAACATAATGTGGCCATGCAACGAATATGACCCCGTTGCATTTTCAACAAGGGCATAGGCACTCCCCGCGCCTATGCCCTCTTTTCTTGCGGCAGAATCGTCCACTTGTCTTAGTCAGCAACACTCGATACGCGCTACGGAGGTGTCAACCTAGGCGTGGACGGCAACCCAGAGATCAGGCCGTACCTCAGAAGCTCGCAGCATTCTTGGGGCACCATCGAGCTCGAAGCACCGAAGTCTTTTTGATGAAAAAATCACCGGATACTCGCCAAAAAAATATACCCCCATAACGAGGGGGGTTGGCTTGCAAGCGACTGTCACGCAGATAGTCGTAAAGTGCCGATTCACTTGTGCTACCGGTGCTCGGAAGCAGTGCAAAGGCCATCAAAGCATACCTTGAGCATCGATTCGACAATGGCGTCCGTATCCATCTTGCTGTAGAGCTGCAGGTACTCCACAGCCGGATCGCAGCTGCGCGCGTAGTAGCTGAACAGGATGACATCGGTGGGCAGGTCGGCATTGAACTCGCCGTTGCGGCGTGCCTCGTCCACCAGTCCCTCCAACTGCTTGTTGAGCTTGAGCACGCGCGTCACATAGCGCAGGTTGCGCGTCAGCATGGCGCGCACATGCGGGCTGGTCGATGGCAGGAAGGGCAGCCCGCCACCCAGGCGCACGCGCAGCGCCCACTCCAGAAGCGCACGCAGACGGCCAGCCGGTGTCAGGCCGGCCGGCTGCGCCTCGAGTTGCTCCAAGGCGCCGTCCACCAGCCTCACCATCACCTCGCCCACCAGATCCTCTTTGGACTTGAAGTGCTTGTAGAGGCTGGGCTTGGAGATGCCGACCTCGGCCGCCACGTCGTCCATCGTCATCAGGTCGAAGCCCTTGGCCGCCAAGGTGCGCGTGGCGGCATCGAGAATGGCGTCCTCGCGGAGCTTGAAAGCTTGATCCTTGAAGCTGAGCCTGCCAAAAATACTCATTAGTAAATCTCGCTACTATGTAGTAATCTTTCTTCCAAAGCGGTAGTTTTATCTTAGCACTCAATCCGGCGAGACCATGAGAAGAACTGTAAAAGTTGCGCCCAAGCTTCGTGGCATACCAGGAACGAGCGCCTGGGGCTGCCGATGAGTGGCGCACCTGGCACGTATCCGCGCGGGCGGCGTATCGCGGTGGTGGGTGCCGGCATCGCCGGCCTCGCCAGCGCCTACCTGCTGGCGCGCCGCCATGCCGTCACACTGTTCGAGGCAGGCGACTACCTGGGCGGCCATGCCAACACCGCCGATATCACACTGGACGGCCGCACGCATCCCGTCGATACCGGCTTCCTAGTCTTCAACGAGCGCACCTATCCCAATCTGCTCGCACTGTTCGCCGAACTGGGCGTGCAGACGCACCCGAGCGACATGTCCTTCTCGGTATCGCTCGACCAGGGCCGCCTGGAGTGGGCAGGCAGCAACCTGAATACCGTATTCGCCCAGCGCAGCAATGCCTTCTCGCCCAGATTCCTCGGCATGCTGCGCGATATCCTGCGCTTCAACCGTGCTGCCGAGCAGCACTTGAAGGTGAGCCTGCGCGACGGCTGCTCGGTCGAGCAACTGCTGGTGGCCGGCAACTACGGACAGCCCTTCCGGCAGCACTACCTGCTGCCGATGGCGGCAGCTATCTGGTCGAGCGCGCCGGCGGACATCCTGCGCTTTCCCGCCGCCACCTTCCTGCGTTTCTGCCTCAACCATGCCCTGCTGCAGGTCAACGGCCGGCCGCAATGGCAGACCGTGGCCGGCGGCTCCCGCGAGTACGTGCGCCGCATTGCCGCCACACTGGACGATGTGCGCCTGCGCACGCCGGTGCGGACCGTGCGACGTGACGCCGACGGTGTTGACCTCTGCACGGATGCCGGCATGGAGCGCTTCGATGCCGTGGTGCTGGCCACGCATGCCCCGATCAGCGCCGCGCTGCTGCAGGACGCCGACGGCGCCGAGCGCGAAGTGCTTGACGCCGTGCGCTACCAGCGCAACATCGCCGTGTTGCATACCGATGCCGCGCTGCTGCCGCGCCGGCGCCGCGCCTGGTCCGCGTGGAACTACGTCGGCGGCCGGGACGACGCCGGGCAGCGGCCGGTCTGCGTCAGCTACCTGCTCAACCAGCTCCAGCGCCTGCCCTTCCGCCAGCCGGTGGTGGTGACCTTGAACCCGATCGTGGCGCCGGCGCCCGGCAGCGAGTTGCGCCGCTTCGTCTATCAGCATCCACTCTTAGACCTGACCGCGGTGGCAGCGCAGGCCCGCCTGCCAGCGCTGCAGGGACGGCGGCGTACCTGGTTCGCGGGCGCCTGGACCGGCTACGGCTTCCACGAGGATGGCCTGCGCTCGGCGCTGCGCGTGGCGACCGACTTCGACGTCCTGCCGGCCTGGGGCAAGCCATGAGCCACATGCCGGGCGCGGGCGGCAGCGATGCGCAACTCTTGCGCGCCGACGTGATGCACGAGCGCCTGCGCCCAGTGCGCCATCGCTTTGTCTACCCGGTGTTCTGCCTGCGCCTGAACCTCGATGCCCTGCCGCACCTGCGGCGCTGGTGGTTCGGCGTCGACCGTCTTCGCCTGCTGAGCCTGCGGAGGCGCGACTACGGCCCGCGCGACGGCAGCGAACTGGCGCCCTGGATGCGCGCCCGCCTGCGCGAGGCCGGCCTGGCCGCCGACGGCGAGATCTGGCTGCAGACCTTCCCGCGCGTACTCGGGTATGCCTTCAATCCCGTCAGTTTCTGGCTATGCCACGACCGCTCCGGCGACCTGCGTGCCCTGCTGGCCGAGGTCAACAACACCTTCGGCGAGCACCACGCCTACCTGCTGGCGGCGCCCGACGGCGGCCCCATCGAGCCCGCCACCGTCCTCCATTGCCGCAAAGTGCTGCACGTATCGCCCTTCTGCCGCGTCGAGGGTGGCTACCAGTTCCGCGTGCGCACCACGCCCGATACCGCTTTCGTAGGCATCACTTACCACGACGCCGACGGCCCGCTGATCCGCACCGCCATCGGCGGCCGCCTGCTCCCCTTCACCGCTGGCCCGGTGTTGGGCGCGCTGTGTCGCCAACCATGGATGGCGCTCGCGGTGATCGTGCGCATCCACTGGCAGGCCTTGCGGCTGTGGCGGCGCAAGGTGCCGTTCTACGGCAGCCGCCCGCCGGAGGCGGCTGTAGCGACCGCCGGCGGCACGACGCAGGCGAACGCAGCATCTCATGCCGCCTCTCGTGAACCGCCTTCGACCTGAGCATCGTGGCTTGCGCAGTGGATTGAGCAGTGGATTGAAAATAGCGATCGCAAACGCCGCCACCTGCCCCCGCAACAGCCCTTACCAGGCAGACGCCACATGCAGAACTCCTTCATCGGCCGCCGAGCAAGCGCTCCCGCAAGCTGCCGGCCCGGGTCGCGGGAGACAGCCAGATATCGAAGAAAGCCCGCGCGAAGACGGGGTCATCAATTTCCGCGCTGGCGCTACCGTTGACGTAGAAGCGTACGCCCCGGCCAGGCAGATAGACGCCGCAGATGGCGTCGCCCGGCCGCGTGTCGATGAAAGCCGGCATCATGGCCGCACGCCAGCGTTCGAGGGTGACCTCCGGCGGCGGTGGATCGCTGAGGCGCCGGATCTCGTCGAGCGCGGTATCGATCATGCGCGCGCGAGGAATACTGCGTCGGTAGACGATGTCGAGCGCGAACGGCGCTTCATAGCTGAATCCGGGTCGAGCGGTCCACAGGCGAGCGTCGTACAGGCAGAATCCCAGAAGGCAGAGTTGCCCCTCACCGTGCAGGCGCAGCGGTGGCGGGCCGTCCTCGCAACGGCCCCAGGCCGACCCTAACCACAGCGCCGCCAGTCCGATGACAAGCCATCGCATCCCGCTTCCCCTTTGTCAGTGGCGTTGCGCGACCCGACGCGACGCCATTGCGCACTCACTCCTTGTCGCCCGGCGACTGGAAGCCCGGCTGGCCCAGCTGCGACGGGAATTGCGGAACGCGACGGAAGCGCGAGATATCGTAGCCCATCTCGTCAAGCCGCCGCAGCAGCGCCTGATACGTACCGTCGTCCATGTCCGGCCGGCGCGCAAACACCCAGCCCAGGCTCTTGCCTGGATAGCCGAGCAGCGTGACCTGGTAGTCTGGATCCACGTAGAGGGTGAGCTGCTGCACGGTCACCGGCCAGAACAGCCGCACGCGCCATTCGCCACCGCCCGAGCCGGGCACTGGCGTATCGAGAAAGGTCATGCGTTTGGTCGGCGCATCGAAGCTGCCGGGCCGGTAGACATAGTGGTCATCGATACGGCCGTCATCGCGCAGCACCCACTCGGCATAGCTGGCCACATTGCCGCGCTCGCCGAAGTAAGGGATGTTGGCGATGACATACCACTTGCCCATATAGCGTGGCAGGTCGACCGGCACCGTCTTCAGCGGCAGTTCCGCACGCGGGTTCTGGTTGGGTGGGGATGCACCGCAGGCGGCGACGAGCGCCAACGTCATCGCCACGGCGCCAAGTCGGATTGCCCGTCTCCAGCGGGCTGACCGGGAATCAGCATGCGTCACACCACCTCTCGCCGGCTTGCTTACGCCCTGCTCGGCCAGGCCGGCTGGTTCGCCGCGGTGCTCGGCGCCGCGCACGGTGCGGCGTGGCTGGGCCCGGCCTTCACGCTCACGGTTCTGGCACTCCACCTGTGGCAGGTGCCTCGGCCGGGCCGCGAGGCGTGCCTGCTCGCCGGCGTAGCGCTGGGCGGCGCATTCTGGGAAACGACTCTCGTCCGTCTGGGGCTCGTCCAATACGCACACGTCATCACGCTGCCGGGCGGCGCGCCGCTCTGGCTGGTCGGCTTGTGGATATTGCTCGCGTTGCAATTGAATGTCCTCTTTTCCTGGCTGCGTGGCCGGCCATGGCTGGCGGCCCTGCTCGGCGCCGTGGCCGGGCCGCTGTCGTTCCGTGCCGGCGTCGCGCTGGGCGCCGCCACGTTTCCCGATCCCGTGCACGCGCTGGCGGTGCTGGCCGCTGGCTGGGCCCTGGCCCTGCCGCTGCTGGTCCATGCGGCTGCCCGCTGCGACGGCACCGGCACACCGGAAGATCAGTGCACCCGCCTCAGCGCTTGACGAAGCGATAGTGGACCACCCCCCACTCGTTGCCGCCGCCATAGCCGAACAACTCGGCCACGGCCATGTAGAACATGCGCCAGCGCTGAAACCAGAGCGGTGCCCCGGCCTCGCCGTAGGCCTGCGCCAGGATTGGCATCAGTTGGCCGCGCGCCGCGTCAAGGCCGGCCAGCCAGTGCCCGGCGGTGCGTGCGTAATGCTCGCCGCTCAGCCACCATTGGCGCTCCACACGCAGGTCGTCCTGAAAATGCAGCAGGAGCGCTTCCGACGGCATGGTACCGCCGGTGAAGAAATGGCGGCTCATCCAGTCCGTCGCGTCGCGTACCTCGAAGTGATAAGCCAGCGTGCGGTGGGCGAACATGTGCACGAACAACATCGCATCCGCCTTCATCCAGCGCGCCACCTTGGCCAGCAGGCTGCCGTAGCTCTTCATGTGCTCGAACATTTCGATCGAGACCACCCGGTCGAAACGCCCGCCCGACGGCATGTCAGGGAAATCAAATTCCACGATGTCGCCGGTATGCACGGTCAGGTTGCCCAAGCCCAGTTCGGCCGCGCGCGCTTCGATCCATTGCCGCTGGCCGTGCGAGTTCGACAGCGCGACAATGGTCGCACGCGGATAGCGCTTGGCCATCCACAGCGACAGCGAACCCCAGCCGCAGCCCAGGTCAAGGATGGTCTGTCGATCTGCCAGCTTGGCGCGCTCCGCATAGCATTGGAACATCGCCTCCTCTGCGACCTGCAAGGACTCGGCTCCAGACGGGTAGAGACAGCAGGAATACTTCAGGTTTGGCCCCAGATGCGCGGCAAAGAAGGCCGGCGGCAACTCGTAGTGCTGCTGGTTGGCCATCTCGGTGGCAATCGCGATCGGACCCTGGCGCAGCTCGTCGAGCAGTCGACGCGTACGATCCGAGCGGAATTCGCCGTCGTCCTGCCCCTCTTCGATCAAGCGCTGCCGCATCAGTTGGCGCATTCCAAAACGGATCAGCCAATCCGGTAACCAGCCCCGCTCGGAGGCCTTGACCAGCCAGTGCTCTCCAGGTTCCGGTGCGACACGGGGGGACAAGGTCGGGGTCAGGATGCTCATGCTTTCCTCTCTTGCGTTGGGTGGCGCGGTGGCCAGGGAACCAGGGCGCTGGTGGTGCGCATGTAGTCGGCATAGCCCGAGCGGGTTGCCAGCAGGTGTGCTTCCAGCAGCGGAATGCCGGACACGTACCAGAGCAGCGCGCCCATCAGCACAGGGGCCAGCGCTGTCAGCCACCCCCACGGCGTGCCCAGCGCGAGCGGCACATAGGCCACCCAGTGCAGGCACTCGAAGAAGTAATTAGGGTGGCGCGACCATTGCCAGAGGCCGACGCGGCAGACTTCTCCACGGTTCTCCGGCTGCGACGCGAAGCGCCGCAACTGGCTATCGGCCACGCTCTCCCCGATGACGGCAATCAGCCATAAAACGATAAACGCCAGCACGGTCGCTGCCCCGGGCGAATGGTCGCGCAAGCACGGAAAAAGGAACGCAACAGATAAGGCCAGGGAGATGATGCCTTGAAGAAGAAACAGCCCCAGCAACTTCGGCTGAACGCTGTCTCCCCAGACCTCGCGCAGCTTGCGGTAGCGCGCGTCCTCCGGTTTGCCGGCATTGCGCCGCCACAAGTGCAAGCCGAGCCTTAAGCCCCACAAACCACCACCAATGGCAACCAGCAACCGGGATAGCGGCGCGCCGCCGGCCAACGCCGCATACAGCGGCGCGAGCGCCCCCAGCGGCAGGGCCCAGAGCGGATCGACCATGCCGGCATTGCCGGTGCGCAATTGCCACAGCCAAGCCCCGAGGAACACCAAGGCAAGCCCTTCGGCTGCCAGCATTAGCAAGTCTGCCGGCGCCATGGTCAGCTGCGCTCCAGCAGGAATTGCGACACCCCGATGCGACCCTCGTCGAAGCCGGCTTCGCAGTAGCACAGGTAGAGACGCCAGATACGCAGGAAGGCCTCGTCGAAGCCCTGCGCCAGCACCTGTTCCTGCGCAGCCTCGAACCCGGCGCGCCAGCGGCGCAGCGTCTCGGCGTAGTCGCGCCCGAAATCGTGGCGCTCGACGACGCGCAGCCCATGCCGCTGCGCGGCGGTGGCGAATCGTTCGCGGCTCGGCAGCATACCGCCCGGGAAGATGAACTGCTGGATGAAGTCAGAACCGGCGCGGTAGCGCTCAAACTGCGCCTCATCGATGGTGATCGACTGCACCATTGCGCGGCCGCCGAGGCGCAGGCAGCGCTGCAGCGTGCCGAAATAGGCCGGCCAATAGGCCTCGCCGACTGCTTCGAACATTTCGATCGAGACGATGGCATCGTACTCGCCCGACACCTCGCGATAGTCGCGCAGCGCCACCTCGGCCCCGGCCCATGACGCCAGGCGCTCGCGCGCGAAGTCGTGCTGCTGCCCGGAGAGCGTGATGCCGAGCACCGAGGCACCTTCATTGGCGGCCAATTCCATGAAGCCCCCCCAGCCGCAACCGATCTCCAGCACATGCATGCCGGCGCGCCCGCCCACCCGTTCCCAGATGCGGCGGTACTTGGCTTGCTGGGCGAGATCGAGGGACAGGCTGAAGTCGCCGTCGAACAGCGCGCTGGAATAGGTCATCCCCGCGTCCAGCCAGAGCCGGTAAAAAGCGTTGCCGAGATCGTAGTGGGCCTGGATATTGCGCCGGCTGCCGGCCCGGCTGTTGCGTCGCAGCAGGTGACGCAGGCGCAGCCACAGTCGCGCCAGCCCGCTGCCGAAGATGGCCGGATCCAGGGCGGCACGGTTGACCAGGGCCAGCCGCAGCAGGCTGGTCAGGTCGTGGCAGTCGACCCAACGCTCCCGCAGCGCCTCGGCGAACCCCACATCGCCACTGGCGAGAATACGCGCGCAGGCACGCCAGTCGTGGATATGCAGTTCGGCACTTGGCAAGGCCCCAGGCTCACCGAGACGAATACTCTCGCCATGAGGGGTCACCAGCACAAGGCTGCCAGCGACGATGCGTCGCAGTAGGTTCAGCAGCAACCGTCCAGCCGAGGGCACTTGACGGAGATCCAAGGGAAGCGGGGTGGCCAGTGTCATAGCTACAGGAAGGTGACGATTTCGGTTACTCGCTTGCGACTCGCATGGATTTCTGTGCACTTCTGCCATCGTGATCGACCTGCAAAGCGCGTGGTCGTGGCACTTGAGCCCCAATGACCGGTTGCCTGAATACTATCTCGGAAGTAAAGTTACTACACAGTAGCAATATTTACCAGATAGTTTTCACCCACCCAAAGCAGATCGTCCGAGGAGAAGCACGATGCGCTGGTCCACGCTTGGAGCCCTGATCGGAGCACTGCCAGGGCTGCTGCTCGGAGGTTGCAGCGCCGTCGGCGTAGTCAACGCCTTGGCGCCTCGCGATACCTGGCACATGCTCTCGGACCAGGATTACGGCACCAAGGACCAGCGCCTCGACGTCTATCTGCCGACAACAGCCTGTACGAAACCTCGAGCGATAGTGGTCTTCTTCTATGGCGGCAGTTGGAAGTCCGGCAGCCGCTCCGACTACCTGTTCGTCGGCGAAGCGCTGGCCTCGCGCGGCTACGTTGTCGTGATTCCCGACTACCGGACCTATCCACAGGTACGCTTTCCGGAGTTTGCCGACGATGCAGCCGAGGCAGTCCACTGGGCACGCCATCACGCAGCTGGGCTCGGTGCCGATCCCGGGGCGCTCTACCTCATGGGACATTCCGCCGGGGCGCAGATCGCTGCCCTGCTGGCCACCGACGCACGCTACCTCGCTCGCCAAGGCATGGCCAAAACGGCACTGGCAGGAGTCGTCGGCCTGTCAGGCCCCTATGATTTCCTGCCCCTGGTCGATCCCGTGCTGAAAGAAGTCTTTCCCGAGCCGCTGAGGGAAGCCAGCCAGCCAATTCATCTCGTGCAAGGTGATGAACCACCGATGCTGCTCCTTTCAGGCCAGCGCGACGCGCTGGTCGATCCGGGCAACACGAGTCGCTTCGCGGCCGTGCTGCGAGCGCGTGGCGACACCGTACAGGTGCGCTACTACGAGCGCCCCAGCCACGCTATGATGGTCGGAGCGCTTGCAGCACCATTGCGCCGATTGGCACCAGTGCTCGATGACGTGGACGCCTTTATGCGCCGAACCTCGCAAGAGCGACGCTCGTCGTCAAGGCTCATGAGCGCCGACGTGCGCCCGATGCTTCAGCCCACATGCTGAACGCGAACCACCTGCCAAGCGGCCGCATTGCAGCGTGTGCGCCACAACGCTCGTTCATGCTCCCGCTTCGCACTCACGGATCGCACCGCGCTGCCAGGGTACCGTCGAGCCTACCTTCCATTGCCATTCTCATGCCAGCTCGCGCGCCGTTGCCGACCAAACTCTGCACGTATTGCGGGCGCCCCTTTACTTGGCGACGCAAATGGCGCCGAGACTGGGACGTCGTAAGGTACTGTAGCGAACGCTGCCGCCGAAGCTCGCGACTGGGTCGCGCCGGGCAATGAGGCCGACCACGTCCGCACGGAGGCCCTGACCATGACCACGTTACGACTAGTTCTCGGCGACCAACTCAATTCCCGCCACAGTTGGTTCGCCCAGGTCGACCCGGAAGTCGTCTACGTGCTGATGGAGATTCGGCAGGAGACCGATTACGTGTTGCACCATGCCCAGAAGATACTGGCCATCTTCGCCGCGATGCGGCGCTTCGCCAGGGCATTGCGCGCCGCGGGGCACCGCGTACACTACCTCGCCATCGACGCACCCGCCAACCACCAGCATCTCTGCACCAACCTGGACGCACTGATTGCCCGGTACGCGGTGCGACGCTTCGAATACCAGGCACCTGACGAATGGCGGCTGGACCAGATGCTGGAGCATTACGCGTGTAAGCTGTCGATCTCCGCCCAGATGGTAGACAGCGAACACTTCCTCAGCGGGCGGCGCGAGGCGCTGTCATGGTTCGGCAGCCGGGAGCGCTGGCTGATGGAACGCTTCTACCGCCACATGCGTCTGCGCCATGCGGTATTGCTCGACGGCAGCGGTGAGCCCGCGGGCGGGCGCTGGAACTTCGATGCGGACAACAGGAACCCCTGGCGCGGCACGCCGCCGCTGCCGGCCGACATCCGCACGCACCACGATCATGCCGCCTTATGGAAAGCTATCACCGCGGCCGGTGTGAACAGCTTCGGCGCACCGCAGGCGCATTCGCTTCCGTGGCCGCAGGACCGAGCCGAGGCGCTGCAGCAGCTCGAAGCTTTTGTCGCCAACGCACTGCCGCAATTCGGCCCCTATCAGGACGCGATGCACAGCGAAGCGCCGCGGCTCTTCCATGGGCTGCTGTCGTTTGCCCTCAATACCAAGATGCTGGCACCGCGCGAGGTCATCGCGCGCGTCGAGCAAGCCTGGCGAGCGGGTGCCGTGCCGCTGGCCAGCGCGGAGGGATTCATTCGCCAGGTGCTGGGCTGGCGTGAATACGTACGCAACGTCTACTGGTCGCGCATGCCCGAGTACGGAAAACTCAATGCGCTGGATCATCGACGCCCACTACCTTCCTGGTTCTGGAACGGGCGCACGCATATGCGCTGCCTGGCTCTGGCTATCGGGCAATCGCTAAGCGACGCCTACGCCCACCACATCCAGCGCCTTATGGTGATCGGCAACTTCGCCTTGCTGGCAGGACTAGACCCGCAAGCGGTGCATCGCTGGTACCTGGGCGTCTACATCGATGCGTTCGAATGGGTCGAGCTGCCAAATACGCTGGGTATGAGCCAGTACGCCGATGGCGGACAGATCACCACTAAGCCGTATATTTCTGGCGCCGCCTACATCGACCGCATGGGCGATTATTGCAAGGGCTGCCAATACGACAAGCGCGCCCGCACCGGCGCCAATGCCTGCCCCTACAACGCACTCTACTGGCAATTCCTCGATCGCCATCGCGGGCGTCTCGGCACGCTGCCGCGCCTGGCCGTGGCCTACCGCCAGTGGGACCGCTTCAGCACGGAAGCACGCGCCGAGGTGCGGGAGCACGCTGAACTCACGCTACAGCAACTCGATTCGCTATGAAGCGAGCGCATCCTCCCCGTAAGCCTGACAGCAGGATCCGTCGCCAATCCGCCCCGATTCCCAGCATTGTCGGGCCCGAGGACGACGCGTTGCCGAGCGCCGCCCCGCTGCCGTCGGTCCTGGAGCCGCTACGCGAGGCAGCCCGCGCGCTGCCCCGTGCCGCGGGCGTCTACCTGTTCCATGGCGAGCGAGGCGGACTGCCGCTTTATATCGGCAAGAGCGTTGATCTGCGCGCACGCGTGCTGTCGCATCTGCGCAATGCCCGGGAAACGCGCATGCTGCGGCAACTGCGGCGTATCGACCATGAGCGCACCGGCGGCGAGATCGGCGCGCTCCTACTGGAAGCGCGCCTCATCAAGGAGCAGTTGCCGCTATTCAACCAGCGTCTGCGCCGCCAGCAGCAGCTTTGTTCGCTGCGCCTCGTCGATGGCGTGCCTGAGGTGGTTTACGCGAGCCGCATCGACTTCGCCTGCGAACCCGATCTGTATGGCCTCTTCGCCGGCCGCCACGCGGCACTGGATCACCTGCGGGAGCTTGCAGACGCCCAGCGCTTGTGCCTCCATCTTCTGGGCCTGGAGCCGCCCGTCGCACGCGGTCGCTGCTTTCGAGCCATGCTGGGCCGCTGCGCCGGCGCCTGTGCGGGCGCCGAAACCGAAACCATGCACCGAAGCCGCCTCGTGGCTTCGCTGCAATCTCTGCGGGTGGCCTGCTGGCCCTTTGACGGCGCGATTGGGCTGCGCGAGGACGATGGCGAAGTCGCCCGCATCCACGTGGTGCGCAACTGGTGCTATCTGGGCAGTGCTCCCGATCTCGCCAACGCACGCACGCTGCGCCGGGTCGCCCCCGCATTTGACGCTGACGCTTATCGCGTGTTGTGCAAGTCGATCCTCCTGGGTAACCACGACCTGATCAAACTATGATCGCTCTTTCGATTCCCCCAAGTTCGCGGGCTGCATGCGATGCGGGAACCGCTGCGCAGCGCTTCCTCGTCACCGGCGGCAGCGGCTTTATCGGGCGCGCACTGGTATCCCGCCTGCTGATGGGAGGCCACGCCGTCACCGTGTTGTCGCGTCAACCTGCCGGCGCGGCGCGGCGATTGCCTGCGGGCGCGCGTCTTACGGCCAGCCTGCAGGCGCTGCCGGCGGACGCTGCCTTCGACGTGGTGATCAACCTGGCCGGAGCCCCCATCCTGGGCCCGCGCTGGACGGCGGGCCGCAAGCGCGTGCTGGAAGACAGCCGCATCGGCCTGACACAGCAACTGGTGGCCTGGCTGGCGACACGGCAGCAGCGCCCTCGGCTGATGGTGAGTGCTTCGGCAATCGGCTACTATGGCGCCGCCGCGCCGGGTCGTCTCGACGAGGCCAGCGCGCCGGGCAGCGACTACGCTGCCCGGCTGTGCCAGCAGTGGGAAGTAGCAGCGCGTGCGGCCTGCGCGCTGGGCGTCGACACGGTCTGCGTGAGACTTGGCATTGTTCTGGGCCACGGCGGCGCATTGCCGGCCATGCGTCGGGCCCTCCAGGCAGGACTGGGAGCGGTGATCGGGAACGGGACACAGACGCAGAGTTGGGTGCACATCGCCGACGTGCTCGGTGCACTCGAGTGGATCGCGTGCCGCCATGGTGGTTTGGGCGGCGAGGCATCGGTCTATAACCTGACCGCACCCGGCGCCTGCAGCCAGGCCGAGTTCGTGCGGACGGCAGCATGCGTGCTGCGACGGCCGGTCCTCCTACGCTTGCCCGCCGCGTTGTTCCGCCTGGCGCTTGGCGAACAGTCGGCCTTGTTGCTAGGCAGCACGGAGGTCATCCCGACACTCCTGTTGCAGGACGGCTACCAGTTCCGATTTTGCGAATTGCGAAACGCGCTTACATCGCTTTGGCAATAGAAAGACACCCCCTTTCGCCTTGCCCTACCTCGACATCTCATTCGAGCAGAACAATGACCAGCTGTTTCTTAGCAGGCTGGAATGTCGGTCAGCATGCGAGGATTAAGCGCAAGATTTGCGGTATCTCGAACGGTCGCCAGACAGAGGATCGCAGCGCTAGCGGACAGCGCTGTTCACATCAGCGATAATTGCAAATCTAGGGGTATGACGCCGACTCGAACGTTATGTCTCTACTGTGTATCTGCATTTGGAGGGCGCCATGCGCGACATCATCGACGGCTTCCTGCGCTTTCAGCGCGACGTCTATCCCAAGCGAGTAGAACTTTTCAAACAGCTTGCGACCGCACAAAGTCCGAAGGCACTATTCGTTACTTGCTCGGACAGCCGCGTCGTGCCCGAACTACTCACGCAGCGTGAGCCAGGAGAACTGTTCGTCATACGCAATGCTGGCAACATCGTACCGTCCTACGGCCCTGAACCTGGCGGCGTTTCGGCGACGGTTGAGTATGCCGTCGCTGTCCTAGGAGTACAGGACATTGTGATTTGTGGGCACTCCGACTGTGGCGCGATGGGAGCGATTTCGCGCTGCACTTGCCTTGATCACCTGCCAGCGGTGGCAAGTTGGTTGCGTCATGCTGACGCCGCGAAAGCGATTAATGCAGCCCATCAATTTGATAGCCCTCGCGCAAAGCTCGACGGTCTCGTGAAAGAAAACGTGATAGCGCAACTAGCCAATCTGCGCACTCACCCGTCTGTGGCACTCGCGCTCGAACAAGGGCGCATGAATTTGCATGGTTGGGTCTACGACATCGAGACGGGTAGCATCGCCGCCCTCGATGGCGCGACGCGACAATTTACGCCGCTTGCGGAGTCTCCGAGCACAGTTGCTGTGGCCTCGCGTAACGGCGCAGAGATGTGATCGAGCTTGGCGGAGAACGCGTGTACTGAGTTACAGGGGCAACGCCAATGAGTGCGTTCGACAACCCAGCGGGCCTTGCCAAGTCCACTGCCGTGGGGCTGGCCACGCCGGGCGTAGACCGTATTAAATCTGTCACCGTTGCTACGGTAAATGTGTCAACACCCCGGGCGAGACGGGTCCAGTTCCCGCCAGCCCTTGCCAGACAAGCGTTCGCGAGCTGCGTAGTAAATTTGTCACCAGCAAGTGCTGCAGGTGGACAAGGTTCTTGCCGGCCCACGACGGAAGGTGGCGATCGGCCAGAAGCGGCCCTTAATGTCGTTGCCTGAATCCGTCACGCGGGCTGGCAGCTTACGTCAAGCACTCGGGTGGAGACGTAGGTACGGGCCCCGTCTGGCCATTCCACGCGCACCTCGGTTGGGCTCACAAGACGGGTAACGGTCAGGCGCTTGCCGCGAAATACCCAACTGGTGCCGGGCTTGTACAGGCTCGCCCAGCATGCCGCGCGGCGTTGTCTGTTGTTCATGGTTGGAGGTCCGGCCCGCCATTGCGGCCGTTTGTCGCTTTCGTCAGGTGGGTAACGCGTCGGTGCGCGCTCGACGCTGGGGCGGCACTATGATGCAAGCCAAGCTTACACGTCCCCGCCCGGGGACCGTTCAGTGACGGCTGTGCTCGCGCCGACATCGAAAGCTTGCTCGATATGGTGGCGCGCGGCGCGTTCCGCCCGGTGGTCGGCCGCGTCCTCCCGCTTAGCGAGGCCGGCCAGGCGATGGCGCACCTCGGAGGGCGCAAGACCTTCGGCAAGGTGGTGGTCAAGCCATGACGGCGCCCACATCCGGCGGTTGTAGAGCGCATTAAATCTGTCACCGTTGCGGCAGCAAACGAGTGGCGTTGTCGCATCACCTGCCGGCCGCACGGGGCGCGCATGCTGTAGGCGGTGCGGCTCATTTCTGTCTTGTCACGCGCGGCATGCCGCGCCGTGACTTGCTGTGCGACCAGCAATTGTCTACCTGGGCAGGCGCGATGGGTAACCGTCGGGTCTGAAGCTCCAGGGACACCGGTCTGAAGGTGTTCGGTGAAGGCGAGTGGAAGGTGCGCAAGCACGGTTATTCCAAGCGTCGCACTTGGCGCAAGGTCCATCTGGCGATGGACGCCAAGACCGGCCAGATATGTGCCGCCCTGATGACCCATCAGGATGTCGGGGATGCCGATGTCCTGCCTGACTTGCTCGATCAGTTGCCGCCTGAGACGCCTGTGGACATTGTCGGCGGTGATGGCGCGTACGACAGCAAATCGTGCCACGCGGCGATTGCTGCCAGAGGTGCGCAGCCGTCGATTCCTCCGCGCGAGGGTGCGATGCCCTGGCCGGATGCCACGCCCGGCGCGGCGTGGCGCAATGTAGCCATCGACGTCATCGCAAAGAGCAGCAGGCGTGAATGGAAGAAGGCCAGCGGTTATCACCGCCGCTCGCTGGTCGAGAACCTGATGTATCGGCTCAAGACGCTCACTGGCCATTCGCTGTGGGCGCGCGAGGTCAGTTCCCAGGCGACCGAGGTAGCAATCCGTGTGGGCGTGCTCAACCGCATGTCTGAGCTCGCTCGCCCGCAGTCCGTCCGCGTGGCCTGAACTCCAACCCAAGGGGGTAGCTCCGCCTTCAAATTTGACTTATGCAACAACGCCGATCGACACTGCCAAGAAGAAGTGCTGCGCTTCCTCTATCCCAGGGCTCTCCTTCCAGACCGCAACCGCGGAGGCACTCGCCCCTGAAGTAGGGCCGTTCGACGCGATCCTGAGCTTCAACTATCGACTTCGGTGACGCCGACGCAGTAGCAGACCACCGAGTTTGCGGCGGAGCCCGGCCCATGTCAAAGGATGCCCTGCTAGCGAGCGAGACGGACCACGCCACAGTCCGTGAGCAGTGGCTAGTTGCGGGGCAAGGGCATGAAATGAAAACCGCTCAAGGCAACGCTCCGGGGGTTTCAATTCATGTCCATACAAGGGAGGCACGCCAGTGGCCAAGTGTGTCCGAAGAGACCATATTTCGGACAGGATGGGCGGATTGCTGGCCGCATTCAATTTCGGTAGGCTGCTGGTAGTCGGGAGTTTGGTAAATTGGAGCCGGGCGTGAACGAACCTCTAACTGTAGCTGCGGTTACTAAATCGAGGGCACACTGTATTCAATGCAAGAACCAGATCCGGGCATTGATTCGAGCGATCCGCATAGATCGATATCGTGGAGCTAACACAGCTAGCGCCGAGCGTCTCCTCAGACTGTATCTCCGGTCCCTCACTGTCCTTAGACACGCTCGCGACCTCCACGCCCGCTCGAGTCAGGAAATGATCACGTTTAGTCAGGCTAGTCGTTTGCAACCCACGGTGTTCAAAGGGGTTGCGGCCGCAGAAGATCTGCACCCATGTTCCATCCACGCTAACGCTCGTCGCCATGCCGTGATCGGGTCTGCGCCTCAATTGGTGGACCCTCAGTTCCCAATCTGTAGCGGGGATAAGCTGAAGTCCTCGTAGTCGAGTACTTGGCCGACAGCAGATCGACGCGATCCTTGCGACTGGCGCCCTCAACGGCAATCTGCGGACGTCGGCGACTACTACAAGCGGTAGCTGGGGGAGTCGAACTTTTCGTGGGTCAGGGGTTTCCCTGCGAGCCCTTGTGCCATAAGGCTTGCCAGGAGACTCGGACGATTGTCCGCACCCGCTGCGACCCAGGCAGCGTAGGATACCCACTCGAGGCTCCATGATGAAGATCGGCATCCTGTGCTCCTTGAGCGGGTGACCCACCGCCTCCGTTCAGTCAAGCGACAGCCACCAAGCTTCCCTTGTTGCAGCGCAACATGCGGGCCTACTCAGTTAGGCATGTCACCTGCCGCAGTGGCAGCCTGTGCCCGTCCTCATGTGGTGCGCCTCTTGCCGCATCGTGCTGCGCACCGTACGTCTCGACATCGAGAGCAACGCATTCCTTGTTCCTGATCAAGCCGGGTGGGGCGCACGTCTCCTAAGTTGCCATCTATGGCGCGGTCGGCTTTGCCCGCGCAAAAGGCGCAAGCAGCCAGAGGCTGTTCGAGCAAGGGCACTTGAGGACCTGCATAGCCATGAAGAAATCATCGCCGGCGATCATTGGCCTCGGGCATCGGAGGGGCAGTTGTGCCCATGCCAACTGCGAGGACGGTCTGACCATGACCGAGGCGGTCAGCCGCCGCACTGAGCCTCGGGTCTGGCTCGACGCCACGGTCGTGGGGCATATCAGCAAACTCGCTGGCGTCGATGCGGTACTGCCTTGCGTTCCGCCTGACGTCGTGAACAGGATCGCACAGGATCTCCCGCAGCGACGGCTCCGGCTGGTGGAATGCGCCCGCTTGCATGGCGAGGTGTTCCTCCGTCACGATGCAGCCCTGCACAAGGCCACACTTCATCACGCGTCGGTAGCCATCGTCGGGGGCGGGTTGCGATCAAGGCATTTTGTCCCTATTTTGCAGCGAGTTTGCCCTGGCGATTCCTCATGGCTAAATGAAGAGAAATCTGCATGCCGCAGCAGGCCTCGACCATATGCTTGTCGCCGAGGCAGTGAAGGTCATATGGAAGGTCCCCGCCATGGAGCAAGGAGTGCAGGACGGGACCAGCCAGCGCTTTGTGTGCGCCGAACTCGATCCTCAGGCCGACCACTCCGAGGTCGAGAACGCGATTACCAGGATCACTGCTATCTGGACGCCGAGGCATTCGTGTTTCCGGTGGACAGTGTATTGCTGCTAGAGGAAACGAATCGAGGCAATCTGCTAGAGGGGCACGCGGTAGCGAGCGATCGCAGTCATGCTTCACAACTACTTGGCGCGCGCAGTAACGGAGCCGTGCCGGCGGCGCGCGTCATGCTAGCCACCGTGCGCGCCTTGACTTTCGTGAAGTCTGGGATCTACTCGCTCATCGATGTACCGCCCTGCTTTTGGGACGAACGGGAGACGGCCGGCGAGAGCGGATGGGGCTGACTTCGGCCGTGCCACGCAGAGAACCATCAACAGACGGGAGGCTAAGTCATGCCAGTCAATAGGCCCGCCATCCTATGGGAACTAGCGCTCACGGCAATGGAACGTGCCGGCAAGCTCCAGAGCCAGTTCTTCCGGTTTGCCGGCCAGCCGGCCGGCGACCCTATCTGGGAGCCGCCCGTGGAACTCGTCGAGCACGACGGACGGCTCCTGCTCCTGGTGGCTTTGCCCGGAGTCCGTCCTGCCGCGATCGACTTGAGACTCGAGGGGAATATCCTTGCCATCCTGGCCGAGCGCCCGCTGCCCCATGCTTTCAGCGGAGGCAAGGTCCACCGCCTGGAGATCCCCTATGGCAGATTCGAGCGGCGCCTCCAGCTTCCGCCAGGGCCGTACCAACTCGTCCAGCGCCATGCCGAGGACGGCTGTCTGCTGTTGGTGCTCCAGCGCCTGGATCATGAGGTCGGATGCAAAGCGCAGTGAGGAAAACCATGGACAATGACATCAACAGCGCTGCCCCGGCCGCTTCCCAAGTGAATCAACCGTCCCAGGTTGGGCCTGGGCTGCCGCCCGATTGCATCATCGTACTGCCCGTTCGCAATACCATCCTCTTTCCGGGCACGGTCGTCCCACTCGCAGTCGGACGCGAGCGCAGCAAGGCCGATGTGCAGGCGGCTGTCCTGGAACGGCTGCCACTCGGAATCGTGCTGCAGCGTGATTCTCAGGTTGCGGATCCTTCCGTCGAGGGGCTCTACCCTGTCGGAACGCTGGCCAACGTGCTGCGCTACGTAACCAATCCCGAGGACGGTTCGCATCACCTGGTTTGCCAAGGCGGCCAGCGCTTCCGGCTGCTAGAGCCACTGGCCGGACATCCGTTGCGCGTATTCAAAGTCGAGTTCCTTTCGGACCGAAATCGATCTGATGCGGGCACAGACGCGCGCGCGCTCGTTTTGTTGGAGCGGGCGATGGAGATGATCGGCTTGCTCGCTAATGCCCCTGCCGAACTGGCAAATGCCCTGCAGGCCATCGAATCGCCAAGCCTGCTGGCCGATACGGTGGCTGGCCTGGTCGACATCCCGCTGGAACGTAAGCAGGAGATTCTTGAGACACTCGATGTCGGAAAGCGCCTCGACAAAGTGCTGGACGCCGTGGTTGGCCGCATCGAAGTCCTGCGCTTGTCGCGCGAGATCGGCGAACAGACCCGCCACCGCATCGACCAGCGCCAGCGCGAAATGCTCCTCAGGGAGCAACTTCGAACCATCCAGCATGAACTCGGCGAAGGCGACGAAAGCCAGGAGGAAGTGCGCAGACTGGGCGAAACCATCGATCGCAGCGAGATGCCACCCGACATAGCGACTCACGCGCGCAAGGAACTCGCCCGCCTCGCGCGGATGCCCGAAGCATCCACTGAGTACTCGATGACCATGAGCCACCTGGAATGGCTCGCAGAGTTGCCTTGGGGCTTGCCGCCAGTGCAGCCCATCGACATCGCGGTGGCGCGCCAGATTCTCGACGATGAGCATTTCGGACTTGAGAAAGTCAAGCGGCGCATCCTCGAATACCTCGCAGTACGCAAGCTCAATCCACTAGGGAAAGGGCCGATCCTTTGCTTCCTCGGTCCTCCTGGAGTCGGCAAGACGTCCCTTGGCCTGAGTATCGCGCGTGCGATGGGGCGCCCCTTTGTGCGGGTGAGCCTGGGCGGTCTGCATGACGAGTCCGAGATCCGCGGCCATAGGCGTACCTATGTCGGTTCAATGCCGGGAAATATCATCCAGGCCATTCGCCGAGCCGGCAGACGCGATTGCGTGATGCTGCTTGACGAGCTCGACAAGCTCGGGCACGGGATGCACGGCGATCCCGCCGCCGCTATGCTGGAGGTGTTGGATCCCGAACAGAACTCAGGCTTTCGCGACAACTTTCTTGGCGTGCCGTTCGACCTATCTGCGGTGGTCTTCATCGGTACCGCCAATCAGATCGAAGGCGTGCCAGCCCCACTGCGCGACCGCATGGAGGTACTGGAGCTACCCGGATACACCGATGTCGAGAAGCAGCAGATCGCCGAACGCTACCTTATACCGCGGCAGCTTTCCGCGTGCGGCCTGATGGCCACCCAATGTGAGTTGGACGACGCAGCGCTGCGGGACATCATCCGCCACTACACTCGCGAGGCCGGCGTACGCGGCCTTGAGCGGCAGATCGGCGCGGTGATGCGGCACGTAGCCGCCCGTATTGCGGAAGGTGCAGCGCTCCGAGTGTCGATCGACGCCGCGGCACTGCCAGGCATCCTGGGACACCGCCGCTTCGAGAGTGAAGTGGCAATGCGCGCCAGTCTGCCTGGCGTCGCCACCGGGATGGCATGGACGGCCGCCGGAGGCGATCTCCTGTTTATCGAGACTAGTCTTACGCCAGGATCAGGCAGGCTGATGCTGACCGGTCAACTTGGCGAGGTCATGAAGGAAAGTGCCCAGGCGGCACTGACATTGGTCAAATCTCGCAGCGCGAGCTTGCATATCGACAACACGGTGTTCGACCAGAACGATATTCACGTCCACGTACCGGCCGGTGCAGTGCCTAAGGATGGCCCGAGCGCAGGTGTGGCTATGTTTATTGCAATCGCCTCCCTGCTGCTAGCCCGACCGATACGCCACGATGTGGCAATGACAGGCGAAATCAGCCTGCGTGGCGTGGTGTTACCGGTGGGAGGCATCAAGGAGAAGGTGCTTGCGGCGCTGCGCGGTGGCATTAAGACAATTCTTCTGCCTGCACGCAACGCCCCGGACATCGAAGAGATTCCTTTGGACGCCCGAGGTTGCCTGCGTTTTGCGTTGCTAGAGACAGTCGATGACGCCTTGCTGGAAGCTCTCGAAGTGCCTCGCGAATAAGGTGGTCGCTTTGGCGCATCCGATCTCCGATGAGGGGCGGCTTCGGAAGCGAAGTCCGACACATTTATGAATCGGCGGATTCAACCTGCCGTCGCAACACCTTTGATCAAGCTTCGAAGGCCCTCCTCACTCGCGCGGACACCGCAGCAATGCGCGCTCCGTGCCCGTGCTGCCCGCCATTGCCGTGAGCTGCGGCGCAAGCGAGCGCAGCAGGTGCACGGCGAGGGCGCTGGTGAAGTTGTAGTGCGATGCGTCCTGTCCCTTGACGAACAGCGTGACGGTGCCGAAGTAGCGCTCGCCGAGCACGAAGACGAAGGTCGCCGACCGGCTCACCGCATACGAGGCCACCACCCGCCCGCCAGGGCCGCCGACCTGGTAGCGCTGGTCGCCGGTGCCGGTCTTGCCGCCCACCGCCAGCTGCGCGGACGGCGGCTGGCCGGCCACGGTGAAGGCATCCCGGATGGAGCTGGCGGTGCCGCCCTGCACCACCTCGGTCATCGAGCGGCGCACCAGCGCTGCCACCTCGGGCGGCAGCAGGCGTTGAGGTGTGGGCGCCTGCAGCGCGAACTGCGTGGCGTAGGGGGTCCCCTCGGCAAAATCCAGCCGAGTCAGCGCCGCGGTGCGCACCGCCAGCCCGCCGCCGAGCAGGATGCCGGCCAGTTCCGCCAGCGCGGCCGGGCGGTCGCCCGAGGCGCCGATGGCGGTGGCATAGGACGGCGTCAGCGCATCGAAGGGATAGCCCAGGCGGTGCCAGCGCTGCGCGATGCGCGCGAAGGCATCCTGTTCCAGCAGCGTGCGGATGCGATTGTCCTGGCCGAACTTGCTGTGCGTGCGGAACAGCCAGCGGTAGACCTCCTGGCGCTGCGCGCGGCTGTCGCGTAATACCTGTTCCAGCGTGGCGTCCGGATGCCCGGCCAGGTACTCGACCAGCCACAGTTCCAGAGGATGGATGCGCGACAGGTAGCCGCGGTCATTGAGGTTGAACTTGTCGTGGCCGTATTTCTGGTACAGCTTGTCGATGTCTTCGTCGGAAAGCTTCAGCGCCGGCAGGCGCGCGCGCAGGACGCGGGCAAAACCGGCCTCGTCGAGCGACGGCTCGACGCTGAGCAGGGCTACGGCCAGGTGCACCGCACCGAGATGCGATGGCGGCGTGCGCACGCGATCCAGCAGCGCGCTGATGCGGTGCGGCTGGTCCAGGTGACGGTAGCGCCGGTAGAAGCCCGCCATATAGGCACTGCCTTCGATATCGGCGAAGCGCTCGAGGTAGCCGCGCCGCTCCGGCGCGGCACGGTCTTCCATCAGGCGGTCGACATCGGGATGGGCCTGCGCCACTTCGTAGCGCACGATATCGCGCATCAAGCGGATGAAGACGAGGTTGACCGAATGCTGGAAACCCTGGCGCACGGTCATGATGCGCTCGCCTTCCCAGCGCTCGAAATTGGAGAAGCTCTGCATGCCGCCGCCGGTAAAGAACGCCTCACCCGGATTGCCCGAATACTTGCGCTCGAGCGCGGCTTCCAGCATCGGTTCGAGCGCGCGCTCATCGACCTCGCGCGTCTTCAGCATGTAGTCGACCGCCCAGCGGCTCAGCACGTCGTTGCGCGCCAGCCTGGCCGCCTGCAGTTCGGCGCGGCTCATGTCGGCATAGCGCGCCTGCAGTTCGGTGACGATCTCCAGGTAGGTGACCAGCGTGCGCAGCTTGGCGGTGGAGCCGAGGTTGAGCCGCGCACCGCTGTTGAGGTCGAACGGCTGGTCGACGTTGTCGGCCTGCACGCGCAGCAGGCTGGCGTTGCCAACCCGCTCGTACAGCGTGAAGCTCGCCACCAGCTTGCCCGGATCGTCGCCGGGACGCAGCATGTTGTAGCCGTACAGCCCCATCTCGCGCGCGCCGGCGGGATCGTGCAGGCGCTGCAGCACCGCGCTGATGTCGCGCTGCGCCTCGCGGTTGACGCTGCTGGTGGCGCGCAGGTCGAGCCGGTCGAGTTCATAGCGGCTCGGTATCCCGGTCAGGTGCGAGAGGTCGGCGCGCAACTGGTTCTCCGCCTTGCGTGTGACATAGGGCGGCTGCGGCGGCCGCGGCGGCGGTGCCGCCTTGTCCAGGGGCTGGGCCAGCGCGGCGTCGCGCAGCGCGGGCGTGATGCTGCCGTTGGCGGCCAGCAGGCGCAGATAGCTGCCGGTCAGCGCATCCAGGTTGGTGTCGTCGCGGCGCAGATGGAAGGTGGGACGGCGCTGCGCGATGATCAGCGACAGCGCGCGCTTGAACACCTGCGCCTCGCGCGGCGTGGGATGGACCGGGTCCATGCCGGTCAGCAGGCGGTTCGCCTCGGCGAAATCCTCGCCGTACCAGACCCACAGGCCGTCACCGATGCCGTTGACCTCGCCGAAGCCGGCCCGCGCCGCCAGCGGCACCGTGTTCAGGTAGTCCACCACCACGCGCTCGCGCGCGGCCTGCGTGTCGGGGCCTTCCAGGTAGGCGCGCAGCGAGGCGGACGCCATCTGCCGGAACTTCTCCCTGACAGAGACCGTGCGGCCCTCTGGCGAGTGCCGGTATTTCTCGATCTGCGTAGCCAGCGTGCTGCCGCCGGGCGAGTCATGGTGGCGCAGTGCCAGGCGCAGGCCCTGGTCGGCGATCGCATGCGAGAAGCGTACCCAGTCCAGCGCCGGATTGCGCTCCGGGAATTCGGGATTGAGCAGGCCCTGGTTCTCGACGAACAGCAGGGCGTTGACCATCACCGTCGGCACGGCTGCGAAGCCGGCGTACTGGCGTTGCGGATAGTGCTGCGCGGCCAAGGTCAGGCCATTGCAGTCCAGCAGGGACAGCCCGGCCTGGTCCTTCTCGGGGTAGGGCGCGAACAGGCCGTAGTCGATGGCCCGCAGCATGTCGTCCGACATGCGCGCCTGCGCCACCGGCGCGTAGCCACGGGCCGCCAGGCGCTTGCTGATGCCGGGCAGCAGCGCGTAGCCCAGGCGGGTGTCATAAGGCGAGGGGTCGGGAAAGCGGATGCTGTCACTGGCCCCCGGCTGCACCTCGAAGCGGATGTCGCGCCCCAGGCGGGACAGGTAGCGGGCCTGCAGGCGCGAGGTGCGCAATTCGTCGGCGATGCCGTGGCCGATGACGTAGACGCCACCCAGGGTGGTGGCCAGCACCACCAGGCGCAGCCAGCCCCGCCGTGGCGGGCGGCGAGCGGCCTCGCGCTTCGCGCTGCGCGCGGAGGCGGAAGACCGGTTCAGGACCCTTGGCAGCACGGCGATAATCCAGCGGCAGCGTTGCGACGGACATCGATGATGCTACAAGTATTGTCGCCTTCGAGCAAAATGTACGTGCTTCTGACCTCAAACTCTCAAATCAGCCACTACGCACGCCGTAGCCGTCCAAATGCGGACATAAAAGCACCTGACATTACCCCTCACGATCGTCGCACTGACTCAGTGCGTGCCAAGCACCGTCCGGCGCGCGTCAAGACAGTTGTCGCCTCGTTCATGCAGCCAAACGCTGTTCTCCAGCACTTGGCTTGATGCCGCTAGGCACGGCAATTTCGCGCTCCGGGTTAAGCGTGACGATGCCTATGGGCGACCAATCTCACGTGTTGCGTGACCAGCGACGAGGGTTGTGGTGACCCTACACCGGAATTAGTACCGTCCAGAAGTAGCGATTTCCGGCGTCTGCCTGGCCCCCAAAATCAACGCAGCGATTCCAGAGCCCGCATGATGCTTACCCCTCTTCATTGGGAGGGCATACGCAAGGGGGGATGAAAAACCCCTATCTTGTTTAGGGGTAATCGACTCGGCAACTCCACCATGAGCTTGTTGCACTCTCCAGAGCATAGGGGCTCCCCGCACCTATGCTTTTTTTTGGTGCGCCCGACAGGGTGCACTCATTTGAGGGTGAAAGTCCCTTATCACGACCGCGCGCTCAAGCCCTCGCGCGTGCTGGAGACCCGTGAACTGCAGATCGCGCTCGGGCTGGTCGCCGCCGGCGAAGGTGTATCGATCGTGCCGAAGAGCGCGTACGGCCTGAAACGCGACGACATTGCCGACAAGGACCTGGACGACGATAAGCTGGTGTCGCCGATCATCATGAGCATGTGCATGCTCGACGAATCCGAGGACATCGAACGCATGCTGCGCCTGATCTACGATCGCTACGGCGAAGGGGCGATGGAGTACCAGGCGCCCGGCGACCGTGCCGGCAAGCCGCCGCAAGCGTAGGCAGGGCGGGCCGGAGCGGCTCGAGCGCGCCTGCAGTGCAACTGCGGCGGCGATTTCCCCATTGCGGCGAAGCGTGCCGCCGCAGCCGCGCGCCCGCCGTTCAGCCGGTATCGCTGCCCGCGACCGGCAGCAGGCTGTCGGTGATGTAGCTCGCCTCGTCGGAGGTAAGGAACAGGATGGGCGCGACCTGCTCGTCGAGAATGCCATAGCGCTTGAGGAAGGCCGAACCGGTCACCGGCTGCACAGCGTCGTCCATCCGCGCCTTCTCCTGCTCGCTGCCTCCGGCGGCACTGCGCGGGATCCGTCGCGGCGGTGCCTGGGTGCCGCCCGGCGCGGTCGCGATGACGCGGATATTGTGCTCCACTTACTCCATCGCCAGCGCCTGCGTGAGCGCGTTGCCGGATAGCCACAGCAATAAGAAAGCGCCACCGGCAACCAAGACGTTATGAAGAAGCTCGATCCGACTCTCCGCTTACTCCCGACACACGCGCGCTCACATAGCCCCAGCCCGATATGTGCTTCATACATTACCATTATGTCTGCGAAGTGTCGTCTAGAAAATCGGCTTACGAAGCCGATCACCCTCACACCTTGAATTCTTATAGAATCAGATTTAATCAAACAATAGTTCACAAAAGCTAGCTATAAGAAGCCCTTCAGTCAGTTTTTGAAGAAAGCGCATAAGCCACTTCAACTGGCTATTGAGGACGAAGTGGAAGTGGTCTGCGACAATCAGGACGTCGGGGAAGCGAGGGTGGGTGATCTCGCGGGGGTCTTGGTCCACAAGTTCAACCGTCAGGATACTTGATTGCCTATCGCCCCCCCCTCACCCCGGAGAAGCGGGCTGAAGGCATCGAGGTGGATCTGTTGTGGATCGATTTTTACCAGGTGGGCTCGCATGAGAACTTTCATAGCGAGCTCAAGAAGTACCTGAAGGCAGAAAGGAAAGCATGAACATCATGATCGCAGAAGAGCTGATGCAGAGCCTTGGCAAGATGCCCGCACAAGAGCGGGTGAAGTTTTTCGCCCTGGTGGGTCAACAGGCCTTCCGCGACGAGAACGTGAGCCACGAGGAGGTCTTCGGCCATTTGGCAGACGACGACTTCACGGTAGCCGAAGCCGCCGAATACCTAGAGGTCTCAATGGCTACTTTTCGTCGCTTCGTGCGCGATGGCAAGTTGGCGGCCCATGCCGAAGTTGGCCGCAACCAGTTATTTGCCGTGGCTGATCTGAAAGCGTTCAAGCGACAACGCAAAGCTGTCAAGGGCTGAGTAAATAAGACTGACAACGCGAGGGGCGATTCGGTGCCATTTGGCTCGCTTTTGCAACTGGAAAGGGGCAGGGTTGTGCGTCTACGCGTCTGGCGGGATGTCGGCGGATGAGCGCACCGCTATGGAGCACAACATGGAGCGGGACTAGCACCATAAGCGCCCTGGCTGCCCAACCGCTCAGGCTCACCGCTGTCGAATTCTAATAGCTTCGCGGCATTCCGCCCCAAGCCGAGTGGTTCGACGCCACGTTCTTGCGCCAAGGTTTGCAAGCCTATTGCTCAATAGTTCGTCACTCAGGGCAATTCATAAGTCGGACGACAGGGGCTGCTGACGGAACTTGAGGGAGAATCGATGAGCACAATCACGCCGATCTACGAAAAGACTCCAGTGGGCAGCACCATGCTGATCTCGGCCACCCCTGAGGTGATCGCCGGCGGGGGAGAGTCCGCGCCGCACGCACACCTGGAGCGTTTCGCCGCACTCGTCGCTGACCTGGAAGCGCTGGAGCAACAGGGTAAGGTCAAAATCATCTTGCGCCACCGGGAAAACCAGACAGGACAGCAATTTGTCGATCTGCTGCGCTTCCAGCGTCTGGCGTAGACACAAAACCCGCCCCGGCGGGGCTAATGAGCGGGTAAGGCCACGGCGTCGCCGCCGTAGCCTCCCCGAAGAACCGTACGTGCGAGTTTCCCCGCATACGGCTCAAGCATCCCCAAATCACTTCAATGGGGTGACCGGCGCCAAATTACCGACGCCTGTAAATTGCAATGTCGAGGTTCTCCCGCCGAGGCGGAAGGTGCAGACACCGCGGGCGGTGCTCTCTCATGTGTATTAGCTATGACTCGATCTGACATGTGGCTGGACTGCTGAATCGGCACCCACCGATTCAATGAGGAACGAGCTTTTCCTTGGCGAGTTCTAGCGAGTCAAGAAAGGTGCGCATTGGCGTCTTGCCATAGCACCATCGTCCCTGATGTTCGCGCTCGTTGTTGTACTGGTCAAGCCAGGTGTCGAGGTCTTCCTGCAAGGCTGGGATCGATTCATAGACCTTCCTGCGAAAGGCAACCCGGTAGAACTCGTTGAGCATGGTCTTGTGCAATCGCTCCACGATGCCGTTGGTCTGTGGTGACCTGGCCCGCGTGCGGGTATGGTCGATGTTCTCCACGGCCAGATAGAGCTCGTACTCGTGGTGCTCCGGATTGCCGCAATACTCCGTGCCGCGATCGGTCAGCACCCGCGCCAGCGGAATGCCGTGACCGTCGAAGAATGGCAGCACACGATCGTTGAGCAGGTCGAGCGGTGTCTTGCGGTCGTAGAGCTTGGCGAAGGCCACCTTCGAATAGGTGTCGACGAAGGTCCGCTGGTAGACGCGGCCGACGCCCTTGAGGGTGCCCACGTAGAAGGTGTGTCCGGGGCACCGCAGTAACCGGGGCACTCGGACTCGAATTCACCGTGAGTTTCCTTCTCCAGCTTGGCGCGCTCGAGCGCGGCCAACTGCGCTTCGGTCAGTACCAGCCCTTCCTGGGCCGACTTGGCTTCCAGCGCCTTCAGGCGCTTCTTCATGGTCTCGAGGTCGTGGCGCAGCCAGATGCTGCGAACTCCCTGTGGCGAGACATGCAAGGCATGCCGCTTGAGAACTTCGTTGGCAATCCGGACCTGACCGTAGGCGGGCAACTCCAGCGCCAGATTCACCACTGCGCTCTCGACTTCGGGATCGACGCGGTTCTTGTGCAACGGGCGACGCCGAGAGATCTCCTGCAGTGCCGCCTCACCGCCGCGATCGTACAACTCCTTGAAGCGGTAGAAGCTGTCGCGCGAATAGCCCATCACACGGCAGGCCTGGCTGACATTGCCCAATTGCCGAGCCAGTTCGAGTATGCCGACCTTGGCGCGGATGACTTTCTGTTCCTGAGTCATGGCGGACTCCTTGTGAATCCCGCTGCACTGCGACGCTTCGGGCTACGCCCTCGGCGCCGCCGTGCAGCGGCTCGAGAAACCAACCACTGTCAGATTAAGTCTAGTCTTTCACATGTCAAGGTAGTTGTCGCGTCCGTCGCTATGCTGCCTCTCGGTAGGCGTCAGCTTGTCTGAGGAGTCTTTCCGGGTTGAGGCAGACGGCGTCCTGCAGCACCAATCCCGGTTTTTTCTCGACCAATGCTGTGAATGAAGCGTACGCGCGCGGCCTGGCACAACTCTTCCTTGCTTCCTGGCCTCGGCCCGCCAAGTGCGCAGCGTCACCGTTGTGACGCCCGTTTCCTTGACCAACTCGATGACCGATCGATTCAAGGGCGACATCATCTGCTCAACCACCCACTCCCGGTACTCCGCTGGATAGCGTTTCACCTTCCAACCGCCACCGCCCTCCATTGTCTTTCATCGAATTAGACGGGGCGACAACTATCCTGACATGGGGGGGAATCCACAAAAGAAAAAGCCCCAGCAAGGTAACGGGGGCTGAAAGGGAACGGGACGTGTCGAACACCCCCTAATAACTGTATACTCGATGAGCGGGAGCGGCCACCCACCAAAAGTGGCATATCAGTGCCCGTCAGTGAGCGTGCTCCTGCGCATACTCTCTCATGCAGCGAATGATCGCCTCCGAATCGACTGAGGTGATTCCGGCCCCATGGCGATGACCGTCTGCTCATCGGTTGTGGCCTCGGCCATCAGTATGGCGCTTCGGGCGTCGCCATATCGGAACTCGTCAATAATTCTTGCGGCTGTGCCGTCGAGGCTATTCAGTATTTCGAGCGGATCAATGTGTCCAGCCGACCTCTTGGTTTCACTGCCCTTGATATGAGCGACCAGAAGCGGCTCATGGGCGGGTAGGTGTTCGATTGCTGCAAATGCTTCTTCGAGGGTCATGGAATTTCTCTGTGGCACATGCACATCCTACACTGCTGGCCCACTTCAGAGGTCGTTTCAAAAAGAGCTGCTGGGCAAGCGGCGGAATGCGCAATCGGCGCCGGAGACAGTTGCCTCTCCGCCATGGTCTCGGCACTAACCCGGGTTCCCGTCGAGGAAGAGTCATTCGGCTACGGCGTGACTGTGGCGTCGACGGCGCTGCTGAGCGCCGGTACCGCGCTTTGCTTACGACAGGGCACCATCAAGAGGTACCAGGATCTGGTGCTGCAACCGTGAGGTGAAGGCGTTTGGCCCGGATGACGACCACGCGTTCGTGCAAGAAAGCCGCAGGGAAATGTCAGCAGTTGGCCGCCGACTCCAGGTAGGAAACGATGTCATCCAGCGTAACCAGGCGCGCATAGTCCGATTCCGGGATCTCGACTTGCAACTTCTCGTGAAGCCCAATTAAGAAATTCAGCCAGTCCATGGAATCGAGATCGACCTGCCTACGCAGGGGGCGGTCGGGGTGCAACGTGGCCGGTTCGATCTCCGGCGCTATCCCCTGCAGCGTTGCCAGGACAACGGCGCGAATGGGAGTACCCTTCATCTGTCGAGCTCCTCCGGTAGTTGCAGCGCATCACGCAAGCCAGCCAGGTACATGGCACCGCGGTGGCCGTCGGAGACGCGGTGATCCGCCGACAGGCTGGCGGTGACGCCTGGTGCGATACGCAAGGCGCCGTCTTCCGCCCATGGCTGATCCACGATCCGACCGAATCCCACCAGCGCTACCTGTGGCGGATAGATGACACCGAAGACCTGGGCCACCCCCTGGTCTCCCAGGTTGGTGACTGTCACTGTTGGCTCGATCAGCTCAGCACTCCGCAACGAGCCGGCCCGGCAACGCTTCACGAGGTCTGCCAGCTCCCGCATCAACTGCTCGACCGGCTTGCGGTCGGCATCCATCAGCGCAGGGGCGGCCAGGCCGCCCTGGCGCAGCGATATCGCTACGCCGACATGGACGCTGGCTGCCGACTCGAACTTCCCATCGCGGAAGAATCCATTGAGTTCCGGGAAGGCTCTTAGTGCCACTGCCACCGCCTTGATCAGCAGCGCGGCCGGCAGTATGCGTTCCGCAACGCTACGCTTGGCGTTCACACGATCCAGCCATGCCAAAGCGATCCGCAATGGAATGTTCTCGGCCACATAGTAGTGCGGGATCTCCCGCTTGCTCCGCGCCATCGCCGAGGCAATGGTTTTACGGATCTCCGCTGAGCGGGCGGTCGTCGCCGTAGCCAAGCTTTTTCCTCCGCGTTGTACGTCGGCCAGCGTAACCGCGCCCTCCGGCCCGGTTCCAGCCAGTGCCTCGGCGTCTATTCCCTTCTCCCGAGCTAACCTACGTGCCGCCGGCGTTACCGCACGACGACGCCCCGTGACGGCCGCTATCCGCACGGTTCCCGGCATTTCGCCTTCTTCGAGAAGGGTCGTCATCAGCGTGCCGACTGGCATCTTGGTGCCTGGAGACACCAGCAACTCTCCCACAGTTCCATCGTGCCAGGTCTCGACGTCGATCGCCGCCTTGCTCGTGTCGACGACGGCAATGACCTGCCCCTTCTTCACTCGATCGCCAGGTTGAACGACCCACTCGAGCAATGTGCCCTCGTCCATGTCGGCGCCCAGTGCGGGAAGTCGGAACTCAATCACGCAATGCTCCAGAAAGCTGAGCACAAGTCTGGCGCATCAGGGAAGGGGCTGCAGCATCCATCAGGAAACCAGCTGACTTGCCGCCGCCACGATCTTGTCGGTCTGTGGCAGTGCGGCGTCTTCCATGTGTCGCGCATATGGGATTGGCACCTCCATCGTACAGACCCTTGCAAGCGGCGCGTCCAATTCGTAGAAAATCTGCTCGACGATGCGCGCCATGACCTCGGAGGCGAGGCTGACACTGCGCCAGCCTTCGTCCACGATGACTGCGCGGCGGCACTTGGCAACCGATGCCATGATGGTCGAGTCGTCGAGCGGGCGCAGCACGCGCAAATCAACTACTTCGGCGTCGATGCCGGCGCCGGAGAGCTGTTCAGCGGCCCGCATGGTCTTGGGCAGGCATCCGCCGTAGGCGATCAGCGTCACATCCTTCCCAGGACGCCGCACGCAAGCCGAGCGGATATCCACTGTGGAGGCTTCCGGAATGTCACCCTCCACGTTGTATAGCCCCGCATGCTCGAAGATCAAGACCGGATCCGGGTCAGCCAGTGCCGGCGCCAGCATGCGGCGCGCGTCCTCGACTGTTGCGGGAGCCAAAACCCTGATGCCTGGAATGCCCGCATACCAGCCTTCGAAGCTGTGCGAATGCTGCGCGGCTACCTGTCGGCCTGCGCCGGTGGCCATTCGGATCACCAGCGGCACGGAGAACTGCCCGCCGGACATATGCCTGTACAGCGCGGCCGTATTGATGATCTGATCGAGCGCCAGCAGGCTGAAGTTGACGGTCATGATTTCAACGATGGGCCGCATGCCCCCTAATGCGGCTCCAATTCCAGCGCCCGTGAAACCGAGTTCGGACAGCGGCGTGTCACGAACTCGCTCGGGGCCAAACTCGGCTAGCAACCCCTTTGAAACGGCATAGCTGCCCCCGTAGCGACCCACATCTTCTCCCATGAGGAAGACACGCGGATCCTGGAGAAGCGCTTCGCGTAGAGCTTCGCGTACGGCTTCACGGTAACTGAGATGTACACTCATGGCGCACCGCCTTCGGGAAAATAGACGTCGCGCAACAGCGCTTCGACCGGCTCCCAGGTTCCCGCTTCAGCAAAGGCCACAGCTTCAGCAACTTCCGCACCAGCAGCGGCGTCCAGCGAGAGGAATTCGTCTTCCGTCAGTTTACCTTCCGCCTTCAGACGGGCCGTAAACGTGTGAATGGGGCCACGGGCCTTCCAAGCCTCCACCTCGACCGGATCGCGATAAAGGTCCGGATCGTACATGGAGTGAGCACGGAAACGATACGTGCGGCACTCCATGAAAACCGGGCCGGCGCCCTGTCGGACGCGGGCGGCGGCTTCTTTTGCCGCACCGTATACGGCCACCACGTCCATGCCGTCCGCCGTGACCGCAGGCATGCCGTAGGACGCTGCCTTGACGCAGAGGTCCGTCTGCGCTTCATGACGCTCGAGCGCAGTGCCCATCGCGTAGAGATTGTTCTCGCAGCAAAACAGGAGGGGCAGCCTCCAAAGTGCAGCCAGGTTCATAGCTTCGTGGAATGCACCCTCGGCCACAGCTCCATCGCCGAAGAAGCAAGCAGTGATGCTGGCGCTGCCCTGCATCCTATCTGCAAGAGCCAATCCCACCGCCAACGGCAAGCCACCGCCAACGATGGCGTTCCCGCCGAAGAGCTTGTGGAAGCGATCAAACAAATGCATGGAGCCGCCTCGGCCCCGGGCGCAACCTTCTTGCTTGCCGTACATTTCTGCCACGAGCGGTCCCATACCCATGCCGCGCATCAATGCGTGCCCATGCTCGCGATAGGTAGCAACCACGTTGTCTTCAACCGCGAGCGCATGCAGTGCCCCCACACAAACCGCTTCCTCGCCGACATACAGGTGCAGGAAACCACGGATCTTGCCTTCGCCATAGAGCTCGGCGCACCTTTCTTCGAGGCGGCGGATGCGTAGCATGTCACGCAGTAGACTCAGCGCAAAGCCCTTTTCATAAGGCACTGTTCCGGTCGGTGGCGGCGGTGCGGGATGGTCGATCGGCGTCATGAGCCTGCCTCGAGTGTGGAAGTGTCGCCCTCGGGAAGACCAAGCTCGCGTGCCTTGAGCAGACGACGCATGATCTTGCCGCTGCGCGTCCGCGGCAATGTCGGAAGGAACGCAATCTCCTTCGGTGCAACTGCTGCACCTAGGCGGCTGCGACCATGGGCGATGAGTTCCATGCGTAGTGCGTCGCTCGGTTCGAAGCTACTGTTAAGCGAAACAAACGCCTTTACGACTTCCCCGACCACCGGGTCAGGCTTTCCGATTACGCCGGCCTCCGCGACGGCGGGATGCTCCATCAGCGCACTTTCGACCTCAAACGGGCCAATCAGGTGTCCTGCCGATTTGATCACGTCATCCGTGCGCCCGATGAACCAAAAGTAGCCGTCAGCATCGCGCCGCACCATGTCTCCGGTCAGGTACCAGTCGCCCGAAAAGCTCTTTTGGTAGCGCTCATCGTCATTCAGATAGCCTCGGAACATGGATGGCCAGCCACGCTTGAGCGCCAATTCTCCCTCGGTCCCGGGAATCTCGAGCACTTCCGCAACGCCATCGGCAAGCCGCCGGACGACTGCCGCTTCCACCCCGGGAAGCGGCCTGCCCATCGAGCCCGGCTTGATGTCAAAGGCGGCCGTGTTCGCGATCATGATGCCGCCGGTTTCGGTTTGCCACCAATTGTCGTGGATCGGCAGGCCCAGGACATCCCTGCCCCACCATACGGCTTCCGGATTCAATGGTTCACCAACGCTGGCAACGAACCGCAGATGTGGGAAGGCAAGCGCGTTTGCCAAGTCGGCGCCGGCCTTCATCAACATGCGGATAGCAGTCGGCGCTGTGTACCAAACCGTGACCGACTGTTCGGCCAGAATCCGATACCAGCGTTCTGCGTCGAAATCTCCCGGATCGACGATTGAACTGATGCCATGCAACAGCGGCGCGATGGCGCCATAGGACGTGCCGGTCACCCAACCCGGATCCGCCGTGCACCAATAAACGTCCTCAGGATGAAGATCGAGCGCGTATTTCCCGGTGGCCCAGTGCGTCGCCACGGCGCCATGCACATGGATGGCGCCCTTCGGTCTTCCTGTCGTACCGCTGGTGAAATGCAATAGCGCCATATCTTCGCCCGAGGTCGGCGTCATGACACACGTTTCTGACGCAGAGCGCATTAACGAAGCGAAGTCCAGCGTTCCATTAATAGCGGTCGCCCCCCCCTCTTCGGCGACCAGCAGGACATATTTCAAGCTAGGTATGCGGCTTCGCCATTTCTCCACCTTTTGCAAAAAAAGCCGATCGGTAGTGACCAGCACCGCACCCTGCCCCAAATTTAGCCTTGTGGCGATGGGCTCTGGCCCAAAGGCGGAGAACAATGGCGACACCACCGTGCCGTTTTTCAGCGCGCCGAAAAGAGTCGTATACAGCTCAGGGAGCCTGTCACACAGGATAAAAAGCCTGTCTCCCTTTGTCACGCCGAGTCCACGCAACACATTGCAGAAGCGATTGGTGAGGCTAGCAAGCTCCGCATAGCTGATCGACTGCGCTCTCGATCCGCTACGAGATAGATGATGAAAAGCAATCTTATTTCCGATGCCGCCTTGTGCGTGCCGGTCGATCGCCTGCCAGGCGATGTTCATGCCGCCATCAGGCTGCACGGCAAGCGTGCTGCGAACGCTCTCCCACGAAAACTGCCGGCACGCCTGCGCATAATCGACAAGGTTCGGCGTCACAAGCGTGTCCGCTAGCGTCTTGTGGATAATGGGTAACGGATTCATGTTTCCATCCAGAGGTCCGATACAGCGTATTCCGCGCCGTTGCGCTCGAGCGGCGTAGCGGTTACATCGCGCCCTCAAAAGTTCAACCGCCTTGCTAGCCGCCTCCTACAGTGCGGTTAAGTATGGCTTGCGGTATTCCTGCCGGCTTGATAAAAGTCAAGCGTGCGAGAGCGGCGCACTGGATCGTCGGACCGCCTCCTGCCCTGATCCGGTCGATCGGGTCATTCCTCCGTAGTATCCGGCTCGTCCAACCTGGCGCGGATTGCTTGGCGTGCCAAGTCACGTAGCTGCAACAGTGAAGGCCAGTCGTCTCCTGGCGCGTGCACAGCCTGCCCGGCCAAGACCGCTAGGTGCGTCCGGCTTGGCCACCAGCGCCCATCCCGCAGCAAGGAGCGGGTCCCGACCAGCGTGATAGGCACGATTGGCATCTGCGCACGGGCGGCGCACAGGAACGCACCCAGCCGGAATGGCATCAGACCCGGCTCGCGTCGGAAAGTCCCCTCTGGGAAGAAGACGAGAGACTCGCCCGCCCGAGCACGCTGCTCAAGGACAACGGTGTCCTCAACGCCGCGCTCAGGGTCGAAGCGCTCAACGAAGGCGCAGCCCAAGTGACGCAACAAGAGGGCCAGAGCGCTACTCTGCAGCAGTTCCTGCTTGGCCACAAAAGTGAAGTGGGCGGGCAACACTGCCGTCAACAGCAGCACGTCGGTATAGCTGGCGTGATTGGCCACGATCACGACAGGCCTGTTCCGGTCGAGCTCAGACAGCCCTTCAGTTCGGGGAATCAGGCCCGTCAACATCAAACCAAGGTGCGCAGCACGGCGTGCGACGGCGCGACATGAGGCGCGACCGGGCAACAGCGCAATCAGCAGACATGCTGGCCCTCCCACCAGGGCAAGAGCCAACCATGCCCAGGCGCCCCACATCCAGCCACCGACTTTCTGCTGAAACCGCGAAACACGGATGCGCGCGCCAGCCACAACAAGGTTCAACAGCTGTCGCCACGGCGCCTTTGGCGCACCGCCAAGTTCTCCGCGCTCGTATAGTTCACGACAAGCGGCGCGGCGCAGCTTTCCGCTCGACGTCTTGAGCACCGTGCGCGGTGGCACAAGCAGGATCTCGTCAACGGGCATACCCATGAGGTCGACCGCCAAGTGCGCGATATCGCCACGCATGCGCGCGTGCTCAGCGTCATCCTGTGTGCGAGTCTCGGCCAGCACGATCAGCCGTTCGGTGCCGCTGCGCGCATCGGTGGCCGGGAACACCGCCACGCTGCCCTTGCGGACGCCCACCAACTGTCCGATGGCTTCTTCCAGCTCTTGCGGAAACCAGTGCTGTCCCGCGCGAATTATGATGTCCTTGAGGCGCCCGGTCAGATAGAGTTCGCCTCCCGCGAGATAGCCCATGTCGCCCGTCCTTAACCACTGACCATCGAACAGGCCGGCAGTGGCCGCCGGATTGCGGAAGTAGCCTGTGGTGGCAGATGGGCCGCGGAATTCCACATGTCCAAGCGTGCGCTCAGGTAACTCGCGGCCGGCCGCGTCGGCAATACGGATCTGGTGGCCGGGCAGCGGCAGTCCGCTGGAGACCAACCTGAGAGCGTACCGTTTGTCAGACTCCGGGGCTCGCGCAATACCGCGGCGTGCCAGGGCGTCGCGATCGACTTCGTCGACGCGCGGGCCGCGCCCTGGGGGGGGGAAAGCCAGTCCGACCGCGCACTCGGCGAGACCGTAGACGGGCGCCATGGTGCCTCGGTTGAAGCCAAATCGGGCGAAACGCGCGGCGAATTTCTCCACCGTCTCGGGACTCACCGGCTCCGCACCGTTATACGCCACACGCCACGTATGCAGGTCCAGACCCACCAGGTCCGTTTCGTCTATCCTGCTGGCGCACAGTTCATAGGCAAAGTTCGGCGCCGCGGACAGCGTGCCGTGATTCTGGTGGATGGCCCATAGCCAGGAAGCGGGCCGCGCCAAGAAATCAGTGGGCGACAAAAGCACCAGTCGGAAGCCCACAAGGAGGCTACCCATACAAGCACCGATTAGGCCCATGTCATGGTACAGCGGCAACCACGACACGAAGACATCTGTCGCGCTGACGCGCGCAGCACGTTCCATCGCCCGCATGTTGGCGAGCAGGTTCGCGTGTGTCAGGACTACCCCTTTGGGGTTGCCTGTACTTCCCGACGTGTATTGTAGAAAGGCGATGTCGTCGGCCCCCCCCCGCCTCACGACGCTGGTCAGATTGCCGACGGCATGGAGGTCCGTAGCCGCCAGGATTCGGCGCAAGGACGGACACTGCGCATGAAGAAGGCGAAGCAGCGGTTTGGCCGGCGGCAGCGTGACCAGGATTGTCGCCTCGGCATTGGCTAGGATGCCAGCACTACGCCGCATGTGATCTTCAATCTGCGACAGGCGGGCCGGAGGATAGAGTGGCACTGGAACACACCCCGCATAGAGCGCGCCGAAGAAGACCTCGAAGAACTCGCGCCCAGTCGGCAACATAAGTGCCACCCGCTCGCCGGCACCCAGCCCTTGCTGCGTGAGGCCGGCGGCGACCGAGAGTGCGCCCATAAGAATCGACCGGTAGCTGAGCTCATCTGCCCCGGCGATAGCGGCGTATGGCTCGTCGCCATGCGCGGCCACATGCCAGTCGATCAGGTCCATCAGCGTAGCAGCACATTCGGGCGGACGATGGGAGGCCACAGTCCTGGCCGAGCCCGGCACAGGTGCTGCCGCTACCCGGGCGAGCCGGGCCGGGGCCTCCGCCTTTCCGGCGAGACGCAGCAGGTCACGGGGAGTTTCGGCGGCCATCAGCGCCTTCTCGTCGACCCTACTGTCGCAGACCCGCTCGACACGCGCCAGCAATTCGGTGCGCGCCAAGCTATCCAATCCAAAATCGCGTTCAAGCGAATCATCGAGCCCCAGCGTGTCGACTTCCGCCGCCCCTGGCCGCAACTCGGCGGCCAGGCGGCGCACGATGGCAAGCAGTTCTTGCGCATCGACAGTCGCGCGCGGTATGGAGTTATTCGTCTCGCTCATCTGGATCCCCTGCCGCGTCGCCACGATGGCTCTTTGGTGCGACTAACCCGGGTCCGATCCGGTGCTTACCCAGTTCGGAATGGACCAGTTCGGTCCGAAACTCGATGTGGCGAGGCACCTTGTACGCAATCAGCCGCGCCCTGCAGTGAGCGATGAGCGCTCCAGCCGATAGCGTGGGATCGTGCCGCACGACGAGCAGCTTGACAGCCTCGCCAGAGCGCGCGTCGGTAACCGCAACAGCACAGGCATCGCGCACCCCCGGGTGCTGCATGGCAACCTCCTCCACCTCCTTTGGATAGACCTTAAAGCCGGACACCACAATCACTTCCGCACAGCGCGCCAAGAAGCGAAAGCTGCCGAGCGCATCCATCTTCCCCAGGTCGCCAGTACGCAGCCAGCCGGCGGCATCGAGAACACTTGCCGTCTGCGCTGGAAGGTTCCAGTAGCCCCGCATGACCTGCGGCCCCTGCACGCAGATCTCTCCAGCCTGCCCAGGCGGTAGCGCTCGGCCCGTCTCGTCGCGAATCTCGACCCTTGTAGAGGGCAATGGCATCCCGATCATCCCCTCGCGCATTCGGCCGTCGACTGCGCCAACACAGACCACCGGCGCAGCCTCGGTTAGGCCATAGCCCTCTGTCAGAGCGATTCCTGTGGCTTGCAGCCAGCGCTGGGCTACCTCGGGCGTGACCGCCATGCCACCCGCGACAGCCAGCTTAAGTACACCTCGGTTTGCCGCACATGCAGCTTCGAAGCCCGGCGCATCGAGCAAGCGCCGGAACAAGGTATCCACCCCGCTGATCGCAGTAAAGCGGGTTGTACGCAAAGTACGCAGCAAAGCGTGGGAATCCCTCGGGTCAAGAATGAGCACATTGTTTCCACCCCACCGTACAAAGGTCAGCATGTTCGCCGTCAAGGCAAATATGTGATAAAGCGGCAGCGGCGTCACGACAACTTCCGAACCGGCATCCAAGACGCTACCGAGCCAGGCGGAAATCTGCTCAACATTGGCCAGCAGGTTGCCATGCGTTAGCACCACGCCTTTTGGCGTGCCTGTAGTTCCGCTTGTGTACTGCAATAAGGCGATATCTGCAGGCTTGAGTTCCGGTTTCTCCAATGCACGATTGTGGCCACGCCGCAGCGCCGTTCGCAGCCGAATCTCGCCCGACAGAGAGCTGTTCCGCACGCCATGTCCAATCCACTTGGCCATCAAGCTCATCAGGCAACCCCGCAGCGGCGGGAGAAGATCACCAACGTTGGTGGTCACAACAAGATGCAAGTCTGTCGTGCGAATAATCTCCTGCAACGTGTGTGTCGCGCCTTCAAGCACGATGATCCCCCGCGCGCCAGAATCGACCAGCCGTTGCTGCAGTTCGGAAGCCGGACAGAACGGATTGACATTCACCACCACCAAGCCGGCGCACAGCACGCCGAAGAAGGCTACCGGGTACTGCAAGAGGTTCGGGAGCATTATCGCAACTCGGTCACCAGGCCGCAGTCCCTCCTGCTGCAGAAAGGATGCGAGATCGCAGCTCAGTCGTTGCAAATCTGCGTAGGTAAGGGAGACGCGCTGTTGAGTAAAGGCTGGCTGCGCGGAATAGCGCCGGCAACTTTGCGACAGCATCTCTGGCAGCGAAGTTAAGAGAGAAAGGTCGATTTCTGCAGGCACGCCTTGTGGATAGTGTGCTAGCCATGCGGCCCGATGGTCGACCTCCCAAGGGTTGATATGCACATTCATTTCCTTTTTTCTTCCCTTTTTCATATTTCATGTCGCCCTGCACTTCGACCACCGCTCTCACCTTCTCCGCCAAGCGCAAGAATCCATGGCGCCCAATAAGGCACGTTTTCTTATTGCGCGATATCCAGGCAGATGCGGGCGCCGACCGGCGCCAGGAAGCGGGATGCCTTGCGCGATCTCGAGACTGCGGATCATTCCTCCAGAGTAGGTTCTCACTAGGCGATCTCCGGAGTCAGAGAGTTCGCAAAAATGGAGCGTTGCACGAATACGCTCCTCGTGCCATGTCATAGGGCATGGCGAGCACGAGAAGATTCTCGAACACCGTTAGGTCGCCGTCCGCCGATAGCGCCTGTTGCACATAGCGGATTGACCGTCTCACTTTCGGTGCCTGCTCGACAACATCGAATCCAGCCACCTTCGCGGTCCCCGAGGTAGGTTTCAACAGCGTTGTCAGCATCTTGATCACGGTCGTGTTGCCCGCGCCATTGCGCCCGAGTAAGCCGGGAACCTCGCTCTTGCTCATCAACAAACGGAAGGCGGCCACTGGGCATACGGAGCCAAGATGCCTGTCCAAGTGGTCGGCGTCGACGATGGGAGGGTTCCCTTGTCCCTGCACGCTCGTCCTTCACTCTGTGAAACGGCCACATCCATTCATGATTTCGGCGGCGGCAACGCTTGTGCGTCAACCGCTCGCCGCACCCTTCTGCGAAGACGATCCAATGAGATGCGAGGCATCGGTTGGCGTGCTTGCCAAAAGTAGGAGGCAGATGTACGTAGGAACCGCCTAACAATCATTGGACGGATGGTCGACTCTTCCATTTTGACAGTTCCTTTAAGTATTCTTTCCCCAAAATGGAGCTTGGCCGCGCTCGCGCGAGCCTGAGAAATCAGGCGTGCTGTCCTTTGCATCGGAGACGCAATGACCAAGCCTCGCGCATGGAGATCAGACATTCCTTACTGGGTTTCTCATTTCGGCGCTCTGGATTTCAGCCATTCTCGAAACCGCAGCGGTCAGCACACCATGCTTGAATCGCACATCGACCTTGTCGGCGTTGATACCACAGGGCAAAAGGAAGAATCGTCAAGGGAGCCTATCTCCCGCTTACGCTGCGAGTAGTCCTTGCGCCGCTCTCCCTGGTCCAACAAGGTTGCCTTTGGTCGGGTTCCTCTTGACGCGCTCGAACCAGATGTTTCTCTCAATCCATACCGCGATTCTTGCCCTGATCCCATAGCTATGCTCCGACTCGATGATGGCGAGAAAGCGACAAGAGACCGGCCGGATCGAACGGACCTAGCAGTCGGCCGATGTCGCGGTGCAAGCACGTTGGCGCGCCAGCGCTACAACCTCCGGATGCTTGAGCCCATCTTTTAACCTCGACTGCGGCGGCTTGGACGCGGAATCACTCATAACACTCGCTCCTGTTAGGCTACTGCAGAGATCATTATTGACTGCGATAATCGGCTCCCCTTGATTGACGTCAAGACATTGAGTGGCTGCAGTTCGACGGATGTGGCCGAGCGACGCATCGTCTGCTGACGTGCGGACGTCACCAGCACAAACATGACATGTCTCTCTTGACAATGCCGGCATGGCGGCTGTTCCCTGCGCAATTGGGCGCCGCCATCAGCTATCAGAGGCGAAAGACAGGTGGCGCAGCCTGCGACTTCTACCCTAGTTGCGTCTCCGCTTGTCAGAGGCCGATCTGGGTGATATCGCGCACATTGCGCATTGCACACTCAGGTGCTGTTGGCGCCGCCTTCGCGGGCCATTGCGCCTAGAGTTGGGGGGGCAGGCCGTATTTTTTGCATGCTCGCAGCGCTACGCGTGACCCCTGGTTGGCAACATCAGACAGCATTGGTGGCCAGCCCCGCTCGGGGACGACAGGTTGCCACATTTGGCACGGCACTAGCTCTGCTAAGGTTCGCCGCTGCCAGCGGCGCGTTGGGCAATGACATCAAAGAGCCCATGGCGATTGTGATCCTCCGCGGGCTTGCCACCTCCACTGCACTGAATCCGATTGTGCTTCCGACGCTTGCGTTGCGCTTTGCGCATTCTGTGTGGGACGCATCGGACGAAAGGGGGGCGGCCGCATTGTGACGGGAGACGAGTCGTGAATGCGCACTCGGCTGCTGTTGACGCGCAGCAGCCGGCCACGGAGCGGATTGGCCCCGCTACAAGACCACCGGTCCGTTGCTCAGCTCATTCTTGCCACCGTCTCGTGCCGAGAAGTGCTGCCGCAGATGGCGACTGATGGCCTCGATGCCGGCGATGACGCCGCGTTGGTACTCGCCGCATCGGAAGGTCGCTTCCATTTTTTTGCAGATACTCTCGCGCTCGGCGCAGTCGATCTTCGCATCAATGCCTCGATCCGCCAAGACATACGGAACTGCGCTGTGCTGGCGTGCTGTAAGCTGCGCCAACGCCAACGCCAACGCCAACGCCAACGCCAACGCCAACGCCAACGCCAACGCCAACGCCATCGCCATCGCCATCAGGAGTTTCTGTCATTTCTGCGAGAGACCGATCAGGCGGCACCCATGGAACTAGACGTCACTACATCGTCGACAACTTCGCCACGCAACGCCATTCGAGAGTCAATGCCGGGCTGATGCCCCACCCGCGTTGGCAGATGCACTTCATCCCGACCTACAGTTCCTGGTTTAACCAGCGTTAAGCAGTTGGTTCAATGTATCGACCACTTTGTAACCTCTTACAACGCGAACTGCGAGCCGTTCCGCTGGACTGCCACTGCCGATCCAATTGACTCAAATCTCGAAAAGCTGCATCGACTTTGCTTACGTATTAGTAGGACAGCACATTAGCAGGGAGCCACACAAGATGAAGCCGTTGGTGTGATCCGACCAGCGAGCGCCAGAAGGAAGCCGATGGTGTCACTCACGCCGCCGCGCTCAGCCGGCGCCTGCCCTTATGGGGAATCGGACCGGCTCTGTAGCCCGAACAGCAAGCATCAGCTCGGCGCGCGGTGGCCTGTCTAGCCGCCGTGGCGCGACGCCCGCTCCAGCAGCCTTGCCACCTGCGCATCGCTGACCTCCCGGAAGTCGGTGAAGTGCCCGGACAGTTCGACGCAGTCTCCCGCCGGCGCCGCCAGGCAGATCATTTCGTCGGCCAGCCCATGCAGCCTGGTCAGCCCAGCCGCCGCCGCGACCGGCACTGCGCAGACGAGGCGCGCCGGCCGCCGGGCGCGTACCGCCTCCAGCGCCGCGTACAGGGTCTCGCCGCTGAGCACGCCGTCGTCGACCAGGATCACGGTGCGCCCGCGCACCGGCAGGGCGCCGCGCGCCGGCGTGTAGGCAGCGCGCCGGTGCCGCAGCAGTTCGAGCTGACTGGTGCGCTCCTGCTCCAGGTAGGCGGCCTCCACACCGAGGCGGTCGGCGAAGGCGACGACATGGCTCCAGCCGAGTTCGTCGATCGTGCCCACGCTGGCCTCGCGCTCGACCGGCGCGCGCAGCCTCCGCGCCAGCACCACGTCCAGTTCCGCGCCCAGGGCATCCGCCACGGCGCGCCCGACAGCTGCGCCGCCACGCGGCACTGCGAGCACCAGGGCATGCGCGCCCCGGTAGGCGGCCAGTGCCTCCGCCAGGCAGCGGCCGGCGGCCGCGCGGTCCGCCCAGCGCGCCGCGCCGGATGCCGCCATCGTTGTCTGTGTCGCTGTCATCGCTGTCCTATCCTTGCCATGCGCAAACTTGCCCGCCGCCGCGCGCACGCGGCGAGCGCCGCCGGCACCGCGTCCGCCCTGGGCCTGGGCCTGTGCGGACGCAGCCAATCGGCGCCGGCGCAGCGCAGCGCACATCCGCGCCACCGGCCTTGCCGGCCCTGGCTGGCTTTCCGCTTCGCCACCATGGTTGTCCTCCAACGCGCGCCGCACACCGCCGCCCCGCCTTGCTTAGGCTAGGCGAGCGCCGTCCGCACAGCTTGACCCGGATCAAGCCGCCCGCGCGCGGTGCGCCTACGCTATGCGCATAGGGCAGTGCCGGGGCCGGCCGCTGCCGCGATCGGAGCCCCTGCGGCGCGGAGAGTCCTCATGTACCGACGCATCTTGCTCGCTATCGACGGCGGCGCCTGTGCCGCCATCGTGCTCGCCCATGCCATCGACCTGGCGCGCGCCAGCGGGGCAGAGTTGCGGCTGCTCCACGTGGCCGACGACAGCGACGTGTTCTTCGAGGGCAGCGACGGCGCGCACGCGGCGCAGGCGGGCAACGCCAGCACGCACGGACGGCACCTGCTGGCCGCCGCCGCCGCCCGCTGCGCGGAAGCCAGCGTGGCCAACACCACGCGCCTGCTGGAACGACCGGGCAACAGCGGGCAGGTCGCGGCCGCCATCGCCGCCGAAGCTGACGCCTGCAACGCCGACCTTGTGGTGCTAGGCACCCACAGCCGGCGCAGCCTCGGCGAACGGCTGCTGGGCAGCGTGCCGCACACCCTGCTGACGAAGACAAGCCGGCCGGTACTGCTGGTGCGGGCCGACTAGCGCCGCGCCGACGCCACCACGCTGGGGCATCGCCCGATGACACCGAAGGAGTCTCGCCAGCAGTTCTCCCTTTGGTACCTGGCCGCGGCCATGCTGGCCATGTTTGCGCTACAGGCCTATCTCTTCTCCGGCGAGGTGGAGACGCTGCCCTACAGCGACTTCAAGGCGCTGCTGCACGCCGGCAAGATCGAGGAAGTGTCGGTCGGCGAGCAGGTCATCAGCGGCACCTTCTCCACCGCCGGCATCGACGACGTGCTCGGCAAGGCGCGCGCCGAAGCCGCGCGCGGCCACGGCGACGGCCCGCGCGCCTTCAGCAGCGTGCGCGTGGCCGACCCGTCGCTGGTGCAGGAGCTGGAGGCCGCCCACGTGCGCTTCGCCGGCCAGGTGGACAACAAGCTGCTCGGCACCCTGCTCTCATGGGTACTGCCGGCGCTGATCTTCTTCGCCATCTGGAGCCTGCTGATCCGCCGCATCGGCGGCGCCGCCGGCGGGCTGATGGAGATCGGCAAGAGCAAGGCCAAGGTCTATATGCAGACCGAGACCGGCGTGACCTTCGCCGATGTCGCCGGCATCGACGAAGCCAAGCAGGAACTGGCGGAGATCGTCGACTTCCTCAAGGAGCCGGGCCGCTACCAGCGCCTGGGTGGCAAGATTCCTAAGGGCGTGCTGCTGCTCGGCGCGCCGGGCACCGGCAAGACGCTGCTGGCGCGGGCGGTGGCCGGCGAGGCCGGGGTGCCCTTCTTCAGCCTGAGCGGCGCCGACTTCGTCGAAATGTTCGTCGGTGTCGGCGCGGCACGCGTGCGCGACCTGTTCCAGCAGGCCGAGACGCGCGCGCCCTGCATCATCTTCATCGACGAACTCGACGCGCTGGGCAAGACCCGTGCCCTCAACGCGGTGGGCGGCAACGAGGAGCGCGAACAGACGCTCAACCAGCTGCTGGTGGAGATGGACGGCTTCGACACCGACAAGGGCGTCATCATCATGGCCGCCACCAACCGGCCGGAAATCCTCGACCCGGCGCTGCTGCGACCGGGTCGCTTCGATCGCCACATTGCGCTGGACCGGCCCGACCTGCGCGGTCGCGAGCAGATCCTCAAGGTGCATGCCAGGCGCGTGACCCTCGGCCCCGACGTCGAACTCGCCGCGCTGGCCGCGCGCACCCCCGGCTTCGTCGGCGCCGACCTCGCCAACCTGGTCAACGAGGCCGCGCTGCTGGCCGCGCGCGAGGGCAAGGCCGCGGTCTCGATGTCCGACTTCGACGCGGCGCTGGACCGCATCGTCGGCGGCCTGGAGCGCAAGAACCGCGTGATGAACGCGCTGGAAAAGGAAACCATCGCGTACCACGAGGCCGGCCATGCCATCGTGGCGGAGCTGCGCCCGCATGCCGACCGCGTCACCAAGATCTCCATCATCCCGCGCGGCATCGCCGCGCTCGGCTACACGCAGCAGACCCCGGCCGAGGACCGCTACCTGCTCAAGCGCAGCGAACTTCTCGACCGCCTCGACGTGCTGCTAGGCGGGCGCATCGCCGAGGAACTGGTGTTCGGCGACGTCTCCACCGGGGCGCAGGACGACCTGCAGCGCGCCAGCGACATGGCGCGGCGGATGATCACCCAGTTCGGCATGAACGAGGCGCTCGGTCTGGCCACCTACGAAAGCCCGCCCAATCCGCTGTTCGCCGGCAGTGGCTTGCCGCAGCACGAGCGCAAGGAGTACAGCGAACACACCGCGCAGCTGATCGATGCGCAGGTACGCAAGACGCTGGTCGAGGCCGGCCAGCGTGTGCGCGCCACGCTGGCCGGCCAGCGCGCCCGGCTCGACGCGCTGGCGCGGCTGCTGTTAGAACGCGAGGTAGTCGACCGCAACGATCTCGACCGTCTGCTGAGCGGCAAGGTGCTGCCGCTGCCGCCCGTGCGGCCGCAGGCGGACAGCACGCCCAGGCCCGCAGCGCCAAAGCCTGAGCCGGACCGGCAGCAGCCCTGAAGCTGCGCCGCGCGACTGCGCTACACCACGCCCTCGCGCCGCAGCGCCTCCAGTTCGGCCGCGTCCAGCCCGAGCGCGCCGTAGACCCCGGCGTTGTGCTGCCCACGCCCGGCCCGCTGCGCGCGGGCGCCGGCACGTGGCCGGAGAAACACGGCACCACGCAGGGCGCGGGAATGCTGCCGATGTCCGGGTCGGGCAGGCGCACGATGGCCTCGCGCCTGGAAATGCGCTTCGTCGACGATGTCCGAGATGGTGAAGATCTCGGTCCAGGTTGGCGGTGCGCAGCAGCTCGGGCCCACCGGGCGGTTCCGGCTTGGCCACCTGCGCGCCCATGTCTGCGCGCGCGAGGAAACGCACAGTTGGCGGGCTGCAGGAGCCGCTGGGGTGAACACATCAACAGAACGCTCACTATCTATGCGCGGCACAAGGAGGCCGTCCTCCTGCTTACCGAGAACGTGGAAGTGATGCTGGCAAATGCTGGAAAAGAAGACAAGAGTTTGGCGGCCCGCCCTGCCGTCGTGCGCTGCAGATCTGCCTGGCCGCGCCATTGCAGGCTGCAGGCGCAGCCCCCGCACAGGCTGAGGAGACCGGTCAGTCTCTGCGCGCATTTGGACCGCCTTGTGACAAAGGAGCACCGAATCGGCTGAGTAGCAGCGCGCACACCAGTCTATCTTTGCGAAGTTACTCGCACAAGGGGCTCCTACACGCACCTCCGACAGCGCATGGAGCGTCATGCGGAGCCTCGGGATATGCGAAGTGTGACGCGGCGCCGCCATGAATGGATTCGCCGCGACAAGCGCGTTGGTAAATGACGCGTTAGCCGCCGAAGAAAGGATCGCGTGTGCTACCCGCAACATGGTGGAAGCCAGCCTCCGGCTGGTAGTGTCGATCGCCAGGCGATACCAGCATCGCGGGCTGACTCTGGCGGACTGCCGGGGCATATCGATGTCAACCTACGACGAGTACGTCTGACGTCTAAAAGCATCCGTCAGCGCACCGGGCTGAAGGCCGTCCCGGCTCAAATCACTGGTAAGAGCGGACTGGACCAGCAGAAAGCCTCCGATTCACTCATGCTGCCTAACGAGCCACAGTCGCTCGATGCGCCAGTACCGCTGGGCGATATCGCGCTCGTGGAGATGTTCTGCAATCAAACGGCGCCGGCCCCATTCAGGGTGGCGACCGATAGTCGCGCGCGCTTGTGTCTCTACTATGCTTGCTGCGATGACGCCAATTGAAGCCAGTGCGTTGCGACACGTGTTCGACATTTGGGCCCCTGCCCCGATGGGCTGCGAGGAATTCGGCAGGCTCACTGGCATGTCCCAAGAAAAAATTCGGCGCACCGAAAGGCGGGCAATGGAGACGATGCGTGCATTGGGACAGGAAAATGGAGCGAGGATGCTTCTGGCAGAGAATACCTCGCCAAACCAAGGCACCGCGCCCTCCATCCGCTCTGAACCGGCCCAGTTGGCGGCACGCTGATCGCTTCCAAGAGATACCGCCTTGCCCCAGTCACGCGGATCGGCCTGCGGCCTGGAGTCGCAGTTTCGAAGCGGACCAACTGGCGCTCGACAAGAGCGCCAATTTTGGCGGGATCCAGGTCGCGATGATCAGTTGCGTCACTGAGAACCATCATGGCTGTGATCTCGCGGGGACTCAGCATCTCTTGTCTCCGGCAATATTTGACGGGGCATGCCTGCGGTACGCCGCGTCTGCCTGGCCTCAAACCTACAGCCTTCCTTCCGCGATCAGCGTGACACCGAGGGTCTCGGTGACCACCGTCGTCTGGCTATCCTAGTGAGCGTCGTCATAGAAATAAAGCACCACCCAATCCCCAGTACGCCCGAGCTCATAGGCGCGCATGGTGTCGGAATACAGCGCGGTGAAACTCCGGCCGTCCCGGGTCGCATGCAGCACTGGTAACAAAGTCTTTACTTCTGCGCTCAGATGCTTTGGCGCGATCGTCGGCTGCGCGAGGGCCCTCGCATTCTCGCGGTGCGCCAGCCGCGCGACGGGCTCACACTGGCCCCGTGGATTTGTCGCGTAGCCTATTGTGAACAAGTACTGGCCGGCCGCCGTCACCACTCCGTGCGGCACGGGCAGCCATGTCGACGAGCTGCTGCCATAGATCATTCCGAGCGACCGGCTAAGCCAGCTTAGCTGCTGCTGACGCAAACGCGGTGCTTACAAGATGCTTACACTGCAACTATCGACTGGGCGGAGGTTGCATGAATAGTTCGATCGGGCGCTGATCAATCGCGGCTCTCCGATCGTCGATGAATCTTGTGCTTGCTCAGACCGAGGCGTTCAAGGACGGCCGCATCCCCGTGGCCTCGGGCGCATCCAATCGACGCCCCGGGCATCCGCCGCGTGGTCCTATGGGAGTAGCGCATGATCGGCGCGCTACCGGCTGCGGGAATGGGAGCGTCACAGTGGGCCAAAATCAGATCCGTGCCTGTTGCGCGGCAACCTAGGCCAACGCAGGAGTAAGAGCATGGGCAGACCTCACGACTCCCCAACAGGCAACGGGCGGGCGCGAGTTTGGCGGCTAGTGATGCTGACGACTGTGCTGCGTATCCTGTGTCATAGCGCCGCCGTGCAGCCTGAGGACAGCATAACAAGCCTTCGCAAAAAATATCAAAGTCTGACACAGCAGCTCAGCCAAAACCAGTTTCACCGACCGCTTTACCTCGAATCACAGGAGTCGCCATCCGCGATCAATGGCAACATTTACGGTGTAGTCGACTATCCTTTTTCGGTGGTCAGCGGCTCGCTCAACGACAAGACTGAAGGTCCTGCCAACTGGTGCGACGTGCTGATCCTACACCTGAACATTAAGTACTGCAGCGCCTCAACTAGTAACAGTGGTATTGTTCTTGTGGTTAATATCGGTAAAAAAACAGAATAGTCGCTTTCTTCGTCTTATCGAGTGCAATTTAACTATCTCGCGACGTCAAACACGCCACATTATCTTCGGGTGGAACTTTCCGCCGTCAGAGGTCCGCTAAGCACAAAAGACTACCGGATTGTGGTGGAGGCGATCCCCTTGGCTGATAGCCGCACTTTTATTCATCTGACCTATGCGTACCGGTACGGCTTGGCGGGACACTTTGCAATGAACGCCTACCTCGCAACGATCGCGAGAGAAAAGGTTGGCTTTTCCGTTACTCGCGATCCGTCGACAAATGAAACGCGGTACATCGGCGGCGCCCGCGGTGTGGTAGAGCGCAACACCATGCGCTATTACCTTGCCATCGTCGCCTATCTTGGAGCGCTCTCCAGCCCGCCAAATGTCCGCCTCGACAAGCGCCTTACTGACTGGTTCAATGCAACCGAGCAGTACCCGCGGCAGTTGCACGAGGTGAACCGCGCCGACTACATGCAGATGAAGCATAATGAGTACCAACGTCAGCAGAAAGAAAAATAGTCTTTGCGTACAGTAGCGTTAATAGTCTGATCGACTATTTTTATGAGTGGCGGCCTCAAATCTGAAGTGCAACACCTTGCCATTCGGTAAGGTGTGATGAATGACGAGAACGAAATACCAACAACTACAACCCGAAGAACGCATGCGCATTGAGATTTGGAAGGCTGAAGATGACAGCCTGCGAGCCATGGCTCACAGGCTTGGTCGCGCGCCCTCGACACTGATGCGTGAGCTTCGTCGCAATGCCACCGCCCGTGGCAGCTATGGCGCAATGAGCGCGCAGGCCTGCCGTACCCAACGCCTCAAGGCCAGCCGTCTAACCCCTAAGCTTGCTCCAGATGGCGTGCTGTGGGGCGTGGTGCGCCACTTCCTCGATCAGAAGTGGTCGCCCCAGGAAATCTCCGCTACGCTCAAGCGAGCCTTTCCTGACCAACCCGACCTCAACGTGTCCCACGCGACCATCTACAACGCCATCTATGCCTATCCGCGAGGTAAGCTGCGCCGCCAACTCATCGCCTGCTTGCGACAAGGCCACACCAAGCGCCTGCCGCGCTCGCGCGGCACCGACCGGCGCGGCCAGATTCCCGACATGGTCAGCATTCACGTGCGCCCGCCCGAGGTCAACGACCGGCTCATGCCCGGGCACTGGGAGGGCGACCTCATCAAGGGAGCGGGCAACCAATCGGCCGTAGGCGTACTGGTCGAGCGCATGAGCCGCGCCGTGCTGCTGGTCAAGATGCCAGACGCCACCGCTGCATCGGCTCTGGCCGGCTTTACCGCGAAGCTGCAATCCTTGGTGGCGCCACTGCGCCAGACCCTGACTTATGACCAGGGCCGAGAGATGGCCCGGCACGCCGAACTAAGCGCCGCCACTGGCGTGCGCGTGTACTTCTGCGACCCGCATAGCCCCCCGGCAGCGCGGCACCTGCGAGAACACCAACGGCCTGCTGCGCCAGTACTTACCCAAGGGCACCGACCTGTCCGTCCACTCGCAGGAAGAACTTGACACCATCGCCGACAGCCTCAACGGCCGGCCGCGCAAAACCCTGAACTGGCACTCCCCGCTACAAGTCCTCGCGCAGGTTCTGGCCAATCCCACGGACCGGCTTCCTGTTCAATAACTGAGGGGTGTTGCACTTCGCACTTGAAACCGCCCAGGCTCAATCGTTTCCGGGACGGACAACTCGATATGGAAGCCTTTGTAGAAGCGGTGTCGGGTGAGCATTTCTGCCTCCAGTAATGCCACTACTTGAGGTCGTATTCGCGCATGACCTCCCTGGTCACCGCCATTGCGGCGGGCAGACATGCCGCAGCCATCCCGGGGAAGCTATTGATGGACCAGTTGCATCCGCCATTTGACGCAGGGTCGGTTCGAGCCGGAAGGGGAACAGTGCAGTCACGGCAGGCGTCACCAAGATCGGCGTTCTCCTGCAGCCGCCGCTGAATCTCGTTGCGGATCTGCTCTGCACTAGCAATGTTCTTGATCATTTGAATTTCTCCTACGTGGTGGGGTTGGGAACTACAGTGGCGACCTGCCATCCTCGGCTGGAGATCAAATCGCCTGTGAAAAGACGGTCTCCTAGTTCGCGCTCAGGCAGATGTGCTCGGCAAGCTGGTGCCGATTCGACCAGAGGGATGACTGCTTCAAGTCCCATCGACGTGCAGTATGTGTGGGCCGTCTGTGCCATGGAGCCCCCTGCGGTGAAACTCTCCTCAGCTTCGAGACATTCAGCAGGTAGCGATGGTTCTCTACCGGGGCCATACCGACGGGGCCTTAGTAGCCCTCCAGGCTGCGCACACCGCCGCAGCGGGGTTGCAAACAGTGAAGAACGGGATCGTAGTGGTGCAGGTCGGATAGCTGGGCCGCGTTGACGCCGCCGGCGCTTTCGCCGTGAGGAGCCGATGCGGTGTGCCCGGCTCCCTGCAAACTAATGACGCGAGTGGATATCCAGAACAGCTCGCTGACCTGGGGGCAAGCAGCGAAATGTGGTCGTAGAATTCGCGTGCGCTCCTGCATTGCCACAAGCCTCCGATCGCGGGAGGATCCGGCGTCCCGTCAGGACCGGGCAGCGCGATGGCTCGTTCGCTGGTACCTACAGCTGATCGCGGCGATGCTCCTTGCGTTTGATACTGGAGACGTTTCAGGTCATTCATCATCGACTCGGACAAGTAGTTCCAAAAGGCGGCATATATTTCACCTACTCTCCATTCAATGAATGTAGGCGCTGCAGCTTGCGCTCAATTGCGTTTGGTCAAACCTCAGTGTCCCTTATGCCAGGTCGAGTCGTGTGTCATGGCAACCGGTCAAGGCCTGCGGCCAGAACAGCGTGCACGCCGAACGGCAAGATCACATACTCACGCTGTGCCGCCGCCAGAGGATCGCGCGTAAGCACTTGCCGCGCCAGTACCGCGAGATCGGCATCGCAAAAGTACTTGCGGACCTGCGCGCGTGCGTCCGTACACGCGCAGGATATTTACAGTGGGATCGTATTCGGCAATGAAGAAGGAAGAAGGGCGCGCCATGTCGGCACGCCGGTGCCGCGGAAAGCACTCCGCTGATGCCGGAGAGAAATGTTGCATCGGCAATCATCGGGAGGCCTGGATCAAGGTCGCCCAGGATGCAAATCAGCGCCTCAAACTTGCGCGGTGTCAAATTACTCAACTGCTCGACCGCTAAGGTGAACGAAAAGAGCGGGCGCGGCGACGAGCGCAGGAAATGCGCTGTTTCGAGCGTCCTCGCATTAGGAGCACTGCAATATGCACAACGATGACATTGCCACGAGCCCCCTGCTTACGGACATGTACGAACTGACGATGATGCAGGCATATTTCGATAGAGGCATGAACGAGACGGCCTGCTTCGAGTTCTTCGTACGCAAACTGCCGCTGGGGCGAAATTTCCTCGTTGCCGCCGGCCTGGAGCAGGTTCTCACGTACCTCGAATCCTTGCGCTTCAGTCGCGGCGACCTCGACCAACTCGCCTGCGATGGCCGCTTCAGCGATGCTTTCATGCATTCTCTGGAAAACCTTCGCTTTACCGGCGATGTACACGCCGCGCCGGAAGGCACAGTGTTCTTTTCGGATGAACCCATCCTACGAATTACCGCGCCCTTACCTGAAGCGCAGCTTGTGGAAAGCCGGGTAATGAACCTCATGCACTACGAATCCCTTGTGGCAAGCAAAGCTGTCAGAGTTGCGTTGGTTGCGCCCGGGCGGCTTCTAGTCGACTTCGGTCTGCGCCGAGCCCACGGCGCGGAGGCTGGCATGCTGTCGGCGCGTGCGTCCTACTTGGCGGGTTTCACCGGCACCGCCACGATGCTGGCTGGGATACGCTATGGGATTCCCGTGTACGGCACGATGGCACACTCTTACGTGCAAGCATGCACGAGCGAGGAGGTTGCGTTCGAGGCATTCGCCAGGTCGCAGCCGAACAATGCCACGCTCCTGATCGACACCTACGACACCGAGGCTGCTGCGCGGAAAGTGGCAGCTCTCGCACTCCGGCTGCGCCCCGAAGGCATCGTGGTAAAGGCAGTCCGTATTGATAGCGGAGATCTGGGCGAGCATGCGCGCCGGGTCCGCGCCATCCTCAATGGCGCCGGCTTGACGGAGATCGACATCTTTGCCAGCGGCAACCTGGATGAGTATCGTGTGCGTGACCTGCTGGCTGAAGGGGCCCCTATCGACGGCTTCGGCGTGGGCACACGGATGAACACATCCGCTGACGCGCCTTATTTCGATTGCGCTTACAAGCTAACGGAGTATGCAGGCTTGCCGCGACGCAAACGCTCAGAGGGAAAGGCGACTTGGCCTGGACGCAAGCAGTGGTATCGTCGCTATGATGCCTCCGGCATCGCATGCGGCGATACTCTGACAATAGAATGCGACTGTCAGGACGGTACACCGCTCATGCAACCAGTCATGGTAGGGGGCAAGCGGCTTGGACCCGCTGAAGGGCTGCTTGCAGCCCGAGCTCGCACGGTAGCACAAGTGGCCGCCTTGCCCGCCGCGCTGCGCACGCTCGATCCGGCACCTCCGTATCCAATAACGGTGAGCGTAGCGCTAATGGAGTTGGCGCACTCTGCCGATGAGCTCGCTGGACAGCCCAGACCAAGCTAGGCAGGATGCGCTGACCCGTCACACCACAAGGGATATGGATTCTGCTTGAGGCGAATTGAACCAACTCCCAGAGTTAGCCATGTCCTCGCGCTGCAAGTGGCGATATGGCCTCGAGTCGGCGGCTGATTCATCGAAAGATGCGTCGGAAAGACTGAATTGCTGCTCGCATTCGCTCAAGGGCCTTCTGGCCTCCCGGATCGCCAACTCGCGTATGAAGCCCTCCATGCGGCAGGCGGTGCGACTAGGTCGCACGGCGTGAGCACATAGCCTAATCTGAAGCCCAGCTTCCACTAGCAGCATTGTGTGATTCGATGACAAAAATACCTGAACTCGGTCCGGATGTGCTCTACACGGCATGCGATCCATCATCCCTTGGGTTCACGACGACCGAGGAAGTGGCGGAATTCGATCCAGCATTGATTCACCCGCGGGCCGTCAACGCCATGTTCCTGGGCCTGCAGATGGACAAGCCAGGCTACAACGTGTTTGTGCTTGGCGATTCTGGCAGCGGGCGCCACGCGATTGTGCGTCGCCTGCTCGAACAAGTCGCTCAGGCTGGGCCACCGCCTAAAGACTGGTGCTACGTCTACGACTTTTCGGCGCCAACCCGCGCGCGCTTGTTGCAGCTTCCCTGTGGGAGGGGAATCCAGTTGCGCAACGACATGCAAGATTTTGCCGGCGAGATTGGACCAGCTATTGCTTCCGCGTTCGAAAGCAATCGATATCAAGAACGCGTCGAAGCGCTTCAGGCGGACGAAAAGCGGCGAGAGGAAGCGGCGTTGGTCCAGCTTGGTGAGGCTTCTCGCGGGGAGAGCATTGCATTGATGCGCACGCCGCAAGGCTTGATCTTCGCACCGCTGAAGGATAGCGAGGAAACCCTCACAGAGGATGAATTCGCGAAATTGCCCGAAGAAAGGCAGCGGATTCTTCGGGCGAAGGTCAACGAGTATTACGAGAAACTCCAGCGTCTCACGTATGAGTTTCCCCGCTGGCGCCGAAACACACGCAAAGCAATAAAGAAGGTCAGCAGCGAGGCGCTGCGCCTCACTGTGGGTCACCTGATCGCAGAAATCAAGCCTGCCTATGCTGACCTGCCAGCCGTGCTGGAGTATTTCGACACTATTTTGCAGGACGTGATCGAGACTGGTGAGTCCTTGCACGAGTCGCATAAATCGGACGATGACACGGAGATTTTATCAATTTCTGGCGGCATCTCAGTACAACGATTTATGGTCAATTTGCTCGTTGAGAATCCAACGAGCGGCGCGCGACCAATTGTTCAGGAATGTAACCCCACTCTTGGCAACTTGGTAGGACGCGTCGATCATCGTGTTCATATGGGGACCATGCTCTGCGATTTCATGCTGATCAAGGCTGGCGCGTTGCACCGCGCAAATGGGGGCTTCTTGTTGCTCGATGCGTTGGACGTACTGAGTCGGCCTCAGGCTTGGGAAGGACTCAAACGGGCCCTGCGCGCCGGCGAAATTCGCACCGAATCGCTTGCTGATGTGATCGGATTGAATAGCGTGGAGCAACTTCAGCCAGAGCCTGTGCCGCTTGATATCAAAGTGATCTTGGTCGGGGAGCGACAAACGTATTACCTACTGGCCGACCTTGACCCCGACTTTGGGTCGCTATTCAAGATCAATGCAGATCTGGAAAGCGAAATCAATCGCACGGCGAAATCGAGTGCAGATTTCGCAAAACTAATTGCAGCGTTAGCGCGTGCGGACCATCTTCGCCCCCTTTCGGCACCGGCAGTTGCCCGCATGATCGAGCATGCGTCACGTCTAGCGGGTGACGCGCAAAAGCTCAGCACACTAACGCTTCCATTGTGCAACATCTTGCAAGAGTCAGATTATATGGCCGCGGAAGTAGGCGCTTCGAGAATCGAACGTACGCACGTCGAAGCGGCCTTGATGGAGCACAGGCGACGCAATCAGCGCGTCGAAGAGGCTTATCGCGAGCAGATCCTTCGCGGCCAATTGCTGATCGACACCAGCGGCGAACACATCGGCCAAGTCAATGGGCTTGCCTTGATCGCGCTTGGCGAAGGTACGTTTTCCCATCCTGTCCGGATCACGGCCACAGCACGCATGGGAGAAGGTGAGATCGTCGATATCGAGCGCGAAGTGGAGCTTGGAGGGCCAATTCATTCCAAGGGCGTCTTGATCCTGTCGTCTTTCCTGGCGGCCCGGTTCGGCTGGGCAATGCCCCTCTCATTGCGCGCAACATTGGTATTCGAGCAGTCCTATAGCGAGGTGGAAGGTGACAGCGCTTCGCTAGCAGAACTCGCCGGCCTGCTTTCAGCGCTGTCCGGCATCCCCATTCGTCAAGCCATAGCAGTTAGCGGCTCGGTCAATCAGTTCGGTGTGGTGCAGCCGGTAGGTGGGATCAACGAGAAGGTCCAGGGGTTCTTTGAGGTCTGTGCAGCGAGGGGGCTCTCCGGGGACCAAGGTGTCTTGCTTCCCGCCGCCAACGTCTGCCATCTGATGCTGCCTGAGAATGTAGTGGCAGCCGTTCGCGAGGGGCGCTTCCATCTCTGGGCTGTCAAGGCAATTGACGAGGCAATGGAGCTTCTGACGGGAGTCACAGCCGGCGAGCCAGACGCAAGTGGCGAGATTCCACAGGGAACAGTCAATTACCAGGTGGCGATACGGTTGGCAGAGCTGGCCGAACTGTGGCAGAACATTGCTGGAGCATCGCCAGGCTCGCGACCCAGAAGGCGGAATTCCCGGCAACATAGTCCCGAACAAGCGCCGGAACGGCATTTTATCCGGCCTTGGATGCGCCGATGAAATTTTGCGCTTCAGTCAGTCATTATAAGTCACGCTGATTTACGATTGGAGCGGTTAAGGGGTCAAGCTCGCGATCAGGGTTCGTCGCATTCACGAGAAATCTTGCCCAGCGATCTTGGAGACTGTTGTCATCCTCAAGCGTGACCGCCGCCTGGAGGAGCGGTACAGCCACTTTCATTGCCAGAGGTACGACCGCCTCGATCTTCGCCTCCGCGCGAATCTCTTCTGCGCGGTGAATTAACCTAGCCTGTCACTCCCACCGCATATGGAGCGCAGCTTGTCCTCTATCATACCGGTGACTTGCTCGAGCGACCCGGAAACAAAGCGCGCCAAATACGAGCCTAGCTCGCGTGTTGGCATATTGTATCAACGACCTTCCCTGTAGCCTGGGTCACCTCTTAATCTCTAGCTTCAAGTGCAACACCTTGAATCAAGTAGGGTGTGCGATAAGGAAGTACAAGCATCTGAGCGCGGAGGAACGCGCGGTCATCATGATCGAACAGCGGAAAGGCAGTTGCACAAGGGCCATCGCGCGCCTGCTCGGGCGAAGCGCCTCGACCGTTTCGCGCGAACTGACGCGCAACGGCGATATGTCCGCGCTGCCCTATGATGCAACGCAGGCGGCATCGGCATACCGCGTTCGTCGTCAAGGTTGCGGCCGTCGGCGCAAGCTGCTTGCCGGCAGTACGTTGTATCAACATGTGCATGACCGGCTGGTCTATTGGCGCTGGTCGCCGCAGCAGATTGCTGCAAGACTTCGTCGTATGCATCCCGATGACCCCGATCAACGTGTCAGCCACGAAACGATATACGCCGCGATATACGCTCACCCGCGCGGTGGACTCAAGCAAGCGATGGTAGAAGCCTTGCGCCAGGAAAAGCCCGTGCGCGATGTCCGGCGTACCACGCTTGCCGGCGGAGGATTTGTGCCCGAGGCGCTGCGCATCGTTCACCGGCCCGAAGAGATTGCGTTGCGGCAGTTGCCGGGCCATTGGGAAGGCGACCTCATCAAAGGTGCGTTCAACCGTTCGGCGGTGGGCACGTTGGTTGAGCGCAAGACGCGCTTCGTGGTGCTGTGTCGCATGGACGGCTGCACGGCCCAAGATGCCCTGGAGGGCTTCACACGGCAAATGAAGAAGCTGTCGGCCTTTCTGCGCGAGAGTCTGACCTACGATCGCGGAACGGAAATGACCTGCCATGTCGAGCTCTCCCGGCGATTGAATCTCGATATCTGGTTTGCTGATCCGCATGCGCCTTGGCAGCGCGGCAGCAACGAGAACACCAACGGTTTGCTGCGCCAGTTTCTGCCCAAGGGCATAGACCTATCGGCAGTGACGCAGACCCAGCTCAATGACATCGCTAAATTGCTCAACGGCCGACCTCGTCAGACCCTCGGGTGGGATACGCTTGAAGAAGCAATGGCCAAGGAGCTGGAGCTCAATGGATTTGCTAAGCGTTGCACTTGACTCTTGAGACCGCCCCTCCTGTGCAGCCAAGGCTGCATCAAAGGCATCGCTCAAGGCATTCCCTCCATGCCCTAACATTACACTTTTACTTGATCGCTTACACGCGAACTTCGACAATCCGGCGCGGCAGTATACAGTATACATGTATAGAGTACACTGAAACGAAGCCACTACTAGCCGCTTATCGAGACCGCCATTCAGGACGCCCTATCGCCTATCGTCGCTCGTCACCACGCTGCCGGGCACTTGTCGGATTGAGGCCGAGGTTATGTTCGAGGTGGCCGCCACTGGGAAAGTGGCGCCGACGATGCTCGCCGTGCTGAAGTCGTCGCCCTTCATGTCATTTCCAAGGGACGACAGCGTGGCCGACTTGAGCAAGCACGATGTCCTGCCGATCAGCTTCGTCCTGACAGCACAGGCATGGAACGAGCTCCACTGAAGTGTTGCTATGCCCGCTTTCCTTGCCACCTCCGGTTTTCCTCGAGGCCGACTACCTTCCAGATGACCGGGAGGAGATCGCACTGCCCGGCTCCACCGTCATGGGCCACAACGGCGCGGTGAGCGTGCGGGGGCATCGAGGCGCGCCACCTGCAGAAGTTCGGCGGGACGCTGGATGCGCTTTCCCTCGAAGCCGAGCATCACGGCTACCGCATCGTCGCGCCGTCACTGGGCGGCACTCTCACAGCCAAGTTTCCGACCAGTTAGAGGCCTCCTGTGTCGTTCTAGAACAGTTTCAAGTTTTAGGGATCACCATGGAAGTCTCTGGAGACTGGAGGCGGCGGGTCGTCGCCAATGTTCAGACATTCTGCTCGGCGTGCCCAGTCAACCGACATCACCATGGGCACGTGGGCAATTGGCGCCATGACCGTCCACCAAAAATATACATGCGAGGACTGCCTCTATGAGTTCACCGCCATCTTTGCCCTAGTCGGCTGCTATGTCGGCTATGAGCCTGATGGCTGACTGCCGACGATGGTCTGCAGGTCAACCCCTCTGTCGCATCGCAGCGTCAGGGGATTTCCCGCATTCAAGCGACCGCTTGACGCAAGCCAGAATTGCTCTGGGCTCGTTCGCAACGCCCGTCTTATTGGGCCCTCGGCTGAGCCAGCGAGGGCCCTTTTCTCACCTGCGGGCAATGAGCCGAAGCGGATACGGCGACCATGAATAATCCGCAGCATCACCCGTTCAAGGGTCGAATTGCCTGCGGCTGCCACGTAGAATTGAACGCGGTCGCGCCCGTGGGTGCGACCTATTCCCAGTCTTTTCGCCCTCCGGCAGGCGGAGGGCATTTTTTTCATTACCGCGCACGAAATATATCAGTGCGCATGGACGCATAGCCTCCTCCCGATTCCAAGTCTTGAATCCTTACACACCCTTCGTTTGCAGGGGGAATTTGTGACAGATCTCTTTTTTATCCTGCCATCGGATCTTCGAATCAGGGGCCGCCTTCGCTGCGCCCAAGCTATCCGGGAAGGGCGCTTTCTTTTTTGGGTGACTGGCCGTCGATCACGATGAGGCTTGGGCAACAACGAGTCTTTCGGGCACAATCCAACTGCGAATGCCTCCCTGGGTGCGCAATCCATAACTTGGCCTCGCTGATGAGCGGACTGCTCTTTTCTGACATTCCGCGGACGTCCGCGTCCTGGCCAACCCACCAGAGCACTTCGACAAGCACTTCGAGTGTGTTCGCGCTCACGTGCGCAGACATCGTTGCACTGTGCACCATGATCTCTCGCCTAGAATGTGTAGGTATCAGTGCATGGCGGACAAGAAGGGCACACTATGCTGGATTCCAACGAGTGGAGACGCCGCGTCCTCGCTAAATCTACAGTCTGCTGCCCAGCATGCCATTCAGAAGAAGCCACGATGGGATCCTGTGCAATCGGCGTCATGTCGGTCCACCAGGAATACACATGCGGGCAATGTCTGCATGAGTTCACGGTACTCTTTGGTCTCTTGGGTTACTACTCCGGACATGGGCCTGCTAGCGCTGAGTTGAGCGTTCGGTAACTCCCGCCGCCTTCATGAGGCGGTGCAGTCTCATCTGAAATGGCGACTCTGTGGTACCCGCCGGCTAGCGTGCATCCTTTGACCTGTCACCCTTGGGCCAGGCTTTCACTTTCGCCGCGCGGTCCGATCTCCGCGACTGCGCGATGTACAACTGGCATCAGGTTCGCAACAATTTCACTTCGCGAAGACGATTGCGCCCGGTAATCAGCTCAAACAATATGCAAGCCATAGCCCGCTGATCGAGAAGCCCGGCAACGAAGCAGATGGCACGTTCCAGCTGACGCGAGTAGATCGGGGCATGGTTAAGATGAAACATACAAGCGGCACCCTTGAGAATTTCCATTGACCCACCATATGGGAACCATGGTTGTCATTCCGGCAAGCCTATGCCGTTCTGGACAGGGGTTCGAGTCCCCTCACCTCCACCTAAGCGTGGCGCAAGACGCGGCGCACTTAGGTGGGGGTGTATCGGTTTCGACAGGGCGCGCAAAGGGGCGCAGGCAACTCGTCAGGCGATCGACGCAAATGAAGCAAATCCATAAACGCCAACGATAAGCGTTTCGCACTGGCCGCCTAAGACCAACGCCGAGGCCGCTGAAGCCTTGTAACAGAAGACAGCCGGTGGGGACTTCGGTCTCCATCGTCATTTCGAGATGCAGGGGTCGAGAGATGGCGTAGCAATCCAGACGTCAACCGGACGAGACGAACGTCGCGGCTTGCTCATATCACCATCAGGAGAGCAAGGAGGAACTAGCCTAACCAACTCGAGCGATTGCGCCCTTCGCTGTTCGGAGTTTTCGCAACGTCACTTGTTGCACACTCCTTGCCGATTCGGATCGCGGAGGGCTGCGGCCTTAAGGCCGCGAATCCCCCCACAGACCGGGCAGACAGCAGGCGGGGCTCCTAATATCGCAGTCAACGACCTTCCGCCTCGACGTCGCCAGCCGTCAGGCGCCCTTCACCGAGATTGTCTTTGCCGCGCTTTGCGCTTCGGCTGTCTTGGGAATCACTATGGACAACACCCCCTTGCTGAAGCTGGCGTCGATCTTGTCGGCGTCAACGCCATCGGGCAACTCGAAATAGCGTTCGAATGTGCCAAAGCGACGCTCTCGAAGGTAGTAGTCCTTCTCCTTCTCTTCCTTCTCCTCACGCTTCTCGCCCTTGATGATCAGGCCACCGTTGGCCAGCTTCACTTCGATGTCCTTCTCGTCCATTCCAGGCAAATCGGCCGTCAGTTCGTAGCCCTTTTCGGTCTCGGAAAGGTCCACTGGGGGCGCAGATATCATGTTCCAGTCACGCCACCAGCGAGGCTCGAGACCGAACCGCGGCAGGCGTACCGACGGGAAGCGCGCGCCGCGATCGAAATCGTCAAACAAGCGCTCCATCTCGCGGCGCAGACTCTCGATGGGGTGCCAAGCCTGCAATGACCATGGACGAACTGTACGCTCCTCATTCTTCTTCACGGGTACCGGGGTCTGGGAATCAGCCATTTCAAGGTCCTCCTGTCGGGTCGCTGTGAAAGCCATCGTAGATGCCTGCTCGCCCGGCGCGTTGACTCGTGTCAATGTATCGTGACGACTCTCGGCTGAAATCGCCTCGGCAGGCTGAACTGCACCAGAGCACACGAATTGCCTGGCATCGCAGATGCCCGAGACGCGTTCCCCCTCGAAGTCCTGACGCACATAACGATGCGGGCGTGCGTCCGCGCCGTCTGAGCAGCCTCCATTCGCGTGACATCGATCCGCCAATCCTGGACAGCGCGCGGTCCCGCTTCTGGCATGGCCACCCGAAGCCGCCATGTCGACGCGGTGAACGATAGCGCGGCTGTTAGCGCTGGCAACAGACCTGTCCGTCGCGGATGCCGTCATCACCACCCGACTCCCTTGTCTCGGGACGTTCCCAAACTCCATCGCAAGGAAGAGCATGCCGCCGACCTGCGTCATGCCAACACCTGCTCAGCCGGCACATACGCGCAGCCGTGGGCATGTGCTACCGCCGCATAGGTGACGCGACCACAGCAGACGTTCAAGCCGGCCAGCAGACACCGGTCCTCCTTTAGCGCTCGCGACCAGCCCTTGTCCGCAATTGACATCGCATAGCCCAGCGTGGCGTTGTTCAGGGCGAAGGTCGACGTCCGGGCAACGGCAGCAGGCATATTGGTCACGCAGTAGTGCAGCACGCCATCCACCAGATACGTCGGGTCCGAGTGCGAGGTGGGACGGGAAGTCTCGAAGCATCCACCCTGATCGATCGCCACATCCACTACGACGGAACCGGCCTTCATGCGGGAGACCATGCTGCGCGTGACCAGCCTTGGCGCTTCGGCACCTGGCACCAGGACAGCCCCGATGACTGCATCGGCTGTGAGCACGGCGCGCTCGATGGAATCCGCGGTGGAATGCAAGGTCACCACCCGATTGCCGTAGACAAGTCCGAGTCGCCGCAACCGATCGACATCTCGATCAAGCACGGTGACGCGTGCCCCCATGCCGACAGCCATCTGGATCGCGTTGATCCCCACCACGCCGGCCCCAATCACAGCGACGTGTCCCGGCGAGACGCCTGGCACTCCGCCAAGCAACAGTCCCATGCCACCCCGCGGCTTTTCCAGGTAGGCGGCGGCAACCTGAACTGACATCCGGCCAGCCACTTCGCTCATTGGGGCCAGCAGCGGCAGACTGCCGTCCGGGGCTGTCACGGTTTCGTAGGCAATACAAATCGCCCCGGATTTCACAAGGTCCGCCATTTGCTCGCGATCAGCGGCCAAGTGCAGGTAGGCATACAGGATCTGTCCAGGCCTAAGCCATGCTCGCTCGGCCGGCTGCGGCTCCTTGACTTTGACGATCATGTCGGCCGAACCGTATACCTCCCGAGCATCTGCCGCCAACTGCGCACCGGCCGACTTGTAGGAATGATCGGAAAGCCCAATAGCCGCACCGGCACCGGCCTGCACCGTCACCTTGTGACCGCGACTGACCAGTTCCCTAACGCTGGCCGGTGTGAGGCCGACCCGGTATTCCTGGTCCTTGATTTCCCTTGGCACGCCGATGCGCATGGCAATCGCTCATGCGGCTGGAAGTTCCGGGAGATTGCGCACCAGATGCTTGAAGCGCCCCCACTCGATGGCCTGCAGGATCGTGGCCTCGCCATGACCATAGGCGCGCACCAGAACTGACACCCGCATGGCTGCTTCGATATCGCTGGCCTCGAAGATATCCAGGTAGTCATACGATCCGAGCGTGGCGTAGCTGCCCAGCCACTTGATATCCGGGCAAGCCTTCTCCAAATGGCCGGCCAGACCACGCTCGAGCGCCTCGAACGACCTGGGCTGCCGCAACGATTCTACGGACACACGGGTTTCCATGATGAAGATCGGCATTTTGCGCTCCTTGAAGCGGCAGCCCGCCTAGTGACTACATATATTCAGGCTAGCGCCCACTGGAGCACGCCCCTTGTTCCAACGCAACTTTTGACGGACAGACACGATACCTCGACGTGCAGGCAAGGTTCTTCAGAACCTGAATCCGCCCGATCCCGAAAGTGCTCATTGCGCTCCGCGCCGAGCCCATTCGAGAACAGTAGCAACGCATTCCTTGTTCCCAATCAAGCCGGACTGGACGCACGCTCCTAAGTTGCAATCTACGAGGCGATCCGGTTTGCCCGTGGAATTGGGATGTCGGCTTCACTAGGGAAGAAGGCCACGCGCACGCATACTTCGCACGCTGGATGGCCGCAAGCGTCAAGGCATGCGCGTGGCAGTTCGAGGCTGCATTCTGCGACGGCACACGAGCGGCAACTATGACTTCATCGGCGGAACGAATAGAAGTGCATCCCATCTTCACCGCTTCAAGCTCGCAGATCCCGACTTCGACCAACTTGCCGTGGGCAACCAAGTCAGGCTCTTCCAGAACTAGGCATCGGACGGCAGGCCCGAACTCCAGGTGCGCGCTATCGTGCGTTCGCGAACGATACCAGACACGGCTTCCGCCGACAGGCACATGAGAACCTGCATAACCATGAAGAAGCAATCGCTGGCAATCATTGGTCTCGGACGCCTGGGCCAGAGTTGTGCCCGGGCCATCCAGGAGGAAGAGGACACGACTTTGGCCGGTGCTGTCAGCCGTCGCATCGAGCCACCAGCGTGGCTCGATGCGCCCCTTGTCGGGCACATCAGCGAACTGGCGGGCATCGACGCGGTCTTGGTCTGCGTTCCGCCCGACGCCGTGTGCGGGGTCGCCCAGGATCTCCTGCAGAGACGGCTCCGCGTGGTTGAGTGTGCGCGCTTGCATGGCGAGGACTTCCTCCGTCACAAGGCAGCACTGCACAGGGCCGCGCTCCACCACGCCGCGGCGGCCGTCGTCGGGGCGGGCTTCGATCCGGGCCTTCTTTCCATGTTTCGCAGCCAGTTTGCGATGGCCATTCCTCATGGCCACACCACTAGCAGCCTGCATACTGCTGCAGGCCTCCACCATACGCTCGCCGCTGAAGCCGTGAAAGGAGTCCGGAAGGCGCTGGCGCTGGAGCAGACAGCCCGGGACGGGACCCGCCAGCGCTATGTGTACGTCGAGCTCGACCCTCATGCCGACCCTGCCCAAGTGGAAAGCGCGATCCGCCGCGACCCTTGCTACCTGGATGCACAGACATTGGTGTTTCCGGTCGACAGCGTAGCGGCGCTGGAGGAAACGAATCGCGGCGTTCTACTGGAACGACATGCGGCGGCGCGTGAGCGCAGACATGCCGCGCTGTTGTTGGAAGCTCGCTGTGACGAAACCGCGCTGGCTGCGCGAGTCATGCTGGCCGCCGCACGGGCCTTGCCTTTCCTGAAGGCTGGCGCCTACTCGTTGCTCGACGTGCCGCCTGTCCTGCTCTGGGGTGAACGAGGGCCTGCCATCGAGAGTGAGTGGGGTTGAACTCAGCCGCCGTGCGGCTCCGTCAATCGTCAGCAGACAGGAGACTGCGTCATGCGAGTCTGCGGGCACGCCGTCACGAGGGAGATCGTGCTCACGGCATTCGAACGTGACGGCAAGCGACACAGTCAATTCTCCCGGATTGCGGGCCACCAGACGACTGTCGAAACGCCGGGATACCTCTTGGCCTCGACGAACATCCGTACTTGTCCCGCTCCGCGCTGTTCCTTCTACGGCCCCCCCCAAAGGAACGCCCCCCAGATGCCAGCGCCGGCGTGCATCCGGTCCGAAGCCGCTGGAATTGACGGCCTTCGCGGACTAGGCAAGACACACAGGCGTTTGCTTCAATTGGATAGAGCCCCCACCTCCTGCTTGGCCTCCCCGCAGTCCACTGGCGGTACACGGCACGCAGTGATGCAGAGGCTTCCACGATGTCATCCTGCCCTTCAATGAATGTAGGAATCCGCCGACAACAAGAATCCCGGCACGGACGCCGCTGAGCACCGACTTCGTACAAGCGCTAGGGCATTGCACGGACAAGATTCTCAGTCAAGGATGATGTCGACCAACGTCTGCCTCTCCCATACTTCCGACACGCAGGTGGCCCAGCTCTCTGAGCAAACGCAAGGATCCGCTGCCTGCTGACGCGGCGCCAGCTGTTGAAGGCAAAACCACTGCCGGGAGCAAGCAAGGGGCAAGCGATGAGTGACCAACGATTTGACATCGGCCTGGAACCAGCCCAGCAGGAAGCGGAAAAAGACCTGCCGCTGGGCGCGCATCTTGTGATCAGGCGCAGCGGCTACGTCCACCATGGCATCTGTGCTGGAGACGGGACGGTCGTGCATTATATCGGCTTCAAGGGATTCCTGCGCAGGGGGCCCGTCGAACTGACGACGCTGGCGGGATTCGCCGATGGCCATGGCTTTACCGTCGAGGCAAGTTCGCAGAACCGGTATCTTGGGGCGGAAGTCGTCGTGCGCGCAGTCTCGCGACTGGGTGAGGACGACTATCGCTTTTTCAGCAACAACTGCGAGCACTTCTGCACATGGTACCTGTCGGGAACGAGCCACAGCACGCAGGTGGAACAACTCAAGAGGCAACCCTGGCGGGCAGTTCTGGCCGTGATTGGAGTCTGCTGCTCCACGCGTGTAAGGCAAGGGGGTGAGCGGGCAGGAATGGGACTCCTATGCCACGCGTGGTTGGCATTTACCGAGGCTGGTACGCGCTAGTGTGCTGTCCCACAATTAACTGGCATTAGTCTTGCGTGCCAAGGCGGTACCTTTATGGAGATACCGCGGCGAGGATGGACAGGGCGATCCGTCGCGGCTCGTTTGCCAGCGTTAAGCAGTTGTCCAACGTATCGACCACTTTTTAACCCCTTACAGCGCGAACTGTGAGCCGTTCCGCGGGAATGCCACGGCCGACTCAATTCTCGAAAAGCTGCATCGACTTTGCTTACGTATTAGTGGGACAGCACATTAGTAAGGAGCCACACAAGAACGAAGCCGTCGGTTTGATCCAGCCAGCGCCAGAACGAAGCCAATGGTGCCACTCACGCCGCGCTCAGCCGGCGCGCGGTGGCCTCTCTAGCCGCCGTGGCGCGACGCTCGCTCCAGCAGCCCTGCCACCTGCGCATCGCTGACCTCCGCGAAATCGGTGAAGTGCCCGGACATTTCGACGCAGTCTCCCGCCGGCGCTACCAGGCAGACCATTTCGTCGGCCAGCCCATGCAACCTGGTCAGCCCCGCCGCCGTCGCGACCGGCACCGCGCAGACGAGGCGCGCTGGCCGGCCAGCGCGCCCGGCTCGACGCGCTGGCGCGGCTGCTGCTGGAACGCGAGGTGGTCGACCGCAACGTTCTCGACCGCCTGCTGAGCAGCAAGGTACTGCCGCTGCCGCCCGCGCGGCCGCAGGCGGATAGTACGCCCGGGCGCGCCGCGCCAAGGCCGGATCAGGACCTGCAGCAACCCTGAAGCTGCGCCGCGCGACTGCGCTACACCACACCCTCGCGCCGCAGCGCCTCCAGTTCGGCCGCGCCCAGCCCGAGCGCGCCGTAGACCTCGGCGTTGTGCTCGCCCACGCCCGGCCCGCTGCGCGCGGGGGCCGGCGCGTGGCCGAAGAAGCGCGGCGCCACGCAGGGCACAGGGATGCGCTCATCGCGGTATCTCCACTAAGGTACCGCCTTGGCAGGCAAGACTAATGCCAGTTAGTTGTGGGACAGCACACTAGCGACGGTTTGATGGCGAAGCACCTCAGGTGCTACTGCCGAATGGCGGCCGGGCGGCCAACAGTCAGTGAGATCGGCAGCGAGTGTTTGCCACGATCCACCCTGCGTGCCTCGATGGCGTCGGAACATTGATCCGGCACAACTCTTCATGCCGATCCACAGCTAGGCTGAATGTGTATCGGCGCTCCAACTTTCGTGGCCCGGGAGTTCTTCATGGAGAGAATGCGGGAACCGGCTTCGCTAAGGAGCTTCTATCATCTGCTGGACACCCCGCTTCAGGATGTGGCCTGCAATGGACTGGCTTGCTTCGCCGCCAGGCAGGACGCTCCCGAGCGCTGGGCCAAGGCGTGCCGCCAGACACCGACGGTCTACTGCCTCGGCAAGTGCTATGCCTCACCGAGCGATTCGGGCCACGATGTGTTGCCTCACGTTTCCTGCCACGCCCGCAAGAGCGTTCTGCTGCAGAACGTGGCCGACGGCGGAGTGACCGACCTCCTGGAGTACATCAAAAGAGGCGGTGGCGATGCACGCCAGTGTGCCCTGCGCACGAGCCCGGATGACCTGGTCAAGATGATCTGTGCATCGCAATTGAGGGGCCGCGGTGGGGCAGGGTTCCCGGCTTGGCGGAAATGGCAGACTGTCGCCATGCACGCCGCACCGAGAAAGTACCTGGTCATCAACGCGGATGAAGGCGACCCGGGGGCCTTCTCCGACCGGTTCCTGATGGAGCGCGATCCCTTTCTCTTGATCGAGGGGGCAATCGTGACCGCGCAGGCAATCGGCGCGAACGCGGGCTTCGTCTATGTCCGCAAGGAGTATCCGGATGCCGCGCGGGTCATGTCAGAGGCCATCGTAGCCGCCCGCGCAGCAGGCTGGCTGGGAGAGCGCTTTGACCTCGAGTGCGTGGTGGGTGCTGGAAGCTATCTATGCGGTGAGGAAACCGCTCTGCTCAATGCGCTCGAGGGCCGCCGGCCGGAAGCGAGGCTACGCCCACCACAGGTCGCCGAGCGTGGTCTGTTCGGCTATCCGACGCTGGTCCACAATGTCGAAACATTGTGCTGCGTTCCATGGATCGCGAAACACGGTGCGGAAGCCTTCGCGGAGTTGGGGTTCTCCGCCAGCCGAGGTACCAAGCTGCTGTCGCTGAATTCGCTGTTCAACCGTCCGGGGCTCTATGAGGTGGAGTTCGGCATCGGGCTTGACGCCCTCGTTGGCAAACTGGGCCTGGGGCTGCGGCGAGGCCCCCTCAAGGGACTGATGGTCGGAGGGCCGTTGGCCGGAATCGTGCCTCCGGCGCTCCTTCATACTCGACTCGGCTACGAGGAAATGGCCGCCATCGGCTGCGCGGTCGGACATGGTGGCGTCATTGCGTTCGCCAACGACAGTTCCATCGCGGCGATTGCTGCGGAGGTATTCCGCTTCGGCGCCCGGGAATCCTGTGGAAAGTGCACGCCGTGCCGCCTTGGTATCCCGGCACTCGCTTACGACTTCGCGACGGCTGCCGTCCCGCCGTCCCCCAAGCAGGCGAATGGCATCGCGCATGATGCCGTGATCGATGCCCTGGCAACGACCAGCCTGTGCGGCCACGGCCGGGGCATCGCCGAGTTTGCCCGCGCCTTGCAGCGACACTTTCCGGAGGAGTGGTCGGCATGCCGCGGATAGTCATCAACGGCGCTGCGCACCAGGTTGGCGAAGGCGCACTCTTGCTGGACGTCCTCGACGACTGCGGGATCATCGTGCCGCACGTTTGCCATGATCGCCGGCTTCAGCCAAACGGGGCCTGCCGGCTTTGCCTGGTCGAGGTCAAGGCGCAACCCGGTCCGGTGCCGAGTTGTGCCACCCGGGTCGAAGACGGCATGGATGTCCGGACCGACACGCCAGCTCTCGAAGCGCTCCGCCGCGCCAACCTGTCGCTGCTCGCCGCCCGCTACCCGGACGAGGCCGTCCTCAAGGAGCCCTGGCGTCCCCTCCACCGCCTGCTGAACGGCCATGGCATACGCGGCGGCAACCGGCCGCCCGCGCGCGCCCACCATGAGGATACCCACCCCTACATCGGCGTCGCCATGGACCGCTGCATTCTTTGCTACCGCTGCGTCCGCATCTGCGAGGAGTTGCAGGGCCAGTTCGTATGGGAAATAGCAGGTCGCGGCGAGCACAGTCATGTCGCGCCGATCGGCGGCCGGACGATGCTCGAAGCAGGGTGCGTCAGCTGCGGCGCTTGCGTGGATACCTGCCCCACCGGCGCCCTCTTCGACAAGCGCAGCCCGGTCCACGCTGCCGGCGGGACTCGGACGACCTGCCCGTATTGCGCCGTCGGTTGCCAGGTCGATGTGGCCGCCTCCGGCGGCAGGGTCATCGCGGTGCGTCCGGCGGACCACCCGACCAACAAGGGACACCTTTGCGTCAAAGGACGCTACGCCTTCGAGTTCCAGCACGCCGGCGATCGCGTGACAGCGCCGCTGATCCGCCGCGACGGCATCTGGCAAGAGGTGAGTTGGGAGGATGCGCTCGGCCACGTCGCCGCGCGCTTCGACACCATCCGTAGCGCAGCCGGCGCAGATCGGATCGGCATCCTGGCATCCTCCCGGGCCACGAACGAGGAATGCTATCTGGCGCAAAAGTTCGCCCGCGTGGTCCTGGGTACGCACAACGTCGATTGCTGCGCCAGGGTCTGCCATACACCAAGCGCGAAAGCGCTGAAGACGATGCTCGGCACCGGCGCCGCCACCAATGGTTTCGATGACATCGAGCTGGCCCGTGCCTTCCTGCTTTGGGGCGCCAATCCGACCGAGAATCATCCGGTGCTCGGCGCCCGGATCAAACAGGCGGTCATGCACGGCGCCAAGCTGGTCGTGGTAGACCCGAGGCGCACCGAGCTGTGCCGCTACGCGGATATTCACCTGGCCATCCTGCCGGGCACCGACGTACTGCTCTGCAATGCGATGGCGGCGACCCTGATCGAGGAAGAGCGGATTGACCACGCCTTCCTGGCCGAAAGGGTATCCGGCTTCGACGAGTTCCACCGCTTCGTCTTGGACTGCCTGCCCGAGCGTGTCGCGCCGGCCTGCGGCGTTCGCGCTGAAGCGATCCGCCAAGCTGCCCGGATCTACGCCGATGCCATACCGGCAATGTGCTTCCATGGCCTGGGCGTCACCGAACACATGCAAGGGACAGAAGGCGTCATGGCCCTGACCAACCTTGCCTTGTTGACGGGAAATCTAGGCAAGAGCGGGAGCGGCGTGAATCCCCTGCGCGGGCAAAACAATGTCCAGGGGGCAGCGCTGATGGGATGCGAGCCCAACAGCTTGACGGGCTCGCAGCCGATCCGCCTGGCCCGTGAGAAGTTCGAGGCCGCATGGAACTGCACGTTGCCAGCATCCCACGGCCTGAACCTGCTCGAGATGATGGATTCGGCGCGCCACGGCGACTTGAAGGCCTTGTGGGTACATGGCTACGATATCTATCAGTCGCTCGCCAACGAGGCCGCGACACGCGAAGCCCTCGACCACCTGGAGTTGGTCGTGGTGCAAGACCTGTTCCTCACGGAGACCGCCCAAGCCTTCGCCACGGTCTTCCTGCCCGCCGCATCGTCCTTCGAGAAGGACGGTACCTTCACCAATTCCGACCGGCGCATCCAGCGGGTGCGTGCCGTCGTTCCTCCGCCTGGCCAGGCGCTGCCGGACTGGCAGATCATCCAGCGGCTGGCCGGGCAGATGGGCCACGCCACAGGCTTTGCATTCGATAGCCCGGAAGCCATCTGGAATGAAGTACGTGAACTCTGGCCGGGCGGTGCTGGCCTGTCGTACGAGCGACTGGATAAGGAATGCCTGCATTGGCCCTGCCCCGACTTGTCGCATCCTGGCACGCCATACCTGCACGCTTCGTCCTTCACGAATGGCAAGACCGCTGAACTCGCCCGCATCGGCTTTGCTGCTTCGCCGGAGACCTGTACCAAGGACTACCCCTTCATCTTGACGACCGGGCGCTCCTTGTATCAATTCAATGTGGGCACCATGACCGGTCGCACGCAGAATCAGCGCTTGCACGACGCTGACACACTGGACATGTGCGCTGCCGACGCAGAGCGCCTGCACTTGCGCAGCGGCGACCGCGTCCGCATCGAAAGCCGCTACGGCGCGACCACGCTGAGGCTGCGCGTCACGGAGGCCCCGCGGGAAGGCATCTTGTTCACCACATTTCATCAGCCCGCCCTGTTCGTCAACATGGTGACATCAGCGGTGCGCGACCGCCAAACGGATACGCCCGAATACAAACAAGTGGCCGTGCGGATTGGATGATGACACGCCCCGGATCTGCTTCCGATGGACGCGAGAAGCGTAGCCCGCGGCGGCGGCCCGTTCCGCAATACATATCAGTCCGCTGAATCGTTGAAATGGGAGTTGAAGGACGTGTCATGCGGGAATCAGCGCCAGGCGCAAAGCGCAGCCATAGCACGGCTATGGCGAGCATTGGCAACAACGCGATGAGCCTGCATGGCATGGCAGGCACCAGCCGACTTCAGTGATTCAGCGGACTCGTCATGCCCGGCTTTCGATAGACCTCCTAGGACAGGGTGGGGCGTAGTGCGATTCGGGATACCGGCCTCGCTGAGATCGGTGACATCGACGGCATGCAAACTGCCTGGTGGCATCAGGTCCGGAGTGCGATTCCGCGATCGCCAGCCGAGCCACAGCAAGCTGTGAGCCGAAGCCGCTTGCCCGCACGAGAATGCGTTGAGGCAAATCAAAGCGCAAGGCTGGTGTCCATCTATGGTGATCAAAGCGAAGCCGACCGCATTGCCGTTGGAATGCCGGCGTCGTCCGCCGTCCGGCCGTGAGCCGCCTCGCTACCCTTGATACTTGCACAGATCGTGAGGTCATCGTGACTGCTAAGAGCCTGCTCTTTCATCAGTCGGCGCGCAGAGAGATTCTCCGCGGCATCGACCAGCTCGCCACCGCCGTCAGGGTCACACTCGGCCCCGGCGGCCGCAACGTCATCATCGAACGCCCGGGCCTCGCGCCGATTGTCGCCAACTCTGGTGTTGTCGTGGCGAAGGCCGTCACGCTAGCGGATCCCTTCGCCGACATGGCGGCGAAGCTCTTGTGCGAAGCCGCGGTCAGGACCAGCGAAGTCGCGGGCGATGGCACCACCACGGCAACCACGCTAGCACACGCGATTGTGGCCGAGGGTGTCAAGTACGTCGAAGCGGGCCACGACCCGATGCAACTGAAGCGCGGTATCGAAGCCGCCGGCAGGCTCGTCGCGGAAGAACTTCGTGCAAAAGCCACGCCTTGCCTAGGACTGGATGCTATGCGCCAGATCGCGACGATTTCAGCCAGTGGCGACCAGAGCGTCGGTAAGCTGGTGGCACAAGCGGTAAGCCGGGCAGGAAAGGACGGCGCCATCAGCGTGGAAGATGGCTCGGTGATGGACGACCAGCTCGATATCGTCGACGGTGCGCTGATCGAGCGAGGATATCTTTCGCCGCTATTCGCGACCGGAGAAAGCCGTGCCATCGTCCTCGAGGCGCCAAAGGTACTGCTTTGCGATATGTCGATCTCCTCCATCGCGCACCTGCTGCCCATCCTGGAAGCCGTCAGTGGCGCGGGAAAGCCGCTGTTGGTCATTGCCAACGACGTGGAAGGGGAAGCACTGGCGACGCTGGTGGTGAACAACCTGCGTGGCGCGCTGAAGAATTGCGCGGTCAAGTCGCCCGGCTTCGGCGACTCCCGGACCGAGCAACTGGCCGATCTGGCGGCACTGACCGGTGCCACGGTGTTCTCCACCCAAAGCGGGCGCTCGCTGGAACATGCGACGTTGGCAGATCTGGGCGACGCGCACCGCGTCGAGGTCAGCAAAGACAGCACCACGCTGATCGGCACGGCAGGCGACCGGCCGCGCGTTGCGGATCGTGTTGCTGCCTTGCGCGACCAGCAACGTGAAGCCCGCAGCGACTACGAGCGGGAAGCGCTGCGACGGCGCCTGGCGCGCTTGACCGGTGGCGTGGCAGTCATCAAGGTCGGGGCTGCCACGGAAGCTGCGTTGCACGAGCGAAAGAGTCGCTTCCAGGACGCCGTTCACGCAACCCGTGCGGCGATCGAGGAAGGCATCGTGGCCGGAGGCGGCGTGGCCCTGCTGCGCGCCAGATCTGTGCTGGATTCCCTGCTTGCGGCGAACTCCGGAGAGCAGGCCGGTGCGCGGATCGTGCACGCAGCACTCTCCGCCCCCTTGCGGCAGATCGCGGACAATGCCGGCGCGGATGGGCAAGCGGTCGTCCACCAGGTCGGCTCGCAGGATGGCGCGCACGGCTACGACGCTGGAAGCGACCGCTTCGGCGACATGTTCGAGCTGGGCGTCGTGGACCCCGTCAACGTGGTTCGCACCGCCCTCTTGAATGCCGTCTCGATTGCCTCTTTGCTGCTGACCGCCGACTGCCTGATCGCCATCCCACCGCCAGGCCCGTCGCTACACACCACGCTTGCCGACAGGGATATGCCGGACTCGGAGTACTGACCAGCGGTCGGCAATTGAATACTTGGACGGGAAGCTGGGTGCGAAGGGCCGGCAGGGCGGAAGCCGCCGCCGTATTGGATGCGCGTCCGACCCTACGTATTTGCGCGTCAGCTGCAGAAGATGGTAGCCGTCGACAGGCATAACCTCGACAGATTGCTGCCGGGGAAAGTCAGTCATGCGGACGCCCACGAACGCCGCGCAGGCGAACCGCAGGCCCAGTCTGTCCGCCAGGCGTGGCGAGCGGCTGCGCGGACTGGGCGCCAGGAAGGACATACGGCCACGTAACAGCCCGGGCCACGGCGGAGTTGACGCGCGTCAACCCTGATCGTGGCCACCTGCCTATGCTTGGCACTGGACGACCGCCGAAGCCGCGATCGGATTCCATGACTCGGCAGTGGAGAACACCATGACGCACCCCATCGTCGCAGCGGATGCAGCGCAGGAATTCCTTGACCTTCCAGCCCCGCGCACCGAAGGTGGCATACCCCTGATGCAGGCGCTGCGTCGGCGTCGCTCGATCCGCGAGTTCGACGCACGCCCGCTCGGACCAGACCTGCTGTCGGACCTGCTCTGGGCGGCCTACGGCATCAACGATGCGGAGAGCGGGCGGCGCACCGCCCCGTCAGCCCGCAACTGGCAGGAGATCGACCTGTACGCCGCCCTCGCCGACGGTCTCTACGTGCTGGAACCCGCCGCCTGGCGCTTGCGCCTGGTCAGCGGCGAGGACATACGGCACGCCACGGGCCTGCAGGACTACGTGGCGCAGGCTCCGTTGGACCTGGTCTTCGTCGCCAACCTGAGTCGTGTGGATGAACGCGCCAAGCCGGCCCGGCAGTTCTTCACCGCACTCGATACCGGCTACATCAGCCAGAACGTCTATCTCTTCTGCGCGTCTCAGGGCCTGGCCACTGTGGCGCGTGGCCTCCTGGACCGGCCCGCGATGGCGACCACAATGCGCCTGCGGCCCGACCAGCGCGTCATGCTGGCCCAGAGCGTGGGCTTTCCCGCGGTATGAAGCGCCGCCGAAGAAGCCCGATGCCCTCGCAATTACCGCACTATGCTGGACGAGACTCCTGGCTGCCATGCGGTCACCTGCGAGACACCCGATGACTTTCGGCCACCCGCATCCGAGCGCTTCGGGACGGTGCTCGTCCCCTAAGCGCGCTGAAAAGCAGGTCCTTTGGCATCCGCGCGATCCATGTCACGATCACGTTGCGCAGCCAGCTCGATTCGCCGCCTCGGCACCGGGGCGCGGAGGCAGTGGTCTGGTCCGCTCCCGGTGCGGCTAGCGTCATGACAATGGCCCCGAACCGAAGCGGCGGCAATCGGGAAATCGTCGCCACCCTTGAGGAAATCGCCAAACTGCTTGAGGCGGAGGACGCCAATCCCTTCCGTGTACGCGCATATCGGCGCGCAGCACGCGTGATCGACGGCCTATCGGAGAGCGTGCGGGATATGCTCGCACGTGGTGCGGACCTCACCGCATTGCCGGGAATCGGGGCAGACCTCGCCGCCAAGATCCGGGAGATCGCCGAAACCGGCGCCTCCCGCATGCTTGCGAGCCTGCGCGGTGAGGTACCCGGTGGGGTGGCCGATCTGCTGCAAGTGCCCGGGCTCGGCCCCAAGCGCGCGCGCTTGCTACAACACGACCTTGGCATCAGTGGCCTGAGCGAGTTGGTACAGGCCGCGCGTGAGCACCGGGTCCGGCAACTGCACGGCTTCGGGGCACGAAGTGAGCAACGCATCCTGGAAGCGGTGCAGGCGCATGTGGAACGCAATCGCCGTTTCGACCTGCGCATCGCCGGCGAGACGGCAGGAACGCTGCTGCGCCACCTTCATCGTGGCGCTGCGAATGGGGCCTACACGGTCGCAGGAAGTTATCGGCGTTGCCGCGATACAGTGGGGGACCTGGACGTGCTGGCGACCGCGCGCATCCCGGCGGCCGTCATCCGTGCCTTCACTTCCTACCCGGACATCGATCAGGTACTGTCAGCCGGCACCACGCGCGCAAGCGTGGTCCTGCGCAACGGCATGCAAGTCGATCTGCGCGTGGTGCGCCCGGACAGCCATGGCGCCGCCCTGATCTACCTCACGGGTTCGAAGGCTCACAATCTTGCCTTGCGGCTGCTGGCCCGCTCGAATGGCCTGAAGCTGAATGAGTACGGGCTCTTCCGCGGAACCACGCGGCTGGCAGGCGAGACCGAGGAGGCCGTCTACGGCGCACTCGGATTGACGTGGATTCCCCCTGAACTCCGCGAAGACCGCGGAGAGATTGCCGCGGCGCGGCGCGGCGAACTGCCCATGCTTGTGAAGACCGCAGACCTGCAGGGCGACCTGCACGTCCACTCCAGTGCCAGCGATGGTGCCGCGGACCTGAGAACGATGGCGCGGGAGGCCGCGCGGTACGGGCTGCACTACCTGGCCATCACCGATCATTCGCCTCGCGTGGCCGTCGCGCACGGTCTCGATGCTGGACGCCTGAGGGCGCAGGCCGACGAGATCGACCGGGTCAATGCCGAAGGCGGGGGTGCGGTCCTGCTCAAGGGAGTGGAAGTAGACATCGGCGAGGACGGCTCGCTCGACTTGCCGGACGACGTGCTCGGTCGGCTCGACCTCGTCGTCGGTGCCATCCACAGCCACTTCGATCTTCCAGCTGACAGGCAGACCGTCCGTATTCTGCGCGCGCTCGACCATCCGCACTTCACCATTCTGGCCCATCCCTGGGGCCGCCTGATAGGCCGGCGCGATATCTGCCACTTCGATCTCGAGCGGGTACTGCGCGCATTGGCGCAGCGCGGCAGCTTCATCGAGGCCAATGCCCAGCCCAACCGGCTGGATCTGTGGGACATCGGCTGCCAGCAGGCCAAGGCTGCCGGCGTGCTGGTCAGCATCGCCTCCGATGCACATGGGCCGGCCGACTTCGGCAACTTGCCACTGGGTGTCGGCCAGGCACGGCGCGGATGGCTTGGACCATCCGATGTGCTGAACGCACGCCCCCTGGCTGAAGTGCGGACCCTGCTCAGGCGTACCATGTGACGCATTGCCCCGGCTCTATGTCCCACAGCATCCATTGCTATGGTCAGGGAGCTTGATCTGGCGCAGCACCGAGGATGATGCATGGTATTCGATAAAAGAACAAAGGCAGGTCGCATCGGCCCGCTCCCGCTTCCCCCCGACCGCCAGGCCCCGGCCCAGCAATCATCGAGAGGTAGAACATCATGCAACGAGCGCATCGGAACCAACTGCTCCTGTTCGCCATGACAATGCTGCTGGCGGCACCATTGGCGCTTGGCCAGTCTCGGGATCACGCACCGCCCAGCAAGATGGACCCGGACCAGGCTGCCGCGCACGGCGAGCGCTTCGACCCTACCAGCGAGGGCATGCACGCCTCGAACCAGGCCGTTCAACACGACGCCGTACGACGGAGCAGTGAGCACCCCTCGCAGGCCGCGCAGGGACGCAAGCCTCATGGCGGCAGCGCAGCCAGACCGGCCAGGCCGCCCGTTTCCGGCATCAATGAGGGCCAAGGCAAGCCATGAGCAAGCGGCGCGCGGCGCCCACCCACGCGCTTCGCGCCAAATGAGATCGCTGGGCGGGGAAGAAGCCCGCGCATAGCTGTTTCCCCGATACACGCAGTCGCCAAGGCGCGTGCGAATCCTGATGCTGGCGGCCTCCCGCTTCGCCACCAACCAGTCCGGATCGACCGGTGCGCAACCTGAACACGCCACCCTGCAGTTGCGCGACTACCCGGTGCCCGATACCAATGGATGCCTGCATTTGATTTGCTGGAGCCCCTTGGCGCGCAGGTCGCCCCCCGGTCCTTCGAGTCGAAGCAGCATGGCCCCTCGGCTGGGCTAGCGCTGGCGTTCCGATGGAACCGCGCAGCTCCTCAGCGACGACCACCGCCGCAGCATGCTGGCTCCCTGGCGCACCCGCTCGCGCGATCCCTTGCTCCGGCGATCAGCTTCTCTTCGTCTTGCTGCGCAGGGAGACGCACAAGCATGTTGATACTTCTGGGGCCCGGCTTGACCTGAATACTGCGGCAATCGAGTGTCTTACCATAGCGGATGACCGCGCGATAGTTCGCGGGGGCGAGCTTCAGGTACAGGAACGGCCCTTCGCTGAGTACCGCCAGGATGATCTCGCGCCTAGCATTGAAAAGCGTCACCGAGACATCGGACAGGTAGCTGCCATCGGCGCTATCGACAAAGCGCATCCTGACATTGAACTGCTCGGCCATCCGCCGCATCGAAGCGACCTCGTCGACGCCGACACCACCTGACATATAGGCAATTCCGTTCTGTTGCCGGACCTGCGGCGCCGATGCCGTTTCCTGCGCGGCGAGGACGCCGCCCTCACCGCCAAGAAGACTGAGGCAAAACAGGCACGATGTGACAGCAATTGCGCGCATGACGCTCTCCTCGCGGGGACGACGATGGGAATGACCGACCACGCTGACGCGGCCAATACATGCTTCTGCGTTGGAGGCTACGCAACCTACAGCGGCACGTTTTGGCCTGGATCAAGATCGCCCAGGTTGCCCCAAGCCCCACGCGGAGACCGCATGGAATCGAGCTGACCAGCGTTTGCATGGCTATCGCAGAACGAAGTTGAGCGCGGTGAAGCGTGCGAGGGCACCGCTACGGCTCCCGTACCAGGCGCGCCGACGCAGACATACGACACTTTCGCAGGTTCTCTGCCGGAAGACGCCATGTGCTGGCGACGTTGCGGACACATTTCATCCACGGCAGGAACGAAACAGCCAGCTTCGCGCCATTTTGCGCAAACAGAAGGAGAGTCTCCGTCAGGTGGACGCCAACGAAGCGGTGAGACGCCGCCATCGCGATAGTCATCGCCTAAGACCCCACCAGGCCCTCAGCCTGCATCATCGTCGACCCCGCGGCGGGCCGCCCAGTGATGCGCCTGCGCGATTGCGATGCGAATCGCTTTGCCTTCTTCCATCCCCTCTTCCAGCAATGCGTTTGCAATCTCGATCGCCTTCTCGCGCACCTCGGGCAGCAGGTTTTTCATTGAGTTCGGATAGTAGTCAGTTCGCCAGGGCATGGATGTCTCCATAAGTTCAGCATCACAGCAATTCGCCTCGTCGGAAAACTACCGTAGTGCGCATCCATGCCCTCAGGTATCGCGCAGCTACAAGCCCGTCAGACACGCACCCGCTCCGCGCCACCGTCGGCTGCGACGGCGGCAGTGGACTCCGTACGGGCCGTCCAAAGCGACTTCCCTTCTCCTGCGGAAATCTCCAGCTCCGCCAGAACACGCTGCGCACTTTCAAAGCCTTGCGCTTGCAATCGCGTGATGGCCTCACTCGAGAAATCATAGTCCTGCGAAGGTGGCACGTCGGGATCACTGTGGCGGACGATACGCGCTATGGTAATGCCGGCACGATTTCCCATCAGGCGGATGAAGCGTGGGCGCTGGGACACCATACGCACCGTATCAGGGTCCATCATCTGCAGGATCTCCTGCACCAGTTCACGGAACTCTCCTGCGTACTCGACAAAGCGCGCATCGTTGTGCATGCGGTCCGCGTAGACGATTTCGTCCCGGCGCAGCAGCACTTCCGCGAGATTCCCCGGCAGGCGCTGACTGCTGGAGAAAAGATCGACGACGAAGATGCGTTTTCCCACCGGGCCACAACGCTCCATTACCAGGTCGACCGGCGAATTGCTGACAATGCCCCCGTCCCAGAATGCCTGGTCGCCTACCATGGTCCAAGGCAACCCAGGCGGCAGACTGCCGCTCGCCAGCAGGTGCGCCGGAGTAATGTCGTCGACGTAGCTGTCAAAGACCTCGAGCACACCGGTGCGTACGTTGGCCGCGCTGATCAAGAGGCGCACCGGGCTCGACCGCAGCGCATCGAAATCGACGTAACGCCGCAGCATGGCTTCCATCGGGGAAGCATCGTACAGGCTGGTCCAGGCCCACGGCAGTGCGTCTTGCATCTGCGGCGGCATCATCCAGCGGGGACGGAAAAAGCCTGGCACGCCCAATGCGAAGACCTGCCAGTTGCTGACAAGGCGGCGCACCGGCCCATTGGGAATCGGCGGCGGCGTGAGTGACAACTCACGCCAGAATGATGCCAAAGCCGCGGCAGCATTGTCCGGGTGGCTGGCGATGATGGCTCCGTTGAAGGCGCCTATCGAGACGGCGGCAACGGCGTCAAGTCGAACACCTCCCTCCTCGATTGCCCGCACGGCACCACACTCAAAAGCGCCTAGGCAGCCGCCGCCCTGCAGCACTAACACCGATTGCAGAGGCAGTGCTTCGAGCGACGCATGCTCATCGGCCAGCATAGAGCGCGATGCACGCAGATTGACTCGGTAGCGGATCAGAGCTTCCGCCGCATAAGTTTCCTCAGCACTGCGGCCCACCGAGAACAAGGCGCGCGGCACGCTGTCCTTCAGGTAGAAGAGGCTGAAGGACTTGTCGGCAAGCGAGCCCCGCGCCACAGTGTCGTCAAAGTCCTCAGCGCTTCCCGAGAAGCTGAAACTCGTACCGAAGGCGTTGCCGTAGTACATCGAGACGTCGTCGTAGCGGCGCCGTTGCCCGAGCATGTTGCGCGCCGCCACCGCTCCTTGCTTGGTGGCATTGTCCCAGTGTTCAATCCGCCGCTGCTGGTCGAAGACGGTATCGTGGAAGTTCGCCACGTCCCCCGCAGCGTAGACATCCGGGTCGCTCGACTGGAGGAAGGCGTCGACCAGCACCCCGTTATCGAGGGCGATACCACTGTCGCGCAGGAAGGCCACATTGGGCTCGCTGCCGATGGAAACGATGACGAAGTCGCAGGGAATCTCTTCTCCTGCGCTGGTACGCACCGCCCGTACCCTACCCCTCCCAAGCAATGCCTCGACGCTGGTGGAAGGCAAGGTTCGCACTCCCTTTGCCGCGCAGCATTGGGCAAAATAGGCTGACAGGCAGGGAGAACGCAGAGGCGGGAACAACGCCGCTTCCTTTTCCAGTACGGTCACGTCCAAGCCAAGCTCCCGCAGGGTACTTGCCGACTCCAGTCCGATAAAGCCCGCCCCGACGATAACGACACGCCGGGCGCCAAGTCGTATTTCCGTGCGTATGGCCTGGGCGTCGTCAATACTGTGCAGATAGTAGACACCTTCAAGTTGCAGATGAGGTACAACCAGGCGTCGCGGCGCGCCGCCAGTGGCAATCAATAGCTTGCCGTAGCGGAAACAGGCCCCGTCAGCAGCCCGCACCGTGTGTGGCTGCAATTGCACCGAAACAGCACTTGCATGGCGCCGCACTGCGATACGACGGTCGCGATAGAAGGATTCCTGATGAATCTCCAGGCGCGTCTCGTCGCCGCCGGTGCCGAGGAAGCGTCCGCACAACGGCGGCCGATGGTATGGCAGCCTGTTCTCCTGTGCCAGGATGAGCACGCTACCCTGCGCGCCTTCATCGCGCAAGGTGCGCGCGGCATTCGCGGCGGCAAGCCCGCCACCGATGATTAGGAAATCGACCGGGATCATCGTCTGCCTCCCCTTTGGGCCCTGCTTAGCTCATCTGGTGACCTGCTAAAACTGTGCTGCATCACAGCAGGGTTAGTAAGTATCGTACCGGGTAACAGAAGTTTCTGTTGCTCGCACGCAGTACGCTTGACCTCCGTCAAGCGCATTGCGTGGGCTAAAGTTAGCCTTCCTGAGAAAGAAGATCTGATACGCGATGGCGTCGCATGCGCCGTCATGGCCTTGACAGAAGGACATTGCTGCACAAGCGGTACCCGAGTCACACACCGGGACGACATGTCATGGATCCCGCATTCGAAGGTCTCTCAGGCCCGGCCATACTTACGGCCAGTATGGCCGCGGCAGCCTTGTCGGCGTCGTCGCTGCTGCACCTGCTCCAGCGGAGCCACAGTTCCGGCTTCGCGCAGACCTACCGGGCGTTCCAGCAGATGCTCCGCACGTGGGGAATACCGGATTTCGATATTGCGATGGCTGGCAGCATCGGACATCGATTTGCGGTGGATGAGGCCGTCATCGTCCGGACACCGTTCTGCGACTTGCGCTCCTTCGAGCGCCGCAATGGCCAGCGGCGTGGGCGCATCCTCCTGTGCGCCCCGTTAGCGGGGCACCACGCGGTACTGATGCGCGAGACGGTAGCTTCACTGCTTGAGGATGCGGATGTCTACGTGACAGACTGGCTCGACGCGCGCGACATTCCATTCTCGGCAGGCCCTTTCGGCATCGACGCATTCGTGCTGACCCTGCAGCAGTTCATCACTGCCCTAGAGCCACGCGGGCTCGACATACTGGCGGTCTGTCAGGCAACCGTACCAGCGCTCGCGGCTGTCTCGCGCCTCGCCGAAGAAGGGAAGCCGGAACCACGGTCCCTGATCCTTGTGGGCGGCCCTATCGATGCACGCCTGCACCCGACACAGTTGGACCGCATGGCAATGCACCTGGCCCCCGGGTGGCTGGAAGCTGCGGCCATGGGTACCGTGCCGCCAGGCTATCCAGGTGCTGGCCGGCGCGTCTATCCAGGTTTCCTGCAATATCCTGTGTTGCTCTGGGCTCAGCCCGAGCAGCAGATTAGAATGCTGCGTGACTTGCGCGACCACTGGCTTGTCAATCCCGGCTGCGTTCCCGCCGTACGGAGCCGCTCCATGGCGGCCTATTGCGCCATGCTCGATATGACAGCGGAGTTCGTGCTCGACACGCTGCGTGTTGTCTTTCAGGAGTTCCAACTGCCGCAAGGCAACTGGTGCGTGGATGGCAGCATCGTGCGTCCGCAGTGCCTGCGCGAAACTGAGCTGCTGACAGTGGAGGGCGACCGCGACAGTATCACCGGGGCTGGCCAGACGCACGCTGCCCAGGCCCTCTGCTCCGGCCTCCCGCCCGAACGCAGGGCGGAGTGGACAATACCTGGTTGCGACCATTATGGGCTCTTCAGCGGCCCCACCTGGCAAGAAGTCGTGTACCCCGCACTGCGTCACTGGCTTGCCACGCACAAGCTGCCTGTGACCGTAACGAATGGGAATTTTGCCTGTCGCGACGTGCCAGCCTCTCGTCCAGCCCGAGCCAGCGCCTCTGGTCCAAACTGAGCACCATCGGTTGACCACGGACCGCCCTCGGTCGAACCAGTCGGGTTCCATCGTCCTTTTGCCCGCCTGCAAGCAGCGACTGATGCAGTTCGCCGTCGCCCACGAAAAGCCGTTGAAGATTGGCGCCGGCACGGATGCGCTGGCAGCATTGTTGCCCTCTTTCACGAAACCGGCGGGTGCCGTTCTGCAATCATACTTGCAAGCGGGTGGTGCGCAGCCAACGCACTTGCCTAGCCGCCCGCATGCGCGAGTGGATGGTGACGGGCATTGCCACGGCTTCGCCGCCAGAGTTTGCAATGATCCAGTAGCTTCCGGCTTGCAATCGCACAAGCAGCAGAGGGCCGCTGGAAACGGCGTGGAAGACAAGACGTCCGCTTACCCTGTATATGCGAGTCTCGACGCCGGCTAGCCCTGCTCCGAACCGGTTTAGATATGCCAGGCAAAGACCGTAGCCGCGCGTGGCGTCAAGAAGTGCTATCTGCTCCTCTCTATCCGCACCACCGCTCATATACCGGATGTCGCCGAACCGCTTTTCCGCCAAAGCGGCCCGCCCATTTTCGCCTTCGTCATTTCGCTCGCTGCCTTGCGCCCGTGCCATGGATAACATGGGCGCAATCCGCGACAAGGCTGGAGGGGGATCGCACGCACCCCGGGAACCTCTCAAGACTTGAACACCCCGTGTTTTCGATGCCCCTCGCCAATCTGCCGCGGACGCAGCCAACGATGAAGTCGCCACAGCATCGCCTCTGATCTCGCCTTTTGCCTGTCGGCCGTGTGCGCAGTGCGCCCCAACGAGCCCCGCGAGGCCAGCTACGAATGCGACGCAAATCCGGCAGGTTGCCACCGTCGGTAGCCTCATGGCCAGTCTCCATTACTTGGGCATGCCTATTGCGCGGGGCAACGCTTCCATTGAAACGGGGCACCGCGGTCATCTATGGTTTGCCCGCCGATCCAGCGCGAACACGAACTGCGGACGCACCATGTGCTTTTATCGTTCGACTATATGGAAAATGGCATCCCGGACTTTGATCCGGTGCAAGGAAGAGCCCGACCGGCACATACGCGTTCGCATTACAGCCGGCTGCGCGGGTCGATCCCACGCGCTCCTTGCCAGGCAGCAGGGCTGCCTATGGCCCGCCTGGCGGCATGCATTGGCAATCTGCCGATTGCGTTGAATCAAGGTGTTAGGCGCGAACCCCCATATATTGAAAACGAAGGCTACATGAATCAAGGGGCAGTAATGAGAGTCGATGAAGTGCTTTCTCGCGTCATGCACCATGTGACCGCCTCGTGCACCATACAGGAAGCTGCACGGGTGATGCGCGATTGCCACGTGAAGATGTTGTTCGTCACCGAGAAGCGCGGCCCGTACGAACGCATCATTGGTGTCGTCACGGACCATGACATGGTCGTGCATGGACTGGCGGATCACCCAGAATGCGGTACCGCATCGGTATCATCTGTCATGACGAGAGGCGTGGTCTCTATTGAACGCCAGACTGCCGTGAGCGATGCACTGCGCTGCATGTCGGCGCATGGCGTGCGGAGCCTAGCCGTTCGCGATGGTGACCACGTGGTCATCGGTATCCTCTCTTTTGCCGATGCCATGCGCTCCCTCGGCGCCGACATGGGGCTGCTAACTGCCGTGCTCCAGGGCAAGCGGAACGCTCATAGCAGCCTTGTCGAAAGCGAAGAACTCCGTATATAGACGTGCCTTCCCTTCGCTAAGTGGGCAGCGTACATTGCAACGGCTGGCGCAATGTGTCAGCGCCCGGCGTAGCCATTCGACTCGGCAGCGATTGTGGTGCATCAGGGCTCGCCCGCATCGTCGAACAGCCGATGATGGATCGCATAGCGAATCAGCGCCGCATCGGTTCTTCCATTTCCCGCTCCGACAAACGCGGATGCGACGCCTCCTCACCCTGTCGCAGGCAGGTCGCAAGCTTCTCCGCGATCGCTTGGCTCATGTAAGTGCCACCGCCGGCGACTTTGGAAGTGGCATTGACCAATTCCATGGCAGCGCTTTCCTTGGTCAGGTAGCCGGATGCGCCGGAACCGAAAGCGCGCATCACGTACTGCTCATCGGCATGCATGGTAAGGACCAGAACGCGCAGCGCCGGATGCTCTTCACGCAGTTGCCGGATCAAGTCGAGCCCATTGCCCCCTGGCATCGAAAGATCGAGGAGGATAACCTCGGCGCTGTACTCGCGCGCCATCTTCACCACCTCATAACCATTGACCGCTTCTGCGACAACCTCGAAGCCACCAGCACGCTCAAGGATGTGGCGCAGGCCGTCGCGTACTACGGCATGGTCGTCAGCAATCAAGATGCGGATCATGGATCGCCGCCCTCTGCACTCGGCATGCCGCTCGGGAAACGCACCAGCAGAGAGAGTCCTCTCCCCGGAGTCTGCGAGATGGACACGGTACCGCCGATCAGGCGGACACGTTCACGGATGCCCAGCAACCCGAATGACGCCCTTTTTGTTGTCTCCGGTAGCTTTCCGTCCCAACCTCGGCCATTGTCGCGCACCAGCAGGTGATAGCATTCGCCATGTCGTTCGAGGGAGATCTCGACAGCCGTTGCACCGGAGTGCCGCGCGACATTGTTGAGCGCTTCCTGGACGATACGAAAGATCGCCGTGCCGGTCTGCTCGGGAACGGGAATTTCCCCGCTGAACGTATGTGACTCGATATGGATGCCGTAGCGAGCGGAGACGTCCTTGGCCAGCCACTCGATTGCAGGCACCAAGCCCAATTCATCAAGCAGCGCGGGCCGCAGGTCGGCGGCGATCCGGCGTACGGACTTGACGGTCTCGTCAATAACCGAGTGCATCTCCTCGATCTGCCTTGCTGCGGAGCCCGCAACGCCTGCATCGCGCAAATCCTCTTCGAGCATGGCAAGGTCCATTTGGAAGGCGCTCAGGCGCTGACCTATGTCGTCGTGCAATTCGCACGCAACGCGGCGCTTCTCCTCTTCGCGTGCCGACAGAATGCTCTCCGAGAGTTGTTGTAGTTCCTCGCGCGAACGGCGCATTGCCTGCTCGGACAGCACCCGCTCGGTCGTATCGCGCAGCATCACGGTGTAGAGCTTTCCACCACCGTCCAGAGTCTGGGAGATAGAGGCCTCAATGGGAAACTCAACTCCATCCTGCCGTAGGGCGTACAGGGTCCGCTGCTGCCCCATCTGTCGCTCGGAGACGCCAGTCACGCCGAAGCGGCGCACGTGCCGTTCGTGCGCGGCCCGGAAACGCTGCGGGATGAAGTCTCCGAGCGGCCGACCAAGCGCCTCCTCTGCCTTCCATCCGAAGAGCGTCTCCGCCATGGGATTGAACAGCACCACACGCTGTTGTTCATCCACGGTGATGATGGCCTCCATCGAAGAGCGAATGATGCCCGCGAGCCTGGCCTCATTATCGATGGAATGGTGTGACAACGCGTCGGGAGGGGACCCCGCCTTGGCATGCCCACCGGCGAGACGGTCAGCGCCGCCCGTCTGCCTGGCTCTCAGTGCAGCAGTGGCACCGGCAAGGAGAAACGCTGCTGCGGCAAAGCGAGCGATACCGGAAGTGAGACGTCTCATACCGGGCAGGTCAAGTTTGATTGGCTGGCCAGGGCGGAAGCCAATCCCGTCCTTCTTTTACATTAGACGAAGGCGACCCGCCTGAAAACTCCGCCAGAAGTCGCCCCCAGTCTCATCCTTCGCACGGATGAACGGATGCTGTTAGACCCACATTTGAGCCTTCGGCAAGCTCGATGCGGGCCGCAAGCCACATATCACCAATAGCAATGTGAGCCAATTTCGACTCTTGGAAAAGTCAGCCTTCATCGTCCACTTGTCTGCAAGCCAGCGCCCGCACAGCCGGGCTCGATGACCGATCCTCCGACTGGAAGTCGTGGAGTCTAGGATCAACACTTAGCACCTTGGTAGCGCGCCTCGCCCCCCTATTGAGGTCAGGCACGGAGCCGCGGAGATTTATGCTTCACCTATGACGTTGAGTACGTCGATTCTTCGCTCTTTCATGCAATTTCGGCTGCGCTGTGCGGCTGAAAGGGAGGCGGCCCACTTTGCCACCGAGCGCGCGCCGTTCCTGCTATATCCGGACTGGGCAGCCTGTGCTGCGAATGGCGGAACGCCATGGTACACGGCCTCTTCAGCTGTGAACAAGAGCAGGCACTATGGCAATCCGTCTCCATGACAGCGGCTCCCGAACAACGCCGCGCATTCGCGCAGAACTCCAAGTGGCCATTGGCTTCAATCGGACGTTCGCAAGGCTCTATGGGTTCAATGTCAAGACGGTTGCCAAATAGCGTCGTCGAACCTCTGTTTAGGATGAGCCCATGGGGCCGCGCGACAGAGGAAGCCGGCATCTGCATCCTGACCAGGAACACCGGGTCATAGAACTGTGCCAACGAGGCAGGGTACTGCGGTGGAGAACGCCGTTCAGGGCGATATGCGACGCTTGGTCAGACGACCCGAGTCGCTTTAGACTTCACCTGAACCACCTCACTGGGGGATTGAACGCTTAAGGCAGGACTCAGCTGGCACCGATCCGGTTAGTTGGATGCTCCACCGCAAAGGCAGTAGCATAGGCGAGTTCCGCGGAGGCCTGCGCATGAAGCGTGAACAGTACCTGGCCGGTCATCACCGTGTCGTCCAGACACACCTTCATCTCGAGCCCCGCCTCGGGGTGCTCGGGGGCACCTGCGAGTCGTGCGGCGCGGGCAATGCGGCGACAGTCGATCTCGCGCACTTGACCTGACCGATCAGCCAGGATATGTTGCCTGAAGACGGCTTCACCAGGCGTTCTCAGCCCACCCTGGGCGTCGCAAATTGCTTTAAATTTTTGCCAGGCCGCGCCACTGGAGGGTATCCGCTGGACCTGCTCCGCGCCTTGCCCTACTTGGCATGCATTGCAGAGCTCCAGCAAAGCGCCCGCCAGCCTGATGCTGCAATCAACCGGCGCCTGCGGCACACGCTGGAGAACATCGAGCACATCACGCACTTGGAGTGCCGGTCTGATGCCACGCCCGACGGGCTGCGTGCCATCACTCTGGACTATCGACAGATGCAGGCCGAAAGCCTCGGCAACGTGCTCAAGCATAATTCGCAGCCGCGCGAAGTCTCGCAGGCCACGCACCTTTGCTGTCGGCCCTACCGGGACGTCTATCAACACATGTGTCAAGCTGCCCGCGATCTTCTTCGAGAGAATGACCGCAACCATCTGCGCATCGCTGTCGAGTGCCAGCGCACGCCCCCTCGGATCAACAGATCGTCTACGGGGCTTAGCGACAGCGCCCCGCCCCAGGCCAGTGCTGCGCCGGTCCGTTCCCACACCCTTCGCAACTCCCTCGCATCGAGCGCCACGTGGGTCAAAACGGCCATGGTGTCCACCGTACCCACAGGCGATGTCATGGCAGGCGACGACGTCTTGGGAACCCGCAGCCCAGCGGCCGCGGCAATCGCTACAACGATCAGTGACGTACGATTCCCGGGAGGTCTGCCCACGCAATGCTTGCCCGCCACGATCGGCATTGCCCAATGCAATCTCTCTCCGGCATCGACCATGGCACGGATCAGGTCTGCCGTTTCGCGCAAACTCATGTGGCCATCGGCACATCGGCACATCGGCACATCGGCACAAGTGGCGAGGAAGGCGGAGATATGAATATCCGAATAGCGTTCCGCTGCAAGTTCCGCGACAATCGACTCCAATTGCGCACGCATCCAGACGATGCCCAAAGATCTTGCTGCGTACGTCGCGAAGCGACTCCAGCGTCGGCGCATGGCTGCCCCTGACGGAATCCCCGGCGCGCCTGCAGATGTTCGGTGGCACTGCGAGATAAACTGACCTCCTTCGTTGACAGCAGCGAAGCTTCCACTGTGCTGACCGTGGCAACCAGCGATCTTTGACCAATTCTCACGGTCACACGGGCTTGGGCGGAGAATCCCTCCGCTCGGCATACCGAACAATCCCGGTGCAGGTACACCAAGTGCTCCTGCCAAGTATCTATGCCGAGCGGCCAGAACGTCAGCGGCGCAGCATCATCACACTGGGCAGCAGCGGTGGGTGGAAATCATGCCTAGAGCCCGAAGCGAAAGTGCCCGCTATGCAACACGACATTGCGCGCGCCGGTCATCTCAAAAAGGCTTCGGGCAACGGATTCGATGTCCCGCTTGTTGCGCTCATACGCCGCCATTAGATCCTCGAAGCGATATGAGCACGCTCCGAAGTGGTCCTACAAGGCTTCTGCAGTAATGCTGTATGACGCCAGGCGTCCGTCGACACGCACCGGACACAACAGCCCTGGTCCGGCTGGGCAATAGGTAGGCGCCTCGTTTACGAAATCTATCTGTCTCATGGGGACTCCGTGCTTCGCGCGCTGACGACGTTCGCTAGCAAGACGCTGGCGATTGTAGACATGGAGATGCGCAAGCTTCGCCATGAACCGACGGAGCTTGCGATGCGCGCGATCTGGTGGCCACTTGGATTTGGATATTCGGGAGGGCAATGAACCTGGTGCACGCGATCGACACCGTCAGGAACTGCTCGCACCTGGCATCCTCTCCAGGAGTGTTCTTTTCATCTCCATCTTCAATCACATCTAGGAGCAGGATCAGCCCCTCCGTGCGCAGCGCGCGACGTGCGTGAACTCGTACAGGTCGTTGTCGTTAAGGCACCAGGACTCCTGAGGCTCTGTCGGTACTGGTAGCGATCAGAGCGCGCCTATTCTCTTATATCGCCCAGTAGATCGTGATCCAACATTTCATTCGAGCGTATAAGACTGTCGGTATTCAGGCATCGTGACTCGCCACCCAAGCTCACGCTCGACGTGCTGACGCATGGCATCGCTCGCACGCGGCTCGCCGTGAACAATAAAAGTGCACCGTGGCGCGATATCGACCTGCTTCAACCATGTCATCAACTCCCCCGCATCTGCATGGGCTGAGAGGTTCTGGATCTGCGCCACATCCGCCCGCACGCCAACATCCTTGCCATGCAGGCGAATTGTGCGGCCACCGTCGGCAAGGATGGCGCCGCGCGTACCCGCGGCCTGGAATCCGGATAGCAAAATGGTGTTGCGCGGGTCGGGCCCAAAGCTCTCCAGATGGTGCACCACCCTGCCGCCCGTCGCCATGCCGCTGCCCGCCAGGATGATCTTCGGCGTGCGGTCGCGATTCAGCCAGATGGATTGCTCAATGCTTTGCACCGGCGTCGCGATCGCACAGGCAGCGCCGCAAGCCGCCCGGTCGATGCGCAACTCCTCGGGATGCAACTCGAAGATCCTTGTGGCGTCAATCGCCAACGGACTGTTCAGGTAGATCGGAATGTCTGGCAGACGCCCAAGCTCGCGCAACCGGTAAAGGCAGTACAGCAGCGACTGGGTCCTACCGACCGCAAACGCGGGAATGACGACGCTGCCTCGCCGACCTATCGTGCGCGTGACAATCTCGCCCAAGGCATCCAGCGGATCCTCGGTCGGGTGGAGCCTGTCACCGTATGTAGACTCCACCAACAGCCAATCGGCTTGGCGCACAGCTTCGGGCGCACGCATCACCACGTCCTGTTGCCGACCGAGATCGCCCGAGAACACTATGCGCCGGCCGGCGACATGCAGCGTTACGATGGCGGATCCAATAATGTGCCCGGCCCGGTGGAATTCCACATCCACGTCTGGTGTGACCGGACAAAGCGTTGCGTAATGCACAGGCTCCAGCCTCCGTAAGGCCCGGGTGGCATCAGCACTTGTGTACAGCGGCAGCGCTGGATGATGGCGAGAAAATCCTTTTCGATTCGCGTAAGTCGCGTCCTCTTCCGCAAGCGCGGCGCTGTCCGGCAGCAGGATGCCGCAGAGCTGCGCGGTGCCCATTGTGCAGAACACGCGGCCCTGGAATCCGTTTCGGACCAGTAGGGGAAGGTAACCGCTGTGATCGATATGCGCGTGCGTGAGCACCACCGCGTCCAGGCTAGCGGGGTCCACCGGCAGCGCATCCCAATTGCGCAAGCGAAGGGCCTTGAAGCCCTGGAACAACCCGCAGTCGATCATGATTCGACTACGTCCCGTGTCGAGCACGTATTTGGAGCCGGTGACAGAATCGGTGGCACCCAGAAATTGCAGTTTCATGGCATCCCTCACTTTGCCACCAATATCAACGCGACATCAGAACCGGAACCATCATCGAAGATAGCAGGGCCCGCGTGACTCCTCCGACCAGAAGTTCTGCGGTGCCATGCACGATGCAGAACCATGCCGGGTCTGCCGCGAGCCGACAAAACAACCCAATCAGGCGGCGCTCATTGGCAGCTGCCCAGCGGGCCGCCAAGTCCAGGAGCCGCATGGCAGCCTGAGTAGTGTGAAGCCACACCAGGGTGCTTTCGATGCCTATGCTTGTACTTCATCAGCCTGCATGGCCATGGTTTCAATCCAATCTACAGAAGCACAGGTACAGTGAGTTGATAAGGGTCAATCTCGCTGTCGGCACTCCAATTCCAGGACCTCGGGCACTTCGACGCTTGGGACGCGGATCTGCTTGACGTGCGTCAACTCAAGCCCCCCACGAACGTTGCGCGGCGTGGCGCTCGCAAGTTCGCTCCGGCGCAAGCCCGTCATATTGGCGAATGCCAAGTACACAGCGTGGGCGCTGCGCCGCCAGAGCGCCCCAGCCACGAGATCATTCCAAGCCTCTGCAAGGGTGCGGACCAGGGTCATTCGCCTTCCGTGAACGCATGTGCGCTGTCCGGCGCCGGCCATACGTCCGCCTCCACGAACGTTGATCGCTGCCAGCGAACAGATTAGCCAATGCGTAGCGGCTGGATCAGCCCGCGGAACAACGGCCCCAGAGTCAACGAGGCGTAAGCGGTCGAGCTAGCCAACAAGCCCTAGGGCGAGTGGTCGCCAGCGGAACCCGCGCCGCGTCGATCTCTATCAGTTCGTGGCCCGCGTCGCAGCTGCCTTGCGCCGAGTCAAAGCCGGTCGCGGCGCGCCGCCTATATTGCGTACAGACCCCGCCAACGAACAGGAGAGTCAACATGAAAGTCCAAGACCTCTGCGCGCGCCAGACCGTGCACATTCCCTTCTCCTGCACGCTGCAGGAAGCCGCCATCCAGATGCGTGACCGCCATGTCGGCGCGCTCGTGGTCACTGAACGCGCCGAGGGCGGCGCGCGCGCGGTCGGCATGGTAACCGACCGCGACATCGTGCTGGACGGCACGGCCACCGGCGCCGATCCCTGTCAGGCCACCGTTGGCGATGTGATGACGCGCGGCTTGGTGACGATCGGGCGCGAGGCGGGCCTCGACGACGCCATGCAGGCCATGCTGTCGCACGGCGTGCGCCGCCTCGCCGTGGTCGACGGCGAAGCCGTGGTGGGCGTGCTGTCGATGGATGACATGGTGGCCAGCATTGCGGCCGAACTCGGCATGCTGTCGAGCCTGCTACGCGACGGGCAAGAACACGAGCGCTCCGGCGCAGTGCAGGGCAGGCTTCCCGCCTGAGCGCCGGCCCGCACCCGCCGCGCCACCACGCGCCATCGCAGCCCCGCACGCCAAGCCGCGTGCGAAGAAAACCGGCGTGGAGACGGATGCCCAGCTCCAGCAGGATGTCAGTACCGAACTCGAATAGGAGCTGGCAGTGCACGCTGCCGCCATCGACGTCGAGGTCAACGACGGCATCGTGACACTCAACGGCCGCCTGCGCAGCCACGCCGAGAAGCTGGCGGCGGAACGCGCCGCCGACTTCGATGCCGATCTCATCGCGATGGGCGCCTACGGACGTGGGCGCTTGCGCGAGCTGGTGCTGGGCGACGTCCCCCAAGGCGCTACTGTCCAGCATGACGGTGCGGGTACTGATGGCGCATTGACCGGCATCGGGCATAATGGGCCAGACAGGGGCCGCACGATCGCCCGGCCGCGGCCGCCCCGGGGAAACGCGCCGGCGGCGCAACGGAGCCCCGCACCCGCATCATCCTCCGTGCGATGACAGCGCGCCAGCGGGTGACGGCACCCGCTCACTATCCTACGCGCAATCCGGCACCGGCACCGCGCCTGTCTCCCAGCCGCTGCCCAACGCCAGGAACAGCGCTGTCGTATCCTGCAGGCGCAGCGTGACCGCCTGCAGGTAGGTGATTTCCGCCTGGTAGCAACATATGGGCGCCTTGGTAGCGCGCCTCGCCCCCTCGAGGTCGGGCACGGAGCCGCGCAACTTTATGCTTCATCTAAGATGTCGAGTGCGTCGATTCTGTGCTCCGTCATGCAGTTTCGACTGCGCTGTGCTTCAACTGTGCCAATTTGGCGGTAGGCAAGCGCCGTCTACGATGCTTGACTCGGATCAACCCTCCTGCGTCCATCACGCCTAGGCTATAGGGATAGGGCAGGGCCTGGGCTGGCCGCTGCCGCGATCGAAACCCCTGCGGCACGTAGAGTCTTCATGTACCGACGCATCCTGCTCACTATTGACTGCGGCACCCTGGCCGCTGCCGAGCTCACCCACCCCATCGATCTGGCGAACGCCAGCGGCGTCGCGCTGTGGCTACGCCACCTTGCCGGACCACAGCGACATGTGCTCCATGGGCGGAGGTGGCGCGCGAGCGTGCCGCTAGGTGTTTTGCGCCGACGCTGCGCGCGGTGCCTCGTGTGGCTCATGGCCGCATTACCCAGCATGGCCGTAGCTCGCGCAGAGCCGGTCGTGCCCATCCTGGTCTACCACCGCTTCGGCACGGCCGCGACCGACAGCATGACCGTGAGTGTCGAGACCTTCGACGCCCAGTTGCGCGTGCTGCGAGAGCGCGGCTATCGCGTCGTGCCGCTGGCTGACGTGCTGGCCTGGATGCGCGGCGAACGCCCGCTGAGCGCTCCGCTCGCGGTCGCCATCACGGCCGATGATGGCCATCGTTCCGTCTACGAGTTGATGCGCCCGATCGCCTACCGTGAGCGCCTGCCCGTCACCCTGTTTATTTACCCGTCGGCGATTTCCAACGCCTCTTACGCCATGACCTGGGAACAGTTGCGCGCGCTGCGCCAGAGCGGCCTGTTCGACCTGCAGTCACACACCTATTGGCATCCCGACTTCCGTGTCGAGCGGCGCCGGCTTGCGCCACCGGACTACCGGCGCTTCGTCGACGACCAACTGGTGCGCTCACGCGAGCGCATCGGCGCCGAGACTGGGGCACAAGCCACGCTGCTCGCGTGGCCATTTGGCATCTTCGACAGCGAGCTGATGGGCCTGGCGACCGCAGCCGGCTATGCGGCCGCCTTCACGCTGGAGGGCCGTGCTGCGGCACGCTGCGACGCGCCGTTGGCGATTCCCCGCATCCTAGTCAGCGACAGTGACGACGCCGCGCGCTTCGGCCGGATGCTGGACGCAGCCCGCACAGCCGCGACCCGCTGCCTGCCGTCGGCACCAGGTGAGGTGGCCAAGCGATGACACCGATGCCACGACACACGCCGCAGGGGAGCGGCGTTCGCTGCGGCGGCTGGTGTGCACTGGCCGGGCTGCTTCTTTACGGCACCGCGAGTGCTGTCTCGCTTACCGGGCAGGTACGCGATGCGGTGACCGGTGCGCCGCTCGCCGGAGCCACGGTTGTGGCACTTCAGGCGCCTGCGGAGAGTGTCCACACGGACACCCAGGGGCGCTTCACACTATCGCTGCCGGCCTTGCCAGCAGCCATCGGAGCGCGCGCGCCCGGCTACCGGCAGGCCAGTATGCCGGTGCAAGCGGGCAGCGCCACAGCGAGGCTCGTGCTGCAACCGTTCCAACCGCACGCGGTCTACCTTTCCGTCTACGGCATCGGGAGCGCGGCACTGCGCGATGCCGCGCTGGTCTTGCGCGAGCGCACCACGATCAATGCACTTGTCATTGACACCAAGGGCGACCGCGGCATGACACCCTACCGCAGCGCTGCGCGTGACGCCATCGGTGCCAGCGCGCAGGTTGGCGACGGCGCCCCACAAGCCACGGACCTGGGCGAGCGGCTGGCCGCGCTGCACCGGCAGGGCTGGTACCTGATTGCACGCATCGTCGTCTTCAAGGACGAGCCACTGGCACGCGCGCACCCGGAATGGAGCGTGCGCGATGCCGCCGGCAACCCGTGGCACGACCGCGAAGGCCTGCAGTGGATCGATCCCTTCGTGCAGGCCGCCTGGTCGCACAACCTCGACGTGGCGGAGGAAGCGGCCCGCCTGGGCTTCGACGAGATTCAGTTCGACTATGTGCGGTTTCCAGACGCCAGCGACGTGCGCCTGCGCGCACCGAATACTCGCGAGGCACGTGTCGCGGCGATCACCGGCTTCCTGAGGGCGGCGCGCCGCCGCCTCGATCCCTATAACGTCTACGTGGCCGCCGACATCTTCGGCTATGTCTGTTGGAATCTGGACGACACCCAGATCGGCCAGCAGATCGAGCAGCTCGGCATCCCGCTCGACTACATCTCGCCGATGCTGTACCCGTCCGGGTTTACCTGGGGACTGCCCGGCTGCCGCCGCCCGACTGATGACCCGGGGCAGATCGTGGCACGCTCGCTGGAGGAGGCCAAACGTCGCACCGGACTGCCCGGTGCACGCTTCCGGCCCTGGCTGCAGGCCTTCCGCGACTACGCCTTCGACCACAAGGAGTTCGGCGCTGAACAGATCCGGGCGCAGACAAGAGCTGCCGACCAGGCCGGCAGCAACGGGTGGATGCTATGGAATCCGCGCAACCAGTACGACGCTCAGGCGCTGCCGCAGCGCTGATGGCACTCGTGACACGGCAACTGCGCGTGCGCGCCAGCGCTGGCCTGCTGCTATTCTGCCTGGCCCTGAACGTGCCCGGCGCGAGCGCGGCACCGGCGACATCGGTGCCTGCCACCGCGGCCTTCCCCCGCGAGGCGGCGCGTCAGATCGACACCATCCTGGCCGCCGAGATCGAGGCCGGGCGCATCCCCGGTGCAGTGGTGCTAGTCGGCGACCGGCAGGGCATCCTTTACCGGCGCGCGGCCGGGCGGCGGAGCCTGGAGCCGCCACAGGCGATGACGGCCGATACGCTGTTCGACCTAGCCTCGCTTACGAAGGTGGTGGCGACGACCACGGCCGCGCTGCAGCTCGCCGAACGTGGCCGCCTCGACCTCGACGCGCCGGCGGCCCGCTACTGGCCCGCCTTCGGCGCGGCCGGCAAGGATGGCATCACGCTGCGCGCACTGCTGGCCCATGTCTCGGGGCTGCCGGCCGGGCTGCGCCCGGCACGAGGAGCCGGCCCACAAGCGGTGCTCGCAGCCATTGCGGCCCTGCCGCCCATCGCCCCCCCCGGCAGCCGAGTGCTGTACAGCGACCTGAACTTCATCGTGCTGGGCGAGATCGTGCGGCGCGCGAGCGGCGTGCCGCTCGACACCTGGTGCCAGACGCATGTCTTCGCCCCGCTGGGCATGCGCGCCACCGGCTTCGAGCCGCGCGGCGCGCAGTTGGCGCGCCTGGCGCCTACCGCACGCCGCCCCGGGCCGGCCGGACGGCCGCGCGTGCACGACCCGCTGGCGGCAAGCCTGGGCGGCATCGCCGGCAACGCCGGACTGTTCTCCAGCGCCGAGGACCTCGCGCGCTTCGCCCGCATGTTGCTGGCCGACGGACACGCGCCCGGCGGGCAGGTACTGCAGCCGGCGAGCGTGGCGGCGCTCGCCGCGCCAGCGACGGCGGGCGCCGCGGACGACAGTGACGGCGCGGGCAGCCTGCGCGGCCTCGGCTGGCAGTTGAGCGGCCCGCTGGCAGCCAACCGCGACCGCCTGCCCCCTCTGGGCAGCCTGGGACACACCGGCTACACGGGCACTGGACTGTGGATCGACCGGGTCAGCGGCCGCTTCGTGGTGATCCTCAGCAACCGCGTGTTGATGGGATCGCGCGGCGATGCCATGCCACTGCGTGCACAGGTGCTGGCAGTGGTCGCCAGCACCTTGCCGCCGCTCGCCCCGTCGGCGATCGGCACGGCTCTGCCCGAACTCGCTCCAGCCCTGGCGGACGCGCTGCGGCTGCCCGCCGCGCACGGGCCGGTGGCCAGCGGTCTGGACCTGTTGGAAGCCGGGGACTTCGCCGCTCTCGCCGGCATGCGCGTCGGCCTGATCAGCAACCGCAGTGGCTTCGACGCACGCGGTCGCCGCACCGCTGACGTGCTGGCGCATGCTCCCGAAGTCAAACTGTCCGCCCTGTTCGCGCCGGAACACGGCTTCGACATCGCCGTCGACGCACCGGTGGCCGACAGCATGGACGTAGCCACTGGCCTACCCGTCTACAGCCTGTACGGCAAGCGGCGCCGCATCAATGCGGCCACGCTGTCGGGGCTCGATGCGCTGGTGTTCGACCTGCAGGACGCCGGCGTACGCTTCTTCACCTATCCGGCCACCCTCGACGACGCGCTCGAGGCCGCCGCCACCGCCCGCATCCCGCTGTTCGTGCTGGACCGCCCCGACCCACTCGGCGCGGCCCGCGTCGGCGGACCAGTGCTGGACGCCGGGAAGCATGGCTTCACCGCCTACTATCCGCTGCCGCTTCTCCCAGGCATGACCGTCGGCGAACTGGCGCGGCTCTTCAACGCGCACCGCCAGTCCGCCGCCGACCTGCGTGTGATCCCGATGGCCGGCTACCGGCGCGGCATGGCCTTCGCCGCGACCGGCCTCGGCTGGGTGCCGATCTCGCCCAACCTGCGCGACCCGGCCACACTGGATCTCTATCCCGAGACCGGCCTGCTGGAAGGCGCCGACCTCAGCGTCGGGCGCGGCACTCCGGCACCGTTCACGGTAGTCGGCGCTCCTTGGCTTGACGCGCCCGCACTGGCCGCTCGCCTGGCTGCCATGGACACCGGCGCCCGCTTCACGCCGGTGGACTTCGTGCCCACCGAGGGGCGGCACCAGGGCAAGCTTTGCCACGGTGTGTCGGTGCGGATCGAAACCCGGCGCGAACCGGGACGCGTGGGCCTGGCACTGGCCCTGGCGTTGCATGCGCAGCATCCCGGGCCGTTCGACCTCGAAGCCATCCGCGTATCGGTGGGCTCCGACGCGGTGTGGCGGCTGCTGGACGCCGGGGCGCCGCTGGATGCCGTGGTGGCGCAGGCTGAAACGGAGGCGGCCCGCTTTGCCACCGAGCGCGCGCCGTT